>NZ_BBXF01000018.1:5643-6449 GCF_001570585.1 Herbidospora daliensis | reverse complement strand
GAGAGTTGCATAGTCGACGCGAACATTTATGGTCAAGTCCTCGGCCTATTAGTACCGGTCAGCTCCACACATTACTGTGCTTCCACTCCCGGCCTATCAACCCGGTCGTCTACCGGGGGCCTTACCCCAACAAAGGGTGGGAGACCTCATCTCAAGACGAGCTTCCCGCTTAGATGCTTTCAGCGGTTATCCCTTCCGAACGTAGCCAACCAGCCGTGCCCTTGGCAGAACAACTGGCACACCAGAGGTTCGTCCGTCCCGGTCCTCTCGTACTAGGGACAGCCTCTCTCAAGTCTCCTGCGCGCGCAGCGGATAGGGACCGAACTGTCTCGCGACGTTCTAAACCCAGCTCGCGTACCGCTTTAATGGGCGAACAGCCCAACCCTTGGGACCTACTCCAGCCCCAGGATGCGACGAGCCGACATCGAGGTGCCAAACCATCCCGTCGATATGGACTCTTGGGGAAGATCAGCCTGTTATCCCCGGGGTACCTTTTAGCCGTTGAGCGACACCACTTCCACACGTCGGTGCCGGATCACTAGTCCCAGCTTTCGCTCCTGCTCGACCCGTCGGTCTCACAGTCAAGCTCCCTTGTGCACTTACACTCGACACCTGATTGCCAACCAGGCTGAGGGAACCTTTGGGCGCCTCCGTTACTCTTTGGGAGGCAACCGCCCCAGTTAAACTACCCACCAGACACTGTCCCCCACCCGGATCCACGGGCGCGGGTTAGACATCCAAAACGATCAGAGTGGTATTTCACCAATGACTCCACCTGAACTAGCGTCCAAGCTTCCCAGTCTCCC
>NZ_BBXF01000018.1:4986-5369 GCF_001570585.1 Herbidospora daliensis | reverse complement strand
CTACACAAACCGTTCCAAACACCAATGTCAAGCTGTAGTGAAGGTCCCGGGGTCTTTCCGTCCTGCTGCGCGAAACGAGCATCTTTACTCGTAGTGCAATTTCACCGGGTCTGTGGTTGAGACAGCGGGGAAGTCGTTACGCCATTCGTGCAGGTCGGAACTTACCCGACAAGGAATTTCGCTACCTTAGGATGGTTATAGTTACCACCGCCGTTTACCGGCGCTTAAGTTCTCACCTTCGCCCATTACTGGGCTAAGCGGTCCCCTTAACGTTCCGGCACCGGGCAGGCGTCAGTCCGTATACATCGTCTTACGACTTAGCACGGACCTGTGTTTTTAGTAAACAGTCGCTTCCCCCTGGCCACTGCGACCCCCACCAGCTC
>NZ_BBXF01000018.1:3207-4312 GCF_001570585.1 Herbidospora daliensis | reverse complement strand
AAGGACTGTTAGTATCACTGGCCTCGATATGGGCGCATCACAGCGGGTACGGGAATATCAACCCGTTATCCATCGACTACGCCTGTCGGCCTCGCCTTAGGCCCCGACTTACCCTGGGCGGATTAGCCTGCCCCAGGAACCCTTGGTCATCCGGCGCAGAAGTTTCTCACTTCTGATTCGCTACTCATGCCTGCATTCTCACTCGCGTCGCCTCCACAACTCGATCACTCGGCTGCTTCGCCGGCGACACGACGCTCCCCTACCCATCCGCGCTAGGCGCGAATGCCACGACTTCGGCGGTGTACTTGAGCCCCGCTACATTGTCGGCGCGGAATCACTTGACCAGTGAGCTATTACGCACTCTTTCAAGGGTGGCTGCTTCTAAGCCAACCTCCTGGTTGTCTCTGCGACTCCACATCCTTTCCCACTTAGCACACGCTTAGGGGCCTTAGTCGGTGATCTGGGCTGTTTCCCTCTCGACTACGAACCTTATCGCCCGCAGTCTCACTGCCACGCTCTCACTTACCGGCATTCGGAGTTTGGCTGACGTCAGTAACCTTGTCGGGCCCATCGGCCATCCAGTGCTCTACCTCCGGCAAGAAACACGCGACGCTGCACCTAAATGCATTTCGGGGAGAACCAGCTATCACGGAGTTTGATTGGCCTTTCACCCCTACACACAGATCATCCCCCAGGTTTTCAACCCTGGTGGGTTCGGTCCTCCACGCGGTCTTACCCGCGCTTCAACCTGCCCATGCGTAGATCACCCCGCTTCGGGTCTACAGCATGCGACTCAACGCCCTATTCAGACTCGCTTTCGCTACGGCTCCCCCACACGGGTTAACCTCGCCACACACCATAACTCGCAGGCTCATTCTTCAAAAGGCACGCAGTCACATCACAGACAAGCAAGCTTGTCTACGCTCCTACGGCTTGTAAGCACACGGTTTCAGGTACTATTTCACGACCCCTCACCGGGGCGCTTTTCACCTTTCCCTCACGGTACTAGTTCACTATCGGTCATCAGGGAGTATTTAGGCTTACCAGGTGGTCCTGGCAGATTCACACAGGATTTCTCGGGCCCCGTGCTACTTGGGATCCCCTC
>NZ_BBXF01000018.1:2254-2618 GCF_001570585.1 Herbidospora daliensis | reverse complement strand
CAACCCCGCATACGCAACGCCCGCCGGCTATCACACGCATACGGTTTGGCCTCATCCGCTTTCGCTCACCACTACTCACGGAATCACTCTTGTTTTCTCTTCCTACGGGTACTGAGATGTTTCACTTCCCCGCGTTACCACCAACCGCCCTATACATTCAGGCGGAGGCAACACCACATGACTGGTGCTAGGTTTCCCCATTCGGACATCCCCGGATCAACGTCTGGTTGGCGACTCCCCGAGGCTTAACGCAGCCTCCCACGTCCTTCATCGGCTCCTGATGCCAAGGCATCCACCGTGTGCCCTTAAAAACTTGGCCACAAGATGCTCGCGTCCACTATGCAATTCACAAACAACAAACAGC
>NZ_BBXF01000017.1 GCF_001570585.1 Herbidospora daliensis | reverse complement strand
CCGTCTGCGCGGCGCCGGCCGCGCCACCGGACGCGCCGGCGACGGCGGCGTTGACCAGCGGCTCGGCCTTGCGCAGCCCCCAGCGGCCCACCCGGGCCGCGGCGACCGGCGGCAGCGCCCCGGCGGCCCGCTGCAGGGTCGGGGCCGTGGCGGCCTCGCCGAGCACGCGGGTCGTGAAGGTGGAGCCGCTGAGCGAGGAGAACAGGTGCTGGAACGGCCTGCGGTAGAAGAACACCGCCAGCGTCAGCAGCGCCATGAACATGATCTGCATGCCCCACGGCAGCGGCGTGGAGATGATCAGGGCGTAGCCGTAGACCAGCACACCCAGCACGAGGGCGAGCACGGCCTGTCTCAGCAGCGTGCCGACGAGCATCTCGACCCAGCGCATCGCGATGATGCGCCCGGTGCCGGGATGCACGCCGATCAGCAGGAAGATCGGCCCCATGATCAGCAGCAGCAGGAAGCCGACCTTCAGCACCAGCAGCGAGACCGCCACCAGGAAGATCAGCAACCCGGCGACCATGGCCGCGATGAACGCGCCGATCGCCACGCCGAGACGGCTGGTCCAGTCTTTGCCCTGGAGCAGGTAGAACGACGGGCTGGCGCGCAGCGGCTCGGCGATCTGCTCCTCCCAGGCGCGCTGGTGGGCGTCGCCGCCGGGCGACTGGCTGGCCGCCTGCTCGGCCCGGGTGAGGGCCTGGAGCTGGAGGGCCTTGCCGCCGAACTGCGCCACGACCGGCGAGGTCGAGTCGGCGGTGCCGAACATGCCCATCAGCCACGGCTTGCAGACCAGGGTCGACCAGAGCGCGTCGGCGTTCTGCGCCACGCCGGGCGTGCCCGGCTGCCCGTAGCCGCCGCCGGTGACCGGCGGGACGGCCGCGGGCGTGGCCGCGTCGCCGGCCGCCGGAGTGGTCGTGGGAGGCGGCAGGCACGACGCGCCGCCCGCGCCCGGCAGGCCGGCGAAGGCCGAGTTGACGATCTCGGTGGTCTTGTCGGTGATGGTCTTGCCGACGCCCGTCAGGTCTTGGGGACGGCTGAAGAACCAGGTCGCGACCGTGACCGCGACGACCATCCAGATGACCGCCTCGGCGGTCGTGGTGGCGCGTTTGCGCAGCAGGCCGTACCAGGCCAGCCAGATCGCCGCGATGATCACGATCGGCCGCAGGAACGGCCAGTACATCGCGTCGGCCAGGTTGGTGACGATGTCGTCGACGACGTTCTTGATGGGCAGCAGCGGGCCCTCGGTCGCGGCGGCCTCGTAGGTCGTGATGGTCAGCCGGTCGACCGCCTTGGCCCACGAGAAGATCGCGTTGGCCCAGGCGTTGCCGATGACGGCCGCGACGTCGGAGCAGCCGAGCTCGTAGGTGTGCCAGAACTGGCCCGACATGCCGTAGGTCTCGTAGTTGGTCATGGGGCCGACTTCCGGCGTCTTGACCGACGTACCGGCCCCTGCTCCCAACCCGGCGCCGGCGGCGGCGCCGGTGTCGCCCACATCGGGCGGCGGGGGTTTGACGAGGCCGTCGACGCCCGATCCCACCACCTCCGGGGCGAGGGCGGCGGACATGTCACAGATCCCGTCGGCGTGTGCCACCGACGACCCGATGATCACTGGCGACGCCACGAAGAACGTGACGAACACCAGCATGAGCAGGGCGACCCTGCGTTTCACGAGCGCACCTCCCGCGCGACCCCCGAACGACCCGAACCCACCTTGTCCTGCTCGACCTCATCCGGCTTGGCGTGCGTCGGATTGGTATCGAGCCAGCGCAGCAGCTCCTCGGAGATCAGGTCGACGCCGATCCGGCCCGCCCGACCGTCGAGGTCGCGGAAGACGCACTCGCCGTTGCGCAGCGAGCGCAGCACGCCCTTGTGTTCCTCGTTCGGATCGACTCCCAGGAGCTCCAGTACGTGCTCCACCTCGACCCGTTCGGTCGAGCGGAAGGCGAACACCGAGGAAAGGCAGTTGGTGACCTGCTCGTTCAGCAGGTCACCCGCGTTCTGGGACACCAGCACGAGTGCGGTGTTGCGCGACCGTCCCATGCGGGACACCTCGGGCACCAGCTTGGCGCCCTCGGGAGTGGACGTGATCGCCCACGCCTCGTCGAGGAAGATCGCTTTGGGGGTACGTCTGTCGAGCCCGTTCATCAGCCGCCGGGCGAACTGCGAGACCAGGTAGAGCAGGGCGACCGACAGCCGCTGCTCGTAGGAGTAGTCGTCGCGCCCGGTCGCCGCGTCGGGCAGCGTGAGGCCGCCGAGGGTGAACACGGTGGTCCAGCCCTCGGTGTCGATCTGGTCGCCCCCGGAGGGGTCGAAGCACAGGCGGGCAAGGTGCATTTCGGACATCGACCGCAACACGGCGCCCAGGTTCTTGGACGCGGCGTCCTCCGACCGGTCGAGGTGGTCGATGACCTTCCCGAGCGAGGGGTCGGGCTCGTTGGCGACGGCCGCGACGGCCTGCACCATGGCCGACTCGCGCTCCTCCGACATGCGCGGCAGCAGCAGCCGCAGCGTCTCGGTCGCCATCGTCTTCTTCGCGGCCAGGTCGTCGCCGAACGAGAACGGGTCGAGCAGCCCCGGCGCGGCCGACCCGAGGGGGATCGTGCGGGCCTGCCGTCCGCGCCGCCGCAGCAGCTGCACCAGCGACTCGGCGTCGCCCTTCGGGTCGATGACCGCGACGGTGACCCCGCGCAGCGCCATCTGGTAGATGAGCAGCAGCGCCAGCGTGGTCTTGCCGCCGCCGGGCTCCCCGGTGATCGCGATGGCCGTCGGCCGGTTCTTGGTCGCCGCCACCAGCGGGTCGAAGTGCACGATGGAGCGTGCCCGCCCCAGCGTCTCGCCGATGTAGGGCCCCAGCCAGCCCGCCTCGTCGGCCCGGTCGCCCAGGTCGACCGTGGCGGTCGCCATGCCGCCCGCGATGGTGCGCAGCGGCTGCCGCTGCGCGTAGGCGTTCACCCTGACCTTCTCGCCCGGCAGCGCCTCGCAGAACAGCGAGAACTGGTCGCCGGTCGAGTTGACGACGTCGATGCCCATGTCGCGGTAGTGCTCGATGACCGCCTCGACCCGCTGGACGCACATCTCCTCGGTCGGCGCGCTCACGCTCATGCGGTGCCAGCCGTAGACGAACGGCAGGCGTTCCTTGGTGATGCCGTGTTCGAGCATGCGGGCGGCGTCGATCTGCTCGGCCAGCGCCAGCGGCGCCTCTGCGCCCGCCTCGCGGATGTGGATGTCCATGTCGCGCGCGTGGGCCAGCTTCCTGGCGACGTCGCGGGAGGCGCGTACGGGCGGGATGAGCCGCATCCGGGAGGAGATCTCGACCGGGAACGGGAGCTGGTCGCCGAAGTGCATCCAGGGTTCGCCGTCGGGGAACGGCATCAGGTCGGGGAACCGGGCGAACGACAGGTGGGCGACGTAGGAGTCGCCGCCGGGCTGCTCGATCCGCAGCAGCGACCGGCCGTTGTGGATCTGCCCCTCGACGAGGGCCTCGATCTCGCCGCGCCCCCACTTGCGGCGCTTGGACGCCGACGCCGGCGGGTCGCCGAGCGCGCCGGTCGCGGCGTGCTGGAACAACCAGGCGACCTCGACCGAGGTGGCGTGCCGCGCGTAGAGCGAACCGGAGGCGAGCGCGCGGCCGAGCCGCTCGGCCGCGTCGGTCCACTTCGCGACCTCCTTCTCCGGCACGTGGTCGTCGTCGAGCCCGAGGTTCTTCTCGGTCTTCTGGTAGAAGCCGAAGAGCTGCGCGAGCACGCCCTCGCCGAGCTGCGCGCCGCGCGGCCCGAGCCGGACCCCGAGGTAGACCTCCTTGGACCAGAAGTCCTTGGCCCACACGTGGCGGTACATCTCTTCGAGGTAGTCGCGCCAGCCCGGCCCCTCGTCGGAGGTGGCGTTGAGCGCCATCGCCCACTCGGCCGCCGGGTAGGTGCGGTGGGCCACCCGCAGGTGCACCTCGGCGTCGGTCATCCGGATCGCGGCCAGCGCGATCGTGATGTTGTTCGCGAGCGCCTCGCGCTCCTCGGGAGTGATGAACTCGTAGCTGACCGTGGGCAACCGGAAGTAGGCCCAGGCAGCGGAGTCGGTGAGGAGGATCCGGTCGTCGAAGTACCGGACCGCCAGGCGACTGCGCGCCCGCGACGCCCTAGCCAACGAAGCTCTCCCCTCTCGCCGTGGTCAATCCGCTCGCGACAACCCCGGCAAGGGCAACGTACGCCCTGCGGCCGCCGCTGCGAAGGTCATCGAGGTCGACTTGTCCGGGTTCGGCCAGCTCGTCTTCCCACGGGACCCTCACGATCGCCCTGCACCTTCCGCGCGCGACCGTCTCGGCCCGCTCGACATCGGCCATGCTCCTTCGCGACACCCCGTTGATGACCACGACGGCCCTGCGCCGCAGATCGGCGCAGCCGTGCCCGTCGAGCCAGTCGTAGGTCATGGCGACCGAGTCGGGGGCGTCGGCACTGGCCGGCGCGACCAGCACGAGCTGGTCGGCGTAGGGCAGCAGCCGCGCCGCGAGCGCCGCGGCCGGGTCCATCAGGATGATCCGGTACTGCTGGTCGAGCAGCCGCATCGCCCGGGCAATGCGCTGGTCAGAGAACCAGCCCCGGTCGCCGATCCGCTGCTCGGCCCCGGGGTCGACGTCGGCGGCGAGCACGTCGAGCCCGGAGTCGCTCCGGGTCGTGTAGTCGCGCACCCGGGTCCCGACCCCGTCGACGGCCGTCAGGAACGAACTGAGCGTCTCGGGCGTCTCGGGGCTGATGCGCCCGGTGAGCCCGTCGCCCCCGGAGTTCGCGTCGACCGCGACGACCCCGTCTTCCCGCAGGCGGGCCAGGGAGTGCCCCAGCAGCAGCGTGGTCGTCGTCTGCCCCGCCCCGCCGGTGCATCCCAGCACGACGATGCGGCGGCTGCCGTTGATGGTCGTCCGGGCGCGGTCTTCGTCGTTGTCCCCGTCAGACCCGGCGACGACCTGCGACACCCGCCGCCACGTGGCCTCCGACCCCCGCTCGGCCGGGATGAACGGCGCCGGCGGCTGCCCCTTGCGAAGCCGCTCCTTCTGCCAGTCGGCAGAGGGCGCGGGCGCCTCCGGCTCGACGGCGGAGTCGGCCGAAGCCGCCAGCCTCCGCAACCGTCGCAACGCATCGGGCCGAATCGGCGGCGACGAGATCTCCTCAGCGACAGACGCCCCACTCTCGGGCTCCACCCGAGCGGGAGGAACAGCGGAGGCATGCCTGCCCACCTGCCCCGAAGCGGCCTCTTCACCGGCGGAACGCCGCGCCCGCTCTTCCTGTACGGACTGAGCGGCACCCTCTTCGCCGGAGTCAGACGTGGCGGCTGCGACAGGCTCACCCTTGGCCGACTCGGCCACCGGCGACCACGAGAACTGCGCCGCCCCCGCCTCAGCAGGCGACAGCGCGGGGACCTCGGCAGCCGCCGTCGGCACACCCTCCGCCTTGGAGGCGGACACGTCATGAGCGTGCGGCCGACTCACGGGCACCGGACCGGCGGGCACGTCCGCAGCCGCATCGGCGGCTTGCGGTTCGCTGGGGGACTCACCAGGTGCCTCGTGGTCGGGAACCGGCCACACGGGCACGTCGGAAGCCTGCGGTGCGCGGGCGGATTCCTCGGCCGCATGCCGGGTGGGCACCTCGGGAGTCTGCGGCCTGGAGCCGCCTTTCTCCAGCCGAGCCGGGGCCTCGGCTGCGTGCCGGGCGGAGATGTCGGAGGTCTGCGGCTGGGAGCCGCTTTCCGCCCGGGCTGCGGCCGCGTGCCGGGCCGGGACGTCGGGTGTCTGCGGCTGCGTGCCGTTTTCCGCCGGGGCTGCGGCCGCGTGGCGACCGGGCACGTCAGGCTTCTGCGGCTTGGAACCGCCGTCCGCCGACCGTGTCTGCGCATCGGCCGCGTGCCGGGCGGGCGCGGCAGGCGGCCGCGAACCGCTCTCTGCCGTCGGGGCTTCGGCTGCCATTCGGGCGGTCGCGTCGGAATCCTGGCGCCCGGGGTCGGCGGGTGTGGGCACGCCGGCGTCTCCTGGGCGGGTCGGGCCGCCGGGGACCAGGCGCATGGGCACGGTGGGGCCTGCCGGCCGCGTTTCGGGGCGCCGGAGTGGGCGTGTCTCGTTCTCGCCGTGGGCCGGGGGTTCCGGGCGGCGGAGCGGGCGGGTCGGCGGCTCGGGGGCTTCGGGGGTCTTGGGCTGGTCGGAGGGG
>NZ_BBXF01000016.1 GCF_001570585.1 Herbidospora daliensis | reverse complement strand
GTCCTCGATCGACCGGGGACGGTCCGGTCTGCGGCCCCCTTTTAACGCTCTGATTTGGGAGGAGTCCACCGCAGCGCGGGACAGGTCCAGGGCATCGACACTCCGGAGCCGATCGAGCAGAACTTCATGCAGCCGCTGCCATATCCCGGCCCGGTTCCATTCGTCCAGGCGCCGCCAGCACGTCATGCCCGACCCATAGCCCAGCTCTTGCGGCAGGTGCTCCCAGGCGATCCCGGTATGCAGCACGAACAAGATGCCCTGCAAGGCCAGCCGGTCATCCAGCCGCTTACGTCCCGGATGCCGGACCCGGCGTTGACGACGGGGCAGCAACGGCTCGATCACCGCCCACAGCTCGTCGTCGACTTCCCACGGCTTGGACTTGGCCACCTGCAACGCCTTCCGCTGGGCTACAGCGAGAGATCAAAGCACAGCGGAAGTCATTCTGTTAGGGCCTCTTAGCCGGAAATCACAACGCCCAGCGGCCCTCACGCCCCTCAGGTGAATGCACGAGGCCGTGGGGGCCGACCACCGCATTCGCTAACCGCCTAAACCAGGGAATCTCAATCCGCGCCCGACACGGGCGAAGGTCGCGCCCAATTCACCTTTGAACGCACCGAACCCATCGTGAGCCACCGCGCCGCGACAGGTCCGTTCCGAGAGGTTTAAATCCCAAAGCCCCATCGAAACGGACCAATCCAGCTCGCAAGAAAGGCGACCGCACCTAACCACATCCATTAGCGAGCCGACCGGATACGTCACGAACAAATCCGGAACCCGAGTAGCTCCATATAACGTAACCGACAGCCCGCACCTACTGAATCACAGCCGCGAATCGGTGAATCCAATGGCACCGCGGAAAATCAAACCGAGAACGCCGCACCCCATCGATGACTCACCGAAAGTAGTCGTCCACCTTCACAGGCTGTCCGGGGAAGCCCTAGCCAAATGCCCGAAGCGCCGGCTTGACGGCATCCTCCTCCGCACGCCCATCCCCCACGCCGGCCCACGTAGCAGCACAAGCGGCCCGCAACGCGTCGATCGACTCCCCGCCCCCGGTCAGCCGCAACCGCCCACCGTCCCAGGAAGCCACCCACCCGCCGCACTCCCACCCATCAGCGGAGGAACGCACCGAAGCCGCAGGCAGATGCAGCCCGGAAAGATCGTCAGACACGTGCGTCGGCCGATGAACCGGCGGAGCGGTCAGCAGGTCGAGCGGCGTCGCCACCCCGGTCAGCACCAGCAGACTGTCGACCCCGGCCCGGTTGGCCCCCTCGATGTCGGTGTCGAGCCGATCCCCCACGATCAACGGCCGCTGCGCCTCGGTACGGATCATCGACTCCCGATGCAGCGGCGGCTCCGGCTTCCCGGCCACCACCGGGTTCACCCCGGTCGCCGCCGTGATCACCTGCAGCATCGACCCGTTCCCGGGCATCTCGCCCCGATCGGTCGGCATCGTGCTGTCGTGGTTGGCCCCCACGAACCAGGCCCCGCCCCGCACCGCCAGCGTCCCCTCGGCCAGCAGCCCATAGGACAGACCGTCCCAAATTCCCTGGACGACCGCCGCCGGCCCCTCCAGCGCGGTCGTCACCGGCCGCAGCCCGTGGGCGCGCAGCGCCGACCGCAGTCCCATGCCGCCGACGACGAGCACGGGAGACCCGGCGGGCACGTGTTCGGCCACGAGCCGGGCGGCGGCCTGCGCGGAGGTCACCACGTCGTCGGGCGACGCGGACACCCCCAGGTGGGTCAGGTGTTCGGCGATGGCCGCGGGGGTGCGGCTGGCGTTGTTGGTCACGTAGGCCAGGCGTACGCCCCGCTCCCGGGCCAGGGCCAGCGCCTCGGGTGCGCCCGGGACGGCATGCCGTCCCAGGTAGACCACACCGTCGAGGTCGAGGAGCAGGGTGTCGTACGCGTCGAGCAGGTGGTTCACGCGCGCCTCGCGCGCAGGGTCGCCCGGATCTGGGTGAGGGCGGAGACGTAGTTTCGTTCGTCGGGACGCATCGCAACGGCGACGGCCAGGGGTTCCTGGGCGCCTTCGATGTCACCGGTTCGCCAAAGTGCCATACCGAGACCGTAGTAGGCATAGTCTTCGGCCGGGTTCGCGTCCACGATCCAGCGGAAGCTGGTGGCCGCATCCTCGTACCGGCGCGAGTTGAACTGGGCCCGAGCCAGGCCCTCGCGGATGCTCCGGGAATCGGGCTCGGCGTCGGCCGCGCGCTCGAGAAGCGCCGCGGCGGCGGCCGGACTGCCTTCCTGGAGAAGCTTCATGCCACGCTGGTACCACTCGTATACGTCGCCCGACGGGCTGCCGGACGTATCTCCCACTCCATTCTGATCATGCCGTGTCACGCAATGGCCTCCTGCTTCCGATTTCGGTTCCAACCGGGCACCGCGGCAGTGGGGAGTCCGGGCCTTTATGGCAGCATGCCCGATATGGAGAGATCTGAACGGGCGGGACTGGTGCTGCGCCCGTTCCGCGGCGTGCGCTACACGGCCGACGATCTGAGCGCCCTGACCTCGCCGCCCTACGACCTCATCTCCCCCGCCGAAGCCCGGCGGCTCGCTGACGCCCATCCGAACAACGTGGTCCGCCTGATCCTTCCCGGCGCCGGCCACTACACCGAGGCCCGCGACACCCTGGCCGCGTGGCTCGACGAGGGCATCCTGGCCGCCGACGACCAACCGGCTCTTTATGTGTACGAACAGAGCGGCCCGACCTTCGTCCAGCGCGGCCTGATCGGCGCCGTCGGGGTCGGCTCCAACGCCGTGCTCCCCCACGAGAACGTCATGCCCGGCCCCGTGGCCGACCGCCTGGCCCTCATGCGCACCACCGAGGCCAACCTGGAGCCCATCTTCCTCCTGTACGCCGGCGACGGCCCCGCGACGGCCCTGGTCGAGGAGACCGCCGCGACGAAACCCCCGCTGGTGGACGTCCACCTGAGCGAGCACACCCGGCACCGCCTCTGGGCGATCACCGACCCCGCCGCCCTGGACAAGATCGCCACCGACCTGGCCGACCACCGCGCCCTGATCGCCGACGGCCACCACCGCTACGCCACCTACCGCGAACTCCAGGCCGAACACGACGAACCCGGCCCCTGGGACGGCGGCCTCGCCTACCTGGTCGACTCCACGGCCTACCCGCCCGATCTGAAGGCGATCCACCGCGTGATCCCCGGCCTCCCCCTCAGCGAGGCGACCGCCCGCGCCAAGGGCGCCTGGCAGGTCCACGACCACCCCAACCTGGACGACGCCCTCACGGCCCTGTCCACCGCCGACGCCCCCGCCTACGTCATCACCGCAGGCCAGACGGCCCACCTCCTGACCCACCCCGATCCTCTCCAGCTCAACCTGGCCATGCCGAAGGACCGCTCGGAGCGCTGGCGCTCCCTGGACACCGCCATCCTGAACGAGTTCCTCCTCCCCAAGGTCTGGGGCATCGAGGACGACGAGGACCACGTCCAGATCGTCCACCACGACCACACCGCCGCCGCCCGCCAGGCCGCGCAGACCAACGGCACGGCGGTCCTGATGCGCCCCCTGGACGCGGCCGACGTCTTCGCCGTGGCGGAGGAGGGCGAACGAGTCCCCAGGAAGTCGACCTCCTTCAGCCCGAAACCCGCCACCGGCCTGGTCCTGCGAACCTTCGCCACCGGCTGACCACCCGCTCTGGAGAACCGATGCGCCGGTCACGGCAACCACTGCGCGCTCGACAGCAAACCGGCGGGCGACAGGGCAGACCACAGAGTCGGCCCGTCATCTGAGCTGCTCGTCACTGGCCACCCGCCAAACACCGGATCGGCAGGCTCCCGAATGAGGACACGTCAGGGTGACCGATGCTCACCAACCCCACGCCATCTGCCGGCTAGGCATAGCGGTGAAGCCGCGCCCTTGCTAAGCGCGCCCGATATCAGGGCGGCTGCCGACCAACTCCATAGACGGGCGACGGCTGTCACTCCGGGCCCATTCCGGTCCCGGTCGCAAATCCCCTAGACCCGGCCCCTGCCACAACGCCAATAGCGGCAACGCTCCGCATCAGTAAGGCGGTGTGGAACGGCAGTAGTTTCCATCCGCGCTGTCGCTCGCAGGGGCGCTCCGCCGTGACGCCAAGGCATCACCCCGAAGGTTCTTCTGGCCGGACCTGGGTATCCCCGGCCTCAAACTCCGATGGTTCTTCCGGCCGGACCTCGATGTCCCCCGCCCCGAACCCCGACGGCTCCTCCGGCCGAACCTCGGCATCCCCCGTCCCGAACCCCGACGGCTCCTCCCGCCGGACCTCGGTATCCCTCGCCCCGAACTCCATTGGCTCCTCCGCCCGAGCCTCCGTATCCCCCGCACCTGCCCGGTGAGCCAGGCGTACCGAGCGAGCCTCGACCTCGAACGCGCTGCCCCCTCGCCACCAGCGCCGGCGCAACGCTCCCTGCACTTCGACCACGTCGTCGACGGTCAGCCCCGTCACGGAGTCGCGGACGAGCGGGTCGAAGGTCACGCATTCGATGGCGTCAGCGCGGCCCTTCTCGTTGTCGGGGGTCGGGCGGCGGACGGCGAGGCGCCACTGGGTCAGCTCGGTGCCGCTGGGCAGGAGGCGGGCTTCCGGGGCCTTGGACAGGCGTCCCACGAGAATGACCTCGTTGTGGTGGGCAGGAGTGCTCACCATTTGATCAACTGACATGTGATCCCCTTCTCTCGGGCACCACTGTCGGTGACTATGCTGCTGCACCGGCTATTCGAGTCCCATTCTGTGAGAACCCGTTCTCGCTCTGAGGTGAGCTGTGGAAAACGTGACCCCGCTCGGCGGAGACGTGCACGAAATCGACACGAGGCTGGCCGGATATGCCGGAATCACCGCCGGATATCTGATTCTCGGTGATCGACCATGCCTGGTGGAGACGGGGACGTCGACCTCGGCGCCGGTCGTCCGCGACGCGCTGGCGTCACTCGGGGTCGGGGCCGATGATCTCGCGACGGTCGTCGTGACGCACATTCATCTCGACCATGCGGGTGGAGTGGGCGACATATCCGCCATGTTCCCGGCGGCAGAGATTGTCGTACACGAGAAAGGGGCCCGGCATCTGGCCGATCCGTCCCGGCTCATGTCCAGTGCCCGGATGGTCTGGGGTGACCGGCTCGACACTCTCTTCGGCATGCTGAAGCCGACCGACGCGGCCCGGATCCGGGCGCTCGGCGACACCGGGGCCATCGATCTGGGCAACGGGAGGCGGCTGACCAGCCACTACTCGCCGGGGCACGCCAAGCATCACGTCGGGCTGGTCGACTCGCTGACGGGTGATCTGTACGTCGGCGACGCCGCCGGGGTCTACATCCCGGACACCGGGGACGTGCGGCCGTCCACGCCGCCGCCGGATTTCGATCTCGAGACGGCTTTGGCGTCGATCGCCCTCTTCGAAGCGCTCGGGCCGCAGCGGCTGCTTTTCAGCCACTACGGCCCGGTCGACGAGGTCGGATCGATCCTGGAGCGATCCGCCGAGGAACTACTGATCTGGGTCGATCTGGCCAAGCAGGCCAAGGGCGAGCAGCTCGACCTCGACCACGCCGTGGCCATGGTCGACCAGCGCACCCGGGACCGTTACGCCCGGCCCGCGCCCGGCGACAAGGCCGCTGAGCACATCGAGATGCTCAGCGGCACCGAGCCGAATCTGGCGGGGATCATGCACTGGCTCGACCGCCCGGAGAGCTGATCAGGCCTCCGGCTTGTCCGCCGGCTCGTCGAGGACGTCGCCGTAGTCGGGCTCGATGAACGCCGGACCGAACCCGGCCTCCTCGGCGGGCTTGTCGGCGGGCTTGTCCGCCTCGGCCTTCGCCGGGGCGGCAGCCTTCGCCGGAGCCGCGGCCGGCTCCTCCTCGTCCACGTCGTCGTCGAAGTCCTCGTCGTCGAGGTCGCCGTCGAGGTCATCCTCCAGGTCGTCCGCGTCGTCGTCCGTGTCGTCCTCCGCCTCGGCGGCCTCGGTGGCGGGGCTCTCCACCGTGACGACCTCGGAGTCCTCGTCGGCGAAGTCGTCCTCGAAGTCGTCGTCGTCTTCGAGGTCCTCGATCACCGCGCCGGTCAGTTCGGCGTAGCGCTCGGCGGCGTCGGTCTCGCCGTCCTCGTCGAAGGAGGCGGCGCGGCCGAACCAGTCGGCGGCGGCGCTCGCGTGGCCGGCCGCCGCGAGGGCGTCGGCGTAGGCGAAGGCCAGGCGGGCCGACCAGTCGCGCGGCTGCGGGTCACGCAGCTCGGGCAGGCGCTGGAGGGTCACGACGGCCGCGTCGAGCTGACCCAGGTCGCGCCGGGCGCCCGACTCGACGATGGCCAGTTCGATCTTGCCGGACCGGTCGAGCTTCTCGGCCTCCTTGGACTTGACCAGGTCGAGCGCGCGCTCAGGCCGGCCCATGCCGCGCTCGCAGTCGGCCATGATCGGCAGGAACGCCTCGGAACCGGTCATCCGGCGGGCGGCCCGCAGGTCGCTGAGCGCCTCGGCGTACTGTCCGGCGTGGTAGGCCGCGATGCCCACCGCCTCCCGGACCACGCCGATGCGGCCGGCGAACCGGCGCGCGACCTTGGCGTGCTCGTAGGCCTTCTCGGCGTCCTCGGCCGCCAGGGCGCGCGTTGCCGCGACCAGGTGCTTGGCCACCAGCTCGGCCAGGTCGCCCGGCAGCGACTTCAGTTCGCCGCGCGCCTCCTTGTCGAGTTCCTCCGCCGTGATGTCGGCCTCGAGCTCGGGCAGCACCTCGCGCTCGCGCTGCGGCTCGTCCTCACGCCCGTAGCGGGTGCGGCTGCCGCCCCGGTCGTCGTCGAACGACCGCTGCGGGCGGTCGCCCCGGTCCTGGAAACTGCGGCGCGGCCGGTCGTCCCGGTCGCCGGAAGGCCGGCGGTCGCGATCCTGGAAGGGCCGCTGCGGCCGGTCGCCGCGGTCCTGGAAGGACCGCTGGGGCCGGTCGTCCCGGTTCTGGTACGACCGCTGCGGACGGTCCCCGCCCTTGAAACGATCCCGGTCACCGTAGACGGGCCGGTCACCCCGGTCCTGCGAGCCCCGGCGATCGTCACGGTCTCCGTAGGAACGCTGGGGCCGGTCACCACGGTCCTGGAACGACCGCTGCGGGCGGTCGTCCCGGTCGCCGTAGGAACGCTGCGGGCGGTCGCCCCGGTCCTGGAACGGACGGGACTGCCGGTCGTCACGGTCGCCATAGGAGCGCTGGGGCCGGTCACCGCGATCCTGGAAGGGCCGCTGGGGGCGGTCGCCCCGGTCCTGGAAACCACGCCGGTCATCGCGGTCGCCATAGGAACGCTGGGGCCGGTCGCCACGGTCGTTGAAGGACTTCTGGGGACGGTCGCCGCGATCCTGGAACGGCCGCTGTGGACGGTCACCATATGAGCGCTGCGGCCGGTCATCCCGGTCGCCATAAGAACGCTGCGGGCGGTCGCCCCGGTCCTGGAACGGACGCTGGGGACGGTCACCTCTGTCCTGGAAGGGACGCTGGGGCCGGTCGCCCCGGTCCTGGAAGGACCTCTGGGGCCGGTCGCCTCGATCCTGGAACGGACGCTGAGGACGGTCGCCATACGAGCGCTGCGGCCGGTCGCCGCCACGGTCGTTGAAGGGCCGCTGAGGGCGGTCACCACGGTCGCCGAACGAGCGCTGGGGACGGTCGCCCCGGTCGCCGTAAGACCTTTGGGGGCGGTCGCCACGGTCCTGGAAGGGCCGCTGCGGCCGGTCGCCTCTGTCGTTGAAGGGCCTCTGGGGACGGTCGCCACGGTCGTTGAAAGGCCGCTGGGAACGGTCACCACGGTCACCGTAGGACCGCTGCGGCCGGTCACCGCGATCCTGGAACGGACGCTGGGGACGGTCACCACGGTCGCCGAAGGACCGCTGCGGGCGGTCGCCCCGGTCGCCGCGGTCGTTGAAGGGGCGCTGGGGGCGGTCGTCGCGGTTCTGGAAGCCACGTCGGTCGTCACGGTCGCCGTAGGAACGCTGGGGGCGGTCGTCGCGGTCGCCGTACGACCGCTGGGGGCGGGAGTCGCGCACACCGAAGCGACCGCCGAAGCCGCCGCCACCACGGGCCTCGTCGCGGTCGCGGTAGCCGCCGCGGCTGTTCGCGCGGAAGGGGCGGGCGCCCCTGTCGTTCTGGCCGTCTGCCTGACCGTCTCTGCCGCCGGCACCGCCGCGGCCATACCTGTCGCCGTCACGGCCGCCGGCCGGTCGGTCGTTTCGCTCTTCGCCACGGCCCGCGCCGTCACGCCCGTCTTCTCTGTTCACTTTGATCCTCTGTTGCTCCACCGCGTACGGATCTTCGTCTCTGGCTTCGAGGCGGGTGCGCGGTATGGGCACTGTTAGGGGTCGCGTATTCCTCTGACGCGACGAAGGCCACCCGTTCGTCAGGGTGGCCCGGCTTCACCAGACTAGCAAGTCTTCGCAGGTGATGCGGACCTGCCCGGAAACGACGAAAGCCCGACCAAAACTGGTCGGGCTTCCGTTGAAAATTGTCCGGCGGTGTCCTACTCTCCCACACCGTCCCCGGTGCAGTACCATCGGCGCTGGAGGGCTTAACTTCCGGGTTCGGAATGTAACCGGGTGTTTCCCCTCCGCCATAACCGCCGTAACTCTACTAGGCTGTTTGCAGCCTGAGAGTTGCATAGTCGACGCGAACATTTATGGTCAAGTCCTCGGCCTATTAGTACCGGTCAGCTCCACACATTACTGTGCTTCCACTCCCGGCCTATCAACCCGGTCGTCTACCGGGGGCCTTACCCCAACAAAGGGTGGGAGACCTCATCTCAAGACGAGCTTCCCGCTTAGATGCTTTCAGCGGTTATCCCTTCCGAACGTAGCCAACCAGCCGTGCCCTTGGCAGAACAACTGGCACACCAGAGGTTCGTCCGTCCCGGTCCTCTCGTACTAGGGACAGCCTCTCTCAAGTCTCCTGCGCGCGCAGCGGATAGGGACCGAACTGTCTCGCGACGTTCTAAACCCAGCTCGCGTACCGCTTTAATGGGCGAACAGCCCAACCCTTGGGACC
>NZ_BBXF01000015.1 GCF_001570585.1 Herbidospora daliensis | reverse complement strand
GGGGTGGGCGGAGCCGTAACTGAATAGAAGAAGGTTCTTGTTCTTGGGTGGGGTGGGAGGAATGGTTTGAGGGCGGGTCGGTAGGGTTTCTCTGTGGCGAATCGGGTGGTGTTGGGGGTTTCCGCGGGGATCGCGGTCTATAAGGCATGTGAACTTCTTCGGTTGTTTACCGAATCGGGGCATTCTGTCCGTGTTGTGCCTACACGGGATGCTTTGCGGTTTGTGGGGGAACCGACGTGGGCGGCGCTTTCCGGGAATCCCGTTTCCGCTGAGGTGTGGGATTCGGTGGAGGAGGTGCCGCATGTCCGGATCGGGCAGGACGCCGATCTTCTCGTGGTGGCGCCGGCCACCGCCGACATCCTCGCGAAGGCCGCGCATGGGCTGGCCTCCGATCTGCTGACCAACACGTTGCTCACGGCCCGGTGTCCGGTCGTGTTCGCGCCGGCGATGCACACCGAGATGTGGGAACATCCGGCGACTCAGGCCAACGTCGCGACTCTGCGCGCGCGGGGGGCCGTCGTGATCGAGCCCGCCGTCGGGCGGCTGACCGGGGCCGACACCGGCAAGGGGCGGTTGCCTGATCCTTCGGCGATCTTCCAGGTCTGCCGGGCGGTGCTCGCGGGGGCGGGGGCCGATCTCGCGGGGCGGCGGGTCGTGGTGTCCGCCGGGGGGACTCGGGAGGCCATCGATCCGGTGCGGTTCATCGGGAACCGCTCGTCGGGATTGCAGGGGTATGCGCTGGCTCGGGTCGCGGCGGCGCGGGGGGCTGCGGTCACGCTCGTGGCGGCCAATGTCGCGCTGCCCGACCCCGCGGGGGTGGACGTCGTGCGGGTCGAGTCGGCGTTGCAGCTCAGGGATGCGGTGATCGACGCCGTGGCCGAGGCCGACGCGGTGGTCATGGCGGCGGCGGTGGCGGACTTCCGGCCGGTGGCGCCCCGGCTCAGCAAGATCAAGAAGACTGGGGACGAGCCCGAGGCCATCCGGCTGACCAAGAATCCGGACATCCTGGCGGAGCTGGGGGAGCGGCGGCGGGCGGGGGAGAAGTCGCCGCGAGTGATCGTCGGGTTTGCGGCCGAGACCGACGACGTGCTGGCCAACGGGCAGGCCAAGCTGGCCCGGAAGGGGTGTGACCTGCTCGTCGTCAATCAAGTGGGGGAGAACCTCGCCTTCGGGACGCCCGACAACGCGGCGACCGTTCTGGTGGCCGACGGTGAGCCGGTGGAGATCCCTCGCGGGCCCAAGGACGATCTCGCAGGGGTCGTCTGGGATCTGATCGCGGCGCGGCTGGTGTAACGCGCCGGTTCGCGGGACAAAGAGGGAATGGGGCCCATAAAAGGCTCGTTTGGCTCTCCGGGCACATGAAGGAGATGGCCATGCCCGTGTCCGCCGCGATCCGGGAACGCTGCCGCGCCCTGCTTCCGCCGGGCGAGGACCTGCGCTATGTCTTCCCGGCCTACGCCGACGGCGGCGGCTATCTCGTCGTGGTGACCGACCGGTCGATCACCGTCCTGGCCACGAAGGTGTTCGGGCGGCACGAACCCGCGTCGGTGTGGGCCCGCCACCCCCGGCGCACCCGGCTCGGGCCGGTCGACTTCTCGCCGGGGCCCGTCATCGAGCTCGGCGGCGTGTCGTTCGAGGTCGCCGACGAGTACGTCGCCGTCGTCGGGGCGGCCGACGCCGAGGCGTTCGCCCCGGGCGACCTGCCGAGGGATCCGCTACCCGACTTGTAACGTGAGACGGTTTCGCGGGGGTGACGGTCGTCCGGCTACACTCAGCGAAGCCATTTAGCCGTCAGCAGCCGCTGCATGAGGAGCCACGAGTTGTCCCGTCGCCTGTTCACCTCCGAGTCGGTCACCGAGGGCCACCCCGACAAGATCGCCGACCAGATCAGTGACGCGATCCTCGACGCCATGCTCAAGGACGACCCCAAGAGCCGTGTCGCCGTCGAGACGATGATCACCACCGGCCAGGTCCACGTCGCCGGTGAGGTGACGACGGAGACCTACGTCGACATTCCCGGCGTCATCCGCGAGAAGATCCTCGAGATCGGCTACGACGCCTCCCACAAGGGATTCGACGGCGCCTCCTGCGGCGTCTCGGTCTCCATCGGCGCCCAGTCGCCCGACATCGCGCAGGGCGTCGACGACGCCATCGAGCACCGCGAGGAGCAGCAGGGCGACGACCTCGACCGCCAGGGCGCCGGCGACCAGGGCCTCATGTTCGGGTACGCCTGCCGTGAGACCCCCGAGCTGATGCCGCTGCCGATCACGCTCGCCCACCGCATGGCCCGCCGCCTGTCGGAGGTCCGCAAGAACGGCACCGTGCCCTACCTGCGCCCCGACGGCAAGACCCAGGTCACCATCGAGTACGACGGCGACAAGCCCGTCCGCCTCGACACCGTCGTCGTGTCGACCCAGCACGCTCCCGAGATCGACCTCAAGGAGATGCTGACCCCCGACATCCGCGAGCACGTCGTCGAGCCGGTCCTGGCCGACCTCGACATCGTGGTCGAGGGCTACCGCCTGCTGGTCAACCCGACCGGCCGCTTCGAGATCGGCGGCCCCATGGGCGACGCCGGCCTCACCGGCCGCAAGATCATCGTCGACACCTACGGCGGCATGGCCCGCCACGGCGGCGGCGCCTTCTCGGGCAAGGACCCGTCGAAGGTCGACCGCTCCGCCGCCTACGCCATGCGCTGGGTCGCCAAGAACATCGTCGCCGCCGGCCTCGCCGACCGCGCCGAGGTCCAGGTCGCCTACGCCATCGGCAAGGCCCAGCCCGTCGGTGTCTTCGTCGAGACCTTCGGCACCGAGACCGTCGAGATCGCCGCCATCCAGGCCGCCGTGCTCCAGGTCTTCGACCTGCGCCCGGCCGCGATCATCCGCGACCTCGACCTGCTCCGCCCGATCTACTCCGAGACCGCCGCCTACGGCCACTTCGGCCGCGACGGCTTCTCCTGGGAGTCGACCGACCGCGCCGGTGCGCTCCGCGCCGCCGCCGGTCTGTAGTTTTCCCCAGATCCCCGGGCTCCGGCCCGGGGATCTTTTGGTTGCTGCTAGGACTTGGGCCTTGTGAGCGAGGGTTCGCAGGAGGCGCTGATCGCGCTTCCCTCCGACGCGACCTCCCCGGCAGCCCGAGGGAGGGCCGCAGGCGCGCCCGAACCTGCCGCTTCGCTGCCGGTGGCGCGGGTCGTGGTCGACAATCCGCTGCCTCATCTCGATCGGCCCTTCGACTACCTGGTGCCTCTTTCCCTGGACGAGGTCGCGCTGCCTGGAGTTCGGGTTCGGGTGCGCTTTGCCGGGAAGCTGACCGATGCCTTTTTGCTGGAGCGGGTGGAGTCCAGTTCGCATCAGGGGGCGTTGCTCTTTCTTGAGCGGGTGATCTCGCCTGAGCGGGTGCTGACCGCGGAGATCGCCGCGCTGGCGCGGGCGGTGGCCGACCGGTATGCGGGGACGTTGTCCGACGTGCTGCGGCTGGCGATTCCGCCGAGACACGCGCGGGCTGAGGCGGCGGCGGTGTCTC
This sequence comes from Herbidospora daliensis, assembly GCF_001570585.1. GTDB lineage: Bacteria > Actinomycetota > Actinomycetes > Streptosporangiales > Streptosporangiaceae > Herbidospora > Herbidospora daliensis. Next base: position 58,261 of record NZ_BBXF01000015.1, on the reverse strand, counting down.
CTTCGCGGCGGGGGGTTACGGCGGCGATCGGGGCGGTCGGCGGCGCGGGGGCGTCGGGGGCCGATGGGACGAATGCCGATATTTCCGGTTCTGCGGGCGTGGGCTTGCCGGTGGAACGGGGGGCTGGGCAGGAGCGGTCGTCGGGCGCCGAAATTTCCGGTGGTTCTGCGGGTATGCCGTCTTCGTCGGGTCGGGAGTTGCCGTCGGGTGGGAGGCCGCTTGGTGTTTCTTCCGATGCGGTGGATGTGACGTCTTCGTCCCAGGGGGATGCGGGTCACGAGCGGACATCGGCTGGGTCGCTTGGTGCGAGTCACGAACCTTCCAGCGGTCCCGTGGGTGTGGCGTCTTCGCCGGTTTTGGGACGGCCGATGGGTGGGGTGCACCTTGGGGTTTCGGGTGGCTCTGTGGATGTGGCGTCTTCACCTCAAGGGGAGGAGGGTCACGATCGGACGTTGAACGGGTCGGTCGGGTCGGCCGGGGCGAATCCGGTGTTCTCCAGCGATCCTGCGATTGCGGCGTCTTCTCCGCAGGGGGATGTGGGTGGCGAGCAGACGTCAGCCGGGATGCTCGGGGCGAATCCTGGGGCTTCCGGCGTCGGTGCAGTTTTGGCGTCTTCGCCTCAACCGGTGTCTTCGCCTCGTGGGGAAGCGGGTCACGAGCGGTCGTCGGGTGGGTTGAATCCGGAAATTCCCGGCGGATCTGCGGAGGAGTTCTCGCCACCGGAGGATGCGGATGGCGAGCGGACGTCGGCTGGGTCGCTTGGTGCGAGTCGCGAAATTTTCGGCGTTCGGGCGGTTGCGGCGTCTTCGTCTCAGGGTGACATCGGTCGCGAGCGGCCGTCGGTTGGATCGGTTCCGGCGAGTCTGGCGAGTCCGGCGAGTCTGGCGACTTCTGGCCGCCCTGCGGATGGTTTGTCTTCGCCGCTAGGGGAGGTGGGTCCCGAGTCGTCGACTGAGTCCGTCGGGGTGAGTCAGGAAATATCTGGTAGTTCGGCGGATGTGGCGTCCTCGCGGCAAGAGGGCTCAGGTCAGGAGCCGTCGTTGGGCGGTGCTCATCCTGAGATGTCCGGTGGTTCGGGGTCTTCGTCGCGGGGGGTCGAGGGGTGGTCGTCGGGCGGGGCGTATCCCGAAATTTCCGGTGATTCTGCGGATGTGGTCCCCTCGCAACAGGATGGCGTGCGTCCCGACTGGAGTAGTGGCTACTGGGGCGCCTATCCCGCTGGGCCCGCGTTCTGCGCCGCGCTGTATGAAGGGCGGCCGGTGCGGGCCGTTTGGACGGCCCTACCTGGTGGGCCGCCCACTTGGCCGCAGGCCGTGGCAGAAGCCGTCGGGGCTACCGTGGCCGCCGGGCAAGGAGCCGTGGTCGTGGTTCCCGACGGTAAGGACGTCGCCATGGTCGACGCCGCTCTCGCCGACATCCCCCACGTCGCCATCACCGCCGACCTCGGGCCCGCCGAACGTTATCGGCGATGGCTCAAGGTGCTGCGCGGCGAGGTAGGGGTCGCGGTGGGGAACCGGGCCGTGGCGTTCGCGCCGGTGCGGGATCTCGGGCTCGCGGTTCTCTGGGACGACGGGGACGACCTGCACTCCGAGCGCCTCGCGCCCTATCCGCACGCCCGGGAGGTCCTGGCGACGCGGGTCCACGCGGCCGGTGCGGCGATGCTCATCGGAGGGTATGCGCGGACCGCCGAAGGGACGCGGCTGATCGCCACCGGGTGGGCGAAGCCGCTGACCGCCGCCCGGGAGGACGTCCGGCGGCGGGCACCCCGCGTGCGGGCGGCCGGGGACGACGCCGAGCTCCACCGTGACGAGGCGGCCCGGGCGGCGCGGTTGCCGAGCATCGCCTGGCGGGCGCTCAAGGCGGGGCTGGAGAGCGGGCCGGTGCTCGTGCAGGTGCCGAGGCGGGGATATCTCCCTGCGTTGAATTGTTTGGGATGCCGCAGCCGGGCGCAGTGTTCGGCCTGTTCCGGGCCGCTGGCGCTGACCAACGGGCACGCGGCGCCCTACTGCCGCTGGTGCGGCCGGATCGCCGGAGACTGGCGGTGCTCCAACTGCGGGTCTCCCCGGCTGCGAGCGGCCGTCGTGGGAGCGCGCAGGACGGCCGAGGAACTGGGGCGGGCGTTCCCGTCGACTCGGGTCACCACGTCGGGGCGTGACGGGGTGCTCGCTTCGGTGCCCGACGCGCCGGCGCTCGTGGTCGCGACTCCCGGCGCGGAGCCCGTCGCCGAAGGGGGATATGCCGCCGCCGCGCTGCTCGACGGGTGGGCGATGCTCAGCAGGCCCGATCTGCGGGCCGGTGAGGAGGCGCTCCGTCGGTGGCTGAACGCCGCAGCGCTCGTGCGGGCCGGCGGAGAGGTGGTTGTGCTCGCCGACGCGCAGGCGCCGGTCACCCAGGCGCTGGTGCGGTGGGATCCCGTCACGCACGCCGAGCGTGAGCTCCGCGACCGGGCCGAGCTCGGGTTCCCGCCCGTCACTCAGGTCGGTACGCTCACCGGGTCCCCTGCGGCGATCCGCGAGATGCTCGGGCTGATGACCCTTCCGGAGGGGGTCGAGGTGCTGGGGCCGGTTCCAGTGGGGCGTACCGGCGAGGAACGGGCGGTGCTCAGGGCGGCGCGGTCGCGGGGGGCCGAACTGGTCAGGGTCCTCAAGGGCGCGGCCGGGGTCAGGTCGGCACGCAAGGCCGCCGAGGTCGTGAAGATCGACATCGATCCGCTCGATCTCCTGTGATCACGCGTGATCTCAAGGGCGAAGACCTCACGGTGTTCGTCGGCCCGCGTCGCCTACGACGCCCCGAGTTCACCGATCATCGCCTGCGACCACCCGAGCTCGCCGATCGTCTCCTACGACGACCCGAGGTCGCCGATCGTCGGCCACGACGCCCCGAGTTCGCCGACTGTCACTACCGGAGTGATTACCGGAGTGCCTACCGGGGCGCACCCGAGTTCACCGATCGTCGCCTAGGGCGGCCCCAGCTTGCCGATCTTTGCTTACGACGACCCACGTTCGCCGATCGTCGATTGCGACTATTGGAGGCCGTCGACCGTCACGTGTGGCTACCCGAGGTCGCCGATCGTCGCCTGCGACCACCCGAGCTCGCTGATCGTCTCTTGCGACTAGCGGAGGCCGTCGACCGTCACGTGTGGCTACCGGAGCTCGCCGATCGTCGCCTGCGACCACCCAAGTTCGCTGATCGGCGCCTGCGACTACTGGAGGCCGTCAACCGTCGGCTGTGACCACTCGAGCTCGCCGATCGTCGCTTGCGACGGCCTACGTTCGCCGATCGTTGCCTGCGGCTACTGGAGGCCGTCGACTGTCACCTCTGACTACCGGAACTCGCCGGTCGTCGTGGACCATGCCGAGTTACCTGCGGTGGTGGCATCTTCGGGTTCTGTTAAGACCAGAGTGTCGTCACTTGACCAAGGGTAAGAGCGCTTCCCTCTCTGTCGGGATTCCGGTTCTAATCCGGCAAAAGGATCGCGAGTCGCGGCAATTCTGTCGTTGTGCGCCCGGAAGCCCGTCGATGACTCCACCTGAAGCGGATCCCGCTTGCGTGCATTGGCGGAACTCGAATGCATCAGCACGACAGAGGTCGAAATGGGCATCGTATGCGCCCTGGGCAAGCGGAGTCTTGCCGCCACGTGCTGCCGCGCTGGAGGCCGGGGTCGCCAAGGCCAACCCCGCATAGCCTGAGGCTGTATAGGCCAGCCTGTCAGTGTGTCGGCCGAGTCGATCGCCGCTGACGCAGGTACCCCGCGGAAACCTCCGCACGGTCCGCATGCTCGGCATCACAAGTCGCGCCGCAGGACGGTCCGAATCCCACGCGGAAACGTCGCCGGTTCCAAATGCCGAGCCCTTCGGCACAGACGCCGGCCCATGGATCTCACGTGATGCAGACGTGTTTCCGGCGTGCCGATAATCGACGCCGTGATTGGCTTCGGTTCCCGCCTACACGCCAGGCTCCAGGAAGAAAAACGCGCGATTTCGTCAAGGCCGGTCGCCCGCATATGCGGCCGGCCCAAGCGACGCCATTCCGGTTCCGAGCGCCGCGATGCGAGTGAGACCCCCTCGCGGGCCGGCCCGCCCCATGATCGCGAGCGCCCGCAGGCCCTTCGCGTGGGGTCGTCCAACGGCGTGAATTCGCGATGCGGTCAGTAACCCGTTAGCGTCTCCCTGTGTCGATCGAATGGGTGAACCGGGCCATCGATGGCCTGCGCGTGTGGGGGCACGAGAACGGCGTCACGCCCGATGTCGATGAGATCAGGCTGCTCTGCGACTACGCGAGTGACTACCTGGAGGTCGGGGCGCCGGGGGATTTCCGGCCCGCCACTTTCGAGGAACTGCTGCTGGAGATCTACCCCCGCAAGGTGATCACCCCGCCCGACAGCGCGCCGGGGACCGTCTTGGCCGCCCGCTCGCTCGTCGACTTCCTGGCGGCGACCGGGGAGATCGACGGCACGACCGCCGCCGAGATGCGGGGCACGCTCGACCGGGTGGGGCCGCTGATGCCGGCCGCGCTGGCCGACTCGTCCAAGTTCGGCATGGCCAAGAGCATTTTCAGCGTCATCGGGGCCGACACCTTCGAGCTCATCGAGCCGGGGGTCGACGACGCCGCGCCGCGGCTCGGGCAGGGGCGCAGCCTCACCCTCGACGAAGACTGCGACTGTCCCGGCTGCGCGCCGCTGCCGCCGGTGCGGCTGGCGGCGCCGGGCGAGGTCGCCGCGATGGTGCGGCGGGTGCCGCTGCTGCGCGACGCCCACACCGTTGTCGCCTGGATGGTGGGCAGCGGGGCTACCGCGACTACCCGCAAGGCCCTCCGGGTCAAAGACGCCAAGGAGCTCGCGGGGCGCGGGGTGGCGCGGCCCGCCGTCGCCTGGGGGCTGGCGCTGGAGCTCGGGCTCGCCGAGCTCGACGGCGTCCAGGTCAGTGCCGAGGCCGGCTTTCGGGCCCTTGCCGAGCGGGCCGACGAGGACGTGCTCGACCTCTGGGTCGGGCTGGTCGAGTTCCTCGGCGAAGACCGGGGCGAGGTCACCGGGTCGGCGGTGGTCGACAAGGAGGTCTACGCCATCCACGACCTGCTCTACCGGCTCCAGGTGCCCGTCCCGGTCGAGGCGGTGGGTGACTACCTCAGCGAGGTGGCCGACGACGGGCCGGTGGGCGACCTGACCGAGGCCCTCGAAGGGCTCGTCGCGGCCGGCACGGTCGCCATCACCGACGAAGGTCTCATGCTGACCCCCCACGGCATGTGGGGCATCCGCGAGATGTACGCCGAACTCGGCCTCGACGCGCCCATCGCGCCCGACCTGGCCGAGGGCGACGCGAGCGGGCTCATCGCGGGGCTGCTGTCCGACGGGATCACGCCCGAGGCGGCCGAGCCCGACATCGTGCGCTGGCTGGGCGCGCGGTCGCCCGCCGAGGCGGCGGGGGAGCTGCTCGAAGCGGTCGTCGGGGCGCCCGCCGAGGTGCGCGGGGTGGCCGTCACGATCGTCGACCGGCTGGGGTTCGAGGCCGAGCCCGCCGTCCGGCGCTACCTGTCCGACCAGGAGCTTCGGCCCCACGTCATCCACTGGTTGTCGGCCCGCCGGCTGGGCGCGCCGCCGATGACCGACGACGAGATGCTCTGGGTCAGCGTCGACATGCTCGCCCTGGCGATCCCGGCCGCCGAGGCCGATCCCGAGTCGTTCGCCGAGAACATGGCCGCCTCCGGGCCGTCGCCCGAGGTGATCGAGGACATGTGGAAGGTGGAGCACCCCGACGTCGTGCAGGTGCTTGAATTGCTCGGGCACACCCTGCCTGACCGCAACGCCGCCAAGGCCGCCAGGAAGGCCGCCTTCAAGGCTCGTTCGCGGGGTATCAGGTAACCAGTGTGGAGTAAGTTGCAGGAATGCCAGGTTCAGCGATCCTCGACAGCGACGTGCTCACCTTCCCGCCGGTCGAGCTGGCGCTCGACGACGAGCTCGCCGCTCAGGTGCGGGCGGTCTCCCTGGTACGCGACGCGGCCCGCCTCGCCGCCTGGACCGGCACCCGCCCCGTCGCCGACGATCACAACCTGCTGCCGGGCGACGCCGCGCAGGTCGTCCACGACCTCGGCCTGAAGGCCGACCGGCTGCGGCTGCTGTGGATCGTGGCGGTCAACGGCCGCCTGATCGAGATCACCCCTGAGGGCGCCCGGCCGGGCCCGGGGGTGCGCGACACGATGGAGTTCTGGGACGGCGTCGTCATGGACGTGCTCGACCGGACCGACGAGCAGGGCTTGACCGGCTCGGCCGTCGTCGACGAGCACCTGACCGAGATCCTGGCGACGATGTACTCGGTGCGCGAGGGCATGGCGGTGCCGCTGCTGACGACCGGCATCCTGCAGGCCCACGAGGTCGGCTGCGAGGCCGGGCTCCAGGAGCTGCGGCGGCTGCGGCTGGCGCTGCCCACCGAGCTGGCCGCGGCGATGGAGCTGCTGGCCTACTGCGGGCTGATCGAACCGGCGGGGGCCGACTCGGTGCGGCTCACCCCGATCGGCGTCTGGGCGGTCCGCCGCGACCTGCTGCGCGAGGGCCACGACGCCCCCTCGCTGAGCGAGATCGAGGGCCTGGCCCTGCTGACCGCCGGCGAGCTCATCGACGCGCTGATCGCCGGCAAGGCGTCGGCCAGCGCGGCGAGCCTGTGGCTGGAGCGGCGGGCGCCCGAGGAGGCGGCCCGCGACCTCATCAAGATCGCCGCGACCGGCAACGCCGCCCAGCGCGGCACCGCCGGCACCATCCTCGAAGAGCTCGGCCCCGAGGCGGCCCCGGCCGTGCGCGAGGCGCTCGACGAGCCGCTGATGTGGCGCTACGCCGCCGCCTGGCTGGGCGTGCGCGACTTCGACGCCCCCGCGCTCGGTGAGGCCGACGGCGCGTGGGTGGCCGTCGACACCCTGGCCGCCCTGCTCTACCTGGGCGCCCCGGCCAAGGGCGGCGACCTCGACGTGCTCGGCGACGACCTGCTCAGCCTGGTGCCGATCATGGGTGCGGCCGACCATCCCGACGCGCTGGCGGTGCTCGAACTGCTCGGCAAGAACCACCCCGACGTCGTGGTCGCCAAGGCCGCCCGCAAGGCGGCGATGAAGACCCGGTCGCGCTAAGAGGGCCCTTAAACTGGGCTGATCCCTAGTCCAAGGAGCCTTCTGGTGGCAGTTCAGCCGATCCGCCTGTTCGGCGACCCCGTGTTGCGCACTCCGGCGGAGCCGGTGAAGACCTTCGACAAGGAACTGCGCAAGCTCGTCAAAGACCTGACCGACACGATGATGGACGCCCCGGGCGCGGGCCTGGCCGCTCCGCAGATCGGCGTCGGGCTCCGCGTCTTCACCTACAACATCGACGACGTCGTCGGCCACCTGGTGAACCCGGTCCTCGACCTCGGCGACGAGTGCGACGAAGACGGCGAGGAGGGCTGCCTGTCCTTCCCCGGCCTGGCCTTCCCGACGCCGCGCGCGATCCGGGCGGTCGCCAGGGGCTTCAACATGCACGGCGACCCGGTCACGATCGAGGGCACCGACCTGATGGCCCGCTGCCTCCAGCACGAGACCGACCACCTCGACGGCATCCTGTTCGTCGACCGCATGGACGCCAGGCAGCGCAAGCTCGCCATGAAGGCGGTCCGGCAGGCCGAGTGGAGCGGTCTGGCCGCCCCCGTCGTCAAGTTCTCGCCGCACGCCACGTTCGGGAGGGCGATCTAGTGCGTCTCGTCTTCGCGGGCACCCCCGAGACCGCGCTCCCGTCGCTGAAGGCGCTGCTGGCCTCCCGCCACGAGGTGGCGGCCGTGGTGACCCGGCCCGACGCCCAGTCGGGGCGGGGCCGGCAGTTCCATCCCAGCCCGGTCGCCGAGCTCGCCGCCGAGGCGGGCGTCGAGGTGCTGAAGCCCGCGAAGGCCGGCGACCCGGCGTTCCTCGACCGGCTGCGCGAGATCGCGCCCGACTGCTGCCCGGTGGTCGCCTACGGCGCGCTGCTGCCGCAGGCGGCGCTCGACATCCCGGTCCACGGCTGGGTCAACCTGCACTTCTCGCTGCTGCCGGCCTGGCGCGGCGCGGCCCCCGTCCAGCACGCCGTGCTCCACGGCGACGAGATCACCGGCGCGGCCACCTTCCGCATCGTCAAGGAGCTCGACGCCGGCCCGGTGTTCGGCGTGGTCACCGAGGAGATCCGGCCGTCCGACACGAGCGGCGAGCTGCTGGCGCGGCTGGCCGAGTCGGGCGCGGGCCTGTTGGCCGCCACGATCGACGGCATCGACGACGGCTCCCTCGAAGCGCGCCCGCAACCCGCCGAGGGCGTCAGCCTGGCGCCCAAGATCCAGGTCGACGACGCCCGGGTCGACTGGACCGCCCCCGCCCTCCGCGTCGACCGTCTCATCCGGGCCTGTACGCCCAATCCCGGCGCCTGGACCGAGTTCCGGGGCCACCGCCTCAAACTCGGCGCGACCACCCCGGCGCCCGACGCCGAGAAGCTCGCGCCGGGCGAGATCCGCGTCCAGAAGAACCGCGTCTGGGTCGGCACGGCCAGTCACCCCGTGCTCCTCGGCGAGGTGCGGGCCGAGGGGAAGAAGCCGATGACGGCGGGCGATTGGGCCCGTGGTGCCCGGATCGGGGAAGGCGACCACCTCAGCTGAGCTACCCTGAATGATCGCTCGCCACCACCGACCAAAGGCAACCGCCAGATGACGAACCGGGGCAACAACCCCTCAGGACGGGCCCGCTCCACCGCTCGGCGCGGCGGCCCCCCGAGGCCCCCCAAGCCCGTCCGTGACGAGGCGAGAAACGCGGCGTACGACCTGATGAGGGCCGTCGACGAGCGCGACGCCTACGCCAACCTGCTGCTGCCGCAGATGTTGCGCCAGCGTGACATCACCGGCCGCGACGCCGCCCTCGCGACCGAGCTGGCCTACGGCACCCTGCGGGGTCTGGGCACCTACGACGAGGTGATCGCCGCGTGCAGCGACCGCCCGCCGGAGGAGATCGACCCGCCGCTCCTCGACGCCATGCGCCTGGGCGTCCACCAGCTGCTGCGCACCCGCATCCCGGCCCACGCCGCCGTCAGCGCCACGATCGACCTGGTCCGGCTGCGGGTCGGCCAGGGGCCGTCGCGGTTCGCCAACGCGATCCTGCGCAAGGTCAGCCAGCGTTCGCTCGACGAGTGGCTGAAGGCCGTCGCGCCGCCGGTCGAAGACGACCCGATCGGCCATCTCTCCGTCACCTACAGCCACCCGCAGTGGATCGTCACCGCTCTGCGTGACGCCGTCGGCGGCTCGGTCGACGAGACCGCCAAGGTCCTGGAGGCCGACAACGAGCGGCCCCGCGTGGCCCTGGTGGCGCGGCCGGGCCGGGCCACGATCGACGAGCTCGTCGACGCCGGCGCCGAGCCCGCCCCCTACTCGCCCTACGGCGCCTACCTGACCGAGGGCGACCCCGGCCAGCTCAAGGCGGTCGGCGAACAGCGCGCCGCGGTGCAGGACGAGGCGAGCCAGCTCGTCGCCCTCGCGCTGACCCGGGTGCCGCTCGACGACCGCGACGGCACCTGGCTCGACATGTGCGCGGGTCCCGGCGGCAAGGCGGGCCTGCTCGACGCGATCGCCACGCAGACCGGCGCGCGGCTGCTCGCGGGCGACGCGCAGGAACACCGGGCCCGGCTGGCCTGGCAGGCGACCAAGGAGGCCGCCGTCGTGGTGGCCGACGGCGCCAACCCGCCCTGGCGGGAGGGGGTGTTCGACCGCGTCCTGCTCGACGCGCCGTGCACCGGCCTGGGGGCGCTGCGGCGCCGTCCGGAGGCCCGGTGGCGGCGGGACCAGCGCGGCATCCCCGAGCTCACCGCGCTCCAGCGCACGCTGCTGCGGTCGGCGCTGCGGGCGGTCCGGCCGGGCGGCGTGGTCGCCTACGTGACCTGCTCGCCGCACATCGCCGAGACGCGGGCCGTCGTGGGCGACATGGCCGAGCTGGCCGAGACCCTCGACGCGCGCTCGTTCCTGCCCGAGGTCCCGGGCCTCGGCGACGGTCCCTACGCCCAGTTCTGGCCGCACCGCCACGGCACCGACGCGATGTTCCTGGCGCTGCTCAGACGTCGCGACGCCTGAACAGGACGAACGCGACCACCAGCACCAGGGCCGTGTAGCCCGCGAAGACGCCGAAGCCCTGCCACGGAGGCAGGGTGACCGGCGTCTCGCGGGTGGTCAAGATGGCGCTCCCGGCCGCCGGGGGCAGGAACTTCTGGACGGTACGCCCCCAGTCCTCCGGCAGGAACACCCCGAAGATCGGCGCGACGAACAGCACCCCGAGCACCGACGTGATCGCCCCGGCGGTGTGCCGCACGATCGCCCCGGCGCCGAGCGAGATCAGCGCGATCAGCGTCAGGTAGAGCCCGCCGCCGGTGACCGCCCGCAGCACCTCGGGGTCGCCGATCCCGACGCCGAGCCGCCGCATCGAGAAGACCGCCTGCGAGGCGAAGAACGCGGCGAACGACGAGATCAGCCCCACGGCCAGCGCGACGACGGCCAGCACGACGGCCTTGGCGGCCAGCAGCCGCGACCGGCGCGGCACGGCCGACAGCGAGGTCCGCATGAGCCCCGACGAGAACTCGGTCGACACCACCAGCACCCCGAGCACGCCCAGGGTGATCACCCCGAAGTTCAGCCCGGCCAGCCCGTAGGCGACCGGGTCGAAGGCCAGCCGGGCCCGGAACCCGAGCCGGTCGTACGACAACGTGTACGCCAGCGCCAGCAGCGACGACAACCCCACGGTGACCACGACGGTGGCGAACATGCTCCACAACGTCGACCGCACGGTCCAGATCTTGATCCACTCCCCGGCCACGGCCCCCGCGAAGCCGGCCCGCCGCAGGGTCATCCACCGCCCCCGTGGTATTCGACGCTGTCGGCTGTCAGGCGCATGAACGCCTCCTCCAGCGACGGGTGGACGGCCGCCAGCTCGTGCACCCGGATCCCGTTCCGGTGGGCGAGGTCGCCGACGTCGGCGGGCGTGACCCCGTACACGAGAAGGGCGTTGTCGGCGGGACGGGCCTGCCACCTCTCGGCGGCGACGGCCCTGACGAGGGCCGGCAGGTCGGGGGAGCGGACCCGCACGTGGCTCGCGGGGATGAAGTCGGCCACCGGGGTGTCGGCCAGGATCCGGCCCCGGCCGATCACGATCAGGTGCCCGGCGGTGACCGCCATCTCCGACATCAGGTGGCTGGAGACGAACACGGTCCGCCCTTCGGCCGCCAGCGACTGCATGAGCCGCCGGATCCACAGGATGCCCTCGGGGTCAAGCCCGTTGACCGGCTCGTCGAACATCAGGATCGCGGGGTCGCCCAGCAGGGCGGCGGCGATGCCGAGCCGCTGGCCCATGCCGAGCGAGTAGCCCTTGGCGCGTTTCCCGGCGACGTCGTGCAGGCCGACGATGTCGAGCACCTCGCGGACCCGCCGTTTGGGGATGCCGTTGGTGCGGGCCAGGAAGCGCAGGTGGTCGTAGGCCGACCGGCCGCCGTGCCACGCCTTGGCCTCCAGCAGCGCGCCGACCTCGCGCAGCGGCACGGGCAGGTCGCGGTAGCGGCGGCCGTTGACGGTGACCGAGCCGGAGGTGGCCCGGTCGAGGTCGAGGATCAGCCGCATCGCGGTCGACTTGCCCGCGCCGTTCGGGCCGAGGAAACCCGTCACCACACCCGGCCGGACCGTGAAATCGGCGTGATCGAGGGCGGTCCTCCCGCCGTAGACCTTGGTCAGGCCGGCTGCGCTGATCATGGTTCGAGGCTAGTTTGCGCAGATCATCCGCAGGTTCATGAGGGGACAAAACCTTGCCGCGTAGACTGCGGCGTCATGGCCGTACAGATCTCGCCCAGCATCTTGTCCGCTGATTTCGCCCGACTGGCCGACGAGGCCGCCCGGGTCGCCGGGGTGGCCGACTGGCTCCACGTCGACGTGATGGACAACCACTTCGTGCCCAATCTGACCCTCGGCCTGCCTGTGGTGGAGGCGCTGCTGAAGGCGGTCTCGACGCCGGTCGACTGCCACCTGATGATCGACGACCCCGACCGCTGGGCCGTCGGCTACGCCGAGGCGGGCGCCAAGAGCGTGACCATCCACGCCGAGGCCGCCAAGGCCCCCGTACGCACCCTCCGGGCGATCCGCAAGGAGGGCGCGCGGGCGGGCTTCGCGCTGAACCCGGCGACGGCCGTCGACGCCTACGAAGACCTGCTGCCCGAGATCGACATGCTGCTGCTGATGACCGTCGAACCGGGGTTCGGCGGGCAGCCGTTCCTCGACGGGGTGCTGCCGAAGATCCGCCGGGCCCGGCAACTGGTCTCCAAGCACGGCCTGGAGGTCTGGATCCAGGTCGACGGCGGGGTGGCCGACGAGACCATCGAGCGCTGCGCCGAGGCGGGCGCCGACGTCTTCGTGGCCGGGAACGCCGTCTACGGCCGCGACGACCCCGCCGGGGCGGTGCAGGCCCTTCGTGCGCTCGCCGAGGGGGCGTAGCGTGAGGTCATGAACCAAGACGGGCTGTTCGGCCCCGGTTCGGTCACCTGGCGGGTGATGGCGGAGCCGGTGTTGTTCGTGGGCGGCTTCCGGGCCCTGCTGATGCAGGGCCTCCACCCGCGCGCGATGCGCGGGGTGATCCAGAACTCGGCCCTGTTCGATCCCTCCGAGGCGTGGGCGCGGTTCCTGCGCACCACCGAGTTCGTCCGGGTCCGCACCTACGGCAGCGCCGCCGAGGTCGACAAGGCGGCGAGCCGGGTCCGCAGGATCCACGCCACCCTGACCGCCTACGATCCCGACGTCGGCGACCGCTACCACCTCGACGAACCCGACGCGCTGCGCTGGGTGCACGTCGGGGAGGTCGACTCCTACCTGTCCACGGCCCGTCGCGCCGGGGTGCCCCTGACCGACGACGAGGCCGATCTGTTCGTGTACGAATGGCGCCGCGCCGCCGAGGTCGTCGGCCTGTCACCCGACGAGGTGCCCCACTCGGTGGGCGAGCTACGCGACTTCATCGACGGCGAACGGCCGAAGTTGCGGTTCGTGCCCGAGGCGCCCCACCCGCTGCTGATGTCGCTGAACCCGCCGCTGCCGGCCCGGCTCACCCTGATCAAGCCGATCTTCCCGTGGATCACCGCCGTGGCCTTCGCCAGCCTGCCCCGATGGGCCCGCCGCCTCTACGGCCTGCCCGCCACCCCGTTCGGCGACGTGTGGGCGACGATGACGCTGCGCACCGTGCGGACCGGCCTGAACGCGGTGCCGAGGGCACTGCGACCGGCGCCACATTGACGCCGCCCGGAACCGTCGTGGCAGACTGGGAATAACTTGTGTAGGCAACAGCCTTTACGCAATTCGTAGAAAGCAATGCGTGCTCCGGGGTCGGTGAAAGTCCGAACCGGCGGTGACAGTCCGCGACCCGGCCGAATCCATCGGCCGGTTGACCTGGTGGAATTCCAGGACCGACGGTGAAAGTCCGGATGGGAGGCAGCACGCGGCGGGCGGGTCCCTCCATGGGCGCGTCCGTCTTCGGGCACCTCCATGCCCATGCCCCGGAGCCCTGATTCTTGGGAAGGGACCGGGGTGGACGACCACTTCATGCGCCGGGCGATCGACCTCGCCGCGCGCGGGCTGGGCACGACGAGCCCGAATCCGGTGGTCGGGTGTGTGATCACTTCCGCCGGCGGCTCCGTCGTCGGCGAGGGCTTCCACGCCGCGGCCGGCGGCCCCCACGCCGAGGTCTGGGCCCTGCGCGAGGCCGGTGAGCTGGCCCGCGGCGGCACCGCCTACGTCACCCTCGAACCCTGCGACCACCACGGCCGGACCGGCCCCTGCTCCGAGGCCCTGCTGAAGGCCGGCGTCAAGCGGGTCGTCGTCGCGGTCCCGGATCCCAACCCCGTCGCGGCCGGCGGCCTCGACCGGCTGCGCCGCGCGGGGGTCGCCGTCGAGAGCGGGCTCCTTCGGGCGCAGGCGGAGCGGGGGAACGCCCACTGGCTGACGTACACGCGGCTGAACCGGCCCTTCGTCACGTGGAAGCTGGCCGCGACCCTCGACGGCCGGTCGGCCGCCGCCGACGGCACCAGCCGGTGGATCACCTCGCCCGAGGCCCGCGCCGACGTGCACCGGCTGCGCGGGCAGCACGACGCGATCATGGCCGGGATCGGCACCGTGCTGGCCGACGACCCCCACCTGACCGTCCGGCCCGGCCCCGCGAAACCCCTGCGCGTCGTCGTCGACAGCGAGGGCCGCACGCCCCCGCGCGCCAAGGTGCTCGACGACGCCGCCCCCACGCTGCTCGCCGTCGCGGCCGACGTCGCCCGCGAGGACGCCGTGCGCGTCCCGCGCGGCCCCCACGGCCTCGACCTGCCCGCCCTGCTGGCCGAGCTCCACCGCCGTCAGATCGTCAGCGTCTTCCTCGAAGGCGGCCCCACCCTCGCCGGGAGCTTCCTGCGCGCCGGTCTGGTCGACCGGGTCGTCGCCTATCTCGCGCCCGCGTTCCTCGGCGCGGGGGCCAGTGCTCTCGGCGACGCCGGGGTGACCGGGATCGGCGGCATCCACCGCTGGGAGTTCGACGACGTCGTCCCCATTGGACCGGACCTGCGCGTGACCGCGCGGCCGGCACCCCCGAAGGAGAACTGAGCATGTTCACCGGAATCGTCGAGGAACTCGGCCAGGTCGTCGCCGTCGACCCGCTCCCGCAGGCCGCCCGGCTCGCCTTCCGCGGGCCCCTGGTGACCCAGGACGCCAAGCACGGCGACTCGATCGCCGTGAACGGGGTCTGCCTGACCGTCGTCGCGGTCGACGACGGCGTCTTCACCGTGGACGTCATGAAGGAGACCCTCGACCGCAGCAGCCTCGGCGCGCTGAAGCCCGGTTCCCCCGTCAACCTGGAGCGCGCGGTCAGAGCCGACCAGCGGCTCGGCGGCCACATCGTGCAGGGCCACGTCGACGGGACCGGCGTCATCGTGAAACGCGAGCCCGACGAGCACTGGGAGGTCGTCACGATCTCGCTGCCCGCCGACCTGGCCCGCTACGTGGTGCACAAGGGCTCGATCACCGTCGACGGCGTGTCGCTCACGGTCGCGTCGGTCTCCGATGAGGAGTTCACCGTCAGCCTGATCCCGACCACGCTGGCGCTGACCACCCTCGGCTCGAAGGTCGCCGGCGACCCGGTGAACCTGGAGGCCGATGTCATCGCCAAGTACGTGGAGAAACTGGTGGCCCGGTGAACGCCACCTTCGAGGTCTTCGGGACGCCCGTCCTGTGGAGCGACCTCATCGGCAACGTCCTGGCCCTGGCCACGGTCCTGTTCGCCATCCGCCGCTCGCTCTGGACGTGGCCGGTCCAGCTCACCGCCTCGGTGCTGCTGCTGACCGCCTCGCTCGACGCCGGGCTGATCGGCAACGCGCTCAAGCAGGTCATGTTCGGCGTGCTGGCCGTCTACGGCTGGGTGCGCTGGAAGAGCCAGGGCGAGCAGCTGGCGGTGCGCACCGCGACGCCCGCCGAGCGGCTGTTCCTGACCGGGACCGTCGTCGCCGGGACCGCCCTCGTCGGCTGGTTCTTCTTCGTCACCGGGCTCTCGTGGGGCGCGCACGCGCCCCTTCCCGAGGGGTACTTCCTGGTGGCCGCCGACGCCTACATCTTCGTCGGCAGCGCGGTCGCGACCTGGGCCCAGGGCAGGGCGCTGACCGACTTCTGGCTCGTCTGGATCGCCGTCGACCTCGTCGGGGTGCCGCTGGCCTTCCGGTCGGGGCTGGTCGTCTCGGGAGCGGTGTACGCGGTGTTCTTCGTCCTGGTCCTCACCGGATTCGTGAACTGGCGCAAGCAGGAGGCGGTCGCAGTATGAACGACGACATCAGGCTCGACCCGATCGAACGGGCGATCGCCGACATCCGCGACGGCAAGCCGGTCGTGGTGGTCGACAACGAAGACCGCGAGAACGAGGGCGACCTCATCTTCGCGGCGTCCAAGGCCACGGCGCAGACGCTGGCCTTCACCATCCGGCACACCTCGGGCGTCATCTGCGTCGGCATGCGGGGCGACGACCTCGACCGGCTCGGGCTGCCGCTGATGGTGAACGACAACAAGGAGCGCATGCGGACGGCGTACACGATCAGCGTCGACGCCCGCGACGGGGTCAGCACCGGCATCAGCGCCGCCGACCGGGCGCGCACCATCCGCACCCTGGCCGACTCGGCCACCGAGCCGTTCGAGCTGGTCCGGCCCGGCCACATCTTCCCGCTGCGCTACCGCGACGGCGGCGTGCTGGTCCGGCCCGGCCACACCGAGGCCGCCGTCGACCTGGCCCGGCTCGCCGGCCTGACCCCCGCCGGGGCGCTGGCCGAGGTGACCAACGACGACGGCACCATGGCCCGGCTGCCCGAACTGCGCGCCTTCGCCGACGAGCACGACCTCGCGCTGGTCTCCATCGAGCAGCTCATCGAGTTCCGCCGCCGCACCGAGCGGGTGGTGACGCGGGTCGCCGAGACGTCCATCCCGAACCGCTACGGCATGTGGCGCGCCTACGGCTTCGCCAGCTCCCTCGACGGCGGCGAGCACGTCGCGCTCGTCTACGGCGACCTCGACGACGGCGAGAACGTGCTGGTCCGGGCCCACTCCGAGTGCATGACGGGCGACGTGCTCGGCTCGCTGCGCTGCGACTGCGGCGTGCAGCTCGACCACGCCATGGCCGCCATCGCCGCCGAAGGGCGGGGCGTGGTCGTCTACCTGCGCGGCCACGAGGGCCGCGGCATCGGCCTGCTGGCCAAGCTGCGCGCCTACGCCCTCCAGGACGACGGCCACGACACCGTCGACGCCAACCTCGAACTCGGCCTGCCGGTCGACGCCCGCGAGTTCTCCAACGCCGGCCAGATGCTCGGCGACCTCGGGGTCAAATCGGTGCGCCTGCTGACCAACAACCCCGCCAAGATGCGGGGGATGGACGGGTACGGCATCAAGGTCCTCGGCCGCGAGCCGATGCCGATCGCCGTGAACCCGTACAACGAGAAGTACCTGTACGCCAAGCGTGACCGTCTCGGTCACGAAATTCCTGAGGAGAACGCATGAGCGGCGTTGGACGGCCCGAGACGTGGCCGGTCGAGGCGCAGGGCCTGACGGTGGGCATCGTCGCGGCCAAGTGGCACGAGAAGATCACCGACCAGCTGGTCGAACGGGCCGTCGCGGCGGCCAAGGACTGCGGCGCGACCCCGACCGTGGTCCGGGTCGCCGGATCCCTGGAGATCCCCGTGGTGGCGCAGGCGCTCGCCCGCACCCACGACGCCGTCGTGGCGCTGGGCGTGGTCGTGCGCGGCAAGACGGCCCACTTCGAGTACGTCTGCGACTCGGTCACCAGCGGCCTGACCAGGGTCTCCCTCGACGAGTCGACGCCCGTCGGCAACGGGGTGCTGACGTGTGACAGCGTCCACCAGGCCGTCGAGCGGTCGGGTGTGCCCGGTTCGAAGGAGGACAAGGGCTACGAGGCGACCGTCGCGGCCCTGGAGACGGCGGTCCTGTTGCGCGGCCTCACGCCCGGATCGCGCTAACGTTCGGTTCCATGTTCCCGAGTGTTCCCGCGCCGCCCCTCCCCGTCGTCTGGCGCCCGAAGAGGGCCCGCGTCGTGGCCTACACGCTCGCGGCGGTCATGGTGGGCGGCGCGCTGATCCTGGCGGTCGTCCTCCCGGAGCAGTTCCACCTCCCCGACCGCATCGGGGTCTTCGTCTTCGGCTGCGCCGTCGCCTTCCTCCTCCACCTGCTGGGCCGCCTGCGCGTGGTGGCCGACGACGGCGGCGTGACCGTGGTCAACGCGGTGCGGGTCCACCGCTACGAGTGGGCCGAGATCCTCGGCGTCTCCCTCCCCGACGCCGAGCCCTGGCCCCACCTCGACCTCGCCGACGGAAGCGTCGTGGGCGCGATGGGCATCCAGGGCTCGGAGAAGGCACGGGCAGCCCGGGCGGTGGCGGAGCTGAACGCGCTGATAAAGATCAAGAGCGAGGCCCCCGACCACTAGGCGGCCTTGGCGACCAGGCCCCTCCTGCGCAGCTCGGGCAGCACCCCCTCGCCGAACCAGTAGGCCTCCTCCAGGTGCGGGTAGCCCGACAGGATGAACTCCGACGCCCCGTGGGCGGCGTACTCCTCCAGCAGGTCGGCCACCTCCGCGTGGCTGCCCACCAGCGCGGTGCCTGCCCCGCCGCGCACCAGGCCCACGCCCGCCCACAGGCCCGGGTGGATCTCCAGGTCGCGGGCCCTGCCGCTGTTGAAGCCCTCGTGCAGGGCCAGCATGCGCTTCTGGCCTACGGACTCGCTCGACGACAACAACGTGCGGGCCTTGGCGATGTCGCCGCTCGGGATGCGCTCCAGCAGGCGGCCCGCTTCGGCCCAGGCCGCTTCGCTGGTGTCTCTGGTGATGACGTGCAGGCGGACGCCGTACCGCAAGGTGCGGCCTTCGCGGGCGGCGAGCTCGCGGATCCAGCTCAGCTTCTCGCCGACCTGCGCGGGCGGTTCGCCCCACGTCAGGTAGACGTCGGCGTGCCGGGCGGCGACCGGGCCGGCCGCGCCGGAGGAGCCGCCGAAGTAGATCTCCGGGGTGGGTTCCGGCGGGGCGGCCACGCGGGCGTCGGCCACGTCGTAGTAGGCGCCGGTGAAGTCGAAGCCGCCCTGCCAGGCGCCCCGCACGACGCTGAGGAACTCGTCGGTACGGGCGTAGCGTTCGTCCTTGCTCAGATGGTCGCCGAAGCGGGCCTGTTCGGCCGTCTCGCCGCCGGTGACCACGTTCAGCAGCAGCCGGCCGCCCGACACGCGCTGGTAGGTCGCGGCCATCTGCGCGGCCAGCGTCGGGGAGAGCAGGCCGGGCCGGAACGCCACCAGGAACTTCAGCCGGGTCGTCACCTGGGTGAGGGCGGCCGTGACGAGCCAGGCGTCTTCGCACCAGGTGCCGGTCGGGGTCAGCACCGCCTCGAAGCCGACCTGTTCGGCCGCCTTCGCGATCTGGCCGAGGTACTCGACCGTCGGCGGGCGGTATTCGGCGTCGCCGTGGGTGCGGCCCAGGCCGTGGCCGCCGGCCACGATCGAGCGGCCGTCGCCGGTCGTCGGCAGGAACCAGTGGAACCTCACTGCGCGGCCCCCACGATGTCGTTGAAGCGCTGGTCGACGAAGCCGGCGAACTTCAGGCCGCCGGGGATGAGGCCCTCGGCGGAGAAGGCGTCGGCCATGTCCTGCTCCGAGGCGATCACCGCGTCGTCGATGACGATCGGCGAGGAGACCGCGTTGTCGACGGCCGCGTCGGCGACCTCCTGCGGCAGGCCGGTCTCGGCCGCCCACACCTTGGCCCATTCGGGCTTGTGGGTGAGGGCCCAGTCGCGGGCCTTGGCCAGGCGGGTGAGGTAGTCGCGGACCGCGTCGGTCTTGCTCTCGACCGCCTCGGGGGCGGCGACGGTGAAGTTCAGGCCGTTGACGTAGCCGGTGCCGTCGACCAGCACCTTCGCCTTGTGCTGGAGGATCGCCTGCGAGGTGAAGGGCTCCCAGATCGTCCAGGCGTCGACGGTGCCGCCGGAGAAGGCGGCCAGCGCGTCGGCGGGCTGGAGGTACTGCGGCTGGATGTCGGAGAAGGTCAGGCCCTCCTTCTTCAGCACCGACAGCAGGTGGTGGTGGGAGGAGCTGCCCTTGGCCACCGCGATCTTCTTGCCCTTCAGGCCGGCCGGGCTCGTGATGGTCGAGCCGGCCGGTACGACCACCGCCGCCCCCGTCACGTTCTGCTTGTAGGCCGCCACGATCTTGATCTTCGAGTTGGCCGCCGCCGCGAAGATCGGGGGCGTGTTGCCCACCCCGCCGATGTCGACGGCCCCGGCGTTGATCGCCTCCAGCAGCGGCGGACCCGACGTGAACTGGGCGAACGTGATCTTGTACGGGGCGCCGTCGAGCAGCCCGGCCGCCTTCAGCAGGGCCTGCGCCCCGGCCTTCTGGTCGCCGACGCGGAGCGTGACCGTGGCCCCCGAGGCGCCGGACTCCGCCGCCGGGGCGCCGCACGCGGCGGCGGCCAGCAGCAGGACGGCGGCCAGCAGTGCGCGTTTCATGATCTTCCTTCGGGTGAGACGCCGAGCGCGGCGAGCAGGGTGGTGCGGAGGGCGACCAGCTCGGGGTCCTCGCGGTGGCGGGGACGGCCGGCCGTGATGGAGACGTCGTGGGCGATGCGGCCCTCGTCGAGCACCAGCACCCGGTCGGCCAGCAGCAGCGCCTCGTCCACGTCGTGGGTGACCAGCAGGACGGCGGGGCGGTGCCGGGCCCACAACTCCAGCACGAGCTGGTGGACGGTGATCCGGGTGAGGGCGTCGAGGGCGGAGAAGGGTTCGTCCAGCAGCAGCAGTTCGGGTTCGCGGACCAGCGCGCGGGCCAGGCTCGCGCGCTGCGCCTCACCACCCGAGAGGGTCAGCGGCCAGGCGTCGGCGCGTTCGGCCAGCCCGACCTCGGCCAGCGCCTCCTTCGCCTTGGTGACGGGGGCGTCGAGCCCGAGGGTGATGTTGGCCAGCAGCCGCTTCCACGGCACCAGCCGGGGCTCCTGGAAGGCCACCGCGACCGAGCCGGTGACGTCGATCGTGCCGGTGACCTCGTGGTCGAGCCCGGCCAGCGCCCGGAGCAGGGTGGACTTGCCGGAGCCGCTGCGGCCCAGCAGGGCGGTGAACTCGCCGTCGCCCAGCACCAGGTCGAGCGAGTCGAGCACGACCCGGTCGCCGAACGCGCGTGCTACGCCAGAAAGCCGCGTCGCCATGCCAGCGCCCTCCTCTCCAGCAGCCGGACGATCGCGTCGGTGGCCAGGCCCAGCGCGCTGTAGACGAGCAGGCCGACCACGATCACGTCGGTGCGCAGGAACTCGCGGGCGTCGTTGATCATGTAGCCGAGGCCGGTGGTCGCGTTCACCTGCTCGGCCACGATCAGCGCCAGCCAGGCCACGCCGAGGGCCTGCCGCAGCCCGACGAGCGTCTGGGGCAGCGCGCCCGGCAGCACGATGTGCCTGATCAGCTGGCCGCGCGACAACTTCAGCGTGGTGGCGACCTCGGCGAGCTTGCCGTCGACGCCCCGGATGCCGGAGAAGGTGTTCAGGTAGAGGGGGAACGACACCGCCAGGGCCACCAGCAGGATCTTCGGCTCCTCGCCGATGCCGAACCAGAGGATGAACAGCGGGATGAGGCCGAAGAACGGCAGCGCCCGCAGCGCCTGCATGATCGGGTCGACCGCGTTCTCACCGGCCCGGCTCAGCCCGGCGACCAGGGCCAGCACGATCCCGGCCGTGCCGCCGACCAGGAAGCCGATCAGCACCCGCTGGAGGGAGACCCCGATCGCGGTCGGCAGCGTGCCGGCCTGGGTCAGTTCGACGGCGGTGGAGGCGATGTCGGCCGGTGCGGCCAGGAGGCGTTCGGGGAGCAGGCCGGTGGCGCTGGCGATCTGCCAGACCACGAGCAGGGCCAGGGGGCTCAGCCAGCGATGCCACGCGGTGACGCGGCGCCGGGGCCCTTTCGGCGTGGCGCGCGCCTTCTCGATCGGGCGCGCCAGCTCGACGACGGACATACGGGAACCTCGCAGAGAGCGGTGAGTGGACCGCCCTCAGAGTTACCCATATTTCCTACCAAGTCAATCGGTAATATCTCTGAGCTCCCGCTCCAGGTTGCGCCGCGCCTGGTCTTCCCACAGGTCACGGGCGGTCTCGGTGCCATAGAGAGAACCGCCGAGCAGCCGCTTGAGCACCTCGGCCCGGCCGATCCGGAACAGGGGATCGGGCACATGGAGGTACTCCCGCCTGACCGACTCGGCGTAGGCGGCGTACCGCTCCGGGCTCTGGCCGAGCACCGCCAGGTCGGCGTCGCACAACACCGCCGCGTTCCCGTCGCCCTCGCGGTAGGAGTGCGTCGTCGTCACCCGGACCAGCCGGGCGACCTCCCGGGCAATTGGCAGGCCGAGGGCGGTCAGCCGTGCTTGGGCGAGCTGGGCGCTGCGCTCCTCGTCGAGGCCGGGCCGGCCGTCGTAGACGGCGTCGTGGAACCAGGCCGCCAGCCGCACCGCGTGCGGGTCGGGCGCGTGGTGCTTCAGCGCCTCGACCGCCGCCAGGACCTCGGTCAGGTGGCGGGTCGTGTGGTAGCTGCGGTGGGGTTCGGCCCAGCGTGCGGACAACTCCGCGAGCAGGGCGCGCCCCGCGGGGGAGTCGGGGAAATCCTGCGTCACCCGGCGAACCTACCAAGGGCCGTCGCCGCGTGATCACCCTCCGAAGTAGCCTGGACGGGTGGAAATCGACTCCCCGGAGACCCTGCGGGACCTCCTCGAACAGCGCGACTACCTGGCCGGGCCGGGCCTGGCGACCGCCGCCTACCTGGCCCTGCGCATGGGCCGCCCGCTGTTCCTCGAAGGGGAGGCCGGAGTCGGCAAGACCGAGCTCGCCAAGACCCTCGCCGCCCTCCTCGGCGCGCCGCTCATCCGCCTGCAGTGCTACGAGGGCCTGGACGCCGCCCAGGCCCTCTACGACTGGGACTTCGCCCGCCAGCTGCTGCACCTCAAAGCCGCCGAAGCCGCCGGCGTGACCGACCTGAAAGCCCTCGAAGGCGAGATCTACGACCGCCGTTTCCTCATCGCCCGGCCATTGCTCCAGGCGATCGAGACGCAGCCCGCCGTCCTTCTCGTGGACGAGATCGACCGGGCCGACGACGAATTCGAGGCGTTCCTCCTCGAAGTGCTTTCGGATTTCACCATCTCCATTCCGGAACTCGGCACCATCCGCGCTTCTTCACCGCCGCTGGTCGTATTGACCTCCAACCGCACCCGCGAAGTCCACGACGCCCTGAAAAGGCGCTGCCTCTACCACTGGCTCGACCACCCGGGATTCGACCGCGAGGTCGCCATCCTGCGCCGCCGCCTGCCCTCCTGTACGACCGCCCTCGCGGAGCAGGTCGCCCGCGCCGCGGCCCGGCTGAGGGCCGCCGACCTGCTGAAACCTCCGGGAATCGCCGAGACGATCGACTGGGCCGAGGCCCTGCTGACCCTGGGCGCCGACCGGCTCGACCCGGCGCTCGCGGCGGTCACGCTGGGGGCCGCGCTGAAACACCGCGAAGACCAGCAGGCCGCCATTCAGAACGGCCTTCTCGATGTCTGACGTCGTTTCGGTGATGGCGGGATTCGTCCGTACACTCAGGGCCGCCGGAGTGGCGGCCGACCATGAGCGGACCCGGGGATTTCTCGAAGCCCTGGAGAATTTGAACGTCGGCAAGCGGCACGACGTATATTGGGCCGGCCGCCTCACCCTTTGTTCCGGCCCCGACGACCTCCCGAGATACGACCGCTGTTTCACCGCCTATTTCGACGGCCGCGACGCGCCGAGGCCCCTGAGGCCGGCGGTCACGGTCACCCGCTACACCGCGTGGCCCGGCGGCGGCGAGGAGGAGGGCGCGGGGGAGAAGACCACCGCCGCCACCGCCAGTGTTCTGGAGATCCTCCGCTCCCGCGACGTCGCCACGCTCACCCCCGAGGAACGGGCCGAGATCAACCGCCTGCTCGCCCTCCTGCGGACCGCCCGCGAGACGCGGCTCTCCCGCCGCCTGGCCCCCGCCAGGCACGGCTCCCTCGACCCCCGCCGCACGGTCAGGGAGGCCATGCGGCGCGGCGGCGAACCGGCCCGGCTCCGGTTCCGCGACCGGCGGCGCAAACCCCGCCGGGTGGTGCTGCTGATCGACGTGAGCGGCTCGATGCGGGCGTACGCCGACACCCTGCTGCGGCTGGCCCACGCGGTGGTCCGGTCGGCGCCCCGCGCCACCGAGGTCTTCTCCGCAGGCACCCGGCTGACCCGGCTCACCGCCGAGCTGCGCGTCCGGGACGCCGCTCGCGCCATGGACCAGGTCTCGGCCGCCATCCCCGACTGGAGCGGCGGCACCCGCCTGGGCGAGGAACTGCGGGAGTTCCTGAAAGGCCCCGACGCGCGGGGCGCGATCGTGGTGATCGCCTCCGACGGGTGGGAACGTGGTGATCCGTCCCTGCTCGGCGCCCAGATGGCGCGGCTGGGCCGGATGGCCCACCGGGTCATCTGGGTTAACCCCCATAAGGGGGACCCGGCGTACCGCCCGCTGACCGGGGGGATGCGGGCGGCGCTGCCCCACGTCGACGACTTGGTGGCCGGGCACAGCCTGGCCGCCTACGAGGAGCTGGCCGGGCTCCTCGCGGGAAGGAGAGCCGGGCATGCGTGACATCCTTTCGCAGGTCAACCGCTGGTGGACGGCCGACCGGGGCGTGTTCGGCCTCGCCACGGTCGTCGGCACCTTCCGCAGCGCGCCCCGCCAGCCCGGCGCGGCCATGGCCGTTTTGGGCGAGGAGGCGGTCGGCAGCGTGTCGGGCGGCTGCGTTGAGGGTGCCGTCTACGAACTGGCCCAGGAGGTCGTCGCCTCGGGGAAACCCGTCCTGCAGCGGTACGGGGTGAGCGACGACGACGCCTTCGCCGTCGGCCTGACCTGCGGGGGCATCATCGACGTCTTCGTCGAGCCGGTCTCCCGAGACGCCTACCCCGAGCTGGGCGAGATCGCGGCCTCGATCGAGAAGCGGGTCCCGGTGGCGGTGGCGACCATACTGTCGGGCCCCGGCAAGATCGGCGCGCGGCGGGTCGTATGGGACGACCGCGTGTCGGGCACGCTCGGCTCGCCCCGGCTCGACGCCGCCGTCGACGACGACGCCCGGGGCATGCTGGCCCAGGGCACGACCGGCGTCCGGCGCTACGGCCGCAGCGGCGAACGCCGCCTCGACGACCTCCAGGTGTTCGTGCAGTCGTTCGCGCCGCCGCCCAGGATGCTGGTGTTCGGCGCGATCGACTTCGCGGCGGCGGTGGCCCGGGTGGGCAAGTTCCTCGGCTACCACGTGGTCGTCTGCGACGCCCGGCCGGTGTTCGCCACCTCCAAGCGCTTCCCCGACGCCGACGAGGTCGTGGTGAAGTGGCCCCACGACTACCTGTCCCACGCGGCCGTCGACGAGCGCACCGTCATCTGCGTGCTGACCCACGACCCGAAGTTCGACGTCCCGCTGCTGGAGGTGGCGCTGCGCACCCCCGCCGCCTACGTCGGCGCGATGGGCTCGCGCCGCACCCACGACGACCGTTTGGCCCGGCTGCGCGAGATCGGCCTCACCGACGTGGAGCTGTCGCGGCTGCGCTCGCCGATCGGGCTCGACCTGGGGGCCCGCACCCCCGAGGAGACGGCCGTCTCGATCGCCGCCGAGCTCATCCAGCTGCGCTGGGGCGGCTCGGGCCGCCCGCTGACCTCCACCGAGGGCCGCATCCACGGCGACCTCGCATGATCGCCGGCGTCCTGCTCGCCGCCGGCGCGGGCCGCCGCTTCGGCCGCCCGAAGGCCCTGGTCGAATACAAGGGCGAACGCCTGGTCGACCGGGGGGTGCGGCTGCTCGAAGAAGGCGGCTGCCATCCGGTCGTCGTCGTGCTGGGAGCGGCGTGTACCCAGGTGCGGGGCGCGGTGACGGTCCTGAACCCCGACTGGGCGACCGGGATGGGCTCCTCGTTGCGGGTCGGCCTGGCCGCGGTGCCGCCCGAGGCGCCGGGCGTGGTGGTCGCCCTGGTCGACCAGCCGCTCATCCGCCCCGAAGCGGTCGAACGCCTCATCGCCGCCTTCCAGGCGGGAGCGGAACTGGCCGTCGCCACCTACGGGGGAGCGCAGCGCAACCCCGTCCTGATCGGCCGCGACCACCTCGCCGCGGTGGCCGCCTCACTGGAGGGCGACGTCGGGGCCCGGCCCTACCTGAAGCGGAACCGGAGCCTGGTGACCGAGGTGCCCTGCGACGACGCGGGCGACCCCGCCGACCTCGACGAGCCGGGCGACCTGCCGGTGGGCTAGAACCTGAGGTCGGCGACCGCCGCGCGGTGGTCGCTGCCGGCCGCCTCGCGGACGTCGGCCAGCGTCGCCGTCATGCCCCGGTAGAGGATGTGGTCGGGGCGGGTGATCGGGAAACCCGACGGCCAGGTGAAGCCGAAGCCCTGGCCCGCCTCCTCCTGGGCGTCGCGCAGCGGCGGCACCAGGTGACCCCGGTTGCGGTCGGTCGTGGCGGTGTTCAGGTCGCCGAGCAGGACCAGCCGGCGGCTCTTGTCCTTGCCGATGACCTCACCGGCCTCTTTCAACGTCTTGTCGCGGAACGAGGTCTCGCCGGGGCGGGCGGAGGCGAGGTGCATGACGTACACGGTCACGTCGCCTTTCTCGGCCTTGACGACGGCGCGCAGCGCCCTGGCCCAGCCGAGCCCGACGTCGACGCGCTTCGCGCCGTCGAGCCGGTACTTGCTCCACAACCCGACCGTGCCGACCTGGAAGCGGTAGGGGTAGATGCGGTTCAGCTGCCGGGCGGCCGGGCCGCCGGGGGTCAGCTCCTGCGCCGCGACCACGTCGCGGCCCTCGGCCGCCGCCTGCACGGCCTCGCCGGACAGTTCGTTGGCCACCCCGACGTTGAGCGTCGCCACCGTGAAGTCGGCGGTCCCGCCGGGCGGTTGCCGCAGCACGCCCGGCCCGAACATCACGCCCCACACGAGGGCCGGGGCCAGCGACGCGATGACCGCCCCCCGCGAGCGGGCCACCGCCGCCAGCGCCACCAGCGGCACGATCGCCACCCCGAGCCACGGCAGCACGCTTTCGAGAACCGGCGTCACCCCGCCCAGTTCGGGCAGCAGCGAATGCCCGGCCAAGATCGCGGCGAGCAGCACCGCGACGACCGACACCACACGACCCAGCAAGATCCCTCCCCTGCCGCGAAAGTGTACGGCTCCCCGGATACGGAGGACGTGAGCCGACATGTACCCTCGGAATCCCGTACTACCGGAACAACATTCGGTCCAGGAGGATCTATGCGGATCGGGATGGCCCTGAGCTATTCCGGCGGTTTCAAGGAGACCGTCGCCGAACTGGCCGACTACGAGAAGGCCGGCCTCGACATCGTGTTCGTCGCCGAGGCCTACAGCTTCGACGCCGTCAGCCAGATGGGCTACATCGCCGCCCGGACCGAGCGCCTGGAGATCGCCTCCGGCATCCTCCCGGTCTACTCCCGCACCCCCGCCCTGCTGGCCATGACCGCCGCCGGCCTCGACTACGTCTCCGACGGCCGCTTCACCCTGGGCCTCGGCGCGTCGGGCCCGCAGGTGATCGAGGGCTTCCACGGCGTGCCCTACTCGGCCCCGCTGGGCCGCACCCGCGAGGTCATCGAGATCGCCCGCAAGGTGTGGAAGCGCGAACGCCTCGAATACCAGGGCAAGCACTACACGATGCCCCTCCAGGGCGGCACCGGCCTCGGCAAGCCGCTGAAGCTGATCAACGCCCCGGTCCGCGAGCGCATCCCGATCGTGGTGGCCGCCATCGGCCCCAAGAACGTCGAACTGGCCGCCGAACTGGCCGAGGGCTGGCTGCCCATCTTCTACATGCCGGAGAAGGCCGCCGACGTGTGGGGCCCGTCCCTCGCGGCCGGCGCGGCCAAACGCGACCCCGAACTCGGCGGCCTGGACGTCATCGCCACCGCCCACCTGGCCATCGGCGACGACGTGGCGGGCTTCCTGGAGTTCGGCCGCCCGATGGCCGCGCTCTACATCGGCGGCATGGGCGCGAAGGGCAAGAACTTCTACAACGACCTCGCCGTCCGCTACGGCTACGAGCGGGAGGCGGCCGAGATCCAGGACCTCTACCTGGCCGGCAAGAAGGACGAGGCCGCCGCCAAGGTGCCCCACGAGCTGCTGGAGAAGATGTCCCTGATCGGCAGCGAGGGCTTCGTCCGCGACCGCCTGGCCGCCATGAAGGAGAGCGGCGTCACCACGATCAACGTGACCCCGGTCGGCGCCACCCACGAAGACCGCGTCCGCCTGATCGAGAAGGTCAAGGAACTCGCGGGCTGAGAATGTCGGTGACCCTGTCTAGGGTCGCCGACCATGGGTTCCCTGTATGCGTGGTCCGACCGCTTCCCCGAGGCGGGGCCGAGGCCCGAGTCGTATGACGGTCCGTGGTTCACCGGCCTTCGCCCGGGGGCCGGTGACCCGGAGTTGCGGCTCGTCGAGGAGCGGCTCGGCAGGGTGTTGCCGCCGACCTATCGAGATTTCCTGAGGTTCTCTGACGGCTGGGACTTCGGTCCGGAGGAGAACGTCCTGGGTTCGGCCGAGGTCGGCTGGCTGCGCGATCTGGAACCCGAGTTGGCCCGGATCTGGGGCCCGCAGGAGGGCGACCAGGTTCCGAGCGTGCCCGACGACCTCTATTTCGACTACGGGCCGGAGCAGAACGGTTTCGTGCGCGGCGAATACGTGCCGCACACCCTTCTCGTCGGCCACCACGACGACGGCGTGTACCTGCTCAACCCCGAGGTCGTCACCCCTGAGGGGGAGTGGGAGGCCTGGTATCTCGCGCCCTGGTTGCCGGGGGCCGTCAGAGCGCGGTCGTTCTGGGAACTGATGCAGGAGTGGTGAGCCTCTAGGGGCGCAGGCAGATCTCGAACATCGCGCGCAGGCGCGCCTCGACCTCTTCGGCGTCGACCGCCTCGATCACGCCCGGGCCGAAGAGGCGGCGTACCGAGCCCGTTCCCAGGATCATCGTGGCGGCCAGCAGGGCGCGCTGTTCCGGGTGGGGGCCGTCGAGCTGGGCGGCGATGCGTTTCACCACGGTCGCCTCGACGTGGGTGTGCAGGATCGCCTGGATCTCGGGGCTGGTGCCGGCGCGGTCGACCATGCGGGTCACCGGTTCGGTCGCGCCGCTCTGCAGCCTGACCGCCAGGCGGTGGGCCAGGCGGCCGGCCAGGCCCGCCGGGTCGCCGGCGATCACCGACTCGATCGTCGAGCCGGTCGCCAGGGCCTCGGCGAAGAGGGCGGCCTTGGTGCCGAAGTAACGGTTGACGAGGGCCACGTTGGCCCCGGCCTCGGCGGCGATCATGCGCATCGTCACCTGGTCGTAGCCGTCGGCGGCGAACAGGTCGCGGGCCGCCTCCAGGATCCGCCGGCTGGTCGCCTCCCGATCTCTCGTCACCTGACGAATATTAGCTGCGTTTGACAAGTAAACAAGCGTCTACTAACTCTGTTGAGGAGCATTCTTTACACGGGGGGACGCCGGCTTTGACTCTCTTGGACGCACCACAACGCACCTACAGCCATCGCCAGATCCTGGAGATCCTCTCCGGCCTCCTGCTCGCCCTCATGACGTCGATGCTCTCCACGTCGGTCGTCGGCACCGCCCTCCCCACGATCGTCGGCGACCTGGGCGGCCAGGAGCAGCTGTCCTGGGTGGCCAGCGCGACCCTCCTCACGATGACCGTCTCCACCCCTCTCTGGGGCAAGCTGTCCGACATCTTCGGCCGCAAGCGCCTCTTCCAGATCGCCCTCGGCCTGTTCGTGGCCGCCTCGGTGGTGGCGGGCCTGTCGCAGAACATCGGCATGCTCATCGCGGCCCGCGCGGTCCAGGGCCTCGGTACGGGCGGCCTGTCGGCCCTCACCCAGGTCATCCTGGGCGACATCGTGCCGCCCCGGGAGCGGGGGCGTTACTCCGGCTACGTCGGCGCGGTGTTCGGCCTGTCGACCGTCGCCGGGCCGCTGCTCGGCGGGTTCATCGTCGACACCGAGTGGCTCGGCTGGCGCTGGTGCTTCTACGTCTGCGTGCCGCTCGCGGTCGTCGCGTTCGCGGTGGTCCAGCGGGTGCTCCGGTTCGACCACGAGAGCCGCGACGCCCGCATCGACTGGTGGGGCGCGACCACGCTGACCGGCGGCGCGACCGCCCTCATGCTGCTGCTGTCGTTCGGCGGCCACGAGTTCGAGTGGAACTCGGTGTGGACGTACGTCCTGGGCGCGGTCACCGTCGTCCTGGTCGCGGCGGCCGTCGTGGCCGAGCGGGCGGCGGCCTCGCCGATCCTGCCGCCCCGGCTGTTCCGCGACCGCACGTTCGTGCTGGCCAGCGTCGCCTCGCTGCTGGTCGGCGTCGCCCTGTTCGGCGCGATGATCTACCTGCCGCAGTACCTCCAGATCGTGAAGGGCATGTCGCCCACCGAGTCGGGCCTGATGACCCTGCCGATGGTGATCGGGCTGTTCCTCAGCTCGATCGTCTCGGGCCGGATCGCCTCGACGACCGGGCGGTGGAAGGCGTTCCCGGCGGTCGGGCTGGTGCTGGTCGCGATCGGGCTGTTCCTGCTGTCGGGGCTGCACGTCGACTCCACGCCGGTGGAGATCGGGGCGTACATCACGATCATGGGCGCGGGGCTCGGCATGACGATGCAGATGCTCGTCCTGGCCGCGCAGAACGCCGCCTCCCGGCAGGACATGGCGGTCAGCACCTCCGGCGTCACGTTCTTCCGCAGCCTGGGCGGCGCGGTCGGCGTCGCGGCGTTCGGCGCGATCCTCACCAACCGGGTCAAGGACGAACTGGCCGCCCGTCTCGGCGGCGTCGCCGCCGCGCCCCAGCTGGGCACCCCCGAGGCCATCCACGGGCTGCCGCCGCAGGTGGTGAAGGCGGTGCTGGAGTCGTACACCGAAGCGATGCAGACCGTGTTCCTGGTCGGCGTGCCCGCGGCGGTCCTCGGGGTGGTCGCGGTGCTGTTCCTCAAGGAGGTGCCGCTGCGCGGCGGCGCGGCCCCGCAGCCCCGGGGCGGCCGGCACGAGCGCCGCAGGCAGCCCGTCTGAGGCATCCGTGCGGCAGCATGACCGGGTGACGTCAATCGACTCGCACGACGCCCGCGCCCTGGCCCACAGCCTCCGCCGGGTCTACGAAGCCGTCGCCGGACGAGTGAGCGAGGACAACGCCTCCTCGCCCCTCGTCGCCAAGGTCACCGGCCACCTGGGCCGACCACTGAGCGAGCTGGTGGTGGTCGAGGAGAAGTACCGCCTCTTCGAGCACGCCGGCCTCCAGCTCGCCGCCGACCGCTACCTGGCCACCCACACCCCCGACGCCGGATGGTTCGGCGTGGTGGGCTCCGACCGACGCTTCATGAGCATGATCAACATGATCACCAGCGCCCTGACGCACGGCGGCACGCTGCTGGGCCGCCCCGACTACACGGTGGCCGCCGTCGGCCCCGACGACACCATCGACGTGATCCAGCTCGGCCTGGTGTGCACCCACGCCCCCGGCGGCGCCCCGGTGGTGCTGGGGATCAACACCCGTGAGGACTTCACCGAGGCCTCCGTCCTGACGGTCATCGCCGCCGACAGGGAGACCGCGACGGGCGTGCGTCAGGAGGTCGACCGCCTCATGCGCGACCTCGATCCGCTGCGCGGCCGGGTGGTCACGTTCGGCTTCAGCGAGCACCGCAGGAACGAACTGCTCACCTTCGTCCCCCGGGCCGATCTGGCCCCCGAGGAGGTGGTGCTCCCCGAGGGCCGCCTCGAAGCCCTGGAGGAGCACGTCGTCGGCATCGGGCGGCGGAGCGACCGGCTCCGCGAGGCGGGCCAGCATCTGCGGCGGGGCCTGCTGCTCTACGGACCGCCCGGCACCGGCAAGACCCACACCCTGCGCTACCTGCTCGGGCGGCGGCCCGAGAGCACCGCGATCCTGATGACCGCCGAGGGCATGGCGAAGATCGGGTTCGCGGTCGCCCTGGCCCGGAAGCTGCAACCCTCGATCGTGGTCGTCGAGGACGTCGACCTCATCGCCGAGGACCGCTCCCAATTCACGACCAGCCCGCTGCTGTTCAGCCTCCTCGACGCCATGGACGGGGTCGGCGGCGACGCCGACGTGACCTTCCTGCTCACCACCAACAGGGTGGAGGCACTGGAGAAGGCGCTGGTCCAGCGGCCCGGCCGCATCGACCTGGCCGTCGAGATCCCGCCCCCCGACGCCCGCTCCCGGGAGCGGCTGGTCCGCCTCTACGCCCGCGACCGGCCCCTCGACGCCGACGTGGCGGCGGTGGTCGCCGCCACCGAGGGGGTCACCGCCTCCTACATCAAGGAGCTGGTCAGAAGGGTCGTCCTGACCGCCCTGAACCGCGACGAGCACGTCCTCACCGACGCCCACTTCGCCGAGGTCCTCGACCGGATGGCCGACGACGGCGAGCACCTCACCCGCGCCCTCCTCGGCGGCGCGGCGGAACGGAAGGACAGCCGCACCCCACCCCGCCTGGAGCCCCCGGCATGCTGACATGTCTTACATTTCGACCATGAGTTTCGCGGAACGCCGAGCCCGTCTGGCCGCCCTCCTCGCCGAGGGCGGCCACCCCGGCCTGCTGGTCACCCGGCCCGTCAACGTGCGCTACCTGACCGGCCTGGCCAGCTCCAACGCCGCCGTGCTGGTGCGGGCCGACGCGACCGCCGTGCTCGCGACCGACTCCCGCTACATCGAGACGGCCCGGGGGCTCGCGGGCGACGTCCAGCTGAAGGAGACCCGCGACGTCGCCGGCGACCTCCTGGAACCCGGCGCCGCCGTCGAGGCCCACCATCTGACCGTCGCCGAATACCGCCGCCTGGGCGGCGCGGCGCCGCTCACCGAGGGCCTGGTCGAAGACCTCAGAAGGGTCAAGGACGACGCCGAGATCGCCGCCCTGGCCCGCGCCTGCGCCCTCACCGACGAGGCGTTCGCCCTGGTCGTCGGCCAGATCGCGGCCGGCGTGACCGAGCGTGAGATCGCCCGCATGCTGGAGGCGCGGATGACCGAACTCGGCGCCGACCGCCCGGCCTTCGAGACGATCGTCGCGAGCGGCCCCAACGGCGCGGTCCCGCACCACGTGCCCGGCGACCGCCCGCTGGAGCGGGGCGACCTCGTGACCATGGACTTCGGCGCCCTGTACGCCGGCTACCACGCCGACATGACCCGGACCGTCGCCCTCGGCGAGCCGTCAGAGTGGCAGCGCGAGATCTACACCCTCGTCCACGACGCCCAGGCGGCCGGACGCGCCGCCGTCCGCCCCGGCGCGACGGCCGCCGAGATCGACGCCGCCGCGCGCGACCTGATCGCCGGCGCGGGTTACGGCGAGCGCTTCGGCCACGGGCTCGGCCACGGCGTCGGCCTGGAGATCCACGAGGAGCCGTTTCTCGGCCCCGGCCGGACCGGTAGACTAGAGGATCGAGTTCCGATCACCGTCGAACCCGGGGTCTACCTGCCGGGGTTGGGCGGTGTGCGCATCGAGGACACGCTCGTGACGCGTGACCCAGTGCCGGAACTGCTCACACTCACCACCAGGGAGCTGCTCGTCCTGTGAGCGGCCCGCACGCAGGAGAAGAGACTTCACGTGGCGACCACGAACGACCTGAAGAACGGACTCGTGCTCAAACTCGACGGTGGCGACCTCTGGTCGGTCGTCGAGTTCCAGCACGTCAAGCCCGGTAAGGGCGGCGCGTTCGTGCGCACCAAGCTGAAGAGCATCAAGTCGGGCAAGGTCGTCGACAAGACCTTCAACGCCGGCGTCAAGGTCGAGGTGGCGACCGTCGACCGCCGTGAGATGCAGTTCTCCTACATGGACGGCGACGAGTTCGTCTTCATGGACACCGAGACCTACGACATGCTCAACGTCACCCGGGTGGCCGTCGGCGACGCCGCCAGCTACCTGCTCGAGAACATGCTCGCGACCGTCGCGATCAACGAGGGCAACGTCCTCTACGTCGAGCTCCCGGCCGCCGTCGAGCTGATCATCTCCGAGACCGAGCCGGGCCTCCAGGGCGACCGCTCGACCGGCGGCACCAAGCCCGCCACGCTCGAGACCGGCGCCGAGATCAAGGTGCCGCTGTTCATCACGACCGGCGAGAAGGTCAAGGTCGACACCCGGACCGGCGACTACCTCGGTCGCGCTTGATGTCTGCCCGGGGGAAGGCGCGCCGCCGCGCGCTCGACATCCTCTTCGAGGCCGAGGCACGCGACACCAACCCGCTCGACATCCTCGCCGAGCGGGTCGAGCGGGCCGAGCCGCCGGTCAACGAATACACGGTCAGCCTGGTCGAGGGCGTGGCCGGGCGGCTGAGCCGCATCGACGACCTCATCTCGACCTACTCGGAGGGGTGGACGATGGAGCGCATGCCCGCCGTCGACCGCAACATCCTCCGCGTGGGCACCTACGAGATGCTCTGGGTCGAAGAGGTGCCCGAGGGCGTCGTGATCAGTGAGTGGGTGGCCCTCGCGGGCGAGTTGTCGACCGACGAGTCGCCCCAGTTCGTCAACGGGCTGCTGGCCCGTTTCAAGCAGCTCAAGCCGTCACTGACGCTCTGAGCTCCGGCGGCGGCGTAGGCTGGCGTGCCTACGTCGTCGTCGACTTTTTCGGAGGATCACCGTGCGTGACGCCACGCGGCAGGCCGTCGTCTGGGAGTCGCTCCAAGCGGTCATCGCCGGCAGATCCGCACTCGACATCCTCGACGCCGGCGGCGGCACCGGCGGCTTCGCGGTGCCGCTGGCCCGGCTCGGCCACGCGGTGACCGTGGTCGACCCCACCCCCGACTCGCTGGCCGCGCTGGAGCGCCGCGCCGCCGAGGCGGGCGTGACCGTCACCGGCATCCAGGGCGACGCCGGCGACCTGGCCGACCTCCTCCCGCCCGCCAGCGCCGACCTGGTGCTCTGCCACAGCGTGCTCGAATACGTCGACGACCCGTCGGCCGCCCTCGCGTCGGTCCACACGGTCGTGCGTCCCGGGGGAGTGGTCAGCGTGCTGGCCGCCAACCCCGTCGCGACCGCCATCCACCGCGCCCTGGCCGGCAACTTCGCCGAGGCCCGCGGCGTGCTCGACACGGGCACCTGGGGCGAGAAGGACCCGACCCCCCGCCGCTTCACCGGCGAGGCCCTCGCGGCCCTGCTGGGCAAGGCGGGCTTCACCGTCGGCGACGTCCAGGGCGCCCGCATCTTCACCGACCTGGTCCCCAGCCGCTTCGCCGAAGACGACCCCGAGGGCCTGGTCGAACTCGAGCGCGCCGCCGCCGCCCACCCGGTCCTCCGCGACATCGCGACCCGGATCCACCTCCTCGCCCATCGCTAAGCGCCCTCTTCAAAACTTCTCTCCGTTACGGCTCCGCCCACCCCGGCACCGCCCGCCGCGCCCGGTTCGCCCGCATTTGGCGCCAACCGGCCGCGCCCGCTTCCGCCTGAACGAGCCGGTCAGGCCGTACCGGCCGAACGCCTGTTCGGATATGCTCTCGGCATGTCGAGGAAACAGGTGTTGCCGCAGGTCACCACCCCGGCCGGGAATGCCGATGACACCGGCTGCCCGATCCTCCACGTCGACATGGACGCGTTCTTCGCGGCGGTCGAGCTGATCGACCGCCCCGAGCTCACGGGCACCCCCGTGATCGTCGGGGCCGCCGGGGCGCGGGGCGTGGTGCTGAGCGCCACCTACGAGGCGCGGCGGTTCGGGGTCCACTCGGCGATGCCGATGACCCGGGCGATGCGCCTGTGCCCGCAGGCGACGGTCATCCCGCCCTCCCACGGCAAGTACGGCGCGGTCTCCAAGGGCGTCTTCGAGATCTTCCACGCGGTCACCCCGCTGGTGGAGCCGCTCTCGGTCGACGAGGCGTTCCTCGACGTCGGCGGCGCCCGCCGCAGGCTGGGGTCCCCGGTTCAGGTCGCGGCGGCGATCCGGGCCCAGGTGGCCGAGCGTTTCGGGGTGACCTGCTCGGTCGGGGTGGCCTCCACCAAGTTCGTCGCCAAGCTCGCCTCCCGCCAGTGCAAGCCCGACGGCCTCCTGGTCGTCCCGGCCGAGGGTGTCGTCGAGTTCCTCCACCCGCTGCCCGTCGCGGCCCTGTGGGGCGTGGGCGAACGCACTGAGCAGGCCCTGACGCGACTGGGCATCAAAACGGTGGGCGACCTGGCCCGGGTGCCCGTTGCCACGCTCCAGCGCGAGTTCGGGGCCGCGGGGAGCCATCTGGCGGCGCTGGCGTGGGGCCGCGACGAGCGCCGGGTGACCGCCCACGTCCCCGACAAGAGCATCGGCAACGAGGAGACCTTCGCCCACGACGTCGACGACCCCGAGACGATCATGCGGGAGCTGCTCCGGCTCTCCGAGCGGGTCGCCGCCCGGTTGCGCGCCGCCGGTTACGTCGGCCGGACCGTCAGCGTGAAGCTGCGCCGGTCCGACTTCACGACCATCACGCGGTCGCGTACCCTCCGAGAGGCCACAGATGTGGCGAAAGAGATACATACCACCGCTTGCGACCTCTACAGGGCCGCAGGTCTCGATAGAGTGCGGCTGCGACTCGTAGGCGTCCGGATGGAGAACCTCCGCCCGGCCGACACGGCGACCAGGCAAATCGGCCTGGGAGATCGCGAGATCGGCTGGCGGGAGGCGGAACAGGCCATGGACAAGGCGATCCGGAGGTTCGGGCCCGATGCGGTCCGCCCCGCCTCGCTCGTCCGAAAACGGTTTGGTCCAATGGATCTATGACGTCACCTCCGCATTGGACCGCGCTTGTGGACGTTCTGACCGTTTTCTTTCGCCCACGTCTACAGACTCGTATTCTGGGGATAACCGACCGCAGGGTTCGGACATCCTTCGTTCGTTGCCGTCTTCCCCGTCTTGGGGCCGTCCTTGGGAGGCGCCGTGCCGCTGTCTGAGCACGAGCAGCGCTTGCTCGACCAGATCGAGCAGGCCCTCTATGCCGAGGACCCGAAGTGGGCCAATACCGTCCGGATCAGTGACCCACGCAGCCATTACAAGCGCCGCCTGGTGAAGGCCTCCATCGGCTTCGCACTCGGCGTCGTCCTGCTGATGGTCGGCGTCGTGTCCACCGTCATCTGGCTCGGGGTCGCCGGCTTTGTGGTCATGCTCGCGACGTGTCTGTGGGGTCTGTCCAGCTGGAAACGCATGAACGGTTTCCACGGCGACAGCCGCTCCGCCACGTCCACGCAGGAGCAGGGGCCGGCCGCCCGCCGTGGGCGCCGTCCCGGCTTCATGGAGCGCATGGAGGAGCGCTGGCGCCGTCGCAACGACGAGCGCTAGCCGCCGCAGTGGTTTCACAGTAATAGTGCGAACACGGCGGGCCCGGGGCTGACACGCCCCGAGCCCGCTCGTTTGTTCCGGTATTACCGACGCGACCCGACCTGTGACTCCAGCACGTCGTCCATGGTCTCGGTCTCGCGTTCCTTGCGCGCCGGCCGCAGCCGGATGTTCTCCAGGCGGTCGAACCCGTCGAGCATGCGCTCGCCGAGGCCGCGCACCCGCAGCAGCGCCGACATGGGCGCCAGCACCGCCGCGATCCGCCGCCCGCGCGACACCGACGCCGCCAGGCTGCGCCTGACCGCCTTCAGGTCGTCGACCAGCGGCGTGACCTCGCCGGGCGTGCGGGCGTAGCGCAGCTTCTCCTCACTGGTGGCGATCTTGTTCAGCGCCTTGGCCGCCTCGGTGTCGAGGGGGTAGGCCGCCGCCAGCCGCCGGCCCAGCGCCCGGGGCGTCTCGCTGCCCGCCTTGGGCATGCCCAGGTCGACCAGCGTGTCGCAGAGCTCGGCCCAGGCGGCCTCCACGGCCGGGGCCGCGAAGGTGTTCTCCCGCTGGGGGGCCGGGGCCGCGGGCTCCTCGGCGACGGCCCAGACCGACCGTGGCTTCTCGGCGGGCTCGCCGCCGATCACCTCGCCGCCGCTCCAGCCGTCGTCGTCGTCCTTCGCCGGCTTCACGACCGGCACCTCGTCGTCGGGCACGGCGGCCGCCCGGTTGAGCACCCGCCGCCGCCAGAGCCAGAGCACCGCCCGCATCACCGCGGGGATCAGCGACAGCAGCAGCGCGACGACCACGCCGATGCCGACGTTCACCCACACCGACCGCTCCTCGGCCACCGGCAGGCCGGTCGGCCCGAGCTCCCGCTCGGCGTTGCCGATGCCGCGCGCCGGGTTGCTCGCCCCCGGAGAGGCGGCCGGGTCGCTCGACGGCCGCGCCGAGGCCCCCGTCGAGGGCTCGGCGGAGTCCGACTGCGGCAGCGTGTACGACGGCACCCGCGCCGTCGCCTGCCCGAACCCGCCCGCCGGGGTCGGCTCGAAGGTCAGCCATCCGGCGCCCTCGAAGTAGAGCTCCGGCCACGCGTGCGCGTCGTGGGTCCGGACCACCCACCGGCCCTCCGACTTGGTGCCGCCGGTGTAGCCGATCGACACCCGCGACGGGATGCCCAGCACCCGCGCCATCACCGCGAAGGCGCTGGCGAACTGCTCGCAGTAGCCCGACTTGCCGACCAGCAGGAAGTCGGTCAGCGCGTTGAGCCCCGACCCCTTCGTCTGCAGGTCGTAGGTGAACCCGCCGGTGCGGGTGAACCACTCCTGCAGCTTCACCGCCATCTGGTAATGGGTGGCCGTGCCCCGGGTGACGTCGTCGGCCAGCGCGACGACGGCGGGGTCGATGTCGGCGGGCAGCGTCAGGAAACGGCCCTGCACGTCGATCGGCGCCATCGGGGCGTTGTCCAGCATGTCGGGCGTGGGCCGCACGTCCTTGCCGACGACCTGGTATTCGAGCCCGGCCGCGTCGTCCTCGGTGGAGAACACCATGAGGGTGTTGCGGTCGGCTCGCCAGTCGCCGTCGGCGACGACCCGGGTGGCCGGGTAGGGGAGCGGCAGGAACCGCAGCTCCTCGATGTCGTCGCTGATCGTGATGGTCTGGTCGATCGGCGTCCCCGGCGTCATCGCAGACAGGCCCGGCGCGGGCGGCATGACGTTCTCGCTCACCCGGTCTTCGGGCCGCCCGCGCAGCGCGCTCGACTTGAACTGCTGCCCGTCGAACTCGTCGAGGGAGTAGATGCGCAGGTAGCGCGGCACGTCGTCCTTGGACGTGTAGCTCAGCACCGGCGCGTTCACCGGGTGCGACAACTGCCCGCTGAGCTTGGCGATGGCGTCGGGGATGCCGACGTTGCGGCCGCCCGGCCCCAGGCCGTTGCCGACCCCGAACCCGAACGGCGGGTTGGGCGTCAGCGTGGGGATCAGCGCCGGGATGCCGATGGCCAGCGCCACGGCGGTGACCCCGATGCGCTTGCCCGACAGCACCAGCTTGCCCGCGTCGGGGGTGGTGGTGGTCGTGCGCGAACGGCGTACCAGCACGGCCCTGCCCCAGTGGGACACCCTCTCGCGCCCGTCGGAGACGAGCAGGCCGACGAACCCGAGCGCGCCGATGATGAACGCGGGCCAGGCGATCGGCTCGTTCAGCACCGCGGCCGGGACGGTGAACAGCCCGAGCAGCGGCAGGCCCGCCAGCGCCGCCCGGCGCACCCGCACCGCGAGCGCGTCGACGAGGATCGCGATGAACGCGACCCCGCCCGCGGTCAGCAGGCTGATGCCCCCGGTCGAGGGGACCGGCGCGGCGAACTTCTGGATCTCGTCCCAGCCCTCGGCCATCGTCTGGGCGATCCGGGCGGTGGAGTCGAAGTTGGGGATGAAGCCCCACCACGCCTCGTCGCGGGCGAAGGTGACCGTCATGAAGACGATGGCCGCCAGCGCCATGCCGACCGGCGCCGCGAACGCGGGCTGCGCGTACCGCGACACCAGCGCCGCCGCCAGCGTCGTGCACAGCAGGATGCCGAGCGTCGCCCAGAACCACGAGCCCTCGGAGAACAACGGATAAAGGGTGAGCGCGACGGCGCCGGTGGCCGCCCCCGAAGCGATCGGCAGTCGCATCACGCGGCACTCCTCTTGTACGCGGCGTCGGGCCAGATCGTGGCCAGCGACACCCCGGCGGGCAGCCGCAGCACCCGCCAGCCGCTCGCGGCCAGCACCGCCTGCGCCTGCTCGTGCTCGGGGGAGACCTCGCCCTCCGAGCCGCCCTCCCAGGTCGCGACGTCGAGCAGCACCGCGACGCCGGTCATGTGGCCGTGCCGCAGCCGCGCCAGCGACTGCGCGTCGTCGAGGTCGAGCGCCCCGAGCACCGCCACGATCAGTCCTTCGCCGCCGCCCTGCCGCAACCCGGCGATGCCGTTGGACAGCGAGCGGGCCTGGCTGTTGCGCACCACGGCGAGCGTGTCGAGCAGCGAGGCCTGCACGCCGCCCTCCATGAGCTGCTGCGGCCCCTGGTCGGTGACCAGCCGCAGGCCGAGCCCCTCGTGCGAGAGGTGCACGCCGATGGAGGCCGCCGCCGAGACCGCGACCTCGAACGAGGAACGCGGGCCCTCGCCCCGGTGGGCCGGCCGCCGGGTGTCGAGCAGGAGCGCGCCGCGGCTCTGCCACTGCTGCTCCTCGCGCCGCACCATCAGCTCGCCGTAGCGCGCGGTCGAGCGCCAGTGAACCCGGCGCAGGTCGTCGCCCTGCCGGTAGTCGCGCGGCGCGACGTCGTCGTCGCCGGCCGCCGCCACCGAGCGGGTCCGGCTGTCGCCGCCGCCCGCCCACTCGCCCGACAGGCGCACGTACGGCAGCGGGATGACCTGCGGGGTGACCACGAGGGTGTCGGTCGCGGTGAACGTGCGGGCCAGCTCGACCAGCCCGAACGGGTCGGTGATGCGCACCGACAGCGGCCCGATGGAGTAGCGCCCGCGCAGGTCTGACCGCACCTTGTAGTCGATCTCGCGGATCCCCTTGGCCTCCACCCGGTCGAGCACGAACCGGGGGCGGGTGCCGAGGGCGTACTGCAGCGTGTCCTCGATGAGGAGCAGGCCGGTGGGCAGCCGGGTCACGTTCTCCAGCCGCAGGGTGACCGTGCTGTCGTTGCCGGCCTCGACCCGGGAGGGGTCGAGGCGGCGGGCGCAGCTCAGCCGGTAACGGGTCCGCGCCACGACCATGACGGCCAGCAGCGGCAGCGCGACGATCAGGATCGCCACCCGGATGAGGTCGTGCTCCCCGAGCAGGAACGCGCACACCAGGGCGGCGATCCCGGACGCGAGGAACGACCTGCCCCGGGCGGTGAGCGCCCTGAGTCCGGTCATAAAGAGGTGTCCTACTTCGTGTCGGGCACCGGGATGCGGCGCACAAGCTCGGCGAGCGACTGCTCGGGCGTACGGCGCTGGCCCTGGGCCTCCATGCTGGGCAGCAGGCGGTGGGCCAGGACCGGCCCGGCGAGGTCCTGGAGGTCGTCGGGGATCACGTAGTCACGGCCGGAGAGCGCGGCGTGCGCGCGGGCCGCCCTGACCAGCTGCAGGGTGGCGCGCGGGGAGGCGCCGAGCCGCAGGTCGGGGGTCTGGCGGGTGGCGGTGACCAGGTCGATGGCGTACTTCTTCACGGTCTGGGAGACGTAGACCGCGCGGACCGCCTCGATCAGCGCCTTCACCTCGGCGGTGGTGGCGACCGGCTCCAGCTTGTCGAGCGGCTGCGAGGCGCCGTGCACGTCGAGCATCTCGAGCTCGGCGAGCGGCTCGGGGTAGCCCATGGCGATCTTCGCGGTGAACCGGTCGCGCTGCGCCTCGGGGAGGGGATAGGTGCCCTCCATCTCGATGGGGTTCTGGGTCGCGATGACCATGAACGGCGCGTCGAGCCGGTGGGTGAGGCCGTCGACCGTCACCTGCCGCTCCTCCATGCACTCCAGGAGGGCCGACTGGGTCTTCGGCGAGGCCCGGTTGATCTCGTCGCCGACGACGATGTTGGCGAACACCGGACCGGGCTTGAACTCGAACTCCCGCGTCTGCTGGTTGTAGGCGCTCACACCGGTGATGTCGGAGGGCAGGAGGTCGGGGGTGAACTGCACGCGGCGCATCGGGCAGTCGATCGACTTCGCCAGCGCCTTGGCGAGCATCGTCTTTCCCACACCCGGTACGTCTTCGATGAGAAGGTGACCTTCGGCGAGCAATACGG
The DNA here is from genome assembly GCF_001570585.1 of Herbidospora daliensis. Taxonomy (GTDB): domain Bacteria; phylum Actinomycetota; class Actinomycetes; order Streptosporangiales; family Streptosporangiaceae; genus Herbidospora; species Herbidospora daliensis. The sequence goes on along the minus strand of NZ_BBXF01000015.1, from coordinate 16,662 downwards.
TCAGCGTCAGCCGAACCACGTCGCTCTTGCCTTCGATGACGGATTCGATCGCGTCCCGGATCCGGTGCGCGGTGTCGACCAGCTCGTTGAGACTCTCCGAGCCGGTTTTGTCACCGACGCCGTGAGTTACTGCCACCGGGCCTCCAAGGGCGTGCCGTATTGCTGGGGGTTTGCCATTTGTTATCCATTGTGTGTACCGAGACTATGCCGCACATGGTTCTCCGGCGACTTTGTGCGGAAAGAAGCGTGAACTGCCCACAGTGTCGTGCTAAGCGGTGTCGATCGCGTGGTACGCCGGTCAGGATTCCGTGACACGCCGGGCGGGCGACTTGACCTCTCGGCGGCGCGCGACACGCCCGCGCCGCTCCGCCGCCCCACTTCACACCACCGCGTTTGACCTGCGAAAACGTCCGATAAACGAGATCGTCATACCGTTTGAATCAGTTGACGGTGGAGAGAAGTGGAGTATGGTGGAGCCCAATGGAGGACCGTGGCTGTAGGGCTTCGTGTTCCCCATGGCACGGGAGGTGGCGCCGGTGTTCCTCGGCACTCACCACCCGCGCCTCGATGACAAAGGACGGCTGTTCCTGCCGGCGAAGTATCGCGAGGAGCTGGCGGAGGGTCTTGTGATCACCAAAGGCCAGGAGCGCTGCCTCTACGTCTTCCCCGTAGAGGAGTTCCAGCGCATCACTGAGGCTTTGCGCACCGCGCCGGTGACCGCCAAGGCCGTCCGCGACTACAGCCGCGTCTTCTTCGCCAGTGCCTCCGATGAGACCCCCGACAAACAGGGGCGCGTCACCATCCCCTCCGGCCTGCGCCAGTACGCCGGGCTCGATCGTGACTGCGTGGTCATCGGCGCCAACACCCGGCTGGAGATCTGGGCCGCCCCGGCGTGGGAGGCCTATCTCGCCGACCAGGAGCAGGCATTCGCCGACCTGTCCGAGGAGGTGTTGCCAGGGATCCTGTGACCTTTCGAAATGACCCGTCGGTGACGTTCGGCGAGGTCTCCACCCGCCCGCCGGGTACCTGATGCACCTTCCCCGGTGTCAGGTGCCACGAGACGCGGTCCGCGGATGGGGACCTGGCCGGACGGGTCGGCTCTCCGCCATAGTTCTCGGCGGCAGTCGACCGAGGGTGGGGACTGTCTAGCCGACGGGGCGCCGCGCGACCGCGAGCCCAGAAGCGGCATTTATCTATGGGGGTGTACGACGTATGACCGACCAGAACACCGGTGGGCACGTTCCGGTGCTGCTCGGCCGTGTGCTGGAGCTGCTGGCTCCCGCGCTCACCGGGCCGTCTCCGGTGGTCGTCGACGCCAACCTGGGCCTCGGGGGCCACGCCGAGGCGATCCTCGCCGCACATCCCAACGTGCACCTCATCGGCATCGACCGCGACCCGTTCGCCATCGACCACTCCACCGCCCGGCTGGCGCCCTACGCCGACCGCACCACCATCGTCCGCGCCGTCTCCAGCGAGCTGGAGGAGGTGCTCGCCGACAGCGGGCACCCCGTCATCCACGGCGCGCTCTTCGACCTCGGCGTCTCCTCGCCGCAGCTCGACGAGGCCGACCGCGGTTTCGCCTACTCCTACGACGCGCCCCTCGACATGCGCATGGACCGCGACCAGGAGCTGACCGCCGCCGACGTGGTGAACACCTACGAACCCCGCGACCTGGCCCGGGTGCTGCGCGACTTCGGCGAGGAACGCTTCGCCGCGCGCATCGCCGAGCGGGTCGCCAAGGAACGGGCCATCGAACCGATCACCTCCACCAAACGCCTCGCCGACCTCGTGCGCGAGGCGATCCCCGCCGCGACCCGCCGGACCGGCGGCAACCCGGCGAAACGAACCTTCCAGGCGTTGCGCATCGAAGTGAACGCTGAGCTGGCCGCCCTCGACGCGGCCCTGCCCGCTTCTCTCGATGCGCTTGCGGTGGGCGGGCGCGTGGTCGTGCTCTCCTACCACTCCTTGGAGGACCGGCTCACCAAGCAGGTCCTCGCGGCGCGAACCAGGGAAACCGGCCCTCCGGGGCTGCCGGTCCCGTTGGAGGCTCACCAGCCCCGGTTCCGTCACCTGACGAGGGGGGCCGAGCTCCCCGACGACGACGAGCTGGCCCGCAACCCGCGGGCCGCCTCGGCCCGGTTGCGGGCGGCAGAGAGGATCCGCCAGGGATGAGGCCAACGATGAGCCCACTGAAAGACCCGAAGACCGGCGCCAAGCCCGGCGCCAAGCCCGACGTCCGCCGTCGTCCGCGCGGCCCCGTCACCCACGCCCGCCCGGTGGAGCGGGCCGAGGTCCCGGTCGCGCGGCGCGCGCCGCAACCGCCGTCCGAACGGCGGCGCCCGCCGAGGGCGCCCTTCGTCATGCTCGTCGTCGGCCTGCTCGGCGGCGGTCTGGTCAGTCTGCTCCTGCTCAACACGGTGCTGGCGCAGGACTCGTTCAAGCACAACGAGCTGCGCCGCGTGAACGAGCAGCTGCGCCAGCAGGCCGACGCCGAGAAGGGCCGCATCCGCGAAGCCCGCCAGCCCGACGCGGTCGCCAAGGGCGCCGTCCAGCACGGCGTCTCGCCCGACGAGTCGGCCCCGAAGTGGGTCGGCGGCGGTCACACGCCGTCGGCGCCGGGCGCCGAGCCCACCACGTCGGGCCAGACCGAGCCCGGCGGCGCGGCGGAGGCTTCGGAGACGGGGAGCAGCGAGCAGTGAGCAGTGGCGGCGGCCGCCCACCGTCCCCGGGCCGGCCGGGCAGCCCCGGCGACCGGGGCCCACGCGACGGCCGCCGCGCCTCCGGCTCGGGCTCCCACCCGGGCCGCGCCGACGGACCGGGCCGCCCCAGACGCCCCGACGACCCGAACCGCCCCCGAGAGGCCGACACCGAACCGGGCACCCCCAGAACGGGCCGCCCGGCCGACGACCACCCGGAGACGCCCAGGGAGGGCCGCCCGGCAGCGGGCGGCGCCCGCTTCCGCGACGCCCGGTCCGGCGACGGCGGCGCGCGTTCTCGCGACGCCCGGTCTGGTGACGGCGGCGCGCGCTCCCGCGACGGGCGCTCTGGTGAGAGCGGTGCGCGTTCTCGCGACGGCCGGTCTGGTGACGGTGGCGCGCGCTCCCGCGACGGGCGGTCCGGTGAGGACGGTGCGCGCTCCCGCGAGAGCGGCCGGTCCGGTGAGAGTGGTGCGCGTTCCCGTGATGGGGTGCGCCTGCGTCCCGGTGACGGTGGCGCGGGTTCCCGTGACGGCGGGCGAGCCGGTGACAACGGGGCTCGCGCTCGCACCCGTGGGCCGGTCGGCGACGGTGGTGCGCGCTCGCGTGACGGCGAGCGCACCGGTGAGGATGGCCCGCGTTCCCGTGACGGCGGTTGGGCCGGTGAGAGCAGCACGCGTTCTCGCGCCCGAGGGTCGGCCGGTGACGGCGAGCGCGGAGACTCCGGCCTTCTTGGCGAGGGCCGGTTCCGCGATGGCGGTCGTTCCGGAGAGGGCCGGTCCCGCAGTGACGCGCGCCCGGCGGACGGGCGTCCCCGCCCGGGCAGGCGCGGTGGCGACGGCCCTTCCCGTGGCGATGGACCTTCCCGTGGCGGCGGTCGCTCCTCTGACGGGCCGCTTCGTGAGGGCACTCGGGGGCGGGACGGTGCCGGGAGGCCGCCGCGACCCGGGGACAGGCCCGTGCGGCCGGGGGAGCGGGTGGTTCGTGGGCGGGACGGCGACGTGCCGCCGCGCCGGGGGCCCGCCGGGCCCGGGGGGCCGCCTCGGCGGCCGGGGCCGCCGCCCAGGCCCGCCGTGTTGCGGCTGGGGAATCCCCGGCGGCGCATCAACCTCGCGTTGATGGCCATGGCGGTGGTGCTTTCGCTGTTCGCCGGGCGGCTGGTGCAGCTGCAGGGGCTGAACTCCAAGACGTTCCAGGCCAAGGCCGCCGACCAGCGGGTCACGCCCGAGGTCCTGCCGGCCAAGCGGGGGTCGATCACCGACGTCAACGGCAACGAGCTGGCCGTCACGGCCGACGCGCGGGAGATCTACCTCGACCCCAAGGAGGTCAAGGAGACCCAGCGGGAGCTGATCGCCACCACGCTCTCGGCGGAGCTGGGCAAGCCCAAGGACGGCATCGCCGCCAAGCTCGCCCAGGTCGACAAGCGCTACATGGTCGTCGCCCGCGACGTCGACCCGCTGGTCGCCCGCAAGATCATGGGCATGGGCTTCCGCGGGGTGGGCTCCAAGCCCACGTACCGGCGGCTCTACCCGGGCGGCACGCTGGCCGGCGGGCTGGTCGGGTTCGTCGGCGACGACGGGTTCGGGCTCGAAGGGCTGGAGCAGGCGTACAACAAGACGCTCGCGGGGCAGGACGGCCAGCAGAGCATCGAGATCGGCCGTGGTGGCGAGCGCATCCCGATGACGCGCAGCACCCGCCAGGCTCCGGTGCCGGGGCGCGACCTGCGGCTGACGATCGACCGGTACATCCAGTGGGCCGCCTACGAGGCGATCGCCAAGCAGGTCAAGGCGGTCGGGGCGCGCAGCGGCAGCGTCATCGTCATGGACATCAAGACCGGGCAGATCCTCGCCATGGCCAACGCGCCCGAGGTCGACCTGCGCGACTGGCAGGCGACCAGCGCCGAAGACCGCGGCAACAAGGCCGCCGCCGAGGTGTTCGAGCCGGGCTCCACCAACAAGGTCATCACGGCCGCCGCCGCGCTGGAGGCGGGCGTGGTCGCGCCGTCGACGCTGTTCACGGTGCCCGACAACATCCAGTGCGCCGACAAGGTGCTGCGCGACGCCCACCCGCACCCGACGGAGCAGATGACCTTCGCCCAGATCCTGGAGGAGTCGAGCAACGTCGGTACGATCATGGCGGGCACCAAGATCACCGACCAGCGGCTGCACAACATGTTCACCGCCTTCGGCTTCGGCGCGAAGAGTGGCGGCGGCATCCCGAGCGAGGAGGCCGGCCTGCTGCCCGACTGGCAGGACTGGAGCGGCTCCCAGCGCTGCACGATCATGTACGGCCAGGGCATCAGCGTCACCGCCCTCCAGATGGCCAGCGTCTACCAGACCATCGCCAACGGCGGCGTGCGGCTGACCCCCACGATCGTCGCCGGCAGCACCGACGAGAAGGGCCACCTGGTCCCGGCCGCCACCCCGAAGCAGACCCGGGTGATCAGCGAGCTGACCGCCCGCCAGCTCGCGAGCATGCTCGAGAAGGCGGTCGCCGGAGCCGACGGAACCGGCGGCGCGGCCGCCATCGACGGCTACCGGGTTGCGGGCAAAACCGGAACCGCCATGCGTTATGACCAGAAATGTGGCGGATACTGCGGTTATACGGCGACCTTCGTCGGCTTCACCCCCGCCGAAGCGCCCCGCCTGGTGGCCCTGGCCGTCATTCAGGACCCGAAAAAAGACCATTACGGCGGTACGATCGCCGCGCCCGTTTTCCAGGAAGTCATGACTTTTGCGTTGAAGACCAAGAAAATCCCGCCGACCGGGTCGACAAGCCTTCTCCGGTGACCGGGAACGATACGCTCTCGCCGTGAACGAGCCCGACCGCACCGCCCGACCTTCACCGGACCAGCAGATGCGCCCGTCGTCCAGTCCGCCGCGCCCGCTCTCGGGGCTCACGGCCCTGCTCGGCGTGCAGTCGGTCGCCGGTGCGGGGCGCGGCGTGGTCACCGGGGTCACGATCGACTCCCGCCGGGTCCGCCGGGGCGACCTCTACGTCGCCATTCAGGGCAAGACCGCTCACGGCGCCACCTTCAGCTCGGCCGCCATGGGCGCGGGCGCGAGCGCCATCCTGACCGACCACGAGGGCGCCGAGATGGCCGCCGAGACCGGCCTGCCGGTGTTCGTGCTGCCCGACCCGCGCGCGGTGCTCGGCCAGGTGGCCGCCTGGGTCTACGGCCAGCCGGCGACCGGCATCCCGGTCATCGGGGTCACCGGCACCAGCGGCAAGTCGACCTCGACGTTCCTGCTCGAAGCGGGGCTGCGTGCGGCCGGGCACCGCACCGGCCTGGTCGGCGGGGTCGAGATCCACGCGGGCGACGTCGTCGTCAAGCCCGAGCTGACCACCCCCGAGGCCAGCGACCTGCAGGGCCTGTTCGCGCTGATGCGCGAGCAGAAGGTGACCGCCGCGACGATGGAGGTCTCCAGCCACGCGCTGGCGCTGGGCCGGGTCGAGGGCCTGTTCTACGACGTCGCGATCTTCACCAACCTGTCGCAGGACCACCTCGACTTCCACAAGGACTTCGACGACTACTTCGCCGCCAAGGCCCGGCTGTTCACACCGGAGTTCTCGCGGCTGGGCGTCATCAACGTCGACGACCCCCACGGGCGCGAGCTGGCCGGGTTCGTGAAGATCCCGATCACCACGTTCTCGGCCGAGGGCGCGGCCGACGCCGAGTGGCGTGCGGCCGACGTCCGGCTCGGGGCCGACGGGAGCTCGTTCCGGGTCGTCGGGCCGGGCGGGGTCGAGGCCGACGTGACCGTCGGGCTGCCGGGTCCTTTCAACGTCGCCAACACCCTGGGCGCGCTCGTGGCGCTCGTGGAGTCGGGGGTGCCGCTGCAGACCGCCGTCCACGGGGTGAGCGGGTTCCGTGGCGTCCCGGGCCGGATGGAGCGGGTGCCGGGCGGAGACGGGTTCCAGGCGATCGTCGACTACGCCCACAAACCGGGCGCGGTCGAGTCGGTGCTGCGTGCGCTGCGCGAGGTCACCGACGGTACTCTGACGATCGTCCTGGGCTGCGGCGGCGACCGCGACAGCGGCAAGCGCGCCCTCATGGGCGAGGCCGCCGCGCGGCTGGCCGACGTGGCCGTGTTCACCAGTGACAACCCCCGCAGCGAAGACCCGCTCGCGATCATCGCCGCGATGCTCGACGGCGCGCTGGCCGTGCCGCGCGAAGACCGCGCCCGTGTGATCGTCGAGCCCGACCGCGCCGCCGCGATCGACCTGGCGATCTCCAGGGCCGGCCGGGGCGACGTGGTCGTCGTGGCCGGGAAGGGCCACGAGCAGGGGCAGTACTTCGCGGGCGAAGTCGTCCCCTTCGATGACCGTGACGTGGTCGCCGCCGCCATCAGCAGGAGGAACGCATGATCCCGTTGCCGCTGGGCCGGGTCGCAGAGATCACATCGGGCGCCCTCACGGGCCAGGCCGACCCGGGCGCCGTCGTGAGAGGCCCGGTGGTGATCGACTCGCGGGCCGCCGAGCCGGGGTCGCTGTTCGTCGCGATCAGGGGCGAGCGGGCCGACGGCCACGACTTCGCCGCCCAGGCCCTCGCCTCGGGCGCGGCCGCCGTGCTGGCCTCGCGGCCGGTCGACGGGCCGGCCGTCGTGGTCGACGACGTCGTGGCGGCGCTGGCGAAGCTGGCCAACGCCGTCGTCACGGACCTGCCGAAGGCGACCGTGGTCGGCGTGACCGGGTCGGCCGGCAAGACGTCGACCAAAGACCTGATGGCGCGGCTGGCGGCCAGGATCGGTCCAACGGTGGCGCCGGTGGGGTCGTACAACAACGAGATCGGGCACCCCCTCACGGTGCTCAAGGCCGATGAGGACACGCGGTTCCTGGTGCTGGAGCTTTCGGCGCGTAACGCCGGACATATCGCTTATCTGGCGGGAATCGCCCCGCCGTCCATCGGGGTCGTCCTCAACGTCGGCACGGCCCACCTCGGCGTGTTCGGCGGCAAGGAGGCCATCGCGCAGGCGAAGGGCGAGCTGCCCGAGGCGCTGCCCTCCTCGGGCGTCGCGGTGCTCAACCTCGACGACCCGCTGGTCGCCGCGATGAGCAAGCGCACCCGGGCGCGGGTCCTCTACTTCGGCCGCTCGCGCAGCGCCCACGTCCGCGCCTCCCACGAGAGCCTCGACGACCGCGGCCGCGCCCGCTTCACCCTGCACACCCCCGCGGGCGAGGCCGACGTGGCGCTGCGCCTCCACGGCGCCCACGCGGTCGAGAACGCCCTGGCCGCCGCGGCCGCCGCCCACGAGCTGGGGCTGTCGCCGGCCGCCATCGCCGAGGAGCTGTCGCTGGCCGAGCCGCGCAGCCGCTGGCGGATGGAGGTCACCGACCGCCCCGACGGCGTGACCGTGATCAACGACGCCTACAACGCCAACCCCGACTCGATGCGCGCCGCCTTCGCCGCGCTGCACGCCCTGGCCGGCCACCGCCGCAAGTACGCGGTCGTGGCCTCCCTGCGCGAACTCGGTGACGACGCCTCCGAGCTCAACGCGGGGGTCGGCCGCCTGGCCGCGGGAGCCGGTCTGGCGGCACTGGTGGTCGTGGGCGAGGACGCCGGGCAGATCATCGCCGGGGCCCCCGACGCGATCCACGCGCCCGACGTCGAGGCCGCCGTGGCCGAGCTCACCGGCCGCCTGGCGCCGGGTGACGTCGTGCTGATCAAGGGACCCCGGGCCGCCGGGCTGGAGAAGGTCGCCGAAGCCCTGTTGGGGGGTGACGCCCGGTGAGAGACATCATCGTCGCCGCGGCGGTCGCGCTCGTCGTCTCGATGTTCGGCACCCCCCTCGCGATCCGGCTGTTCGGACGGCGCGGCTACGGCCAGAACATCCGCGAGGAGGGCCCCCAGGGCCACTACGACAAGAAGGGCACGCCCACCATGGGCGGCACGGTGATCGTGATCGCCGCCCTCCTCGGCTACGCCGTCGCCCACCTGGCCACCATGTTGTCGGCCAACCCCTCACCCCCCACCGCCTCCGCGCTGCTCGTCCTCTTCCTCATGACGGGCCTGGGCGTGGTCGGCTTCCTCGACGACTTCATCAAGATCTACAAGCAGCGCAGCCTGGGCCTGCGGTCGGGCGCCAAGGCCCTCGGCCAGCTCCTCGTCGGCGTCGTCTTCGCGATCCTCGTGGTGCGTTTCCCCAACGCCTACGCGGTCACCCCCGCCGAGACCCGGTTGTCCTTCCTCCGCGACTTCGGCCCCTCGATCGGCCTCATCGGCTTCATCATCTGGGTCCTCATCATGATCGTCGGGTTCTCCAACGCGGTGAACCTGACCGACGGCCTCGACGGCCTCGCCTCCGGCGCGACCGGCGTGGTGCTGGCGTCGTACGTGCTCATCGGCAACTGGCAGCTGCGCAACAGCTGCACGACCGCGATCCTCGGGCCCAACTGCTACATCGTGCGCGACCCGCTCGACCTGGCCGTCGTGGCCGCCGCCGTGCTCGGCGCGCTGATCGGGTTCCTGTGGTGGAACGCCCCCCCGGCCAAGATCTTCATGGGCGACACCGGGTCGCTGGCCCTCGGCGGCGTGATCGCCGGTCTGGCCATCACCACCCGCACCCAGCTGCTCCTGCTGCTCCTGGCGGGCCTGACGGTCGTCATCACCTCCTCGGTGATCATCCAGGTCGGGTTCTTCAAGATGACCAGGAAACGCATCTTCCGGATGGCCCCCCTCCAGCACCACTTCGAGCTCAAGGGCTGGGCCGAGACCACGATCGTGGTCCGGTTCTGGCTGATCGCGATGTTGTGCGCGGCCGCCGGGCTCGGTCTCTTCTACGTGGAATGGATGCCCAAGACGTGAGCCGTGTCGTCGTCGCCGGGCTCGGCGTCTCGGGCACCGCCGCCGCGCGCGGCCTGGCCCTGGGCGGCGAGCGGGTCGTCGTGGTCGAGCAGTCCGACCGGCCGCTCCCGCCGGAGCTCGCCGACCTCGGGGTCGAGAAGGCCGACCGGCTGCCCGACAAGGTGGAGCTGGTCGTCACCTCGCCGGGCTGGCGGCCCGACCACCCGCTGCTGCTGGAGGCGGCGGCGGCCGGGATCGAGGTCATCGGCGAGGTCGAGCTGGCCTGGCGGCTGCGCCACGAGGGCGCCGCGCCGTGGCTGGCGCTCACCGGCACCAACGGCAAGACGACGGCCGTGCGCATGCTGACGTCCATCCTGGAGGCGGCGGGGGAGCGGCCGCTCGCGGTCGGCAACGTCGGCACCCCGATCGTCGACGCGGTGCTCGACCCCGGCGACAGCACCGTGCTGGCCGTGGAGTTGTCGAGCTTCCAGCTCCACTGGTCCTCCAGCGTCGCGCCGAAGGCCGCCGCGATCCTCAACGTCGCGCCCGACCACATCGACTGGCACGGCTCCTTCGAGGAGTACGCCGCCGCCAAGGCCCGCATCTTCGCGGGCGCCGGCGTGGTCGTGCACAACGCCGACGACCCCTGGTCGGCCCGGCTCGCCGAGCCCTACGACTCGGTCGGCTTCACCCTCCAGGTGCCCCGGCCGGGGGAGCTGGGCGTGGTGGAGGACCTGCTGGTCGACCGGGCGTTCTGCGACGACCCGCGCACCTCGGCGGTCGAGCTGGCCACGCTGGCCGACGTCAGGCCGTTCGCGCCGCACAACGTCGCCAACGCGCTGGCCGCCGCCGCGCTCGCCCGCGCCCACGGGGTGCCCGCCGAGGCGGTGCGCGCGGGGCTGACGGCGTTCACCCCCGACCCCCACCGGATCGCCCACGTGGCGACCGTCGCCGGGGTCGACTACGTCGACGACTCCAAGGCCACCAACCCCCACGCGGCGGGGGCGTCGCTGGCGGCGTACGGCTCGATCGTCTGGATCGCGGGCGGGCAGCTGAAGGGCGCCGACGTCGACGAGCTGGTCGCGCGGGCCGCGAAGCGGCTGCGCGGCGCGGTGCTGCTGGGCGCCGACAGGGCCAGGATCGCCGAGGCGCTCGCGCGACACGCGCCGGATGTTCCCGTCGTGGAGGTCGCCGGGGAAGACACTGGGGTCATGGACCGTGTCGTCACCGAAGCCGCCCGGCTCGCCTCCCCGGGTGACACCGTGCTGCTGGCCCCCGCCGGGGCGTCATTGGACATGTTCGCCAACTACGGCGCGCGGGGAGACGCCTTCGCGCGCGCCGTTCGCACCCTGGAACCGCGGTGACCGCCACCCAGGAGGCGGAGGAGACCCAGACCCGGTCGCGTCCGTCGTGGGCGGCGACCCAGCTCGGCGCCCTGCGCGAGCTGCTGAGCCGCCCGCTGACCTCCTACTACCTGATCCTCGGGTGCAGCGCCCTGCTGCTGGCCCTCGGCCTCATGATGGTGCTGTCGGCCTCGTCGATCGAGGCGCTGCAGATGATGGGCGACCCGTTCTACTGGTTCCTGAAGCAGTCGCTGTCGGTGGGTCTCGGCCTTCCCTTGATGTACGTCTGCTCGAAGCTCCCCCAGCGCTATTTCCGGCTGGCCGGATATCCGCTGATGGCGTTGTCCATCATCGGCCTGGTCATGACCATCTTCATCGGCTCCTCCGAGCTGGGCGCGCAGCGCTGGATCTACATCGGCAGCCTGACCATCCAGCCGTCCGAGCCGGCCAAGCTCGCCATGGTGATCTGGGGCGCCGACCTGCTCGCCCGCCGGGCCCGCAACGGCATGATCGAGTGGCGGCACCTGCTGGTCCCGCTGATGCCCGGCGTCGCCATCCTGGCCGTGCTGGTCATGCTCGGCCGCGACCTCGGCACCACGATCGTGCTGATGATCATCTTCCTGGCGCTGCTGTGGGTCGTCGGCGCGCCCGTACGGCTGTTCGCCGGCATCCTGTCGCTGCTGGCCATGGCCACCGTCTTCATGATCATTTCCGAGGGTTATCGGTCTGACCGGATCGAGGGCTGGCTGAACCCCTGGGGCAACGCGCAGGGGTCGGGCTACCAGGCCGCCCAGGGGCAGATCGCGATGGGGTCGGGCGGCTGGTTCGGGCTCGGCCTCGGGTCGTCGCGGCAGAAGTGGGACTGGCTGCCCCACGGCGAGAGCGACTTCATCTTCGCCATCCTCGGCGAGGAGCTCGGCCTGATGGGCACCCTCACCGTGCTCTGCCTGTTCGGCCTGCTCTGCTACGCCGGGCTGCGCATCGCCTCGCGGACCAAGGACCCGTTCATCCGGCTGACCGCCGCCGCCTGCACGGCCTGGATCGGCGGGCAGGCGATCGTGAACATCGGCGCGGTCATCGGCGCGCTGCCGATCACCGGCATCCCGCTGCCCCTGGTCTCCTACGGCGGATCGGCGCTGTTGCCGACGCTCGCCGCGCTTGGCATGTTGTTGTCGTTCGCCAAACGCGAGCCGGGGGCCGCCGAGGCCTTGGCCGCACGGGGCCCCGGCCCGGCCGCACGGGCTCTAAGCTGGCTTGGCCTCAAGACCTGACCGCCCTGGGCAGTTCGGTCCATAGCACGACTAGGGAGAGACATGAGGGTTGTCCTCGCCGGCGGCGGGACGGCCGGCCACATCGAGCCGGCGCTGGCGCTGGCCGACGCGCTTCGTCAGTTCGACCCGTCGATCGGCATCACCTGCCTCGGCACCGAACGCGGCCTGGAGACGCGGCTGGTCCCGGCCCGGGGTTACGAGCTCGCACTCGTGCCCGCGGTTCCGCTGCCCCGCGCGCTGACGCCTCAGCTCCTCACCGTGCCGGGGCGGCTCGCCGGGGCGATCAGCGCCGCGGGCAACATCCTGGAGCGGGTGGGGGCCGACATCCTGGTCGGCTTCGGCGGCTACGTCGCCACCCCCGGCTACCTCGGGGCGCGCCGCAAGGGCGTGCCGATCGTCGTCCACGAGGCCAACCCGCGTCCGGGCCTGGCCAACCGGCTGGGCGCCCGGCTGACCGACCACGTCTTCACCGGCCACCCCGACACGCCGCTGCCCAACGCGCAGTACGTCGGCATCCCGCTGCGCAAGGACGTCTCGACGCTCGACCGGTTCTCGCTCGGCGACAAGGCGCGGTCCTACTTCGGTCTCGAGAGCGACCGCCCGACGCTGCTGGTCTTCGGCGGCTCCCAGGGGGCCCGCTCGATCAACAACTCGGCCCTCAACGCCGAGCCCTACCTGCGCCGCGCCGGCATCCAGGTCATCCACGTGATCGGCCCGAAGAACACCGTCGAGGTCGAGCCCCCGCCGGGCGACCCCCAGTACGTCATCCTGCCCTACGTCGACCGCATGGACCTGGCGTACGCCGCCGCCGACCTGGTGCTGTGCCGCAGCGGCGCGATGACCACCGCCGAGCTGACCGCCGTCGGCCTGCCGGCCGCCTACGTGCCGCTGCCCCACGGCAACGGCGAGCAGCGCCTCAACGCCGAGCCGATCGTGCGGGCGGGCGGCGGCCTGATGGTCGACGACGCCGAACTCTCCCCCGACTGGATCATGCGCACCCTCGCGCCCCTGCTGCACGACCCCAACCGGATCGCCGCCATGTCGGAGGCCGCCGCCCGGATGGGACGCAAGGACGCCGACGTGACGCTCGCCCGCAAGGTTCTGGAGATCGCAGCCCGATGAGTCTGGTCAAACTGGTTGAGCCCATCCCCGCCGAGGAACTCGGGCGGGTCCACTTCATCGGGATCGGCGGGGCCGGCATGTCCGGCATCGCCCGCATCCTGCTCAAGCGCGGGGTGGCCGTGTCGGGCAGCGACGCCCGCAGCTCCGACCTGCTGACCGAGCTGCGCGAGCTGGGCGCGACCGTCCACGTCGGCCACGCCGCCTCGCACATCCGCGACGTCAACACCGTCGTGGTCTCCACCGCGATCCGCGACTCCAACCCCGAACTGGGGGAGGCGCTGCGGCAGAACGTGCGCATCATCCCGCGCGCCGCCGCGCTCGCGGCCGTCATGACCGGCAAGACCGGGGTCGCCGTCGCCGGCACCCACGGCAAGACGACCACGACCTCGATGCTCACCGTGGCGCTGCAGAAGTGCGGGGCCGACCCGTCCTACTGCGTCGGGGGGCAGCTCGTCACCACCGGCCTGGGCGCCGACGAGGGCACCGGACAGGCGTTCGTCGCCGAGGCCGACGAGAGCGACGGCTCGTTCCTGATGCTCGCCCCGCGCATCGCGGTGGTCACCAACGTCGAGCCCGACCACCTCGACAACTACGGCGAGCCGCAGGCCGTCTACGACAGCTTCGCCCGCTTCGTCGAGCGGATCGGCGAGACGATCGTGCTCTGCTCCGACGACCCGGGCGCGGCCGCGCTGGCCCCGATCGCCCGCGCCCAGGGCCTGAAGGTCGTCACCTATGGTGAGGGCGAGGAGGCCGACCTGCGCATCTGCGACGTGGTGCCGCGCGGCCTCGGCGTCGAGTTCACCCTGAAGGGCCACGGCGCGGTCCGCCTGTCGGTGCCCGGCCGTCACAACGCCCTCAACGCCACCGCCGTCATCGCCGTCGCCCTCGACCTGGGCCTGCCGTTCGACGAGGTCAGAGACGGCCTGGCCGCCTTCACCGGGGCCAAGCGGCGGTTCGAGTCCAAGGGCGAGGCCGACGGCGTCACCGTCTTCGACAGCTACGCCCACCACCCGACCGAGTTGGCCGCCGATTTGCGCGCCGCCCGCGACGTGGTGGCCGGGGCGGGCCGGGTCATCGCGGTCTTCCAGCCCCACCTCTACAGCCGCACCCGCTTCTTCGCCGACGAGTTCGGCGCCGCGCTCGGCCTGGCCGACGAGGCGATCGTCCTCGATGTGTACGGCGCCCGCGAGGACCCCGAGCCCGGGGTCTCCGGCGCGCTGGTGGCCGGCAAGGTCACGCTCCCGGCCGGCAACGTGGCCTACGCGCCCGACCGGGCGGCGGTCCCGGCGCTGGTCGCCGAGCGGGCCCGTCCCGGCGACATCGTGCTCACGATGGGCGCCGGCGACGTCACCGAGCTCGGCCCCCGCATCGTCGCGGAGCTGCGGTCCCGGTGACCCCTTCCGAAGCCCCGGTCGTCACCGAGAGGCCGCCCGCCGCCGAGCGGGCGGCCCGCAGGCGGCCGGGCATCTGGCGGTTCGCCACCGCCGCCCTGATCACCGGCGGCACGCTGGCGGTCTCGGGCTGGCTGGTGTTCCTGTCGCCCGTGCTGGGCGTCAAGGAGATCAAGGTGGAGGGCGTGCTGGGGCTGGCGACCGAGCAGATCGAGCAGGCCGCCGCGCTGCCCCTCGACACGCCGATGGCCATGGTCGACACCGAGGCGGTCCGCCAGCGGGTGGCTGCGGTGACCGAGGTCGAGTCGGCCAAGGTCGAGCGGGTCTGGCCGGGCACCGTCATCATCAAGATCCGCGAGCGCACCGCGCTGGCCTCGGTGCCGATGAACGGCAAGTCGGCCGTGGTCGACCGGTTCGGCGTGGTGCTCGACATCGTCGCGGTCGCCCCGCCCAAGCTGCCGGTGGTCCGGCTGCCGCACCTCGACCCGCAGGATCCGTCGGTGCGCGCCGCGCTGACCGTGCTGGGCGTGCTGCCCGACCATCTGCTGCGCAAGGTCCACGAGGTGCAGGCCAAGACGGCCGACTCGGTGACCCTGCTGCTCTCCGACGGCCGCACCGTCGTCTTCGGCGGGCCCGAGCGCGCGGCCGACAAGACCCGTATCCTTCTCGGGCTGCTGAACCAGCGGGCCGAGACCTTCGACGTGAGCTCTCCGGAAGTCGTCACCGTACGCTGAGGAGACGCGTTCACGACACGCCGGGCCGGTTGCGGCGCGGTGAGTTGACCCTGGCGGGGCGCAACCCTACTGTCCGTATCAATCCTCAGGTTGACATAACTCTAAATCTCAACTTGAGGGTGAGAGTTGGCTAGTGCGGGCACCCGCCCGTGACGGACATATGTAAGCGAGCGGAAAGGCCCCTCGTCGTGGCAGCACCGCAGAACTACCTCGCGGTCATCAAAGTCGTTGGAATCGGCGGCGGCGGAGTCAACGCCGTCAACCGGATGATCGAGGAGGGACTCAAGGGCGTCGAGTTCATCGCCATCAACACCGACGCCCAGGCGCTGCTGATGAGTGACGCCGACGTCAAGCTCGACGTCGGCCGGGAGCTCACCCGCGGCCTCGGCGCCGGCGCCAACCCCGAGGTGGGCCGCAAGGCGGCCGAAGACCACCGCGAGGAGATCGAAGAGGTCATCAAGGGCGCCGACATGGTGTTCGTGACCGCGGGCGAAGGCGGCGGCACCGGCACCGGCGGCGCGCCCGTCGTGGCCAACATCGCGCGCTCGCTCGGCGCGCTGACGATCGGCGTGGTCACTCGCCCCTTCTCCTTCGAGGGCAAGCGGCGGGCGATGCAGGCGGAGGCCGGAATAGAGAATCTCCGCGCCGAGGTCGACACCCTCATCGTCATCCCGAACGACCGGCTGCTGTCGATCAGCGACCGGCAGGTCAGCGTGCTCGACGCCTTCAAGGCGGCCGACCAGGTGCTGCTCTCGGGCGTCCAGGGCATCACCGACCTGATCACCACGCCGGGTCTGATCAACCTCGACTTCGCCGACGTGAAGTCGGTCATGTCGGGGGCGGGCTCGGCCCTCATGGGCATCGGCCACGCGCGCGGCGACGACCGTTCGGTCGCCGCCGCCGAGATGGCCGTCTCCAGCCCGCTGCTGGAGGCCAGCATCGACGGCGCCCACGGCGTGCTGCTGTCGATCGCGGGCGGCTCCGACCTGGGCCTGTTCGAGATCAACGAGGCCGCGCAACTGGTGTCCAACGCCGCCGCGCCCGACGCCAACATCATCTTCGGCACGGTCATCGACGACGCCCTCGGCGACGAGGTGCGCGTGACGGTCATCGCGGCCGGGTTCGACGAGCCCGAGCCGGTGCGCGCCCAGCCGGTGCCGCAGCAGACCTCGCGCCCGCAGCCCGCCGCCCCGGCCGCCGCCACCGGCCGTCCGGCCCAGACCCAGGCCGCCGCGCAGCCGGCGCGGGAGCGGCCGACGCTCTCGTCGTTCGTCGCGCCGCCGCCCAAGCCGAAGCCCGAGCCGCGTGCCGAGGCCCCGGC
>NZ_BBXF01000014.1 GCF_001570585.1 Herbidospora daliensis | reverse complement strand
ATCGTGCCGCCCGACGTGTGCGTCCAGGTCACCGCGATCCGCAAGTGCGCCGAGGGCAGGCGTGATCGGGCTGCCCGTCGTGTGCGGCCCGGTCACGGCCGACCTGCAAGTGCGCTTGCGGTACGTCGTGATCGTGCCGCCCGACGTGTGCGTCCAGGTCGCGGTGACCTGCAAGTGCGCCTCGGCACGACGTGATCAGGCTGCCCGACATGTGGAGCTAGATCACGGTCGACCCGCAAGTGCGCTTGCGGTACGTCGTGACCCTGCCGCCCGACATGTGCCCACAGGTCACGGCGACCCGCAAGGCGCCTATGGCACGACGTGATCGGGCCGCCCAACCTGTTGCGGCCAGATCACCCGATCACCAGTGCCCGACCATCACGGGCACGGGCAGATCTCGTGCCGCCCTCGCAGTCGCGTGTCGTCGGTGGTCGTGTCCGGGCGCGCCGAGCCATTCGGTGACCTCCGCAGCCGCCGTGTCAGGCCCGGTGGCGGCTTCCAAGCCGAGATCGGCCAGGACAGTTTCCAGGTCAGCCAGGTCTCTGATCTGTGAAAGGGGCCCATCGAGGAGCGCACGGGCCCATTCACGGAGGAAGCAGACCGTACGACCCGCTTCCAGGCGTCCCGGTCGTTAGGTGAAGCCACCCGGCGTGCCTCCGCTCGGAGCGCATCGATGGACGTGATGGGCAGATCCTGGATACTCGCCAATTCTCCTGAGCCGCCATCGCCAGGTCGATCGTGCACGGGTTGGGTCTGAACGGTGCCGGCCTGCTCGGGGGAGGCGAACAGGCCGGCCCAGACGGTGGGGACCGTCGAATTCGTCAGGCGGCGGCAGGGACCACCTCATCGGGCCACGACTCGGTCTCCTCCGTCTCGGCGGGCTCGTCCTGGCCCGCGCCGCCCTCCAGGACCCGCAGGCCGGGAGTGTTGAGCTCCCAGTCGCGGGTGTCGTCCTCCATCGCACGCAGGTCGTCGTCGGTCATGGCCCCGCGCGAGGCGCCCCGGGCCGGACGCTCGAAGCTGGAGATGCCCCACTTCAGGTCATGGCCGACGGAGGTGGCCTCCACCTCGACCCAGAAGCGCTGCTCGCCCTCCCGCTCGAACTGCTTCACCCGCAGCTTCCCGACCACCACGACCGGATGCCCCCGCCGGACCGACTGGGCCACGTGGTCGGCCAGCCCCCGGTAGGACCTGACGGTGTAGAAGGTCGTCTCGCCGTCACGCCAGGTCTGCGTCTGACGGTCGAGGATCCGGCGGTCGACGGCCACCCGCATGGAGGTGGCCCGGGATCCGTCTCCGAACGTAAATTGCTTCGGGTCGTCGGTGACGTTGCCGGTCAGCGTCACGTAGATCTCGCTCATAACTCTCTGTCCTCCGTTTGCCCGGACCCTCGCCGGGCTCGGGCACAACAGTGGCCCCCGCCCAACCTCGCCGGCCGTCGTGAATCCGCACCTGTGGATAACCCGACCGCCGCAGTAGTCCTGTGGATATCCGGACCGGCCGCACGCGCCGACAGAAGGACATGAGACCCGTTTCGCGGACCCTGCTGAGAAGCCCGTTTCGGCAAAGGGTCAGACCTTCGGCACAGTGCGGCGTTCGAAGGACCCGACTGGCGGCTCAGCTTGGAGCCGTCGCTCATGCATCGGCTCCAGCAGCAGCGACAGAGCGTCGGCTAATGCCAGCTGGGACTGCCACCCACACGGTGGACACCGCCCGGAGCGACTTTTCTGCTTGCAGCGCTGTAGGAACCGTCGCTCACGTGGGGCCGCCAGCGTAAACGACAGGTCTGCACAGGCGCTGGCTGACGTTGTAACTAAACGCGGGCAGGCACCAACGGCAGATTTGCGCATGGCACCGGTTGGGGAGGTCCCATACAGGGTGGGAACCGGCCGGATCGGCAGATTTGATGCCGGTTGGGGGCCTCGTCCGCTGGCGGGAACTGGCCGATTGGCGGATCTGCGCGTAGCGCCGGTTGTGGAGGTCGGATACGGGTGGGAACGGGCCGGATCGGCAGATTTGATGCCGGTTGGGGGCCTCGTCCGCTGGCGGGAACTGGCCGATTGGCGGATCTGCGCGTAGCGCCGGTTGGGGAGGTCGGATACGGGTGGGAACGGACCGGATCGGCAGATTTGATGCCGGTTAGGGATCTCGTCCACAGGATGGGAACCGGCCGATTGGCAGATCTGCGCATTACGCCGGTTCGGGGGCGTCGCCCACAGGGGCGGAATCGGCCGGATCGACGGGTCTCCGCCCGACATCCGTTGAAGTCGTCACTCGCGCGTGGCGCCCTGCACACAGCGCCGGGTCTACAGGAGGCAGCCCGCCCTGATCCCGCCGATCATGCTCGTGCACCCGGGGAAAGGAAACCCCGCTGTCACCAAACCCCGCAAACCCTCCAAGCACACCAAAAACCAGACCTGGCACCTCGTGGCCAGATCTGGTTGGTGATCGTCAGGCCCCCGAAAAAGTTGGGGGCCCCGGTCTGTCGTCCCGGCTGGGGAGAGCCGGAAGCGGTGCGGACTTCTGGGAGACGGTCGCTGGTGCGCGATGGAGGGGGCATCGGCCGTGCGCGGCCGGTATCCCGCACGCTGTTTCACCAGCGTGGGGAGGACGGCCGATGGCGACTAATCGTGTCGCTGCGAGAGCACCAGACTGGTCAGGTCCAGACAACGCCCCGAGCCATGGCTGCTCCTTTCCGCGCGCGGCCCGCTCCGGGTGAGCGGTCAACCTCCGTGCCGGCCATCGGATTGTGATGGCCACCTCGCCCAAGGTAGCGGTTCCCGTCGCGCGTCGCACACTCCGCAACTATTGTGTTACACATCGTGAGACGCTGCGTTCAGCGGATGAGAAGGCGTTTGGGGGAGCGGATGACAGCGCCCAGTCAGACCTCGGCCAAACCAATCGGGGGGCCTCCGTCGCGGGCGGGCCGCTGGCCTTTGATGGCACAGCGACGCCCGTTGGTCGGCTATCTCTTTCTGATCGTCACCATCGATCTCGTCGCGATCGCCGGGTTGTCGCTGGTGACCGTTCCGTCGGTCGGCGATCTGCTGGTGTTCTGCTCGCTGATGGCCTGCGGCGCCGTGTGCATAGAGGCCACCCGGCGGCTCGGCATGCCCGCCGGGGTGTCGCGTGACCTGCTGTCGGCCTGGTGGTTGCCGGTGGCGCTGCTGCTGCCGCCGGTCTACGCGCTGCTGGCGCCGATTCCGCTGCAGATCCTCCTGCAGCTCAGAGTGCGGGCCACCGTCGTCTATCGGCGGGTCGTCACGTCGGCGGCCATCGGGCTGGCGGCGGGGGCGGCCTCGCTGGTGTTCCACTCGCAGGTCGACGACCCCTCCCGGCTGACCGAGGGGGTGGGCTGGCCGATCGTGCTGGCCGTGGGCTGCGCGGCGCTGTTCACGATCCTCAACACCGCGCTGATCGCGGTCGCGGCGCACACCGCCGACCCCGACGTGCGCTGGCGCGACGTCCTCTGGGATCGCGAGAGCCTGCTGCTCGACGCCGTCGAGCTCTGCCTCGGGCTGATCGTGGCGATCATGTGCGGGCTCAACCTGCTGCTGCTCGTGCTGGCGCTGCCGCCGGTGATGTTGCTCCAGCGCAGCCTGATGCACGCCCAGTTGCAGGCCGCCGCCCGCACCGATCCGAAGACCGGGTTGCTGAACGCCGCCGCGTGGCAGCGTGAGGCCGACACCGAGATCGTCCGGGCCCATCGCACCGGTGAGATGCTCGCGCTGCTGATCGTCGACATCGACCACTTCAAGCGGGTGAACGACACCTACGGGCATCTCGTCGGCGACCAGGTGCTCATCGGGGTGGCCGCCACGCTGCGCAGCCAGCTGCGCGACTACGACGTGGTGGGGCGGTTCGGCGGCGAGGAGTTCGTGGTGCTGC
This sequence comes from Herbidospora daliensis, assembly GCF_001570585.1. Classification (GTDB taxonomy): domain Bacteria; phylum Actinomycetota; class Actinomycetes; order Streptosporangiales; family Streptosporangiaceae; genus Herbidospora; species Herbidospora daliensis. Next base: position 89,684 of record NZ_BBXF01000014.1, on the reverse strand, counting down.
TGCCGCGGGCCGATCTGGCCGAGGCGCGGCGGGTGGCCGAGCGGCTGCGCAGCCGGGTCGGGCGGATGGCGGTGCCCGCCGACGACGCCATGATCACGGTCACGATCTCGCTCGGGGTGGCGATAATGAACGTCCACGGGCATGATCTCATCGAGCTGCTCGCTGCCGCTGACCTGGCTCTTTACCGGGCCAAGGAGCTCGGGCGCGACCGGGTCTGCCTGCCGGCGCAGCAGATGCCGCCGCCCGGCGGCAAGCCAGCAACCGCGTGCTGAGTTGCCACTAAGCTTGACTGCATGGCCGAGTACATCTACACGTTGCAGCGCGTGCGCAAAGCACACGGCGACAAGGTGATCCTTGACGACGTCACGCTGTCCTTCCTGCCCGGAGCGAAGATCGGGGTGCTTGGCCCGAACGGAACGGGCAAGTCCACCCTGCTGCGCATGATGGCCGGGCTCGAACCGACCTCCAACGGCGAGGCCCGCCTGATGCCCGGTTACACCGTGGGCATGCTGCAGCAGGAGCCCCCGCTGAACGAGTCCAAGACCGTTCTCGGGAACGTCGAAGAGGGCGTCGCCGAGACCAAGGCGATGCTCGACCGTTTCAACGCCATCGCCGAGGAGATGGCGACCGACTACAGCGACGCCCTGCTCGAAGAGATGGGCAAGCTGCAGGACGAGCTCGACCACCGCAACGCGTGGGACCTCGACGCCCAGCTCGAGCAGGCGATGGACGCCCTGCGCTGCCCGCCGCCCGACGCCGACGTGACCACCCTCTCCGGTGGTGAGCGCCGCCGGGTCGCGCTGTGCAAGCTGCTGCTGGAGCAGCCCGACCTGCTGCTGCTCGACGAGCCCACCAACCACCTCGACGCCGAGAGTGTCAACTGGTTGGAGTCCCACCTTGAGAAGTACCCCGGGACCGTCCTGGCCGTCACCCACGACCGCTACTTCCTCGACAACGTGGCGACCTGGATCCTCGAGCTCGACCGCGGCCGCTGTTTCCCCTACGAGGGCAACTACTCGACCTACCTCGAGGCCAAGGCCGCCCGTCTGAAGGTCGAGGGCCAGAAGGACGCCAAGCGCAAGAAGCGCCTCGAAGGCGAGCTCGAGTGGGTGCGCTCCAACGCCCGCGCCCGTCAGACCAAGAGCAAGGCCCGTCTCCAGCGCTACGAGGAGATGGCCGCCGAGGCCGACAAGTTCCGCAAGCTCGACTTCGAGGAGATCCAGATTCCGCCGGGCCCGCGTCTGGGCACCACGGTGATCCGGGCCGAGCACCTGACCAAGGGCTTCGAAGACCGCGTCCTGATGGACGATCTGACGTTCGACCTGCCCCGCAACGGCATCGTCGGCATCATCGGCCCCAACGGCGTCGGCAAGACCACCATGTTCCGCATGATCACCGGGAACGAGACCCCCGACAAGGGCGGGATCGTCATCGGCGACACCGTGAAGATCTCCTACGCCGACCAGTCGCGCGGGGGCATCGACCCGGCCAAGAACGTGTGGGAGGTCGTGTCCGACGGGCTCGACTTCATCAAGGTCGGCAACGTCGAGATGCCGTCGCGGGCCTACATCGCCGCGTTCGGCTTCAAGGGCCCCGACCAGCAGAAGAAGGCTGGCGTGTTGTCCGGCGGCGAGCGCAACCGGCTCAACCTGGCGCTGACCCTCAAGCAGGGCGGCAACGTGCTGCTGCTCGACGAGCCGACCAACGACCTCGACACCGAGACGTTGTCGTCGCTGGAGAACGCGCTGCTCGACTTCCCCGGCTGCGCCGTGATCACCTCTCACGACCGGTGGTTCCTCGACCGCATCGCGACCCACATCCTGGCCTGGGAAGAGGGTTCGAACTGGTTCTGGTTCGAGGGCAACTTCGCCGACTACGAGAAGAACAAGATCGAGCGTCTGGGCGCCGAGGCGGCCCGTCCGCACCGCGTGACCTACCGGAAGCTGACCCGCGACTAGGGTCCGATCCGAACAGAAGAGAAGCCACCCGCGCCCACCGCGGGTGGCTTCTCTCGTCAAGGGCCCCGAAACCGTTAGGGCCGCTGAAATCGTCAGCGGCCCCAAACCGTCGGGTGCCCCACAACCGTCGAGTGCCTCGAAACCGTCGAGTGCCCGGAAGTCATTAAACGGTCGGGGACCGCCAAAAGGGTCGGAGGCCGCCAATGGGCCGAAAAGCGTTGGTGGGCTGGAAATCCGAAAGAGGCCGGGAACGCACCGTGCCGGCGCCCCCCTGAGATGTGGGGCGCCGGCACGGCGTTCAGCGGGGGAGCGTTACTTCTTCCAGCCCGGCGTGACGCCGCACTTGGCCTTCTGGTTGATGCAGACCTTCACGAGGGCGCTCAGGGTGTCCTGCGTCCAGGCGTTCATGAAGTCGCCGTGGATCGAGGACGCCATGCCCGACGACAGCGCGAGGCCGTCGCCGCCGAGCGAGTCGTAGCCGAGCATCATCGAGATGTTCGGGACGGCGACGGGGTAGTCGCCGGTGCAGGTGCCGTTCTTGGCGGGGCCCATGTGGGACTTGTGGTCGGGCGAGTCGATGTGCTTGCCGTCCCAGCAGTCCTGGAAGGTGAGCTGGTAGATCAGGTTGCCGCCGGGGGCGCAGACGGGCCAGTTGCCGTCGGCGCTACGGCCGGTCTCGGCGCTGCCGGCACACCAGAACTGGCCGGAGGCGCCCTTCGGAGTGGCGACCTGACGCTTGGCGTCACCCTGGACGACACGCAGGCCCGGCGGGAACGGCCGGACCTCCGACGGGTCCTTCAGGCGCGAGCCGTAGTAGGCGCGGAAGTTCTTCATCGGGACCGGCTTGCCGTTCTTCAGCAGGGTCGGTGCCCAGTAGGCGCTGTTGTCGCCAGGAGCGTCACAGGTCGTGGTGCTCTTGAGCAGGTCTTCGGTGGTGGTCTTCGCGGAGACCTTCGGGCCGAAGAAGGTGTGCAGGTGCGAGGCGCCGACCAGGCCGGGCAGGACGATCGGGTCGTCCGCGGCCTCGTTGGCGGTGGTGCAGTTGGTGTGGAACTCGGGCACCCGCACGATGTTCGCGGGCACCGTCTCGAACGGGATCTTGTTGTACGCGTCGAGCGTCTTCTTCCACGCCGCCTGGTCCACGGGCACCCAGCCGGTGGCGGGGGCGGTGGGGGTCGTCGTCGGGTTGCTGGTAGGCGTCGACGTCGGCTTGGTCGGGGTGGGCGTCGGGGTCGGGGTCGTCGGGTTGGAGCCGCCCCCGCCGGTGCCGAAGACCTGGAACTCCCACAGGGAGACGCCGTACTGGCTGGAGCGCTTGGTGGCGTACAGGCGGACGAAACGGCCGGTGGTCGACAGGTCGATCGTCTGCACACCGCCCTTGTTGGAGGTGGTGTTGTACACCGTCTTCCAGGGGCCGCTGCTGGTGGCGGCGGTCTGGAGCTGGAAGGCCGTGGCGTAGGCGCGCTCCCAGTTGATGACGATCTTGTCGATGGCGGTGGACTTGCCGAGGTCGACGGCGAGCCACTGCGGGTCGCTGAACTTGCTGGACCAGCGGGTGCCGGTCTTCCCGTCGAAAGCGGCCGCGGGCGACAGGTCACCGCGCTCCGACGACGAGGCGATGGCGGTACGGCCCTGAGAGACGGGCGCTTCGGCTGCGATGGCCGGGGAGGTGACGCTCACCACGGAGGTGCCCAGGAGGCCGACGAGGGCACCGGCCAGCGCCAGGCTGCGGACCTGACGTGCACCGGACTGGCGTCCGGCTCGGATGCCGCGCGAGGCGGGTGTGCTCATGGTGGTTGGAGTCCTTGTCCTGTTGAGGAGACGTGGAGGGGGCGCTCACTACGCGCCGCCACACAGGAGACCTCCGGGTCGCGAGGGGATAACAAAAAGTTCCCAGAAGTTTTTCGGGGCATGATTCACCGGGTGAGAGTGGTCACCTTCGACGGCGACGAGACCCTGTGGGACTTCCAGGGAGCGATGCGGCGGGCCTTGGTCTTGGCGGCGGGCCTCTTCGATCCGCCGGTGACGGCCGAGTGGCTGAGACGGGTCCGCGACGACGTGGCGGCCCGGCCCGAGTTCGCCGGCGCGCCGATGGAGGACATCCGGCGGGCGGCCTTCACCGAGTGCGCCCGGCTGACGGGCGCGGCGGGCGGCTTCGCCGATCGTGTGCACGCCGAGTACATGCGCGCCCGGCACGCCGGGGTCACCCTTTATCCGGACACGCTGCCCTGTCTGCGGGAGCTGCGGTCGCGCGGCCACCCGCTGGCCCTGATCACCAACGGCAACTCACGCCCTGACCTGATCGGGGTGGCCGATTTCCTGTCCTGTACGGTCGTCGCCGCCGAATGCGGCCATCGCAAGCCCGACCCCGAGATCTACCGTCACGCGGCGGCCCGGCTGGGGGTGGAACCGGAGGAGTGCGTCCACGTGGGCGACCACCTGATCGAGGACGTGCACACGTCGGCGACCTCGGCGACCACCTCGGCCTCGTCGGCGTCGGGATGGAGCTCGCGATAGGCCGCACGAGCGGCCGCCAGGAATCGCGCCGGATCGACGACCACGACGTCCCGGCGGGTCCGGACGCTGATGATCATGCCCTCGTGTAAAGCGGTCACGGCGTCAGTCTCCCAGGAGTGGTTTTCTCCTCCTGGGTGGAAGACGACGGGAGAAGTGAGCGGGTAGAAAACTTTCCCTCTCAGAACACGGTCAGGTCAGCAACCAGGCTCCGCCGTCGGCCGGCAGCAGGTCGTCGACCAGTGGGGTCGTCGCCAACACCAGCTCCTTGTGCTCCGGCAACGGAACGGGCACGTCGCCGCAGTTCACCGCGCAGATCACCGACCCCCGCCGGAAGAACAGCGTGTCGGCGGGCCCCGCCAGCCATTCGATCTCGCCGCCCGACATGATTCGCTTCCGCCAGGCCAGGGCGGCCTTGTAGAAGGACAACGTCGAGGCCGGGTCGGCGGCCTGGCGTTCGGCGGTTAGCAGTGCCCAGCTCGACGGCTGGGGCAACCACGGTTCGCCCGTGCCGAAGCCGTAGGGGCTCGACGAGCCCGACCACGGCAGGGGGACCCGGCAGCCGTCGCGGCCGGGTAGTTCGCCGTTGGTCTGGAAGAAGGTCGGATCTTGCCGCTTGTCGGGAGGAATTTCCTGTACCTCGGGGAGGCCGAGTTCCTCCCCCTGGTAGAGGTAAGCCGACCCCGGGAGGGCGAGCATGGCGAGAAGTGCGGCTTTCGCCCGGTCTATGCCCCCGGACGGCGCCAGGGAGCCCTCGCCGTACCGGGTGACATGGCGGACCGAGTCGTGGCTCGACAACACCCACGTCGGCGCCGCGATCTCCGACAGGGTCTTGTCGATCACCGCGCGGAACGCGTCGGCCGACCAGGGGGCCTTCAGCCAGGCGAAGTTGAAGCTCTGGTGGAGTTCGTCCGGACGTACATAAAGAGCGAGGTCCTCCGGAGTGTCGGTCCAGACCTCGCCCACGAAGGCACGTTCACCGGGATAGGTGTCCATGAGCGCCCGCCACTCGCGGTAGACCCCGTGGACCTCGGGACGGCTCGACATCGGGCTGCCGGACACGAAGCCGGCGGTGGTGTCGGGCAGGTCTTCGGCCTTGTAGAGGCCGTTGGCGACGTCGATGCGGAAGCCGTCGACGCCCCGGTCGAGCCAGAAGCGCAGCACGTCGAGGAACTCGGCGTGGACCTCGGGGTTGCGCCAGTTGAAGTCGGGCTGCTCGGGGGCGAACAGGTGGAGGTAGTAGGAGCCGTCGGCGACGCGGGTCCAGGCCGGGCCGCCGAACACCGACTGCCAGTTGTTGGTCTCGGTGCGGAAGATGTAGCGGTCGCGCTTGACGCCCTTCAGCGCCTCCTGGAACCACGGGTGCTCGATCGAGCTGTGGTTCGGCACGATGTCGATCATGACCCGCAGGCCCAGCGTGTGGGCCTCGGCGATCAGGGCGTCGAAGTCGGCCAGGGTGCCGAACGACGGGTCGACGTCGCGGTAGTCGGCCACGTCGTAGCCGCCGTCGGCCATCGGTGACCGGTAGAAGGGGGTCAGCCAGATGGCGTCGACGCCCAGCTCGGCGAGGTAGGGGAGCCGGCTGGTGATCCCGGGAAGGTCGCCGACGCCGTCACCCGAGGCGTCGGCGAAGCTGCGGACGTAGATCTCGTAGACGACGGCGTCGCGCCACCAGGGGGAGGTCATCTCATGCGTTTACCAGGCTGTGGGCGGCGTAAACCAGGTATTGCCACAGCTTGCTCTCCTGTTCGGCGGGCAGCTGGAGCTCGTTGACCGCGTCGCCCATGTGCTTGAGCCACGCGTCGCGCTCGGCCTCGCCGATCACGAACGGGGCGTGCCGCATGCGCAGCCGGGGGTGGCCGCGCTCCTGGCTGTAGGTGCTGGGGCCACCCCAATACTGCTTGAGGAACATCCGCAACCGGTCTTCGGCGCCCTCGAAGTCGTCTTCGGGATAGAGGGGTTTGAGCACCGGGTCTTCGCGGACGCCTTCGTAGAACCGCCTGACGAGTCGGTCGAAGGTCTCCTCGCCACCGACGAGGTCGTAAAACGTCTGCTCGCTGCTCACCTTCTCAGGTTAAAACAGCTCACGAGTGCCGGTGTCACGCGATCGTGGCGATGGCCAGTCCGCGCTGGTCGAAAGCCCTCTTGATCCGGGTACGCAGCTCCCGCGCCACCTCGTGCTGCTTGCCCGGGGCGGTCTTGGCGACGACCCGGAAGACGATGGCCGTGCCGGAGATCTGCTCCATGCCGAAGACCTGGGGCTCCTCGACGATGATGCTGTCGCGGTAGAGCTGGTCGTCCCACATCTCGGTGGTGACGTCCACCAGGATCTCGCGGGTCTGGGCCACGTCGGAGTCGTAGGCGACGGGGATGTCCACGAGGGCCCGCGACCAGCCCTGCGACTCGTTGGCGACGCGGGTGATGGTGCCGTTGCGGACGTACCAGACCTTGCCGTCGGCGTCGCGGAGCCGCGTGATGCGCAGGCTGACCGCCTCGACGGTGCCGGTGGAGACGCCGACGTCGACCACGTCGCCGACGCCGTACTGGTCCTCCATCAGCATGAACATGCCGGCGATGAAGTCCTTGACGAGCTCCTGGGCGCCGAACCCTATGGCGACGCCCAGGATGCCGACGCTGGTCAGCAACGGCGCCAGGTCGAGGCCGAGGCGAGAGATGATCATCAGCAGCGCGGTGCCGAGGATCACTATCGACGTGACGTGCCGCAACACCGAGCCCAGGGTCTCCGATCGCTGGCGGCGGCGCTCGGCCAGGATCGCGTCAAGGCCCTCCTGAGGGCCGCCGAACCGGGACCGCAGCCGCTCCGGCATCGACACGGAGGAGGCGCGGGTGGAGACGCGCTTGATCAGGCGGTGCACGATCGCCCGGAGGATGATGGCGACGACAAGGATCAGCACGATCGCGATGCTCGCGCTGAGCAGGCCCGCGACGATCTTCGCCCAGTCCGCGTTCCCTATGAGGCCGCTCACCAGATTGCAGATCCCGAAGTCGTCACTGCTGCAGACCGCGTTCGCCACATCCTTCGGATCAGGGATGAAGTTTGTGGAGGTCGGCGTGGGAGTCGGGGAAGGGCTCGGGGAGAGCAGGAACACGGAGTGGATCCCCCTCGGATCGGCTCGGTCGGATTCGGGCAGGCCTGCACCCATTTTTGCCGATCAAACCGGCTGTCGTCACATTCACGCCGGGGGACGTGAGCACGGTCCCGCCGGGCCGCGGAGGGCGGCGGGACCAGTGCTCGTGTGGCGGTCAGCGGGGCGGAGACGCGCACCCGGAAGCGTGTCTCGTGCCTTTCTCCGAGAGGGGGATCCCCCCCAGTGCCACCCGCGTCAGCGGGCGGCAGACCAGGGAAAACCGTGGTTGTGACAGTGGAATTCGGAGCCGGCGGGCCGGCCACAACGTTCCCGTGGGAACGTTCCGCACCGGGCCGCCCGCCGGCTCCGTGGAGCCGCGGCGGTGACGGCGGGCTCAGGGTGACTGCGCTTCACCCGGCCCGTCGCCGTTTCGATCTACTCGCCCACCGCGGCGAGAACGCGGGCGACTTTCGTGGCGGCTCCGGCCGGATCATCCGCTCGATGCATCCGCTCCCCCCAGGACCACCAGTAGTCGGCCGACTTGCAGACGACGTTCTCGGTGAGACTCGTCGCCTTCGGGTTGATCACTCGCACGAAGGCCCGACCCGTTTGGGTGGTTACGACCCGTGCGAGGAGTCCCCGCGAGTCGAGCTCCGAAGCGAGTCGCTCCAGATGCCCGAAATCGTCCTCCCCCAACGTTCGTCCTCCTCCTCCCGCAATCCGAACCCTGTGTTCGTTGCTGGTCGGCCCAAGATGACTCACTGAGCGGGATGGGTCAACGAGGTGATAAGTGGGCGTTGGATGCGGTTACCACCAAGTGGGTTGAAGAATGTCGCCCGCCGGTGGACGATCCTCTATCAGCACGTTCTATTGCAGGTCCGGGCCGCACCAAATCTGGTCCATTATTTCTTCTGGGCGTAGTGCAACCCCGAGGTTACGCTGTGTCAACGAATTGTGGACCGGTCGGGACATGTGGACGGCGCCTACGGCCGGCCACGGAGAGGGGCCGGTATGTCCGGCAGGCAGCACAAGGAAACGGAGACCGCCCGGCGGGTGCGGGCCAGGGGCCTGGCCGCGGGGCGGAGTCTGGCGAGCATCGCTGAGGAGATCTTCGAAGCGTGCTCGGTTCAGTTCGGTACGTCCCGGATCAAATGCCACCGCCTCTCGCACGGCATAGCGCTCGCCGACGTCATCGAACAAGTACGCGCTCTCTTCGAGAGAGACGGCAAGAACCCTCCGGGGATCGGGGAGACCCTCCTGTCGGCGTACGAGTCCGGGCTCAAGCGGCCCGGGCCCGAATACCTCCATTACCTGTGCACCGTCTACCGGGTTGAACCGGTCGCCCTCGGATACGAGGGCCCGTGCATCTGTGGCCACGGCCACCGCATGCCGGGCGTCGTACGCGGCGGCGACCCCCAAGAGGCAAGACCCGACGTTTCCCCGGTCCCGCGCGAGCTGCTGCTCCAACCGGACAGCGGCGTGACCGCGCAGGGCGGGGGCGAGGAGGACGAGAACGTGCTACGGAGGACGCTGCTGCAGCTCCTCGCCGGAGGTGCCGCCGTACAGGTGTCCGGGCTCGACGCCCAGGTGCTCGCGGCCACCGAGAACATTCGCCGCAAGATGGACGACGTCATGGTGTCGGCGACGGTTTCCCCGGCGATGCTCGATCAGTGGGAAGAGGCCACGATCGGCTTCGGCAGGCAGTACATGAACACCCCGCCCTTACGCCTGCTCTGTGACGTGCTGCTGGAGTTCTCCGCGGTCCGCACGGCGCTGGAACGGCGGCAGCCGGTCGACCTGCAGGAGCGGTTGTGCCGCATGGCCGCCCAGTTATCGGGCCTGACCGGCATGATCCTGATCGACCTGGGCGACCACCGGCTCGCCCGGACCTTCTTCCGCACCGGCCGCACCGCCGCCGACGAGACCGGCGACCGCGCGCTGCGGGCGTGGGTGACCGCCCGCGAATCCCTGGTGCCGCTCTACTACGGCGACCCGCGTGAGGCCCTGACCCTCGCGAAGAAGAGCCGCGACCTCGCGGGCCAGACCCCGTGCGCGGCCAAGACGATGGCCCCGGTCGTGGAGGCCCGCGCGCTGGCGATGCTCGCCGGGGCGACCGGCCAGAAGAAAGACGTCGTCGAACAGGCCAAGCGCGCCCTGTCGCGGGCGCGGGCGGCCTTCGCCCAGATGGTGCCCTCGGAGCAGGAGGACGCCGCGTTCGGCTACACCGAGCGGCAGCTCTACTTCTACCAGGGCGACGTCCTGGTGAAGCTGGGCGAGACGCTGGAGGCCGACGTGGTGCTCGAACAGGCCCTGGGCCAGTACGCCGGCGAGCCGCTCGACCAGACCCTCATCCGCATCGACCTGGCCATGTGCCGGTTGCTGGAGGGAGACCCCGAAGAGGCGGTCAAGCAGGGGCTCGACGCCCTTCACCGGATCGAGAACATTCACCGGACAGAATTGGTCATGGGCCGAGTCAACGACCTGATCCGGGCGATCGTCACCAAGAACGGAGAAGGCGTGCCCGGTCTCGACGGCCTGAAAGCGGAGGCGCTGGTCCGCGCCCCGATCGACTTCTCGATGGGCAACACGTGACGGCCCCTTTGCGGGTGCGTCGCTACCGCTGGTCGGATCTCGACGAGGTGTGGGCGATGCACCAGGCCGGTCTGGCGCAGGTCGGGCTGGTCCCCGGCGACGGGGTCTACTACGACGACGACTTCCCCCGGATCCAGGAGGTCTACCTCGACGATCGGGGGGAGTTCCTGGTCGGCGAGGTGCCCGGTGGGCGGCTGGCGGCCATGGGCGCGCTGCGGCGGGTCGACGACGAGACGGCCGAGATGTGCCGCCTGCGCGTCCACCCCGACTTCCAGCGGCGCGGCTACGGCGCGTTGATCCTGGAGACCCTGGAGGAGCGGGCGCGCGAGCTCGGCTACTCGGTGTTGTGCGCCGACACCACCCTGCAGCAGAGCGCCGCGGTCGCGCTCTACCGGAAGTACGGCTGGCGCGAACTGCGCAGGGAGGAAAGAGGAGTTTCGGTTGTTCTTTATGTCGAGAAAGTCCTGACATCTGCCCGTTCTTCGCTATTTCCCCCGAAATAGTCGGTCTCTACTATTGGCGAGACGCACATTCGTACTAATAATTGTGCGTTGTTGCCCAAAGTGGGGAACCCTTTAGCGGGGAAAGAGGCACGATGAAGAAGATCATTGTCCGGAAGCCCGGCACGGTGAAACTCACCGGCACCGCGAGCGTCATCCACAAGGGGTGAGGCCGGGGCCTCGGCAGATCTGGGTTCGGGGAGATCTCTCTCGTGACCGTATGGCGGCGCTCCGCACGCTCGGGGCGCCACCGCTCTTCATGGCCGCCGTCAACGCGCATCGGCGGCTGCGCGGGCCCTACACGTTCGGTGGAGCTCTGCTCCGCGTACTCGTGACCGAGGCCTTGGAGCGTTCCCCCGGCCTAGCCGACCGATTCGACATCGAGATCGACGCCGTTCTCCCGGGATCGCGGGAGCGTGCTCCCGGGAGACGGCGGCCGATCGACGCGACCCTGCCCGACGACGAGCGCATCCTCGTTCCGGCGCCGCGCCGCACGCTGCGCCTGGCCAACGGGATCGCCGAACTCGCCCTGGAGGTCATGCCCGACGGCGTCTCGCTGGTGGCCGACAACGTCCACGAAGCCGACCCGACCGACCTGGAGCTGCTCCAGGTGTTGTCCCGGCGGCTGCCCGGCGTCACCGTGATCATGTTCGACACCTCGTCGGCGCCCCGCGACGTGATCGACTCCGACGGGACCACCGACGATCCCGCCGCCTGGGCCGCCTACGAGGCCCTCGATCCCGCCGACCGCAGAGACCGCCACGACCGCCGCGCCGCGCAGCTGGGACCGGCGGAGATGCTCGGCGCGCTGCCCTGGCACCTGGAGCGCGGCAGCGACCCGTGCGCCGCCGCGGAGGCGTTGTGGGCCGCCGTCGACCGCTGCGTGGGCGAGGGTTTCCTGCACGCCGTCGTGGAACTCGGGCACCGCGGCCTGGCCCTCTCCGAACCGGGTTCGCCCGGCTGGTGGCGGTTCGCCCAGCGCACCGCGACCGCCCTCGGCGGCCTCGGCCGCCGATCAGAGGCCCTTGAGGTGTACGACCAGGCGCGCCGCGCCAGCGTCGATCCCGCCGTGCACGCCGCCTCGGCCTACGGCACCGCGATGCTGGACGCCCGCCACCCCGACCCCGCCCAGCGCGACCTCGGCCGGGCGACCGCCTGGATCAACCAGGCCATCGCGATCTCCACGATCCTGCCCGACCCGCACGAACGCGCCTTCAAGCTGGGCTTCGACCAGAACGGCAAGGCCCTCATCGAACTGCGCCAGGGTCGCCTCGACGCCGCCCTCGACCTGGTCGAATCGGCGCTGTCCCTGACCGAGGAACTCCCCGTGGGCGCCCACCCGCTGCACCGCATGGTCCTGCTGGCCAACCGCGCCCAGCTGCTGGCCACGATGGGCAACCCGAAGGAGGCCCTGCACGACCTCGACCGGGCCATCGCCTACGACCCCGCCGTCCCCGACCACTACCTCGACCGGGGCAACCTGCGGCTGCGCCTGGGCCAGACCGACGCCGCCCTGGCCGACTACGAGACCGCGATGGCCGTCGGCCCGCCCCTCCCGGAGGCGTTCTACAACCGGGGCGAACTGCGCCTCGGCCAGGGCGACCTGGCGGGCGCCCGCGCCGACTTCGACCACGTGCTGGAACTCGACCCCGGCTTCCTGAACGCCTACGTCAACCGCGCCGGCATCCTCGAGATGCTCGACGACCACGAGGCCGCCCGCGCCGACGTCAGGTCGGGCCTGGAACTCGACCCGCGCAACCCCCACCTGCACGCCGTGCTCGGCCAGCTGGAGACCGCCCAGGGCGACCACGCGGCCGCGATGGCCGCCTTCGACGTGGCCATCGAGGGCGCCCCCGACCTGGCCGCCATCTGGGCCAACCGCGGCATCCTCCGCTACGAGAGCGGCGACGCCGAAGGCGCCCTGGCCGACCTCACCCGGGCCCTGGAACTCGACGAGGACGCCGCCGTCTACTTCAACCGCGCCGTCGCCCACCGGGCCCTCGGCCAGGAGGAGGCCGCCCTCGACGACCTGAGACGCGCCCACGACCTCGACCCCGACGACCCCGACATCCGGCACGCCCTCGGCACATGATCCGTGACTACGTCCTGTTCTGGACGGGTTCGACGGTCTCCTTCCTCGGCGCCAGGGCCACCGCGGTCGCCTATCCGCTGCTGGCCCTGGCGGTCCTCGGCTCACCGGTCGCGGCCGGCCTGATCGCCTCGGCCGGCATGATCCCCTACCTGGTGCTCTACCTGCCGGGAGGGGTGTACGTCGACCGCCGCGACGCCCGCACGCTGATGATCGGCGCCGAGACCGCCCGGCTGGCGACCGCGCTGGCCATGGTCGCGGCGGTGGTCACCGGCGAGCCGGGCTTCGTGCTGTTCGCCCTGATCGCGTTCGCCGACGGGACGGCGGCGGTCATCTACTCGCTGGCCGAGGTGAACCTGCTGCGCGGCCTCGTCGACCAGCCGAAGATCGCCGGCGCGCTGGCCGGGAACGAGGCCCGGACCAGCGTTGCCGGTCTCCTCGGCCGCCCCGTCGGCGGTTTCCTGTTCGGCCTCGGGCAGGCGGTGCCGTTCGCCGGGGGAGTGCTCACCTCGGTGGTGTCGATCGGCACGCTGGCGTTCCTGCGGCGGGTGCCTCCGGGGCCGCGTACCGAGAAGAAGGTCCTGGCGGCGGAGATCGCCGAGGGCCTGCGCTGGCTCGTTCGCGACCACTACCTGCGCGCCACCACCACGCTCTCGGGCCTGGTCAGCAACGTGGCCTGCGGGACCTATATGTCGCCTCGCTGAGCCCCCAGGTCGCCGTGGCGACGCTGCTCGGTGGGACCGTGCTGATCGCCGCCGCTGCGATCCCGGCGACGTGGCGGGCCTAGACCAGGCGGTCGATCACGTCGCGGAGGTTCGGCGGTTCCACCCGCTCCGGCAGCGTGTCGAGCGAGTCGGGGGTGTGCCAGGCGTGGCCCCGGTAGGTGCCGGTCTCCTCGGAGGTGAACTCGGTGCCGCCGACCTTCGGCGTGCCCGGGAACCGGGCCAGGAAGAACGGCTCGGTCTTCATGTAGTGGACGCCCAGCCAGTGGAAGTCGCGCTCCACCTGCACCCAGACGTCCTCGACCGCCTCGCCGGGCAGGCCGGTCTCCTCGGTCAGCTCCCGCCGCGCCGCCGCCAGCGCCGACTCGCCCGGGTCGATGCCGCCGCCGGGCGGTTCCCAGAAGACCTCGTCGCTGACGTGGTCGTGCCAGCGGAGCAGCAGCACCCGTCCGTCGCCGTCGAGGCAGATGACGCGCGCGGCCGGTCTCGTCTCAGCCACTGTGACGTCCCCCATTCGCCAGTGCCGGTCCGGGTATCATTCTCCGTCCGAGTCACCCCGTCGACTGAAGGTTTGCGGATTATGACCGCCGAATACGTGCTGACGCTCTCGTGCCCTGACCGCCCCGGAGTGGTGGCCGCCGTTTCCGGGTTGCTGGCCCGCCACGGCTGCAACATCACCGAGAGCCAGCAGTTCGGAGACCCCGTCTCCGAACGGTTCTTCATGCGCGTGCAGTTCACCGCAGAGACCGCCGCCGACGTGCTGCGCGGGGACTTCGCCGCCCTCGCCCCCGACTTCGGCATGGAACTCCAGCTCTTCGACCGGGCCGTGCTGCCCCGGGTGCTGGTGCTGGTCTCCAAGTTCGACCACTGCCTGAACGACCTGCTCTACCGGGTCAGGTCGAAGTCGCTCGGCATCGAGATCGTCGCGGTCGCCTCCAACCATCCCGACCTGCGGCCGCTCACCCAGTCGCACGGGGTCGACTACCACCACCTGCCGGTCACCCCGGCGACCAAGGAACGCCAGGAGCAGGAGATCCTGACCCTGGTCGACCACTACCGGGCCGACCTGGTGGTGCTGGCGCGCTACATGCAGGTGCTCTCGGCCGACCTGTGCGGCAAGCTGTCGGGCCGGGTGATCAACATCCACCACTCGTTCCTGCCGTCGTTCAAGGGCTCGCGCCCCTACCACCAGGCCCACGCCCGCGGCGTGAAGCTGATCGGCGCCACCGCCCACTACGTGACCGCCGACCTCGACGAGGGGCCGATCATCGAGCAGGAGGTCGCCCGGGTGAACCACACCCACTCGCCGGAAGACCTCGTGGCGATCGGCAAGGACCTCGAATGCCAGGCTCTGGCCCGCGCCGTGAAGTGGCACGCCGACCACCGCATCCTGCTCGACGGCCACAAGACGGTCATCTTCCCCCGCTGAGGGAGCTTTCCGCGAGACGAGCCGGCCGCACGGCCCACCCCATAGAGGGCAGGCCGTGCGGCCGGTTCCGTCGATCAGGCCTTCAGCCCCAGGTGGGTGGCGAAGAAGGCGAGCTGGTCGGCGGCGAGCTCGACGCTCTTGCTGACCGCGCGCGCCCCGTGGCCCGCCTCGGCCTCGTTGCGGAGCAGGATCGGCCGCTCGCCGCCGGTGGCGTGCTGGAGGGCCGCGGCGGTCTTCCAGGCGTGCAGCGGGTGGACGCGGGTGTCGCTGGCGAAGACCGTGAACAGGGTCGCCGGGTAGTCGACGCCCTCCTTCACGTGGTGGTAGGGCGAGTAGGCCCAGAGCCAGCCGAACTCCTCGGGGTCGTCGGCCGAGCCGTATTCGACGTTCCAGGTCGCGCCCAGGCCGAACTTCTCGTAGCGGATCATGTCGAGCAGCGGCGCCGAGCACACCACGGCGGCGAAGAGGTCGGGACGGCGGGTCAGCGCCGCGCCCACCAGCAGGCCGCCGTTGGAGCCGCCGGAGATGCCGAGCATCTCGGGCGTGGTGACCCCCCGGGCGATCAGGAACTCGGCGGCGGCCTCGAAGTCGCGGAAGGTGTTCTGCTTGTTGGCCAGCATGCCGTCGCGGTGCCACTCCTCACCCTGCTCGCCGCCGCCCCGCAGCTGCGCGATGGCGTAGACGCCGCCCGCCTCGACCCAGCTCAGCACCGAGGCCGAGTAGCCGGGCGTCATCGAGATGCCGAAGCCGCCGTAGCCGTTGAGGATGGTCGGACGCGGGCCGTCGCGGTCGACGGGGGAGATCACCAGCAGGTGGACCTCGGCGCCGTCGGCCGACGGGTAGACCAGGTGCTCGGTCTGCACCGGCGGCACGTCGACCGTGCCGGGGGAGGCCGCCCACAGGGTGGTCTCGCCGGTCAGGGCGTCGAACCGCTGGATCGTGGGCGGGGTGGTGTTGTCGGTGTAGCCGAACCACGCCTCGTGGCCGCCCTCGGGGCGCTCGGAGATGCCGCCGATCGTGCCGATGCCGGGCGTCGGCACCGAGCCGATGCGCTCGCCGGTCTCGAGGCGGTGGATGGTGATCTCGGAGATCGCGTGGCGGGTCCAGCCCGCCAGCATGATCGGCTCGTCGAGGTCGTCGAGGATGGCGTAGTCGCTCAGCACCGCCTCGGGGTCTTCGGGCAGCAGGTCGCGCCACGACTCGTAGCCCGGCTGGTCGGGCGTGGTCACGCAGACCCGGGCCCGGGGCGCGTCGCGGTCGGTGAAGACGTAGAGCCGCCCGTCGCGCCCGAAGTGCAGCCCGGTCTGGGCGTCGACCCCCTCCTGGACGGTCACCAGCGCCGGCGCCGCGATGTCGCCCGAGCGCAGGTCGGCCAGCCACAGGTCGTTGCGCGGCGCGGTGCCCCGCGACGCCGAGATCGTCAGCCACGAGCCGTCGCGCGAGACCGAGACGCCGTAGTAGTTGGTCTTCTCGAGCCCTTCGCCGAAGATCAGGACGTCGTCGTCGGGGGAGGCGCCGACCGTGTGGAGGTAGACCCTCCGGTGGTACTGCTCCTCGTCTTGAGGCACCAGCTCGGGGGCGAGCCGGCGGACGTAGTAGAAGCGCTCCCCGCCGGGCAGCCAGGCCACGGGGGAGTAGCGGCAGCGGTCGATCGGGCCCTCGACGATCTCGCCCGACTCGACGTCCATGACGAAGAGCTTCGACTCCTCGTCGCCGCCCACCGAGATCTGGTAGGCGAGCAGCCGGCCCTCCTTGTCGGGCTGCCAGGTGTCGAGGGTGGTGAGGCCGCTCGGGTCGAGCGCCATCGGGTCGAGCAGGGCCCTCTCGGTGCCGTCGGCGTCGACGACGTACAGGACCGAGTGCTCCTGCTCGGGGGTGCGGCGCATGAAGAAGCGCCGCGCGCCGCGCCAGGCCGGGACCCCGATCGAGCCCGACTTCAGCAGCTCGGCCACCCGGCCGCGGAAGCGCTCGCGGCCGGTCATCTCGGCCTCGCCGAACAGCTTCGCCTGCGCCGCGAGCCAGTCATTGACCTCGGCGGACGCCGGCTCCTCCAGCCACCGGTAGGGGTCGGGCACGGTGGTGCCGTGGAGCACGTCGGCCACGTCGGCACGCCTTGCGGCGGGGTAGGAAGGTCGCGTCATGCCTGGCACTCTAAGGCAGCTCACCGACAGCCCGACACCGTAGGCCGACACGCCTGTCGGGGGGAGTAAAAAGATGATCGCCGGGGCATAAAGAGCATCAGGCGTACCAGTTGCCCAGGTTATGGGGTGGCGGACTTGTCTTCGCAAAGGACACACTTTGGTTGAGGACGGTGCCGTGGTGACCATCCGCTGGGCCGTCCGGCGGAGGTCCGTGTGAAAGAACGACCTGAGTCCCAACAGACGGGGCCACAACTCCGGCGCACAGCCATGGCCGGGGAGGTCGGCTGATGCGCCAGGTTCTACTCCTCAACGCAACCTATGAGCCACTGACCACTCTCTCGATGCACCGGGCGATCGTGCTCGTGCTCCGCGAGAAGGCCGACATCATCCATCGCGACGGCCGCGGCGGTGTGCTCAGATCCGCGACCCGGACCCTCGACATCCCGTCGGTGATCCGGCTTCGCCGCTACGTCCGCATTCCCTACCGGTCGAGGATCCCGCTCACGCGGGCGGCGCTGATGCGCCGCGACGACTTCCGCTGCGCCTACTGCGGCCAGCGGGCCGAGACGATCGACCACGTCATCCCCCGCTCCAAGGGCGGCCCGCACACGTGGGAGAACTGCGTGGCGTCCTGCATGCCCTGCAACCATCGCAAGGCCGACAAACTCCTTGAGGAGATCGGCTGGCAGCTCCGGGTGCCCCCGGTGGTCCCCCGCGGGCCCCACTGGAGGCTGATCGGCGCCCAGCTCGACGGGGACCCGCAATGGGCGCCCTACCTCGAGGAGTCGGCGGCCTAGGATCCGGTGCATGACCTGGGTTCTGAGCGACGATGTCACCGGTTTCCCCGGTGACGCCGAAGACTGGCTGCTCCGCGACCCCGTCCGGAACACGGTCCCGCTGACCGTGCTCCGGGGGTTGCGGAGCGGCGTCTTCACCGACGACAACCTGTGCGGCTGGTTCGTCGAAGACGACGAGATCGCCGGGGCGATCCTGCACACCCCGCCCTACCCGCTCCTCCTGGGCGCGGTGCCCGTCCGGGCCCTGGGGTCGCTGGCCCGTGAGCTGATCGCGCTCGACCGCGCCGTCCCGGGCGTCTCGGCCCCGCTGGAGGTGGCCGAGGCCTTCGCCCGCGCCTGGTGGCGCCCCGAGGTCTTCCGCCGCAGCGAGCGCCTCTACCGTCTGACCACCCTGGCCCCGCACAGAACCCCCGGCTCTTCCCGTACGGCCACCGCCGCCGACCGCGACCATCTCGTCAACTGGTTCAACGCCTTCCAGACCGAAGCCCACGTCGACCGCGACGCCGACCCGACCCCGCTCGTCTCGGCCCGCACCAACCGGGAGGAGCTCGTCTACTGGGACGACGGGGGATCACCCGTCTCCCTGGCCGCCTTCTCCCAGCCGATCGCCGGCATGTCCCGGATCGGCCCGGTCTACACCCCGCCGGAACTGCGCGGCCGGGGCTACGGCTCGGCCGTCACCCACGCGGCCACCGCCGCCGCGACGGCGGCCGGCGCCTCGGAGGTGCTGCTCTTCACCGACCTGTCGAACCCGACGTCGAACTCGATCTACCAGAGGCTCGGCTACGTCCCCGTGGGCGACTACGCCTCGGTCTCCTTCGCCTGACGGCTACTTCGGGCGTGAGCCGGCGACGCGGGGCCCGTAGTCTGGTCGCATGCCGCGTTATGACTACCGCTGCCGCGCCTGCGGTTCGACCTTCGAGCTCAACCGCCCCATGGCCGAGGCCAACGCCCCGGCCCCCTGCCCCGGCGGCCACGACGACACGGTGAAACTCCTCTCCACGGTCGCCGTGACGGGCACCGCCTCCAGCTCGGCCCCCCGCCCTTCGTCGGGCGGCGGCGGTGGCTGCTGCGGCGGCGGTTGCTGCGGCTGACCGAGGGGCTGGTCACCGCGCGGAAAGGCCGGTGGCCAGGAGGTTCGCTCGTCAGCGGCGGATCGCTGAGATCACCAGGGTGGACAGTTCCTCCGTCGTCCTGATGCCGGTCTCCTTGTCGGGATTGCCTTCCGTCAGGACCGCGATCAGCAGGTCGGAGGTCGGCGAAGACAACCGGCCGATGCTGTTGATCACCCAGCGGCCGGCGTTGGCGGTCACCGGCATCCAGCCGTTCTTGATCGCGACCTGTTCACCGGGATGGGCCGCCGCGCTGACGCCCCACGCCTGGGAGGGCTCGACCGCGGTCATCAGCGTGTGGGCGTAAGCCTGGTTGGCGGGGGTCAGCGGGCCGGTGGGGGAGGTCAGCAGGTCGAGCAGTTTGAGCTGGTCGGCGGGGCAGCTGCGGGTGGTGCCCCACGCGGGGGCGGGCCAGGTCTGGTCGAGGCCCAAACCGCGCAGCAGGCGGGTGAGGCCCGGGCTGCCGCCCAGTTCGACCGCCAGCTCCTGGGCCGCCGTGTTGTCGCTGTGGCACATCATCGCCTCGGCGCGCACCTGTTCGGCCGGGGTCGGTTCGCGCCCGCTCGACTGGGCATTCAGCAGGGTGCCCAGCAGGATGCCGGTCTTGGCGACGCTGGCCAGCGCGAACGTGCCGGGCGTGGGTTCGACCGTGAACCTGGTTCCGGCCAGGCGGTCGTGCACGGCCACCGCCCCGCGCCCCGGGCGGGTGCGCAGGTAGGCGGCCGCCTCACGGGTCAGCGTCAGCCGGTCGGCCGGACAGAACTCTCCGTCAGACGTCATGGCGCCGACCGCCGACAGGGACCTCAGGTTCATGATCACAGAGTCGGCCGAGGGCCCTGACCGGCGGTTTCACGACACGCGGGTTATGCCGCAGTCTTACTCCGGCGCTGGAACGGCAGGAATCGTTCCGGTAAGTGGGGGCGCGCCGGGATGTCGGTGGACTCGACCGAGATGATCCGGTCGAAGCGGAAGGCGCGGATGCCGCGGCGCATCCGGCACCAGCCCGCCAGATACCAGTGTTCGCGGTGCACGAGGCAGGTCACCGGCTCGACGTCGCGGACGCTGAGGTTGCCGGCGGCGTCGAGGTAGTGGATGCGGACGACGAGCCGGGAGGTGATGGCCTGGGCGACCGCGCGGGCGCGGCGGGCGACGTCGGGGGACAGGGGGGTCGTCAGGGTGGTCAGGGTCGTCGCGATGACATCGTCGTCGAGCTCGATGTGGTCGAGCGCGTGGCGCAGACCCCGGCGCGCGGTCACGGACTGCGGACCGGCGCCGAGGTGGGCGAGTGAGAGCGCGAGCGCGGCGAGCTCGGCGGTCGTCAGGGAGCCGTTGTGCCGAATGACAGTGGCCATACCCCGATTTTAACCAAGCCCACTGACATTTTCTCGAACTAGTTCGCGAGCTGGGAGAGGTCTCGTGAGGCTCCCGTGCTGGCCGAGGTGGTCAGCGCGGCGTACGCCTGGAGGGCGGCGGTGACCGGGCGCTCGCGGTCGCGCGGGCGGTAGCGGCCGAGCTCGGCCAGCAGCTTCTCGCGGCGGGCGGCCAGGTCGGCGTCGGAGACCTTGAGCTCGATCGAGCGGCCGGGGATGTCGATCTCGATCAGGTCGCCGTCTTCGACCAGGGCGATCGCGCCGCCCTCGGCCGCCTCGGGGGAGGCGTGGCCGATCGACAGGCCCGAGGTGCCGCCGGAGAAGCGGCCGTCGGTGACCAGCGCGCAGGCCTTGCCCAGGCCGCGTCCCTTGAGGAAGGACGTGGGGTAGAGCATCTCCTGCATGCCGGGGCCGCCCTTGGGGCCCTCGTAGCGGATGACGACGACGTCGCCCTCCTTGACCTGGCCGCCGAGGATGCCGTCGACGGCGGCCTCCTGCGACTCGAACACCACGGCGGGGCCGGAGAACTTCCAGATCGACTCGTCGACGCCCGCCGTCTTCACCACGCAGCCGTCGACGGCGATGTTGCCGTAGAGGACGGCCAGGCCGCCGTCTTTGGTGTAGGCGTGCTCGATGTCGCGGATGCAGCCCTCGGCGCGGTCGACGTCGAGCGTCTCCCAGCGGTTGTCCTGCGAGTAGGGCTTCACGGTGCGGACGTTGCCGGGGGCGGCGTACCAGAGGTCGACGGGGTTGGACAGCACGTCCCACTGGTCGAGCATGTCGCCGAGGGTGCCGCCGTTCACCGTGGTGGTGTCGCGGTGGAGCAGGCCGCCCCGGTCGAGCTCGGCCAGGATGGCGGGGATGCCGCCGGCCCGGTGGACGTCCTCGATGTGGTACTTGTTCGTCGCCGGGGCGACCTTGCACAGGCAGGGCACCTTCAGCGAGATCTCGTTGATCTCCTTCAGGCCGAAGTCGACCCCGGCCTCGCGGGCCGCCGCCAGGATGTGGAGGATCGTGTTGGTCGAGCCGCCCATCGCGACGTCGAGGGCCATGGCGTTCTCGAAGGCGTCCTTGGTGGCGATGGAGAGCGGCAGGACCGACAGGTCGTCGTTCTCGTAGTAGCGGCGGGCGATCTCGACGATCTGCTTGCCGGCGTCCTTGTAGAGCTGCTCGCGGGCCTTGTGGGTGGCCAGGATCGTGCCGTTGCCGGGCAGGCCCAGGCCGATCGCCTCGACGAGGCAGTTCATCGAGTTGGCGGTGAACATGCCGCTGCACGAGCCGCAGGTCGGGCAGGCGTCTTCCTCCATCGCCAGCAGCTCGTCGTCGGAGACGCTGTCGTCGGCCGCCGCGATCATCGGGTCGATCAGGTCGAGCTTGCGGGCCTTGCCGGCGATCTGGGTCTTGCCGGCCTCCATCGGGCCGCCCGACACGAAGACGGTCGGGATGTTCAGCCGCATGGCCGCCAGCAGCATGCCCGGGGTGATCTTGTCGCAGTTGGAGACGCAGATCAGCGCGTCGGCGCAGTGGGCGTTGACCATGTATTCGACCGCGTCGGCGATCAGCTCGCGCGAGGGCAGCGAGTAGAGCATGCCGCCGTGGCCCATCGCGATGCCGTCGTCGACGGCGATGGTGTTGAACTCGCGGGGGATCGCGCCTGCCTCGCGGATCGCGCCCGCCACGACGTCGCCGACCTCGCGGAGGTGGACGTGGCCCGGCACGAACTGGGTGAAGCTGTTGGCCACCGCGACGATGGGCTTGCCGAAGTCGCTGCCGGCTACACCGGTCGCCCGGAGCAGGGCCCGGGCACCGGCCATGTTCCTGCCGTGGGTGACCGTTCGAGACCTGAGGGCGGGCATGGCCAGACTCCGATCAGAAGACGTTCGACGTCCATACATGGTAAGTCCGCCGCCCGAGCGCTGAGACACGGGTCCCGAGGCGTGAAACGGCCCGTGCCGTCGCGGGCACGGGCCTGATCGGACGATGGATTAGAACGTTCCTCTGTCACACCTCGCTGTAGCGCGACGGCAGGACGTTCTCGGCGGCCTTGAAGATCGAATCGACCTCCGAGGTCGTGAGCGACTTCTCCCGCTTGGTGATCCACTTGCGGACCATGCTGCCGGAGAACACGTCGACGTCGCGGACGTTCAGGATCCGCCAGGGAATCGCCGGACCGTAGATGGCCAGCGACGGGACGACGGTGATCTCACGGCCGAGCGCCTTGCTGATCAGGTCGCCGGCCTGAGTGGCCTCCCAGCGCGCCTCGTCGAGGCGCGGCTTCTGGTTGAACGGTCCGTGGAAGAGCTTGCGGTGTGACTGCACGCGCACGGGAAGACGCCGGTCCCACTTCTCGGAGTCGACCGCGTAGACCCCTGTCGGGCCCACCACCAGATGGTCGATCTGGGCGTCGCTGCCGGGGATCGACCGGGCGTGGAGCGTGCGGTAACCACCGCGTTCGAGCTTCTTCAACTGGGCCTCGGTCCGTCGCTCCGCGACCGACGGCCGCCGCCAGGCCGGTACGGACGACGACGTCCGTGCCCGGTAGACGGTCAGCCCGATCGCGGTCAGCACCAGGAACACGAGACCGGTACGGACGCTCGCGAACAACAGGCCCGTCACGATCCCCACCGCGACGGAGATTGCTGCTCGGCGTACCAGATCCTGATATCTGGGTTGCTGCAAGGTGCTCCGCAGAGACGCGCGCTCTACTGGCGCGTAGGTCGACGCGGGCGTGTCGGGTCGCGTCGGGGGGCGCTCCTCACGATCGCTCACCCAAATAGGTGACGCATCGTGACCCTCTTCGGGCGCTAGACGGCTATCCACATAACAGACCGTAGTTGAGGCGCCAAGCTGTTGCCTAGTGGAGCCTGGTTCATACTTTTGTGGCCAACATTTGCTGATTCGCGCATGCTGGTATAGGGCATCATCTCTAGATATCTTCCGGCAGTGGCCGGCATTCATGATCTCACCGCTCTCGAGCTCGCGTCCGCGGTTCGCGCCCGCGACCTGTCGCCCGTCGAGATCGCGGAACACTATCTCGCCCGCGCCGACGAGGTCGGCGCCTATGTCACCGTGACCGCCGATCTGGCTCTTGAGCAGGCACGACGCCTTGAGAACGAAGACCCGGGCGACCGGCCGCTGTTCGGCGTGCCGGTGCCGGTGAAGGACCTCAACTTCGTGAAGGGCGTGCCCATTCGGTTTGGTTCGGCCACGTATGAGGGCTTCACGGCCCCGGTGGACGACTCCATCGTGACCCGTCTCCGCGAGGCCGGGACCGTTATGACCGGTAAGACCAATTCGCCAGAGTTTGGTTTGCCCTGTTACACGGAACCTACCGTCGCGCCACCGGCCCGCACCCCCTGGGACGTGAGCCGCTCGGCCGGTGGGTCCAGTGGGGGCGCCGCGGCGGCGGTGGCGGCCGGGCTCGCGCCGCTCGCGCAGGGCAGTGACGGAGCGGGGTCGATCCGGATCCCGGCCGCGGCCTGCGGGCTGTTCGGCATCAAACCGAGTCGTGGACGCGTCTCGTTCGCCCCGATGATCCCCGACCTGGCCGGCCTGTCGGCCAACGGGCCGCTGGCCCGGAACGTCGCCGACGCGGCGGCGCTGCTCGACGTGCTGGCCCACCACCAGCCGGGCGACCTCTACTGGACGCCCGACTCCGAGCCCTTCTCCCGGTACGTCGGCAGAGACCCGGGACCTCTCAGGATCGCCCGCTACCGCGACCCGGTCGTCGACGGCGCCGAACTCCACCCGGAGGTGGTGGCCGCCTACGAGAAGACGTCCACACTGCTGGAACGGCTCGGTCACGAGGTCGTCGACATCGACAACCCCTACGGCGCCGACGTGGTGCCGCTGTTCGAGCGCATGTGGTTCTCCTTCGCCTGCATGCACCCCGTCGCGCCCGAGAAGGAACACCTGCTGCGGCCCGTCACGGCGTGGTTGCGGGAGCGCGGGTTCGCCACCCCCGCGCCCGACTTCCTCAAGGCGTGGTCGGCGCTGCAGCTGACGACCAGGTTCGCGCTGCTGGTCACCAACGAGTTCGACGCGGTCCTCACGCCCACCGTCACCGGCCTGACCCCGGAGATCGGCTGGTTCGAGGACGTCGACGACCCCGCCGAGACCTTCGAGCGCATGAAGCGCTTCGCGCCGTTCGCCGCCGCCTACAACCTCAGCGGCCAGCCCGCGGTCAACCTGCCGGTCCACTGGACGCCAGAGGGGCTGCCCGTCGGGGTCATGCTGGCCGGCCGCTGGGCCGAGGAGGCCACCCTCGTCATGCTGTCGGCCCAGGTCGAGGCGGAGCTGGGCGGCTTCTGGGGAGAACGCCGCCCAGCGGGTTGGTGAACCGTCAGGTCAGCAGCGACACGACGTGCTCGGACACGTCGGCCAGCAGCCCGGCGGGCCGCACATCGGTGCCCGCGATGGCCGACACCAGGCTCGGCAGCCCTTCGAGGGGGAAGCCGTCCTCCTTGGTGACCTGGTGGCCGACGCCGTTCTTGTCGAGCACGGCCCGGCTGCGCCGCCAGGCCTCCAGCACCTCTTCGGGTGAGGGCACCCCGAAGCCGTGGCCGACCGGCGCGGCGTGGCGGAGCCGGACCAGCGGGGTGTCGGCGAAGGCCAGCGCCGTGCGGCACCGGGTGGACAAGGTCTCCTTGTCGGGCACCCAGTCCATGGCCGTGCAGGGGGTCCGGCACTTGGCGACGCAGACCGCCATCGCTCCCGCGACCTGGCTGTGCTGGCGGTCGAAGTAGGCCCGCCAGCCCTCGGCAGGTTCGGAGGCCACGCGCAAGGAGCGCTGGGTGGCCGACTGTTCGGAGCGGGTGTGGTCGCACTCCTTCTCGCCGATGACGCCGAAGCGGCTGCCCGGCGCCTGGAGGCCCTCGGGCCAGCGGGCCGGGTCGCCCGAGTGGCCCAGCGCCTCCTCGAAGGCGAGCAGGGGGAGGTATTCGGAGGTGATGTGCACCGCCGCCATCATCGCGCTGAGCTCGCGCTGGTCCCAGCGGACCTTGATCACCTCAAGGAGCAGGGAGTAGGCCGGCCGCAACGAGTCGAGGGCGCCGCGAGGGCGCTCCTTGGGGGTCTGCGGCATGTGGCAGGCGCGGGCCCGGCGGCGCAGGTCGGCCGGGATCACCGGCGCGTCGAGCTCGCTGGCGAAGTCTTCGGCGTCGAGGGTCAGCAGGCGCTGGCCGAACTCGCAGACGGCGGCGACGAGCGCCGCCCTCGACTCGTCGGACAGCACGGCGCCGGACAGGGCGCCGACGTCGCCGAAGGAATAACGGCGGGCCAGCGCGATGAGCAGGTCGTGGGCCGACTCCATCCATTCACTTTCTCACGGGGTACGGGGAAGGCCGGGCGCGGGCCCGGCCTCCCCTGAACCTACGTGACCTTTCAGGCCGATGCGGCGTCCTTCGCCCGAGCCCGCAGGGCGCGGTTGATGCCGTCGGCGCCTTCGAGCAGCAGGCGCTTGAGGCCGTGGGGCGGCTGGGCGGAGGTGATCAGCTCGTGGGTGGCCTCGGCCGTCTCGGGGCTGATCAGGTGGGTCGGGTAGCAGCCGACCGCGAAGTTCTGGGCCGAGTCGCTGGTCCAGTTCTTCCAGATGCCGGTGACCTCGGCGAAGAACGCCGGGCCGTAGGGCTCCAGCAGGTCGACGCGGCGCGGCTCGCCGAAGCCGAGGATGGTCGAGCGCAGCACCGCGCCGCTCAGCTCGCCGCCGACGATGCGGGCCCAGGCGCTCGCCTTGGCCTCCTCGGTCGGGATCGAGGCGCGGGCCATCGCGGCCGAGCGCTCGCCCGTCGCGGTGGCGTCGCGCACCAGCTCGGCGTCGATGTCGGTCGCGCCGAGCACGCCCCCGACGACCAGGGCCCGGGTGAGGGTCCAGCGCAGGTCGGCGTCGACGGTCAGGCCGGCCGGCACGTTGAGGCCCAGCAGGATCGCGTGGAGCAGGTCGAGGTCGGCCTTGGAGGTGGCGACCTCGGCGAACGCGTTGAGGTAGGCCAGCTGGTGGTCGGACCCGGCCTCGGCGCCCTCGAACAGGCGGCGCAGCGCGGCGGCCAGGGTGGCCATGCCGGTGTCGCGCCACTCGGGGGCGGCGTACTGCTGGACGGCCATGCGGGCCTGGCGCAGCACGGTCTGGAGGACCGTGATGTCGCGTACGGAGTGGATGCCCGAGTCGACCAGGGTGACGTAGTCGCGGGTGGCCATCTCGCCGTCGCGGGTCATGTCCCAGGCGGCCGACCAGCACAGGGCGCGGGGCAGCGAGTCGGCGAACTTGACGATGCCGCCGTTGACCACGGTCGCCAGCGAGCGCTCGTCGAGGCGGACCTTGGCGTAGGTCAGGTCGTCGTCGTTGACCAGGACCAGGTCGGGCTGGAGCTCGCCGACCAGCTCGGCCACGGCGGTGCGGGCGCCGACGACGTCGAGCTCGACCCGCTTGACCCGGGTCAGCACGCCCAGGACGTCGGAGTAGAGGCCGATCGCGACCCGGTGGGAGCGCAGCGTCGGGTAGTCGGCCGGGGCCTCCTGGAGCACCTCGAACCGGGTGAACCGGCCCTCGGCGTCGACGTCGAACGAGGGGCGCAGGGTGTTGACCCAGGAGGTCTCCAGCCACTCCTTGCTCCACGACGACAGGTCGCGGCCGGAGGTGACCTCCAGGGCGCCGAGCAGGTCCTTCAGCTCGGTGTTGCCCCAGGCGTGCTCGTTGAAGTAGGCGCGGACGCCCGCGAGGAAGTTGTCGAGGCCGACGTAGGCGACCAGCTGCTTCAGGACGCTGGCGCCCTTGGCGTAGGTGATGCCGTCGAAGTTGACCTCGACGGCGTGCATGTCGGGGATGTCGGCGGCGATCGGGTGGGTCGAGGGCAGCTGGTCCTGGCGGTAGGCCCAGGCCTTCTCGACGTTGGCGAAGGTGGTCCAGGCGCCCTGGCCCCAGCGGGTGGCCTCGGCCTGGCAGAGCACCGACATGTAGGTGGCGAACGACTCGTTCAGCCACAGGTCGTCCCACCAGCGCATGGTCACGAGGTCGCCGAACCACATGTGGGCCATCTCGTGGAGGATGGTCTCGGCGCGGCGCTCGATCAGGGCGTCGGTGACCCGGGAGCGGAAGACGTAGTCCTCCAGGAAGGTCACGCAGCCGGCGTTCTCCATGGCGCCCGCGTTGAACTCGGGGACGAACAGCTGGTCGTACTTCCCGAACGGGTAGCGGAGCCCGAAGACGCGGTGGAAGAAATCAAAACCCTGTTTGGTTACCTCGAAGATGTTGTCCGCGTCGAGGTGCTCCGCCAGGGACTGGCGGACGTAGATGCCCAGGGGAATGCCGTCGTGCTCGTCGTGGACGGAGGCGTACGGACCGGCCACGAGGGCGGTGATGTACGTCGACATCACCGGCGTCGCCGGGAAGTGCCACCGCTTGGCCGCCTGGAGCGTGCCATGACGGCCTTCGTGCTGGTCCAGCTCCGCCGACTCGTCGGGGGCGGAGTTGGAGATGACCGCCCAGTCGGCCGGGGCCAGGACCGTCAGCTCGAAGGTGGCCTTGAGGTCGGGCTGGTCGAAGCAGGCGTACATGCGGTGGGCGTCGGCGGTCTCGAACTGGCTGTGCAGGTAGACGCGCTTGTCGACCGGGTCGACGAATCGGTGGAGGCCCTCGCCGGTGCGCATGTAGGTGCAGTCGGCGTCGATGCGGAGCTCGTTGCGCTCGGCCAGGCCGCTGAGCGGGAAGCGGCCGGCCTCCTCGTCGTAGGCGCCGGCGTCGAGCCGGGTGCCGTTCAGGACGACCGACCGCACGTGGGCGTTGTGCAGGTCGATGAAGGTGTCGGCGCCGGGCTGCGCACACGTGAAGTGGACCGTCGTGACGCTTTCGAACCGCTCGTCGCCCTCGGTCAGGTCGAGCTCGACCGAATAGGACTGAACGGTCAGCAGCCGGGCGCGTTCCCGGGCCTCGTCACGGGTCAGATTGCCTGCCACATCCGCTCCTCACACACGGCCCGCCGCGCCGTCGCGACCGGGATGACCGCATCCTTCCACGACGACCGGACAAAGCCGCAATCAAATGTTTCCCTACCTGGAATAGGTAGATCCCTGACTCCAGTTGTCGATCGATGGAACCACATTCCTGTCGGGAGAGTGAACAAATGTCCGAACGCAAGATCGCCGATTTCTGGTTCGACCCCTACTGTCCTTGGGCCTGGATGACCTCACGCTGGATGCTCGAAGTGGAGAAAGTGCGGCCGGTCGACGTCCGGTGGCATTTGATGAGCCTCACGTTCCTCAACGAGGGGCGCGACATCGACGCGGATTATCGGGCACGTTTGAGCAAGGCCATCGGACCGGTCCGCGTCGTGGCCGCCGCCCGCCGCAAATACGGCGACGACGTCGTCGGCGAGCTCTACACCCAGATCGGCACCCGGTTCCACCCCGGCGGCGGGTCCAAGCGCCCCGACGAGTTCCCGGAGATCGTCGCCGAGGCGCTCAAGGCCGCCGGGCTCGACCCGGCGCTGGTGAGTGAGATGGACTCCACCGAGTACGACGACGACATCCGCCGCTCCCACCACGCGGGCATGGACCAGGTCGGCATGGACGTCGGCACGCCCGTGATCTCGATCGAGGGCAACGCCTTCTTCGGCCCCGTCATCAGCCCCGCGCCGAAGGGCGAGGAGGCGGGCCGGCTCTGGGACGGCGTGCTGCTGGTGTCGTCGTTCGACGGGTTCTTCGAACTGAAGCGAACCAGGACCAGGGACCCCATTTTCGATTAGGTGGAACTATGACACCGATCACGCCAGGATGGGGCGCATGCGTCAGCTCTTCGTGAACGGTGCCTGGGTTCCCTCCGCGTCCGGCGAAGGGGTCGACGTGGTCAACCCCGCGACCGAGGAGGTCGTCGACCGGGTTCCGGCGGGGGCGGTCGACGACGTGGCCGAGGCGGTCGCCGCCGCCCGTCGCGCCTTCCCCCGCTGGGCGGCCACGCCGCCCGAGGAACGCGGCGCGGTGTTGTCCCGCGCCGCCGAGCTGATCGAGGCGCGCGCCCGGAAGATCGCCGAGACCATCGCGACCGACATGGGCGCGCCCCTCGGGTTCGCCCTGCGCACGCAGACGCTGCTGCCCGCCGGGGTGCTCAAGACCTTCGCCGGCATGGCCGGGCGGCAGGCCGAGACCACCCGGGTGGGCAACTCGCTGATCCTGCGCGAGCCGGTGGGCGTGGTCGCCGCGATCACACCCTGGAACTACCCCCTCCACCAGGCCGTCTGCAAGGTTGGCGCCGCGCTGGCGGCCGGGTGCACGGTCGTGCTGAAGCCCAGCGAGGTGGCCCCGCTGGCCGCCTACGCTCTGGCCGAGGTCCTGGAGGAGGCCGGGCTGCCGCCGGGCGTCTTCAACCTGGTGAGCGGCCACGGCCGGACCGTCGGCGAGGCGCTGGCCGCCCACGTCGACGTCGACATGGTGTCCTTCACCGGCTCCACCGCGGCCGGCCGCCGGGTCGCCGTGCTGGCGGGCGACACCGTGAAGCGGGTGGCGCTGGAGCTCGGCGGTAAGTCGGCCAACGTGATCCTGCCGGGCGCCGACCTGGAGACCGCGGTGAAGGCGGGCGTCGGGCACGCCTACAGCAACGCCGGGCAGACCTGCTCGGCGTGGTCGCGCATGCTCGTCCAGTGGGACCAGTACGACGAGGCCGTCCAGATGGCCGTCGCCTTCTCCCGCAAGTACGTCGTGGGCGACCCCTTCGCCGACGACACCCGCATCGGCCCGCTCGTCTCCCGGGTCCAGCGCGACCGGGTGGTCCGCTACCTCAACGTCGGCCAGGAGGAGGGCGCCCGCCTGGTCGCGGGCGGCACCGAGCCGGTCCACGAGCGCGGCTTCTACGTCGAGCCGGCCGTCTTCGCCGGGGTCGCGCCCGGCATGACGATCGAGCAGGAGGAGATCTTCGGCCCGGTGTTGTCGATCGTGCCCTTCGGCAGCGTCGACGAGGCCGTCTCGATCGCCAACGGCACCCCCTACGGCCTCGCCGGGGCCGTCTGGGCCGCCGACGAGGAGCAGGCCGTCGCCGTGGCCCGCCGGCTGCGCACCGGCCAGGTCGCGATCAACGGCGGCCGGTTCAACCCGCTCGCGCCCTTCGGCGGCTACGGGCAGTCGGGGGTCGGCCGCGAGCTGGGCGAGGCCGGGTTCGACGAGTTCCTCGAGGTCAAGTCTTTGCAGATGTGAGCTTTCCGGCTTGACCCGGGCATCGATACACAAAGTCATGCACGTGTTGATCGTGGGCCTGGGCTACGTCGGGCTGCCCACCGCGCTCGCCTTCCTGGAGGCGGGCTGCCGGGTCACCGGCTACGACGTCAGCGCCGCCCGGCTCGCCGCCATCGCCAGGGGCCAGGTCGACCTGTCGCCGCTCGACCACGCGCGGCTGCGGTTCCACCGACTGGAGACCACCGCCGACCCGAAGGCCGTCGCCGCCGCCGACGCCGTGGTGATCTGCGTGCCGACGCCGGTCGACGAGCACCACGTGCCCGACCTGAACGCCCTGCGGGCCGCCTGCGGCACGGTCGTCGCGCACGCCGTGCCCGGCCAGCTCGTGATCCTCACCTCGACGACCTACGTCGGCTCGACCCGCGACCTGCTGATCGACCACCTCGCCGGCGTGGACGTCGTGTTCAGCCCGGAACGCGTCGACCCGGGGCCCGGCGGGCGGCCGCTGGAGCACTCGCCGAGGGTGCTCGGACCGGCCTCCGCCAAGGCCGGCGACCGGGCCGAGGAGCTGCTCAAACGGGTGGCGCCCTCGGTGCACCGGGTCAGCTCGCCGGAGGCGGCCGAGTTGTGCAAGCTGCTGGAGAACTCGTTCAGAGCGGTCAACATCGCGCTCGCCAACGAGTTCGCCGACATCGCCAGGGAGGTCGGGGTCGACCCCGTCGAGGTGATCGAGGCGGCGGCCACCAAGCCGTTCGGGTTCATGCGGTTCGACCCCGGGCCGGGCGTCGGCGGGCAGTGTGTGCCGTCGGACCCCTACTACCTGCTGTGGCGGTTGCGGCGGGCCGCGCCGACCGTGCTGACCGCCGCGATGGGGGCCATCGCGGCCCGCCCGCAGGCGGTGGTCGGGCGGGCGCTGGAGATGCTCGCGGCGGCCGGGCGGGACGTCCGCGACGCGAAGGTGCTGATCGCGGGGGTGTCGTACAAGCCGGGGGTGGCCGACGCCCGGGAGACGCCGGCCATGCCGATCATCGCCGCGCTGCGGCGGCTCGGCGCGCGGGCCGAGTTCACCGACCCGCTGGTGGAGGAGCTGGTCGTGGGGGAGGAGTTCCTCAAACGCGCGCCCGACCCGAGGGCCGAACCGTGGGACCTCGTCATCGTGCACACGCTCGGCGGCGACCTCGGCTGGCTGCGGCCGCAACAGCCGGTCTTGGACGCGACCTACCGGCTCGAACGGCCCGGCGACAGCCGGTGGGAGGTGCCCTAGGGCGCCTGGAGCATGATGCGCCGGGCGGCGTCCTTCGGCAGGCGGTCGAGGTAGAGGCCGCCGTTGAGGTGGTCGAACTCGTGCTGGAAGCAGCGGGCCAGCATGCCGCGCGCCTTGATCTCCAGCGGGCGGCCGAGGCGGTCGAAGCCCTTGACGGTCACCCCGGCGGCGCGCGGGGTCGGCGAGTAGAGGGGCTTGCTCGTCTCCTTGCTCGGGACGGACAGGCAGCCCTCCTCCTCGACGATCTCGGCGTCGTCGTCGACGGTGAGCTCGGGGTTGACCACAGCGCCCTTGCGGTTGCTGATGTCGTACACGAAAAGGCGTTTCGGCACGCCGACCTGCGGGCCCGCGAGGCCGACGCCGTCGGCCAGGTACATCGTCGCGAACATCTCGTCGATCAGGCGGCGCAGGTCTTTGTCGAACGCCGTGACCGGCTCGGCAGGGGTGCGCAGCACCGGATCTCCGACATACCGGATCTCGCGCATTCTGATCTCCGCGGTAAGGGTTGACGGGGGTAGCTGGCCGTTACTTTAGTCGACCTGAGAAGCTCTCCGTATGCGCGTCTACATCGGTTCCGACCACGCCGGCTACGACCTGAAGAACCACCTGGTCGGCTGGCTCAAAGACAACGGCCACGACGTGGTCGACTGCGGTCCCTTCGTCTTCGACGCAGAAGACGACTATCCGCCCTTCGTGCTCCGTGCCGCCGCCGGGGTGGTGGGCGAGCCCGGCTCGCTCGGCGTGGTGATCGGCGGTTCGGGCAACGGCGAGGCCATCGCCGCCAACAAGGTGAAGGGCGTGCGGGCCGCGCTGGCGTGGAGCGACGACACCGCCACGCTCGGGCGGCAGCACAACGACGCCAACGTGATCAGCATCGGCGCCCGGATGCACACCGAGGCCGAGGCCACCCGTTTCGTCGAGTTGTTCCTGGCCACGCCCTATTCGGGGGCCGAGCGCCACACCCGGCGCATCGACATGCTGACCGAATACGAGCAGACCGGGGACCTGCCCCCGCTGCCCTAAGGCTTCTTGCGGGTCTCCTTGCGGGGGATCTCGTCGCGCAGGGGCCGCCGGTCGGCGGCCTCCTGCTGTTCCTTCGACGGACGCGACACGTCGCGGGCGCGCATGGCGGTGATCGCCGTGATGGTCAGACTCGTCAGTGCCATGCCCGCCAGCCTAGAAGACCAGCCCGCCCCAGGGCAGCGGGCTCCACGACATGGCCGCCGACAACTCCCTGACCGCGCCTTCGCGGTGCTCGGCGATCTGCCCGGCCATCCGGTACGACTCCAGCGACCGCCCCCCGAGGTATCCGGCGCCCAGGATCCGGACCGGCAGGGTCAGGTCGGGCGCGTCGTCGGTGCGTTCGCACGTCTGCTTGGCCGTCGAGAGCCGCCAGCGCCCGGCGTTCCACGGGCACACCTCGTCGTCGACCTCGATCACCAGCTCCACGGCCGCGCTGTAGACGCGCCTGGTGAGCGCGCCCGGCACGTCGACCAGGCGGATCCACAACTCGTCGAGGGTGCCGGCGTTCAGGTGCCGGGGTTCGGCCAGCAGGTGCATGACCGGGTCGTCCACGGGCCGGTTGGCGGCGAACACGCGCGCGCACAGGTCGCGGTCGAGCAGGCTGCGCCACAACGCCGCGTAGGCGGCCGGGTCGACCGCGAACAGCTCCTGGAGCTGCACCTCGCCGTCGGGCACGTCGTGGTCGGTGACGCCGCGCTTCACCCGGAACAGGGCGTAGCCGCGCACGCCGTCGTCGTCCTCGGCCAGCACGCAGCGCAGCCGCCCCGACGAACCGCGCGCGTTCTCGTCGTCGGCCAGGGCCGCGTCCCAGCGGGCGGCGGTGCGCGAATAGAGGCCGGGCCGGGTGGGCCTGACCAGGTCGAAGACCCGCACGAAGTCGTCGCGAGCGTGCTCGGGCCGTTCGACCCGCAGGCGCAGCGACGGGTCGGCGGGCGCGTCGGCGCGGAAGGCGCTGGAGTGCTTGGGGATGGCGTAGAAGACGTTGTCGACCGCGCGGCCGTATCCGTAGCGGCCGTAGATGGCGGCCTCGGAGGCGTAGAGCGCGGCGAACACCTCGCCCTTCGCGTGGACGTCGGCCAGCTGCCGCCGCATCAGCGAACTCAGCACGCCGCGCCGCCGGTGGGAGGCCAGCACGCCGACGGAGCTCACCCCCGCCACCGGCAGCACGCCGCCCGGCACGGTCATGTCGAAGCTCATCACCTGGGTGAAGCCGACCATGCGGTCGCCGTCGAAGGCGGCGAGGGAGCGGTCGAACTCGGTGACGCCTTTGAAGCGCTCGATCTGACCGGGCGCCCAGGAGGAGACGAACGCCTCGTCGAGCAGGTCGCAGACGGCGGGGAACTCGGATTCGGCGATGGGGCGAACGGGGTGATTCACGGCACCACCGTAGGGCCGGGCAAAGAGGGACGGCCACCCAATATACGTGCTAAATGATCAAGGTGTTGGTCAAGACAGCGCCCCGTCACGAAGCCGACCGATACAGTCGGGGGCATCATGAGTTCCCGTCCGGTGCCGCTCATTCCCCCTCGGCTCCGCGCGATTTTGGTGCGGGTCCCGTTTCTGGTGCCGATCGTCCGGTTCGTAAGGAAGAGTTCGTCGAAAGATAGCCATCTGCTGATCGCCCTGGTCGTCGTGAGCCTGCTCATCGGAGTGCTCGGCGTCCAGATCTCGACGCGTTGGTTCTCGCCCTCGCTGCTCATCCTGGTGACCCTCGTCGCCGGCCTCCAACTGCGGCTGCGCAGCCTGATGCTGCTGCTGGTCGCGGTCGCCGCGTCGGTCACCTACCTGGGGATCACCTACGGCGCCCGGCAGGTCGGGCCCGGCTATCTGCTGACGATGGCGTTCACGGTCGTGCTGGCCGGGCTGATGTCGCGCACCCGGGGCACCCTCGGCGTGCAGGGGCTGCGCGGCGACGCGATGCTGCTGGAGCTGCGCGACCGGCTCAAGAGACAGAGCGAGCTGCCCTCCTTCCCGAAGGCGTGGGGCGGCAAGGTCGTGCTCAAACAGGCGGGCGGGTCGTCGTTCGGCGGCGACTTCGTCGTCTCCATGCGCGAGGGGACCAGGGTCGAGCTGGCCGTGGTCGACGTCTCGGGCAAGGGCGTCGACGCCGGCACCCGGGCGCTGCTGCTCTCCGGCACGTTCGGCGGGCTGCTCGGTTCCGTGGACGACTTCCTCGGCGCCTGCAACGCCTATCTGCGCCGCCAGCGCGAGGGCGAGGGCTTCGTCACGGCCGTGCACCTGAGCCTCGACCTGGCGACCGGCGCCTATGAGATCACCTCGGCGGGCCACCCTCCGGTCGTGAAGTTCGACTCGGGCACCGGCACCTGGCGGGTCTCCACGGCCAAGGGCGTCGTGCTCGGCGTGGTGCCCGACCTGGCCTGCGAGCCCGACCGCGGCATCCTGCGCAAGGGCGACGCGCTCATGCTCTACACCGACGGGCTGATCGAGCAGCCCGGCCGCGACATCGACGCCGGCCTCGACCGGCTGCTCGGCGAGGCCGAACGGCTGCTGCCCGGCGGGTTCTCCAAGAGCGCCCGCCAGCTGGTGAACTCGATGTCGTCGGGCCACAACGACGACTGCGCGCTGGTCTTGATCTGGAGACCGTGACGTTAGTCACTGGTCGGCTACTGATCCGGGTTGAGACCCTTTATCCGGTCGCCGGCGGTACGGGGGTGTCGCCGGAGAGCGGCCCCATTCAGGGTCCCCGGGCCTTCTCAGGTTGGCGGCGCGGCTCACCTGCGGAGGCCCGGCTGTGTTTCTGCGACTCGGTGCTTCGAGCTATAACCAGCCCGAGTCGGCGGCGATGCGCACCGCGTCGACCCGGTTCCTGGCGCCGGTCTTGCACATGATGCGCGACAGGTGGTTGCGTACGGTGCCCACCGAGAGATAGAGCTCCTCGGCGATCTCCTTGGAGCGCGCCCCCTGCGCGGCGATGCGCAGGACGTCGAGCTCACGGCGGGTCAGCGGGTTGTCGGCCGTCTGCAGCGCGGCCACCGCCAGGTCGGAGTCGACCGCCCGGCGCCCGGCCGCGATCAGCCGGATGCCCTCGGCCAGCTTCTCGGGCCCGGCGTCGGTGCCCATGAACCCCAGCGCGTTGGCCGCGAACGCGCGGCGCACCTGACCGGGGTTGGCCTGGGACGACAGGATCATCACCCGGCAGGCGGGCACCTTCTCCTGTAGCCGGGCCGCGGCGGCCAGGCCGCCCATGGCGGGCAGGTCGATGTCGATCACGGCGGTGTCGGGACGGTGGTGCACGGCGGCCGGGATGGCGTCCTCCCCCGACGCCACCCCGGCCACGACTTCGAGGTCGCTCTCCCCGTTGAGGGAGGCGACCAGGCCATGCCGGACGAAAGGTAGGTGCTCGGCCACCAGGATCTTGATCATGAGGCCCCCCATTTCATACCTCAGGGTGATCGGCCAGACGCACAGTGTCATCGAAGTCTCTCCATTCGGCAAACCCGCCGCAAGCTCCCCAGAGGAAATGCCCGCGAATGCGGACACGGCCGGACGCGCGAAGACGTGGGCTACTCTCGATGCGACGACCGATTTTCCGCCTGCCGGGGGTATGCGCCGATGAGCTGGCAGTTCATTGCCGGATTCGTGATTCTCTTCGTCGGCCTGCTGGTGTCGATCGCCCTCCACGAGATCGGCCACCTCATCCCGGCCAAGATCTTCGGCGTGCGCGTCACCCAGTACATGGTGGGCTTCGGGTCCACGATGTGGTCGCGGCGGCGGGGCGAGACCGAATACGGCGTCAAGTGGATCCCCATGGGCGGCTACATCCGCATGATCGGCATGCTGCCGCCGCGCCCGAGCGACGACCCCACCAAGCTGCGCTCGATCTCGACCGGGCCCTGGCAGGGCCTCATCGAGAACGCCCGGCAGGTGGCGTCCGAGGAGATCAGGCCCGGCGACGAGAGCCGGGTCTTCTACCGCAAGCCGTGGTGGCAGAAGGTCATCATCATGTTCGGCGGCCCGTTCATGAACTTCGTGCTGGCCTTCGGGCTGTTCGCGGTGGTCATGATGGGCTTCGGGGTGACCGTGCTGAAGCCGACCGTCAACGACGTCAGCAAGTGCGTGATCCCGGCGTCCCAGGCCAACCGCGCGTGCGCGGCCACCGACCCCAAGACGCCGGCCCTGGAGGCCGGGCTGCAGAAGGGCGACACGTTCGTCTCCATCGACGGCAAGCCGGTGACCTCGTGGGACGGCGCGACCGCGACCATCCGCGCCCACGGCGCCGGGCCGGTCCCCATCGTGATCGAGCGGGCCGGTCGGCAGCAGTCGCTCACGGTCAACTTGATCGCCACCGAGCGGCCCGACCTCGAAGACCCCACCAAGATCGTGAAGAACGTGGGCTTCCTCGGCGTCGAGCCGACCCAGGTGACCGAGCGCCAGGGCCCCGGCTACGTCGTCACCGAGATGTGGGACATGACGACCCGGACCGCCGCCTCGATGCTCGACATCCCCGGCAAGATGGTCGGCGTCTGGCACGCCGCCTTCTCGGGTGAGGAGCGCGACCCCAACGGCCCGATCGGCATCGTCGGAGCCGGCCGCATCGGCGGCGAGATCGCCGCCTCCGCCGCCCCGATCGAGAACAAGATCGTCATCTTCATCAACCTGCTGGCCGGGCTGAACCTGGCGATCGGCATCTTCAACCTGATCCCGCTGCTGCCGCTCGACGGCGGCCACATCGCGGGCGGCCTGTGGGAGGGCGTCAAGCGCGGCTTCGCCCGCGTCGCCCGGCGGCCCGCGCCCGGCTACGTCGACGTCGCCAAGGCGCTGCCGCTCACCTACGCGATGGCGGCCGTGCTGCTCTTCATGGGCGGCCTGCTGATCTTCGCCGACATCGTCAACCCGGTCAGGCTGAGCGGCTAGCTACTCGCCGGTCACGCCGTCGACGCGCTCGCGCAGGAAGTCGGCGTGCCCGTTGTGGCGGGCGTACTCCTCCAGCATGTGGGCCAGGATCCACCGGTGCGACATGTGCTCGCCGGCCCGGTTGGGCCGCTTCATCAGCGTGTCGAGCGAGGTCTCCGCGCTGATCCTCCGGGCGGCCTCGATCTCGGCCCGCCAGGTGGCGAAGACCTCCTCGACCGGCACCGAGTCGAGGGCGTCGAAGTCGTCGTCGGGGGCGGCGTCGGTGAAGAAGATCGGCGGCAGGTCCTCGCCGTCGAGGCGGATGCGGAACCAGGCCCGCTCGACGTCGGCCAGGTGCCTGACCAGGCCCAGCAGCGACAACGACGAGGGCTCGACGGCCCGCGTCCGCAGCTGCTCGTCGGTCAGCCCCTCGCACTTCATCGCCAGGGTGTCGCGGTGGTAGTCGAGGAAGGCGGTCAGGGTGTCGCGCTCGTCGCCGGCGAGGGGCGGGTCGATTCTCATGGGGTTATGGTGCCAAACGATTACCAGAAGCCCGACATCCTGCGGGAACAAGTCATTTATGACACTTGACGGGAAAGTCGCGATTGTCGCCGGAGCGAGCAGGGGCATCGGTGCGATCACCGGGCGGGCGCTGGCCCGCGCCGGAGCCGCCGTCGTGCTGGCCGCGCGTGATACCACCGCCATCGAGACCGTCGCCGCCGACATCCGGGCCTTCGGGGGGCGGGCCCTGGCCGTGCCGACCGACGTGGGCGACTCCGACTCGGCCGAACGGCTCGTCGCGATCACGCTGGAGAAGTTCGGGCGGCTCGACGCGGCGTTCAACAACGCCACCGACGGGCCCGTGCCGGCGCCGCTGGCCGAGATCGACCCGCTCGACTTCGACCTCGGCATCCGGACCAACGTCCGGGGCACCTTCCTCGGGATGAAGTTCCAGATCCCCGCCATGCTGGCCTCCGGCGGCGGGTCGATCGTCAACATGGCCTCGGTCGCCGGGGTGCAGGGCACCGCCGGCATGGCCGGGTACGTCGCCGCCAAGGCCGGGATCATCGGGCTCACCAAGGTCGCCGCGCTCGACTACGCCGACCAGGGGATCAGGGCCAACGTGCTGGCCCCCGGGCCGATCCTCACCTACCACCTGGAGGCGGCGGGGGAGGACGTCCAGCGCCGGGCCGGGAACGCCGCGCCGATGCGCCGGGTGGGGCTGCCCGAGGAGGTCGCCGCGACGGTGATCTGGTTGTTCTCCGACCAGTCGTCGTACATCACCGGGGTGACGCTGCCGGTCGACGGCGGGATCGCGGCCGGGAACAAGCCGCCGCAGATGATGAAGGCCGCCTCGTCATGACGCGCCGATCGCCGAGAACGACCACCCGGTGGCCGGGTCGGCCGACGTCCGGGCGTCTCTGAGGGCCTGGGCGCAGGTCAGCCCGGCCCGCAGGCCGTCGTGCAGGGCGACCATGAACGGCACCGCCGCCTCGTCGTTGACGGGCACCACGCTGGCGACCAGCCCGGCGGTGCCGAGCGGCAGCAGGGCGGCGGCCAGGCCCAGCAGCTCGTCGGCTCCGGCGGGCGCGAGCCGCCCGCCCTCGCAGCTCGACAGGATCATCCGGTACGGCGCCGCCCGCAGGCCCTCGACGTCGTGGACGGTCAGCGGCCCGTCGTCCATCCGCAGCGCCGAGAACATGGGGCTGTCGTCGCGGAACACGCCGTGGGCGGCGATGTGGGCCAGCCGCGACCCGTCGAGCGCCGCCAGCACCGCCCCGGCCGTGGCGGCGCCGTCGGCCAGCACGGTCGCCGAGCCGTAGTCGCGGGCCAGGGCGGGCACCTCGGCCCCGCCGGAGACCAGGCCGGGCCCCCTGACCAGCACCACCCCGCCGTCGGGCGGCGCGATCCGGCGGGCCCGCAACCACGCCCGCGCTGACGGCGAGGTGCCGACCGCGCGCTCGCGCAACGAGGGCAGCGCCGCCCAGGGCACCCCGTGGAGCCGCCCCGGCGGCACGACGGTGACCGGCCCGTCGCCCAGGTGGCCCAGCGCCGCCCCGAACAGGCACGCCTCCAGCCGCCGGGCCCCGGCGGCCACGATGGGCAGCCAGTCGGCCGACCCCCGGTGCGCCAGCCGCCGGAGCGCCGAGCGCAGCCGCTCGGCCTCCAGGGCGGCGTCGGCCACGGGCCCGGCCGGCCACCGGCGGACCTTCCCGCCGCCGCAGACGACCGCGTGCAGCAGCCCGTCGACCGGCACGATCGCGACCAGCCGCTCGTCGCCCAGGGTGGTCAGCAGCGTGTCGACGTCGAGCCGGTCGTCGTCGAAGTGGCCGCGCAGGCGCAGCGCGTGGGCGCGGATCCGCCGTTCGAGCCGCCGCTGCTCCCGGTCGAGCGCGGGCTGCGGTGCCCCGGCCGCGCGGGCCGCCTCGGCCCGGCTGCCGACCTCGCGGAACGCGGTCAGGTCACGGGCCAGCTCCGGATCGGCCGGCGGCCGCGCGGGCGGCACCGCCAGCGCGGTCGCCCGCCACCGGTCGCTCCAGCGCAGCAGGTCACGGGCCGAGCGGGCGGCCCGCTGGGCCAGCGTGGCCAGCTCGGCCCCCTGCACGGTGGCCCGCACCCGCAACTCGGCGGCCCCCATGGTCATCCGGTGCTCGTCGAGGACGTCGAGCCCCCGCCGGCAGGCGTTCAGCACCACCCGCCGATCGCCGGTCGCGGCGGCGAGCAGCGCGAGCGCGGTCCATCCGTCGGCCCTGACGTGGGCGGGCCCCCGGCGGCGCGCCTCGGCGGCGGAGGTCAGATGCACGCGGGCGGCCGCGAGATCGCCTCTGGCCAGTGCGAGCCGCCCGGCCAGCAGCCGCGCCTGCACCGCCTCGGGCGACCGCAGCCCGGCCAGCCGGGCGGCCAGCGCGGGCGCGTCGCGCGCGGTGTGGTCGCCGGTGGCGTACCGGGCATGCAGCAGCACCAGCCGTGCGTGGGCATGCCACCAGGCGCGATGTTGCCGGGCGAACACCCGGGCCGCCACCGTGGCGTGCTCGGCCGCCAGGGCGGGATCACCCGCGGCCACCGCCGCCCGAGCGGCGACCAGCCGGAGCTCGGCCGCCCGGGTGGCCTGCCCGTTCACGGTCAGCGCGGCACGGGCTTCGTCGAGCGCCTCCCGGGCCAGCCCCGCCGACAGCAGCACCTCACACCGCTGGATGGTCAGCATGACGGCCGGCGTGCCGAGCGACTCGTAGAGCCGGGCGGCCTCGTCGAGATGCCGCAGTGCGGCGGGCGCGTCCCCCGCCCGCGAGGCGACCAGCCCTCGGTTCTCCACGGCCTTCGCCTTGTCGTGATCCTGGTCGGTGGCGGCCCAGAGCTCCTCGGCCGCCGCGAAGTCGGCCGCCGCCCGATCGGCCGCCCCCACCGCCAGGTGCACGGTCGCGCGCAGGGTGAGGGTCCGGGCCGTCCAGATGACGTCCCCCTCCTTCCTCAGCACGGGCAGCGCCCGCCGGCAGTCGGAGAGCGAGCCCTCGTGGTCCCCGACCACCCACCGCACGTAGGCCCGCCGGAACAGCACCCGCGCCGCCGTGACCCCCTCACCCCGCGCGACCGCCCGCTCCATGGTGCGCAGCCCCTGCCGGGTGCGCCCGGAGTGGACCAGCGCCGCTCCCAGGGTCGCCAGCACATCGGCCTCACGGTCGGGCGACCCCGAGCGGACGGCGAGGTCACGGGCCCGGCGGAGATGGCGGAGGGCGGTGGCGAGCTCGCCGAAGTCGCGCTCCCAGATGCCGATGACCTGGTACGCGATGGACGCGTCGTGCGGCGTGGGACGACTGTCCAGCAAGGCACGCGCGCTGGTCACGGCGTCGGTGGGACGGGCGAAGACCAGGGGGAGTAAATCCCCTGGTACGCCCCCAAAACGTGACCTTCCCCCCGGCACAGATCGATGTTAGACGTGAGGGGACGAGGCGTCCACGCTCCGTGATCATGGCAGTTCGATCATGGTGTATCACCGGACCCGGGTCCGGCTCCCCACAGGAGAAAGGTCTTCACTTCGACCCACAAGGACCGCGAGATGGAGCCAGACCGATTCCGCGAACAATTCGACATGATCCAGCGGAGCTACGACGAACACAGAGTGCGGCTGGTCGCCGGACCCAACGGCACACCCGAATACCTGTACCGCAGGGGCGTTGTTCTCATTCGTACCGCCGACCTCGAATACGCCTTGCCCGTACTGGCCGAAGCCGGGCTGGAGGCCGAAAGGAGCAACGACGAGAGCACCCGGCTCACCACCTTGACGTTCGCCGACTCCTCCCCAGACGAACGTTGGCACGACCCCGTCGTCAGTGACGTGATCGACTTGCTGCTGGCGATGAACATCCCTGCCGAACGCGACTATCTGCTCACCATCGCCGACGTCAACTGCTGTCCGGCCGACGAGCCGGTGCCGGTTTACGACGACACCCACAACCCGGCGATCCCGGTCACGCGCCCGGTTTTCGGCGCCGCCCCGGTGCGTGTCCTGGTCATCGACACCGGCTTGGTGCCGGGCTACGAGACTCACCCGACCCTTGCTCCGGTGATCCGGAAGCCGAGCAATCCCGTGGGGAAACTCGACAGCGAGATCAGGCCCATGGACACGCAAAACGTGCTCCGGCAATACGTCGGTCACGGCACCTTCATCGCGGGTCTGATCGCGGCCGTCGCCCACAATGTGGAGATCACCGTTCGCAACTGCTTCTCGAACGCGGGCGCGGGCAGCCAACACGCTCTCGGCGAGGACTTGAACGACATCCTCAGCGAGTTCCAGCAGTTGCCGTCTTCAGAGTGGCCCGACATCATCTCCCTCTCTTCCGGCACGCCGGTCGCCTGCGATGGCCTGACCCGGCTCCATTCCTCCGAGGGGCAGTCGAACACTCCCGAGGTGCAGCCGCTGCTCGCCCTGGAAGAGTTCATGAACCGGCTTGCCGGCCTGAAGACCAGGGAGGGGGACAAGAAGGAGATCCTTCTCGTCGCGGCGGCCGGGAACAACGGCTCTGACCAGCGCTTCTACCCTGCCGCCTGGGCTGACTCCACGAAGTACGGCGATTTCGTGGTGTCGGTCGGGGCCCTGCGCGCCGACGGCACGGATGCCGCCTGCTTCAGCAACCACGGCCGCTGGGTCTCGGTCTTCGCGCCTGGCGAGCGCCTGATCAGCACCTTCACCCAGAAGGGCGTCGCAACCGCCTACGACTACCAGCACTCCACCTTCAGCGAGTGCCGCTACCACCAGACCTACGTTTGCACCTGCCTATCGCCCCCGCACCTCGGCGAACTCAGTCAGAACCGCGACTTCGAGCACTGGGATCTGGCCACCGACCGCAGACTCAAGCGGGTCAACTTCCACGGGCTGGCCGAATGGAGCGGGACGTCGTTCTCGACCCCGCTGGTAGCCGCCATGATCGCCAATGTGATGTCAGAAAAGCAGCTGACCTCCCATGCCGCGGCCAAGCATCTGCTGAACACGATGGCCGAGTCGAAGCCCCTGCGTGGCCGGCCCGCGAAGATCGTTCGACCCCCTGGATGGCGGCCGTCAATGGTCTACCCGTCAACCTGACCGGAGGAGACATGGAGCGTGCGGACACCGGAGAACTGTTCCGGGCGGCGGCCGCTGGTGACAACGCCGCCTGGAAGGAGCTTGTCACGGCGCTCGCGCCGCTCGTCTGGTCGATCGCGCGCTCCTATCGGCTCTCCGACGCCGACTGCCGGGAGGTGTACGCCACCGCCTGGTTCAAGCTGGTCCAGAATCTGGGGCGAATACGGGAGCCCGACAAGGTCGGGGCCTGGCTCGCCAGCACGACCCGCCACGAGTGCCTGAAGATCGCGAAAACCGCGCGGCCGGTGCAGATCGACGATCATCCGGCCGTGCTCGATCTGCGGTCGCCCGAGCCGACGCCCGAGGAGGCCGTCGTGGAGGCCGAGAAGGAGGCCGATCGGCGGGCCCGGATGCGGGCCCTGTGGCTGGCCGTGCAGGATCTCGGGGAGACCTGTCAGCGGTTGTTGCGGGTGCTCATGACCAGTCCGCCGCCCTCCTACGCCGAGGTGTCCGCGGCCACCGGGATGGCGGTGGGCAGCATCGGGCCGATCCGGCAACGCTGCCTGGCGCGGCTCCGGGCGCTGCTGGAGGAGAGGGGCGTCCGGTGAGCGACGACCTCGAAGACGAGCTGCGTCTCGCCGCCGCCATGCTCGACCCGCTGCCCGGCGACGCGCTGCAGATCGCCGTGGACGCCTTCGTGGTGCACGCGCTGGACGCCGAGCTGGCGGCGTTGTCGTTCGACTCGCTCGACGAGCCCGCGCTGGTCAGGTCGGGGGATACGTCCCGGCTGCTGACGTTCTCGGTGCCGGGGTTGTCGATCGAGGTGGAGATCATCGGGGGGCGTCTCCTGGGGCAGTTGCTGCCGCCGCAGGAGGCGGCCGTCGTCGTGAACGGGCGGCTCGCGCTGGTCGTCGACGTGTTCGGGCGGTTCGAGGCCGACGGCGTGCCCGCCGGGTCGCTCAGTCTGCGGTGCGAGGTGCCGGGGCGGACCGTCGTCACCGAATGGCTGACCGTCTGACCCTGTATCAGGACGCGTGCCGAACCATCCGCACTTATGTGGAGACCACCAAATTCGTCGGCCGCCGGGCCGAGCTGGCCGCCCTCGCCGACGTGTTGCGCGGGGTCGGGGAAGGCCGTCCGGCGGTCGTGGCCGTCGAAGGGACGGCGGGGATCGGCAAGTCGTCTCTGGTCAGGCGGTTCCTGGCCGGGCATCCCGGGCTGACCGTCCTGTCGGCCAGCGGCGCGAGCGAGGAGAGCTCGTTGCGGTACGGGGTGCTCGGCCAGCTCATGCCGGCCGAGCGGCCCGACGCCGATCCGCTGGAGGCCGGGTCGCTGCTGCTCGACCACATCGGGGTACGCCAGGCCGCCGGGGTCGTCGTCATCGTCGTGGACGACGCCCACTGGGCCGACGCGCCCTCGCTGACCGCCCTCACGTTCGCGTTGCGGCGGTTGCGGGCCGACGGGGTGCTCGCGGTGATCGTCGCGCCGGACATCGGGGACCTGCCCGGCGGGCTGCACCGGCTGCTCGCCGAGGACACCACCCTGCGGCTCCGGCTGGACGGGCTGACGCCGGGCGACGTCCGGGAGCTGACCGGGCTGCCCGCTCCGGCGGCCGAACGGCTGCGCGCCCACACGGTGGGCAACCC
The DNA here is from genome assembly GCF_001570585.1 of Herbidospora daliensis. Lineage (GTDB taxonomy): Bacteria > Actinomycetota > Actinomycetes > Streptosporangiales > Streptosporangiaceae > Herbidospora > Herbidospora daliensis. The sequence goes on along the minus strand of NZ_BBXF01000014.1, from coordinate 44,869 downwards.
TCTGCACATCGGGGCGCTGGTCGACCAGGTGCCGGCCGCCCGGCTGGCCGACATGGGGCGGGCGTTGCCGGCGCCCTTGTCGTACACGAGGCTGGTGACCCGGACCCTGGCGGCCGGCCCGCTCGCGGCGCGGGCGCTGACGCGGGCGGCGGCCGTGCTCGGCGACGGGTGCGCGCTGAGCGCCGTCGCGGCGGTCGCGGGGGTGGGCGATCCGCTGGAGGCGCTCGAAGCGGCCGGGCTGCTGATCGAGACCGGCGCGGGGCCCGCCGTGGGGTTCCGGCACCCGCTCGTGCGGGCGGCGGTCTACCAGCACATCGGTCCGGCCGAACGGGCCCGGCTGCACACCCGCGCCGCCGCCCGCGAGCACGATCCGGCCCGCGCGCTGGCCCACCGGGCCGCCGCCGTCGTCGGCGCCGACGCCTGCGTCGCCGCCGAACTCGACGACCTGGCCGCCGACGAAGCCGATCGTGGACGCTGGAGCGCCGCCGCCGACCACCTGCTCACCTCCGCCCGGCTCACCCCCGACCCGGCGATGCGGGACGCCCGGGTGCTGACCGCCGCCGACCACCGGCTCCGCGACGGCGACGCGGTGCGCGCCGCCGAGCTCACCGCCCAGGTCGAGGCGATGCCGCCGACGCCGCGCCGCGACTACGTGCTCGGCCGGCTGGCCCTGGCCTCCGGCCGCCAGGACGACGCGGAAACCCTGCTCACCGCCGCCTGGGACGGCGGTGCCCACGAAGGCGCGGCCGAACAGCTGGCCTGGCTGGCGCTGACGCAGGCCCGGGGCGAGGCGGCCATCGAGTGGGCCCGCCGCTCGGGCGGGTCGCCTGGCATGCGCGACACGCTCGCGCTCGCGCTCGGCATCACCGGCCGGTACGCCGAGGGCCTGGCCTTCCTGCCCGGCGACGACGTGGCCGACGCTCCGGTGGCCCGGGGCGTGTTGCGGTTGTGGACCGACGACCTCGACGGAGCCCTGGGCGACCTGGCCAGGGCCGCGTCGGCGCGGGCCGGGCTGCCGCACCTGGGGCCGATGGCGACCGCCTACCTGGCCGAGACCGAGTTCCGCGCCGGGCGCTGGGACGACGCCGTCGCGCACGCCGAACAGGCCGTCTCGCTGGCGGCCGACAGCGGCCAGAGCTGGTTGTGCTGCCTGGCCCACACGGTCGCCACCCGGCCGCTGGCCGCCCGGGGAGACCTCCCGGCCGCCACCGCCCACGCCGAGGCGGCGACCCGCTGGGCGACGGCGCTCGGCGACCCGAGCAACGCCGCCTACGCGGCGCTCGCCCGCGCCTCGGTGACCGACGCGGCCGGGGCGGTACGGGCGCTCGCCCCACTCCACCGCCCCGGACACCGCGACGGCGTCGACGAACCCGGCCTGGTCGGCTGGCGGGAAGCCTACGTGGAGGCGCTGGTCAGGACGGGAGACCTGGACACCGCCGAGGCGGTGCTGACACGCCTGGAGCAGCTGGCCGAGGCGCGCGACCGGGCCTGGGCGCTCGTGGCGGCCGGCCGGGCACGCGGCCTGCTGACGGCCGAGCGTGGACGGCGCATGGACGCCGAGGCGGCGTTCGAAGGAGCGCTCATCCACGCCAAGAGGGCGGCCCAGCCGTATGAGACCGCCCTGACGCACCTGGAGTTCGGGGCGTTCCTGCGCCGGGGCGCGGCCCGCCGCCAGGCCGCCGACCACCTGAAGGCCGCCCGCGACCTGCTCGCCCCGCTTGGTGCGGCCCCGGCGCTGGCCCGCTGCCGCCGCGAACTGGCGGCCTGCGGCGCGGCGGACCAGGTGCGGCAGGCGGGTCCCCGCGCCCTCACGCCCCAGGAACACGCGGTGGCCCGCCTCGTCGCGGCCGGCCTGACGAACCGGCAGGTGGCCCGGGAACTGGTGCTCAGCGTGAAGACGGTCGAGTACCACCTCGGCCACGTCTTCACCAAGCTCGACATCAGCTCCCGGGCCCAACTCGCCCGCCGGTTCAGGGAGTGATGCGCGGGTCAGGGGGCCAGCGCGATCTGGTCGAGGGTCACGAAGCCCTTGATGGGCCCGGCGACCCCGAGGCCGTCGATGTAGGTCAGCACCGCGGTGACGTTGTAGGCGTCTCCGGTGAAGGCGGCGGCGGGGACCAGCACGTCGACGCTGTAGCCACCGGCGGGGAGCGGCTGGGCGGGCTGGTCCGGGGCGGTCGTCGAGAAGTCGGGGATCGCGCCGGCTCCGTCGAACCGCGCCTCCGCGCGGAAGGATCCACCGATCATGCCGGCCAGCAGCCCGCTGAGTGTCCACCGCACCCGCACGCGCAGGTCGGTCCCCGCCTTGATGATCACTTCTGGGGCGTTGCCGTCGTTGTCCAGGACCTCGGCCTCGATGGTGGCGGCGAGGAGTGCCGCCGTCAGGCCCGCCGGGACGCTGATGTTCCCCGTTTTCACTGCCATTGGTTTCTCCGTTTTCGTCTGGATCGATTGCTCAGCACGCTACGGAGCGGGTCACCGGGCCCGCGTCAGGCGAGCAACCGGGCATTTCCCCTGGTCTGTCCCTGGGTGCGCCGACCCCGGGCCCGCCTACCGTCGCCCTCATGACCGACTTCCTCCGCTGGCTGATCGCCGTCCTGACCCGTCCCACCTCGGGTCTGTTCGGCGAGCTCGATCTCCGCGACGGCGACCGCGACCCCTCCCCGGGCGCGACCGCCCGCTATGCCGGTCAGGACCGCCCCGGCCTGCTCGGCACGACCCACGTCCACGACCTCAACCAGGCCCTGCGCACCCTCGGCTTCCTGCTCGCCCCGCCCGGGGGCGAGTTCACCCGCGAGACCCGCTGGGCGCTGCAGGAGTTCCAGCGGTACGCCACCCTCCCGGCCTCGGCCGTCGAGCGGTTCCCCCACCTGCCGCGCTGGTCAGACCGGCTTGCCGCGCTCCCGATCGCCGTCCACGAGCGGTACCGGGGAAGGGCCACGGGCGTGCTCAACGCCTGGACCCGGTTCACCCTGCGCCACTGGCTGGACAACCGCCGCCGCTGCCCGGTCGTCGTCGAGGCCAGGACGGGCGGCACCGTGGTCGCCGACAACGTGTGGCGGCCCGACGAGGTGCCCGACAACACCCCGCGCTTCCACGTGATAGACCTCAGCGGGGCCTGGACGACGGCGGAGCCCGACGTCGCGGGCGACTACACGCCGGCGGTCCGCGGCGGGGCGCGGTCGGTGCCGCCGATCCACACCTGGCAGCCGCTCGGCGAGGTGCTGCCGGAGCACCTGCTGCCCGGTTCGCCCGCGATCGGCGACCTGACCGTGCCGCAGCTGAGCACCTTCAAGGTGGTGCGAGCGGTCGCCGACGTGGAGTGCTACGGCTACTTCGACAGCCTGAACGCCTACGACAACGGCTACCTGTCGCTCGGCCTGTGCCACTGGACGGCGGGGCTGCGCGGCAACCCGGAGACCGCCGTCGATAAGGCCGAGTTGTGGCCCTACCTGAGCCTGCTCAGGAGCCGTGACCGCGACGCCTTCGACGAGGCGGTCGGCCGCTTCGGGCTCGACGTGGTGCCCTGGGAGTCGGTCGAGTTCAACGCCAACCAGCGCAAGTACGTGGGCCGTGCCCTGGTCGTCCAGGAGAAGGGAGGCCCGCAGCCGCTCCCGGCCACCCGAGACGAGTACGACGTCTTCCGGGGCTGGCACTGGTTCCACCGGTTCCAGATGGCCTGCCGCACGGTCGACGGTTTCCGCCGGGGCATGTGGACGATGAGCCGCATCCGCCTGCGCGACATCCTGTCGATCCCGTGGGACGGCCACCGCGTCGGCGACGTCGTCACCTCCGAACGCGGGGTGGCGCTGCTGCTGCGCTGGCACGTCAACCGGCCCGCCGACGTCTGCACCGGCGGCCAGGCCGGTCCGGGGCTCGCCATCGCCAGAACGGCCGCCGGGCTGACCGGCGACCCGGCGGGCTGGGGCGACACCGAGGAGCTGGCCCTCATCACCGAGCTGGTCAAGGCGGCCCCGGCCTCCCTCACCCCCTCGATGGAGTACGTCGAGGCGTGGCCGGAGAAGATGCCGAAGACGCGCGGCTACACCCTCCCGGCCGACGGGCTGCGGCTCAGCGCGGCCCGGGGCTCCTTCGCCCTCGACACCGACGGCCTATGACGGGCCGGCCAGCGCCTCGATGGCCGGCAGGGCCGCCTCCAGCGCCGCCCGCTGGTCAGGCGGCAGGGCTGCGATCCGGGACACGAAGAAGGCGATGTGCTCGCCCCGCAGCCGGGCCAGCTCCGCCTCGCCCTCCGGGGTGAGGCTGATCAGGGAGGCGCGGCCGTCGGCCGGGTCGGGGGTGCGGGCGACCAGGCCGAGGGTCTCCAGCCCGGCGACCACCCGGCTCAGCGTCGGGGCGCTGACGCCCTCGTGGGCGGCCAGGTCGCCGAGGCGCACCGGGCCGAGCTGCGCGGCGGCGGCGAGGGTCGAGGTCTGGCCGGCGGTCAGGTCGCCACGCGTCTGCCTGCGGCTGCGCCGGCCGAGACGGGCCAGGGCCGCCTTGAGCCGTTCGGCCAGCACGTCGACGTCGCTCATGACCGGCTCACCGGGAGCGCCGCGGCGGGCAGTTCGTCGTGGACGTACCGGCGGCCTCTGAGCAGCGAGGCGACGGCGGCGACCAGCGACATCGCGATGGCCAGCAGGAACACCACCACCAGGCCCTGGTGGAAGGGGCCGGAGACCAGGTTCGGGAAGTACTCGCGGCCGGTCAGGGCGCCGGCGTTCGCCGGGGTCAGGTGGTTCAGCGCGCCGGTCGGGCCGAGCAGGTTCCCGATCGGGTTGTAGCCCAGGAAGGCGGCGAAGAGGGTGCCGACCGGGGGCAGCGCGCCGATCGTCGCGGCGAGCGCGGGCGGCACGCCGTGCTGGGCGAGGCCGCCGGTCAGGGTCTGCGGCAGGGTCGCGGCCAGGCCGGCGATCATCAGTGAGAAGAACACGCCGATCGACAACACCATCCCGGCGTTGGTGAACGTCGCGCGCATGCCCGAGGCCACGCCGCGCTGCCCGGCCGGGACCGAGTTCATGATCGCGGTGGTGTTGGGCGCGGTGAACAGGCCCGACCCGACGCCGTTCAGGAAGATCAGCGCTGCGAACACCCCGTAGGGGAAGTCGATCGGCACCAGCAGCAGCCCGAGGAAGGCCAGCGCCGACAGCACGAGCCCTCCGGAGGCGAAGGCGCGGGCGCCGTACCGGTCGGAGAGGTGGCCCGACAGCGGGCCCGCCAGCAGGAAGCCGGCCGTCAGCGGCAGCAGGTAGACGCCGGCCCACAGCGGGGTGTCCTCGAACCGGTAGCCGTGCAGCGGCAACCAGATGCCCTGGAGCCAGATGATCAGCATGAACTGCAGGCCGCCCCGGGCGACCGAGGCCAGCAGCCCGGCCACGTTCCCGGCCGCGAAGGCCCTGATCCGGAACAGCGACAGGTGGAACATCGGCTGCGCGACCCGGGTCTCGATCACGCAGAAGGCCGCCAGGACCAGCACGCCCACGGTGATGCCGCCGATCACGAGCGGGTTGGTCCAGCCCATCGTGTGGCCGCCGTAGGGCTGGATGCCGTAGGTCACCGCCGCCAGCAGCATCGTGAGGCCGGTCGCGAAGGCGAGGTTGCCCCACCAGTCGATCTTCGCGCCCTCGACCCGGGTGACCGTCTCCCGCAGGCTCCGGTACGCCCACACCGTCCCGATGATCCCGATGGGCACCGAGGCCCAGAACACCAGCCGCCAGTCGAGCTGAGAGAGCAGCCCGCCCGCGACCAGCCCCAGGAAGGTCCCGGCGATGCCGGCCACCTGGTTGACGCCCATCGCCGTGCCGCGCCGCCCGGCGGGGAACGCGTCGGTCAGGATCGCCGCCGAGTTGGCCATCAGCAGCGCGCCCCCGACGCCCTGGAACAACCGCCAGCCGATCAGCCAGAGAGCGCCGCCCGACTGCTGGAAGGGGTCCAGGGCCAGCACGACCGTGCCCACGGTGAAGACGGCGAAGCCCGCGTTGTACATGCGGACCCGGCCGAACATGTCGCCCAGGCGGCCGAGCGTGACGACCAGGACGGCCGAGACGAGCATGTAGCCCATCAGGATCCACAGCAGGTAGGAGACGTTGCCGGGTTCCAGCGGGTTGAGGTGGATGCCGCGGAAGACGGCCGGCAGCGAGATGATCACGATCGAGGAGTTGACGGTGGCCAGCAGCATGCCCAGGGTCGTGTTGCTCAGCACGATCCACGGATAACGGTCCGACATGAGACCCCCCACAACTTGCTTAACCTAACTAACGAGTTGTGGACGGCGAAAATGCCCCATACAACACCAAAAGGGACGCGCAGCTCGCGCGTCCCTTCCGGTTGAGGGGGGTTACGGCATGCCGAGCGCCCGGTACTCCCAGCCCTCCGCACGCCAGAACTCGGCGTTCAGGGCGTGGCGGCCGTCGACGATGCGGCGGTGCCTGACCACGGAGGCCAGGGCCGACGGCTCGATCTCGCGGAACTCGGTCCACTCGGTCAGCAGCACCACGACGTCGGCGTCGGCGGCCACGTCCATGGCGCTGGTGCCGTAGCGCAGCTCGGGGTAGGCGCGGCGGGCGTTGTCGAGGGCGGCCGGGTCGTAGACGCGGACGTTGGCGCCCAGGCCGTGCATGGTGCGGGCCACGTCGAGCGCGGGGGCGTCGCGGATGTCGTCGGAGTTCGGCTTGAAGGCCGCGCCGAGGCAGGCCACCTTCTTGCCGTTGAGCTGCCCGCCGACCATCTCGCGGACCAGGTCGATCGTGCGCGAGCGGCGGCGGCGGTTGATCGCGTCCACCTCGCGCAGGAACGACACGGCCTGGCCGACGCCGATCTCCTCGGCCCGGGAGGCGAAGGCGCGGATGTCCTTGGGCAGGCAGCCGCCGCCGAAGCCGAGGCCGGGCTGGAGGAACCGGCCGCCGATGCGGTCGTCGAAGGCCAGCGCCTTGGCCAGGTGCCGGACGTCGGCCCCGGTGGCCTCGCAGATCTCCGCCATCGCGTTGATGTAGGAGATCTTCGTGGCCAGGAACGAGTTCGCGGCCACCTTCACGAGCTCCGCGGTGGCCAGGTCGGTCACCACGACCGGGGTCTCGTTCTCGATGATCGGCCGGAACGCCGCCTCGAGCTGCTCGCGGGCCCAGTCGGAGGCCACGCCGAAGACCAGCCGGTCGGGACGCAGGGTGTCCTCGACGGCGAAGCCCTCACGCAGGAACTCGGGGTTCCAGGCGAGCTCGATCTCGTCGCCGGCCGGGGCCAGCTCCTTGATCAGGTCGGTCAGGCGGGCGGCGGTGCCGACGGGGACGGTCGACTTGCCGACCACCAGGACCTTGCGGTCCAGCAGGGGGGCCAGAGCGGTCACGGAGGCGTCGACGTAGGTGAGGTCGGCGGCGTCCTGGCCGGGTTTCTGCGGGGTGCCCACACAGATGAAGTGCACGTCGCCGTGGGCGGCGGCCTCCTCGACCGAGGTGGTGAACCGGAGCCGGCCGGTCGCCATCGTCTTGTCGAGGAGTTCGGGCAGACCTGGCTCGAAGAACGGCACCTCGCCGGATTGCAGCCGCTCGATCTTGCGGGGGTCGGTGTCGAGTCCGACCACCTCATAGCCGAGGGAGGCCATGCAGATCGCGTGAGTGGCTCCGAGATACCCGGTCCCGATGACGGTGATCCGGGGGAGTGCGGTGTCAGTCATTGTCAGTTCTCTCGCAGAAACTCAGGAGCATTCGCTCTTCTTGGTGAGCGGGCCGCCGGTCACCTCGTTGTCGCAGGAGATCGTGTTGCCGCCTGCGGTGTCGTTGATGCCGTAGCCCCCTGAACCGCCCAGATCGATGACGTTGGCCCGGAAGGTGTTCCCGGTTCCCCAGCCATTGATGATCTTGTGGGTCTGGAAGCCGTCCGCGGGGGAGCCGCGTCCGGTGTTGCGTTCGATCAGGTAGCCGTTCCCCTTGACGTCCACCCAGCTGTCGTTGTGACCATCGCCGGTGATCATCGATCCATCGAAGACATTGCCGATGATCTTGCCGTCGGAGGTGCCCTCCTTGATGTCGATGGCCTCGGCGGTGGCGCGGATGACGTTCCCGCGCGCGATGTTGCGGTCGCTCTTGTCCATCTGGCCGCCGGAGAAGGTGGCCCAGTTGCTCTCGGCGGTGCCGAAGTAGACCCCCTCGCCGTACTTGTCCTTACGGAGCCCGGTGCCCCAGATGAGGTTGTACTGGGCGATGTTGTCGGAGCTGAAGTTCCTGAAGTGGATCGCCTCGTCGCCGATGTGGTTGACGTCGAGGTCCTGGACGACGTTGAAGTTCGACTTGTCGGCCATGACGCCCTTCTGGGCGTGCCGGACGGTGAAGCCGATGAGCCGCCAGTACTCGGCCTCGTTCAGGTGGAAGGCGTAGCCCTCCTTGAGGCCGCCGCCGTCGATGATCGCGTCGCGGGAGCCGCACACGAAGATCGGCTCGTTCTTGGTCCCCTTCGTGGCGGCGACGAAGTGGCCCTGGTACTCGCCCGGCTCCATGAAGATCACGGTGCCCGGCGTGGCCGAGGCGAGGGCCTCGGTGAGCTCGTCGGCGGTGGTCACGGTCACGGTCGGGTCGGGGCAGGCGATCTTGCCCTCGCCGTCGGGGATCGCGATGTCCGGGGGCTGCTGGACGGCGGTGAAGGGCTCGAAGTCCTCCTTCTTCTCGTCCTCCTCCCGCACCTGCTCCTCCTCCTGGAACTCGTCGCCGGCGTCGTCGGCCCCCAGGGTCGGGAGCGGCCGGGGGCCGGTGTCGGGCTGGATGTTCTCCACCACCATGCCGGGTTGTTGCTCCTGACCGCCGCCGCCGCCGAAGATCCCGTACAGGACGACCACGATCAGGATCGTGAAGGCCGCACCGGCCCCCGCGGCGATCATGGTCTTCTTGTCGATCTCGAACTCGATGCGCATGGTCAGGTCCTTTCGGCGGACGCCCCGGTGAGCGACCACACGGGACGCTCCTCCATGACGGCCTGCCTCTCGTACGGGTCGACGATGCGACGTCCGACGCGGGGCCCGTTGTTGCCGAGCGCCCGGATGGCGGAGATCACGATGAGCAGGATGACGCCGAACCAGATCAGGTTCATAGGCTTGGCGATGCGCTTGACCGTGGTCCAGAAGTCCGCCGTGTCCTGCCAGCCGTCGACGTTGTTGGTGGTCACCGCGGCCATGCCGGTCGCGCGGTCGATGTCGAGCGCGCTGCGCCCGGCCCCGCCCAGCGTGTTGCCGACCACCTCGGTGCCGGTCGCCACTCCCAGGATCGAGACGCCGTGCAGGGTCGCCTGGTTGACGGTGTTGCCCGTCACCTCGGCCTCGGCGTTGCGCAGGTAGATCGCGGTCGGCACGTTGTTCACGATGTTGCCGACGATCTTGGCGCCGGTGACGCCGTCGCGCACCGCGATGCCCTGGCTCCACTGGCCGCTGATCCGGTTGCCGGAGACCCGGACCCCGGTCGCGTCCTTGTTCACCACGATGCCCGTCTGCCCGCCGGTCACCTCGGTAGTCTGGACGGCCAGGTCGACGCCGCCCTGGATCTCGACGCCGTAGCGCTTGTTCTCCTTCGACCACGAGCTGGTCACCGAGCTGCCGCCGAAGCTCTGCAGCGACTCGCCCGACGCCGACGGGCCCCGGGCCAGCGGCAGGCCGCTGAGGGTGAAGCCGTTGCCGCCGTTGGCGACCGCGCCGGAACCGGTGATCGTCACGTTCTGGGTGCCGCGCGAGAGCACGAACCCGTCGCCGCGCGAGCCGGTCACCGTCGTGTTCTCGATGGTGGCGTTGCGGGCGAACCGGTGCAGCAGCACCCCGTCGACCAGGCTGTCGGCCACCGTCACGTTGGCCATCCGGGTCTGGTTGGAGGCCGTGATGAAGATGCCGTAGGCGTTGCCCTTGATCGAGGTCTCGGTGATCTCCCCGGTGACGAGGTTGGCCTCCGGCAGCTTGTACGCCACCTTCTTCAGGCCCTTGCCGTCGTGGATGACCACCTGGTCGTCCTCGCCCATGCGCGGCACCAGGGCGCCGCCCGGGAGCAGCACCTTCTCGTCGGTGAGCGGCGCGGGCGTGGTGAGGTTGGCGTCGAGGGTGGTGCGGTCGCTGCCGGTCAGCGCCAGGCCGCCGGTCGAGCCGCTCCAGAACCCGAGGTACTCGACCTGCGCGTGGCTCATGCGCAGCTCGCCGCCGATCACCCGCAGGTAGGCCCGGCCGTCGTTGACCCGGCTGTCGGCCGTGTTGATGTTCGGGTCCCAGCTGGTGAGGCGCACCGGGTTCTGCGGCGAGCCGTTGATGCGGATGCTCGCGCCGAAGCCGACGATCGTGGCGAACGAGCCCGGCTCGCTGCGCATCCGGATCACCAGCGGGCCGGTCGCGTTCTGCAGCACCAGCTTGGCGTTGGGGCCGACGAACAGGTTGATGCCGAGGATGTACGACCCGTCGTTCTGCTTCTGGAAGTACTCCCCGCCCAGCTTCTCCAGGTCGGCGACCCGGTAGGGCTCGCGGCGCGAGGGCAGCACCAGCGTCTGGCCGTTGGCCGAGCTGGAGATGTGCGGCTGCCGGGCCCGCTGCGCGTTGGGGCCGCCGCGGGCGATCGCCGACATCAGCGTCGCCCGCGTCTGCATGATCCGCAGGTCCTCCTGGTCGACCAGGTTCGACTGCTGCTTGGCGTCGGCGGCGGTCACGTCGTCGACCGCGGGCGTCGGCTCCGGCTGGTCGGCGTACGAGAGGTACGCCCAGGTGCCCGCGCCCAGCAGGAGCAGCACGAAGAACGTGATCCAGGCCTTCTTCATCGCCCGCCTCCCACGGTGACCGTCGGGACCGCCGGCTGCGTCGGCCTGCTGCGGCCGTTGAACCCGCTGCCCGGGGTGGCGGCCGCCGCGTTCGGCAGCGCCCAGGACGGCCGGTCCTCCATGGCCTTCTGGAGCTCGTACGGGTCGACGATGCCCCGGCGGCGCCGGTCCATGATGCCGCGTGAGCGGAACGCCGAGACGAGGATGAGCAGGATCACGCCGGCCCAGATGACGTTCATGGGCTTGATGTAGCGCTTGGCCTTGCTCCAGAAGGTCGAGGTGTCGACCCAGGCGTCCTCGTCGTTGTTGTGGTCGCTCACGTCGCCGCTCGACCGGGCGGTGCTGACCGCGCTGGTGCCCGAGCCGACGATCGTGTTGCGGGCCACCTCGGAGCCGGCCGCCGCGCCGACGACCGTGACGCCGTGGGCGTTCACGTCCTTAACGGTGGTGATCTTGTTGCCGACCACCTGGCCGTTGGAGTCGCGCATGTAGACGCCGGTCGGGCCGCCGGTGATCGTGTTGCCCGAGACGTAGGCGTTGCGCACGCCGTCGCGCAGCGCGATGCCCTGGCGCTTCTGGCCGGTCAGCTTGTTGCCCGACAGCTGCACGGCCTCGGCCCCGGCGCGGACCACGATGCCCATGTCGCCGCCGACCACCTCGCTGGTCTGCACGGCCTGCCGGATGCCGCCCATGACCTCGATGCCGTAGCGGCCGTTGCCCCGGGCCACGCTGTTGTTGACCGAGCTGTCGCCGTAGACGGCCAGCGACTCGCCCGAGGCCGACGGGCCGTGGGCCAGCGCCCGGCCGTCGAGGGTGAAGCCGTTGCGGCCGTTGTCCTCGGCCAGGCAGTCGTTGACCTGGACCTTCTCGGTGGCGCGGGAGAGCACGAAGCCGTCGCCGCCGCTGCCGGTCACCTCGGTGTGCGAGATCGTCGCGTTCTTGGCGAACCGGTGCATGAACACGCCGTGCACGATGCTGTCGCGGATCTTGTTGTTGATGATCTGCGTCTGGTTCGAGCCCGAGACGAACAGCCCGTAGGCGTCGCGGGTGATCACGCTGTTCTCGATCTTGCCGGTGACCAGTTCGTCGGCCGGCACGTGGGAAGCGGTGCCGGGTCCGATCGGGTAGGTCTCGACGTCGCCGTAGGTGCCGCCGCCCTCGTCCTTGGTGTTCCTGGCCAGCCGCTCGGCCTTGTCCTGGTGGCGCTGCGTCTTGGTGCGGTGCCGGTAGCTGGACGACGGGCGCTCGGTGCCGGTCAGCGCGATTCCGCCGGTCCGGCCGCTCCAGAAGCCCAGGTCGGAGACCTGGCCGTACACCATGTTGAACTGGCCGCCGACGGCCCGGATGTAGGCCCGGCCGTCGGTGGTGTCCAGGTCGGGCTTGCTGGCCTTGACGTCCCAGCTGGTGATCCGGACCGGCTTGGTCGCGGTGCCCTTGATGTCGATGTTGCCGCCGAAGGTGATGATCGAGCTGAACGACCCCGGGATGCTGCCCATCCGGAGCGTCATCGGCCCCCGCAGCTGGAGGGTCGCGCCGTCGGCCACGAAGATGTGGATGCCGAGCAGGTAGGACCCGTCGGTCATCAGCCGGACGTACTTGCCGTTCTCGACCGTGAGCAGGTCCTTCAGCGTGTACGGCCGCTCGTCGTTGCGGGCCGGCAGCACCATCGTGCGGCCGAACGACGAGGAGAAGATCTGCGGCTGCTTGCGCTGGGCCGCGAAGAACCCGCCCTGCTGGAGCAGCGCCGTGAGCGCCGCCCGGGTCTGCAGGATGCGCTGGTCCTCCATGTCGACCAGCGCCGACTGCGACTCGGCGTCCTCGGGCGAGATCTGGATCAGCGGCTCGGGCTCGGAGCTCGGGATGCTCGGCGCGTCGCTCGGGACGGCCGCGGGGGTGGCCGCCGGGGAGGCCGCCGGGGTGGCCGGGGAGGGTTTCGCGCTCGGGATGGTGCTGGTCATCCCGGTGTCGGCGGACGGCCGCGCGCTCGCCGGGGGAGTCGGCGAGGGCGACGGCGCGGCGGCCACGGGCGGTACGCCGATCGTGAGCGCGCCGAGCAGCAGGGCTCCGGCCGTCACGATGGTCCGGTTCACGGCCATCAGGCCAGTCCCTGCAGCGTCGCGGCCGTCTGGCCCTCCGAACCCGCCTGGTCGGCCTTGCGGGTCAGCCAGCCCTGCTTGTTCATGGTGATGAACGCGTAGAGCTTGATCGGCAGCGCGATCCCGATGATGACCAGGGTGGTCAGCGGCAGCAGCAGGATCTCCTGCGGGTGGCGCCGCAGGTGCGACCAGCCGCGGATGCCGCGGCCGATCAGCAGCCAGCCGACGCAGGTGCCGATGCCCCAGGGGGTGAGTTCCAGGCGGCTGAAGAACAGGTAGCCGAGGGTGACGCCCATGGTGACCGGGGTGAGCAGGATCTGCAGCACGGTGACCTTGGTGACCAGCGGCGTCTTCCACAACCAGCCCTTCCACAGGGCGGTCAGGTAGCAGCGGTAGGAGTTGCGGCTCCAGCGGATGCGCTGCTTGAAGAAGGCCCGGAACGAGCTCGGGAACATCGAGATCGCCCGCGCGGACGACTGGTGCACCGTCTTGTAGCCGGAGGCCAGCACCAGCCAGGTGAGCCGCCCGTCGTCGCCGGCGATGCAGCGGCGGCCGAGGAAGAACTCGTTCTCCAGGTGGTGGACGACCGGCAGGATGGCCGATCGGCGGTAGGCGGCGGTGCGGCCGGACAGGCAGGCCACGCCACCACGGCTGCCCATCGCGGGCACGTAGTCGTAGTACCGCAGGTTGACCAGCCAGTCGGCGATGCGCCGCCAGACGCTGGTGGTGCGCTGGAACACGTTCTGCTGGGTGCCGACGCCGCCGACCTGCGGGTCTTCGAACGGCATCTGCACGGCGTCGAGCAGGCCGGGCTCCCACCAGGTGTCGGAGTCGGCGAACACCACGATGTCGCCGCGGGCGGCCCGGATGCCGACCCCCAGCGCCGACCGCTTTCCCGAGTGTTCGTAGACGAGCACGCGCAGCCGGGGGTCGTTGACCTCCCGCAGCTTCGCGTGACATTCGGTGTCCGCGACGTCGACGACGATGATCACTTCGCCGGGGTTCTGGGCGAGCCAGCTCCCCAGGCACCGGACCAGGATCTCGGCGTCCTCACGGAACGACGGCACCACGACCGAGACGGACGCGCGGTAACCGTTGACGACGGGCTTGGCCAGCCGGGACAGCACGACCCGGTAGACCCACAGACCCCAGACGAGCAGACCCGCCAACCCCAGCGGGACGATGTCCCGCCAGCTCCCGTTGGCGCTCGACCTCACCAGCCATTCATAGGCGGTGTCGAGCCAATTCGCAGAATCAGACCCCACGACCTTGTTCTCCTGAGCTTTTCCGCACGCGAAAGAATGTGCCGCGCGTGCCGGGAATCTCAGAGAATGAGATGACCGGCGACGTACACAATTAGTTCGGCTTTAACGTCAACTTCCGCATCGAAGTCGATATGGATCCGGGCCCCCTATTGGGGGGTGAGCCCGGTTGCCGCGCCGAGACGGCGAGCCCGGTGGCCGCGGGCCGGGGAAAAATCAGCGGATCTCACGCTGGTCCTCTCGCGTGGCATGGGAGGGAGAGTGTCGGGATCCGCGCCCGGCCGGCTGCGAAGAGTCGCAGCTGGCACAGGTGCCACAGCAGTCCCGAGGTGTACCGTTCCATAAGCTAATTTCGGGATAAGTCGGGTGTCAACGGGCCTGTCGTTGAAACTTTTATCTGTGGGGACGGCTGGGCCTGAGGTGAACACGGCACGTCGTGTGACTTTCCTGGTGGGGGGCGGTTGGAGCTCCAGGTTGGGGTCTCGGGCACGTGTCCTGCGGATGGTTCTTTGCAGCAGAATTCACGTGCGTGTAACCAGCGCTCGGATAAATGCCGAAACATGATCGTTATCGAATCCGGGTAAACCTTCGGGCGCTTCTGTAGGTGATCACTTACTTCGGGTTCCGAAGGATGATCACGCGGGCGTGCGCACCGCGGGGGCAGGGCGCGCACACCCGCGTGATCGTGGGTGGGGCAGTTGGTCTTTGAGAGCTTACGGGGGGTTCGATGGGCTTTGTGGGGGTTTTGGGTCAGGGTAGCCGTACTACCTGAGAACTCCCTGGGTGGGGCGGCTGTTACGCGGGGGTCGGACGCGGTGCCGGCCGCCCCTTGGGGTGGGCTCAGGGGGTGCGCGGGCGGCTCGCGGGGGTCAGGGCGGGCCGGGCCGGCGGATGGGGCTCAGAACATCGAGATGTGCACGTGGTCGTAGTGGTTGGCGGTGTTGCCGCCGCGGTTGCTCATGAAGCGCCAGCCGGTCCCGCTGTTGATGCGCTGCCGCCAGATGACGTACTTCACGCCGAGCTTGGTGCGGTTCTTCAGGGCCCACTCGGCCAGCTGGTCGCCGAGGATCTTGGCCGAGCCGGTGGCCATCGCGCCGCCGGTGGTCATCATGAAGTCGCAGGCGCGGCCCAGCGGGTGCTCGCCCATCGTGTCGACGCGGAAGCAGCCGATGGAGTTGTGCAGCTTGAAGGCCGACTTGGCCTGCTCGCGCATCAGGCGGGTGCGGGCGGTGATGTTGTCGGCGCCGGTCGGCAGCTGCGGGGCCCAGCCGCCGTTGGCCAGCTTGCCGGGGCCGATCGGGATCAGGTCGTCGAGCCGGTCCTTGATGTCGTCGATGAGGTCCTCCGCTTCGACGCGGCGCCTCTCGATGTCCTTGGACTTCTTGTCGATCTCGGTGATCAGGCCCTTCGCCTCGGCCGCCGCCTGCGCCCGCGCCTGCTCCTTCTGCTTGTAGTTGCGCACGATCGCGGCCTGCTCGTTGCCGAGCTGCATCGCGAGCGGCGACATGCCCATGCCGGGCGGCAGCACGATGCCGCCGTTGCCCGGGATCGACTGGTAGCTGAGGCCGGCCAGTTTCGCCATCTCGCGCTGGGCGGCGGCGAACTCGGCGTGCGCCTTGTCGAGCTTCGCCTGCGCGGCCTTGGACGCGTTCTTGGCTTCGGCGAGGTCGTCGCGCGCCGCGTGATATTGGGCGATCAGCGAGTTGACCTTCTTCTCCAGGCCGGAGAGCTGCTTGCGCAGTTGGTCGGCGTCGGGCTTGGGGGCCGCGACGGCGGGGCCGGGCACCAGCGCGGCGCAGAAAGCGGCCACCAGGGCCGCCACCGGAAGGAGGAACCACCGGTGATTGCGACGGTGCGTCGTGGCGGGCAGCGCCCACTCCTCTCCTTGCGCCGGCCGGGTTAGCTGACGGGTTCGGGCGGAGAAGCCCGGGCGCGGGACGCGCCTTTACCCCAGGTTCTGGTGGGTCCCCGGCTCCCGGGCGACACGCCCGGGATTAGGCATTCCGCCGAGATCTCGGCGGGTTGGTGTGGATAGTAGTGGTAAAGATGAGGCAAGTGCTACTTGAAGTTGCGACCATACGGAGATCAATCCGTAATCTGGCGCCCCACCTTTCCTGATGCAGCCCTGAGCATAGAGGCGGCCTCCTCGGGCCGCACGTCGTTGACGAACGCTCCCATACCGGATTCGCTACCTGCCAGGTACTTCAGCTTCTCCGGCGCCCTCCTGATGCTGAAGAGCTCCATGTGCACGTACGCCACCTCCCTTCCCCATCGGACCGGCGCCTGGTGCCAGGCGGCCACATACGGCATACGGACCCCGAACAACCCGTCGAGGGCCCGCAGCACCCCGGTGTAGAGCGGCCCGAACGCCGCCCGCTCCTCGGGAGTGAGCGAGGGCAGGTCGGGCGCCTGCCGGTGGGGATAGAGGTGCACCTCGAACGGATACCGGGCGGCCCTCGGCACGAAGGCCGTCCAGTGGTCGTTCGCGGCGACCACCCGCTCCCCAGCGCGCTCCTCCGCCACCACGGCCGCGAGCGAGCCGGGCCGGGCGACGGTGAGCATCCGCTGGGTGCGGGGTGTCACATAGGGATACGCATAGATCTGCCCGTGCGGATGGGGCAGAGTGATGCCGATTTCGGCGCCCCGGTTCTCGAAGCAGAAGACCTGCTCCACGCCGTCGAGCCGGGACAGCTCGCGGGTGCGGTCGACCCAGGCGTCCATGACCAGCGCGGCCCGCTCGTCGCTCAGGCCCGAGAAGGAGGCGTCGTGGTCGTCGGTGAAGCAGACCACCTCGCAGCGCCCGATGGGCCCGCTGAACGAGGGGAACCGGTTCTCGAACACGGCCACGTCGTAGGCCGAGGGGATCTCCGACCACGGGCGGCCGGGGCAGAGCGGGCACTCCTCGGGCGGCGGGAGGTGGGTGCGGGTCTGCCGGTGGCCGGCCACGGCCACCCACTCGTCGAGCACCGGGTCGTGCCGCAGTTCCGAGGGCGCGGGCCGGGGCGGCAGGTCCCGCAGGTCCTTGGCGGAGTGGTCGCGCTCGTGGAGGTCGAAGTAGATGAGCTCCCGGCCGTCGGCCAGGCGGGTCGTGTGGCGGTTCATGCGGGATCGGCGACGATCAGCTCGCCGACGTGGCCGGCCAGTTCGTCGCGCGCCTCCTTGTCCAGGCCGGAATCGGTGACGAGTACGTTGGCCCGGTCGAGCCGGGCGATGGTGGAGATGCCGACCGTGCCCCACTTGGTGTGGTCGGCCAGCACCACGAGCTGCTGCGCGGCGGCCACCAGCTCGCGGTCGGTCTCGGCCTCCAGCAGGTTGGGCGTGGTGAACCCGGCCCGCGCGTTCATGCCGTGCACCCCGAGGACGAGCGTGTCGACGTTGAGCGATCTGATCGCCTGGACCGCGATCGGGCCGACGAGGGCGTCGGACGGGGTCCGTACACCCCCCACCAGCACGACCGTCTGGCCGGGCCGCCCCGAGCGGTGGAACACCTCGGCCACCCTGACCGAGTTGGTGATCACGGTCAGGTCGGGCACGTCGACGAGATGGTGGGCGAAGGTCCAGGTGGTGGTGCCGGCCGACAGGGCGACCGCGCTGCCCGGCCGCACCAGGTGGGCGGCCGCGCGGGCGAGGGCCTCCTTCTCGGCCTGCTGCCGCACCGACTTGGCGGCGAACCCGGGCTCCTCGGTCGAGCCCGGCCCCGCGACGGTGGCGCCGCCGTGCACCTTCTCGATCAGGCCCCGCTCGGCCAGCGCCTCGAGGTCGCGCCGGATCGTCATGTCGGAGACGCCGAGGTCGCGGACGAGCTCGGCGACCCGCACCCCGCCCGTGCGGCGGACCCGGTCGAGGATCGCCTGCTGCCGTTGTTGCGCCAGCATCGGCCTCTCCTTCCCAAACATGTTCCAACAAATCATCGCATAGAAAATGTTGGAACATGGGAGGTGGACAGGTGTCCGCAGGAGGCGCACAGTTGGCGGATGGGTAAACGACAGCGCAAGTCCAAGGCCCGCCGCAAGAAGAAGGCCAACCACGGCAAGCGCCCCACGGGGCGTTAGGAGGCCCGGCGTCCCCAGGCGGCCAGCAGGCGCGTCTGCGCGTCGGCGTTCTCCGGCACCGGCACGTGCCCGCCGATGATGCCCGAACTCCGGTAGCCCTCCTCACAGGCGGCGAACCAGGCCGCGCAGAGCGAGACGAGCTCCGGGTCGAGCCGGTCGGCCACGCCGATGGCGTTCGACAGGTCCCACGTGTGGATCAGCGCGTCGGCGAACAACTCGGTGACGTACTCGCGTCCCGGCACGTCGCCGAACGACAGGTGCACGGTGCGGTCGAGCACGCCCTCCGCCGCGGCCGCCGTGATCGCGGCGTGCGCGGCGAAGTCGAACGCCTTGACGGCGTCGTCGCCGATGAGGTCGCCGTCGAAGACGTCGCCCACTTCGGCCGGGCTGCGCCCGGCGAGCAGTTCGGGGGCCCAGAGCGACTCGTAGACGAGGTGGTTCACCAGGGCGTGCACGTCCCAGTCGACGCACGGCGTCGGGAGGTCCCACTGGCCGGGTTTGATGAGGTGGACGCGCATACCGAAGGCGTCCAGGGCCCGGCGGTAGGCGTCCTCGATTCCGATCGTCACATTTCGACGGTAACCCGAACACGAGCCCACGTCATGGGGCTCCGGACCAAAGTGACAATTTAGGGCATTCCTGGCATGTGCCCTGGGACGACCATCTCCTTCTTGCCCGTCACCAGCAACCACGCGGGCAGAATCGTCACGCACACCACGGGCAGCAGCGCCATCTCCCCGACGATGGCGATCGACGCGAACAGGCTCAGCCAGCCGTGCTGCGTGATCGCCAGCACGAACCCCAGCACCCCCGTGGTCACCGCGAGCGCCAGCGACACCTCCGGGACCAGCGCGTTGGCCGCCACGCCCAGCGCGACCCCCATGAACACGGCCGGGAAGATGCGTCCGCCCCGGAACCCGCAGGCCGCCGCCACGGTCAGCGCGACCAGCTTCACCAGGAGCACCAGGATCACCGTCGCGGCGGCGTAGTGGCCCCGGAGCAGTTCCGCGGCCTGCGTCAGCCCCTTGAACATCGACACCTCGCCGCCGACGATCCCCAGGCCGCCGAGGATCAGCCCGCCCGCCGTGACCATGAGCACCGGGCTCGGGATGCGGTGGAAGGCGGCGTGGACGTACGGGAACGCGTAGACCGCCAGCAGCCCCAGGCCGGTCGCGACCACCGCGATGACCGACCCCGAGACCAGGTCGACCAGCCGGAAGCCCGGATAGCCCGGCACCTTCATATGCAGGGTCTGCCCCGCGAGGGAGATCGTGGTCAGCGCCCCGGCCGAGGCGGCCAGCAGCGGCGCGAAGAGGCGGTCCCACAACGGCGTCCCCGGCCTGCCCAGCGGCAGCTCCGACAGGATCAGCGCCGCGGCGATGGGGCTGCCGAACAGCGCCCCGATCGTCCCCGACGCGCCGAGGCCCACCCAGACGTCGCCCTCCACCCGGGGGAGCAGCCGGCGTCCGGCCGCGAAGGCGAGCGCGACGTTGGCGGCGGTGATCGGGTTCTCCGGTCCGAGGCTCACCCCGCACGAGAGGGTGACGACCGCCGCCAGCAGCACCCCGGGCACCACCCAGGCCGGCATCGGCGGCGCGACCAGGTCCTCGGTGGCCGGGTCGGGCCCGGCGTGCCCGGGAAAGCGCCGGATCAGCAGGCCGGTGACGGTTCCGGCGAGGGTGAGCATGAGCAGAATCCGCCACCACTCGAATGAGGGCCAGATCAGGCGCTCCAACCATTCGGCAAGCGCGGTGACGGCGTACAGGAGGAGACCCGAGCCGACGCCGACCGCCAAAGCGGGCAAAACCAATGCCAGCAGCCTGATCCACGTCGCCTTCGGCATTCGCGTGTCCCCCCGGCCTCAATGCACCGGGAATACCCGTGGGGTTCTCAAAAGAAAGCCTCGCATCGCCAATAGTGCGCCATGTGAGGCATTTGTGGCGGTTTATGTGGTTATGGTGGCAATTGCTAGTCGACGAGGAAGGAGCTGGTCGCGTTGACCACCGCATCCACGACACCCACTTCGGGCGGACGACTGCCGCACCCCTCCAACTGGCTGCGCTTCGCCGGGATCCTCGGCATCGTGGTAGGGCTGCTCAACATCGTCGGCGGGTTCGCCGCGATCTTGAAGAGCCACTACCTCGTAGTCGGGTCTTCGGGCGTGCTGATCTTCAACCTCACGTCATGGGGCATCATCTGGCTGGTCGCCGGGGTCCTCATGGTCATCG
Organism: Herbidospora daliensis; assembly: GCF_001570585.1. Taxonomy (GTDB): domain Bacteria; phylum Actinomycetota; class Actinomycetes; order Streptosporangiales; family Streptosporangiaceae; genus Herbidospora; species Herbidospora daliensis. The sequence continues at coordinate 24,464 of NZ_BBXF01000014.1, read as the reverse complement.
CGGGCGTGGGCATTCTCCAAGGCGCGATGTGGGCCCGCACGTTGGGCATCGTCCTGGCGGCACTGGTCATCCTGGGCCAGTTCGCCTACGCCGGGGCGTTCCCGATCTGGTCCCTCATCGTCGTCGCACTGGCCGTGGTCGTGATCTACGGCCTGGTGGTGCCGCCGCGCGGCAGCATCGCGTAGGGGAGGGTCAGGGGAGCCGCTGCTCCACCCAGACGATCTTCCCGAGAGGGGTCGGGCGTGTGCCCCACCGGTAGGTGAGCCGCTTGATGAGCTGCAGCCCGCGCCCGGTGTCGTCCTCCGAAGTCGGAGTGCGCAACGCCGGGACGGTGGGCGAGCCGTCGGCGACCTCGCAGACCAGGGTTCTGCCCCGGCCCCTCAGCAACCTCAGCTCGATCGGCGGCCAGCCGTGCTTGAGCGCGTTGGTCACCAGCTCGCTGACCACCAGTTCGGTGGTGTCCCGCACGGCCCCGAGCCCCCATTCGGCCAGCGTCGCCCGGACGAACCGCCGGGCGTGGCTGACGAACCGGGGATCGGCCGGCAGCGAGCAGGAGGCGATCTCGTCGGGCGCGAGTTCATGGACCCGGGCAAGCAGCAGCGCGATGTCGTCGCGCTCGTGCCCGGGTCGCTGACTGTTGATGGTCACGTCACACATCTCCTCCAGATCCTGGTCGGGCGCCGACAGCAGCCGGCGCAGCGCCATGATCCCCAGGTCGATGTCGCGGTCCCGGCTCTCCACCAGGCCGTCGGTGTAGAAGGCGAGGATGCCCCCGGACGGCAGCACCATCTCCACCGTCTCCAGCGGGTCGTTCCCGATCCCTAGCGGCAGCCCCGAGGGCAGTTCGATGATCTCGGTACGACCGTCGGGATGGATCAGTACCGGCGGAACGTGCCCCGCCCGCGCCAGCGCGCAGGTCCGGGTCACCGGGTCGTAGGTCGCGTAGACCGCCGTGGCGATCTGGGTCGGGTCGAGGTCCTGGCTCATCCGGTTGAGCCGGAACAGCACCTCGTCCGGCGGCAGGTCGAGCGAGGCGAGCGTGCGCGCGGCGGTCCGGAGCTGCCCCATCGTGGCCGCGGCTCTGGTGCCGTGCCCCATGACGTCGCCCACCACGAGCGCCGCCCGGCACCCCGGCAGCGGGATGACGTCGAACCAGTCGCCGCCGACCCCCATGAGGTCGCTGGCCGGCAGGTAGCGCGAGGCGATCTCCATGCCCAGCGGCTGGTGCAGGTCGGCCGGCAGGAGGCTGCTCTGGAGCGTGAGGGCGGTGCGCCGCTCCCGGGCGTACAGGCGCGCGTTGTCTATGCAGACGGCGGTGCGCGCGGCCAGCTCCTCGGCGACCGCGACGTCCTCCTCCTCGAACGGCGACCCGCCCGGGTTGCGGCTGAAGATCGCACACCCGAGCACCCGCCCGCGCGCCTTCAGCGGCACGGCGATGAACGACCCGCCCACCAGCAGCTTGGCGACCACGTCACGGTCGAGGCTGGCCCCGATGAGCTCCGCGGTGTGCTCGTCGAGCTCCGGATACATGATCGGATGCCCGGTCGACATGCACTGCGCCTGCGGCAGCTGCGCCGAGTACACCGTGACCTCGTTGATCGGAAAGGCGTCGACCCACTCGGTCGGGTCGACCTCCGCCACCCCGATGGCCACCCGCCGCACCAGCGCCGTGCCGTCGACCGGCCGCGACGGGAACTCTCCGTCGATGACCAGCCGATCCTGCACCATGATCGCCGAGGTGTCGGCGAACCGAGGCACGGCGACGTCCATCAGCTCACGGCTGGTCTCACCCAGATCGAGGGTCGTCCCGATGCGGCGGCTGGCCTCGTTGAGATAGGCCAGCCGCTCCTGAGCGGAGGCCGCCGAGGCCTGCCGCCACTCCAGCCGGTCACCCGGCGCCGGCGTCTTGATCACGCTGTTCCGGTTCATCTCTTCCGCATCGTAGGGAGGACAACCACGGCATTTCATGCCTTTTCCCAGACTGTACGGCGCTTTACGCGGTGGATCGCAGGGTCAAGCCCGGACCGATCGTCAAGAAGCCGAGTCATCGGCGCGGAAAGGTAGTGTTCGTCGGCGTTTACGACGCGATGCCCGATCCCGGGCGGAGGATTGCGGACGGGAATTATTACCTTTCGCCCGCAACCGCCAGTCGTGTGTCGGGGTGACAGGATTTGAACCTGCGGCCCCCTGCTCCCAAAGCAGGTGCGCTACCAAGCTGCGCCACACCCCGTTGCCGCCTGGCGCCGACGCCCCGAGATCTCCGGTACGCTTACGCATTGACGGCCGGGAGAAGTCTAGACCAGATGCCGACCGGCGCGCGCGGACGTAGCTCAATGGTAGAGCCCCAGTCTTCCAAACTGGCTACGCGGGTTCGATTCCCGTCGTCCGCTCCACTTCGAAAGGCCAGGTCATCCCGGGTGGGATGCCTGGCCTTCGTGATTTACGAATTCACGTCGCCCGATCGGGATTCGTCGGTGCGTGATCGTAGGCTCCGCCACCATGACCACCACCCAGACCGTGTCCTTCGGCCTCCACGTCCACTACTGGCAGGCCTATCTGGTCGACGCCACCGACGACGCCATGGGCCCCGACGGGATGCTCGACGACCACCCCACCCACCCCGTCGGCATCATCCGCGTCGAAGACGGCGACGCCTTCCTGATCACGGGCCTGCACACCGGCACCGTCGGCTTCTCCGTCGCGGTGGCGGCGGACGACCCGGGCCCGGAGACCGGCTACGAGGACATCGTCGAGATCAGCATCGAGTCCGAGGCCGGACGGTTCGAGCTGCACGAATGGGGCGGCGGCGACGTCCACGAACTCCCCGAGCTGCCGGCCGGGCCGGGCTGGTACCGGCTGCGCTACCACGCCCAGAACATGGACCAGGCGGCCGAGGCCGACACCTCGCGGGAGGTCATCGACCGCTACCTGCTGCAGATCTGGCCCCAGGACGAGTCCGAACCCCGCGTCGTCCAGAGCGCGAGCGGGCACCTCGCCTACTGGCGCCGGCCGCGCTGACTGAAGGCCGCCCGCACCACCCGCGCCGCGTTCCGGGTCGCCACGTCGAACCCGGGATGGAATGCCAGCTCGCTCCAGTGTCTGACCCGGTCGCCCACGTCCGCGGGCGGGTCGGCGTCGCCGTACTCGCCGAGCACGCGCCGGGACTCCTCCAGGTCCTCCGGCGACAGCCCGAGCCGTCCCTCGTATCCGTCCCGCAGGACCTTGAGCTGTTCCAGCGCCACGCTCTCCCGCGCCTCCATGTGGGCGAGTTCGGCCAGCGCCCGTCCGTAGGCCAGTTCGGCCCGCGCCGGGAGGCCTGCCGGGCGCAGGGTGCGCAGCCATGCCAGGGCGCCGGTCGTCTTGATCACGTCGGCCCGGCGGCCGAAGTGGTCGAGCAGCAACGTCCGCAGGGCGGTCAGCCGTGACCGGTTGGCGAGTTCCGAGCGGAGCGCCGGCAGGTCGGCGCCGTCCCTGATCAGGCCGCAGGCCGTCACCACGCCGAACTCGCTGAAGCGCCGCACCAGGTCGGCCCGCCGGGGGCCGGGGACGTCGAGGTCCGCGTACTCGAAGAAGATCTCGCCGCGGTCGATCCGCTCGGCCAGTTCGACGGGGTCCAGGCGGCTGAGCGTGGTCAGGTCGGCGAAGTCCGTCTCGGTGCAGCTTCCGGCGGCCGAGGCCATCAGGCCGGCCACCGGGAGGATCGTCAGCATCGTGTTCCGCACGCCCGGCGCGGACATCAGGCGGGCGGCCACCCGGTCGGCGTCCCGGAACGGGTCGGGGCGGTCGGCGCTCCAGCCCATCTCGACCTTGTTCAGCACCCCCACCGCGTTGAGGGGGCCGAGGCCGGCGACGTCCAGGCCGCTGAAGTCGGCCAGCAGGGCGGTGTCGTCGAGGTTCAGGCCGCGGGCGAAGGCCAGCACGACGGCGTCGGCGCGGGCCGCGTGGGTCAGGGACGACGACCGCACGTCCGCGCCCGTCCGCCCCAGGAAGTCGAGCGTCTTGCCCGACTCGTCGCCGAAGTGGGCGTCCAGGCCCACCGTGTCGACGAGGTCGAAGGATCTGAGCTGGTCGAGGTCGGCGACGACCTCCAGGTGGGAGATGCCCTTGAGGTCCTTGGCCTGCCGGCCGACCAGGGCCTCCAGCTCGTGGAGGTCGTGACTTTCGGGAGGCCGGCCGTCGTCGTAGTGGACGGTCAGGCCGGGCACGGCGCCGTGGCGGAGGATCGCGATGTTGAAGGTCAGCTCGTTGACGCCCGTCGGCACCCGGTAGCCGCCGAGCAGGGCGTTGACCAGCGTCGACTTGCCGCAGCTGACCCGGCCGACCAGGGCCACCGTCATCGGCGCGCGCAGCTTCGACACCTGGTCGTCGAGCGAGCGGCGTACCGGATCGAGAGCCGGATGGTCGCCCAGGGCCAGCCGGGCCCGTTCGAAGGAGGTGGTCACCGAGGCGCGCAGTTCTCTCATTCGTCGGCCCAGGAGTCGTCGGGCTCGGCGGGGGCCCCGGCCAGGGCCGACACGCCGTTGGACAGGTGGCGGACCCGCGCGTCGAGCGACAGCAGGCGTCCACGGGCCTCCTGGAGCTCCGCCCTTCTGGCCTTGCCCTGCTCTCCCGTGGTCCGGGAGGCGCGTTCGAGCGAGGCGATGCTCTCGGAGGCCGACTCGATCTCCTGGGTGAGGCGGGCGGTCAGGTCGTCGGCGGCCTCTCGCGCCAGGTCGCGGAAGGCGTCGGTGATCCCGTTGCCGAGTTCGCGGGAGACGGTCCGGTGAGCCGGTTTGAGTTCCGCCCGCAGGTTCTCCCTGACCAGGCGGTTGTCCTGGAAGGCGCGGCTCTTCACCTCGCGGAAGGCGCCCGCGCAGGCGCCGATGACGCCGCCGATCAGGGTGCCGAGGCCGGGCACGATCGCGCTGCCGATCGAGGCGCCGATCGCCGCGCCGAAAGAGCTGCCCCGCATGACGGGCAGGGCGATGCCGGGACGGTCGGCCATGGCGCGGTCGCGGCCGGCGCGCAGGCGGTCCAGTGACGGGATCGCGATCGTCCCGGTCAGCCCGTGGCCGAGGCCGATGCCGTGCCGGGTGGTGAACTCCGCCAGGAGCCGGGCCGCCTCCTGCTCCGCGGCGCGGTTGACCCGGGTCGTCACGGCCGCGCACTCCGCGGTGAGCCGGCCGACGAGCCCTTCCGGGTCGCCGGTCAGCGACGCGTCGAAGAGGAAGTCCTGCTCGAACCGGTCCCACACCTCGTCGAGCCAGCCGTCGGCCGTGGCCCGCAGCCGCCGCGCGGCGTCGTCGAGGTCGCGCCTCAGCCGGTCACGCCAGTCGCGGCCGTGGCGCAGCGTGTCCTTGCGGGCGCGGGCCGTCTCCAGGTCCCGTCTGATCCGGTCCCGCTCGGCCTGGTCGGCCGCGTCCAGCGCGGCGATCTCGGTGTCCACCGGTCCCAACGCGGCCTGTACGCCGTCAGCCGCCGCCCGCAGCCCGTCTCCGAGCATCGCCCTCACGCGGCGGCGGGCCAGCGTCGCCCACAACACCCGTTCGAGTTCGTCGAAGTTGGCCAGCCGCCGGTCGTCGTCGTGCCCCTTGGCGAGGTAACGCTGCCGGGCCACGCTGGAGACCGGGATCAGGACCGGCTCGCGGCCGGTCACGTCGGCCAGTTTCGCGCGCGTGTTCGCGAGCAGCTCCTGCCGGTCGGCGCCCTTGTCGAAGCGGGTGCAGACGCAGATCAGCGCGTCCACGTCGTCGGTGGCGCGGGCCGAGCGCATGGCGGTGCGGAGGAAGCCGAGCTCCGAGGCCATCAGCGGCTGGGAGGTGTCGGTCACGAAGATCACCGCGTCGGCCGTGTTCAGCGCGCTCAGCGTGGCCGCCGTGTGGTCGGGCAGCACCCCGCCGACGCCGGGGCTGTCGAGCAGGACCAGCCCGGAGGCCAGCTTCCGGTTCGGGGTCAGGATCTCCACCAGGGAGGTGTCACGGGCGGCGCCGCCCTCGGCCGCGTGGTCGGCCAGCTCGGCCCGGGTGATCCGCTTCACCTGGTCACCGGTGTGGGCGGTGACGACCTCGGTCTCGCCGTACGCGATGGAGACGATCGCCCGCGTCGCGTAGAAGGTGTCGACCGGCAGCAGATCGGGCTCCTCCAGCAGCGCGTTGATCAGGCTGGACTTGCCGCGCTTGAACTCGCCGCAGACCAGGACGCGCAGCCTGCCGTCGCGCAGGCGGGCGGCGGCCTCGTCCAGGAGGGTGGTCGTGGTGCCGGTCGAGATCGCCGCGACGTCGGCCAGGAGGGCGAGGACGCCGTCGCGGAGAGATTCGTAGGTCATTTCGGGGTCACCTGCTCGCCGGTGCGGTCGTTGTAGTATTCGTTCCACGAGGTGGAGTAGGAGACGGTGTCGCCGCCCTCGGTCAGGCCCTGGTGGGGGAGCGAGGTACCGAACCTGATCTCGTCGAAGGCGGCGGCGTGCGACAGGTCGCCGGGGTCCTGGTCGTCCCAGCCGTCCCACGCGTCGTCGGCGGGCGCGAACTCGGGGTCGTCGTCGTCATAGGGGAGGTCGTCGTCGGTCACGGGGCCTCCGGCCCGAGGAAGCGGCCGAAGAACGCCGGGCCCAGCACGCGGTAGTAGTGCTCCAGCGGGGGTTCGAGCAGCTCGCGCAGCAGCCGGCCGAACTCGTCGCCGGCCCCGAACGGGCGGTCGTGCAGCATGCCGTCGAGCATCTCGTCGTACAGGCTCAGCAAGGCGTCGCGTTTCTCCAGGTAGGCGCGCTTGCTGCCGCGCAGCGACTCGTGCGGGAACACCCCGGCGGGGTCGCGGTTCCCTGGTTTCCACGGCCGGGTGTAGCGCAGGTCGGCGTACTCGACGGCCCGCCGGGTGCGCCAGTCGACGGTGATGGTGGCGAAGAACGGATAGATGTCGGTGCCGCCCGTGGGCCGCCCCCTGAACCCGAACAGCGGGATCCGGACGAACACCCCGGCCGCCGAGCCGTCCCACGCCGGCCGGTGGCGGACGGGGATCGGCCAGCCGAGGCCCGACTCCATCGGGACCGACTGGCGGAACAGCGGCATCGCCCGCAGTTCGGCCGACATGAACGTGCCGAGGCGGCTGGCGCTCATGACCGGCCCCCGGCCGCCGTCACCATGAAGTTGCCCGACCCGCGCCACGATTCCAGGAACACCTCGACCGGCACCGTGCCCACCCCGCGCGCCGGGTCGTCCAGGACGACGTCGCGGCCCTCGAACCCGACCACGCGGACGGCGTGGTCGGCCGTCTGCCCGGGGATCCCCGAGCACGCCGCCAGGTCGAGGTCGCCGGGTTCGTCGGCGAGCGTCTCCGCCCGCACCCCGACGATCACCCCCTCGCCCCGGCCGAGGGCGTCGTGCAGCGACCCGAGATCGGCGTGGACGTGCTGGGCCACCTCCAGGCCGTAATAGGCCAGCAGCCGCCCGACGTCGAGCATCGGGGTGCCGCCGCCGGGGGTGTACCAGCCCTCGCGCTCGGCGACGCCGATCATCTCCTCCTCCGGAGGACGGACGCCGCCGACGTCCTCCAGCACCCCTTCCTGAGCGGCGATGGCACAGGTGTCGGAGTGGTGCTGGGGATGCCATTCATTGTCATCCGGCATTTCTTGGTGTTCATCCCAAAAGTCAAATAGGTCGTCGTCCACGATTCACTCCGATAAATGCTGATTTCAGCGTTGGCGGGGCGCACAATGAGAACGTGTTCGGTTCCGTGCATCGATGGCCGCCGGCCAGCCTGCTCGGCTCCCTGCCGCCCGCACTCCGCACCCGGTTGTTGTCTCTCGGCTTCGAGATCGGCAAAGACCCCGACTCCGTCCTGATGCACGAGGGCGAGCAGACCCGGCACGCCTTCCTCCTCGTCAGCGGGTACGTCCGCGTCACCGGCACCACCGAGGCGGGCCGCGTGGCCCTGCTCGCCATCCGGGGCGCCGGCGACCTCATCGGCGAACTGGCCGCCCTCGACGGCCGCCCCCGATCGGCCACCATCACGGCGGCGTCGTCCCTGATCGCCCGCGTGATCAGGCACGACGTCCTGCGCACCTTCATGACCGGCCACCCCGAGGCGGCCGTCGCGATCAGCTCGGCGATCGGCGCCAAACTGCGCAGCGCCACCCGCAGCCGCATCGACCTCAGCGGCGCCCCGGCCCAGCTGCGGGTCGCCCGCGTGTTACGCGAACTGGCCGACACCCACGGCATCCCCGGGCCCGGCGACACCGTGGAGCTCGCGCTGTCGCAGCCCGACCTCGCGGCCCTGACCGGCACCAGCAAACCCCGCGTCGAAGCCGTGCTCCGCGAACTCCGCCAGGAGGAGATCCTGTCCACCGGATACCGCCGCATCGTCATCCTCGACCCGGCCCGCCTGGCCAAACGCGCCCAATGACCGCCGACCCCTTCGACGGCGCCCCGGTCGGCGTGCGCCGGTTGTGCGCCGCCGCCGACCTGGTCGGCTACAGCGTCCGCGGCAACTGGCGGCACATCACCGCCCAGCAGACCCTGCACGCCGTCCTCACCGACGCCTGGGCCGAGGCCGGCCTGCCGCTCGACGCCTGCACCCGCCAGTACAACGGCGACGGCGGCGTCTTCCTGATGCCCGCCGACCTCGACGAACCCCGCTTCGTCAGCCGCCTGATCACCGCCCTCGCCGACCGCCTGGCCGGGGAGAACGAGGCCGGAGCCGACCGCTGGCGACTCCGGCTCGCCCTCCACGAGGGCGTCGTCCACGAGGCCGTGGCGGGCTTCGCCGGCCAGGCCGTGGTCCGGCTGGTCCGCCTCCTCGACTCCGCCGAGGTGCGCGAGGTCGTCCGCGACAGCACCGCCGACCTGGTGGTCGTCGTCTCCGGTCCCCTGTACGACGACCTGGTCGCCGGCGGCTACCCCGGCCTCGACCCGGCGGGCTTCCGCTACGTCAGCGTCGTGACGAAGACGGGGGAGTACCTCGACGGCTGGGTCCACGTGCCGGGCCGTCCGGTGCGCGACTGGCTCGACCTGGCCTTCGACTGACCTCAGTTCAGGTAACGCTCCAGACTGATGATCTTCTTCTCGGTGTAGTGGACGACCACGAAGGCGCCGGGGAACAACTCGATCTTCTCGTCGTCGACGTTCCTGGCCGCCAGCAGCAGCTTCAGCGTGTCCTCCACCGGCTGCCGGTACCCGCAGACCACCGCGCACTCCCCGGCCTCCATCGTCGTGTGGATCATCCGGAGCGCGCAGTTCGGCTCGAAGTCCTTCTTGGTGAGCAGCTTCTCGTTGCGGATGCCCAAGCCCTGCTCGGTGGCGTAGGGGCCGAGGGTCTGCCGGCAACGTTCGCTCTGACCGGCCACGACATAGGAGGGCCGGTAGGCGTTGAGGACGCCGTGCAGCCGGTCGGCCTGCCAGAGACCCCGAGCGTCGAGCGGCCGGATCCGGCCCTTGCCCTGCCAGCCGTCGTCGCCGCCTTCAAGAGTCCCGTGGACGGCCATGATCAGGACCTTGGTCACGGCGGTCCTGGCCTCGAAGGCGCGCACCACCGGCGCGTCGCGCGACTCCGTCAGCAGCCGTTCGGCCTCGTCGAGCGTCTTCCAATGGAGCCGGTTGACCTCGCTGTTCTGCACGAAGTCGCCCTCGGGAGAGTGCGCGGCCCAGTAGTCGGTCCGCCGCTTCCAGCCCTTCTTGCGGTACTTCACGGTGGTCAGCCACCGGCCGAAGGTCATCTTCAGCCCTGTCTCCTCGACGGCCTCCCGGAATCCCGCCGCGATGAGGTGCTCACCGGGGTCGAGCTTGCCCTTGGGCAGGCACCAGTCGTTCTTCTTGGTCCGGTTGATGACGGCGACCAGGGGGTTCTTCGGGTCGCCCCGCCAGATGAGCGCGCCGGCGGTACGCAGGAGATCGGGTTGTCTGTCGGCCATGTCGGTCATCTCCTCAGTCGAGCTCGTAGATCTGGATGAGCTGGCCGTCGCCGCCGCTGGCCACGAAGGTGCGGCCGTTCCAGGTCGCGATCGCGACGGCGTTGATCCAGTCGTTGTGGTCTTCGAAGAGGTGCAGGACCCTCCGCTGCCGCACGTCCCACACCCGGAGCCGCCCGTCGTCGCCCCCGCTGACGAGGACCATGGCCCCCTGGAGCGTTCCGAAGGCGACGGCCCGCTGGTCGCCGTCGCAGTCGAGGTAGGCGTAGTGCCGGTCTTCCAGCGGGAACCGGAGCACCAGACGGTCGTCGTCCCCGGCGACGGCGAGCAGCGGGCGGCCGTCGAGGCCGGCGGCCGCGACCGACACCACGTCGAGGTCGTCGTCCTCGTCGTAGTCGTACTGGTCCGGTTCCTCGGGGTCGTCCGGGTCGATCGTGGAGACGTCGTCACCGGTGGCGACGGCCACCCGGTCGTCCAGGAAGGCCAGGGACCTGATCCTCTCGGAGACCTCGAAGAGGGGAGCCGGACACGACAACGCCCCGCCGGTCACGGCCTCGACACGGAGCTCGCCATCGGCGTTTCCGACGGCCAGGTGGCGGCCTCCAGCGCCGAGGGAGACGGCCAGCGCGGTGATCGTGGCGCCGTAGTCGACCTCGTCGAGCTTCTCCCCGGTGGAGGCGTGCCACGTCGTCACGTAGTCGTCGTCGTCCCCGGTGACGACGACGGGCTCGCCGTCACCGGGCAGGACCGCCAAGGCGGTGACGCCCGACTCCACCGGCAGGTCGCGGAGCCGCCGGCCGGTCTCGGCGTCGCGTATCACCACGTGCTCGTTCTCCGAGGTGACGACCACGAGACGCCCGTCGACCTCGACCAGTTCGAGGTGGGAGACCTCGTCCGTCGCCTGGATGGTGTGCCGCACCCTCCCCGGGGGCGAGACGGGCTCGGCGGGTCGCGGCCGGGCCGTGACGAGCCAGTCGTCGGAGGTCACCGCCGTGCCCGCGTCGTAGTGGAGCGCCTGAACCGTCATCGGCCCCTCTCCACCCGACGCCAGGTCGTGGAGCGCTCCATCCGGGAGGCGGACCGAACCCAGCAGGCCGCCCGCCTCGACCAGGTCGCCCTCGGCGACCCGCCACTTCTGCAGCACCCCCCACCGCCCCGGGATCTCCCAGCGCAACGGCACCTCCCCGGCGGCCGGAGGCGAGGCGGCCGAGGTGCGGGTGTGCGCCAGCCCCGCCCACACGGCGGCCCCCTGGATGACCGCCAGGTCGGGGTCGCGGGTGTGCCGCAGCGGGCGGCCGAAGGCGCGGATCACGACGTCGGTGATCACCGGCATCCGGGTGCTGCCGCCCACCATGACCACCGAGGTGACCTGCTCGGGCGCGACCCCGCACCGCCTCAGCAGGTCCAGGCAGCAGGTGGTGGTCCGGTCGAGCACCGGCACCACCAGTTCCGCCAGCCGCCCGGCGGTCAGGGAGAGCAGCGTCCCGGCCGGTTCGAAGATCGCCTCCCCCGGGCTCACGTCGCTGAGCTGGTGTTTGACGCGTTTGGCCAGATCCCGCACCAGAACCTGGTGCCGGTGGCCCGGCGGCGGCCCGGACGGGAGCTGCGCCACCAGCTCGTGGTAGAGCAGCGCGTCGACGTCGCCGCCCCCGCAGTCGTCGAGGCTGGCGTGCCCGAGGATCTCGTGGACGCCCTGCTCCCCGACCCTGACCAGCGCGCAGTCGAAGGTGCCGCCGCCGAAGTCGTACACGAGCAGCAGGTCGCCGGGCACCGGCGGCGCCCCGGCCAGCGGCGCGAGCGCGGCGGCCACCGGCTCGGCGAGCAGCTCGACGAGCCCGAACCCGGCGCCCTCGGCGGCCCTGACCATCAGCGCCCGCCGGGGATCGCCCTCGCCGTAGGAGGCCGGCACGGTCAGCACGGCCCGCTCGACCGGGCCCCCGGAGATCCGCTCGGCCTCACCCTTGAGCGCCCGGATCATCGTCATGACCAGCTCCGACGCGGTGACGACCCGCCCGCCCAGGTCGATGCGGGCGTCGGACCGCAGCTCGCGCTTGAACTCGTCGCGGAACCGGTCGGGCGCGACGATGGTCTTGCGGTTGTCGGCGAGGGTGCCGACGAGGAGGGTGTCACCGGCCAGGCACACCACCGACGGCCACGACCAGAGCCCGGACGCGGGCTCCTTCACCAGTTCCACCCGCCCGGGACCGACGAGTGCGGCCGAAGAAGAACAGGTGCCGAAATCGACCGCGAGAATGGCTTGTCTCACGCATTCAGAGTGACCGGCGCCCCGCCGGGACATCCCCTTATTTAAGGGTTTCCAGCGCTATTCATAATTCGCCCGATTTATTTGGAATTCAGCTGCCGGTCTCCGCCGTCACCCACGCCAGATAGTCGCCCGACCCCATCGCCACCGGCACCGCGACGATCTCCGGCACGTCGTACGAGTGCACCTCCCGCACGCTCCCCGACAGGTCCCCGAACCGTTCCGCCGTCGTCTTGAACAGCACCAGCCACTCCCGCGACCGGTTCACCTCGCCCTCCCACCAATAGACGGAGGTGATCGGTCCCACGATCTGGGCGCAGGCCGCGTGGCGCCGCCCGACCACCGTCTCGGCCAGGAGATCGGCCTCCTCCGCCGATCCGGCCGTCACGCGCACCTCAATATGGTCAGACATGCCTGCACGCTAACCCGGGAGACCCATGGACCTCTACGTGATCGTCTGCGCCGCCGGGCCCGTCCGGGACCTCCCCGAGCTGGTCGCCGAGGCGCAGGCCAGAGACTGGACCGTCCAGGTCGTCACCACCCCCAAGGCGGTCGACTTCGTCGACGTGGCCGAGCTCGAACGGCGTACCGGAAGAAAGGTGCGGGTGAACTACCGGCACCCCAGCGAGCCCAAGCCGCCCCGGGCCGACGCGATCGTCGTCTATCCGGCCACGTTCAACACGATCAACAAGTTCGCCCTCGGCATCACTGACACCTATGCCCTGGGGCTGCTGGCCGAGGCCCCGGGGCTCGGCATCCCGGTCACGCTGGTGCCCTTCGTCAACGACGCCCTGGCCGCCAGGGCTCCCTACCGCGCCGCCGTGGCCGCGCTCCAAGAAGAAGGTGTACGTTTCGCCGCCGGCTGGCGGGAGGCCGGGCCGTTTTTGTCGGTGCCGCCCGACAGACTGAACGGATGACCATCGCACTCGTCGCGGGCGCGACCCGAGGGGCCGGAAGAGGAATCGCCGCCGAGCTGGGGGCGATCGGGGCGACCGTCTACGTCACCGGTCGCACCACCCGTGACCAGCAGTCGGAATACCAGCGTCCCGAGACCATCGAGGAGACCGCCGAGCTCGTCACCCGGGCGGGCGGCCGCGGCATCGCCGTCCAGGCCGACCACCTCGACAGAGACCAGGTCAAGGCGCTCGTCGAGCGCATCGACCGGGAGCAGGGGCGGCTCGACGTCCTGGTCAACAACATCTGGGGTTCCGAGAACCTGTTCAGCTGGGACAAGCCGCTCTGGGAGCACGACCTCGACGACGGCATGCGGATGTTGCGGCTGGCCGTCGACACCCACATCATCACCAGCCACTACGCCCTGCCGCTGCTGCTCCGGCACGAGGGCGGCCTGGTCGTCGAGATGACCGACGGCACGGCCGACTACAACGCCGTCAACTACCGCGTCACCTTCTTCTACGACCTGGTGAAGAGTTCGGTGCTGCGCATGGCGTTCGGGTTGTCCAAGGAGCTCGGGCCCAGAGGGGCCACGGCCGTCGCGCTGACGCCCGGCTGGTTGCGGTCGGAACTCATGCTGGAGCACTTCGGCGTCGGCGAGGAGAACTGGCGCGACGCCCTGGAGAACGAGCCCCACTTCGCGATCTCCGAGTCGCCGGCCTACGTCGGCAGGGCCGTGGCCGCGCTGGTGCGCGACCCCAGCCGGGCCCGGTGGAACGGCGCGTCGTTGTCCAGCGGCGGGCTGGCCCAGGTCTACGGCTTCACCGACGTCGACGGCAGCAGCCCCGACGCCTGGCGTTACGTCGTGGAGGTGCAAGACGCCGGAAAGCCGGCCGACACCACGGGCTACCGGTGAGAGAGCGCCAGTTGACGGCGATCGCCGAGATCGCCGGAATGGGGTTCGACGTCTGGTTGCGGGGCGGCTGGGCGATGGACTTCACGTTGGGCGAGGTGACCCGCGACCACGTCGACGTCGACTGGTTCGCCTGGGCCGACGACGCCGACCGGCTCGAAGCGGCCCTGCTCGCCCGCGGGTTCGTCCCGCAGCCGGGGCCGCCGCGCGACCAGCAGCGCGATTTCGGCCGCGACGGGGTCGAGGTCAGCTTCGCCCTGCTCGCCCGCGACCTGACCGTCGCGGGCGGCCCATATAAGGGAGAACGCTGGCCCGAGGGCCTGCTCGACGCCCCCGCGGGCAGCCTCGACGGCCTGAGCTGCCCCGTCATCGGCCTGGCCGCGCAGATCGAGATCAAGGAGATGATGCCGGTCTGGGTGCCCGGCCTGCCCCGGAGGGAGAAGGACGTGGACGACCTCGCGCGCCTGCGAATGCACGTTCGCCTGAGAGACGTCAGAGACTCCGACCTGGAGACCTTCCACGCCCAGGAACAGGACCCGGAGGCCACCCGCCGCTCCCGGTTCCCCGCCCGCGAGCGCGAGAGGTTCCTGAACCACTGGCGGCGGAACATCTTCCCCGACAAGGCCAACCACGTGCAGACCGTCGAGGTCGGCGGGCAGATCGCCGGCAACGTCATCGCGTGGTGGGAGGGCGACCGGCGGTTCCTGGGCTACTGGCTGGGGCGCGAGTTCTGGGGGAGCGGCGTCGGCACCCGCGCGCTGACCCTGTTCCTGGAGAAGGAGCAGGTGAGGCCGCTCCACGCCGACCCCCACGGCGGCAACGCGGCCTCGGTCAGGCTGCTGGAGCGGCTCGGCTTCACCCGGACCATCGTCGACGACGAGGGGTTCGTGCTCTACGTGCTGGAGAGCTGAAACTTTCGCCGGCCAACGTTCCGCTCCGTAGTGTCGACGCCATTACGGAGCGCCAGACCATCCCGTTATGGCGCACAACCCAAGCGGGTGGCCGGACGGAAAGAGAAGTGTCAGGCTCCGGTGCGGAACATCGCCCAGACGGCCTTGCCGCCCTCGTCGAGCGGGTCCCAGCCCCACGCCTGGCTGTAGGTCTCCACGATGTAGAGGCCGCGCCCGTTCTCCGAGACGAAGTCGGGCTCCTTGCGGGTGGGCACCTCGTCGCTGGGGTCGGCGACGGCGAGTATCACGTGGGGGGCGATGCGCACCAGCATGAGGGTGATCGGGTGGTCGGTGAACGCCCGCGCCGGATACAGAGCGTAACGAACGGCGTTGGTCACCAGCTCCGAAACGACCAGGGTGGCGTCGTCGGTGAGTTCCGAAAGTCCCCAACCCTGCAACGTCGATCGCGTAACATCGCGTGCGGTCTTCACCGAGTCCGCGAGGGGGCGTAACGGACAGGTGGCGGCGTCGGACTTGGGGGCGGTGCGCAGCAGGCGCTCCACCCCGACATCGCGGGCGGATATGGGATTATCCAACATCCTGCCCGCACCTCCCGATCGCCAGATTTGAGAACTAGTGCACCTTTGGCCCAATATGCACTAGGCCATCATGGGACAAGGGCCCGCCCCCTGCAAGACCCAAATGCACGTGCAAGCGCCCTGTGCACTTGCCCAAAACGTTGAGCGATTGTGAAATGGACGGGGGACCCAAGCCTTGTCTTCCTGGCCGGAAGTGGTGACACTGTGTGGGCTGGGGGTGTCGGCTCGACCTTCCCCGGCGAGTCGAGCAGAAAGGGAGGCGCCGTGACACGTACCCAACCGGGACAAGGTCCCACGGCGCTGCGCATCCTCCTCGGCACCCAGCTGCGCAAACTCCGTGAAGAACGCGGCATCTCGCGCTTCGAGGCGGGGCACCTCATCCGCGGCTCCGAGTCGAAGATCAGCCGCATGGAGCTCGGCCGCGTCAGCTTCCGCGAACGCGACGTCGAAGACCTCCTCACCATGTACGGCGTGGCCGAAGAGGCCGCCCGCAAGCCCATCCTCGAACTGGTCAAGCAGGCCAACGAGCCCGGCTGGTGGCACCGCTTCAGCGACGTCCTGCCCGGCTGGTTCCAGGCCTACGTCGGCCTCGAAGAGGCGGCCGCCCGCATCCGGACCTACGAGGTCCAGTTCGTGCCGGGCCTGCTGCAGACCAAGGAGTACTCCCGCGCGGTCATCACGGCCGGCGCGGTCGGCTCGGCCCCCGAAGAGATCGCCCGGCGGGTCGACCTGCGGCTCGAACGCCAGCGCCAGGTCCTCGAACGCACCACCCCGCCCACCTTCTGGGCCGTCATCGACGAGGCGGCGCTGCGCCGCCCGATCGGCGGCGTCGACGTGATGCGCGGGCAGATCCAGCACCTGATCGAGCTGATGGACCAGACGAATGTCACGATCCAGGTGATGCCCTTCCACTTCGGCGGACACGCCGCGGAGGGCGGCGCGTTCAGCATCCTGCGTTTCCCCGAGGCGGAGCTCCCCGACATCGTCTACGTCGAGCAGCTCGGCAGCGCCCTCTATCTCGACAAACGCGACGAGGTCGACAAGTACAGCGAGGTGATGGAACGCCTCTGCGCGGTCTCCACCACCCCGAGCGAGACCGTCGACATTCTCAGAAAGATCTCGCGCGAACTCTGAGGCGTCACTCGCGGGGGCTGCTCTGCTCTAGACTGAAGTTTGGCGCTGGACACCCCGCCGCAGTGGAGCATGCCCATGTGCCCTCTTCGTGGGCGCGGTGCGCGTAACGTGCCGCGGTAGCTGTGCATGACGCGCCCGCGATCACCAGATGCTGTTATTTAGGAGACCACCCCGTGAAGACCGCTGTCGAGGAGCTCAGCCCCACTCGGGTGAAGCTCACCGTCGAGGTGCCGTTCGAGGAGCTCGAGCCGAGCCTGAAGGCCGCCTACAAGAAGGTCGCGCAGCAGGTGCGCGTCCCCGGCTTCCGCCCCGGTAAGGTTCCGGCCCGGATCATCGAGCAGCGCTTCGGCCGCGCGGTCGTGCTCGAGGAGACCCTGAACGACGCGCTGCCCGGCCTCTACGGCCGCGCCGTCGACGAGGTCGATCTCTTCCCGGTGAGCCAGCCCGAGATCGAGGTCACCCGGATCGACGACGGCCAGCAGGTGGAGTTCACCGCCGAGGTCGACGTCCGTCCCACCTTCGACCTGCCCGACTACGCGGGCACCGAGGTCACCGTCGACGCCGCGACCGTCGCCGACGGCGACGTCGACACCCAGCTCGACGCGCTGCGCCAGCGCTTCGCCACGCTGACCGGCGTGGAGCGCGCGGCCACCAAGGGCGACTACGTCGTCATGGACCTGCGCGCCGAGATCGACGGCCGCAACCTCGACGAGCAGCAGGCCGCCGACGTCTCCTACGAGGTCGGCGCCGGTTCGGTCCTCGAGGGCCTCGACGCCGCGCTCGAGGGCCTGTCGGCCGACGAGGAGAAGACCTTCCGCACCACGCTCGTCGGCGGCGAGAACGCCGGCGAAGAGGCCGACGTGATCATCAACGTCAAGTCGGTCAAGGAGAAGGTCCTCCCCGAGCTCGACGACGAGTTCGCGCAGCTGGCCTCCGAGTTCGACACGCTCGAGGAGCTCAAGAACAGCATCCGCGAGCAGGTCCGCCGCAACAAGCTGATCGAGCAGGTCGTCCAGGCCCGTGAGAAGGCCGTCGACGCCCTCATCGGCGGTCTCGAGATCCCGCTGCCCGACAGCGCCCTCAAGGCCGAGGTCGACGCCCGCAAGCACAACCTCGAGCACCAGATCGCCGAGAGCGGCCTGAGCCGCGAGGCATACTTCCGCCTCTACCAGACGACCGAGGAGGAGCGCTTCGCCGAGTTCGACGCCAACTCCGCCCGGGCGCTGAAGATGGGCTTCGTCCTCGACAAGATCGTCAAGGCGGAGGACATCGGCGTCAGCGAAGAGGAGCTGACCCAGTTCGTGGTGCGCCGCGCCGCCCAGATGGGCGTCGCGCCGAACACGCTGGCCCAGCACCTCGCCGACAACGACCAGCTGACCCTCGCGATGATGGAGATCGTCCGCGAGAAGGCCAAGTCGGTCGTGGGCGACGCCGCCAAGGTCGTCGACTCCGAGGGCAACGAGGTCGACCTCAAGGCCATCTACGCCGAGCTCAACCCCGAGCAGGAGGCCGAGGGGCTCGCCCAGGCCCCGGCCGGCGCCTCCGCCGAGTAGGCGACGGCTCACCGCAGTCTCTTTCAGGCCCCCGGTTTTCACCGGGGGCCTGTCTGTATGGGTTCGGTACGTCATGGGGCGGTCGAAACCCGTACAAACAGGGCGTGGGGGAGCATGCGCCGTCAGCGAACACCCGGGTGAGGGGGCATGAGCTGTAGGCGGCGCGCGTTAGGGTCGAGCAAAGCCAATCGATAACGACGCATCGGAAGGTGACGCTGTGACCAGCCCGCCGACCTTCTTCCAGCCCATCGGCTTCGAGCCCGAGTCGCGAGGCAGAGAGAACGGCCCCGCCCGGCTTGAAGACCAGCTCTACCAGCGTCTGCTGCGTGAGCGAATCGTGGTGCTCGGCACTCAGGTCAATGACGAGGTCGCCAACCGGCTCTGCGCCGAGCTCCTGCTGCTCGCCGCCGACGATCCCAACCGCGACATCTGGCTGTACATCAACTCCCCCGGCGGTTCCGTGACGGCCGGCATGGCGATTTACGACATGATGGAGTATGTGCCGAACGACGTCTGCACGGTGGGCATGGGCCTGGCCGCTTCCATGGGCCAGTTCCTTCTGTGCGCCGGGGCGCCGGGCAAGCGTTTCGCCCTGCCCCACGCCCGGATCATGATGCACCAGCCTTCCGGAGGCATCGGCGGCACCGCCGCCGACATCGCGATCCAGGCCGAGCAGATGCTCTACGTCAAGAAGACGCTGGCCGAGCGCATCGCCCACCACACGGGCCAGTCGCTCGACCAGATCGAGCGCGACTCCGACCGCGACCGCTGGTTCACGGCCGACGAGGCCAAGGACTACGGCTTCATCGACCAAGTGATCCGCAGCGCGCGGCAGGTGCCCTCCGAGGGCGCCGTTTCATGACGGGAGCGTCCATGAGTGACCTGATCCGGCCGGGTGACATCAACGGCCGTTACATCATCCCTTCGTTCGTCGAGCGTACGACCTACGGCGTGAAGGAGATGAACCCGTACAACAAGCTGTTCGAGGACCGCATCATCTTCCTCGGCGTGCAGATCGACGACGCGTCGGCCAACGACGTGATGGCCCAGCTCCTGACGCTGGAGTCGCTCGACCCCGACCGTGACATCAGCATCTACATCAACTCGCCCGGCGGCTCCTTCACGGCCATGACGGCGATCTACGACACGATGCAGTTCGTCCGGCCGGAGATCCAGACGGTGTGCCTGGGCCAGGCGGCCTCGGCCGCGGCGGTGCTGCTCGCGGGCGGCACGCCCGGCAAGCGCTTCGCCCTGCCGAACGCCCGGGTCCTGATCCACCAGCCCTCCACCGAGGGCGGCGGCCAGGGATCCGACATCGAGATCCAGGCTCGTGAGATCCTGCGTATGCGGGACCTTCTGGAGCAGATCGTGGCCAAGCACACGCGCAAGGAGCCGGCCGAGGTCCGTCGCGACATCGAGCGCGACAAGATCCTCAGCGCCGACGAGGCCAAGGCCTACGGAATCGTCGACGACATCATTCCGTCGCGTAAGCGCCAGACGGCTTCCGTCGCTTCGTAAGAGATCGAAGGTCGCAAGTGCACCGGAACGGTGCCCAATTGGGCACCTTCCGGTGCGACTCACCGCTAGGGGGCTCACCTAGGGCCCGGAAGACGGTAACGTCGAAACCTGAGCGGGATGACGTTTTCGCACCGAAGTGACCGGCGCGAATGACCGGACCGCGGCAGCAGGGCGGTCCCACGCAAAGGAGAGTCTGGGGTGGCACGCATCGGCGACGGGGGAGACCTGCTCAAATGCTCGTTCTGTGGCAAGAGCCAGAAGCAGGTCAAGAAGCTCATCGCTGGACCAGGCGTCTACATCTGCGATGAGTGCATCGAGCTCTGCAACGAGATCATCGAGGAGGAGCTCTCCGAGTCCTCTGAGCTGAAGTGGGACAACCTCCCCAAGCCTCGAGAGATCTACGAGTTCCTCGACGCCTACGTGATCGGCCAGGACAAGGCCAAGAAGGCCCTTTCCGTCGCGGTCTACAACCACTACAAGCGCGTCCAGTCCGGCGAGCGCGGCCGTGACGACGGGCTCGAGTTGTCCAAGTCCAACATCCTCCTTCTCGGCCCCACCGGCTCCGGCAAGACGCTCCTGGCCCAGACCCTGGCCAAGATGCTCAACGTGCCGTTCGCCATCGCCGACGCCACCGCCCTCACCGAGGCCGGCTACGTGGGCGAAGACGTCGAGAACATCCTGCTGAAGCTGATCCAGGCCGCCGACTACGACGTCAAGAAGGCCGAGACCGGCATCATCTACATCGACGAGGTCGACAAGATCGCCCGCAAGAGCGAGAACCCGTCGATCACCCGCGACGTCTCCGGCGAGGGCGTGCAGCAGGCGCTGCTGAAGATACTGGAGGGCACCACCGCATCGGTGCCTCCGCAGGGCGGCCGCAAGCACCCCCACCAGGAGTTCATCCAGATCGACACCACCAACGTGCTGTTCATCTGCGGTGGCGCCTTCGCGGGCCTCGAGAAGATCATCGAGTCCCGGGTGGGCAAGAAGGGCATCGGCTTCAACGCGATCATCAGGTCGAAGGAAGAGGTCGACTCGGTCGACATCTTCGGCGACGTGATGCCCGAAGACCTGCTGAAGTTCGGCATGATCCCCGAGTTCGTGGGCCGTCTGCCGGTCATCACCAGCGTCCACAACCTCGACCGCGAGGCCCTGATCCAGATCCTCACCGAGCCCCGCAACGCGCTGGTCAAGCAGTACCGGCGGCTGTTCGAGCTCGACAACGTGGAGCTGGAGTTCTCCGACGACGCGCTCGAGGCCATCGCCGACCAGGCGATCCTGCGCGGCACCGGCGCCCGTGGCCTGCGCGCGATCCTGGAGGAGGTCCTCCTCTCGGTGATGTACGAAGTGCCCTCGCGACAGGATGTCGCCCGGGTCGTGATCACCCGCGAGGCGGTCCTCGAACACGTCAACCCGACACTGATCCCGCGCGACCAGCTGAAGCAGCAGCGAACCCCGCGAGAGAAGTCCGCATAACACATATTGGGCCGGGGCGCTCGGTGGGAGCTTCTAGAATTGGCTCTCGTGACGACGCCTGAACTGCCGACCCAGTATGCCCCTGCCGATGTCGAGGCCCCCAGCTACGAGCGCTGGGTAGCGGCCGGTCACTTCGGAGCGAGCGCGGTAGACGGGCGAGAGCCGTACAGCATCGTCCTCCCGCCGCCGAACGTGACCGGCTCGCTCCATGTGGGCCACGCCCTCGACCACTCGATCCAAGACGTGCTGACCCGCCGGGCCCGCATGCAGGGCAACGCCACTCTCTGGCTGCCCGGCATGGACCACGCCGGAATCGCGACGCAGAACGTCGTCGAGCGCGAGCTGGCCAAAGACGGCCTCTCGCGCCACGACCTCGGCCGCGAGGCCTTCGTCAACCGGGTCTGGCAGTGGAAAGAGGAGTCGGGCGGCCGCATCCTCGGCCAGATGAAGAAGCTCGGCGACGGAGTCGACTGGTCCCGCGAGCGCTTCACGATGGACGAGGGCCTGTCTCGGGCCGTCCAGACGATCTTCAAGCGCCTCTTCGACGACGGCCTCATCTACCGGGCCAACCGCATCATCAACTGGTGCCCCCGCTGCCTGACCGCGCTGTCCGACATCGAGGTCGAGCACCAGGAAGACGAGGGCGAGCTCGTCTCGATCCGCTACGGCGACGGCGACGACGCGATCGTGGTGGCGACCACCCGGGCCGAGACCATGCTCGGCGACACCGCCGTCGCGGTCCACCCCTCCGACGAGCGCTACGCCCATCTGATCGGCCGCGAGGTCGAGCTGCCGCTGACCGGCCGGCGCATCCCGATCGTCGCCGACGACCACGTCGACCCCGCGTTCGGCACCGGCGCCGTGAAGGTCACCCCGGCCCACGACCCCAACGACTTCGAGATCGGCCGCCGCCACGACCTGCCGTCCCTGGCGATCATGGACGAACGCGGCGTCATCACCGCCCACGGGCCCTTCCAGGGGCTCGACCGGTTCGAGGCGCGCCCCGCGGTCGTCGCGGCGCTGCGCGCCGAGGGCCGGATCGTCGCCGAGAAGCGTCCCTACCTCCACAGCGTCGGCCACTGCTCGCGCTGCAAGACCGTGGTCGAGCCCCGGCTGTCGCTGCAGTGGTTCGTCAACGTCTCGCCGCTGGCCAAGGCCGCGGGCGACGCCGTCCGCGACGGCCGCACCCGCATCCACCCGCCGGAGCTGGCCAAGCGCTACTTCGACTGGGTCGACGACATGCACGACTGGTGCATCTCGCGCCAGCTGTGGTGGGGCCACCGCATCCCGGTCTGGTACGGCCCCGAGGGCGAGGTCGTCTGCGTCGGCCCCGACGACGAGATCCCCGAGGGCTACACGCAGGACCCCGACGTCCTCGACACCTGGTTCTCCTCGGGCCTGTGGCCGTTCTCGACGCTCGGCTGGCCCGAGCAGACCGACGACCTCAAGAAGTTCTATCCGACGACCGTCCTGGTCACCGGCTACGACATCCTCTTCTTCTGGGTCGCCAGAATGATGATGTTCGGCCTCTACGCCATGGACGGGCAGCCGCCGTTCAAGACCGTCGCGCTGCACGGCATGGTCCGCGACCAGTTCGGCAAGAAGATGTCGAAGTCGTTCGGCAACGTCATCGACCCCCTCGACTGGATCGAGCGCTACGGCGCCGACGCCACCCGCTTCACCCTGCTGCGCGGCGCCAACCCCGGCTCCGACGTGGCGATCAGCGAAGACTGGGCGGCCGGCTCCCGCAACTTCTGCAACAAGATCTGGAACGCAACCCGGTTCGCCCTCATGAACGGCGCCGTCAGCGACGGCCTGCCCGAGGAGCTGACCGCGGCCGACCGCTGGATCCTGTCGCGCCTGCACTCGGTGGTGTCGCTGGTCGACACGGCCTTCGACGACTTCGAGTTCGCCAAGATCAGCGACTCGCTCTACCACTTTGCGTGGGACGAGGTCTGCGACTGGTATCTGGAGCTCGCGAAGATCCAGATCGCCGGCGGCGGCCAGGTCGCCGAGAACACCAAGCGTGTCCTCGGCCACGTCTTCGACGCGCTGCTGCGCCTGCTCCACCCGCTGATCCCGTTCGTCACCGAGGAGCTGTGGCGCGCGGTCACCGGCAAGGAGTCGATCGTGGTCGCGCCGTGGCCGGCGCACGACCCGGCTCTCGCCGACCCGGGAGCCGAGTCGGAGATCGAGGCGGTCCAGAACCTCGTCACCGAGGTCCGCCGGTTCCGTTCCGACCAGGGCCTCAAGCCCGGTCAGCGGGTCGCGGCCCGATTGTCTCTCTCCGGTACGGCCACCGCCGCCCACGAAGACGCCATCCGTTCCCTCCTCAGGCTCGACCCGTCGGGAGAAACTTTCACCCCGACCGCCCGCCTCGCGGTGGGCACGGTCATCGTCGAGATCGACACGGCCGGCGCCATCGACGTGGCGGCCGAGCGCAAGCGCCTGGAGAAGGACCTCGCGGTCGCGAAGAAGGAACAGGCCCAGGTCACGGGCAAGCTCGGCAACGAGCAGTTCATGGCGAAGGCCCCCGACGACGTAGTCGCGAAGGTCCGTGCGCGGGCCGCCCAGGCGGTCGAGGACATCGCCCGTCTTGAGGCTCAACTTGCCTCGTTGCCCCAGGTTTAGGGTTTCGTGGCCAGGGAATGATTACCGGGTTGCCGAACTGGGTCGCGGCATCCCCGCCAAGGTGCTAATGTTCTTGTTACGCCAAGCGGGACGGCGCGGCCCGGACTCGGAAGAGCCGGGGCGATCAGATCCCCAAGGCGTCCCCAACAACTTCCTCCGGGAAACCGGGCGATTTGACATCGCCCGGAGCTCGGGTAAGTTAGACGGGTTGCTCTCGAAAGGGAGCACTTCCAGCGGGAAAAGGAAAATGTCGAATCACTGAATTTGACACTAACCGGAAGCGCTGCGAAGATAAAGACACAAAGAAAAAAGCAAGTCCGTTTCTTGAGAACTCAACAGTGTGCTAAAAGCCAGTGCATGATGCACAACCCCGTCATTTGATGACGGATTCCTTTGGTTGACATTATGTCAGCCGGGAAAATTCTCTGAAGACATCTTTTGGAGAGTTTGATCCTGGCTCAGGACGAACGCTGGCGGCGTGCTTAACACATGCAAGTCGAGCGGAAAGGCCCTTCGGGGTACTCGAGCGGCGAACGGGTGAGTAACACGTGAGTAACCTGCCCCTGACTCTGGGATAAGCCTGGGAAACTGGGTCTAATACCGGATGTGACGTCTTCCGGCATCGGATGGACGTGGAAAGTTTTTTCGGTCAGGGATGGACTCGCGGCCTATCAGCTTGTTGGTGGGGTAGTGGCCTACCAAGGCGACGACGGGTA
>NZ_BBXF01000013.1 GCF_001570585.1 Herbidospora daliensis | reverse complement strand
CCCCGCCGCCGCTCCGGCCGCGCCGGCGCAGCAGGCCCCCGCCGCGGCGGCCGCCCCCGCGCCGATCAAGGTCGACACGACCCTGCGCGGCACGACGCAGAAGATGACCCGGCTGCGCAAGATCACCGCCGACCGCATGATGGAGTCGCTCCAGACGTCGGCGCAGCTCACCACGGTCGTCGAGGTCGACGTGACCCGCATCGCGCGGCTGCGCGACCGGGCCAAGGCGGCGTTCGAGGCCCGTGAGGGCGTCAAGCTGTCGTTCCTGCCGTTCTTCGCGATGGCGGCCGTCGAGGCGCTCAAGGTCCACCCCAAGCTGAACGCCGTGATCAACGACGAGACCAGCGAGGTGACCTACCACGACGTCGAGAACCTCGGCATCGCGGTCGACACCGACAAGGGCCTCATCGTCCCGGTAGTCAAGGGCGCCGGCGACCTCAACATCGCCGGGCTGGCCCGCAAGATCGCCGACCTGGCCGAGCGCACCCGCACCAACAAGATCAGCCCCGACGACATCGGCGGCGGCACCTTCACACTGACGAACACGGGCAGCCGCGGCGCCCTGTTCGACACCCCGATCCTGAACAAGCCGCAGGTCGGCATGCTCGGCACCGGTGTGGTCGTGAAGCGCCCGGTCGTGGTCGACTCGCCCGAGGGCGAGGTCATCGCGGTCCGCTCGACGGTCTACCTCGCGCTGACCTACGACCACCGCCTGGTCGACGGCGCCGACGCCGCCCGCTTCCTGACGACGATCAAGCGCCGTCTCGAAGAGGGCCGTTTCGAGGGCCAGCTCGGCCTGGCCTAGTCACGCACCGGAAACCCCCGCCTGGCCTTCGGGCCGCGCGGGGGTTTCCGCGTGTACGGGCATTCTCCGCCGCTCGCGGCGATGAGCCGCTCGTGGCGCCTCAGCCGCTCGTGGCGCCTCAGCCGGTCGTGGCGGCGGAAGGCGGGGCGGCGGACGGGCGCTACTTCTGCACGGGCTTGGGCACGGTGACGGCGGTTTTGAGTTTCTTCTTCGGGGTGGGGGCCGGGGTCGCGGTCACGGGGCGCTTGGTCTTTTGGAGGGCCTCCTCCCGGCTCAGGTAGTTCGTGTAGGCGACGTCGTCGGCGTCGACCTCCGGGAGGTGGCTCTCCTCCTCGCTGGACAGGTAGTCGGTCTCGGCTCCCTTGGTCTGGAAGCCGATGAAGGCGCCGACCGCGGCGCTGATCGGGCCCGACCTGATGGCCGTCTTGAGGCGGGTGGCGGCGTCGCCGGGGAGGTGGGGCGGCACGGCGTCGAGGTCGAGCAGGCGGATCAGGACCTCGGGGTCGGAGATCAGCGCGCCGGGCGTTCCCGGGTAGGCGTTCTGGTGGGTGGCCAGGGGGCGGGCGAAGCGGTCGGGCAGGCCCTTGGTGAGGGTCAGATAGCACTGCAGGCAGCAGGCCTTGGAGATGCCGAGGGCGTCGGAGCCGGTGGTCTCGGCGACGGTGGCCGCCAGCATCTCGGCGTGCACGCCCTCGGACTCCTTGTCGTGGTTGACGAAGGCGCGGACGTGCAGGCGGCCGTGCTTGTGCTCCAGTTCCTTCAGGTAGGCGAGGGTCTTGACCAGCCGCCGGTGGATCTTGACGTACTCGCCGTCCGTCTTGCTGCTGGTGGCGTAGATGGTCTTGGTGAGTTCCTCGACGGCGACGTTCTGGCGCTCGGCCGGCAGGCGGGACATCTGGAGGAGCCGGGCCACGCTGACACCCATGGTCGAGGTGCCGTTGTTGGCGAAGACGGCCAGGTCGCGCCCTTTGCGGAGGACGGAGACGCAGACCCGGTCCCGGTTCTGGCAGTAGATCATGTCGGCGAGGCGGTCCATGCTGCGGTCGTCGGCCAGGCCGGGGTCGGCGGCCATGGCGGCGAGCTGCTGCGGGTAGGTGGCGCCGAGCGCCTTCTTCTGGTGCTCCATCAGAGCGGCCACCCACTGCTGGGTGAGCGTCTTGATCTTCCCCCAGTCGGCGTGCTTGGGGAGGTTCTTGCGGTTGGCCGCCCGCATCGCGGGCCACTGCGCGAAGGCGCCCTCCTCGACGATCTCGTTCATCATGGGGCGGAGCTTGGTGAGCAGGAAGCCCTTTCCCCGGAGCCGCTCACATGCGGCCTCGATCGCCTCCACCTGGCCGGGGAACGTCGGCAGGCTGGGCACCCACTTCGCCGACGCGGCGATCTCGGCGAGGATCTCGATCGGATCGGTCGCCTTGACGCTGAACGCGCGGGCCACCAGGGCCCAGAAGTCGGCGTCTTCCGGGTCGGCGGTCAGCAGGAAGTCGTAGGGCGGGTCGGGGAGGACCCGGCGGATGTCGTCGAGCAGAGCACGGCCGAGCCGCAGTTCATCGGTGTCGGCGCCGTCGTCGAGGGCGTCCACGACCGTCTTGACGGTTTCGCGGTGCCGCTCGACGATCCCGCGCAGGACGGACATATCCCTGAGGGGGACCTCGGCGTGGAGCAGGAGCAGGTTCTCGGCGGGGATGCCGTGCCCGGAGTCCTCGTCGCCGTTCTCGTCGCCGTCGCCGTCTTCGGCGGCGTGGTCCTCGGACATGGCGTCGTCGGGCTCGGGCTCGTCGTTCTGGTCGTCGGAGACCTCCTCGATGGAGTCGCCGGAGTCGTCGGAGATGACGATGATCTCCGGCTGCTTCTTCGCCGGCTGCTTCTTCTTCGATTTGTGCATCGTTGTCCTCCCGCCGTGGTCGCGCTCCGGTCATGCTCCATCACGAAACACGTTTGAACGAGACCCTGTCCGGTACGTCACCAAACGGGGGCGTGATACGAAGGGGTGACTATGAAGATCGCGGTGACGGGGGCCTCGGGCCTCATCGGGACGGCGCTGACCGCCTCCCTGCGGCAGTCGGGTCACGAGGTGCTCTCGCTGGTCCGCAGAACGCCCACGAGCCCCGGACAGGTCCAGTGGGACCCGTCGGGCGGGGTGCTCGACCCGGCCGATCTGGCGGGCGTCGAGGCCGTCGTCCATCTGGCGGGGGCGGGCATCGGGGACCACCGGTGGACCGACTCGTACAAGAGGACGGTCATGGAGAGCCGCCGCAAGGGGACCTCGACGCTGGTCAAGGCGCTCAACGCGATGGACAAGCCCCCTTCGGTGCTGCTGTCGGGGTCGGCGGTCGGCTACTACGGCGACACCCGCGACCGGGTCGTCGACGAGACCGCGCCGCGCGGGACCGGGTTCCTGGCCGACGTCTGCGGGGCGTGGGAGGAGGCCGCGCAGCCCGCCCGGCAGTCGGGCATGCGGGTGGTGACCATGCGGACGGGCGTGGTGCTCTCGAAGCGCGGCGGCATGCTGGGGCAGATCCTGCCGATCTTCCGGATCGGGCTGGGCGCCCCGCTGGGGTCGGGCGAGCAGTACCTGTCGTGGATCTCGGTGCCCGACTGGGTGAGCGCCGCGCGGTTCCTGCTGGGGGCCGACATCGACGGCGCGGTCAACCTGACGGCGCCCGAGCCGGTGACCAACAAGACGTTCACCAAGGAGGTCGCGGCGGCGGTGAAGCGGCCGTCGATGCCGCTGGCCGTGCCGGGGTTCGTGCTGAAGACGGCCGTCGGCGGGTTCGCCGAGGAGGGCGTCCTCATGGGGCAGCGGGTGGTGCCGGCGCGGCTGACCGCGGCGGGGCACCACTTCTCGCATCCCACGATCAAGGAAGCCCTGGCAGACGCCCTGCGGTGAGGGAGCGTCTCCCGTAGCATGGGCCCCCTCATTTGGCCGACGACACGGGAGTGAAGCATGGGACGCAGCGGGCAGTCGCACATCGTCGCGATCGGCGGCGGGTCGTTCCGCCCGACCGAGCGGTTCGGGACGCTGGAGGCGACCGGGCTGCTCCGTTACGTGCTCGACCTGACCGGCGTCGACCGTCCCAAGCTCGGCCTGATCGCCACGGCCGTCGGCGACCACCCCGACTGGCTGCTGAAGATGTACGAGGCCTTCCGGTCCTTCGACGTCGACCTCAGCCACCTGTCGCTGTTCCCGATGCCCAACGTCGACGACCCGCGCGAGTGGCTGCTGGAGCAGGACGCGGTCTACGTCAGCGGCGGCAGCGTCGCCAACCTGATGGCGCTGTGGCGGCTCCACGGCCTCGACGAGGCCATGGAGGAGGCGTGGAACAACGGCGTCGTGCTCTCGGGGCAGAGCGCGGGCGCGTTGTGCTGGCACGTGGGCGGCAACACCGACTCGTTCGGGCCCGAGCTGCGGCCGTGGGCCGAGGGCCTGGGGCTGCTGCCCTACTCGTGCGGGGTCCACTACAACAGCGACGTCCAGCGCCGTGACCTGCTGCATCGGTCGGTCGCCTCCGGCGAGCTGCCCGAGGGTTACGCCGCCGACGAGGGCGTCGCGCTCCACTACGTCGGGACCGAGTTCATCCAGGCCGTGACGGTCGACCCCGACGGATACGCGTACCGGATCGAAAGAGATGGTGAAGAAGGGGTCAAGGAGTTCCGTATCGAACCACGGCGACTCGCGTCTACAGTTGACGTGTGAGGCTGGCGATCGTCCGACTTGGTGTCGATGTCCCCTATGAACAGGCGTGGAGCCTGCAGCGGGTCGTCCATCGGCGCCGCGTCGCCGACGAACTGCCCGACACGGCCCTTCTCCTCGAGCACGCCCCGGTCTACACGGCCGGCAAGCGCACCCGTCCGGCCGACCGGCCGTCCGACGGCACCCCCGTCATCGACGTCGACCGGGGCGGCAGCGTCACCTGGCACGGCCCCGGCCAGCTCGTCGGCTACCCGATCGCCAAGATCGACGACGTCATCCCCTATGTACGCCTGCTCGAAGAGGTCCTGATCCAGGTCTGCGCCGACTTCGGCGTGGTCGCCGGGCGGGTCGAGGGGCGGCCGGGGGTCTGGGTGCGCGGCGAGGCCCACCACGGCATCCCCGACCGGCGGCTGGGCGCGATCGGCATCCGGGTCGAGCGCGGCGTGACGATGCACGGCTTCGCGCTCAACTGCGCCAACGACCTGAGCTGGTTCAACCGGATCGTGCCCTGCGGCATCCCCGACGCGGGGGTCACCTCGTTGTCGGCCGAGACCGGGCGGCGCATCACGGTCGACGAGGTCATCCCGTTCGCCGAGAAGCGGCTGGGCGACGCGTTCGGCGCCGAACCGGTGTCGATGTTCGAAGAAGAATTGCTCGGTCGCCGGCAATAACTCCTTGGAATTGGAACACCAGGTGGCCGCATTCCATGCCTAGACTGCGATCATGACGAACGGCGAACCTCGTCCGGACGCGATGCTGGACCACCTGATCGCCGTGCTCTCCCAGCTCACCACCGAAGACCCGCCGAGCGACCCGCAGGCCGCCGAGGCGCGGGCCATGCTGGAACTCGGGATCGACGTGGCCTATCTCGACGACCCGGAGGGCGCGGCGAGGGCCGCGGAATGGCTGCAACAGCGCGTGAAGCTCATTCTGGGGCAGTTGGAGAAATGCCGAATGGGATTCGTCGAGTAGAGGGCTTTACGCCGAGATCGCCTACGCCGGCTTCCCGACGCACACCACACCTCCCGGGTCACGCCCTTCTGGACGATCACCTAACGGATCCCCCACGACGGTCACCGCCCGCGCCGCCGTGACCGACAGGGCGCCCAGGCGTCGGAGGGTGCGACGGTCACCGTCGGCGGCACGACCCGGCCGCTGCCGGCGCTGGGCTCGGCCGCCGAGGGGTTCGCCTCGACCGTGCCGTGCGACGCCGCCGACGGCACGACCCGTTCGGCCACCGCGACCGTGGCCTCCGCCGACGAGGGCCCGGGGCTCACCGGCGACGACACGGCCACGGCGAGCCACATCGTCAAGCGCGCCCAGGGTGACGGTGTCGGTCGCCGCCACGCCGTCGGTGAAGGCGGGTGAGGCCGTCCCGTACGCGGTGACGTACAAGACGCCGCGAGCGACTGACCCTCACCCCGCCGCCCGGGGTGCGCACCACCGAGCCGCTGATCCGCGACGGCCCCCGGTCAGCGGTACGACACCGGCGGCGACGGCACGCTCAGCCGGCAGGAGACGGGCGCGGCGTGCCCGCTGCCGGTGCGGCAGCCCCGTCAGCCGCGCTGCTCAACCTGGGCAGCCGGCGGGTCGACGCCGATACCAGGGTCGAGACCGTCACGATCAGGCGGCCGGGTCTGAAGGCGGTCGGCGACGCCGTCAGGTGTGCCCAGGCGACCCTCACTCAGAGTCCATCTCTTCAGAACGGGATCCGTTACACCGACGCCACACTCTTCGCTCACGGAAATCAACGCGGGTATCGCGAACCGCCATTGATATCGGCGAACGCGGCCGTCCCATTGGTTGTCGCGTTTCCCTTTGTTTACATCACGCCGGAAAGTAACTATCTTGCTCCCACATGGGCGGTGCCATGGGGCGCCTCCGCACGCGTTCGGGGGCGCTGAACGTCGCTCTGAACGAGACGAGAGCCATGGGTTTCAATCGTGACACGATCAGGTCTAAGGCGTTCTCCCTGCTCGTCGTTCCCCTGCTGGCCCTGACCACCGTCTGGGCCTACGTCGCCGTGACCTCGGTGGCCGAAGCCACCGGCCTGTTACGGTCCGGGGAACGTTACACGGCCTACCTGGGCCCCGTGGAGGCGCTGCGCGAGGCCCTGCGGCAGGAACGCCGGTTCAGCGTCGCCGCGCTCCGTGACGCCCGCGTGAGCGCGCGCGAGTACCTGTCGGAGCGCCGCGCCCTCACCGACCGGGCGGTGGCCGACTTCCGCGCGGCGACCGCGCGGCAGGACCCGGCCACCCTGCCGGGCACGACCCGGCTGCTGCTGGCCCGGCTCGACGGGCTCGCGGCCGTGCGGGGGTCCGTCGACGGAGGGGTCTCCACGGCGGTGACCACGGTCGGCGTCTACAGCGACCTCGTCGACGAGATCTACACCTTCTCCTCGACCCTGGCCAAGGACGGCGGCCTCACCCCCGAGCAGTACTCGCAGATCCGGTCGCTGAACTCGCTCGACTTCGGGCTCGACCTGCTGGCCCGGGAACAGAGTCTCATCGGCTACGCCATCGCCGACGAGAACCTGGCCCCCTCGATGCACGCCGCCTTCGTCGAGCTGCTCGTCAGCCGCCGGTTCCTGCTGCGCAACGAGGCGGCGGCGCTCGACCCCGACGTGCGGGCCGGGCTCGACCGGCTCCTCGTCAAGCCCGTCTACAGCGCGCTGACCGAGGGCGAGAACCGCATCGCCGCCTTCGTGCCGACCGACGGCGAGCTCCCCTACGGCCTGCAGCAGTGGCTCAAGGACGGCGCCACGGTCACCGCCGAGGTCGACGGCCTGCGGAGGACCGCGATGGACCGGGCGCTCGGCGCGGCCGGGGAGCGGGTCAGCACGATCCTGTGGCGGACGGCGTTCATCACCGGGGCCGGCCTGATCATCCTGATCGTGTCGGTGCTGATCTCGGTCCGGTTCGGCCGCCGTCTCGTGCGCGAGCTGGGCGACCTGGAGACGACCGCCACCGACGTGGCCCGCTCGCGGCTGCCCGACCTGGTCCGGCGGCTGCGCGCGGGCGAGTCGGTCGACCCGGTCAAGGAGACCCCGCGCGTCGCCGAAGGCCAGACGGTCGAGGTCAGGAACGTTTCGGGGGCGTTCAACCACGTGCTCGGCGAGGCCGTGCGGGCCTCGGTCGGGCAGGCCGAGCTGCGGCGCAGCGTCGGCCAGGTGTTCCTCAACCTGGCCCGACGCAACCAGTCGCTGCTGCACCGGCAGTTGTCGCTGCTGGAGGTCATGGAGCACCGCGTCGACGACCCGACGACGCTGGAGGACCTGTTCCGGCTCGACCACCTCTCGACCCGCATGCGCCGCCACGCCGAGAACCTGATCATCCTCTCGGGCGCGGCGCCGTCCCGCCGGTGGCGGGAGCCGGTCCCGATCTTCGATCTGGTACGGGGCGCCGTCACCGAGGTCGAGGACTACACGCGCGTCGTGCTCCAGGAGATGCAGCAGGCGCCGACCGTGCAGGGCTCGGCCGTCAACGACCTGATGCACCTGGTCGCCGAGCTGATCGAGAACGCGACCGTGTTCTCCCCGCCCGGCACCCGCGTCTTCGTGCGCGGTGAGATCGCCGCCAACGGCTACGCCCTGGAGATCGAGGACCGCGGCCTCGGCCTCGACCACACCAAGCTGGAGGCGCTGAACCGGCGCATCGCCGAACCGCCGGAGTTCGACCTGGCCGACAGCGAGCGGCTCGGCCTGTTCGTGGTGGCCCGGCTGGCCGCCCGGCACGGCGTGCGGGTGCTGCTGCGCAAGTCGCCGTACGAGGGCGTGACCGCGATCGTGATGATCCCGCCGGCCCTGCTGGCGGCGCCCGAGGACCGGCGGGCCGCCTACTTCCCCTCGGCCCCGGCGCCCGCGCAGGCGCCCCCGGTCCGGCGTACGCCGCTGCCGCCGCCACCGCCGCCCTCGGCGCCGGCCGTACCGGACGACCTCGACATGGAGGGACTGCCGCAGCGGGTCCCGCAGACCCATCTGGCGGCCCCGCTGCGGGGCGAGGCCCCCCAGCGGCCACAGGCTCAGGCACCACAGCAGACCGGCTCCGACGCGGCCTCCGCCGAACGGCGGGCCGGGCTGATGACGTCCATGCAGCGCGGCTGGGAACGCGGCCGGCGCGAAACGGGGATAGGGAAGGACAGGACCGATGGCTGATCTCGCCAGGGAACTCGACTGGTTGCTCGACGACCTCATCCGGCGGGTACCGGGGGTGCGGCACGCGGTGGTGCTCTCGGCCGACGGGCTGGCGATGGGCGGGTCCCAGGAGCTGAGCAGGGAGGACACCGAGCACCTGGCCGCCATCGCGGCCGGGAGCCACAGCCTCGCGCAGGGCGCGGGACGGCGGTTCGGGGTCGGCAACGTCCGCCAGACGATCATCGAACTCGACGGGGCGTTCCTGTTCGTCACCGCCGCCGGAGACGGCGCGCGGCTGGCCGTCATGACCAGCCCCGACTCCGATCTGGGCGTGGTCACCTACGAGCTCACCATGCTCGTGAAGCGGGTCGGGGAGCACCTGAGCTCGCGGCCAAGGGCGGTACATGGCCGCTGACGAGGACCCGGAGCCAGGGCCCCTGGTCCGGATGTTCGCCGTCACCGGCGGACGCGCCCGCCCGGTGGGCGAGGCCTTCGATGTGATCGCCGTGGTGACCACGATCGGCATGCCGTACGACCAGGCCGGCCTCTCCCCCGAGCACCTCGCCGCGCTCCGGCTCGCCACCCGGCCCGTCACGGTGGCCGACATCGGCACCCGGTTGCGGCTGCCCCTGAACATCACCCGCGTGCTGCTCGGCGACCTGCGGCACGAGGGTCTGGTGTCGATCGAACCTCCGGCGGCGACGGCCGGAGTCCTGAACGAGCGGATCTACCGGGAAGTGCTAGATGGACTACGCGCGCTCTGACACTCTGGCGATCAAGATCCTGATCGCGGGCGGGTTCGGCGTGGGCAAGACGACCATGGTGTCGGCGGTCAGCGAGATCCAGCCGCTGTCCACCGAGGAACTGCTCAGCGACCGGGGCGCGCGGATCGACGACACCAGCGGCGTGGAGGCGAAGACGACGACCACGGTCGCCCTCGACTTCGGCCGGATCACCCTCCGCGAGGGCCTGTGGATCTACCTGTTCGGCACCCCCGGGCAGGACCGGTTCTGGTTCATGTGGGACGAACTGGCCATCGGCGCGCTGGGCGCGGTCGTGCTGGCCGACACCCGCCGCCTCGGCGACGCCTTCCCGGCGGTCGACTTCTTCGAGCAGCGCCGGATCCCGTACATGGTCGCGGTCAACCTCTTCGACGGGGCCCGCCGCCACAACCCCGACGTGATCCGGAGGGCGCTGGCGGTGCCCGGCCACGTGCCGATGGTGCCGTGCGACGCGCGGGAGAAGGAGTCGGTCAAGGAGGTGCTGCTAACCCTGGTGCGCCACGCACGGGAGGCGTCGCGGGTCGGAGCCTGACGCGTATTGCGAATGACAGGCCGCCCGCCCCGTTTGCACAATGCTGACATGTTTCGCGTGCCGGCCGTCGTGGTGGCCCTCGTGGTGCACCTGTTCACCCTCGCGTTCGTGGCGATCGGCGTCGCGCTGATCGCCGCCGCGCCCGGCTTCCTGCCCGCCTGGCTGCTCGGCGTCTTCCTGATCGCGGTCGGGATCATGCTCCGGCCCCGTCTGGGGAGGGTCGCGCCGGACGCCGAGGTCCTGCCCGAGGAAACGGCTCCGGTCCTGTACGGCCTGGCCGCGCGCGTGGCGGCCGAAGCCGGGGTGCCCCGGCCGCTGGTGGCGGTCCACGACCTGGGCCTGGGCGCGACCTACGCGCGGGTCGGCCTGCGGCGGCGGCCGGTGCTGACGATCGGCCTGCCCGTCTGGCTGGCCCTGTCCCCATCGTTGCGGGTGGCCCTGCTGGCCACGGCGTGCGCGCAGGACCGGCTCGACGACGGGGTGGTCGTGGGCGGGGCGAAGGCGACGCTGGCCGAGGTCAGGGTGGCCCTGTTCGGGCTCGGCCCCAATGAGGTGCGGCAGCGGGCCCACCTGGAGATGGCCATGACGCTGGGGGCGTGGGCACCCAAGACGGCCTACGAGACGGCCGGCTGGTTCGGCCGGATGCTGGGCTGGATCGTCGGATGGCCGGCGGTGCTGGCGGAGGTCGTGCTGAACCGATTGACCCGGGCGAGCACGGCCCGCGCGGAGGCCGGGATCGCCGCGACGGCGGCGGCCGTCGCCGGGCCGGACGCCATCGCCGAGCTCGCCGAAGTGATCACCTCCCGGAGCTACCTGGCCCCGATGCAGGCCGCCGCGCTGCGCGGCGAGGACGTGACCGCCATCCGCCGGGCCGCCCTCGACCGGGCGGCGGTGCGCGAGATGACCTCCGGCGACCCCGGCCCTCCCGTGGCCGTGCTGACCGAGTCGGAACACGTCGATCAGGAGCTGCGGGCGCACTACGAGCGGGCGGTCAGGGGCCTTGGCCTGCTGTCCTGAGGGAGGGCATAAGCTGTCAAGGTGAGTGTTGCCCCTGACGGCCGTAAGCTCCTCCGCCTGGAGGTGCGCAACAGCCAGACCCCGATCGAACGCAAGCCGTCGTGGATCAAGACCCGGCTGAAGACGGGCCCTGAATACACCGAGCTGAAATCCCTCGTCCGCCGCGAGGGCCTGCACACGGTGTGCGAAGAGGCGGGTTGCCCGAACATCTACGAATGCTGGGAAGACCGCGAGGCGACCTTCCTGATCGGCGGCGACCAGTGCACCCGGCGTTGTGACTTCTGCCAGATCGACACCGGCAAGCCCGCCGAGTACGACCGCGACGAGCCCCGCCGCGTCGCCGAGTCGGTCCAGCAGATGGGCCTGCGCTACGCGACCGTGACCGGCGTGGCCCGCGACGACCTGCCCGACGGCGGCGCCTGGCTCTACGCCGAGACCGCCCGGCAGATCCACACGCTGCTGCCCGGCTGCGGCGTCGAGCTGCTGGTGCCCGACTTCAACGGCAACGCCGACCAGCTGGCCGAGGTCTTCTCCGCCAAGCCCGAGGTGTTCGCCCACAACATCGAGACGGTGCCGCGGATCTTCAAGCGCATCCGCCCCGCCTTCCGCTACGAGCGCTCCCTCGGCGTGATCACGATGGCCCGCGAGGCCGGCATGGTCACCAAGTCCAACCTGATCCTGGGCATGGGCGAGGAGCGGGAGGAGGTCGTCCAGGCGATGCGCGACCTCCACGAGGCGGGCACCGACCTGCTCACCATCACCCAGTACCTGCGCCCCACCCCCCGCCACCACCCGGTGGAGCGGTGGGTCAAGCCCGAGGAGTTCGTCGAGCTCCAGGCCGAGGCCGAGGCGATCGGCTTCGCCGGGGTCCTGTCGGGGCCGCTGGTCCGCTCGTCCTACCGGGCCGGCAAGCTCTACCAGCAGGCGATCGAACAGCGCGCCCGCGCCTGAGACCAGCCACACCGGAACGGCCGGGGGATCATCCCCCGGCCGTTTCGCGTGCTACGGGGTGATCTCCAGGTAGGAGACGCCCGGCATCGGGAGGTCGAAGGCCACCCTGATGGTCGAGCCGCTCGTCGTCACCGGAGGCGTGAGCTCCTCCAGGACGTTGGCCGCCCGCAGCGTCTCCCACTCCTCGCCGGTCGGCCAGTCGGTCCGCCCGTGCCAGTGGGCGCGGATGTTGGAGTGCCTCTCGTCGATGCGGTGGTGGGTGACCGTGTGGTCGCCGTCGGCCAGGTCGTCGACAGTCAGGGTGATCGTGCGGGACAGGTCGGGGTCGCCGTCGGCCTTCGCCTGGTTGAGGGTGCCGTTCCAGAGCAGGATGCCGACCGTGCCGTCGGGGCGGCGGGCGGCCCAGACCTCCACTCCCCCGGCGTCTCCCTCGACCTTGGCGGCCAGTTCGTCGTCGCCCAGGCGGTTGGCCAGGTCCAGCGCCCACCATCTCGGTTTGCGCAGGTTGCCGACGCTCAGCAGGCCGAAGCCGCCGTGGAACAGCCTGGGCGGGCGGCCGAGTTCCTCGAAGTGGTCGGAGGCCACCCAGTGGGACAGCGACTCGACCCGGCCGGCCGCCGACTTCATGCCGTGCAGCAGGAAGGACGCGCCGAAGGGGCCGTCGCCGATGCCGTGGAAGTGGGTCGGGGTCGGGCCCCACTCCGTCCACCAGATCGGGGTTCCGGAAAGGCCGTGGCGCTCCAGGGCGGGGCGCCAGTCCAAGGGCGCGTTGCCGTAGGTGTGGGTGGAGACGAAGTCGACCGGCAGGCCGCGCGCGATCAGCTCCTCGACCCACCCGTTGGCCGCCGACGACGGGCCGCCCACGCGGAGCGAGGGGTGGACGTCCTTCACGGCGGCGGCGCTGATCTCGTAGAGGCGGAAGTAGTCGTCGGGGGTGCCGGACCAGAAGACCTCCAGGTTCGGTTCGTTCCAGACCTCGAAGGCCCAGTTGTCGACCAGTTCCCGGACGCCGTACCGGTCGGCGCAGTGCTGGGTGAAGGCGCGGACCAGGTCGCCCCAGGCGTCCCAGTCGTTCGGCGGGCTGATGATCGCCTCGTAGCCGAAGACCGTCTTCGACGGGTCGGCGGCGAGCTTCTCGGGCATGAACGACAACTCCACGATCGGGCGCATGCCGATCTCCATCAGGGTGTCGTAGATCTGGTCGACCCGGGAGAAGTCGTAGCCGTCGTCGAGGATGCCGACCTCGTCCAGGATCGCGTGGGCCCTGACGGTCGCCACGCCCAGCTCCGTGTGGGCCAGCCGGAGGGCCTCGACGAGCTCCTTCTCCTCGAACAGGTACGACAGGTGCTCCGACCCGATCATGAACCGCCACGGCCGGGGCAGCTCCCGGGTCACCGTCCCGGGGACGCCGACCTTGGCCACGCCCGGCCCGCCGGGCGACCCGTGCACGGGCGACCCGGCCGGGCCGCCGACCGCCGACACCCGGTACCAGCTCGGGTCCTGGCCCGTGTCGACGTAGCGGCACGACGGCACCGCGGCGACGTCGACGTCGGGCTGGCTCGTCACCCCGTAGGGGCCCTCGCGGAACGGCGAGCGCTCGACGGTGTAGCCGGTCGCTCCCGGGACCGGCTCCCACGTCAGGGTGACGCAGCCGCGGCCGGGGGTGGCGCGCAGGCCCCCCGGCGGGGGCAGGTCCGCGGCCGGAGCCGGGCTCACCTCCCCCGACGGGCGGTGGATGCGCGCCTGCCAGTCACGACGGGCCTTCACGAACGGACCTCCCAGCTCTCCTGCGACAACACCGGCTTGAGCGCCCTCTCGACGTCGCGGGAGGCGAAGTAACCCCGCAGTTTGTCCCTGGTCAGCCGGTTGCCGAGCGCGATCATGATCATGCCCTGGTCGAGGGCGAGGTACTGCTTGGCGACGGTCTTGCTCTTGACGGCCACCGCGTCGTAGAAGCCGCCGGGGCCGTAGGCGTCGAAGTCCTTCTTGATCTTGGCGAGGTTGGTGAGCGCGTCCTTCTCGGCGTAGCGCAGGGCCAGGAAGGAGGCGTGCGGGGTCACCACGCCGTCGCCGTAGGCGGCAGGCTCGGGCTTGGCCGGGCGGCAGTCGCCGTAGCCGTAGTCGACCGAGGTGCGCTCCTGGTCGGAGGTGTAGCCGTCGGTGTCCATGCCGAGCGCGTCGACGCCGTACTCGCGGTAGCCGCCGGCCGGGTTGTTCGACGGGGAGAAGCCCCAGTAGCCGTACTTGGCGTCGTCGAGGCCGTGGACCTTCTGGGCCTTCACGTAGACCGGGTGGTTGCGGCCCCACGACTTGGCGCCCCAGACGTCCTCGGGGACGAGCTGCGGCACCATCAGCGCCTCGAACATGCTGCCGCCCCAGGTCGGCACCAGCCGCATGCCCTTGTATCCGTAGGTGCCCTCGAAGACGCGCACGCCCTCGAAGGTCTGCCACGAGCCCTCGGCCCGCTGCTCGGCCCAGCCGAAGTCGCAGTCGTCATTGGGGTGGGTGCGCAGCATGCCGAAGTAGTGCGCCTTCGGGATCTGGTTCAGCGCGATGCCCACATACGACGTGATCCGGGTCTCGGTCATCGCGCCGTAGTGGTGGCAGGTGGAGTGGACGGTCGTCCCGGAGCCGTTGTAGTCCGACTCGACCGAGCAGCCCTCGGGCTTGACCGGCCAGAACCCGCCGCGCAGCAGCCCGGTGCCCTGGGCGGCGGCGCCCTGCGGGTCGTAGTAGGCGGAGAAGTCCATGCTGCGCACCAGCCGGTCGGCGTCGCGCGCGACCGACGGCACGGCCGAGCGGATCATGAGTAACGCCGCCCCGAGCCAGCCGTTGTCGACGCTGGAGGCGAACGCCGCGACCGGGTCGCCGCTGTCGGGCCAGGTCGTCACCAGGGCCAGCGTGTGGGGGTCGTACCAGTTGAAGAACTGGCCGGTGGGCTCGTGGCGTTCGAGCTTCTGGACGTTCTGGAGCACCTGCCGCACCCGCCGCTCCGCGTCGCGCGCGGAGATGATCCCGGTGTCGCGGGCCGCGACCGTGCTCCACAGGTAGGTCGCGATGTTGGTCGGGGAGGTCACCTTCGCCCGCGTGGCCGGGTCGAGGGTGCCCTCGATCTTGTCGGCCGGCAGCCCCGTCGCGGGGTCGACCATGGCCGCCATCGATTTCCAGGTGTCCTTGGCATAGGTCTTCAGGGTGTTCTCCGCCGGAGCGGCGGGGGTGACGGCCAGCAGTACGGCCAACGCCAGGTGCATGCGCGCGTTCCTTACTTGAGTCCGGTCGAGGCGATGCCCTGCACGAAGTAGCGCTGCAGGAACAGGAACAGCAGGAGGATCGGGGCGACCACGACGACGGCGCCGGCGATGAGCAGGCCGTACTGGGTCGCCTGGGCGTTGCTGAAGATGGCCAGCGCGACGGGCAGGGTGTACATGTCCTCGCTCTGGGCCACCACGGCGGGCCAGAGGAAGTTGTTCCACGAGGTCATGAACGTGATCAGGCCCAGGGTCGCGAGGGCGGGCCGGCACAGCGGCAGCACGATCGAGAAGAAGATGCGGAACTCCCTGGCCCCGTCGACGCGGGCGGCCTGGATGAGCTCGTCGGGGATGTCGGCGATGAACTGGCGCATCATGAAGATCCCCAGCGGCGCCACCACGAACGGCAGCACGATCCCGAGGAAGGTGTTGACCAGCCCGAGCTTGGCGATCAGCACGAACTGCGGCACCATCACGACGATCGCCGGCACCATCATCTGCACCATCACCAGGCCGAACAGGGTGTTCCTGAACCGGAACCGCAACTTGGCGAAGGCGTAGCCGACCATCGAGCAGAACAGCAGGTTCGCGACCACCAGGGCGATCGCGATGACCGCGCTGTTGAGGAACGCGGTGCCCATGTTCATCCGCTCGAACAGGCCCGAGTAGTTGCTCGTCGTCCACTCGGCGGGCAGCAGCGTCGGCGGGTTGCGCCTGATCTCGCCCTCGGGCTTGAACGACGCGAGCAACGTCCACAGGAACGGGAAGACCACCACGAGCAGGCCGGCGGCGAGCAGGACGTAGGTGGACGCGCGGCGTTTCACGAGCGCCTCCCGATCCGGAACTGGAAGACCGCCAGGGCGACGATCACGGTGAACAGGACGGTGG
Source organism: Herbidospora daliensis (assembly GCF_001570585.1). Taxonomy (GTDB): domain Bacteria; phylum Actinomycetota; class Actinomycetes; order Streptosporangiales; family Streptosporangiaceae; genus Herbidospora; species Herbidospora daliensis. The sequence continues at coordinate 86,641 of NZ_BBXF01000013.1, read as the reverse complement.
CGGCGGCGCCCGCGTAGCCGTAGGCGCCCGCGCCGAACTGGTTGTAGATGGCCAGCGACGCCGAGGTGGTCGCCCCGGCCGGGCCGCCCCTGGTCATGACCAGGGGCTCCTCCATGAACTGGGCGAACCCGATGGAGGAGTAGACCGTGCAGAACAGCAGCGCGGGCTTCAGCATCGGCACGGTCACCGACCGGAACCGCTGCCAGCGCCCGGCGCCGTCGATGTCGGCGGCCTCGTAGAGCTCCTTCGGGATGCCCTGGAGGGCCGCCAGCAGCACGACCATGTCGAACCCGAAGCTCCGCCAGGCCGTCATCACGATGATCACCGGCAGGGCGGTGCGCTCGTCGGACAACCAGGCCGGGCCGTCGATCCCGATCCAGCCGAGGAACTGGTTGACCGGCCCGGCGTCCGGGTCGAGCAGGAAGCGCCAGGCCACGGCGATGCCGATGATGCTGGTGATGTACGGGGTGTAGTAGCCCAGCCGGAAGAACGCGGCGGGCAGCCGGGCGATGCCGGAGTTGAGCGCGACGGCGGCGGCCAGGCCGAGCGCGATCGTCAGCGGCAGCGCGGTCACCACGAAGATCAGCGTGTTGAGCGCCGCCTTGCGCATCAGCTCGTCGTTGAACAGGCGCAGGTAGTTCTCCACGCCGACGACGTCGACGGCGAGCGGGTCGCGGACGTCGGTGCTGCGCATGTCGGTGAAGCTCATGCCGAGACCGGCCAGCAGCGGACCGGCCCAGAACACGACGAACACCACGAGGAAGGGCAGCACGAAGATCCAGGCCACCCAGGAGCTCCTGGGCCCTCGCGGCGCGACCGGCGCCTTCCCCAGAACCGGGGGTCTTTCCAGGGTGGTCGCCATGGCTCAGGCCCCGGTGCCGATCTGGTCGGCCTGCTCCTGCATGCGCTTGGCGGTCGCGGCGGAGTCCTGCTTGCCGAGGGCGTACTTCTCCAGCTCGACCTCCATCACCCGGGCGACCTGCTCCCAGGTGGGCACGGCCGGGGCGGGCCTGGCGTCCTTCAGCTGCGCGCCGAAGACCTGCACCCGCTCGTCGGCGGTCAGCGCGGGCTCCTGCCAGGCGGCCTGGACGCTGGGCAGCGACGACGCGGTGGTGTACCACTCGGCCTGCACCTTCGGGTCGGTCAGCCAGGTGAGGAACTTCCAGGCGGCGGCGCGGTTCGGCTTGTCCTTGAAGACGACCATGTTGCTGCCGCCGACGAGGCTGGTGCCGCCCGAGGGGCCCTTGGGGTAGGGCGCGACGGCGAACTTGTCCTTGAACGACTCGCCGCCCTCCTGCTCCATCGAGGTGATCATCCAGGGGCCGGAGTAGAAGGCGCCGACCCGGCCCGAGACGAACGTCTGCGGGAACGCGCCGGTCGGCTGGTTGGTCACGGCCAGGCCGTCCTTGAAGAACGACCCCCAGTGTTCGAGGGCCTGGACCATCTGCGGGGTGTCGAGCGTCCACGTGCCGTCGGCCTGGAAGTCGCCGCCGGCCTGGTAGAGCAGCGGGGCGATCTCCTGCCAGGAGCCGGTGCGGAAGTTCTGCTCGACGCCCAGCTCGGCGCCCTCGTCCTTGAGCTGTTTGACGAAGCCGGTGACCTCCTCCCAGGTGGCGGGGGCCTTGGCGTCCTTGACGATGTCGGTGCGGTAGTAGAAGGCGCGGGTCTCGACGTACCAGGGGATGCCGTAGGCGGCGCCGTCGACGACGCCGGTGGCCCACGCGCTGGGGAAGAAGGCGTTCTGGTCGACCAGGTCGGCCGGGGTCGGCTCGATCGCGCCGGTCTTGACCATCTCGCTCAGCCAGGTGTTGCCGATCATCGAGACGTCGGGGGTGGCGTCCCCGGCGATGGCGGCGGTGATCTTGTCGTGGGCGACGTCCCAGCCCAGGGCCGTGACGTTCACGGTGACGCCGGGGTTGGCCTGCTCGAACTTCTGCGCGAAGGCGTCGAGCTTCTCCCCCTCGGTGCCCATCGCCCAGACGGTCACCGTGCCGCTGGCCTTGGCGGTGTCGACAGCTTGCGCCTCCTCGGCGGCCCCGCTGGAGTCGCGGCCGCAGGCGGTGGCGGCGAGGGCGACGGCGAGCAGTCCTATGGCGTACGTCTTCTTCACTGTTCCTCCGGGGGGTGCACTTGATGGGCGCCACAACTCGCCCGGATGACGAGGTCGGTGGCGAGAACGCGGGTGGTGGCCGTCGGCTCCGCCCCGGCGATCAGCTCGTCCAGGAGGCGGGCGGCGGCGGCGCCGAGCTCCCGCAGGGGCTGGCGCACGGTGGTGAGGGCGGGCCGCGCGTGACGGGCGGCCATGATGTCGTCCCAGCCGGTGACGGCGACGTCGCCGGGCACGCTGAGCCCGAGCTCCTCGGCGGCCAGGATCACGCCGAGGGCGACCTGGTCGTCGGCGCACATGACCACGTCGGGGCGGGCCTTGAGCAGCTCCAGCCCGGCTTCGTGGCCGCCCTCGACCGTGTACGGGCACTCCACCGGCCGGGGCGCGGTGATCCCGTGCTCACCGAGGGTGCGGGCGACGGCCGTCCACCTCTCGCTGACGTCGCCCTCGTCGTGGCCGCCGGCCAGCGCGAACGCGCGGTGCCCGTGGGCGATCAGGTGGACGGTCAGCGCCTCGGCGGCGTCGGCGTTCTCGCTCCGCACCGCCTCGGTGCCGGGGTGGGCCTCGCGGGCCAGCATGACCATCGGCAGCCCCGAGTCGATCAGCTCGGTGAGCAGCGCGTCGGGCAGGGTCTGGCCGAAGACGACGAGCCCGTCGACCCGGGTGGCCAGGTCCTTGACCGTCTCGGGCACCCCGGCCCGGTCGCGGGTCGACAGGATCAGCACCGACCGGCCGAGCTCGGCGGCGACCTCCTCGTAGCCGAGGAGGACCTCGCCGAAGTAGGGGCCGGACAGGTCGGGGAAGACGATCCCGTTGGCGGCGTGGCGGCCCTCGGCCAGCGACACCCCCAGGCGGCTCGGCGTGAACCGCAGCTCCTCGACCGCGCGCAGCACCTTCTCGCGGGTGGCGGCCGACACCGGGCCGGTGCCGCGCAGCGTGCGGGAGACCGTGGCGATCGACACCCCGGCCAGCCGCGCGACTTCGTAGATCGTCGAATCAGGCACCCGTCATCCTTCGCTCTGGGCTGTAAGCGCTTCCACTGCCCGTGCGAAGGGGGATCACACCGAGTTCTGTCACGGTTTCATAACTACGGCTGTGCGGGGTCCAGGTCTCGTTTTCACGATTGGAGCCCGGGATTTGTATCCTTCAGGGCATGGCGAAGGACTCGGCGAACCCAGGCCGCATCAAGCAACTCCGGATGGTCGCGCAGATCATCAAAAAGGCCAATCCCAAGGGGATGCCGATCGTCTACGCGACGGTCGTGGCCGTCATCGCGCTCGCGGTCGTGATCGGCCTGCTGACCGGCGCGTTCTGGTACGTGCTGGTGCTCGGCATCCCGGTCGCGCTGCTGGCCGGCATGCTGCTGTTCGGCCGGTTCGCGCAGCGCGCGCAATATTCCCTGCTCGACGGTCAGCCCGGCGCGGTCTACGCGATCCTCCAGGGCATGCGCGGCAACTGGATGGTCGAGGAGAAGCCGGTCGCGGTCAACCGCGAGCAGGACCTCGTCTTCCGCCTCGTCGGCTACCCCGGCGTGATCCTCGTCTCCGAGGGGCCGGGCACCCGCGTCCAGAAGATGCTGGTCGCCGAGAAGAAGCGGGTCCAGCGGGTCGCCATCGACGTGCCGGTCTACGACGTGCAGTGCGGCGACGGCGAGGGCCAGGTTCCGCTGGCCAAGCTCCAGCGCCACCTGATGAAGCTGCCGCGCAACCTGAAGAAGCCGGCCGTCTCCGAGGTCAACAACCGCATGCGCGCGCTGACCCCGTCGATCCCGATGCCGAAGGGCCCGCTGCCCAAGGGCGCCCGCCTGCCGAAGGGCGTCCGTCCCCGGTGACGACCCCCGACGGTCTCACCTCCGCGCGGGCCAACCGGGGCTACTGGGACTCCGCGGCCGACGACTACCAGGCCGAACACGGCGCGTTCCTGCGTGACGACGGGTTCGTCTGGTGCCCCGAGGGGCTCGACGAGGCGTCGGCCCGGCTGCTCGGCGACGTCCGGGGGCTCTCGGTCCTGGAGGTCGGCTGCGGCGCCGGTCAGTGCGGGCGCTACCTCGCCGCGCAGGGCGCGTCGGTGGCGGCGTTCGACGTCTCGCACCGGCAGTTGCAACACTCCCGCCGCATCGATCTCGATCTCGGTACGGCCCTGCCGGTCGTGCAGGCCGACGCCGAGAGGATCCCGTTCCTGGCCGGCACCTTCGACCTGGCCTGCTCGGCCTTCGGAGGGCTGCCGTTCGTCGCCGACGCCACCCGGGCGCTGGGCGAGGTGGCCCGGGTGCTCAAGCCGGGCGGGCAGTTCGTCTTCTCGGTGTCCCACCCGATCCGCTGGGCGTTCCCCGACGATCCGGGGCCCCGGGGGCTGACGAGCGACCGGTCCTACTTCGACCGCACGCCCTACCTGGAGCGCGACGACGCGGGCGAGGTCACCTACGTGGAGCACCACCGCACGATGGGCGACTGGGTCGCCGCGATCACCGGGGCCGGGCTGCGGCTCGACGAGCTGATCGAACCCTCGTGGCCCGATGGGCACGACCGGGTGTGGGGTGGGTGGAGTCCGTTGCGGGGGCGGCACTTCCCGGGGACCGTGATCTTCCGGGTCGTCTCCCCCTGAGCGACGCGCGGCCGGTCGGCGCCGGCTGCGGCGCCCGGCCGTGAGCGGCGGCCGGGGCCGGGGTGGGCGGAGCCGTAACTGAAGAAGTCTTATTTGTCGCGGAGCACGACGGTGCCGGCGAAGCGGTCGTGCAGACCGCGCTGGTCCTTGTCGAAGATCAGCGCCGGGACCGCCAGGATGAGCAGGACGGTCCGGATCAGAACGGACTTCGGCGACGGCTGGCCGCCGTCGAGGGTGGCGACCCTGATGTTGACCAGGCGCATGCCGAAGGTCATGCCCATCGTGCCGACCAGCAGAATGTATTCGAGCGCGAGAATGCCGATCGTGACGAGCGCGGCGTCGGTTCCGGTCAGCCGGAGCAGCCCCTGGCTGATCGCCCACGCGCAGATGAGCCAGTCGATGAGCAGCGCGCCCAGGCGCCTGACGAATCGGGCAATCGAACCTTTACCCTGCTCAGGCAGGCCGAGCCGCTGTCCCGGATAGTCTTGAACAGCGGGCGTGCCGCTCAACCAGGTCTGCGTCCAGCGGGGCTCTTTGCTCATGGTTCCAGCGTAATGGCCGCCCTATTCGGTCGTAACGATGACCTGCGCCGACGCCGGTAGTTACACCCTGCGGTCAGGTTTCGACAGCGTGCTTCCCATTAACACGTGTGAAACAAACGAGACATGGGACGGAAACGGCACAGTCCTACTTTCAGTCTGCTAAGCCAGTGCCCCTGGGAGGTTCGAGAGTGTTTAACTCCGCCGACGACGTCCTGTCGTACATCCGGGACGAAGGCGTGCAGTTCGTTGACGTCAGGTTCACCGACCTGCCGGGGACGACTCACCACTTCACTTTCCCCGTCGAGAACTTCGGCCCGAACGTCTTCTCCGACGGCCTCATGTTCGACGGGTCGTCCATCCGAGGATTCCAGGCCATCCACGAGTCGGACATGCTGCTGCTGCCCGACCCGAGCACGGCCGTGATCGACCCGTTCCGCCAGCACAAGACCCTCAACATCAACTTCTTCGTGCACGACCCGCTGACCGGCGAGGCCTACAGCCGCGACCCGCGCAACGTCGCCCGCAAGGCCGAGGAATACCTCAAGGGCACCGGCATCGCCGACACGGTCTACTTCGGCCCCGAGGCCGAGTTCTACATCTTCGACGACGTGCGCTTCCAGACCAACCAGCACTCGTCGTTCTACTACATCGACTCGATCGAGGGCGCCTGGAACACCGGCACCGCGACCGAGGGCGGCAACCTGGGCTACAAGCCGCGCTACAAGGGCGGCTACTTCCCGGTCCCGCCGATGGACCACTTCACCGACCTGCGGTCGGAGATGGTGCGCCGGCTGATCGACTCGGGCATCGAGACCGAGATGCAGCACCACGAGGTCGGCACCGCCGGCCAGGCCGAGATCGACTTCCGGTTCGGCACGCTGCTCAAGACCGCCGACAAGCTGATGCTCTACAAGTACATCATCAAGAGCACGGCCCTGGAGTTCGGCCACACGGTCACCTTCATGCCGAAGCCCATCTTCGGCGACAACGGCTCCGGCATGCACTGCCACCAGTCGTTGTGGAAGGACGGCGAGCCGCTGTTCTACGACGAGGTCGGCTACGCGGGCCTGTCGGACATCGCCCGCTACTACATCGGCGGCCTGCTCAAGCACGCCCCGTCGCTGCTGGCCTTCACGAACCCGACGGTGAACAGCTACCACCGCCTGGTCCCGGGCTACGAGGCGCCGGTCAACCTGGTCTACTCGCAGCGCAACCGTTCCGCCTGCGTGCGCATCCCGATCACGGGATCGAACCCGAAGGCCAAGCGCATCGAGTTCCGGGTGCCCGACCCGTCGTGCAACCCCTACTTCGCGTTCGCGGCCATGCTGATGGCCGGCATCGACGGCATCCGCAACAAGATCGAGCCGCCGGAGCCGGTCGACAAGGACCTCTACGAGCTTCCCCCGGAGGAGGCGCGTTCGGTTCCGCAGGTGCCGGGGTCGCTTCCCGAGGTCCTCGACGCTCTTGAGGCCGACCATGACTACCTGCTCGAGGGCGGCGTGTTCACGCCTGACCTGATCGAGACGTGGATCGCGTACAAGCGCGAGAACGAGATCGACCCGATCCGGCTCCGCCCGCACCCGCACGAGTTCGAGCTCTACTACGACGTGTAGCCGGTGGCCGCGCGGTGACCTGCATGGTCATCGCGCGGTGCCGTGCTGGTTCTGCCTCAGTTCCGCCCGAGCGGTGAACACTGCGTCGATCGCGGCGCGGGTCGACTCGTCGGAGTCCGGCCACAGGTGCCCGTAGGTGTCGAGCGTGGTCTTGGCGCTGGCGTGCCGTAGCCGGGCCTGGACGACCTTGACGTCAGCGCCTGAGGCGATCAGGAGCAATGCGAGGTAGTGCCTTAAGTCGTGGAATCGGAAGCCCGTAGGAAGGTCCTGTACCTTGCTGCGGGCTTTTCGTATTGCGCGTTCAAGTTTCCAAAGGCCGACCTGCGCGCGTTGTCGTCCGTCAGAAGCGTTTCGCCGCTGCGGGCGGCCTTCACGTACGCCGAGAGGACGAGCGCGAGCGACCCGGGAATAGGCACCGACGTAAGGGACGCCTCGGTCTTGAGCGCCTCTGCGGGGTACTGCACGGCGGGATGGACGATGCACTGCAAGAAGTCGATGTCAGCCACGCACAGGCCGCAGACTTCGGCCGTTGAAGACCGACGAACGCCCTAAGCAGGACAGCCGCCCGATAGCGCTCAGGCGTCTCGGTCGGCGTGCTCGGCCGCGAACGTCTTCATGCGGGGCAGCAAGTGGTCGGTAATCCACAGCCCGACCGCGGCCTCGTCTCGCTCGACCGCCACGCCGGGCGCTGGACTGACCAGCCGTTACGTCGCAACAGCAGCCAGACGACACCCGACACCGGGTAGCCGATGTGAAACATCCACCCGATGAGCTTTTTGTCCGCATCATGGTCCACTGCTGGTCCGCGAACCCGTGTACCAGAGTGCCGTGTTCCAGTTCGGTCTCCAGCGGCGTGAACTGCGCAGGACTCAGTTTAGGCAGGGAGGGCGGGCTTTGGGAGGCCAGCACCCGCGTGCCGCCTTCCCGCCAGCCACGCCGCCGTCGTTCGACCGTCTTGTTGACGCGCAGCGTGCGGGCCACCGCCGCGTGGGTGTCCCCCGCTGAAACATCCGGCTGTCCGCAGCCGTACTGCCTCGCGATGCTGTTCCTTTGGTGGTGAAGCCGCCGCCTTGCGCGCGTACCGCTCACACCGATCGAACCTCGCAGGTCAACCCTCATCAACTACCCGACAGAATGCATTCAAGGCTAGGTACATGAGCAAAGCGCGATGTTCACCCCGCCATTGAGGTTGTGCTCAGTACAGAGTGTCGTCGCGGGTCGGCATTTCCCTCAGATAATCGATACACCCAGATTCAGTAAGGACCGAAATTCTCAATAAGTCCTTCAAGAGATCACGGCAGCAATGTATTTCGCACCGCCCGGTGGATCTGATCGATTTCTTTGGCGCCCAGGCTCACGCTTCGTTTTGATAGATACCGAGCAATCCTGTTCGCCTGGTAGACATCCACATTGTCAATCTCCAACACGTTCCACGGGATTACCGGGCCGTAAATAGCCAATGATGGCCGTATGGGGACATCGAAACCTAATTTCTCGTTGACAAGTCGGCCAGTCTCGCGCGCGAGCCGCCTCGCCTCGTCAAGCTGGGGTCTCTGACTGAATGGGCCGTGAGTCAAGCCGCTTCGTGACTGGGTTCGCACGGCGAGACGTCGATCCCAGCTCATGGACAGGACGAGGAACACCCCTGTCGGTCCGATCACCAGATGATCGACGCGATCGTCAGTGCCTGGAATGCGCCAGCTGTTCATCATGCGGAAGCCGCTTCTCGACAGACGTTTCAGTCGCCGGCTCGTTCGCTGTTGCGCCTTGGAAGGAGCAGGCGCAGTTGTCTGGCCGCCATCGCCCCGGAGTCGGTCACCGAGGGCGTCGATCGCGATTTCAGAGTCTAAGTCGGCTTTTCGCTTCTTGCGGAGGTGAGAGGCGACGCCGCTGAGCACGTCATGATCGATATCAGTCAGTTCGGCGAGGCGCGCAGCGGCGGATCCGACAATGTGCGCCGCCAATTCTGGGTGTGTGCCCAAGAGAGGTGCTAGGCACTTGGATGCGACGTGGGGCCAGCGTGCGGCAGTCTCGATCAGGACGGTCATGGCCGACCGGGTCCAGATCGGCGCAGGAGGCCGGCTGGTCAGCAGACCGCCTATCGCTTCAATCGCCCAAGAATCGGGGGCGTGTACTGCTCCATGGGAATGCCCGGGGATTGTCAAGCCAAGGAAATCTTCACTCAGTCGATTCGGATGGAGCGGTTCCAACACCATGGACGGGTCGGAGGGTGGATAACATGTGCTGTGATCAGTTAGGACACGATTGGCTCCTTCTGGAGTGCTGGCTATGGCGGTGACATCGATGGCTCTGATGCCTTGGTCATGGGGCAGCGCGCGAGTGAGTGCGGCGACGAACACCACACGCCTCATGGTTCGAGGCTCGGAGTGCAGCGAGTCGGCACCGTTAGAATGCAGCGCATGCCAGTACGCCATTTCCCGGTCGAGTAGGTAGGCCGAGATTCTGCCAGGGTCGTCGGGCGCATGTTCGCCGCGTTGCCAGGCGTCCACCGCAGCCAGAGCTGCCATGTGCACCGCGAGTACATGGTCGAACTCCGGAAGGTCCAGAGTTGACGGGGCCGAAATCTGCCTCGTATTCGGCACGTCGAGGGCTTCGGCGAAACGATCGCGGGCCAAGGCAAATACCTCGCGGCGATCAATGGATTGATTGAGCAACGGGGACAGCATGAGGTCTTCAGAAGAGACATCGGAAGCGCTGATGTTGTAGGCGACGGTCCGCCACCAGACTCCGGCTGGGCGGGACAGAAGCAGAACGCGGGTCCGCCGCCTCTGTCGGGCGCTGTCGAGCACCATCCTTACCAGATCCCTGGTTGGCCAACGTTCCGCGTAGTCGGCCACGACAAGCAGCCCATCCCGATCCGGCGCGGAATGTGGTTGTGGGGTTAGCCTGCCTTCGAACGGCGGCGCTATCACCTCGTCCCCATGCCGAGCGTGGAGCACCTGCCAACCCGCCCGCTCACTGGCTCGCGTAAAATGCGCTGCAAGCCGGGATTTCCCCTGACCGCTCGGTCCATGCATGAGCATCACCGCCGCCGCCCTCGCCGAGTCCCGCCAGTCTTCCAATCGGAGAAGTTCCGTCGTGCGGCCGACGAAGTCGACCACCTCATACCGCGGATGCAATAATTTGCTGGGTTGCAGTCGCGCTTCTTGAACCGCAATGGATTTGCTCGGCGTTGGTGTGCTCAGATAATACAGCGGCCGCTGGCCGTCAGAAATGCTGACGTCACCCTGAACTTCGCTAATCATGGTCAACGACCCGTACACCACCGCCCCGTCAACCCACTGCACCGTTGCCCGATTCGGCGCCTCCGCCGCAAAGCCGTCAGCAGTTGGCGGCTTGTCCTCTGGTTTAGCCCAAGGTGGCCGCCTCCAGACGCGCGTCATGGCGCACACCCGATTTGTACATACACCGTCCCACATGTATGGCTATGGTCGGCAATGCTCGATGTCGCCATCTCCGACTCCCCGGCCTGCGTACCGTATTGATCTTGCCCACTCTTCGGGACAGCCTATTGCCCAATTCGAGTTTCGTCGTTATGTTGACAGCTTTTCCTGATCTTAATTCGTTATGTCAACTTCGGTTGCGAGTGTCAGGCCGGTATCGATGAGACATCCGTCGAACAGGTGCGGCCGGTACTAGATCTTCTTCAGAATGGGACATGTCAGCAGCGGCGAGGTTGGCCAAGATCCCCCGCGTCGAAGTAGGGACCAGATACCGTCGATAGGATCGAGGTCGGGATCATAGGTGGGTACTGGACAACAGTGAGCCAGTCGACGTGCTCGGCGGCGAATGTGTTGATGCCGGGCGCTAAGTGCTGGCTGAGGTCGTCCCAGACCACATGATCGGGCCGCCCAACTGGAGATGGGCGGTGAGAATCAGGACGCTGTAATCCAGCCGAAGGTCTTGGCTCGCCCTTGTGGCCCCGGCATACGTACAGACGGTAGATGAGCCGCAAACGTTCGCCGCTCTTATCGAAGACCAGGGCGGCGGTGTTCACCGCCCGCTCCCGCTGACGCGAACGTGCACCATTGGGTCCGGCCGCCAGTCGGCTGAGTGGGGGCGGCGTAGAAATCATGCAGGGCTGGTGCTCCGACGACGGCTTCTGGTACTTCCAGTCCTGGTTGGTGGGCCTGGGCGGCGATGCATTCGGGTGCGCGGCCACCGATCCTGCCTACCTCGCCGAGATTCCCGAAGTGGGCCTCGTTGCCGTTCAACCGCGATCGAATTGGGCCGTCGACCGATGGCCTGAGCGGGAACTTCTGAACTATGTAGCGCTCAGCGCTTATGACCGCGTCACGGTCAAAGATGGTGGGCTCGACAAGGCTTTGGAAGCGTTGGGTCTTCGCCGCACCTCCGACGGATCGCCCGAGGACAAGCCATGGGACTACGACGGCCCGGATGAGAAGACCTCCAGGCTCGCGCGGCTTACCGCGCTCAGGAAACAGACAGTCCGTTAGCCGAAGGACGGCTCGCAACATCGAAGGAGTGGCGCCCAGCGGATCTTGGCTGTGGTCGAGCGACTGACGACCATTCAGTTCGGTCCGAGGCCATGAAGCGTCGAAAACGTTAGGGGCTCTATTACGACGTCTGATCGTCGCTGTTCACGAAGGCCGCCGGTGCTCCCGGCGGCCTTTCGTCTTTCACCGCGAACCACGTGGCGATCGAGCGTTTGTAGTTCTCCGGCATGCGAAGGCCGCCGACCTCCGCTTCGGTGAACAGGCCGATCTCCCGGTGCTCGTGGCTCAGGACCGGCGCCCCTCCGGTCGCCACCGTGACGCCGTAGGTGACGATCAGAACGTCGGCCCCCGGGAAGACGTGGTACTGCCACGAGTCGAGGATCGGGCCGACCTCGGCCTCCCAGCCGGTCTCCTCCCCGATCTCCCGGGCCAGGCAGTCGATCGGATCCTCGCCCAGTTCGAGCCGGCCGCCGGGGAGTTCCCATTCGTCCCGCTCGTTGCGGAGCAGCAGGACGCGGTCGTCGCGGACGACGACGCCCTTGATCGACACGGGGAACCTCGGCGGGCGCCGGCGGACCGTCACCCCCGCCCGGTCGGCGACCTTGGCCACGTGGGCCTGGTAGTCGCGCCTGGGGTCGTCGCTGAAGGAGGCGAGGGCGATGAGCGCGGTGACGGCGACGTCGCAGAGTTCGTCGACGACGTCCTGGCGGGTGTGGATGCGGCCTTTGCGGGGGTTGTGGCCCAGCAGGCCGATCACCGCCTCGGCGGCTTCGCCCGCCTCTTCGGTGATCTTCATTACGCGCAGGAGCGGGCGTTCCGGGCCGTCGGGGCTCGACCGGTCGAGCCAGTCCACCAGTCCCGCCAGCTGGTCCCAGGAGATGTCGGTCACGATCACTAGGGTCCCTCACATGACCATGTGGGACGATCTCCTCGCGGCCGCTTCCGTCCGGCCCGGCTTGGGCGAAGACGTGGTGCGGGCGCATGAGGAGCGGCTGGGGATGCGGCTGCCGCCGAGCTACCGGGAGTTCCTGACGGCCGCCGACGGCTGGGATCCGGAGACCGCGCTCTGCCCGCCGCTGCGGCGGATCGCCGAGGTCGGGTGGACGCGGGACGTCGACCACCGCCTCGCCGAGGGCTGGGGCGAGGACGAGCCGCCCGTCTCCGACGACGACTACTTCACCTACGGGCCGGAGCAGGACTGCACGCTGCACTTCCGGCCCGGCTACCTGCCCGCCACGCTGTACGTCTCCGATTGGGACGACGGGCAGGTCATCCTGCTCAACCCCGAGATCGTCACCCCCGACGGCGAGTGGGAGGCGTGGGACCTCGCCACCTGGTACCCGGGAGCCGTGCGTTACCGGTCGTTCCGCGAGCTCCTCGTCGGCGTCTACGCCGACGTGCTCGCTCAGGCGAACTGAGTGCCGGCCCCGAGCGGCGTGCCCCCGCACGACGCCGCCGAGCTCGTGCCGGGGCCGGGGGCGGTCCAGGGGCCGTAGACGGTGGAGCGCCAGACCATGCCGCCGGGGCCGCCGACCGACATGCAGGTGATCCAGGCCCGGTACGTGCCGTCGCCCGTCGTGCAGGCGACGACGTAGGTCGTGTGTTCGTAGCGGCCGGTGCAGCCCGAGGGGGCCGCGGCGGCCGGGGCGGCGAACACGCCGAGGGTGATCGCGGCGGCGGCGAGCAGGCGCGTCACGACGCCCACCTGAAGGCGACGCGGTGCTCGCGCATGAAGCGGCCGCGGGTCAGCGCCAGGAGCAGCCGGAGGATCGGCCCGCCGTCGCCGAGGGCCTGGCGGAACACGGCCGGGGGGACCTCCAGAGCCGTCCAGGGCAGGGTGAAGGCGAGGTCGGCGAACCTGAACTCGGCCTGGGCGGCCTTCTCGCTGTCCTGCCAGGCCGCGAGCGGCAGGTGCCGCTGGAGGAGCGGCAGCGCCTCGGTCTCCTCGTGGGCGAGGTGCTCTTCGAGCAGGTCGCGGAAGCGGGCGACGTCGCCGGCCAGGTTGTCGCGGGTGCGGGAGTCGGGGATGAGGGTCATGCCGTGGAAGCCCTCGGCGCACTTGTCGAGCAGCGGGTCGATCAGGTCGTGCTCGGCCTCCATCGCGGCCATGGTCGCGGCCACATCGGCGCGGGCCCGGACGCGGGGCCAGATGGCGGTGTCCTCGATGGTGTGGTGGTGGTGCAGGGTGGTGGCGAAGGCCGTCCAGCGGCGGTGCAGGGCGGCCCAGGACTCGTGGTCGGTGAGGGGGGTGGCGGGCACCGCACGGGACAGGTCGCGCAGGTCTCGCCGGAAGGCGTGGTGCATCACGTACATGGTGCCGAGCGGGATCGGCCCCTCGGCCGTGTAGGCCTGGCCCAGGTAGGGCTGGCGGGCGTTCGCGCGGCCTTCGGCCAGGTCGGCCATGCGGTCGAGCGAGCGGGCCATGTCGGGCCGGCGGTCGCGGTGGCGAGGCAGCATCAGGGCCGCCGCGCGCTGCTGGCCGCGTGTCAGCCGCCGGACCATCTCGTAGCCGTGGGTGACGCGGGTGCCGCCGTCGACCGGCTCGAAGCGGTAACTCCAGATCGTCGAGTCGGTGATCTTCCCGGTCGGGACGGTGCGGAAGGCGAACACGCGGCCGGGGTCGGCGGCGACCACCTCGCACTCGCGGGTCCAGCGCCATAAGCCGTACACGTTGAGGCCCTCGAACCGCGCCCCCACGCCGCGCTCGTCGCCGAGCCAGTCGCACCGCCGGGTCTCGGGGCTCCATTCGGGTGTACGGGTGACGTCGGCCACCCATTCGTAGAGGTGCGCCGGATCGGCCGCGATGACCCGCGACACGCTTCCCTCCGGACGCAGGACCTGGGGCGGTTCGGTGGTCGTGGCCGCCATCACGTCTCCTTTGCTACAGTATTCGAACCAGTCGAACTTGATTGGATACATGATGACTGTAGCCAAAAAACCCGACCCGTCAAGGCGCTACCGCTCGCCCCTGCGCGAAGAACAGGCCCGGCGCACCCACGCCGCCGTGATCGAGGCCGCCAAGGCGTGTTTCATCGAGAAGGGCTACGCCGCCACGACGATGAAAGACGTCGCGGCCCGCGCCGGAGTGTCGGTGGAGACGGTGTACGGCCAGGGTGGCAAGGCCTCCCTGCTGCTGGCGGCCGTCGACCGCACCCTCGCGGGCGACGACGCCCCCGTCCCGGTGATCGAACGCGCCCCGCTGCGCGAGGTCATGGCCTCACCCGACGCCCGGCAGGCCCTGCGCCGCTTCCGCGACGTGGTGGTCGAGGGCATGCCGCAGGCCCTGCCGCTGATGCACGCGTTCCACGTGGCGGCAGGGGGCGACACGGAGATCGCGGCGGCGTACCAGACGTATGAACAGCGCCGCCTGACCGACATGACGAAGATCGCCGAGTCACTGGAACCGGGCCTGCGCGTGCCGGTGGCGGAGGCGGCCGACGTGATCTGGGCGCTGTTCAGCACCCCGGCGATCCAGGCGCTGATGGTCGACCGGGGGTGGGGCGTGGAGAGGTGGGCCGACTGGGTGATCTCGGTCCTGGAACGGACGTTGCTCGACTAGCCCTGGGAGGTGTTCGGGACCTTCGACTTCAGGCCGGTGATGCGGCGGAGCATGTCCCACCAGAACGACGAGCCGAACAACAGCGCCACCAATGTCAGCAGGAAGCCCGGCCAGTGGCTCGGGCTTCTCAGCCGGTCCCACCAGTCGCCGCCGCCCCAGTTCCACACCGGGGTGCCGGTGCCGGGGATCTCGACGCTGACCGGGGCGTGGGTGAAGATCTTGACGAAGGCCGGGGTGCTGAGCACCTCGGTCACGCACTCGTAGGTGTCGGCTCCGGGGGCGCACTGGTCCTTGATCGGGCCGAGGGCCTCTTCGCCCTGTTCGGCGAAGGCGGCGATGGCCGAGCGGTAGGCGCTGTCGTTCAGCAGGGTTTTGCCGTATTCGAGGCTGTCCATGCTGAACAGCAGGGTCACCAGCAGCGACAACATGCCGACGGCCACCCGCACGTAGCGGCGGTAGAGGACGGTCAGGCGTTCCATCTCGCCGTCGAACCACTCTTCGACGCCCTTGCGGAAGGTCTCCAGGTCGACGCCGGCCTTGGCCCACAGGCCGGCCAGGGGGCGGTAGAGCGGGGAGTCGAGGCGCTTCAGTTCGGCCAGCAGGGCGTCGACGCCGCCGCGTTCGCTGGCGATCTCCAGGAGGGCGACGCTGAAGCGCGACGGGGGGATCTCGGCGATCGAGGTCTTGCCCTGGCGGGCCTCGTCGATCTCCTGGAGCCGCTCGTGGAGCAGGTCGGTGAAGGGTTCGCCCTGGTGGTGGGCGGCGGCCTGTTCGGGGGTCGCGGGGGCGATGTCGACGGGGGCGGGGCTGGGGCTGAACTTCGGGCGGGGGTCCTTGCCGAAGGGGAGCTTGACGAAGACGCCCAGGACGGTGGCCGGCAGGCGGGACCTGGTCGCGCTGCGGACGGGCGGGAGGAGGTCGGCGAGGGTGCTCCGGAAGCGGCGGCCCAGCATGGTGACCCCGCGCAGGCGGCGGTCGAGCCAGCGGACGAACCCGTTCACCTTCTGGATCTGCTCGCCACCGTCGAGGGTGTCGCGCAGGTAGGCCCAGAGGAACTTGCTCCGGATGCCGAGTAATCGGACGACGCCCTCGTTCAACCCGCTGACCAGCAGGGATAAGAGCAGGAACGCCAGTATCAGGCCGATGGCCAGATCTACGTAGTACGACACCACTGGACCGTGATACACCCCTGCCGGTCCCACCGCAACCGGGTGATCACCCTTCGTGCAGTGACGCCGCCGTCCATGCTGAAACAAACGATCCCCCGCCGAAGCCCTCCGGTCCTATCCTTGGTCGCCGTTCATCCGGACGAACTCGGGGCGGCGATTCGGGGGAATCAATGACGTACTCGGACGAACTCTCCATCGCCGTCGAGGCCGGCCGCGCAACGGTCCGGCCCGGCGATCGGCTCACGTACACCACGACCGTGCGCAACCTCGGGGCCGACGCCACTCCCGCGCTCGACGTCAGCCACACGCTGGCGCCGGGGCTGGTGCTCGTCTCCGACGGGCTGCACTGGACGAGCCGGATCCCCGCCAAGGCGGACGCCCGGTTCACGGTCACCGTCGACGTGGCGCGGGAGCCGGGCGCGCGGCCGCTGACGGTCACGGCGTGCGTCACGCGGGCCGGTGACGGCACGCCGCTGGTGTGCGCGTCCGGCTCGGCCGCGGTTCAGGCCGGGGCGCCCTTCTGGTGGGGCGCCGCCGGGGTGCTGGTGGTGCTGGTGGTCGTCGCGCTGCTGGTCGTGCTGCGTATGCGCTATCCGTTCGACCGGTTCCGGTGATCAGTCTTCGTAGAAGACCCGTTCGACCACGGCCCTGGCCCGGCGGGTGGTGCGCCGGTAGTCGTCGATGAAATCCTCCGAGCCGTCGTGCGGGTAGCCCAGGGCCCGCGACACCAGGGCGCGTTCGCGCACGACGCCCGGGATCGAGTCGGCCGAGCGGCCCTTGACCAGCATGATCGCGTCGCGGACGCGGGAGGCGAAGCGCCAGGCGTCGGCGAGCGTCTGCTCGTCGGAGGCGTCCAGCAGTCCCTCGCCGACCGCCGAGCGCAGGGTGTCGAGGGTGCGGGTGGTGCGCAGCGCGGGCACCGCCCCGGCGTGGCGCAGCTGGAGGAGCTGGGCCACCCATTCGACGTCGGACAGGCCGCCGCGGCCCAGTTTCGTGTGGAGGGTCGGGTCGGCGCCGCGCGGCAGCCGTTCGGCCTCCATCCGGGCCTTGAGCTTGCGGATCTGCAGCAGCGCGTCGGGGGCCAGGCCCTCCTCGCGGTAGCGCAGCGGGTCGATCAGGGCCGTGAACTCGGTGCCGAGGTCGAAGTCGCCCGCGCAGAAGCGGGCCCGCAGGAGGGCCTGGGCCTCCCACGGCGACGACCAGCGTTCGTAGTAGGCGCGGTAGGAGGAGATGGTTCGGACCAGCGGGCCCTGGCGGCCTTCGGGGCGCAGGCCCGCGTCGACGGCCAGCGGCGGTTCGGGCGTCGGGAGGATCAGCAGGCGGCGCAGCTCCTCGGCGACCGCGTGGGCCGCGTCGGTGGCGTCCTTCTCCTCCACGCCCGGGAGCGGGGCGTGCACGAACATGACGTCGGCGTCGCTGCTGTACGAGCACTCGAAGCCCCCCAGCCGCCCCATCGCGATGACCGCGATGCGGGTCGGGAGCTCGCCCCGGCGTTCCTCGGTCACCTTCCTGACGGCCGCGTTGAGCGCGCCCTCGATGGTCGCGTCGTTGAGCTCCGACAACGCCTGGCCGACGCCCTCGATGTCGAGGTGGCCGCCCAGGTCGGCGCAGGCCACCCGGAACAGCTCCCGCCGCCGCAGCGCCCGGACCGCCGCCACCGACGACTCGGCGTCCTGGCCGTAGCGGGCCACGGCCGCGTTGGCCTCGGCGTGCAGCGCCTCGACGGGACGGACGGCCAGGTCGGCGGGCGAGCCGAGCATGGCCACCGCGTCGGGCGAGTGCTGGAGCAGCGTCGTGACGTAGCGGGAGGTGCCCAGCAGGCGGGCCAGGCGTTCGGCCACGGCCGTCTCGTCGCGGAGCAGCCGCAGGTACCACGGGGTGGTGCCGAGCTTGTCGCTGATCTGGCGGAAGCCGAGCAGGCCGGCGTCGGGGTCGGGGGCGTCGGCGAACCAGCCGAGCATGACCGGCAGCAGCGTGCGCTGGATCGCCGCGCGCCGGGAGACGCCGCTGGTCAGCGCGCTGATGTGGCGCATCGCCCCGGACGGGTCGGCGTAACCGAGCGCCTCCAGCCGCACGTGGGCGGCCGAGGTCGACAGGCGCGCCTCCTCGGAGGGCAGCCGCGCGGCGGCCTGGAGCAGCGGCCGGTAGAAGAGCTTCTCGTGCAGCCGCCGCACTTCGAGCGCGTGGCGCTTCCAGGTCGTGGTGAACTCGCCGACCGGGTCGGTCACCATGCCCAGGCCGCGCCCGATCCGGCGCAGGTCGGCGCTGTCGGAGGGGACGACGTGGGTGCGCCGCAGCCGGTGGAGCTGGAGCAGGTGCTCGACGTGGCGCAGGAACGAGTAGGCCTCGGCCAGCGCCTTGGCGTCGTCGCGGCCGACGTAGCCGCCGCGCGACAGGGCCGCCAGGGCGGGCAGGGTGGCCTTGCGGCGCAGCAGCGGGTCGGTCCGGCCGTGCACGAGCTGGAGCAGCTGCACCGCGAACTCGATGTCGCGCAGCCCGCCCGGCCCGAGCTTGATCTGCCGCTCGGCCTCCGAGACCCGTACGTGGGCCTCGACCCGGCGCCGCATGGCCTGCACGTCCTCGACGAAGTTCTCGCGGGCGGCGGCCTCCCACACCAGGTCGTTGACGAGCTCGACGTACTCGGCGCCGAGTTCCATGTCGCCGGCGACCGGCCGGGCCTTGAGCAGGGCCTGGAACTCCCAGGTCTTGGCCCAGCGGCGGTAGTAGGTCAGGTGGCTGTCGAGGGTGCGGACCAGCGGGCCCATCTTGCCCTCGGGGCGCAGCCCGGCGTCGACCTCCCACAACGAGCCCTCGGGGGTGCTGGTCGTGCAGGCCCGCATCATGGCCTGGGCCAGCTTGGTGGCCGCCTTCAGGGCGAGCGCCTCGTCGACGCCCTCCTTCGGCTCGGCCACGAAGACGACGTCGACGTCGGAGATGTAGTTGAGCTCGCGGGCGCCGCACTTGCCCATGCCGATGACGGCCAGCCGGGCCTGCTCCCAGCCGGGGGTCTCGGCGCGGGCGATCGCCAGAGCGGCGTCGAGCGCGGCGGCGGCCAGGTCGGACAACTCGGCGGCGATCTCGGCCAGGGTCAGCACGCCGGTGACGTCGAGCCCGGCCAGGTGGAGCAGGCGGCCCCGGTAGGAGGCGCGCAGGGCGTCGAGGGCGTGCTCGCCGGCGGCGACCGGCTCGGGCTCCGCCGGGTCGGCGCCGACGGCGAACAGCAGCTCCTCGCGGTGGCTGAGCGGCTCTTCGGGGTCGGGGCCGGTGACGTGTTCGGGGTGGCGGACCACGTGGTCGCCGAGGGCGGCGCTGAGGCCGAGCACCCGCAGGAGGCGGCGGCGCAGGCCGGGGTCGGCGCGCAGCGCGCCCAGCACGCTCGGGTCGCGTTCGACCAGCCGGCTCAGCGAGGTCAGGGCGAGGTCGGGGTCGGCGGCGGAGACCAGATCGTCGAGGAGGTCGAAGTCGGCGACGGCCTCGGGCCCGAGCGCGTCCAGCAGCCGTTCGGCCCTGGCGCCATCGGCGAATCCGAGGCGGGCCAGGCGCCCGGCGGTGGTCTGCATCCGGAACGCGGCGTTCACCGGTCCTTCCTCCGCCTCGATGTCCGCGACGTCAATGCGCAATGGTCTTCCTTTTCCAGGAGGAATCCTCGCGACACGACCACTTGACTCGTTACCCCGCGTTTCTCGGTTTCATGGCCGTGTCGCAAACTTTCGCACACGGTAACCCCACGGCTTGTGCGTCGTCGTTAGTGGTTTCGGACCGTAATCGAGCCACTACGCGCGTTTTCCGCGACGACCGCCGCGAACGCCTCGGCCAGCGGCCTCCACGAGGCCACCAGACCAGCTTCGGCCGCGCTGACCTGCTCGTTCAACTCTGCGGCCTGGCGTGTTGTCAATTCCGTCGTCCATTGCTCGAAAATGGCCGGAGTCGCCTCGGGGTGGAATTGCACCCCCCAGGCGTTGGGCCCGATACGGAACGCCTGGTGGGGATACCGCGTCCCGGTGGCGATCAGGACCGCGTCGTCCGGAAGGACCGTCATCGCGTCCTGGTGGTATTGGATCGCCGGGACCGGGCCGGTCAGGTGCCGGAAGAGCGGATCGTCCGCCATCGGCACGATCTGGCCGAGCCCGACTTCGAGCCCGTTGTCGCCGCGGACCACCTGACCACCGCAGGCGAGCGTCATGAGCTGGGCCCCGAGGCAGATGCCCAGGGTCGGCACCTCCCGCTCGACGGCGGTGCGCAGCAGCGCCCGCGTGGCAGGCAACCACGGATAGTTGGCGTCGTCCCAGGCCGACGCCGCGCCGCCGAGGACGAGCAGGCCGTCGCCGGGCTCCTCCGGCAGGGCCTCGCCCAGGTAGGGCCGGTACACCACCACGTCACCGAGCCACCCGGCGAAGTACCCCAAACCGGCTTCGGCCTCGTGCTCGATCACGGTCACGCGCGCACTCACCCCAGAAGCATAAACACGCGTGTTCGTGGGACAGGATGGCGGGATGTACGTAGAGAACGTCCCTGTGCCCGGCGGGGAACTGCGCCTGGCCCGGTTCGGCGAGGGGCCCCGCCTGATCATCGCCGTGCACGGCATCACCGCCTCCCTGATGGCCTGGGCGGCCGTCGGCGAGGCCCTTCCCGAGGGCTGGACGCTGGCCGCGATGGACCTGCGCGGCCGGGGTCACAGCCGCGACGTGCCGGGGCCGTTCGGGCTCCAGGCGCACGCCGACGACGTCGAGCGCGTCGCCGCCCACCTGGGCGCCGACGAGACGACGGTGCTGACCGGCCACTCGATGGGCGCCTACGTGGCGGCGCTGCACGCCGCCCGGCGGACCTACGCGAAGACGGTGCTGGTCGACGGCGGGCTGCCGCTCCCCCTGCCGCCCGGCCGGGACGTGGACGAGACGCTGGAGGCGACGCTCGGCCCCGCCCTCTCCCGACTTAGCCAGATATTTCCCGATGAAGATTCTTATGTCGCCTTTTTTCAACAACACCCTGCCTTGCAGGACTGGTCCCCGGCGATCGACCGCTATGTCCGTTACGACGCGCTTCCCGTCGAGGGCGGGGTCAGGTCGCGCGCGGTCGAGGAGGCGGTGCGCGCCGACGGCCGCTGGCTGCTGTCGGAGACGGCCGCCATCGGCGCGGCCCTCCATGCCATCGGCCACCCGTTGTCGCTGATCAGAGCCCCGCGCGGGCTGCTGAACCAGGACGTCGGCCTGCTGCCCGACGCCCTCGCGGCGGCCTGGCGGGCCGAACTGCCGGCGCTCGCCGACGAGGTGGTGCCCGACTGCAACCACTACACCCTCGCGTTCGATCCCCGGTGTGTGCGGGTTCTGGTCGAGCGCCTCACCGATATACGGCAATAGCCATTTCTGTTGCGCGCGGCGGGAAATTTCCTGAAACTGTGGCTGGCGCCAGGCTTTCCGGATCACTTGACGGGATTCCTATGCTTCCTGAGCACGATCTGACCTCCGACCTCGCGGCGACCCTGGCGCGGCTCACGGAGGAGGTCGGACGGGAGCACGAACGCGCGGCCCACCGCGAGCAGATCATCGACCGGCTGCACGCCGAGAACCAGGAACTGCGTCACGGCCTGCTCCAGGAGGCGCTCGCCCCGGTGCGCAACGGCCTCTACCGGCTGCACGACACGGTCACCCGCGAGGCCGCCCGGCTGGAGCCGGGCCATTCGCGCGCCCTGCTGGCGGCCATCGCCGAAGAGGTCGCCGAGGTGCTGGCCCGGACCGGCGCCGACCGGATCGAGGTGGCCGAGGGCGACGTCTACGACCCCGCGCTCCACCGCCCGGCCGGCACCGCCGAAGGGCCGCCGAACACGGTCGTGGGCGTGGTCAGCGAGGGGTTCCGCTCCGGGGAACGGGTGCTGCGCAAGGCGGGGGTCGTCATAGGAAAAGAGGAGATCGACTGATGGCCGTGCACGGCATCGACCTGGGCACCACCTATTCCTGCATCGCGAGCGTCGACGACGTGAGCCGGCCGACGGTCCACCGCAACGCCGAGGACGCCGACACGACCCCCTCGGTGGTCTTCTTCGAGACGCCCGAGAACGTCGTGGTCGGCCAGACCGCCAAGGACAGCGCGGTCCTCGAACCCGACCTGGTGGTCAGCCGCATCAAGCGCGACATGGGGCTCGACGTCACCCGGACCATGCACGGGCGGCCGTACACGCCCGAGGAGATCTCGGCGTTCGTGCTGCGCAAGCTGGCGGCCGACGCCGAGATGGCCACCGGTTCCCGCGTCGAGGACGTCGTGATCACCGTCCCGGCCTATTTCGGCGCGGCCGAGCGCGACGCGACCCGCAAGGCGGGCCAGATCGCCGGGCTCAACGTGATCGACATCATCTCCGAGCCGATCGCCGCCGCGATCACCTACGGCGTGCTCAACCCGGGCGAAGACTGCCGGATCCTCGTGTACGACCTGGGCGGCGGCACCTTCGACACCACGGTCATCACCCTGCGCGACGGCGACATCGAGGTGGTCTGCACCGACGGCGACCACGAGCTCGGCGGCGCCGACTGGGACGACCGCCTGGTCGAGCTGCTGGCCGAGCGGTTCCGGCTGGAGCACCCCGACGTGACCGACCCGCTCGACGACAAGCAGACCGAGCAGCAGTTACGCCGCGACGCCGAGGAGCTGAAGAAGTCGCTCACCTCGCGCACGAAGCACACCGTCCGGGTCATGCACGACGGCCGGGTCGCCAAGGCCGAGGTGTCGCGCGAGGACTTCGAACGCCTCACCCGCGACCTGCTCGACCGCACCGTCGAGATCACCCGCCGGACGTTGGCGACCGCCCGGTCGAAGGGGGTCGACTCGTTCGACCACCTGGTGCTGGTGGGCGGCTCGGCGAAGATGCCGGCCGTGGCCGAGACGCTGGCCAAGGAGCTCGGTGTGCAGCCCCGGCTGCAGGACCCCGACCTCGCGGTGGCCAAGGGCGCGGCGCTCTACGCCTTCGAGGAGACGTACCGGAGACTGCTGGCGGGCGGAGCCCGCGAACAGGCCGAGGAGATGGCCGCCCGCGCGGGCCTCAGCTCGGGCGAGCAGCAGCGCATCGCCGGGCGCACGATCAAGACCGTCGCCTCGCGGGCCTTCGGCATCAAGGCCGTCTCGGTGAACACCCGCCGCGAGTACGTCGCCCATCTCGTCCAGGCCAACGACCCGCTGCCCGCCGACGTGACCGAGGGCTTCGCGACCCTCGACGACTACCAGACCCGGGTCGCCATCGAGGTGATGGAGCAGGCCGGGGCCGAGGCGTCGGAGGCGGTCGAGGACAACAACCGGATCGCCGAGGGCGACCTGGCGATCCCGCCGGGGAAACCGGCCGGGTTCCCGATCGAGGTGACGTTCACCCTCGACACCTCGGGGCTGCTGCACGTCACCGCCCGGGAGCACGAGACCGGCCAGGAGCTCAGCCTGAACGTGCAGATCGGCGGAATGACGGAGGAGGACGTCGCCGAGTCGCGGGCGAGCCTGTCGCACCTGACGGTCAGCTGACCCCGCGATGCCCTTCGACGAGGCCCGCTACGTGCGGGAGGTGCTCGATCCGGCCCGCGCGGCGGGCGCTCCGCCCGACGACCTCCTGGTCCGGTACGCCCTGGGCGCCGACCTGGCCGACGTCGGCGCCACCGTCAAAGCCGTGCGGCAGTGCTGGCGGCGGCAGCGCGGCCAGCTGAAGTTCCGGCGGCTCGTCGACCGGCTCGAAGCCGACCACGCGCGGCTGGCCCCCGTCTTCGACGCGGCGGCCGGCGGCGACCTGGGACCGCTGCGCGGCGCGCTCGCGGAGGCCGGGGAGCGCGACCGGGCCCGGCGCGAGGAGGCCCGCCGGCGGCTCGACGACGCGGCCGGGAGGTTGCGGATGGTCACCCCCGAGGTGGCCGAGGGCATCGCCCGCTCCACCGGCTGCGACCTGCGCCCGCTGGCCCACGAGCTGGGCGTCGCCGTCGAGGAGCCCGAGGCGCTGGCGACCGGCTCGCCCTACGCCGCCTACGACCGGGTCCGCGACGCGCTCGACACGCTGGGCGTGCGCCACCTGGCCGCCTTCGTGCTCGGCGACGCCGGGCCCTACCGGGTGCTGCGGCCGGTCAGCCTGCCGCTCGCCGCGGTCGAGGCCGACTGGCGGCGCCGCACCCGGGGACCGTGGACGACCGCGGCCGACACCCTGCTGACCGCGCTGAAGTCCGACCCGGCGGCGCTGATCCGCCACGACCTGGTGACCCGGTTGCGCGAACGGGTGCGCGAGCACCCCTACGACGACACCCTGCTCCGCTACGCCGTCGACGACCTGGGGCTCGAATCGGGCGAGGCACGTCGGCTGGTGTTCGCGGTCAGGCAGGAGACCGGGATCGCGGGCGGACCGGCGGCGCGGCTGCGGGAGCTGGCCGACGCCGGGGAGATCCACGCCGCCGCCGACCTGGCCGCCACCCTGACCGACCTCGACGGGCCCGCCGCAGAGCTGGCCGCCGAGATCCGGGCCCGGCTGGCCGCCGCCGAGGCGTTGCGAGACAGGGCGCTGGCCGCCGCCGACTCCGACGAGGCGTGGCTCGCGCTGGCCGACGCGCTGCGCCGGGTGCCCGACCTCCCCGGCGCGGCCGACCTGCAGCGGCGGCTGGCCCCGCTGCCCGCCCAGGAGGTGACGGCCACGGCCGACGACGCCTCGGTGGTCGTCACGTGGCGGCCGTCGGGGTCGAAGGCGGGCGAAATATCGTACGAAATCTTGAGAAACGGCCTGCCCATCGACGGCGGCGAGCCCTTCCGCGTGACCGACCCCGCCCCGCCGATCGACGAGCCGGTCGTCTACGGCGTGGTGGCCCACCGGGGCACGGCCGCCGCCCGCGCCGTCACCGCACCGGCCGTGACCGTGCGGCCCGAGGTCGCCGACGTGCGGGTGCGGGCGGGCGACGGCCTGGTCACCGGCGGCTGGACGCGGCCCGCCGCCGCGGCCGGGGTCGTGGTGACCCGCGACGGCACGCCGATCGAGATCGACGGCGACGGCTTCGCCGACCGGCGGGTGCGCAACGGCACCGGCTACGTCTACCTGGTCAAAGCGGTCTATTCCGGTGGGGTCACGACGCCCGGGGTGCGCGCCCGCGCCACCCCGCACGCCCGGCCCGTGCCGGTCGCCGAGTTCACCGTCGAACCCGCGCCCGACGGGCAGGTGCTGCTGCGCTGCGCGCCGCCGCCCGCCGGTCACGTGGAGTTCCGGCTGCTGGAGTCAGCTCCCCCGTGGCCCTACGGCACGACGGTCTCGCTCGCCGAGGCCCGCGCCACCGGCCGTGCCCTGGCGGTGCTGCCCGCCCCCGACGGCCACCTGGTCAGGGCCGCCTCGGGGGTGCTGCTGGCGCTGACCGTGGCGGGCGACCTGGCCACGATCGGCGGCACTCGCGAGCACGTCAACCTGACCCCGCCGCGCTCGCTGACCGCCGAGCGCCTCGGCCGGGCCGTGCACGTCGGGCTCGACTGGCCGGCCGACGTGCCCGAGGTCGAGGTGGTGGTGAACGGGACGGCGACGCTGGTCAGCGCGGCCTCCTACCGGGCGCAGGGCGGGATCCGGCTGGACGTCGCCGAGGACGAGCCCGTCACGGTCGAGGTGGTGCCGACGGCGCTGGTGGGCGGGGTGCGGCTGCGCGGGCCGGGCCTGTCGCGGTCGCTGGAGGCGGCGAGCCCGGTGCGGTACGACCTCTCCCGGACCGGCCCGTTCTGGCGGCGGCGGCTGGTCGTCGAGGTCGACGCCGATCGGCCGGTCACGCTGGCCCGGCTGGCGCTGGTGCTGCGACCGGGGCGGGTGGAGCCGCTGGCGGAGGACCAGGGCGTCGTGCTGGCGGAATGGACCGGCGTGCGCACCCCGGCCCGGTTCGAGACGGCCGCGCCCCGGCGGGCGAAGCCGTACTGGCTGAAGTGCTTCGCGGACGACGGCGTCGAGCTGGTCGGCCCGCCGGTGCGACGGCTCAAGGTGGGGTCATGATCACCTGCCCCTACTGCTTCGCCAAGGTGGCCGAGGACCGGATCGCGTTCCGGTGCGCCGGGGGGTGCGAGCCGGTGGCCGACGAACTGCTCGGCAGGCTGCGGGGCGGCGCTCCCCCGTCGTTGCCGCCGGTGTTCCAGGTGCGGCGGCCGGGCCGCCGGGCCGACTGCCCGACCTGCGGACGCGACACCGGGCGGCGGGTCTGCCCCGAGTGCCACAGCGGGCTGGCCGCCGAATACTGCGCCAACCCCGGCCGGATCGTCGCCTTGGTCGGGGCGAAGGGGTCGGGCAAGAGCACCTACATCGCGGTGCTGCTGCACGAGCTGATGAACCGGGTCGGCGCGGAGCTCGACGCGTCGCTGGTGCCGTGCGACGACCGCACGATCGAACGCTACCGCCGCGACTTCGCCCGCCCCCTGTTCGGCGAGCACCGGCTGCTGCGGGCCACCCAGTCGGCGGTGACCGACACCCTGCGCGACCCCCTCGTCTACCTGCTTACCCGGACGGTGAAGGGCCGGTTCCGCAGCCGCCGGGCCGCGCTGACGCTGGTGCTGTTCGACACGGCGGGCGAGGACCTGCGCAGCCGCGAGGTGACCGAACGGCACCTGCGCTACCTGCGGGCCTCCGACGCCGTGGTGTTCCTGGTCGACCCCGCCTCGCTGGAGAAGCCGTCGGACGACCCCGACAGCGACCCGGTGAACGTGATCGCCCGGGTGACGGAGCTGCTGCGTACCGGAGACGGGCCGTTGAGGATCCCCGTGGCGGTGGCGCTCAGCAAGGCCGACGCCCTGCGGCGGGAGCCCGGCTCGGCGCTGCACCGGTCGCGGGTCCCGTCGGGGGCCTTCGACCTCGACGACCACGAGGGCGTGCACGAGCAGGTCCGGGCGCTGCTGGAGGGCTGGCAGGCCGGCGGGCTCGACCGCTACCTGCGGCAGAACTACGCCGACTTCGCGTTCTTCGCGTTGTCGTCGCTCGGCGAGGTGCCCGGGGAGGCCGAGGTCGGCCCCGGCGGCATCCGCCCCTATCGGGTGGAGGATCCGCTGTTGTGGCTCCTGCACCGGTTCAAGATGCTCGACGGCGTGCGGAGGTAGGTCATGGCCTGGCAGCTCCACTACACGTCGGCCGAATCGGGGCCCTCGGGCCGTTCGGGGTTCCAGATCACCGCCGAGACGCCCGGCGTGCCGCCGGTCTTGCGGGAGCGCAGCGCGCCCTACCTGGTCTACCAGCCGCCGCCCGACGCCCCGCTCGCGCCGACGCCTGAGGAGATCGCGGCGCTGCCGGTCTCCATGGCCTACGGGGGCGGCCTGCTCGCCCGGTGCGTCTACCTGGGGCAGGACTATTCAGGACGGTACGGGAACTTCCTGGCGCACGCCGTGCTGCTCGGCGAGGGCGAGCTGGTCGGGCTGCGGCCGATCGAGTTCTGGGAGGCCGATTGGTGGGCGTCCGCGCCCGCCGACGGTCCGGAGCTGCCCGTGCTGGAGCCGGCGCCCGGTCCGGTCCTCGACCCCGAGGGGCTGGTGGCGTGGCTGGCCGCGCTCGGCCCGGACGCCTACGTGCGGCTCGGCGGGCTGCTGGAGGCGGTGCGGCTGTTCCTCACCCGGGGGCACGGGCGGCTGGTGCTGGTCGGCGCCGACGTGGCCGAGGTGGTGCGGTGGATCGCGGTCGTCTCGTTCTCGTTGCCGTGGGCGTCGGCGATCCGGTTGTCGTTCGTGACGTACACGGCCGACCCGGCCTCCTCCGGCCAGGTCATCGCCGGGACCACCCCCGACGTGTGGATCCCGCCCGACGTCGACGCGACCGTGATCCGGCTCGACGAACCGCCCGCGCCGGTGCGGACCGGGCGGTTCGCCGGGACGGTCGCCGGGTTCTGGCGGCGCGGCGACCTCGACGGCCTCGACGCGCTCGGCGAACTGGGCGACGACCCCGAGACGGCGGCCGCGCTGCTGGCGCTCTGCCGGGGCGACCACACCGTCTCCCCCGAGGAGCAGACCGCCGTCGCCCGGCTCTCGGCGGCCGGCCTGCCCGACTGGGCGTGGCAGCGGCTGGCGTCCCGGGCCGGGCTGCTGACCTACGACCTGGCCGCCGCGGTGGCCGTGCACGCCGCCGAGGGCGCGGCCCGGTGCGTGTCGCTCGCGCTGCGCGACCCGGCACTGCCCCTTCCGGTACGGCTCCCGCCCCCCGGCCACGCCTCCGCGCTCGGCGCCGAGGCCACCGCCGCGTTGCGGGCGGCCCTCACCCCCGCCCAGATCGCCGGGATCGTGCGGGTGGCCGACGCCTGCGACCTGCCCGTCGACGCGGCCGAGGTGGAGTCGGCGGCGGCGCGGGCCGTGCCGGGCGACCAGGAGGAGGCGGCGGCCGAACTGGCCCGCGTGCCCGCGACCTGGCGCGAGGCGATGACCGCCGGCTACGTGGCCGGGCTGGAGGCCGCCCCCGGCGAGGTGAGCGCCACCCTGTGCGGCCTGCTCGCCGGAGCCGGCCGCGACTGGCGGCGCGCCCCCCGCACGGGCGTGGCGGTGCTGCGCTGGCAGACCCTGCACGGCGGCCGCGACCGCGTCGAGACCACGGCCGAGCTCATGGACCGCGCCTACGACGGCTTCCGCGAACAGGCCCTCCCGTCGATGTGGACCACCCAGCCCACGCCGGGCGAGATCGGCCGCCTGGTCGACCTGCTCGGCCCCCGCATGGACGCCAGCCCCACCCTGGGCGAACTGCCCGGCCGCGCGTTCGTGAAGGCGGGCCTGTCCAGCGGCGAGGCCCTGGCCCTGGCCGAACGCGTCCGCGACGGGCTGCCCGGCTTCCCCGCCGACGACGCCGAGGCGACCCTGATCGCCGCCCGCCTCCCCGCGGCCCCCACGCCCGTGGAGGCCGCCACCGCCATCGACCGCCTCACCGACCTCACCCGCGAGGGCAACGCCGAACTCGCCGAACTGACCCGGGCCACGGCCGCCAAGGTCCTCGCCACCCGCGACCCCCGCTTCCGCTCGACGGTCGCCAAGGCCGTCACCGACGCGACCCGCCG
Source organism: Herbidospora daliensis (assembly GCF_001570585.1). Taxonomy (GTDB): domain Bacteria; phylum Actinomycetota; class Actinomycetes; order Streptosporangiales; family Streptosporangiaceae; genus Herbidospora; species Herbidospora daliensis. The sequence continues at coordinate 57,586 of NZ_BBXF01000013.1, read as the reverse complement.
CTGGCTGATCCCCGAATGGCTCAAACCGCGCCGCAACCGCGACCAGCAGATGGCCCTCCTGGAGATCGCGATCAGGATGCGCGTCGCCGGGGTGATCGAACCCCGCCTGGACGCCTGGGCCCGCTCCGAGGTCAACAACTGGACCCGCTTCGGCTCCATGGAGGCCCGCTTCAAACAGGACGCCGAACTGGCCGCCGGCCTGCGGGAACTGGCCGGACAGCGGAGACGGCTGTTCGGGCGCGGAGAACGGTAGATGTGGTGGCTCGTCCTCGTGGGCTTCTGGCTCGTCGCCATGTGGGCGGCCTTCGCGTTCGTCTTCCCGGTCGTCTTCGCGGCGACCGTGGTGGTGGCGGTGCTGGGGGCGCTGGCGGCGTACTTCGCGACGGCCGCCCGCGTGCTGCTGCCCGACCAGGGGGTACGCGGCCCGCCTGAGGGAGCCGAACCCGCCTACCGCCACTACCTGGTCTCCCAGGTCTGGCACGACTGGTGGTCGGTGCTGGCCGGCGCGGTCCCGGTCGTCGACGGGCGGGTCCGGCGGGTCGTGCGCGCCCTGACCAAGCTGCTGATGTCGGACGAGCGCCGCTACGTGCTCTTCCCGCTGTGGCTGGCCGTGGTGGCCGGCCTGCTGGCCGCGCTGCTCCCGCTGAGCGTGGTCGCGCTGCTGGTCACGGCCGCCTACCTGGTGACGGCGGTCACGGGCCTGCTGGCGTGGCTGGCGTTCGTCGGGGTGCTGCGCGGGGCCGAGCAGTCGGTCATGCTGCTGCGGCGCATCCTCCAGGCGTGCCCCTACCCGGGCTGTTACGCCCGCATCGCCCGGCCGATCTACGCCTGCCCGTCGTGCGGCGCCCAGCACCGGGCCCTGCGCCCCGACCGGAACGGCGCGTTCCGGCACGTGTGCCGGTGCGGAGCCCGGCTGCCCACGACGATCCTGCTCGGCCGCCACCGCCTGCGGGCGTTGTGCCCCCACTGCGGCCGGACGTTGCCGGGGAAGATCGGCAAGGTGCGGGTCGAACCGGTCCCCCTGGTGGGCGGCCCCGACGCCGGGAAGACGACCTTCCTCGCGGTGGCCGTCGACGCGCTGCGCGAGACGTCCGGGGCCCGGTTCGTCGACCAGGGGGACGAGCAGACGTTCCTCCGCCTGCGGAACCAGCTGGCGGCCGGGACCATGACCAAGACCGGCACCCAACCGCCGAAGGCCGTCATCCTCGACGTGTCCGCTCGCATCCTCTACCTGTTCGACCCCTCGGGAGAGCACTACACGGGGGCCAGCCGGGTGGAGGCGATGGGATACCTGGCGCACGGCGAGGCGATGGTGCTGCTCATCGACCCGTTCGCGCTGCCGGCCGTCCAGGACAGCCTGGTCCCGGCCGACCGCGAGCTGCTGGCGGCGGGCGGCGTGGTGCCGTCGCGGGAGGACCCGGCCGACACGGTGCACCGGGTCCGCAACGAGCTCTCCTCCCGGGCCGACGGAGGCCACCAGCGGCGGATCGCGGTCGTGGTGACCAAGGGCGACCTCCTCGACCGGACAACGACGGGCCAGGGGGCCGCCGCCGACCCCCGGGCGTGGCTGACGACGATGGGGATGGGGAACCTGGTCAGGGACCTGGCGAACCGGGGGTCGGAGGTGCGCTACACGACGTCGGGGCTGCCGCCGAAACCCGACGAGATCGCGGGGCTGGTGACGTGGCTGACCGGGCTGACCGGCGAGCGGAAGGCGGATGGTGCGGCGGGGGAACCGTGGCGGCCCGGGTCCCGCCCGGCGGGCCGCCCGCCGCTGAGCTACACGGTGGTGCGGCGGCTGCTGTTCGCGGCCAGCGCGCTGCTGAGCGCGGGCGCGGTGGCCGCCGCGATCCTCTGGTTCACCACCAGAACATGATCGAATGGCAGGGATGTCCCCCTCCCTCGCGCACGCCTCCCTGCTCGGCCTCGCCCTCGGCGACGCCTTCGGCTCCCAGTTCTTCGTCCCCGCCAACCGCCCCCACCTGTCGGCCCGTACACTCCCCCCGGCCCCCTGGCAGTGGACGGACGACACCGAGATGGCCTGCTCGGTCGTCGACGTCCTGACCAGAAGAGGCGCCGTCGACCAGGACGACCTCGCCGACGCCTTCGCCGCCCGCCACGACTTCGACCGGGGCTACGGCCCGGCCACCAACCGGCTGCTGCGCCTGGTGAGAGAGGGTGGCGACTGGCGCGAGCTCGCCACCGGCCTGTTCGACGGCACGGGCTCCTGGGGCAACGGCGCCGCGATGCGCGTCGCCCCGCTGGGCGCCTGGTTCGCCGGCGACCCGGCCAGAGCAGCCGCGGAGGCGGCCTTGTCCGCCGAGGTCACCCATGCCCACCCCGAAGCGGTCGCGGGGGCGGTCGCCGTGGCCGTCGCGGCGGCGCTCGACCCGTCGCTCCCGCCGGGACGTTTCCTCGACCAGGTCATGGCCCACGTCGCGCCGGGCCTGGTCCGCGACGGCCTCGCCGAGGCGCGGCAGCTGCTCACGATCGCCGACCCGGGCCTGGCCGCCCGGATGCTCGGCAACGGCCGCCGGGTGACCGCGCACGACACGGTCCCGTTCACGTTGTGGGTCGCGGCCCGGGAACGCGGCGACTTCGAACGGGCCATGTGGACGACGGCCTCGGCGGGCGGCGACGTCGACACGACGTGCGCGATCGTCGGCGGCATCGTCGCGGCCGCACCGCAGGTCACGCTGCCGCCCAAGTGGTTGAGCCGCCGCGAACCGCTGCCCGGCTGGTTGCGGCCGGCCCGCAAATCCTGAAAAGGCCGGAGTCGCACGACTTTCTTCACTTTAGTCACGTACACCCGAATAGGCTCCCCCGCATGAATGCGACCAACGCAGCCGGCTTCTGGAGCTACACACACCGCGACGACCAGGCCGAGGGCGGCCGCCTGCTCCGCCTCGCCGAGAGCGTCCGCGAGGAGTACGCCCTCCTCACCGGCGACGACCTGGAGATCTTCGTCGACCGCGAGGGCATCGAGTGGGGCGACGAATGGCGTCAGCGCATCGATCAGGCACTGCAGTCCACCACGTTCTTCATCCCGATCATCACCACCCGCTACCTGCGGAGCCACGAGTGCCGCCGGGAACTGCTCCGGTTCGCGGGGAAGGCCGAGAGCCTCGGCGTGAAGGAGCTCTTCCTGCCGATCGTGTACGCCCCCATCCGCCAGCTCGACACCGGGGAGGACGACGACGAGATCGTCGCGCTGGTCCGCCGCACCCACTTCCAGGACTGGCGCGAGCTCCGCCTCCTCGACGAGAACTCGGCCGCCTACCGCGCGGCCGTGCACGCCCTGGCGGGCCGGCTCGTCAGGATCGCGGAGAACCTGCAGGAGAACCCGCCGGCCCTGCCGACCCCTGAGGAACTGGCCGGCGACGCCTGGGCGGGCGAGGGCCCCGGCATCGTCGACGTCATGGCCGAGGCCGAGAAGGCCGTGCCGGCGTGGGCCTCGACCATCGACGAACTGCGCACGACCCTGACCGAGCTGGGGGTCGTGGTGACGCCGATGGCGGCCCGGATCCAGGAGAGCGACCAGGCCGGCCACGGCTTCGCCGGGCGGCTCGCCCTCCTGCGGGAGTTCGCCGACGAAATGGACCCGGTCGCCGATCGGCTGGTCGCCGTCTCGACCCGGTACGCCGACCAGGTCGTCACCATCAACCCGGCCATCCTGGCGGCCATCCGCGAGTACGAGCAGGACTCGGGCACCGCGACCCCGGAGGAACGGGCGTCGTTCGTCAAGGTCATGCGCGAACTGGCCGACACCATGCAACCGGCCGTCGCCGGCCTCGACGAACTGCTCCGCAACCTCGACGGCGCCAAGGGCATCAGCCGCGACCTGGCGAAACCGCTCGGAAAGATGAGCAAGGCGCTCAGCTCGCTGCAGGACTCCAACGGCCTGATCAGCCAGTGGGTCATCCGCTGAACGCCTATAACGGAAATCAGCTGATTAAGCTGGAGAAATGGAGGATGAGTACGACTCGATCAGCGAATTATGCGTCCTCGAAGACTACGGTCAGGCCCGCCTCAAAGTGGACGCCCTGATGGAGAAGTACCCCGACGACCCCAACCCCGTCCTCCTCTCGGCGCACGTTCACATCCTCCAGGGCGACCCCCGCGCCGCCCGCGCGGCGATCGACCGGGCGATGATCGTCTCCCCCGACCTCCGGGCCGACCACCTCGCCCTCGCCTCCTGGACGTTCCGCCTGCTGGGCGACGTCACCCAGGCCATCTCCTACGGCCGCCGCGCGGTCGAGCTCGATCCCGACGACCCGATGGCCAACCAGGCGCTGGCGAAGGCCTACGCCGCCGACCCCGCCCGCGACCTGCTGCTCGAAGCGGAGCACCACGCCGAGAAGGCGGACGAGCCGGTGCCCGACGAACCGGTGGAGAAGCCCCGCTCCTGGACGTGGGCCGCGGCCCTGACGGCCGTCGTCGTCACGTTGACCTGGATCCCCGTCACGAAGTGGCTGGGCGGCCTGATCGAGGACCTGCTGGGCGTCGACCGGCCCCCGGACCGGTCTCCCCTGGCAGGGGTCGTGATCATGGCGGCCCTGACGGCGGCCGGGTTCCTGGGCTTCCGGGCTTTCAGGATCCGGCGCGGCGGCGACAGAGTCGGCGCCGCCGTGCAGCGCTGGCGGGCCGTGTCCCGTGAGCTCCACCTCACGCTCCCGGGCCGGCTCGCCATCGCGGCGAACGTCCTGGCGGCCTGGCTGTGCTTCCTGCCCTTCGCCGCCACGATGTGGCTCGGCTTCCCCGTGCTGGACGAGGGGCGGCCGCCCTCCCCCGGGGCGGCGGCCGCCGCCGGGGGTGTCGTCGCCGCCCTGGGCCTGCTCGTCTGGCTGGTCGTGCGCTGGTGGCTCGGCCCCGGGCAGACCTGGCGGTTCCTCACGGCAGGCTGGGCGCTACGCGTCTACCTGCCGGTCACCGCCGGCCTGATGCTGACCGCCATCGTGATGGCGGCCGCACAGGTGACGAACGAACGCGCGTGGCTCGTCGTCACCCTGCTCCACGTCGCCTGGTTCGTGGCGGCGTTGGTGCCGATGCTCACCCGGCATCAGAGGACCGGCAGGTAGCGTCCCAGCTCGAACTCCGTCACCTGACGCCGGTACTCGCGCCACTCCGACCGCTTGTTGCGCAGGAAGTAGTCGAACACGTGCTCCCCGAGCGTCTCGGCCGCGAGCTCCGAGTGCTCCATCGCCGTGATCGCCTCGTCGAGCGACTGCGGCAGCGGGTGGATGCCCAGCGCCCGCCGCTCCCCCGAGGTCAGCGCCCACACGTCGTCTTCGGCCCCCGCGGGGATGTCGTAGCCCTCTTCGATGCCCTTCAGCCCGGCCGCCAGGATCATCGCGTACGCCAGGTAGGGGTTGCACGCCGAGTCGAGCGAGCGGAACTCGATGCGGGTCGAGCCGCCCTTGTGCGGCTTGTACATCGGCACCCGCACCAGGGCCGAGCGGTTGTTGTGGCCCCAGCAGATGTAGGAGGGGGCCTCGCCGCCCGCGCCCGCGATGGCCTCGGTGTCGCCCCACAGCCGCTTGTAGGAGTTGACCCACTGGTTGCACACGGCGGTGATCTCGGCGGCGTGCTTGAGCAGGCCGCCGATGAAGGAGCGGCCGACCTTGGAGAGCTGGTAGTCGGAGCCGGGCTCGTAGAAGGCGTTGCGGTCGCCCTCGAACAGCGACATGTGGGTGTGCATGCCGGAGCCGGGGTATTCGGTGAACGGCTTGGGCATGAACGAGGCCCAGACGCCCTGTTCGAGCGCGACCTCCTTCATGACCAGGCGGAACGTCATGATGTTGTCGGCGGTCGACAACGCGTCGGCGTAGCGGAGGTCGATCTCCTGCTGGCCGGGGGCGCCCTCGTGGTGGCTGAACTCCACGGAGATGCCCATGGCCTCCAGCATCATGATCGCGTTGCGGCGGAAGTCGTGGCCGGCGCTGTGGGGCGTGTGGTCGAAGTAGCCGCCGTCGTCGATCGGCTCGGGCCTGACGCCCTTCTCGGGGCGGTTCCTGAGCAGGAAGAACTCGACCTCGGGGTGGGTGTAGAAGGTGAAGCCCATGTCGGCGGCCCTGGCCAGGGTGCGCTTGAGCACCCAGCGGGGGTCGGCGTGCGACGGGGAGCCGTCGGGCATCAGGATGTCGCAGAACATCCGGGCCGCGCCCGGGGTCTCGCTGCGCCACGGGAGGATCTGGAAGGTCGACGGGTCGGGCTTGGCGAGCATGTCCGACTCGTAGACGCGGGAGAAGCCCTCGATGGCCGAGCCGTCGAAGCCGATGCCCTCGGCGAAGGCGCCTTCGAGCTCGGCCGGCGCGATGGCCACGGACTTCAGGAAACCGAGGACGTCGGTGAACCAGAGCCGGATGAACCGGATGTCGCGCTCTTCAAGCGTGCGGAGGACGAATTCCTGCTGGCGGTCCAAGGCGACTACCTCACGAAAGTTCCAGGTCTGGACACCTACCAGTGTGCCCCTTGTGTGTTTCACATACGTTACGCACCTGCCGTGAGGACACCCCGTCGCGCCTCAGGGACAACCGGCGAACGCTCACCTACCGTGTCATCTTATGACCCCTGAGCTGCGCATACCTTCGGTTGCGGCCGTTCTGGCCCCGCTCGCGTACGGCCTCCCGCCGGTCCTCGGAGAGCCCGTCGTCTGCGACACGCGGGCGCTGGGGGCCTGGGCGGGGCTGTACGGGTTGTCGATCTCCGCCCGGCCGCAGCGCCTGGCCGCGCGGGTGCTGCCGGGCAACGAGCTGCTGGCCCGCTGGATCACCTGGCAGCTGGCCTACGACGACTGGTGCGACGAGGGCACCGGCAGCCGCGACACGACCGTGCTCGACCAGATGCAGGGCCGGCTGCGCGACGCCGCCCGGACCGGCAGGGGGACCGACGAGCCGCTGGTGGCGGCGTTCGCCGACCTGTGGCGGGTAACCGCGCCCGACATGAGCCCGGCCTGGGAGCAGCGGTTCACGGCGCGGATGGAGGCGCAGGCGCAGGCGTGCCGGATGCAGGCGGTGAACCGGTCGATCGGGCGGGTGCCGTCGGCCGGGGAGTACCCGTCGCTGCGGCGGGACGTGTTCGCCGGCCCCGGCGCGGAGATCGTCGAGGGCTGCCTGCGGATCGAGGTGCCGGGCCGCCTGCACGCCACGCCGCCCTGGCGCACGCTCGTGGAGGCGATGGTCGACGTGGCGGCCTGGTGCAACGACGTGGCCTCGCTCGGCAAGGAGCGCGGCGACCCGCACAACTACCTGCGGGTGGCGGCCTCGCGGATCGGGGTGCCCGCCCCGGCCGAGTGGGTGGCCGACCGGATCGCCGAACGGGCCGAGGATCTGACCGACGCGGCCAAGGCGCTGCCCGAGGCGTACGCGGAGCTCGGGGTGCCCGACGAGGTCGAGAAGGTGGCCGCGGCGCTGTTCGGCGCACCCCGGGCCTATCTCGAATGGCTGCTGGAGTCCCCGCGCTACCAGTGAAGATCTACGTAACGTAATCACCGCGTGTCTCTATGTATCCGGCATGAGGCATGCGCGACGCCGTAAGAGGCGCGGGGTGGTGTTCGCCGTGGCGGCGCTGGTGGCGGCGGCGGTGTTCGTCCAGCTGACCGGGCCGGTCTGCGCCTCGCCCGACCGGCGGGGGCGGGCCTACTTCTACGAGACCCGAACGCCGGGGAACTGCTCACTGCCCGGCACGGCCATGCTGGTGGCCTCGGTGTCGACGGCCGAGTACGCCGGGTCGGCCGCCTGCGGCGGCTATCTCGACGTGACGGGGCCGACGGGCACGGTCAGGGTGCTGGTGGTCGACCGCTGCCCGGCCTGCGGCCCGGGTGATCTCGACCTGTCGGCGGAGGCGTTCATCAGCATCGCCGATCGCGACGACGGCAGCGCCGCCATCGCGTACCGCGAGGTCCGCGACCCCGACCCGGCCCGGCGGCTGGCGTTCCGGGTCAAGCCGGGCTCCACCGTCCACTGGGCGGCGCTCCAGGTGCTCGACCACGGCAACCGGCTGGCGCACGTGCGGGTGCGCAGCGGCCCCCACTGGCGTGACCTGCGCCGGGGAGCCGACAACTACTGGGTGTTCCCGGGCGAGCCGGGGCCGGGGCCCTTCACGCTGCGGGTCTCCGACGTGTACGGCGGCGAGGCCACGATCGCTGGGATTCTGCTGCGGCCGGGCACGACACAGCGCTTCTCCCAGCGCCTCTACGGCACGCCCCCGCCGAGGGTCCGGACCATCACCACCCCGTCTGACAAACAGTCACCCGATTCGCCGGAGATCTGCTGAACTTTCCCTCTCCAGGCCCCGTCTCAGAAGCCGTGGAAGAGACCCGGCCGCGCTGGATGCGGCTGCCCGACCGGGCGGCCCGGATCTGCGCGGCGGGCGCCGCGGGCGCCGCGATCCTCCTGGTGGTCGCCGACCTGGCGATCGGCGAGCGGCTGCCGGGGCCCGGCGGGCCGCTGCCGGTCAGCCCGCAGGACGTGATGGGGCTGGCCTTCCCGGTCTTCGGGGCGCTGCTGGTGCAGCGGCGGCCGAAGCTGGTGATCGGCTGGCTGCTGGCGCTGGGCGGGCTCGGCGCGGCGGCCAGCGCCGCCTCGGCCGACCTGGCCGCGCTGCTGGTCCAGAGCCACCCGCTGGCCGCGCCGCTCGGCGTGTTCTCCCACGGGGTCTGGAACCTGACCACCTACGCCCTCGGCGTGCTGCTGCCGATGCTCTACCCGACCGGGGCGCTGCTGTCGAAGGCGTGGTGCTGGCCGGGCGGCTTCGCGGCGGTCGTGCTGGCCGCCGAATGGGTCACGCCGGGGACCGGGGTGCTGCCGCCGCTCGTCACCGCGGCGCTGGTGCTGGCGTTCTCCTCGCTGGTGATCAGGTTCCGGCGGGCCGGAGACGACGAGCGGCGGCAGATCCTCTGGCCGCTGCTGGCCATCGCCTGCCTGAGCGTGCCGTGGATCATCGGCGGGTCGCTCTGGTGGATCACCGCGATCACGATCCCGCTGATCCCGGCCGCGATCACGCTGGCCGTGCTGCGCTACCGGCTGTTCGGCATCGACACCCTGATCACCCGCGCGCTGGTCGGCGCCGGGATGGTGACCGTGTTCGCCTCGGCCTACGTGCTGGCGGGCACCGCCTCCAGCCTGTTCGTGGCCGAGGTCGACCGCTACTTCGGCCTCGTCGTGGCGCTGGGGGCCGGGGTGTTCTTCCACCCGATGAAGCGGGTGCTGCACCGGCTGGCCGACCGGGCCCTCTACGGCACCCGCGGCGACCCGATCAGCCTGGCCGCCGACCTGCGCCGGCGGCTTCAGCAGAGCGATCCCGTCCACGGGCTGCTGGCCACCCTGGAGACGATCAGGGAGGGCCTGGCGGTGACCGGGGCGGCCCTCGACCTCGACGGCGCCCGCACCCAGTGGGGCGAGCTGCCCGTGGTGGCGCGCCGGGTCGACCTGGTGTGGCACGGCGAGCCCGTCGGCACGCTGCTCATCGGGCCGCCGGGCCGCCGCCGGTTCCCGGCCGCCCACGACGAGCGGGTGATCGCGGGGCTGACCCCGTACATCGCCGACGCCGCGCACACCATGCGGCTGACCACGGCCCTGCGCCGCTCCCGGGAGCGCATCCTGACCGCCCGCGAGGAGGAGCGCCGCCGCCTGCGCCGCGATCTGCACGACGGCCTCGGCCAGACCCTCAGCGCGATGGCGATGCGCATCACGATGGCCCGCATGAGCCTCAGCCGCAGCCCGGAGACCGCCGACACCCTGCTCGCCGACCTGCGCTGCGGCATGGACGCCGTCTCCGGCGACATCCGCGTGCTCGTCCACGGCCTGCGCCCGCCCGCCCTCGACGACCTCGGCCTGGCCGGCGCGATCAAGGAGCTGGGCCCCGGCGAGCTGGTCGTCGACGGCGACCTGACCGGCCTCCCGGCGGCGGTCGAGGTCGCCGCCTACCGCATCGCCCAGGAGGCGCTCACCAACATCCGCCGCCACGCCGCCGCGACCCGCTCCTCGATCAGTCTCAGCCGGGGCTGCGACCTGGTCGTGGAGGTCCGCGACGACGGCCGGGGCCTGCCCGCCGACGCGCGGCCGGGCGTGGGCCTCGCCTCGATGCGCGAACGCGCCGCCGAACTGGGCGGCACCTGCGAGGTGCGCGGCTCGGCCGAGGGCACCACGGTCACCGCCCGCCTCCCCCTCTGAAAACCCTTCTTCCGTTACGGCTCCGCCCGCCCCGGCACCGACCGCCGCCCCCGGCGGGCCGCCGCGTCCGGCGCCCCGCGCCGCTAGTCGCCGCCCACCAACGCGTCGCCGATGGCCGTGCGCTGATACAGCACCTCCCGGCCGAGCCGCTGCCGCGACACCAGTCCCCCGTCCGACAACACCGTCAGGTGCTGCGAGACCGCCCCCGGGGTCAGCTCCATCACGCGGGCCAGCCCCGACGTCGAGGCCGGCAGCTCCAGCGCCGTCAGGATGCGGGCCCGCGTCCGGCCGATCAGGGCCGACAACGCGCCGGGCGCCTCGTCGGGGCCGCGCCGCCACAGGTTGCCCATGCCCCGGGCCGGATAGACGAGCATCGGCCGGTAGGGGGCGTGCATGACCGACACCCGGTCGAGCGGCTGGAACACGCTGGGCAGCAGCACCAGCCCCGCGCCGCCCAGCTCGCCCCAGTGGATGCAGCCCTTGTCGGCGATCAGCCGGTCGCCGTGCCAGCTCACCGACGGGTGCAGGCCGGCGAACAGGTCGCGCACCCCGCCCTCGGCCAGCCGCCGCGACCGGAAGAGCACGTCGGCCTCCAGGATGCCGCGCACCTTCGGCCAGAACTCCTCGAACACCAGCGCCCAGTACGACTCCAGCGCGTCCCCCACCCACGCGAGCGTCCCGGCGGGGTCGCGGTCGAAGCGGGCGGCCATCCCGGCGCTGCGGGGCGCCGACCGGGCGACCTCGGCCCGCGCGACGGCGGGATCGGCGGCCCGCACCCGGGCGAGTTCGGCGGCGAAGTCGGGCTGGTGGGTGTCGGGCGTCGGGGTGAGGAAGTCGGGGACGTACCCGGCGGCGGGCACCAGGCCGGTCAGTTCGCCGAGCCCGAGCGCGCCGAGCCGGTCGCGGACCGCGCGGAGCCACGGCACCTGCGGGGTGTGCAGCGCGGCCCCCTGCACGGCGCGGAGGCTGGCGATCACCTCCCACATGGGCGAGAAGGCGAACCGCGACCGCGCCACGTCACCGGGCGTGAACAACCACTCCACGGCCATGCGCCACCAACCCCCATCGTTTACGCATTTCAGACCATGTTTTAGCAGAGCCTAAAACGTTCGCGTCCGCCCGCACCCGGTCACGACGCTTGTCCCATGGCCGCTCCCCCCGTCACCCGCACCCCGTTCCGCCGGTTCGTCCACTCCCGCGTCGGCGGGCTGCCCCGCGAGTTCTGGGTGCTGTTCTCCGGCACCGCCGTCAACAAGCTCGGCGCGATGGCGCAGCCGTTCATGGGCATCTACCTGACCCAGTCGCGCGGCGTCTCGATGGCCACGACCGGGTTCGTCCTCATGTTGTGGGGCTGCGGGTCGCTGCTGTCGCAGCCGGTGGCGGGCTTCCTGGCCGACCGGATCGGGCGGCGGGCCACGCTGACGGGCGGCATGACGGCCACCGCCGCGACCCTGATCTTCCTCGGCTACGCCCACGACCTGACCGCCATCGCGGTCGGCATGTTCGTGCTGGGGATGGTCGTGGACACGTACCGGCCGGCCTCGCAGGCGATGCTGGCCGACCTGGTGTCGCCGGAGGACCGGCCGCGCGCCTACGGGCTGCTGTTCTGGGCGATCAACCTGGGCTTCTCGGTCGCCATGGTGGCCGGGGGGCGGCTCGCGTCGGGCGGCTTCCTGCTGCTGTTCTGGATCGACGCGGCGGGCTGCCTGATCTTCGGCCTCCTGGTCTGGCGGCTGATCCCGGAGACCCGGCCGCCGGCGGCGCAGCGGCTGCCCGGCGGCTACCGCGACGTGCTGCGCGACCGGACCATGGTCGCGTTCGTGCTGATGAACCTGGCCTACACCTGCACCTATCTGCAGGCGTTCCAGACGCTGGCCATCGCGATGACCCAGCGGGGGCTGCCGCCGGAGGCGTTCGGCGCGGCCATCGCGGTCAACGGCGCGCTGATCATCGTGGTGCAGCCGATCACCACGTCGTGGCTGAGCCGGTTCTCGCCCAGCCTGGTGCTGGCCTCGGGGTTCGCCGTGGTGGGCCTCGGATTCGCGCTCCAGGCGTTCGCCACCACGACCCTGCAGTACGCCTTGGCCGTCGCCGTCTGGACGTGCGGCGAGATCCTCACCGCCGGCATGCCGCTGGCGATCACCTCGTCGCTGGCCCCGCCGCACCTGCGCGGCCGCTACAACGGCCTCTACGGCCTGTCGTGGTCGATCGGCGCGGCGGTCACCCCGGTGCTCGGCACCCGGCTGCTGGAGATCGGGCACGAGGCGCTCTGGCTGATCACGGGCGCGCTCGGCCTGGTGGCCGCCGCCGGGCAGGTGCTGCTCGCGCCCTCGATCCGTAATAGGACCAGGACACAACAGTCATAATTCGGCAATACTCTGGCCCGAAATGGGAGACAGAGGTTCGGGTCCGGCACTGGTGATCGCGGCCGTCGTCGGCGTGGTCTCCGCCGCCGCCGTGGGCGCCGCGCTGGCGATCCAGCTGGGGCTGCCCGCCCAGTTCCGGGTCGCCTTCGAGCCGACGCCCGACTACACGGCGGGGGTGATGTTCCCCGCCCTGGGGGCCTACATCGCGGCCCGGCGGCCCCGATTGCCGATCGGCTGGCTGATGATCGCCGGCGGCGTGTTCGAGGCGGTCAGCGTGCTGACCTCGGCGTTGATGGTGCAGGCCGAGAACGGCGGCGACCTCGGCACGGCGGCGCTGCACCGGATCGTCGGCGTCGCCGCCTGGTCGCTCGGCGGCGGGTTCCTCGCCATCCTGGTGCCGCTGTTCGCCATCAGCGGGCGGCGGCCGTCGCGAGGGTGGGGCGTGTTCGCCGTCGTCGCCGCGGTGGTCATCGCGGTCCAGACGGCGCTACGCGTCGGCCGCCCGGCCCCGCCCGCCCCGGTCCGGGGCATGTCGGCGGTCATCCCCAACCCGCTCGACTTCGGCATCCCGCGCGAGATCTGGTTGCCGGTCACCGACACGTTGTGGCTGGCCGAGCAGGGGTGCATCCTGCTCGCACTGGTCTCGATGGTGGTCCGGATGCGCGGCGCCGACGCCGAGACCCGCCGGGCCATCGCCTGGCCGGCCCTGACCTTCGCCGTCTACGCCGTGCTGGTGGTGACCGGCGACCCGGCCTTCCACACCTTCCTCGTCGGCTGGGTCGCGCTGATCCCCGTCTCGATCGCCTTCTCGGTGCTGCGGCACGGCCTGTTCGGCATCGACGACGTGCTCAGCCGCACCGTCGTCGTGGCCGGGACGGTGGCCGGGGTGAGCGCCGTCTACTTCGCCACCGGGGCCGTCTTCAGCCTGATGGCCGCCGAGTGGGACATCCTCGCGGGCCTGGCCGCCGCCCTCTTCGCGGGCGCCTTCTACCAGCCGCTGCGCCGCCTGATCCAGCGCGGCATGGACCGGCTCCTCTACGGCCCCGTCGGCGACCCCCGTTTACTGACCGCGCGGCTCGTCGACGAGGTGCGCAACGCCGACCCGTCGGAGGCGCTGGCCGCCGTGGTCGACGTGGTCCGCGACGGCCTGGCGGTCGGCGGGGCCGCCGTCGAGGTCGTCAACGGCCTCCACGTCGCCTCGGGCCAGGTCGGGGCCGCGCCCCGGGAGCTCGCGCTCGTCTGGCACGGCGAACCGGTCGGCCGCCTGCTCCTGGGCCCGCCCGAGGGCGGCCGGTTCGGCGCCGCCCACGACGAGCGGGTGGTCGCCACCCTGCTCCCCTACGTCGCCGACGTCGCCCACGCGGTCAGGATGGCCGGCGACCTGCAACGCTCCAGGGAGCGCATCCTGGCGGCCCGCGAGGAGGAGCGCCGCCGGCTGCGCCGCGACCTGCACGACGGGCTCGGCCAGACGCTCGGCGCGATGGCGATGACGCTCAACATGGCCCGCCTCAACATCAAGGGCTCCCCCGCCACCGCCGACCACCTGCTGCGCGACCTGCGCTCGGGCATGGACGCCGTCGCCGGCGACATCCGCGAGCTCGTCTACGGCCTGCGCCCGCCCGCCCTCGACGACCTCGGCCTGGTCGAGGCGATCCGCACCCTGGCCGCCGACACCCTCGGCGAGGGGACGGCCGCCCACGTGAGCGCCGGCGGTTCTCTCGACGACCTCCCGGCGGCGGTGGAGGTGGCGGCGTACCGGATCGCGCAGGAGGCGCTCACGAACGTGCGGCGGCACGCCCACGCCAAGCGGGTGACGATCACGCTGGCGCGGGAGGGCGACCTGCTGACGGTCCGGGTCGCCGACGACGGGATCGGGCTGCCCGAGGTGCGCCGGGCGGGGGTCGGCACCTCGTCGATGCGGGAGCGGGCGGCCGAGCTCGGCGGCTCGTGCGCGATCACCGCGCCCGACACCGGGGGCACGGTCGTGACCGCCCGGTTGCCGTTGACCGGCACCATGTGACGTTGCTCTACGCTTACTGCCACCATGGTGATTCTTCGGGCCCTGGGGCCGTTCCAGGCCGTTTCCGACGGGCGGCCGCTCGACCTCGGCGGTCAGCGGCAGCAGGCCGTATTGGCCCGCCTTCTGGTGGCGGGCGGGCGGGCGATCCCCGTCACCACCCTGATCGACGAGCTGTGGCCGGGGCGGCCGCCCGCGCAGGCGCTGTCGACGATCCAGGGCTACGTGTCCCGCCTGCGGCGGGCGCTGGAGCCCGGCCGCGCGCCCCGCGAGGAGGCTGGGGTGCTGGTGTCGGCCCCGCCCGGCTACGCGCTGCGGGCCGGCGTCGAGGACGTCGACGTCTGGCACTTCGAACACCTGGTGAAACGCGACGACGGCGGCGACCTGGCGGCCACGCTGACCCGGCTCGACACCGCGCTCGGCTTGTGGCGGGGCCCGGCGCTGGCCGAGTTCGGCGACCTGCCCTGGGCCCAGGCCGAGGCGCAGCGGCTCGACGACCTGCGGCTGATCGCGGTCGAGCGGCGCGCCGACGCGGCCGTCCGGCTGGGCCGCAGCGCCGCGCTCATCCCCGACCTGGAGGCGCACGCCTCGGCCCACCCGCTGCGTGAGGAGGCGTGGCGGCTGCTCGCGCTGGCCCTCTACCGGGCCGGCCGCCAGGCCGACGCGCTCGGCGCGCTGCGCCGGGCCCGCGACGTGCTGCGCGACGACCTCGGGCTCGACCTGGGCCCCGCGCTCCAGCGGCTGGAGCAGGACATCCTCGGGCAGGCCGCCCACCTCGACGGTCCGGCCGCCCCGCCCGCGACGGCCGTCGCGTCGCGCCCGGCCGAGGTGCTGCGGGTGGTCGTGGCCGACGACCAGGCCCTGGTGCGCACCGGGCTGAAGGTGGTGCTCGACAGCGAGCCGGGCCTCGAACTGGTGGCCGTGGCCGAGAACGGCGAGCAGGCGATCCAGCAGGTCCACCTGACCCGACCCGACGTCGTGCTGATGGACATCCAGATGCCGCGCCTCGACGGCCTGGCGGCGGCCCGGCGCATCCTGGCCGAGACCGACCCGCCGAAGGTGATCATGATGACCACCTTCGGCACCGACGACAACCTCTACTCGGCGCTGCGCGCCGGGGTCAGCGGCTTCGTGCTGAAGACCTCGGCCCCCGAGCAGCTCATCGCCGCGATCCGGGCGGCCGTGGCGGGCGACGCGCTGATCGACCCGGCCGTGACGACCCACCTGATCGCCGCCTTCGCGGGCCGCCACAACCCGGCCGCGCCCGGCGGGCTGAGCGACACCGAGGTCGACCTGGTCCGGCTGATCGCGCGCGGCTTCACCAACCGGCAGATCGCGGTCACCCTGGCCGTCGACGAGTCGGAGGTCGCCGCCGAGGTGACCGGCCTGCTGAAACGCCTCGACCTGATCGACCGCGCCCAGCTCGTCGTGCTCGCGTACGAGACGGGACTGGTCAGCCCGGGAACGTGACACGGGGTGCTTATCGTCACATTGATGAAAACGAAGCGCGCCCCGTAGGCTGGTGCCGTGGCCCAACTCCGCATCGCACTCGCCCAGACCAATCCCGTCGTCGGCGACCTCGCCGGGAACGCCGACCGGCTCGTCGAATGGACCGGCAAGGCCCACGCGGGCGGCGCCCATCTGGTGCTCTTCACCGAGATGTTCCTGACCGGCTATCCGGTCGAAGACCTGGTGCTGCGCGCCTCCTTCGTCGACGCGTCGATCGCGACCCTGGAGAGCTGCGCCCGCCGCCTGGCCGACGCCGGATACGGCGACCTGCCGGTCGTCGTCGGCTACGTCGACCGCGCCGACCGGGTGGCCCGGGTGGGCCAGCCCAAGGGCGCCCCCCTCGACGCCGCGGCGGTCCTCCACCAGGGCCGCGTGGTCGCCCGCACGGCCAAGCACCACCTGCCCAACTACGGCGTCTTCGACGAATACCGCTACTTCGTGCGCGGCGACCGGCTGCCCGTCGTCCGCCTCCACGGCGTCGACGTGGCCGTCGCGATCTGCGAGGACCTGTGGCAGGAGGGCGGCCCGGTGTCGGTGGCCGGGGCGGCCGGGGCGGGCCTGCTGGTGGTGCCGAACGCCTCGCCGTACGAGCGCGAGAAGGACGACGTGCGCCGCGACCTGTGCGCCCGCCGCGCCCGTGAGGCGGGCTGCGCCCTGGCCTACGCCAACCAGGTCGGCGGCCAGGACGAACTGGTCTTCGACGGCGACTCCCTGGTCGTCGGCGCCGACGGCGCGCTGATCGCCCGCGCGGCCCAGTTCACCGAGGAACTCCTGTTCGCCGACCTCGACCTGCCGCTCGGTTCGGGCGACCCCGGCGAGTCGGTGTACGACGCCGGCGACGGCACCACGATCACGGTCGAGCGGGTCGTGCTGTCGGAGGAGCCGGTGGCCTTCGAGGCCCAGGAGCCGGTCGTCGCCGAACGGCTCGACGACGCCGCCGAGGTCTACGGCGCGCTCGTGCTCGGCGTGCGCGACTACGTCGAGAAGAACGGCTTCCGCTCGGTCATCCTGGGCCTGTCGGGTGGCATCGACTCGGCCCTGACCGCCACCATCGCCGCCGACGCCATCGGCGCCGACCGGGTCCATGTGGTCCTGATGCCCTCGCGCTACAGCTCCGACCACTCGATCGCCGACGCCGAGGAGCTGGTGCGCCGCCAGGGCGTGCACTCCCGGGTGCTGCCGATCGCCGACACGGTCGCCGCCTTCGAGAAGGAGGTCGAGCTGACCGGCCTGGCGGCCGAGAACCTCCAGGCCCGCGTCCGCGGCATGTTCCTCATGTCGCTCTCGAACCAGCACGGCCACCTGGTGCTGACGACCGGCAACAAGAGCGAGCTGGCGGCCGGCTACTCGACCCTCTACGGCGACTCGGCGGGCGGCTTCGCGCCCATCAAGGACGTGCCGAAGACCCTGGTCTGGGAGTTGTCGCGGTGGCGCAACACCCAGTCCGACCCGCCGCCGATCCCGGAGAACTCGATCATCAAGGAGCCCAGCGCCGAGTTGCGGCCCGACCAGCGCGACACCGACTCCCTGCCGCCCTACGAGGTGCTCGACCGGCTGCTCGACGACTACGTCGAGAAGGACATGGGCCGCGACGCGCTCATCGCGGCCGGCCACGACCCCGAGCTGGTGCTGCGCGTCATCCGGATGGTCGACTTCGCCGAGTACAAGCGGCGGCAGTACCCGCCGGGCCCCAAGATCAGCCCGAAGAACTTCGGCCGCGACCGCCGCCTGCCCATCACCAGCAAGTGGCGCGAGATGCCGTCATGACGTCGTGGTCCTGGGCGGCGCCAGGACCGCCCAGTAGTGGAACGCGAGCCCGATCCCCCAGAACACGATCGACCACATCGGCCAGAAGAAGTGGTCGGAGTCGAACAGCCGCCACACGACGACCTGGGAGAGGTTCGACAGCACGTAGAACAGCAGGTGGAGCCGCAGGCCCCACTTCTTTCCGCTTTCGCTCATGGCGCTTCTCATATCCGGCACGGTAGGCCGGCGGAGTTGACGGCCAGTGAATCGCGCGTCCAGTGGTCGTCCAGTGCCTCCGCCGTTCAATGGGTGCCGAAATCCACCCCTTTGAAAGGCGCATTCGATGATGACTCGTCGAGCGATTCTGGCCGGCTCCGCCGTCGTGGCGGCCGGCGCGATGCTGGGCGCGGCCGAGGCGCAGGCCCGTCCCAAGAACAAGCCCAAACCCACCGTGGTGCTCGTGCACGGCGCGTTCGCCGACGCCTCCGGCTGGAACGACGTCGCGGCCCGGCTGATCCGCGACGGCTATCCGGTCATCGCGCCGGCGAACCCGCTGCGCTCGGTGTCGTCCGACTCGGCCTACCTGGCCAGCGTCCTGGCCACGATCGGCGGCCCGATCGTGGTGGCGGCCCACTCCTACGGCGGGATCGTCGCCACCAACGCCGCCGAGGGCAACCCGAACGTGAAGGCGCTCGTGTACGTCGCCGCGTTCGCCCCCGACAAGGACGAATCCCTGATCGACCTCCAGGGCAGGTTCCCCGGCACCCGGCTCGACGAGTCGGCGCTGGACATCCGCCCCTACGCCGAGGGCCTCCTGGACGCGTACATCAAGAAGGAGGTCTTCCACGACGTCTTCGCCGGCGACCTGCCCCGGGCGGCCACGAACCTGATGCAGGCCACCCAGCGCCCCGCCGACCTGCGCGCGCTCGGCGAGAAGTCGGGCGCGCCGGCCTGGCGGTCCATCCGGTCCTACTACCTGGTGGCCAAGAACGACCAGGTGCTGCCCGCCGCGACGCAGCGGTTCATGGCGCAGCGGGCGGGGTCGCAGATCCGCGAGGTCGCCTCCTCGCACGTCGCGATGGTGTCCCAGCCGGGCGTGACGGCCGAGGTCATCAGGCGCGCGGCCGAGAAGTGACGCCGAGACGGCCGGCGGCGGCGCGCCGGGGGGCGGCCGGCCCGCGCGGTTCGTAGCGGCGCAGCGGCTGGGTGGCCGCGACGAGGGAACGCAGCGCCGCCGGGCCGGAGACGAGGCACGCGCCTGCACGCCGACGTTCCCAAGCGCGGTCGCCTCGGCCGGCCCGGCCACCACGGGGAGGCCGGTCGCGTCGGCGGTGAGCCGGCAGAGCAGCTAGGCCCAAAGTCGGACCCCGCTTCCACGGCGGAAAGCCCAAGGGGAACAGATCCACTGGTCACGCCCACAGCGACGGCATGCGCTCACCCCTGTTACGCACGGCCGTCGTCGTCGCCCTCACGGCGGCTGTCTTCCCCACCGGCCCCGCCGCCGCGGGGGTCTGGCAGCTCACCGCGGGTCGTTCACCGAGGTGGGCGGCTGCGGCGGGCCCTCGTACACGAGCACGACGGTCACGCCGCGCACCGGGAGCGGGCCGGCCCGGATGGAGGCCTACACGGGCGGCGACTGGTGCTCGATCCAGCGCGCCCTCCGGCTCCCGCCGGTGATCATGCACCCGGGGGGGCGCTGCTCGGCCGCCGTCTGGACGGACCTGTGGGGCGAGCCCAGTTCAACCTGGAGGTGATCGAGCGCTGAAGTCGATCACGCAGGACTGGGAGCAGCAGGCGGTGGGCTGGACGGCCCGCCGCGTCGACGTCGTGCTGCGGCTGACCGTCGCGCAGCGGCAGGCGTACTGGGTCTCGGTGCTCGACGACGTCGTGGTGCAGTGCGCCTGCTGACATGTAAGTTTCACGGCCACGGGACGGGACGGGCTTCCCACCCGGCCACCCTCGCCACGGTCACGACGGCGCGTTGACGGCGGATCCGGCGGCCGGATACTCACCGCAGACACCCCCAGGGGACCCCGCTCACGAATGTTAGCGATAACATCCCCGGAAAGGACGCTCCCGTGTCCCTCAGCCGCAGGCAGTTCGGCAAGACCGCCCTCGCTTCGGCCGCCCTGGCCACGACCGGCGTGGCCGCCTTCCCCCGCGCCGCGTGGGCGGCCAACACCGCCTACGTCTTCGCCTACTTCACCGAGACCCCCAACCAGTCGGCCTCCAACTACGGCCTCCATCTGGCCGTCAGCCGCGACGGCCTCAACTGGTCGCCGCTCAACCAGAACAACCCCGTCGTCACCCCCACCGCCGGGGAGCAGGGGCTGCGCGACCCGCAGGTCTACCGCAAGCTCGACGGCACCTTCGTGGTGGTCGCCACCGACCTCAAGGGGACCAACTTCAGCTCGGTCAGCCAGTATCTGCACGCCTGGGACTCGGTCAACCTGACCAGCTTCACCAACTACCGCCGCCTGCGCATGCACACCACCGGCGGCCACACCTGGGCCCCGACCGTCTTCCGCGACAACTCGCGCGGCCAGTACGGCATCGTCTACTCGTTCAACACCGGCGGCCGGGACGTCTTCGCGGTCAACTACACCAGCGACTTCTATACGATCGGCGCGCAGCAGACCTTCTTCAGCCCGAGCTTCAACGTGCTCGACGGCGACATCGTCGTCGACGGCAACACCACGTACCTCTACTACAAGAACCTCAACGACGGGCTGCTCTACGGCGCGCGGTCCTCCACCGGCCAGCCGAACAGCTTCACGACGTACACGAGCGGCCTGCGGCAGGGCAACTCCATCGAGGCGCCGCTGCTGCTCAAGACCAACGAGGGCGGCTGGCGGCTCTGGGGCGACTCGTTCAGCCCGGTCAACAACGACTACTACCTGTGGACGTCGTCGAACATCGGCGGCAACTCCTGGGCGGTGGCCGGGCAGCGCGACTACACCCCGCCGCTGAACTCCAAGCACGGCTCGATCGCCGGCATCACCGACGCCGAGTACACCGCGCTGGTCTCCCGGTGGGGGCTGCCGAACTGGGTCAGGCTCAAGTCGTACAACTTCCCCGACCGCTTCGCCCGGCACGCCAACCTGGTCGGCCGCATCGACGCCTACCCGTTCGACCCGCACCAGGACCAGATGTGGCGGATGGTGGCCGGGCTGGCCGACTCGGCCGGGGTGTCGTTCGAGTCGGTCAACCGGCCGGGCAGCTACCTGCGGCACTGGGACTACGCGATGCGCCTGGACGTCAACGACGGCTCGGCGGTCTTCCGCGCCGACGCCACCTTCTACCGGGTGGCCGGGCTGGCCGACGGCAACTGGTCGTCGTTCCGGTCGTACAACTTCCCGACGCGGTACCTGCGGCACTACGACTACCTGTTGCGCATCGACCCGATCAGCACGGCGACCGAGCGTCAGGACGCGACGTTCCGGGTGACGTCGTAGCGGAAGCCGCGCAGCGCCTCGTCGACCAGCCGCTCGGGGAGGTCGTCGGGCACCGGGTAGCCGGGGCCCGACATCTTCGTGTGGAACAGCATCGCCCCGACCAGCATCGACATCGCCACTTCGACGTCGAGGTCGGGGCGCAGCTCGCCGGTGGCCACGCCGCGCCGCAGGACCTGCCTGAAGGCCTCGCGGCGCGGCTCGATGACGAGTTCGCGGAACCGGCGGTAGAGGTCGGGGAACCGGTCGGCCTCGTTGAGCGCGATGTTGGTGATGCACCGGTTGCGCAGCTCGCTCGATTCCGACCGCATGACCTCGAGGTATTCGACCAGGTCGGCCCGCACGTCGGCGCCGCCCGGCTCCGGCATGGGCAGCCGGAGCGTGGCCAGCGAGTCGACCACCAGGTCTTCCTTGTTCGCCCAGCGGCGGTAGATCGTCGTCTTGCCGACCCCGGCGCGGCTGGCCACCGCCTCGATCGACAACTCCGACACCGTGACGCCTTCGCCGATCATGTCGAGGGTGGCGTCGACGATCGCCTTCTCGGCGCGCTCGCTGCGGGGACGCCCCCGTCCCGCGGATTCCTGAATGGTCGTCATGGTTGTCGTTATCCTACGGCGCTTTCGGCTTTCACCAGGTCCGGGATGACCGTGGGGGCCGACTTCCCGGGCATCCAGCGGGCCACCACGAAGACGCCGATCAGGGTCATCAGCGCGGCCCCGCCCGACGCCCAGTGGACGCCCGTGACGAACGCCTCGTTGGCGGCGTGCAGCAGCGAGCTCCCCTGCGGGCCGAGGGCCGAGGCGACCCCGGCCGCGCCGGCGATCGACTCCTGGGCCACGTGGCCGACGTCGCCGGGCAGCGCGGCGGCCACGCCCTCCATGTCGTTGCGGTAGCTGGCCGACAGGATCGCGCCCAGCACCGCGATGCCCAGGCACGAGCCGACCTGGCGGAACACGTTGCTCATCGAGGAGCCGACGCCGGCCTTCTCGCGCGGCAGCGCGTTCATGATCGCCGTGGTGGCGGGCGGCAGGATGTTCGCCATCGCCCCGCCCTGGACGAAGCCCAGCACGAGCAGGATCCAGATGGGGGTGTCGACGCCGACGAAGACGTACGCGCCCAGCACCACCGTGATCACGCTCATCGCGACGGTGCCGACGAGCTTGGCGCCGTACCGCTCGACCATGGCCGAGCTGCGCGGGGAGAACAGCAGCTGCCCGGCCGCGAAGGGCAGCACGAGCGCGCCCGACTGGAGCGGGGAGTAGCCGCGCACGATCTGCCAGTAGAAGGCCATGAAGAACATCACGCCGATGGCCGAGAAGAAGGTCAGGCCGACCGTGGTGATGGCGGTGGAGAACGCCGGGTTGCGGAAGTGGCGGACGTCGAAGGCCGGGTGGTCGGTGCGGTACTCGTACCAGACGAACCCCGCGAGGATCGCCACGCCGACCGCGACCGGCACGATGACGGTCACGTCGGCGACGGTGCCGAGGTCGCTGATCCGGACGATGCCGTAGACGAGCGAGATCAGGCCGAGGATCGACAGGACCACGCCGATGGGGTCGAGCTTGGCCTTGTGCGGGTCCTTGGAGTCGGGCACCAGGATCGCGTTGAGGACCAGCCCGATCAGCACGATCGGCACGTTGACGAGGAAGACCGAACCCCACCAGAAGTGCTCGAGGAGGAGACCGCCGGTGATGGGGCCGATGGCGACGGCGATGCCGACCCCGGCCGCCCAGATGCCGATGGCCCGGCCGCGCTCGTGGAAGGGGAAGACGTTGGAGATGATCGCCAGCGTGGCCGGCATGATCGCGGCGCCCCCGATGCCCATCAGGGCCCTGGCCGCGATCAGCTGGTTGGGGTCCTGCGCGTACCCGCTGGCCACCGAGGCCAGCAGGAAGACGACCATGCCCGCCATCAGCATGCGCTTGCGGCCGAGGCGGTCGCCGAGCACGCCGAAGGTGAACAGCAGGCCGGCGAACGCCAGGGTGTAGGAGTTCATGGCCCATTCGAGTTCGCTCTGGGTGGCGCCCAGTCCGTGAACGGGATCGGCGATCGTCTTGATCGCCACGTTCAGGATCGTCTGGTCGAGCACCACCGCGAGCAGCGAGAACACCATCACGCCGAGGATCTGCCAGCGGCGCGGGTGTCCCGAGTGTGCATCCACGGATGCCCCCGTTAACTTTCGATACGATGTCGTTTCGTATCGAAAGGTACACCCGGCGAATAACGATACGCAACGGTCGCGTTTCGAAAACTAGGCGGGCACCTCAACAGCCTGTCGCGGCGCCAGCCGCCAGAAGGGCACCGCGACCAGCACCAGCACCAGCCCGATGGCCCCGGCCCCGACGAACGCCCAGCTCGGGCCCCACCCGTCGATGATCAGACCGGCCACCGGACCGGCGGAGGAGACGCCGATGGTGAGGAACGTCCCGTGCAGGCCCATCGATTCCCCGCGCGCGGCGGCCGGCACCGATTTGTTGACGTAGTCGACCGTCGTCGACAACGACGGCGCGCAGAGCAGCCCGCCGGGGATCAGCGCCGGGATCAGCCACCACCAGCCGCCCCCGACGAACCCGACGGGGATGGTCAGCGCGCACAGGCCGCCGATCATGACCAGCGGGGAGAACCCGCGCGGCAGCACGCCGTAGACGAACCCGCCGATGAGGGAGGCGAAGCACCACAGGCCGATGACCAGCCCGATCCACGCGGCGTCGCCGGCCTTCTCCAGCGTGGCCACGATCGCCAGGTCGGTCGCCGTCAGCACGAAGGTCAGCGCGGAGGTCACCCCGAAGATCGTCAGCACCCGCGTGTTCAGCCAGCGCCGCGTCGGCACCTTCTGGTGCGGCCCCTCGGCCAGTTCCTCGGCCGACCGGGTCGGCGGGTTCAGCAGGTAGAAGCCCACCCCCGCCAGCGCGAACCCGATGCCGACGGCCCGCATGGCCACCGTGCTCGACAACGCGCTCACCGCCGCCGCGCCGACCGCCGGTCCGATCATGTACGACAACTCGACCGCCATCGAGTCGAGCGCGAACCCGGTCCGGTGCTGCTCCTTGGGCACCATCGCGGCCACGCACTGCCGGATCAGCCCGAAGACCGGCAACATCAGCAGCCCGCCTGCGAACGCCGCCCCGACCAGCACCTCATAGGGCAGCGAGGGCGCCACCAGCCAGAACACCAGCTGGACCGCCGCCGTCACCGCCACCACCGACCGCGCCCCGCGCCGGTCGACCACCCGCCCGAGCAGCGGCGACCCCACCGCTATGCCGACGGTCGACGCCGTGCCCGCGATGCCCGCCTGGGCCCACGAGAGCCCCAGCGTCTGCACGACGTGCAGCGTGATCGTCAACCCGGTGGCCGTCGCCGGGATGCGTGTGAGCAGCCCCAGGGCCACCAGAGAGGGAATGCCCGGGAGCCTGAAGAGCCTCCGGTAAGGTTCAACCGCCGTTTTCATTACTTACAACCTCCGCACGGCATTGTGCCAAGCGGACGGCTTCTGACAGAACCGGATTACGGGTAGTGGGCGGGGTGTTCTATCCCGAAGTCGCATGCGATGATGCGACTGTCCGGGGACGCCACAGGGGCGCCACGAGACCAGGAGGTAGCCATGTCCTCTGCACTTTACGGCGGGGCCGCCGGCCGCCGGGTGACCGTACGCGACATCCAGGCAGCCAAGCCGGGCGGCGAGAAGTGGCCGATGGTGACCGCCTACGACGCCATGACCGCCCGCGTCTTCGACGACGCCGGCATCCCGGTCATGCTCGTCGGCGACTCGGCCGCGATGGTCGTCTACGGCTACGACTCGACCCTGCCGGTCACGGTCGACGACCTCATCCCGCTGACGGCGGCCGTGGTCCGCGGCTCGTCGCGCGCGCTCGTCGTCGCCGACCTGCCCTTCGGCTCCTACCAGGCCAGCCCCGCGCAGGCCCTGGAGACCGCCGCCCGCTTCATGAAGGAGGCCGGCGCCCACGCGGTCAAGCTCGAAGGCGGCCACCGCGTCCTCCCCCAGGTCGAGGCCCTCGTGTCGGCCGGCATCCCGGTCATGGGCCACCTCGGCCTGACCCCTCAGTCGGTCAACGCCTTCGGCGGCTACCGCGTGCAGGGCCGGGGCCAGTCGGGCGACGAGCTGATGGCCGACGCCAAGGCCCTCGAACACGCCGGAGCCTTCTCCCTCGTGCTCGAATGCGTGCCGACCGACCTGGCCGACCGCGTGACCGCCGCCCTGTCGATCCCGACGATCGGCATCGGCGCGGGCCCCGGCACCGACGCCCAGGTGCTCGTCTGGCAAGACCTGATGGGCCTGACCGAACGCCCGGCGAAGTTCGTGAAGAAGTACTTCGACCTCCACGGCGAGATGGACCGCGCGGTCCGCGCCTTCGCCGACGAGGTGAGCTCCGGCGCCTTCCCGGCCAAGGAGCACAGCTACAGCTAACCTCGCCGGTCACCCCCGTCGCGACAACGACTCCGCCGGGGGTGACCGGGAGGTCCCTCAGGCCAGCGTCGAGGGGTCGGTGTTCGAACCGCACACCACGATCGCCGTCGTGGCGCCCGCCCGGGGAACCCAGCGGCCCGACTGGAGGGCGGCGAAGGCGGCCGCGCCCGCGTGCTCGGCCACGACGCGGTGCTCGCTCCACAGGGTCCGGCGGGCCTCCGCGATCGCCTCGTCGGTCACCAGCACGCTCGTGACCCGGTCCTGGAGCACCTCCAGCCCGATCAGGCCCGCCCTGCTGGCGCCCAGCGCGTCGGCGCCCACGCCCGATACGTCCACGCCGACCGGCTCCCGCGCCGACAGGGCCGCGTGGACGGTCGGGATGAGCTCGGGTTCGACCACCACGACCTCTCCCCCGAACGCCGCCCGCACCCCGCCGGCCAGCCCGCCGCCGCCCGCCGCGACCACGATCGTGTCGAGGCCGGGGACCTGCTGCTCCAGTTCCAGGGCCAGGGTGCCCTGCCCCGCGACGACCTCGCGCTGGTCGTAGGCGTGCAGTTCCAGGGCGCCCGTCTCGGCGGCGCGTTTGCGGGAGGCGTCGAGGGCGTCGGCGTAGATCGCGCCGGTCACCACGACCTGCGCGCCCAGGGCCCGCAGACCGGCGATCTTGACCGGCGCGCAGACCTCCGGGACGAAGATCTCCGCCCTGATCCCCAGCGCCCGCGCCGCGTAGGCCACCGCCAGGCCGTGGTTGCCGCCGCTGGCGGCGATCACCCCGGCGGCCGGGAGGTCGGCGGCGAGCATGCGGTTGAAGGCGCCCCTGACCTTGAACGAACCCGAATGCTGCAGGCACTCCAGCTTGAGCCAGACCCCGGGGGCGGCCTCGACGACCGGCGTGCGCCTGACGCGCCCGCCGATCACCGAGGCGGCTTCGATCACTTCGTCACGCGTGAGCCTCATCGGCCCATCATCGTGCACGTCACGCTTCCAGCGCCTGGGCGAAGTCGGCCCACAGGTCCTCCGGGTGCTCGATGCCGACCGCGATCCGGACCGTCCCGGGGTTGATGCCGGCCGCCGCCAGGGCCGCGTCCGAGACCGAGCGGTGCGACGTCGACGCCGGGTGCAGCACCAGCGTCTCCACGCCGCCGAGCGACGGCGCGAGCAGCGCCACCTTCAGCGACTTCATGAACCGCACCCCGGCCTCGCGGCCGCCCGCCAGGTCGATCGAGAACACGCCGCCGAAGTCGGGCAGCAGCTTCGCGGCGAGGGCGTGGGACTTGTGGGTGGGCAGGCCCGGCCAGTGAACGGCTGCCACCGCCGGATGCTCGGCGAAGCGGGTGGCCAGGACGCGGGCGTTCTCCTGGTGGCGGGCCATCCGGAGCGGCAGGGTCTGGAGGCCGCGCAGCGACAACCACGACGCGAACGGGTCGGGGGCCGCGCCGAGGCCGCAGTGGAACTTCCAGACCTTGCGGTGCAGCTCGTGGTCGGCGAAGACCGAGATGCCGCCGACGATGTCGGCGTGGCCCGACAGGTACTTGGTCGAGGAGTGCACGACGATCGAGGCGCCGTGCTCGATGGGGCGGCACACGATCGGCGAGGCGAAGGTGTTGTCGACGATCACCGGTACGCCCGCCTCGCGGCCGACGGCGCACATGCCGGGCAGGTCGGCGACCTGGGTCATCGGGTTGGCGATGGTCTCCAGGTAGAGGAGCTTCGTCTCCGGGCGCAGGGCCGCGCGGGCGGCCTCGGGGTCGTCCTCGGGCACGTACGTGACCGAGATCCCGAACCTGGCCTCCAGTTCCTCCAGCATGTGGCCGGTGCCGCCGTACAGGGAGTGCTGGGCGACGACGTGGTCGCCGGGGCTGAGCAGGGCCAGGAAGACGGTGTTGATCGCGCCCATGCCCGTCGCGGCGGCGACGGCGGCGACGCCGCCTTCCAGGCCGGCGACGGCCTCCTCGAACACCCGGGTGGTGGGGTTGGAGTAGCGGCCGTAGACGAAGGCGCCGTCGGGGCGGTCCATGCCGTCGGCGAACACGGCCGGGTCGTCGAACAGGAACCCGGAGGTCTGGTAGATCGGCGTCGAGATCGGCGCGCTACCTTCTGGCTGAACCTTGGGAAGGTGGACAACTCGTGTATCCGGTCGCAAATCAGTCACACAGCTAAGGATGACGGGTCGGGCGGACTGGTTGGAGAGCCAATCACGGTGAATTGGCTCGCATCGCGATCCAATGTCACGATGGCGGGATGACGGAGGAGGATCGCCTCGTCGGCTGGCTCGGGCGCTGGGCGTCCGGGCGGGGGCCGCTCTATCTCCTGCTGGCGGCCCGGTTACGCGGCCTCATCGACGACGGGCTGCTGGCCCCCGGTTCCCCGCTGCCGCCCGATCGGGTGCTGGCCCGCCGGCTGGCGGTCGGGCGAGGCACGGTCGTCTCGGCGTACGAGCTGCTCCAGCAGGAGGGCCGCCTGGTGCGGCGGCAGGGCAGCGGCACACGCGTGGCCGAGGCGGAGCTGCCGATCAGCCGGTCGTCCGGGGCCGGGACCAACCCGCTGCTGCTGCACGTGCTCGACCCGCCCGACGGGGTGACGCTGCTGACCTGCGCGGCCCCGGTCGAGCCGCCGCCCGAGCTGGTCGAGGCCTACCGCGAGGCGGCCACGCGGCTGCCCCGCGACATCGGCTACCACCCGGCCGGGCTGCCGGAGTTCCGGCGCGCGGTGGCCCGCCACTTCACCCGGCTCGGGCTGCCGACCGAGCCCGGCGAGATCCTCGCCACCAACGGCGGCCAGCAGGCGATCTCCCTGCTGGCGAGCCAGTTCGTCAGCCCCGGCGACACGGTCAGGGTCGAGTCGCCGACCTACACCGGGGCCTCGGAGATCCTGCTCGACGCCGGGGCCAGGATCGACGCCTGCGACCTCGACGAGCTGCACGAACGGGGCGTCCTGTCGCCCCGGGGCCGGTCGGCGCCGGTGCGGCCCGCGCTGGCGTACACGATCCCGACCGCGCACAACCCCACGGGGAGGGTGATGCCGCCGCTGGCCCGGCGGCGGCTGGTGGCGTGGGCCGAGGAGGCCGACGTGCCGGTGATCGACGACGCGGTCCCGGCCGAGTTGTGCTTCGACGGCGAGCGGCCGCTCCCGCTGGCCGCCTACGCCCGGGGCGAGCAGGTCCTCACGGTGGGCTCGCTGAGCAAGCTGGTGTGGGGCGGCCTGCGGGTCGGCTGGATCAGGGCGGCGGCCCCGGTGATCTCGCGGCTGGCGCGGCGGCGGGCCATCCACGACCTGGGCGGCGACGCGATCGGGCAGCTCGCGGCGGCGATCCTGCTCGACCGGGCCGACGATGTGCGCCGGGCCAGGCTCACCGTGCTGAAGAGCCGCCACGACCACCTGGTGTCACTGCTGCGCGCGCACCTGCCCGAGTGGTCGGCCCAGCCGGTGGCGGGCGGGCAGACGTTGTGGGTGCGCCTGCCCCGGGGCGACGCGGGCGCGTTCGCGCAGCTCACCGCGCGCCACGGGGTCGCGGTGCCGCCGGGCACGGCCTTCGACCCGGCCGGGACCGGCTACGAGGTCATGCTGCGGTTGCCGTTCGTGCATCCCGAGGAGGAGCTGACCCGCTGCGTCGAGGGCCTGCGGTCGGCGTGGCACGACTACAACGGCAACCGCCGCCGGCCGGCGCTGCCCACGCTCGTCGTCTAGAAGATTGTTCACGGGCAGCGGACAAGCCACCCAAAACCGGTGCGGCGGGTGAATGCTGGTGCCCATGGACGCCACCTTCCTCCTCGTGCACAGCCCCGCGGTCGGACCGGCCACGTGGACCCCGGTGGCGGCCGAGCTCCGCGCCCGCGGCCGGCGCGCCGTGGTCCCGTCGCTGACCGAGGTGACGGCGGGCCCGCCGCCCTACTGGCCGCGCGTGGTCGACCAGGTGTCCGTGTCGGCCCCCGACGGCCCGGTGGTGGTCGTCGCCCACAGCAACGCGGGCCTGTACGTCCCCCTCGTCGCCGAGCGCCTGCGCGGCCAGGTGACGGCGGTGCTGTTCGTCGACGCCGCCCTCCCGCCCCGGCGCGGCTCGATCCCGGCGGCCGAGTCCGACCACCTGACGTTCCTGGGCGCGATGGCCGACGAGAACGGCCTGCTGCCGCGCTGGACCGACTGGTGGCCCGAGGAGATGGTGTCGGCGCTGGTGCCCGACCGCCGCACCCGCGACGAGATCGTGGCCGAGCAGCCGCGCCTGCCGCTGCTCTACTACAGCCAGCACATCCCGGTCCCGCACACGTGGGACCACGTGCGCGGGGCCTACCTGTGGTTCAGCGACCCCTACGAGCGCACGGCCAAGGAGGCCGACGAGCGGGGCTGGCCGGTGACCCGGATCCCGGGCGACCACCTGCACCAGGTGGTCGCGCCGGGCGCGGTGGCCGACTGGCTGGTCGCCAACGCCTGACGTCGATGAGGATCAGACGTCGGTCACCCGGATGCCCGCGTGGGCCTTGTAGCGCCGGTTGATCGACACCAGGTTGGCGGTGAACGCCTCGACCTGGTGGGCGTTGCGCAGCCGCCCGCCGTAGATCCCCCGCACGCCCGGGATGCGCTGCGCGAGCGCCTGCACCAGGTCGGTGGCCTCGCGGTCGTCGCCGAGCACCAGCACGTCGAGGTCGATCGCCTCGACCGCCGGGTCGAGCAGCAGCTTGGCCGAGACGTGGTGGAACGCCCCGACGACCCGGCTGCCGGGGAGCACCGCGGCGGCCTGCTGGACGGCGCTGCCCTCCTCGACGGGCAGCGCGTAGGCGCCCTGCTTGTCGAACCCGAGCGGGTTGACGCAGTCGACCACGATCTTGCCGGCCAGCACCTCGGCCAGGTCGGTGAGCAGCGCCTTGTGGCCGTCCCACGGGACCGCGACGATCACCAGGTCGGCCTCGGCGGCGACGTCGGCGTTGGCGCCGCCCTCGACGCGGCCCGCGCCGGCCAGCGCGTCGGCGGCGGCCTGGGCGCGCTCGGCGCTGCGGGAGCCGATGAGCACGCGGTGCCCGGCGAGGGCGAACCGGCGGGCCAGGCCGTTGCCCTGGTCGCCGGTTCCGCCGAGGATCGCGATCGTCACATTCTCAAATTGGTCGGACATGGCTTCGATCATGCCAGGGGCAACACCCGGCCGACCTCAGCAGTTCCCGAAGGCGGGCAGGCCCAGCACCCGCCCGGCCAGCCACGCGATGGCCAGCGGCCCTCCTTCGACCGCGCCGAGCACGTGATTGGGCGCCGGGACGCTCGTCCAGGTCACCGTGGCCCCCTTGGCGCACCACTCGGAGCGCAGCGTGCGGCTGACGCCGATCGGGATGATCTCGTCGCCGGCGCCGTGCCAGACGAACACCGGCACCGGGGGCCGGGTCGCGCCGAGGCGGTTCTCCTGGAGCCGGGCGGTCCAGTCGGGGCGGTTCATGACGTCCTGGGTGGTGAGCTCGGCGAGAGTGCGCCCGGCGAGCTTGTCGCGCAGCTCGTCGACGCAGTCGTCACGGGCGTCGGCGAACAGCGCGGCCCCTTCGGGGGTCAGGTAGTCGGCGAGCCGCAGTTCGGGGTAGGCCGCGTCGAACCCGAGCCCCGCCGCGGCGGCCAGCCCGAAGTCGCCGCCGCCGTCGACGTTCTCGGCGACCTTCTTCAGGTCGGCCGGCACACCGCCCGCCGCCACGCCCCGCAGCCGCAGCTCCGGCGCGTACGCCGGCTGGAGCTGGGCCGCCCAGCCCGCCGACGCGCCGCCCTGCGAGTAGCCCATGACCACCACGGGCCCGCCGGCCGCCAGCCCCGCGTCGGGCACCCGGGTGGCCGCCCTGATCGAGTCGAGCACGGCGTGCCCCTGGGACTTCCCGGCCATGTACGTGTGGTCTCCCGGCGTCCCGAGCCCCTCGTAGTCGGTGATCGCCACGGCCCAGCCCTTGAGCAGCATCAGGCTGACGAAGGCGAGTTCGAGCTCGGTGCCCCGCGCCATGGCGGCGCTGGGCGCGCACGGGTCGCCGAGGCCGTGGGTGCCGACGGCGTAGCCGACGATGGGCCGTTTACCCAGATATCCGGACTTGGGGACGAGCAACGTACCGGAGACGACGTTCGACCCCCCGACCGCCGAGGTCGACCGGTAGCGGAGGTGCCACGCCCGCGCCGGCACCTCCAGCAGCCGCCCGGGAGCGAGGTAGACGGTCGTGGGCGTGGCCTCGACGATGTCGCCCGGCGCGGCGGCCTGGGCGCTCGACGGCAGGAGGAGGGGGACCACGAGGGCCGCGATCGCGAGCACGGTCGCACGGACTCGAAGACGCATGGGGACATGCCGCCCTTCACGGGATCACTTCTCGGGGGACGGCGCCGTGAGCCGATGGTTACCCGCGAGTAGACGCGAGTCAAGTACCGAGTCAGGCGAATTGTCCGGGGCCGGAAAAACCGAAGCGCCCCGTGCGCTCCGAGCCCCTGAGGCACGATGGGCGCCATGGACGCCGAAGCGGTCAGCCTCCTCCGCGAGGCCCTCGACTCCACCGAATGGCCCGACCGGGCCCGTGCCCTCGGCCGGGCGATGCGCACCACCCGCTCCCCCGGCGGCCTGCTGATCGCCGGCACCCCCGACGACGAGCCCTGGCACCTGACCGCCCACCTGGCCGACGAGGCCCGCCTGTCGGGCCTGACCCAGCTGACCCCGACCCTGGTCCGCTGGTCCCCCGACCTGACGGCGCCCCCGCACCTGCGGGTGGGCGTCGACCGCCTGCTGGAGGCCCGGCGGGGCGAGACGCTGGTGGTGGTGTCGGAGTCGGAGGCCCCGGTGCCCCTGCTGGAGCGCGTCTCCGACGCCCGCAAGACCGGCGCGACCATCCTGGCCATCGACGGCGGCGACCCCGAACTGGAGGCGCTCGCCCACGACGCCTTCGCCGTCCCCCTGCTGACCGCCCCGCTGACCTTCGACGGAGCCCAGCACCTGGTGAGCATGGCCGCCGGCGAGGCCCCCCGGCTGGGCTTACGCGAACGCCTGGCCAGGCTGGCCGACAAGATCAGCGGCCCGCGCGTCCCCGACTGACATCAGAGCCGCCGCCCGGAATTTCGGCATATCGCCCCGCTTCAGTGGGCTTCGAGTGAAGCGCTCAGAGCCGCCACCCGCTCGGTCAGTTCCTCCGCCGCCTCGCGCAGCACCTCGATCACCACCGCCTGCACCGGGTCGGGCTCCCCCGACCGGGTCCGGCTCACCCGGGTCAGCGCCTCGATCCGGCGCGAGCCCACCTCGTGGATGCCGGTCACCACGACCTCGCCCCGGGGGAAGTCGAGCAGCGCCAGCGAGGGCACGATCGCCACCCCGTGCCCGGCCGCGACCAGGCTGAGGACGGGCGGGAACTCCGAGATGACGTGCGTGCGCCGGGGCTCGAAGCCGTGGAGCTGGCTGAGCCGTTCGAGCGCCGCGCCGCACGCCTGGAACGACACCCCGGCCACCCACGGCAGGTCGGCCAGTTCACTCACGTGGGCGGGGATGTGGTCGAGGGTCGGCGGGGCCACGATGCGGTATTCGTCGTCGTAGAGCCGGTGCCGCGTCATCGACGGGAGCGACGGCGCGGGGGTGCTCATGTCGCGTTCGGTCACCACGAGGTCGACCGAGCCCAGCCGGAGCTCCTGGAGGGCGTCGCTGCCGTAGACCTCGTTGATCACCGGCACGATCCGGGGATGCCGCTCGGCCAGCACCCGCAGCGCGGGCACCAGCAGGTGCCGGATCACCGTCGGGAAGGCCGCGATCGTCACCGGACCTGACAGGCGTTCGGTGAAGCGGTTGAGCTCGTTCCTGGCCTCGGAGAGCTGTTCCTCGATGCGCTCCCCGTAGGCCGACAGCACCCGCCCCGCGGGCGTCAGCGAGATGCGGCGCTGGGAGCGGTCGAGCAGGGCCAGGCCGACTTCGCGTTCGAGCTGGGCCAGTTGCTGCGAGACGGCCGACGGGGTCAGGTGGAGCGCTTCGGCGGCCTTCATCACGCCACCGCGGCGGGCGACCTCGTGGAGGATGCGCAGCCGTCGGGGGTCAATTTCCATGTAGAGCAGCTTATTGGCCGCTTAAGTTTTCTTCACTTGTCCTTCAAATGGACATACCGCGAACATGAGGGGCAAATGTCAACGTTCATCACCGCGATCGGCACACTCGGCGCGATCGCCCTCCTCATCGCCTACGGCCTCGTCTCCACGTCCAGGATGACCGGGGACAGCCTCGCCTACCAGGCCATCAACCTGGGGGGCGCGGCCGCCCTGGCGATCAACAGCGGGTACCACGGCGCCTGGCCGTCGGCGATCCTCAACATCGTGTGGAGCGCCATCGGCGTCCTCACCCTCAGCCGGTTCATCGCACGAAGGGCGGCACGGAACACATGAGCCTCATCGAACTGAGCCACCGCATCGTCGAAGGGATGATCACCTACCCGGGCATCCCCGCGCCCGTCATGGGCGTGCACCTGAGCCGGGAGGCCTCGCGCGACCTCTACGCCGAGGGCACCGAGTTCTTCATCGGCACGATCACGATGGCCGCCAACACCGGCACCTACCTCGACAGCCCCAACCACCGCTTCGCCGACGGCGCCGACCTGTCGGGGCTCCCGCTGGACAAGCTCGCCGACCTGGAGGGCGTGGTCGTGAAGGGCGTCGACCTGCCCGCCGACCTCGACGTCGCCGGCAAGGCCGTGCTCTTCCACACCGGCTGGGACACCAACTGGGGTACCGACGCCTACTTCACCGGCCACCCCCATCTCACCGCCGGGACCTCGGCGGCCCTGGTCGCGGGCGGCGCCGCCCTGGTCGGCATCGACTCGTTCAACATCGACGCCACACCCCCGAAGGGCGACCGCCCGGCCCACACGACCCTGCTGGCCGCGGGCATCCCGATCGTCGAGCACCTCACCAACCTGGGCGCGCTCCCGGCCTCGGGCTTCCGCTTCCACGCGGCCCCGCCCCTGGTCGCCGGCATGGGCACCTTCCCGGTGCGGGCCTACGCGGTGGTCTAGAAGCCTCCTTCCGTAGCCGAACCGACGGTCGCATGCTCAGCGGCGGGAACCGTTCGGCGGGCGATTTCCTGCTCCGTTACGGCTCCGCCTGCCCCGGCCCCGCCCGCCGTCTCCGGCGCCCCCCGGTTTCCGGCGCCGGCCCCGCGCTCCCGGTGCGCGCCGCCACGGTCAGCAGGTGGCCAGCAGCACCCGTTCGGCCTGGTCGAGACAGGCCGCGAGCAGGGCCTCGGCGTCGGGGCCGCGCCCCGCGGCGAGGAGCGTCAGCAGTTCGCGGTTGAGCGGCAGGAAGGGCGCGTGCAGGGCGCGGGGGTCCAGGGTGTGGAAGACCAGCCGGAGTTCGGCCAGGAGCTGGGCCATCATCGTGTTCACCCGCTCGCTGCCGTTGAGGGAGGCGATGACCAGGTGGAAGCGCAGGTCGGCGGCGCCGACGTCGGGCCACCGGCCCTCGGCGGCGGCCTTGTCGGCCTCGGCGACCACCTCGCGCAGGGCGGCCAGGCCCGCGGGATCCCGGTCCGCGCGGCGGACCCCCGCGCCTTCGATCATCCGCCTGACCTGGTAGATGTCGGCGACGTCGGCCGGTGACAGGACCCTCACGTAGACGCCCCGGTTGAGCCGGTGCTCCAGGAGCCGCTCGTAGCCGAGGAGGCTGAAGGCCTCCCGCAGGGTGTTGCGGGAGACCTCCAGCTCGGCGGTCAGTTCGTCTTCGGCCAGGCGGCGGCCGGGGGCCAGGCCGCCCTCGGTGATGCGCTGCCGCAGGATCGCCGCCGCCCATTCGGCCGTGCTGCTGCGGACCCGGAACGGGCGGGTCTCCCCGTAGGCGTCGGAGGGGCCTGGTTCACTCACGGTTGGCAGACAATCATCTACTCGCCGCCGGCGTCCACGCCCTGGGGATTGCCCGGGGCGTAGACGGTGATGCCGTCGGGCAGCGCCCCGATCTTGTCGATCTCCACGCAGGCCGGGCAGGCCTCGTAGCCCTTCTGGCGGGCGCGGTTGGCGTCGGCCTCGGCCTCGGCGCCGGTCACCAGGGCGCGGCCGTCGATCTTGGCCTGCTCGGCCCTGGCCTCGGCCTGGCGGATGTCGGCCTGGGCGCCCTGGGCGCTGGTGATGCTCTGCTGGACCTCGTCCGGCAGGGCGATCCGGACCAGGTTGAACCGGAACCCGGTCAGGTAGGGCCCGCCCAGCATGGCCTGTATCTCGCGCTCCAGGCTGGCGTTGACCCCCGACTGCACCTTGGCCAGGTTGGCCAGCCCGGCGCTCGGCTCGGGCAGGTCGGCGCCGTTGAGGAAGGCGCAGGTGGGCACCAGTTCCTCACAGCGCATGGCCCCGATCTGCACCCTCAGGGTGTTGTAGATGACCGGCCTGACCGCCTGGCTGAAGAAGGCGCTCCAGCCCTCGTCGCCGTCCCAGGCGTAGAGCATGTCGTCGCCGTCGCCGATGTAGGTGCGGGTTCCGTAGCGGTCGTCGAATGCCCTGAGGGTCTCGTGGTCGAGGTTGAGCGAGAAGTAGAACGTGCCCTCCACGCCCACGTTGACGCCGTCGCCGCTCGGCACCACCACCTCGTCGACGCCGAGCGTGGTGGCCCGTTTGGGGTCGGAGGTGATCGTGTAGATGCGCTGCTGCGCCGGATAGGGGTGGGCGGCGGACATGAACCCGGTCCAGGTGGGCCCGCTGGCCGGGTTGAGGATCTGACGAATGCCGCTCTCGTCGAATGGGCCACCGTCGCGGATGACGGTGACGACTCCCGCGTCCGTTTGGGTGAATCCGGTCGCGTACGTGATCAGCGTGAGCCCGGTCAGGGCGACGGCTAAGACACCGATCAAGGTCTTGGACATACGTTCAATCTAAGGATTGTTGAACAATTTGATAAGAGGATCCTTCAA
Source organism: Herbidospora daliensis (assembly GCF_001570585.1). Taxonomy (GTDB): domain Bacteria; phylum Actinomycetota; class Actinomycetes; order Streptosporangiales; family Streptosporangiaceae; genus Herbidospora; species Herbidospora daliensis. The sequence continues at coordinate 21,037 of NZ_BBXF01000013.1, read as the reverse complement.
AGATCCTTCCGTGCACGGCGAGGCGAGGCGCACACGTGCACCTCAGGGATGACCTTCCATGCCTGCGAGGAGCCCGGCCGGCGGGTCAGCGGCAGGACGGTGCGCCCGTTGACCGAGCGCGGCTTCAGGCGTACCCGGGGGTCTCCCGCCTGCGGAGCGCCGGCCAGTTCGTCGAAGGGGGATCCGATGAGCTTGGCGCGATGAGCAGCGGCTTGCGCTGACCGATCTCCACAGCGTGCTCTTGGCGTGCTCCCCGGCATGACTCGACGCGGGAGCCGGCAGCCGCGGGTCGCCCCGCCGATGCGGGAACCGATGGTGCCTGCCTGGCCGGGTCCGCCGGCGACCATCTCGCGTGCCGCTGACCGGGATCATCGCGAGGGAGACCCCAACGGGGAACGGCGTGGCTTCCGTTCCGCCCGCCTTGTCGCGTTAGGGCGTCGTCACCGAACCGTCCCGATGACGCGGACTCACAGCGGAGCGCCCGGCGAGGGCCTCAGTTCGCGATCAGGAAGCGGCTGCGGGCGCGGCCGGGGCCGATCGCATGCGGTGCGCGCCGGCCCTTGATGAACTCGCCGACCAGGGAGTGCCCGGCCGGCGGTCAGTCGTCGTCCCACTCCTTGTCCTGGTCCTTCCAGGCCTTGTTGCGGGCGGAGGCCGTCGTCAGGGCGTTGGCGGCCTCGGCTTCGGTGTCGTAGGGCCCCATGCGGTCTTTGTTGGGGCAGCCCTGGTCGCCCTCGACGCGCATGTGCTTGAGACAGAACCACCAGTGTCCATTTTGCTCGCTCACAACGGCCATCTTGCCCCTTCCGCGCGCACATAGACTTGCGCGCATGACGACACTGCTCCGGCCCGGGCGGATCTCGCCCACCCGCAAGGTTCCCGCGCACATCGAGCGTCCGGAATACGTGGGGAAGAAGGAGCCGAAACGCGGCGCGTCAGACGTGCAGACCCCCGAGACGATCGAGAAGATGCGGGTCGCCGGGCGCATCGCCGCCCAGGCGCTGGAAGAGGTCGGCAAGCACGTCGCGCCGGGCGTGACGACCGACGAGCTCGACCGGATCGGCCACGAGTTCCTGCTCGACCACGACGCCTACCCCTCGACCCTCGGCTACCGCGGCTACCCCAAGTCGCTCTGCACGTCGATCAACGAGGTCATCTGCCACGGCATCCCCGACGACACGGTCCTGAACGACGGCGACATCGTCAACGTCGACATCACCGCCTTCATCGGCGGCGTCCACGGCGACACCGACGCGACCTTCCTGTGCGGCGACGTCGACGAGGAGTCGCGCCTGCTCGTCGAGCGCACCCGCGAGGCCACCGCCCGCGCGATCAAGGCCGTCGCCCCGGGCCGCCAGCTCAACATCGTCGGCCGGGTGATCGAGGCCTACGCGAAGCGGTTCGGCTACGGCGTGGTGCGCGACTTCACCGGCCACGGCATCGCCCACTCGTTCCACAGCGGCCTGATCGTCCCCCACTACGACGACCCGTCGCTCGCGGTCACGCTGGTGCCGGGCATGACGTTCACGATCGAGCCGATGCTGACCCTCGGCACGATCGACTACGAGATCTGGTCAGACGGCTGGACGGCGGTGACCAAAGACCGCAAGCGCACCGCCCAGTTCGAGCACACGGTGCTGGTCACCGACTCGGGCGTGGAGATCCTCACCCTCCCCTGAACACGGCCCTCACGCCGCTCCCGGCGGGGTTTCACGCCCCTCTGAGGGCCCGCTTCGGCACGACCCCGCTGAGCGTCGTGCCGGAGCCCAGCACGCTGTTGATCGACAGGGTGCCGCCGATCTCGACGAAGTTGGCCCTCATCTCGGCCAGCCCCCGGCCGGTGGTGCCCTCGGAGAAGCCGACGCCCTCGTCACTGACGGTCATCCGCAGGCCGGTGTCGCCGACCGTGATGGCGACGGCGACGTGGCGGGCCCCGCTGTGGGCCTCGACGTTGGCGAGGGCCTCGGTCACCACGGCGTAGACCCCCCGTACGACGGCCGACGGCAGCGGCGCGTCGGGCAGCGCCCACGTCTCGACCGCGATGCCGGTTCTGACCGACCAGCCGCCCAGGTATTCCTCGAGGGCGGGCTTGAGCCCGGTGCCCTCACGCAGCCGCAGTTCCTCGGACAAAGCTCTCCAACTCCCCTGATCTTCACCGGCGACGCTAACGGGTGAGGCTCAAGGAACGGTTGCCGTTTGCTTAGGGTTTGCCGAACCCAGAAGATGATGCCCGTTACCGCTTTTGGTCACGCTTGTTGAGCTTTGCCAGATAGTCGTTGTAGGCGTCGAGTTCGGTGTCACCCGACCCGCCCGTGCGCGCCGCGACCAGGTCGGCCTTGCGGTCGTGCCGCCGGGCGACCCGCTCGTCGGCCCGCCACCACTGCACGGCCAGCGCGATGAGCACGATCAGCGTCGGGATCTCGCCGAAGCCCCAGGCGATGGCCCCGCCGGTGTTCTGGTCGGACAACGACGACGCCCCCCAGGTGCGGCCGAGCTGCTCGTACCAGTCGACGGCCAGCACGCCGCCCATGCTCATGATCGCCATCGCGAAGAACGCGTGGAAGGGCATCGTGACGAACAGCAGCAGCAGGCGGCCGATGTAGGGCAGCTTGTTCGGCGCGGGGTCGACCCCGACGATCACCCAGAAGAACAGGGTGCCGGTCAGCAGGAAGTGCAGCGACATGGCGATGTGCCCGAGGTGCTCCTCCATGGCCGACTCGAACAGCGGCGTGAAGTAGAGCGCGTACGTCGACACGACGAACAGGGCGGTCGCGATGGCCGGGTGGGCGACGAACTTGGCGACCCGGCTGTGCAGGATCACGGTGATCCACTCGCGCGGTCCCCGGTCGCCCCTGCGGGGGGCGGGCTTCAGCGCCCGCAGCGCCAGCGTGACCGGCGCGCCGAGCACCAGGAAGATCGGCACCAGCATCGACAGGATCATGTGCTCGGTCATGTGGACGCTGAACAGCACCGGCGCGTAGCGGGCCACGCCGCTCTGCGTGGTCAGCACGAGGATCAGGATGCCCAGTCCCCACGCGAGCGAGCGCCCGACGGGCCACTTGTCGCCGCGCCTGACGAGGCGGACGACCCCGGCGACGTACAGGCCCCCGAGGACCGCGGCGATCACGGCGAAGAAGAGATCGAACCACCAGAGCGTGAGCAGGTTCGTGAACGAGATCTCCGGCGGCATGACGTAGCCGAGCAGGTCGAATGCGCGGTCGGTGGGCAGCGTCTCGACGGGCGGCGGCGCGGTCTGCGCGAGCGCCACGGCGATGCCGACGGTGCCGGCCATCAGCATGATCTCGCCCAGCGCCAGCTTGACGAACGCCATCGGCCGCCCGGCGGCCAGGTCGGGCAGCGTGCGCTTACGGTGCCACCAGCCGACGCCGCCGAGCACGCCATAGGCGACGATCTTGAGGAGCAGGATCACCCCGTAGGCCGAGGTGAACAGGTCGGACACCGACGCGATGCGGGCCGCGACCGACGCCAGCCCCGACAGGCCGACCCCGACGAAGCACCAGAACGCCATGCGGGAGAACCGGTCGGCGGCCAGCGACAGCCGGTCGTGGCCGCGCAGGGCGTGGTAGCAGAGCAGCCCGAGCCCGCCGACCCACAGCGCCAGGAAGAGCAGGTGGAAGGCGACCGAGGTGGTCGCCAGCCCGTGGTTGGGCGCGCTGGAGGAGTGCCCGGTCAGCGCCGGCGGCAGCAGCGTGGCCAGCGAGAACACCAGCAGCCCGCCGGCCGCGCCGACGGTGATGGCCCCCCGCGCGAACAGCGCGATCGAGACCGAGAAGAGCACGACGAGCGTGAGTGCGATGCCCTGCGGGGTCTGCCCGGCGTAGCTGGTCAGCTGATTGCCGTCGAGCACGACCCCGATCGGCTGGCCGAGCGACTGCGACAACCCGAAGACGAGGTTGAGCGCCGCCGCCCCGCCCCACACCAGGGCGGACCAGCTGGCCGCCTTGGCGTAGCCGAGGGCGGTCTTCCCGAGCAGCCCCTTGTCGGAGGGCAGCAGCGCGGCGGCCATCAGCAGGAGCCCGACGGTGACCAGCCCCGCGACGTCCATGCCGAGCTTGGAGACCGGCACCATCCACCGGGTGAGCGTGCCCTCGTCGGGCAGCCCCGGGATGACCCGCGGCGTGGCCGCGCCCCCCGCCACCATGCCGACGACCAGCGCCCCGGCGGCGGCGCACCCGCCCGCGATCGCGAGCCGGACGGTACGGTTCATCCGGGCGGCCTTCCCATCGGACATTCCGGCCATTATGGCTTCTTGCGCATGCTGAAGGCCATGCCGATCCCGATGCCGGCGATGCCGAAGACCACGATCCAGACCCAGGCGGGAATCTGCCTGCTCTCCTCGGGCTCGGCGGGGTTCGCGGAGGCGCTCGGCGCAGGCGCGGCGGCGGCCGCCTGCACCGGCTGCGGCGAGGCCGCGACGGCCCCCCGCCCGGAGGACACCGGCACGTAGGTGAACGGGATCTCCCCCTCGACGGGGTGCCCGTCGCGCGAGACGACGCGGTAGGCGATCGTGTAGGCCCCGGAGGGCAGCGCGGAGGCGGGCCCGACGTCCTGGACGACCCTGCGCCCGTCGACCCGGGGCTTGCCGTTCTCGTAGCGCTGGCCGTCGGGCCCGGTCAGCACGACGGCGGGGAACCGCACCGACTCGCTGAACTCGAGTGTCACCTTGGGCAGCGCGGTGACCCGCGTGTTCTCGGCGGGATCACTGCCCCGCAGGGAGGTGTGCGCGGCGGCCGGCGCGGAGGGCAGCAGAAGGGCCGCGACGACGGCCAGAACGGCGACGATCGGTGAACTCTTCATGGCGTGCTAAGGCTACCGACGCATGCCGGTGGTCTCACCGTGAGCCCGTTCCCGGACCCGGGAGACCACCGGCCACGCCGTCGTCACAGGCCGACGCAGGCCAGCGCCTTCTGGGCGGCGATGATGCTCTGGTCGTGGTCGTGGAGGCGGTCGTAGGCCTCGGCCACGGTCATCCAGCTCTGCGCCCAGCGGCGCATGGGCGCCGGGTCGAAGGCCTCGGTCGCGTGGTTGAGGGCGACGGCCGCCTCTTCGTCCTCGTGGAGGATCAGCAGGGCCTGGCCCTGGACCAGGTTCGCGTCGGCCCAGTGTTCGCCACGGGAGTCGCGGAGCATCTCGTCGGCCGCGCGGGTGTTCTCGACCGCCTGGCGCGGGTTGCCGAGCGCCAGTTCGGTCCGGCCCAGCTCGATCTGGCAGCGGGCCTTGTCGAGCACCGAGGCCGACGACTCGCTCATCTCGCGCTGCGCCCGCAGCAGCAGGTCGCGGGCCGCCTCGACGTCGCTGGCGCGGGTGCGGACGATCATGGTCGCGTAGGCCACCCGGAGGCGGGCCAGGTTGCGGTGGTCGCCGTTCTCGGAGTGGATGGCCATGGCCCGCTCGAGCAGGCTCATGCCCTCTTCGCCCCGGCCGGTCTCCTGCGCGACGAAGGCCGCGTTCCACGAGGCCGCCACGATCGCGCGCGGCGTGCCGAGAAGCTCGGCGGCCGACAGCAGCTCGGAGGCGAAGTGGCGGGCCCGCAGCAGGTCGCCGCGGGTGCGGTAGACCGACAGCAGCGTCGAGCCGAGCTCGATCAGGGCGTCGGTCCAGGCCGGGCGGGTGGTGCCGCCGAGCAGCGCCTCGCCGACGCGCACGGCCTCGCCGAGCTCGCCCTCGTCGCGGTAGCAGCGGCAGAGCGCGACCGCGACGGCCACCTGCCACTCGACCGACATCGGCCGCTCGGTGTCGGCGCGCAGGCCCTTCAGAAGCCGGATCGCCTCGCCGCGGTCGCCGCAGGCCTCGGTCGCCAGGGCGCAGCCGTATTCGGCCTCCTGGCGGAGCTGGGCCAGACCCGTGAGGCTGGTGTCGGTGAGAAGCTCGGCGTAACGGCGGCGGGCCTCCTGGGCCTCGCCGTTCTCCAGCGCCAGCCGCGCGAATCGCAGGCCGACCTCGATCTCTTCCATCTGTTCGGCGGTGACGCCGTTGACGAGATAAGTGAGAGAACAGTCGAGTTTCTGGGCTAGGAGCTCCAGAACTGCCGGAGTAGGGGTACGCTTACCGCTCTCAATTAGGGAAACATAGCTGTCGGACAGCTCAGGATGTGCGAGTTGCGCTTGAGAGAGCCCCCGCTGTCGGCGGATGGTCTTGATGCGCTGACCCACTAGATCTTGACCGGTCACCAGCACCCCCTGGAAAAATGCAAGAACCTCTAGACCCGACGGGAGCCCCACCGTGCGACGCCGCCTGATCACGCTTGCTCTTACGACCTTGTTTGCGGTTACCACCGCCGCAGGGATCAATGCTACGGCCGCCAGCGCCACTTCGTCCCCCCTCAAGGTTTACAGCATCGAATGCTGCTGACTCGTTACGTGAGTCAGGAAAGTCAAGAGAAGTTTCCTAGCGTGAACCCCATGTGAGCCTCCCCCACCGACTCCCAGGCACCGGGACGGATCCCCTGGCCACAGCATGAAATCGGAATCGCGGCACTGGCCAGTGCCGCGATTCTTTTTATGTCTCACCTGCGCTTTTCACTTTCCGCCGTTGAATGGTCACGGTGAGCGACCACGGAAACCAGAGTCCGGCCAAGTCGGCGTCCCACCGGCCACTGAAGCCACCTCAATTACCCGCGTCGCAGGTCTGCCCCAAGCCGGACAGTCCTGACATCCTGTGTCGATCTGTGACTCAGGTGACGCCAGATGCACGTGCAGATGAAAGAGACCACGCTCGGTGCGTGGAACCTGCCCCGAAGACCGCTCTGTCTCGATCGCCGCGGCACCGCTCCCTCAGCCGCCGCGGCCCGCGCCTCCGGGGCACGTCGATCATCTTGGCGACCGGGATAATCGCTCCGCTTATTCGGCGAGCGACCGCCATTCTTTCGCGAGAACCGATATCACTGCGAATGCGACCATAAATCGTGATGCGCGAAGTCCGTGGATTTCGGCGCGCGCCCGGAACTCGTCGGCTTTTCACGTCATCCAGGCGGATTTCGCCCCGCCGCCATCGGCCATTCACGGCGCGATGTCCATGATCAAGAAGCGCGCAACGCCAAATACAAGTCGACGCGGTCGGCCATCGTCGTGAGATTCCGTCCGGTCAGTTCCTCGACGCGTTTGATGCGATACCGCACGGTGTTCACGTGCACGTGCAGCCGCTCCGCGCAGACGTTCCACGATCCTGCACAGTCGAGGAAAGTCGACAACGTCCGCACGAGGTCGGCCTGGTGTTTGCGGTCATATCCGAACAGCGGGTCGAGCAGCCGTGAAGCGAACCCCCGCCGGATGTCGTCGGGCACCGTAGCCAGCAACAATGCGTGGGTGTAGATTTCGTCGCTGGTCACCAGGCCGCCGTCGCGGGCCTCGGCCATACGCCGGGCGTATCCGGCCTCCTCGATGCCGCCCCTGATCGCGGCCGGGCCGGTCAGGGCGGCGCTGACGCCGAGCGAGAGGCGGATCCCGGGACCGGCCACGGCGGCGGCCCGCGCGGTCAACAGGGATGTCAGCTCCTCGACGGCGCCGGGCAGCGGCACGAGAGCCAGCCCGGCGTCGGCGGCGGCCACCGCGACCACCGACCGGTCGAGCATCTCCTCCAAAACGAGCCCGCCCAGGGTGGCGGCGTCGGGGCCGTCGGAGGCGCCGGAGCGGAGGGCCGTACAGGCGACGATCGTGTAGGGAGCGGCCACGTCGAGGCCGCAGGTGCGCATCCGGGCCGACAACTCGGGCAGGTCGGCGCTGCCTGCCAGGCCGATGAGCTGTTCGAGCAGCCGCCGTTCGACGCGGCGGCCCTCTTCCATGCGGGTGCGTTCGAGGGCGACGCACGCGGCCAGCTCGAAGCCGATCTCGGGGTTGACGTCGCCGTCGAGGACCAGCGCCCAGCCGGCCACGCGGGGGCTGCGGTCGACGGTGAAGATCGTGCGGGGGTCGGCAGTCACGTGCGGGACGCGGACCGCCCGCAGGAACTCCAGCGCCATGCGCGAGGCGTCGGGCACCTCCCCCGCGATCACGCGGCCGGTCGCGGAGATCACGCCGCCGGTGACGCCGAGCTCGTCGTGGGCCATCCGGAAGAGCTCCGGCAGCCCGGCGCCCTCGGCGACGGCGGCGAAGATGCGGCGGTGGCGGCCGAGGGCCAACCGTTGTTCCCCGGCCATGCGGCGGTCGACGACGTCGATGACCGCGCCGAACGACACCTCGATCGGGACCTCGATCAGGGCCAGGCCGCGGGAGCGGCAGGCGGCCACGAGGTCGTCGGGCACGTGGCCCAGGCGGGCGTCTCCGGCGGCGAGGGCGGTGACGCCGGCCCGTACCAGATGGTCGACGAAGACCTCGGAATCGGCGGGCCGGTGCCGCCACATCATGCCGGTGAGCACCAGTTCGCCGCCCGACAGGTAGCGGCCGGGCCGGGGCAGGTCGGTCACCACGACGCCGGTGATCTCGCCGACCGGCTCCCCGGTCAGCAGGATGAGCCGCAGCGTCTCATGGGCCAGCAGCTCACTTATCTGCACAAGACCCACCTTATTTGGATGAATCTACAAGCGCCGCCCCTTGCGGCCCCGGCGTTTCATCGGTCAGCCGATAGGTCCGGAAACAAAAGGTTGGTCTACTGGGCGTCTATGAGCATCGCCACCGGACGCACCCAGGGCATCGGACAGGGCATCGGGCAGAGCCTGCTCCGCCCCGACGGCACGCTGAAGGTCACCGGGGAGTTCGCCTACTCCTCCGACCTGTGGCTCGACGGCATGCTCTGGGGCGCGACCCTGCGCAGCCCCCACCCGTCGGCCTGGATCAGGTCGATCGACGTCGGCCCCGCGCTCAGGGTGCCGGGGGTGTTCGCGGTGCTCACCCACGAGGACGTGCCCGGCGAGAAGTTCTACGGCCTCGAACACAAGGACCAGCCCGTCCTCGCCGTCGACCAGGTCCGCTACCAAGGCGAACCGGTCGCGCTGGTGGCCGCCGACCACCCCGAGACGGCCCGCCGGGCCGCCGATCTCATCGAGGTCGTGTACGAACTCCGCGAGGCCGTCACCGACCCGCGCAAGGCGGCCTTCGACCCGGAGTGCCCGCAGGTCAGCGTCCACGGGAACCTGGTCAGGCACCAGCCCGTGCGCGTCGGCTCGACCTTCACCGCCGACGTGGTCGTCACCGGCGAGTACGAGGTCGGCATGCAGGACCAGGCGTTCCTCGGCCCCGAGTCGGGCCTCGCGGTCCCGGCCGAGGACGGCGGCGTCGACCTGTTCGTCGCCACCCAGTGGCTGCACGTCGACCAGGACCAGATCGCGCCCTGCCTGAACCTGCCGAAGGACAAGGTGCGGCTCACGCTGGCCGGCGTCGGCGGCGCGTTCGGGGCGCGCGAGGACCTGTCGATGCAGATCCACGCCTCGATGCTGGCCCTGCGCACGGGCAAGCCGGTCAAGTTCGTCTACGGCCGCGAGGAGTCCTTCTTCGGGCACGTCCACCGGCACCCGGCCTGGATGCGCTACGAGCACGGCGCGACCCGCGACGGGAAGATCGTCTACGTCAAGGCCGAGATCGTGCTCGACGGGGGCGCGTACACCTCCAGCTCGCCCGCCGTGGTCGGGAACGCGGCCTCGCTGGGGGTCGGGCCCTACGAGGTGCCGAACGTCTTCATCGACGCCTACGGGACCTACACCAACAATCCGCCCTGCGGGGCGATGCGGGGGTTCGGGGCGGTCCAGGCCTGTTACGCCTACGAGTCGCAGATGGACCGGCTCGCCGAGGCGTGCGGCCTGTCGCCGGTCGAGATCCGCGTCCGCAACGCCGTCTCGCAGGGGTCACTGCTGGCCACCGGCCAGGTGATCGACACCCCCGCGCCGCTCGCCGACATGCTGCGGGAGCTCGACGCGATGCCCATGCCGGGGCCCTCCTCGCGTGACCTGCGCGAGCTGCCGGGAGGCGTGGCCCAGACCACCCACGGCGAGGGGGTCAGGCGCGGTGTCGGCTACGGCGTCGGGATCAAGAACATCTGCTTCTCCGAGGGCTTCGACGACTACTCGACCGCCCGGGTGCGGGTCGAGCTGCTCGGCGGCGAGCCGCACGTGCTCGTGCACACGGCGGCGGCCGAGGTCGGGCAGGGCCTGGTCATGGTCAAGACCCAGATCGCGCAGACCGAGCTCGGCATCGACCGGGTCACCATCGTGCCCGCCGACACCACCGTCGGCTCGGCCGGGTCGTCGTCGGCCTCGCGGCAGTCGTACGTGACCGGCGGCGCGGTCAGGGCCGCCAGCCTCGCGGTCAAGGAGCGCCTCGACGCGCTGACCGCCAGCGGCCGCGGCCTCGCCGAGGCGCTGGCCGAGGAGGGCCCGGTCGAGGAGACCCGCGAATACCGCCACCGCCGCACCTTCCCGATGGACCCGGTGACCGGCCAGGGGAACTCCCACACCCAGCTGGCGTTGTGCGTGCACCGGGCGGTCGTGGACGTCGACGTGGAGCTCGGGCTGGTCAAGGTGGTCGAACTGGCCGCCGTCCAGGACGTCGGGAAGATCCTCAACCCGCTGGCCCTCGAAGGCCAGATCCACGGCGGCACCGCCCAGGGCCTGGGGCTGGCCCTGATGGAGGAGATCCAGGTGCGCGACGGCAAGGTGCTGAACCCGTCGTTCACCGACTACCTGATCCCGACCATCCTCGACATGCCGCCGATGAAGTTGTCGATCCTGGAGAACCCCGACCCGCACGCGCCCTACGGGCTGCGGGGAGCGGGCGAACCCCCGACCCTGTCGTCGACCCCGGCCATCGCGGCGGCGGTCCGCGCGGCGACGGGACTGCCGCTGTCGCGGGTGCCGATCAGGCCGGACGACATCGCCCTGAGCGTCCTGGCCTGACGCGGAAAAGCGGTTCCCCTGCCCGGAAGGGACGTCGGCGGCCGTTCGGATCCCGCGCTCAGGCGATTCGGCGGGTGGGGGTCATCATCAGAGGTCGTCGCGGTCGCACGCGATGCCGTCGTTGTCCTTGTCGACGTACCACTGGTATTCGGGGTGGACACCCTTGGTGTAAGGGCCCGCGTTCGCCGCGAAGGCCGCCGCGCAGGTCGGGTAGCGCTGGGAGTTCGCCGCCCCCTGGCTGTTCGCGGAAGGCTGCTGGTCGGTGCCGCCCGGCTGGTTCGGATCAGTGCCGCCGGGCTGGTTCGGGTCGGTGCCGCCCGGCTGCTGGTTGGGGTCGGTGACCCCGGGCTGGCTCGGGGCCGCCGGGTCGCCGGTGGGCTGGGTGGCGGGCGGCTGGGCGGGCGGCTGGGCGGGCGGGGCGCCGCCGGTGCCCTTCAGGCGGGCGAGGAAGGCGTCGGCCTCCGTCTTGGTGAAGCCGCCGACGATGCTCAGGCTGTCCTGGGTGATCTCCTGGGCCACGCGCGGGGTCGAGACGACCTTGTCGCCGACCACGATGGCCAGCAGGCGCTTGACGGTGTCGCGGGTCAGGTCTTCGATCTGGGCCCGGTTGCCGGGGGCCAGGACCACCCGGATCGAGTAGGTCCCGTCGGATTCGGTGAAGGTCTCGATCTTCTGCACCGTCGTCAGGGTCACGCCCGGTTCGAGCTGGTAGCAGGTGGTGCCCGCGTCGTCGAGCACCGACTCGGTCTCGGCCGGGCAGGGGGCGGCGCCCGACGCCTCGACGGGCGCGAAGTGGATGGGCACGGCGAGCTTGGTGACGACCGGCTGGGTCAGCGGCGGGGAGTCCTGGTTGTTGGTCATCAGCACCGCGACGGTGCCCAGCACGCCGGACATGATCACCACGAAGACCAGCGCGACGCTGAGGGCGATCGTGGCGCCCTTGGTCGCCTGCGGCGGCTGCGGCGGACCCGGCTCCTCCGCAACGGGGGTGTTCTGCATCCCGGCCTCAATCCCTGACATCGCCCGCAGAGCCTATCGACATGGGACGGCCCGTGCCCCAAGCGAGACGCGGTCGGCCGAAGGCCGACCGCGTCTCGCGCCCTGTATCTGCCTCAAGGACAGGGGCACGGGCCGCTCCCTGATCACAAATCGGTTGTCACTGCGCGGGCGCGTCCGTGGCGGGCGCGTCCGTGGCCGGGGCGTCCGTCGGCGCCGGGGCCGGCTGGGAACCGGCGGGCGGCAGCGGGGCGTCGGCGGCCGAGCGGGTCTCGCCGCCGTCGCAGCTGGCGCCGAGCTCGGGGGTGTCCTCACCCTGGCGGAACTTCAGGATGAAGGCGCTCAGGTCGGGGGACGAGGCGCTGTCGAGCTGGAGCTGGTGGTTCCACGACGTGGCGACGATCTTCGACGGGAGGCCGGGGAAGGGGCTGAGCAGCATGTAGGGCTCGCCCGCCATGGCCTTCAGCTTGTCGACCTCGGCGGCCGGCAGGTCGGGCTGGTAGGTGATCCAGACCGCGCCGTGCTCCATCGAGTGGACCGCGTTCTCGTTGTTGATCGGCTGGTCGTAGATGCCGCACGTCTGCCAGGCCGGGTTGTGCTCGCCGCCGGCCGGCGGGGTCTCCTTGTAGGCGACCTTCGTGTTGACGTGGCCCGCGCCCTTGTACTCGTAGTTCTTGACCTTCGGCAGCATCGCCTCTTGGGCGGCGGTCGCGGCCTTCTCGGCCTCCGACTTGTCCATCTCCTGACGGATGATGTAGAACGCGACGCTTCCCACGAGAAGCAGGATGACGAGGCCGCCGATTCCCCACATCAAGACAGCGGCCCGCCGTTCCTTGGCCCGCTGCTGCGCCCTCATCTGGGCGATGCGGTCACGCCGTGCCGCCGCTTTCTCCTTGGTCATCGACCCTCCATCACGCGGTCACATATGGACAAGGAGAATAGTGGGTATAGATAGCCGTTTGGCCCATCGCGTCCCGGCGGGAAGTAATCTGAGGGCGATGAAGAACCCCCGTTCGCTTCTGCTCCCCGTCGCCGCGGCCGTCGTCGTGGTCGTGGCGATCGTCCTGGTGCTGGTCAACCTGACCCGGCCGGGCACCCCCGGCGACCTCTCACCCGAGGCCGGTTTCGCCCGTGACATGGGGGTTCACCACGCGCAGGCGGTCGAGATGGCGTTCGCGGTGCGCGACGAGAGCAGCGACGACGCGGTGCGCACGCTGGCCTACGACATCATCACGACCCAGTCGGCGCAGCGTGGAATGTTCATCGGCTGGCTTCAGCAGTGGGACCTGTCGCAGGCGTCCAGCGTGAAGCCGATGACGTGGATGGCGGGCCACGGCCACGCGGCGGCGGCCGGCGTGACGCCGGGCGTGATGCCGGGCATGGCCACCGCCGACGAGATGAAGCGGCTGGCCGACGCGAAGGGGCAGGCGGCCGAGGTGCTGTTCCTGCAGCTGATGATCCGCCACCACGAGGGCGGCGTCGAGATGGCCAAGGGCGCGGTCGAGCTGGTCGACCGGCCCGAGGTGCGGAACCTGGCCCAGCACATCGTCGACGGCCAGACCGCCGAGATCGACCTGATGAAAGAGATGCTGACGACGCGCGGCGCGCAGCCGCTTCCGTCGATCCTCAAATGAACACGTGTCGGACGCGGGAACGCTCCCCCGACAGGGCACCATGGAGGCGACCCGGAGGGATGAGGATTTGACCAACGAGCCCGAGAGCCGCCTCGAAGTGAGCATCACCCCCGAAGTGGAGGCCGGCCAGTACGCCAACTTCGCCTCCGTCTGGCACACCCAAGACGGGTTCGTGCTCGACTTCGCGGTGATCACGCGCCCGCCCGGGCTGGCCGACAACGGCGACGGCCAGCAGTACATCAGCGTCCCCACGCGGATCGTGAGCCGGGTGCGCATTCCCCCGGCGCAGGTCTTCGAGCTGATGAAGGCGCTGGAGCAGCAGCTGACGGCCTACGAGAACGAGGTCGGCCACAAGATCTAGACCGTCACGACGTCGCCTTCGCGGGCGAACCGCACGTCGGGCCACTCCTTGGCGACCGCGTCGAGCTGGTCGTCGGTGCGGCCCGGCGCGTGGTGGGTGAGCAGCAGGCGGCCCGCGCCGCAGCGTTCGGCGAAGGCCAGCGCGTCGGTGACGGTGGCGTGCCCGTAGTCGTCGGCGAGCGCCTGCTCCTCGGGCCGGAACTGGCCGTCGTGCACGATCAGGTCGGCGCCCCGGCACAGTTCCTCGGCCGCTGAAGAGCCGAGCTGGGGTGCGTGGTCGGGCAGGTAGACGACGGCGACGCCGTCGCACTCGACCCGGGTGCCGACCGTGATCCCGCCCTTGTGGGTCACTTCGGCCTGTCTCAGTTCGAAAGCGGGGTGTTTACGGCTCCCGCCGGCAGAGGTCACCGACACGGCTCCCCGCAGCCCCGACGGCTCGATCGGGAAGTGCGGCGGCGAGAACGCCCGGGTGAGCAGCTCCAGCGGCGCCTCACCGGGCACGATCAGCTCGACCTCCGCGTCGGGGTGGTCGCACGCCCGGCTGAACGGCAGCCCCTGCACGTGGTCCCAGTGCAGGTGCGACAGCGCGATCACGCCCCGGAAGGGCGCCGGACCGAGGTTCCTGATCCCGGTCCCCGCGTCGAGGACCAGCGGCGGCGCGGCGCACCCGTCGGGCAGCACGGCCACACACGAGGTGTGGCCGCCCCACCGGGTGAACTCGGCGCCGGGCGCGGGCGTCGACCCGCGTACCCCCAGGAAGTGCAGTCTCACGCGAACTCCTCGCGGCGGTGGCCCTGGGCCAGGTGTTCCAGGGCGGCCCGGTCGATGGTGTCGGCGCCGGCCTCGGCCACCCTGATCGGGGTGAGCGCGGTCAGCGTGGCGGTGCGGCGGCCGTTCTCCAGCAGGGCCCGCTCCCCCAGCACCGCGCCCGGGCCGACCCGCCCGAGTTCGCGGCCGCCGACGTCGACGGTGACGACGCCGTCGAGGAGCAGGAACAACGATGCGCCGGGCTCGCCCTGGCGGACCAGGGCCGCGCCCTCTTTCAGTTCCCGGACGACCGGCTTGCGGGCGCCCCGCATGATCAGCCGGGACAGTTCGCGTTCGAGGGCGGTCTCGGCGGCCGTGACGACGACCGGGGAGTCCTCCGCGCCCCACGGGGTGGCCCGCTGGGCGGCCCACGACTTGAAGTCGGTGACGCCCGCCTTGAGGATCAGCGCGCCCTCGGCGTCGTAGACCCAGTGGCGCGGGAACGGGCTGGCGCCCGTCAGCGTGACCTCGGAGGTGCCGTCGGCGCGCACGGTGACCGAGAGCGTGGTCCACACGAGCGGGGAGCGCCAGCGCGGCACCCCGGCGGCGGCGCGCGGGAACGGCAACGAGGTGCGGCCGCCGGCCGACCGGGTGACGGTGACGAAGCCCTCGCCCACCGTCTCGGTCAGCAGGTCGGGCAGGCTGACGGCGGCGAAGGTGAGGCCGAGCGGGCCCAGCCGGACCGTGGTGGAGCCCATCACCCCGCCTCCTCCGGCGCCGTGGGCGAGCACCCGGCCATCGTCGCCGAAATCGGCCCAGACGTTAAGCACGTTGGCGAACCGGAACCGGTCGGCGCGGCGCAGCGCCTCCAGGTCGTCGACGCGCCCGGGGGGCGGCTCGTCGTAGTGGGAGATCCCGGCCTCGAACATCGGCCGGGTGTACCCCTTGACCGCCTCCGAGGGGATCCAGGAAAGGGACGTGGCCTGCGTCTCGACGCGCATGTCGGCCTCCTCTGGTCGTCTCCGACGCTAGGAACCGGGGGCCGGGAGACACAGGGGGATGTCCATCCGGGTGCAGGAGGGCTAACCCTCTGTTCCCGGCCCCGCGCGGGAGGGACATTTACCGCGTGGACCGCATCACCGTGCTGCTCGCCGACGACAACCTGATCGTCCGCGAGGGCGTGCGCGCCCTGCTGGCCAGGGATCAGGCACTCGACGTGGTCGGCGTGGCCGCCGACTACGACGAGCTGGTGGCGCGCGCCGAGGAGCTGCGGCCCCAGGTGCTCGTCACCGACATCCGCATGCCCCCGACCTTCCAGGACGAGGGCATCGATGCCGCCCGGGAGGTACGGGGGCGCCTCCCGGGCACCGGCGTCGTGGTGCTGAGCCAGTACGACGACCCCGACTACGCGGTGAAGCTGCTGTCGGAGGGCGCCGACGGGTACGCGTACCTGCTGAAGGACCGGATCGCGGACGCGCGGCTGCTGGGCCGGGCCATTCGTGAGGTGGCGGCGGGCGGGTCGATGGTCGACCCCCAGATCGTCCAGGACCTGCTCTCCCCGGCGCGGTCGCCGGAGCTGAGCGCGGCCGAGGAGGCGCTGCTGCGGCAGGTCGCCGAGGGACGGTCGGTGAAGGCCATCGCGGCGGCGGCCGGCGACAGCCCCGAGAAGGTGAACGCGCTGGTCGAGCAGCTGTTCCTGAAGCTGGCGCGGGGCGCGTCGGCGGGCCGGCAGGGCGCGCTGAAACGGCTGCGCATGCTGCACACCGCGATCCTGCGCCGCGACGAGCAGGGCGAGCGCCTCTCGCGCCTGTTACCCGGCGGCCTGGCCGACAAGCTGCTGGCCGACGGGCTCGACCGGACCGAACGGCTCACGGTGACGGTGCTGATGAGCGACGTGCGGGGCTACTCGGCCATCGCCGAGCACACCGACCCGGCGGTGCTCGCCGGGCGGCTCAACGCCCACCGCAAGGCCATGAACGCGGCCATCCTCCGCGAGGGCGGCACCGTCATGCAGTACGTCGGCGACGCCGTCATGGCCGTCTTCGGCGCCCCCGACCCGCGTCCCGGCCACGCCGCCTCGGCGGTCGCGGCGGCCCGGCAGATGCACGTGCGCCAGCGCCGCCTCAACGACGAGTGGGAGACCCCCTTCCGCCTCGGCATCGGCCTGTGCACGGGCGAGGTGGCCGCCGCGCTGCTCGGCAGCGAGGAACGCGTCGAGTACACGCTGGTCGGCGACACGGTCAACCTGGCGGCCCGGATGCAGGACCTGGCCCGCCCGGCCGGGACGGTCGCCGCCGCCAGCACCCTGGACGCGCTCCCCGGAGGGCTGCCCTGGATCCCCCTCGGACCCCGCGCCGTCAAGGGCCGGTCCACCCCCGTCACGGCCTTCCACCTCCCGGAGGAACACTGATGTCCGACACCGCCGTCCGGGTGCGCGGCGCCCGCCGCACCTTCGAGGCCGAGCTCGCCCCGGTCCGCGCCCTGCGGGGCGTCGACTTCGACGTCGCCGAGGGCGAGTTCGTCGCCGTCATGGGCCCCTCGGGGTGCGGCAAGTCGACCCTGCTGAACGTGATCGCCGGGCTCGACGGCGTCGACGACGGCACCATCGAGGTCGCCGGCGAACGCGTCGACGGCCGCGACGAAGACTGGCTGGCCCGGTTCCGCCGCCACCACATCGGGTTCGTGTTCCAGTTCTTCAACCTCCTCGACGGCGTCTCCGCGCTCGACAACCTCGTGCTGCCCGGCGTGCTGGGCGGCATGAAGCGGCGGGCCGCCGAGGCGCGCGCCCGGGACCTGCTCGACCTGCTGGGACTGGGTGACCGGCTGCAGCAGGTCCCGGCCGTGCTCTCCGGAGGCCAGCGGCAGCGGCTGGCCATCGCGCGGGCTCTGGTCAACCAGCCGAGCCTGCTGCTGGCCGACGAGCCGACCGGCGCGCTCGACAGCGAGGGCGGGCTGGAGGTGCTGGAACTGTTCCGGCGGCTGCACGAAGACGGCCAGACGATCGTCATGGTGACGCACGCCGCCGAGGTGGCGGCCGGGGCGTCGCGGTCGATCCGGATGCGCGACGGCCGGATCGAGTCATGACCCGGTTGTGGCTGCGCCTCGAATGGCGGCGCCGGGGGCGCTCGGCGGTGGTGCTGGCGCTGCTGATCGCGTTCGCGCTGGCGACGGTCCTGACGGCGGTCGCGGGGGCGCGCCGGGGCCTGTCGGCCTACGAACGGCTGTCGGCGGCGACCCGGCCGTCGACGATCACCGTGCTGCCCAACCAGCCGGGCTTCGACTGGGACCGGGTCAGGGCGCTGCCCATGGTGGAGGCGGTGACCACCTTCGCGGTGGCCGGGTTCTCCCTCGACGACCCCGCCGCGTCGGCCGACGTGTCGGCGTTCCCGCCCGGCGACGACCACATCTTCGAGGGCACCGAGGAGCCGGTCGTGCTGGCCGGCCGCCTCTACGACAAGACCCGGGTCGACGAGGTGCTGATCAGCCCCGCGTTCTCCCGCCACTTCGGCCGCGGCGTCGGCGACCAGGTCACCCTGCGGCTGCCGAGCCCCGAGGAGGCGCGGCCCGACTCGGCCCCCGTGCCGTTCACCGGCCCCCAGGTCAGGGCCACCGTGGTGGGGATCATCCGGTCGCCCTGGTACGTCGATCCGGCCGGCTCCAGCCGGGGCGGCCTGCTCGTCACCCCGGCCCTGTTCGCGGCGTACGAGAAGAACTTCGTCGGCCCGGACCGGGAGGGCTACGTCAACGCGCTGGTGCGGCTGCGCGGCGGCACCGGGCAGATCGAGCCGTTCAAGCGAGACCTGGCCGCGCTCACGGGCCGGCCGGACATCGACGTGTGGAACAACGTGGCCGAGGGCGACCGGCTGCGGCGGCTGATCGCCTTCGAGTCGGTCTGCCTGCTGCTGTTCGGGCTGGCCGCCTTCGTCGCGGCGGTGGTGCTGATCGGCCAGTCGGTGGCGCGCTACACGGCCGCCGCGGCGGGCTCGCTGAAGACCCTGCACGCGCTCGGCCTGACGCCGGGGCAGGCGGTGCGGCTGGTGCCGGGCCTGCCGGCGTCGTCGGCGGCGGCGGGGTCCCTGGTCGCCGTGGCGGTGGCGCTGGCGGCCTCGTGGTGGACGCCGGTCGGCACGGCCTCCCTGGTCGAGCCGGCCCCCGGGTTCGACGCCGACGTGCCGGTGCTCGGCGCGGGGGCCGCGCTGGCGGTGCTGCTGGTGGCGGCCGGGTCGGCGGCCTCGGGGTGGCTGGCGCTGCGCCCGACCCGGGGACCGGGGCCCCGGTCGTCGCTGGTCGCGGCGGCGGCCCGGCTCGGGCTGCCGGTACCGGTCGTGGTCGGCGCCCGGTTCGCCCTGGAGCGCGGCCGGGGTCCCGACGCGCTGCCGGTGCGGCCCGCGCTGGTCAGCGCGGTCGTCGGGGTGCTCGGCGTGGTCGCCGCGTTCACCTTCGCGAACGGCGTCCAGGACGCCGGTTCCCATCCCGAGCGGTACGGCCAGAACTACCAGCTGATCGGCTTTCTCGGCTTCGGCGGGCAGATGTTCGCCGACCCGGCGGCCACCCTCCGGGCGGTCGGCGCCGACCCCGGCGTGACGGCCGGCGCCACGGCGACCGTCGGCGTGGCCCAGGCGGGCGCCACCTCGATCACCCTGTTCGGCCTGCACGACGCCGCCCGGCCCTGGCGGCCGGTGGTGACCCAGGGCAGGGCGGCCGAGGGGCCCGGCGAGGTCATGCTGGCCGTCAGCAGCGCCCGCCGCGCCGGCGTGGGCGTCGGCGACGTCCTCACCCTGACCGGGCCGCGCGGCGGCCACGGGTTCCGGGTCGTCGGGGTGGGCTTCGTGCCGACCGGGCCGCACAACGACTACGACGAGGGCGGCGTCGTCACCGCCGCCGGATACGAGCGGCTGCTGCCGCCCGACGGGTTCAAGTTCCTGATGGCGTTCGCCGCCGTGTCCGGCGACCCGGGCGCCGTGATGGCCCGCGTCAACGCCGGCTTCTCCGACGGCATGGGCCTGTTCCCGCCCGAGCCGCCCGTCCAGCTCGCGCAGATGACCGGCGTCGAGCCGCTGCCGCTCGCGCTGGCCGTCTTCCTCGGCCTGCTCGCGCTCGGCGCGGTCGCGCACGCCCTGGTCACCGCCGTCCGGCGGCGGCGGCACGAGATGGCGGTGCTGCGCGCCTGCGGCATGACCCGCCGCCAGGCGCGGGTGGTGGTGCTCACCCAGGCGAGCATCCTGGCGCTGACCGGGATCGTGGCCGGGGTGCCGCTCGGCCTCCTCGTCGGCCGGGCCCTGTGGGGCGTGGTGGCCGACACGATGCCGTTCTTCTACCGTCCGCCGCTGGCCCTGGTCGCGCTGCTGCTGATCGGCCCGCTGACGCTGCTGGCCGCGAACCTGCTGGCCGTCTGGCCGGCCCGGCTCTCCACCCGGACGCGCGTGGGCCACGTCCTGCGGACCGAGTGATGACCCTCCACTGGCTCCGGCTGGAGACCCGGACGCGGTGGCGGGCGCTGACGGCGCTGGCCCTGCTCGTCGCGGTCGCGCTGGCCGCCACCCTGGCGGCGGTGGCGGGGGCGTGGCGCGGGGCCGGCGCGGTCGACCGGCTGGTCGAGGTCACCCTGCCGGCCGACGCCGTCGTGCTGCCCAACCAGCCGGGCTTCGACTGGGACACGATCAGGGCGCTGCCGTCGGTGGCGGCGCTGGCGGCCTTCCCGGCGACCGGCACCTGGTTCTTCGAGGACCCGCCCGGGATGCGGGCCAACCTGCCGCCGCCCACCGACGAGGCTATCTGGCGCACGATCGAGAAGCCGGTCGTGCTGGCGGGCCGGCTGCCGGTGGCCGCCGACGAGGCCGCCGTCACCGCCGCGTTCACCGAGACGTGGGGCCGGGGCGTCGGCGACACCGTCACCCTGCGGCTGTTCACGCCCGAGGAGGTCGACCGAGGGATCGGCGACCCGGCCCTGTGGGCGCGGCTGACCCCGACCGGCCCCCGGCTGGTGACCAGGATCACCGGGGTCATCCGGTCGGGCTGGTTCTCCGACTCGCTGGAGATGCCGACGGGCGACCTGATCCCGTCCCCGGCGCTGTTCCGGGCCTACGAGCACAACATCGCCGGCGGGCGCGACGTCGCCTTCTACAACGCGCTGGTCCGGCTCCGCGCGCCGCTGCCCGAGTTCACCCGCGAGCTGGCCGCCGCGACCGGGCGCACCAACATCGACGTCTGGGACATGCGGCAGTTCATCGACCACGAACGGGAGATCACCCGGTTCGAGGCGGCGTCGCTGCTGGCGTTCGGGGCCGCCGTGTTCGCCGCCTCGGTGGTGCTGCTCGGCCAGACGATCTCCCGGCACGCCGCCGCCTCGGCCGGCGCGCTGGCGGCGCTGCGCCCGCTCGGGCTGACCCGGCGTCAGGGCGTGGCGGCGGCCTCGGCCGGGCCGGTGCTCGCGGCGGCGGCCGGCGCGCTGCTCGGG
>NZ_BBXF01000012.1 GCF_001570585.1 Herbidospora daliensis | reverse complement strand
CCCCCCACCGCCCCACCCCACACCGCCCAAGGCGCCAGCCCCCGCTCCCCCAACCCGCCGCAACGCGCGATCTGCGCCGGCCCGAGGCCATGACCAGGAGAACTCATGAGGCCGACGTCGCGGTGCGGACTGTGCTGGCTAGATGCCGTGATCGCCAATTCGTGCGGCCGGCACTGGAGGTGACCATGCCAGCCCGAGGCCCTGATCAGGCGAACCCGTGTGGCCGAGGGTGGGACGCGACCCGAACTGGCCCGAGGCAGCGATCAAGCGAACCCGCGTAGCCGAGGCCGGGATGCGACCCGAACTGGCCCGAGGCCGTGATCAGGCCAACCCGCGTAGCCGAGGCTGGAATGCGACCCGAACTGGCCCGAGCCCGTGATCAGGCCAACCCGCATGACCGAAGCCGGGATGCGATCCGAACTGGCCCGAGGCCGTGATCAAGCGAACCCGCGTAGCCGAAGTCGGGATGCGATTCAAACTGGCCCGAGGCAGCGATCAAGCGAGCTCGTGAGGCCGACGTTGGAGTGTGACCGCTGCTGGTCTGCGGCGGCGACGGCGCGAGCTGTGTAGCCAAGGTCGAGATGCGGCCTGCGCCAGCCTCCGGCGTCAAGCGAGCTTGTGTAGCCAAGCTTGAGATGCGCCCTGTGCCGGCCTTGGGTCTCAAGCGAGCTCGTGTGGTCGAACGTTCGAGCGTGATCTGTCCTGGCCAAGGCGGCGATCAGGCACATTCGTCGGGTGGTGTGGGCGGTGTCGGCCTGAGCTGACAGCCGGGTGAGGCCATGCGACTGGCGTGGCCGTGTGGACGTGATCAGCCCGAGACGGCGTCAGTCGGGTCAACGTGTTCGGCGTTGCAAGAGCTGCGGCGGCTTGAGCTGGCGATCAGGCTAATTTGTCTGGCTATCGCGGGACTGGCCGGCGAGCGCACTACCGTCCACAACCAGAACACCTTCAGGCTGCCGGCCAGGCATCGGACTGCACTGGTTCACGACCGTCGACCTCAGGGCAGCCCGACGATCACCCCAGACCGCCACAAAACGCCCCAGAACAGCAAAAGGGCCCGGAGGAACTCATCCCCCAGGCCACACAAGAACTCCCACGGCAATCACTTCAAGCGCCGCTCATATGGTGCCCGCTCGGGCGCGTCCGGGTCTGGACCGAGGAGCGCAGGAGAGCGAAGCGAACCGGAGCGACGAGGGAAGACCCGGACTAAGAGCGCCCGAGCCCGCGTGTGCGGAGCACACGCAAAATCACACAGCACCCTCGATGGGCTCAGAAGTCAGCAGGCCCTCGGAGACCTCGCGCAGCGCGATCGAGAGCGGCTTCTCCTGGGCGTGGGTCTCGACCAGCGGCCCGACGTACTCGAGCAGGCCCTCGCCGAGCTGGGAGTAGTAGGCGTTGATCTGACGCGCGCGCTTGGCGCCCATGATGACCAGGCTGTACTTGCTGTCGACGACGTCGAGCAGCGAGTCGATCGACGGGTTGGTGATGCCCTCGGCGTAGGTGGAGCTGGTGGTCACAGTAGGGGTCCCCTAGCTAGTCGGATCGTCAGCCATCAAATCTATCAGCCGTCGACATACCTCTTGCACCGACGTGTTGACAAGGGTGAGGTCGAATTCTTTCTCGGCCGCCATCTCGACCCGCCCGGCGTCGAGGCGGCGGGCGATCACGTCGGGTGGTTCGGTGCCGCGTCCGCGCAGCCGGCGCTCGAGCTCTTCCCACGTCGGCGGGGCGAGGAAGACGAGCAGGGCCTCGGGCATGGTGCCGCGGACCTGGCGCGCACCCTGGAGGTCGATCTCGAGCAGGGTGGGCTCACCCTTGGCGAGACGCTCCTCGACGGCGACGCGCGGGGTGCCGTAGCGGTTGCCGGCGAACTCGGCCCACTCCAGCAGGTCTCCGTCGGCGATGAGCCGGTCGAACTCGGCGTCGTCGGCGAAGAAGTATTCGACCCCGTGGGTCTCCCCGGGGCGGGGTTTCCGGGTGGTCACCGAGACCGACAGCCACACCTCTGGGTGTGCCCGCCGGAGCTCGGCGACGACCGTGGACTTGCCGACGCCGGACGGCCCGGACAGGACCGTCAGGCGTGTCAGAGGCATGGAGCCACCGTATCGCGCCCCGTCCCCTCCGGTTTTCTCGGCCTCGTGAGCCGTGCCGCCGTCGGACCAGGACGTCGTGGTCAACTCAATGCCCCTCTGGTGTCACGCGATCCCCGGCCATCCCGGGGGATGGCCGAAAGCGTACGCCTCAGCTTTCCGCGCCACCGAATTCGCGCTCCAGAGAAGCGCGCTGGTTGGCGCCAAGTCCGCGCACGCGGCGGGATTCGGCGATACCAAGACGTTCCATCAGCTGCTTGGCGCGGACCTTGCCCACGCCAGGGAGCGACTCCAGCAGAGCCGAGACCTTCATCTTGCCGATGACGTCGTCGGTCTGCCCATCCTTGAGCACCTCGGCAAGAGACACCGCGCCATGCTTGAGACGGTTCTTGACCTCAGCACGCTCCTTGCGGGCCTTCGCAGCCTTCTCAAGTGCTGCGGCGCGCTGCTCGGGGGTCAGGGGAGGAAGAGCCACGCCGGGTCACCTCGAATTTCTGTCGATGTACTCGGACGAGAGGGGAAATTAGCTGGTCCTTGCCCCTTCCGGCAACGTCAAGACCTGTTTCTAGCAAAGAAATCTAAATAAACTACGCCCCGTAATCGCAAATTAACTGTCCGTCGATGAAAACGGCCTCATCAGGGGCGGGACAGTGATGTGCGCCTCAGTGCCGCCGCGATGGCCGCGGCGCTCGCTCCGGGGTCGGCCGAACCGGTGATCGGACGCCCGATCACGAGGAGGTCTGCGCCGTCGGCAAGCGCTCTCTCGGGGGTCGCGACGCGCGCCTGGTCCTGGGACGCCGCGCCCGCCGGGCGCACCCCGGGCGTGATGAGCGTGATGCCCTCCCCCACCTCGGCCCTGACCGCCGCGACCTCCATGGGAGAGCAGACGAGCGCCTGGGCCCCGGCGCCCACCGCGAGCGCGGCGAGACGGCGTACGGCGTCCTGAGGCGGCCCCTGAAGCCCGATGGCGGCCAGGTCGGGCTCCGACAGCGAGGTGAGCACCGTGACGGCCGCGATGCGCGTCTGAGGCGCGTTCTCGACGGCCGCGCGGATCATGGCGGCGCCGCCGGTCGCGTGGACGGTCAGGAAGGCGGGCTTGAGCCGGGCGACGGCCTTGGTGGCGCCGGCGACGGTGTTGGGGATGTCGTGCAGCTTGAGGTCGAGGAAGACCTGCACGCCGCTGGCGCCCCGGACGGAGGCGATCACGTCGGGCCCGTAGCGGAGGTAGAGCTCCAGGCCGACCTTGACGGTCGAGACGTGGGGGGTCACCAGGCTCGCCCAGCGGGCCGCGGTCTCCAGGTCGGGCGCGTCCAGGGCGACGGCGATGGGTGCGGGCGTCACAGGGAACTCTCCTCACGGTCGGTGCGGTGGGACGGGCGGTGAGC
Source organism: Herbidospora daliensis (assembly GCF_001570585.1). Taxonomy (GTDB): domain Bacteria; phylum Actinomycetota; class Actinomycetes; order Streptosporangiales; family Streptosporangiaceae; genus Herbidospora; species Herbidospora daliensis. The sequence continues at coordinate 117,830 of NZ_BBXF01000012.1, read as the reverse complement.
CAGCCCCACCGCGTCGGCGAGCCGGTCGAACCCGCGCTCCTGGAGGAGTTCCTCCAGCTCTCTGAGCACGCGGTGGCCGGCGTACGGGTCGTGGAACAGGACCGTACCCACCGCGACCGCGCAGGCTCCGGCCAGGACCAGCTCAAGGGCGTCGCGGCCGCTCGTGACGCCGCCCATGCCGATGACGGGGGTGCCGGGCAGGGCGGCGTGCACCTGCCAGACGCACTTGACGGCCAGCGGCCGGATCGCGGGGCCGGACAGGCCGCCGGTGCCGGCGGCCAGGGCCGGGCGCATGCGGTCGACGTCGATGGCCATGCCGACCGGGTTGTTGATCATCGAGAGGGCCTCGGCGCCGCCGTCGACGCACGCCTTGGCGATGGCCACCACGTCGGCGACGTCGGGCTGGAGTTTGGCGATCACCGGCAGGTCGTAGCGCGCGGCGGTGCGCACGGCCGAGACGACCTCACCGGCCGCCGACGGGTCGCGGGCGAAGACGCGGCCCCGGTCTTCGACGTTGGGGCACGACAGGTTGACCTCCAGCGCGGTCACGCCGGGGGCGTCGGTGAGCTTGCGGGCCAGCGCGGAGAACTCGGCGACGCTGCCGCCGCCGATCGACACGACGGTCCGGACGCCGCGCTCGGCCAGCCAGGGCAGCTCGCGGGCCAGGAAGACGTCGACCCCCGGCCCCTGGAGCCCCACGGCGTTGAGAAGCCCTGAGGGCGTCTCGGCCATGCGGGGGGTGGGACGACCCGCCCGGGGCGCCATCGTGATCGTACGGGTCGTCAGGGCCCCGAGACGGGTCACGTCGGCGAAGGGGGCCAGCTCGCGGCCGGTCCCGGCGCAGCCGGAGGCGGTCAGGATCGGGTTGGGCAGTTCGACGTGCGCCAGGTAGGTGCGCATGTCAGCGGGCACGGTCGCCTCCCGGCGCCCCGTGGGCGTCGAACGGGATCGTGCCGACGTCGTCGAAGCGCACCCGCTCGCCGCGGAAGACCGGCCCGTCGACGCACGCCCTGGTCATCCGGGTGACGCCGTCGTCGCCGATCACGGGAACGGTACAGGTCATGCAGAGCCCGATCCCGCACGCCATCAGCTCCTCGACGCTGACCTGCACGGGGATGCCGAACTCGGCGCACACCGCCGTCACGCCGCCGAGCGTGGCCATCGGCCCGCACGCGTAGACGACGTCGGCGTGCGTGTCGGCGATCACCCCGGGCAGCACGTCGACCACCGACCCGCGTACACCCAGAGAGCCGTCGCGGGTCGTGAGGGTCGCCGTCTCGGCCATGCGCCGGGCGCGCAGGGCGCCGAAGACGCGGTCGGAGGAGGCGGCCCCCAGCACGAAGTCGACCCGGCAGTTGCGCTGCTGCAGCGCGTCGGCCAGGGCGAACAGCCCGGCGGCCCCGTATTCGGAGCCGACCAGCAGGCAGGAGGCCGGGTCGCGGGGCAGCGGGAAGGGCCGCCCGAGCGGGCCGATGAGATCCAGCGGATCACGGGCCCGCCGGTCGGCCAGCCAGGCGGTGCCCGCGCCGCGCACGGTGAACACCAGCTCGACGGTGCCGCCGTAGTCGGGCTTCACGTCGTGGACGGCGAAGGCCCGGCGGGTCAGGGTCGAGGTCCGCGGCCCGCCCACGGCGACGGTGACGAAGTGGCCGGGCCGGAACCGGTCGGCGATGCCCGGCGCGACGACGGTCAGCGCGTGGTAGGCGTCGACCCGGCGCATGGTCAGCACCGTCCCCGTCACCTGCACCGGGCTCCCGGCCACGTCGAACTCCCTTGTCAGCCCCTGAGGCGCTGAGCGTGCTCCTGGAGCGAGCGCACGCCCACGTCGCCGCGGACGATGTGCTGGATGCCCTGCACCGCGGCGGCCAGACCCTGGACCGTCGTGATGCACGCGATTCCGCGCAGCACGGCGGCGGTGCGGATCTCGTAGCCGTCGAGCCGCGGCCCCGACTGGCCGGGGCTGCCGAAGGGCGTGTTCACGATGAGGTCCACCTCCCCGTCGAGGATGCGCCGCACGATCGTCGGCTCGCCGTCGGCGCCCGGACCGTCGCTCTGCTTTCGCACGATCTTGGCATGGACGCCGTTACGGCGCAGCACCTCGGCCGTACCCTCCGTCGCCAGGATCTCGAAGCCGAGCTCGGCCAGCGCCTTGACGGGGAAGATCATCGCCCGCTTGTCCTTGTTGGCCACCGACACGAACGCCCTGCCCTTGGTGGGCAGGCCGCCGTAGGCCGCCTGCTGCGACTTGGCGTAGGCCGAGCCGAAGCCGGCGTCGACGCCCATGACCTCGCCGGTCGAGCGCATCTCGGGGCCGAGCACGATGTCGACGCCGCGGAACCGGTCGAACGGCAGGACCGCCTCCTTGACCGCGATCGGCGAGTCCATCGGCAGCGTGCCGCCGTCGCCGGAGGAGGGCAGCATGCCCTCCTCGCGCAGGCCGGCGATGGTCGCGCCCATCATCACCCGGGCCGCCGCCTTGGCCAGCGGCACCGCCGTGGCCTTGGAGACGAACGGGATGGTCCGGCTGGCGCGCGGGTTGGCCTCCAGCACGTACAGGACGTTGGCCGCCATGGCGTACTGGACGTTCAGCAGGCCGCGCACGCCCACGCCCTTGGCGATGGCCTCGGTGGCGGTGCGGATGCGCTTGATGTCGAAGCTCCCGAGGGTGATCGGGGGCAGCGCGCAGGCCGAGTCGCCGGAGTGGATGCCGGCCTCCTCGATGTGCTCCATGACGCCGCCGAGGTAGAGCTCCTCGCCGTCGTAGAGGGCGTCGACGTCGATCTCGATGGCGTCGTCGAGGAACTTGTCGATGAGCACCGGGTGGTCGGTCGCGGCCTTGCCCATGTACGTCGTCAGCGTGTCGTCGTCGTACACGATGGCCATACCGGCGCCGCCCAGGACGTAGCTGGGCCGGACGAGGACCGGGTAGCCGATCTCCTCGGCGATGGCGCGGGCCTCGTCCACGGAGAGGGCGGTGCCGTGGCGCGGGGCGGGCAGGCCCGCCTCGGCCAGGACCCGGCCGAACGCGCCGCGCTCCTCGGCGAGGTGGATGCTCTCGGGCGGCGTGCCGACGACCGGCACCCCGGCGTCCTTGAGCGCCTGGGCCAGGCCCAGCGGGGTCTGGCCGCCGAGCTGCACGATGACGCCCGCGACGGGGCCGGTGACCTGCTCGGCGTGCACGACCTCCAGCACGTCCTCCAGCGTGAGCGGCTCGAAGTAGAGCCGGTCGGAGGTGTCGTAGTCGGTCGAGACGGTCTCGGGGTTGCAGTTGACCATGACGGTCTCGAACCCGGCGGCGGCCAGCTCGAACGAGGCGTGCACGCACGCGTAGTCGAACTCGATGCCCTGCCCGATGCGGTTCGGCCCGCTGCCGAGGATGATCACCTTGGGCCGGTCGCCCGTCGGGACCTCGGTCTCCTCGTCGTAGGTCGAGTAGAGGTAGGGGGTCTTGGCCGCGAACTCCGCCGCGCAGGTGTCGACGGTGTTGTAGACCGGCCGCAGCCCCAGGGCGTGCCGCAGGTCGCGGACCCGCACCTCGTCGAGGCCGAGGATCTCGCCGATCTGGACGTCGGAGAAGCCGTGCTCCTTGGCCTTCTTCAGCGTCGGCCCGTCGAACTCGCGGATCTCCGAGGCCACCTCGTGGATGAGGAACAGCTGGTCGAGGAACCACGGGTCGACCTTGGTCGCGTCGTGGAGCTCCTCCAGGGTCGCCCCGGCGCGGATGGCCTGCTGGATGGTGCGCAGGCGGCCGTCGTGCGGGACGCGCATCTGGGCGATCAGCGACTCCTTGGGGGCGACGGGGCCCGTCCAGGAGAACTGGGAGTCCTTCTTCTCCAGGGACCGCAGCGCCTTCTGCAGCGCCTCGGGGAAGGAGCGGCCGATGGCCATCGCCTCGCCGACCGACTTCATGTGGGTCGTGAGGGTCTGGTCGGCGCCGGCGAACTTCTCGAAGGCGAACCTCGGCACCTTGACGACCACGTAGTCGAGCGACGGCTCGAAGGAGGCCGGGGTCTCCTTGGTGATGTCGTTGGGCACCTCGTCGAGCGTGTAGCCGACGGCCAGCTTCGCGGCGATCTTGGCGATCGGGAAGCCGGTGGCCTTGGACGCCAGCGCGGAGGACCGCGAGACGCGCGGGTTCATCTCGATGACGATCATGCGGCCGGTGGCCGGGTCGACGGCGAACTGGATGTTGCAGCCGCCGGTGTCGACGCCGACCTCGCGGATGACCGCGATGGCGACGTCGCGCATGTTCTGGTATTCGCGGTCGGTCAGCGTCATCGCGGGCGCGACGGTGACCGAGTCGCCGGTGTGCACGCCCATCGGGTCGATGTTCTCGATGGAGCAGACGATGACGACGTTGTCGGCCCGGTCGCGCATCACCTCCAGCTCGAACTCCTTCCAGCCGAGGATCGACTCCTCCAGGAGGACCTCGGTGGTCGGCGAGGCGTCGAGCCCGGCCCCGGCGATGCGCCGCAGGTCGGCCTCGTCGTGGGCGAACCCGGACCCGGCGCCGCCCATCGTGAACGACGGCCTGACCACGACGGGGTAGCCCAGTTCTTCAGCGCCCGCCAGGCACTCGTCCATGGTGTGGCAGATGACGCTGCGGGCCGACTCGGCGTTGAGGCCGTGTTCTTCGGCGACCTTGGCGACGATGGTCTTGAACTTCTCGCGGTTCTCGCCGGCCTGGATGGCGTCGAAGTTGGCGCCGATGAGCTCGACGTCGTAACGCTCCAGGACCCCGCTCTCGTGCAGGGCGACGGCCGCGTTGAGGGCGGTCTGGCCGCCCAGGGTCGGCAGCAGCGCGTCGGGGCGCTCCTTGGCGATGATCTTCTCGATGATGTCCGGGGTGATCGGCTCGACGTACGTGGCGTCGGCGAACTCCGGGTCGGTCATGATCGTGGCCGGGTTGGAGTTGACCAGGATCACCCGGAAGCCCTCGGCGCGCAGCACGCGGCAGGCCTGGGTGCCCGAGTAGTCGAACTCGCAGGCCTGCCCGATCACGATCGGCCCGGAGCCGATCACCATGATCGACTGGATATCCGTCCGCTTAGGCACCCATGACCTCACAGAACTCGTCGAACAGGTAGGCCGCGTCGTGGGGTCCGGCGGCCGCCTCGGGGTGGTACTGCACGCTGAAGACCGGCCGGTCGAGCAGCCGCAGGCCCTCGACGCAGTCGTCGTTCAGGTTGACGTGGCTCACTTCGGCCCGCCCGTAGGGGGTGTCGAAGGGGCCGTCGAGGGGGGCGTCGACGGCGAAGCCGTGGTTGTGGGCGCTGATCTCGACCTTGCCGGTCCGCCGGTCCTGCACGGGCTGGTTGACGCCGCGGTGGCCGTAGCGGAGCTTGTAGGTCCCGAGCCCCAGCGCGCGGCCGAGGATCTGGTTGCCGAAGCAGATGCCGAAGACGGGCTTGCCCGCGTCGAGCACCCCGCGCATGGTCGTCACGGCGTGGTCGGCGGTCGAGGGGTCGCCGGGGCCGTTGGAGAAGAACACGCCGTCGGGGCCGAGGGCGAGGATCTCCTCGGCCGTCGCGGTGGCGGGCAGCACGTGCACCTCACAACCGCGCTCGGCCATGCGGTGGGGGGTCATGCCCTTGATGCCGAGGTCGACGGCGGCGACGGTGAACCTCTTCTCGCCGATCGCCGGGACCACGTAGGTCTCGGTGGTCGCGACCTCGGCCGCGAGGTCGGCTCCGGTCATCTCGGGGCTCCGGCGCACTCTTTCGACCAGCTCGTGTACGGGAGGCAGCGCGTCGCCCGAGAAGACGCCGGCCCGCATCGCGCCCCGCTCGCGCAGGTGGCGGGTGAGGGCGCGGGTGCCGCGCATGGCGATGCCGACCACGCCCTGCTCGCGCAGGTAGTCGTCGAGCGACCGGTTGGCGCGCCAGTTGGAGTGGACGCGGGCCGGCTCGCGGACGACGTACCCGGCGACCCAGACGCGGCCCGACTCGGGGTCTTCGTCGTTGACGCCGGTGTTGCCGATGTGCGGCGCGGTCATCGCGACGATCTGGCGGTGGTAGGAGGGGTCGGTGAGGGTCTCCTGGTAACCGGTCATGCCGGTGTTGAAGACCATCTCCCCGAACGTCTCCCCGACGGCGCCGTAAGGCACCCCCTCGAAGACACGGCCGTCTTCCAGAACGAGCAGAGCGGTCATACGAGCTTCCCATCGAGAACGGTCGGGCGGCCCCGCAGGAAGGTCGCGACGACGCGGCCGGGCAGGGTGAGGCCCTCATAGGGCGTGTTGCGGCTGCGGGACACCATCGCCGTCGGGTCGACCGGGGTGCGGACGGCCGGGTCGTACAGGGTGATGTTCGCGGGCGAGCCCGGCTCCAGCGGCAGGCCCTGGCCCGCGAGGCGGCCGATGCGCGCCGGGCGGACCGACATGCGGTCGGCGACCCCGGCCCAGTCGAGCAGGCCGGTCTCGACCATCGCCTCCTGGACGACGCTGAGCGCCGTCTCGAGGCCGATCATGCCCATGGCCGCCGCGGCCCACTCGGTCTCCTTGTCCTCGACCGGGTGGGGCGCGTGGTCGGTCGCGACGCAGTCGATCGTGCCGTCGGCGAGGGCCTCGCGCAGCGCGGCGACGTCGTCGTGGGTGCGCAGCGGCGGGTTGACCTTGTAGATCGGGTTGTACGGCCCGACCGGCGACGCCTCGGCGCAGGAGTCGGTCAGCAGCAGGTGGTGGGGGGTGACCTCGGCGGTCACGTTCCAGCCCTTGGACTTGGCCCACCGGATGATCTCGACGGACCCGGCCGTCGACACGTGGCAGACGTGCAGCCGCGAGCCGACGTGAGCGGCCAGCAGGCAGTCGCGCGCGATGATCGCCTCCTCGGCGACCGCCGGCCATCCGGTGAGCCCGAGCCGCCCCGAGACCTCGCCCTCGTTGAGCTGCGCGCCCTCGGTCAGGCGCGGCTCCTGGGCGTGCTGGGCCACGACGCCGTCGAACGCCTTCACGTATTCGAGCGCCCGCCGCATCAGCACGGCGTCGCTGACGCACTTGCCGTCGTCGGAGAACACCCGGACGCGGGCCTGGGAGTCGGCCATCGCGCCGAGCTCGGCCAGGTGCTTGCCCTCCAGGCCGCTGGTCACGGCCCCGACGGGGTGGACGTCGCAGTGGCCGGCCTCCTGGCCGCGCCGCCAGACCTGCTCGACCACGCCGGCCGTGTCGGCCACGGGCGAGGTGTTGGCCATGGCGTGGACGGCGGTGAAGCCGCCCATCGCGGCGGCGCGGGTGCCGGTCTCGACGGTCTCGGCGTCTTCGCGGCCGGGCTCGCGCAGGTGGGTGTGCAGGTCGACGAGGCCCGGCAGGGCGATGAGCCCCTCGGCCTCGATGACGGTGTCGCCGCCGAGCCCGGCGCCGATCTCGGAGATCAGCCCGTTCGCGATGAGGATGTCGCGGGGCTCGCCGCCCAGGATGCGGGCGTTCCTGATCACGATCACTGGTTCTCGCCTCCGATGAGCAGGTAGAGCGCGGCCATCCGCACGGTCACCCCGTTGCCGACCTGCTCGACGATGGTCGAGCGGGGGGAGTCGGCCACCTCGGCGGAGATCTCCATGCCGCGGTTCATCGGCCCGGGGTGCATCACGATCGCGTCGTCGTGGAGCTTGGCGAAGCGGTCGCGGTCGAGGCCGTAGCGGCGGCTGTACTCGCGCGCGCTGGGGAAGTAGGCCGCGTTCATGCGTTCGAGCTGCACGCGCAGCATCATCACGACGTCGGCCTTGGGCAGGACGGCGTCGAGGTCGTAGGACACCTGGCAGGGCCAGCGCTCCACCGAGACCGGCAGCAGCGTCGGCGGGGCGACCAGGGTCACCTCGGCGCCGAGGGTCGACAGCAGCAGCACGTTGGAGCGGGCCACCCTGCTGTGCAGGATGTCGCCCACGATGGCGACCTTGAGGCCGTCGAGGCGGCCCAGGCGCTGCCGCATCGAGAAGGCGTCGAGGAGGGCCTGGGTGGGGTGCTCGTGGGTGCCGTCGCCGGCGTTCAGCACGCTGCCGCGCACCCAGTTGGCGAGCCGGTGGGGGGCGCCGGAGGCGCCGTGGCGGATGACCACGGCGTCGGCGCCCATGGCCTCCAGGGTCAGCGCGGTGTCCTTGAGCGACTCGCCCTTGGAGACGCTCGACCCCTTCGCCGAGAAGTTGATCACGTCGGCCGACAGGCGCTTGGCGGCGGCCTCGAAGGAGATCCGGGTGCGGGTGCTGTCTTCGAAGAACAGGTTCACCACGGTCCGGCCGCGCAGGGTCGGCAGCTTCTTGATGGAGCGCTCGGAGACGCGGGCCAGTTCCTCGGCGGTGTCGAGGATGAGCAGGGCCTCGTCGCGGGAGAGGTCTCCGGCGGAGATCAGGTGCTTCACTTGGCCGCCCCCTCGGTCTCGTTCTTGAGCAGTTCGACGGCGTCGCGGCCGTCGATCTCGGAGAGCAGGACCTTGACCTTCTCGCTCTTGGCGGTCGGCAGGTTCTTGCCGACGTAGTCGGCCCGGATGGGCAGCTCGCGGTGGCCGCGGTCGACCAGGGTGGCGAGCTGGACCGCCTTCGGGCGGCCGAGGTCGTTGAGGGCGTCGAGCGCGGCCCGGACCGTACGGCCGGAGAAGAGCACGTCGTCGACGAGGACCACGGTCTTGCCGTCGACGCCGCCGGCCGGGACGTCGGTCTTGCCGAGGGGCCGGGCGGGGCCGAGCCGGAGGTCGTCGCGGTACATGGTGATGTCGATCGAGCCGACCGGCACCTTCACGCCCTCGAACTGGGCCACGCGCTCGGCCAGGCGATGGGCGAGGGTGGCGCCGCGGGTGGGGATGCCGAGAAGGACGACGTCGGAGGCGCCCCGGGTCCGTTCGAGGATCTCGTGGGCGATCCGGGTGAGGGCCCGGTGGATGTCCGGCCCTTCGAGCACGGCCCTGGCTACTTGATTTTGGGCATGCGTCATCGGAAAGTTCACCGCCTTTCCCGCCTCACGGGACGGGTCTTAAAAGGGTGTCTGGCCACCGAAACCCTACCAGGCCCCCTGCCGCTGCCAGCGGGGACGGGTCCCATGGCAGGTAGGAGGCCGACCGTCACGGAGCGCCCGAAATCCGAAGGATGCTCGGTTCTCGCCGAGAGCACGGTTTCGCCATCTTTTCCCAATCGACTTGACCTTTGACTGTGACGGCTTTACCGTCACTGTCCGTAACCACAACTCTCGACCTTCCTGGGTAAAACCCGACGCAACGGTCACCGTTGGTACCTGCCCCCAGGTGCCGCACCCGGTGAACCGGGCATACGGGACGTGGGCACACAATCAAGTAAGAACAGACATAGAAAGCCGGGGGCCCAAACGATGCCGTCTGACTACGCCAAGTCGCTTGGCGCGCGGCTGCGCGCGATCCGAACACAGCAGGGCTTGTCGCTGCACGGGGTGGAGGAGAAGTCCCGCGGCCGCTGGAAGGCCGTCGTGGTGGGCTCTTACGAGCGTGGCGACCGTGCGGTGACCGTGCAGAAGCTTGCCGAACTGGCCGATTTCTACGGGGTGCCGGTGTCCGAGCTGCTTCCCGGGGGCACCGCGCCCTCCCCGCTGCTGCCCACGCCGAAGCTCGTGATCGACCTTGAGCGCCTTGGCCAGTTGCCGAAGGACAAGGCCGGTCCGCTTGCCCGCTACGCGCAGACCATCCAGTCGCAGCGCGGTGACTACAACGGCAAGGTGCTGAGCATCCGCCAGGAGGACCTGCGCTCCCTGGCCGTCATATACGACCGGTCGCCGGCCGAGCTGACCGAGGAGTTCATCGCGTGGGGCGTCCTCGACGCCGAGGCCCGCCGCGCCGTCGAGTCGTTCTGATCCCGCGATCACCCCTTCCGCGAGCCGGGGTGATCGCGCTGGTCATTTCGGACAATTAACGCTAAAACATCCTTCACGGTTTCCCCAAGTGAAGGAAGATCGCATGAGGCTGTCCCGGGCCGAGCGGCGTGCGCTCGACGAGATCGCACGGCAGTTCCGCCGCAGCGACCCCCAGCTCGCCCAGGACCTCGCCGCGCACGGCGACCCGGCCGACCGTGAGGTGCCCATCCTCCCCGCCTTCATGACGGGCCGTCCGGCCATGGCCGTGGCCGGAATCGTGCTGATTACCGCATTTTTGATGCCGTTTATGGCAATCAACTAGCGTTTGACCACATTCGGTGACGGGCAGGTCGCCGGATATGACGTTCACCGTCGCCTCCGAGGTCGGGCGCCTCCACCACGTGCTGCTGCACGCCCCCGACCTGGCGCTGAAGCGGCTCACCCCCACCAACATGGCCGATCTGCTCTTCGACGACGTGTTGTGGGTGGCGCGGGCCGTCGAGGAGCACGAGGAGTTCCAGCGGGTCCTGCGCGACCGGGGCGTGCGGGTCACCCTGCTGCACGACCTGCTGCGCGAGACCGCCGAGATCCCCGAGGCCCGCAAGCACATCCTCGACGGCAGCGTCGAGGAGCGCTTCTTCGGCCCGATGGCGGCCGACGCGATCCGCAACACCCTCGACTCCCTGTCGGCCGCCGACCTCGCCTCCCACCTCACCGGCGGGCTGACCAAACGCGAGACCCTCGACCTCGGCTGCGACCCCAAGTCGCTGTTCTTCCACACCCTCGACCCCGACGACTTCGTGCTGCCGCCGCTGCCCAACCACCTCTACACGCGCGACACCTCGTGCTGGGTGTACGACGGCGTCTCCGTCAACGCCATGCGCAAGCGGGCCCGCCGCCGCGAGACGGTCAACATGGAGGCCGTCTACCGCTTCCACCCGATGTTCGCCGAGGAGCGCTTCGGGGTCTGGTATCCCGGCACGTCGATGGCGCCCGCCACCATCGAGGGCGGCGACGTCCTGGTGATCGGCCGGGGGGCGGTGCTGGTCGGGGTGAGCGAGCGCACCCAGCCGCAGGCGATCGAGATGCTCGCCAAGAACCTGTTCGCGGCCGGTTCGGCCCGGGTCATCGTGGCGCTCCGGCTGCCGCAGGCCCGCGCGTTCATGCACCTCGACACGGTGATGACCAACGTCGACGTCGGGGTGTTCACCAAGTACGCGGGGCTGGGCATGCTGGCGTCGTACACGATCGAACCCGGCGACACCGACAAGGAGCTGAAGGTCACCGACCACGCGCCCGAGGAGATGCACCGCGCCATCGCCCGCGCGATCGGCCTCGACGACATCCGGGTGCTGACCCCGACCCAGGACGTGCACGCCGCCGAACGCGAGCAGTGGGACGACGGCTGCAACGTGCTGGCCGTCGAACCCGGCGTCGTCATCGGCTACGAGCGCAACACGACCACCAACAACTTCCTGCGGGCGAGCGGGATCGAGGTCATCACGATCAGGGGCAGCGAACTCGGCCGGGGACGCGGCGGCCCGCGCTGCATGAGCTGCCCGCTGCTGCGCGACGGGATCTGATCGGGCGTGAACATCGTCACCGGCTTCGTCCCCGACTCCCGGGGCCACGACGCCCTGGCGCTGGCCGGCGTCTTCGCCCGGACGCTCGACGGCCACGTGCGGGTGGCGATCGTGCGCCCGGCGGCCTGGGAGACCCCCGCCCCGGGAAAGGCCGACGCCGAGTGGCAGGCCTACCTGTCGGCACGCCAGTCGGCGGCCCTGAGCCTGGCCGAGAAGGCCGCACGGGAGGCCGGCCTCGACGAGGCCGAGGCGGTCTCCACGGTCCACCGCAGCGCGGGCCTGGGCCTGAACCGGCTGTCGGCACAGGAGACCTGCGACCTGATCGTCATCGGCTCGGCCCCCTATGGCCCCGCCGGCCGCATCGCCGTCGGCGGCACCGCCGACCAGCTCCTGCACAGCAGCCACACGCCCGTGTGCCTGGCCCCGGAGGGCTACGCGGCCGACCCCCCGGCCGCCCTGACCCGCATCACCTTCGCCTACGACAAGTCCCCCGCCTGCGAAGACGCCCTCCTGCTGGCGATCAGGGCGGCCGGGACGCTGCAGCTCCCCCTCCGCCTGATCACCGTGCTGCCGACGGCCCCCGGGGTGCCAGAAGACGTCCTGGAGCAGGTCCACGCCCGCTGCGAACACGCCCTGCGCGCGGCGGTCCGCAGCCCCCGCCGCACCGCCTCCCTCCCCCGGGGGGTCACCACCGAGGTGCTGGCCGCCTCTGACCCCACCGAGGCGCTGGCCGGGACCGACTGGACACCGGGCGAGCTGCTGGTCTGCGGATCGAGCCCGGCCGGTCCACTGCGCCGCGTTTTCGTGGGCGACATGTCGCTGAAGATCATCCGAGCCGCCCCCTGCCCGGTGGTGGTCCTCCCTAGGGCGGCGACCAGCTAGCCCGCCTGCCTTAGGTGCGCCAGCACCCGGCCGGCTGCTCGGAGTCCAGGGCACCGTCGTGACGGGAGATCTGCCATCACGACGACAGCGTGCTCGGGGGGACGACGCCGCCGCCCGGCGGCCCGGGAACGTGACCGGCGGCGACAAGCCCGCCGTGGCCGCCCTGGCCATCGAGGTGTCCCCCGCCGAGGCGGGGCCCAGTAGGTCGCCTGCCGCGGGGTGCGCTCGAGTCCCGCTCCAGCGGTGGTCCCGCCCCGGCTAGCTCGCTTCTCGAAGATGCGCTCGAGCCCCGCTCCAGCGGTGGTCCCGCCCGGGCAAGCTCACCTCCCGAACATGCGCTCAAGCCCGACACCAGCGGTGGCCCCGCCCGGGCAAGCTCACCTCCCGAACATGCGCTCGAGCCCCACACCAGCGGTGGCCCGCTCGCCTTCCGGAGATGCGCTTGAGCCTCACACCAGCGGTGGCCCCGCCCGGCCTAGCTCACCTCCCGGAGATGCGCTCGAGCCCCACACCAGCGGTGGCCCCGCCCGGCCTAGCTCACCTCTCGAAGATGCGCTCGAGCCCCACCACAGCGGTGGCCCCGCCCCACAAGCTCACCTCCCGAAGATGCGCTCTAGCCCTACACCGGCGGTAGTCCCGCCCGGGCTAGCTCGCCTCCCCGAGATGCGCTTGAGCCCCACACCAGCAGTGGTCCTGCCCACAAGCTCGCCTGCCGCAGGTGCGCTTCAGCTCCACTCCGGCGGTGGTCCCGCCCCCGCGCGGCGACCAACTAGCTCGCCTGCCGCAGATGCATTTGAGCCCTGCTCCAGCGGTGGCCCCGCCCCGGCTAGCTCGCCTGCCGCAGGTGGGCCAGCGCCCCGCTCCAGGCGACGATCTCGTCGAGCATCGTGGTGAGCGTGGCGACCTGGTAGTCGCTGGCGTTCAGCTTGGAGAAGTCGACGAAGTCGGTGAACAGCGAGAGCGCCACGTTGGTGCGCACGTCGGCGAGCTTGAGCTCCCCGCCGATCAGCCGCAGGTGCTCGGCCGCCCGCGCGCCGCCCACGCCCCCGTAGGAGACGACGCCGAACGCCTTGTTGTTCCACTCGGCGAACAGGTAGTCGATGGCGTTCTTCAGCACGCCGGAGGTCGAGTGGTTGTACTCGGGCGTCACCATGACGAAGCCGTCGTAGGAGGCGATCTTCGCCGCCCACGCCTTGGTGTGGTCGTTGGCGTACTGCCCCATGAGCGGGGAGAGGGGCTCGTCGAAGTGCGGGAGCGGGTAGTCGAGGAGGTCGATGATCTCGAAGGTGGCGTCGGTGCGCTGGGAGGCGTGGTCGTACACCCACCGGGCGACCTGCTCGCCGTTGCGTCCGGGCCGGGTGCTGCCGAGGATGATGCCGATGCGCGTCATTGGGGAGAGATCCTCTCGCCTTGAGGTGGCGATCAAGCTCGCCACCTGCTCAGTAACTGATGAGTACTGAGTACACGCCGGTAACCGGTAACTTCAACTGAACCCAGTCACACCGAGGAGACCACCCTCGTCACTCGACCTCGCCACCGACCTCCCCGCCGGCCGCGTCGTAGGCGAGGCGGTTGGCGACGATCGTGTCCTGGTTGTCGGCGGCCCACTGGGCGAGAACGATGACCGGGGCGGTGAGGGTGTGCCCGAACGGGGTGACCTCGTACTCGACTCGGGGCGGTATCTCCGGGTAGATGGTGCGCTTGACGATGCCGTCGCGTTCGAGGTTGCGCAGCGTCAGGGTCAGCATGCGGCGGGAGATGCCCGGAGTGGTGTGGAGCAACTCGGTGAACCGCATCGACCCGGTGTCGAGCAGCCCGATCAGGATGAGGCTCCACTTGTCACCGATCCGGTCGAGGACCGATCGGAAGACGTCGGGGTCGTGTTCGAGACACAACCGCCCCATGGAACGCATGACCCGATCGGCCTCGGCCTCATGAGACATGAATCAGCACCCCCGCTGGTTGCTCCTTGGTTACCCACCCTTACGTGGGGCACCAAAGAGTAACCGACCAGGCAGAGCGGCCAGGACACGAAGGTCCCCGCGCCGGACACCCGCGCCGGACACCCGCGCCGCACACCCGCGCCGCACACCCGCGCCGCACACCCGCGCCGCACACCCGCGCCGCACACCCGCGCCGCACACCCGCGCCGCACACCCGCGCCGCACACCCGCGCTGGCGGGGACTGGCTGGTCGGGTGGGGATGACGCGGGGATCAGGCTGGGCGTGGCTTTTTTCGTGTCGGGGTCGGCCGGGCGGACGGGCCTGCGCCCGGATGCGGCGGGGAAACGCATCCGGGCGCCTCCGCTACCCCGCCATGGGCAAGGTCTCCTGGGTGGTCACGCCGAGGGTGGACTCGATGATGGTCACGAACGCCGTCGCCTCGGCGATGAGCTCTTCCGCGTCGTGGACGCTCACCAGGTGGACGAGCCCGGCCTCGGCCGCGGCGCGCTTCTTGGCGCTGACGGCGAAGTAGGCGGCCCACTGGGACAGTTCGGGCTGGACTTCGGGAAGGAGCTCCCACGCGCTGCGCAGACGGCGGCGACGGCCGTCGATCGGCTGGGGGCGGGCGGCGAGGATAGCCGCGGCCGAACGGAGGGCGGCGAGGTGGGCGTGGATGTAGCGGTCGGCCGGGTTGCCCGCCTGTGCCGCGTCGGCGAGGCAGGCGCGTGCGTCGGTGAGATGCGCGAGGACGGTCCGCGACACCTTGGGCCCGCTGGCGGGCCCGGTCGGGGCGGCCCCGTGGCCGTTCTGCTGCGGTCCGGTCATGGTGGTTCGGCCTCCTAAACGAGTGGCCACCGGCGGTCTCGTCGCCGGTCAGGGTCAACAGTCGCAGACCCCACCGACATTTCCGCCGGATCGGGCGGCCGGACGAGGAGCTTCCCCTCTCCCCGTCCGGCCAGAAGCTGTGGGGCCGCGACACCCGCCCTTCCGCCGATGGCCGGCGCCCGGACCCACGCGGTGAGAGCGAGCCGCGAGTCCCGCTCCCACCTTCATCGAACATAGTTTCGACCAACATCAAAGTCAAGAAAGTTCGAATGCTCGTTCGACATCAGGTGATGGTGTGGCGTCCAAGACCAAGCGGCGGAAAGCCGCCCGTCTTCGCATTGCGACGGGAAAGGAGCCCTTTGCGACCTCGGCGCCGGAAAAGGCACTCGCACGGCATACGGTCCCCACGAGGCCGGTCGGCGATAACCTCCCGCATCGCGCCTGCTCCGGCGTGGCCGCCATGTCATGACCCAGCGATCTGCCTCGGTCGTCTCGACTGCGCGAGGTCAGGGCGTCCAGCGGGCGCGGAGCACTCCGTCGGGATCGGGCAGCACGGCGGTCGTCAACGGGTGGTGCTCGGCTTCGTACAGGGAATGAATCAGCACCGCGTGGGCGTCGGCCACCAGGACGCGCAGCTCCGGGTAGTGGGCTTCACTCGCTGTCACGCTGTCGATGCGGCCTTCCGGGCTCTGCCAGATGATCTCGCTGAGCCCGTCGTCGGGAAGATCCGCCAGCGCACCCTCCACGTCCGTCGACAGATCGGGCCAGACCAGCAGCCTGGCCCTGGGGGTGAGCTTCGCCCGTACCGCGGCGAGCTCATCCACGGTCGTGACGCGGTGCCAGCGGGAGGCGTTGCGGACGTAGCCCTCCTCCAGCACCACCGCGCCGCGGTCCACGATGAGGGCCTCCAATTCGGTCCAGAAGGCCGCGTCGGCCGGGCGTCGTCGAGCGAGTTCGTCCTCGTCGAGCTCCGGGTCGTACGGCGACCGGTTGAGGGACTCGGCGAAGAGCCCTTGCCGGTGGGTGAACGTCACCGCGTCCGCGCACGGGAGCGCACTGCCGACGTAGACGTACTGGTCGTATCCCACGTGGACGAAGAACCGGCCCTCGGCCTCCAGGCGGCACCACGCGCCGTTGTCGCGCAGCATCGCCCTGACCAGTTCCAGCGCGACGGGGACGGACACCTGCGCGCCGTCGTGGTAGCCGGTCAGGTCGGGCGGAAACAGCCCGGCCAGTCCGTGACCCTCGATCGGAGCTTCGACACCGAAGTTGACGAAGCCGGCCACCGCCGGCTCCCGGATCGTCAGGCGGGTGACGCCGGCCTCCTGGGCGAACGCGGCCACCGCCGCCAGATAGGCCGCCTCGACAGGGCCGTGATCGCTGTACACGTTCTCGGGACCGGCGTAGTGGCCATGCTCGTCACGATCTGCCGGGTCATATTTCGTGATTTGGTGGACGTGAAGCCGCGTGGCGGCGTCGCCCCTCTCGGCGGCGGGCGACGACTCGGAACCAGCCACAGAGACGCTCATCGCCCCATCCTGGCGACGACCCGCCGTCTCCGGCCAATGTTTTCTGCCTTGACCCGGACGCCGGGCCGAATCCTGAAATATCCGGCCCGGAGGGCCGGATTCCGGCCTTCACGCTTCACGTTCACGCTTCACGCTTCACGCCCAGGCGTAGATCTCGGGCTTCAGAGCGGGCAACACCACAGTGGGCGATCATCGGGGCGTGGTCCTCCTGGTGGCACTGATCTCAGCCCTCCGTGGCCGCGCACAAAGAGGAGCAACCATCCGCGGCCGCCGCACAAAGGGAAGCGATCCTCTGTGGCCGCGTACAGAGAGAAGCAACCCTCCGCGGCCGCCTCGCAAAGAGAAGCGACCCTTCGTCGCCGCGTACAAAGAGAAGCGACCCTCCGTCGCCGCGTACAAAGAGAAGCGACCCTCCGTCGCTGCCTCGCGAAGGGAAGCAACCCTCCGTCGCCGCGTACAACGAGAAAAGGCCCCGCGCGCAGCGGGGCCCTTCGCGAAAGCGGTGTCAGCGCTGGAACCTGCCCCGCACGTGCACCGGAACCCCCTTGCCCAGCAGGCCGGGAAGGACCTCCGCCACGTGCATGGGAAGCCGCACGCACCCGTGCGAAGCCGGGTAAAGGGGGACCGACAGCGCGCCGTGGAAGGCGATGCCGCCGTTGAAGAAGATCGGGTTGTAGAGCTGGCCCAGGTAGGACTTGTGCCAGCCGTCGCGGCGCCACGTCGTCTTGAAGTTGCCCGTCGGGGTGCGGGCGTCGCCGGAGAACCTCTGGCGGGAGCCGTTCCACGTCGCGTATTCCACGTAGGGGATGCCGCTGCCGCTGGAGATGTGCGAGATCAGTTTGATCTGGCCCTTGACGTACAAAACCAGAACCTGGGTCGTCAGGTTGACCTCGGCGCGGGTCGGCTTGCCGTTCGGGACCAGCACCTTCGGGAGCTTGGGGCTCTCCAGGGCGCGCCAGGTCTTCGACGCGATGGTGCTGGTCGGCTTGATGCCGTTGACCTTCTGGAAGGCCCAGACGGCCGACTGCGTGGTGCCGCCGTAGCGGCCGTCGATCTTTCCGGGCATGTAGCCCAGTTCCTTCAGCCGCGCCTGCAGGACCTTGACGGCGCTGCCCTTCGCGCCGAGTTTCAGCGTCTTGCCGGGTGAGACCCAGGCAGAAGCCGTCTGTACGGTCTGCTTCACAGCCGCCGGCGCCGCCATGGCCGGCGGTGATATCGCCAACACGGCCCCCGCCGTGACCATTGCGGCGGCGACAGCCAGATGCTGCCGAACCCCCATTGCTACCAACCCCTCCAAAAGTGCACAAGCTCGGGTCAATGGACCATAACCCAAGGGCCGATTGGTCCAAGTGGGGGGCATGGTGTCGTTATCAACACGCCATGTCCCATCCGATCTGTTTAGAGTTGGCGCGTGCCAGAAAAGTTGCCGCCGAGCGCCGTCCATATCGCCGGAATCCTCCGCGCCCATGGGGCTACGGGCGAGATCGTGCTCCTGGAGGACGCGGCGCCGACCGCCGCGACGGCCGCCGCCCAGGTCGGGTGCGAGGTGGGGGCGATCGCCAACAGCCTCGTGTTCGACGCCGACGGCGCCCCGCTGCTGGTGCTGACCAGCGGCGCGCACCGGGTCGACACCGGCCTGGTGGCGTCGTTGATCGGGGTGGCGAAGGTACGCCGGGCGAGCCCCGAGTTCGTCCGCGAGCACACCGGGCACCCCATCGGCGGGGTGGCGCCCATCGGGCATCCGGCGCCGGTGCGCACCATCGTCGACACGTGGCTCGGCAAGCATCCGGTCGTCTGGGCGGCCGCCGGGCACCCCCACACGGTCTTCCCGACGACGTTCGACGAGCTCGTCGCCCTGACCGGGGGTACGCCCGCCGACGTGGCGTGATCGGCTAGGGTGCTGGGGATGATCGAGATGCGCCGGGTGGGGCCCGAGAGCTTCACCTCGGAACTGCGCACGGTCCTGGGCATCTACACGGCCGCCATGCGCCCGCCGCCCGACCAGTTGTCGGGGCGGCTGGCCATAATGCGCAACCACACCACCTATCCGGCGTTCGCCGGGGTGCTGGCCACGACCGAGAGCGGCGAGATCGCCGGGTTCGCCTATGGCTTCCACGGCGCCCACGGGCAGTGGTGGCACGACGTGGTCAAACGCGCCCTGTTCGAACGCGCGGGGCCCCTGGTGGCCGACGACTGGTTCGGCGACGCGCTGGAACTGGCCGAGATCCACGTCCACCCCGACCACCAGAGCAAGGGCATCGGCCGCCGCATGATCCACACCATGTGCGCCGGCCGCCCGGAACGCACGGCCGTCCTGTCGACCCACGACGCCCCGACGGCCGCCCGCCACCTCTACGCGAGCCTCGGCTTCTACGACCTGATGACGGCCTTCGCCTTCCCGGGCGGCTCAGAGCTCTACGCCATAGCCGGCGCCCGCCTCCCCCTCACCCCACCCGCCTAGCAGCGGCCCGCCGCCTTACCGCTCAGAGCATGCGCCAGCCTTGCGCCGCTCGCCTGAAGCGGTGTCCGGCAACCGGCCCGCCTGGCGTCGGGATTCCGCCTTACTCGCTCAGAGCCTGGGCGACTTCCTTCGTGCCGCTCGCCTGGCACGGGCGCCCGGCTCCCACCCGTTCGGCATCGGCAACCCGCCTTGCCCTCCGCGTCACCGCTCAGCGCCTTCATCCGCCTGATACCGGGGTCTGCCTCGCCTTCTGGCATGCCGATCCCGCTCTACCGCTCCGTTCCTAGCGTGCATCTCGCCGAGGGCGGCAGTGATCCTCAAGACGGTTACAAGATCACTTTGGCAGCGTGGGCCGGGTCAGGTTCTCCGCACCGAAGGGGTTCACATGAGCGATTTCGCCTCCTCCGCCCGACCGCTCGACGAAAGCGAGCTCGCCGAGATCACCGGCGGACACTCCGCTGACTACAACTGGGCCGAGTACGACTGGCGCGACGCGGTGATGTGCGCTCTGCCGTAGCAGCGCGAAGAGGCGGGGCCGCCCCTGAGGGCAGCCCCGCCTTCCTCATGTCAGCGCACCGGGACCTCTCATGGCAAAGCTCAGAACCCTGGTGTCAGGGGCACCGGCACCTCTCGCGACAGAGCTCAAAACCCTGCCGTCAGAGGCACCGGAACCTCTCGCCGCAGGACTCAGAACCCTGGAGCCAGAGGCACCGGGACCACTCCCCGCAGAACTCAAAACCCTGGAGCCAGAAGCACCCGAACCTCTCGCCGCAGAACTCAAAACCCTGGAGCCAGAAGCACCCGAACCACTCCCCGCAGAACTCAAAACCCTGGAGCCAGAAGCACCCGAACCACTCCCCGCAGAACTCAAAACCCTGGAGCCAGAAGCACCCGAACCACTCCCCGCAGAACTCAAAACCCTGCCGCCAGAGGCACCGAGACGTCTCGTCTCAGCGCGGAGGGCTCAAAAGATCAGAGGGCCGGGACCGCCGGCATCAGGGCCTGGTAGACCTCTCGCGTCGCGTTCGAGCGGTTGAACGTGATGAAGTGGATGCCCGGCGCGCCCTCGTCCAGGAGACGGCGGCACAGTTCCACGCCGTGTTCGATGCCGAGCTGGTAGACCGCGTCGGGGTCGTCCTTGACCCGTTCGAAGCGTTCGGCCACCTTCGCTGGGAACGGCGCGCCCGACAGCTGCTCGGAGCGGGCGATGGTCGCGAACTTCGTCACCGGCATGATGCCGGGGATGATCGGCGTCTCGCAGCCCGAGGCGGCGACGCGGTCGCGGAGCCGGAGGTAGTCGTCGGCCTCGAAGAACATCTGGGTGATCGCGTAGTCGGCGCCGGCCCGGCACTTGCGGACGAAGTAGTCGACGTCGGACTCGACCGAGGGCGACCGCGGGTGCTTGTAGGGGAACGCCGCCACGCCCACGCAGAACTCGCCCGACTGGCGGATCAGCCGGACCAGGTCTTCGGCGTAGTGGACGCCCTCCGGGTGGGCGATCCACTCGCCCATGGGGTCGCCGGGCGGGTCGCCCCGGACCGCCAGGATGTTGCGCACGCCCGCGTCGGCGAAGCGGCCGATCAGGTGGCGCAGTTCGCGGACCGAGTGGTTGACGGCGGTGAAGTGGGCGACGGGCGTCAGCGTGGTGCTGTGGGCGATGCGTTCGACGATGTCGACGGTGCGGTCGCGGGTGGAGCCGCCCGCGCCGTAGGTGACCGAGACGAAGGTCGGCTTCAGCGACTCCAGTTCCCGGATCACCCGCCAGAGCTGACGTTCCGCCTCGGGTGTCTTCGGCGGCATGAACTCGAACGAGAACGACCGCTCGCCCGCCGCGAGCAGCTCCCTCACGGTGGCGACACGGTCGGGAAAGCGTGAGGGGAGACCCAGAGCCATGCGGCCAAGGTTACTAGTCTCACTGGAAAGACGGCAGAAACCGCCTTACGGGATGATCAAATCTCGGCTCACCAATCACAACCACCCCGCCAGATGAACGAATCGATCACCGGCAGATACCCTCATTACATGACAAATGCCACCGCGCCTTTGGACTTCATCCGCCCCGAGGTGGATCGGGCCCTCCAGCGCTTCGTCGACCGCCGCCGGACGGCGTTCGACGACCCGGATCTGGCGGCCGTCCTGGGCACGGTGCGGGACTTCCTGGCCGGTGGCAAGCGGCTGCGTCCGGCCTTCTGCTACTGGGGCTGGCGGGCCGCCGGAGGGGCCGACGACCCCGGCGTGATCTCCGCCGCGTCGGCCCTGGAGCTGCTGCAAGCGAGCGCGCTCGTCCACGACGACGTGATGGACTCCAGCGACATGCGGCGCGGCATGCCCTCGGCGCACCGGCGCTTCGAGAAGCTGCACGTCGACTCCGGGTGGCACGGGTCGGCGGTGCAGTTCGGCGAGGGCGCGGCGATCCTGGTCGGAAACCTGCTCCTCATCTGGTCGGGCGAACTGTGGCGCACCTCCGGGCTGCCCGCCGAGAGCCTGGCGGCCGCGCAGCCGGTCTTCGACCACATGCTGACCGAGCTGATGAACGGCCAGTACCTCGACCTGCTGGCGCAGGCCCACGGCGAGAACTCCTTCGAGAGCGCGCGGCGGGTGGCCCTGTTCAAGAGCGGCAAGTACTCGGTGGAGCACCCGCTGCGCCTCGGCATGATCCTCGCCGCCCAGTCGCGCGAGGCGTGGATCGACCAGGTCTGCGCCGGTTACGGGCAGAACGTCGGCATCGCCTTCCAGCTCCGCGACGACGTCCTGGGCGTGTTCGGCGACCCGGCCGAGACCGGCAAGCCGGCCGGCGACGACCTGCGCGAGGGCAAGCGCACGATGCTCATCGCGCGCACCCTCGAACTGGCCTCCCCCGCCCAGGCCCGTTCTGTACGCAGCCTCGTCGGCGACCCCAAACTCGACGCCGAGGGCGTGGACACCCTCCGGGCCGTCATCGAGGACACCGGCGCCCTCGCCTCGGCCGAGGAGCTCATCACGACGTACGTGAAGGAGGCCATCGCGGTCCTCGACGCGGCCCCCATCGAGGCCGAGGCCCGCGAGGCCCTCAAAGCGCTGGCCATCGCCGCGACGACCCGCCGCAACTAGCCCCGCAGACGGCGCGCGAACTCCCCGGCGGCCGCCTTCGGGTCGGCGGCCTCGGTGATCGCGCGCACGACGACGACCCGCGTCGCGCCCTGGGCCAGCACCTCGTCGAGGTTGCCCAGGTCGATGCCGCCGATGGCGAACCACGGCCGGTCTGACGGCACGCCCGCCGCGTGGGCCAGCAGCGGCAGCCCCGGGGCCGGACGGCCCGGCTTGGTCGGGGTCGGCCAGGTCGGGCCGCAGCAGTAGTAGTCGACCCCCGGCTCGGCCGAGGCCGCGGTGGCCTCGTCGAAAGCGTGGGTCGAGCGGCCGATCAGCATCTGCGCGCCGACGATCTCGCGGGCCACCGGCACCGGCAGGTCGTCCTGCCCCAGGTGGAGCACGTCGGCCCGCGCGGCGTAGGCGATGTCGGCGCGGTCGTTGACCGCCAGCAGCGCGCCGTGCCGGTCACAGGCCGCGCGGAACACCTCGAGGAGCGCGAGCTCCTCCCGGGCCTCCAGGCCCTTCTCCCGCAGCTGGACGATGTCGACGCCGCCGGAGAGCGCCGCGTCGAGGAATTCGACCAGGTCGCCGCGCTCTCGGCGTGCGTCGGTGCAGAGGTACAGGCGGGAGTCGGCGAGTCGGCGCCGGGAGGGATCGCTCACCCGGCCCACGATCTCATAGGCCGGAATCTGCCTCGAAGACAGGCTAGAAGCCGAGCGCCTGGGCCCTGCGCTTCACCTCGGTGTGCCGGCCGGCCTTGATGGCGTCGATGGGGGCGCCCGGCAGCGACTCGTCGGGAGTGAAGAGCCACCGGATCGACTCGACCTCGCTGTAGCCCGCGTCGGCGAGCACGGTCAGCGTGCCGGGAAGGCCCTTGATCACGTCGTCTCCGGCGATGAACACCGCCGGGATCTGGGGCTCGCCTCCGCCTCTGCGGGCGCCCACGAGCTTCTTGTCCTTGATGAGCTGCTTCGCCCTGCCGATGCTGAGCTGGAGCTTCTTCGCCACTTCCGAGAGAGGGAGCCACTCCCCCACGAGCTGGTCGGTGTCTCGGTCGATCTGCGCAACTGTAAGCGTCACGAATCCACCATTACCACACGGTCGCCACCATGAAACACCCAGTTTACGCCACGGTGCAGTCTCGAAGGGTAACGCTTGGGTCGGCGAGGCGGCTCGCGTCGAGCCTTTGCCGTCCTTCGACGAGACGTCGGCCTTGTACCAGATCGCGCGGTCTGTCGACCGTGAGGATCGCGGCCAGCCGGTGGTCGTGGGTGAGCCAGCAGGCCGCCCACTTGGCGTCGGTCTCGGGGTCGCCCCGGTAGACCAGGCGGGCGCCGTGGTGGTGGCCGGCGTACTGGACCATGCGGCCGAACTGCTCGGACCAGAAGTAGGGCACCGGGTCGTAGACCGCGTTCTCGCCCATCAGGGTCGCGGCGGCGACGTCGGGGGCGCCCAGGGCGGTGTCCCAGTGTTCGACGCGCATGCGGCGGCCGAAGCGGCGGCTGTACCAGTTGGCGCAGTCGCCGACGGCGACCACGTTGGGCACGAAGCTGCGCAGGTGCTCGTCGACCAGGACGCCGTTGTCGAGCTCGACGCCGGAGCCGTCGAGCCAGGCGACGTTGGGACGCACGCCGACGCCGGTGACCACGACGTCGGCCTCGATCCTGCCGCCGTTCATCAGGGTCAGGCCGTCGGGGTCGACGGTGCCGACGGGGGCGTCCACGACCAGTTCGACGCCCGCTTCGGCGTACCAGGGGATCATGTGGCGGCCGATCGGGAGCGCCGTCGCGACGGGGGCGTCGGCCGCCTCGACGACGGTGACCCGGCAGCCCGCGCGGGCCGCCGCGGTGGCCACCTCGGCGCCGATCCAGCCCGCGCCGATGATCGCCACGCGGGCGCCCTCGACCAGGTCGGCCCGCAGGGCCAGGGCGTCGTCGATGGTGCGCAGGACGTGCTGGTGGCCCTCGCCGCGCAGGCGGATCGGGGTGGCGCCGGTGGCGACGACGAGGCCGTCGAAGGCGAGCTCGCCGTCGGTGGTCGACAGGACGCCGTCGTGCAGCCCCTTGGCGGCGGTGCCGAGCATGAGGCGGACGTCGAGCGCATCGAGGTCGGAGTCGACCACGGTGGAGTCGGCGTCGCCCAGGAGGACCGCCTTCGACAGGGGCGGGCGGTCGTAGGGGCGATGGGGTTCCTCGCCGACGAGGGTGATCCGGCCCGGGTAGCCGTGGGCCCGCAAAGCCTCGACACTCCGGACGCCGGCCAGGCCGGCGCCCACCACCACGACGTGATCCACGAGTAGACCCTAGATTGCCGACGGGCCCACCCGCCAATGGAGATTCGGTAACGGATTGAGTAAGTAGCTCGCACAGCGCGGCCATTCCGTGTTGTGCGAATCAGATCAATTCGCATTACTCTGGACAAAGACGCGCGGGAGTCCGGCTGACCGGGCTGAGAGGGGAACTCCACAGGTTCCCGACCGCTATCGAACCTGATCCGGATCATGCCGGCGAAGGGAGCGCGGATGAACGCTTCAGACGTGTTCGTGATCGGCGGCGGCATCGCCGGCCTGTCGATCGCCTGGCGGGCCGCCACGCGGGGCCTCACCGTCACGCTGGCCGACCCCGACCCGGGCGCGCGGGCGACGCGCGCCTCGGCGGGCATGCTCGCGCCCGTCAGCGAGGTCACCTACACCGAGGAGCCGCTGCTGCGGCTCGGCCTGGCCTCCCTCGAACGGTGGCCCGCGTTCGCGGGCGAGCTGGAGGCGGCCAGCGGGATCCCCGTCGACCTGCGCGGCGACGGCACGGTCGAGGTCGCCTACGACGCCGACGACCTGGCCCAGCTCGACGAGCTGGCCGCGTTCGAGGAGAAGCTCGGGCTGCGGGTGGAGCGGCTGACCGGGCGGCAGTGCCGGCAGGCCGAGCCCATGCTCTCGCCCAACGTGCGCGGCGGGCTGCTGGCCCGCGACGACCTGTGGGTGAACCCCCGGCGGGTCGCCCAGGCGCTGCAGCAGGCGCTCCAGAACGCGGGCGGCCGGATCGTCAGGGAGCGCATCGCCTCGCTCGACGACCTGTCGGCCGGGCACGTCGTGGTCGCCGCCGGGGCCTGGTCGCCGAGCCTGCTGCCCGGCCTGCCCATCAGGCCGGTCAAGGGGCAGATCCTGCGGCTGCGCGGCCCGCGCGGCTTCCTGTCGAAGTGTGTACGCGCCACCGTGCGCGGCTCCGAGGTCTACCTGGTCCCCCGCGACGACGGCGAGATCGTGGTCGGCGCGACGATGGAGGAGCTCGGGTTCGACACCCGGGTGACCGCCGGCGGGGTCTACGAGCTGCTGCGCGACGCCCGCGAGATCGTCCCGGGCATCACCGAGCTCGACCTGGCCGAGACCTTCGCCGGGCTGCGGCCCGGCACCCCCGACAACCTCCCCTACGTCGGCAGGCACGGCGGCGTGTGGGTGGCCGCCGGCCACCACCGGGCGGGCGTGCTGCTCGCCCCGCTGACGGCCGACGCCGTCGTGGCCGGCTTCTTCGGCGAAGCCGATCTCATGCCCGAATGCTCCCCCGCGAGGATCTAGATGCGCATCACTGTCAACGGCGGACCCTGCGACCTCGACGACGGGGCGACGGTCACGCAAGCCGTACACCAACTGACGGCCCAGGCCACCGGGATCGCGGTGGCCGTCAACGACGAGGTGGTCAGCAGGGGCGCGTGGGACGCGACCGTGCTGGCCGACGGCGACCGGGTCGAAGTGCTCACCGCGGTCCAGGGAGGCTGACGGAACATGGACGATCCCCTGCTGATCGGCGGCGAGGAGTTCGGCTCGCGGCTCATCATGGGCACCGGCGGCGCGCCGTCGCTGGAGGTGCTCGACCGGGCCCTGGCGGCCTCGGGCACCGAGCTGACCACGGTCGCGATGCGCCGGCTCGACCCGGCCTCCCGAGGGTCGGTGCTCGACGTGCTGCGCGACCGCGGCATCAAGGTGCTGCCGAACACCGCCGGGTGTTTCACGGCGGGCGAGGCGGTGCTGACGGCGCGGCTCGCCCGGGAGGCGCTCAATACCAATTGGGTAAAGCTCGAAGTCATCGCGGACGAACGCACCCTGCTGCCCGACCCGATCGAGACGTTCGACGCGGCGGAACGCCTGGTCGCCGACGGGTTCACGGTGCTTCCCTACATCGGCGACGACCCGATCCTGGCCCGGCGGCTGGAGCAGGCGGGCTGCGCGGCGGTCATGCCCCTCGGGTCGCCGATCGGGTCTGGATTGGGCATCCGAAACCCCCACAACATCGAGCTCATCGTGGAATCCGCTCAGGTTCCGGTCATCCTGGACGCCGGCATCGGCACCGCCAGCGACGCCGCCCTGGCGATGGAACTGGGCTGCTCAGCGGTGCTGCTGGCGACGGCGGTCACCCGGGCGCAGAAGCCCGACCTGATGGCGGCGGCGATGCGCGGCGCGGTCGAGGCGGGTCGCCGGGCGTTTCTGGCGGGCCGAATTCCGCGTCGGCGATATGCTGAGGCGTCCTCGCCGGGGCGACCGTTCCAAGACGGGTAAACCTTCCTGTTTCGGTCTCGGTTTGGGATTCCTGCACTCAGCACGTGGCAAATCACCCGTAAACTCGAGGCCGTGGACACGACGCTTTCCGATCCGCTCGTCGGGCATACGCTCGACGGTCGCTACCGCGTCGAGTCCCGGATCGCCCGGGGCGGCATGGCGTCCGTCTATCTGGCTCTGGACGTCCGGCTCGACCGCATGGTCGCGATCAAGGTGATGCACCGGTCGCTCGCGGAGGACCCGCAGTTCGTCCGGCGTTTCATCGGCGAGGCCAAGTCGGTCGCCTCGCTGTCGCATCCCAACATCGTGCACGTCTTCGACCAGGGGACCGACGGCGACCACGTCTACCTGTCGATGGAGTACTTCCCGGGCAAGACGCTGCGGGCGGTGCTCGACGAGCGGGGGCCGCTCGCCCCGCGTGAGGCCCTGGAGATCATGATCCCGGTGCTGGCGGCGCTCGGCAGCGCCCACCAGGCCGGGCTGATCCACCGCGACGTGAAGCCCGAGAACGTGCTGATGACCGAAGACGGCCGGGTCAAGGTCGTCGACTTCGGGCTGGTGCGCGCGATCGAGGGCGGCAACCAGACCCGCTCCGGCGTGATGATCGGCACGGTCGGCTACATGGCCCCCGAGCAGGTCACCACCGGCCAGGCCGACGTCCGCGCCGACGTCTACGCCGCCGGGATCATGCTGTTCGAGCTGCTCACCGGGCGTCAGCCGTTCGGCGGCGAGAGCCCGGTGTCGGTCGCCTACCGCCACGTCCACGAGTCGGTGCCGGCGCCGTCGTCGTTCTCCTACGACATCGCGCCCGCGCTCGACGCGCTGGTGGCGACGGCCACCGCCAAAGACCCGGCCGACCGGCCGCGCGACGCCAACGCGATGCTGGTGGCGGCCGTCGAGGTGCACCGCACCCTGCCCGCCGCCACGACCGGGCGCCACTCGGCCCAGCCGCGTCCCGCCCAGGTCGACCAGGCGTTCCACGCGGGCTCCCACACCGGCTCGCACACGATGATCCAGCCGGCCATCCAGATGCCGCCGACCACGCCGCCGAGGTCGCGGCGCGGGTTCCGGGTCAACTGGGGCATCGTCGTGCTGGCGCTGGTGATGGTGGGCGGCATCGCGTTCAGCGGGTGGTATTTCACCGCGCCGCGCACCGCGATCGTGCCCGACCTGGTGCAGCGCAACGTCGAGGCGGCCCGCCAGCTCGCCGAGAGCAGCGGCTTCACCATCAAGATCGCCGAGGGCCGCTACGACGCCAAGGTGCCCAAGGACATGGTGCTGGAGACCAGCCCGGCCAAGGGCGTCGAGGCCGAGCGCGGCACGGTGATCACGATCATCGCCTCGCGCGGGCCCGAGATGGTGTCCGTGCCCAAGGTCGAGGGCAGCACCGAGGCCGACGCCCGAGTCAAGATCTCGGAGGCGGGGCTCAACGTCTCGCGCGTCCGCCGCACCCCGAGCGACACCATCGCGCGCGGCCTGGTGATCAAGACCGACCCCGTCGTCGGCAAGAAGGTCGAGAAGGGCTCCAACGTCATCCTCGCCGTCAGCATGGGCCTGCTGCTGCCCGACGTGGTGAACATGCCGCGCGACCAGGCCGAGGCGATGATGCGCGAGAACGGCTTCGACCCGAGCTGCATCAACGAGGTCGTCGACGAGACCCAGCAGGGCACCGTCATCGCCCAGGAGCCGATCGCCGGCGCCGAGGTCGACAAGGGCGCCCGCGTCTGCCTCACCGTCTCGCGCGGCCCCGACACCGGCTGGAAGTGGCCCTGGGAGCAGGACCCGTCGGTCGCCGCCCCCGACTTCGTACCGGTGCCCGACGTCCGGTTCAAGGACGTCAACCAGGCCAAGCGCGAGTTAGAGGCGGCCGGCTTCCGGGTGCAGGTCCACAAGCTGTTCTCCCGCGGCCGTCCCGGCGGCGACGCTCACGGCAAGCGCGTGCGCGGCCAGAACCCGCTCGGCCAGGTGCCGGCGGGCAGCACGATCAATCTGTGGTATTAACGCAAGCGAGCCGCGGCTGGCCTTCGGCCGTCCGCGGCTCGCACCATGAATCCGCCTAGGAAGACAGGTCGCCCAGGAGGCGGAGCCTGGCCAGGCCGCCGTCGGGGTAGATGTCGCACTTCACGTGGGTCACCGGGCGGTCGGCGTCCAGGCGGAAACGGTGCTGGGCGTCGGGTTGCAGGCGGGTCTTGCCGAGGAGGCTGAACCAGTCGCCGTCGCCGTCGCGGCCCGACAGCGACACCCAGCCGGGGGCGTTGAAGACCAGGTGGGTGGTGTCGATCTCGGCGACGGCGATCGTGCCGCGGCCGGCCAGGCGGACCACCAGCCAGTCGTTGCCGTCGTCGCGGCGGCGGGCGGTCTCCCAGCCTTCGGCCTGGTGGCGGGCCAGGCCGGGGGCGATGACGTTGTTGGGCGAGCTGTAGAACTGGTTGGAGCAGTCGGTCACCAGGGCGCCGTTGGCGAGCGCGGCCAGGTCGATCGTCAGGCCGTGCAGGAACCGGGGGTCGGGCACGACCTCGCCGTGCACGCGGAAGCGGGCCACTCCCCCGTCGGGGTAGATGTTGAGCCGCACGTGGGTGTAGCGGTCGGGGTCGTCGACGGTGAACTCGTGCTCGCGGTCGCCGCCCAGGGGGCTCCTGGGCAGGATCTCGGTCCAGCCGGTCAGCTCCTCGTGCGGCAGCGGCTCGTCGACCGCGCAGGCGTCGACCGAGGCGTAAGGCGGGTAGTTGCCCTTGAACCAGGCGGTGTCGATCACCAGGCCGCGCACGACGCCGGGCAGCCCGAGCCGGACGATCGCCCAGTCGTGCCCGGTGGTGCGGCGGCGGCGGGTCTCCCAGCCGTCGTAGATCTGGCCCTTGGCGCCGAAGTCGTGGGTGTGGAACTGGGCGCGGTGCGGCAGGATCAGCGCCTGGCGTTCGGCGAACGCCTCGTCGTTGGCGGCGATCACCGAGCCGCCGTTGCCGCGCAGGGCGAGGTCGGGCAGGTGGCGGAAGGTCATCGGGCACCTCTCGTCAGGAACCGGCCGTGGCCGGGGGCCGCACCGCGAAGCCAGGTCTGCTGGACGACGCCCCGCAGCGCCCGCCCCTGGTAGGCGGTCACCGGGTTCTTGTGGGCGAGTTCGCCGGCGTCCACGACGAAGGCCGCCTCGGGGTCGAAGGCCACCAGGTCGGCGTCGGCCCCGGCCTCGATCCGCCCCTTGTACGCCAGCCCCGCGAAGTCGGCGGGCCCGCGTGCCATCCACCGGACCACGTCGTCCAGGGAGAAGCCCCGGGCCGACGCCTCCGTCCAGATGACCGGCAGGCCGAGCTGGAGGGAGGAGATGCCGCCCCACGCCATCGCGAAGTCATCGGGGCTCTTCATGTCGGCCGGGCACGGCGAGTGGTCGGAGACGACGCCCATCAGGGTGCCGTCGGCCAGCCCGGCCCACAGCGCGTCGCGGTTGGCCGCCTCGCGGATCGGCGGGCAGCACTTGAACGCGGTGCCGGTGACCTCCTCGGCGCTGAGGGTCAGGTAGTGGGGGCAGGTCTCGGCGGTGATCCGCACGCCCGCCTCCTGCGCCGCCCGCAGGACGGGGATCGCGTCGCCGGCGGAGACGTGCACGATGTGCGCCCGCGCGCCGGTCTCGCGGGCCACCGCGACGACCGTCTCGATGGCCCGCACCTCGGCGTCGGGGGTGCGGGAGCCGAGGAACTCGGCGTAGGAGGGGCCGGTCGGCTCGGTGAGGGTCCAGGGGTCCTCGGCGTGCGCGATCAGCAGGCCGTCGAAGCGGGCCAGTTCGCGCAGCGCCAGGGTGAGCCCGTTCGGGTCGAGGGCGGGGAACTCGTCGACGCCCGACGGCGACAGGAAGCACTTCACGCCGAACACCCCGGCGTCCCACAGGGGTCGCAGGTCGCCGAGGTTGCCGGGGATCGCGCCGCCCCAGAAGCCGACGTCGACCGCGATCTGGCCCCGGGCGGCCTTCTTCTTGATCTCCAGGTTCGGCACGGTCGTGGTCGGCGGCAGCGAGTTGAGCGGCATGTCGACGACCGTGGTCACGCCCCCGGCCGCGGCCGCCCGGGTGGCGGTGGCGAAGCCCTCCCAGTGGGTGCGGCCGGGCTCGTTCACGTGGACGTGCGTGTCGACCAGGCCGGGCAGCAGCGCGACGTCACCGAGGTCGAGCCCGCCGCCGGCGTCGTACGGCACCAGCCCAGCGATCCGCCCGTCGACGACGTCGACCCCGAGTGGCCGCACCCCGTCGGGGGTGACCACCCGGCGCGACCGCACCAGAACCGTCACAGATGCTCCTTCACAGGTGTGCTTTCACGCTGCCCGCCACGAGCCGCTCCAGCAGCGGCCCGGCCTGGGCCATGCAGATCTCGGGGTCGGGTTCGAGGTCGGTGAGCGCGTACGCCGCCTCGATCCCGGCCTTGCGCAGGTCGTCGGCGGCGACGCTGCGGCGGCCGCAGACCGCGACCACCGGCACGCCGTGCCGCATGGCGGCG
Organism: Herbidospora daliensis; assembly: GCF_001570585.1. Taxonomy (GTDB): domain Bacteria; phylum Actinomycetota; class Actinomycetes; order Streptosporangiales; family Streptosporangiaceae; genus Herbidospora; species Herbidospora daliensis. Next base: position 86,708 of record NZ_BBXF01000012.1, on the reverse strand, counting down.
TTCGCGACCCCGACGGGGGCCTTGCCGCGCAGCGACTGCTCGTCGAGGGAGCCCTCGCCGGTGACGACCAGGCGGGCGCCCTCGACGTGGGTGTCGAAGTCGAGCAGGCCGAGCAGGTAGGCGATGCCGGGCCGGATGGCGGCGTCCAGGAAGGCGAGGGCGGCGAAGCCGACGCCCCCGGCCGCCCCGGCGCCGGGCTGACCGGCGACGCCCATCGCGCGCACGATCCCGTCGTGCTCGACCGCGCCGGTCAGGCCGTGGGTGTGCACGGCGACGGCCGCGAGCCGGGCCAGGCCGGTCTCCAGGAGCTTCACCTGGTCGGCGTCGGCGCCCTTCTGCGGGGCGTAGACGGCCGCCGCGCCGTGGGGGCCGAGCAGGGGGTTGTCGACGTCGGAGGCGACGACGTACTCGGCGGCGCCCGCGTCGAAGCCGGACAGGTCGATGGTGGCCAGGTTCACCAGCGCGCCGCCGCCCAGGGGCAGCTCCGCGCCGGAGGCGTCGAGGAAACGGGCGCCCAGGGCGCGGGCCAGGCCGGTGCCGCCGTCGGTGCAGGCGCTGCCGCCCAGGCCGAGCACGATCTTGGTCGCGCCGCCCCGGAGCGCGTGGGCGATCAGCTCGCCGGTGCCGTAGCTGGTGGCGGTCAGCGGTTCGAGCCCGCCGGGCAGGCGGCGCAGGCCGGACGCCTCGGCCATCTCGACCACGGCGGTGTCGTCCTTGACGGCGTAGGAGGCCCGGACCGGCTGACCCGTCGGCCCGGTCACCTCCACCTCGACGCGGGTGAAGCCGCAGGCCGCGACCGCGTCGACGGTGCCGTCGCCGCCGTCGGCGACGGGCAGGAGCACGACCGGCACGTCGCCGAGGCCGGCGGCGACGCGGTGGGCGACCTCGGGGGCGGTCAGCGAGCCCTTGAACTTGTCCGGTGCGATGACGACGTGACCGACACGGTGATCCTTCATGCCGTCATCATGACCGAAGCAGTCGCGCGTGCGCCCGCGCCCCCGCCGCTCCGGCGGCCTCGCCGGAGACGGTGCGCAGCTCGCCGTCTTCGACGACGGTCACGCCGTTGACGATCAGCCTGGCCAGCGGGGGTGTCTGGCCGTAGCCGAGCGCCACGAGCGGGTCGGAGGCGGCGGCGTAGGGGCCGTCGACCCGCCAGACCGCGACGTCGGCGAGCTTGCCGGGTTCGAGCGAGCCGATCTCGGTCTCGCGGCCCAGGCAGCGTGCGCCGCCGATGGTGGCGATCTCCAGGGCCTGGCGGACGGTCAGCGCCTGCGGTCCGTAGCGGGCCCGCTGCATGAGCATCGCCTGGCGGATCTCCCCGGCGAGCGGGATGAACTCGGCCGAGCCGGGGCCGTCGACGCCGAGGCCGACGGTCGCGCCCGCGCGGAGCAGTTCGCTGACGCGGGCGATCCCGGCCCCGAGGCGGCCGTTGGACGACGGGCAGTGGGCGGTGCCGGTGCCGGTCTCGGCGAAGCGGGCGACGTCGGCGTCGGTGAGGTGCACGCTGTGCGCGATCCACACGTCGGGGCCGAGCCAGCCGAGCGATTCGAGGTACTCGACGGGGAGCATGCCGAACTGCTCCTTGCAGTGGTCGTCCTCGTCGAGGGTCTCGGCGCCGTGGGTGTGCAGGCGGACCTTCAGGTCCCTGGCCAGCGCGGCGGCCTGGCGCATCAGGTCGCCGCTGACCGAGAACGGCGAGCAGGGCGCGACGGCCACCCGGAGCATCGAGTCGAACAGCGGGTCGTGGTACTTCCGTACGGCGGCCTCGGTCTCGGCCAGGATCTCGTCGAGGGTCTCGACGACCTCGTCGGGCGGCAGGCCTCCCTGCGAGCGGCCCCGGTCCATCGAGCCCCGGCACGGGTGGAAGCGCAGGCCCACCTCGGCGGCGGCCTGGATCTCGGCGGCGAACAGGTCGCCCCGGCCCTTGGGGAAGACGTAGTGGTGGTCGGTGGAGGTCGAGCAGCCCGACAGCGCCAGCCAGGCCAGGCCGGCCGTGGCCGCGCCGTGCACCACCTCGGCGTCCATGCGGGCCCAGACCGGGTAGCTGGCCACGAGCCACTCGAACAGGGTGCCGTCGGGGGCCAGGCCCTGGGAGGCCCACTGGTAGAGGTGGTGGTGGGTGTTGACCAGCCCGGGGGTGACCAGGCAGCCGCGCCCGTCGATCCGCTCGGCGTCGCCCTCGAAGGGCCCCGCGCCGACCGACACGATGCGGTTGCCCTCGATCGCGACGTGGCCGTCGGGGATCTCCGCGCCGACGACCGGGGCGACGTAGGCGTTCTCGATGACGATCACGAACCGGCCTTCCGGCGGGCGGCCAGGCGGACCGCGTCCAGGATCTTCTCGTAGCCCGTGCACCGGCACAGGTTGCCCGCCAGGTGCTCGCGGATCTCGGCGTCGGCGGGCACCCCGTCGTGGGCCGCGATGAGCGAGTGGGCCTGGACGATCAGACCGGGCGTACAGAAACCGCACTGGACGGCGCCGCACTCGACGAACGCCTCCTGCACCGCGTCGAGCTCCCCCGCGCCGGGGGCGAGCCCCTCGACGGTGCGCACCTCGCGGCCCTCGGCCTGGCCGGCCGCCACGAGGCAGGCGCAGACCGGCACCCCGTCGAGGTAGACCGTGCACGAGCCGCACTCGCCCTGTTCGCAGGCGTTCTTGGCGCCCGGCAGGCCGAGCCGCTCGCGCAGGACGTAGAGCAGGCTCTCGCCCGGCCAGACGTCGTCGGCGGTCATCGGCGCGCCGTTCACGGTGACGTTGACCCTCATGACGTCCTCCTGTGTTCTTCCCAGGCCCAGCCGAGCGTGCGGCGGGCCATCACGGCCAGGGCGTGGACGCGGTAGTCGCGGCTGCCCCGGACGTCGTCGATCGGGGCGGCCGCCGCGGCGACGAGTTCCCCGAACCTCCGGCCCACCTCGGGATCCCCCGGGGACCAGTTCTCTGCCAGGAACGCCTCCGCCTCGACGGCCCGGCGCGGCGTGGGGGCGGCCGAGCCGATGCCGGTGCCGACCGTTCGCGCGTGCACGTCGAGCGCGAGGCCGAACGAGCAGACCGCGATGACCATCGCGTTCCTGGTGCCGATCTTGGAGAAGTACTGCGGCCCCCGCCGCGACGGCACGTGGACCGCGCGGATCAGCTCGTGAGGGGCCAGCGCGTTGCGTTTGACGCCGGTGTAGAAGTCGCCGATCGGGATCATCCGCAGGCCGTCCACCGACTCGGCCTCGACGATCGCGCCCGTCGCGAGCAGCGGCGGGTGGCTGTCGCCCGCCGGGGAGGCCGCGCCGAGGTTGCCGGCCACCGTGCCCCGGTTGCGGATCTGCGGCGAGCCGACCGTGCGGGACGCCTGGGCCAGGCCGGGCAGCCGGTCGGCCAGCTCGGCGATGATCCGGGTGTAGGTCACCCCCGCCCCGATCCTGACGTGCTCCGACTCCACCGACCAGCCGGTCAGCTCGGTCACCGGCGTGAGGTCGAGCAGCGCCGCCGGGCGGCCCTTGTCGAGGTTGATCTCGACCATGACGTCGGTGCCGCCCTGGACCGGCGTCGCGTCGGGCCGGTCGGCCTTCATCCGCAGGGCCTCGGCCCAGGTGGTGGCGCGCAGGAAGTCCATCAGTCCCACGCCTTTCCGGCGGCGGGCGCGTCGTCGCGCAGCACGGCGCCCTCGATGAGGCCGTAGGGGCGGTCGGCGGCGAAGTAGACCTCGCCGTCGTTGTCGAGGCCGAACGGGTCGAGGTCGACCAGGAAGTGGTGCCTGTTCGGCAGTTCGAGGCGGACCTCGCAGACGTCCGGGCAGTCGGTCAGCACCCGGGCGCCCATGGCGTAGAGGGTCTGCTGGAGCGACAGGCTGTAGGTGGTCGCGAAGGCGTCGAGCAGGGCCTCCCGGGCCGTCGTGTAGGAGGTCTCCCAGTCGGCGGGTTCGCCGTCGTGCCGCCAGCGGGCGGTCACGGCGGTCGCCAGCACCCGGTCGCGGGTCTCCGGCAGGGTCGTGTACGCGTCCTTGAGGTAGCCCCAGAACTCCGAGTCGGTCGTGTTGAGGACCACGAGTTCCTTGAGCCCCGAGACCACGGTCGCCCGCTCGCCGTCGTAGTGGACCAGGCAGGTGCGCACCTCCTGGCCCTTCCGGGCGAAGGAGTGGGCGCCGCGGCGCTCCCAGGTGTACTCCTCGATCTCCACGCGGGCGTGGTGGATCGTCGGCTGCCCGTCGACGAAGTGGCGGGCCAGCAGCAGCGCGAACTCCTCGATCGCGGCGACGCCGTGCTTCTTGGCGAAGGCGTAGACGGTGTTCTTCTGCGTGTCGGTGGGCAGCACGGCGGCGTTGTCGCCGGTCAGGTGGACGTCGGTCATGTCGCCCGACAACGCGGTGCCGACGTTCAGGTCCTTGATCTGGTGGGCGTCGCCGTCCCGGGTGACCCGCACGACCCGGGTCTCGGCTTTGCCGTAGCGGTTGGGGCCGAGCGTGAACACTTCTAACTCCCCCGGTAGGTCGAGTAGCCGAACGGGCTCAGCAGCAGCGGCACGTGGTGGTGCCGGTCGGCGTCGGCGATGGTGAAGACGACGGTGACCTCGGGGAAGAACGCGTCGTCTCCCAGGTAGCCGCCGGTGTCGAAGATCAGCCGGTAGGTCGCGGCCTCCAGCGTGCCGGTCCACTCGCGGCCCAGCGGCGTCCACTCCCTGATGCGGCCGTCCTTGTCGGTGCGAGCCTCGGCGAGGGCGACGTACCCGTGGGCGGCCCGGCGGGCCAGCCGCACGTGGACGTCGGCGGCCGGGCACCCGCGCGCGGTGTCGAGCACATGGGTGGACAGGCTCACGCCCCCTCCTCCCAGAGCTTGGCCAGCCGCAGCCGGACGATCTTCCCGAGCTCGTCGCGCACGACCATCCGCTCCTTCTCCGGTACGTTGCCCAGACGATCCTCCAAGATCGCCAGCATCTCGGGGGCCGACCTGCCGGTCGCGCAGACCAGGTACACGTGCCCGAACCGCTCCTCGTAGGCCCGGTTGCCCGCTTTCAGGCGGCGCAGCACGTCCTCCTCGGCGGTGGCGGCGCCCGACTGCTCGTCGCGCGACCACGCCGACTCCCTCGACGCCCCTGCGGCCCGGTCGCCGATCCGGGGGTGGGCGGCCAGCGCCTCCTCCACGTCGGCCCAGTTCAGCATGGCCAGCACCCCGTCGCTGCGGTCGAGGAGACCGGTGAGGTCGGGGTAGGGCCGCCCGGCCACGCCGTCGGCCCAGCGGGCGGACGCGCAGCACGCCAGCAGGTCGTCGCGGCTCGGTTCACGCATGGTCGCCAGTACACATCGCGGCCCCCGCCGAATCCAGCAGCGGGAGCTCCCAAAGCCCCGTCCATGAGCGGCCGATGGTTTGTACGTTGCCACAAACCGGCGAAACCCCCGGGTAACCTGATGCCACTATGAGCACTGGAAACGCGATCGGCGGCCACGTCCTGGTAGCGGGCGGGCTGGCCACCGGAGGCCTGAAGTACGCCGCCGAGATCGGCGCCGAGATGGCCCAGGTCTTCGTCACCAACCCGCGCGGCTGGGCTCTGAACGAGGGCAACCCGGCCGAGGACGCCAAACTGCGCGCGGCCGACCTGCCGGTCTACGTCCACGCCAACTACCTGATCAACTTCGGCTCGCCGACCGAGGCGACGCTGGAGAACTCGATCGCCTCGGTCCGCCACACCCTGCGGCGCGGCCGCGAGGTCGGCGCGCTGGGCGTGGTCGTGCACACCGGCTCGGCGGTCAGCCAGCCGCGCGAGGCGGCCTTCCGGCAGCTGCGCGACCATCTGCTCCCGCTGCTGGAGGAGATCCCCGACGACGGCCCCGACCTGCTGCTCGAACCGATGGCCGGGCAGGGCCAGATGCTCTGCGCGACCGTCCAGGACCTCGGCCCCTACCTGTCGGCGCTGGAGTGGCATCCGAAGGCGGGCCTCTGCCTCGACACCTGCCACGCCTTCGCCGCCGGCCACGACCTGTCGACGCCCGAGGGCGTGCGCGAGACCTTCGACGCCCTCCACGCCATCGCGCCGGGCCGGTTGAAGCTGATCCACGCCAACGACTCCAAAGACGTGCTGGGCGCGAAGAAGGACCGCCACGAGAACATCGGCGCGGGCCACATCGGGGCCCAGGGGTTCGCCGAGGTCATGCGCCACCCGGCGGTGGCCGGGGTGCCGCTGTGCATCGAGACGCCCGGCAAGGCCGACAAGCACCGCGAGGACATCGACCTGCTGAAGAAGCTGCGCGGATAGCGGGCGGATCCGGCCGTCCCCCGAACGACCGGATCCGTGACCGCAACCTTATTTCCCAGGTCAGCGCCACACCGGCTGATCACGACAGACGGCGTGTCAGGAGCGACGAGCGGTCAGCCGCTCCCTGACCTCCCGGGTGTGACGGCGGGAGACCGGCAGCGTCTCGGTCCCGACCAGCAGCAGCGCCCGCCCGTCGGCGAACCGCAGCTCGCTGACGTGCCGGGCGTTGACCAGGGTGCTCCGGTGGGCCCTGATGAACCCGGCCCCGGCCCACCGCTGCTCCAGCGCGGCCATGGACGTCCGCACCAGGAAGCCGCCCTCGGCGGTCCTGAGCCTGACGTAGTCGCCGCGCGCCTCGGCGAACCAGACGGCCCCGGGGTCGATGAACCGGGTCCGGCCGCCGAGCTCCACCGGAATGGACTCCTGGGCGGCCTTCCGGCGCAGGTGATCGAGCTCCAGCTGGTCGGAGAGCCAGCGGGCGGCGTTGCGGAGGTCGCCGGCCCGCCCGTGGGCCACCAGTGCGCCCACGACCGCGCCCATGATCGTCAGCGGCAGCGCCTCTCCCGACCGCCTCCCCCGCATGGCCGCGACCGCCGCGTCCCAGCCGGCCGCCGGGCCCGCGAGGACCTCGGTCGCGGAGGTGATCGTCAACGGGGCGCCGACGGCCCGCTCCAGGTGGGGCAGGGCCGCGCGGGCGGCCTCGGGGGTGAGCCGGAAGGGCACGTCGAAGCAGCACACCCGGGCGAGACTAGACCTCCGGGCCGGGCTAGGGCGGGCCGTCGCCCGGGTCCTCCTGGTATGAGTAGCGCTGCTCACGCCAGGGGTCGGCGACGTTGTGGTAGCCCCGGTCCTCCCAGAAGCCGCGCCGGTCGTCGGTCAGGTATTCGATGGCGCGCACCCACTTGACGCTCTTCCAGGCGTACAGGTGAGGGACCACGGCGCGCACGGGGTAGCCGCGCTCGGGGGTGAGCGGCTTGCCGTCGAGCTCGGTGGCGAACAGGGTCGAGTCGCGGTCGAAGTCGCTCATCCGGACGTTGGCGCTGTAGCCGTACTCGGCCCAGATCATCACGTGGGCGACCCCGGCGGCGGGCGGCACGGCGGCCAGGAACGCCGACGCGGGCACGCCGGTCCACTCGTTGCCCATGATCGAGAACTTGGTCACGCAGTGGAAGTCGGCCAGCACCGTCGAACGCGGCAGCTGACCGAAGTCGTCCCAGGTCAGGAAGTGCTGTTCGCCCGACTCGGTGGCGCCGAAGATCTGCAGGCGCCAGGTCGCGGGCCGGAACGTCGGCACCCTTCCGTAGTGCATCACGGGCCTGCCGCGCGGGACGTACTGACCCGGGGGCAGCCGGTTCTCCTCCTCGGGCGTCTCCGGCACCCGCCCATCCTGTCACCCGCCCCGTGGTGGGCCCGCATCAGGGTTGTGCGATATATTTCGACCATGCTTGGCGCATTCTCGTTTTGGTATGGCGACGGACCCGTGAGGACCGTTCGCCATGAGGTTGTGCGCTAGCAGCCAAAGGCGGTCGAAAAGCCCCGGGTCCGATCTAGGACCCGGGGCTTTTCGCGTGTTAAGGAGACATCATGGTCATCGTCATGGCCCCCGAGGCCACCCAGGAAGACATCACCGACGTCGTCGCGCTCGTCGCGTCGGCCGGTGGTGAGGCGTTCGTGTCCCGCGGCGTGAACCGCACGATCATCGGGCTGATCGGCGACGTGGAGCAGTTCGCCAGCCTCAATCTGCGCGGTCAGCGCGGCGTCGCCGACGTGATGCGCGTGTCCACCCCCTTCAAGCTCGTGAGCCGCGACAACCATCCCGTCAGATCGACGGTCCGGGTGGGCGGTGTGCCGATCGGGCCCGACACGGTCACCCTCATCGCGGGGCCGTGCGCGGTCGAGACGCCGCAGCAGACCCTTGAGGCCGCCCAGATGGCCAAGGCCGCCGGGGCCACCCTGCTGCGCGGCGGCGCGTTCAAGCCGCGCACCTCGCCGTACGCCTTCCAGGGCCTCGGCGAGCAGGGGCTGCGCATCCTGGCCGACGTCCGGGAGAAGACCGGGCTGCCGATCGTGACCGAGGTGGTCGACGCCCACGACGTGCCGCTCGTGGCCTCCTACGCCGACATGCTGCAGGTCGGCACCCGCAACACGCAGAACTTCGCGCTCCTGCAGGCGGTCGGCGCGGCCGGGAAGCCGGTCATGCTGAAGCGCGGCATGAGCGGCACGATCGAGGAGTGGCTGATGTCGGCCGAGTACATCGCCCAGCGCGGCAACCTCGACATCGTGCTGTGCGAGCGCGGCATCCGCACCTTCGAGACGGCCACCCGCAACACCCTCGACGTGTCGGCGGTGCCGGTGGCGCAGCGGCTCTCCCACCTGCCGGTGATCATCGACCCGTCCCACTCGGGCGGGCGGCGCGAGCTGGTGCTGCCGCTCACCCGGGCGGCGGTCGCGGTGGGCGCCGACGGCGTGATCATCGACGTCCACCCGCACCCCGAGCAGGCGCTCTGCGACGGCCCGCAGGCCCTGGTCGACGGCGACCTCGACGAGCTGGCGCGGATCATGCGCGAGTTCGCCCCGCTGATGGGCCGCACCCTGGCCGGTGAAGCGGTCGCCGTGTAGCCTCCGCCCTCGTGGCGTTTTCGGGGGATCTTCTTAGAAACAAGAACTTTGTCCTACTGCTCGGTGTTCAGACGTTGTCCGTGCTGGGCGACGCGTTCTCGACCGTGGCGGTGCCGCTGCTGGCGCTGCACGCGACCGGGTCCGTCGCCCAGATGGGCGTGCTCACCGCGCTGACGGGCGTCGCCTCCGTCGTGACCGGCACCTTCGCCGGCGGCATCGTCGACCGGTTCGACCGGCGGCGCGTGCTGGTCGTCTGCGACGTCGGCCGGTTCCTCCTGTACGGCCTGATCCCGGTCCTGTGGTGGTGGTCTCCGGTGATCTGGCCGCTCTACGTGATCGTCCCGCTGGCGGCCGCGCTCGGGATGGTCTTCAACGTCGCCTACGTGACCGTGCTGCCGTCGATCGTCGACCCGGGCGACATCACCCGCGCCAACGGCATGCTCTACGGCGTCTTCGCCGTGGCCGGGGTGGCCGGCCCCGCCCTCGCGGGCGTGGTCTCCGGGGTGTTCGGGCCCGCCGCGGCGATCGGGCTGGATTCGGTGACCTTCCTGGTCTCGGCGTTCGGGCTGCGGTTCATCCGGCTGCGGCCGTACGCGCGGGAGGAGACCGGCGGCCGGCTGGCCGGCGCCAGGTTCCTGCTCGGCAACCCGGTGCTGCGCACCATGACGATCCTGCTCACGGCGCTCATCTTCCTCACCGCCGGCCTCGACGACCTGGTCGTCTTCCACCTGAAGGAGAACCTGGAGCAGCCCGACGCGGTGGTGGGCTACGTGCTGGGCGCGGGCGCGATCGGCACGATCATCGGCTCGATGGTCGTGGCGCGGGTGCGCAGACGGCTGGGCTTCGGCCCGACGTGGCTGGCGTCGACCACGCTCGCGGGGCTGGCGGTGATCGCCGTCGCGCTGTCAGGCGGGGTCGTGGCCGGGATCGGGGCGCTGATGGCGCTGTTCAGCCTGGCGATCACGGTCGGCGCGATCTGCTCGATGTCGCTGCGCCAGGAGATCACCCCGGCCCACCTGCTGGGCCGGGTGACGGCGGCGTTCTGGACCATCCACTTCGCCCTGGGCCCGCTGGGCGCGACCCTGGCGACGTGGACGGCGGCGGGGCAGGGCGTGGCGCCGGTCGTGACGCTGATGGGGGCCGGGCTGGTGCTGACCGCCGCGGGCGGGCTGTTCAGCCCGCTGCGGCGGTCAGGACTCTAGCTTGTAGGCCTGGATCGAGTCGGCCAGCTGGACCGCGAGCTCCTCGGCGTCGAGCCGCTTCTCGATCAGCTTCAGGTCTTCGATCTTGGCGGCCAGCTCGGGCTGGCGGGAGGCCAGGATCGTGCAGCAGTCTTCGTCGGGCAGCTCGGAGATGGCCAGCGTGCCGATGCGGCGGGCCTCGGCGATGACCTCCATCTTGTCGAGCCCGATCAGGGGCCGCAGGATCGGCAGGTCGGTCGCGCTGTCCTGGGCCGCGATGTTGGCCATCGTCTGCGACGACACCTGGCCGAGCGAGTCGCCGGTGATCAGGGCGGTCGCCTTGTGGCGGTGGGCGACCTCCTCGGCGGTCTTCAGCATCAGGCGGCGCTGGGCGATCATCGCCAGGCGGTCGCTGCCGGAGGTGCGGATCGACTGCTGGGCCTTGCCGAACGGCACCACCCACAGGCGCGAGCGGCCCTGGAAGGCGTCGAGGCGGCGGACCAGGGCGTAGGCCTTGTAGATCGACTCGGTGGTGGTGAACGGGATGCCGGAGAAGTGCAGGAAGTCGACCCGCAGGCCGCGCCGCATCATGCGGTAGGCGGCCACCGGGGAGTCGATGCCGCCCGACAGCAGCGCCAGGCCGCGCCCGCTGGTGCCGACCGGGAGGCCGCCCTGGCCGGGGCGGTTGTCGACGTAGACGAACACCTCGTCGCGGTCGACCTCGATCGAGACGGTGAGCTCGGGGTTCTTCAGGCTGACCGGCAGGCCGTAGGTGTCGTTGATCTCGCTGCCGACGTGCCAGTCGAGCTCGGCCGAGGTCATCGGGAAGCGCTTGTCGCGGCGGCGCGAGCGGACCGCGAAGCTGGCCTTGCGGGCCACCTCGGGGGTCTCCCTGACCAGTTCGAGGGCGGCCTTGGTGACGACCGACGGGTCTTTGGCGACCCGCCAGGCCAGGTGGACCAGCACGATGCCGGGCACCTCGCTGACCCGCCGGGCGACCGCCTCGGCGACCTCGACGCCGGTGCCGTCGGGCAGGAACAGCGCGATGACGCCGTGGCGCTGGCGCAGGTCGATCTCGAAGCCCGACAGGGCGTGCTTGATGTTGGCGCGCAGCCGGACCTCGAACTGCTCCCGGTTCTTTCCTTTCAGGACGATCTCGCCCAGTTTGAGCAGCACACAGGGCTCACCCAGAGCGGTCATGGTCATGGTGATGGTCCTTCGGGAACGACTGGCGGGAACCTTTTAACTCTAGTCGAGGTCCGCCAGACCTTTTTCGATCGCGTAGCGCACCAGCTCGACGCGGTTGTGCAGCTGGAGCTTGCTCAGGGTGTTCTGGACGTGGTTCTGCACCGTCCGGTGCGACAACACGAGCCGCTCGGCGATCTGCTTGTACGACAGCCCCTTCGCCACCAGCCGCAGCACCTCGGTCTCGCGGTCGGTCAGCCGGGGGCCCTCCTCAGCGGCCTTCGGCTGGGCCGCCAGCCGGCGGTACTCCCCCAGCACCAGCCCGGCCAGGCCCGGCGTGAAGACGGCGTCGCCCTGCGCGGTGCGGGCCACCGCCTCCAGGAAGTCGGCCTGGCTCGCCGACTTCACCAGGTAGCCCGACGCGCCCGCCTTCACCGCCTCCAGCACGTCGTCGTGCTCGGCGCTGGCCGACAGCACCAGCACCTTGGGCGGGTCGTCGGAGGCTCCCAGGCCCCGGGCCACCTCGACCCCGGGCAGGTCGGGCAGCTGGAGGTCGAGCACCACCACGTCGGGCCGGACGGCGGCCGCCACCCGCAGCGCCTGACGGCCCTCGCCGCAGGTCGCCACGATCTCGTAGCCGGCCTCGGCGAGGTCGCGGGCCACGCCCTCCCGCCACATCGGGTGGTCGTCGACGACCATGACGCGCACGCTCATGGCGCCACGATAACCATCTCGATCTCGGTGCCATCAGGGGAGGAGACAATCGTGACCCGGCCGCCCAGAGCGGCCACCCGGCCCCTGATCGACTGCGCGACGCCCAGGCGGCCCAGCCGCTCGGCCTCCTCCAGGCGGCCCTCGGGGATGCCGGGGCCGTCGTCACGCACGGTCACCGTCACGGCGCCGTCCTCGGCCTCGACCAGGATCCACACCCGCGTGCCCTCGGGGCAGTGGCGGCGGACGTTGTCGAGCGCGTTGGCGACGGCGGCCGACAACTCCGCGACCGTGTGGGAGGGCAGGTCGACGGGGGTCGCGGGGGTCGCCACGGTGACCGCGGGCGAGGCGTGGCGGCGGACCGCCTCGTTGAGGTCGGCCGTCTCGGCGCCGAGCGGCCGGGGCGCGGTCCTGACCAGCTCGCGCAGCACGGCCTCCTGCTCGCCCGCCAGGCGGCCCAGCTCGGCCGCCTCGCCGCCGATCTCGGCGCCCCGGCGCTGCACCAGGGCCAGCACCTGCAGGACCGAGTCGTGGATGCCCCGGGCCAGGCGTTCGCGTTCGCGTCCGGCCGCCTCGAGCTCGACCGCGCGCTGCATGCGGGCCTCGGCCTGCTTGGCCAGCCGGGCGACGTGGCCGATCACGACGCCGGCCAGGAACAGCAGGACGGCGCCGTTGACCGGGACGGTGTTCAGGTCGAGCACGCCGACGCCGCGCAGCCACACGTCCAGCGCGGCGATGACGGCGGCCGCGGCGGCGCCCGCGCGGCGGCCCGCGTAGACCGCCCAGGCGACGACGGGGGCGGCCACCCAGGTGGCGGTGATCGGCATGGCGCCGTGCGGGCCGTCGAACCCCTGGACCCAGATCGACGACAGCAGGCAGGCGGCGGTGACGGCCAGGTCGGCGATCAGCAGCGGCCAGCCGCGCAGGGCCTCGCGGGAGTAGGCGTAGGTGGCGAAGACCGTCCAGGCGGTCATGAGCACGAGCACCGACCACGCGGGCCCCGGATTGCCGTAGGAGTCGGCCTCCACGACCAGGACGGCGGCGTAGCCGAGGGAGCAGAAGCGGTAGACCGCGATCGCCCGCCAGAACGGCGTCTCGATGGTCATTTCGGTCATCGTACGACTACATAACGAACGTCACATGAACTCCTGAAAGGGACAAAGGGCGCGCCTGGAGCGGTGCAATAATTTTGTTGCAACCACAACGAGGAGCACGCATGTCCCATATCAATCACTTCTCGCACGGAGCGTTGACTCCTCTCCTCGCCTACCTGATGTCCGTCGTCGGCTCACTGCTCGGCCTCATCCTCACGGCTCGGGCCCGCTCGGCACAGGGCGCCTCGCGCTACCGCTGGCTGGCCGGCGGCGCGCTGGCCATCGGCGGCACCGGCATCTGGGTGATGCACTTCATCGCCATGATGGGCTTCGACGTCAACAGCGAGATCCGCTTCAGCGTCGGACTGACCGCCGTGTCCGCGGTCGTGGCGGTCGGCGTCGTCTACGGAGGGCTCCACGTCGTCTCGCAGGGCGACGGATTCCCGCGCCTGCTCGCGGGCGGCCTGCTGGCCGGCACCGGCGTCGGCGCCATGCACTACCTCGGCATGTTCGCGATGAGCATGTCGGGCAACCTGACCTACGACCCGGTGATGGTGGCGCTGTCGGTGCTGATCGCGATCGTCGCGGCCACCGTCGCCCTCTGGTTCACCCTCAAGGTCGAGGGCCCCCTGGCCACCACCGGCGCCGCCCTCATGATGGGCGTGGCCGTCACGGGCATGCACTACACCGGCATGTACGCCCTCAGCGTCACCCCCGGCGACAACGTCCCCTCGGGGGCCAGCGCCATGGACTTCCTGCTGCCCCTGATCGCCGGCATCAGCCTGATCACCGTGGGCCTGCTGCTCGCGATCCTGCTCTCGCCCTCGGCCCGCGAGATGCGCGAGGACAGCGAACTCCTGGAGCGCCTGCAGCAGCGCAGGACCACCCCGGCGATGCCGCCCCAGCCCGCGCCGCAGCGCAGGCCGGACGGCGACGACCTGTTCACGCCGCGCAGGTAGTCACCCGCGCGGCGCATCAGGCCGGGGTCTTAGCCGAAAAAGACCTCGGCCTCGGCGTAGCGGTGCACGGGGACGGTCTTGAGCTCGGCGGTCGCGGCGTCGAGGCCGCTGCGCACGATCTCGGTGCCCTGGAGGCCGACCATCTTGCCGAAGTCGCCCTCGTGGACGGCGTCGATCGCGGCCAGGCCGAAGCGGGTGGCCAGCACGCGGTCGTACGCCGTCGGGGTGCCGCCGCGCTGGATGTGGCCGAGGACCGTGGTGCGGGCCTCCTTGCCGGTGCGCTTCTCGATCTCCTGGGCGAGACGGTCGCCGATGCCGCCGAGGCGGACGTGGCCGAACGCGTCGAGCTCGCCGGCCTGCAGCTCCATCTGGCCGTCGATCGGGTGGGCGCCCTCGGCGACCACGATGATCGGGGCGTAGCGGGTCTTGAAGCGCGACTCGACGTACTCGCAGACCTTGTCGATGTCGAACGGCTTCTCGGGGATCAGGATGACGTTGGCCCCGGCGGCCATGCCGGCGTGCAGCGCGATCCAGCCCGCGTGGCGGCCCATGACCTCGCAGATCAGGGCGCGGTGGTGCGACTCGGCGGTGGTGTGGAGGCGGTCGATGGCCTCCATCGCGATGTTCACCGCGGTGTCGAAACCGAAGGTGTAGTCGGTCGCGTTGAGGTCGTTGTCGATCGTCTTCGGCACGCCCACGACGTTCACGCCACGGTCGAACAGCTGCTTGGCGACGCCAAGGGTGTCCTCACCGCCGATGGCGACCAGGGCGTCGACGCCCTGCGCGGCGAGGTTCTCCTTGATGCGCTCGACGCCGCCCTCGATCTTGATCGGGTTGGTGCGCGAGGAACCGAGGATGGTGCCACCGCGCGGCAGGATGCCGCGCACGGACTGAACGTCGAGGGGCATCGTGTCGCCCTCGAGCGGGCCGCGCCAGCCGTCGCGGAAGCCCACGAACTCGTGACCGTAGACCGTGACGCCCTTGCGGACCACGGCCCGGATCACGGCGTTCAGACCGGGGCAGTCGCCGCCGCCGGTGAGCACTCCAATACGCATGTCGGGTTCCTCCATATGAGATAGCGCGGCCAGACTGTGTCTGGACGCCGACGGTGGCATTCTGCCGTGACGGCGCAACAATGGTCTAGACCAAAAAGTGAGGCGCCGTGGCGGTTTTGGCGATAGACGCTGGTACGACCGGTGTGACCGCACTCGTGGTGGGTGAGGACGGCCACATCGACTCGCGCGGATACCAGGAGTTCGAGCAGCGGTTCCCGGAACCCGGCTGGGTCGAACACGCGCCCGACGACATCTGGCGCGCGACGCTGGCAGCCTGCCGCACCGCTCTGGCCAGGGCAAGCACCACTGTGCGGTGCGTCGGCCTGACCAACCAGCGCGAGACGGCGGTCGTGTGGAACGCCGTCACACTCGACGCGCCGCGTCATGCCATTGTCTGGCAGGACCGCAGGTCCTCCGGCATCTGCGCCCGTCTTCGTGACGAAGGTCACGAACCCCGTGTGACCGAACTCACCGGCCTGCGGCTCGACCCCTACTTCACCGGCACCAAGCTGACCTGGCTGGCCGAGCACGACCCCGACGCGTGGGCGGCCAAGGACCTGGCGATCGGCACGGTCGACAGCTACCTGGTGGCCCGGCTGACCGGCGGCGCCCGCCACGTGACCGACCCGTCGAACGCCTCCCGCACCCTTCTCTACGACATCCACGCGGGCGCGTGGTCGCCGGAGTTGTGCGACCTGTTCGGGGTGCCGCTCGACGCCCTGCCCGAGGTGGTGCCCAACTACGGCGAGATCGCCCGCACCGACCCGGCGCACTTCCTCGGCCTCGACCTGCCGATCAGCGGCATGGCCGGCGACCAGCAGGCGGCCCTGTTCGGCCAGACCTGCTTCGACGTCGGCGACGTCAAGTGCACCTACGGCACCGGCTCTTTCGTTCTGGTCAACACCGGCCGCGAGGCGGTCGGCTCCGACGCGGGGCTGCTGACCACGGTCGCCTGGCAGGAGCCCTCGGGCGAGCTGACCTACGCCCTGGAGGGCGCGATCTTCGTGACCGGCGCGGCGGTCCAGTGGCTGCGCGACGGCCTGGGCCTGATCGGCACGGCGGCCGAGTCGGAGGAGCTGGCCCGTTCGGTGCCCGACGCGGGCGGCGTGGTGTTCGTGCCCGCGCTGACCGGCCTGGGCGCGCCCCACTGGGACCCGGACGCCCGGGGCACCATCACCGGCCTCACCCGCGGCACGACCAAGGCCCACCTGGCCCGCGCCACCCTCGACGCCATCGCCTACGAGGTGCGCGACATCGTGGCCACCATGTCGGAGGAGGTGACCGTGCTGAAGGCCGACGGCGGCGGCAGCGCCAACGACCTGCTCATGCAGGTGCAGGCCGACCAGCTCGGCATCCCGGTCGAGCGCCCGGTCGTCCAGGAGACGACCGCGCTCGGCGCGGCCTTCCTGGCGGGCCTGGGCGCCGGGGTGTGGTCGACGCGCGAGGAGCTCAAGCACACCTGGCGGCTCGACAAGCGGTTCGAGCCCGGCCCCCGCGACGAGCGCGCCTACGACGACTGGCTGCGCGCGGTGAGCCGGTCGCGGGGCTGGGCCACCCGGTGACCTTCTAGAGGAGGACGCAGGTCGGGGTCGGCACGGCCAGCACGTGGCCGGTCGGCTCCGGCACCCCGCCCACCAGCCGGAAGTGCACGACGCCGCCCGAGCGCTGGTTGGCGACGTAGAGGTCGTCGCCGTCGATCGCGAAGTGGCGGGGCCAGTCGCCGCCGCAGTCGACCTCGGCGACCATCTTGAACGTCTCGGGGTCGAACACGCTGATCGTGTTGGGGCCCCGGTTGGCGACGTAGAGCCGGTCGCGGTGGAGCTGGACGTGCGACGGATAGTTGGCGCTGTCGCGCCCGCTGGCGGCGAACTGCGCGACCGGGTGCCACTTGGCGTCGAAAGCGTGCACCTGCCCGTCGAGCTCGCCGGTGACGAACCAGCCGGTCGGGGCGCTCACCAGGTGGCGGGGGCCGGTGCCGGGGGTGAGGGTGATCGGTTCGAGCTCGGTGACGTCGGGGTGGACCCGCCACTGGCGGACCTGGTCGGCGCCCAGGTCGGTGACGTAGAGGACGCCGGCCTCGAAGGTGGCCTGGTGGGCGTGGGGGCCGCGCTGGCGGTCGGAGTCGGGGCCCGAGCCGAAGCCGGGGAAGAGCAGCGGCGGGCCGGTGAACAGGCCCTCGTCGTCGAGCGTGTGCAGGGCCACCATGCCGTCGCCGTAGTTCGCCACGGCCAGCCAGCGGTCGGTGACGGCCACGTGGCACGGGGAGCCGCCGCCGCTCGACCGGGTCGCCAGGCGCTCGGGGTCGTCGGTGGCCGTGAAGGCGGTGATCGTGCCGGGGTCGGTCTCGCCGACGGCGTAGAGGACCGGGAGCGACGGGTGGGCGGCGAGGAACGAGGGGCCCGAGGCGGCGGCCGTGCCGACCTCGGTGAGGGCGCCCGACTCGGCGCGGGCGGCGACGGTGACGCCGGCCCCCGCCCCTCCGGTGTCGGGTGTGTAGCCCCCGATGTAGACCGTGCTCACGTCGCTCCTTCGAGAAGGCTGGCGGGTCTTTCGAACCCTAGCGCACCAGGTTTATCGTTGCCTGAGTCAACGATTTACTTGAGGAGGGCAATGGATGCGATCGCGGAGGTCCGCGCGTTCAACCGCTTCTACACCGAGGTCATCGGCGTGCTCGGCCCCGGCATGCACGACTCCCCCTATTCGCTGACCGAGGCCAGGGTCCTGTACGAACTGGGCCAGACCCTCCAGCCCATGGAGACGGGCGACATCCGGCGCGCGCTCGGCCTCGACGCCGGCTATCTGAGCCGCCTGCTGACCCGGCTGGAGACCGACGGCCTGGTGACCCGCGAACGCGCCGGCCACGACGCCCGCCGCCAGGTCGTGGCGCTGACGGAGGCCGGGAGGGGGACGTACACGGAACTGGACGAGAAGTCGGCGGCCCAGGTCGCCGGCCTGCTCGACGGGGCCGACGTGCCGCGCCTCCTGGGGAGCATGGCCGCGATCAGGGAGATCCTCGGCGGCGGGCCCCGGGGAGACGCCCTGGTCATCCGGCCGCCCCGGCCCGGCGACCTCGGCTGGGTGGTGCAGCGGCACGGCGCGATCTACGTCCGCGAACAGGGCTGGGGAGCCGACTTCGAGGCCCTGGTGGCCCGCGTCTGCGCCGACTTCCTCGACACGCGCGCCGACCCGGGCCAGGCCGCGTGGATCGCCGAGATCGACGGCCGCCCGGCGGGATGCGTGTTCTGCACCCGGAAGGACGGCGAGACCGCGCAGTTGCGGCTGCTGCTGGTCGAACCCTGGGCGCGCGGGCGCGGGGTGGGGGCGCGGCTGGTCGAGGAGTGCCTGCGGTTCGCCGCCGACGCCGGGTACACCCGGATCCGGTTGTGGACGCGCGACGTACTGACCTCCGCCCGGCGCATCTACAAGGCGGCCGGCTTCGAGGTCACCGGCACCGAGCAGGCCGACGGGTTCGTGGACGAGATCTGGGAGCGCGCAATTCCCTGCTTTACTGATGGGAATTAGGGGAATATGCTCCCGGCATGCGGTTCCACTGGTTCCTCCCGACCTCGGGCGACGGCCACTACGTCCGGCCGGCCACCACCACGGTGGCGGCCGGCGCGGCCCCGGTCCGGCACCCCACGCTCCGATATCTCTCCCAGGTGGCCCAGGCGTCCGAGTCGGCCGGCTTCGAGGCCGTGCTCACCCCGGTCGGCCTCGGCTGCCCCGACCCGCTCGTCACCTGCGCGGCCGTGGCCGCCACGACCGACCGGCTCGGCCTGCTGGTCGCCTTCCGGCCCGGCTTCACCCTGCCGACCCTGCTCGCCCAGCAGGCCGCGGCCTTCCAGGAGATCAGTGACGGGCGGCTGCGCCTCAACGTCGTCACCGGCGGCGACCCCGCCGAGCAGCGCGCCTACGGCGACTTCCTGAACCACGACGAGCGCTACGCGCGGACCGCCGAATACCTCCACGTCCTGCGCCGGACCTGGGAGGGCGAGCCCTTCTCCTTCACCGGCGAGCACTACCGCGTCGAGAACGCGGGCCTGCCCACCCCGCTGGCGAACCCCCCGGAGGTCTACTTCGGCGGCGCCTCCCCGGCGGCCGAGAAGGTCGCGGCCGAGCACGCCAACGTCTACCTGATGTGGGGCGAACCCCCGGCGATGATCGCCGAGCGGCTGGAGCGCATGCGCAAGCGCACCGCCGAGACCGGCCGCACCCTGCGCTACGGCATCCGCCTCCACGTCATCGCCCGCGACACCGCCGACGAGGCGTGGGCGTACGCCCGGCGCCTGCTGTCGGGCATGGATCCCGGCCGCATCGCCGCCGCCCAGGCCCGCTTCGCCCGGATGGACTCCGTCGGCCAGGCCCGCATGGCCGGGCTGCACGGCGGCAGCGCCGACGACCTGGAGATCTCCCCCGGCCTGTGGGCCGGCGTCGGGCTGGTCCGCGAGGGCGCCGGCACCGCGCTGGTCGGGTCGTACGCCGAGGTCGCGCAGCTGATCCGCGAGTACGCCGCCCTCGGCCTCGACGAGTTCATCCTGTCGGGCTGGCCGCACCTGGAGGAGTCGGTCAGGGCCGGCGAGTTCCTGCTGCCGCTGCTCCGATGAACCTCGCCCTGCGCCTCGGGGCCGTCGTCTTCCTGCTCGCCGTGTGGCAGGCGGTGGCCTGGCTGAAGATCTGGCCGCCGGTGTTCGTGCCGGAACCGGTCGCGGTCTTCGACCAGCTGCTGCGCACCTCCACCGAGGGCTACAGCGGCTACACCCTGGCCGGGCACCTGCTGGCCAGCCTGCGCCGGATCGTGCTCGGCTGCCTCTACGGCGTCGGCGGCGGCATCGTGCTCGGCCTGCTCATCGGGGTCGTGCCGGTGCTGCGCACGCTGCTCGGGCCGCTGGTCACGTTCGTGCGCACGCTGCCGCCGCTGGCCTACTTGAGCCTGCTGGTCATCTGGTTCGGCATCGGCGAGGAGCCCAAGGTGTGGCTGCTGCTGCTCGCCGCGCTGCCGCCCGTCGCCGTCGCCACCGCCGACGCCGTCAGGGGCGTGCACGACGACTACCTGAACGCCGCCCGCTCGCTGGGCGCCCGCCCGTGGGAGATCCCCTACCGGGTGGTGCTGCCCAGCGCGCTGCCCGAGATCGTGACGGGGGTGCGGGTGGCGGTCGGGGTGGCGTACACGACCGTCGTGGCCGCCGAGACCGTCAACGGCGTGCCCGGCATCGGCGGCATGGTCCGCGACGCCCAGCGCTACAACCAGACCGACGTCGTCGTGCTGGGGATCATCGTCATCGGCCTGTCCGGCCTGCTCATCGACTACCTGTTGCAGACGCTCGACCGGCGGCTCGTGCCCTGGCGCGGCCGTCACATCTGAAGGAGCCCCCCGTGAAACGCGTCATCGTGGCGCTGCTGGTGCTGGCCACCGCCTGCGCCGCCCCCGCAACCGAGCCGGCCAAGACCGCGCTGCGGATCGGCTACCAGCTGATCCCCAACGGCGACCTGATCGTCAAAGACCAGAAGTGGCTGGAGCAGGCCCTCCCCGACACCGAGATCACCTGGAGCAGGTTCGACTCCGGGGGCGACGTCAACACGGCCATGATCGCGGGGGCGATCGACATCGGCCTGGCCGGCAGCTCGCCGGTGACCCGCGGCCTGTCGGCGCCGCTGAACATCCCCTACAAGGTGCCGTGGATCTTCGACGTGATCGGCGACAACGAGGCCCTGGTCGCCAAGAAGGAGATCACCTCGGTCGCCGGCCTGGCCGGCAGGACGATCGCGACCCCGTTCGCCTCCACCGCCCACTACAGCCTGCTGGCCGTCCTGGCGGAGGCCGGCGTGACCGACGCCAAGGTCATCGACCTCCAGCCGCCGGACATCCAGGCCGCCTGGGTGCGCGGCGACATCGACGCCGCCTACGTGTGGACGCCGGTCCTGGCCGAACTGGAGAAGGACGGCGCGGTCCTGGCCACCAGCCGCGAACTGGCCGGGAAGGGCAAGCTCACCGCCGACCTGGCGGTCGTCCGCAGCGCGTTCGCCGACCAGCACCCCGAGATCCTCCGGGAGTGGCTCAAGCAGCAGGACCGGGCGGTCAAGCTGACCCGCACCGACAAAACCGCAGCGGCGGCGGCCCTCGGCCGCCAGCTCAACCTCGACCCGGCCGAGGCCGGGCGACAGCTGGGCCAGCTCGTCCTCCTCGACGCCGCCGAGCAGCGCTCCCCCGACTACCTCGGCACGGCCCAGGCCCCCGGCAAGCTCGCGGAGAACCTGCGCAGCGCGGCCGAGTTCCTGGTCGGACAGAAGCAGCTCGACGCGGTGCCCGACCTGACGGTCTTCCAGAAGGGCCTGCTGACCGATGCCCTCCCCTGATCCGAGGGCTCACACGACGCTCGGCTCCGCCGCACCCGTGGAGGCGGCGGAGCCGTTCGGCGCACCGCCGGTCGGCGCGGCGGCGATCGAGCTCCGGGCGGTGACGCGGGTCTACCGCGACCGCCCGGCGCTCGGGCCGATCGACCTGACCATCCCCGCCGGGGAGTTCCTGACGGTGGTCGGGCCGTCGGGCTGCGGCAAGAGCACGCTGCTCAGCCTGGTGGCGGGCTTCGCCCCGCCCACGGCCGGGAGCGTGCTGGCCGAGGGATCTCCCGTGACCGGCCCCGGCCCTTCGCGGGGCGTGGTCTTCCAGCAACCCCGGCTGTTCCCGTGGCTCTCCGTGTCGGGAAACATCGCATTCGGCCTGAAGCGGTGGCCCAAAACCTCCCGCGCCGAAAGGGTCGCCGAGCTGCTGGCGATGACCGGGCTGGAGAACGCGGCCCGCCTGAAGCCGTACGAGTTGTCCGGCGGCATGCGCCAGCGGGCCGCCATCGCGCGGGCGCTCGCCCCCCGGCCGAAGGTCCTGCTGATGGACGAGCCCTTCGGCGCACTCGACGCCTTCACCCGCGAACGCATGCAGGAGGAGATCCGCGACCTGTGGCGCAGCACCGGGGTGACGGTCCTGTTCATCACCCACGACGTCACCGAGGCGACCACCCTGGGCACCCGCGTCCTCGCACTGGCCGGCCCACCCGGCCGCATCACACTCGACGCCCCGGTCAGCGGCGACCTCCGCGAAAAGGTGGAGGCCGCGATCCGTACCGCAGCCTCAGCCCGCGCCGATACGACCGCATGAGAAAACCGCACCGGGACGGCCGGTGATGGAACCGCACCGGGACAGCCGCATAAGGAACCGCGCCGTGACGGCCGCATAAAAGGACCCCCACCGGGACGACCGCATGAGAGAACACCGCCGGAACGACCGGATGAAGGAACCGCGCCGTGACGGCCGGATAAAAAAGCGGCGTGATGGCTGGATGAAGGGACCGGGCTGCCGGCGATCCCGATGGGCCGCCTCATGCCGGGAGCAGGTCTCCTGAACGAAGGCCCCCGTCAGGGGTTCCGGTCTGTCGTTGCCGGCCTCGTGACGACGTACCGGAAATTTCAGCCTTTGAAGGGGCCGGTCACCTCATAAGTGACCCCGCCCTCGCGGGAGGAGAAGTAGAGGCGCTCCCCGTCCGGGGAGAACGCGAGGCCGGTGATCGATCGCTCCGGGCCGTCGACGCGCAGGAGCGGGGTGACCGCGCCGTCGTCGCCGATGCTGTTGATCTCGCCGTCGCGGGTGACGAACAGGTCGCCCGCGCCGGCCAGCAGCCTCGGGTCGGCGCCGTAGAGGACCGAGAGCTCGCCCGCCGTCGGGTCGTAGGACCACACGCGGTCGTCGCCGGTCGAGAAGTAGCAGAAGCCGCCCGACGTCGAGCAGCGGCCGGCCCGTTCGAAGCGGACCGTGCCCTCGACCTGGTCGCGGGCGGGCGCGTCGGTGGCGGCCGGGTTGGGCACGCGGGACCACGTCACCTTCCCGGCGCCCGAGCCGACCATGACCTCCAGGACCCCGGTCGTGAGGTCGCCCCAGTCGTCGGGGCGGAAGCGGTAGAGGCACCCCTCGGGGTGGTCCTCGGTCAGGTAGACGACCTGGCCGACCTCGTCGCAGACGGCGCTCTCGTGCCGGAACAGGCCCATGGCCAGGCGCGGCATGGCGGCGAAGTGGCCGTAGGGGTCGCATTCGAAGACGCGGCCGCGGCAGGTGTCCTCACACGACAACCACGTGTTCCACGGCGTCGCTCCGCCGGCCCGGTTGCTGTCGGTGCCCGACAGGATGCGGTAACCGCTGCGGATCGACCCGTCGGGGCCGAACCTGAGCGCCGACACCCCGCCGAGGAGCGGGATCTCGGAGTTGGAGACGTAGATCCAGCCGTCGCCGTCGACGAAGCACGCGCCGTCGTCGGGCGCCTGGTGCCACGTGAGGCCCCCGACCCGTTCGCCGGTACGGCCGACCACGCGGCTGGTGAATCCCTCGGCCAGCTCGATGGCCGGATCAGCAGGTGTTCTCATCAGGGCCGCGAACCTCCCCGAACCGGCAGCCATGGAACCTCCCTCACAAATCACGCTACGCGTGACAGGCGGGGCCAGTCGAACCGAGCGACGTGAACTTACGGGGAATCCGCACGGGTCCGCGGCTAAAACTTTGCCCAAACCGCGAGCGGCGGAGAGCTGGACCATTTCTAAAGTGGTCGGCCATGCCCCTTCCTCCCGGAGACGTGCTCGCGCCCGCGGTGACCTCGCGCCGCGCCCTCGTCTTCCTCGACCAGGACCCTCCGGGCCGTCGGCTCGCGAGTGCCCTCAGATCGTCCGGCTACGCCGTCGAGACCTGCCCGTCGGGGCGGCGCGACCACGAGCGGCTGGCCGCGTTCCTCGCCTCGGGACGGCCCGGCGACCTGCTGCTGGTGCGCTGGCCGTCGACCTCGACCTGGTCGGGGGCCGACTTCGCGACGCTGGTGAAACGTTTCGGGGCCTCCGTCGGCGAGACCACCGCCTCGGCGGTGCTGATGATCGTCGACTTCGGGTGGATCGGCAGCGCCTCCCCCGACGAGCAGACCGTGAGCGCCCTGCTGACCCCGCCGGGCATCGCCGCCGCCGCGCTGACCACGGGCCTGGCCCTCGGCGCGGAGGTCCGGCCGGGCGCGCCGTCGCTGACCGAGGTGGTGGCCGACGGGCTGCTGACCTTCGACGCCGACCTGGGCGGCGACGGCGTGGTCTCGGTCGCCGACCTGCTGGCCCACGCCCTGGCCGCCTTCGGCGAGCACGCCGAGTTCCTGCCCCACCTGCTGACCTCCCCGGAGGCGCTCGACGTCGCGGTCGCGGTGCGCGGCACCGTGCCGGGCACGCTGCCCACGGTCTTCGAGCGGGCCGCCGCGATGCTGGGCGGCCCCCGGCCGAAGTCGGCCGAACAGGCCGTCGCCCGGATCTACGACGAGCACCTGTCGGTGGACGCGCAACTGCTGCTCCGCCGCGGCAGCCTGCTGTCGGAGGGGGAACGGCTGACCGGCGAGGTCGCCGAGGTCCTCGGCGGCACCCGGAAGGGCCGCACCGAGCTGGCCGAGTGGGGCCTGCTGGGTGAACCGTTCAGCCACCCGGCCGTGGCCCTCTTCGGCCGGGCCCGGCTCGACGACGACGAGCGGGCCACCCTGCCGGGCGCGCTGCGCCGCTGGCGGGCCCGCCGACGGGCCACCCGGCCCCGGGCCCGGCTGACGCCTGACCGGTGGACCGTCGACGACCATCTCGGCCACCGCGTCTACGCCGAGGCCATCGCCGCGTTCATCCGGCACGCCGAGACCCGGCCGCCGCTGACGATCGGGGTCAAGGGCCCGTGGGGCACCGGCAAGACCTCGCTGATGCGGATGATCCAGGAGGAGCTCGACCCCGGCGCCCCCGCGGGCAACGCCCGTGAGCTGCGGCTGCCCCGGAGCCTGCCGGCCCGTCCGCCGGCCCGGCTGATCCGGCTGCTGGCCCGGCTCTGGCCGGGCAACCGGGCCTCCGAGGGCGTCACCAACGCCGAGGTCCGGGCCCTGTCGAAGGAGGCCGAGGGGGAGCCCGCGCCGGTCGAGGCGACCACCGGCGGCTGGCGGCCGACGGTCTGGTTCAACCCGTGGATGTACCAGAACGACGAGCAGGTCTGGGCCGGGCTCGCCCACGAGATCATCACCCAGATCACCGACCGGCTGCCCCGCGCCGAACGGGAACGCTTCTGGCTGCGGCTCAACCTGGCCCGCGTCGACCGCGAGGCGGTCCGCCGCCGCGCCTACCACCTGGCGCTCATGCGGCTCGGCCCGGCGGTGCTCGGGCTGGTCCTGACGCTGCTGCTGTCGGGCGCGTCCCTGCTGGCCGCGCCGCTGCTGCCGTTCCTCGACGGCGCGGCGGGCGCGCTCGCCTCGGGCGGCGCGGTGGCCGCGGTCTTCGCGGCTTCTGTACGTCTGGCGCGCTTCCTCACCGAATCGGCCGAGTCGGCGTTCGCGTCACTGGTCCGGGCGCCCGACCCGCTGAGCGGAGACGGGCCGGGCTACGGGGCCCGCACGGGCTTCCTGCATCTCGTCCAGACCGACATGAAACACGTGCTCGACCTGGTCGCCACCTCCGAGCGCCCCCTGGTGGTCTTCGTGGACGACCTCGACCGCTGCTCGTCGGGCGCGGTCGCCCAGGTGATCGAAGCGATCAACCTGTTCCTGGCCGGGGAGTTCCCCAACTGCGTGTTCGTGCTGGCCATGGAGCCGGAGGTAGTGGCCGCGCACGTCGAGGTGGCCTACCGCGACCTGGCCGAGAGCATGCCCGCCCACCTGCGCGAGGACCTCGGCTGGCGGTTCCTGGAGAAGATCGTCCAGCTGCCGCTGCGGGTGCCGCTGCTCGACGAGGACGCCCGCCTGCCCGAATACGTGCGCGCCCTCATGGACATCCCGGCCCAGCGCCGCGCCCCGGTCGCCGCGCCGGTCCGCCCGTCGGTCGACCTGGCGATGGTGGCCCGCATCGAACGGCAGATCCGGGGCTCCGGCGCGCGGGTCGACACCCTCGACGAGGCGGCCCGCGTGGCCCAGGACACGGTCGCCGTGGACGAGGGCGAGACCTCCGCGCTCGGCGGCCTGTGGGCGGAGACCCGCCTGGCCGCCGACCGGGTGTTCGACGACCTCTACAGCGACGAGAACGCCTACCGCGCGATCCGCGGCGCGCTGCCGGTGCTGGCGGCCTCGAACCCGCGCGAGCTCAAGCGCTACGTGAACGTCTTCCGGTTCTACTCGTTCGTCACCTACCGCCAGCGGCTGGCCGGGGAACGCGCCGCCTCCGACGCCGAGGTGGCGAAACTGGCCGCCCTCACGGTCCGCTGGCCGCACCTGCTGTCGCGGCTGTCGGGCGGCACGGTGCTCGGGAAGCTGGAGGAGGCCGCCCGCGACGGCGGCCGGTGGGACGAGGCCCTGCACGACGCGGGCCTGGAACCGGGTCCGCGATGGGACCCGCTGAAGGTGCTGCTGGCCGCGCCGCCGTCGGTGACCGACCTGGCCCGGCGCCTGCTGTGAACACACCGATGCCGCGGTCTCGAAAGACCGCGGCATCGGTTCCCGGTGACCCAGGTTGGCGCCGCCGCTCCTGAAAGGATCCAGCCAATCACGTGATCAGGCGCGGCGGCCGTCTCGGTTCGGGGGGTGTCAGCGCTGGGCTTGGATCATCCAGTGCTGCTTCTCCAGCTCGCGGGTGATCCCGATGAGCAGGTCCTGGCTGACCAGGTCGCTCTTCTCGGTCGCCTCGATGCGCTCGCGCATGCGGCGCACCATCGACTCGAGGATGTCGGTCATCGCGGCGACGACCTTGCCGTCCTCGATGTAACCGGGGTCGAGCTGGTGCAGGTGCGTGTGCTCGGCCAGCGTGCGCGCCCGGCCGTCAGGGTTGACGCCGATGGCGATGGCCCGCTCGGCCACGCTGTCGGCGCTGTCGCGAGCCAGGCTGACGATCTCGTCGAGCTGCAGGTGCAGCGATCGGAACGACCGTCCGATGATGTTCCAGTGGGCCTGCTTGCCGAGCAACGACAAGTCCAGCAAGTCGACGAGTGCCCCCTGCAGCGCCTCAGCCGTGACCTTCTTGTCCTCCGCGCTCAAGAGGCTGGTGATCGAAGCCATGAAAGCGGATCTCCCTCCCAGATAAGCCGGTCTATTTCGCACAACAGTGGACGAATCGCCCATATTCCCCACTTGACAGTGTCATCGTGACAGTGTCACTGTTGAGGTATGGACGAGACCTGGACCATCGCCGAACTGGCCGAGCGCGCCACCGCCGCGCTCGCCGGCCTGGCGCCTGCCAACGGCCGGGTCAGCGACGTGCCGAACGAACGCCTGATCCGCTACTACACGACGATCGGCCTCCTCGACCCCCCACTCGCCCGCCGCGGCCGCATCGCCCTCTACGGGCGAAGGCACCTGCTGCAACTGGTCGCGATCAGACGCCGCCAGGCCGAGGGCCTCTCCAACGCCGCCATCCAGCAGGACCTCCTCGGCGCCACCGACGCCCGCCTGACCGAACTCGCCGGCGGCGACCTGCCGGCCCCGGACCGGCCCGCAGCCGCCGAGGGCGGCCGACAGGAACCCTCCCGAAACGGCCACTCCCAGCCGACCGATCCCGGCCCGCGCCAAAGGTTCTGGACCAGCACACCGACCTCGGCGACCGCCTCGGCCACCACCACCCGGACAGCGGCGGCCGCGCCGAAAGGCCTCGGCACTCCCCCGCCCGGCACGTTTCCTCCTGTTTTCCATGGCGTCGGCCTGGCTCCGGGGGCCGCGCTGCTGCTCTCTCGCCAGCTCGACGATCACGAGCTCGCCGCCGTCACCCTGGCCGCGCGGCCGTTGATCGAACTCCTGACCGACCTTGGTTTCACCGAAGGGATTCCGTCATGACCGTTCCCATCACGCCGATCAGGCCCGATGAGGTGCTGCCGGTTCCCGACGCGGGGTTCGGGGCCCTGGAGACCGAGAAGGGCAACCTGCCCCTGGAGTCGGTCGACGTCCGGGCGTCCATCTCGGCGCTGACCGCCGGGGTCGAGGTCACGCAGGGGTTCCGCAACCCCCACGACGTCCCGCTCGAAGCCACCTACGTCTTCCCGCTGCCGCCGCGCGCGGCCGTCACCGCGTTCCGCATGGAGGCCGACGGGCACGTCGTCGAGGGCGTGCTGAAGGAGCGCGGGCAGGCGCGGGCCGACTACACCCAGGCCCTCCAGGAGGGCCGCCGGGCCGCCATCGCCGAGGAGGACCGGCCTGACGTCTTCGCCATCAGGGTCGGCAACATCGTGCCGGGCGAGCGGGTGACCGTCCACCTCGATCTGAGCCAGCCGCTCCCCTACGAGGACGGCGCGGCCGAGTTCCGGTTCCCGCTGGTCGTGGCCCCTCGGTACATCCCGGGCGCCCCGCTCGACGGCGCGCCGGCCGGGGCGGGGACCGAGGCCGACACCGACGCGGTGCCCGACGCCTCCCGGATCACGCCACCGGTGCTGCTGCCGGGCTTCCCGAGCCCAGTCAGGCTCGGGCTGAGCGCGACCGTCGACCCGGCCGGGCTCGACGTCACCGAGATCCAGAGCAGCCTGCACGACGTCGACCGCGAGGGCGACACCCTCACGGTCCGGCCGGGCGAGCGGCTCGACCGCGACTTCATCCTGCGGTTCCGCTACGCCGAGTCGACCTCCCTCACGCTCACCCCCGACGCCGAGGGCGAGGAGGGCACCTTCGCGCTGACCGTGCTGCCGCCCGAGGTGGAGCGGCGGCGCACCCCGCGTGACGTGGTGCTGCTGCTCGACCGGTCGGGCAGCATGTCGGGCTGGAAGATGGTCGCCGCCCGCCGGGCCGCCGCCCGGATCGTCGACACCCTCACCCCCGCCGACCGGTTCGCGGTGATCTCCTTCGACCACGTCGCCGAGCAGCCGTTCCCCGGCCTGGCCGAGGCGACCGACCGCACCCGCTACCGCGCGGTCGAGCACCTGGCCCGCCTGGAGGCGCGCGGCGGCACCGAGATGCTCCAGCCGCTGGAGACCGCGCTCGCCCTGCTGTCCGACGCCGGCCGCGACCGGGTGCTGGTCATGGTCACCGACGGACAGGTCGGCAACGAAGACCAGATCATCGAACGCGTCGGCGCGCGCCTCACCGGCGACGTCCGTGTCCACACCGTCGGCATCGACCAGGCGGTCAACGCCGGTTTCCTCGGCCGCCTGGCGCTGCTCGGCGGCGGCCGGTGCGAGCTCGTCGAGTCGGAGGACCGCCTCGACGCCGCCATGGAGCACATCCACCGCCGCATCGGCGCCCCCCTCGTCACCGACGTGACCCTCCACCCCGAGGGCCTGACCCTCTCCGGCGTCACCCACGTCGGCTCGTTGTTCCCGGGCGTCCCGCTCACCGCCCACGGCCGCTACCGCGCGGCCTCCAAAGAAGCCTCGATCTCTGTACGCGGCCACGCGGCCGCCCCCTGGTCCCAGACCGTCACCGCCCGGCAGAGCGCCAACCCGGCCGTGCGCTCGATCTGGGCACGGGCCGAACTGCGGCGGCTGGAGGACCGGTACACCATCGGCGAGCACACCCTGGAGCAGCGCATCGTCGAGACGTCACTGGCGTTCGGGGTGCTCTGCCGGTTCACCGCGTTCGTCGCGGTCGACGAGCGCGTGGTCGGCGACGGCCCGCCCGTCCACCAGGTGATCCAGCCGGTGGAGACCCCGGCGGGCTGGGAGAGCGCCACCCCCGTCCACCTGACCGCCGCAGGCGGCGCGATGCCCATGATGGCCCGCGCCAGCCTCGGCTTCGCCGCCCCACCGCCCCCGGCCCCCGGCGGCCCCCCGGCCATGCCCGCGTCGATGCCGCCGCCGATGCCGCCCTCGATGCCCGCCCCGATGTCCCCGCCCATGCCCGCCCCGAAGGCCGCGGGCCGGTTGCGCCGCGCGTTCAGCGGCGGAGGAAGCGGAGGGATCGACCGCATGATGCCGCACCCGGGCCGCGAGCAGGCGCCGCAGACGGACATGAGCGGGATCGTCCCGCTGCTGCGCGGTGAGCTGACCCGGCTCGCCCAGGCGAAGGCCCGGCCCGACGACGAGCGCCGCCGCTACCTGGCCGACCTGGCCAGCCGCCTGCGCGTGGCCGCCCAGATGGTCGGCGGGCACCAGGAGCTGACGGCGCTCGCCAGCGAGCTCGAATGGGCCGAACGTCCCGACTTCGACCTCACCCGCCACTGGGCCAAGACCGAGGAGGTGCTGACCCGCCTGGCAGGCGACACCCCAGACCCGAAGCCCTTCTGGAAACGCTGACCAGACGGCGAAGGGCCCGGACTCACCTGGAGTCCGGGCCCTTTACAAAGTAGATCACTGGTTCTCTTTGGCCGCCTTCGCGGCGCGGACCATCTCGACCTTCGCGCTGGCCGCGTACTTGTCGACGTATTCCTGGCCGGAGAGTTCCATGAGGGCGTACATGATCTCGTCGGTGACCGCGCGGAGCACGTGGAAGTCGTTCTCCATCCCGTAGTAACGGGAGAAGTCGAGCGGCTTGCCGTAGCGGACGCCGGGGCGGATGCCGAGCTTGGGGACGAGCCGGCCGGGGGGCATCATCTCGAAGGTGTTGACCATCGCCCAGGGGATGACCGGCGCCCGCGACTCCAGGGCGAGCCGGGCGACGCCGGTCTTGCCCTTGTAGAGGCGGCCGTCGGGTGAGCGGGTGCCTTCGGGGTAGATGCCCAGGACGTTGTCTTCGCCCAGCACCCGCAGGCCGGTGTTGAGCGCGGCCTCACTGGCCTTGCCGCCCGAACGGTCGATCGGGACGGTGCCGACCCCGGAGAAGAAGGCCCGGCTGACCAGGCCCTTCAGGCCGGAACCGGTGAAGTAGTCGGACTTGCCGAGGGAGATGACCTTGCGGGGCAGGAACAGCGCCCCGAAGAAGTGGTCGGCGAACGACAGGTGATTTCCGGCCAGGATGACCGGCCCCTCTTTCGGCACGTTGTCCACCCCCTCCGCCCACGGGCGGAAGACGAAGTGGAGGAAGGGCCAGAGGATGGCCTTGACCACCCAGTAGAACACTCAGGGGCTCCTTCTCTCGGCATTGCCTGTGCCATCTGTTCGTGTCATCTTGCCACGCCCTCTCCTCTCGCACGACTACGGCTTAACGTGCGACTATCGGGCATATTTCCCATCGGGAGGTGCCATGCCGTTGTTGCCGGGCGCGGAGCCCTACCATCACGAGGGCGGACCGGTCGGGGTGCTGCTCTGCCATGGCTTCACGGGGACGCCACAGTCGCTGCGCCCGTGGGGTGAACACCTCGCGGAAGCCGGGCTGACGGTCTCACTGCCCCGATTGCCCGGCCATGGAACCACCTGGCAGGAAATGAACCGCACCCGCTGGGAAGACTGGTACGCCGAAATAGACCGGGCCTTCACGGTGCTGAAGTCCAAGTGCGCGGACGTTTTCGTGATGGGCCTGTCGATGGGCGGCTGCATGGGCCTGCGGCTGGCCGAGGTGCACGGCCCGGCCGTGCGGGGCCTGGTGCTGGTCAACCCGTCGGTGGTGAACGACAACCCGGCGCTCAACTTCGCGCCCGTCCTCAAGTGGGTGCTGCCCTCGGTGGCGGGGGTGGCCAACGACATCAAGAAGCCGGGGGCGACCGAGCTGGCGTACACGAGGACGCCCGTGAAGGCGGCGGCCACGCTGCCGAAGTTGTGGCGGCTCACCCAGGCCGGACTCTCCAAGATCACGCAACCGGTGCTCGTCTACCGGTCTCCGGAAGATCATGTGGTCAAAGCGGCCAGCGTGGCGTTCCTGCGCGACAGAATGGGAGAGAACCTGGAAATCCGGGAGTGCGCCGACAGCTATCACGTGGCGACGCTCGACAACGACGCCCCGCTCATCTTCTCGGGGAGCCTCGACTTCGTCCGAGCGCACGCCTCGGTACCCTTGACCAAAGACCTGTGACCTGGGATCGATGTGACGCCGCAGAGTGACGAAGACGAGGTCTGGCGTCAAATCGTCGCCTCATTCAACGAGAGCGCCGGAGACGATCCGGCCGACCGGCCCTGGCCCGACCGGGAGAACGTCCCGGACGGCGAGGAGCCGACGTCCAAGCCCACGCCCGAGGAGCTCGACGAGGCCGCCGAGGAGACGGGCGACGAACCGGCCGAGGCCGTCGACGACGACCACGACCACTACGTCCCGCCGCCCCCGCCGCCGCTGCCGAAGGCCGACCTGGTGACCCGGGTGGCCTGGACCGCGCTGTTCGGCGGGCCCGCCTACCTGCTGCTGGCCGCGATGCTGAAGCTGCCGATGGATCCGTGGATCGTCTTCACGGCGGTGGCGTCGTTCATCGGCGGGTTCGTGGCGCTGGTGGTCCGCATGGGCGACGGCCCCCCGAACGACTCGGGCTGGGACGACGGGGCCGTGATCTAGAGGGTCAGCGGAC
Organism: Herbidospora daliensis; assembly: GCF_001570585.1. Classification (GTDB taxonomy): domain Bacteria; phylum Actinomycetota; class Actinomycetes; order Streptosporangiales; family Streptosporangiaceae; genus Herbidospora; species Herbidospora daliensis. The sequence continues at coordinate 54,363 of NZ_BBXF01000012.1, read as the reverse complement.
GGTCGAGCCGGCCGCCGGGCCGAAGGTCTCGACCAGATCGCTGTAGTGGTCGTCGGCGAGCACGTGGCCGACGGCCATCGTCACGTCGTCGGCGCGCACGACCGCCTGGAGCCGCACCGACCGGTCGCCGGTCCCGGCGTCGCCGCGCAGCGGCTTCCACTTCCTGTCGGTGTAGCGGAGCAGGAACGCCTCGCCGGGGCGGTCGGCGTCGTAGCCGGACGCCCAGTAGCCGCCCTTGCCGTCGCCGGTCACGCCGTAGAGTTCGGCGTCGCCGTCGGGCAGGGTCTCGCGGTGCCACTTCTTGCCGTCCCAGCGCAGGATCAGCGGGAGGGTGGTGCCGTCGTCGGTGAAGACGCCGCCGACCGCGACCGCGCGCTTGGCGCTGGTGATGTAGACGTCACGCAGGTAGCCGCCCTCGACGCCGGGCAGGTTCACGGGCTTCCACGACCCGCCCGACAGCTTCATGATCAGCGGCTCGTCGCCGTTGTTGCCGACGGCCCAGCCGTCCTTGCCGCGCAGCGCGACGCCGTGGAGCACGCCGTCGGGGCCTTCGTGCACCTTCCAGGCGGGCCCGCTCGTCACCACGAGCACCCGGCCGCCCCGGCTGCCGACGATCACCGCCTTGCCCGGTTCCGCCGCCACGGCGCGCAGCCAGTCGCCCGCCCTGACCTGCGGCACGACGACGCGGTCGATGCCGCCACCGCCGCCGCGCCCGACGTAGGGCACGCCGTCGTGGCCGTCGCCGACCACCCAGACCTCGTTGTCGGAGGCCGCGCTGACCGAGCGCAGCGGCCCGGCCCCGGTGGCGTCGCCCCGCGTGGGCACCTCGGTCCAGGAGGCCCCGTTCCAGCGGGTCACGATGCCGCGGTTGCGCCAGACGTCCCAGAGCCCGGTCTGGCCGACGGCCCAGACCGCCGTGCCGGACACCCCGCTGACGTCGGCGAGCGCGGCGTCCCGGCCCAGGCGCGCCGACGACGCCTGCCGCACGACCTCTTCGGGAACGGTGGCGGACCAGGCGGAGGCGGTGGACACGTGCGCGAGCGATGGTGCGAGCGGGAGCTGGCCGGCCAGCAGACCGGCGAGGAACACACACAACGGCACCGCACACCGCATCAAGCGGCGGGGCATGAACAAATCGTACGGGGAGGCACGGCCCTCGCGGGCGATAGGACGGAAATCCCCCGGTCAAGACCACCCCCGAGGGCCCCCATCGGTCCCTAGATCACCCACCCCAAACCCCCGAACCGTCCAGGGCGGGGCAAGGACTCCGGCAAACGCCGGACGAATGGGCGGCCCGGCGCCCCGGCCTTTATCCGTCATTCGCCGCAACGACGTTCGCGAATACCGCCAAAATAGGACGTAACCAACCGAAGAGGCCTGGTCAGCGGCCCAGGCGCCATATTCGCCGCAACCTGGTCTCCGTTTATCGAATGGGATCGGTGCTCCCCGCGTTATCCGGGTCACTACCATTTACTCGTGCTTCCTGATAAATATCCGACAAAAGCCGTCTTTCTCGATCACAGCGGCCGTCGCCGCCGGTTGATGACGATGGTGTCGATCGGGTCGAGCGTCCCGCTCGTGGCACTGCTCGCGGTCGTCGTCGGGGGCCTGCTGTCCGACACGAGACTCTCCGTGCACGGATGGCCGGGTGAACCACGGGGAGGGTCGGCCGACCTGGCCTCCTCCGGTCCCGCCATGGAGGCCCGGCCGAGCCGGCTCGACCGGCCGTCGCCGTCGGTGACGCGCTCGGCGGTCCGCCCGGCCGTCAGCATCGCCCGCCCGGCCTCGCCCGCGGCGAGCCCGAGCCCGGAGCCGTCACTCAGCCCGGAGCCCTCGCCGAGCCCGGTGCCGGGCCGGGCGGCCGAACCGGCGCCCGCCTCCCCCAGCCCGTCGGCGCCCGAGCTCACGACCGCCCCGACGGCCGAATCCACCCCCGACGTGACCCCCGACCCCGGCGGCGGCGGCCTGATCGACCTGAACCTGACGATCCGATGACGCCGACCGGTTCCGGACCAGGGGGCCGGACCCGGCCGCCGCCCAGAGGCCGCTCACCCCGCCGGCGCGACCGGCCGCAGGCGGCGCGCACCACCACGTCCGGAGCGCCGTCGGGCCCGCGCGGGCACTGGCTGCTGTTCGCCGCCGGCCTGGTGCTGGTCGCCGTCGCGCTGACGCTCAACGGCTACGCCACCAACGTCGTCGGCGAGACCCGGCCGGGCCCGTCCGCCGCCGACCACTCCTCCGCCGAGTCGGCCGAGGTCCGGCGCGGGGGTCCCGTCGTCAACGTCACGGCAGGCCGGCCCGCCAGCCTGCGCCTTCCCGACCGGACCGTCGCGCTGACCTTCGACGACGGCCCCGATCCCGTCTGGACGCCGCGGGTGCTCGACGTGCTCGACGAACACGGCGCGAAGGCCACGTTCTTCGTGGTCGGTTCGAAGGTGGCCGAACACCCCGATCTGACGCGGCGCATCGTCGCCGAGGGCCACGAACTGGGCAACCACACCTACTCCCACGCCGACCTGAGAGAGGTGCCCGGCTGGCGGCTGCGGCTGGAGTCGTCGCTGACGCAGCGGGCGCTGGCGGGCGCGACCGGCCTGCACACGACGCTGGCCCGGCCGCCCTACTCCGGCCCGGCGGCCGAGACCACGGCCCGCCAGTGGGAGGCCATGAAGGAACTGGCCGCCGAAGGCCACCTGATCGTCCTGAGCGACCTCGACGCGAAGGACGGGGACGTGACGGCGGCGCTGCCCGCGCGGAGCGAGGGCGCGGTCGTCACGATGCGCGATTCGGGCGGCGACCGGCAGGCGACCGTCGAGGCCCTCGACCTCGTCCTCGGGATCCTGCACGACCGCGACTACCGGGCCGTCACGGTGACCGAGGCGATCGGCATGCCGTCGGCGCACCGGAAGGCCGGCGGGGTCGACCGGTTCTTCGGCGGCGCGCTGAACCTGGCGCAGCGGGCGTCCGGGACCTTCGTCGACGTGCTGGGCTGGGCGCTGTTCGCCGCCGGGGCGCTGACCCTGGGGCGGTTCGGCTTCTTCATCGTGCTCGCGGCGGTGCACGCGCACCACACCCGAGGGGGCACCCGGCGGAGGCACTCCGTGCGCGTCTGGCCGGGCCCGCCGCCGGTGACCGTGATCGTGCCCGCCTACAACGAGGCGGCGGGCATCCAGGCGACGGTGCGCTCGCTGGTCGCCACCGGCTACCCGGGCGAGGTCGAGATCCTGGTCGTCGACGACGGCTCGACCGACGGCACCGCCGACCTGGCGGCGGGCTTCCCCGGCGTCCGGGTGATCCGCCGCCCCAACGGCGGCAAGTCGGCCGCGCTGAACACCGGCATCGCGCACGCCTCGCACGAGCTGCTCATCATGCTCGACGGCGACACCGTCTTCGAACGGGCCACGATCGGGCGGCTGGTCCGGCGGCTCGCCGACCCGGCGGTCGGCGCGGTGAGCGGCAACACGAAGGTGGGCAACCGGCGCGGCGCGATCGGCCGCTGGCAGCACATCGAGTACGTCATCGGCTTCAACCTCGACCGCCGCGCCTTCGAACTGCTCGACTGCATGGCGACCGTGCCCGGGGCCGTGGGGGCGTTCCGGCGTTCGGCGCTGGAGGCGCTCGGCGGGGTCAGCTCCGACACCCTGGCAGAAGACACCGACCTGACGATGGCGTTGTGCCGGGCCGGCTGGCGGGTGGTCTACGAGGAGAACGCGGTGGCCTGGACCGAGGCCCCGGCGACGCTCGGCCAGTTGTGGAAGCAGCGCTACCGCTGGTGCTACGGCACCCTCCAGGCGATGTGGAAACACCGGCGCGCCGTCCTCGACCGCAACCCGTTCGGCCGCCGCTGCCTGGGCTACCTGGCGCTGTTCCACGTGCTGCTGCCGCTGCTGGCGCCCGTCGTCGACCTGATGGCGGTCTACAGCATCGCCGTGGACGACCCCCTGCCGGTCGTCGCGGCCTGGGCCGGCTTCGTCACGGTGCAGATGGCGATCGGCTGGTACGCCCTGCTGCTCGACGGCGAACGCGCCTCGGCGTTGTGGATCCTGCCGCTGCAGCAGTTCGTCTACCGGCAGCTCATGTACCTGGTGGTCATCCAATCACTGGTGACGGCGCTGCTGGGGGTGCGGCTGCGCTGGCACGGCATCCGCCGGGAGGGCACGTTCAGCGAGCCCGGACGCACGCCGGAGGCTCAGATAGAGCGCAGGTCTGCCACCACGGGCCGGTGATCGGAGGCGGCGTCCAGGTCGGCCTCCCGCGCGGCGGCGACCCCGCGCGCCACCGCCACCATGCCCCGGCCGGTGAAGATCGCGTCGATGCGCTTGCCGGCGAAGGTCGCCCCGTCGCCGCCCTCGGCGTAGCGGGAGGCGAGGTGTTTCCACGCCGCCGCCCCCGGCAGCTCGTTCAGGTCGCCCGCCAGCACCGGGACCGCGTCGAAGCGGGCGGCCACCGACTCGACCCGGCGCACGATCTCCACCGCGTGCGCGAGCCGGGCCCCGGCGTGCAGGTCGAGGTGGAAGGAGGCGGCCGCCACGCGCAGCCCTTCGGCCTCGACGACGGCCATCGCGATCGAGCGGCGTTCGAGGCCGGGGAACCAGCGCAGCCGCCGGTGCTCGGCGTGCAGCACGTGGACGCCGGGCCTGACCAGCACCGCCACCCCCGACAGGCGGGCGTGGCAGGCGAGGTCGAGCCCGGTCAGCCGGGTGACGGCCGCCCCGAGGCCGCGTTCCTGGACGCACAGCACGTCGGCGGCCAGCGCGCGGATCACCCGCGCCAAAGCGGAGCGGGAGTCACGCAGGCCGTGGAGGTTGTAGGTGGCGACCCGGATCAGGGCAGCCGGGCCAGGTCAGCCGCGCCGACCACGCCGGCGGAGGCGCCCAGTTCGGCCAGCCGCACGTCGGCGACGGGGCGGTGGCCCCGGCCGGTCAGGCGTTCGGCGAAGGATTCGCGGGCCCGGTCGAGCCAGAGGTCGGCGGCGTTGGAGACGCCGCCGCCGAGGATGAAGCAGCCGGGGTCGAGGATGGACGCGAGGTCGGCCAGGCCCTGGCCGATCCAGTCGGCCATGTGGGCGAACGCCTCGAGGGCGACCGGGTCACCGGCCCGGCCGGCGTCGGTGATCTCGCGGCCCTCGATGCTCTCGGGGGTGCTGCCTGCGAGCTTGAGCATGGTCGCGGCCCGTTCGGGCTCGGCGGCGGCCATCCGCTGCGCGTCGCGGACCAGGGCGTTGCCGCTGGCGTACTGCTCCCAGCAGCCGAGGTTGCCGCAGCCGCACCGCACCCCGCCGGGCACGGTCTGCATGTGGCCGAGCTCGCCGCCCATGCCCCAGCGGCCCCGGTAGACGGAGCCGCCGAGGATGAGGCCGCCGCCGATGCCGGTGCCGACCGTGACGGCGATGAGGTGGCTCTCGCCCCGGCCCGCGCCGAAGCGGAACTCGCCCCACGCCATCGCGTTGGCGTCGTTCTCGACCACGATGGGCAGGCCGGTCATCTCGGTGAGCTTGCGCTGGAGGGGCTCCTCGCGCCAGGCGAGGTTGGGGGCGAACCGGACGACGCTGCGGGTCTCGTCGATGAAGCCGGCGGCGCCGACGCCGACGGCCTCGACCTCGTAGGAGTCGGCCAGTTCCTTGATCGCCTCGGCCACGGTCTCGGCGACCTTGGCGGGGTTGTCGGCCGGAGTCGGCTTCAGGAGACTTTCGACGATCAGGCCGTGGGCGTCGACGACGCCCGCCGCGACCTTGGTGCCGCCGATGTCGATGCCGATGGTCAGCGCCATGTCGTCTCTCCCGTCAGGCTCAGCCCAGATCTATGTGCTCTACCTTCGAACCACCCGCCGGGTCAGCCGGCCCGCGCGGAGACGGCGGGCGCTGCAGGGAGTCGACCGCCTGCCGGAAGGCCGCGAGCAACTCGCTTCCCGCCGCCATCAGATGGTCACTCACGTCGCCGCCGGCGTCCCGGCGGGCCGCGATCACCCGGCAAACCGGGCAGGCCCGGCAGATGTACTCCTCGTGATCATGCCCTGAAACCGCCTCGCTCCACACATCCTGAGGGGCGGAAGTCGTGCGGGGGCGCTGGGCGGTGCCGGCCACCCCGGAGAAGGCGCCCTTCACGAAGCCCTTGCCGAGCTCCCGGCCGACCCGCTGCTGCAACGCGTCGAGCAGCTTCAGCGCCTCGTCGGCGGCCGAGCCGAAGGGGTCGGGACGTTCGTTGCTTTCCGTCATATCTCGAACCGTACCCGGAGGCGGCCGTCGCGGAGCGCCGCCTGCGCGACCTCTCTGCGGGCCAGCGCGGCGGGCAGCGCGATGACGCGGCGGTAGGGCCCGGCGGTGATGATCAGTTCGTCGGCCTTGCGGCCCAGATCGATGTCGTTCCGGTCGGCCAGCGGCAGCGCGAGCACGACCTCGTCGGCGGTGAAGCGCAGCGGCGGCTCGCCGGTGACCGGTCCGAACGCGTCGGCCGTGCCGTAGAGCTCCTCGGCGACGGCGGCCAGCGCCTCGACGCCGACCGGCTCTTCAGGAAGGTAGGGCACCGGCAGGATCGGCAGCGGCTCGAACGACTCGCGCACCGTCTCCATCTGGCGGGCCTGCGCCTCGACCCATTTGGCCCGCCAGGGGTCGGCTCCCCCGTCGGGGAAGACGCGGTTGGCGATGACGGCGTCGACGCGGTATCCGTACAGGGACAGGGAGGTGAGGGTGCGCCGGGCCTCGGCGACCACCACCGCCTCGGGGGTGAGCACCAGCCTGACCGACGCGTCGTCGCCGGTCAGCAGCGCGCGCACCTCCATCAGGCCCTTGTGCAGCCGCTCGCCGGCGTTGAGCACGCCCTCTTCGGGCGCGCTGACCTTGGCGACGGCGCGCATCACCGGGGCGACGGCGCGCATCACGCGGCGGCCGATCGGCAGCAGCCGGGTCACGTGCCAGTCGAGCGCCTCGGGCAGCGCCAGCAGGCGCAGGGTCTCGGCGGTGGGCGCGCAGTCGACCACGACGACGTCCCAGCGGCCGGTGCGGGCCTGCTCGCGCAGCTCCAGCAGCGCGATGATCTCCTCGGCGCCGGGCAGCACGGTCACCTCTTCTGAGGTGATGGCGTCGAGGCCGAGCTCGCTGAACAGGCCGCGGGCGTATTCCTGCAGGTCGCCCCAGTGGCGTTCCATCGCCTTCTGGGTGTCGACCTGCTGCAGGTAGAGGCCGTGGGCCACCTCGGCGGGCTCGCCCGAGGGGGCGGCCGCGAGCGCGTCGGCCAGCGAGTGGGCCGTGTCGGTCGAGACGACCAGGGTCTTGAGCCCGCGCCGGGCGGCCAGCGTCGCGGTGGCCGCGGCCGCCGTGGTCTTGCCGACGCCGCCCTTCCCCGTGAAGAGGAGGGTCCTCATGCCGATTCGACGCGCTTCTTCAGCCCCTTGAGGGCCGTGTCGATGATGACCTTCTCGGCCTTGCGCTTGATCATGCCGATCATCGGGACCTTCAGGTCGACCGCCAGCTCGTAGGTGACCTCGGTCGAGCCGCCCTTGTCGGCCAGGCGGTAGCTGCCGGTCAGGCCGGACACCATCTTCCCGGCCTCGGCGATCCGCCAGCTCACGACGTCGTCGGTCCAGCTGTAGGCGAGCACGTAGTCGTCGCTGATCACGCCCGCGTCGAGGACGAACCGGACGGTCGCCGGCAACCCGTCGCCGCCGGTCGTCAGGACCTGCGCGGACTTCACCTGACCGGCCCACTCGGGGTAGGAGGGGAAGTCGGCGATGACGGCCAGGATTGTCGACCGGCTCGCGCCGATCACGATGCTCGACGTGGTGCGATCAGCCATGCAGCCGACCTTAGCTCACAGGTCCAGGGTGAACGGTGTCCCGCGGCCCCGGAAATGCCCGACATTCAGGCATTCGGTACGCCCTATTCGTGTCCTGGGCGCCAGAGGTTGGTGGACGTGCCCGAAGAGGGCGTACCGGGGCTGGTGGGTCCGGATGTAGTCGAGGGTGGCCTCGCTGCCCCGCTCGAACCGTTTCGCCACCACGTCGTAGAGCAGGTCGGGGATCGCGGGCGGGATGTGCGTGCAGAGCACGTCGACCGGGCCGAGGGCGGCGACCTTGGCGGCGTAGACCTCGTCGGGGAGCTCGTAGGAGGTGCGGTAGCGGGTCTGCAGCCCGCCGCCGACGAAGCCGAAGGTCAGGCCGCCGATCTCGGCCGTCTCGCCGTCGAGCACGGTCTGCCCGGGGCGCACGTAGTCGGCCCAGAGCGCGGGCACGTCGACGTTGCCGTAGGTCAGGTAGGAGGGCACCGGCATGGCGGCGAACAGGTCGGCGTACTGGGCCCGGACCGCCTTCTCGATGTGCTCGCGGGGGTCGCCCCCGAGTTCGGCCCACAGGACGGCCGACAGGGCCCTTGCCTCGTCGAAGCGTTTCTCGGTGCGCAGCCGGATGTACTCGTCGGCCCGCTCGTGGCCGAACAGGTCGGGGAAGATGCCCTGGGAGGTGTCGGCATAGTCGATGAACAGCACCAGGTCCCCGAGGCAGATCAGGGCGTCGGCGCCCACTCCGGCCTTGGCGAGGGCGTCGGCACGGCCGTGGACGTCGCTCACGACGTTGATGCGCATGGCCGACATGATATTCCCGACCAAACGCTTGGTTCAGATACGGTACCAATGGGCATTCGTACGGTCACGGGCTGATACCTTGCGAATGACCGGATAACGCCTGTGTGACGGCTCTATCCCAACCTCGTGTCACGCGGTAGCGTCCCGGGAAACCTGACCAAGCCGGGTCCTATGAGGAGTGACCGTGCAGGAGTACACCGTTCCCGTGCTGGTGGACGTTCCCTTGTCGGCCAACTGCACCGACGCGGTGTTCCAGCGGGCCGCCGACACCCCCAACGCCGTCGTGATGAAGGTGCAGGACGGCGACGAGTGGAAGCCGGTGACCGCCGGCGACTTCCGGCAGAAGGTCGCCGGAGTGGCGAAGGGCCTGATCGCCACCGGGATCGAGCCGGGCGACCGCGTCGCCCTGATGAGCCGCACCCGCTACGAGTGGACGATCGCCGACTACGCCATCTGGGCGGCCGGCGGCGTCGGCGTGCCGATCTACGAGACCAGCTCCACCGAGCAGGTGCGCTGGATCGTCTCCGACTCGGGCGCGCGGGGCGCGTTCGCCGAGACCGCCAACCACCGCGAGACGCTCGCCGAGGCCGCCCCCGACCTCCCCCACGTCTGGACCTTCGACGAGGGCGCGATCGAGGCGCTGATCGAGGCCGGCAAGGACGTGCCCGACGACGCCCTGGCCGAGCGCCGGGCCTCCCGGGGCGGCCACGACCTGGCCACCATCATCTACACCTCGGGCACCACGGGCATGCCGAAGGGCTGCCAGATCACCCACGACAACCTGCTGTTCACCGCGCGGAACGTGGCGCAGGGGCCGCTGGAGAAGATGTTCTCCATCGACGAGCGGGCCGTGCTGCTGTTCCTGCCGCTCGCGCACAGCTTCGCCCGCATCGTCGAGATCGTGACCGTCGAGACCGGCACGGTCCTGGCCCACACGCCGAACATGAAGAACGTGGCGCCCGACCTGCAGGCGTTCAAGCCGACGTTCCTGCTGGGCGTGCCGCGCGTGTTCGAGAAGGTCTACAACGGCGCCGAGCAGAAGGCCACCGCCGACGGCAAGGGCAAGATCTTCGCCACCGCCGCGCAGGTCGCCATCGACTACAGCAGGGCCAAGAACGACGGCGGGGCCGGGCTCGGCCTGCGGCTCAAGCACGCCGTGTTCGACAAGCTCGTCTACACCAAGCTGCGGGCCGCCACCGGCAGCCGCCTGAGCCACGCCGTCTCCGGCGGCTCGGCGCTGGGCGAGCGGCTCGGCCACTTCTTCCGCGGCGTCGGCATCGAGGTGCTGGAGGGCTACGGCCTGACCGAGACCTCCGCGCCGTCCACGGTCAACATCCCGGGCGCCAACAAGATCGGCACCGTCGGCCGGCCGTTCCCGGGCGTCACGGTCCGGATCGCCGACGACAAGGAGATCCTGGTCAAGGGCCGCCACATCTTCGCCGGCTACTGGAACAACGAGAAGGCGACCGCCGAGGTCATCGACGCGCAGGGCTGGTTCCACACCGGCGACGTCGGCGAGCTCGACGCCGACGGCTACCTGCGCATCACCGGCCGCAAGAAGGAGATCCTGGTCACCGCGGCCGGCAAGAACGTCGCGCCCGGCCCGCTCGAGGACAGCATCCGCGGTCACCGCCTGATCAGCCAGGTCCTGGTCATCGGCGACGACAGGCCGTTCGTGGCCGCGCTGGTCACCCTCGACCCCGAGGCGATGGCGGGCGTCACCCTCACCCAGGAGCAGATCCGGGCCGAGGTGCAGGGCGCGGTCGACAACGCCAACAAGATGGTGTCCAAGGCCGAGCAGATCAAGAAGTTCGTCGTCCTCGACGGCGACCTGACCGAGGAGAGCGGCCACCTGACCCCGTCGCTGAAGCTCAAGCGCAACGTCGTGATGCGCGACTACGCCAAGCAGGTCGACGAGCTCTACGGCTGACCGACCGGCGCCCTCAGCAGTTCGCCGAAGCGGACGGCGACCTGGTCCCAGGTCCACTCCCGCTCGATCCACTCCCGGCCGCGCGCGCCCATGGCCCGCGCGGCCGCCGGGTCGCGCAGCAGCTCGATCAGCGCGGCGGCGATCTCCCGGGCCGAGCTTCCGTCGACCACCAGCCCGGTCTCGCGGTGCCTGACCGCGTCGGGCGCCCCGCCCGACGCGCCGGCGACCACCGGCAGCCCGCTGGCCGACGCCTCCAGGTAGACGATGCCGAGCCCCTCGACGTCGAGCCCGCCCAGGCGGGAGCGGCACGGCATGGCGAACACGTCGCCGGCGTCGTAGTAGGCGGGCAGGTCGCGGTCGGGCACCGGCCCGGTGAACCGGATGCCGGCCCTCCCCCGGGCCGCGCGTTCCAGGGCCGCTCTCCCGGGCCCGCCGCCGACCAGCAGCAGTTCCGCTTCCGGTACGGCCCTCGCCACCTCCGGCCACGCCTCGATCAGCCGGTCCTGCCCCTTCCGGGCGACCAGCCGCGACACGCAGACCACCACGGGCCGGTCGCCGAGCCCGAGCTCGGCCCGCACCCGCTCGCCGCCCGCGCCGGGCCGGAAGACGGTCGTGTCGACGCCGGGGGCCAGCCGCGCCAGCTTCCCCGGCGGGATGCGGGCCGCCAGGTGGCGGCGCGTGTAGTCGCCGAGGTAGGTGACGACGTCGGCGTGGGCCCCGATCCGGCGCAGCAGGCCGCCCGCCAGCGGCAGCCGGGCCCACGACGCCTCGTGGCCGTGGGTCAGCATCACCACCCGCCCGGCCCCGGCCGCCCGCAGCGCGCCGCCGAGCAGCCCGAGGGGCGCGGCGGCCCCGAACACCACGGTCGAGCCCGGGTGGACCAGCTCGCAGGCCCGCCGGGCCACCGCGCGCGTCGGCAGCATCAGGCTCGTGGGGTGGCGCACCACCTCGTAGCCCTGCCGGGCGTCGAACTCGGCGCAGCCCTCCCAGCGGGGGGCGTACACGACGACCGAAGACGCGGGCAGCCGGACGGCCAGGGCGTGCACGAACGACTGGATGCCGCCCGAGCGCGGCGGGAAGTCGTTGGTGACCACCACGACCCGGCTCACGGCACCTGCTGACCGTGGAGGAGCGCCCACGACCGGGCCATCGCGATGCGCTGCGGCGAGGTCGGGTGGGAGGAGTAGAGGACGTACTCCAACGGGCTCGGGCTCAGGTCGGAGATGTTGCGGACGGCCAGGTTGCGCTGCATGGCGGCGAAGGTGACCGGGTCTTCGGTGATCTCCAGCGCGTGGGCGTCGGCGCGGGCCTCGATGTGCCGGCTGACGAGGTTCTGCGCGGGCCCCGAGAGGATCGTGCCGAGCGAGACGAGCCCGACCAGCAGCGCGGCCGCCTTCGGGTCGCCCAGCGACGGCACCCCGGTCCGGCGGCGCAGCAGGTTGCCCGCCACGAACAGCGCGCACGCCCCGAACGCGGCCCCCAGCGCCCCGACGAGGGTGCCGTGGAGCACGTCGTCGGTCTTGGCGTGGCCGAGCTCGTGGGCCACGATCAGCTCGATCTCCGGCTCGGGCACCTTGAGCAGCGTGTCGTAGACGACGATGCGCCGGGTCGCGCCGAACCCCGAGACGTAGGCGTTGAGCGCGGTGGTGCGGCGAGAGGCGTCGGCGACCAGCACGTCGTCGACCGGCACCCCGTCGCGGTCGGCCATCGCCAGCAGGCTCTCGCGGAGCGGCCCCTGCTGGAGCGGGGTGAAGTCGTTGAAGACGGGCTCGACCACGATCGGGTAGACGAACGACAAGGCCAGCGTCAGCGAGAAGGCCCCGAGCGAGGCGGGGATCCACCAGCGGCGCGGCCACCGGCGGGCCAGCGCGATGACGACCACGACCATCACGGCCGACAGCAGCAGCTGCAGGCCGAAGTTCTTCAGCCGGTCGGCGCTCCAGGCGCCCCAGGCCTGGGTCGACAGGCCGTAGTCGCGCAGCACGGTCTCGAACCACATGCCGAGCGGCCACCGGATCGCCAGGGACACGATGGAGATCCCGGCGACGGCGGCGAGCGCCCGGAGCCACCACGGCCCCTTCAGCCGGTCGATCAGCCGGGCCCCCAGCGGGGTCGCCACGAACACCGCCGCGATCAGCACCGTGATCGCCAGCGACAGGTAGGACGGCACGCTGGTGGCGGCGTCGAAGGCGTCGGCGCGGGCGATCTGGGCGGCCCCGAAGTCGCGGACCGGGTCGGGCGTCACCTCGGGCGCGGCCTCGGACAGCGCGTGCCACGGCGTGGTCACCGCCACCACCGCGACGATCGCCACCCCGAGCCCCGCCAGCGCCGCGGCCGCGGCCTTCATCCCCGTACGTTCCACTCCGCCTCCGGAACACTTCGTATCACGTAGTCGCGCCAGGCCGCGGTCAGCTCGGCCTCGCCAACGCCCAGCGTGCGCCGCAGCGCCGTGGCCGGGTCGGCCTGGGCCGCCCGGTAGAGGGCGGTCAGCGCGGCCTCGCCGTAGCGCTCGGCGATGTAGCGGCAGGCGAGCCAGGCCTCCTGGTACGCCTGGGCGACCCGCGCGCCCCCCGCGCGGAAGTCCTCCCGGGCCGGCAGCTCCCGCGGCGGCCGCCGGTCTGCGGCGAGCTCCGCGGCGACCACCCCGGCCGCCAGCCCGCTGTCACGGTAGCCGACGTAGTCGGCGTAGCCCTCCACGAGCCACACGGGCAGGTCGGGACTGGTCGCCGCGCCGGTGGCGACGTGGGTGAGCTCGTGGGCCAGCACGATCACCCGGCCCTGGGCCGACAGCGTGGCCCAGGCGTGCGGCTCGATCACCACGAAGCCGGGGCCGGCCAGCGCGGCCATGCCGGTCACCGGGGCAGGGCGGGCGATCTCGGCGGCCCTCTCGGTCGTGGCGGGCGCCAGCACCGTCGCGGTCACCGGCTCGCCCCACACCCGGGCCACGGCCTCGGCGGCCCGGTCGGCCTCCTCGGCCAGCCCGGGGAAGCGCCCGTCGGCCGCCAGCACCCGGACGTGCTCGCCGCGGACGGCCAGGGGCCAGCTCTGGCCGTACAGGACCTGCGGGGGGTGCCCGGCGGACAGGACGGCCAGCAGCACGCTGACCGTCACCAGGAACCGCATGTCAACGGATGGTACAAACACCGCGGCCCCGCCCGCCGGGAAGGAGGCGGACGGGGCCGATCGGTACTTCGCCGGGACGGCTACATCCCGGGCCGGACCGCGCCCACGAAGGTGCGCTTGCGGTAGGTGTCCAGCTTGTCGATCCGCACCCGCGAACCGGAGTTCGGGGAGTGGACCATCTTGCCGTGGCCGACGTAGATGCCCACATGGCCGCCGCCGCTGGTGAACACGAGATCGCCCGGCTTCATCGCCGTCCAGCTGATCTTCTTCTTCACCGAGCTCTTCTGGGACCAGGTGGTACGGGGCAGTTTGACGCCCGCCTTGCGCCAGGCGAACTGAACCAGGCCGGAGCAGTCGAACGCGCCGGGACCGGTGGCACCCCACCGGTAGGGGTCGCCGATCTGCTTCTTCGCGATGGCGACCGCCTTGCTCGCCAGGACCCGCTGACGCTGGGCCTTGCTGAGCTTCTTGACGCGCTTGGCGGACCTGCTCTTGGTCTGGGTCTTCGCGGCCGAGGGAGCGGCGGGCGCCGCCTCTCCCGTAACCGCACTCGCCGTGCTGTTCGTGACGGTGACCGTCACCTCATCGGCCCGCGCGGGAGGCGCCGCGACCGCTCCGACCGAGGCCGTGAGCGTGACGCCGCCAAGGGAGAGGCGGGCGATGCGGGACAGGCATGCGGGGGTGGTGGACAGGATTGCTCCTTGGGTCTTCCTCTGATGCCTACCGGGTTAGCTGACGGATTCGGGCAGGGAAGTAGCCCTACGGCGCGGAAATTCTCACCGATTCACCCCTGGCTCCGCGGGGGAACCTTTTGGGTCCCCGGTTCCATGCCTCCTGGCTGCATGGATTCGGCTGTGTCGCGTGACGTGCGACACATGGATCTTTATTAAGACATCGGCGCCTACGCACCGGAGTGTCCGCGGACGGCATGGCTTGCTCGTCGCGAAGCCAGAAGTTACCGACTCCGCCATAAGTCGGCAAAGTTTTGGCGAAAGATAAAGATCAGATAAACTCCGGCGCTATTCGAAAACGCCTGCATATCACGGGATTTCGGAGGGTGATGTGACACTGGTCACACCCCTTGGCACAGAACCCGAAAAAAGCCCCAGACGACACTTTGCGTCGCTCAGGGACGCACGGCCTTGTCGGGGTTGTACTGCGCCAGCGGGGTGATCTTCACCACGTCGCCGGTCTGCGGCGCGTGCACCACCGAGCCCTGCCCGGTGTAGAGGCCGACGTGTCCGAAACCGCTGTGCCAGACCAGATCCCCGGCTTGCAGGTCGCTGATCGGCACCTGCCGGTTCTTGCCCCACGCCCACTGCTCGTAGCTGGTGCGCGGCAGGCTCACCCCGCCGGCCCGCCAGGAGGCCTGGACCAGCCCGGAGCAGTCCCAGGCGCCGGGGCCGGTGCCGCCGTACTGGTAGGGCTTGCCGATCTGGGCGAAGGCGAAGTCGAGGGCGGCGCGGGCGTTGCCGGAGGCGGGGCCGGAGTAGACCTGGCCGGTGCTCTCGGGATTGCCCGGGTTGAAGGCGCCCAGCTCGCGGAGCAGCTTCATCTGCTCGTCGACCATCTTGTCGGTCTTCTTCTTCTTGGCCGCCAGGTCGGTGCGGACCTCGGTGGCCTCCTCGAAGGCGGTCTTGCGCTTGTCGCGCTGCTGCTTCAGGCCCGCGATGGCGTCCTCGAACTCGGTCAGCCGGAGCTGGCGGCTGGTGGCCAGCTGGTTGATGACCGCCATGCCGCTGAGGGCGTTCTGGGGGGCCGCGGTGCCGAACATGCCCGAGAGGCTGCGGATGTCGCCCGTCTGGTAGCTGGAGACCGCCAGGCCCACCACATCGGCCCGGAGGGTCTCGACCTTCACGTTCTGCTTCTTGAAGCTGGCGTTGACCAGGTCGTACTGCTTCTTCGACCTCTTGTACTTCTCGTTGGCCTGGTTGTAGTCCTCGACCAGCTGGTCGGCCTGCTTGTTCAGCTTCGCCAGCTTGGCCTTCGCCTGGGGGATGGTCGGCTTCGGATCGGCCGCCGCCCCCGCGATCGGAAGAAGCAGAACGAACGCCGCAAAACCAGCCACGGCCGGTACCCGCCCACGCACGTCCGAAACCCCCTCCATACCGGACAGACCTGGGTCGGGACTTTACTCAGCCGATCATGTACCCTCAACCGATTCGCCGGTATTCGCGCAGGTCATCACGTCTGGCGACGACGTGATCACGCACGGCCAAGACGGCGGAGGAGCAATATGGAAGGAACCGGACGCGCGCCCATCTTTCGGACAGACACCGCGACCTCCCGATCGGACGACACCACCGCGATGGCGCGGCCCGGCGGCTCGATCTGGACCATCTGCCGGATGAGGTCGTCGGCTATCTGACCGGGCGCGCTGAACGCCACCCGCACCCCCCGGGGAGCCGACACCTGGACCGGCCCGTCGAGCTCGGCCCCGTCGAACACGCAGGTGATCTCCACCCGCACCTGGACGGCCAGCCCGCCGAGCCCGGTCAGCAGGCGCTGCCGCTGGTCGGCGAGGGTGAGGGTGCCGTAACCCGACTTGGTCACGTTGTAGCCGTCGATGATCAGGTGGAGGTTGGGTATCGCGAGGAGCTGGTCGAGCAGCTGCGGGTCGTCGTCGGCCAGCGCGCGGGCCGGCACGTCGCGGACCGACGGCGCGGTGCCGCTGACGGCGGTCACGTAGTCGGCCGGCCTGCTGATGGTGGTCGGCAGCGCCAGTTCCTTGCGCAGACCCTTGGCGGCGTCCTCAAGGGCGTCCATGAGCACCCGGATGCGGGCGTCCTCGACCGAGCGGCCCTCGCGGGCGGCCCGGCGGCTGGCCTCCAGGTGCCGCTCTGCCTCGGCCAGGCGCTCCTTGAGGCGGCGCACCTCGGTCTCGGCGGCGGCTCCGGCCCCGGCGACCCGGGCGCGGGCGTCGGCGGTGGCCGCCTCGAGCTCGCCGGCCCGCTGCTCGGCGGCCTTGGCCCGCTCGCGGGCGTCGTGGAGCTTGCGGCGCAGGTCGGTGTTCTCGGCGCGGGCCGCCTTGAGCTGGTCGCGGACCCGGTCGACCTCTTCCTTGGCGGCGGTGCGCTGCTGGGCGAGCTGCTCCTTGAGCCGCCCCTCGGCCTGCTCGCGCTGGGTGTCGAGGGCGGCGGCCTGGTCGAGGTCTTCGCGCGCCAGTTCGACCATCCCGGCCCAGCCGGGCGGCCGGGTCAGATAGGCTGCCGCCGCGACCAGCACGGGCTCGGCGGCGGGCGGAATCGTCTCTTCCGCGAGCGAGGCGACCAGCTCGGGCCACGCCTGGGTGAGCGCTTCTGCGACCAGTTCCCGGAACTTCTTGTCGTTCTCGAGCTGGGCCGCTATCGGGGCCGACCCCAGCCGGGCCCGCTTGCGCGGCTCGAACTTCGCCACGGCGCGCAGCGGCGCGGGCACGCCCGCGGCGGGCATGGTCCCGAGCACCTGCGCCGCCAGTTCGACGACGTGTGTTCGCACCTGCTCGGGCAGGGGACGAGACAGGCCCTCTCCGGCTGAACTCATCCCTGCTGCTCTCTTCCTGTCCTGGTCGTTCATTCAAGGGTACGGCTCTGCGAGTCCACTACATCACGTTCAGCGACGTGAACGGGGAGCAAGTAGGACACGAACCACTTGTCTCATAAATCGCTCACGTTACGTCAAGATCTCCTCACGTGATGTCACAATGACGCACGTGACCATAGCGAGTGACCATCTGCGCCGGCTCGCGGCCGAGATGGAAGAGGTGCTCGACCCCGTGTGGGCGCTGCGGACCTTCCCCAAGTGGACCGGCCCGGCGGCCCGGCGCTTCGACGCCGAGCTGCTCCGCCACCGCGCCCTGCTGGCCGCCCTGACCGCCGAGGCCGCCCTGCTCGCCGCACACCGGGAAAAAGAACTCGCGTGAGTTGTTTGTCCCGCTTTAGTCTGCGCGGATGCTCCGACCCGACCTCCCGATCGAGACCTCCCGCCTGGTCCTGCGGCTCTTCACCCCCGACGACCTGACCGAGCTCCACTCCTTCTACTCGCTGCCCGAGGTCGCCCGCTTCCTCTACTGGGAGCCGCGCGATCTCGTACAGGTGCGCACCGTCCTGACCGACAAGGCGGCCACCGCCGAGCTCACCGACGAGGGGCAGGTGCTGTGCCTGGCGGTCACCCTCCGCGAGACCGGCGCCCTGATCGGCGAGGTCCTGCTGTTCTGGCGCAGCCGCGAACACCGCCAGGGCGAGATCGGGTACGTCTTCCACCCCGGCCACCACGGGAAGGGCTACGCCACCGAGGCGACCGCCGAGGTGCTCCGCCTGGGCTTCGAGGGTCTCGACCTGCACCGGATCGTGGCCCGCTGCGACGGCCGCAACACCGCCTCGACCAAGGTGATGGAGCGGCTCGGCATGCGCAAGGAGGCCCACCTGGTGGAGAACGAGATGGTCAAGGGCGAGTGGACCGACGAGATCGTCTACGCCGTGCTGCGGCGGGAATGGCCGCCGGCCCGCTGAACTGTCGGTCGGGGTCTCTATGGTCGTCTGCGTGGAACAGGGCACGCTGGACGATCTGGGAACGCCCCTCGTCGACGTCACGTTCGTGGTGTTCGACCTGGAGACGACCGGCACCTCCCCCGCCGAGTGCGCCATCACCGAGATCGGCGCGGTCAAGGTGCGCGGCGGCGAGGTGCTCGGCGAGTTCGCCACGCTCGTCGACCCGGGCGGCCCGATCCCCCCGTTCGTCTCCGTCCTGACCGGCATCACCGACGCCATGGTGGTGGCGGCCCCCAAGATGACCGAGGTGCTGCCGAGCTTCCTCGAGTTCGTCAAGGGCGCCGCCCTGGTGGCCCACAACGCCCCCTTCGACATGGGCTTCATCAAGGCCGAGTGCGCCCGCCAGGGCTACCCGCCGCCGGTCAACGCGGTCGTCGACACCGCCGACCTGGCCCGCCGGGTGCTCACCCGCGACGAGACCCCCAACTGCAAGCTGGGCACCCTGGCCCGGTTCTTCCGCAGCCCCACCGAGCCCTGCCACCGGGCCCTGGCCGACGCCCGCGCCACGGTCGACGTGCTCCACGGCCTGATCGGCCGGGTCGGCAACCTGGGCGTCCACTCGCTGGAGGAGCTCCGCGGCTTCGTCCGCATGCCCACCCCCGAACAGCGGAGCAAGCGCCACCTGGCCGACGGCGTGCCCGACAAGCCGGGGGTGTACGTCTTCGAAGACGCCCGCGGCGAGGCGCTCTACGTCGGCAAGAGCTCCAGCCTGCGCACGCGTGTCCGCAGCTACTTCACCGCCAGCGAGACCCGGCCGAGGGTGCGCGAGATGATCGGCATCGCCGAGCGGGTGCGCCACATCGTGTGCGCGACCCCGCTGGAGGCCGAGATCCGCGAGTTACGCATGATCGGCGAGACCAAGCCCCGCTACAACCGGCGCTCCCGGTTCCCCGAGCGGGTGGTCTGGCTGAAGCTGACCGACGAGCCGTTCCCCCGCCTGAGCATCGTGCGCGACCTGAAAGACGACGGCGCCACCTACCTCGGCCCGTTCGGCAGCAGCCGCACCGCCGACGACGCCCGCACCGCCATCCACGAGGCCCTCCCGCTGCGCCAGTGCACCGAACGCCTGTCGCTCACGGTCCGGCGCAGCGCCTGCGCGCTGGCCGAGATCGGCAGGTGCGGCGCCCCCTGCGAAGGCCGCGAGAGCCTCGACGAATACGCCCGCCACGTCGCGGCGGCCCGCCACGCCATGCTGCTCGACGGCAGCTCGGTCTTCTCCGCCGTCGAGGCCCGCATGGACCGCCTGTCGGCCGAGCAGCGCTACGAGGAGGCCGCCGTCGACCGCGACCGGCTGGCCGCCTACGTCCGCGCCGCCGCCCGCATGCAGCGGCTCACCGCCCTGACCTCCCTCACCCAGATGGTCGCCGCCAGCCCCGGCAAAGACGGCGCCTGGGACATCCACGTCATCCGCCACGGCCGGCTGACCGCCGCCGGGGTGATGCCGCGCGGCGCCCACCCCGTCCCCTACGTCGAGGCCCTGGTCGCGACCGCCGAGACCGTGCAGCCCGGCCCCGGCCCGATCCCGGCCGCCAGCGCCGAGGAGACCGAGACGATCCTGCGCTGGCTCGAGTCGCCGGGGGTGCGGCTGGTGCGGGTCGAGGGCGGCTGGAGCCTGCCCGCCCAGGGGGCCGCCCGGCTCAAGCAGCGCATCGACCGGGCGTACGACCAAGGGGGTTCCCGCTCAGTGAGGGAGGGCAGACCGCTGCGATAGGTTGGGGCCCTCGGAAAGGAGCACGTTTTGGTCACCGCGATCGTGCACATCAAGGCCGACGTCAGCCGGATCCCCGAGGTCGCCCAGGCGATCGCCGGGCTGGCCGGCGTCAGCGAGGTCTACTCGATCACCGGCGAGTTCGACCTGATGGCCATGGTCCGGGTCGCGCGCTACGAGGAGATCGCCGAGGTCGTGCCGGGGCGGCTCAACAAGATCGAGGGCGTGCTGGCGACCGACACCCACATCGCCTTCCGCACCTACAGCCGCCACGACCTGGAGGCGGCCTTCTCCATCGGCCTGCCCGACGCCGACTAGATTCCTGACCGTCCCCCCGACGCCGAACCTCGGAGGGACCATGGACTTCACCGGCCGGACCGTCATCGTCACCGGCGCGGGCTCGGGCATCGGCCGCGCCGCCGCGCGGTTGTTCGCCGGGGCGGGCGCGCTCGTATTGGGCGTCGGCCGCCGCAGGGAGGCCCTCGCCGAGACGGCGGGCCGCGACGAGGCGATCAGCGTCCACGTCGCCGACCTGCGCGAACCCGGAGCCCCCGAGGAGGCCGTCGCGGCGGCCGTGGCCCGCTGGGGCCGTCTCGACGTGCTGGTGAACAACGCCGGGGCCACCAGGATCATGCCGCTGGCCGAGACGACCGCCGACGCCGTCGCCGACCTGTTCGCCCTCAACGTCACCGCCCCGAGCCTGCTCGCCCGCCACGCCCTGCCGCACCTGCGGACCTCGACGGGCTGCATCGTGAACGTCTCCAGCACCTACGGCCACCGCCCCCTGCCCGGAGGAGCCCACTACGCCGCGTCCAAGGCGGCCGTGGAGCACCTGACCCGCAGCTGGGCCCTGGAACTGGCCGCCGAGGGGGTCCGGGTGAACGCCGTCGCCCCCGGCCCCACGGAGAGCGAGGCGCTCACCGCCGCCGGCCTGCCCGCCGCGACCGTCGAACAGATCAAGTCCGACGAAACCGACCGCATCCCACTGGGCCGCCGGGGTGACCCGGACGAGGTCGCGACGTGGATCCTGAGACTCGCCGACCCGGCGGCGACCTGGCTGACCGGCCAGATCCTCACGGTGGACGGCGGCCTGGAACTCATCTGACACCCCGGCTCGCAGAAGCCAGACGCAGGTCAAGGCCCTCGCGAAGCCCGGCGGCCATCGGGCGTCAGGCCGTGCGTTCTCCGCTCAGAGCCCGCGTCCGGCCGCCCGTCAGCAGGCGGGCGCGGACCTCGAAGCCGCCGCCCACCGGGCCCGCCGTCACCGAGCCGCCGAACAACGCCGCGCGTTCCCAGATGCCCAGCAGGCGTTCCCTGGGACCGCCGTCGTCGCGGACCGCCACCTCGATCAGGCCGCTCTGCCAGCGCAGGGTCACCTGGGCCTTCCGCGCCGAGCCGTGCTCTAGGGCGTTGACCAGCGCCTCCTCGACGATGCGGTAGGCCGACAGCTCCAGCACCGGGCCGGGACGCCGGCGGCCCTCCTCCGCGAAGCCGACCGCCAGGCCCGCCGACCGGAACCGGTCGAACAGGGCGGGCAGGGCGGCCAGGGTCGGCTGGGGGCCGGTGGTCGTGGCGCTGCCCGACCGGAGCAGGCCCGCCACGCGTTGCAGGTCGGTCAGGGCCTGGCGGCCGGCCTCCTCGGCGTCGCGCAGCGTCTGGCGGGCGCGTTCGGGGTCGCGGTCCATGATGACCCGGCCCGCGCCCACGCCCAGGGTGAGCACGCTTAGGTCGTGGGCCACGACGTCGTGGAGCTCCTCGGCGATCCTGAGGCGTTCCCTGGTCACGGCGTCCGCCGGGTCCGGTGACCGGCGGCGGGTCACGCGGGCCGTCACTCGGGCCGTCACTTGGGCCAGGCGGGCGATGAGGCGCGTCATGCGGGCACGATAGGCCGCCGCCCGGCCCGTGGGCGTCCTCCCAGGAGGTGAACGCGGATCAGCCCAGAGGGTTACCCGCGCAGGCTCTGGGAGACCTCGATCCAGCGGTCGAGCAGGGTCGCGGCGGCCCCGGAGTCGACCACCTGGCCGACCGTGACGTAGGCGGCGGCGACACGCTCGGCCAGGTCGTCGCTGGTGGGGCCCTCGTGGGCGACCAGCGCGGCGGCGGCGTTGAGCAGGACCGCGTCGCGGATCGGGCCGGTCTTGCCGCGGACCAGGTCGTGGACCGCGCCCGCGTTGAAGACCACGTCGCCGCCCTTCAGGTCGCCGGGCTGGGAGCGGGCGATGCCGATGTCGGCCGGGTCGAAGGCGGTCTTGACGGCGCGGCCGTCACGGACGACGTACACGACCGAAGGGGCCGCGGTGGACAGTTCGTCGAGGCCGTCGTCGCCGCGGAAGACCAGGGCCGAGACCCCGCGCTCGGCGAAGACGCCCGCCACGACCGGCAGCATGCGCTCGTCGAACACGCCGATGGCCTGCGCCGACGGGCGGGCCGGGTTGGTCAGCGGGCCGAGGAAGTTGAAGACCGTCGGGACGCCGATCTCCTTGCGGGTCGGGCCCGCGAAGCGCATCGACGGGTGGTAGACCGGCGCGAAGCAGAACGCGATGCCGGCCTCCTCGGCCACCCGGGCGGTCGCCGCGGGCGACAGGTCGATCACGACGCCGAGGTGTTCGAGCACGTCGGCGGCGCCGCACTTGGAGGAGGCGGCCCGGTTGCCGTGCTTGACGACCCGGGCGCCCGCCGCGGCCACCACGATGGCGGCCATCGTCGAGACGTTCACCGTGTGGGCCCGGTCGCCGCCGGTGCCGACGACGTCGACCGCCGGGCCGTCGATCGCGAGCGGGGTGGCGATCGACAACATGTGCCCGGCCAGGCCGGACACCTCGGCGACGGTCTCCCCCTTGGCGCGCAGCGCGACGACGAACGCCGCGATCTGCGACGGGGTGGCCGCGCCCGACATGATCTCGCCCATCGCCCACGAGGTCTCGTCGGCGGTCAGGTGCTCACCCGCGAGCAGCGCGTTGAGCAGCGAGGGCCAGGTGGTACGGGCGTCCATGGCGGTCCTTCGGGATCGTGGATGTCAGGAGACGGCGGGCAGCCGCCCGCGCATCAGCCCGGCGATCGTCTCGGCGACGACCATCGGGTCGAGCGGCTGGGAGATCACGGCGTCGGCGCGCGACCAGTTGGCCAGCCAGCGGTCGTCACGACGGGCGATGATCAGGCAGATGGGCGGGCAGTCGTGCACCTCGTCCTTGGCCTGCTTGGCGATGCCCATGCCCCCGGCCGGCGCGGCCTCGGAGTCGAGGATCGCGATGTCGATCTCCCCCGAGTCGAGCTTGCGGACCACGGCGGCCTGGGTCGCGCACTCGACGATCTCCACCAGCGGCAGGTCGGCCGCGGGACGGCGGCCCAGGGCCAGCCGCACCTTCTCGCGGGTGGCCGCGTCGTCGCTGTAGACGAGAACCTTCATGTCGCTTACTCCAGTCACCGGGTAGGGTCCACCAGGGATGCTATCGGCCCGGAGCGGCCGTCGACATCCCGGCTCGCACCCCCTATCGGGGGGCCGTGCGGCGACCCGGCCCTGCGAGCCGCAATAATGACGGGCGTGGCGACAGCATCCGCAATTACTACGACGACGACAGCCCACTCGTCGCGCCGGCCCAACCTGGTCAGCGTAGGGACGATCATCTGGCTGTCCTCTGAGCTCATGTTCTTCGCGGCGCTGTTCGCGATGTACTTCACCATCCGCTCGGTGAGCGTCGGCCAGGACCCAGCAAGCTGGCCCGGCGCCCACCTGAACGTCCCGTTCGCGACGGTCAACACGATCATCCTGGTGCTGTCCTCGGTGACATGCCAGTTCGGCGTGTGGGCCGCGGAAAAGGGCCAGGTCAAGAAGCTCCGGTTCTGGTATTTCGTCAGCTTCCTCATGGGCGCGGTCTTCGTCGCCGGGCAGCTGATCGAGTACAACGAGCTGGTGCACGAGGGCACGACCCTCTCCTCCGACGCCTACGGCTCGGTGTTCTACCTGACCACGGGCTTCCACGGTCTGCACGTGACGGGTGGTCTGATCGCGTTCCTGTTCCTCCTGGGACGCACGTACGCCGCGAAGCGCTTCACGCATGAGCAGGCCACCAGCGCGATCGTCGTGTCCTACTACTGGCACTTCGTCGACGTCGTCTGGATCGGCCTTTTCGCGACCATCTACATCATCAAATGATCGGAACGGGGATTTCGGTGAACTCCATCACCGCGCGACGGCGGCGGCATCCCCTCGCGCGCCTCGCGGTCGTGGCGCTCGCGCTGGGCCTGCTGGGCGGCGGATACGCCGCCGCGGCGCCCAGTGACAGCACCGCCGACGCGGCGGTCGCGTCGGGCAAGGCCGACGACGTGGCCGAGGGCAGGAGCTTGTTCGTGGCTCACTGCGCCAGCTGCCACGGACTCAGCGCCGAGGGCACCTCCATGGGCCCCACCCTTGTGGGCGTGGGCGCCGCCGCGGTCGACTTCCAGGTCAGCTCGGGCCGCATGCCCGCCGCCGACCCGAGCGCGCAGGCTCCGCGCAAGCCGCTCGGCGAGTGGGTCACTCCCGAAGCGGTCCGGCAGCTCGCCGCCTACGTGCAGACCCTCGGTGGCGGTCCCACGATCCCCACCAAGGAGATGGTCTCCGGAGGCGACGCGGCCAAGGGTGGTGAGCTGTTCCGCGCCAACTGCATCCAGTGCCACAACTTCGTCGGCGCCGGTGGCGCGCTCACCTACGGCAAGTACGCCCCCGACCTCAACGAGTCGACGCCCGAGCAGATCTACGAGGCGATGGCCACGGGTCCGCAGGCGATGCCGGTCTTCAACGACTCCGTCGTCAAGCCGGAGAACAAGGCCGACATCATCGCCTACATCACCCAGGTGCGCGGCCAGGTCGACCCGGGCGGTTTCGGGCTCGGCCGCATCGGCCCGGTCACCGAAGGTCTCGTCGTGTGGGTCGCCGGCATCAGCTTCATGTCCCTCGCCGCCATTTGGATCACCGCCAAGAAGCGTAAGAGAACATCAAAATGACAGATAACGAGCTTCCCGGCCCCGATGACGAGGCGCGCGTGCCGCGTCGCGTCATCGGCACCCCGGCTCAGGGAACCGCCGTACTCGGCACCCGCCCGGTCGAGACCGAGGTGGAGACGCCCGGCGTGACGCTCCCCGACCCCGCCGACGCCCGCAAGGCCGAGCGCACGGTCACCCTGCTGTTCTTCGTCGCCTTCCTGGCCGGCATCGCCTTCATCGCCTCGTACGTCGTCTTCCAGGTCGGCAGCCTCGACAAGACGGCCGTGTCGAACGCGGCGCTCGGCGGCACCCTCACGGTGGCGCTGCTGGCGCTGGCCGCGGGCGTCGTCGTCTGGGTCCGGCGGATCATGCCGAAGTACAACCTGGTCCAGGAGCGCCACGACATGCGCTCCGACGACGACACCCGCGGCTACGTCGACGAGACGTTCCGCGCGGGCGCCAGCGAGAGCGGCTTCGTCAAGCACAAGATGATGCGCCGCACGCTGCTGCTGGCGGCGGCGCCGCTCGGCCTGGCCCCGCTCGTGCTGCTGAAGGACCTGGGCCCGTTGCCCGGCACCTCGCTGCGCCATACGGTGTGGAAGAAGGGCATGAAGCTGGTGGTCGAAGGCACCGGTCAGCCGATCCTGGCGGCCGACTTCGACTCGCCGGGCGGCATCCTGTCGGTCGTGCCCGAAGGTTACGAGCACGACCTCAACGCCCTCGCCAAGGCCACCCTGATCCTGATCAAGTTCCGTCCTGAAGACCTCAAGTCGGGCACGATCAAGAACTGGACCTACGACGGCATCGTCGCCTACTCGAAGATCTGCACCCACGTGGGTTGTCCCGCGGCGCTCTACGAGCAGACGACCCACCACATCCTGTGCCCCTGCCACCAGTCGACGTTCGACGCGACCGACGGCGCGAAGGTCATCTTCGGGCCGGCCGCGCGGCCGCTGCCGCAGCTGCCGATCGGCGTCGACGGCCAGGGCTACCTCATCGCCCAGGCCGACTTCGACGTCCCCGTCGGTCCCAGCTTCTGGGAGCGCGGCGACGCCGAGGCCGAGGCCCGGGAAGCCAGGGGGAACCAGTCGTGAACGAGACTCCGAAGCCCATCGCGGGCACCGCGTCCTACCTCGACGACCGGCTCGGCGCGGGCAGCTTCCTGAAGCGCAACCTGCGCAAGGTCTTCCCCGACCACTGGTCGTTCCTGCTGGGCGAGATCGCCCTCTACTCCTTCATCATCCTGCTGCTGACCGGCACGTTCCTGACGTTCTGGTTCAAGCCGAGCATGGGTCACGTCGAATACCAGGGCGTGTACGAGCCCCTCAAGGGCGTCATGATGTCGGAGGCCTACGCCTCGACGCTCCACATCAGCTTCGAGGTCCGGGGCGGTCTGCTGATCCGGCAGATGCACCACTGGGCGGCCCTGCTGTTCGTGGCCGGCATGATGGTCCACGCGCTGCGGGTGTTCTTCACCGGCGCCTACCGCAAGCCGCGTGAGCTCAACTGGCTCATCGGCGTGCTGCTGCTGACGCTGGCGCTGGCCGAGGGCCTCACCGGCTACTCCCTCCCCGACGACCTGCTCTCCGGCGCCGGTCTGCGGATCACCGAGGGCGTGGCGATCTCGCTGCCGATCGTGGGCACGTACATCACGTTCTTCCTGTTCGGCGGGGAATATCCGGGTGTCGACGTCATCTCGCGCTTCTACACCCTGCACATCCTGCTGATCCCGGGCATCCTGCTGGCGCTCATCTCGGCCCACATGGTGCTGATGTGGGTGCAGAAGCACACCCAGATGCCCGGCCCGGGCCGCACCGAGCACAACGTGGTGGGCGCGCCGTTCTACCCGGCCTTCATGGCCAAGGCGGGCGCCTACTTCCTGTTCACGTTCGCGTGCATCGCCGGTCTCGGCACGTTCGCCCAGATCAACCCGATCTGGTTGTTCGGACCGTACACACCGGCCGACATCTCGGCAGGTTCACAGCCCGACTTCTACATGGGCTTCCTGGAGGGCGCGCTGCGTCTGATGCCCGCCTGGGAGATCAACTTCCTGGGTCACACGCTGCCTCTCAGCGTGCTGATCCCGGCGCTGGTCCCGATGGGCATCATCATGACGGGCCTGGCGCTCTACCCGTTCGCCGAACAGTGGATCACCGGCGACCGTCGTGAGCACCACCTGGCCGACCGTCCCCGCAACGCCCCGGTCCGCACCTCGATCGGCATGGCGGCGGTGACGTTCTACGGCATCCTGTGGCTGCTGGGCGCCAACGACGAGATCTCGACCCACTTCCACATCGGTCTCTACGAGACGACGATCATCGGCCGGTTCGCCATCTTCCTCGGCCCGGCGATCGCCTACTGGATCACCTACCGGATCTGCATCGGCCTCCAGCGTCGTGACCAGGACATCCTGTCCCACGGCGTGGAGTCGGGCGTGATCAAGCGGCTGCCGCACGGTGAGTACATCGAGGTCCACACGCCCCCGGCGGAGGACATCGCCGAGCACATGCGCGGCAAGAAGCAGATCCAGATCGTCCCGGGCGACGACGACAAGGACGGCATCCCGCCGAAGGGCGTGCGCGGTCCGATCGGCAAGCTGCGGGCGAAGGCCAGCAAGTTCTACGGCACCGACCACGTCCCGCTCGACGGCGACGGCCATCATGACGGCCACGCCGACGAGCACGCCGCGGTGGGCGCGGGCGACAAGCCCCGCGAACTGCACTGACACGCTCTCACTGAAGAGACCCGGAGCCCGCGCTCCGGGTCTTTTCGTCTTCCTGGACGATCACACGGTGACCCACCGCGTGCAGGCGACGGCCCCGCCACGGGCCTGGCCGCAGGCCCGCAGGCTCTGGTAGCGGTCCCACATCGGCGGCGTGACCGCGCCCGTCACGAAGGGCTGGACCCGGGTCGGCCCGAGCTGGATCCAGGTGACGCCGGTGTTCCAGGAACGGTCCACCCAGACCGTGTCGCCGGGGGCCGCGCCGCTGAGCCGCCCCACGGCGAACGGCTCGTCGGCCCCGACGTAGAGCCGCACGACCCTGCCCGCCGGCCCGACCGCGGAGGCGGCCGGGTGGACCCGCCCGACCCCGCGCACCAGCCCGTGCAGCACGCGCCCCTCCCCCCGGCAGCCCACGCCCCGGAAGGCCTCCCAGCCCCGGTAGCGCGCGCAGAGGGCCGTCACGTCGGCCAGCAGCTGGTCGTCGATCTTGGCGCGCCCTTCGGGGGTGAGCCGGCCCTGCTCCCGGTAGTTCCGGTAGCCGAAGTCGTGCCGCCGGCAGGCGTCGGCGAAGCCGAACCCGCCGTCGCCCCCGGCGAAGGAGCAGTCGCCGGCGCTCCAGACGAGCTCCTGGTCCTCGTCCTCGGCCCGCTCCACGAAGTCGGCGAGGGGGATCTCGAACAACAGCCAGTCGGTCTTCTCCAGCGGATCGTCGGGCTCGTCGTCGGCCCCTGCGAGGGCGGTCCCAGGCCCGCCCACGAGGAACAGCGCGGCCGTGATCGTCATGGCGGCCGCGCGCAGCAGACCCCGGGTCGAACGGGTCATGTCTCTCCTCCGATGGACGGACGGGGCACCCGGTGCGACCGGATTCCGGGACCGTTCCACATCCGTCCCAGCCGACGGCACCTCGCACCTGACCTGCCACCCACCCCGCCGAGGCGTTCGAAGCCTGCGCGAAAGGGCGCTCACGGCCGGCTCGTGAGGAGTCGGCCCGCAGCGCCCCTTGGCGTTTTCGCCGACCGAAATCGGATCGACTTTCGCAATACAGTGGAAATACGCCGTTTTCGAAATGTGGCGATCACTCGCCGCCAGACGGCCCGGGAGCTCCAGACGGCCGTCGCCACCCCCCTTGACATGGCCCGGAGTCTACGCCGGAATTCACGTCAATTGAGGTGACAATCCAGCCATGAATTGCTATTCCATGATTTCGTCCACAAATCTGTAGTTGGCACTCCGCATTACCGGGGCGCGACGTGCCCGATGCGGAACAGGTTCCCCGGGTCCACCCGGTTCCTGATCTCGGCCAGCCGCCGCCGGGTCGCCTCCGGCCAGGCCCGGTCCGCCGTCGTCAGGTCGGAGCCGTGCATGTTGATCAGGGACCCGCCGGTCGACCACGGCGCCAGCGCCCTCACGACCGCGCCCGGGTCGCTGCCGGGCAGCCCGATCGCCAGCACGTTGAAGGCCGCCTCGCGCCCGCCGACGGCGTTGGGCTCCTTCGGCTCGCGGGCCAGCGCGCCGCCCAGGTGCCGGATCTCCACCACGGGGATCGGCAGCTCGACCGAGGGCCCGGCGACCGTGAGCAGCGTCTCCACCGCCTCGGGGGTCAGCGCGCGCAGCAGGGTGCTGCGCTCGACCGCCGGCATCGGGTCGGCCGGGTCGTCGTGGACGCGGTCGAGCTGCGTGTACGGCAGCTCCCCCACCCCGCCGAGCACCGGCTCGGCCACCCCGAGCATCGGCGCCAGGAGGGCCTCCTGGGGCGTCGCGGAGGCCACCCGCAGGTGGGCGACGAACTGCCCGCGCAGCGGCGGCGGCAGCTGCGGGAGCGGCGGCAGGCGGAGGAAGGCGAGCGAGGTGGTCAGCGTCTCGGGCAGGCCGGGCGCCCACCGCTGGTAGGCGCGCAGCACGGCGGGGGCGTCGGCGGCGGCGAAGTAGAGGCCGCCGCCCCACACGGTGGCCAGCGGGAACAGGTCGACGGTCAGCGAGGTCACCACGCCGAAGCCGCTCTTGCCGCCGCGCAGCGCCCAGAACAGGTCGGGCTCGCTGCCGGGGTCGGCGACCCTGACCGCGCCGTCGGGGGTCACGACGGTCAGCGACCGGACGTGGTCGGCCGCGAACCCGTAGGTGCGGGCCAGCGGGCCGATGCCGCCGCCGAGGGTGAAGCCGACCGCGCCGACCCCGGAGGCCGAGCCGGACAGGGGCGCGAGCCCGAAGGGGGCCGCCGCCCGCACGACCTCGGCCCACGTGCAGCCGGCGCCGATGGTCGCGGTGCGCGCCTCGGGGTCGACCGACAGGGAGCGCATCCGGGAGGTGAGGATCAGGACCGCGCCGTCGGCGGCCTGGACGGCCCCGTGGCCGGTCGCCTGGACGGCCGCCGGCAGGCCGTGGGCGGCGGCGTGGGCGAGGGCTTCGGCGACGTCGGAGGGGGTCTCGACCTCGGCGACGAGGGCGGGGTGGTGGCGGACCGCGAGGTTGAATCCGGTGATTTCGTTCATGGGAGAGGTTGTCCCATGATGTCCTCGTATGCGGCTGAGGCGGCATCCTAGTGTGGTCCTAGTCAAGGGGGAGGAACGGCGATGCGGCACGACTTCCGGGTCCTCGGGCCCGTGGAGGTCCTCAGCGAGGGGCGGGCCGTCGACCTCGGGCCGCGCAAGCAGCGGGCGGTCATGGCGCTGCTGCTGACGCACGCCCCGAGGGTCGTGGCGCTCGACCAGATCATCGACGCCCTCTGGCAGGACGAGCCGCCCTCCAGCGCGACCGGAACGCTCCAGGCGTATATCTTCCAGCTCCGCAAGGCCCTGGAGCCCGAGCGCAGCCCGCGCACCCCGGCGCGGGTCCTGCGCACCCGCGAACCCGGCTACCTCCTCGACATCGACCCCGATCAGATCGACTCCCACCGGTTCCTGCGGGCCATGGAGCAGGCCGAGGCCGCGCCGCCCGACCAGGTCGAGAAGATCCTCACCCCGGCGCTGGCGTCGTGGCGCGGGGAGCCGTACACGGGGCTGCAGGACGAGGAGTACCTGCGGCCGACCATCGCCCATCTCACCGAGGCCCGGCTGACGGCGCTGACCACCCGAGCCGAGGCGCGGCTGGCCCTGGGTCGCGCCGCCGAGGTGGCGCTGGAGGTCGAGCGGCTGCTGGAGGCGGCGCCGTACCGGGAAGGGCTCTGGTCGCTGCTCATCCGGGCGCTCTACACCGATCGTCGGCAGGCCGACGCGCTGGGCGCCTACCAGCGGTGCCGGACGCTGCTCGACGAGGAGCTCGGGCTGCTGCCGGGCCCGGAGCTGCGGACGCTGGAGCAGGCGGTGCTGCGGCAGGAGGAGCTGCCGCCCTCCCGGGTCGCGGTGGTCGCCGCGCCCGCGCCCGCGCAGGTCGAGCTGCCCCGGTTCGTCGGCCGGGCGGCTCAGCGGCGGCGGGTGCAGGACCGGGTCGCCGACGCCGCGAAGGGCTCGGGCGGGGTGCTGCTGATCGGCGGCGAGGCGGGCATCGGGAAGACCACCCTGGCCGAGGCCGCCGCCGAGCTGGCGTCCCGGCAGGGCTTCACCGTCACGTGGAGCCGCTGTGCCGAGGACGCCCCCGCCTTCTGGCCGTGGATCCAGGCCCTGCGGCTGCTCGACCCGCCCACCGCCGAACGCCTGGCCGCCCCCGGCGAGGCCGCCGACCCCGACGCCGCCCGGTTCCTGCTGCACGACGCGGTCGCCCGGGCCCTCGAACGGCGCGCCGCCCAGGGCCCGCTCATGATCGTGCTGGAGGACGCCCACTGGGCCGACGCGGCCACCCTGAAGCTCCTCACCTTCCTCGGCGCCGACCTGCACCGGGTCCCGCTCCTGGTGGTCGTGACGGTACGCCACCACGACGCCCCCCAGCCGGTCGACGTGTTCGCCGAACTCGCCCGCCAGCGCGGCACCGAACGCCTCACGGTCGGCCCGCTCACCACCGCCGACGTCGCCGACTACCTCGACGGCCGCGACCCCGGCCTGCGCGAGCACGTGGCCGTGCTGCACGACCGGACCGGCGGCAACCCCTTCTACCTGGGCGAACTGCTCCGCCTGGCGGCCTCGACCCGGTCGGCCGACATCGCGGCCCTACCGGTGCCCGACGGGGTGCGCGACGTCATCGCCCAGCGCGTCTCCCGCCTGCCCGAGGAGACCCAGGCCCTGCTGCGCACCGCGTCGGTGGCCGGCCGGGACGTCGACTCCGACGTGCTCGCCGGGGCCGCCGGCATCGACCCGGCCCGGCTGCTCCAGCTGCTCGAACCGGCCGTCGCGACCGGCCTGCTCGTCGAGCTCGACGGCGGCTGGGACTACCGGTTCTCCCACGCCCTGGTCCAGGAGTCCCTGTACGGCGAACTCACCCGCCTCCAGCGCGCCCAGCTGCACGGGAGGATCGGCGAGGCGGCCGAGTCGTTCGGCGGCGGCGACCTCGACCGCGTCCCGGTGCTGGCCCACCACTTCGCCCAGGCCGCCCGCGTCGGCCACGCCGAGAAGGCCGTGAGCTACGCCGTGCGGGCCGCCGAGCAGGCCGCCGCGAGCCTCGCCTACGACGAGGCGGTGCGCTACTGGGAGCTGGCGCTGGCCTCCCACGGCCCGGCGGGCACCTCCCGCCGCTGCCGCCTGCTGATCGAGCTCGGCCGGGCCAGACGTGTCACGGGCGACGTGCTGGGCGCCCGCGCGCCCCTCGACGAGGCGGTCGACCTAGCCACCCGCCTGGGCGAGCACGACATGGCGATCGAGGCCACCAGCGTCTTCGGCGGCGTCACCTTGTGGAACTGGTGGTCCTACGGCGTCGTCAACCCGCGCATGGTGAACGTGCTGCGCGACCAACTGGCCCGGCTGCCCGAAGGCGACCTGGCCCGCCGCGCCGCCCTGCTCGGCACCCTCGCCGTGGAGCTCTACTACGGCCCGCGCGAGGAGGCCCTGGAGTGCGCCGCCGAGGCCGTCGCCCTGGCCCGGCGGACCGGCGACCCGCAACTGCTGGCCCGGACCCTGAACAACTACGTCATCGCCGCCTGGTCGCCCGAGCACGACACCGAGCGCTTCACCGCCGCGGCCGAGATCCTCACCCTCCCGGGCCTGCCGAAGCTCACCGAGGTCATCTCCCGCCTGCACCGCATGCAGGGCCTCATGCAGGACGGCCTGATCGCCGAGTACGACGCCGAGCTGGCCCGCTGCCTGCGGCTGACCGGGGAACTGCGCATCCCCGAGATCACCGCCCAGGTCAACTACGCCGCCTCGGGCCGGGCGATCCTGCACGGCGACTGGGCCGAGGCCCGGCGCTACAGCGCGCTGGCCGGGGAGTGGTACCGCCGCACCAGCCTGTGGGGGCCCGACTTCGTCGACCTGCAGAGCGAGTTCTACATCGGCTGGGCGCGGAACGCGGTGCCGGCCTCGCTGGTCGCCACCCTGGTCGAACGCGCCGACGACCCGTCAGACCGGCTGCTGCGCCCCACGGCGATCCTGGCCGTGTGGGAGTCGGGCGACCAGACGGGGGCCAAGGAGCTGCTCGACCGCTGGGGCGTCAGCCTCGAACGCAACTGGGCCTGGCAGTTCTCCGCCTGGCAGTGGGCGCTGGTCGCGGCCCGGCTGGGCCGTCCGGCCCCGGAGGAGATGCTGGCGGCCCTGCTGCCGGTCGCCGACCAGATCGCCACCCTGGGCACCGGCTGCGTCTCGTGGGGCTCCATCCACGAGGCCGTCTCGGAGTTGTACGAAGCCGTCGGCGACCGGGACCGCGCCCGCGAGCACGCGCGGCAGGCGGCCCGGGTCCACCGCAGGCTGGCCGTGCCCCATCTGGAGCGCCGCAGCGCGGCGCTCCTGGAGCGGCTCGGTTAGGCCATCGGGTCGGTCGTGGCGTCGCGCAGGCGGCTCCACTTGAGCCAGTCCTTCCACTTCGGCTGCCAGTGGCCCCAGCCGTTGGTGGTCTCGAGCTGGCGCGGCGAGCCGGTGAGGATGATCGGGTCGCCGATCAGGGTCTCGTCCTTGTACCACTGGGCGTTCGACGGGCTGATGTTCACGCAGCCGTGGCTGACGTTGGAGTTGCCCTGCGAGCCGACCGACCAGGGCGCGCCGTGGACGTACTCGCCGCTGTTGGAGATGCGGACGGTGTCGTAGACGGTCTGCTGGTAGTAGCCCGCCTGGCCGGGGCCCGCGTCGGGCGAGGTCATGACGGTGACGTCCTCGCGCGACATGGCCAGGTGGATGCCGCTGGTGGTGTGGTACTTCCACACGCCGCCCTTGCCGGCGCTGAACGGGATGGTCCGGATGACCTTGCCGTCGCGGATCACGTCCATCGTGTGCTTGCTGATGTCTCCCTTGGTGATCTGGGAGCGGCCGATGGTGAAGTCGCGCACGACGTCCTTGCCGCCGTAGAGGCCGTTGTCGCCCCGGACGCCGGCCATGCGGGCGGTGACCCGGACCTTGGTCCGGGGCGGCCAGAACTTCTTGGGCCGGTAGGCGATCGTCTTGTCGTCGAACCAGTGCCAGGCGCCCTCGACCGGCTTGGACGCCTGCACGAGCAGGTTGCGCTCGATCGACACCCGGTCCTTCACCGCCGTGTTGAAGCTGATCATGATCGGCATGCCGACGCCGACCGTCAGGCCGGTGTAGTCCTTGTTCGGCAGCAGCGTGTCGATCTCGAACGTCTTGGCGGCCTTGAGCGTGGAGAACGAACTGCTCCCCCGGGCCGACCCGGCGGTCGCCGCGACCGTGTAGTGGGTGCCCGGCATCATCGGCCGCACGCTGCGCCACATCGTGCGGTCGGCGCTGAAGACCCCCTCGACCGGTTTGCCGCCCTCGGCGGTGACGGCGACCGAGCCCAGCGGGGCGCCGGCCGCGTAGATCTTGATGGGGAGCTCCGGCGGCAGGTTCGCGGCCCCGTTGGACGGAAAGATCATGACCGATTCGGCCGCCTTACGCTGGGTCGTGTCCTCCCCTGCTGTGGCGGTAGTGGCACAACCGGTCACCATCAGTAGGGCCAACGCCCCCGCACCACGACTTCGCACGCGGATCTCCCCCCGGGTCACCTTGATCACTATCTCTGAGTTATTACCCGATTACGGAGAGTTCGGTCGCACGACACTCCTTTCGAAGGCAAAGAAAAAGTCCCGGCCCGCCAAAGGCGAACCGGGACCAAGCTGCGGGAACTAGTGCGAGAAGTGCCCGCGGTAGTACTGGAAGACGAAGCCGATCGTGCTCATGATCACCGCGAAGACGCCGATCATGAAGAGCCACCAGCCGATGACGAAGCCGAAGAACGTCAGCGCGGCCGACAGGCACACGAACAGCGGCCACCACGAGTGGGGGCTGAAGAAGCCCAGCTCACCCGCGCCGTCACTGATCTCGGCCTCCTTGTCGTCCTCCGGCTGGTCACCGATGCGACGGGCCGTGAACAGCAGGTAGTAGCCGATCATGAAGGCGAGGCCCACCGAGATCGCCATCGCGGTGGTGCCGGTCACCTCCTTGGACCAGAACCAGTAGACGATGTCGGCGGCGGCGAAGAACGCGCCGGTGAGGATGAACATCCATCCCTGGACCTTCACGACTTGACCTCCTGGATCTCCGGCTGGGCCTGACCAGGCGTGATGTGCGGGTACTTGAGGTCGAACGCCGGGCGCTCCGACCGGATGCGGGGCAGCCGGTGGAAGTTGTGCCGCGGCGGCGGGCAGGAGGTCGCCCACTCGAGCGAACCGGCGTAGCCCCACGGGTCGTCGACCGTGACCTTGGGCGCGTTGCGCCAGGTCGTCCAGACGTTCCAGAGGAACGGCAGGGTGGACGCGCCGAGCAGGAAGGCGCCGACCGAGCTGATCATGTTCAGGTCGGTGAAGCCGTCGACCGCCGCATAGTCGGCGTAGCGGCGCGGGAAGCCGATGACGCCCAGCCAGTGCTGCACCAGGAACGTCAGGTGGAAGCCGAAGAACAGGGTCCAGAAGTGGACCTTGCCGATCTTGTCGTTCAGCATCTTCCCGGTGAACTTCGGCCACCAGAAGTAGAAGCCGGAGAACATCGCGAACACGACCGTGCCGAACACCACGTAGTGGAAGTGGGCCACCACGAAGTAGGAGTCGGAGATCGAGAAGTCGAGCGGCGGCGAGGCCAGGATGACGCCGGTCAGGCCACCGAAGAGGAAGGTGACCAGGAAGCCCACCGCGAAGAGCATCGGCGTCTCGAAACTGAGATGCCCTCGCCACATCGTGCCGATCCAGTTGAAGAACTTCACCCCGGTCGGCACCGCGATGAGGAACGTCATGAAGCTGAAGAACGGCAGCAGCACCTGTCCGGTGACGAACATGTGGTGCGCCCACACCGTCACCGACAGGCCGGCGATGGCGATGGTCGCGCCGACCAGGCCGATGTAGCCGAAGATCGGCTTGCGGCTGAAGACCGGCAGGACCTCGGTGATGATGCCGAAGAACGGCAGGGCGATGATGTAGACCTCGGGATGGCCGAAGAACCAGAAGAGGTGCTGCCACAACATCGCGCCGCCGTTGGCGGCGTCGAAGACGTGGGCGCCGAGCTTCCGGTCGGCCTCCAGCACCAGCAGCGCCGCCGCCAGCACCGGGAAGGCCAGCAGCACCAGGATGCTGGTGAGCAGGATGTTCCAGGTGAAGATCGGCATGCGGAACATCGTCATGCCGGGCGCGCGCATGCAGATGATCGTGGTGATGAAGTTGACCGCGCCGAGGATCGTGCCCAGGCCCGACAGGGCCAGACCCATGATCCACAGGTCGCCGCCGATGCCCGGCGAGGTGACCGCGTTCGACAGCGGCGCGTAGGCGGTCCAGCCGAAGGCGGCCGCGCCGCCCGGGGTGAAGAAGCCGCCGACGGCGATGATGCTGCCGAACAGGTAGAGCCAGTAGCTGACCATGTTCAGACGCGGGAACGCCACGTCGGGGGCGCCGATCTGGAGCGGCATCAGCTCGTTGGCGAAGCCCGCGAACAGCGGGGTCGCGAACATCAGCAGCATGATCGTGCCGTGCATGGTGAACAGCTGGTTGAACTGCTCGTTCGAGACCACCTGCATGCCCGGCTGGGCCAGCTCGGCGCGCATGACCAGGGCCATGACGCCGCCGATGAGGAAGAACACGAACGAGGTCATCAGGTAGAGATGACCGATGATCTTGTGGTCGGTCGTCGTGAGCCACTTCACGACGACGGAACCCTTGCGGTAAGGCGGCCGCGGCGGGATCGCCCCGGTCTCGCTGTGCGCGGTCACTGTGCGCCTCCCGCGGCGGACTGGGTGGTCATGTACTGGTCGAACTCCGCCTGCGGGACCAGCTTGACCGAGAACAACATCTTGCTGTGGTCGACGCCGCACAGCTCGGCGCACCGTCCGAAGAACACCCCGGTCTTGTCGAGGGTGTCGAGCTCGAACTTGTTGTGCACGCCCGGGATCACGTCCTGCTTGAAGAGGAACGCCGGCACCCAGAACGAGTGGATGACGTCGGGCGACTCGAGGGCGAACTCGACCTTGGTGCCGACCGGCAGCACCAGCTGCGGGCCCTGCGGGTTGGTCGTGCTCTGCTTCGACAGGTCGACCGGGACGCCGGCCACCGTCGCCGTCTTGCCCTGCGCCTCGGTCGTGAAGCGCCAGCTCCACTGGTAGCCCTCGACCTTGACCTTCACCGGGGCGGTGCCGGAGACCTTGATGATCTCGGCCTCGTCGCGCGCGGTGAAGTAGAAGAAGACCGCCACCATGACCAGCGGAACGAGCGTGTAGAGCATCTCGATCGGCAGGTTGTACCGCACCTGGGGCGGCAGCTGCTGGTCGGAGTTCTTCCGCCGGCGGTGGAACAGCACCGACCACACGATCAGGCCGAAGACGACGACGAACGTCGCGAAGGCGGCCACCCACGAGCCCAGCCACAGGTCGAGCATCAGGTTGCCCTGCCGCGTCTGCGGCTCGGGCTGGGCCAGCCGGGACCACTGGTCTGCTGCCTCGGAACTACACGCCGACGCGGACGCGACCAGAACCGCCACACCGGCGAGACTGGGCAGCCGGCGGCGGGCCAACGATCGCCGTGTCGTACGGCGGGTCGGACTCACGGATCGCCTACCCCACACTTGAAGCCCATGGGGCACACCCCTGGGCGGTTTTCGAGGATTCCACACAGCCGGGGGAATCTTCTCCCCCGCTTTACTTGATTCACTTCAATGCCGAGACACTTTAGCGCGGACCGGCACCGGTCCTCGTTCCAGCCCCCGTTAATGTCCTCACTGTGGCGTACCTCGACGCGGCCTCGACCGAGCCCCTCCACCCAGCGGCCCGTGAAGCCCTGCTCGCGGCCCTCGACGTGGGGTGGGCCGACCCCGCCCGGCTCTACGGTTCGGCCCGCCGGGCGCGGCTGCTGCTCGACCAGGCGCGGGCCGAGATCGCCGAGGTGCTCGGCGCGCGGCCCGACGAGCTGTCGTTCACCACGTCGGGCACGCAGGCCGTCCACCTGGGCGTCCTCGGCGTGTCGCAGGCCCGGCGGCGGGCCGGGCGGCACCTGGTGGTGAGCGCGGTGGAGCACTCCAGCGTGCTGCACGCCGCGGGCGTCCACGAGGGCGCCGGGGGCAGCGTGCAGACGATCGGGGTCGCGCTCTCCGGGCGGGTCGACCTGCCGGCCTTCGCCGAGGCGGTGGCCGCCGAGGGGGTCGCCGCGGCGGCGCTCCAGACGGCCAACCACGAGGTGGGCACCCTCCAGCCGGTGGCCGAGGCCGCCGAGGCGTGCCGGGCGGCGGGGGTGCCGCTGGTGGTCGACGCGGCCCAGTCGGCCGGGCGGCTGCCGATTCCGCCGGGCTGGTCGGTGCTGGCGGCCAGCGCCCACAAGTGGGGCGGGCCGGCCGGGGTCGGGGTGCTGGCGGTCCGCAAGGGCACCCGCTGGCGCTCGCCCTATCCGGAGGACGAGCGGGAACTGCGCCGGGTGCCGGGCTACGAGAACGTGCCCGCCGTGGTGGCCGCCGCGGCGGCGCTGCGCGCCCGCGCGGCCGAGTCGGCGGCCGAGAACGCTCGCCTGTCGGCGCTGGTCGACCGGATCCGCGCCGAGGTCCCGCGCCGCGTCCCCGACGTCGAGGTGATCGGCGATCCGGTCGACCGCCTCCCGCATCTGGTGACCTTCTCGTGCCTGTACGTCGACGGCGAGGCGCTCCTGACCGAATTGGACAAGGCCGGTTTCGCCGTCTCGTCAGGAAGTTCGTGTACGGCGAGTACGCTTCGTCCATCACACGTGCTGGAGGCGATGGGCGTGCTTACGCATGGAAACGTCCGGGTATCGCTGCCCCGTGGGATTCCCGAAGACGATGTCGACCGGTTCCTCACGGTCCTCCCCGACATCGTGCGTCGCGTCCGCCAGCGTCTGGGGGTGCAGTGATCTGGCGTAAGAAGTCGCCCGAGCCGCCTGCCGAAGCGCCCGCGCCGGTGGTGCCGCCGGCCGCGCTGACCATCGACGCACTGGGCCGCAAGTGCCCGATACCGATCATCATGCTGGCCGAGCGCGTCGGCGAGGTGCCCGTCGGGGCGGTGATCTCGGTGCTGGCCGACGACCCGGCCGCGTTCACCGACATCCCGGCCTGGTGCCGCCTGAAGTCGCACCAGCACGTCGAGAGCTACGAGCTGCCCCGGGGCGGCTGGTCGATCCACGTCCGCCGGCAGTACTGAAAAAGGCCGCCCCGAGGGGCGGCCCTTTCGCGCGCGGCTACGGGCGCAGGCAGCGCAGGTGGGCGCCGACCTCGGCGGCGGCGTCCTTGCCGTAGCAGGCGCCGAAACGCTCGAGGAAGTCGGCCTGGCCGAGCTCGTACTCCTGGCCGCCGACGCGCTCCAGCACGTGGGTGGCGGTGAGGTTGCCGATCTGGGCGCAGCGCTCCAGGCTCAGGCCCCAGGTCAGGCCCGCCAGGAAGCCCGAGCGGAACGCGTCGCCGACGCCGGTCGGGTCGGCCTTGCCGCGCTCGGGGGCCGGGGAGACGTGGATCGAGGGCTCGCCCTTGCGGTCGATGCGGGAGCCCTTGGGGCCGAGCGTGGTGACCCGCACGCCGACGCGGTCGAGGACCTCTTCGTCGGACCAGCCGGTCTTCTGCTCGATGAGCCCCTTCTCGTAGTCGTTGGAGAAGAGGTAGGCCGCGCCGTCGATCAGCTCGCGGATCTGCTCGCCGGGCATGCGGGCGAGCTGCTGCGAGATGTCGGCGGCGAAGGCGATGCCGCGCGACCTGCACTCGGCGGTGTGGCGCAGCATGGCGTCGGGGTCGTTGGGGCCGACGAGCACGAGGTCGAGGCCGCCGACGCGGGCCGCGATCGGGCCGAGCTCGATGTTGCGGGCCTCGGCCATCGCGCCGGTGTAGAACGAGGCGATCTGGTTGTGGTCCTGGTCGGTGGTGCACAGGAACCGCGCGGTGTGGTGGAGCTCGGAGATGTGGACGGAGTCGCAGTCGACGCCGTGACGCTCCAGCCATGACCGGTAGTCGGCGAAGTCGTCGCCGACCGCGCCCACGAGGATCGGCCGCAGCCCCAGGCCGCCCATGCCGAACGCGATGTTGCCCGCGCAGCCGCCCCGCCGGATCTCCAGCTCGTCGACGAGGAACGACAGCGAGACGCGGTCGAGCTGCTCGGCGATGAGCTGGTCGCCGAAGCGGCCGGGGAACGTCATCAGATGGTCGGTCGCGATGGAGCCGGTGACGGCGATGCGCACGGGGTGATCTCCTCGTTGTCAGCAGCGCGTGGAACGCCCGCCGGATCGCGAGCCCCGCAAGAATACGCGATATTCCGGCCGACCCGGGACATGACGAGACACCCGCGCGCCTGACCAGGTGCGCGGGTGTCTGACCTGGCGCTCCTTAGTTGAAGGAGTCGCCGCAGGCGCAGGAACCCGTGGCGTTCGGGTTGTCGATCGTGAAGCCGGACTTCTCGATCGTGTCGACGAAGTCGACGGTCGCACCGATCAGGTAGGGGGCGCTCATCCGGTCGGTCACGACCGAGACGCCGCCGAAGTCGGAGACAACGTCGCCGTCCATCGAGCGGTCGTCGAAGTAGAGCTGGTAACGGAGGCCGGAACAGCCCCCCGGCTGCACGGCGACGCGGAGGTGGAGACCCTCCTCGCCCTGCTGCTCCAGCAGGCTGCTGACCTTGGCGGCGGCCGCGTCGGTCAGGTTCAGTCCCTGCTTCGTGGTCTCGCTGCTCTCAACCGACATCTTGGTGACTCCCAGCGTCTGTATCTGACGTCCTTCTAGAACGTTAGCAACACGTTGGCCCTGTCCCTACATTCCCGGTCCGGACACCCCAGGGGAATACCTCCCAAAGCGGATGTGTAATTATTAGTCGTCAGTTCGACGATAAGTCCCCGAAGGGGGTGTGGTCGTGACGACCACGAGTCTTCCGCTCTTCGTCCTCGGGCAGGGCGTCGACCCGCACAGTGAGCGCGGTGTCGACTGCCCCGGTGAGCTGCCCCCCGCGTCCGACCCGGAGCTGGTGGCGCGGGCCCGCAAGGCCAAGGAGGCGCTCGGCGACCGGCTGTTCGTGCTGGGCCACCACTACCAGCGTGACGAGGTCATCCAGTTCGCCGACGTGACGGGCGACTCCTTCAAGCTGGCCCGCGAGGCGGCGGCCCGGCCCGAGGCCGAGTTCATCGTGTTCTGCGGCGTCCACTTCATGGCCGAGTCGGCCGACATCCTGACCTCCGACCGGCAGAAGGTGATCCTGCCCGACCTGGCCGCCGGGTGCTCCATGGCCGACATGGCCACCTTCGACCAGGTCGAGGAGGCCTGGGAGGTGCTGGAGGACGCCGGGATCGCCGGGGTCACGGTGCCGGTGACGTACATGAACAGCAGTGCCGACATCAAGGCGTTCTGCGGGCGGCACGGCGGCGCGGTGTGCACCTCGTCCAATGCCAAGAGGGCCCTCGACTGGGCCTTCGAGCAGGGCGAGAAGGTGCTCTTCCTGCCCGACCAGCACCTCGGCCGCAACACCGCCGTGCTGGAGATGGGCCTGTCGCTGGACGACTGCGTGGTCTACAACCCGCACCGGCCCAACGGCGGCCTGACCGACGAGCAGCTCAAAAACGCCAAGATGATCCTCTGGAAGGGTCACTGCTCGGTGCACGGCCGCTTCACCGCCGAGAACGTCGACGACGTGCGGGCCCGGGTGCCCGGCGTGAACGTGCTGGTGCACCCCGAGTGCCGCCACGAGGTGGTCACCAAGGCCGACTACGTCGGCTCGACCGAATACATCATCAAGCAGCTGGAGGCGGCCCCGGCCGGCTCGACCTGGGCCGTGGGCACCGAGCTCAACCTGGTGCGGCGGCTGGGGACGATGTTCCCCGACAAGACGGTCATGTTCCTGGAGAAGACCGTCTGCTACTGCTCGACGATGAACCGCATCGACCTGCCCCACCTGGTGCGCTCGCTGGAGTCGCTGGCGGCGGGACAGGTCGTGAACCAGATCACGGTCGACCCCGAGACCACCCACTGGGCCAAGGTCGCGCTCGACCGCATGCTGGCGCTGCCGTAGCGGCTAGCGGAGCTGGAAGACGACCGTGACGTTGACGCCCACCGACTGGCGGCCCGGCGAGATCGACTTGTCGGCCGCCATGAGGTGGACGCCCTCGAACGGGATCGGGGCCCGGCCCTCGCCGTCTTCGTGGACGCTCACCACCCGGCCGAGCCGGCGGCCGGTCAGCCGGGCGTACTGCCGGGCCTTGGCCGCGGCGTCCTTGTAGGCGGCGTCGCGGGCGGCGGCCAGCGCCTTGGCAGGGTCGCCGATCTCGAAGGAGATGCCGCTCAGGCGGGCCTCCTCCCCGGCCGAGGCCACCGCGTCGACGACCCGGTCGGCGCGGTCGAGGTTGCGGACGAGCACCTCGACGCCCTGTCCGGCGCGGTAGCCGGAGACCTTCGGGTAGTCGTCGTATTCGGGGCCGAGCGAGATCTCGCTGGTGCGCAGGTCGTCTTCGTCGACGCCGGCGCCGAGCAGGGCGGCGCGCAGCTTCGCGGCGGCCTTGCGGGCGTCGCCGAACGCGGCCCCGGCGGTCGCGCGCCGGACCTCGACGCCCGCCTGGAGACGCATGCGGTCGGGGGCCGCCGAGACGGCGCCGTTGCCGATGACGGTGATCTTCGCGTCGTCTGCCACGAACCCGGCATACCCGGCCGGCGTGGAGGCGAACGCCGCCGGGGTCGACAGCAGTCCGGCGGCGAGGAAGGCGGCCGCGGTCGCGTACCTGATGGTGATCATGCGCGCGATCCCATCACCGGCCCGGCCCGCGCGGGCGTCGCGCCACGCGTCCTTGGTCACATCCTGGGTCACATCGTGGAGTTGTCGGCCCACCGCTTGAGCAGGGCGGAGTCGCCCTCGACGGAGTAGTCGCCGTAGCCGCGCCGCCCCCACATCAGCAGCAGGATGTCGGCCGCCGTCGAGGTGCGGACGGTGACCTCGCCGGGCATGGCCGACGGCTCGTAGGTGAAGCCGTCGGGGTAGAGGGTGACCAGGAAGCCCGCCCCGGTGTCGGACTGCCACGACAACCGCTCGCCGTCGCCGGTCAGGTCGCGCGGCTTCCAGTCGGCGTGGGGGAGGTTGTCGAGCAGCTCGCTCACCCCGTCGGCGGCCACGGCCTCGTCGATCTGCGGGGTGTGGCCCAGGGCGATGGCCGCGTCGGCGCCGTGGACGGCGTTCTCGCAGAGCTGGCGGCGGGCCCACCAGAGCACGGGGCGGGGGCCGGCCCACGTCCAGACGACCGTCGAGGGGTCGTGGGCCAGCAGGGCCGCCTTCAGAGGTTCGGCGCCGGCCGCGAACCAGTCGGCGTAGCCGCCGTCGCCGGCGGGCAGCCCCAGGTCGACCGACGCCCGGTCGAGCCGCTCCTGGCGGGCCTCCCCGGCCACGATCGCGGCCCTGCGGTGGGTGCTCCCGGTGTGCTCGACCAGGTCGCGCAGGGTCCAGCCGGGGCAGGTCGGCACCGGCCTGGACAGGTCGTGACCTCTGACGGCGTCGGCCATGCGGGTGATCTGCGCGGCGACCGCGTCGGCGTACTCCCGTTGCTCCACTGGCTCCCCTACAGTCCGGGCGCCCCCCACACCGCGAACCAGCGGGACAGGTCGGCCTCGATGGGCAGGTCGCCCGCGAGCGTGCCGCGCGCCTGCAGTTCCAGGGCGTTGTCGCGCCGCTGGCCCGGCAGTGGGGCGAACGGGTAGAACGTGCCCTGCTTGTAGAGATATACCAGGGCGAGCCGTCTCCCGGCGGGGTCGGCGAAGACGACGGTCGTACACAGCAGGGCCGAGCCGAACCCGGCGCCCTCCAGGCTGGAGTTGGCCCCGTGGAGGTTGGTCACCAAAGACGACACGTCGTCGTCGCGCACGGTCAGCCAGGTGAAGCCGTAGTCGTCCTGGGTGATCTCCGGGCTGCCGACGAGCGCCCGCACGTCGTCCTGGAGCCGCGCGAACGCGGCCCCCTCGGCGGCGCGGAAGCAGACCGAGCCCACCCCGGCGGGCCCGAACGCGGTCGCGACCTGCAGCGTCACCGCGGCCGACGGCAGCGCGAACAGCGCGTCGAGATCGGGCCTGGCCTGCTTCGACCGGCCGAGCAGCGCGTCGAACCAGCCCATCAGGCCTCCCTGCCGAGTTCGCCGGAGATCCGGGCGAGCTGTTCGAGCCGCTTCTCCAGCGGCGGGTGGGTGGCGAACAGGCTCGCCACGCTCGCCCGGTTCAGCGCGGGCGCGAAGTAG
Organism: Herbidospora daliensis; assembly: GCF_001570585.1. Lineage (GTDB taxonomy): Bacteria > Actinomycetota > Actinomycetes > Streptosporangiales > Streptosporangiaceae > Herbidospora > Herbidospora daliensis. The sequence goes on along the minus strand of NZ_BBXF01000012.1, from coordinate 10,156 downwards.
AACGCGTTAAACGACTGCGCCTCGCGCAGGTCGCGCGTCGGGATGCGGGCGATCTCGCCCGACACCTTGGTCAGGGCGCTGGCCAGCGCGGACGGGCGCTGGGTGAGATAGGCCCCGGCCCGGTCGGCGGCCAGTTCGCGGTAGCGCGAGAGCATTCTGGTCAGCACGAAGCTGACGCAGTAGACGATCGTGGAGACCAGCACGATGATCAGGCCGATCGGCAGGCCGCCCTGGTTGTCGCGGTTGCGGCCGAGGCCGGCGTACAGGGCGAACCGGGTCATCAGCCCGGCCACCACGCCGAGGAACGAGGCGATCGTCATGACCGCGACGTCGCGGTGGGCCACATGGGACATCTCGTGGGCCAGGACGCCTTCGAGCTCGGGCGGATCGAGCCGCCGGAGCAGGCCGGTCGTCACGCAGACGACGGAGTTCTTCTGGTTGCGCCCGGTGGCGAACGCGTTGGGCACGTCGCTGTCGGCGACGGCCACGCGAGGTTTGGGCATGTCGGCCAGGGCGCTCAGGCGGTCGATCACGGCGTGGAGCTCGGGGGCCTCCTGTGGCGAGACCTCTCTGCCGCCCATCGCGTACAACGCGATCTTGTCGGAGAAGAAGTACTGCACCAGCAGGAAGCCCGCGGCGATGACCAGGACGACGACCGCCCGCGCCCCGACGGCGATGAGCACCGCCACGAACACGACGTAGAGCAGGCCGAGCAGGAACATGGTCAGGACCATGCGGCGGGTCAGCCCAGAGTCGGGCTTGAACCGGGACACGGCGCTAACCCGGGATGAGCCCCTGGTCGCCCAGCATCTCCCGGACCTCGTCGATCGAGGCGTCCGCGGGGGGCAGAATCAGCTCAGACGGTTCAAGGGCATCGTCCGCGAGGGGCTTCCCGACATGGCGAACCTTGTCGAGGAGCGCGTGCAGCGCGGATCGGAACGTGGTCTCGTCGTCGGCCTCGATGGCCGACTCGAGTTCGGTGTCGAGGTCGTTGAGCACGCCGAGATCGCCGTCGGCGATCTGGACCTGCCCCTCCCCCATGATTCGCACGATCACTACTGTGCCTCCCCCGGCTGACGGTATTGCTGGGTGTGCTGGGGCTGCGGCTGCGCCGCGGGCTGCCCCTGCTCGATGGCGCTCTTCGGCGCCGGGCCCTGGCCCAGCTCGGCCTTCATGCGGGCCAGCTCCAGCTCCACGTCGCCCCCGGCGCCCATGCGGTCGAGCTCCGACTGGATGTCGTCGCGCTGACCGGTGTAGTCGTCGAGCGCGCCGCTGGCCAGCAGTTCGTCGATGGCGCCCGCGCGGGCCTGCATCTGGGCCGTCTTGTCCTCGGCCCGCTGGATCGCCAGGCCGACGTCGCCCATCTCCTCGGAGATGCCGGAGAAGGCCTCGTTGATCCGGGTCTGCGCCTCGGCCGCGGTGTAGGTGGCCTTGATGGTCTCCTTCCGGGTGCGGAAGGCGTCGACCTTGGACTGGAGGCGCTGGCTCGCGAGGGTCAGCTTCTCCTCTTCGCCCTGCAGGTTGTTGTACTGGATGCGCAGGTCGGCCACCTGGGCCTGAATGGCGGTGCGGCGCGAAAGGGCGTCGCGGGCGAGGTCTTCGCGACCGGCGGCCAGGGCGCTCTTCGCCTGCGATTCACGCTTGGCGGCCTCAGCCTCGGCCTGGTTGATCTGCAATTCGACCCGCTTGCGGCTGGTCGCCACATCGGCCACGCCGCGCCGTACCTTCTGGAGCAACTCGAGCTGGCGCTGATATGAGTAGTCCAGGGTCTCCCGCGGATCCTCCATTTTGTCCAGGGCCTTGTTGGCCTTGGACCTGAAGATCATGGAAAGTCTCTTCATCACGCTCATGCGCGTCGGCCGTCCCCTTCTTAGGTTGTGCGTGGGTAACCCCAGCCGTTTCAAGCCCCGCAAAGGCGGCCAAGGCCGCCTGGGTTCACCCTACGCATAACGCACGGGGGCGTCACTAAGTTGCACTCCCGGTACGCTGGACAACGTGTTCCGACGTCGTACCCAGACCACCACGGACGCTACCCCCGTCCCTGATGTTGATCCTAAGCCTGTGACGACCCCGGCGAAGGGCCGTCCGACGCCGAAGCGCGCGGAGGCCCAGGGGCGCCGGCGGTCACCTGTCACCGCGCCGAAGAACCGCAAAGAGGCCTATCGCCAGGCCCGCGAGCGTGACCGGTTGCTCCGCGACAAGGCCCGTGAGGGCATGATGCGCGGTGAAGACCGGTATCTCCCGGCTCGTGACCGCGGCCCGATCAGGAAGTTCGCCCGCGACTTCGTCGACGCGCGGCGGCTCCCGGGGCAGTACTTCCTGCCGGCCGTGCTGGTCATCATGCTGCTGTCGATGATCCCCTTCCCGATCGAGATCAGGAAGTGGGTGCTGACCGTCTACACGATGTCGCTGCCCGTCGTCCTGGTGCTCGTGGTCGGCAGCTCCTTCTACGTCGCGGGCAGGGTGAAGAAGCTCGCGGCCGAGCGTTTCCCCGGCGAAGACCTGAAGGGCGTGGGCTTCTACGCGGCCATGCGGTCGTCGCAGATCCGGCGGCTGCGCTTCCCGAAGCCGACCGTTCGGCCTGGTGGCGCACCGGTTCCCGACAGCTCCCCCAAGAAATAGAACTTCGTTCTGGTTGTCTAGAGTTGGCCCATGGAATTCCGCCATTTGGGCCGAAGTGGCCTCGTCATCAGCGAGATCAGCTATGGCAACTGGATCACCCACGGCTCCCAGGTCGAAGAGGAGGCCGCCCGCGCTTGCGTGAAGGCCGCCCTCGACGAGGGCATCACCACCTTCGACACCGCCGACGTCTACGCGGGCACCCGCGCGGAGGAGGTGCTGGGCCGCGCCCTCCAGGGCGTGCGCCGGGAGTCGCTGGAGATCTTCACGAAGGTCTACTGGCCGACCGGGCAGGGCCGCAACGACCGGGGCCTGTCGCGTAAGCACATCATGGAGTCGATCAACGGCTCCCTGCGCCGCTTGCAGACCGACTACGTCGACCTCTACCAGGCCCACCGCTACGACGTGGAGACCCCGCTCGAGGAGACGCTGCGGGCCTTCGACGACATCGTGCGCCAGGGCAAGGCCCTCTACATCGGCGTCAGCGAGTGGACCGCCGACCAGATCGCGGCCGCGCTGAAGCTGGCCGACGAGATGGGCTTCGACCGCATCGTCTCCAACCAGCCGCAGTACTCCGCGTTGTGGCGGGTCATCGAGGGCGAGGTCGTGCCGCTGTCGGAGAAGGAGGGCATCGGCCAGATCGTGTTCTCGCCGATCGCCCAGGGCGTGCTGACCGGCAAGTACCTGCCCGGCCAGCCGCCGCCCGAGGGCTCGCGGGCCCTCGACCCCAGCGGCGGCAACTTCATCCAGCGCATGATGGACGACGACCTGCTGACCCGCGTCCAGGAGCTCAAGCCGGTCGCCGCCGACCTCGGCCTCTCGATGGCCCAGTTCGCGGTGGCGTGGGTGCTGCAGAACGCCAACGTCTCGTCGGCGATCATCGGCGCCTCGCGGCCCGAGCAGGTGCGCGACAACGTCAAGGCGGCCGGGGTCAAGCTCGACGCCGACGTCATGAAGAAGGTCGACGACATCCTCGGCCCGGTCGTGGTGAGCGACCCCTCCCTCACGAGTACCAACGCCCCCAAGAAACGCCCCTGAAAACAAAAGGCCCGCCGTCATCGGCGGGCCTTTTTCATTCCTGTGGACGCAATGACATTCCCTGGTATTCAACCCGGTCGCCGTCGAGTAGCGTCACCTGTTCGACTCCGGATTCCAGCAGGTCACGCCAGCTTTCGCCGAGCCACGACTCCGCGTCGGCCTGACTGGGAAATACCTCGCGCGACAAATCGGCGGCGGATACCTCACCACCATTAGCGTTTTCATAACGCCAGCGCCATGTCATGCCTATGCTCCTGTTCGCGGCCGGTCGTTCCCTCAAGGGGAAATCCGAAGGGTGCCTGGGAACCCTATCTCCCCGAGCCTCATCACCCGAGCACGGAGGCCATTCCATGCTGCCCTCACACCCTCGCAAAACACTGATCCGCGTCCTACTCGGCGCGCTGGTCGTGGCCGCGCTCTCGGCGTTCGCGCCCCAGCCTGGCCCCGACACCCCGCGCCAGTGGACCTTCTGGCAGAGCGACGGCCTCGCCTGGCTCGCGCCGGAGGCCGGCGCGGTGCCGGCCGACGGTTCGGTCATCGGCTGGCGCTTCGGCGTCGCCCCCGACGGCGCCGGCACCGACTCGCCCCGCGAGGTCCCCGCCTTCGACGACGTCTGCGGCGCACAGGCCGCGGGATCGGGACAGAAGCGCGTCGTCCTGGCGGTCGACTTCGGCGACGGCGAGGTCGACGCCTACCCCGGCGACACCCCGCCCCAGAGCACCGTCACCTGCGTCGTGGCCCCGTCGGCGGCGACGTCCCTGCAACTGCTGTCGTCGGAGACGACCCGTCCGAGGGTCGACGACACCGGCAACGTCCTGGCCGTCAGCGGCTACCCGGCCAAGAACACCACGACGGGCAAGGAACTCCCGATCAGCCAGGCCGCCGGCGCCGCTGCCGCCCCGTCGGAAGAGGGCGGCGCTCCGGTGCTGCTCATCGCGGGGGGCGTCGTCGCAGTCGCGGCGGGCGTCGGCGTCTTCTTCCTGCTGCGCCGCCGATCGAGCTGAAACCTGTTCCCCCAGCGCCGCACCCGCGCACGGCGACCGCCGCCCGGCCCTTTAGGGTTTCGGGCGGCGGTCCCGTTTCCGGTACGGATCGCGCGACGGCCCGGAGGTTTCCAGGCGGATTCATGGGGTTCGGCGGATGAAGGGGATACGGGTTGAAGGTCGAGTTGAGCGGGACTGGAGGGCCCGAGGGGTGGCCCTCCGATGGGTGTGCCTCGTGTCGGTCGGTGCGGCGGGAGCGGCGGCCGCTCTCGGTGGTCGTCGACGACCACGCTCCGCTCGACGGCTACGAGCTGGCCCGGACCGATGACGGTGATGTCGTCGTCGGGCCCGATGGAGGCAGTCTGCTGTTCGCCAACGGGGGCGGCGGGAGCGGGCCTGGGCCGGCGTTCGATCTGGTGCTGATCGATCTGCTCGACGATCCCTTCCGGCTGGGGGCGCTGCGGGCGCGGGGGCTGGTGAACCGGGCGACGCGGGTGGTGGCCGTGGGGGTCGACCACCGGGTCAGGTCGGAGGCCGAGTTCGAGCGGCGGCTGGGCTACTGGGGGGCGACGCAGGTGCCCGACGGGGCGGTGCTGGAGACGTCCGAGCGCGTGGGCCACGACTTCGCCCGCCCCCATCGCACGATCGTGCTGGGGGGCACCCGCTCCGGGAAGTCGGAGGAGGCGGAGATGCGGCTCGCCGGGGAGGCCGATGTGCTCTACGTCGCCACCGGCGACGTCCACGGCGATGAGGAATGGACGAACCGGATCGCCGCCCATCGGGACCGACGTCCGGCCCACTGGCGGACCCGGGAGACGCGCGACCTGGAGGACGTGCTGGCGGGCGAGACCGGCGCGGTGCTGATCGACGGGCTGGGCACCTGGCTGGCGGGCGTGTTCGACGACCTCGCCGCCTGGGAGGACCCGGGGCGGATCCGGGGCGCCTGCGACGGGCTGGTCGCGGCCTGGCGGGGCACCCGGGCCCGGGTGGTGATGGTCAGCGACGAGGTGGGGCTCGGCGTGATTCCCGACCACGCCTCGGGGCGGATCTTCCGCGACGCCCTGGGCGAGCTGAACCGGCGCCTGGCCGACGAGTCGGAGGAGGCGGCCCTGGTCGTCGCGGGGCGCGTCACCCCGTTGCCGTGATCCTCCGGAGCTGGGCGAGCGCCTGGTGGCTGGCCGTCTCGCTGCTGAGCGTGCTGCCGGTGCCCCGGCACGCGCCGGTCGACGCGCGGGTCGCCGGGCGGGCGATGGTGCTGGCGCCGCTCGTCGGGGTGCTGCTCGGGGTGGTCGCGGCGCTGGTCTTCCAGGGGGCCTGGTGGCTGGGGCTGGGGCGTACGACGTCGGCGCTGCTCGCCATCGGGACCCTCGCGGTATTGACGCGGGGCCTGCACCTCGACGGGCTCGCCGACCTGGCCGACGGGCTGGGCAGCCGCAAGGGCGCGTCCGAGGCGCTGGCGATCATGAAGCGGTCGGACATCGGGCCCTTCGGGGTGGTCACGCTGATCTTCTGCGTGGGGCTCCAGGTCAGCGCGCTGGGTCAGGTGGGGCCCCATGTTCTGTGGGCGCTGCCCGTGGCCGTCGCGACCGGAAGGCTGGCCGTCACATGGGCGTGCACGCCCCGATTCCGGGCAGCGCGAGAGGAGGGGCTGGGCAGCCTCGTCGCGGGAACAGTGCGGGTGCCGGCGGCGTTGGCGTCTACTGGCACCTTGGTGATCGTCGCTATGATCGCGTTTCGCGACGTTCCAGTGCTGGTCAGCGCGGTGCCAATCGGGCTGGCCGTCGCCTGGGTCATCCTCGCCACCGCCGTCAGGCGGCTCGGGGGGATCACGGGGGATGTGCTCGGAGCGCTCGTCGAGGTCGCGACCGCGGCGTGCTTGCTCGCCAGTGCGGTGACGTTCACCGGCCCGTAAACATCCCCCAACCTATTGGTAGGACGAACCCGAGTTTATGAGTACGGAGAAAGCACAGCTAGCATCGGCTCACGTGACCACAGTGCGCGTCAATGCATCTGACACGGTCTCCATAGAGACCGATGCCCTCGTTATCGGCATCCACGCCACCCCGCAGGGCCCACAGGCCGCGGCCGGGGCCGCCGGGGTCGACCAGGCCCTGGGCGGACGGCTCGCCGCCACGCTGACCGCGATGGGTTTCGCGGGCAAGCCCGAGGAGATCGCCAAGTTCCCCACGTTCGGCGCGATACCGGCGCCGCTCGTCGTGGCGGTGGGGCTCGGCGCCCCGCCCGCCGACGGCGGGTCCCTGGAACTGGAGACCCTCCGCCGGGCCGCCGGCTCGGCCGCGCGCGCGCTGGCCGGCACCGCGTCGGCCGCCGTCGCGCTGCCCGCCACCACGGCCGAAGAGGTCGAGGCGGTGGCGATCGGCAGCCTCCTGGGGGCCTACGTCTTCAGCCGCTACCAGACCAACGGCCAGCAGAAGGCGCCGCTGGCCGAGGTGGAGCTGGTCACCTCCGCCCCCGAGGCCGAGAGCGCGGTCCGACGCGCCGCCACGCTGGCCGACTCGGTCACGCTGGTCCGCGACCTGGTGAACACCCCGCCGTCCGACCTGTGGCCGGCCCGGTTCGCCGAGATCGCCGAGGAGATCGGCGGCAAGAACGGGCTGACCGTCGAGGTGCTCGACGAGATCGCCCTGAAGGAGAACGGCTACGGCGGCATCGTCGGCGTGGGCCAGGGCTCGTCCCGGCCGCCGCGGCTGGTCCGGGTCGCCTACTCCCACCCGCAGGCCGCCAAGACGCTCGCGTTCGTCGGCAAGGGAATCACGTTCGACTCCGGCGGGTTGTCACTCAAGCCGTCCGCGTCGATGGACTGGATGAAGTCCGACATGGGCGGCGCGGCCGCCGTGCTCGGAGCCCTGCTGGCGGTCTCCCGCCTCGGGCTCCACGTCAACGCCGTCGGCTACCTGTGCCTGGCCGAGAACATGCCCTCGGGCACCGCCCAGCGGCCCTCCGACGTGCTGCACACCTACAGCGGCAAGACCGTCGAGGTCCTCGACACCGACGCGGAGGGACGCCTCGTGCTCATCGACGGCATCGCCCGCGCCGCCGAGGACTCGCCCGACCTGATCGTCGACGTCGCCACGCTGACCGGCGCGCAGATCGTCGCCCTCGGGTGGCGTACCGCCGGGGTCATGACCAACGACGACGACCTGCGCGGCGCCGTGGTCGAGATGGCCGGGGCGCAGGGCGAGAGCGTGTGGGGCATGCCCCTGCCCGGCGAGCTGCGCAAGGGGCTCGACTCGCAGGTGGCCGACATCGCCAACCTCCACCCCGAGCGGTGGGGCGGCATGCTGGCGGCGGGCGTGTTCCTGCGCGAGTTCGTCCCCGACGGGGTTGACTGGGCCCACATCGACATGGCGGGACCGGCCTTCAACAAGGGCGAGCCCTACGGTTACACCCCCAAGGGCGGCACCGGAGCCATCACCCGCACGCTCGTCGCCATCGCCGAGCGCTATGCGGGCTGAGCGCACGATCATCCAAGACAAGTGAAAAGATGCCGTACCACGGCAGTATTCATTAGGGAGCTTTCCAGTGGCTGAAGGCAGCGGCCCCTTCGACATCGTTGTCCTAGGCGGCGGTAGCGGCGGCTACGCCTGCGCCCTGCGGGCGGCCGAGCTCGGCAAGAGCGTCGTTCTCATCGAGAAGGCCAAGGTGGGCGGCACCTGCCTCCATCAGGGCTGCATCCCCACCAAGGCGCTGCTGCACGCCGCCGAGCTGGCCGACCAGGCGCGCGAGGGCGAGTCGTTCGGCGTCAAGACCCGGTTCGACGGGATCGACGTGCCGGGCGTGCTCGCCTACAAGGACAAGGTGATCAGCGGGCTCTGGAAGGGCCTGCAGGGCCTCATCAAGAGCAAGAAGATCACCGTGGTCGAGGGCGAGGGCCGGCTCACCGGTCCCAACCAGGTCACCGTCAACGGCGAGGTCTACACCGGGCGCAACGTGGTGCTCGGCACCGGCTCGGTGCCCAAGTCGCTGCCGGGCCTCGACATCGACGGCCAGCGGGTCATCACCAGCGACCACGCCCTGGTCCTCGACCGGGTGCCGTCGTCGGTGATCATCCTGGGCGGCGGCGTCATCGGCGTCGAGTTCGCCAGCGTGTGGCGCTCCTTCGGCGCCGAGGTGACCATCGTCGAGGCGCTTCCCCACCTGCTCCCGCTTGAAGACGAGTCCAACTCCAAGCTGCTGGAGCGGGCCTTCCGCCGGCGCGGCATCAAGTACGAACTCGGTCAGCGCTTCGAGAGCGTCAAGACCACCGACACCGGGGTCGTCGTCTCCCTGGAGGGCGGCAAGACCCTCGACGCCGAGCTCATGCTGGTGGCGGTCGGGCGCGGCCCGGTCTCCTCCGGTCTCGGCTACGAGGAGCAGGGGATCTCGATGGACCGGGGCTACGTCCTGGTCAACGAGTTCTGCCAGACCAGCGTCCCGGGCGTCTACGCCGTGGGCGACCTCATCCCCACGCTGCAGCTGGCCCACGTCGGCTTCGCCGAGGGCATCCTGGTCGCCGAGCACATCGCGGGCCTGCCGGTCGTGCCGATCGACTACGACGGCGTGCCGCGCATCACCTACTCGGAGCCCGAGGTGGCCTCGGTCGGCATCAGCACCGCGACCGCGCGCGAGCGCGGCCACGACGTGGTCGAGCTGAGCTACAACCTCGCGGGCAACGGCCGCAGCAAGATCCTGCAGACCCAGGGCGAAGTCAAGGTCGTCGCCGAGCGCGACGGGCGCGTGCTGGGCGTGCACATGGTCGGCGCGCGGGTCGGCGAGCTCATCGCCGAGGCCCAGCTGATCTACAACTGGGAGGCCACGGCGACCGACGTGGCCCAGCTCATCCACCCTCACCCGACGCAGTCCGAGGCCCTCGGCGAGGCCATGCTGGCCCTGGCCGGCAAACCCCTCCACGTCCACAACTAACTGCCCTCTAAGGAAGACGAAGACTCACCATGCCTGTCTCCGTAACCATGCCCCAGCTCGGCGAGAGCGTGACCGAGGGCACCGTCACCCGCTGGTTGAAGTCGGAGGGCGACCACGTCGAGGCCGACGAGCCGCTGCTTGAGGTGTCGACCGACAAGGTCGACACCGAGATCCCCTCGCCCTCGGCCGGGTACCTGACGAAGATCCTGGTCTCCGAGGACGAGACCGTCGAGGTCGGCGCCGAGCTCGCCGTCATCGACTCCAACGCCGCCAACGGCGGCGCGCCGGCCGCGCAGGAGGAGCCGCCCGCCGCGGCCCCCCAGCCGGAACCGGAGCCCGAGCCGGAGCCCGAGCCCGAGCCGGTCCAGGCCGCCGCCCCGCAGCCCGCGCCCCAGCCGGCCCCGCAGCCGCCCGCGCCCGCTCCGCAGCCGACGCCGATCTCCTCGATCCCGCAGCCCGCTCCCCCGGCCGCGCCGCAGAACTACCAGCCGGCCCCGGCCGCTCCGCAGGCTCCGGCCGCCCCGGCTCCTTCGGGTGACACGCCCTACGTCACCCCCCTGGTCCGCAAGCTCGCCTCCGAGCACGGCGTGAAC
>NZ_BBXF01000011.1 GCF_001570585.1 Herbidospora daliensis | reverse complement strand
CTGCGTCAGGCTTTCGCCCATTGCGCAATATTCCCCACTGCTGCCTCCCGTAGGAGTCTGGGCCGTGTCTCAGTCCCAGTGTGGCCGGTCGCCCTCTCAGGCCGGCTACCCGTCGTCGCCTTGGTAGGCCACTACCCCACCAACAAGCTGATAGGCCGCGAGTCCATCCCTGACCGAAAAAACTTTCCACGTCCATCCGATGCCGGAAGACGTCACATCCGGTATTAGACCCAGTTTCCCAGGCTTATCCCAGAGTCAGGGGCAGGTTACTCACGTGTTACTCACCCGTTCGCCGCTCGAGTACCCCGAAGGGCCTTTCCGCTCGACTTGCATGTGTTAAGCACGCCGCCAGCGTTCGTCCTGAGCCAGGATCAAACTCTCCAAAAGATGTCTTCAGAGAATTTTCCCGGCTGACATAATGTCAACCAAAGGAATCCGTCTAATAGACGGGGTTGTGCATCATGCACTGGCTTTTAGCACACTGTTGAGTTCTCAAGAAACGGACTTGCTTTTTGTCTTGCTCTGTGCCTTTATCTTCTCAGTGGTCCCAGTCAGTGTCAAACCGAGCGATTTGACTTCTGGATCCGAACCCGAGAGGAATTCGGCTGCTCCCGTTTGAGAGCAACCCCTCTAACTTACCAGCGTTCCGTGCGGAAGGCGAACCAGCCGCGTGAACATGGAGTTCAGGGGATGAAGCAACCCATGCCAGATCCGCCGTGAGGCGAGTGGATGGGGTTTCGCCGGACCAGGCCGACACGAGAAGACTAACAGTTCCCCCGACCACTCACGCCACAAACGACTGCCGCGGCCTGACAACCAACCTGGTCACTCGCGCATCTAAGTAGCACCCGGTTCGAGCGCGGTCGCATGACCTCGGTGAGGGCAAGCCGATGTCAAGCCGACCGCAATCAGGGCGGGATACGAATGAGATGCGGGAGTCACCCGGCGCCAACCCGGCGTCTGGACCCCCGCCGTGGAGGTGGCCATCATGACGCAGCGGTCGGAGTTCGACGACATCCGCGCCCACATCACGGCCGAGGCCGGGCACGCCGGCGATCTTCTCCGGATCGCCCGGGAGCTGCTCGACGACCTGGAGCAGGCACGCTTGCGAGAGGCGTCCCTGCGCAACTACTACCTCGCCCTCCTGACGGCCAGCCGCGCGACGATCGCCGCCGACGCGGCGGGCGACGCCGAGCCGCTGACCTTCCTCGAGCACGAGCTGGCCAAGAACGGCCAGCTGCCCGTGGGCGAGGAGGCCGCCCGGGTCCTGGCCGACGCCAAGACCGCCCAGGCACTGGTGGCCGCGCTCGACCAGCCGGTCCGCGAACCGCGCCGCATGGGCCCGGCGAGCAGCCGGCTCCGCCGTTGCGTGAGCGTGCACCGCAGCCTGCCGCACTGACCACAGCCGTAGAGCTCGAAGCCACCGCGGCATAACGCGGAAGGCGACCGCACCGGGGCTGCCACCCCCGCGACCGCCCTCCGCCGATGGCCCGCACCCCACACCCACACCGGGGCAGGGCCGGGCCCGGTTCCGACCCCATCGGAACCGGGCCACCCAAGCACCACCAAGGGGGACGGGGCCTGATTCCGGGGGTCGGAATCAGGCCCCACAGCCATGCACACGGTCCGCCGTAGCAGAAGCTCTTTCTTCCGTTACGGCTCCCGCCCACCCCACACTCCCCGCCGCCCCCGGCAAGGCGGCCACCCAGCGCCAACCGGCCGCTCCCGGCCCGCATCGCAACGAGCCATCCCGGGCAACCCGACCGCCGCTCTGCGATCGCCGCTCGACGTGGCGAACGTCACGCCCGTGCTCCCCCACCGTGACGCCGGCTCAGGCTTCACGGAAATATCGCGAATTCCCGATTCGACCAGCCGAATTCGGCATCGCCGCATTCAGCCCGGGAATCGCCGTCTCGTACACGAGAAAACAAAGTGGCCCGGTTCCAGAACTGGAACCGGGCCACTTTCTTTGTAGCGGGGACAGGATTTGAACCTGCGACCTCTGGGTTATGAGCCCAGCGAGCTACCGAGCTGCTCCACCCCGCGTCGGTATGTAAGAACACTATCCATGAAAATCGTGGAGCGCAAATCAAAAGGCCCGGAGAGTGATCTCCGGGCCTTTCAACAGTAGCGGGGACAGGATTTGAACCTGCGACCTCTGGGTTATGAGCCCAGCGAGCTACCGAGCTGCTCCACCCCGCGTCGGTGTGTCTGAAGACTATCCGGCGCGGGGCGATGCAGCAAATCGAATGCTCGGATCAGGGCGCTTGCGGTGGTGTCGACCCAGTTGGCGTGGGTGTCGGGGTCGCCGATCCGGACGCCGCCGGGGTCGGTGACGGGCTCGCCGACGGGGCCGGGTCCGCCGCCGCCTTCTGGGCGGCGGCCAGCTCGTCGAGCGCGGCCTTCAGAGCCGCCTGGGCGGTGCCGTAGGCCTGCCAGTTGGGCGGGTTGGCCGACAGGGCCGCCTGGGCGTCGTCGTAGGCCTTCTGCGCCTTGCCGAGGGCCGTGGTGACCGACGCCTGCTGGGCCGGCGTCTCGGCTTGCTCGTTCTGGGTCGGCTGGGTCTGTTCCTCGTTCTGCTCGGCCGGTTGGGCGGTGCCCGCCTCGCCGAAGACCTGCTTCAGCGCCGTCTCCAGGTCGTCGCCGAAGCCGACGCGCTGGCCGTAGAGGACCAGCACCTTCTGCAGGGTCGGGAAGCGCCCGGCCGCCTCGTCCTTCGGCTGGATGTAGACCGGCTCCACGTAGAGCAGGCCGCCGCCGAACGGGAGGGTCAGCAGGTTGCCGAAGATGACGTCGGTCGCGCCGCCGCTGCCTCTCAGGATGTTGAGCTGCGCGGAGACGGTCGGGTCGGTCAGGAACGTGTTCTGCGCCTGGGGCGGACCCTGGATCGTCGTCGTGCTCGGCAGCTGGAGGATCTCCAGCTTGGCGTTCTTCGCGTCGGCCGTGGCGTCGACCGCCATGAACGCGGCCATGTTCTGCCGGTTGTTCGGGACGAACGTGGTCGTCAGGGAGAACTTCTCCTGGGCGACGCCCGGCATCTTCATGGTCACGTAGTAGGGCGGCTGCTTGCTCTTCTTGGTCGCCGGGTCCTCCGGGACCTTCCAGAAGTCCTGGCCGCCGAAGAACGAGTCGGGGTCGGTGACGTGGTACTGCGTGAGGATCTCGCGCTGGGCCTTGAACAGGTCGGCCGGGTAGCGCAGGTGCTCACGGAGCTCCGGCGAGATGTCCGACGCCGGCTTGACGATGGTGCCGAACGCCTTCTGCCAGGTCTTCAGCACCGGGTCGGTGTCGTCCCACGCGTAAAGGGTCACCGTGCCGTCGTAGGCGTCGACGGTGGCCTTCACCGAGTTGCGGATGTAGTTGATGTTGTCGCGCGGCACCTGCGGCACGCCGGGCTGGAGCGAGGAGGTCACGTCGGTCGTGAGGCTCTCCAGGCTGTGGGGCTCGGAGTAGGGGTAGGCGTCGGAGGTCGTGTACGCGTCCACGATCCACTTGATCCGGCCGTCGACGATGGCCGGGTAGGGGTCGCGGTCGAGCGTCAGGAACGGGGCGACCGCCTGGATGCGCTCGATCGGCTTGCGGATGTACATGATCTTCGAGTCGGCGTTGATGCTGGAGTTCAGCAGCAGGTTCGTCTCGCCGTACTTGAGGGCGTAGAGGAACCGGGTGAAGATCCCGCCGACCGGGACGCCGCCGGTGCCGGCGTAGGTGTTGTTCTTCTGGCCGCTGGTGCTCTGCTCGGGGTAGTCGAGCTCGACCGGGTTGCTGCCCTGCGGGCCGCCGACGATCGAGTATTCGGGCGAGTTCTCGCCGAAGTAGATCCGGGGCTCGTACTTGCCGAGGGCCTGGGTGGGCGGGATGTCCTTCTCGTTGAAGCTGGGCACGCCGCTGCCGTCGACCGCGCTGCCCGGAGCGGCGACGAAGCCGAAGCCGTGGGTGTAGACGAGGTGGTCGTTGATCCAGTTGCTCTGCGCGGCGGGCGGGGCGCCCATCTCGCGGACCGCCACGACCGTGTCCTGAACCTTGCCGGTGGCCGGGTTCTTGTAGCGGTCGATGTCGAGTTGCTCGGGGAACTGGTAGTAGCCGCGGATCTGCTGCAGCTGCTGGTAGGTCGGGCTGAGCACGGTCGGGTCGAGCAGGCGCAGGCCCGGGATCGCCGACGACTCGGCCTGGAGCACCTCGGGCTTGGCCTCGGTCTCGGCGCCGTATTGGGTGACCGTCGCGTTGTCGACCCCGTAGGCGGCTCTCGTCGCCTTGATGTTGCGGTCGATGTAGTCGCGCTCCTTGGCCTGCTGGTTCGGCTTGACCTGGAACTGCTCGACGAGCGCCGGGTAGACGCCGCCGATCAGGACCGCCGACAGCACGAGCAGGCCGAGCGCGACGCCCGGCAGCATGCCGCCGGCCCGCACGACCCCCGCGAAGAACAACGCGGCGCAGATCAGCGCGATGAACGCGAGGATGGTCTTGGCCGGGAGCACCGCGTTGACGTCGGTGAACGAGGCGCCGTAGACCTTGCCCCGGTCGGAGAAGACCAGGCCGAACCGGTCGAGCCAGTAGGCCACGGCCTTCAGCAGCACGAACACGCCCAGCAGCACCGACAGGTGGGCCCGCGCGCCGCGGGAGGCGTGCACGCCGCCCGGGGTCTGGATGCGGAAGCCGCCGTAGAGGTAGTGGACCAGCGCCGCCGCGATCGCCGACAGGACGACCGCGATGAACAGGAAGTTCAGCACCATCCGCAGGAACGGATAGGTGAACGTGAAGAACGACAGGTCCATGCCGAACTCGGCGTCGACCTTGCCGAACGGCGTGGCGTTCTGGAACAGCAGCCAGGTCTTCCACTGGCCCGACGTCGACGACCCGGCGAACAGGGCGAGGATCGCCATGCCGATCAGGAAGATGATCTTCCGGTGCGGGTCGACGGCCAGGCGGTAGCGGTCGGCGCCCTGGGCGTTGCCGAACATGCCGGGGCCGAACATGGGACGCACCCGGAACGCCAGCGCCATGTTGCCGCCGACGATGCCGACCATCAGGGCGGCGCCGACGATGAACAACAGGATCTGGGTGATCAGCATGGTCGAGAAGACCGAGCTGAATTGCACCGAGTCGTACCAGAGATAGTCGGTATAGAAACCGGCGAAGATGTAGAGGACGATCACGACCGCGACGATCGCGATTCCCACGGGAATGAGCAGGCGGGGCCGGCGGGGCACGCGCATCGCCCGACCGGCTCCGGGGCTCCGGAAGCTCAACGCCAAACCCCTTTGGTCAAAAGCACAAACGGTCTGTGCCTGGCAACCTACACCGCGTTCGGCAGTGCTGCGCTTCCGGAAAGCTCTCAGGAAAGTGTTCAGGAAGTGCAGGCCGGGACGGATCCCGATCCGGTGCGAATCGCGTCGATCGCCTTGATGGCGTCGTTCAGGGTGTCGACCTTGACCAGGCGCAATCCGTCGGGCACGGCCGCGGCGGCGGCGGGGCAGTTCGCCGAGGGCGTCAGGAAGACGGTCGCGCCGGCCTTCTTCGCGCCGACCATCTTCTGCTCGATGCCGCCGATGGCGCCGACGTTGCCCTCGCCGTCCATCGTGCCGGTGCCGGCGATGGCCTTGCCGCCGGTCAGCGGGCCGGGGGTGAGCTTGTCGTAGATGCCCAGGGAGAACATCAGGCCCGCGCTCGGGCCGCCGACGTCGCCGACGCTGATGTTCACGGTGAAGGGGAACTTGTACGACATCCCCATGCGGACCCCGACGATCGCCTGCCCGCTAGGGCCCTTCACGGTCTTGACCGTGACGTCCTGTTTGACGTTCTTGCGGTCGACGCCGAAGGTGACGTCCTGGCCGGGGGTGTGCTTGCGGACCAGGGAGGCCACGATCTCCATGTCGGCGGCCGGCTCGCCGTCGACGGTGGTGATCACGTCGCCGGGCAGCAGCTTGCCCTCGGCCGGGGAGCCCTTGTCGGTGCTGGCGACCTCGACCACGTCCTGGTAGGCGATCTTGAGTTCGCGCAGGGCGGCGGCGGTGGAGGTCTCCTGGGAGGTCGCCATCTCGGCGCTGTTCTCCTCCTCGACCTCTTCGACGGTCTGCTCCCTGGGGAAGATCGTCTCTTCCGGCACGACCGCGATGGTGTCGTCGAGCCAGCCGCGCAGCGCGGTCAGCAGGCCGATGCGGTTGCCGGGGCCGCCCTGGTAGGCGACGGTGACCATGCTCAGCATGCCGGTCGTCGGATAGACCTGGTGGCCGGTGACGGTGATCACCGGCTTGCCCTTCACGTCGCCGATCGTGTTCTCGGTCGGGCCGGGTGACAGCACGACGTAGGGGACGGGGAGCAGCGCGCCGCCCACAGCAAGCGCGAGTGTGAGGAAACCCGCCACGAGCAGGGTGAGGGCACGTCGGGACATGCCAGAACTCTAAGGGCTCGCCGATAAGGAGCGGCTAACAGGCGCCGACCCACTCGGCCGATCCGTCGGCGAAGCGCTGGTTCTTCCAGATCGGCACCTCGTGCTTGAGGTCGTCGATCAGCCGCCGCGAGGCGGCGAACGCCTCGCCCCGGTGGGGGCAGGCCACCGCGACGATCACCGCGATGTCGCCGAGCTCCAGGTCGCCGACGCGGTGGACGGCCGCCAGCGCGGTCACCGGGAAGTCGGCGGCCACCTTCTCGGCCACCCGCCGGAGCTCGGCCTCGGCGCTGGGGTGGGCCGAGTAGGACAGCAGCTCGACGTCGCGGCCCTCGTCGAGGTCGCGGACGGTGCCGATGAAGAGCGTGGTGCCCCCGGCCGCGTGGTCGCCGACGGCGGCGACCACCTCGTCGACGGAGAGCGGGGTCTCGCGGATGGCCAGGAGGCGGATGACGTCCACCCGACGAGTCTAAATCTTCTTCTTCCGGCGGGCCGCGCGGACGATCGCGGCCGTGCCGATCACGGCGACGGTGGCGCCGGCGGCGGTCAGGGTGGCGTCCTTGCCGGACAGGCGGCGGCCGACGACGGCGTGCTTGCCCTCGCGGTAGGTCATCAGCTCGCGCAGGGCGGCCTCGTTCGTCCAGGCCGGCTTCCAGCCCGCCTCCCGCAGGGTCGCGCAGTCGACCACCCAGGGGTAGACGACGTAGTGGAGGTCGGTGGCCGGGGCCGGGGTGATGCCCAGGCGGTGGAGGCGCTGGGCGGTGGAGAAGGTCAGGCCCGCCGGGAGCTCGAAGCGGCGGACGCCGGAGACCTCCTCGACCTGCTCCATCTCCAGCCAGCCCTCGGAACCCACCGCGACCACGCCGTTGACGTGGCCGAGCGCGGCCAGTTCGAGGGCCGAGACGAGGTCGTCGACGTGGCAGAACTGCCAGCGGGGCGTGCAGCCCTTGACGACCAGCAGGCGGGGGGCCTCGAAGTGGCGGGTGACCACGGTGTCGACCTCGGGCCCGACCAGGGCGGCCGGACGCAAAACCACGACATCCAGGCCGGGGTGGGCCCGCAGCGAGCGGCGGACCAGCGACTCGATCTCGAGGTGGTCGCCCACGACCCCGGTGTCGGGTTCGGCCGCCACGGGGGCGTCTTCGGGGAGCGGGACCGGGTTGTCGGCGTCGGCGCCGTACACCATGGCGCTGGTGACCAGCACCACCCGGCGCACCCGGGCGGCGGCCGAGGCGGTCAGCACGGTCTGGGCGGCCCGCAGGTTGTAGGCCCGGCGTTCGGCGGGGTCGCCGTCGAGCGAGAAGTCGCCCGCCAGATGGACCAGCACGTCGACGTCGGAGATCCGGTTCGCCAAGAGCGGATCGCGGATGTCGAGCACCCGCCAGGTCACGTCGGCGACGTCGCCGCGTTGCGCGTCGATCGCCACCACGCGGCGGAAATCCGCAGACGAGGCGACTTTCGACAGGAACGCCCTGCCTACTCCCGAGGCCGCGCCGGTGACGGCGACGACGGGCGGACGATGGCGTTTCGAGACTGGCACGCGGTCCTCACTTTGCGCTGACACGCCCCACGACGGATAACGTGGCGGATGTGGACTCCTCCATCCTGCACGAGGTGGCGCGGTGACTGACCTGCCAGGTCGCGAAAACGATCCTAACGAGAACCCGTTCGCCATGTTCGGCAACCCCGAGCAGATGGCGCAGGCGATGCGCCAGTTCGCCGACATGCTCTCGGCCCCACCCGGCTCCGGCCCGGTGAACTGGGAGATGGCGAAGAACATCGCCCGCCACGCGGTGGTCGCCGACGGCGGTGATCCCAGCGTGATGGAAGGGGAGCGGCGCCAGGTCGTCGACGCGCTGAACCTGGCCGACCTGTGGCTCAACGAAGCCACGTCGTTGCCGAGCGGCGTGTCGAACCCGCAGGCGTGGAGCCGGTCGGAGTGGATCGAGAAGACCGCGCCGATCTGGGGCCAGCTGTGCGACCCGGTGGCCGCCAAGATGGTCGAGACCATGGGCGGCAGCCTCGGCGCCGCCGGGCTCCCGGCCGAGGCGCAGGCCATGGCGGGGCCGCTGATGGGCATGCTGAAGCAGATGGGCGGCATGATGGTCGGCCAGCAGATCGGCCAGGCCCTCGGCACCCTCGCCCGCGAGGTCATCGGCACCAGCGACATCGGCCTGCCGCTGTCCGACACCGCCGCGCTGCTGCCCGGCGGGATCGCGGCGTTCAGCCAGGGGCTCGAACTGCCCGCCGAGGAGATCCGCCTCTACCTGGCGCTGCGCGAGGCGGCCCACCACCGGCTGTTCCAGCACGTGCCGTGGCTGAAGTCACACCTGCTCGGGGCGATCGAGGAGTACGCCCGCGGCATCACCGTCGACGTCTCGGCCCTGCAGGACAAGCTCCAGGGGCTCGACATCAACGACCCGTCGCGGCTGCAGGAGATCCTCTCGGGCGGCGACCTGCTCAAGCCGGCCGAGACCGAGCGGCAGAAGGCCGCCCTGGCCCGTCTTGAGACCACGCTCGCGCTGGTCGAGGGCTGGGTCGCCACGGTCGTCGACGCCGCGGCGGCGGGCAAGCTGCCGTCGGCGGGCGCGCTGGGCGAGACGGTCCGGCGCCGCCGGGCCTCCGGCGGACCGGCCGAGCTCACCTTCTCGACGCTGGTCGGCCTGGAGCTGCGGCCCCGGCGGCTGCGCGAGGCGGCGGCGTTGTGGAAGGCGCTGGGCGACGCGCGCGGCGTCGACGAGCGCGACGCGGTGTGGGGCCACCCCGATCTCATGCCGACCTCCGACGACCTCGACAGCCCCGAGGCGTTCGTGGCCGGCAAGGACGACTTCGACCTCGGCCTGCTCAAGTTCCTCGAAGAAAACGACGACGAAGACAAGTGACCCTGCGCGACGAAGCCGCGGCGTTCCTCGCGGCCTGGACCGGCCCGACCCCCGAGGAGGAGGCGCTCCGCCTGGAGTTCCTCCGCCATCTGGCCGAGCACGACGACGGCATGTGGCGTTCGTGCGTACCGGGGCATCTGACCGCCACGACGGCGGTGTTGTCCCACGACGGCGCGAAGGTGCTGCTCACCCACCATCCGAAGGCGAAACTGTGGTTGCCGATGGGCGGCCACTGCGAGCCCGGCGACCTGACGCTGCCCGATGTGGCGCTGCGCGAGGCGGTCGAGGAGTCGGGCATCCCCGGCCTCACCCTGCTGCCCGGCCCGCTGGCGCTCGACCGACACGAGGTGTGGTGTCATCCGCCGCAGTGCTGGCATCTCGACGTGGAGTTCGGCGCGGTCGCGCCGCCCGGGGCCGAGAAGGTGATCAGCGAGGAGTCGCTGGCGCTCGAGTGGTTCCCCGTCGACGACATCCCCGAGCCGAGCGACATGGCCACCCGGCGGCTCGCGCGCAGGGCCCGCTCCTTGCTTGCGCACAACCTTCACAATTGACTTACACCCCCTCGGCACACCGCTGGCTAGGGTTTCCGGAGTGGACACACAGGTGGGAGCCGAGGTCGGCGGGGAGATCCGCGCTCCGGAGAGGTCGCGCGGGCGCAAGCGGCGGGCGGTCGCCTGGCTGCTGGCCGGGATCAGCGTCGTCTGGACGGTCTTCCGGCTGACCGGGACCGAGCTCACCGGCTTCGGGACCCTGCTGTCCACGGGCACGCCCTACGCGGTTCTCGGGGCGGTCGTGGCGGTGATGGTCGCGGTGCTGGCGCGGGCCCGGCGGGCCGCCGCGCTCGCGCTGGCCTCGGTCGTCGCGATGTCGTTCGTGGTGCTGCCCCGGGCGCTGCCCTCCTCTCAGCCTCCGGCTGACGGGCCGTCGCTGCGGGTGTTGTCGATCAACATGCGCTTCGGGCGCGCCGACGTCGGTTCCCTGATGGCTCTTGTACGTTCCTCGCGTCCCGACGTCATCTCGGTGCAGGAGCTGAGCCCCCGGGCCGTCGAGGGGCTCGCGGCGGCCGGGCTGGGGGAACTGATGCCCTACGACCATCTGGAGCCGCACTGGAGCGCGGCGGGTTCGGGCGTCTACTCGCGGTTCCCGCTGACCCCGCTGGCGCCGTTCGCGCCGGGTGACGGCCATCGGATGCCGTACACGAAGATCGAGGTTCCCGGCGGCCCGCCGGTCGAGCTGGTCGACGTGCACACGGTGGCGCCGCTGGGTCGTGACCTGGGGTTGTGGCGCGACGGGCTGCGGTCGCTGCCCCGGCCCGACCCTGGAACGATCCGGATCCTGGCGGGCGACTACAACGCCACGTTCGACCACGCGGAGTTCCGCGCGGTGCTGGGCCACGGGTGGGTCGACGCCGCCGACGCCACCGGGAAGGGCCTGATCACGACCTGGCCGGCCGGACGGCGGGTGCCGCCGTTGATCACCATCGACCACGTGCTGGTCGACCCCCGGGTGGCGGTCGGGCACGCGAGCGTCTACGACGTCGCCGGCACCGACCACCGGGCGGTCTTCACCGTGCTCAGGCTTCCTTCTTCAGCGGCTGGTTGAACCGCAGCATGTTGCCCGACGGGTCGCGGAAGGCGCAGTCGCGCACGCCGTAGAACTGGTCGATCGGCTCCTGGAGGACTTCGGCGCCCGCTTCGGCGATCTTCTCGAAGGTGGCGTCGCAGTCGTCGGTGCTGAAGATCAGGCCGCGCAGCAGGCCCTTGGCCAGCAGCTCGGACATGGTCTCCTTGTCCTCGGCCGAGGCGTTGGGGTCGGCCAGCGGCGGTTCGAGGACGATCTCGACCTCGGGCTGCGACGGGGAGCCGACGGTCACCCAGCGCATGCCCTCGTAGGAGACGTCGTTGCGGACCTCCATGCCGAGCACGTCGCGGTAGAACGCGAGCGCGGTGTCGTGGTCGTCGACGGCCAGGAAGCAGGTGTGCAGTTTGATGTCCATGCGTCTCACGCTAGAGGGCGGCCGGTGACGTTGGCTTCTCCGTTCCTGACCGGTCTGGTGTGGATCTTCGCGATGCAGGCGGGGATGGCGGCGGCCTCGTCGTGGGAGCGCGCGCGGTAGGCGCTGGGGCTCTCCCCGACCAGCTCGGTGAAGCGGGTGCTGAAGGAGCCGAGCGACGTACAGCCGACGGCGAAGCAGACGTCGGTGACCGACAGGTCGCCGTTGCGGAGCAGCGCCTTGGCCCGCTCGATCCGGCGGGTCATCAGGTAGCTGTAGGGCGTCTCTCCGTAGGCCGCCCGGAAGCTGCGGGAGAAGTGGCCGGGTGACATGAGGGCGGCCTGGGCCAGGGCGGGCACGTCGAGAGGGCTGGCGTAGTCGCGGTCCATCATGTCGCGGACCTTGCGCAGCCGGACGAGGTCGTCGCGGTTCACGCCATGACCAACGCTCTGGTGGAGTCCCACCCTTCCAGGCCCGGGTCGAGCCGGGCCAGGTCGTCGGGGGTCCGGAGGCGGTGCCAGCCCGGCCCGGTGGCGACCTTGCGGGGGCCGGGGGCCTGCGCGCGCAGCGCCTTGACGACCTCGGGGTGGTCGACGTCGAGGGTCGCCCACGCGGGGAACGGCAGGTGGGCGGCGACGGCGACCGCTCCCCCGGTGTCGGCCGGGCAGACGGCGATCTCGGCGCGGCCGAGCTCGCGGAACAACTTCCCGATCAGCAGCGGCGGCAGGTCGGGGGCGTCACCGCAGACCACCACGGCCTGGTCGGCCGGCGGCAGCGCGGCGAAGGCCTGGCCCACGGAGTCGATGGAGATCACCGGCGTGCCCGGCCAGGCGATCTCCTCCAAACCTGTGACTCCAACCGCTAGGATCACCGGAGTCACCAGGTCGAGCCCCGCGACCATCTCGTACGTGTCCTCGGCCACGGCGCGAAGGAACTCGTTACGGCCGACCCCCGGTGGCGCGGCGTCGCCGCACGACGGGGTCACCAGGACGGCCACCAGCCGTTCGGTCAACATTCCTCCGGAGTGCCGCTCGCGGCCATCGAGAATCCTTCGAGGAAACCGCGGGCGCGTTCGGCCTTGGGGTAACGTTCGACCAGCGCCCAGAACCGGGGGCCGTGGCTCGGCACCAGCAGGTGCACCAGCTCATGCATGATCACGTAGTCTACGACCCACGCGGGCATGCCCCGGAGTCTGGCCGACAATCGGATCGTGCCATGATCTGGAGTGCATGACCCCCATCGGTGGAGCTGGTTCTCGACCCAGCGCACACTCGATGGCGCGGCCCGTCCGTCGAGGTAGCGGGCCGACAGTTCCCGGGCGCGATCGAGCAGGTCGTCGTCACTGGGTCTTTTGCGCTGCTCCTTCGCCGCCAGGCGTTCGAGCATGCGGCGTACCCACTGCTCCTCGTCGGTCGTGCTCAGACCGGCAGGCAGCAGCACGATGGTCTTGTCTCCATCGCGGTACGCGGAAACGGTTCGCCGCCGTCGTGCGCTCCGACGAACCTCGACTGTCTCGGGGGGCACATATGCACGGTACTCGACACGCGCGGAATTCCACAGGGGGTCACCGACGTTCCCGCTGGTCAATCAACGTTTCCCGCATGTTAAACCGGCACACGGGCCTCAGTGTCCCCCCGTGAGAGCGCCCGGGAAGGCCGATGTGCGCGGGTTTCCGGGATTGCCTGACAACGAATGGATATGGGCGGCAGCGCAAAAGTAAAACCTGCGACGGCGGTTCAGGACAAACCTGACCTGCGGCGAAGCGCGTTTCCGAAGATCGGAAGCCGTTTATCGATCTTTCTCGTCGACGGGGTTTTCCACAGGCGACCGGAATGCGACTCGGGCGGCTGACGGCGTGTGACAGTTTCCCGGCCATGACACAACCCTTGGGTATGTCCAGCCGGCCCCGCATCAAGCCCGCCATCGGCATCGCGACCCGCGACGAGGAGACGCTCCAGTTCGGGCTGCACCCCGCGCGGGCCGTGTTGCTGACCGGTCTCGACGAGCACGGGCGGCGTTTCGTGGCCGCCCTCGACGGCACCAGGACGCTGGCGCAGGCCATCGCCGACTCCCGGGTCGACGAGACCGTCGCCACCCGGATCATCGAACTGCTCGCCGGGCGGGGCCTGCTCGACGACGTCTCCGGCCCGGCTCCGCTGACCACGCTCAGCCGCGACGAGCGCGACCGGCTCAGGCCCGACCTGGAGGCGCTGTCGCTCCCGCCCACGGTGTACGAACTCCCCGCCGGCCAGAAGTCTCCTTCTCCGGCCCTGGACGGCGGCCTGACGGCCTTCACGGCCCGACAGAGGGCTTATGTCCGGATTTACGGCGCCGGGCGCATAGGGGCGCGTGTGGCCGCCCTGCTGGCGGCGGCCGGGGTCGGCCGGATCTGCGTGCTCGATCCCGAGACCGCGCAGGCCGAAGACGTCGTGCCGGGCGGCCTCGGCTGGGATCACGTGGGCCGCCCCCGCGAGGAGGGCGCGGTGGCGGTGGCCGCCTCGGTCGCGCCGAGCGTCACCGCCTGGGCGGGGCGGGCCGCCGCCGGGCTCATGGACGGCGCGGCCGGGCCCGACCTGGTCGTGCTCGCGCCCACCGGCTCACCCGATCCGATGCTCGCCCACGACCTCACCACGCTCGGCATCCCCCACCTGCTCGCGACGTGCGCCGAGGGGTGCGGGGCCGTCGGGCCGCTGGTCGTGCCGGGGCAGTCGCCGTGCCTGGCCTGCGTCGAGCTGACCCGGCGCGACCGGGATCCGGGCTGGCCGTCGGTCAGGGCCGCCGTCAGGGGGCAGTCGGGTTGCGACACCGTCACGTCGGGTCTGGTCGCCGGTCAGGCGGCCGGGCAGGCGCTCGCGTTCCTCGACAGGCGTGGGATCGACGCCGCCGGAACGGCCGAGATCCTGCCTGATTTGGTGTGGCGGCGCCGGGTGTGGCCGCGTCATCCCCGATGCCGTTGTAGTCGAAACGACCAGGCTGGGCTAACAATGGTCGCGTGAGTGACCTTCCGCGCAACGCCGTGACGCGCTCGGCGAAACTGGCGGCCCTGCCCCTGGGGTTCGCCGGGCGCACCGCTCTCGGCCTGGGGAAACGGATCGGCGGGAAGTCCGCGGAAATCGTCGCCCAGGAGATCCAGGAGCGTACTGCGGCGCAGATTTTCAAGATCCTCGGTGAGCTCAAGGGCGGGGCGATGAAGCTCGGCCAGGCGTTGTCGATCTTCGAGGCGGCGCTGCCGAGCGAGATCGCCGGACCCTACCGGGCCACTTTGACCAAACTCCAGGACGCCGCTCCCCCGCTGCCCGTCGCGACGGTGCACCGGGTGCTCGGCGAGGAGCTGGGCGACGACTGGCGGGAGAACTTCCTGTCCTTCGACGACCGGCCGGCCGCCGCCGCCTCGATCGGGCAGGTCCACCGCGCGGTCTGGCACGACGGCCGCGAGGTCGCCGTGAAGATCCAGTATCCGGGCGCGGGCAAGGCGCTGATCTCCGACTTCAACCAGCTCGCGAGGCTGGGCAAGCTGTTCGGGGCGCTGCTGCCGGGCCTCGACGTCAAGGCCGTCCTGGCCGAGCTGAAAGACCGGGTGGTCGAGGAGCTCGACTACTTCCTGGAGGCCGAGGCGCAACACGCCTTCGCGGTCGCCTTCAAGGACGACCCCGACTTCCGCGTGCCCGACGTGATCGCCGCCAACGAGCACGTCCTGGTGACCGAGTGGATCGACGGCACCCCGCTGTCGAAGGTGATCACCGACGGCGACCAGGAGCAGCGCGACCGGGCCGGCCTGCTGCTGACCCGGTTCCTGTTCAGCTCCCCCGCCCGCGTGGGCATGCTGCACGCCGACCCGCACCCCGGCAACTTCCGCATGCTGCCCGACGGCCGTCTCGGCGTGCTCGACTTCGGCGCGGTCAACCGCCTGCCCGAGGGCTACCCGCCGGTGTTCGGCCGCCTGGTGCGCCTGTTCAACCAGGGCGACATCGACACGGTCGTCGACGGCCTGCGGGCCGAGGGCTTCATCCGCCCGCACATCGAGATCGACGTCGAGGCGCTGCGGGCGTTCCTGGCCCCCTACGTGGAACCGACCCAGGTCGAGGAGTTCAGCTTCAGCCGGGAGTGGCTCCAGGCCCAGGCGGCCAGCGCGACCGACCTCCGCCCGACGAACGTGGTCCGCCACCTCAACCTGCCGGCGACCTACGTGCTGATCCACCGGGTCCACGCGGCGGGCGTGGGCGTCCTGTGCCAACTCGGCACGACGGCCCGCTTCCGCGACGAGGTCCTGAACTGGGTCCCCGGCTTCGCCGACGACGAGAACTGAACGGGCGACCGACGCCATAGCGGACTCCGGCTCGCCGGTGCACGACCGAGATGGCGTCCGGTCGAACGTCGCATCGGCGCCACCACCGAATCGGCACCAACATCGGTGCCACCACCGAATCGACGTCAACACCGGTGCCACCACCAGACCGACGTCAACACCGGTGCCACCACCAGACCGACGTCAACACTGGTGCACCACCACCAGGCGGGCCTTGACATCGGTGCACCACCAGACGGGCATCGACATCGGTGCCACCATCAGACCGGCATCGACATCGGTGGCACTACGAGACCGGCATTGACCGCGCCCGCGAGAGGACCAGGCCCGCGAAAACCGATAGTCCTGTCGCGTCGGGGCTAGCTCTCCAGGAGTCTCGTCAGGTGGGGCAGGTGACGTCGGGCCGCTTCGTCGTCGTCGAAGTCCCATCCCTCGTCGAGGTCCGGATAGTCGATCGTGAAGGCGTCTGGTGGAAGGTCCTGGCCGGTGCGGCGGAGGTGGGCGTCGTGGGGGGCGTTGAGGATGTCCTCGCCCCACAGGTCCTCGCCCTGGGCCACGGCGGCGATCACCGCCGGGACGGTCGCCAGCGAGTCGGGGTCGGTCACGGCCGCCTCGAAGGTCGTCCGGCCCTGGCAGATCAGCCAGCCGCGGAAATAGTCGAACCCGTCGTCGGAAGCCCCGCCGTTGATCAGGTAGGCGGCGCCCCACACGTCGGTGCGGTAGGACTCGGCCATCAGATCCCAGAGGAGCTGCACGGCGTCCTGGATGTCCGCCGGCGGCAGGGCCGCCAGCAGGTCGGTGACGCCGGCCGCGATCTCGTCGGCGTCGGCGTTCGGCAGGGCCTCGCGCGCTTTGTCGATCACGGCCCATAACTGGTCACGGTTCACGGGATCAGTCTGCTGCGGGCGATGAGGTACGCCTGCGGGAAGCCGCGCTTCGTGTCCTCGCTCGGGGCGATGATCAACCGGGCCACCTCGGTCAGGCCCGTGTCGCCGAGTAGGGCCACGATGCGGTCGGGGGAATAGCGGTGGGCCGGGGTCACCGAGTGGTCGAAGGGTTCGCCTACTCGGGTGGCGTGGTCGTCCGCCTGGAAGCCGAGAAGGAGATGGCCGCCGGGCGCCAGCACGCGGTGGAACTCGGCGAACGTCTCGGGGAGGCCCTCCGGGGGCGTGTGGATGATGGAGTAGTTGGCCACCACGCCCGCCAGCGTGCCGTCGGCGGCCGGGAGGGCGGTCATGGCCCCGACCTCGAAGCGCAGGTCCGGGTGGGCCTTTCGCGCTAGGGCGATCATCTCCGGTGACACGTCGACGCCGAACGCCGGCACGCCCAGGGTGGCCAGGTGGGCGGTCACGTGGCCGGGGCCGCAGCCGGCGTCGGCCACCAGGCCGCCTCCCCCGGCGATGACCAGTTCGGCGAAGAGCGGCGTCATCGCGTGGGCCAGCGGGGTGGAGTGGTAGCGCTCGGGCACGTCGCGGGCGTAATTGGCCGCTACGGCGTCGTAGGCCGCCTGGGTGGTGGCGAGCAGGTCCGTCATGAGGAGAAGCATGCAGAAAGGCCCGGGTGTGTAGTGGGACACCCGGGCCTTTTTCTACAAGTGGCCGTTAGAGCCTCGACAGGGCCGCCTGGAGGGCGGCGGTGGCGCGGGCGGCCCGCTCGCGGGCTTTGTTCGCGCTGGCCACACGGCTGGCGAGGCGGTGCTCCGCGGCTTCCCGCTGGAGCCCTCGTATTCGCTCATCTACCAGTTCCTGGAACAGATGTGGCGCCGTGGAGGTGTGGAAGGTCATCGGACTTCTCTTTTCTGCAGGTCTTCGGGTCGGGTTGTCTGTCGATCGTTTCGTCAGAGCGGGAGCGGGGTCTTGCGGGGGCGACCACGGGGCCGCTTGCGCGGAACCACGGTGCCTCGCAGGATCAGCTCGCCGCCCCAGACGCCCCAGGGCTCCTCACGCTCGAGGGCCCGGGTCAGGCAGGTCTCCCGGATCGGGCAGCCGCCGCAGAGCGCCTTCGCGAACTCGACGTCTTCGGGAGACTCGGCGAACCAGAGGTCGGGGTCGGTACGACAGGGGATCTCGGCTTCGATCAGGTCCATGACCGGGGCCGCCATCTGCGTCACCTCTTTGTGAATCGGGTTGGTCGTTGTCCTCTGCAGTGGGGGGATACGGGCCGGGAA
Organism: Herbidospora daliensis; assembly: GCF_001570585.1. Lineage (GTDB taxonomy): Bacteria > Actinomycetota > Actinomycetes > Streptosporangiales > Streptosporangiaceae > Herbidospora > Herbidospora daliensis. The sequence goes on along the minus strand of NZ_BBXF01000011.1, from coordinate 106,024 downwards.
AAACACGAAGGCCGCGGATCCGATGTGGGGATCCGCGGCCTGGAGGCTGACTGACCGGTCAGGTTGTGACTGGTCTACTCCAGGCAGGACACGGACGCCCCACTCCACCGGTGGTGGTGTGGCTGGTCTGCTCAATACGCATGCGTCGGACTAGCGGGTTCGACGCGAAGGCGCCATCGACGCGCAGTTTGGCCTGCCGGCCATAAGCCGATGCATCGGTGGCAGGGCATGCGACGGTGAGCCACGGCGTGGCGGTCGCGATTCTGATGCTCAGCACTGGGCTCACCTCCTGGTGACTTTCTCGGGGGGCCGGACAGTAGCGTCCGACTCGCATGTGCATGACCCTAAACGGCAACCTGCCGAGTGGGCAACACATTTTCGACCTGCGATTACACAGAAATTTTCCGGGTTCAGCCAACCCGGATGAGGCACTCCTGGACGACCGACACGGCCAGCTCGCCGGAGGCGGTGAACATCTGCCCCTGGGCGAGGCCGCGGGCGCCGCCGGACCAGGGGGATTCCTGCGCGTACAGGATCCAGTCGTCGGCGCGGAACCTGCGGTGGAACCACATGGCGTGGTCGAGGGAGGCGCCGGAGATGTTCGACGGGCCCCACGCGAGGCCGTGGGCGAGCAGCACCGTGTCGACGAGGGTGTAGTCGGAGGCGTAGGCGGCCAGCACGACGTGGAGCAGCGGGTCGTCGGGGAGGTCGGCGTCGTAGCGGAACCAGACCTGGTTCTCCGGGCCGATCAGGCTCGGGTCGCGGTTGGCCTCCCACGTCAGCGGCGTGACGTAGCGGGCGTCGAGCGGGCGGGGGCGCGACAACCAGCCCGACCACTCGGGGTCGTCGCCGATGAGCTTGCGCAGCCGGTCGTGCAGCGGGGCCAGGCTCTCAGGGCTCGGTACGTCGGGCATCACCGCCGCCTGGTGGTGCACGCCCTCCTCCTCGATGTGGAAGGAGGCCGACATCGTGAAGATGACCTTGCCGTGCTGCACGGCGACCACGCGGCGGGTGCTGAACGAGCGGCCGTCGCGGACGCGGTCGACCGTGTAGACGATCGGGATGGCCGGGTCGCCCGGCCGGATGAAGTAGGCGTGCAGCGAGTGAACCTGGCGTTCCGCGCCGACCGTGCGGGCCGCGGCCATGAGGGCCTGGGCGGCGACCTGGCCGCCGAAGACCCGCTGGATGCGCTCCTCGGGACTGCGGCCGCGGAAGATGTCGAGCTCGATCTGCTCCAGGTCGAGCAGGTCGAGCAACTCCTTGAGGGCGGAGTTCACGAGGCCTCCAGACGGCGTCGGACGAGGGAGAGTACGGCTTGACCGTATCGCTCCAGTTTGACGCGGCCGATGCCGGCTATCGAGAGGAGGGCCTCCTCGGTCGCGGGCACGCGTTCGGCGATGGCCTGCAGGGTGACGTCGGTGAAGACGACGTAACTCGGCACCTTGGCCTCTTTGGCGGCCTCGGCGCGCCACGTCTTCAGTTCCTCCAGCAGCGCCTCGTCGTATTCGGCGGGGCAGGTCGCGCAGCGGCCGAGCTTCTGCTCGGGGCCGGTGGCCAGCGTACGGGCGCAGATGCGGCAGGTCGCGGGGGCGGCGACGCTCCGGCGGGCGGGCTGCGGGGAGGGGTAGGAGGGCTGGCTCGCCGGGGTGCCGGCCAGCGACTCCACGAACCGCGACGGGCGGCGCGACCGCCGGCCGCCCGGGGAGCGGGCCAGCGCCCACGACAGGTTGAGGTGGACGCGGGCGCGGGTGATGCCCACATAGAGGAGGCGGCGTTCCTCCTCGATCTGGTCGGGGGTCTCGGCGTACACGATCGGGAGCATGCCCTCGGTGAGGCCGATCAGGAAGACGGCGTCCCATTCGAGGCCCTTGGCGGCGTGGAGCGAGGCCAGGGTGACGCCCTCGACCGGCGGGGCGTGCTGTTCGGCGGCGCGGCGTTCGAGGTCGGCGACGAACGCGGGCAGGTCGCCGCCCTTGGCGGCCAGGTCTTCGGCCAGTTCGGCGATGGCGTTCAGCGACTCCCACTTCGCGCGGGCGGCGCCGCCGCCGGGACGCTCGGGGGTCAGGCCGATTCCGGCCAGGATCGCGTGGACGGCCGGCGCCAGCGGCTCCTCGTCGTTGGCCGAGCGGGCGGCGCCGCGCAGCAGCACGACGGCCTGACGGACCTCGGGGCGCTCGAAGAAGCGTTCGGCCCCGCGCAGGAGATAGGGCACGCCGGCCTGGGTGAAGGCCTGTTCATACGCCTCCGACTGGGCGTTCACCCGGAACAGGACCGCGATCTCCCTGGTCGGCACCCCGTCGGCCATCAGCTTCTTGACCCGGAGCGCCACGCCCATGGCCTCGGCGGGCTCGTCGTCGTATTCGGTGAAGACCGGCTCGGGACCCTGGTCACGCTGGGCGACCAGCTCCAGCCGGTGGGGGCTGCGGGCCATCACCCGGTTGGCCAGGGTGACGACCTCGGGGGTCGAGCGGTAGTCGCGGACCAGTTTCACGACCGCCGCGCCCGGGTGCTCGACGCCGAAGCTGGTCAGGAAGTGGGGGCTGGCGCCGGTGAAGCTGTAGATCGTCTGGTTGGGGTCGCCGACGACGCAGACGTCGTCGCGGCCGCCGAGCCAGGTGTCGAGCAGCAGCTTCTGGAGCGGGTTGACGTCCTGGTACTCGTCGACCACGAAGTAGCGGTACTGCGACCGGATCTGGTTGGCGACCTCGCGGTGCTCGGTCATCACGGCGGCGGTGAGTTCGAGGATGGTCTCGAAGTCGACCAGGTGGCGGGCGCGGCGCAGCTTCTCGTACTGGTCGAAGAGGCGGGCGACGTCTTCGGCCGGGATCGGCGGGGTGCGGCGGGCCTTCAGGGCGGCGGCCGGGTAGTCGTCGGGGGCGTGCTGGGTGACCTTGGCCCACTCGATCTCGCTGGCGACGTCGCGGAGTTCGGCGCGGTCGGGGTTACGGCGCAGCATGCGGGCCGCCTCGACCAGCAGCGGCAGCTTCGACTCGATCACCTGGGGCGCGTCGCCGCCGATGACGCGCGGCCAGAAGTAGGTGAGCTGGCGCAGCGCGGCGGCGTGGAAGGTGCGCGCCTGCACGCCCGGCGCGCCCAGTTCGCGCAGCCGGTGGCGGAGCTCTCCGGCGGCCCGGGTGGTGAACGTCACAGCGAGCACGCTCGGCGCGTCGGCGATACCGGTTCGTACCGCATGGGCGATTCTGTGGGTGATCGCCCGAGTCTTGCCGGTACCTGCACCGGCCAGCACGCACACCGGACCCCGCAGCGTTTCGGCCACCGCCCGTTGCTCGGGATCGAGGCCCGAAAGGACGTCCAAATGCGGCCTCCAACGTGCGCGGCGGGTGATCTGCTGGCATCATCCTTCCAGCACCCGGCCAAGCGCGTCTCAAGAGCCGGGTGGCCGAAGGCAAAGAGGGAGCGTCCCCGGCGGGCACGACGGGGGCCGCGCGGGGAGGTTTCAGACCCTTGAAGAAAGCGGCCGTCGCCGGTGCTCTCGCACTCGCCGCCGTCCTCTGCGCTCCGATGAGCGCGGGCGCGCACGCCGTCAGCCCGCAGCCGGGCGCCACGGCCACGCCGACGCCCGTCGCCTCGCCCTCGCCGAGCACCTCCGCCACGCCGCCGCCGGTGCAGGAGCGCAAGACGCTCGTGAAGTACGGCCGCCACGTGCGCCAGCGCATGGACGTCTACTGGCGCGCCAACGACCAGCTGATCCGCCCGGTCGTGTTCATGATCCACGGCGGCTGGTGGTCGGGCGGCGACAAGGCGTACATGAAGTCCGTCACCCGCAGCTACTTCGACCTCGGCTACGTCGTGGTCAACGTCAACTACCGGTTGTCCGGCGACGCGCGGTGGCCGGCCCAGCGCGACGACGCCATGGAGGCGATCGCGACCACCCGGCGCATGGCGGCGGAGTTCGGCCTCGACCCCAACCGCTACGCGATCATCGGCTTCTCGGCCGGGGGGCACATCGCGGCGTCGGTGGGCACCTACGGCAACGGGCAGCCCGGGTTACGCGCCGTCGTCGGCGTCTCGCCGGTGATCTCCCCGCTGACCGCCTACTCCGACGGCGGTTACGGCGCCACCCACGAGCAGCGCAAGCTGCGCCAGGCGGCGGTGGCCCTGGCCGGGGGTTGTGGCCCCAACAAGTGCCCGCGGATCTGGTCGAGCATGGAGGTGCCGTTCCACGCCTCCTACGGCGACGCGCCGATGCTCAGCGTCCACTCGGCCCGCGAGTTCGTGCCGCCCTACCAGAGCGAGCTGCTGCGCGAGTCGCTGGCGGTCTACGGGATCGACATGTCGGTCCGGTCCTACCCCGGGCACTACCACAGCTCGCCCCTGTTCCGGGAGCCCGGCGTGGCCGAGACGATCCAGTCGTGGGTGATCGGACATCTCGCGTACTAGGTGGGAAGATGAGCACCATCCGTCGTGTTGGCAATGACTGCCGACAGAAAGGGACGACAATGGCGCTCACGGTATACACCGCTTCGTGGTGTGGGCCCTGCAAGCGGCTCAAGAGCCAGCTGACCCGCGAAGGCATCGCTTATCAGGAGGTCGACGTCGAAGCCGACCCCCAGGCGGCGTCGTTCGTCGAGAGTGTCAACAAGGGCAACCGCGTGGTTCCCACCGTCGTGTTCCCCGACGGCAGCGCGGCGACCAACCCTTCGGTGATCGAGGTCAAGCGTCGGCTGGCGACGATGGGCCAGTCGATATAGTGGGGATCTGAGCGGTGGTGGGGCCCACCGCCCCATTCGGGTAACCGCAGATCTCTGCCGACGGTCCCTACCTTCACCGGTAGGAGGAACCGATGCCCGTCCGAACCCTCGTCGCGATCTCGGCCGGAGGGGTCGCGGGATCTCTCGTCCGCTACGGGCTGGGGGTGCTCTTCCCGAGCGCCCCCGGGTTCCCGTGGACGACCCTGTTCATCAACGTCACCGGGTGCCTGCTGATCGGCGTCCTGATGGTGGCGATCACCGAGATCTGGGCCGCGCCCGCCTGGGTACGCCCCCTTCTGGGGGTCGGGGTGCTGGGCGGCTACACCACGTTCTCCACCTACATCGCGGACATCGGCCTGCTGGTCGCGGGCGGCGCGCCCCGGTCGGCGCTGGTCTACCTGGTGGTGACGCCGCTGCTGGCGCTGGCCGCCGTGTGGGCCGGCACGGCCGCCACCCGGGCGGGGGCCCGGCGACTGGGGAGGCGCGCATGACACCGGCGCTACGGCTGACGATCTTCGTCGGCGAGACCGACACCAGCCACCACCGGCCGCTCTACCACGAGATCGTGCACCGCGCCCACGCCGCCGGACTGGCCGGGGCCAGCGTCTTCCGGGGCATCGAGGGCTACGGCGCGTCGAACCACATCCACACCACGCGCATCCTGTCGTTGTCGGAGGACCTGCCGGTGGCGATCGTCATCGTCGACGAACCCGACCGGGTGCGCGCGTTCCTGCCGGAGCTCGACGAGCTGATCGGTGAGGGCCTGGTCATGGTGGACGAGGTCGAGGTCCGCCACTACGGCGGGCGGCCCCGGTGACGGGGCTGCTGACCGCCCTGCTCGTGGCGGCGGGCGCGGCTGTCGGCGCTCCCCTGCGCTACCTGACCGACCGGCTGATCCAGTCACGGCACGACAGCGTGTTCCCGTGGGGGACGTTCGGGGTCAACCTGGCGGGCTCGGCCCTGCTCGGCTTCCTGGTCACCCTGCCCGCCGACCACACGCTCATGGCCCTGGCGGGAACGGGCTTCTGCGGCGCGCTGACGACCTACTCGACCTTCAGCTACGAGACCCTGCGCCTGGCCGAAGACGGAGCCCGGCTGGCGGCGGTGGCGAACGTGGTCGTCAGCATCGCGGGCGGCCTGGGAGCGGGGGCCTGCGGAATGCTTCTAGCCCGCGCGGTCAGCGGGTGATCGAAACGACCTGCCCCCGCATGGATTTCGGCCTGGCCATGTCCGCGCCATCGGCCGGTGACCGGGACGAAACGACTTGCCCGCGTCAGCTGATCCGCGCTCCCTGAACCTGCGGTTGTCAGCGGCCCCAGTTTCCCTGGTCGTCGATGGCCGATCCGTACCAGGTTTCGATGAGTCTGCGGGCGATCGAGACGGGGGGTGGCACGCGGAGTTCGCCGGTGGCGATGGCCACGCGCAACTCCTCGCGGGTGTACCAGCGGGCTTCGGCGATCTCCTTCGGATCCAGGGTCAGGTCGCTGGTGAGGGCGCGGGCGAAGAAGCCCAGCATGAGGCTGCGGGGGAAGGGCCAGGGCTGGCTGCCTAGGTAGCGGGGGTCTGAAACACGTACACCGACCTCTTCGAAGACCTCTCTGGCCAGGGCCGCTTCCAGCGATTCGCCGGGTTCGACGAAGCCGGCGAGGACGGACATGCGGCCCTCGGGCCACTGGGGGCCCCGGGCCAGCAGGATGCGGTCGTCGGGGTCGCGGATGAGCATGATGACGGCCGGGTCGACGCGGGGGAAGTGCTGGGAGCCGTCGTTGGGGCAGACGCGCACGTGGCCGCCCTGGGTGACGGTGGTCTCGGCGCCGCACTGGGGGCAGAAGCGGTGGGTGGCGTGCCACGACTCCAGGGCGACGGCGTAGGTGAACAGGCCGGCGTCGCGGTCACTCATGATCGAGCCCGCCTCGCGCAGGCCGGCGGAGTCGGCGTCGTCGGGGAGTTTGGCCGAGACGGAGAAGTAGGCCACGCCGTCGGCGACGCCCAGCAGATGGCGCTGGCCCTCGGGGGCCTCGGCGGGGGCGAGCAGGACGATCTCGGCCTCGTCGCCCGACCGTTTGACCATGGTCTGGCCGTCGCTGATGACGAGGACGCGTGTGGACGGGTCGTGCCATACCCGCTCAAGCCAGTCGGGGTCATGTCGGAGCTGGGCGGAACGGTCGATGGTGCTGCGGCTGAGTAGCAGGGGCCCCAGGAGTCCCTCGGTGATGTCCACGGGGTTATTCTTTCATCGGCCCACGCGGCCGCCCGTTCCCCAGTAAGGTTCTAGAGGTTAGGTAAGCCTTACCTCAGGGGATGCACTTGCGGCTGTACCTCACCACGCTCAACCCCACCGACTCGGTCACGCGGGGTTTCCTGCCCGCCGCGAAGGCCCTCGGGTGGGAGGTCACCATCCTGACCGATCAACCGGAGGGTTATCCCGGCCACGAGACGATCCCGGCCGACGTACGCGACCCGAAGGCCGTCATCGACGTCATCGCGCGCCACCACCGGCCCGACGTGATCTTCTCCAACTCCGACCACCTCCAGGTCGAGACCGCCCTGGCCGCCGACTACTTCGGCCTGTCGGGCAAGGACTGGCGGGCCTGCCTGAACGGCAAGAACAAGGCGCTCACCCGGCGGGTGCTCGGCGACGTGCGCTCGGCCCGGGTGGTGCCCGGCGAGCCGCTGCCCGAGGTCGATTACCCCGTCGTGGTCAAACCGCGCGAGGGGGTGGCCAGCGAGGACGTCGTGCTCGTCAGGGACGACCTCGGCGCGGCGGCGCGGGAGATCTGGACGCGCCGCCCGGGGGCGGTGCTGGTCGCGGAGGAGTACCTCGAAGGGCCGCTGATGACCCTGGAGACCCTCGGCGACGGCGGCACGACCCGGGTGCTGGGCGGGTTCCAGACCACGCTCGGGCCGCTGCCCCACTTCGTGGAGGAGCGCCTCGACTGGTCGCCGGACCTGCCGGGCTCAGAAGAGGTGCTCGATCAGCTCAAGGCGCTGGGCGTCGGATTCGGGGCCTGTCACACCGAATACGTGCTCACCGAGAACGGGCCGCGCGTCGTCGAGGTCAACTACCGGGTCATCGGCGACAACTGCGACCTGCTGCTGGCCGACCACCTCGACGTGCCGCTGTTCGAGTGGATCCTGCGGGTGCACGCGGGCGAACCGGCGCCGGAGGCGCCCCGTCCCCGTGGGCACGCGGCGGCGATCAGCGTGCTGGCCACCCGGCCGGGCACGATCGTGAAGGCGCCCACGGAGCTGACCGGCGCCCACGAGGACGTGCGGCTCTGGCACCTGCCGCTCAAGGAGGCCGGGCAGCCGGTCGCGGTGACCCACACCAACCGCGACTACCTGGCCCTGCTGCGGGCCGTCGGCCCCACCCGCGAGGCCGTCGACACGGCCGCGAAGGTCTTCCTGGACGCCCACCCGTGGGTGGTCGCGTGAGCAACGCCACGGCGGTGCGGGTGGGCCGCGACGGCTACCTGGCGGCGCGGGTGCTGAACGCCCTGATCAGAGAGGACGTCGGCGGGCTGGCCGGCCGGCTGAGCTGGGACAAGGCGGGGGCGTACGTGCCGCTGTCGGCCTCGCGGCGGGTGCGGCTGGCCCCGGGGTTCCCCTCGGGCGGCCTCGAAGGGCTCTTCCAGGACTTCACCGTGGCCCCGGGCGAGAGCGTGCGGCTGCGCGAGGTGCTGGCGACGCTGGGCAGGATCGCCGACCCGGCCGACGCCGAAGGGGTGGCCGCCTTCCGCGAGGAGTGCCGCCAGACCCTGACCGGCCTGGAGCTGCTCGACCGTCACCGCGCCTCGGTCGAAGACCGGCTGCCCGAGCTGGGCCCGATCGGCTACGAGGTGCTGGCCGCGTTCAGCGACCACCCGGTCTATCCGACGGCGCGCTGCCGGCACGGCCTGACCGAGGAGCAGCTGCTCGCCTACGCGCCCGAGTTCGCGCCGCGGTTCACGCTGCGCTGGGCGGCCGTGCCGGGGACCGGGCCGGTGCCGGAGTTCTTCCCGTCGTTCGCCGCCGTCGGCCTGCCGTCCGGCCTGGCCGCGACCCATCGCCTGTTCCCGGTGCATCCGCTGTCGTTGCCGCAGGTGAACGCCGTGGTCGCGCCGCTCGACTTCCTTCCGGTACGCCCCACGTTGTCGATGCGCACGGTCGAGGTGTCGCCGCGTACCCATCTGAAGATGCCGCTCGCCACGGCGACGCTCGGGGTGCGCAACCGGCGGTCGATCAAACCGGGCGTGCTCGACGACGGCGCGCGGGCCGAGCGGCTGCTGACCGAGGTGCTCGACCGGCACCCGGGCCTGCCCGTCCGGCTCGCCGGGGAGCAGGAGTTCGCCCATTCGGGCAACGAGTTCCTGGCCTGGATGGCCCGGCGGCTGCCCGAGGGCGAGATCGTCTCGGTGGCGGCGCTGAACGCGCCCGGCGTGCTCGACGCGCTGGCCGGCCGCCACTATCGCGGCGACGCAGAGACGCTGCTCGCCGACTACCTGCGGGCGCTGCTGACCTGGAACGTCACGCTCTTCGTGCGCTACGGCGTCGCGCTGGAGGCGCACCAGCAGAACCTCGCGCTGGTCTTCGGCGACGGCCCGATGCGGCTGCTCCTCAAGGACAACGACGGGCTGCTCGCCTCCCCCGACCACCTGGCGGCGGCCGGGATCGAGGTGCCCGGCTTCGCCGACGAGCGCATGCTGACCGGCGATCCCCACGCGCTCGCCGACGTGTTCGTGACGATCACCCTCCACCTGGCCGCCGCCGCGGTGACGCTGCGGCCCGACCTGGTGCGGGCCGCCCTGGCCCGCGCCCTCGACGAGCACGGCGACCACCCGATGGCCCGGCTGCTGCGCAACCGCACGCTGGAGGCCGCCCGGCTGGTCGGCAAGAGCATGGTCACCGCCGGGAGCCTCGTCTCCAAGGCCAGGAGCGGCGCGAAGGACATCAACAAGTTCTACGGGACCAGCGGCCCGAACTATCTGCGAAAGGGGTCCTCTGGCCCATGTACATGAACGTCGCGGAGCACGCCACCGTCGCGGCCCTCCTCCGGTGCTGCATCCGCGAACTGCCCGGCCAGGCGTTCCCGGCCGGGCCGTACACGATGGTGCGGGTCGGCGGGGTGTGGTTGCGGGCGAAGACGAGCGGCGGCATGGCCCTGCGTGTCGCCGAGCCCGAGCGCCTGGTCGGTCCGGCGTGGGAGCCGCTGACCTCCGACGCCCTGGTCGGCCTGATCGCGCGGGAGCTGCCCGGCGTGAACGGGGAGTTCGCGGCGCAGGTGGCCGGGAGCCGCGAGGTGATCGGGCGGCTGCTGGCGGCCCGCGCCCAGGGCAAGCCGCCCGGGAACGAGTGGCTGGCCTCGGAGCAGGACCTCGTGTTCGGGCACCCGTTCCATCCCGCGCCCAAGGCCCGCGGGGCGGCCCGGGGCGACTGGCTGGCGTACGCGCCCGAGGCGTACGCCCGGTTTCCGCTGCGGCTGCTGGCGGTGCGTGACGACCTGGTCGTCGAGGAGGGCGACGTGAGCGCCCTCGACGGCATCCCGGCCGACGTGCCGCCGGGCTACCGGCTGCTGCCGGTCCACCCGTGGCAGTACGAGCTGACCGGGCCGCCCGTCGACGGCGATCGGCTGATCGACCTCGGCCCGGCCGAGCACGACGTGCTGCCGACGTCGTCGGTGCGGACCGTCTACGACCCGCTGCTCGACAAGTGCCTCAAGTTCTCCCTCGACGTGCGGATCACCAACTGCGTGCGGAAGAACGCCTGGTACGAGCTGGCGAGCGCGGTCGAGTTGTCGGGCCGGCTGGCCCCGGTGTTCGCCGCCCTCACCGAGCGGTTCCCGGGCACCCGGTGGTTGCCCGAGCCCGGCTACCGGACCGTCGACCTGGGCCGGGAGTTGTTCGAAGGGCTCGGCGTGCTGGTGCGGTGCAGCCCGCGCGGCCGGTGCGGGCCCGACGTCACGCCGGTGCTGGCGGGCGCGCTGGCGCTGCGCGACCTCGGGGGCGACGACCCCGTCGGGTGGTGGCGCTCCTACGTCGAGGTGGTCGCGCTGCCGGTGCTGGAGGCCTATCTGCGGCACGGGGTGGTGCTCGAACCGCACCTGCAGAACGTGCTGGTCGGGCTCGATGCCGAGAGGAAGCCGGTGCAGGCGGTGTTCCGCGACCTGGAGGGCACCAAGCTGGTCGGGCACGACCTGGCCGGGGTGCGCGAGGAGGTGGCGCGGGCGATGACGTACACGCCGGAGAAGGGCTGGGACCGGGTGGTCTACTGCCTGGTCGTGAACCATCTGGCCGAGATCGCGGCGTCGGTGGACGCGCCCCTGGAGACGTTGTGGGGCGTGGCGGCCGAGGAGATCGCCGCCTACGGCGAGTCGATCGGGTGGCCCGAGCCGCTGGCCCGGCTGATGTCGGGGGTGCCGCTGCCCGCCAAGGCCAACCTGACCGTGCGGTGGGAGCGCCGGGCCGACCGGGCCGCGACCTACGTGCCGGTGGCGAACCCGCTGGTGATCGCGTGATCGCGGACATCGCCGACCGGTTGGGGGACGTGCCGGCCTACGTCTACGACCTGGCGGCGCTCGACGCCCACGCGGCCCGGATCCGGGCGGCGATGCGCGGGATCGAGGTCTACTACGCGGTGAAGGCCAACCCCGACCCGGCGATCCTGCGCACGCTGGCGCCCTACGTCGACGGGTTCGAGGTGTCGTCGGGCGGCGAGTTCGACCACGTGTCGGCGCTGTTCCCGGGCTCGCGGCTGGCGTTCGGCGGGCCGGGCAAGACCGCCGCCGACCTCGCGCGCAGGCCCTACCGGTTCCATGTGGAGAGTCCCCGGGAGCTCGACCTGCTCCAGGGGGACGTGCTGCTGCGGCTGAACCTGAAGGCGGAGGTCGACGGCGCCGCGCTGGCGATGAGCGGGCCGTTCGGGATGGACCCGGAGATGGTCGCGGCGTGCCGCGAGAAGCCGGGGAACGCCCGGATCGCGGGCGTCCACGCGCACCTCGCCAGCGGGCTCGACGCGCCCGCGCTGACGGGCCTGGCAGAGACGATCGTCGACCACGCCCTGCCGGGCGAGGAGGTGTGCGTGGGCGGCGGAATGGCCGTCGACTACGCCGACCCCGGCCGCACCTTCGACTGGGAGTCCTACGGCGAGGGGCTGCGCGGGCTCGGGCGCGACGTCATGAGGATCGAGCCCGGCCGGGCCATGACCGCCTACTGCGGCTGGTACCTGACGAAGGTCCTCGACGTGAAGCGGGTGCACGGCGAACTGTTCGCCGTGCTGACCGGCGGCACCCACCACCTGCGCACGCCCGTCACGAAGGGCCACGACCAGCCCTTCACCGTGTTCGGGCCGGGCGGCCCGGAGGAGGAGGTCACCCTGGTCGGGCAGCTCTGCACCCCGAAGGACGTGTTCGCCCGCCGGGTGAAGGCGGCTCTCCGGCCGGGTGACGTCGTCGCGTTCGCGATGGCCGGGGCCTACGCGTACAACATCTCCCACCACGACTTCCTGATGCACCCGAAGCCGGAGTTCCACTACGTCTCGGGGATGCCGTAGATCAGCGCCGTCAGGTCGTCGAGGCCCATGAGGTCGACCGGCCTGACGGTGCGGTTCTCCAGCACGTAGTGGAAGGCCGCGCCGACGCGGGTCAGCGGCACCTCGGCCAGTTTCGCCCAGGCCAGCCGGTAGGCGGCGAGCTGGATGGCCTGGATGCGGGCGGCGGCCGAACCGCGCGGGCGGTTGCCGGTCTTCCAGTCGACCACGACGTAGCCGTCGTTCCAGGGGAAGACGGCGTCCATGCGGCCGCGCACCAGCCGGTCGGCGATGACGGTCTCGAACGGGACCTCCAGGTCGACCGGGGTGCGCTCGGCCCACTCGCTCTCCTCGAACCGGGCCTGCAGGACGCGCAGCTGCTCGTCGGCCTCGTTGAGGTCGTCGGCCGCGCCGGGCAGGTCGAGTTCGTCGATGAGGCGCTGCTGACCCCACCGGGTCTCCAGCCAGCGGTGGAACGAGGTGCCGCGCCGGGCCAGCGGCGCGGGTTTGTGCGGCAGCGGGCGGCGTACCTCGCGGGCGTAGGCCGACGGGTCCTTGGCCAGGGAGACCAGCGAGGAGACCGACAGGCGCAGCGGCAGCTCGACCAGGTTGCCCTCGCGCCGCCGGTCGCGTTCGCGCAGCAGCAGCGTGGTGTCGCGGGCCCACGACTGCATACGCTCCTGCTCCCACTGCCGCACCTCGCCGACGCCCTCCTCGTCGAGGCCGTCGAGGGCCTCGCGGATGAACCTGGCCCCTTCGGCGATGCCGTCGCGCACCGCCACCGACGGCCAGGCCGCCTCGGCGGGCTCGGCCAGCAGCGGGTTCTCCACGGCGTCGTCGTCGGTCCAGACGGCCACCGACGACGCCTGGTCGCGCACCTCCAGCAGGAACCGCGACGGCTCCAGCGGACGCGACGCGCTCCCCCACCGGTAGCCCGACGCGATCAGCAGGTAGTGGGCCCGGGTCACCGCCACGTAGGCCAGGCGGCGCTCCTCGCGCAGGTCGCGCTCCCGGCTGGCGGCGTCGAAGTCGGCCAGCTCCTCTTTGCTCAGCCCTTCGAGGGCGGGCAGGTCGCGGGCGTCGCCCCGCAGCGCGTAGGGCAGTTTGCGGGGGTTGTCGGTCCAGCGGGAGTTGGTGACCGGCGTGGCCGGGAAGACGCTGCCCCGGGCCAGCCCGCCGGCCGCCGTGGTGACCTCCGACAGGCCGGGCACGATCACGACGGGCCATTCGAGGCCCTTGGAGGCGTGCACGGTCATCAGCTTGACGCTGTTGGTCTCGCCGACCCGGCCGCCTTCGAGGCCGAACTCCTCGGTTTCCGCCGCCTTGAGGTAGGCCAGGAACGCGCCCAGCGTCGGGTCTTCGGCGTCGCCGGCGAAGCGGGCCGCCGCGTCGAGGAAGGCGTCGAGGTCGGCGCGGGCGGCCAGCGGGCTGCCGCCCCGGGAGGCCACCTCGACGTCGAGGCCGGTCCGGCGCTCCACCTCGGAGATCAGGTCGGGCAGCGGCAACCCGGCGTGGGAGCGCAGCAGCCGCAGTTCCTCGGCGAGCTTCGGCAGCCGCTCGCGGGCGAGCGGACTGTAGGGGTCGAGCCATTCGGGGCGGTCGGGCAGTTCGTCGAGGGCGTCGATGATGCTGCCGCGTTCGGCCTCCAGGTCGGCGACGACCTGGTCGAGGGGGTCGCTGGGGCGGCCGCCGCGTTCGTCGCGCTCGCGGTTCAGCTCCCTGGCCTGGTCGCCGAGCTGCTTCAGGTCGGCGGGGCCGATGCGCCAGCGGGGTCCGGCCAGCAGTCTGATCAGGGCGTCGCCGGCGGTGGGGTCGTACATGACCCGGAGCGTGGAGACGATGTCGGCCACCTCGGGCACGGTCAGCAGCCCGCCGAGCCCGACCACCTCGACCGGGATGCCGCGCGCCTCCAGCGCCTTGCGGAGCGTGGGGAACTGCGAGCGTTTGCGGGCCAGGATCGCCACGTCGCCCGGTTGCAGGGCCGGGCCCTGCCGGGGCTTGCTCCGCTCGCCCTCGCCCCACGGAAGCCCGTCGGGCGCGAGCTCCAGGCCCAGTTGCTTCTGTACGCCCTCCGCGATCCACTCGGCCTCGTCGTGGGCCGTGGCGTGGTAGGCGCACACCACGCGGCCCCGGTCGGCCCGGTTCTCGCCCGGCGTCAGCACCGGCACCTCGGAACTCTCGCGGCGCAGGTCGGTCTGGATGCGGGCGGCGACGTCGAGCACCCGCTCGCCGTTGCGGAAGCTGACCGACAACTGCCTGACGGGCGCGGGCTCCCCCTGCGCGGTCGGGAAGTCGTGCGGGAAGCGCGACAGGTTGCCCGCCGAGGCCCCCCGCCAGCCGTAGATCGACTGGCACGGGTCGCCGACGGCCGTGACGGGATGCCCGCCGCCGAACAGCGACCGCAGCAGGACCAGCTGCGCGTGGCTGGTGTCCTGGTATTCGTCGAGCAGCACCACGGTGAACCGGGCCCGTTCGATCTCGCCGACCTCCTCGTGCCGGGAGGCGATGCGGGCGGCCAGCGCCATCTGGTCGCCGTAGTCGATCACCTCACGGGCCCGCTTGAGCCTCTGGTACGCCTCCACGAGCGGCAGCAGCTGCTCCCGCACGGCGTGGACCTGCACCGGCCTGCGCTGGGCGTTGGTGACCCGGCCCGGGAGCAGCGCCAGCCGCTCGGACCAGCGCCGGCCGTAGTCGCGCACCTCGTCGGCGGTGGCCAGGTGTTCGGCCATCTCCCCGGCCAGGTCGAGCACGGCGGCGGTGACGCTCGGCGGGCCGAGGTCGATCTGGTCCATCGGGCCGTCGTACTGGCCGACGACGCGGGCCGCCATCTGCCAGGCGACGGCCGGGGTGACCAGCCGCATCGTGGGCTCCATGGCCTCGCGGAGGGCGTGGTCGGTGACCAGGCGGGCGGCGTAGGCGTGGTAGGTGGAGATCGTCGGCTCCACCTCCAGGTCCATCGGGGTCTCGGTCTTCTCGGCCAGCGTCGTGAGCCGCTTGTGCACCCGTTCGGCGAGCTCGGCCGCCGCCTTGCGGGTGAAGGTGAGGCCGAGGATCTGCTCGGGTTTGGCGAACCCGTTGGCGACCAGCCAGACGACCCGTCCGGCCATGGTCTCGGACTTGCCCGACCCGGCTCCGGCGATGACGACCATCGGCCCGAGGTCGGCGGAGATCACCCCGGCCTGCTCGTGCGTGGGCGGCGGCACGCCCAGCGTGGCCGCCAGGTCGAACGGGGTCAGCACACCTGGCCCCCGCTGTCGTTCACCGGGCACGAGAACCGGGCCGCGCAGGTGCGGCACCCGTCGTTGACCTTGGCGACGAACAGGTTGGCCGACATGCCGGCGGCGACCGTGGTGACCAGGTCCTGGGCCCACTCGGGGTTGACGTCGTCGGCGAGCGGGATCTGCGACTGCTCCTTGGCCAGCGGGCCGGTCCCGGCGGCCTTGCCGACCTGGAGCAGCGCGGCTCCCCCGGGCTCGGTCATGCCGTGGCGCTCGAACGCGCCCAGGACCGTCGCGAGCTGGTAGACGCCGAGCTGGGGGTGACGGTCGAGCTCGTCGTCGCGCGGCTTGGCGGTGCCGGTCTTGATGTCGATGATCACGGCCCGGTTGTCGCCGTCGCGCTCGACCCGGTCGACCCGGCCCTTGATGACGACGCCGTCGGAGACGACCTGGGTGAACGACTCCTCGAAGCCGACCAGCTCGCGCGGGTTCTCGCGGTGCCAGGTGAGGAAGCGGTCGACCATCTTCTCGGCGACGTGCCGCTGCTTGCGGTTGAACCAGATGCCGCCGAAGTCGAGGTCGTCCCACACGTCGTCGAGCCGTTTGGCCAGTTCGTCGGTGGTGTGCTCCTCGGCGGCGAGCACGGCGATGGCGTGGATGACGTTGCCGAAGACCTGCGGCACGCTCTCGCCGCCGGTGCCGACCGCGGTCTCCAGCACCCACCGCAGGCCGCACTTGGTGAACTTCTCGACCGCCGACGGCGAGATCTGCACGACCCCGTCGGGCCAGGCGAGCGGGCGGTCGTCGGAGATCTCGGTGAGGGCGTACCACGACGACGGGTCGGCCCCCGGCACGCCCTCGTCGGCGAGCCGGGCCAGGTGGCGGGCGGCGGCGCGGCGCATCGGCTCGGGGCGGGTCGGGTCGCAGACGGCCGAGCGCAGGTCGGCGACCAGCGCGGGCATGCTGAGCCAGCGGGCCCGGTCGTCGACGGTCGCGTTCTCCAGGCCGCCGGGGACGAGCTCGTTGAGGAAGCGCGAGGGGCGTTCGTCGGCGTCCTCGCCGCCGACGGCCGTGACGACCAGCCGGGAGCGGGGCCGGGTGGCGGCGACGTAGAACAACCGCCGCTCCTCGGCCAGCATCTTGGAGCCGAGCGCGAACCTCTCGGCGTCGGTGCCGTCGAGCGCGATGCCGCCCGCGACCTCGACCAGCGACTCGACCCCGAGCAGCGAGCCGCGTACCCGCAGGTCGGGCCAGACGCCCTCCTGCACGCCGGCGGCCACGACGACGTCCCATTCGAGGCCCTTGGCCCGGTGGGCGGTCAGGATGCGCACGGCCTCGCCGTCGGGCGCCTGGGCGGCCAGCGAGTCGGCCGGGATCTCCTGGGCCATCAGGTCGTCGACGAAGACCTCGACGCCGGCCTGCGGCAGCCGGTCGACGAACTTGGCGGCGTAGTCGAACAGGTTGACCACCGCGTCGAGGTCGCGGTCGGCCTGGCCGCCGCGCGCGCCGCCGCCGAGGCTCGAATGGGTCCAGCGCTCCGACAGGCCGCTGGCCTTCCAGACCTCCCACAGGGCGTCTTCGGCGGTCAGCTCCTTGGCCACGGTCTGCCGCGCGGTGGCGAGCAGGGTGGCCAGCCGCTGCGCGGGCGCGGCGACGTGGGGTTCGAGCAGGGTGAGCTCGTTGGGGGTCTGCACGGCGGCCACGATCAGCTCGTCGCTCGACCGGGGCGGCACGATGCCCGCCTCGTGCTCGGCGATGCGCAGGCCGCGCCGGAGGCGGCGTACCCCGATCATGTCGGTGCCCCCGAGCGGGCCGGTCAGCAGTTCCTCGGTGGTGGCGACGTCGAGCGACTCGCGCCGGGCCGCCGCCTTGAGCAGCAGGATCAGCGGCCTGACCCCGGGTTCGGTGATCAGCGGGCCCTCGTCGCCGGTGACGACGACCGGCACCCCGGCGGTGTGCAGCGCGCGCCGGAGCATCGGCACCTGCCGGGTCGCGCTGCGCACCAGGACCGCCATGCGCTGCCACGGCACGCCGTCGAGCAGGTGGGCCCGGCGCAGCGTGTCGGCGACCACGGCGGCCTCCTGCGACACGCTGTCGGCGATGACGACGCGGACCTCGCCCGGCTCCAGGCCGTCGACGGCGTGCAGGTCGCGGTGGGAGGTGTCGCGCCAGCCCGGCGGGACCGGCAGCCGGTTGGCGATCCGGCGCGAGGCGGCCAGCAGGTCTTCGCCGCTGCGGCGGCAGGTGCGCAGCGCCACGATCGGCGCGGGCCCGTCGCCGGCGGTACGGAACCGTTCGGGGAAGTCGAGGATGTTGCGCACCTCGGCGCCGCGGAAGCCGTAGATTGCCTGGTCGGGGTCGCCGACCACGATGAGGTCGCGGCCGTCGCCGGCCAGCCCGCGCAGCAGGTCCTCCTGCGCCGGGTCGGTGTCCTGGTACTCGTCGACGAACACGACGTCGTAGGCGGCCCGCTCGCGGTCTCTGACCGGGCCGTCGGCCAGCAGCGCGGCGGCCTCCCTGATCAGCTCGGCGTAGTCGAGCGTCCAGATCGGGTCGAGGTCGAAGCGCTCCTGGTAGCGGGCCGCGAACCGGCCCACCGCCACCCAGTCGGACCGGCCGTGGGTGTGCCCGAGCTCGACCAGCGCCGGGCCGTCGAGCCCGCGTTCGCGGGCGCGGGCCAGGAAGTCGCGGACCTCCTCGGCGAACCCCCGCGTCTTCAGCCACTCGCGCATCGCCTCGGGCCAGCGGGTGGCCCCGTCTTCGAGCTCGCCGTGCAGCAGGCGGCGCACTTCGAGCAGCTGCTCGGGGCCGGTCAGCAGGCGCGGCGGCGGCTGGCCCGCCTCCAGCGCCTCGCGGCGCAGCAGGGCGTAGGCGTAGCTGTGGAAGGTCAGCGCGAGGGGCGTGCGGGTGGTCCGGCGCAGCCGGGCGGTGACGCGGTCGCGCAGGTCTCCGGCCGCCCGGCGGCTGAAGGTGAGGACCAGGATGCGCTCGGGGTCGACGCCCCGCGATTCGACCCGGTCGACGACGCTCTCGACTATGGTGGTCGTCTTCCCGGCCCCGGGGCCCGCCAGCACCAGCAGCGGACCGCTCTCATGGGCCACCACAGCCCGCTGATGCTCGTCGAGCACGGGACCGGGCCCGCGCCCCACGCCCCCGCGCCGCACCAGCCGATAGTTCATAACCCGTCATTTCATCACGTCACGGCCAGCTGATGCGCGGCGAACGGTGGTAGTCGACCCCCCATCGGTCCCAGACGGTCGCCATCGGGGCCAGACGGGCCGCGAACGCGTCGAACGAACGCTGCGCCTGCGGGGTCCAGGCAACCTCGGCGACGGCCGGGAGGCGCGGGAAGGCCAGCAGCTCCACGTCGTCCATGGTGACGACGGTCTCGGTCCACAGGGCCATCTCGACGCCCTCGATCTTCTCCTCGCCGATCCCGTCGATCAGGGTGGCCGGGTCCCAGTCGTAGGCGTCGTCGACCTCGGTGGTGCCGGCCCAGGTCTGGCCGATCCTGGTGGTGTCGTCGTACTTCATGTCGAGGTAGACCCGGCTGGCCGGGGACATGATGACCTTCGCGCCCTGGGCGACCGCGCGTTCGACGTCTTCGGGGCCGCCGTTGGTCTGCCAGTACTGCACCAGCGAGTTCGGCGGCAGCACGGTCGCGCCCGCCTCCTGCCAGCCGACGACCTCCTTGCCGTTGGCCGTCACCGCCTTGGCGGCGAGCTCCACGATCTGGGCGTACTCGCGGGCGCTCAGCTTCTCGACCTCGTCGCCGCCGATGTGCAGGTGGTGGCCGGGGGTCAGCGCGGCGAGCTCCTTCAGCACGTCGTTCAGGAACCGGGCCGTCTCGGGTTTGCCGGGACACAGGGCCGAGAAACCGACCTTGATGCCCGTGTACGGTTCTGGCGCCACCCCGTCGCAGGTGAGCTCCGGGTGGGCGGCCAGGGCGGCGTTGGTGTGGCCGGGCACGTCGACCTCGGGCACCACGCGCACGAAGCGCTCCTGGGCGTACCGGACGATCTCGCGGTAGTCGGCGGCCGTGTAGAAGCCGCCGGGCCCGCCGCCCACCTCGGTCGACGCGCCGACCGTGGTCAGCTTGGGCCAGCCGGGCACGGCGATGCGCCAGCCCTGGTCGTCGGTCAGGTGCAGGTGCAGCACGTTCAGCTTGTAGGCCGCCATCAGGTCGACGAACCGCTTGACGTCGGCGACCGGCCGGAAGTGGCGGGCGACGTCGAGCATCGCGCCGCGCCAGGCGTAGCGGGGCCGGTCGCTGATCCGCACGCCCGGGACCTCCCGCTCGCGGGCCAGCTGCCGGAAGGTCTGCGCGCCCCGGAACAGCCCTTCGGGGGTGGCCGCGCTGATGCGGGCGCCGTCGGGGCCGACGGTGAGCTCGTAGCCCTCGGCGCCGGCCTGCGGCGCGTCGAGGTCGAGCCTGATCCGGCCCTGGGGACCGGTCGTCAGTTCGAAGCCGGTGTCGGCCCGGAGCCCGCCGACGAGCTGTTCGGCGACCGCCGGCTCGGCCGAGGCGACCGTGTCGCCGGGTTCGAGGGTGAAGCCCTGCTCCAGCCGGGTCACCGAGGCGGGATAGGGCACGAGGGCGAGCTGCGGAGGTTCCGCCGGAGTGCCCGGACCACACGACGTCACCAGCATCACCAGTCCCAACGAAAGCCGCCGCCACACGATCCTCATTGGATCACGTGACGGCGGCAATAGGAAAGTTTCTTTAACGTTATCCGGTGAAGACGTGGTCGACCAGGCGGGCGGTGGCCTTCCCGGAGTCGTGCGGGGCGTACGTGCGGGCGAAGGCCGCGTAGCGGTCGGCGAGCCGGACCGACACCGAGTCGATGGTGCGCAGCACCTCGACCACCTCGGCCGAGCTGGCCAGGCGCGGGCCCGGCCGCTGGGCCTCCAGGTCGAGGTAGAGGCCCCGGCTGTTCTTGTACTTGTCGATGTCGGGCGTGAACAGCACGATCGGCCGCCCGGTCGCGACGAAGTCGAACACCGACGACGAGTAGTCGGTGACCAGCACGTCGGCGATGACCAGCAGATCGGCCATGTCGGGATAGGTCGTGACGTCGATCGCGAACCCGCCCAGCGACTGCACGTGCGGGAACGCCTGCATCATGTGCCCGCGCACCAGGATCACGTGGTCGTCGCCCAGCGCCCGCTGCGCGTCGGCCAGGTCGAGCTTGACGGCCGCGTTGCGACGGTCCCAGTCGCGGAAGGTGGGCGCGTACAGCACGACCCGCTTCCCCTCGGGGATGCCCAGCCGGCGGCGGATGGCCGGGGCCAGCGCGTCGCGGTGGAACAGCACGTCGTTGCGCGGGTTGCCGCACTCCAGCAGTTCGCCCTCATAGCCGAACGCCTTGCGCAGCACGCCCGACGCCCACGACGACTGGGAGATCAGCAGGTCCCACTGGCGGACCTCGGTGGTCTGCCGGGCGTACACCGGCGGACGCGGCTCGCGCCGCATGTGGGGCAGGTCGCGGCCGATGTGCTTGACCGGGGTGCCGTGCCAGGTCTGGACGTACACCTGGTCGTCGCGCGACCGGAACCACGGCGGCAGGAACTGGTTGGCGACGATGTAGCGGGCGCGGGCCAAGGCCTCGTAGTGCTCCCGGCTGCCCTCCCGCACGACCGTCGGCACGATGCCCTCGCCGAGGCCCAGCTCGGCCGAGCCCGGCGGCGTGAACGCGCCGTCGCGCACGACCCAGATGTGCTCGCCCTCGTCGCCCCGGCGCAGCCGCTCCTCGTAGATGGCGCGCGGGTTGTCGGAGTAGGACCGGCCGTCGAAGGAGGCGTAGACGGTGGCCTGGCGGATCGGCTTGGCCTTCTCGGCCGGGTAGAACGTGCGGCTGAGCGCCCACACCCCGGCCGCGCTGCGCTCGTCGCCGGGCCGCTCCTCGGCCGCCACCAGGACGGGCACGTCGTAGCGGGTGGCCACGAACCGGTAGACCCGGCCGCCGACCGTGCGCTGCTCCTCGTCGATGGTGTCGAGGGCGGCGTGGTCGACGCGGACGGGCACCATCGCGGGACCGTACTTGCCGGGCGGGGCGACCGACATCGTCCAGGTGCCCTCGACCAGCGGGGTGCCGTCGCCGAAGCGGGGCATCGCGCCGGGCGCGAACTCCACCTCGAAGGCGGTGCCCTCGCGGCGCAGCGGCACCCGGTAGGTCAGCCCGCCCCGGTGCCGCAGCACCAGGTCGCGCTCGCCCGCCTCGGCCGGGTATTCGCCGGTCAGCTTGAGCGAGCCGTCGTTCCAGGCCATCGCCTTGATGACGGGCAGCACCTTGTGGCCCGAGACGACCACGCGGTCGCGCCGGTCGCCCTGGACGGTGATCTCGCGGTCGCCCAGCAGCAGCCGGGTCTCCGGAGTGCCCTCCAGCATGACCGAGGCCGCCGGGTCGCCCTTGGGCTCGACCCAGAGCCGCCGCGCGTCGGCGGTCAGCAGGGTCTGCACGCTCAGCGAGAGCGAGAAGACGCTGCCGCCCTCGGCGGGGGTGAACTCGGCCGGCATGCGGTGGCCGCCGACGCGGGCCTTGCCCTTGTCGACGGCGCGCCCCGGCAGGAAGCCGGTCAGCTCGACCGTGTCGCCGTCGATCTTGACGCCGGTCAGCTCGGCCCGCGTGGGCTGGAGCACGACCTGGAGCGCCTTGTCGGACGTCCAGACGGGCCGCACCCACCAGCGGTCGCGGGTCCGGCGTCCGGCGGGCCGCTCGACCCGGCCGATCGACGGGCCGCGCAGCACGCCCTTGGCGCGGGCGGCCCGCGACCAGATCACGATCTCGGCCCGCCAGGTGGTGGTGTCCTGGACGGTGTGCCGACGCTTGATCACCCGCTTGGCGCCACGGACCAGCGCCCGCACGCCCGCCCGCCAGCGCAGCGAGAACGGGTTGAGCTCGGCCTGGAAGCCGGCCCAGTCGTAGTTGCAGCCCGGCTCGCGGGCGTCGTGGGTGGCCTCGGGCCGGAAGACCCGGGTGGTCTTGAGGGTGACCGGCGGCAGCCAGCGCGGACCCCGCAGCACCACCGTCGCCCGGTTGAAGCGGCGCGACCGCACCGACAGGCCCGCCAGGTAGGCGTGGCCGGTGATGCGGAGCTTGCCGTTCTCCCAGGTGATGTCGTCGATCTGGGTGACGGGCACCATGTCGGCGGGGCGCAGGCGCAGCAGCGACTGGTCGGGGACCTCGACGGGGAGGTCGGCGTACCAGCGCAGGCCCTTGCGGACGCGCCGGGACGGCTCGGCGGCCGCGGCGGCCAGCTTGGCCAGCGCGTCGCCGTCGGCGAGGGTCGTGACGTCGGCGGTCTCGACCAGGTGGAAGGCCACCCGGCGGCCGACCGGCAGGTCGCGCTTGACCTTCGGGTCGACGGTGGCGAGATAGGGGCGCAGCACCTCGATGGCCTGGGCCCTGCGGGCGGGGCCGCGCTTGGCGGCGGCGTCGAGCCGGGCGCCCAGGCAACCGGCCAGCACCTCGGCGTCGAGCCGGGCGCGTTCGGCGCTGCTCAGACCCTCCGCGCGAATGAGCTCCACGAGGGCGTCGAGTGGCTCGCCCCTGTCATAGAGCTCCTGGACAGCCCGCAGTCGATCGGCGACGGAATCGCCCTGGCGAGCGGGTGTCATAAGGGGGCACCACCCTTCGGATGACCGGTGTTTCAGAAATGGTAATGCCGGTTAAAGGGGGATTCCGTCCCATCGTGCCTCACGCATCAATGCGCGTTCCCCTTTCACCGGTGTTCCTTCCGTTCGCCACCTGCGGAGACATTCGGCCTCCAGGCCCGGCGGCGGGCTCCCATCGGTTCTGATCACGCGCCACCACGGGACGGCGCCGCCCCAGGTGGCCATCACCCGCCCCACTTGCCGGGGCCCGCCCTCGCCGAGATATTCGGCCACGTCGCCGTACGACATGACCCTCCCGGGCGGGATCCGTTCGACCAGGTCGAGGACCCGGTCGGCGAACGGCGGCGGGTGATCGTTCATTGGCTCCAGCTTGTCGGTCCGGCGTAGAGGAGGTCCTCCACCTTGCCGAACTCGACGTCGCCCTGTTCCAGAATGCCGTCGCGGACGCCGTAGACCTCGCCGTCCTCGCCGACCAGCCGTCCGCCCAGCAGCTCGGCGACGCGCGCCAGGTGGGCGAGGTGCCAGTCGGACTCGGGCGAGCCGAACAACCGGCCCGACCACTCGGCGACCCGGTGGCCCTCGTCGCCGTGCCGCGCGACGACCTCTCCCGCCTCGGCCGATCCGCGCACTTCGAGGTCGGAATGGCCCGACAGCGCCCGGACGAGTTCGGCGTAGGCGAGCGGTGATTCACGCTCGACGCGCAGCTCGTAACCCATGAGGCGCGACGATAGCGAACCTTTGCCCCTTGTTGTGATGAGAAAGGGCAAGTTTCCCTCTAAGTCGTCATCTCCGGCGGCGCGCCAGCAACCCGGCGAGAAGGCCGAAGGCGGCCAGGCTCACCACCGCCCCCGCGCCGTAGACCCACAACCGGAGCGGGTCGGGGCCGGGCGGCTGCGGACCGGGCGACTTGGGCCCCCCGCCGAAGTGGAGGTCGCCGCCCACGGGCACCGCCTCCTGGTATCTCGCCAGCTCCCCGGCGCGGACCAGCGCCTTGCCCGCGTTCACCACGCCGAAGCCGACCTTGTCGTCGTAGCCGTTGCCCGGGTGGGGCCCGGCCGAGTCGGACACCGACCGGGCGACCAGTTCGGCGGGCAGCCGGGGGTATTCGGCCCGGATCAGGGCGGCCACCCCGCCCACCAGGGCGCTGGCCGCCTGGGTGCCGTTCACCGCCAGCGGCCGCCCGCCCGCTTGCCCCGCCGGGATGCGCACGCCCGGGGCGGCGACCAGGACAGAGAGGTTGTCGGAGCTGGCGGGGGCGCGCACGCCCGCGTCGTCGACGGCGGCCACCCCGATCACGCCGGGGAAGCCCGCCGGGAACTGCCAGTAGGAGGTGCCGTTGGCGGTGGACGAGGGCCACTGGCCGACGTCGCCCGCCCCCGAGACGACCACCACGTCGCGCTGGAGGGCGTAGGAGACGGCGTCGCGTTCGATCCGGCCGACGCCGAAGATGCCCATCGGGATCACGATCACCTGGGCGCCGTGGTTGACGGCGTAGCGCACGCCCCGGGCGATCGGGCTGTCGAGCGGGGTGCCCTGCGGGCCCTCGGGGTCGACCAGGCCGCCTTCGAGGGGCATCGAGGTGATCGGCACCGACAACACCGTGGCCTCGGGCGCGGTGCCCTGCGGTCCGCCGCCGGCGCCGTCGCCCGCGACCAGCCCGGCCAGGATGGTCGAGTAGTCGTTGGTGCGCATCTCGTCGCCCTCGAAGAACGTTCCCGTCATGTCGGGGGCCTGGACGACGCGGTCTTTCAGGCCGGGCGAGTCGCCGACCCGGTCGTGGAGCAGCGCCACCGTCACCCCGGCGCCCTTGGTCTTCGCCCAGGCGGCGTCGACGCCCAGGTCGTCGAGGGGCGGCGGGGCCGCCGCGACGGCCAGCAGCGCGGCCGCCGCCAGGGCGGCCGCCCTCAGCACTCGTTCCCCTGGGTGCAGCGCGGCACCTCGGGCTCCTCGCCCAGCGACCGGGCCACCCGGGCGCCGAGGGCCTGCGCGGTCGGCCACAGCTCGCTGTGCAACAGCTCCTCCTGCGGGATCGCGTCACGGGTGCGCCCGTCGGTGTACCCGGCGGTGTAGAAGACGATGTACGGCCCCACCCCGACCCAGCCCGACCGCTGCCGCTGGGCCGCGCCGAACAGGTCGGTCACGGTGCCCGGGAAGGCCACCGGCCGCACCCCGACCCGGTCGTCGATCGGCAGCTTGGCGGCGGCGGAGGTGCGGGCGTCCTCGTCGGCCATCACGGCCACGCCGACCGTGATCGCGAACGTGCCCGACTGGTCGACGTAGGTCGCCCGGAGCAGCGACCGGCACGAAACCTCGCGGAAGACCGAGGCGACCGAGCGGTCGACCCCCGCCCAGCAGGGGATCTCGGGGGCGATGCCGACCCGGCGGGCGAACTGCTGCGACCGGGCCAGGCCGACGTATTCGAGCTCGTCGGGGAAGACCATCGAGGCCGGCCAGTCGTGCCAGCGCCGCGCGACGTCCTCTTTCACGTAGTCGGCGCGTTCCTGACCGGTCAGGGGGCGGGAACGGGTCTCCTGGACGATGCCGACCCCGGCGACCACCGCGTTGACGGCCGCCACCAGCACCGCGGCCGTCAGCAGGCTCGTGACGATGCCGCGGCGGCGGACGCCCTTCTCGAGCTCCCGCCGCTCCTTGGCTGCCTGGACCGCCGCCGCGCGCCCGCGTGTGGCCGGCCATGGGCGCACCCGCGTTCGCTGGGCTCGCGGCTGCTGTGGCGACATTCCTCAATGTTACGCCGAAGACTCCATACGCCAACGATTCGGTAGAGGTCTCCTACGTGGCGATTTCTGGTGAAGCCTCCCGGCGCCGCGCCCGGCGGGCGCAGACGACGATCACAGCGACGCTGCCACCTGCGCCGAGGAGCCCGGCGACGCCCGCCGCACCGTAGAAGGTGATCATCCGGCGGTCGCGCCGCACCATGGCGATCGGCTGCGGGGAGGCGGTGGCGAAGGGGCGGTCGGGATCGTGGGCCTCCTTCCCCGAAGCGGTCGGTCTATACCCGGTGAGCAGGGCCGCCGCGGCCAGCGCGCGGCCGGCGTTGACGACGCCGAAGCCGGTGCCGGTGTTGTAGCCGGTGCCCTTGGGGGCGACGGCCGAACCGGCCAGGGCCTGGGCCACCAGCGCGGGCGACATCTTCGGATATTTCGCCTTGATGAGGGCGGCCACCCCCGACACCAGCGCCGTCGCCTGGGAGGTGCCCCGGCCCACCCAGTATTCGTCGCCGGGCCCGGCCCCGAGGATGTCGACGCCCGGCGCGGCCAGCATCACCGAGGCGTTGCGGGTGGAGAAGAAGGCCCGCTGCATCGTTCCCGTCACCGCCGCGACCGAGATCACCCCGGGCAGCGAGGCCGGATAGGAGTAGTGGCCGCCGGCGTCCTCGGCGCCGTCGTTCCCGGCCGCCGCGACCAGCACCACGTTCCTGGAGATCGCGTACGCCACCGCCGCCCGGTCGTCCTCCGTCGCGGCGCCCTTGGCGATCGACAGGTTGATCACGTCGGCGCCCTCTTCGACGGCGTACCGGATGCCCTTGGCCATCACGCCCTCGTAGCGCTCGTCCATGTTGAACTTCTTGAAGCCGGGCTCGTCGTCCTCCAGGATCACCCGGACCGACAGGATCTCGGCCTCCGGCGCGACCCCGACCACCCCGTCGCGCCCGCCGGGCCCGTGGCCGTGCCCGGCGACGAGCGAGGCCATGTACGTGCCGTGCAGCCGCTGGGGCCGCGTATCGGGCGGGTTGGCGCCCTTGGTGAAGTCGCGGCCCACCCGGACCGACCCGGCGAGGTCGCGGTGGGCGGGGTCGACGCCCGAGTCGAGCACCGCCACCAGGACGCCGGCGCCCTTGGTCTCACGCCAGGCCTGGTTGATGCCGATCATGCCGAGCGTGCCGGTCTGCCCGCCGCGCACGCCGTCGGCGTAGGCGGGGGCGGCCAGGAAGAGCAGCGGGAGCGCCGCCGCGAGGGCCCGGATCAGCACAGGAAGCCCTCCGAGTCGCAGGTCGCGGGCTCGGCGGCGACCAGGCCGCGGGCGATCTGCTCCGACAACTCGTCGGTGAAGGTGAACATCGAGGTCATCGGCCGGTCGAGGGCCTTGGCGGGGCGGCCGTCGGCCTGCCCGGCGGTGACCATCACGAGATAAGGGCCGGCCCGGTGGTAGGTGCCGTACTGGCGGCCCGCCGCGGTGAAGCGTTCCGTGGCGGTCTTGGCGAACGTGAGGGGCCGCAGGCCCGGCGATGGGCGGTGTTCGCGGGGCAGCGCGGTGGTGGCGGCCATCACGGCGGCGGAGTCGCGGAAGGCGGCCACCCCGATGGTGACCACGACGCCCTCGACGGCGTCGAGATAGGTGGCGCGGATCAGGCCCCGGCACCCGGCCTCGTCCATCGCGGTCCGCAACGCGGCGTCGACGGCCGGCTCGCAATCGGTCTCGGGGCCGATGCCGACCCGGCGGGCGACCTCACGGCCGCCCTGCTCGGAGGTGTAGCCGAGCCGGTCGGGGAAGATCTTGCCGGCCGGCCAGGTGCGCCAGCGGCGGGCCAGTTCCTCTGCGGCGGCGGCGCGGCGTTCCTGCTTGGTGGGGCCCCGGGTCAGCTCGGTCATCGCCGAACTGACCCCCACCCCCGCGACGACCGCGCAGCTCACGGTGAGGGCCGACGCCACGACGAGCGCCGGCCAACTGCGTCTTTCCGTCACGGACCGACTGTAACCGGCCCAGATGGGTCGTATCAGTAAGTCGGCTGAGACGGGTCTACCGTCTTGACCCAGCTCAGCACGCCTCCACCGACGTGGACGGCGTCGGAGAACCCGGCGCTCTTCAGCACCGCGAGCACCTCGGCCGAACGCGCGCCCGACTTGCAGTGCAGGACGATCTTCTTGTCCTGCGGCATCTTCTCCAGGGCCGAGCCGTTGAGGAACTCGCCCTTGGGGATCAGGGTCGCGCCGGGGATGTTGACGATCTCGTACTCGCCCTGCTCGCGGACGTCGACGAGGTAGATGTTCTCGCCGTCGTCCTGCCACTTCTTGAGCTCCAGCGCGGTGATCGTCGACCCCTGCGCGGCCGCCTGGGCCTCGTCGGAGACGACGCCGCAGAACGCCTCGTAGTCGTCGAGCAGCGCGGTGACCGTCGGGTTCTTGCCGCACAGCACGCACTCGGGGTCCTTGCGGACCTTCACGTCGCGGTACTTCATCTCGAGCGCGTCGTAGATCATCAGACGGCCCACCAGCGGGTCGCCGATGCCGGTCAGCAGCTTGATGGCCTCGTTGACCTGGATCGAGCCGATCGAGGCGCAGAGCACGCCGAGCACGCCGCCCTCGGCGCACGAGGGCACCATGCCGGGAGGCGGGGGCTCCGGGTAGAGGCAGCGGTAGCAGGGGCCGTGCTCGGCCCAGAAGACGCTGGCCTGGCCGTCGAAGCGGTAGATCGAGCCCCACACGTAGGGCTTGCCGAGCAGCACGGCCGCGTCGTTGACCATGTAGCGGGTGGCGAAGTTGTCGGTGCCGTCGACGATCAGGTCGTAGCCCGAGAAGACGTCCATCACGTTGTCGGTGGTGAGGGCCACGTTGTGGATCACCACGTTGACGAGCGGGTTGATCTCGCGCACGGTCGCCGCGGCCGACTCGGCCTTGAGGCGGCCGACGTCGGACTGCCCGTGGATGATCTGACGCTGCAGGTTCGACTCGTCGACCACGTCGAAGTCGATGATGCCGAGCGTGCCGACGCCCGCCGCGGCCAGGTACATCAGAGCCGGGGAGCCCAGACCGCCGGCGCCCACACACAGGACCTTGGCGTTCTTCAGCCGCTTCTGCCCGGTCATCCCGACGTCGGGGATGATCAGGTGGCGCGAGTAGCGGCGCACCTCGTCGACGGTGAGCTCGGGGGCCGGCTCGACCAGCGGTGGCAACGACACAGTTCCACTCCCGTTTCAGGGCGTTCGAGGGTAAGGCTCGCGTCCCAAGGGGACGCGCTCCACATCACAACCTAACCGGCGCGTCCGCGCATTCCCGAATCAGCGCACGGGCCTCGCGGGCGACGATCTGAGGCGACTCCATCTGGGCCACGTGGCCCGCCCAGGGCAGCGTGACGATCCGCACGTCGCGGAAGGCCCGGGAGGCGCGGGCGGCCATGCGCGCGTCGACGATGCGGTCGCGGCGCCCGTGGATGACCAGGGTGGGGGCCTCGACCCGGGCCGCCTCACGCCAGAGGTCGGGCCGGAAGTACTCGCGCACGATGCCCCGGGCCGAACCGATCATGGCCGAGGCGGAGTAGGGCAGGTCGTCACGGCGGCGCAGTTCCTTGATTGCGGCGGCCAGCCGATCGGGGTGGACGCAGTCGAGGTCGCCGTAACACATGGAGATGGTGGCCTGGATGCGCTTCTCCGGCGGCACGGTCACCGACATCCGGCGGATCACGAACTCGGCCACGCCGGGCACCGCCGACAGCGCCACCCGCGCCGGGCCCACCCGGGGCAGCAGGTCGGGCAGCGCCGGGGAGACCAGCGTCAGCGACTTCACCAGGTCGGGCCGCCACGCGGCCACCCGTACGGACACCGCCCCGCCCAGCGAGTTGCCGAACAGGTGGACCGGCCCGCCCACCCATTCGACGAACCGCACCACAGCCCGCGCGTGGGCGGACACCGAGTAGTCGCGGTCTTCCGGCTCGGGCGACCACCCGGCGCCGGGCAGGTCGGGCGCGAACGTGCGCACCTGGTCTTTGAGCAGGTCAGAGAGGTCGGTCCAGTTGGTCGCGGACCCCGCCAGGCCGTGGATCATCACGGCCTTCTCCTGGGGCCCGTCAGGCGTAAATCGGTAATTGAGCCGCAGATCGCCAAGATCGACCCGGTCGCTCGGCCAGTCGGGCACAGGGCCCGGAACCTCCGCAGGAATCGGGTTTGTCACGCCTCGTCCTCCCGCCGTTTACGGACAATCCACCCCATCGTACTCCATGACTACGCTAAGTGACCGCAAAAGCAGGATGTTGCCCGTTTTGTCACGCAGAGTGAGGACATAACACGATCAGGCACCAGCCAATCACAAGGAGTAATTGATGCAGCTCAAGAAGCTCGCCAGCACCCTGGCTACCGCCGCCCTCGTCGGCGGCGGCGCCGTCCTCGCCCTCGCCACTCCCGCCGCCGCCGGTGACCACGGGGGTTACGAGTGGGGCGGCGACGACTACGGCAACAACTACGGTTACGGCCACGGCCACCACCACCACAACCACACCTGCGTCTTCAAGGTGCGGCACGGCTCGCACCACGCCGACCCGAAGCTGCACCACGGTGCGTTCCCGGCGGGCCGCTTCCGTCACTACGTGCGGGTCTACCACCGCCCGTGGCACCGTAGCCGGATCGTCGGCTACCTGCACTCCGGTGGTTACACCATCGGTAAGTGCCACCCGGTCCGCGGCCACCACCACCACGGCGGCGGCGGCTGGGGCGGCGGCTGGGACGGCGACGGCGGCGGCGACTGGGGCGGCGACGGCGGCGGCTGGGGCCACGGCTTCCACGGCGGCCACCACTTCCACAAGGTCAAGTCGCACTTCAAGCGTCACCGCTGGAGCCCGCGCAGCGGCTTCACGGAGGGCTGGCACCTCCACAAGCAGTACCGCTGGCACCGCAACTAGCAGGACCTGATCACGGAATGACCTGAGTGGTCTTCTGAGATCCCAGCGACGATCGTGCCGCGATGACTCCGGTCATCGCGGCACGTTTCGTTTGGTCACACAGGGTTATCACCGAAAGGATCACGATGATTACTAGGAGTGATGATGATAACCCGTCTGACTGGTATCGCCATCGCGGCGGCCCTGGCCTCCGGCACCCTCGTCACCGCGGCGGCGGCCCCCGCGGACGCGGAGGTCTGTTCGTATCAGCTCATGAGGGGGGCCAAGACCATGTTCAACGCGGCCGCCCCCGTGCACACGGCGCCCGACGTCAAGAGCAAGATCATTGACGACCTCTACAACCTCGGCGACTTCATCACCGGCAGCTGCCGGCTCTTCGGCGAGGAGAACAGGTGGCGCCGCGTCGTCGGCGTCGGCAACGGCCGCGTGGGCTACACCCAGGACGCCTATCTGAGGCGAGGCAACAAGTTCGAGCTCGACCTCCTGCGCCGTGGGCGCTTCTAGGCGGTCTTGCGAGCCTTCTTCTTGGGCTCCGCCTTCTTCTTCTGGGCGCCCTCGCGTTCGCGCTTCGCGGCGTCGACGCTGGCCCGCAGGGCGGCCATGAGGTCGACGGCGGGGCCCGCCTCGGCCGGCGCCTCGGCCTGGATCACCTCGCGCCCGGCCACCTTGGCGTCGATGACCTCCTGGAGCGCCTCTCTGTACGCGTCCTTGTACTCGCCCGGGTCGAAGTCGCCCACCATCGTCTCGATCAGCGACTCGGCCATCTTGAGCTCCTGCGGGCGCAGGTCGATGTCCTCGTCGAGGAACGGGAAGTCGGCGGTGCGCACCTCGTCGGGCCAGAGCATGGTCTCCAGGACGAAGATCCCGTCGCGCACCCGCAGGGTGGCCAGCGACTCGCGCTGGCGCAGCGCGACCTTCACGATCGCGACCTGGCCCGACCGCTCCAGCGCGTCGCGCAGCAGCACGTAGGGCTTGGCGCCCTGGGCGTCGGGCTCCAGGAAGTAGGACTTGGCGAAGTAGATGGGGTCGATCTGCTCCACCGGGGTGAACTGGAGGACGTCGATGCGGCGGGAGCTCGACAGCGGCAGGTCGGCGAAGTCGTCGTCGGTCAGCACCACCATGTCGCCGGTGGGCAGTTCGTAGCCCTTGGCGATGTCGGCGTAGGCGACCTCTTCACCGTCGACGGTGCACACGCGCTTGTACCGGATCCGGCCGCCGTCCTCGCGGTGCACCTGGTGGAAGGAGACGTCCTTCTGCTCGGTCGCCGAGTAGAGCTTCACGGGGATCGTCACCAGGCCGAACGAGATGGCGCCTTTCCAGATGCTGCGCATAGCCACATTCTCGTCTCTGTGTTCGAATACCGCCATGTCGGGATTCAGATGACTTACCTAATGGGCACATACCCCCTGTGGCACTGCCATACCCGGTCGAACCGATGCTCGCCGTCCCCGGCCCGCTGCCGCCGGACGGCGCCCACTACGTGCTCGAGGTCAAGTGGGACGGCATCCGGGTGCTCGCCTACCTGGAGGGTTCGCCCCGGTTGTTCGGGCGCAAGGGCGTCGAGGTCACCGGGCGTTATCCCGAGGTCGCCGGCCTGGAGGTGCCCGGCCGCTCGGTCGTGCTCGACGGGGAGGTCGTCGCGTTCGACCACGACGGGAAACCCTCGTTCGAGCTGATCCAGCGGCGCATGCACGTCGGCGACCCGGGGGCCCACGGGCTGTTGCGGGCGGTGCCGGTGACGTACATGCCCTTCGATCTGCTCGCCCTCGACGGCGAGGCGCTGCTCGACCGGCCCTACCACGAGCGGCGGGCCCTGCTGGAGTCGCTCGGGATCACGGTCGCGCCGACCTTCCCCTGCCACCCCGACGTCGTGGCCGCCACCGTCGAGCAGGGGCTCGAAGGGGTGGTGGCCAAGCACGTCGACTCGCGCTACCGACCGGGCACCCGGTCACCCTGGTGGGTGAAGGTGAAGAACGTGACCGAACGCGAGGTCGTCATCGGCGGCTGGCGGCCCGGCAGGGGCCGCAGGTCGGGCGGGATCGGCTCGCTGCTGATGGGGGCCTTCGGCCCCGACGGGTTCGTCTTCCTGGGTCATGTCGGTACGGGGTTCAGCGACGCCGCCCTCGACGAACTTCTCACGCTGCTCGCACCGCTGGAGGTCCCGCGCAGCGCGTACACGAGAGAACTGCCCAGGGAGATCGCCAGAGACGCACGCTGGGTGCGCCCCGAGATCGTCGGCGAGGTCGCCTACGCCAACCAGACCACGGAGGGCCGCCTGCGCGCGCCCGCCTGGCGCCGCCTGCGGCCGGACAAGATCCCGGCGGAGGTGCGGTTGTGAAGAAGGTCCCCGTCCAGGTCGAGGGCCGTGACCTGGTGCTGAGCAACCTCGGCAAGACCCTCTATCCCGAGGCGGGGTTCACCAAGGCCGAGGTGATCGACTACTACACCCGGATCGCGCCGGTCCTGCTCCCCCATCTGCGCGGGCGGCCGCTCACCGTCAAGCGCTACCCGAACGGCGTCGGCGGGGCCTTCTTCTTCGAGAAGAACGCGCCCGCCCACACGCCTTCGTGGGTGCGCCGGGTACGCCTGCCCGTCCCCGGCAGCACCAAGGACCGCGAGACCATCGACTTCGCGATCGTGGACGACCTGCCGACGCTCGTCTACTACGCCAACCTGGCCGCCCTGGAGCTGCACGTGCCCATGTGGCGGGTCTCCGGCGACGGCGACCCGCTGCCGCCCGACCTGCTGGTCTTCGACCTCGACCCGGGCGCCCCGGCGACGATCGTCGAGTGCTGCGTGGTGGCGCTGCTGCTGCGCGACGCCCTGGCCGAGGAGGGCCTCGACTGCTTCGCCAAGACCAGCGGCAACAAGGGCATGCAGCTCCACGTGCCGTGGGCATCGGAGGTCAGCACCTCGGAGTTCGCCAAGGCGATGGCCGAGCGGCTGGCCCGCCGCCACGACTTCGTCACCGCCGTGATGGCTAGACGCGAACGCCCGGGGAAGGTGTTCATCGACTGGAGCCAGAACAACCCGGCCAAGACCACGGTCGCCGTCTACTCCATGCGGGCCAACCCCCGCCCGACCGTCTCCACCCCGCTGACGTGGGACGAGGTGGCCGGTTGCGACCACCCTGACCAGCTCAGATTCACCACGTCAGACGTGCTGGCGCGGGTCGGGACGTCCGGAGACCTGTTCCCGTAGTGTGGGCCGAGAGGAGGACGCCATGTCCGAGCAGAGCGCAAGCGAAGCCACCGAGGCCGACGTCGCCGAGCAGAACCGCCCCCTCGACGACGAGCCTGAAGAGAGCCCCTGGCCGGAGGATCTGCCGCTGGAGGCCGACCCGGCGGACGCCACCGACCAGAAACGGACATACGCCGACGACGAGGACGACTATCGCTGACCTGGTGGCCCAGCCATAGAATGTGGCCGCGGCCGAAGGCCACCTGATCAGAAGAGAAGCCCGCGCGCAAGGAGAGGCCGTGACCGCTACCCCGGACGCCAAGCCCCGGGGCACCCGGCTGCCCCGGCTCGCCCGCCGTCGCCAGCTGCTCAGCGCCGCCCAAGAGGTCTTCGTCGAGAACGGCTACCACGCGGCCGCCATGGACGAGATCGCCGAACGGGCCGGCGTCAGCAAGCCGGTGCTCTACCAGCACTTCCCGGGCAAGCTCGAGCTCTACCTGGCGCTGCTCGACGTCCACGTCGACGACATGGTGTCGCGCTGCAAGGAGGCGCTGGCCTCCACGAGCGACAACAAGCAGCGGGTCCAGGCCGCCATCGGCGCGTTCTTCGACTTCGTCTCCAGCCAGGGCGAGGCCTTCCGGCTGGTCTTCGAGAGCGACCTGCGCAACGTCGCGGCCGTGCGCGAACGTATGGAACGCTCGCTACGGCAGAGCGCCGACGCGATCGCCGAGGTGATCCAGGAGGACACCGGCTGCTCCAGCGAAGACGCCCACCTGCTCGGCGTCGGGCTCGTCGGCATGGCCGAGGTGAGCGCCCGCTACTGGCTGACCAGCGGCGGCGCGATCCCGAAGGACGCCGCGGCCGGGCTCATCGCCCGCCTGGCGTGGCGCGGCATCGGCGGTTTCCCCCGCACGACGTAGCTTTACGCCCGCCGCGATCAGGGCTCTGCGCGACGGCTCCCGGGGTCACGATGGAACCCTCTCGAAAGGGGCCCAGATGGAAATCAAGATCGGCGTAAAGTCGGTGCACCGTGAACTCGTCGTCGAGACCGACCTCACCGTCGAGGAGATCGAGGCGGAGATCCGCAACGCGCTCGCGGCCGACCGCGGCGTCTTCTCGATCACCGACGTCAAGGGGACCCGGGTGATCGTGCCCGTCTCGGCGCTCGGCTTCATCGAGATCGGCGAGGGGGCCAGCCGTTCGGTCGGCTTCGGCGGCACCCTCTAGATGAGTGCCTTCGGGCGCCGCTTTTGGACGGCGGCGCCCATTGGCTTCTCTAACGGGGACCGTGGATACAGCCCGGCGGACGTCTGCGTGGGATGTGTGCGTCGTCCCTGCGTCTGCTGATGGTCGGGCATCCTGAGCTCGCCCTGCGCAACACCGCGCGGGAGGCCCATCGGTTCGGTCCACATCTTGTCAAGGAACTGCCGTAGCGGCGCGAGGCCCTCATAACTCGCACGGTACAACCCAATGACGCCTTCACGCCTCTCGATCATCACTCTGGGGCGCCTGATTCAGCCTCCGGGAGTGAGCCCGAGCGCCGACATCCGCTTGCCGTGCTCCTCTGTCAGCTGGGCGAACATGCGCCCGATGGCGGCCAGGTCGTCGCCGTCGACCAGCAGTTCGGCCAGTTCCGGCCGGGCCGTCGCGACCCGGTGGGCCTGGCTGAGCGCCTCGCCGACCAGCCGCCGCGCCCACAGGGCCAGCCGGCCGCCCAGGCGCGGATCCTCCGCCAGCGCCTTCCTGACCCGTTCGACGACCAGTTCCGAGCGGGCCTCGTCGGCCAGCGCCTGGTCGACCAGCTTCTGGGTCTCCTCGTCGACCCGGCGGGCCGCCACCCGGTAGAAGTCGCCGGCCAGCCCGGTGCCCACGTAGGCCTTCACGAGGGCCTCGTACCAGTCTCCCGGCTGGGTCTGCTCGTGCCAGGCGTCGAGGGCGTCGGCGAACGGGGCCATCGCCTCCTCCGGGTCGGCACCCAGGTCGGCGATCCGGTCGCGGACCAGCCGGAAGTGGCCGTATTCGGTGGCCGCCACGTCGCCGAGCGCGGCCCTGTCGGTCAGCGAGGGGGCCAGCACGGAGGCGTCCTGCGCCATCCGGAGGAACGCGGTGAGCTCGGCGTAGGCGAGCACCCCGAGAAGGTCGACGACACCGGGCCGGGAAATGGTCATGGCAGCAGCGTAGGGGCAGGGTCTCACGAAGAAACATGCGAAACACGCCGCAAATCGGTTAGCAGCTGTGGTATCGAGTAGACTGCTCTGTGAGAAGTGCGACCGCACTGTGTTGATCCGGGGTATCTGTTCCCGGTAACCCCCAGAGAGTTTGGCTGCGCGCGGTCGCGTACGACGTCGAAGGCGCCTTTCGTAAGGACCCGGCACGCGAGCCCGTTTGGTCACGAAACCGCCTTCGCCACACGACTGAGGCAGGCGACGATTACGACGTTCCGAGACCTGGGTGTCATCCCAGAGATCGCCGATGCCCTGGAGACCGAGGGCATCGTCTCACCTTTCCCGATTCAGGAGATGGCTCTCCCCCTCGCGCTGTCCGGCCAGGATGTCATCGGCCAGGCCCGCACCGGCACCGGCAAGACCTACGCCTTCGGCGTCGCGATGCTCCAGTCCGTCGGGAAGCCACGCAAGAACCGCAAGAAGCCCCGGGGCCTCGTTCTGGTCCCGACCCGCGAGCTGGCCCTCCAGGTGACCGAAGACCTCGTCCTGGCCGCCGGGAAGCTCGGCTCCCGCATCCTGACCGTCTACGGCGGGCGCGCCTACGAGCCGCAGGTCGAGGCGCTCAAGAGCGGGGTCGACGTCATCGTCGGCACCCCGGGCCGGATGCTCGACCTGATCAAGCAGAAGCACCTCGACCTCAGCCAGATCACCATGATGGTGCTCGACGAGGCCGACCGCATGCTCGACCTGGGCTTCCTGCCCGACATCGAACGCATCATCAAGCTGGTGCCGGAGCAGCGGCAGACCATGCTCTTCTCGGCCACCATGCCGGGCGAGATCGTGGCCCTGTCGCGGCGCTACCTGACCCGTCCCATCCACGTGCGCGCGGAGACCACCGAGGCGGAGAACGACGCCCCCTCGCAGGTCACCCAGTTCGTCTACCGCACCCACCGGATGGACAAGATCGAGATCCTGTCCCGGCTGCTGCAGGCCGAGGGCCGGGGCCTGACCATGGTCTTCTGCGAGACCAAGCGGGCCTGCGACATGGTGCACGAGCAGTTGCGCGACCGCGGGTTCGCGGCGGCGGCCGTCCACGGCGACCTCGGCCAGGGCCAGCGCGAGCAGGCCCTGCGGGCGTTCCGCAACGGCAAGATCGACGTGCTGGTGGCCACCGACGTGGCGGCCCGCGGCATCGACATCGACGACGTCACCCACGTGGTCAACTACGACCTGCCGCAGGACGAGAAGACCTACGTCCACCGCATCGGCCGGACCGGCCGGGCCGGTCGCACCGGCGTCGCGGTGACGTTCATGGAGTGGACCGAGATGACCCGCTGGAAGGTCATCAACAACGCGCTGGGCCTCGGCAACCCCGAGCCGGCCGAGTCCTACTCCAGCTCGCCCCACCTGCTCGAAGAGCTGCGCATCCCGGCGGGCACCAAGGGCGTGCTGCCGCGCGCCAACCGCTCGCGGGCGGGCCTCGACGCCGAGGAGATCGAAGACCTCGGCGAGACCGGCCGCACCCGC
Source organism: Herbidospora daliensis (assembly GCF_001570585.1). Lineage (GTDB taxonomy): Bacteria > Actinomycetota > Actinomycetes > Streptosporangiales > Streptosporangiaceae > Herbidospora > Herbidospora daliensis. Next base: position 68,475 of record NZ_BBXF01000011.1, on the reverse strand, counting down.
AGCCGCCGCGACAAGGACCGCGACAGAGACCGCGACCGTGACCGGGACCGCGACAGGGAGAAGGACGAGCGCAGGGAGCGCCCGGCCAGGAACCGCCGTCGCACCCGGGCCGGCCGCACGTCCGACGAGGTCCCCGAGACCGTCGCCGAGGTCGTCGACGAGGTCGTCGACGTCGTCGAGGTCCCCGAGGCGCCCGCTCTCTTCGAGGGCGACATCCTCGATCCGATCCACGATGAGATTCACGAAGTTGAGGAAGAGGTGGAGGTGACTCCCATGGAGACCACCCGGCCGGCCGAACCCGAGAAGATCATCCCGGCCAGCCCGTTCGCGATCGTCTTCCGGTCGCCCGACCTGGCCACCGAAGACGACCTGCCCGCGCCCTCGGCCGCCACCGAGCGCAAGGCCGCGCGCGGCAACGGCCGTCACTCCGGCACCGGCGGCAACCGCCCGCGCCCGCGCCGGAACTAGCCCTGACACCGCAGGGCTCCGCTGCTCATCTGCGGCGCCCTGCGGGTTTCAGTATCGTGGCTTCACGTGAGTACGCCGAGATTCCTGGACCTGCCACCCGGAGTGAGCCCGAAGCGGATCGAAACCCCTGAAGGGGTGTTCGCCGTCCTCGAGGCCCTGCCCGGCAGCGGCCTGCCCGACCGGTGGCCGGCATTGCTGGTGCCCGGCTACACGGGCAGCAAGGAAGACTTCCTCTCGGTGCTGCAGACCCTCGCCCAGGCGGGCCGCCGCGTGGTCGCCGTCGACCTGCGCGGCCAATACGAGACGCCCGGCCCCGACGACCCCGCCGCCTACACCCGCGAGGCCCTGGGCCGCGACGTCGACTCCCTGGTGACCGTCGTGGGCGGCGGAGAGCCCGTCCACCTGCTCGGCCACTCCTTCGGCGGCCTCGTCACCCGTGAGACGGTCCTCGACGGCACCGGCAAACTGGCGTCCTACACCCTCATGAGCTCCGGCCCGGCCGGGATGGTGGGCCCCCGCGAGGTGGCCGGCCGGCGCATGCTGGAGAAGATGCCCGAGCTCGGCCTGGAAGCCATGTGGACCGAGAAGATGGAACCCGACGCGATCAAGGCCGGGGTTCCGGAGGAGATCGTGGCCTTCCTGCGCCGACGTCTGTTCGCCAACTCGCTGGTGGGTCTGGAGTGCATGGGCCGGGCCGTCCTCGACGCCGACGACCGCGTCGACGAACTGGCCGAATCAGGCCTGGCGACCCTGGTCCTCTACGGGGAACACGACGACGGCTGGCCGCCCCGGCTGCAGGCCGAGATGGCCGACCGCCTCGACTGCGACTGCGTCGTGGTGCCGGGCGCGGTGCACTCGCCCGCGGTGGAGGCGCCGGAAACAACGGCAGCGGCCCTGACCCGCTTCTGGAACACAGCAGAAAGCACGATGCTGGCCAGGTAGTGGGCTCATGTTTCAGCGCGGCTGAACCGGCAGCCATCTCTCTGGCTTGAGTGACGCGCGCAGGATGGACCCGGACTAGATCGGGGCCAGGCCGTCCCACGGATCCTTGTCGGGGGCGGCCGCCTGGCCCTCCGGGCAGTGTTTGCGGAAGTCGCACCAGGAGCACAGCACGCCCGGCGACGGCGCGAAAGTTTCATCGGTGGCTTCGCCCGCGCGGTAGGCCTCGTCGGCCTCCTGGGCCTCGGCCGCGATCTGGTCGGCCCGTGACAGGTGGCGGGCCAGGGACTCGTCGGTGTGCTCCCACTCGACGACCTCGCCGGTCGGCAGGTGGTGGAGCTCGACCCGGTGGCAGGGCCGTCGTAACACCCGGCTCGCCGCGACCGCGTAGACCGCCAGGGCCAGGGAGCCGCGCGCGTCGTCGCTGGTCAGCGGGCGGCGGCCGGTCTTGTAGTCGACCACGACCAGTTCGTCGCCGCGCCGGTCGAGGCGGTCGATGCGGCCCGACAGGGCCATCACCGACGTGCGGGTCGCGACGGTTCGTTCGACGCCGACCGGCTCGTCGGAGGGGTCGAGGGTGGCGGTGTAGCCGGAGACCATCTCGCGGGCCCGGTCACGCCACTTCAGCGACTGTTCGGCGTCGCGGAAGCCCTCGGTGATCCACCCGTTGGAGACCAGGATCGCGGCCGACAGCGGGGTGCGGCGTTCGTAGGGCTCCCGCCACCAGGCCGCCAGCGCGTTGTGGACCGACGCCCCCACGCTGTTGTGGCCCCACGGCGGGCCCTTCTGGGGCGCGGGGCGGTCGAGGTAGGTGAACCGGTAACGGCGGCGGCAGTCGAGCCAGGAGTTGAGCCGCGACGGCGTACACGAGAAGAGCCGCCGCGGCATTCCTTCCAGGGGGAGCTGCTCCACCGCGCTCAGTCGTCGTCGGCGGCGTTGAGGCGGATGCCCGACACGCGGGTGCCGTCGGTCAGCGGGCCCTCCTGCTGCGGCTCCTCGGGGCCGGCGGTCAGCGAACCGGAGAGCCACCGGTCGAACAGGGGCTCCAGGTCGCCGATCGTGCTCTCCTCGCCGTGGGCGGGGAGGACCCGGGTGTCGCCCGGCAGGGTGAAGAGCCGCTCGCCGATGGACGTCAGCTGGTCGGCCAGGGCCGGGTAGTCGCCGCCGAGCTTGCCCGGGCCGTCGGCCAGCAGGGTCTTGCCGGTGAACACGACGCCCAGCGACTCGGCCAGCAGCGACACGCCGCCCGCCGTCACGCCCGGGGTGTTCATGACCTCGAGCTCGGTGTCGGCGACGGCGAACAGGCCCTCGTCCTCCATCTCGATGTCGGGCCAGGTGTCTTCCCAGGTCTGCCGCCACAGACGCTTGTCTTTGGGGCTCAGGGCGATCACGGCCTCGTCGCGGGCGGCCACCTCGATGGCGCCGCCGACGTGGTCGGGCAGCCCGTGGGTGCAGATGACGGCGAGGACCTGCCGCTCGCCCACCTTCTCCAGGATCTTCTCCGCGTCGCGCGCGGGGTCGATGACGATGACCTCGTCGTCGTCACCCACGATCCAGGTGTTGTTCTCAACCTTGTGCTCGACGTCGTCGATCTCGACGACCCCCGAGGTCACCACTCGCTCGATACGCGCTGTCACGAACAGCACTCTAGCCCGTTCCCGCCGCGCCTTCCCCCGTCAGACGTGGAGAGAACGCCCCGAACGGCACGTCCCACTCGAGATCGCGAAGATCGGCCAGCGCGAGCTGCATGAGAGTGATCAGGTTCCCGGCCTCGGCGGGCCACGCCACGGTCCAGAGCCAGCGTCCGGCGGCCTCGCCGACGTACACCGCGCGATCTCCCGGGACCCCGTTCCGGACCACCCAGAGCGGGATCGAATGGCCGTTGGCGTCGATCTTGGTGATCGGCGTGCGGGCGACGATGTCTCCGGGGTCGGGACCGGGCAGGCCGGCGTACGCGGCCCCCAGGCCCACCCCCGGCTCCTCGGAGATGATCAGCAGATCGGCGGGACCGTAGCTGAGCGAGGGCCCGGAGACCGCGACCACCGTGGCCCGGTCACCCGCCTCGGCGAAGCCGGTCACCAGCCAGCCCGCGGGCAGGGGCCAGGGCAGCCAGACGGGTACGGTCGAGCCCCGGATCAGTTCGACGGCGGCCGGACCGGGCCGATGGGAGCGATGCGGCAGCACCTCGCCGTGCACGAGACACCGCCAGGCGCTCGACCAGACACTGGGCTCGCTCAGCTGGCCGAAGCACCGGGGACAGGTGGGCGCAGCTCTCACAGTTACTCACCGTGCTCCGATGCCCGGGACCCGTCAAGGGCTCCCGAACCTTTTAGCCGTAATCTTGGCGTTATGCGCTGTGTTGGGGCAATCATCCGCGACACCGAGGGCCGTCTCCTGCTCATCCAGCGCGGCCACCCCCCGTCGGAGGGCCTGTGGTCCCTGCCCGGCGGCCGCGTCGAAGAGGGCGAGACCGACGACGACGCCCTCCGCCGCGAGATCCGCGAGGAGACCGGCCTGGACATCCAGGTCGGCGCCCTGGCCGGCACGATCGTGATCGGCTTCTACGAGATCTTCGACTACCACGCCCACGTGACCGGCGGCGATCTCCGCCCGGGAGACGACGCGGCGGCGGCCGTCTGGGCCACCGATGATGATCTTGTACGTCTCCCGCTGACGAACGGCCTCCTCGACTTCCTGAACGACCTCCCCGTCCCCTAGGCGTCTCCCGAGGACAGGGTGCTGCGCCAGATGGTGATGTTGTCGGTCCTGCTCGTCGTCGAGCGGCCGACCGCGATCACCCGCTGGCCCGAGATCGTCACCGCCTCCAGCCACTGCGCGCCCGCCCCGCCCAGCCCGTCTTCGACGAGCCCGTGCCGGACCCACACCAGCCCGTCCTCCGACGCCCACACCGAGCTGTCGACCTCGCTGCCCGTCCCGTGGGCGCCCACGGCGACGATGCCGCGCTCGCTCGCCGTCAGGTCGAGGACCACGGCCGGCGCTTCGGCGGGCAACCAGGCGAACTCCCAGGTGTCGCCGCCGTCGCCGCTCACCGCCGAGAAGGGGCGGGTGCCGTCGTCGGTCAGGGCGGTTCCCGTCGCGATCAGCTTTCCGTCGCGGGCGACGATGTGGCGCAGCCCGGCCGACTGGGCGTCGTCGGGCAGCACCCGGTCCCTGGCCTCCCACTTCAGCCCGTCGGAGGAGACCCAGACGACCCCGTTCTCCCGTTCCGACCGGCCGGTCCCGCCGATGGCCACGAAGCCGTCGTCGGTGGCGGCCACGTCGTGGATGCGCACCTCGGCGGCCCTGCCGGGCAGATCGCCCACGCGGGTGAACTTCTTCAGGTCGGCGGTGAACCAGAGCGCGGGGCCGATCCCGGCGCCGGTCTGGTCTTCGCCGGCCAGGACGTAGCCCTTCGGCCCCGCGGCGACCGTCTGGGGCGCCAGGTAGTAGTGCCCCTCGGGCGCCGACATCTCGGGCCCCGGCCGCCAGCCCTTGCCGTCGGACGACACCACCAGCAGCGGCTTGGTGACCAGCAGGTCGGCCATCGTGCTGCCGACGGCGAGCCAGCCCTTGGGTCCGTGGGCGACGTCGGAGAGCGCCTGCCGGCCCGACCCGCCGAGCCACTGGGAGTTGATCGCCCGCCAGTTGGCGCCGTTGTTCCCGCTGGTCCAGATGCCCGCGTCGCCGTTGGCCGAGCCGACCGCGACGAACGCGCCCCCGGCCGCCAGCACGCCGGAGGTGTTGCGCGCCAGCCGGTTCAGGCCCGGCACGCTCTCCAGCGGCACGGCGCGGGCGGCCTTGCCCTTCTCGGCCGTCATCAGGACCGGCAGGTTCTCCACGTCGCCGGCGCCGCGTTTGTCGCCGCCGGCGACCAGGCGTCCGGTGTCGGTGATGGTCAGCCCGCGCAGCGTGCCCGGGATGAGGCCGAGGTCGGCCCGTTTCCGCCAGTCGCGGCCGTCGTCGCTGGTGAAGAGGGCGTACTCCTCCCACGCCGACTCCACGACGGCGGCCAGGCCCGCCCCGGAGGCCGCCAGGCCGCGCACACCGCTCCCGGCCGGGCTCAGCGGCCCGATGGTCCCGCAGGCGGTCCAGTTCTGGCCCTCGGGCGAGCAGTGGACGCGTACACCCGGGCCCGAGAACCGCTGCCCGGTCGGCACCAGCACGAAGCCGTCACCCGACGCGGCCAGCGCGCCCGGTTCGGGCCTGATGTCGGGCAGCGCCGTCGCGGTACGCAGCCACGTCTTCCCGCCGTCGTCCGATCGCAGGATCACGGTCGCGGTGCCGGCCCCCGGTTCGGCCAGCGCGACGACCTTGTCGCCCTTGGCCACGACCGCCTTGACGGTGCGGATCATGTCGGGGGTGCCGATGCGCGGGGTCTCCACCCGCGTCCACGCCTGCCCGTCGGCGGAGGTCCAGGCGACCGCGCCGGGCGTGCCGTCGGCCTGCATGGTGCTGCCGACGGCGACGAAGCCGGTGGCGGTCCGGGCCAGATCGGTCACCCGGTCGGATTCGAGGAACATCCCGAGCCGGGCCGGGTCGACCGCCGCCCACGACCGGCCGTCGGGCGACGTCCACATGCCCCGGCCCTCGGGCCCGGCGGGGTCGGTGCTGACGGCGAGCCACTTCCCGCCGCTCCCGACGACCCGGCCGGGCGACCCGGGCGCGGCCTCGTAGCCGGGCGGCCCGTTGACCTCGCCGAGAGTCCAGTCCTTGCCGTCGTTGACCGACACGATGAACAGGGGCCGCGCGATGGCGCTGGTGGTGTCGGTGCCGACCGCCACGATCGTCGCCCCCGAGGAGGCGACCGAGGTGAGCACCTGCCGCGACCCGTTGCCGGGCAACCCCGGCGCCTGGAACGCCGAGTCGCCCGACTGCCCGTCGCCGACGGCGAGCCGGATACCCGACGTGGCTGGCGCGGTGGCCCACCGCACCACGAACAACCCGAACGCGGCGGCCGTGATGACCGCCACGATGACCAGCAACGGCAACCCGATCCTCGGCCGCCGCCGCTGCGCCCGCACCCCCCTGCGCCCGTGTTTCCCACCCCGGGGCGGCCCCAGCGTGGCCAGCACATCAGGCCGCAACGGCCGCCCGCCCGGCGGCTTCCCGATGCGCTCAGGCGGCGCCTTCCGAACAGCGGGAACCGTCGCCGGTACGTCCTTCTCCCGCCTCCCCGGCCCGAACTCGGGCTCGGACACGAACTCGGGCTCCGCCGCGATGGCCGGCCGAACCCTGATCCCATGTTCACGCGGGGGCCCGGAGGCGACCAGCTTGTCGGGATACTCGCGGGGCCCGCGCCGCTCGTCGTCATCGGGCCGCTGAGGGGTGGAGTAGGGCCGATGATGCCGAGGCGGAAAGTCAGACGGCCGGCTCTGCCGCAACCCGGGGTCAGGCGGATAAATCCCCTCAGGCGTGGCCTCTTCTCCGCGAATGGCGGGATCGACGGGATACATGGGCTCGACCCCAGGCGGCAACCCCGCCTCTCCCCGCGAGACCCCGAGCGGATCATTCAGCAGATCATCACGAGCGACCCCACCAAGCCCGGCGACCGCGGGCAGCGCCCGCCCGGTATCGGCATAAGGATCCGCGCCCCGCGCCCGATCGACTTCGCCAAAGGGATCGGCACCTCGCGAGCCACTCGGCCGCTCGCCTGCGCTCCCCGATCGACCGATTTCGCGGTGCGGGTCGGACTCCGGGGACCCGCCCAGCCCTTCGACCGCGCTGACAGGCCGATCGGCCTCGCCATAAGGATCGGTACTGCGCCGTCCACTGGGCTCGCGATAGGGATCGGCGCCACGCCAGCCACTCGGCCCCTCGACTGCGCCAACAGGCCGATCGGCGTCGCCATAGGAGTCGGCTCGTGATCTGTCGGGCTCGCCGTGAAGGTCAGCGGCCCGTGAGCCGCCGAGACCCTCGATCGCCGCTGTGTCTCGCGATCGGCTCGGTTCGCCCAGGGCGTCTTCCGCCCGCGCCGGTTCCGCCTCGCCAGGCACCGGAGGCGGGGGTAACGGGGACTTGCCCAGCGGCCAGATCACCTGGTCCTGGGGTTCGCCCGGCCGGGGGCCGATCGGGGCGTGGCGGCGTTCGCCCAGGGCCTCGAAGGGTAACGAGCCGATCGCGCGCCGGGGCTGGGTCGTCTCCAGGTCGCCGGGGCGGGGCTCGTCGAGGTCGGCCGCGGCGTCGTAGGGGCGGCGGCCCTTTACGGGAGGCTCCTCGGGCGTCGGGGCGGCGAAGGGGGGCAGGGCCCAGGGTGAGGTGCGCGGGCGGGGACTCTCCTCAGGGGTCGTGGCAGGGCCCGGTGGCGAGTGGTGGAGCTTGGGGGGCACATCCGGCTGCTCCTCGTCTTCGGGGGGCACGGCCACTTACCTCCTCTATCAGGACCGTTCCACATATGTCTGGGAGGGACGCAATCCCTCTGATACCCCTCCCGCAACCCACGATCACCTCCTCTCTAGTGAGATTTATCCGCTCGTCACTGAAATTCCCGACTTACGAGCCAAAACCACGACACCAACCCCAAAAACGCCAAATTGCACGATCGTTCCCACCAGCGTCTGCCAGGGCAGCGAACCCTGCTCCAGCGCCGACCCGAGCTCCCCCGCCACCGCCGCGATCCCGAACGCCCCCACGTTGTTCACCGCGTGCAGCGCGATGGCCGCCTCCAGTCCGCCGGTGCGCACCGACACCCATCCCATCAGTACGCCGAACCCGAACGTATAGGCGATTCCGAAGTCGGTGTAGCCGTGGAACGCCGCGAAGACGGCCGCCGAGATGACGATCCCCCACCACGGATTACGCAAATAGCCCCCGAAAGCCTGAACCACCCAGCCCCGGAACGCGTACTCCTCAGCAGCCGCCTGCATGGGCACGAGGAGAAGGACGACGAGCAACGGCACCAGCACATCCGACCAGCCCGCCCAGCCGTATCCAGGGGAAACCCCCGTCGCCAGCAGGACCAGGCTCTGGGCGACCTCCCCCAGCACCACCGCGAGGATCGCCAATGGAACGCACCGCAGGAGCCACCGCCACCGAAGCCGCCCGGCCACCGAGGAGAGCGTTCCGGCCGGCCGCCGCTGCACCAGCCAGGCCGCCCCCAGCACCAGCGGGATCAGGAGCGCGATCGCAACGAGCTGGAACGCGAGGTCGAGCACCGGGTCCTCGAACAGGATCCGGCCGGGGGACAGCCCCATCGGCGAGGCCCCCGACACGGCCATGAGGAGCATCGCGACCAGGCCGAGCGCCGCCGTCAGCGCGACGTAGACCACCACGATCAGCAGGGTCCCGAGCAGGGGCCGCCACCAGCGGTGGATCGGGGTGCGCGCGAGCTGGTCGTACCGGAGGCCCGGAGGCGGCGGGACGATCCACGACGTGAGCGATGGCTGCTGGATCACGCCCCCATTCTCATCACAGACGAGTGCGCATTAGTCCACAGACAGACGCGGCCCGCCGCGATTCACTCTGGGGCAGGAAACAAACCCAGGAGAGACGGAACATGAGCCGGCTAGGACCCATTTACACATTGGCCGTCGGAGTGGTGATGACCGCGGGCCTGACGGTGGCCAGCGCGACCGCCTCGCCCCAGATCCAGGAGACCGCCGCCGTCCCGGCCGCGGCCGGGGCCGACCCGCTGGCCACGCCCGAGGAGACCCCCGAGGCCGAAGAGGCGGCCACCCCCGACGCGACCCAGGAACCCGAAGAGGTGGCCGCCCCCGAGCAGGAGGAGGACCCCACCCCCAAGAAAGCCGACTACGCCGGCGTCGTCGACCAGAACGGCGGCCTGATCGCCATCTCGATCAGGAAGGGCAAGGTCGTCGGCTACTTCTGCGACGGCAAGATCGAGGCGTGGCTGCGCGGCACCGCCGCCGACAACACGATCACCCTCGAAGGCAAGGACACCCTGGTCACCGCCGCGCTGCGGGGCGGCAAGGCGCAGGGCCGCATCGAGTGGAAGAACAAGAGCTGGCGGTTCTCGGCCGCCACCGTGAAGAAGCCCTCGGGCCTCTACCGCGCCACCGCCCAGGTGCGCGGCGCCCGTGTCGTCGGCGGCTGGATCAAGCTCCCCAACGGCCAGTCGGTCGGCCGCATCATGCTCGGCGAGAACTCCGGCGAGCCCGCCGCCGCCTTCGACGGCGGCGTCCAGGAGTGGTACGGCATCCCGCTCACCCCCCAGGACCCCGACCAGTTCATCGACGCCTTCCTGGCCCCAGCCTCCTGATCATCGCCGCCCCCGAACGCTTGAGAGCCTGAGATGTCTCACACCCAAGTCGCCCCACAGAACCGTGGCGCCGTCGCCGTCCTCGTCATCCCCGTGCTCGCGGGCGGCCTGGTCGCCGCCGCCCTCGGCGTGTACGGCGAACTGCACCCCCCGACCGGTTTCGCCTACGGCCTGGCCGGGTTCTCCGGCCCGCTGGCCATGAAGGTCTGGCTGACCACGCTCGCCGCGCTGCTGGCGATCGTGCAGGTGATCTCCGCGTTCGCCATCTGGGGCAAGATCCCCGTGCAGGGCTCCTGGCCCGGTGTGGTGCACCGCTGGTCGGGCCGCCTGGCGTTCCTGGCCACCGTGCCGGTCGCCTTCCACTGCCTCTATTCGGTCGGCGCGCGCTACGACGACCCGCGCGTCATGTTCCACTCGATCCTCGGCTGCGTCTTCTACGGCGTGTTCGTCACGAAGATGTTGTCGCTGCCCAAGCGCGGCCTGCCCGGCTGGACGCTGCCGGTCGCCGGCGGCCTGCTGTTCACGCTGCTGATCGGCCTCTGGCTGACCTCGTCGTTCTGGTTCTTCACCACCATCGGCGTGCAGTTCTGAGATCGGGCCTCAGGGCCGCTCGAACGCCTTCGTCCGGGCGAGCCCTGCGGCGCGGCCCTTGGCCGCCACCACCAGCGCCATCTTGCGCGACGCCTCGTCGATCATCTCGTCGCCGAGCATGACCGCGCCGCGCCGTTCGACCGTCGTGTAGTAGTCGTAGGCGTCGAGGATGAGCTCGGCGTGGTCGTAGTCGTCCTGCGCGGGCGAGAAGACCTCGTTCCCGGCGTCGATCTGGCCGGGGTGCAGCACCCACTTGCCGTCGAACCCGAGCGCCGCCGCCCGCGCGGCGACGCGGCGGAAGCCGTCGACGTCCTTGATCTGCAGGTAGGGCCCGTCGATCGCCTGGAGGCCGTGGGCGCGGGCGGCCATGAGGATGCGCATCAGGATGTAGTGGTAGGCGTCGCCCTCGGGGTAACCGGGCGGCTGCTCCCCGACCACGAGCGTGCGCATCCCGATCGAGGCCATGAAGTCGGCCGGGCCGAAGACCAGCGTCTCGACCCGGGGCGACGCCTGGGCGATCTCGTCGACGTTCACCAGCCCCCGGGCGCTCTCGATCTGCGCCTCGATCCCGATGCCCCCGACGGGCAGCCCGACGGCCTTCTCGACCTGCGTCAGCAGCACGTCGAGCCACCGCACGTGGGAGGCGTCCTCGACCTTGGGCAGCATCAGGCAGTGGAGCCGGTCGCCCGCGCCCTCGACCACCTCGATGACGTCGCGGTAGGTCCACGAGGTCGACAGGTCGTTGACCCGCACGACGACGGTCTTGCCCGCCCAGTCGCCCTCCTTCAGGAAGGAGACGACGTTGGTCCGGGCCGGCTCCTTGGCCAGCGGGGCCACCGAGTCCTCCAGGTCGAGGAACACCTCGTCGGCGGGCAGCCCCTGGGCCTTCTCCAGAAAGCGGGGGCTGCTCCCGGGAACCGCCAGACACGTACGTCGCGCGCGCATGGGGCCAACCCTACAAAGCCGGACGGTGGACCTTGTGCCAGGGCGCATACGGGATCACCGGGTGATCTATGCGATTAATGGGGAGGTAATTCCTCTTCCTCAATGGAGACAGACAATGTCCCGAGTCGTCGCCGCGAACCGCCCCGCGGTCCTCTCCGACCTCCTCCCCGGCACGATCGTCCGCGACGTCGCGCTCGTCGTCGGCGCCGCCGCGCTGACCGGTCTGACCGCTCAGGTGGCGTTCCCGGTGCCGGGCAGCCCCGTGCCGGTCACCCTCCAGACCTTCGCCGTGCTGCTCTCCGGAGCCGCTCTGGGCCTCTCCAGGGCCGCCGCGGGCATGGCCCTCTACCTGCTCGCCGGCCTCGCCGGCGTGCCGTGGTTCACCGCCGCGGGCGACTCCACCCTCGGCTACGTCGTGGGCTTCTTCCTGGCCGCCTCGGTCGTCGGCGCGCTGGCCGGGCGGGGCGGTGACCGCACCGTCGTCAGGACCCTCGTCACCATGGTCGTCGGCACGCTGCTGATCTACCTCGTGGGCGTGCCGTGGCTGGCCGTGGCCGGCGACATGAGCCTGGCGACCGCGATCGAGCAGGGCGTCGTGCCCTTCCTCATCGGCGACGGGATCAAGATCCTGCTCGCCGCCGGACTGCTCCCCGCGGCCTGGAAAATCGCCTCCTGACAGGCGAATTGACCTGTGCAAAGCTGGCGGTCATGAGCCTCGCGTTGATCGAAGACGCAGCGAAGCGGTCGAGCGTGTTGTGGGTGGTGCTGCCGCAGGGCACCCGCCTGGCCTGGCACGTCTGGCACGACGACGCCATCTACATGGTGGTCGGGGGCGGGGAGCAGAACCTCCCCGGCCTCACCACTCAGCACGAGATCGAGGTCGTGCTCCGGAGCAAGGACAACGGCGCCCAGCTCGTCCGCTTCCCTGCGGCCGTCGAGGTCGTCGACCAGACGACCAGCCCCGAGGTGGTGGCCGCCCTTGCCAAGGAGCGGCTGAACGCCCCCGACGCGGCCGGGCTGCCCGCCCGCTGGGCGAAACGCTCGTCGGTGATCCGGCTCAGGCCGACGGGTTGAGCACCGGCTCGCGTGCGGCGGGCGCCTCCTCCGCGGGAGCCCGCCGTACCGTCGCTGTCTGGGCCAGCAGCGCGCCGAGCAGCACCACCGCGCCGCCCACGATCTGGTAGGCGCCCAGCGACTCCCCCAGCAGGAACCAGGCGATCAGCGCGCCGGTGATGACCTCCAGCGAGGCCACCGTCGCGCCCACCGCCGCCGACAACCGCCGCACCGCGGTCACGCCCGCGATGTACGCCACCACCGTCGCCACCAGGATCAGCCAGCCGGCCGCCCCGGCGACGGGCAGGGTGTTGCCCGCCACGGTCACGACGTCGCCGAAGACCGCCCAGTCGATCGACCAGGGCTGGGCGAACGGCAGCAGCACGACCGCCGCGCCGAGCATGCCCCAGGCCACCAGGCCGAGCGGGTCGACGTGCAGGTTGTCGCTCATCAGGAAGTAGCCCGCGCAGCACGCGGCGGCCAGCAGGGCCAGCACGAGCCCGATGGCGTCGAGCCGCAGCCCGTCCCAGACCTCGACCACGACCGCGAGCCCGCCCACCGCGATGACCGCGCCGACGTAGGCCGCGCGCGGCAGCCTGATCCCGCGGACGAAGCGCACCCAGAGCACGACCAGGACCGGCGAGGTGTACTCGATCAGCAGGGTCACGCCGACGGGCAGCCGCTGGATGGCCAGGAAGTACAGGGCCTGCACCCCGGCGACGGCGACCAGGGCGTACACCCCGAAGAAGAGCCACTGCCCGCGGGGGATGCGCAGCGCGGCGGGCCGCAGCAGCGCCAGGGCGGCCAGGAGGAGCAGCCCGGCCCCGGCCATGCGCACCCACACCGACTCCAGCGGGGCGAGCCCGGCGGCGTTCAGGTACTTCGCCATGGGTCCGGAGAACCCGAAGCACACGGCGGACACGGCCGCGATTCCAAGGCTGACTGACCGGATCATGACTCTTCCCTGTAACTACCGTTGACCTACTTTGATCCTGTCATATCCGCCCGGACCGGGGCATCCCCATAACCTGCCAAGGTGGAGCGGATCTTCGTGGCCCGGCTGGCCGGGCTCGCGGTGTTCGATCCCGCCGGTGACAAGATCGGCCGGGTCCGGGACGTGGTCGTCGCGCTGCGCGGCCCGCTGCCCCCGCGCGTCCACGGCTACGTCGTGGAGGTCCAGCCGCGCCGCCGGGTGTTCCTGCCGATCACCCGGGTGATCTCGGTCGAGGCCGGGGCGGTCATCTTCACCGGACGCCTCAACCTGCGCCGTTTCGAGCAGCGCGAGTCGGAGACCCTGGCGATCGGCGAGCTGCTCGACCTGGAGATCACCGTCGACGACGAGCCCGGCACGGTGCTCGACCTGGCCATGGAGCAGCCCAACCCGCCCGACTGGATGATCACCAAGGTCGCCTTCCGGCGCGGCACCCGCCGCAGGGGCGAGACCACGGTCGTCGACTGGGGCCAGGTCAGCGGCTTCGAGGTGGCCCAGAAGGACCAGGGCGCGCAGAGCCTGCTGGCCGCCTTCGACGCCATGCGCCCCGCCGACCTGGCCGGGGTGCTCCAGGAGCTCCCCGGAAAGCGCATGGCCGAGATCGCCGCCGCCCTCGACGACGACCGGCTGGCCGACGTCCTGGAGGAGCTGCCCGAACGCGACCAGGTCGCCATCCTGGGCGACCTCGACGCCGAACGGGCCGCCGACGTCCTGGAGCACATGGGCCCCGACGACGCCGCCGACCTGCTCCAGGAGCTCCCGCCCGACCAGGCCGAGAGCCTGCTGGCCCTGATGATCCCCGAAGAGGCCGATCCGGTACGCCGCCTCCTCGGCTACGCGGAGGACACCGCCGGCGGCATGATGACCACCGAGCCCGTCGTGCTGCCGCCGAACTCCACCGTCGCCGAGGCGCTGGCCCGGCTGCGCAACCGTGAGCAGCCGCCCTCGATCGCCGCCCAGGTCTTCGTCGCCCGCCCGCCGACCGAGACCCCCAGCGGCCGCTACCTCGGCATCGCGCACATCCAGCGATTGCTCCGCGAGCCCAGCTTCGCCCTGCTCGGCTCACTCGTCGACGACAGCGTCGACCCGATCAGGCCCGAGTTCTCCCTCCCCGAGGTGGCCTCCTACCTGGCCACCTACAACCTGGTGGCGGCCCCGGTGATCGACGAGGACGGCCGCCTGATCGGCGCGGTCACCGTCGACGACGTCCTGGACCACCTGCTGCCCGAAGACTGGCGGGAGCGACATGACTGAAGGCCGGCTCGACCAGCCCCGCGAACTGCGCAGGCAGCTGCCCATCCGGTACGACCCCGAGGCGTTCGGCAAGTGGTCGGAGAAGTTCGCCCGTTTCCTGGGCACGGCCAGGTTCCTCGTCTACATGACCGCCTTCGTGATCGTCTGGGTCACCTGGAACACCCTGGGCCCGCTGAGATTCGACCCCTACCCGTTCATCTTCCTGACCCTGATGCTCTCGCTCCAGGCGTCGTACGCCGCCCCGCTGATCCTGCTCGCGCAGAACCGCCAGGACGACCGCGACCGGGTCCAGGGCGAGCAGGACCGCCACGCGGCGGAGCAGAACCGGGCCGAGCTCGAATACCTGACCCGGGAGATCGCCGCGCTGCGCATCGCCCTGGGTGAGGTCGCCACGCGCGACTTCATCAAGGCCGAGGCCGAGTGGCTAGTCGACCAGCTTCACGGCGAGCGCGGCACACTGCCCTAGCTCGGCCCCGCTCAGCCGTTCGACGAACTGGGCCCGCACCCCACGGAGGTAGGTCGGGGTGGCCTCGTCGAGCAGGGCCGTGCCCTTGTCGGTGAGCACGGCGTAGAGGCCGCGCGCATCGCTCGGGCAGGCCTGCCGTTCGACCAGGCCGTCGCGTTGCAGCCGGTCGATCAGCCGGGTCAGCCCGCTGCGCGACAGCAGCACCCGGTCGGCGAGGTCGTTCATCCGCAGCCGTTTGTAGGGCGACTCGGACAGTTGGAGCAGCACGTCGTACGAGGCCATGGCCAGATCGTGGGACTCCAGGAGGTCGGATTCGATGCTCCGGGTGATCCGCATCTGGGCACGTTGCATAGTGCGCCAGACCTCGATTTGTTCCGCCGACAGGACAGGCGGACTTGTCGGACTCACCCGCGCCATCCTAGAGGCGCGACCTCGATTCGTATGACCGGTCGCCAGTTCGTAGCATGACTACATGGCACCGACCCCAGAAGTGGTGACCGCGGCCCTGGCGACGGTCAACGACCCCGAGATCCGCCGGCCGATCACCGAGCTCGACATGGTCAAGAGCATCGACATCGCCCCCGATGGGCTGGTGCGCGTAGGCGTTTACCTCACCGTGTCCGGATGTCCGATGAAGGACACCATCACCCGCGACATCACCGCCGCCGTCTCCAAGATCGAGGGCGTCACGCGCGTCTCGGTCGAGATGGACGTGATGAGCGCCGAGCAACGTAAAACCCTGCAGACCAAACTGCGCGGCAACCGGGGCCCCGAGAAGGAGATCCCGTTCGCCCAGCCCGGCTCGCTGACCCGCGTCTTCGCGGTCGCCAGCGGCAAGGGCGGCGTCGGCAAGTCGTCGGTGACGGTCAACCTGGCCGCCGCGATGGCCTCCTCCGGCCTCAAGGTCGGCGTGGTCGACGCCGACATCTACGGCCACAGCATCCCGCGCATGCTGGGCGTCGGCGAGCGGCCGACCAAGGTCGAAGACATGATCATGCCGCCGGTGGCCCACGACATCAAGGTCATCTCGGTCGGCATGTTCAAGCCCGAGGGCAACAGCGCGGTGGTGTGGCGCGGCCCGATGCTCGACCGGGCGCTCCACCAGTTCCTCGCCGACGTGTTCTGGGGCGACCTCGACGTCCTGCTGATGGACCTGCCGCCGGGCACCGGCGACATCGCGATCTCGGTCGCCCAGCGTATGCCGAGCGCCGAGATCCTCGTGGTCACCACCCCGCAGCAGGCCGCCGCCGAGGTCGCCGAGCGCGCGGGTTCGATCGCCGCCCAGACCCACCAGCAGATCGCCGGCGTCATCGAGAACATGTCGTGGCTGCCCTGCCCCCACTGCGACGAGCGCATCTCGGTCTTCGGCGAGGGCGGCGGCCAGACCGTCGCCGACGCCCTCACCCGCACCCTGGGTTCGAGGGTCCCGCTCCTGGGCCAGATCCCCATCGACACCAGGCTCCGCGAGGGCGGCGACGAGGGCAAGCCCCTCGTCCTCACCGACCCCGACGCCCCGGCAGCGGCCGAACTCCGCCGCATCGCCGCCGGCCTCAGCAAGAAGAGGGGCGGCCTGAAGGGCATGAAGCTCGACATCAGCCCCGCAGGCCGATAAAGCCTTCTTCTCCGTTACGGCTCCGCCCACCCTGGCAGCCGCCCGCCGCCTCCGGCCGGCGCCGTAACCGCCGCCAACCGGCCGCGCCCGGACAGCCGAAAAGGCCCGCTCCTTCCGGAGCGGGCCTTTGTGCTGAGGCTCAGGTCGCCTCGTTGTCGTAGGGCGGTATCTCCCCCGCCGTCAGCTCGACCGCCACCGGAGGGGGCGGCGGGTCGGCCGCGGCGGTCTCCTCCGGGGTGGCGTTCCAGTCTTTCTCGACGTCGTCGAGCAGGTGCTTGCGGACGAAGTTCTTGGGGTTGAGGTCGGTCGGGTCGAAGTTCTTGAACTCCGGCCCGAGGTTGGCCTCGAGGTCGGTGCGGGCGTTGTTGGCCATCTGCCGGATCTGCCGCAACGTCCGGCCCGCCTGCGAGGCGACCCCCGGCAGCTTCTCCGGCCCGAAGACGAGCAACGCGATCACTACAAGCGCCAGGATCTCCGCCCAGCCGAGTCCGAACACCGTAGATCTCCCTTGCCCTGCCCGAACCGTCGTGAATCAGACTAGTACCAGGGCAGGCGTGCTCACGAGGGCTGGGCCGACGGAGCCGGCGCCGCCCCGATCACGACATCCACTGTTCGCTCGGCGCCCGCCCTGCTGTATTTGAACGGGACCCGGTCGCCCGGCGTCTTGCTGCGGATCGTGACGATCAGCTCGCGGCTGTCGCTGATCGGCTGCCCGTCGACCTCGAGGATCACGTCGCCCGCCCGGAGCCCGGCCTTGTCGGCGGGCCCCTGCGGGGTGATCGGCGGCACCCCACGATCGGGGGCGTCGGCGATGCGCACCCCCTGACCCTGGTAGTTCTGGTCGATCGTGATCCCGATCCGGGACGTGCGGGCCGAGCCGGTCGAGATGAGCTCCTCGGCGATCCGGCGGACCTGGTTGACGGGGATGGCGAAGCCGAGGCCGATGCTGCCCGACTGCTGCCCGCCCATCGGCTGCCCGGCTCCTATGGTCGCGATGGCCGAGTTGACGCCGATGACCTCGCCCCGGCCGTTGACCAGCGGGCCGCCCGAGTTGCCGGGGTTGATCGCCGCGTCGGTCTGGATGGCGTTGATCAGCGCCGAGTCGCGCCCGCTCTCGCCACCCGCCTCGACGGGCCGGTTGAGCGAGCTGACGATGCCGGTGGTGACCGTGCCGGTCAGGCCCAGCGGCGAGCCGATCGCGATCACCGGGTCGCCGACCACCATCGAGTCGGAGTTGCCCAGCGCCACCTCGGGCGAGCCGAACGTCTCGTCGGGCTTCACCACGGCGATGTCGGAGTTGGGGTCGCGCCCCACGATCTGCGCGGTGGTCGACTCGCGGTTGGCGAACCGGATGCGGATGCCCCCGCCCGACCGCGCGGCGGCGGCCACGACGTGGTTGTTGGTGACGATGTAGCCGCCCCGGATCAGGAACCCGGAGCCGGTGCCCGCCTGCCCGCTGCCCTGCACCTCAAGGGAGACCACGCTGGGCAGCACCTTGGCGGCCACCCCCGCGATCGACTCGGGCGCCCGACCGGTCGGCGCGGCCGCCGGGGTCGGGATCGCGTAGCCGGGGTCGATGCCGGCGGTCGGCCGGGTCAGCAGATAGGTCCCGCACGACGCCGCGCCACCGGCCACCAGCGCGATCGCCAGGCCCAGCGCGGCCAGGGTGCCGGTCCGCGGCCCGGCGCGCCGCTCCCGCCGGGGCGGTTCGGGGATGCCGCCGGGCGGTGGCGCCCACCCCTGCCCCATGCCGTAGGCGTTGGGCGGCGGAGGTGGCGGGAAATAGGTCTGTGTCGGCTCTCCGCCGGGAAGCGGGGGCGGCGGATGGGCCGCACCCTGCTGCTGGGGCCGGCGATGGGGGTCTTCGTCGCCCCACTCGCCCACCGGATAGAACTCAGGCCGCCCGTACGCGTCGTCGTCACGCGTGTCGTCGGTCATCGGTGCAGTCACTCCCAGCGGTTGTGGCGGGGCCGCCACCCAGTCTCATGAGAAAGGCATACGACCCGTGTCTCACGCCAGATCGTATGCCGTCTCACTGCCCAGACGTGGTGCCGGTTAGTCGCGTCAAGGAACAAGCTTGGGCGAGGAACCGGGCGACGGAGAACCCGGCAGCCGGCTGTGGGGCGACGCGGTGACCTGCGGGGGGAACATCATCTCGGGCGCGGGGGCAGGGCGAGGCTCGCCGTTGACCAGAAAAAGCGACCCGAGCGCGACCGCCGCCGAGGCCACCCCGACCGCGACGTAACCGGCCGCGCGGCGGCGGGGGCTACGGCCGGGGCCGGTCGCGCCAAAAGGACGGCGGGCCGGACGGGTGTCGGCGGGGGCGATGCTGTAGGGACCGGGCAGCTGCCGGGGCGGCTGCCCGGTCAACGGGCGGGCCGGAGGACCCATGTCTCCCAGCCGCAGCAGCGACATCGTCAGATCGGCCGGCATCGCGGGCGGGTCGAGGGACCGCAGGCGGCTCTTCAGCGCCCGCATCCCGTCGACCTCGTCGCGGCAGTCGGCGCAGAACGTCAGATGGGCGAGGGCGCGCTCGCGCTCGTGGTGCGCGAGCTCGCCGTCGATCAGCGCGGAAACGCGCTCACCAAGATGCGTCATGCTCCCTCCCGGGTGAACGATGAAGGGGGAAGCTGGTCACCGCGCGGCGCGCGGTGGTCGAGCGCGTCGCGCAGTTGCGCGCGCGCCCGGTGGATGCGGCTGCGGACGGTGCCGAGCTTGACGCCCAGCGTCGCCGCGATCTCCTCATAAGAGAGGCCCTCGATGTCGCAGAGCACCACCGCCGCCCGGAACTCCGGGGCCAGCGCGTCGAGCGCGGCCTGGATGTCGGCGTCGAAGTGGTTGTCGTCGTAGGCCCGCTCGGGGGACGGCTCGCGGCCGTGCATGCGCTCGGCGGCGTCGTCGGCCAGACCCTCGAACCTGATCCGCTGCTTGCGGCGGGCGCCGTCGAGGAACAGGTTGGTGGTGATCCGGTGCAACCAGCCCTCGAACGTGCCCGGCTGGTAGCTGGACAAAGAGCGGAACACCCGGACGAAGACCTCTTGGGTCAGGTCTTCGGCGTCGTGGATGTTGCCGGTCAGCCGGTAAGCGAGCCGGTATACCCGTGCCGAGTGGTTTCTGACGACCTCCTCCCAGGTGGGAGGTGTCCAGGTGGACGCCTCAGCACCCGCCTGGTGGTCGTGATCGTCCACCGGCAATCCTCTCTCCAGGACCGTTGCTACAGCCATAGTGCCTGGTTTCGCCCCTTCCTGCGTACCAGCGGCGAACGGGCTTAACAAAGACCGTTCAAAGCTGCAACGTCCCCGTTGCGGCGTGAGTTCCCGATCGGGGCGTACTCCCCTACGCTTGCCAACCATGAACACGGCGAGCCTGGCCCATGCGGAGGACTTCGTCCCGGAGGACGACGTCCTGCGCAACGCGCGACAGCGCGGCGAGGAGGTGGGCGCCCCGCCCATCCTGCCCGGCGGGGGCGCCGCGCTCTGCTTCCTGGCGACCGCGGTCAACGCGCGGTCGGTGGTCGAGATCGGCACCGGCTGCGGGGTCTCGGGCCTGTGGCTGCTGCGGGGAATGCGCTCCGACGGCACGCTGACCAGCGTCGACGTCGAGCCGGAACACCAGCGGCTGGCCCGGCAGACGTTCTCCGAGGCGGGCTTCGCCAGCGGGCGCACCCGGCTCATCGTGGGGCGCGCCCTCGACGTGCTGCCCCGGCTGGCCGACGGCGGCTACGACCTGGTCTTCTGCGACGCCGCCAAGCAGGAGTACGGCGACTATCTGAGCGAGGCGCTGCGGCTGCTGCGGCCCGGCGGGATCGTGGCCTTCGACAACGCCCTGTGGCACGACAAGGTGGCCGACCCCACGCAGCGCGATCCCGAATCGGTCGCGATCCGCGAGGTCGGCCGGCTGATCAAGAACGACGAGCGGCTGCGCCCGCTCATGCTGCCGCTGGGCGACGGCCTGCTCGCCGCGGTCAAGCTGACGAACTGAGCCAGTCGAGCAGCAGCCTGACGCCGAACCCGGTGCTGCCCTTCTCGTTGCGGGCCGGGCCCGCGATGTCGAGGTGGGCCCACGGGCGCCCGCCGGTGAACTCCTGGAGGAACAGGGCGGCCTGGACCGACCCGGCACCAAGTCCGCCCTTCTTGTCGACGTTGGCGAGGTCGGCCACGTCGGAGTCGAGCGCGGTCCGGTAGTCGTCGATCAGCGGCATGCGCCAGAGGCGGTCGCCGCTGCGGGCGGCCGAGGCCAGCAGGCCGGCGGCCAGGGCGTCGTCGGTGGCGTAGAGGGCGCCGAAGCCGGTGCCCAGGGCGACCTTGGCGGCGCCGGTGAGCGTGGCGATGTCGATCAGCACGTCGGGGTCGAGGTGGCGGTCGGCGTAGGCCATCGCGTCGGCCATCACCAGGCGGCCCTCGGCGTCGGTGTTCAGCACCTCGACGGTCCGGCCGCCGTACTGGGTGATCACGTCGCTGGGGCGCTGGGCGTTGCCGCCGAAGGAGTTCTCCGCGCAGGCGATCAGGCCGGTGACCTTGACCGGCACGTCGAAGGCGGCCAGGGCCGACAGGACGGCGATCACGGCCGCGCCGCCGGCCATGTCGGTCTTCATCTCCTTCATGGACGCCGACGGCTTCAGCGACAGGCCGCCGCTGTCGAAGGTGATGCCCTTGCCGACCAGCACGACGTGGCGGGTGGCCCCCGGCGGGGCGTAGGTCATGGTGATCAGGCACGGCGGGTTGACCGAACCCTGGCCCACGGCGCGGATGCCGCCGAAGCCGACCAGCTCGGTGTCGACCGTGACCTCGACGCCCTCGCCCGCCAGCGCGACCGCCTGCTCGGCCAGCCAGGCCGGGGACTTGATCGAGGCGGGGGTGTTGGTCAGGTCGCGGGCGTCGCTGGTGGCCTTGGCCACCGCCTCGCCGCGGGCGACCGCGGCGGCGTCGGCGCCCGACAACACGATCTCGTGGACCGGCGTGGTCTTCGGCTCGCCCAGCTTGTAGGTGTAGGTGCCCAAGAGGGCCCCGGCGACCAATTCGGCCACGTCGCCCTCGGAGGGGGCCACGATGGTCAGCCGCTCGCGGCCGTTGACGCGGCCGGCCAGGGCGGCGCCCGCCTTGCGGAGATCGGCCGGAGCCGGGCCGGTGCCGTACAGGAGAACGCGGCGCACGCCGTGGGCGGCGGCGACGGGTATCTCGACGACCTCTCCGGGCTCGCCCTTGGCCTCGTAGTGCGCGAGCAGGGCCGGGACGGAGACCGGCAGCTCGACGTCGGGGGCCAGGTCGGGGCCGAACGGGACGGCGAGGAACTCGGCGTCACCGTCTGCTTGGGCCACGGTGGTCACGGTGGTCTCAATAGGCACGGTTTCTCCACGTCAAGGAAAAAGGATGCGGCCCCGGCGCGGAAGTCCGCGGCGGGGCCGACGTCGCTCGATATCCGGCTGTAGTCAGCCGACCACGTTCTTCAGCGCGTCACCGAGGGCGCTGGCCTCGTCCGCCGATAGCTCGACGACAAGCCGGCCGCCACCTTCGAGCGGGACCCGCATGACGATGCCCCGGCCTTCCTTGGTGACTTCCAGCGGACCGTCACCAGTCCGCGGCTTCATCGCCGCCATGCGTGTATCCCTTCCCGCGTTGTCGGCCGTCCAATGAAGGGTGGCCGGCGCATTCACGTCTTCTGTGATGTCCTATTATCCCGCCTCCGGGTTCAAAAAGGTAACGGGAGAGGACTCGGTTGAGGATCAAAGCGGTCGGCCGATGGATTGTCGGCGGAAGATCCTGACTCCACACTGGGTGGGATGAACGCCCGAGCCGCGCTTTTCGACCTCTACGGCGACCATCTGCGCAGCCGGGGAGGCCAGGCGTCGGTGGCCGCCCTGGTCCGGCTGCTGGCGCCGCTGGAGATCGCCGCGCCCGCCGTCCGGACGGCGATCTCCCGGATGGTCCGGCAGGGGTGGCTCGATCCGGTCAGGCTGCCGCAGGGGCCGGGCTACGCGGCCACGCCGAAATGCGTTCGACGTCTCGACGAGGCGGCCGCGAGGGTCTACCGGGGCGGCACGATCACCTGGCCGGGCCGCTGGCACCTGCTGGTGATCGAACCCGTCCGCGACCGGACCCGGCGGGAGCGGCTGCGGGCCCATCTGTCCTTCCTCGGGTACGCCCCCC
The DNA here is from genome assembly GCF_001570585.1 of Herbidospora daliensis. Lineage (GTDB taxonomy): Bacteria > Actinomycetota > Actinomycetes > Streptosporangiales > Streptosporangiaceae > Herbidospora > Herbidospora daliensis. The sequence continues at coordinate 45,795 of NZ_BBXF01000011.1, read as the reverse complement.
TCTCGGAGACCACCTGGATCGGCCCCCGGGCCTCGGCCGAGCTCGACCAGCTCGACCTGCACGCCGACCGGTTCGAGGCGGTGCTCGACGGCGATCCGGTCGATCTGCTCGCCCGAGCCTGGGATCTCGACGCGATCGGGCGGGCCTACGAAGAGTGGCTGGCCGGGGTTCGGCCCTTGATCGACGGGCTGCCCGACGACGCCCCCGACGACCTGGTCTTCGCGGTCAGGTCGCGGCTGGTGCACACCTGGCGCAACTTCCTGTTCCGCGACCCCGGGCTCCCGGCGGCGCTGCTGCCCTCGGGGTGGCCGGGCGACAAGGCGCGGGCCTATTTCGAGCAGGAGGCGGCGCGGCTGATGCCGAAGGCGGCCGCCTTCGTCGAGCGCACCCTCACGTCGTAGCCACGCAGCCTTCGATGTGGTCGTTGACCAGGCCGATCGCCTGCATCAGCGCGTAGGCGGTGGTGGGGCCGACGAACCGGAAGCCCTTCTTCTTGAGCTCCTTGGCCAGCGCCTGGGAATTGACCGTGGACGAGGGGATGTCGGCCATGGTCTTGCGGACCGGGGAGTCGGGCTCGGCGTAGGTCCAGACCAGGGCCGACAGGCCGCCGGGGAGGTCGAGGGCGGCGCGGGCGTTGGCGATCGCGGCGTCGACCTTGGCCCGGTTGCGGACGATCCCGGCGTCGGCCATCAGGCGTTCGACGTCTTTCTCGGTGTAGGCCGCGACCTTCTCGATGACGAAGCCGTCGAAGGCCCGGCGGAAGTTCTCGCGCTTGCGCAGGATCGTGATCCACGACAGGCCCGACTGGAAGGCCTCCAGGGTGACCCGTTCGTAGACCCGGTCGTCGCCGTGGACCGGGCGGCCCCACTCATGGTCGTGGTAGTCGAGGTAGAGCGGGTCGCTCGTGGCCCAGGCGCAGCGGACGATCTCTACCATGCCTCTTCCGAATCGAGCGACTTGGCCTGGAGGCGGCTCGCCATCAGCTCGGCCACCTTCTGCTCCAGGACGGCGATGCGGGTGTCGCGGTCGCGGATGGCGGTCGCGGCCCGCTGGAGGGTCTCGTCGACGGAACCGGTGTGGTAGCCGACCAGGCCGACCGGGAACTGCACGGTCACCAGGTCGACGGCGGTCACCTGGGCGGCGTCGGGGAGCTCCAGCGGCGGCACGTCGGGCGGGAACTCCGCCATCGCCCCGCCCTGGCCCATGGAGACCCAGACCACGCAGCCCACGACCGCGAGCGCGGCGAGAACGAGTACGACCAGCACATACGAATCGTGCCACATGTGCCGAGCGTGAGAGCATCGAGGCCATGGCGACAGAGACCATCGAGCTGCCGGCCGACCTCGACGAGGCCATCGCCGTGGCGGCCCTGGCCGCCTGGCGCGGCCCGGCCGAGTTCCGGGTGGCCGACCCGGCCCACGCCGAGGCGATCGGGCAGGCGGTCGCCATGGCCGAGGCCATCGCCGGGCGCAGGCCGCCGGCCCTGGCCCGGCGCGGGCTGGCCTAGGCCGGTCACGCCTCGTCGACTCCGGGGGTGATCCGGGGCGTCGGCTGTTCCAGCAGGTCGAAGGCCTCTTCGACCGTTGTGGCCCAGGCGATGCCGTCGAAGACGTCGGGGCGGGTGAAGCCCTGGTCGTACATGCCCTCGACGAGGTCTTTCAGGGGGGTGTAGAGGCCCCACGGGTCGAGCAGGACCAGGGGCCGCTGGTGGATGCCCAGGGCCCGGGCGGTCCAGATCTCGAAGAGTTCCTCCATCGTGCCGATGCCGCCCGGGAGGACCAGGAAGGCGTCGGAGCGGGCGTCCATGATGCCTTTGCGCTCGCGCATGCCGGTCGTGACGACCAGCTCGGTCGAGTCGGTGTCGGCGATCTCGATGTCGACCAGGACCTGGGGGATCACGCCGATCGTCTGGGCGCCGCCGGCCCGGGCGGCGCGGGCGACCTCGCCCATGCACGACACGATCGCGCCCCCGCTGACGAGGTGGTGGCCGCGCCGGGCGAGCTCGGCGCCGACGTCGGCGGCCAGCCGGAAGTACTTCGGGTCGATCTTCTGGGAGGAGGCGCAGAAAACGCAGACGTACATTATTGGGCGTCTCCCACGAGGCTCGCCTCCTCCTCGCGGCGGCGGTCGGCCTCCACGATGATGCGCACCGCCTCGTCGACGTCGTCGGTGACCCTGATCAGGTCGACGTCCTGCGGGGAGATCTTGCCCTCGCCCAGCAGCGACGACTTGATCCAGTCGATCATCGGGCCCCAGAACGACGAGCCCATGAGGATCACCGGGAACGAGGTGACCTTCCGGGTCTGGACGAGCGTCAGCGCCTCGAACAGCTCGTCGAGGGTGCCGAAGCCGCCCGGGAGGGTGACGAAGCCGCAGGAGTACTTGACGAACATGGTCTTGCGGACGAAGAAGTAGCGGAACTCGACGCCCAGGTTGACGTATTCGTTCATCGACTGTTCGTGCGGGAGCTCGATGCCGAGGCCCACGGAGATGCCGCCGGCCTCGACGGCGCCCTTGTTGGCGGCCTCCATGCAGCCGGGGCCGCCGCCGGTGATGACGCCGTAGCCGGCGTCGGCGAGCGCGGCCCCGAGGCGGACGCCGAGCTCGTAGTCGGGCGAGTCGGGCTTGGTGCGGGCCGAGCCGAAGACGGTGACCGACGGCGGGAGCTCGGCCAGGGAGCCGAAGCCCTCGACGAACTCGGCCTGGATGCGCAGCACCCGCCACGGGTCCATGTGGAGCCAGTCGGCCGGTCCGCGCCGGTCGAGCAGGCGCTGGTCGTGGGTGGAGTCGGGCACCATCTCGCCTCGGAGCAGCTGCGGCCCCTGGCGGCGTTCACGGCGAATCGTGTTCATGGGACGCCACGCTAGCCCCTCAGGATGGCCGTGGAAAAAATCTTGAGAATCCACACGGAACCGTGGAACCGGATTTCGTTCAGGCCGCGTCTAACAGTCGAGGGTGCTGCTCGGGACGGAAAGTGGCTTTCCCCGCCAAATGGCCGGCGAGGAAAGCCACTTTCTTCTTTCTACGGACAGTTTGCTCAGGTCAACCAGGCGGTCATGACCCGTTCGGCCTCGACGATCTTGTCGAGTTCGACGTATTCGTCGACTTTGTGGGCCATCGCGGGATCGCCCGGTCCGTAGTTCACCGCTGGAACTCCAAGTGCGGAGAAACGGGCCACATCGGTCCATGCGACCTTCGCCCGGGGTTCGCCGCCGACCACTCTCGTGAATGCCGCCGCGACCGGGTGTTCCAGGCCCGGCCGGGCGCCCGGGGCCGAGTCGGCGATCGTCACCTCGAAGCCGTCGAAGACCTCGCGCAGGTGCTGCTGGGCCTCTTCCTCGGTGAGGTCGGGGGCGAAGCGGTAGTTGACCGTCACCACGCACTCGTCGGGGATGACGTTGCCGGCGTGGCCGCCGCGGATCAGCACCGCGTTGAGGCCCTCGTGGAACTGGAGGCCGTCGACGACGGGCCGCCTGGGCTCGTAGGCCGCCAGGCGGTTGAGGATCTGGGCCGCGCCGTGGATCGCGTTGAACCCCAGCCAGCTGCGGGCGCTGTGGGCGCGTACACCGCGGGAGACGATCTCGGCCCTGATGGTGCCCTGGCAGCCGCCCTCGATCACGCCGTCGGTCGGCTCCATTAGCACGGCGAAGTCGCCCCGCACCCAGTCGGGGCGTTCGCGCACCAGCACGCCGAGGCCGTTGCGGGCCGCCTCGACCTCCTCCAGGTCGTAGAAGACGAGGGTCAGGTCGCGGTTGGGGGCGCTCAGCAGGGCCAGTTTCAGCTGGACGGCCACGCCGGCCTTCATGTCGGTGCCGCCGCAGCCGATCAGGCGCCCGCCCTCGACCCGGCTCGGCACGTTGCCCGCGATCGGCACGGTGTCGAGGTGGCCCGCCACGACGACACGCTCGGCCCGCCCGAGGGAGGTCCGGGCCACCACGTTGTTGCCGTGGCGGTCGACGGTCAGGTGGGGCAGCCGCCGCAGTGCCTCCTCGATCTCGTCGGCCAGGGCCTTCTCGTCGCCGCTCTCCGACCGGACGTCCACCAACTCGGCGGTCAACGTCCTCACGTCCTGATCAAGTCGCATGTCTGCCGAGCCTACGGCAGGCATCCGAGAAGGTAGGTTCTTGGGCTGTGACGCGGCGTCCCTCCAGAACAGCACTGACCATCGTGGCCATCGTGGTCGTCCTGGCGGGAGCGATATTCTTCGCGGGCTACCAGCTGCTGAAAAAGGCCGACACCCTCGTGCTGGGTGAGGGGTGCACGGTCACCGTCCCAATGGGCACGCTCGACCTCGATCTGGAGCAGTCGCAGGTGGCCGCCACGATCGCCGCCGTCGCGGCCCGGCGCAAGCTGCCCAAGCAGGCGCTGGAGATCGCCTACATCACGGCGATCCAGGAGTCGAAGATGACCAACATCGCCTTCGGCGACCGCGACTCGGTCGGCATCTTCCAGCAGCGGCCCTCCCAGGGGTGGGGCACGGTCAAGCAGATCATGGACCCGGTCTACTCCACCCGCCGCTTCTTCGCCGCCCTGGAGAAGGTCGACGGCTACCTCGACATGGACCTCCACGACGCCGCCCAAGCGGTGCAGCGCTCGGCCGACGGCGGCGCCTACGCCGACCACCGGCGCAGCGCCGAGATCCTGGCCACCGCCTTCCGCGGCGACCAGCCCCGGGCGGTGCACTGCTGGTATCCGCCGAAGGAGTCGCCGCCCCCGCCGCAGGAGTCGGCCGCGAAGAAGGAGTTCACCCGCGCCAGGGGGGCGTCCAGGGAAGACTGGCTGAAGGCGACCTGGTTCGTCACCCACGCCCCGGTCTACGGGCTGCGCCAGGTCGTCCACGACGGGTTCGTCTGGACCGCCTCCGCCGGTCAGGACGGGTGGCAGCCGGTGGCCCAGGGTTAGGGCTTGCGGTCGACCTGGATCGAGCCGGGGGTCAGCGGCGAGGCGTAGGAGGCGACCCACTGGCCGCCCTGGACCCGCTGGAACGACAGCAGGCGTCCGTCGTGGGCGTGGTAGTCGGCGAAGTCGAGCAGGCCGCGCTCGGGCAGGCCGGTCATGCCCTCGGCCCGGTAGGCGACGGTGCCCCGGTCGCCGGGGAAGAACTCGACGCCCTCCATGATGAGCATGCTCTTGGCCGGGACCATGCCCTGGGCCTGGACCGGCGTCCACAACATCACTTCGAGGCCCTCGGGCCGTTCCTGGACCGAGAGCCAGTGGACGCGGCGGCTGCCGTCGTCGAGCAGGTGCTCGGTCCACTCGTCGCCCTGCCGCATCAGGTGGAGGGCGCCGATCGCCTTGAAGCGCGACCCCTCCACGGTGGCGGTGTCGCCGACCTTGATGGTGCGGGGGTCGAAGTAGTCGAACTCGTCGTAGAAGTCGGCTTCGACCTCGACTGCCGTGCGGGCCCGGCCACGCCCGTCTCTGCGGGCGGTGGCGAGATAGGCGACCAGCACGACGACCACCGCCGCGAGGCACAGACCGAGCACCACCGCTGTCGTCATGGCGCGCGATCCTATCAACACAAACGCGCCATATCCGCCCTTATGAGGGCGGCTCGCTACGCGGTTGTGAGGCGTGCGACCGCTGCGCCGATTCTTTCGTCTGTGGCGGTGATCGCGACCCGGATGTGGCTTTCTCCGGCCGTGCCGTAGAAGCTGCCGGGCGCGACCAGGACGCCGAGCTTGGCCAGCCGGGCGACCTGATCCCAGCAGCCGGTGCCGTCGGTGGCCCACAGGTAGAGGCCGGCCTCGGAGTGGTCGACCCGCCAGCCCGCCGATTCGAGCGCGGCCCGCAGGGCGGTGCGCCGGGCCGAGTAGCGCTCGCGCTGCTCGTCGGCGTGGGCGTCGTCGTCGAGGGCGGCCGTCATGGCGGCCTGGACCGGCGCGGGCACGATCATGCCGGCGTGCTTGCGCACCTCGAGCAGGCGCTTCACCAGGACCGGGTCGCCGGCCACGAAGGCGGCGCGGTAGCCCGCCAGGTTGGAGCGCTTGGAGAGGGAGTGGACGGCCAGCAGCCCTTCGTGGGAGCCGCCCGACACGTCGGGGTGGAGGATCGAGACCGGGCGCTTCTCCCAGCCGAGCTCGATGTAGCACTCGTCGGAGGCCACGACCGCACCGCGCTCGCGGGCCCAGGCGACCACCTTGGCCAGGTGTTCGGCCGGGAGCACCTTGCCGGTGGGGTTGCTCGGCGAGTTCACCCAGACCAGCGGCACCCGCTCGGGGCCGAGCGAGAGCAGGCCGTCGGTCGGGAACGGCTCGGCGCCGGCCAGCCGCGCGCCCACGTCGTAGGTCGGGTAGGCCAGCTCCGGGAAGATCACCTTGTCGCCGGGGCCGAGGCCGAGCAGGGTCGGCAACCACGCGACCAGTTCCTTCGAACCGATCGTGGGCAGCACCCCGGCCGGGTCGGCGGTCACGCCGTGGCGGCGGGCCAGCCAGCCCGCCGCGGCCTCGCGCAACCGGGCGGTGCCGTAGGTGAGCGGGTAACCCGGGCTGTCGGCGGCGCCGGCGAGCGCCCTGCGCACGACTTCGGGAACCGGGTCGACGGGGGTGCCGACCGACAGGTCGGCGATGCCGTCGGGATGAGCCTCGGCCGTCGTCTTGTACGAGGCAAGGCTGTCCCACGGAAAGTCGGGCAGGGCGATCACGAAGGACTCTCCAGCGTCAGAGGGTCAGTGGTCTTCCGCCTGCGGCGGCAGTGCGGCCACGATCGGATGGTCCTTCTCGATCTTGCCAACCTTCGAGGCGCCGCCGGGCGAGCCCAGGTCCTCGAAGAAGTCAACATTGGCCTTGTAGAAGTCCTTCCACTGCTCGGGCAGGTCGTCTTCGTAGAAGATGGCCTCCACCGGGCAGACCGGCTCGCACGCCCCACAGTCGACGCACTCGTCGGGGTGGATGTAGAGCATGCGCTCGCCCTCGTAGATGCAGTCGACAGGGCACTCTTCGATGCACGCCTTGTCCAGAACATCCACGCAAGGCTGCGCGATGACGTAGGTCACCTCTAGCTCCTTCTTTCCGGCACGACATGGGCCGCAGGTTGCTCCGTCCTAGTATTGCGGTGACTGTCAGGTGGCCGGAACAGGAGGGGCCAATGTCATGGCCTTCCAGCTCAAGGTGACCATCACGCCGGCCGACGTCGGCAGGCGGGTCACCGTCAGAAGGGCCCTGCCCGAGGGCTTCCGCGACGTCGTGGGCGTGCTCGAATCGTGGGAGGACGGCGTGCTCGCGGTGCGCAAGCGCGACGGCACGCTCGTGGAGTTCCCAGAAAAGGTCATGGCGGCGGCAAAGGTCGTCCCAGGCTGAGGCGTGCCGTCTCGACCCGGCGCGACCCGGCCCCAAGCATTCGATCCGTGACCAGACTCGTGACCACTCCCGCGCTGGCGGCCCTGCTGGCCCTGGCGGCCTGTTCGTCCCAGGGCGGCGAGACCAAGGCCCTCCCGCCGGTCAACGTGAAGGGCGCCAGCCTCCAGGCGGGCTTCGGCAACTTCGACCGGCTGGTCGAGTCCGCCCAGAAGGAGGGCAAGCTCACCGTCGTCGGGGTGCCCCGCGAATGGGTCAACCACGGCGAGCTGATGGACGTCTTCGCCGACAAGTACGGCATCCAGGTCGAGTCGCTCAACCCGGCGGCCAACAGCCAGCAGCAGATCGACGCCGTCGCCACGGCCCAGAAGCCCGACGTGTTCGACCTCAGCATCGACGTGGCCCTGGCCAACGCCGCCAAGTTCGCCCCCTACCAGGTGACCGGCTGGACCGACGTCCCCGACGAGGTCAAGGCCGCCAACGGCGCCTGGTACGCCGGCTACGGCGGCTACATGTCGATCGGCTACGACCCGCGCAAGATGAAGGCGCCGGCGTCGTACGCCGAGTTGCTCAAGCCCAACGGCCGCCCGGCCGGGACCACGGTCGCGCTCGCGGGCGACCCGCTGAAGAACGCGAGCGGCTTCAACGGCGTGATGGCGGCCTCGATGCAGCCCTCGGGGCAGGGCGCCAAGTTCGACGCCCGCAAGGGCGTGCAGGCGTTCGCGGCGCTGAAGAAGGCCGGGGCGGTCGCCGCCGCGCCCGAGCAGGCGGCCGCGGTGCTCGACTGGGACTACCTGAACGCCGCGCGGGCGGCCGCCAACACGGCGAACTGGCAGGTGACGATCCCGGCGGGCTCGATCCTGGCCGCGCCCTACGTGCAGGCGATCAGCGCGAGCGCGCCCCACCCGGCGGCGGCCCGGCTCTGGACCGAGTTCCTGTTCTCCGACGAGGGCCAGAACATCCTGCTCAGGGGCTACGCGCGGCCCTCGCGGATGGAGGCCATGCAGATGAAGAGCACCCTCGACAACGAGGCGGCCGGGAAGCTGCCGAAGGCGAACGGGACGCCGGTCTTCATGACCATCCCGCAGCAGGACGAGGCCAAGGTGTATCTCCAGAAACACTGGTCTCAGCAAATGAGCTGAAAAACACTGATTCCACGGCTGGCGTACTCTATGCGGACAACCGTGGAAGTGAGCCATCTTGCGATATGACACCCCGACGCTCATGAGGTGGAACGCTCGCGCCTACGACAGCTCGTTCGGCTACGTCTCGGCGCAGGGCGCTCCCCTCGTGGAGCTGCTCGACCCGCAGCCGGGCGAGCGCGTGCTCGACCTCGGCTGCGGCACGGGCGTGCTGAGCGGCGAGATCGCCATCCGCGGGGCCTACGTCCTGGGCATCGACGGCTCGCAGGCGATGATCGAGACGGCCATCGCCCAGTTCCCCCGGCTCGACTTCACGGTCGGCGACGGCCACGACTTCACCGTCGCCCAGCCCTTCGACGCGGTCTTCTCCAACGCGGCCCTCCACTGGATGAGCCGCGACCCCGACGCGGTCATCGACTCGGTCCGCAACGCGCTGCGGCCCGGCGGCCGGTTCGTGGCCGAGCTCGGCGGGGCCGGCAACTGCGCCGCCCTCACCTCGGCCATGCTGACCGCCTGGCGCGAGCACGGCCTGCGCGAGCCCGAACTCCCCTGGTTCTTCCCCAGCCCGGCCGAGTACGCCGTCCGTTTGGAACGCGCCGGGTTCACCCTGCGCATCCTGGAGCACTTCGACCGGCCGACCCCGCTCGACGAGTGTCCCAACGGCGCGGCCGACTGGGTGCGGATGTTCGCCGGGTCGCTCCTCGACGGCGTGCCCCCGGCGACGGTCGAGCCGCTGCTCCGGCGGGTGAACGAACTCGCCGCCCCGGCCCTCCGCAACGACTCCGGCTGGATGGCCGACTACGTGAGACTGCGTTTCGCAGCGGTGCGCCACTGAAGGGTGACACCATCGTTTGTGGCTGTTCGTCACGGATGAAACTCCCGCCACGGCAGGGGATTTGCCAGACTATGGTCTGGTCTTACGGAAGTGATGGGGATAGCGATGAACTTCTGCCTGAGTGACCTCGTGCCACCGCTGCGCTGGAGTGATGCTGCCCCCGTCCTGACCGGCCGCGCCGGATTACCCGACGCCTGGTGGCGTTCGCTCCCCATGGGCCGGGTGCTGCCCGCCTTCGGGGTCGACGCCCTCGCCGAGTTGCTGACCGATCTGACCCTGGACCAGTGGCCGGCCGCGGCGGTGGGCGACGTGCTGCCCGCCCTGCACGTGCTCGACCCCGACGACGCCGACGACCCCCAGGTCGGCATCGCGCTCGACCGGGCCGGGTCGTGGCCCGGCCTGCTGGCGCTGACCGGCCGGGAGCTGACCGAGCAGCCGTTCGTGAAGGCCCGCCCGCTGCTGGCGGCCCTCTACACGGCGGTGCTGGCGAAGCTGGCGGCGACCGAGGCGCCGTCCAGGGCCCCGGTGGAGCCCGAGCCCGAAGCGCCCGCCGAGGAGCCCTACGAGACGCGGGCCGCGCTCAAGTCGCCCTTCAGGGCGCCGTTCCAGACCAAGGCGCAGGCCGCGGTCGCCGAAGTGGCCGAGTCGGAGCCCGAAGAGGCCGACGACCCGCCCACCGCGCCGCCCGTCGCACAGGCCGCGCCGGTCGCGCCGGTGGTGCCGCAGCCCCGGCTGACGGGTGAGGACGACGATCCCGACTTCCCCGAGGTGATCGACCGGGTCTTCGCCTCGCTCGACGACCAGAGCTGGATGGTCGCGCAGAACCGGATCTTCACCGACTCCCCGACCTCGCCCGAGTCGCTCTCCAAGCTGCTCGGCGTGCCCTCGGGCATCCTCGATTCGACCGAGAACGCGCTGCGCGCCCGGCTCAAGGAGTGGCTCGCCTCGCCGCCCGCCGCCCGCTACCGCGGCTACCTGCTCAACCTGACCGACCTCCTCGGCGTGGCCGCGCCCAAGTCGCGGCTGGTCAACGCGGCCGAGTGGCACACCCGCGAGCTGCCCTCCCTCGACGTGCTCGCCTGGCAGTTCGTGCTCGCCACGCTCCCCGGCTACCAGGTCTCCGGCGACTGGGTCGTCCAGGGCGACCTGGCCGAGCTGCACGAACGCACCCGCGGCCTGATCGTGAACGCCGACCGCCCGCCGACCGTGTCGCGGGCCCTCGAACTCGTCTCCTCCCTCGGCATCCACCCCGAGGTCGCCAAGGAGTGGCTGGAGAACGTCCCGCAGTTGCGGATACAGAGTCCCAACGGCGCGGCGCCCGCTCCGGTCACCCCCGTCGCCCCCGTGCCGCCGCCGCTCGCCCCGGCCGACGTGTCGCAGACCCAGCGCTGCTTCCGTCAGCCCGACGGGCGCTGGTGGTTGCGGGTCGACGTCGACGCCGGGCATCTGGCCGGGACGTCGGTCGGCCTCCCGGAGGGCTTCGCCCTCTACCTGGGGTTGTCGCCGGGTGGCGAAAGAACGGTGCGCAGCGCCGCCGGAGACGTCACGATGACCTGGCGGGACTCCCCCGCCATCGACTCGCTCGGCCGCATCCTCAGCGAGGTCGCGGCCAAGGAGGGCAGCCACATCTTTCTCACCCTCTCCGACGAGGGCATGCTCAGGGTCCGCCATCTTCCCGCCGCCAACTCCGGCGACACGATCGCGCGGGCGCTGCGCCTGGTCGGCTACACGGCCCCCGGTGGAAACTCCGACCAGGCCGACCGCGTCATCGCCACGCGCATCGGCCTGACCGGCCAGACCCCGCCCGACGAACTGCGGGCCCGCCTCCGAGAACGTGGGGACAGAGACCTGCTGTCCCTGCTGGGTTAGGCCCCCCATGCCCCGCCTCGCCGTCTCCCTGGACTTCACTCAGGAACTCGCCGCACTGGCCCGCCCGGTGCGGCGGGACGCCGTGGTGTCCGTCAGACGGTTCCTGCACAACTCGCCCGCCGGACCCGTGCCCGAGCGGGTGCGGAACGCGCGCGACCCCCGCGTGACGACGTTACGCCTGGCCGACCGGCACCGGGCGGTCGCCGTCCGCCAGCGCGACGTCTACTGGCTCGTCACGGTCCTGCCCGACGCCGAGGCCTACACCTACGCGCAACGGCACCGCTTCACCGTGAACTCCGCGATCGGCGTCATCGAGGTCTGGGACGCCGAGGCCCTGGCCCGCGTCGAGCCCGCCCTCCGCCGGTCGTCCGAAGGGTCGGGCAAGCGCCTCTACGGCCACATCTGCGAGACCGACCTGATCGACATCGGCATCGACCAGGAACTGCTGCTCCCAATGGTCCGGATGATGGCCACCGACGCCCACCTGGCCGCCGTCGAACCCCTGCTCCCAGAGAGCCAGTACGCCCCCCTCGCGGTCCTCGCCCGCGGCGGCTCGCTGGCCGAGGCCTGGCGCGAACTCGACGGCTGCCGGGTCACCACCGCGGAGAACCTCGACCTCGACGACCTCGAGGCCGCGCTGCACCGCTCTCCCGGCCAGGCCGCCTTCGCCGCCGACCGGGTCGAGCTCGACCGGGTGCTGACCAAGCCCCACTGGTGCACGTTCCTCTACGCGCCGCAGCACACCTACGCCAACTGGCCCGTCTACGAACGGCCCGTGCTGGTCACCGGCGGCGCCGGGACCGGCAAGACGGTGATCTCGCTGCACCGGGCGGCCTACCTGGCCAAGGAGAACAGCGGGCCGATCCTGCTGACCACCTTCTCCCAGGTGCTCGCCAACGAGTTGTCGGCCAAGCTCGACCTGATCATCGACGACGAGGTCGTGCGCAAGCGGGTCGAGGTCACCAACGTCGACCGGCTGGCCCACCGCATCGTCGCCGCCCACGAGGGCAAGGCCCCGACGCTGGTCGGCGACGTCACCAAGTTGTGGGAGGAGGCGGCCGGGAGCCGCTTCGGCGCGGCGTTCCTGCTGCGCGAGTGGGAGCAGGTGATCCTCTCCCAGAACCTGCGCACGCTGGAGGAGTACCTGGCGGCCGAACGGCCGGGCCGGGGCGTGCAGCTCAACTCCGACATCCGCACCAGCGTGTGGCGGGCGGTGGAGCACGTCGAGGGCCGTCTCCGGGATTCGGGGCGGCGCACCCTCCTCCAGCTGGCCTCCGAGGGCGCCGAGCTGCTGGGGCGCACGACCGACGTGCTCGAGAGCGACGCGCCTCGGCGGGAGCCGTACAAACACGTGGTGATCGACGAAGCGCAGGACCTGCACCCCGCGCAGTGGCGGTTGCTTCGGGCCGCGGTGCCACCCGGCCCGAACGACATGTTCATCGTGGGCGACCCCCACCAGCGCATGTTCGACACCCGTGCGGCGCTGGCCGGCATGGGCATCCCGGTCCGCCGGTTCCACCTGAAGATCTCCTACCGGCTGCCGCACGAGATCCTGTCGTTCGGCGTCCGGCTGCGCGGCGGCGGCCCGGTCGACGGCCTGGTCGAGGGCGCGGCCGAGATGTACGGCTACCGCTCCACCGTGCACGGCCCGCGCCCGCTGGTGCGCGAGTACGTCTCCCCCGACGCCGAGATCAGCGGCCTGGTCGCCCACGTCAGCGACTGGCTGGCCGACGGCGTCGCCCCCGAGGAGATCGCCGTCACGGCCCGCACGGTCGAGATCGTCCGGACCGCCCGCGCCGCGCTGCGCGACGCGGGCATCGAGGTGAAAGTCACGATGCTGCACGGTATGAAGGGGCTGGAGTTCCGGCGGGTGGCCGTGATAGGTGTCGCAGAGGGGATCATCCCGGCGCCCGACGCGCTCACGCCCCACGCCGAAGATCCGATGGCACGAGCGCACGACCTGCAGCGAGAACGGGGGTTGCTCTATGTCGCATGCACGCGGGCGAACGAGTTGCTCTACGTGTCCTACTCCGGTCGCGCGAGTCCCTTCCTTCCCGCCTGATCCCCTAATCTGAACTGCGGATATATTCCCCTTGCCGGTTGGACCTGCATGAATTTGAGCCTGAGCGACATCGTGCCCCCCCTGCGCTGGACCGCGCCCAGCCAGGTGGAGCCGATCGCCAGCGATCCCGGCCTCCCGAACTCGTGGTGGCAGGCGCTCCCGATCGACCGCGCCTGCGCCACGGTCGGGCCGGCCCAGATCGCGGCCAAACTGGCCGATCTCACGTCCGCCTGCTGGGGACACCTGATCCTCGGCGACATCATGCCGCTGCTGCGGTTCACCGCACCCGCCGAGAGCCAGCGCACGCCGGGCAGCCGCGACAGCGTCCGGCTGCTGTTCGCCGGGGTGCTCGACCGGCTCATGGACACCGAGCCGCTCAACCCGCTGGCCAGCGTGCCGCCCGCGGTGCCCGAACGGCCGCTGCCCGAGATCATCGACGAACTGTTCCAGCGGCTCGACGACCGGCAGCGCGCCATCGCCCGCGACCGGCTCTACGCCGAGCACCGCGCCACCCTCGACGAACTGGCGCAGCGGTTCTCCGTCACCCGCGAGCGCATCCGGCAGATCGAGCGCGACCTGCGCGACCACGTCGACAACTGGCTGCGGGGCCAGGAGGCGACCCCGCTGACCGCCCACCTCACGTGGTTGCGCACCCGGCTGGGGTCGGCGGTCCCGGCCGACGACCTGATGGCGGCGGTGCCGTGGCACCGCACCGAGCTCGCCACGCTGGGCATCCCGGCCTGGCGGTTCGTCCGCACGTTACTGACCGGCTACGACCAGGTCGACGGCTGGCTGGTCGCCGGGGGCGCCGACGAGCTGCGCGAGAAGACGCGGCAGTTGTTCACCGACGGTCCGGTGCCGCTGGCCGAGGCGGTCGGCATGGTCGCCCAGCTCGGCGTGCGTGAGGACGTCGGGGAACGCTGGCTCGGCGCGGTGCCGCAGTTGCGGCTGCTCGAAGGCCACGTCGTGCCGTGGCCGAGGAGCGTGAACGACAAGGCCGAGGCCGTCTTGGCGGTGGCGGGCACCCCGCTCACGCCGGAGGAGATCCAGAACCGGATCGGCGAAGACTACAGCCTGGTCGGCATCCGCAATCAGCTCACCGCCGACGACCGGTTCCTGCGGCTCGACCGGAACAAGTACGGCCTGGCCCGATGGGGCGGCGAGGAGTATCTCGGCATCAGGGAGATGATCGCCCGCGAGATCGAGAAGGCCGGCGGCGAGGCGTCGGTCAACACGATCGTGGCGTCGCTGACCTCGCGTTACGAGGTGAGCGAGAGCTCGGTGCGCGCCTACGCGGGCGGCCCCGGGTTCGAGCGCACCCAGCGCGGCTGGATCAGGGTCGCGGGCGCGGAACCGGCCGACTACCAGCCGCGCCGCGACGTGTCGATGACCCGCCGCTGCTTCCGCAGCCGCGACGGCCGCTGGTGGCACCGGGTCGACGTCAACGCCGAGCACCTGCGCGGCTCGGGCTCCCCGCTGCCGACCGGGTTCGCTGCCCACCTCGGCATGGCGCCCGGCGGCCAGCTCACCGCCTCGACCCCGCAGGGGGAGGTGGTGATCTCGTGGCACAACCAGCCGACCATGGGGTCGATCCGCCCGATACTGGCCGAGTACAACGCCGGCGAGGGCGACCACGTCTTCCTGACCGTCTCCGACGGCGGCGAGCTGCTGACCCGGTTCCTGCCGCAGGGCGCGGCCGGGCTGCCGCCGCTCAACAAGGCCCTCCACCTGATCGGGTACACCGCCCCCGTCGCCTCCGAGGCCGAGGGGCTGCGGCTGATCGGCGCCCGCATCGGCATGCCCGACGGCGCGGGCAAGGACGACGTTCTCGGAAGGCTGAGAGAACGCGGGGATCGCGACATTCTTCTCTATCTGTAAAGAAGGTTTGTGGGACGATCGTTCTCCGCACGGGGAAGGATCATGAATGTACGCCGCTTTGTTACTGGTCGCGTCGACGACCGTCATGGGGGCCGACGTCAGCAACTGGACCGGCGACGTCGACTGGACCGAGGTCAAGGGCAAGGGCGCGGAGTTCGTCTTCGTGCACGCCACCGAAGGTCCCAACTACAAGAGCCCGCGGTTCGGGACCCAGTTCTCCGGCGCCCAGACCGAAGGCATGTACCGGGGCGCCTACCACTTCGCCCAGCCGCACGAATCGAGCGGCAAGGAGCAGGCCGACTTCTTCGTCCGCAACGGCGGCAACTGGACCGCCGACGGGCGCACGCTGCCGGGGGTGCTCGACGTCGAGGACAACCCCTACAACAACCGCAACGGCCTGAACAGCTGCTACGGCCTCGACCAGGCCGCGATGGTCAAGTGGATCGGCGACTGGCTCTCCCGCTACAAGGCGTGGACGAAGCGCGACGCGATCATCTACACGACGACCTCCTGGTGGAAGACCTGCACGGGCGACACCAAGAAGTTCGCCAAGAACCCGCTCTGGATCGCCCGCTGGGGCGCCGACCCGGGCGAGCTGCCGGCCGCGTGGCAGAAGTGGACGTTCTGGCAGAAGGCCGAGAAGGCCGACCACGCCGGCGGCTCCGACGCGTTCAACGGCACGTTGTCGCAGTTGCACGCGCTGGCCGACCCGCCGGTCCGCATCCTGATCTCGGGGGGCGCCAAGAGCCGGTCGCAGTACGTGCTGAAGATCTCCAACACCGGCGCCAAGCTGGCCACGAAGATCAACATCTCGGGCAAGACCTTCGGCAACAACCGCCTCACCTATGCGCCGAAGGCGTGCAAGCGCACCGCGACCACCGTCAAGTGCGCGATCAACAGCCTGGCCCCCGGCCGCAGCGTCACGCTGAAGTTCGCCACCCGGCCGAGGGGCGCCAAGCCGGTCGGCATCAACTTCCTCGTCGGGTCGACGAAGGTGACCCTCAAGTAATGTCGGACGCATGTTGCGGCTCTATGACACCCGTCACCGGCTCGTGGAGCCGCTCCTGCCCCCCGGCTCACGCGCGCTGCGCACCTACACCGCCGCCGGCCTGCCGGGGCAGGTCCACGCCGACCTGATCAGGCGGGTGCTCGAACGGTCGAACGTACGGGTGCTCGCCTGCCGGAGCCTCGACGGCGACCTGACGCCGCTGAACGTGCGCCCGGCCGAGCACGTGCCCGACGGCATGGCGGGCGCGCTGCGCCTCCTGGGCGGCCGGATCGACCTCTACCTCGGCGACACCGACGAGCCGGTCGACGACGAGGTCGTCCGGCACCGCGCCCGGAGCGCGGTCACCCTCGACGCGCCGACGCCCGCCGACCCGCTGGCGCTGCGCCTCGCGCTCATGGAGCACCGCTACCGCGACGCGGCCGTCGTCACCCCCGACGCCCTGAGCGCGGCCGCCGACACGGTCGGCCGCTGGCGGCGGAAGGTGGCCGAGTGGGCCGAACAGCCGAGCCTCCCGATCGCCAAGGACCGCGCCGACGCCCTGACCGAGGCGTTCGACGACGACCTCGACACGCCGGGGGCGCTGCGCATCCTGCGCGACCTGGAGGACGACGGCGAGGTCGCCCCGGGCTCGAAGTTCGAGACCTTCCTGCACGCCGACCACATCCTGGCCCTCGACCTCTCGATCGAGATCGGCCGCTAGCGCGGGCGGCGGCGCCACCACGGGGGGACCCTCTCGTAGCCGCCGTCGTCGAGGTTGGCCATGCGCTCGAACGGGTTGTACGTCGCCGGGTTCCCGCACGTCAGCACCGACACCAGCACCGACACCACGTAGAGCGGGAGCATCGGCAGGCCGACGCAGGCGGCGTACTGGCTGGCGTGGCGGGACTCGTGCAGGAGGAGGCGGCCGCTCAGGTAGCCGTGGGGGTGCTTGGTGAGGACGACGTTCCCCACGGTGAAGGCCCCGGCGATCGGGAACGACAGGCGGTAGCCGTGGGCGTAGAGGAGACCGAGCTCGCCCTTGTGCAGGGTCGCCCCGCCGATGCGGGCGATCAGCAGGCCCAGCGGGGTCGAGAGGTTGATCCAGTTGACGGCGCGGCGGAAGCGGAAGTACGGCCCCATCAGCACATCATGCGCTCACTGGGCCAGGAACGAGTAGTGCCCCCGGTGGTAGATCAGCGGCGCGGCGTCGCGCGGGGTCGCCACGGTCTCGACGCCGCCGACGACGATCGAGTGGTCGCCCGCGTCGTGGACGGCGACCGTCCGGCACTCCAGGGTGGCGATGGCGCTGTCGAGCAGGGCGACGCCCAGCGCGCCCCGGTGGTGGGGGAAGCCGGTCAGCTGGCCCTCCAGCGACCGGCCGCGTTTGGCCAGGTAGCGGGAGACCTCCTCGTCGTCCTCGCCGAGGACCGACACGCCCCACACGCCCGCCTCGACCACGGTGTCGTGGAAGCGGGCGATCTTCTCGGCGCAGAACAGCGCCAGCAGGGGGTCGAGCGACACCGAGGCGAAGGAGTTGACCGTCATCGCGTGGTCGGTGCCCGACGAGTCGACGGTCGTGACGATGACGATCCCGGTCGCGAAACGACCGGCCACCTTCCGGTAAAGATCCCTGTCGGCGAGCACGCTCGCTACTTTATGTGGATGTTCTGCCTGAGCAGCCAGGAGCCTCCCCTTGACGGGACGAGGACGACGGCCAGGGCGACGGCCACCAGACCGCCGTAGAGGTAGATGTATCCGCCCAGGGTCGCGGCGATGGCCAGGTCACCCTCGGGACGCGGGCCCGCCAGGATCATCGACGGGATCACCCAGCCGGCGGCCACCACCCCGGCGGCCAGCCGGGTGCGCATCAGGCGGCCCATCGCGTAGGGCACCGCGAACAGCACCAGCACCGCCAGCACTCCTCCGATGGGGAGGGTGGCGAACAGGTACCACTCGTGCTCGAAGGCGCCCACGACGCCCACGACCAGGCCGAGCATGAACAGCACGCCGTAGGCGGCCCCGGTGAGAACGGGTTCGGCGCCACTCGGACCGTCGTCGTGTTCGGCGGTCTCGGGAGCGGCGTTCACCATCATGGGGCGAGGCTAGCCGATGCCGGCGAACAGGTCGTCCTCGTGACCCGCTACGGTGGGTCCCGCTTTGCGTACGAAGTGTTCGACGCCCCGGGCCTCCTGGCCGACCCCGTTCGACAACGCGAAGCGGGGGGCGTCGACGGTGATCTGGGTGCCGTGGGCGCGCAGCGCGCCGAGCTTGGCGTCGAGGTGGGGGCGGGCGTCGATCGAGGTGGTGACCGTCTCGCGGCCGTAGCCGAGGGCGTCGACGTCCTCTGGCCGGAAGATCTCCATCCGGGCCGCCGCTTCGAGCATCTCCGATCGGAGCTGGGCGGTCTGGTAGAACTTCGCGACCGTGCCGGCCCGCTCGAACGCCCGCCAGGCCACGCGGTGGGCCTGGATGTGGTCGGGGTGGCCGTAGAGGCCGTTCTCGTCGTAGGTGACGATCACCTGGGGCCGCACCTCCTCGATGATCGCCAGCAGGCGGCCGGCGGCCTCGTCGACGTCGGCCCGCCAGAAGCAGCGGGGGTCGTCGTTGGCGGGCGAGCCGATCATGCCGCTGTCGCGGTAGCCGAGGAGACGGTGGTCGTCGACGCCGAGCGCCCGGCAGGCCGCTTCCAGTTCCCGCTCGCGGTAGGCGCCCAGTTCGTCGGGGCCCAGATGGGCGAGGGTCGACGGGATGATCTCGCCCTCCTCTCCGCGGGTGCACGTGACGAGGGTCACGTGGACGCCCTCGGCGGCGTAGCGGGCCATCGTGGCGCCGGTGCCGATCGTCTCGTCGTCGGGATGGGCGTGCACGAGGAGGAGGCGTCGGTCGGGCATGCTGGCACTATAAGGGGCTATGACTGAGAGCTTCCCTCGCCTGCATGCCCGGACCCGCCGGTTCACGCTCGGGGTGCCGCGCGGATTCACCCTCACCCCCTCCGGTGACAAGGTGATCTTCCAGCGGACCAAGTCGGGCACCGACCCCGTGACCTGCCTGTGGGAACTCGACGTCGCCTCGGGCGAGGAGCGGCTGCTCGTCGACCCGCTGATCCTGGGCGCGGCCGAGGAGGAGCTGCCACCGGAGGAGCGGGCCCGGCGTGAGCGCGCCCGCGAGTCGGCCGGCGGCGTGGTCGGGTTCTCCTACGCGGGCCACCGGATCGTCTTCACCCTTTCCGGCGCCCTGTACGTCTGGGAGGCCGGCGAGATCCGCTGGCTGAAGACCCCGGGAGGGGTGATCGACCCGCGGCTGTCCCCCGACGGCGGCAAGGTCGCCTACGTCAGCGGCGGCCGCCTGCGGGTGCAGGACCTGGAGACCGGCTCCGACTTCGAGGTGGCCGGGGAAGACGGCGCGACCTGGGGCCTGGCCGAGTTCATCGCCTCCGAGGAGCTCGACCGGATGCGCGGCTACTGGTGGTCGCCCGACGCCTCGGCGCTGCTGGTCGCCCGGGTCGACGACTCCCCGGTGCAGATCTGGCACATCGCCGACCCGGCCAACCCCGGCAACGAGCCGGTCTCCGTCGCCTATCCGGCGGCCGGCACCGCCAACGCGCGGGTCAACCTCTACATCGTGGGCCTCGACGGGATCCGCACCGAGGTGCCGTTCGAGCACGAATACCTGGTCACCGCCTCCTGGGACTCCTTCGGGCCGCTCATCGTGACGCTGGCCCGCGACCAGAAGTCGCTGCGGCTGCTCTCGGTCGACCCGACGACCGGCGGCACCACCCTGGTCAGGGAGGACGTCGACGACACGTGGGTCGAGGCGGCTCCGGGCGTCCCGGCGCACACCGCCGACGGCGCGGTGGTCTGGGTCGCCGACGCCGACGGCGGGCGACGGCTGTTCGTCGGCGCCGGCCCGGTGACCCCGCCGTCGCTGCAGGTCCGCAGCGTGGTCGACGTCGACGACAACGTGGTGCTGTTCACGGCGAGCGGCGGCGACCCGGCGCAGGTGCAGCTCTGGTCGTACGCCCAGGGCACCCTCAGCCCCCTCTCGACCGACGCGGGGGTGTTCACCGGCCGCCGCAGCGGCGGCGTGACCGTCGTGGTGGCGCAGTCGCTCGACCACGAGGGCGTGTCGGTGCGGGTGATCCGGCTCGACGGGAGCTCGGCGCCGATCGCGAGCGTGGCCGAGCGGCCCGGTCTCGACCTGCGCGTCTCCCTGTCGCGGGCGGGCTCCCGCGAGCTCTCCACGGCCGTCCTGCTGCCGTCGTGGCACGTCGAGGGGTCGGCCAAGCTGCCGGTCCTGATGGACCCCTACGGCGGGCCGCACGCCCAGCGGGTGCTGCACTCCCACCGCATGTTCCTGGAGCCCCAGTGGTGGGCGGAGCAGGGCTTCGCGGTGATCGTCTCCGACGGGCGCGGCACCCCCGGCCGGGGCCCGGCCTTCGAGCGCGAGGTCCACCACGACTTCACCGTCACCCTCGACGACCAGGTCGAGGTGCTCCAGTCGATGCCCCACCCCGACCTCGACCTGACCAAGGTCGCGATCCGGGGCTGGTCGTTCGGCGGCTACCTGGCGGCGCTGGCGGTGCTGCGGCGGCCCGACGTGTTCCACGCCGCCATCGCGGGCGCGCCGGTCACCGACTGGCGGCTCTACGACACGGCGTACACCGAGCGGTATCTGGGTCACCCGTCGGAGGGCCACTACGAGCACTCCTCGCTGCTGGCGGCCGACGCCGAGAAGCTGGAACGCCCGCTGATGCTGATCCACGGCCTGGCCGACGACAACGTGGTGGCCGCCCACACGCTGCGGTTGTCGTCGGCGCTGCTGGCCGCCGGGCGGCCGCACACCGTGCTGCCGCTGTCGGGCGTCACCCACATGACGCCGCAGGAGGTCGTGGCCGAGAACCTCCTGCTGCTCCAGGTCGAGTTCCTCCGCCGGGCCCTGAAATAAGCCGCGGCTAGCGCCGCCAGCTCTCCCACAGGGCCGCGTAGGGGCCGCCGGCCTCGACCAGTTCCTCGTGGGAGCCGAGTTCGCTGATCCGGCCGTCCTCGACGACGGCCACCCGGTCGGCGTCGTGGGCCGTGTAGAGACGGTGCGCGATGGCGATCACAGTGCGCCCGTCGAGGACCGCCGCCAGCGACCGCTCCAGGTGGCGGGCCTGGCGGGGGTCGATCAGCGAGGTCGCCTCGTCGAGCACCAGCGTGTGCGGGTCGGCCAGCACCAGCCGCGCCAGCGCGAGCTGCTGCGCCTGCGCCGGCGAGACGCTCACGCCGCCCGAGCCGACCTCGGCGTCCAGGCCCAGCCTCCTGGCCCACTCCCAGGCGTCGACGGCCGCAAGGGCCCGCCGCACGGCGTCGTCATCGGCCTCGGGACGGCCGATGAGGACGTTGTCGCGCAGCGTCCCCTTGAACACGTGGTGCTCCTGGGTGACCAGGGCGACCTGGCCGCGCAGCTCGCCGAGCGGCAGCTCGACCAGCGACGCGCCGCCGACGGTGACCGTGCCGGTCCGGGGGCCGTGGATGCCGGCCAGCAGCCGCCCGAGGGTCGACTTGCCGGCCCCCGACGGCCCGACCATGGCCAGCCGTTCGCCCGGCCGCACGTCGAGGTCGATGCCGTGCAGGACGTCGTGTCCCTCCCGGTACGCGTAGCGCACGTCGTCGGCCCTGATCGCGTCGCCGTCGGGGGTCGCCCCCGAGGGCGCCCGGTCGTCGGGCACGTTGGCGACGCCCAGGAGGCGGGCCATCGAGGCGCTGCCGACCTGGAGCTCGTCGATCCACGACAGCAGCCGGTCGAGCGGGTCGACGAGCTGCTGGACGTAGAGCGTGCCCGCGGTCACCTGGAACAGCGTGACCCAGCCCTGCGTGTAGAACAGGCCGCCGATGAACAGCGTGGCGACGACCGGGATGACGTAGCCCATCTCGACCGACGGGAACCAGACGGTCCGCAGGCTGAGCGAGTAGCGCTCGGCGGCGTAGGACTCCCGGATGTCGTCGTCGGTCCGGTCGCGCCGCCGGTCGGCCAGGCCCAGCGCCTCGACGGTCCGGGCGCCCTCGACGGTCTGCGCGAGGCCCTCGGTGAGGTTGGCGTACGCCGCGCCCTCGCGCAGGTAGGCGGGGCCCGACCGGTTCAGGTACCACCGGGTGGAGATCCACAGCAGCGGCGCCGCCAGCAGCGACGGCAGCAGCATCAGCGGCCCGACCACGAACAGCGCGCCGATCATGAACACGCCGGTGACCAGCGCGATCAGGATCTCCGGCACGGCGTGCCGGACGGTCCGCGACAACGAGTCGACGTCGCGGGAGGTCCGGGTGATCAGGTCGCCCGACCCGGCCCGCTCGACCGTGGAGAGCGGCAGCCCGAGCACCCGGTCGACGAAGTCCTGGCGCAGTTCGGCCAGCACCTTCTCGCCGAGCCGCGAGGAGGCGTACACGGCGAACCGGGTCAGGATCCCCTGGGCGACCACGAACCCGGCGATCGCCAGGGCGATCACGTCGACGGCGACGTCGTGCCTGCCCTCGGCGACCGACTGCACGAGGCCGCCGAGCAGCGCCGGGCCGGCCAGGCCGGTGAGCGCGGCCAGGCCGTGGAGGGCCAGCGCGAGTGACAACTGCTTCGGATACCTGACCATCAGGCGCCGGGCGTAGGCGCGTACCTGCGCCTTGTCGGCGATCGGCAGGATCTGGCGGCTCATCGGTCCTCCCCTCGGGTGACGGTGGCGCGGTAGGCGGTGCTGGCGGTCAGCAGCTCGCGGTGGGTGCCTTCGGCGGCCGCCCGTCCGTCTTCGACGTAGAAGACGTGGTCGGCCCGGTCGAGCACGAGCGGGCTCGTGGTGACGACCAGGGTGGCCCGCCCGGCGCGGGCCTTGGCGAGGCGTTCGGCGATGCGGGCCTCGGTGTGCGCGTCGACGGCGCTGGTCGGCTCGACCAGGATCAGGATCTCCGGGTCGGCGGTCAGCGCCCGCGCGAGGCGGAGCCGCTGCTGCTGGCCGCCGGAGAACTCCCGCCCGGCCTCGGCCACGTGGGTGTCCAGGCCCTCGGGCAGCGCCTCGACGATGTCCTCCGCGCAGGCGGCGTGCACGGCCGCTTCGACGTCGCCGCGGCCCCGGACGTCGAGCTCCTCGCGGAGCACCCCGGCGAACAGCGCGGCGGCGTTGTCGGCGACCACGATGTGCTCGCGCACCGCCGTCACGGACAGGTCGGCCAGCGGCACGCCCCCGAGCGTCACCCGGCCGTCGGAGTAGCGGCCCAGGCGGTCGGCGATGGCGCTCGCCTCCTCGGGCGTGGCCGCGGCGAGCGCGGTGACCACGCCCTCGCGGAGCACGACGCCCGACTCCTCGTCGTGCAGGTCGCCGTGGCGGGCCTGGCCGGCGCCGCCGGTGATCTCGGGCTCCAGCGACAGGATGCGCACGACCCGCTTGGACGCCACGACGCCCTTGGTCAGCTTGTCGGCGGCCTCGGTAAGCGTGCGCAGCGGGGCGATCAGGAAGACGGCGTACCCGTAGAAGGAGACGAGCTCGCCCGCCGACAGGTCGCCCGCGAGCGCGAAGCGGGCGCCGAGCCAGGTCACGCAGGCGATCAGCAGACCGGGCAGCAGGACCTGGGCGCCTTCGAGCAGCGACTCGACCGAGGCGACCCGCACGCCCGCCGCGCGGGTGCGCTGCGACTCGGCCCGGTAGCGTTCGGCGAACACCTGCTCGCCGCCGATGCCGCGCAGCACCCGCAGCCCCGCGACGATGTCGCCGGCCCGGGTGGCGAGGTCGCCCTGAAGGTCGCGCTGGGCGTGCTGGCGGCGGTGCAGCGGCCGCAGCAGCGGGCTGATAACCAGCGCCATCAACGGCACCCCGATCACCACGAGCAGGCCGAGCGGCAACGACGCCGACAACATGATGACGGTGACGACGACGACCGCGACGGCCGCGCCCGCGCCGCGCAGAATGATGTCCATCGCGTTGCCGATGTGGGCGATGTCGGAGTTGCCGACGCTCACCACCTCGCCGGTCGACAGCCGCTTGGGCAGGGTCGCGCCGAGGCGGGTGGCCTGGCGGCCGGTCAGCTGGACGGTGGTGTAGGCGGCCGAGAGCCACGTGTAGACGGCGCAGCGGTGCCGCAGCACGCCGGTGAGGGCCTGCACCGCGCCGAGCGCGAACAGCACCGCCGACCAGCGCGCGAGCTCGCCGGTGTCCTTGCCGATGACGGCGTCGACGCCGAACCCGATGACGGCCGGGATGAGGGCCTGGGTGGTCCACCACAGGATTGCGTAGGTGATGCCGAGCCACATGGGCAGGCCCTGTTCGCGAGCCATCCACCAGAGGTATCTGCCGGGCCCGCGCGTGTCTGGTTGGCCGGGATCGCCGGCCGGAAGAGCGCGCATCCTGCCAGCCTGGCAACCTCGCTGAACAGCCGTCCAGCCATTTACGTCAATGTAGGTTGACACGAAGGGCGGCGTCAACCTACATTGACACCATGAACGAGACAGCGCAGCTCGCCTCCGACGCGAGCAGTCGTGATCCCTCGATCGGTCTGCGGGCCGTGAGGGCGCTGCGGATCCTCGTCGACCGCCTGGAGGCCCTCCAGGTCGAGAACGCCCGCGAACAGGGCTGGTCGTGGCAGGACATCGCCGTCCACCTCGACGTCACCAGACAGGCCGTCCACAAGAAGTACGCGGGCGGGCGCGGCCTGCTCAGACGGGGAGACTGACGATGTTCGAACGATTCACCGACGACGCCCGCCGGGTCGTCTCCGCCGCCCAGGTGGAGGCCCGGCGCCTGAACCATCCGCGCATCGGCACCGAACACCTCCTCCTGGGCATGCTCCAGGACCCGGAGTCGCTGGCCGCCCGCGTCCTGACGGGCCTCGACCACGGAGGCGCCGAGGCCCGGCTCCGCGACATCCTCAACCAGCCCGGCGGGCGGCGCGGGCCCGAACTCGACGCCGCACTGCTGAGCACCATCGGCATCGACCTCGACGCCATCAGGGAGAAGGTCGAGGAGGCGTTCGGTCCCGGCGCCCTCGACCGCGAACCGGTCCGCGACCACCGGGGCCACCTGCGCAGCGGCAGGCACATCCCCTTCGGCCCGCGCGCGAAGAAGACGCTGGAGTTGTCGCTGCGCGAGGCCATCGCCCTCAAGCACAAGTCGATCAGCGACGGGCACGTCCTGCTGGGCGTCATCCGCGAGGGCGGCGGGCTGGCCATGCAGATCATCGTCGAGTCGGGCATCTCACCGGACCGGGTCCGGGAGGCGCTCGTCCAGGAACTGGGCAGCCCGGCCAGATAGAGCACGGCCCCTGCCACAACCGGCCATTTGGTTGTGGCAGGGGCCGGGCGTCCCTGTCCCTACCCAGACTTGCGGGATGCTCTCAGGTAGTCGGCGTTCATGCGAGCGATCGTGTCGAGAGGAATGCCCTTCGGGCATACCGCGGTGCACTCGCCGGTGTTGGTGCAGCCGCCGAAGCCCTCCTCGTCCATCTGCTCGACCATGGCGCGGGCCCGGGAGCCCCGTTCGGGCTGGCCCTGCGGGAGCAGGCCCAGGTGGGTGATCTTGGCGGCGGTGAACAGCGAGGCCGAGCCGTTCGGGCAGGCGGCCACGCACGCGCCGCAGCCGATGCAGGTGGCCGCGTCGAACGCCGAGTCGGCGTCGAGCTTCGGCACCGGGGTGGCGTGGGCGTCGGGGGCCGATCCGGCCGGGACGGAGATGAAGCCGCCCGCCTGGATGATGCGGTCGAACGCCGAACGGTCGACGACCAGGTCCTTCACGACCGGGAACGGGCGGGCCCGCCACGGCTCGATGACGATGGTGTCGCCGTCGTTGTAGTGGCGCATGTGCAGCTGGCACGTGGTGGTGTTCTTCTGCGGGCCGTGCGCGACGCCGTCGATCATCATCGAGCACATGCCGCAGATGCCCTCGCGGCAGTCGTGGTCGAAGGCGACCGGGTCGTCGCCCGCCAGGATGAGCCGCTCGTTGAGCACGTCGAGCATCTCCAGGAACGACATGTCCGGGGAGACGTCCTCGATCTCGTAGCGCACCAGCCGCCCGTCGTCGTCGGGGCCGC
Organism: Herbidospora daliensis; assembly: GCF_001570585.1. Taxonomy (GTDB): domain Bacteria; phylum Actinomycetota; class Actinomycetes; order Streptosporangiales; family Streptosporangiaceae; genus Herbidospora; species Herbidospora daliensis. The sequence goes on along the minus strand of NZ_BBXF01000011.1, from coordinate 19,683 downwards.
TCTGCCGCCAGACCTTCAGGGTGAGGTTCACTTGTAGCTCCGCTGGGTCATCTTCACGTACTCGTACTCGAGGTCTTCCTTGTGCAGGACCGGGCCCTCGGGGGTGGACTCCCAGGCGGCGACGTAGGCGAAGTGTTCGTCGTCGCGCAGGGCCTCGCCGTCGGCGTCCTGCGACTCGGCCCGGAAGTGGCCGCCGCACGACTCGGTGCGGTGCAGGGCGTCCAGGCACATGAGCTCGGCCAGGTCGAAGAAGTCGGCCACCCGGCCGGCGCGTTCGAGCGCCTGGTTGAGCTCCTCGTTGACGCCGCTGACCTTGACGTCGCGCCAGAACTCGGCGCGCAGCTCGGGGATGCGCTCCAGGGCCTTGCGCAGGCCCTCCTCGGTGCGCTCCATGCCGCAGTAGTCCCACATGAGCTTGCCGAGCTCGCGGTGGAAGGAGTCGGCGGTGCGGGTGCCGTTGACCGACAGCAGCTTCTCGATCCGGTTCTTCACCGCGATCTCGGCCTCGGCGACCTGCTGGTCGTCGATGGCGTCGAACCGGTGCGCGTCGGCGAGGTAGTCGCCGATGGTCGTCGGCAGCACGAAGTAGCCGTCGGCCAGGCCCTGCATCAGCGCCGAGGCGCCGAGGCGGTTCGCGCCGTGGTCGGAGAAGTTGGCCTCGCCGATCACGAACAGGCCGGGGATGGACGACTGGAGGTCGTAGTCGACCCAGAGCCCGCCCATCGTGTAGTGGACGGCCGGGTAGATGCGCATCGGCTGGGTGTACGGGTCCTCGCCGGTGATGCGCTCGTACATCTCGAAGAGGTTGCCGTACTTCTTCTCCACGGCGTCGCGGCCCAGGCGGGCGATCGCGTCGGCGAAGTCGAGGTAGACGCCCAGGCCGCCCGGCCCGACGCCGCGGCCCTCGTCGCAGACGTTCTTGGCGGCGCGCGAGGCGATGTCGCGCGGCACCAGGTTGCCGAACGCCGGGTAGATGCGCTCCAGGTAGTAGTCGCGCTCGTCCTCGGGGATCTCCGCCACCGGCCGGGGGTCGCCGGCCTTGACCGGCACCCAGACGCGGCCGTCGTTGCGCAGCGACTCCGACATCAGGGTCAGCTTCGACTGGTAGTCGCCGGAGACCGGGATGCAGGTCGGGTGGATCTGCGTGTAGCACGGGTTGGCGAACACGGCCCCCTTCTGGTGGGCCCGCCAGATCGCCGTGGTGTTGCAGCCCTTGGCGTTGGTCGACAGGAAGAAGACGTTGCCGTAGCCGCCGGTGGCCAGCACGACCGCGTCGGCCAGGTGGGTCTCGACCTCGCCGGTGACCATGTCGCGCACCACGACGCCCCGGGCCCGGCCGTCGGAGACGATCAGTTCGAGCATCTCGTGGCGGGTGTGCATCTCGACGGTCCCGGCCGCGATCTGCCGCTCCAGCGCCGAGTAGGCGCCGAGGAGCAGCTGCTGGCCCGTCTGGCCGCGGGCGTAGAAGGTGCGCGACACCTGGGCGCCGCCGAAGGAACGGGTGTCGAGGAGGCCGCCGTACTCGCGGGCGAACGGCACGCCCTGGGCCACGGCCTGGTCGATGATGTTCACCGACACCTGGGCGAGGCGGTAGACGTTCGACTCGCGGGCGCGGAAGTCGCCGCCCTTCACGGTGTCGTAGAAGAGGCGGTAGATCGAGTCGCCGTCGCCGCGGTAGTTCTTGGCCGCGTTGATGCCGCCCTGCGCGGCGATCGAGTGGGCCCGGCGGGGCGAGTCCTGGTAGCAGAACGACTTGACCTTGTAGCCGAGCTCGCCCAGGGTCGCGGCGGCCGAGCCGCCCGCGAGGCCGGTGCCGACCACGATCACGTTGATCTTGCGCTTGTTGGCCGGGTTGACCAGGCGCGCCGAGAACTTGCGCTTCTCCCAGCGGTCTTCGATCGGGCCCTCGGGCGCCTTGGTGTCCTTGATCGGCGCACCTTCGCGGTAGTTCATCGCACGACTCCAAAAGTGATCGCCAGCGGGACGACCAGGAACCCGATCGTCAGCAGGGCGCTGAGACCGGCCGCGCTCGCCTTCAGCACGGGGTAACGCCGGGCCAGGCCGAGGGTCTGCAGGGCGCTCCACAGGCCGTGCCGCAGGTGCAGGCCGACCATGACCACCGAGATCACGTAGAACACCGTGATGTACCACCGGGCCGGCTCGAACCCGGCCACCATCCGGGCGAACGGGGTGGCGGCGTGGCCCTCGGGGTTGGCCACGCCGAAGGTCATGTCGAGCAGGTGGTAGATCACGAAGAAGAAGATGATCACGCCGCCCCAGCGCATGGTCCGGGTGGCGTAGCCGTTGGCGCGGGACTTGACCTTGGCGGCGTACTTGACCGGACGCGCGTGCGCCGCGCGGCGGGCCAGCACGATCGCCGAGTACATGTGCGCCACGACCGCGACGACCAGGCCCGCTTCGAGGATGGTCAGCAGGCCCCGGTGCGGCAGCAGCGGGTAGCCGACCTCGCGGAGCCAGGCGGCGTAGCCGTTGAACGACTCGGCGCCGGCGAAGATCTTCAGGTTGCCGGCCATGTGGGCGACCAGGAAGAAGACCAGGACCGCGCCCGACACGGCCATGACGGCCTTGAGGGAGTTCGACGAGACCCGGCGCCGGGATCGCCGGGGCCTGGTGGGTATCTGGGTGACCGGTTCGGTGGCCTTGCCCCGGTCGATGGTGGCAGTCACGCTCGAAACGCTAGGAAGCGGCTCAGTTGGCGTCCAAGTCATCGCGGGTCTGGTTTCGATAGCCCCTGGCTATGTGCTCTGGCCTGGCGCGGAAGACCTTCGGGCCAGGGTGATCCCGTGCGACGAAAGTCACAGCCGTACAGTGATGAGCTGTGCAGTTGCAGCAGCTCGCCTACTTCGTGGCGGTGGCGGAGACGCGTCACTTCACCCACGCGGCCGAGCGGATGCGGGTGGCCCAGCCGTCGCTGAGCAAGCAGATCAAGACCCTGGAGACCGACCTCGGCGCGCCCCTGTTCAGCCGGGCGCGCGGCAACGTCACGCTCACCCCCGCCGGAGAGGCCCTGCTGCCGCTCGCCCGGCGCATGCTGGCCGACGCCGAGACGGCCCGGCGCGAGGTCGCCGAGCTCGCCGGGCTGCGGCGCGGCCGGGTCAGGCTCGGGGCCACACCGTCACTGTGCGCGGGGCTGCTGGCCGACGCGCTGGCCCGCTTCCACCACGACTACCCGGGGGTGGAGATCCAGGTCGAGGAGGGCGGCTCGCGCGACCTGGTGCGGGCGCTGGCCCGGGGGCAGCTCGACCTGTCGCTGATCATCCTGCCGCTGCAGAGCGACGACCCGTCGCTGGTCACCGAGGAGATCCTCCGGGAGCACCTCGTCGTCGCCGCCCCCGCCCACCTGGCTCCCCGCCGGCCCCACGTCCGCATCGACGAGCTGCGCCGCCGTCCTCTGGTGATGTTCCGGCGCGGCTACGACCTGCGCGAAGCCACCTTGAACGCCTGCCGCCAGGCCGGGTTCGAACCCCGGTTCGCGGTCGAGGGAGGCGAGATGGACGCCGTCCTCCGGTTCGTCGAAGCCGGGCTCGGGGTGGCCGTGGTGCCCTCGATGGTGCTCGACGGACGGCCCGGCCTGGTGGGCGCCCCCCTGCTGCCGGGGCTGCGCAGAACCGTTGCGCTGGCGCACCGCAAGGATGTTGAGCCGACCCGTGCCGCCCAGGCGTTCAGGGCCGTTCTGCTGGCGTTCCTCGACGAGGCGACCCGTGAGGGCACGCTCCCACAAGGCGTCGAAGCGCTCCCCCAGCACTAGTAGCCTGTCGCTACTATTTGGGGTGCCCTCCTCTGGAAAGAGGCCTTCGTGCCCGCTCTCTCCCATGGTCTGCCCGACCTCGTCACCATCCTCCTGATCGAGGACGACGCCGAGGACGCTTTCCTTGTCGAGGAGCTGCTGGCCGACGCGCAGAAGCCGCCGAAGATCATCTGGGCCCGCAGCCTCGCCGAGGGACGCGACCGGTTCACCGCCGAGGTGAACTGCGTCCTCGTCGACCTGTCGCTGCCCGACGCGATGGGTCTCGACGCCGTCCGCCAGGTGACCGCCATGGCGCCCGACAAGGCCGTGGTCGTGCTGACCGGCCTCAACGACGTGCAGATCGCCATCGACGCGGTCGCGGCCGGCGCCGAAGACTATCTGATCAAGCAGGACGTCGACGGCGGCCTGCTGGCGCGGGCGATCCGCTACGCCATGGAGCGCAAGCGCGGCGACATCGCCGAACGCGAACTGGTCGAGCAGCGCCTGATCCGCGAGGAGGCGGCCCGGCTCGAACACGGCCTGCTGCCGACCCCGGTGCTCCACACCGACGCGCTGATCCACCAGTCGACCTACCTGCCCGGCCGCCAGGCGGGGCTGCTCGCGGGCGACTTCTGGGACACCATCCAGACGGCCGACGGCGCGGTCCACGTGCTGGTCGGCGACGTCTGCGGGCACGGCCCCGACGAGGCCGCGCTGGGCGCGGCGCTGCGCATCGCGTGGCGCACCCTCACCCTGGCCGGGCTCGACGGCAACGGCGTGCTGCGCACGATGGACGCGGTGCTCCGGCTGGAGCGCGGCTCCCCCGAGATCTTCACCACGCTCGTCACCGCGACGATCAGCCCCGGCCTCGACTCGGCCCGGCTCTACGTGGTCGGGCACCCGCCGCCCGTGGTTATCCTCGGTGACGACGTCGACGTGGTCACCGAGATCCCGTCGGGGCCGCCCATCGGGATCTTCCCCGAGATGAACTGGACCCCGGTCGACATCACCCTCGACGCGCCCTGGACGCTGCTCTTCTTCACCGACGGGCTGATCGAGGCCACCGTGGGTGACGGCCGCGACCTGCTGGGCACTGAGGGGTTGATCCGGCTGGTGCGCGAGCAGGGCGGCGTCTTCCTCGACCAGCTGATCGAACAGGTCAAGACCATGCACGCCGACGCGCTGACCGATGACCTCGCGGCCGTCGCGCTCTCCCGGAGGTGACATGAGCCGGACCATCAGTCCGCTCGCCCCGCCCAAGCCACCACGCGGGCTGGGCCGGCTCCCGGCGGGCCGCTGGTTCCTGCTCGTCGGCGCGATCGTGACGCTGCTGTTCGCGGCCTCGATCGCGTTCACCCTCACGACCATGAACGACACCCGCGAGGCGCGGGCGACGCTCATCGAGGTGATCGACCCGCTCGTGCTCCACACCCTGGAGATGTCGACGTCGGTCTCCAACGAGGAGAGCGCCATGCGCGGCTACGGCCGCACCAACGAGGCGTTCTACCTCCAGGACTACGACACCGCCGAGAAGTCGTCGGCGACCGCCAGGGCCAAGATCGAGGCGCTGCTGCCGAGGGCGCCCGAGGTCAGAGACGACAGCGACCGCCTGTTCGCGGCGATCGAGAACTGGCGGCGGGTCTACGCCGAGGAGATCGTCCGGCAGGTGCCGGAGACGGGCAAGGACACCGCCTCGAACCTGGCGAGCGTGAACAACGAGGCGTTCGGCGCGGTCCGCGGCGCGCTGGCCGCCCAGCAGGGGCACCTGACCCTGCTCCACGGCGACGCCGCCACCCGCCTGGAGCGCGGCTGGGACGTCTTCTACGCCGCGCTCGGCACCCTCGCCCTGGTCCTGCTGCTGGCCGCGGTCGCCTTCACCCTGCTGGTGCGCTACGTCGTCCTGCGGCCCGTGGCCGCGCTGCAGGCCCAGGTCCGCAAGGTCGCCGCGGGCGACTTCGACAGCGTGCTCAACGTGTCCCGCCCGGCCGAGATGGCCGAGCTGTCGGGCCACGTCGACGCAATGCGCCGCCGGGTGCTGCGTGAGTGGCGGGCCACCCAGAAGGCCCAGCAGGCCCTGGCCGACCAGGCCGCCGAGCTCAAGCGGTCGAACAGCGAGCTGGAGCAGTTCGCGTACGTCGCCAGCCACGACCTCCAGGAGCCCCTGCGCAAGGTGTCCAGCTTCAGCCAGATGCTGGAGCAGCGCTACGGCGACCAGCTCGACGACCGGGCCAAGCAGTACATCAAGTTCGCCGTCGACGGCGCCAAGCGCATGCAGCTGCTGATCAACGACCTGCTCGACTTCAGCCGGGTCGGCCGGGTCACCGGCGACCGGGTGCCGACCTCGACGGCCGACGCGCTGCAGACCGCGCTCGACAACCTGGCCGTCCGCATCGAGGACAACGGCGCCACGGTCGTCCACGACGACCTGCCGACGGTCAGCGGCAACAAGCTGCTGCTCACCCAGCTCTTCCAGAACCTGGTCGGCAACGCGATCAAGTTCCGCTCCGAAGAGCCCCCCAAGATCGTCGTCACCGCCGAGCGCAAAGACGGAATGTGGGAGTTCGCCTGTTCCGACAACGGCATCGGTGTGGACGCGAAGTACGCCGACCGCATCTTCCTGATCTTCCAGCGCCTGCACCCACGGGACGTCTATCCCGGGACCGGCATCGGGCTGGCGCTGTGCCGGAAGATCGTCGAATATCACGGTGGCCGGATCTGGCTCGAAGAGAGCCCCGATCACAAGGGCACCACGTTCCGCTTCACTCTGGAGGCCACTGATGAATGAGCTGCGCTGGATCGACGTGCTCCTGGTCGAAGACGACCCGGGCGACGTGCTGCTCACCCAGGAGGCCTTCGAGCTGAACAAGGTGCGCAACAAGCTCCACATCGTCAACGACGGCGAGCAGGCGCTGCGGTTCCTGCGCCACGAGGGCGACTACGCCGGCTCGCCGCGCCCCGACCTGATCCTGCTCGACCTCAACCTGCCGCGTAAGGACGGCCGGGAGGTCCTGGAGGAGATCAAGGCCGACCCCGAGCTGCGCTCGATCCCCGTGGTGGTGCTGACCACCTCGGAGGCCGAGGAGGACATCGTGCGGAGCTACAAGCTGCACGCCAACGCGTACGTCTCCAAGCCCGTGGATTTCGACCAGTTCATCCGGGTAGTACGGCAGATCGATGATTTCTTCGTGACTGTCGTGAAGCTCCCGGGCAATTCCCACAGGGGGTCATGATCAAGAAACGTGACAGGAATCACAGGCCAGAAGTCAGTGACCCTCCTCACACGTATCTATGACATGGTCGTAACGTAGCCCCCACCAATACGGCGTGGCGACGCGGCGGTTCGGCGCGAGCCGCCCAACACGGCGTCACGCGGTCAGTTCCGGTGGAAGGTCTCCGATGACCCAGCAGACGGCCGAGAGCCCGGCCAGAAAACAACGCGCTCAGCTCAAGGTGCGTACGCTCCGCACCGACCGATGGTGGCTCGCGCCGGCGCTCACGTTCGCCGGTCTCACCTTCTTCTTGATCTACGGTTTCTGGGCGATCTTCGACAAGAGTTACTTCGTCGAGCCCTATATCGCGCCCTTCTCGTCGCCGTGCCTGACGACGGCGTGCCCCGAGGGCGCCCGGCTGTTCGGCTGGGCCCCGATCGGCGACTGGTTCACGTTGCCGCCCGGTTTGATCATCCTCGGCCTGCCGGCCGGCTTCCGGTTCACGTGTTACTACTATCGGAAGTCGTACTACCGGTCGTTCTGGCTGAGCCCGCCCGCGTGCGCCGTCGGCGAGCCGCACAAGAAGTACACCGGCGAGACCCGCCTGCCGCTGGTCATCCAGAACGTCCACCGCTACTTCTTCTACGGTGCGATCCTGATCGGCGCCATCCTGTCCTATGACGCGGTCCTCGCACTGATCCACAAGCCGGCGGGGCTGGGCACCTGGATCCTGCTGGTCAACGCCGCCCTGATCGTGCTGTACACGCTGTCGTGCCACTCGTGCCGGCACATCACCGCCGGGCGGCTGAACCACTTCTCGAAGCACCCGCTGCGCTACCGGGCCTGGACCTTCGTCTCCAAGCTCAACGCCAAGCACATGCAGCTGGCGTGGGCGTCGCTGTTCTCGGTGATGATCGCCGACTTCTACGTCCGCATGGTGGCCAAGGGCGTCATCACCTTCCCGTTCGCGTAAGGACTGTTCACCGTGGAACGTCACGAATACGACGTCGTCGTCATCGGAGCCGGCGGAGCCGGGCTCCGGGCGGCGATCGAGGCACGTCAGCAGGGCAAGCGCACCGCGATCATCTGCAAGTCGCTCTTCGGCAAGGCCCACACCGTCATGGCCGAGGGCGGCGCGGCGGCGGCGATGGGCAACGTCAACTCCGACGACAACTGGATGGTCCACTTCCGCGACACCATGCGGGGCGGCAAGTTCCTGAACAACTGGCGGATGGCCGAGCTGCACGCGAAGGAGGCTCCCGACCGGGTCTGGGAGCTCGAGGCGTGGGGCGCGCTGTTCGACCGCACCAAAGACGGCAAGATCAGCCAGCGTAACTTCGGCGGGCACGAATACCCCCGCCTGGCCCACGTCGGCGACCGCACCGGCCTGGAGATGATCCGCACCCTCCAGCAGCGCGTGGTGGCCCTCCAGCAGGAGGACTTCGAGGTCCACGGCGACTACGAGGCCTACATCAAGGTCTTCGCCGAGTGCACCGTCACCCGCCTGCTGAAGGACGGCGACGCGATCTCCGGCGCCTTCGCCTACTGGCGCGAGACCGGCAAGTTCATCACCTTCGACGCCCCGGCCGTGGTCCTGGCCACCGGCGGCATCGGCAAGTCGTTCGTGGTCACCTCGAACTCCTGGGAGTACACGGGCGACGGCCACGCGCTGGCCCTGCTCGCCGGCGCCCAGCTGATCAACATGGAGTTCATCCAGTTCCACCCGACCGGCATGGTCTGGCCGCCGTCGGTCCGGGGCATCCTGGTGACCGAGTCGGTCCGCGGCGACGGCGGCGTGCTCACCAACTCCGAGGGCCGCCGGTTCATGTTCGACTACATCCCGGACGTCTTCAAGGACAAGTACGCCACCACCGAGGAGGAGGGCGACCGCTGGTACACCGACCAGGCCAACAACCGCCGTCCCCCGGAGCTGCTGCCGCGTGACGAGGTCGCCCGCGCGATCAACGCCGAGGTGAAGGCCGGGCGTGGCTCACCCCAGGGCGGGGTCTTCCTGGACGTCTCCTCGCGGCTCCCGGCCGCCGAGATCGTCAAGCGGCTGCCGTCGATGCACCACCAGTTCAAGGAGCTGGCCGACGTCGACATCACCGCCGAGCCGATGCAGGTCGGCCCGACCTGCCACTACGTCATGGGCGGCGTCGAGGTCGACGCCGACACCGGCGCGGCCTCGGTGCCCGGCCTGTTCGCGGCCGGCGAGGTGTCGGGCGGCATGCACGGCTCCAACCGCCTGGGCGGCAACTCCCTGTCCGACCTGCTGGTCTTCGGCCGCCGGGCGGGCGCGGGCGCGGCGGCGTACGTCGACTCGCTGGGCGCCCGGCGCCCGCAGGTGACCGGTGTCGAGGAGGCCCACGCCGAGGCGATGGCCCCCCTGGAGCGCCAGGGCGGCGAGAACCCCTACGAGGTCCACCACGAGCTCCAGCGCACGATGAACGAGCTGGTCGGCATCATCCGCAAGGAGAGCGAGGTCGCCGAGGCGCTGGAGGCCGTCGAGAAGCTCAAGGAGCGGGCGACCAACACGACCGCCCCCGGCGGCAAGATCTACAACCCGGGCTGGCACCTCGCCATCGACCTGCGCAACATGCTGCTGGTCAGCGAGTGCGTGGCCAAGGCCGCGCTGCTGCGCCAGGAGAGCCGGGGCGGCCACACCCGCGACGACTACCCGGCCATGGAGCCGGAGTGGCGGCGCAAGCTGCTGGTCTGCTCGTCCAAGCCCGACGGCTCCGAGGTCCAGGTCGTCGAGAAGACCCAGGTCTCCATGCGCGACGACCTGATCACCCTGTTCGACCGGGCCGAGCTCTCGAAGTACCTCACCGAGGAAGAACTCGCGGAGTACGACGCCGCGGCCAAGGAGTTGTCATGAGTTACAAGGGCAAGTTCCGCGTCTGGCGCGGCGAGGGCGGGGAAGGCCGCCTGGAGGACTTCACGGTCGAGGTCAACGAGGGCGAGGTCGTCCTCGACGTCATCCACCGCCTGCAGGCCACCCAGGCCCCCGACCTGGCGGTGCGCTGGAACTGCAAGGCCGGCAAGTGCGGCTCGTGCTCGATGGAGATCAACGGCAAGCCGCGCCTGGGCTGCATGACCCGCATGTCGACCTTCACCGAGGACGAGACCATCACGGTCACCCCGATGCGCACCTTCCCGGTCATCAAGGACCTGGTCACCGACGTGTCGTACAACTACCAGAAGGCCCGCGAGATCCCGTCGTTCACGCCGCCGAAGGACGTGAAGCCGGGCGAGTACCGCATGCAGCAGATCGACGTGGAACGCTCGCAGGAGTTCCGCAAGTGCATCGAGTGCTTCATGTGCAACAACGTGTGCCACGTGATCCGCGACCACGAGGAGAACAAGACCCACTTCGCGGGTCCGCGTTTCCTCATGCGGATCGCCGAGCTCGACATGCACCCCTACGACGTGGCCGACCGCAAGGACTCCGCGCAGGAGGACCACGGCCTGGGCTACTGCAACATCACCAAGTGTTGTACGGAGGTGTGCCCCGAGCACATCAAGATCACCGACAACGCGCTGATCCCGATGAAGGAGCGCGTGGTCGACCGCAAGTACGACCCGCTGGTGTGGCTGGGGAACAAGATCTTCCGCCGCTGACCGTGCGATGAAAGAGCCGGGCCGGATCCGCGGCCCGGCTCTTTCGTGTTCAGGAGCTCGCGGTCAGCGTGTCCCAGAAGGCCAGGTTGTGGGCGGCGGCCTGGTCCCAGGGGCCGACGCCGCCGGGACCTAGGTCCAGGCGCTGGACGTAGGGCGTGGGGTCGCCGGGGCGTACCGGCTGCCAGCGCGGCAGGCCGGGACCGTTCGGGGTGCCGGTGGCGGCGAAGCGCGTCCAGTAATCGATCATGGTGTCGCTCAGCCGGCGCTGCTGCCTGTTCAGCGGGGTGGTGAGCGAGGAGGTGTCGAACAGGTACGACAACTCCGAGCTGTGGAAGGCGAGCGGCCGGACGCCGTCGGCCAGGGGGAAGAGCGGCGGCGCGGTGCGGTCGGTGAACTCGAACGCGTAGGTGGGCACGTGCTCGGCGAACAGCTTGTTGTTGTCGCGGGCCACCCGCGTCCACTCGTAGTCGCTCATGATGGCCGCCGCGGCCTGCGGCGGCGAACCGTGCGCGCTCGGCGGATACTTCGCCAGCACGGCGGCGGCCTTATCGCCGAAGTTCTTGCGCACGGCCGCCTCGAACGCCTCCTGCGAGGGATCGGTGAAGAGCACCGAGGCGAACAGCGTGCCCTCGTCACGAGTGGTGCCGGAGATCACCGGCACCCGGTGGAACCGTCCTTCGGCGAAGACCTTCGCGGGGTCCTCCGGCAGGACCGCGGTGCCGTAACCCGGGAACGGCAGCGGCTGCTGGGCGAGCAGCTCAGGGACCGGCTTGCCGCGCAGGCAGGCCAGGGCGGTGGCCGGATCGGCGCACCCGAGCGCGGCGGCGATCACCTGGCCGTAGCCCTCGTGCGCCTCACGCGGGATCCACAACGGCACGTTCAGGAACGGGGTGACGCCGTCGGCGGCGAAGTCGCCCATCCGGCAGGCGCTGCTCTGCATGATCGCCCGGTGGAAGAGCCCGGCGGCCGAAGGCGAGGCGAGCTGCGCGCAGACCGAGTGGGAGCCGGCCGACTCCCCCGCGAGCGTCACGTTGCGCGGATCGCCCCCGAAGGCGGCGGCGTTGCGCGCCACCCAGCGCAGGGCGGCCTGCTGGTCCTCGATGCCGAACGCGCCGCTGTTCTCCAGGCCGGGATAGCCGTAGAAACCGAGGATGCCCAGCCGGTAGTTGACGGTCACCACGACCACGTCGCCCCTGACGGCGAGCCTGCGGGCGTCGTTGTCGCTGCCCGCCCCGGTCATCAGGCCACCGCCGTGCAACCAGACCACGACCGGCTTGCGCCGCTGGGGCGAAGCGGAGGCCGGCACGACCACGTCGAGGTAGAGACAGTCCTCGCTGTCGCTGCCCGGCAGGGCCGTGATGCCGGGAAGCTGGGCGCACCGGTCGCCCGGCTGCGTCGCGGCCCGCACGCCCTGCCACGGCGCGACCGGCTGCGGCGACCGCCATCGCGACTCGCCGACCGGCGGGGCGGCGTACGGGATGCCCTGGAAGAGCCGGTGGTCGCCGGCCGTGGTGCCGCGCAACCAGCCGGCGTCGGTGCGGACCGTGGCCGCCTGGCCGCCGTGGTGGCGGTCAGGCGTCGTGGTCGCCGAGACCGGCGACGCCGTCGCCGTGAGGGCGGCAGCGGTCACGAGGGTGGTGACTGTTCGCCATAAGGGGATCATCGTCCGACGTTACAAGATCGCCATCTTCGGGACGCTGCTTCGTCCCGAAGATGGCGCAGATCGACGATGCGGGTGTCCTACCAGGGAGACGGCGCCGGGGGCGCGACGACCGGCGGGCGGTCGTCACAGGTGATGGTGTTGGGCAGCTGCCACGCCCCGGCCCACGGGCCGGTGGTGCCGCCGCCGTCGTTGCCGCCGAGGTCGGTCACGGAGAACTCCGAACCGGTCGGCGGGAAGTTGAACGCGCCGCAGTTGTTGATGCCGACCGCCCCGACGTTGCGGGCGTCGACGTTCTCGAACGACGCGCCGCCCTTGACGCGGGCGCTCAGCACCGACGTGCCGGTGCCGTCGATCCGGACGTTCTTGAACTTCACGCCGGTGATCGAGTAGAGGTCCTTCACACCCCACTCGCTCACCATCATGATCGCGTTGTAGGTGCTGTCGAGGTAGTGGTCGCCGGTGACCTGGATGTCGTTCTCGATCGAGCGGTCGAGGGCGTAGAACCAGATCGAGCCGAGGCCGATGCGCCAGTTCAGGTCGAACGCGCCGGCCCGGACGGTGGTGTTGTCGGTGAACTTCAGCGTGCCGGTGAAGGGCTCGGCGCCGAAGCGCGAACCGGCGTGCAGGCCGGAGCCCTCCCGCAGCGGGTCGGCCACCAGGTTGTTCGACACGACGTTGTCCTTGCCGCCGTAGATCGCGATGCCGTTGGCGAGCGTCGGGGTCTGCACCGTGTTGCGGTCGAAGACGTTGCCGACGTTGGCGTTCTTCTCCGACCACATCGCCAGGCCATCGTCACCCGTGTTGCGGATGAAGTTGTTGGCCACGACCGAGTTGGTCACGCCGCCGTGGAAGTTCAGCGCGTCGGCGATCTGGTCGACGATGACGTTGTCGGTCACCTTCAGGTTGTTCATCGGGCCGTCGAACCAGAGGCCGACCTTGGTGTGCCGGATGTGCAGGCCCTTGATCGTCGAGTCGCTCATCGCGCCGCCGACGCCGTTGACCTGGTCGGTGTCGATGCGTTCCCGTACGTCGCCCTCGATGGCGAAGCCCGACAGGTGCACGTTGCGGCTGCCGCCGTCGGCGGCGTCCTTGCCGTAGAAGCCGACGCCGGTGTGCACCGAGCCGTCGGGGGCCGGGGTCGGCAGCGCGACCTCCTTGCCCTTGATGATCGTGTACCAGCTGCCCGCGCCCTCGATCGTCACGTCGTCGACGATGATGTGGCGGTTGACCTGGTAGGTGCCCGGCGGGATGTAGACCTTCAGGTTGCTCCGCTTGGCGAACGCGATGGCCTTCTCGATGGCCGGGGCCGAGTCCTTGCGCCCGGTCGGGTCGGCGCCGAACAGCAGCACGTTGGCGGCCAGCACCCGCACGTGGGGAGCGCCGACGACCTCGGAGTCGAGCAGGTCGATGACCGTCCAGGCGGCGTTGCTGTTGGCCGGGGCGGTGAGCCTGACCTTGTCACCGGCCTTGTACGTCTTGCCGAGCAGGAGCCGCTGCTCGTCGTAGAAGTGCATCGGCCGGAACGGCTTGGTGATCTCGGGCGTGGGCGAGGTCGCGGCCGGCACGCACTGGCACTCGGTGATCCACCAGTCGGGGTGCAGCAGCCCGGCGTTCGGGTCGTTGGTGAACGGATACTGGTTGTAGAGCCAGGCGAACTGGCTGGTCAGCGTCAGGGTCTTCTTGTTGCCCCCGTTGACGGTCAGGTTCAGCGGAGCGGTGATGCCCCCGCCGTTCGGGGCGTCGGGCACGCTGTAGCGAACGGTGACGGCGTTGGCGGCCTTCGGCAGCGTGAACTCCACCCACTGCCCGGGGGTCAGCTTGACCGCCCTGCGGCCCGACGCCTCGGCCGGGAGCGTGTACGCGTTCCTGTCGGGCCCGATCACCACGCCGTTGGTGGCCGCGTTCTCGGCCTCCTGCTCGACGAACGGGACGTTCGCCCCGCGGCCCGCCACCAGCGACGGGTCGAGCGCGGCCCGCGTCACCGCGGTGGGGGTCGCCGTCTGACGGGTCGCCGCGGCCGGGCCGGCCACCAGCAGACCTAAGCCCACGGCGGTGGCGGTGACCGCCGCCAACGCCACTTTTCGTGCCATCTCGTGCTCGTTTCTGTCGGGGGGTGAACACCTGAGGGTGAGGTGACAGTAGGTCGCCCGTGCCCCGTTCCACAAGGGCCCTGCGAAATAGTTTCGTAACGCTCTCGCTTTCTTGCGCGCTTTGAAGCCGCGTGTTGCACGTCCACGCATTCTGCGCACAAAAAAACAGCCCTCCGGTCGGAGGGCTGTTTCGGGCCGGGGTCAGCGCTTCTGCTCGTCGTCCGGCGGGTGGTTCGAGCTCTCGAGGACGTACCCCTTGGCGTAGGTCGGCGACGGCGGCGCGGGGGCCGGCGGCGGCGTCGACGGGGGCTGCTGCTGGTAGACGTAGGGCTGCGTGTAGTCCTGCGGCGGAGCGGCCGGCGTCGGGAACGGCATCGGATAGGGCACCGGCACGTAGTTGACGACCTGCTGCGGCGGGGGCTGCTGCGGCGGGTAGGGCTGCGCGTAGGGCGCCTGCGCGTAGGGGTAGGGCTGCGGGCCGTAGGGCTGGGGGCCATAAGGCTGGGGGCCGTAGGGCTGCATCGGGTACCCCGGGTAGGGCATCATCGCCATGTTCGGCGGCAGCTGCGGGCCCGCCTTGCGGACCGCCGCCGCGTGGGCCAGGCGGCGCAGCCGGCCCTCGAAGATCAGCCAGGCGAGCAGCGCCAGCAGCACCAGCACCGCGGCCGGGACCGCCAGCTTGCGGCTGAGCGTGACCTCGTCGAAGTAGGGCGTCGCGTTGCGGATCTCCACCTGGGCCGTCTCGGGCACCGGCTGGTTCATGCCCGTCGACGGCTGGGTGCCCGGCGGCGGGTCGGCCGGGGCCAGGCTGACGCCGGGCTCCGGCTCGCTGGGCTCCGACGGCACCGTCTCGGTGGGCGGCGGCGCGACGTCGTTGGTGGGCGGCGCGACCGGCTGCTCCTGCGTCACCGTCGGGACCGGCTGCTGCTGCGTCGGCTCCTGCTCCTGCGTCTGCTCCGCCGCCGGGGTCGTCGGCTTCTTCGTCGGCGTCGGGGTGACCGTCTGGGTGACGGTGACCACCGCCTCCGACGGGGTCGGCGACGGCGTCATGGTCACCGTCGTGGTCACCGTGTCGCACGACTGGTTCACGTCACAGGGATCGACGGGGTTGGCCGCACTCGCCCCCGCGGCCACCATCACGGCAACGCCGAGCGAACCGACCACCGCGGCGAGCACCGCCGCGGCTCTCCTGGGCGCTCGACCGACCACCGGGTTCCTCCGCCGCTTTCGCCTGACTCCGTACGTCAAACAAATACTAGTCCGGCAAAGTAACGGCAAACCTCACTTTGGTTGCGGGTCGGAAACGACCTTGCGCCGTCCGAGCCGCATCTGCAGCGCCAGCACCGCGATCAGGGCCGCGATCGCGGCCACCACGCCGGGCCAGCCCTTCACGAGGTCGAGACCCGAATCCTCCTGCGCGATCGCCTGCGTGTTGTTCAGCGACCGGGTCAGCGGCGGGCCGCTCGGCGTGGGCGTCGCCATCGGCATCAGCAGCTCCGGCGGGGTGCCTCCCTCGACCATCCCGGGCGGCAGCGGACCACCCGGCGGCAGCGGCGGCAGCGGCGGAAGATTCGACAACCCTCCTGACAACGGCTCCTGCATCAGGTCGCCCGGCATGGGCATCGGCGCCGCGTTCGGCATCGGCTGCGGCAGCTCTCCCGGCATGCCCTGGGCTCCCGGCGGCAGGTTCCCGGCCGGGCCCTGCGCCTCACCGATCGGCGCCTGACCAGGGGCGACCTGGGGCTCCTGACCGGGCTGAGGCGCGGGCGGCAGGTTCGGCTGCGGACCGGGCGCACCGTCGACGAGCGGGCTCTGACCAGGGTTGACATTGCCGGGCATCTCGGGCATCGGGATGCCGGGCATGGCCTGCGGCTGCGCCATCGGCTCGACGAGCTGACCGCCCTTGGGCCCTCCCGGCTCCCCCGGCCCTTGCTCGAAGCCGCCGCGCATCTGAGGCGGGCCCTGCTCGCCGCGCCCGCCGCGCATCTCGGGCGGGCCCTGCTCGAAGCCGCCCATCTGAGGCGGGCCCTGCTCCGCGCCGCCCTGGAGTTCGGGCCAGGTCTGCATCTCGGCCTCGTGGACCCGGGGACGGTTCCGCTTCTCGCCACGCGACTTGTGGCGGCCATGCGCCTGGGCCTTCGACCGGTTCCGGCCCTCGGCCTGCCGGATGCGCGGGCGCGACACGGTCTCACGGATCGAGGGGTCGGCCGGAACGTAGACGGGGGCCTGGGCCTGCGCCGGGTGGGCGTATCCCTCGAAAGGCTGCATCGGCGGGGCGACCATGCTCTCGCCCGCGGAGGTCTCCGCCTGCATGGGCTGCCCCACCTGGGCTTCGCCCGCGTACACGAGCGGGCGGCCCTGGGAGTCGCCGGCCAGGGTCGGGCTCTGGGGGGTGACCCGCGCGGCCTCCTCGGCGAACTGCCCGGCGAGGGCGCGGGCCTCCGCGTCGACCACGGCGGCCGACTCGGCCGACTGGGTCACGCCGTCGGCGAGTTCGCCCGTCGCGGCCAGCGCGCTCAGCTTCCCGGGCGGCATCGCGCTGAGGCGGGCGCAGACGACGGCCACCCGGCGGGCCAGTTCGGCCATGTCGAGGTTCAGCCGCATCGCGGCCGGCGCCTCCACGAACAGGCCGGGGCCCGTCATCGTCTCGTCGGGCTGCGCGGGGCTCGTCTGGACGGGGCAGCGCCACCCGGGCGAGCTCGCCTCATCGGGCACCGAACACGCCGCGTGACCGCACGAGGTCGCCAGGCGGAACCGCCAGACGTCGCCGGTTCTCATCCATCGGCCGGGATCCTCCGAGGCCACGGCCGGTGTGGCCGACAGCGCCAGGATTCCGGCTCCGACCAGGGACACCACACGTCCAGCGACCACCAGAATCCCCTCCCCGATTACTCTCAGTAATCGTTATGGCACGAAGAGGGGCGACTCAACCCTCCTTGAGCAGATCTTGGACCTCCCGGACGATCGGCAGATCAGCGGGCAACCACGGCACCGACTCGAACTCGAACGGCTCCAGCCACTGCAGCGCGAGGTGTTCCCGCGCCTCCGGCGTGCGCCCGCACACGATGGTCGACAACCAGATCCGCAACACGTAGCCGTTGCTGAGCGGCCAGTCGCCGCCGACCTTCCGGCCCGGCACCACGGTGACCCCGAGCTCCTCCTCGCATTCGCGCACGAGCGCGTCGAGGTCCTTCTCTCCCGGGTCGACCTTCCCGCCGGGAAACTCCCACCCGCCGCGCAGTTCCGGCGGTTCGGCCCGCTGAGCGCTCAGCAGACGGCCGTCCGCGATGATCGCGGCCCCTACGACGACCTGTGTCATGCCAGCCTAGGTTAGGGCCTGACGCTTGAGCTGCTCCAGCACATCGGGATTCTGCAGCGGCCGGGTGAACCCGACGATGGCCCCGCGGTCGCGGTAGGTGGTCACCTTGATGGGGCCGCAGAGCGTGCAGCGCGCCTCGACCATCTTGCCCGGCGACACGATCATCCCGACGTGGCCGGGGTTGTCGGCCGACGTACCGGGACCGGAGTTGAAGAACACCAGGTCTCCGGCCTGCTCCTCGCCCGCGTCGATGCGCACCCCGAAGGGCCACTGCCCGAAGGTGGTGCGGGGGATGTTCAGGCCCGCGTTCCGGTACGCCATGTAGATGATCCCCGAGCAGTCGTAGCCGTCGGGCCCGGTGCCGCCCCACACATAGGGTTTGCCGCGCTGCGCCAGGGCGTAGTCGAGGATCCGGTCGACCACCGCGTTCGGCGCGTCGTAGGCGACCTCGCAGGCCGGGTTGGCCTCCGGCGGCACGTCGACCGAGCCCGACTGGGCGTACTTGGCGGCGATCTCCAGCACCTGGTCGACGTACCAGTTGGCGCGGTTGTAGACGAACAGGGCCTTGCGCAGGTCGTCGGGGGCGCCGTTGCGCTTGAGCATCTTGGCCGCGCCGAGGATCGCGTCGGCGGGGTTGTAGACGTCGGCGACGCCGTCGTCGTCGCCGTCGGAGGCGTAGCCGTTGAACTCCGACGGGATCGGGATGCTCGCCTTGCCGCCCCACGTGCTGATGAGGAACTGCATCGGCCCGGCCGCGCCCGCGTAGTTGGTGCCGCTCTGCACGCCGGGCAGCTTCGACCGGCCGTGGTCGGTCTCGCGTTTGCCGACGGCCGCCAGCACGTTCCACTGCACGCCGACGGCCTCGCCGTGCCGCTTGTAGAGCTCCAGCATCTCGGGCGGGATGTCCTCCTGCGCGGTCTCCGACAGGTCGGAGGTGTCGACCTCGCAGGCCGCCGAGCCGCCGCCCATCATGATGTTGGGCAGCGGCGTCATCAGCACGATCGCGCCGAACATGGTCAGCGGCACGATGACCGCCAGCAGCCCGGCCAGCCACTTCCAGTTCGCGAGCCGGGTCGTGGTCACGGGGTGACGTCCCCGTCCTGGCCGCTGCCGGCCAGTTGCAGGTCGTAGACCCGCCAGTCGGCGCCGACCTGGACGACGGTGACCGCGTAGTCCTCGACCTGGTTCTTGGCCCCGCTGAGCGCGGTGATCTCGGCGCTGCCCTCGACGACCACGACGACCGAGTTGGCCGACATGTCGCGGATCGACTTCAGGCGGGCCGTGCCCTTCGACACGATCTGGTCGGCCGTGTCGTGCTCGACGGCGGCCGGGGAGGTGACCGTACGGGTGATGTCGTCGCCGAACTCGACCGTGGTGAACCCCTTGAGCCGCTCGGCCCGGCCCACCGCGTCGTCGTAGCTGTAGGTGCCGTACGCGGCGGTGAACCGGCGGGCCAGGTCGGCCGCCGCGCCGAGCTGGTCACGCGACAGCGGCAGGTAGGAGTAGACGTCGAAGTCGGCCGACGGCGTGGTCGCCACCTGGCTCGGCACGGCCACCGGCGGCGCGGTGACCGTGCGGGTGGATCCCGGTACGGGGCCCGCCGTCCCGACCTCGCCGCTGCCGTCGCCCAGGGTCGTTAAATAGATCCCGAGCACGGCCAGCACGACCACGGCCGCGACGAACAGGCCCTTCCTCCGGCCGTCGTTCATGTTCAGTCCTTGTCGCGGGGCCGCAGCCAGAACGGCGCGGCGCTGTCACCACTGCCACCCCCGCTGCCGCCGCTGCCTCCGCCGCCACGACCGCTGTCGGACCGGCCCGGCAGCCACAACGGCGGCGCGTCGGAGGAGCGGGAGGGCCGCTCGGCCGGTCGGGCCGACTCGGCCCGCGGGGCGCGGGTCGGCTCGGGGCGGGGCCGCTGCGGCGGCGCCGACCGGCGCGACGACGAACCCGACGACGACCGTCCGCCGCCGCCGAAGAACCCGCCGCCGAGGATGCCGCCCCCCGATCCGCGTGACGCCGAGGGCCGGGAGGCC
>NZ_BBXF01000010.1:69872-209666 GCF_001570585.1 Herbidospora daliensis | reverse complement strand
GTGCTGGCGCCCGGCGCGCTGCTGGCCGTCGTTCTCGCGGGGCTGGCGGCGGCCTTCTCCGCGTGGCGGGCGTCGTCGCCCCGGCCGCTCCCGGCGGCCCGGCCGAGCGTGATCGCGGCCGCCGCCGCGCGGGCCGACCTGTCGCCCGCCGTCGTGACCGGGGCCCGCTTCGCGCTGGAGCGCGGGCCCGGCGTGCCGACCCGGCCCGCGCTGCTCGGCGCGGTCGTCGGGGTGCTCGGGGTGCTGGCCGCGTTCACCTTCCACGCCGGGGTCACCGACGCCGCGACCCACCCCGAGCGGTTCGGGCAGACCCACCAGGCGGAGATCTTCCTCGGCGGCGACGGCGCCTCCGCCGGCCCCTCGGCGGCGCTCACCGCGCTCGCGGCCCTGCGGTCCGACCCGAGGGTGACCGGCGTGACCGACGACCGGACCGCCGTCGCGGAGACCGGCGAGACCCGGGTCGCCCTGCACACCAGGGGCGACCTGCCGCTGGTCCTGTCGGCCGGACGGCCCCCGGCCGCCCCCGACGAGGTCGCGCTGGCCCTGAACACCGCCCGCGACCTGGGCCTGGGGGTCGGCGACCGGATCCCGCTGGCCGGGGAGCCCGGCTCGGGCACGTTCACCGTGACCGGCGTCGGCTTCACCACGATCGGCCGGCACAACTCCTACGACCGCGGCGGCACCGTCACCGCCGAGGGCTTCGCCCGCCTGTTCGGCGACGGCTTCAAGTTCCGCTCGATCCTGATCGGGCTGCGCCCCGGCGTCGACCCCGCCGGTCTGGGCGCCACGCCGGCCGGGCCGCCCCCCGAGGTGGCAGAGATCGACGAGCTGGCCGTGCTGCCGGTCGCGCTGGCCGCGTTCCTGGCGCTGCTCGCGGTCGGCGCGGCCGGGCACCTGCTGACCACCGCCGTCCGCCGCCGCACCCACGAGGTGGCGGTGCTGCGGGCCCTCGGGCTGACGCCCCGGCAGGCGCGCCGGATCGTCGTCACCCAGGCCGGGGTGCTGGCCGTCACCGGGCTGGTCTTCGGGGTGCCGCTCGGGGTCGCGCTCGGGCGGGTGTTGTGGCGGCTGGTGACCGACCAGTGGCCGATCTTCCACCAGCCGCCGGTGGCGTTCTGGGCGCTGGCGCTGGCGGTGCCCGTGGCGCTGCTGATCGCGGGCCTGCTGGCCGTGGGGCCGGGCCGGGCGCTGTCGCGGTTGCGGGTCGCCGACGTTCTGAGGGCGGAGTGATGACGGGGTTCTGGGTGCGGCTCGAACTGCGGAGCCGGGCGCGGTCGCTGACGGCGCTGGCGGTGCTGACGGCGCTGGCCGTGACGACGGTGCTGACCGCGCTGGCCGGGGCCAGGCGGGCCGATTCGGCCGTCGACCGGTTGTGGGCGGCGTCGGTGCCGGCGACGTACAACGTGCTGGCGAACATCCCCGGGCTCGACTGGGCGAAGGTGCGGGCGCTGCCGCAGGTCGAGGCGCTGGGCGCGTACCTGATCACCTCCTTCGAGGTGCAGGGGCGCGGCACGGGCTGGTTCCCGGCGGCCGACGACCAGTTCGGGCGCACGGTCGAACGGCCGGTCGTGCTGGCGGGCCGCATGTGGGACCCGGCCGCGCCCGACGAGGTGGTCGTCACGGCCGCGACCGGGCACCGGCCGGGCGACGCCCTCCGGGTGCGGCTCTTCGAGCCGGAACAGCTCCTCGCGGGGCAGCGGTCGGGGGCGAAGGGGCCGGTGGTGACCGTCCGGGTGGTGGGAGTGGTCCGGTCGGCGTGGTTCCGCGACGAGGTCGGCCGGCCGGGCTACGTGTTCCCGGGGCCCGGCTTCGTGGCGGCGCATCGGGCCGAACTCGCGCCCGGCGGCTCCTACGCCAACGCGCTGGTGCGGCTGAGGGGCGACCTGGCCGGGTTCCAGGAGGGGCTGGCCCGGATCACCGGGCGGCACGACCTCGACCTGTGGGAGATGTCCTCGCGGATCGGCGACCACGACCGCGAGGTGGCCCGGTTCGGCGCGGTCGTGCTGCTGGCGTTCGGGCTGGCCGCGCTGGCGGCGGCGCTGGTGCTGGTGGGCCAGTCGGTGAGCCGTTACGTGGCGGCGGGGGCGGCGGCGCTGCGCCCGCTGCGGGCGGCCGGGTTGTCGCCCCGGCACGCGGCGGTGACCGCCTCGCTCGCCCCGGCGCTGGCCGCCGCGGCGGGGGCGCTGGTCGGCGGCGCGGGGGCGTTCCTGGCGTCGGGGCTGATGCCGCTCGGCGCGGCCGGGTTGCGCGAACCCCATCCGGGGCTGGACTTCGACGCCCTCGTGCTGGTGCCGGGGGTGGTGCTGGTCGCGCCGGCCGTGTTCGGCTGGGGTGTGCTCACCGCGTCCCGGTCCGGGCGGACGTCGCCGCGGGCGTCGCGGATCGCCCGGCTCGGCCTGCCGGTGCCGGTCGCCGTCGGCGCCCGGTTCGCGCTGGAGCCCGGCCCCGACGGGGTGCCCGTCAGACCGGCCCTGCTGGGCGCGGTGACCGGCGTGGTCGGGGTGCTGGCCGCGTTCACGTTCGCCGCCGGGGTCGACGAGACGGCCGCGAATCCGGCGGCGTTCGGGCAGGCCTACCAGTTCGTGCTGCCGGTGGGCGCGGGCGGCGAGGACCCCGCGCCGCCCGGCGTGCTCGCGCGGGGGCTGGCCGCGCTCCGGTCCGACCCCGACGTCACCGCCGTCACCGACACCCGCCTCGGCGTGGCCGTCTCGGGCGGCACGGCGGTGCTCCCGTCAGGCCGGCGGAGTCCGGGTGGTGACGCTGGAGGGGGCCGTACCGGAGAAGACCGGGGAGGTCATGCTGGCCCCGCACAGCGCGCGCGATCTCGGGGCCGGGCCGGGCGACACGCTCGCCTTCACGGGGGCGCGTTCCGCGACGCTGCGGGTGACCGGGATCGGGTTCGTGCCGGAGGCCAGCCACAACACCTACGCGTCGGGCGGCTGGGTCACCGACGGCACCTGGGACTCCATGTTCGACACGTTCAAGACCCACAGCGTGCTGATCGCGGTCCGGCCCGGCGCCGACCCGGCCGCGCTGCGGGGCCGGGTCGCGGCGGCGTACGGGGACCGCCGAGCGCTGATCGAACCGGTCGAGCCGCCGTTCCGGCTGAGCGAGCTGCGCCAGCACCGGGCGCTGCCGATCGCGCTGGCCGCGTTCCTCGCGCTCCTGGGCGTCGGCGCGGTGGGGCACGCGCTGGCCACGGCCGTGCGGCGGCGGGCCTGCGACCTCGCGGTGCTGCGTGCCCTCGGGCTGACCCGGCGGCAGGCCCGGCTGGTCGTCGTCACCCAGGCCAGCGTGCTGGCCGTGGCCGGGCTCGCGTTCGGGGTGCCGCTCGGGCTGGCGGCCGGGCGGGCGGTCTGGCGGGTCACCGCCGACGCGACCCCGCTGCTGTACGTCCCCCCGCTGGCCGTCGGGGCCCTGCTGCTGGTCGGGCCGCTGGCCCTGCTGATCGCCAATCTGCTGGCCGCGTGGCCGGGGCGGACCGCCGCCCGGCTGCCGGCCGGGCTTCTCCTGCGAGCGGAGTGATCGACATGAACCGCGTCCTCACCGCGACGATCGGGGGCGTCGCCGCGCTGGTGACGCTCGGCGCCGGGTTCAACGACGCCGCCGACACCGCCAGCGCCGTGGTGGCCGCCGGGTGGGTGATCGCCGCCGCCGGGTGCCTGGCCTCCGGGCGGCCCGCCGTCGCCCGGTGGGCGGGCCTGGTCGCGGTGCTCCAGGGGGCGGCGGCGATCTGGCCGCAGGCGGTGCCGCTGGCCATCGCCGGGTGGCTCGGGTTCGCCCTCGCGCTGCCCGACGGCGACCTGAGAACGCTCCCCAGACGGATCGTCACGGGCCTGGGCGCGCTCGGCGGGCTGGCGCTGACGCTGCTGGTCGAGGTCTCCCCCGGCGGCTACGCCACCGCCGCCGTCGTCGCCGCCGGCACCGGCACCATCGCGATCGTGGCCCGCTGCGGCCCGGCCTCGCCCCGGCAGCGGGCGGCGCTCCAGTGGACCGGCGCGGCGCTGCTGGTCGCCGCCGCCGCGGGCGCCGTGATCATCGGGCTCTACCTGCTGCTGGGCGTGCCGGAGACGCCGATGGCGTGGCTCGTCGGGGCGCTGGTGATCGTGCCGGTGGGCGCCCTGTTCGGGCACCTGCCGCCGACCGCGCACGTCGGTGAGAAGGCGCTGCTGGAGGCGGTGGTGGTCGCCGGGTTCGCGGTGCTGATCGCCGGCGTCTACCTGGTGGTGGTGCTGGGCCTGGGCCGCCTCCCGGCCGAGGACGAGCGCGACCTGCTGGTGTCGTCGATGGCGGCGGCGCTGGTGGTGGCGATCCTGTCCATCCCGGTGCGCAACCGCCTCCTGCACACCGCCCGCGCGATCACCGGCCGGGGCGGGGTGCCGCCGGAGGAGATCCTGGCCACCTTCGGCGCCCGCATGAGCCGCGCGGTCCCCTTCGACGAGTTGCTGCTCCAGCTGGCCGAGTCGCTGAAGGCGGCGATGGCCCCGGCGGGCGCGGAGATCTGGGTGGGCTCCGACGGCGTGCTCCAGCGCACGGTCAGCGTGCCCGACCTGCCGCCCGAGCGCATCACCCTGAACGACCGCGAGCGCGTCATCGTCGGCCGCACCCGGATCGGCGGCCCGTCGTGGCTGGCCATCTGGCTGCCGGGCATGCTGCCGGAGAGCGGCGGCCTGGTGCGCGTCGCGCCCGCCGCCCATTTGGGCGAGCTCCTCGGCATGATCGTGGTACGCCGCCCGCCCGACGCCCCGCCGTTCTCCGAGAACGACGACCTGGTGCTCGTGCAGCTGGCCCGCCAGGTGGGCCTGGCCCTGCACAACATGCGGCTCGACTCGGCGCTGCAGGCCAGCCTCGACGAGCTGCGCCGCCGCAACGAGGAGCTCCAGGCGTCCCGGCTGCGTATCGTGACCTCGGCCGACGCCGCCCGCCGCGCCATCGAACGCGACCTGCACGACGGCGCGCAGCAGCACCTGGTCGCCCTGTCGGTCAAGCTCAGCCTGGCCGGGGAGATCATCGCCGAGGAGCCCGACGTCGCCCGCGCGATGATGTCGGAGCTGCGCGACGACGTCCAGGGCACCATCGCGGCCGTGCGGGAGCTGGCCCACGGCGTCTATCCGCCGCTGCTGCGCAACCACGGCCTCGACCAGGCGATGCGGTCGGCGGCGCGGCGGTCGGCGCTGCCGTGCGCGGTCGGCGTCGACCTGCCCCGGCGGTTCTCCGAGGAGACCGAGGCGGCCGTCTACTTCTGCTGCCTGGAGGCGATCCAGAACGCGGGCAAGCACGCCGGGGCCGACGCCGCCATCGAGGTGGAGATCACCGCCGACGACAAGGTGCTGCGGTTCACCGTGACCGACGACGGGGCCGGGTTCGAATCCGCTGGTGAGGGGCACGGCTTCGTCAACATGCGCGACCGGCTCGGCGCGATCGGCGGCACTCTGACCGTCGATTCGGCGCTCGGCGCCGGCACCACGATCCGCGGGGAGATCCCACATGCCTGAGTTCGATGCCGTCGTCGTCGGGTCGGGCCCGAACGGCCTGACCGGCGCGCTGGAGCTGGCCGAGTCGGGCCGCCGGGTGCTGCTGCTGGAGGCGGCCGGCACCTTCGGCGGCGGCCTGCGCAGCAGTTCCGAACTCACCCTGCCGGGCTTCGTCCACGACCTCTGCGCGACCGTGATCGCGACCGCGCTGGCCTCCCCCGCGCTCCGCGACCGGCTGCCGGCCCTGGGGGTGGAACCCGTCCACCCGGAGATCCCGGCCGCCCACCCGCTCGACGACGGCCCGGCCGTGTTGTTCCACCGCTCGGCCGAACGCACGGCGACCGGGCTCGGCCGCGACGGCGCGGCCTACCTCGCCACCGTCGGCGCCGCCGCGCGGGCGGGCCTCCCTCTGGTCGACACCCTGCTCGCGCCGCTGGGCGTGCCGAAGGCGCCGCTGGCGCTGGTCCGGTACGGCCTCACCGGCGCGCTGCCCGCCACGACCGCGGCGCGCCTGCTCTTCCGCGACCCGCGCGCCCGCGCGGCGCTGGCCGGGATGGCCGCCCACTCGATGCTCGACCTGGGCAGCCCCATCTCCGCCGGTTACGGCGTGCTGCTGGCGGCGACGACCCACCTGGTCGGCTGGCCGGTGGTGCGGGGCGGCTCGCAGGTCATGGCCGACGCGATGGTGGCCCGGCTGCGGGAGCTCGGCGGCGAGGCCGTCACCGGCCACCGGGTGACCGCGCTGAAGGAGCTGCCCGACGCCGAGACGGTCCTGCTCGACGTCGCCCCGCGCCGGTTCGCCGAGATGGCCGACCTGCCCGAGCCCTACGCCCGCAGGATGCGGCGCTTCCGCCACGGTCCGGGCGTGTTCAAGGTCGACTGGGCGCTCGGCGGCCCGGTCCCCTGGCGCGACCCGGCGGTGGCGGCGGCCGGGACCGTCCATCTCGGCGGCACCCTGGAGGAAATCGCCGCGAGCGAGCGGGCGGCGGTGCGCGGGCGGGTCTGCGAGCGCCCCTACGTCCTGCTGGTGCAGCCTCCCGACCCCTCTCGGGCCCCCGAGGGCAAACGCACCCTGTGGGCCTACTGCCACGTCCCGCACGGCTACGACGGCGACATGACCGGCGCGATCGAGGCCCAGATCGAACGGTTCGCCCCCGGCTTCCGCGACGTCGTCCTGGCCCGCCACGTCATGGGCCCGCGCGCCCTGGAAGATCACAACGCCAACTACGTCGGCGGCGACATCGGCGGCGGCGCGGCCGACCTGCGCCAGTTCGTCGCCCGGCCGGTTCTGTCGCGACAGCCGTGGCGCACCCCTCTTGAGGGCGTCTACCTGTGCTCGTCGTCGACGCCGCCGGGGGCGGGCGTCCACGGCATGGGCGGGCTGCTGGCCGCCAGGTGCGCCCTCAGCCGGGCGGGGGTCAGGTCTTCTTTGCGGATGTAGCCGGCCGCGCCGCAGGTGTAGGCGTCGGGCGGCAGGTCTTCGGCCGCATAGGTGGACACCAGCACCACCGTGACGCCGGGTTGGGCGGCCAGGATGCGCCGGGTGGCCTCGATGCCGCTGATGCCGGGCAGGTTGATGTCCATCACGATCACCTGGGGGCGGACGCGGGCGGCCGCCGCGACGGCGGCCTCCCCCGACTCGGCCTCGCCGGCCACGCGCCAGCCCGCGACCAGGGCGACGAGCCGCCGCGCGACGGCCCGGAACGGCGCCTGGTCGTCGACGATCAGAACTTCGACGGACCCCATGGCAACCCATGGTGGCGTATGGGGCGCCCGTCGCTAAGGGTGTTACCCCTCCTGTTCCGACAGGTAGAGCAGCACGGCCAGCACCCGGCGGTTCACCTCGGGGGCGGCCTCCAGCCCGAGCTTGGCGAAGACCACGCTGATGTGCTTCTCCACCGATTTCTCGCTCAGGTAGAGGGTCTCGCCGACGGCCGCGTTGCTCTTGCCCTGGGCGATCTGGGCCAGCACGTCGCGCTCACGGGGAGTGAGCCCGGCGAGCGGCGAGGCCCGCCGCCGCAGCGAGTCGGCCAGGATGCCCTCGACGACGACCGGGTCGATGACCGACCCGCCGCGCGCCACCGCGCGCACCGCCTCGACGAGCTGGCCGGGCTCGCCCACCCGCTCCTTGAGCAGGTAGGCCCGCCCGGCGCTGCCGCCCGCCAGCAGCATGGTGGCGTAGGACGGCTCGGCGTACTGCGACAGCACCACGACGCCCGTGCCGGGCGATCCGGCGCGCAGTTTCGTGGCGGCCTGGATGCCCTCGTCGGTCGACGTCGGCGGCATGCGGACGTCGGTCACCACGACGTCGGGCCGGTGCTCCTCGACGGCGGCCAGCAGCCCGCCGAGGTCGGCGCACGCGGCCACGACGGTCAGGCCGGGATCGCGGGAGAGCACACGCTCGACGCCCTCCCGCATCAGGAGGTTGTCTTCGGCGATCACGACCCGTAACGGCACGGGGACCAGGTTATCCCTCGGCGAGCGCCCTGACGAAGGCGTCCACATCCTCCTCGGTGGTGTCGAACGAGCACATCCACCGCACCTCGCCCGTCTCCTGGTTCCAGGTGTAGAACGGGAACTCCTTGCGGACCCGGTCGGCGACCTCGCCGGGCAGGGTGGCGAAGACCGCGTTGGCCTGGGGCCGCCGCGTCAGCGTGACGTGGGGGATGTCTGCGGCCCGCTCGGCCAGCCGGGCCGCCATGGCGTTGGCGTTGCGGGCGTTGCGCGACCACAGGTCGCCCGAGAGCAGCGCCTCGAACTGCGCCGACACGAACCGCATCTTGGAGGCGAGCTGCATGCTCGTCTTCCTGAGGTAGGGCAGCCCGTGCACCGCGTCGGGGTTCAGCACGACCACGGCCTCGCCCAGCATGAGCCCGAGCTTGGTGCCGCCGAACGACACCACGTCGACCCCCACGTCGGTGGTGAGCGCCCGCAGCGGCAGGTCGAGCGCGGCGGCGGCGTTGCACAACCGCGCCCCGTCGACGTGCACGAGCATGCCGCGCGCGTGGGCGTGCCCGGTGATCGCGGCGATCTCGCCGGGTGTGTAGACGGTGCCGAGCTCGGTCGCGTTGGTGATCGTGACAACCCGGGGCTGGGCCCGGTGGACGTCGCCGAACCCCCACGCCTGGGTGTCGATCAGGTCGGGCGTGAGCTTCCCGTCGGGCGTGCGCACGGTGTGCAGCTTGAGCGACCCCGTGACCTCGGGGGCGCCGCCCTCGTCGACGTGGACGTGGGCGGTGTCGGCGCAGACGACCGACTCCCACGGCCGGCACATCGCCCGCAGCGAGACCACGTTGGCCCCGGTGCCGTTGAACACCGGGTAGGCCTCGGCCCGCTCGCCGAAGTGACGCCGGAACACGTTGCGCAGCGCGGAGGTGTAGACGTCGTCGCCGTAGGCGACCAGGTGGCCGCCGTTGGCGAGGGCGACCGCCTCCAGGATCTCCGGGTGGACGCCCGCGTAGTTGTCGCTGGCGAACCCCCTGCGCGCCGGGTCGTGCCGCCGCACCGCGTCAGTCGCCATGGGCCGTCAGGTCCAATCTGAGGCCGTTGGCCTCGGTCACGGGCCGGTCCCACAGACCGGCCAGGGCGCCGGCGAGGTCGGCGACGTCGGTGAAGTTGCGGAACGGCTTCTCGGGCGCGGCCTGCCGCATGGCGTCGTGGACCAGCGCCATCACGACCACGATCGAGGCGGCGGCCGAGCTGCTCCTGAGGGCGTCGGCGAAGGCCAGCGTCCACGCCTCGGAGGCGGCCTTGGCGGCGGCGTAGCAGGCGTTGCCCTGGGTCGGGGCCTCGGCGGCCTTGGCCGACACGATCGCGAACCGGCCGTCGGCGCTCGCCTTGAGCAGCGGCTCGAAGGCGAGCGTGACGTGCTGGAGGGTGCGGACCAGCAGGTCGTTGAGGTCGGCCCAGTCGGACAGGCGGGTCTCGGCGAACGTCTTGGCCCCGCGCCAGCCGCCGACCAGGTGGAAGATCCCGTCGACCCGGCCGTGCTCGGCCCGGATGCGGGCCTCCAGGTCGCGGACCTGGGCGGGGTCGAGGAGGTCGACCTTCAGGCAGCCGTCGGCGCCCGAACGGTCGACCCCGATGACGGTGTCGCCCAGCTCGGTGAACTTCGTCACCACGGCCCGCCCGGCGGGACCGCCCGCGCCCAGGACCAGAATCACGCGGCTCATCGTCAGCGCACGCCCTTCGTCGATTCGATCACGTCGGCGAGCTTACGGCGCAGCGCCTCGTAGAACATGCTCAGGGGGAACTCGTCCGGCAGCACGGCGTCGACCATGGCCTTCTGCTCCTCCGGCAGGTCCCGCACGGCCCACTTCGAGGCCGGGTGGGGCGCGACGTAGGCGGCGACGAGGTCGTGGGCGGCCATCCAGTGGGCCAGCTTCGAGCGGTCGATGCCGTCGCGGTAGAGCTTCTCCACCTCGGCCCGCAGGTCGGCGACGCCGCCGGCCACCCGGTCCCAGGCGATCGTCAGGCGGTTGTCGGTCCACCGGACGATGTCGTTGCGGTGCAGGAAGGCGAACAGCAGCTGGCCGCCGAGCCCGTCGTAGTTGCGCACCCGCGCGCCGGTGATCGGGAACCGGAACAGCCGGTCGAACAGGATCGCCAGCTGCACGTAGCGGGCGTGCGGGACGCCGTCGGCCTCCAGCTTCACGGCCTCGCCGAACGCGGTCAGGTCGCAGCGCAGCTCCTCCAGGGAGTACAGCCAGTAGGGCATCCGCTGCTTGATCATGAACGGGTCGAACGGCAGGTCGCCGTGGGAGTGGGTGCGGTCGTGCACCAGGTCCCACATCGTGAAGGTCTCCTGGGCGAGCTCCTGCGAGGCGACCAGGCGGGCGGCGTCGGGCGGCAGGTCGAGCTTGAGCGTCGCGGCGGCGGCCTCGGTCACCATGCGGAACCGGGCGGCCTCGCGGTCGCAGAAGATGCCGCCCCAGGTGAAGCGCGGCGGGGTCTCCCTGACGACCACGGTCTCCGGGAACAGGACGGCGGAGTCGGTGTCGTACCCGGAGGTGAAGTCGACGAAGGCGATCGGCACGAACATCGGGTTGTCGTAGCCCCCGGCCTCCAGGTCGGCCAGCCACTGCGGCCAGACGGTCTTCACCCAGACCGCCTCCAGGTTGCGGTTGGGGTTGCCGTTCTGGGTGTACATCGGGAACACCACAAGGTGCTCCAGCCCGTCGACGCGCTGCTCGTCGGGGTGAAAGGCGTTCAGCGAGTCGAGGAAGTCGGGTTTCCCGCCGGTCTCGGCCCATTTCGCCAGGTCCTTCTGGACCTCGAACAGGTAGACCTCGTCATGGGGGAACCGGGGGGCCAGTTCGGCGACCTCGGCGGCGACCCGGGTGATCAGCGCGGTGTCGCCGGTGAAGGTGCCGTCCTTCTCCGTGTACGGCCGCAGCGCCTCGACGGCCTCCCTGAGCGCGCCGAACTCGGGCCGGCCCCCGGCGGCGCTGGTGCCGCGCTCGGGCGAGCGGGCCGCCCAGGTCACCAGGTTGCCCCACAGGCGCGCGTGGTCGAGGTCGCCGATCGAGTCGTCGCCGAACAGGTCGGAGTCGGCGACCACGACGACCCGGCCCGCCTTGTAGGTCAGCGCGACCGCGAGCGGCGCGTTCGCGGGGGTGGCGCTCCCGGAGGTCCTGAACAGGGGGGTGGCGTCGGGGGCGTCCAGCACGCCGGCCCGGTAGAAGCAGGCGCGCCGCACCCCGGCCAGCACGTCGGCCCCGTCGATCGAGGCGGTCACCGGCTCGCCGAGCACCCAGGAGGCCACGTTGTTGAACCGGTTCGCCGGGTCCTGGACGGTCGTGTGCACGACCCTCACGCCGAAGCGGGACAGCAGGTCACCCAGATTGGTGCCGTACTTCTCCTGCTCCTCCTCCGCGAGGACGACGAGCCCTCCCCCGGCCGCCACGAACGCCTCGACGGCGTCGAGCTCCTCGGGCGTGAACTCGGGGCTGCCCAGCCCGGTGGTGCGTTCCCAGCGCTGCGCCGACGGATGGGCGATGACCAGCACGTCGTGGCCGTCGGGGACGAGCGTCCCGTCCGTGTGGGCGGAAACCTGGTGCCCCAACCGGCGGAGAAGATCGGCCGCACGGGCGTAGGAGTTGTCGTCGGGGTGGCCGGGGTTCATCGCCTGGGCGACGTCGCGCCGGATCGTCCAGGCCTCGCTGTGGCCCTCGTCGAACAGCACCTTAGGGAACGCAGTCATGAAAGTTCTCCTGCTATCGATACCTCTTGACGAAAAATATATGCCAATGTCCGGATGTAACCGCAAGTCACTCTCCGGAGTGACCTCGAATCACCCGTCTGACGGACGTCCTCACCGAGCCCGGATCCGTAGCGTCCGCCCCGTTGAGTGAGATACCCGAGGGGGATTCGAGAGATGTTCAAGAGCACAACCGGCTTCCGGCGCTGGGTCACCGGCCTGCTGCTGATCGTTTCGCCGGTGCTGCAGTTCGTCGCGGTGGTCGTCGACCCCGGCACGTGGGGCGACATCCGCGAGTCGGTCAGCTACCAGGACAACCCGGCCCTGGCCCAGCTCCAGTCGGCGCTGTACCACTGGTCGTGGATGCTGCTCCCGGTCGCCCTGATCGGCGTCCTGCACTTCGCCCGCAAGCGCGGCGCGGTGCTGGCCCACATCGGCGGCTCGATGGCCGTGATCGGCTTCCTGTCGTTGTCGTGCCTGCTGCTGGTCGACCCGGTCGAGTGGTACCTGGGGCGGCACAACACCCCCGAGCAGGCCGCCGTGATCTTCGACGAGATCTTCAACCTGCCCGGCGTGGTCTTCGGCTTCCAGATGCCGTGGTTGTTCTTCGGCCCGATCGGGGCCGGCCTGGTCGCCATCGCCCTGTGGCGGGCGAAGTTCGCCCCGCTGTGGACGACGATCCTGATCCTGCTCGGCTGGTGGGTCGGCTTCGTCCTGGAGTACGGCCCGATCACCCTGCTCACCTGGGGCGTCCCGGTGATCGCCTTCGGCTACTGGGGCGTGAAGGTGCTGCGCATGTCGGAGGCGGAGTGGATCTCCTACTACCCGACGGCCCCGGGCGTCACCACGCCCGACTCGTACGCGAACACGACCGCCTGAGCGCGGTCGCGCAGGTT
Organism: Herbidospora daliensis; assembly: GCF_001570585.1. Taxonomy (GTDB): domain Bacteria; phylum Actinomycetota; class Actinomycetes; order Streptosporangiales; family Streptosporangiaceae; genus Herbidospora; species Herbidospora daliensis. The sequence continues at coordinate 197,097 of NZ_BBXF01000010.1, read as the reverse complement.
CAGCTTCATCAGCACCCGCGCCACATGGGTCTTGACCGTGGCCTCACCGACGAAGAGCGCAGTGGCGATCTCGGCGTTGGTGAGGCCCTTGGCGAGCATGCGGAGCACCTCCAGCTCGCGCGGCGTCAGCTCGGCGAGCTGCGGCGGCCGGACCGGCTCGTGGCGGCCGGCGAAGGAGGCGATCACCCGCGTGGTGACCGCCGGGTCGAGCAGCCCGTCGCCCGCCGCGACCACCCGCACGGCCTCCACGAGCTGCTCGGGCGGCGACACCTTGAGCAGGAAGCCGCTGGTCCCGGCCCGGAGGGCGGCGTAGAGGTTCTCGTCGGTGTCGAAGGTGGTCAGCATGATGACCTTGGGCGGGCTGGGGGCGTCGAGCAGCTGCCGGGCGGCGGTCAGGCCGTCCATGCGCGGCATCGAGATGTCCATCAGGACGACGTCCGGCCGCACCCGGCGGGCCACCGCGACGGCCTCGACGCCGTCGGCGGCCTCGCCCACGACCTCCATGCCCGGTTCGCTCTCCACCACCATGCGGAGACCGGCCCGGATCATGGCCTGGTCGTCGGCCAGGACGATCCTGATGTTCTCGCTCATACCAGGACGACCCCCGGGGACGTGGGCAGCACCGCGCAGACGCGGAACCCGCCCTCTTCACGCGGCCCCGCGTCGAGGGTGCCGCCGAACAGCTCGGCCCGCTCGCGCATGCCGATGAGGCCGTTCCCGGTCGACAACCCGTCGGCCCCGGCGGCGTTCCCGTTGTCGGTCACTTCCAGGGTGACCGAGAGCGGGTGATAAGTGATCTTGATCTGTACGTCGGCCTCGCCGGCGTACTTGACGGCGTTGGTGAGCGCCTCCTGCACGATCCGGTAGGCCGACAGGTCGAGACCCGGCGCCAGCCTCACCGGCTCGCCGGCGACCGTCAGGGTGACCCGCAGAGGGGTGTTGCCGACCGTGGAGATCAGGTTCCGCACCATGTCGAGGCCGGGCTGCGGCAGCGCCTCATCTTGCGGCATGCGCAGCGCGCCCAGCATGACCCGCAGCTCGTTGACGGCGTCGCGGCCGGCCTGCTCGATCCCGGTCAGCACGGGGTTCTCGCCGCCCTGCGCGCGGCGCAGCCCGGCGGCCTGCATGACCATCATGCTGACGCTGTGGGCGACCACGTCGTGCAGCTCGCGGGCGATCCGGCTGCGCTCGGCGGCCACCGCCTCGGCGGCCCGGCGCTCCCGCTCGACCTCGGCCAGCGCGGCCTCCTTCGCGGCCCGCTGCGCCCGCACCAGCCACGCCCGCACGGTCACGCCGGTCAGATAGGCGAAGCCGAACATCACCGTCAGGTAGATCGCCTCGGGGAACGGCAGCACCCGCATGTCGACGGCGCCCACGTCGAAGATCAGGATGCCGCCGCCGGCCCAGGGGCCGCCCCGGCGGAAGCTCAGCCGGGCGCCCAGGCCGTGGAAGCCGATGAGGAGGGCGATCAGCTGGTGGACCTGGCAGGCCTCGTATCCCTGGCGGTGCCAGAGGAACTGGAGCAGCACCGTGCCGAGGAACACCAGGACCGGCGCCCCGCGCATGAAGCAGAGCAGGCCGCCGGCGATCAGGGCCTGCGGGATCCACCAGAGTTCCGGATTCTGGGCGGCGCCGTAGGAGGTCGCGGAGGTGAAGGCCTCAAGGATGCCGACGGCCGCGACGGCGGCGCCGATGAGGAGGTCGCTCCGTGAGGGCGCGGGGATGCGGAGGGCCATGGTGGCAGATTAGTGTGTCCTGGTCGCCCCGCGAAGCGACAGGTCGCCACCTTCGATCCGATTGCAAGTGAAATGCAAGCCTTGCCGTGATCCTTGGCCGGTATCAGATGAGTTTCGGTGACCGTGTGAACCCTTGCCGGGGTTTCCGGCCACTGAGACGCTGGAATTCGTCGTCATTCGGTAAGGAGGCGGACATGCCCCGCCTGGCCGTCATCGCGGGGCTCGGTGCCCTCGGTGTCCTGGGCATGCCCTTGTTGCATCCCCACCCCAGCGGATCGACCGACCGGGTCACCCCGGGGGCCGTCCGGGTGGAGTCCGAGTCCACGGTCTCCGTCACCCTCATCGACGACCGCGCCCGTCTTCAGCGTTTCGAGCGCGAATACGAGGTCGAACTGGCGACCGGCAGCGGATTCACCGTCACGCCCGACGGCGTGATCGTGACCGCGACCCAGGTCGTCCGGCCCGACAAGGACCTGCAGGTGTACGCCGCCAACCGGGTCTTCGCCGAGTACTTCAAGGTCGACATCCCGGCCGACTTCGACCGGCACACGGTCGACGACCCCGACCTGAACATCCGCCTGCAGGCCTGTTATCCGCCGCGCACCCAGAACTCGACCTGCAACGCCACGGTCGAGACGAAGGTGACCGCCTTCCCGTTCCTCGACCCGGCGCTGCCCGACGGCCTCGCCGCCGAGGTGCTGTCGGCGGGCGACGCCCCGTCGGCCCCGGCGGTGCTGAAGGTGAACGCGGGCCCGAAGAACAACCTGCCGACCGTGCCGATGGGCACCACGATCAGCGCCAAGGTCGAGTCGGTCGACGTCATGACGATGGCCGCCCGCCCGTCGGCGAAGGCGCCGCCGAAGATGGACACGGCCCACTTCGACCCGCCGGGCAGCCGCAACTTCAAAGCGGCGGAACGTGACAAAATCGACAAACTCATCGAAGCAGGCGCCGTCGGCGCCGCGGTGATCGACGACGGCAAGAGCGAGGTGGTCGGGGTGCTGTCGGGGGGCGGCAGCCTGCCCGCGACCGTGACGCCCGTCGACGAGATCCGCACCGCCCTGGTGGCGGCCGGGGTGACGCCCCGCCGGGGTCCCGTCGACGTCGTCTACGAACAGGCGCTCGCCGCCTACCACAACAAGCTCTACGGCAACGCGGCCCCGGTGCTCCAGCAGGTGCTGACCCTGCGCCAGGACCACGCCGTGGCGCTCGAGTACCTCCGCGTCTCGAAGGCCAAGGCCGGCACGGCCGAAGACGCGGCGACGAAGAAGTCCGCGCCCGTCCCCGTCCCGGCGCCCACGTCGGGGGTGGCGTCGTGGATCTGGATCACCGGGGGTGTCGTGCTCGTGGGGGCCGTCGTGGCCGGGTCGGTGCCGTTCCTGCTGCGGCGCCGGCGCAACGGGGAGGATCAGCAGGACACATCGGGGGAGAATCACGCGTTGGTCACGTCATGGCCGGCCCAGACGGAGGTCTACCGCACCCCGAACCCGGGGCAGCCGGTGGTCGACCTCTCGCCGCCCGGGGGGCGGCAGCACGTCTCCAACCCGGGCTCCAACCCGGGCGGGGCGTCCAAGAAGTTCTGCACCCAGTGCGGCATGCGGCTGGGCCACGCCCACCGGTTCTGCGGGTTCTGCGGTCATCCGTCGGACGCGCCATGAGCGCTGAACTGCCGGCGCTGGTGGGGCAGCGGATCGGCGACTACACGATCGAGGCGGTGGTCGGCCGGGGCGGTATGGCCACCGTCTACCGCGCGCGCGACCAGCGGCTCGGCCGCGCGGTCGCGCTCAAGGTGCTGGCCCCGCAGCTCGCCGAGGACAACCGGTTCCGCGACCGGTTCGTGCGCGAGTCGCGGCTGGTCGCCTCGATCGACCACCCGCACATCATCCCGATCTACGAGGCCGGCGAGCACGACGGGCTGCTGTTCATCGCGATGCGCTACGTCGACGGCGGCAGCGACCTGCGCAAGCTGGTGCAGTCGAACGGCCCGCTGCCGGTGGCGCGGGCCAACCACCTGTTCTCGCAGATCGCCTCGGCGCTCGACGAGGCCCACGCCAACGGGCTCGTGCACCGCGACGTGAAGCCGGCCAACATCCTGGTGACCGGCAACGACCACGTCTACCTGACCGACTTCGGGCTGACCAAGAGCTCCTCGGCCGACACCGGCCTGACCAGCCACGGCCACTTCATGGGCACCCCGCGCTACGTCGCGCCGGAGCAGATCCGCGGCCTGCCGGTCGACGGCCGCGCCGACGGCTACGCCTTCGCGTGCGTCGTCTACGAGGCCCTGGCCGGGCTGCCGCCGTTCCAGCGCGACACCGAGCTGGCGCTGCTCTACGCCCACGTCTCCCACGACCCGCCGCCGCTGACGCCCTACCGGCCCGACCTGCCCCACACGGTGAACCAGGTGCTGTCGCGAGCGTTGTCGAAGTCGCCGCTCGACCGCTACCCGACGTGCACGGCGTTCGTCTCGGCGCTGCGCGACGCGATCAGCGGCACCGAGGGCGACCTGCCCAGCCCGATCTCGGGCCCGCGCAACTCCTGGCCGTCGCAGCCTCCGGGCACCGCCTACCAGAACCCGGTCTCCAACCCGCCCTACACGCATCCCTCGCACCCGTCGTCGTATCCCTCGCGGGTGTCGCAGGTGTCGACGGCCCCGGCCGGGGTGCCGCAGAACAAGAGGTTCCCGCTGGTCCCGGTGGTCGGCGGGGTGCTGGCGCTGGGGCTGATCGCGGCGGGCGCGGTCTACATCGTCAGCCAGAGCGGCGGCGACGGGCAGGCGTCGTGGGACAGCTTCCCGGGCAACGTCGCGGCCCCCTACAGCTTCAGCTATCCGTCGACCTGGACCCGCAAGGACTACTCCGACCAGCACGTCACCATCGCGGCCTCGGCCGACGCGTTCGACGCGCTGTTCAGCGTGCCGGGCAACCCCGACTGGACGGCGGTCAACCCGATCATCACCGGCTCCCCCGACAAGTCGAGCGGCGTGGTCGCGCAGACCACCGACACGATCTCGACGGGCGACGCGCTGGAGTCGGTGCAGGCCGGGCTGCAGGCGACGCTGCCCGGGGTGGTGTCGATCCCGGGCGCGCCCGAGCCGACGTCGGTGGGCGGCCAGCCGGGCTTCAAGGTCAGCGGCTTCCTGAGCGACGCGACCGGCGCGGGGCGGCTCGACTTCCGCAGCTTCCTGGTGACCCGGCCCGGTCAGCCGTCGGCTTTGATGACGTTCTTCTGCCCGACGTCCAAGTGCGACGACACGACGATCACCACGATCGTCACGAGCGTGAAGTTCACCCCGTAGGGCGGCGCAGGTGCACGACCGGCCGTCCGGCCGGTCCGGCGCCGATGGTCACGCGGGCGCCGAAGTGGCGGGTGACGAGGTCCTCGGTGAGCACCTCTCCGGGGCTGCCGGCCGCCACGGCCGTGCCGCCGCTCATCAGGAGCAGGTCGTCGGCGTACTGGGCGGCCAGGGTGAGGTCGTGCAGGGTGCTGACGACGGTGAGGCCGTCGTCGCGGCGCAGCCGGTCGACCAGTTCCAGCACCTGCTGCTGGTGACCGAGGTCCAGGGCCGTCGTCGGCTCGTCGAGGAGCAGCACGGGCGCCTGCTGGGTGAGCGCGCGGGCCAGCACCACCCGCTGGCGTTCGCCGCCGCTGAGGCGTTCCAGCGGCCGGGCGGCCAGGGCCGTCAGGTCGAGGCGGTCGAGCACCGCGCGGGCGGTCTCGGTGTCGCGGGCGCTCTCGCGCCCCCAATAGGGGATGTACGGCGTCCGCCCCAGCAGGGCGTACTCGTGGACGGTCATGTCGGGCGGCAGCAGCGGGCTCTGCGGCGCGTAGGCCAGCACCCGGGCGCGGTCGCGGGGCGCGAGGTCGCGGACCGGACGCCCGCCGACGGTGATCAGCCCCGTGTGCGGCAGCAGTCCCATGACGGCCTTGAGCAGGGTCGACTTCCCGGCCCCGTTGGGCCCGATGACGGCCAGCCAGCGGCCCTCGCGGGCGGTGGCGGTGACGCCGCGCAGGACCGGCCGGCCGCCGAGGTCCACGTCCACGCCGGTGATCTCGACGGTCACGTCTCCACCTTCCGGGTGGCGCGCAGGATGGTGACGAAGAACGGCGCGCCGACGAACGCGGTGACCACCCCGATGGGCAGTTCGGCGGGGGCCAGCACGGTCCGGGCGATCAGGTCGGCCGTCACCAGGAACGCGCCGCCCGCCAGCAGCGACAGCGGCAGCACCACCCGGTAGGAGCCCCCGGCCAGCCGCCGGACCGCGTGGGGCACCACGACGCCGACGAACCCGATGAGCCCGCCCGCCGACACGGCGGCGGCGGTCGCCAGCGAGGCCGCGACGAGCACGACCAGCCGCACCCGCCCGGCCCGCACGCCGAGCGCGCTCGCCTCGTCGTCGCCGACCGACAACACGTCGAGCAGCCGCCCGTGCAGCAGCAGGATCGCGGCGGCCACCACGGCGTAGGGCGCACACATGGCGACCTGCTCCCAGCCGCCGCCGACGTCGCCGAGGATCCACGCGTAGACCCGCTGCAGCTCCTCGACCTTGAGCTGCTGGAGGAAGGTCTGGATGGCGGTCAGGAACGACGTGACCGCCACCCCGGCGAGCACCAGCGTGGCCGTGCCGCCGCCCCGGGTGGCGGTGTGCCCGAGCCCGTAGGCGAGCAGCACCCCGCCGGCCGCCCCGCAGAACGCCGCGAGCGGCACCGCCGCCCCGTCGCCCACGGCCACGATGACCAGCGTGACCGTGAGCCCGGCCCCGGCGGCGGCCCCGAGCAGGTAGGGGTCGGCGAGCGGGTTGCGGAACACGCCCTGGTACCCGGCGCCCGCGACGGCGAGCAGCCCGCCGACCATCGCGCCGAGCAGCACACGCGGCAGCCGGAGCTCGAACAGCACCCCGGTCTCCAGGGGCGTCAGCCCGGAGTGGGCCGACACGAACGGCAGCCGGTCGGCCAGCGCCAGCACGACGCCCTTGAGCGGCAACCCGGCCGCGCCGACCATGAGCCCGGCGGTCATGCAGGCGGCCAGCACCACGGCGGCCCCCGCGAACACCACGCCCTTGCGCATCAACAGGCAGCTCTGAATGCGGCCGCGGGAAAGCCCTGGCAGAGATCGGCGCGATCGGCCCGCACCCTCGCCATGCGGACCTCCCGGGACAGGACCGCGCGACCGGTTCGCCCTGCCGGGCGGAGGTCTCGGGAAAGAGCCCCGGCCGTGGAGATGATCTCAGCCATCAGCCCGCGGCCTTGGCCACCCCGGCGCCGATGGCCTCGGCCAGGTCGACCACCCGGGGGCCCCAGCGCGAGGCGACGTCGTCGTCGAGTTCGACCACGTCTCCGTCCTTGATCGCTTTCAGGCCGCCCCAGCCGGGGCGTTCCGCCAGCGCCTCGGCGTTCTGGGCGCAGCACTTCACGTCGGCCAGGAAGATCAGGTCGGGGTCGGCCTTGGCCACGAACTCGGCCGAGAGCTTCGGGTAGCCGCCCGCCGCGTCGGGGGCCTCGTCGGCGATGTTGACCAGGCCGAACAGGGCGTAGATCTGGCCGATGAAGGTGGTGGAGGTCGCGGCGTAGGGGGTGACGTCGAGCTCGTGGTAGTAGGTCAGCTCCGTCTTGGGGGCGGCGGCGGCCAGGTCGGCGAGCTTGCGCTTCATGCCGGCCACGACCTCGTCGGCCTTGGCCCGGTTGCCGGTGGCGGTGCCGAGCTTCTCGATCTCGGCGTAGGCGTCGTCGATCTTGGTGGCGGCGCTGAGCACCAGCACCGGCACGCCGACCTTGCCGAGCCCGGCGACGACGCCTTCGAGGTCGTTGGAGACGATCACCAGGTCGGGGTTGCGCCCGGTGATGGCCTCGACGTTGGGCTTGAAGCCCGACAGGTCGGTCTTGGGGGCCTCGGCCGGGAAGTTCGACTGGTCGTCGACGGCGGTGACCTGCGGCCCGGCGCCGATCGCGAACAGCGACTCGGTGGCGGTGGGCGACAACGACACGATCCGCTGCGGCCTGGCGGCGATCGTCACCGATCCGTTGGCGGCCTGGACCGTCACCGGGAAGGGGCCGCTGGGAGCGGCCGAGGCGGCGGGGGCGGGGGTGGCGGTGTCGCTGCTGCCGCAACCGGACAGCAGGGCGACACCCAGCAACACGCCCGCGAGGGCCGTGCGAAGGGGCCTCACGAGTTTCCTCCGGAGGAGTTGCCGGGAAACGAGAGACCCGGGGACGGATCACCCTTTCCACGAGGGCGGACGACGTCGGCGACGACGCAGGCGACCTGGCTGACCCTCGGCCGGGAGATCACGACCGGGGGATCACAGTTGCGGGAACAGCGCCGGGTTCGCACCGGACTTCGCTGCGGCGTCACGCGCCCCATACGTTACCAACAGCCTTTTCGCCGGGAACGTGAGGCTATGCTGACCGCATGGTGCGGCGGACCGTCACGGCGACCGGGCGGCTTCTGCTGGGGCTCCTGCTCGTCCCCCTGTGCCTGCTGGCCATCGCCGTCACCGTCTTCACCCTGGTCTTCTCGGCGACCTACCTCGGGCTGGTCCTGCTCCCCTTCGCGATCCGGCTCAACCGCGCCGTGGCGTCGCTGGCCCGGCGGAACGCGGGGGCGTGGCTCGGCCGGCCGGTGACGGCGTCCTACCATCCGATCAGGGGCGGCATCCTCACGCGCGTGCGCGTGGTCATGGGCGACCCGCAGACCTGGCGTGACCTCGCCTTCCTGGCCCAGCACGTGTTCACCGGCCCGTTCGGCGCGATCCCGGCCGTCGCCCTGTGGGGCGCGCTCGGCTGGGCGCTGTCGCTCCCGCTGTGGTGGGACGCGTTCGGGCCCGGCCGCTACGTCTACCTGCCGTGGGCGCTCGACTCGTGGTGGATGGTGGCGGTCACCGTCCCGCTGTTCATGGCGGTGGTGGCGGCCGTCGGGTTCCGGGTCGTGCCGCTGGTCGCCGAGGGGCTGGCCCAGCTGGCCCGGTCGCTGCTCGCGACGCCGCAGCACGTGCGGCTGGCCGAGCGGGTGGCCGAGGCGCTCGACGCGCACGGCTACGAGCTGCGCCGCATCGAACGCGACCTGCACGACGGCGCGCAGGCCCGGCTGGTCTCCATCGCGATGCGGCTCGGCATCGCCGAACGCGTGCTGGCCACCGACCCCGGCAAGGCCGCCGCGCTGATCACCGAGGCCCGGCTGAGCACCGAGGAGACGATGACCGAGCTGCGCGGCCTCATCCGGGGCATGTACCCGCCGATCCTGGCCGACCGGGGCCTGCCGGGGGCGGTCGCGGCGCTGGCGGCCCGCTCGCCGGTGCCGGTCGAGACCGAGACCGACGACGTCGGACGGCTCCCCGCGGCGGTCGAGGCGGCGGCCTACTTCGTCATCGCCGAGGCGCTGACGAACGTGGCCCGGCACAGCTCCGCCGCGAAGGCGACGATCGTCGTCCGGCGTACCGAGAACCGGCTGACCGCCGAGGTCACCGACGACGGCCGGGGCGGCGCCGACGAGGACGGCGGATCGGGCCTGGCCGGGATCCGCCGCCGGGTCAGCGCCTTCGACGGGGTGACCACACTGACCAGCCCGCCCGGCGGGCCGACGACCCTGCGGGTGGAGCTGCCGTGCGAGTGATCATCGTTGAGGACAGCGTGCTGCTGGCCGAGGGCCTGACGCTGCTGCTCACCACCGAGGGGCACGAGGTGGTCGCCACCGTGGGCACCGCCGAGGAGTTCCACACGGCCGTCGCCGAGCACCGCCCCGACATCGCCGTGGTCGACATCCGGCTGCCGCCGACCTTCCGCGACGAGGGCGTGCGCGCCGCCGTGGAGGTGCGCCGCGTCCACCCCGGCCAGCCGATCCTGGTGCTCTCCCAGTACGTCGAGCAGACCTACGCGACCGAGCTGCTGGCCGGGGGCGGCGGCGGCATCGGCTACCTGCTGAAGGACCGGGTGGCCCGGGTGTCGGAGTTCGTCGACGCGCTGGAGCGGGTGGCCAAGGGCGGCACCGCCATGGACCCGGAGGTCATCGCCCAGCTGCTGGTGCGCCGGCACGCCCACCCGATCGACTCGCTCACCCCGCGCGAGCGCGAGGTGCTGTCGCTGATGGCCGAGGGCCACTCCAACACCGACATCGCGACCACGCTCGTGGTCACCGAACGGGCCGTGCACAAGCACGTGGGCAACATCTTCGCCAAGCTCGGCCTGCCGCCGAGCGACGGCGGGCACCGCCGCGTGCTGGCGGTCCTGGCCTATCTCAGCGGGGTGTAGCCAGCACCACCATCCGGGGTGGCGGAGACCCGTCGATCAAGTCGGGTGCCCGCGGGACCGACTTCGGCGGGCCGTTTCGGGAGGCTCAAGGGGACTCGATTCCCCCCGGAGGCGGCCCCCCATGTCGATGACCCACCCCCATCCCGTCCATCCCGTCGCCTCGCCGCGCGACCCGTTCGTCGACGTCCTGCGGGTGCTGGGCATGGTGCTCGTCGTGGTGCAGCACTGGACGATGCCGGTGCTGACCGACCGCGGCGGCGACCTGGTCACCGGCAACGCGCTGGCGTCGGTGCCGCTGGTGACGTGGGTCAGCCAGGTCATGCCGCTGGTGTTCTTCGCCGGGGGCGCGGCCAACTACCTGAGCTGGAAGGGCAGGCCGCAGAGCGCAGAGAAGTGGATCGGCAAGCGGATCGTGCGGCTCGGCTGGCCGGTGCTGCCGCTGATCGCCGTGTGGTTGCCGCTGCCCTACCTGCTGGGCGCGCTGGGCCTGCCGGCGCAGCCGGTGGAGGTGGCGTCGCGGCTGGTCGGCCAGCTGCTCTGGTTCCTCGCCGTCTACCTGCTCGCCGTCGTGACCACGCCGCTGCTGTCGCGGGCGCCCGCCGGGGTGCTGCTGCCGCTGTGCGCCGCCGGGGCGCTCGCCGTCGACGTCGTCCGGTTCTCGGGGTTCGAGGCCGCCGGTTACCTGAACGTCGTGTTCGTCTGGCTCGCCGTCCACCAGATCGGGTTCCTGTACGCCCAGGGCAGGCTCGCCCGCCTGACCGGACGCAGGGCCCTGGGGCTGGCCGCCGCCGGGTTCGGCATGACGGCGGCCATGGTGCTGGCCGGCCCCTATCCGGCCAGCATGATCGGCATGCCCGGCATGCCGTCGAACATGGCCCCGCCGAGCGCCGTGATGCTGGTGGTCTTCGCCGGTCAGCTCGGCCTGGCCCTGTGGGCGCGCGAGCGGCTGAACCGGGCGCTGCCTGCGCCGGTGCTGGCCTGGCTCGCGCCCCGCATGATGACCTTCTACCTCTGGCACATGACGGCGCTCATCACCGTCGGCGGCGTCGCGTTCGTCGGCTTCGGCGCGCAGACCCCCGAACCGTGGTCGGTCACGTGGTGGCTGCTGCTGCCCGTCTGGCTGGGCTGGTTGTCGCTGGTGCTGGCCGTGCTGACGGCGCTGCTGGCCCGGTTCGAGGCCGCGCCCCCGGCGAGCCCGACCCGCGCCAGAACGATCGCGGCGACCGTGCTGTCGGCGGCCGGGCTGCTCACCCTGACCGTCACCGGGTTCACGCCGGGCACGTTCGTGCCGGCCGCCGGCAGCGCCGCGCTCGCCCTGGGGCTCGCCCTGCTGCTCAGGCGGCGAGCTGCCGCTCCGCTTCCGCGATGACCCGCTGGAGGCGCAGCCCGTGGGCCGCGTCGAGCGGGTGGCCGCCGCCGTTCCTGACCGTCTGGGCGAACTGCGCGACCATGCGCTCGAAGGCGTCGTCGCCGAGCATGGCCCCGAACAGGGTGGCCGAGCCCTTCCGGCCGAACACCTCGACGCGGGCGTCGGGCAGGTCGCCGGTGGCGGCCATGGTCAGCGACGCCTCGCTGACCGCGCCGGTCTCGTGCTCCAGCAGCAGGCCGACCCAGCCGAGGGAGTTGCCGTGGGCGCGCACCCCGGCGATCGGGCCGAGCGCCGCGTCGAGCAGGTCGAGCATGTGGGGGCCGACGTCGAGGATCGCGCCGCGCTCCAGCCGCCACGGCGTCGCGAACGGGCCGCCGTGCAGCGCGCCGCCGATGTTGGCCGCGTAGCCGCCGAAGGGCTCGATCCCGGCCGCCCTCTCCAGGAAGGCGGCGGTCGCGGTGGCGTACCGGAAGGAGAACACCATCTGCGTCGCCACGCCGGTCTCGGCGACGGCGTCGGCCAGCCGCCGGGCGCCGTCGAGGCTGTCGGCCAGGGGCTTCTCCAGCAGCAGGGCCTTGCCGGCCTGGGCGGCCAGCACCCCGAGCTCGGCCTGCACGCCCGGGGGCACGCAGAACGCCACCGCGTCGCAGTGGTCGAACAGCTCGTCGAGCAGCTCGAACGCGCGGGTGCCGTGGCGGGCGGCGAGCTCGCGCGCGGCCTCGGGGCGGCGCGCCCAGATCCCGGCCAGCCGGGTGTCCGGCCCGGCGGCGAGCTTGGGGGCGTGGATCATGCCGGCCCAGGGCCCGGCTCCGATCAGTCCCACAGATACCGGTTCCATCTGCCAACTCCCCTTTGTCGCGACACGTCGGCGATCAGAGACTATCGACCGACCACCGGGCACCATGGGGCTGGTGAACATCATCCTGCTGCGCCACGGCGAGACCGAATGGAGCAGAGCCGGCCGCCACACCGGGCGGACCGACATCCCGCTGACCCCCCACGGCGAGGCGCAGGCCCGTGCCCTGAACACCGTGGTCGGAGGCCGCGACTTCGCGCTGGTGCTGGTCAGCCCGGCCCAGCGGGCCGAGAAGACGGCCGAGCTGGCCGGGCTCACCGGCTGGGAGACCGACCCCGACCTGTGGGAGTGGGACTACGGCGGCTACGAGGGCGTCACCACGGCCACCATCAGGGAGTCGATCCCCGGCTGGTACATCTGGCGCGACGGCGTGATCCCGGGAGACTCGGCCCACCCGGGGGAGAGCGTCGACCATGTCGGCGAGCGCGCCGACCGGGCGATCACCCGGGCCGTCGACGCGCTCACCGGCGGCGACAGCGCGGTGCTGCTCGTGGCGCACGGCCACTTCCTGCGGGTGCTGGCGGCCCGCTGGCTCGGCCTGCCCGCCTCCGAGGGCAGACTGCTCCGGCTCGACACCGGCACCTACTGCTCACTCGGCTACGAGCACGGCGAACGGGTCGTGCTGAGCTGGAACTGCCCGATCTAGGAGTTGACGGGCGCGGGCTGCGGTCCGCGCCCGGTGAGCCATTCGAGGACCTTGCGGTGCCCCCGGCGGGCGTCTTCGAAGTGTCCCCAACGCCAGTAGCGGGGCTGGTCGCGCACCCCGGTGACCCACGTCCGGTACGCCACCGGCCGCGGCTTGCCGTCATGGGGATCGGCCGCCGAGGCGACGCCGTACGTCCTGATCACGACCCGCCCGCCCGGTGCGAAGAGCACGTCGTCGGCGACGGGGTACAAGGTCATCTGGTCCAGCATGGGAACCATGCTGCCGGACCCGTGTTACACACCTGGCCCAAAGCCGTTAAGTGCGTGAACCTCGTGTTAAAAGTCGTGGTGAGACACGTCACGCGACCAGGCCGTCGAACTCCCCGTCCTTGACGCCCAGCACGAGCGCGCGGATCTCGTCCCGCGTGTAGATGAGCGCCGGCCCCTCGGGGAACCGGGAGTTGCGGACGGCGACCCCGCCGTCGGGCAGCTCCGCGAGTTCCACGCAGTTGCCCGTGGAGTTGCTGTGCAGGCTCTTCCGCCACTGGACCCCGGAAAGGGCGGTGGCGGGCATCCCGTTATAAGTCTGCATACACTTTCTCTCTGAGAAGATCATCGAGCAGGTCCCTGGTCCCGCCCGGCGTGGTGCTCTCCACGCAGAGTTGTTCCATGGCCGTGAGGTACGGATCGATGTCCTCGCGTTTGTCGAGGTACAGAGCGCCCCAGAGTTGCTCGACGTAGACCACGTCCGAAAGGTCGGACTCCGGAAACCGCAGGATGGTGAAGGCCCCGCCCTCGGCGGCGTGCATGCCGAAGCGGAACGGCATCACCTGCAGGGTGATGTTGGGCAGCCGGGCCACGTCGAGCAGATGCTCGATCTGCTCGCGCATGATCTTCGGCCCCCCGATCGGCCGGCGAAGCGCGGCCTCGTCGATGACCGCCCACAGGCGCGGGCCGCCCGCATGGGCCAGCCGCTCCTGTCGCTGCATCCGCACATGCACGCGGCGTTCGATCTCGTCATCGGCGGCGTCGGGGAACCCGAGCCGGATGACCGCGCGGGCGTACGCCGACGTCTGGAGCAGGCCGGGCACGAACTGCACCTCGTAGGTGCGGATCACGCTGGCCGCCTCCTCCAGTCCGATGAAGGTGACGAACCAGCCCGGCAGCACCTCGCCGAACTTGTGCCACCAACCGGGCGTGTTGGCCTCCCGGACCATCTCCAGGAGCTGCCGTCGCTCCGCGTCGTCGACGACGCCGTACAGGGTGAGCAGGTCTTCGACGTCTCGTGTCTTGAATCCGACCCGGCCGAGTTCCATCCGGCTGATCTTGGATTCGGAGGCGCGGATGTGGAATCCGGCCTCTTCGCGGGTCAGGTCCCGCTCCTCGCGCAGCCTCCGGAGACTGGCGCCGAGCATGATGCGCCGGACGGTGGAGCCGGAACCTGGCGGGTCGATGGACACGAGTCATTCCTCCGGTATGTGGACTGAACTACAGTCTGTCAAAGATCGCCCCTTTCGTCCCAGGGTCGTTTTGGGTAACCGTAGCGCCTGCAACGACCATCTGCACGTGCATCCGCTGTTGCACATGCACGAGACCGTGCCCCATCATGATCTCGTGCACTCGGTCCTCGAATGGTCGGCACTCGATTGGTGGCCCCCGGTCGGCTGGTGGCCCGAACCCGCGCGCGACCTCCCGCCTGCCGTCTCCCCCACGCAGGCGGCCACGTTCGTCCTCCCGCCCAAAGCCGATTCGGTCCACAGCGCCCGCAGCTTCGCCACCGGCACCCTGACCGGCTGGGAACTCGGCGACCTGTGCGACGGCATGGAACTCGTCGTCTCCGAACTGGCCACCAACGCCCTGCGCCACGGCCTGGAGATCGGCCACCGGCACCGGCGCGAGGTGATCAGGCTCGCCCTCATCAGGCGCGGCGGGTTCGTCACCTGCGCGCTCACCGACCCCGGCTCGGCCACCCCCGTCATGCGCGAGGCCAACCCCTTCGAACCCGGCGGGCTCGGTCTCCACATCGTCGAGTCGATCAGCGTGCGGTGGGGCTGGTCGCCCCTCTCCCCGCACGGGAAGGCCGTCTGGGCCGTCCTGAATTGAGGGCCTCGCCGGCCGAGGGGTGTCCCCGTGCAGCCCGGACTGTGCGGGGACACCCCTTGGCCGACGATCTCTTGTTGCCTCTGGGACCACTGTTATCCCCCAGCCAGGAATTCCCCATCGAGTATCCGGGATCGCCTTCCGATCGCGTGATCCTGTGCTGAGGTGGAGTCCAGCACTCTTCGCGGGGAGGAGGGAGAACAGGAGAATGACCTTTTCGTCGCCCAGGGTGCCGAATATCTTGATCTCACGTGCGTCTCCACCACCGCGGCTTCCCGAGGCCCTGAGAGATCTGTGATGGACGATCACCTAATCGCCTGGCTGACAACTCTCGACGAAGACCGTCTCGCGCGTGTCCTGGCCAACCGCCCGGACGCCATCGCCCCGCCCTGGCCCCGGCGGATCGATGCGCTCGCGCAGCGGCTCGGCAACACGTTCGCGGTCATGGAGGTCATGCGCGGCCTCCCGCTGCCCCCTCTGGAGCTCCTTCAGGCGTGCCTGGTCATCGGCGGCCGCCCGACGGAGGACGAACTGGCCCGGTTCCTCGGCGTGTCCACCTCCGAGGTCATCCCGTGGCTCGACCGGCTCTACGACTGCGCCCTGGCCTGGCCCGGCCCCGACGGCCGCATCCACCTCGCCGAGGCGGTGGCCCGCTGGTGGACCGCCCCGTGCGGCCTGGGCGAACCGCTGGCCCACTACCTCGAATCGTGGGCGCTCAACGCCGAAGGGCTGCGGCGCATGTGCCGCACGCTGGGCATCGCCCCGGCGGGCGGCAAACGCCAGATGACCGCCCGGGTGACCGCGCTGCTCGGCGATCCCGACAAACTCGGCGACCTGCTCTCCTCGGCCCCCGAGGGCACCGTCGGCCTGCTCGACGACTTCGCCTGGGACGGCCCGGTCCGCAGCGTCGACGGCAACCGCTTCGTCAACCCCGGCACCCCCGAGAAGTGGGCCCAAGACCGCGGCCTGCTGTTCCGCACCCAATGGGACGTCGCCGAGATGCCCCGCGAGGTCGCCCTCGGCCTGCGCGGCCCCGAATACCACGGCCCCTTCACCCCCTATCCGCCCGACCTGGCGACGATCCCGGTCGACCGCGACGCCGTCGACCTGGCGATGGCGCTGGCCGCGCCCCACCTGCTCGACCGCGCCACGGCGCTGCTGGAGAACACCGACAAGACCACGCTGCCGCTGCTGAAGAACGGCGGCGTGGGCGTGCGCGAGATCCGCCGCGTGGCCAAGGAGACCGGCACCACCGAAGACGAGACCCGGCTGCTCATCGAGGTCTGCGCGGTGGCCCGGCTGCTCGCCCTCGATGACAAGGCCGGCGGCCTGGTGCCGACCGAGCGCTTCGACGCCTGGCGGCTCGAAGACGCCCCCCACCGGCTGCGGGTGCTGCTGGCGGCCTGGTGGCGGATGGAACGCTCGCCGCTGCGCCGCGTCGACGGCCGATATCCGGTCGTGCTCGGCGACGACCCCGCCGGCGAGACCCTCGCCCGCATCCGCCGGGCCGTTCTCGGCGCCCTGACCGACGTCGAGGCCGGCCAGGGCTTCGCCACCTTGCAGGAGCTGGTGCAGTCGGTGCACTGGCGGGCGCCGCTGCTCGACCGCGAGCTGCTGGCCGAGTCGGCGCCCGGCATCCTGGAGGAGTCGCGGCTGCTCGGCCTGACCGCCTGCGACTCCCTCACCGACCTGGGCCGCGCCCTGGCGTCACTGGGTTCGGTCGCGGGCGACGAGCACGACGACTGCGCCCCCGAGGTCGAACACGACCCGGCGCTGGCCGAGACCTCCACCCGGGCGCTGGCCAGCGCGCAGCGCACCGCCCTGTTCGGCGCCGACCTGACCGCCGTGGTCACCGGCCCGCCCGCGGTCGAACTCGCCTCGCTGCTCGACCGGGTCGCCACCCGCGAGGCCAAGGGCGCGGCGTCGATCTGGCGGTTCAGCCCCGCGACGGTGCGCCGCGCGCTCGACGCCGGGTCGAGCGCCGACGAGCTGCTCGACGAGCTGTCCCAGGTCGGCACCCTCCCGCAGCCGCTCGTCTACCTCATCAACGACGTCGCCCGCCGCCACGGCGAGGTGACCGTCACCTCGGTCGGCTGCATCGTGCAGGGCTCCGACCCCGGCCTGCTGGCCGAGATCGCCGGCCACCGCAAGCTGGCCAAACTGGGCCTGCGCCAGCTCGCCCCGACGGTGCTGGCCAGCAACGCCCCCGCCGACCGCACCCTCCGCTCGCTGCGCGAGGCCGGCTACGCCCCCGTCCCGGTGAACGACACCGGCGACATCGAGATCCGCCGCGAACCGGCGGGCGGCCGGCTGATCCTGCTGCCCGGCGGCCGGGTCGCCGAGCTCGAACCGCCGCCCATGTTCACCGAGCCCCCGCCCGACCCCCACGAACACGCCAAGCGCCTGATCAAGAGCCGCGACGACGGCCGCCAGAGCGGCCACACGTGGGCCCTGATCGGCCGTCTGGCCAGCCGCCTCCCGACCGCCCAGCAGTCGCTCCTGGGCTTCGTCGTCGACCGGGGCGTGCGCGCGCTCATCACCCTGTCCGACGGCGTGACCGCGACGGTCAGCCACGGCGAACTCCACAGCGGCGTCCTCGACGCCTGGTGCGAGGAGGCCGGCGACTACCTGGAGTTCCCCCTCAACGAGATAGCGTCCGTAACGGCTTCTTAGCGTTACGGCTCCCGCCTACCCCGCCGCCGCCCGCCGTCGCGGGTCCCGCGCCGCATCCGGCGCGGAACCGGCCGCGCGGGCGGCCCGCCGTCACGGCAGCGCCGCCACCGCCCGGGACACCGGGCGGAGCGTGGCGTCCTGACTGGGCGGCGTCCCGAACTGGCGGCGATACTCCCGGCTGAACTGCGACGGGCTGTCGTAGCCGACCCGATGCCCCACCCCGGCGATGTCGCCGTTCCCCGCGGCCAGCATGAGCCGCGCCTCCTGGAGCCGGATCTGCTTCTGGAACTGGATCGGGCTCATCGCGGTCACCGCCTGGAAGTTCCGGTGGAACGCCGACACGCTCATCCCCGACAACCGCGCCACCTCCTCCACCCGGAACGGCTGCGCGTAGTGCTCCCGGATCCACCGCACCGCCCGCGCGACGTGGCTGAGCCCGCTGTCGGCCAGCCCGAGCTGCCGCACCGCCGCGCCCTGCGGCCCGCTGGCGACCAGCCACAGGATCTCCTTGACGACCAGCGGCGCGAGCACCGCGCGGTCGCGCGGCCGCTCGATGAGCCGCAACAACCGCACGACCGCGTCGAGCAGTTCGGCCGACGC
This sequence comes from Herbidospora daliensis, assembly GCF_001570585.1. Taxonomy (GTDB): domain Bacteria; phylum Actinomycetota; class Actinomycetes; order Streptosporangiales; family Streptosporangiaceae; genus Herbidospora; species Herbidospora daliensis. The sequence goes on along the minus strand of NZ_BBXF01000010.1, from coordinate 178,874 downwards.
CTCGCTCACGGCCAGCCCCGGCACCGCGCCGCCCGGCTGCCTGGGCACCTCACCCGCCAGCAGGACCTCGGCCACCGCCTCGGGCCGCAACACCAGCCCGAACCCGAGCGCGGGCGTCTCCCGGGTGGCCCCGACGAAGTGCCCGGTGACGGGGAGGTCGACGGAGGCGACGAGATACTGCCCGGCCCGGTAGTCGTAGACGCGGTCGCCGAGTGCGAGCCGCTTCTCCCCCTGCGCGATGAGCGCCAGCACGGTCCCGGACATGGACGTCTCGGGCGGCTCCGACCGCTCGACCCGGGAGACGAGCACCCCGTCGATGGGGGTGGTCATGTCGGGCCGGGCATGCCGGTTCAACAGCGCACGCAGTTCGTCCATCACCCGATTACACCGTGGTCGAGAGGATCAGGCAAGGGCGGGCGAGCATCGTGCTACCTCAGAGCCATCGGCGGCGATGTAATTGCATCACCGACGAGAGGAACGAGCATGACCCCCGCCTACGGCTTCACCGCCACGATGACCGCCCTGCCCGGCCGGGGCGACGACCTGATCGCCCTGCTGCTGACCGGCCTCGACGAGGGCTCCCCCGCCGCGAGCGACCACTGCCTGGTCTACCTGGTCAGCCGCTCGGCCACCGACCCGGACGTCGTCCAGGTCACCGAAGGCTGGACCACCGAGGCCGACCACCACCGCCTGTTCGCCGGCGAGCGAGCTCAGGCGATGGTCGCCCGCATCGCCCCCCTGCTGGCGGGCGAATCCGCCTACACCGACCTCACCCCGGTGGCCGGCAAAGCCGCCTTCTGACCTCACGACAACCGAAGGCCTGGCATTCGCCGCCGAGCCGCCCGGCATCCCGTCCCTGCGGCCTCCCATCGCGTGGCGGGCCGGCCGAGCTCTTTCCCCCCACCACTGAAAGGACCTCTCATGACCCCCGTCCGGCCCGGCGTCGACGCCGAACTGCTGGCTCTGTCCGCCGATCTGCCGCTCATGCCCGAGCTGACCCCTGACGTCGTCGCGATGCTGCGCGGCATGCCGTCCCCTCCCCTCGACGTCCTGCTCGCCGGGCGGGAGGTCGAGCGGCGGGAGGTGACGGTCGCCACCGGCGACGGCGCGGAGATCGCGCTGACCGTGCTGGTGCCGCCCGGGGCCGTCGACGCGCCGTGTGTGGTGTGGATCCACGGCGGCGGCATGATCATGGGGGACCGGTTCGCGAACCTGGACATCCCGCTGGAGTGGCTCGACCGGTTCGGGGCGGTCGTCGTCACCGTCGACTACCGGCTCGCGCCCGACGTCACCGGCGTCACCCTGGTCGAGGACTGTCATCGCGCACTGACCTGGGCCGCCGAGAACGCCGGAGACCTGGGCGTCGATCCGGCGAGGATCGTCGTGGCGGGCATCAGCGCCGGTGGCGGGCTGGCCGCCGGGGTCGCCCTGATGGCCCGCGACCGAGGCGGGCCCGCGCTCGCCGGGCAGGTGCTGATCTGCCCCATGCTCGACCATCGCGACGCGACGACGTCCACTCTGCAGTTCACCGGACCCGGGGTGTGGAGCCGCGAGATGAACGCCTACGGCTGGCGGGCCCTGCTCGGCGGCCTGACGGGCGACGACGTCCCGGCCTACGTCTCCCCCGCCGTCGCCGCCGACCTGTCGGGCCTGCCGCCCGCCTACGTCGACGCCGGTTCGGCCGAGGTCTTCCGCGACGAGGACGTCGCCTACGCCACCCGCATCTGGGCCGCCGGCGGCCGCGCCGACCTGCACGTGTGGGACGGCGGCTTCCACGGCTTCGACGCCCTCTACCCGGCCGCCGCCCTCTCGGCGGAGGCCCGCCGCACCCGGACCGCCTGGCTCGACCGGCTGCTCTAACCGCGCAGCACGGCCACCAGGTCGATCTCCACGAGCTTGTGGTCGAGCGTCGAACCGACGGTGGTCCTGGCGGGGAACGGCCGCGCCATCGCCGACTCGTAGACGGCGTTGTACGCCGCGTAGTCGCGCCCCAGATCGGCGAGGTGCACGGTCACCTTGACGACGTCGGAGAAGTCGAGCCCGCGCGCGGCCAGCAGCGCCCGCAGGTTGTCGAGCACCTGCCGCGTCTGCGCGCCGACGTCGTCGCCGACGACCTCCCCGGTGACGGGGTCGTGCGGCCCGGTGCCGGCGGTGTAGAGGAACCCGTTGGCGACGACGGCCTGCGAGTAGGCGCCCCCGGGCGCGGGCACGCCGTCGGCGGCCTCGATCACTTCCCTGCTCATGGCTCCGTTCTACGGCGGCGGCGCCCGAACGGACGCCGCGCCGCGCCGCCCTTCCGGACGGTCGCGAAAGGCATTTACCACTCCCGGGCGACCGGCTCCGTCCTCCCGTCACCTCGGCCCCCGGCGCACGATGGAGTCCACCGGAGAACGGGGACCGACATGTGGTGGATCGTCACGGCCGTGGCCTTCCTGCTCTTCGCCGGACTGGCCTCCATCGCCGAACTGGTCTACCAGTCGAGATGGCAGGCGATCGCGCGAGGGCGGGAGGCGACCTGCGCCGAACTCGACGAACTGGCCGCGACCGCCCGGAGCGCCGGCGGCGGTGAGTTCTTCGCCGACGTCGTTCAGGTGAACGGAGTGACGGCGGAGGGTCCCGGCGAGCCCCTGGTCGCACCGCTCAGCGGGCGGAAGTGCGTCTGGTGGGAGTTCAGCGTCAGCCGCGTCTACTGGCAGGTGCCCAAGGAGCAGTCGGACAAGGCGAAACCCACCCGGCAGACCCATTACGTCACCGGCGGGCGCAGCGAGGAGCGTTTCCTTGTTCAGGACGAGACGGGATCCGTGGCGGTCTCCATGGGGAACGACAGGCCCGAGGGCACGACGAGCTCCCACCACGCCGCGTACGCCCGCAAGGAGCTGACCAAGTGGAGCGTCCGGGAGATCCCGAAAGAGGTGCTCGACGCCGCCGCCATGACACGCGACGACTCCAGCACCATCTCCTACCGGATCGACGAGCGGATCCTGCCGCCGGGGGTGCCGCTGTTCGTCCACGGTGAGGCGACCGACCGTGCCGGGCAGGTCGTCATCGGCCGCCCGCGCAAGGGCGGACGGCTGATCGTCTCGGTCATCGGCCGGAACCGGCTCATCGCGGACTACAAGCAGAACCAGCGGCTGGCCCGCGCCGGCAGAATCGCCCTGCTCGTGATCGCGGGCCTGTCCCTGCTCTTCTACGGGCTCACGCTGGTCTTCTAGGGCGTCAGGGTGAGTTCGTCGCTCGTGGCGCTTTTCACCCGTTCCTCCGTGAACGGCCATGGGGTCGTCCTGCCCTCGGCCCACAGGTCGGCCTGGTCGGCGTAGTTGGCGTTGAAGGCGTGGCCCGACGCGCCCGTCAGGTTGACCCAGGTCGACGCGTCGAGGTCGGCCAGGTCGACGACCATGCGCATCGACGGCACCCAGTTCACCTCGTAGCCGCCCGACGCCGCGTCCCAGCCGGTGGCGTTGACCGCGTCCTTGCTTCCCGACAGGTGGTAGGGGCCGCGGTTGAACAACCATTCGATGGGGCCGATGCCGCTGGTGCCGAAGGTCTCGTTGGTGAGTTCCAGGGTGTGCAGGTCGCCCCACTTCCACGCCTGGGGGTCGTCGCCGAGGGTGCGGCGCAGTTCCGCCGAGGCGGCCGTCAGGGCCGCGCGGAGGATGTCGTCGCGCTGTTCCGCCTTGGGGGTCCGCACGTCGTCCCACCACGTGTCCGAGGGGGCGTCGAGGAGGCGGCGGATCACCTCGAACCAGCGGTCGTTGCCGCCGGGGCGCAGGTCTTCGGGAAGTTCGTCGTCGAAGGTCAGGGTCAGCAGGTTGCGCCAGACCGCGTTGAAGTAGGCCGCCGCCGCGCTGTCCTTCTCCTGGGTGAAGTCCCAGCCGGTGAACAGCCGGGTGTCGGCGCCGCCGATCCGCGCCAGGTGCGGGACCAGGATGGGGGCCAGGCCGTTGAAGGAGTCCTGGTGGATGGCCGACATGACGTCCTTGGTGACCTTGCCGGCCGCGATCGCCTGGGTGAGGCGGTCGGCGATGCGCTGCGAGCGGTAGCCGTAGGCCCAGTCGTCGGTGAGGAAGTGGTTGTAGCCGGGGCCGACGACGGCGTTGTTGGCGGTGGCGATGAAGCCCGCTTCGGGGTTGTACGCCGTCGGCAGTTCGTCGAACGGGATGAAGCCGGTCCACTCCTGTTCGCCGGTCCAGCCCTCGGCGGGCCACTTGCCGTCGCCGCCCGACCTGACCGGGATCTTGCCGGGGGCCTGGTAGCCGATGTTGCCGGAGGTGTCGGCGTACACGAGATTCTGTGACGGGACCTCGAACTGGGCCGCGGCCTTGCGGAACTCCTCCCAGTTCGTGGCTCTGCCGAGCAGGAAGATGGCGTTGCCGGTCTTGCCGGGGTCCAGGGCGGTCCAGCGCAGTGCGACCTCGACTCCCGTGGTCTTCAGTCCGGCTACGGGTTCGAAGACGTCGGAGACGATCGGGCCGTGGCGGGTGGTGCGCACGGTCAGGTCGACCGGGGTCCCGCCCGCGACCTCGATGCGTTCGGTGCGGGTCTCCAGGGGGGCCCAGGTGCCGGAGATCTCGTACGTGTTCTCGCGCACCCGCTCCAGATAGAGGTCGGCCACGTCGGGGCCGAGGTTGGTGAAGCCCCACGCGATCGTGCGGTTGTGGCCGATGACGACGCCGGGCAGGCCCGAGAAGGTGAAGCCGGAGACGTCGTAGGGGCAGTCGGCCGACAGGGTCCGGCAGTGCAGGCCCGCCTGGTACCAGATCGAGGGCATCTTCGGCCCGAGGTGCGGGTCGTTGGCGAGCAGCGGCTTGCCGGTGTCGGTGTGCTTCCCCGACACCACCCACGAGTTGGAGCCGATGCCCTTCAGGTCGCCCTCGCCGCCCAGCAGCGACGGCACCGTGTTCAGCGTCGCGGAGACGCGCCGCAGGGCGTCGGCCGCGGCGACCGGGCGCTCGCCCGAGGTGAACGCGCCGTCGCGGACGCCGCCCGAGGTCACGATGGGGCGGTGCCGGTCGTAGGGGTAGGGCGGGAACAGCTCCTCGACGCGTTCCCTGGGCACGGTCGCGGCGTCGACGGCGCGCTCGATCTCGTCGTCCATGTTCGACCGCAGGTCCCAGGCCATCGCCTTCAGCCACGACAACGAGTCGACGGGCGTCCACGGCTCGGGTTCGTAGTCGGCGTTGGTGAGCTTGAGGACCGCGTACTCCAGGCTTCTGGACGTGTAGCCCGCGTTGTCCCGCATCCAGGCGTTCACCCCGGCGGCGTAGGCGTCGAGGCCCGCCTTGGCCTCCGGGGTGAGGAGGTTGATCTCCTGCTCGGCCACGCGGCGCCAGCCGAGGGTGCGGACCACCTTGTCGATGTCCAGGGTGGAGTCGCCGAACAGCTCCGACAGGCGGCCGGCCGTGGTCTTGCGCCGGAAGTCCATCTCCCAGAACCGGTCCTGGGCGTGGACGTAGCCCTGCGCCCGGAACAGGTCGGCGGCGGTGTCGGCGTAGATCTGCGGCACGCCGTGGGCGTCGCGCCGCACGACGACCGCCTTGGCGAGCCCGGGTAGCCGCAGCTCACCGCCGGTCTGGGGGAACGACGCGCGGACCACCCAGACGACCCCGCCGACCGCGACGAGCGCGAGTACGAGAAGCGTCGTGAGCAGCCGCAACGCCCAGCGGAGCGGCCACGAGAACCTCTTGTACGGAGCGAATCTCACCATTCCCGGACCTTCCCGCTCATGTGCGCATCACAGTATGCGGGTCCGGAAGGGTGTTCTGGTACCTAGCCGGTGATCACGACTTCGGAGAAGTCGACCTGGAAGCCCTTGCCCACCGGGGCCGCCGCCATCGCGCCCGCGAGGGCGGGCACGCCCGGCGGGAAGTAGGCCAGCCGGAGCAGCGTGACGGGGTCGCCGCCGTTGACGCCCCAGTAGATGTGCACGGAGTCGCCCTCGCGGACGAGCTCGAACGTGACCGAGGTGGTGCCCTCGGGGGCGCGCATCACCGACCAGTCGGAGAAGTCGCGGGTGACGACGGCGCTGATCTGGACGTCGCCGTCGACGAACTCGACTCCGGCTTTGATCCAGTTGTTCTCGTCGGCGCGCAGGATGGCCCCGGCCTGGTCGTACTGCTCGGCGTAGTCGGCCGTGAAGGTGACCCGTACCTTGGCGTCGCCCTCGACGGTGCGGCCGTACATCGGCGCGGTGTCGTAGGTGTAGCCGTAGTGGGTCTGCCGCCACAGGTCGGTCTCACCGGTGACGGAGAAGGCCAGGGTGTCTCCGTCGGCGGTCCAGCTCGAAGGCTCGTTGATCCACGTCATATGGGCTATTTTGCCGCTTCCCGGGCGCGCCGGGCCTCTCTCCGCTCCTCGAATTTCCGGGCGGTGACCTCGAGGTTGTCGAGGAACTCGGCGAGCTCCTGACGGGCCTTCTCGCCCTCGGGGTCGAGGCCCTCCTTCTCGAAGACCTTCCACTGGCGCAGGACCGGCATCAGCACCTCGTCCTTGTGCGAGCGCAGGTCGTAGATGCCGGCGTGGGCGATGGCCATCGACATGCGGGCGAACCCGGCCATGCCGGCGCCGGGCATCTGGAAGGAGGTCACCACGTCGGTGATGGCGCGCATGGTCTGGTTGGGGTCGAGCTCCAGGGCCGCGCCGAGCAGGTTGCGGTAGAAGAGCATGTGCAGGTTCTCGTCGGCGGCGACGCGGGCCAGGATGCGCTCGCACGTCTCGTCGCCCGACGCCTTGCCGGTGTTGCGGTGGGCGATGCGGGTCGCCAGCTCCTGGAAGGAGACGTAGGCGAGCTGGCCGAGCATCGTGCCGTACTCGGTCTGGAAGCCGTTCTCCATGTGCGCCATGCGGGCCCGCTCCAGCGCGGTCGGGTCGAGGGCGCGCGAGGCGATGAGGTAGTCGCGGATGACGATCGCGTGGCGGCCCTCCTCGGCCGTCCAGCGCCCGACCCAGGTGCCCCACGCGCCGTCGCGGCCGAAGGTGGTCGCGATCTCGTGGTGGTAGCTCGGCAGGTTGTCCTCGGTCAGCAGGTTGACCAGCAGCGAGGTGCGGGCGACCTCGGGGATGGTGGAGTCTTCGGGCCGCCAGGGCGTGCCGCCGAGGATGCCGTCGAAGGTGCGGGCGTCGTCCCACGGGATGTATTCGTGCGGGAACCACTCTTTGGCCACGCCCAGGTGCCGGTTGAGATTCTCCTCGACGACGGGTTCCAGCTCGATGAGGAATTCCGTCTGCGTCAGTGCGCGCGCCATCTCAGCTCCCCACATACTTACGTTTTCGTAACCTACGCTACCGTAGCTTTGTGGTGAAAGGTTCGAGCCGGGGCACAAGCCGACGCCCGAGTTCTTGTAGATACCGATGCTTGCCGAGGTAATGTGCGGCACATGCCCAAAGGTGCACGTGTCTGGATCGGTCTGTCGGTCGGGCTCCAGCTGATCTGGAGCCTGCCCCTGGCGGTCTTCATGTATGTCCTGTGGACGAACAGCGGCGCGCAGGTCAACCTCACCCTGTCCCTCGTCTTTGGAACGCTCTCGCTCGCCGTCGTCGTGGCGCTCGCGCTCACCATCACGGCGTGGCGGCGTGCCGACGCGCGCGAACGCGAGCTGCGCGAGAACGGCCTGCGCGCCGAGGCCGTGGTCACCGACGTGGTGCCGACCGGCGTGCGGGTCAACAACCAGCTCATGTACCGGCTGATCGGGCACGTGCCCGACGTGCCGGGCATGGAGCTGCGGCAGTCGACCCTGTGGCCGGTGCCGCCGGGCACCCGGCTGACGGTCGCCTACAGCACCGACCGTCCGGGCAAGCCGCTGATCCTGGACGACCTCAAGACGGTGGCCCACCGCATGCGGGTCGGCCCGGTGCCGCCGCTGGCGACGGGCGCCGACGCGGTCATCCAGCGGCTGACCCAGCTCGACGGGCTGCGGCAGTCGGGCGCCATCTCCGACGAGGAGTTCCACCGGCTGAAGTCCGACGTCATGGAGGGGCGCTAGTCCCCGCGTGTACGCGGATCAGCGCGATCACCAGGTCGGCGGTGCGGGCCAGATGGGTGCGGCCGTCGGGCAGCCGTACCGCCGAGCTGATGTAGCTGCGCCGCCCCATGTGGGTGGCCGGGTCGAGCCGGTGCACGGTGACCTTCCCGGCGCGCACCGCCCGGTTCCAGCCGCTGCGGCGCAGCAGCCGCCAGCGCTGGGGGAAGATCCAGCCGGAGACGCGCTCGATGACGTCGGCGGCGCTGGTGAGCCGGTGCAGGCGGCAGGCGTGGGTGAGGTCGTTGGCGCCGTTGTGGAACCCGCCGATGGTGATCACCAGGATCGGGACGCCGAGCCGCGCCCGCAGCTCCCCGACCGCGCCGGTGGCGACCTGCGCGCCGCCGCTGTAGCCGAGCAGCACCACGGGCGTGCCGTCGCCGGGCCGGTAGCCGGCCAGGCGCAGCTGTTCGGCGATCTGCCCGCCCACCGCGCCGTTGTAGAGCGGACGGTACCGCCGGTCGGCCGCCACGAAGATCTGCATGACGTTGTGCAGGAACAGCAGGAGCCCGGCGTGGTGGCGGATCCAGTCCCACGCGGGCCGGTCGGCGAGCGGGTCGGCCAGCGGCGAGTAGGGCTGCACCTGGCCCAGCACCCGCAGTTCCGGCGCCCCGTCGAGAATCGCCTTGACCAGCTGGCCGCCGTCGCGGGTGTCGCGGAAACGGCGTTTGCCGATGCCGTCGAGGTAGACCAGGTAGGCGGCCGGCGGGCGGCCGGGGTCGGCGCCCCGGGCGTACGGCATGCCGTGGGGCAACGCGGTGGCGGGGGTGCGCCACCCGGCGGTGTAGGCCAGCACCTCGTAGCGGGCGAGCAGCGCCTCGGCGAGCAGCACCGGGCCGAGCACCAGCAGGAACACCGGGAACTCGATCACGCGACCACCCGCCTGACCGCCTCGATGGCGACGCCCAGCCCGGCTCCGGCGACCGCGACGCAGCCCGTGGCGGCCCACCACCCCAGCCCCGTCGCGGCGGCGAGCGGGCCGACGAGGTCGAGCCCGACCTTCACGAAGAGCAGCAGGTGCAGCACCGGCCCGAGCAGCGGGAACGCCAGCACGGCGGCCAGCAGCAGGGGCGCGAGCAGGCCGGGCGTCCAGGTGAGCGCGGCGACGTCGGCCGCCGGGGCCGGCCGCACCAGCCCGGCGAGGGTCCACGCGGTCAGCGGCCACAACGCGAACGCGGTGCCCTCGACGACCGCGCCGGAGGCCAGCAGCAGCACCGCGTGCGACCGCGAATGGCCCGGCCGCCGGGCGACCACGGGCAGCAGCCGCCCGGCGGCCTCCGACAACCCGGCGAGCAGCAGCATCACGACGACGACAGGCGACATGCGTCGGCGCTCCCCCGGCTCAGGTGGTGCTCGAGTTCGTCGGCCGCGCGCGCGTAGCCGCCGGCCTCGTGCTGGGCGAGGCGCAGCGTGGCCGCCGCGGCCCGGAAGGAGGGCTCGCGCAGCAGCCGCCGGGCGAGGGCGCGCACGGCCTCCTCGGTGACGCCGGCCGGGTCGATCGACAGGCCCGCCCCGAGCTCGGCGACCCGGCGGGCCACCAGCGGCTGGTCGGCGCCCTGCGGGACGACCAGCATCGGCACCCCGGCGTACATGGCCTCGTTCACGCTGTTCATCCCGCCGTGGGTGACGAACAGCGCGGCGCGGGCCAGCACCTCCGGTTGCGGCACGAACCGGCGGGCGAGCACGTTGCCCGGCAGCGGCTCCAGCGCGGCCGGATCGGTGGCCCCGGTGGCGACGACGACGGTGCCGCCGAGCGGCGCGAGCGCGTCGGCGAAGGTGCGCAGCAGCCGGGGTCCGCCGTCGAACACGGTGCCGAGCGAGGCGTACAGCACCGGCGGGCGCAGCAGGCCGGCGCGGAACGACGGGTCGGCCGGGCGCGCGCCCAGGCTCGGGCCGACGAACCGGTAGGAGCCGTCGAAGGCGTCGGCGCCGGGCTGGAACGCGCGTGAGGTGAAGACCAGGTTGAGCGGCTCGCGCACGTCGGCCAGGTCGAGCAGCGGCAGACCGCGACGGCGCAGCCGCCACCGCGACCGCAGGTAGCTCCCGGCGTTCGCGGGCCGGGCCGCCGCCTGCGCCAGCAGGTCCCACGAAGCGCGGGTCGGGCTGGGCGTACGCCGGTCGAAGGCGAACGTGGTGAACAGCGCCGCCGCCGGCACCCCGAGTTCGCGGGCCGCGACCGCCCCCCACGGGCAGGCCGCGCCGTGCACGACCAGGTCGGGCCGCAGTTCCCGCAGGTCGGCGAGCACCGAGGGCAGCAGGTCGGCGGTGGTGCGGGCGAGCCCGTCGAGCATCGTGAGCGGCATCGGCGGGCCGGGCAGCGGCCGGTCGCCCCCGGTGTAGAGGAACACCCGCGCGCCGGTGGCCGCGACGCTCCCGGCGAACGCGGGCGCGGTGTGGTAGCCGACCGAATGGCCCCGCCGGACCAGCTCGGCCGCCAGCGGCAGCGTCGGGTTGACGTGCCCGTGCATGGCGAGGTTGACGAACGCGACGGTGCTCATCGGCCGACCTCCATCCTGACCGCGCCGTAGAGACCGGGCCCGCCGACGCGCAGCCCGTCGAGGAAGCGGCCCGCCGTGCGGGCGGCGGTGTCGATCAGCCGCTGGGCGTGGCCGAAGTCCCACGGCGCGGGCCAGGAGTCGATGCCGGTCGGGAGCACGACGGTCGGGACGTGGCCGGCCGCCTCGCGGAGGTCGCGCTCGATCTGGTGCTGCCACAACAACAACCCCGCGCGGGCGGCGACCGCGCCGGCCCGGCGCGGCGGACCGGCCGGGCGCTGCGGCACGCTCGCCGGTCCGGCCGAGAGCACGACCACGCTGGCCGCGCCCGCGCGCAGGGCCGCCAGCACCGGGAGGTAGGCGACGACCCCGCCGTCGACGAGGGTCAGGCCGTCGCGGTCGACCGGGGGCAGCACCCCCGGGATCGCGGCGCTGGCCAGCAGCGCCGATTCGAGGTCGCCGTGGTCGAGCGGGATCTGCGCTCCAGTGGCCAGGTCCATGGCGACGGCGGTGAACGGCACCCGGAGCTCCTCGATCAGCGCCGGCAGCCCGGCGGCGGCGATCAGGCCGCGCAGGCCGCTGTCGGCGAAGACGCTGGCCCGTGAGGTCAGGTAGCCGAAGGGGAAGACGGTGCGGCGCCGGGCCCGCGTCCACACCCGATGGAGCCAGGGCGCGGCGTGGCCGGGGTGGGCGGCGGCGATCGCGCCGTTGAGCGCGCCCACCGACGTCCCGACGATCAGGTCGGGGACGAAGCCCCGCTGCTCCAGCGCGTAGCCGATGCCGACCTGGGCGGCCCCGAGCACGCCCCCGCCGCCCACCGCGACCGCCACCGGGCGCGGCAGGCCGCGCAGGCCGTAGGTGACCTTCATGATCCGTCCTCTCACGCCGCCTGTAGCCGTCGTGCCGGATCCCCGACGAACGTGACCGTCTCGCCGAGCGGTGCGCGGCCCGTGCGGGGGTGCTTCACCGTGACGTCCTCGTAGCCGATCGACAGGCCGCAGAAGAGGACCAGCCCCTCAGGGGGCTTCAGGACCTCGGCGACGGTCGAGCGGTAGACCGACCAGGCCATCTGCGGGCAGCTGTGCAGGCCCTCCTCGCGCAGCAGCAGCATGACGGTCTGCAGGTACATGCCCACGTCGGCCCACTGCGGCGGGCCCATGTCGCCGTCGATGTAGCAGAACAGGGCGGCGGGCGCGCCGAAGCACTGCCAGTTGGCGGCGGCGGCCCGCTGGCGCGCCTCCCAGTCGTCGCGGCCGACGCCGAGCGCGCCGTAGCGCTCCCGGCCGAAGGCCGACCGGCGCTCGCGGTAGGGCGACTTCAGCTCGGGCGGGTACATCGGGTATTCGCGTTCGTCCCAGGGGTCGCCCGAGGCCACGCGTTCGCCCGCGCGCCGCTTGAGCTCGGCCAGGGGCGCGCCGGTCAGCACGTAGACGTGCCACGGCTGGAGGTTCGACCCCGAGGGCGACCAGGCCGCGGCGGCCAGGACCCGCTCCAGCACCTCTCTGCGGACCGGCCGGCCGGTGAATCCCCGCACCGCCCGCCTGCTGGTGACCGCCTCGTAGACGTTCATGATCACACCTCGCCCACCGCGTATCCGATTCGTTACATATACGACGGTATCACATGTGATGGTATCGATCGATACTAATCTGGTGTGGGATACGCCACCCGGGTCAGCAGGTCCGTCAGCCGCTCGGCCTCGCCGGGCCCCAGGCCGGCGACCAGCCGTTCAGCCAGCGGCTCCGCCGCCGCCTGGGCCGCGCCGAAGAGCTCGACCCCCTTCTCGGTGATCTCCACGGCCCGCACCCGCCGGTCTCCCGGCACCGCCTTGCGCACGGCCAGCCCCATACGCTCCAGGTCGTCGACGACCCGCATGATCCCGGCCTTGTCCGACCCGGTCGCCGCCGCCAGGTCGCGCTGCACGGTGGCGCCCTGCTCGACCAGCACGACCAGCACGGCGAAGTGCCGCAACTCGATGCCGAGGGGCCGGAAGGCCTCGGACATCACCGTGACCGCGCGCCAGTGGGCCTGCCGCAGCAGCAGGCCGAGGGCGAACGGACCGGACGAGGGATGCTCAGTACTCATGAAATGATATTAACCGAGACATTCTCGTTCGATACTATTTCGCGGGCACCACGACCGTGCCGACCGCCGTGGTGACCACGAGGGGCGGGTCGAGCACCTCGCTCGCCGACGGCGACCGATCGGGCCGGGCCCGGCAGACCACCCGGGCCTCGAACGCCAGCGTCCTGCTGCGGGTGCCCACGCGGGTCACCTCCGCCGTCACCTCGATCACGTCGCCCGCGATCACCGGGGCCCGGAACTGCACGTCCTGGTAGGACGCGAACAGCCCCTCGTCGCCGTCCATCCGCACGCACACCTCGGTCGCCACGTCGCCGAACAGGCCCAGCACGTAGGCGCCGTCGACCAGCGACCCGCCGTAGTGGGCGTGCGAGGCCGGCACGTAGCGCCGGTGGGTGACCCTCATTCCCGCACCAGCGCGTGGACGAGATAGCTCGCCACCTCACCCGGGGTGGTGCCCTTGCCGAAGATCCGGTCGACGCCCAGGTCCGACGGGGTCACCGTGTCGAAGCGCGGGCCGCCCACGATCAGCAGCGGGCGGCCGAGGCCGCCGGTCAGGGAGGTCGGGTACTCCTCGGCGAAGGCGGCGGCCATCTGCTTGGTGTTGTGGATGTGCGCGCTCTTCTGGGTCACCACCTGGGAGACGAGCACCGCGTCGGCGTCCACCGCCTTCGCCCGCGCCACGAGATCGGGGACGGCCACCTGGGCGCCCAGGTTGTGGACCTCGATCTCCCGGTAGTACTCCAGGCCCTTCTCCCCCGCGAACCCCTTCACGTTGAGGATCGCGTCGATGCCGACCGTGTGGGCGTCGGTGCCGATGCACGCCCCGACGACGACCAGCCGCCGGCCGAGCCCTGCCTTCACCGCCGCGTTGACCTGGGCCGGGGTCAGCAGCTCGAACTCCCTGCCCTCGGGGGCCTCGATGCCCGCGTAGTCGATCAGGTGCGTCGCCTTGCCGTACACGATGAAGAAGGTGAAGTCGGGGCCCATCGCCTTGCTGTGCACGACGCTCGCCGGGTCGAGGCCCATCTTCCCGGCGAGCTGGAGCGCGGCCAGCTCGGCACGGGGGCCGTGCGGGACCGGCAGGGTGAAGCTGACCTGGATCATCGCGTCGCCGGTCGTGTCGCCGTAGGGGCGGATGATCTGTTTCATCGTCTCGACGGTCACGGGGCCGCCTCCAGGATCTCGGTCGCGGGGTTCACGTAGCCGGCCGCCTTCTCGACGACGCCGTCGAGGCCCCGGCCGCCGTCGGCGGGCCGTCTGGTCACCCCGAAGACGCCGTCGGCGATGGCGTCGAGCAGGCCGTCGTCGGCGACCCGGTGCAGCAGGTCGACGGTCTCCGAGAGCACCCGCGCGGCGCGCTCGCGGATGAAGGGCCCGGGGGTGAAGTCCTCCGACAGGTCCCCGGCCGCGCGGCGGACGTACCGGACGTTCTCCAGCGCGAGGTCGCGGTCGGAGAGCCAGGGGGTGTGGATGCCCTCGGTCATCATGCCGATCAGGATGATCGACTGGCCGGTCATCACCCCGGCCAGGTTGAAGAACGCGTCGAGCAGGTACCCGGCGAAGATGTTGCCGGTCATGTGCTTGGTCGGCGGCATGTACTTCAGCGGCGCGGCCGGGAAGAGCTCGCGCACCAGCTGGGCGTGCGCCAGCTCCAGGCGGAACGAGTCGGGGATCCGCGGATTGATCTCGAAGGCGTGGCCGAGGCCGAGCTGGGCGTCGGCCAGGCCCGCCTCGTGGCCGAAGCGCTCGTTGAGCAGTTGCGAGGCGACCACGGTGTGGGCGGCGTCGATCGCGTCGGCCGTGGTGAGGTAGTTGTCCTCGCCGGTGTTGATGACGATCCCGGCCCGCGCGTGGATCTGGCGGGAGAAGCGCTGGTCGACGAAGGTCCGGCGCGGGTTGATGTCGCGGAAGATGATGCCGTACATGCAGTCGTTCAGCATCATGTCGAGCCGTTCGAGCCCGGCCAGCGCGGCGATCTCGGGCATGCACAGGCCGCTGGCGTAGTTCGTCAGCCGCACGTAGCGGCCCAGTTCCGCCGACACCTCGTCGAGGGCGGCCCGCATGAGGCGGAAGTTCTCCTGGGTCGCGTACGTCCCGGCGTACCCCTGGCGGGTCGCGCCCTCCGGCACGTAGTCGAGCAGCGACTGCCCGGTCGAGCGGATGACCGCGATGACGTCGGCGCCCTCGCGGGCGGCGGCCTGGGCCTGCGGGATGTCCTCGTGGATGTCGCCGGTCGCGACGATCAGGTAGATCCACGGCTTCTCCGGGTCGCCGTGCCGGGCGAGCAGCCGGTCGCGGTCGGCGCGGTTGCGGTCGATCCGGGCGACGCCCGCCCCGACCGCCTCGCGGGCCCGCATGAGGGCCAGGTCCCGTTCGGTCCCGGCCGGCAGCGCGAACTTCATGGAGCGCCAGTTCTCGGAGGCGAAGAACGGCAGCGCGACGCCGTGTTCGAGGCCGACCTGGTCGCGGACGGCGTCCACGATCCGGTTGACCCACGGGATGCCGTCGGCGTCGGCGCCGGTGACGCCCGCCAGCCGGAGCACGGCCCGTTCGACGGAGACGGTCGTGTGCGTGCGGGCCATCTCGATGACCGGCTCGGCGGCGCGGGCGGCCAGCTCGCGCGCCCTGCGCACCACGGCGGGGTCGAGCCCGAGCTTCATCGCAGCCGCTCCTCGAACGCGGCCCGCACACCCGGCTCCTCGCGCAGCAGCCGCAGCGCCAGTTCGGCGTGGCCGGGGGCGTAGCCGTTGCCGATCAGCATCGTGACGTCGGCCCCGAGCCCTTCGGCGCCCAGCGCGGCGGCGGGGAACGAGGTCGCCATCGAGAAGAAGACCACCGTCCCGCCGTCACGGGTGGCCAGGATCGCGGCGTGCTCGCACCCCGGGACGTCCACGCACACGACCGTGACGTCGGCGCCCAGCTCCGACAGGGCCACGGCGTCGCGGGCGTCGGCGACCACCACCTCGTCGGCCAGCCCCTTGACGGTGGCGGCCTCCCGCTCGTCGAGCACCACCCCGATCGTGCGCGCCCCGGCCCGGCGCGCGGCGGCCAGCGAGAGCGACCCGCTCTTCCCGGCCGCCCCGAGCACCGCCACCACAGGGTCCCGATATTTCCGGACAACGCCCTCGGCTGGCTCGGATGCCCCACCGGCACCCACCTCACTGTCCCGATATTTCCGGACAACGCGGTCGGTCAGCGCGGGTGCGCCGCAGACGTCCATGACCGCGAGTGCCAACGGAACGGGCAGGTCGCCGGGCAGTTCCGCCGCGACCGACCGCTCGAACAGGATCGCGTGGCCGTCGCACGGGATCTGCTCCGAGAGGCCGTCCCAGGTCGTCGAGGTGATGACCAGCGGGGTCAGCGTCAGGGAGACCAGGGTGGCGACCCGGGTGCCGGCCGGGAAGGCCGGGCCCTCCTCGGCCACGCCGACCAGCATGCCGCCCGACCCGGTGACCGGGTTGTGCATCTTGCCGCGGGTTCGGATGATCTCCAGCACCTCGCCGCGCACCGCCGCGCCGTCGCCGTGGTGCTTGTCGTGCAGTTGCCGGTACGACGCCGCGTCGAGGTTGAGCCGTTCGACCCGGAGCCGGGTCTCCCCCGGCCACAGGCCCGGCGAGGCGTCGAGCCGCCGGGCCGCCTGGGGCAGCACGCCCGGTGGCGACAACACCCGGTGCAGCCCGATCGGAGAGGCCGTCGGCAATGGTCCCACCACCCTTCCCTGAGTCTCGACTCAGGAAAGCATCTTGTCCCGCCCCGGAACAAGGGGGCAATATCCGGGTATGTCCAGCACCCTCATCACCGTCGCCCCGACCGGCGCGGAATCGGCCAAGGCCGACGTGCCCGCCCTGCCGGTGACCCTCGCCGAACTGGTCGCCACGGCGAGCGCCTGCGAGGCGGCGGGCGCGGCGGTGGTCCACGTCCACATCAGGGACGCGGCGGCCCGGCCCACGCTCGACCTGGGGCTGCTCAGGGAGACGGTCGCCGCGCTCCGGGAGACCGACCTGGTCGTCCAGCTCTCGACCGGCGGGTCGGTGCACGACCCCTACGAGGACCGGCTGAAGGTCCTGGACGCCGCCCCCGACGCCTGCTCCCTCACCTGCGGCACCGTGAACTTCGGCGACGACGTCTTCATGAACCCGTGGGGCTTCGTCGCCGAGCTCTACCGGGAGACCCAGGTGAAGGGCGTCGTGCCGGAGTTCGAGCTGTTCGACCTCGGCCACGTCGCCACCATGAACCGCCTGCTCGACCGCTACGGCCCGCCCGCGGGCGGCCGGATCCACTGCGACCTGGTGATGGGCGTGCCCGGCGGGTTCACCGGCGACCTGCGCACGGTCGCCGCCGCCGTCGCCCAGCTGCCGGCCGAAGCGACGTGGTCGGCGACCGGCATCGGCCGCGCCTGCCTCCCGGTGATGTTCGCCGCCCTCGCCGGGGGCGGCCACCTGCGGGTCGGCATGGAGGACACCCTCACCTACGCCAAGGGCCGCCCGGTGCACGGCAACGAGGAGCTCGTCGCCCGCGCGGCCGAGGCGGCCCGGCTGGCCCAGCGGCCCCCGATGACCACCGCCGAGGCCCGCGCCTTCCTGGGCGTCAGACCCGCTCCGGCTCCCGGTTCGGCGCCGCCAGCTCCGTGACGGTACGCCGCGTCCGCATCAGCAGGTAGGCCGCGCCCGCGCCCCCGGTCAGCGCCATCAGCAGCGCCACCACGCCGAGCACGCTCCAGTCGCCCTTGACCCCGATGGTGTCGATGTCGCTCGCGCACACCTCGGGCCGCGTGGGGTTGTCGAGGTAGACGCAGGCGGTCGCGGCGACGGCGTCGGTCGGCCGGCCGCCGTCGGCCTGGCCGCTCAGCCGGAAGGTGCTCGTGCCGGTCGGCAGCAGCGCCTCCCACCCGGCGTGGGCCGCCGACAGGGTCGCCCCCTCGGCCCGCAGCTGGGTCAGGCCCGGCGGGAACGCGATCCGCACGTCGGCCTGGACCGGCCGGGGCTCCCGGTTGACCACCTGGACCGTGTACTCCACCCGGCCCGACAACTCGGTCACGCCGTTCTCGATGGTGATGGAGACACCGCCCGAGAGCAACGCGGTGAGAACGAGCGGAACGATCATGATTCCTCCCGGCGACGGTGACAGGACGTCACCAAGAATCGCAGGCGGTGACGGAACGCGGGCGAAAAGGCGCGCCGCGTTGAAGACGATCCGCACCCGGCCGAGGATGAGGCATGACCTTTCAGGACGAGCTTGCACAACTCCGTCGATCCATCCACCGGGACCCCGAAATCGGCCTCGATCTGCCGCGTACGCAGGAGAAGGTGCTGGCCGCCCTCGACGGGCTGCCCCTGGAGGTCACCACCGGCGAGCGGCTCACCTCCGTCACCGCCGTGCTGCGCGGCGGGCGGAGCGAGGGCGGCAGCGTGCTGCTGCGGGCCGACATGGACGCCCTCCCGATCCAGGAGCGGGTGCCGGTCGACTTCCGCTCGGCGGTCGACGGCGCGATGCACGCCTGCGGCCACGACCTGCACACCGCCATGCTCGTCGGGGCCGCCCGCCTGCTGTCGGAACGCCGCGACCACCTGGCGGGCGACGTCGTCTTCATGTTCCAGCCCGGCGAGGAGGGCCACGAGGGCGCCAAACTGATGATCGACGAAGGGGTGCTGGACGCCTCGGGCACCCGCGTCAAAGCCGCCTACGGCCTGCACGTCTTCTCGGCGATCGTGCCGAGCGGCTGGTTCGTCACCAAACCCGGCCCGATCCTGGCCGCCGCCGACACCTTCAACGTGACCGTGCGCGGGCGGGGCGGCCACGGCTCCACGCCCCACCGGGCACTCGACCCGGTCCAGGTGGCCTGCGAGATCGTGAGCCAGCTGCAGACGTACACGACCCGGGCCTTCGACGTGTTCGACCCGGTGGTGATCACCGTCGGCCAGTTCCACGCCGGCACGGCCGACAACGTGATCCCCGACGACGCCTGGTTCCAGGCCACGATCCGGGCCTTCTCCGCCGAGACCAGGGCGAAGGTCAAAGAAGGGGTGGTCCGGCTGGCGACCGGCGTCGCCGAGGCCCACGGGCTGCGCGCCGAGTGCTCGTTCGGGATCGGCTACCCGGTCACGGTGAACGACGCCGCCGAGGCGGCCTTCGCCGGAGAGGTGGTGCCGGAGATCGTCGGCGCCGACCGCTACCTGACGATGCCGCGCCCGGCCACCGGGTCGGAGGACTTCTCGTTCGTCCTCGACGAGGTGCCGGGCGCGTTCCTGGTGCTGGGCGCCCACGCGAAGGGGGCCGACCCGGCGACCTGTGCGACCAACCACTCCCCCGAGACCGAGTTCGACGACTCGGTGCTGGCCGACGGGTCACGCGTGCTGGCCGCCCTCGCGGAGCGGCGCCTACTTCAGGTTTAGGAAGTTCAGCCCGTATTCGACCATGTCGAAGCCGAGCGTCAGCTTCAGGCAGCCCCACACGATCGCGAAGGCCACCGCGAAGGTCAGGACCCCGGCGATGATGCGCACCGCCCAGTTCTGCCGCTTCAGCCAGTCGGTCGCGATGGTGACGTAACGCTTGGCGAACTCCAGCACCCGGTGGGCCCAGCTGAACTCGGTCGCCAGCAGGGCCAGCCCGGCGAACACGACCAGCCATCCCGGTCCCGGGAACGGCACCATGATGAGCCCGCCGATCACCATGGCCCCGCCGATCGTGCCGATCACGATCTTCAGGGTCAGAGCGCCCGTGCGGGTCGCGCGGAAACGGTCGAGCCGTCCCCTTATTCCACTGTTGTCCACCGCGACCGGCGTCTTCGGATCGACGTCGGGATCGGTGGGCCCGGCCATAGCCATATAGGTGTCACCCCCACGGCCAGCATAACCAGAGGTCTTGCAGCAGACTTTCAGCCAGATGGACCATTCGCCCTGATCCCTTGGTCGCATACCGACATGTCGTGATCCGCCCCAAGGATGGTCCTCTGAGAATGCGGGAAAGCGATTCGCGCCTGCGGCGGAGTGCAGATGTCAGATGACCGCACCGCCCGGGGGGCACCCATGACGGCCGATATCGGCGAGCAGGTGGGAGACGCCGAGCTCGTCGCCGGATTCCGGCGGGATCCGGAGGCGTTCACCCGCGTCTACGACCACTACTTCCGAGACGTCTACCGCTATGTGGCCGGACGGCTCGGCGAATCCGCAGCCGACGACGTCGCGGCGGAGACCTTCCTCACCGCCTTCCGCCTGCGGGCCAGGTTCGAACCCGAACGCGGGGCCCTGCGGCCCTGGTTGTTCGGGATCGCGACCAACCTGGTCGCCCGCCACCGGCGCAAGGAGGCACGGCACTACCAGGCGCTGGCCCGTACGGGGGCCGAGCCCGACACCGAGAGCCACGAGACCCGCGTGCTCGCCTCCGTCGCCGCCGGACGGCTGCACGCCGACCTGGTGCGGGCGCTGGCGTCGCTGAACCGGGGGGAACGCGACGTGCTGCTCCTCGTGGCCCTGGCCCAGCTCTCCCATGAGGAGGTCGCCGAGGCGCTCGGCATCTCCTACGGCACGGTCGGCTCCCGCCTGAGCCGGGCGCGCACGAAGCTTCGCAAACTGATCGGCAAGGAGTCGTTCCATGGATGACCTTGAGTCCCTGCGCGTCGCGCTGGCCAAGGACCCCTCGCAGGACACCGTCGACGAGGGCCGGCACCGGCTCATGAACGCCGCCCGCCGGCCCGCCCCCCGGAGGCGCGGCCTGCTGGCCGCGGGGGTGTTCGCCCTCGGCGCGTCGGCCGCCGCGGTGATCACCCTGCTGCCCTCGGCCACCCCGCAGCCGGCCCCCATCGGGGCGCGGCCCGCCGCGAGCACGCCGGTCCAGCTCACCGGCCGGCAGATCCTGCTCGCCGCGGCCGACACCGCCCAGCGGGCCGCCGAGGAGCCCGGGAAGTACTGGCACGTCGTCATCGAGCACCCCGGAACCGGCAAGATCCTGAAGGGCCGCGAGGACGAGACGTGGCGGGCCGAGTGGTGGTACCGCCGGTCCGACGGGCACCTGTTCGGCGGCACCCCCGACGGCAAGGCCATGGACAACCCGAAGTCCGGCGACTTCTGGGCGTTCGACCAGTCGTTCACCTACCAGGAGCTCCAGGAGCTCCCGACCGACCCCGCGGCGCTGAAGGAACTGGCGCTGAAGGGCATGCGCGAGGGCCTGAAGGGCGAGCCGCCCCGGATCGGCGAAGACGGCTACGTGGCCCTCTCGATGTCCTACCTGCTCTATGACGTGCCGATCCCGCCGCAGGTCAGGGCTGGCGTGCTGCGGGCCATCGCGGGGCTGCCGATCGTGTCGAACACCGGCGACGTCGACGGCGGCCACGGGGTGACCGTGGACGCCGGGGACTCGTCGTACACGCTGGTCGTCGACCCGGAGACGGGCCTGCTGCGCAGCATCGTCACCTCGCCCGACTACAAGATCGACATCGCCACCGCCGAGTGGACCGACGACCTTCCCGAGGTGGTTCCGCCCACCGCCGAGTGACGTCCCGGCACTCGGACCGGCCAGGATGATCGTTCATCCTGGCCGGTGGCCGTCGTTCCGGATCAGGCGGGGGTGCAGGTGAGGGCCGGGACCGGGTTGGTGCCCGACTGACTGGCGTTGAAGCCGAACGAGGTCGTGCCGTTCGGGCTCAGGTTGCCGTTGTAGTTCATGTTCGTCACCGTCTGCTGCGCGCCGCTGGCGGAGTGCACGCCGTTCCAGAGCTGGCTGACGGTCTGCCCGTTGGCCCAGGTCCAGCGCACGGTCCAGCCGGTGATCGCGCTGGTCCCGCTGTTCCTGACGGTCACGTTCGCGCCGAACCCGCCGGGCCAGAAGTTCGTGATCGTGTACGTCGCCGCGCAGGCCTTACCCGTGCTGGGAGACGGAGACGGGCTCGGGCTGGGCGACGGCGACGGACTCGGCGAAGGCGAGGGCGAGGGCGACGGAGAAGGACTGGGCGAAGGCGAAGGTGACGGGGAGGGCGACGGGGAGGGCGAGGGCGACGGGGTGGCGCCGGTGCGGTCGGCGTACAGGATGCCTCTGCCGTTGGTGCCCAGGTAGACGCGGCCCCAGATCCGGGGGTCGCCCGTGATGGCCTCGCCGATGTTGCCGTACTGGTGCTGGTCGTCGTTGATGCGCACCCACGACGCGCCCGCGTCGTCGGAGCGGAAGACGCCGCGCACGCCGTCGATCCTGGCGATCGTGAAGATCGCCATGTACGACTGCCCGGGGGCCGCCTTGCCGAAGCCGACGTTGTCCGACTCCTCCACGTTGGAGAGCTTCGTGAACGACGTCCCGGAGTTGGTCGACCGCCACAGGCCCGAGCCGCCGGCCAGCCAGATGTCGCCCTCGCGTCCCGGCACCGCCTTGAAGCGCGCCGACGTCGGCAGGCCGGAGGCGCTGGAGGCGGTGAAGGTCTGGCCGCCGTTGGTGGAGACGTAGAAACGGCCGTTGCTGAAGGCGTAGAACTTCGACGGGTTCACCCGGTCGGATTCGATCCGGGCGCCCGACGGGACCCCGCTGGAGGTCGCCCACGAGTTGCCGTACCCGACCGAGTAGACGACCGAGGCCCCGCTGTCGGCGGGGGCCCAGACGAACCGGCTGCCGTCGGCCGCCGCCGCGACCGTGCCGCCGTTGTTGATGCCGCCGGGCTCCGAACCCTGGAACCAGTTGGCGCCGCCGTCGGTGGAGAAGGCGACGTGGTTGTCGCCCGGCCTGTCGGACTCGGTGAAGTTGCCGACCCTGACCATCGTCGAGGGGTTCAGCTCGGCGTAGTCGAGGGAGGTCGTCGAGACGAAGTTGGGCTGCAGGAACATCATCGGCGGCACGGCGTCGAGGTTGGTGTGCCGGAAGCCGCCGACGTCGCCCAGGCCGGAGATCAGCGGGGCGCTGCCGGTGGGCGGGCTGACCAGGTCGAGGACGGCCGTCTCCTCCAGGCCCTTGACCATCGGCTTGATGGTGAGCTGCCCGCCGCTGTCCCACAGTTTCAGGTCGGTCGATCCGTAGATGGTGGCGCCCGTGCCGTACATGAAGCGGTTGCCGTCGAAGGGGTCGATCTCCATCGACTCGGTCATCCAGCCCAGCTTGGGCGTGACCTCGGGGGGTTGCGGGTTGGCTCCCCAGCTGAGCCACGGCGCGGAGCTGATGTCCATCTTGTAGCGGAAACTACGGTTCGGGTACGAGGTGTAGTCCCAGATCCGCGTCCAGGTGGCCCCCGAGTTGGTCGACCGCCAGAAGATCACGTCGGGCCACCAGGAGATCTGCGTGGCGACCATGATCGTGCCCGGGTTGCTCCGGTCGATCGTCAGGCCCGAGTAGCCGAAGTAGGCGTCGCCGCTGCTCGACGGGATCGGCGAGATCTGCGTCCAGGCGCCGGTCGCGGTGGCGTAGCGCCAGACGTCGCCCTTCGCGCCCGAGTAGGGCCCGGCGGTGTCGGAGGTGGCGAGGTAGAGGTAGCCGTTGACGTGGTCGAGCACGCCCTTGTGGGCGATGTAGCCGGTCGGGGTGCCGGGCAGCCGCTCCCAGGTGGAACCGCCGTTGGTCGTCCGGTAGACGGTGTTGTTCTTGTCGGCGACGCCGACGTAGATCGTCTGGGTGGCGTTGCCGGAGCTGCCGGTGCGCTTGTCGAAGGTGACCCAGACGACGCCGGGCTGGTGGCTGGTGTAGCCGTTGGGGTCACTGGGGTCGTCGCTGTAGTTGCCGGCGTTCGGGAAGGCGGTCACCTTGGCCCAGGTCGCGCCGTAGTCGGTGCTGCGCCACAGGCCGTTGCCCATCGGCGCGCCCAGGTAGAGCACGGAGTTGCGGTTGGGGTCGATCGCGAGCCGCTCCCCCATGCCCCGGCCGGGCATGTTGCCGCCCATCTTGAACGGCAGCGGGGTGACCGCCCACGAGTCGCCCTTGTCCGTCGACCGCAGGATCGCGCCGTTGTTCGGGTCCCACGAGTTGGTGTACATGCCGACGGCCGCGTAGACGCGGTTGGTCTGCACCGGGTCGGTGGCGATGCTGTCGACCCCGTTGTAGCCCCAGTTGGTGAAGCCGACCCAGTCGAGCAGCGGCTTCCACGAGGATCCCGACTGGTCCCAGCGGTACATGCCGCCGATGTCGGTCCGGGCGTAGATCAGGTTCCGCTCGGTCTGGTTGAACACGATGCCCGGCACGAACCCGCCGCCGTCGATCCGCACGTTCTTGTACGTGTACGGATCGGAGGCGACCGCCCCCGCCGGCGCCATCCGCACCACCGCCGCGACCACCACCAGGGCGACGATCGCGAGCAGGCTGACGATCTTTCTTCGCATGGACGGTTTCTCCTCCGTGAATGGATAACCGGCCATGCACGATCAGGTGGGGACCCTGACCGTCCGCCCAGCGCGTGCATGGAACTTGGTTTGATTACCAAACCAACTATCTCAGGTGGAGACCGCTGCGACAATGGACCACATGAGACCCATCACGATCGTCGGCACACCCGTCCTGCACACCCCGTGCCGCCCGGTCGAGAAGTTCGACGACGAGCTCGCCGCCCTGGCCGACGACATGTTCGAGAGCATGTACGCCGCCGAAGGCGTCGGCCTGGCCGCCAACCAGATCGGCGTCGACCTGCGCGTCTTCGTCTACGACTGCCCCGACGCCGACGAGGTCTTCCAGAAGGGCGTGGTCGTCAACCCCACGCTGGAACTGCCGCCCGCCGACGAGCAGGAGTTCGACGTCGGCGGCGAGGGCTGCCTGTCGGTCCCCGGCCCGCGCGCCGCCCTGGGCCGCCCCAACGTGGCGACCGTCCACGGCTTCGACCTCACGGGCGAGCCGATCAGCGTGGTCGGCACGGGCGTCCTGGCCCGCTGCTTCCAGCACGAGACCGACCACCTGAACGGCATCCTCTACATCGACCACCTGACGCCGGAGGCCCGCGAAGCCGTCATGACGGAGTTCCGCCAGCTCCAGCAGCCGTGAACTGGGACGACGCGGCCGCCGCCTTCGACGACCAGCCCGACCACGGGCTGCGCGACCCGTCGGTGAGAGCGGCGTGGGCCGCCCGCCTGGCCGCCTGGCTCCCCGCCGCGCCGTCCGACGTGTTCGACGCCGGCTGCGGCACCGGCTCCCTGACGCTCCTGGCCGCCGAGCAGGGCCACCGCCCGGTCGGCGTCGACCGGTCGGCGGAGATGGCCGGGCTGGCCCGCCGCAAGCTCGCCGGGGCCGGTTTCACCCCGGAGATCACGGTCGGCGACGCCGCCGACCCGCCCGGCCGCTTCGACGTGGTGCTCTGCCGCCACCTGCTGTGGGTCTTCGACGACCCCGCCGCGGTCCTGCGCCGCTGGGCGGCCGCGCTGCGTCCCGGCGGGCGGCTGGTCCTGATCGAGGGCCGCTGGTCCACCGGCGCCGGGCTGACCGCCGCCCAGGTGCTGAGCATGGTCGGCCCGCTGGCCGGAGACGTCACCGTCGAGCCCCTCACCGACCCGACCCTGTGGGGCGGCCCGATCCACGACGAGAGATACGCCGTGGTCGCCCTCCCATAGCCGGCTCCGATAGAACATAATTCGGTACATGACGAGAGCATTGGTCCTGGGCGGCGGGGGCATCGCCGGAATCGCCTGGGAAGCAGGGATTGTCACCGGTCTGCGCCGTGAGGGCGTCGACCTCGGGGCCGCCGACACGATCATCGGCACGTCCGCCGGATCGGTCGTCGGCACCCTCATCGCCACCGGCGCCGACCTGGAGAAGGCCGTCGCCCGCCAGTCGACCTCCGACCACGGACCGCGCCCGGTGGTCGACATGGCCCCGGTCATGCAGGCGTTCGCGATCCTCTTCGACCCGCACGTCGAGCCGAAGGAGGCGCGCAGGAGGGTCGGCGAGCTGGCCCTGGCGCTGCCCGTCGTCGACGGCATGGCCCGCATCGAGTCGGTCGGCGACCGGCTGCCGGTGAAGGTCTGGCCCGACCGCGACCTCCAGGTCACCGCCGTCGACGCCGCCACCGGCCAGTTCGTCGTCTGGACCGGCCAATCGGGCGTCGAGCTCGCCCTCGCGGTCGCCTCCAGTTGCGCCGTCCCGTGCGTCTACCCGCCGGTCGAGATCAACGGCGCCCGCTACATGGACGGCGGCGTGCGCAGCGGCACCAACGCCGACCTGGCCAGGGGCGCCGACGCGGTCGTCGTGCTCGAACCGCTCACCGGCATGGTCCCGCCCGAGCGGTTGGCGCGGGAACTGGAGAAGACGGGCGCGTCGCGCACCGTCTCGATCGGCCCCGACGCCGCGGCCAAGGCCGTGTTCGGCGACAACGTGCTCGACCCGGGCCTGTGGGCGCCCGCCTTCAAGGCCGGCCTCGCCCAGGCGCCCGCGGTCGCCACGCGGGTCGCCGAGATCTGGGACTGAGAGCCGCTTTTCCGGCAAGTATGGGGCGCATGAGCAACCCCGCCGACGGCGACATCCGTGAGATCAACCGCAAGACGATCGAGGAGTTCCGCGCCCACAAGGGCGGCGGCCCCTTCGAGGGCCGCGCCCTGCTGATCCTCACCACCCGCGGCCGCGTCACCGGCCGCCCCCACACGACCCCGATGATGTACGTCATCGAGGGCGACCACCTGCTGGTCATGGCCTCGGCGGCCGGCGCCCCGGAGGACCCGGAGTGGTACCGGAACCTGCTGAAGACCCCGGAGGTCACCGTCGAGGTCGGCGACCAGGTCTACATCGCCGAGGCCCGGCCCACGGAGGGCGCGGAGTACGACGCGGTGTGGTCGGAGATCAAGAAGAACTTCCCGTTCTTCGGCGAACACGAGAAGGCGGCCGGCCGCCGGATCCCGGTGGTGGCACTCGAACGTACCTGAACCGCCATTCACACAGCCCGCGACCGAGCCGTAGCGTATCGTTACGGCAATCGGCCGGACAAAACAGAACATGCATTCGATGGCGTGACAGGCGGGAGGCACTGGTCATGGCGCAGCCGGTCCTTAAACTGGGCACCGTGTCGGCCTCTGCGCCTCTCCGCGGACCCGCCGCGGCCGTCGCCTACCTGCTCGCGGCGGCCCGCACCAGCGGCATGCGCGTCAACCACAGCAAACTGGCCAACCTCCTCTACCTAGCCGACCTCAGCGCCTTCGAACGCGGTGTGCCGCCGGGGTCCGGAGTCGAGTGGCGATGGAGCGACCACGGCCCCCACAGCGTCCGCCTCGCCGAGATCGAGCGCGACCTCTCCGAAGCCCACGTCATCCTCGTGGCGGAGAGCGTCGATCCCTTCACCGGAAACCGCGAACGTGTCATCCACTTGATCGACACACCGGAAACGGCCGTCGACGACGGGATCGCCGAGATCATCGACGGCGTCCTGGCCGAATTCGGCCGGTGGTCGGCGAACCAGCTGACGAGCTACACCTTCCAGACGCCCCCCATGAGAATGGCGGTCGAGCACAATCACCGGCTCGACCTGGCCGGCGGGGCGCCGCTCCCCGATCTGGGTTCAGGTCTCGACCGGCTCCGCCGGTGGGTGGCCGACAACCCCCTGCCCGACCACGAGCCCGGCGGTGTCGACGATCTGGTCGAGGAGATCTCCCACCTCGCCGACCACCGTGCCGAGGCGACCCGCCACCTCATGGAGGAAGAATAAGTGCCGGGTCCCTATGTGGCCGGTGGCGTCTACCTCGTGAACGACAAGGTCGTCCGCCTGCTCCCGGAGGACAAGCGTGTCGTCCACGACGAGCGCCGCATGGTCGTCGTCGTCACGGGTGGAGGGCCGAACCGTGACCCCGACTGGCCAGTCGTCCTGATCTGCCCGATCTCGGGCTCGACGAGGCAGCGCACCGCCTTCGACATCCAGCTCGCCAGGGGTCAGGGCGGTGCCACCAAGAAATGCTGGATCAGGATCCCGGCGGTCCAGCCGCTGATGAAGTCGGTCCTGGAAGACCGGACCGGCGCCCTCGACGAGAACCTGCTGACCCAGGTCCAGGCGCGGCTGGCCCAGTACCTCGGTCTGCTCGACTGAACCCACGTGATGCGGTGAGGTTCGGGGGTAGCGGGGGTCCGTGCTCGCACTCGCTCCCCAGGACCTCCGCCTGGATGTCAACGCGCTGGACTATCTGATCCTGGCGCTCTACTTCGCCGTCGTGGTGGGCATCGGTTTCGCCGCCCGCCGCGCCATCCGCTCCTCCAGCGACTTCTTCCTCGCCGGGCGTGCCCTGCCCGCGTGGATCACGGGTCTCGCGTTCGTCTCCGCCAACCTCGGGGCGATCGAGATCCTTGGCATGGCCGCCAACGGAGCCCAGTACGGCCTCATGACCGTGCACTACTACTGGATCGGCGCTGTTCCGGCCATGGTGTTCCTCGGCATCGTGATGATGCCGTTCTACTACCGGTCGAAGGTGCACAGCGTCCCGGAATTCCTTCGAAGGAGGTTCAATCCGGCGACCCAGCTGTTCAACGCCATCGCGTTCGCGGTCGCGCAGGTGCTGATCGCGGGGATCAACCTCTACGCGCTGGCCCTGGTGATGGAGGCGCTGCTCGGCTGGCCCCTGTGGTTGTCGGTGATCGTGTCGGCGGCGATCGTGCTGGCGTACATCACGCTGGGCGGGTTGTCGTCGGCGATCTACAACGAGGTGATGCAGTTCTTCGTGATCATCGCGGGGCTGGTGCCCGTGGTGGTGCTGGGGCTGATCCGGGTCGGCGGGTTCGAGGGGCTCGGCCAGAAGGTGCGCGAGAGCGTGCTCGGCGACGGCGGGCTGCACACGTGGTCGACGACCGCGTCCACGGACAATCCGCTGGGGGCGAGCTGGATCGGGATCGTGTTCGGCCTCGGGTTCGTGTTGTCGTTCGGCTACTGGACGACCAACTTCGCCGAGGTGCAGCGCGGGTTGTCGGCGCGGAACACCAACGCGGCGCGGCTGACGCCGATCGTGGCGGCGTATCCGAAGCTGCTGATCCCGGTGGTCACGGTGATCCCGGGGCTGGTCGCGCTCGTGCTGTTCTCCGACCTCGGCAAGGACGGCGGGCCGGCGTACAACTACGCGATCCCGCTGCTGATGAACGAGTTCCTGCCCAACGGCGTGCTCGGCGTCGCGGTGACCGGTCTGCTCGCGTCGTTCATGGCCGGCATGGCGGCCAACATCTCGGGCTTCAACACCGTGTTCACGTACGACATCTGGAAAGGCCACGTGAACGGCGACAAGCCCGACGAGTTCTATGTACGCCTGGGCCGCGTCGCCACCATCGGCGGTGTGGTGGCGGGCATCGGGACCGCGTTCATCGCGGCCGGGTTCTCCAACATCATGAACTACCTGCAGGCGCTGTTCGCGTTCTTCAACGCGCCCCTGTTCGCGACGTTCATCATCGGCCTGTTCTGGAAGCGGATGACGCCGTGGGCCGGCTTCTGGGGCATCATCGCGGGCACCCTGGCGGCGTTCGCGGTCTACATCCCCTACCGGGCCGAGCTGATCGACCTGGGCACCGACCTGAACGCGTCGTTCGTCGCGGCGGGGGCGGCCTTCCTGGTCGACGCGATCGTGTCGGTCGCGATCACGCTGGTGACCACGCCGAAGCCGGAGGAGGAGCTGCGGGGTCTGGTGTACGGCCTGACCGACGTCGACCTCAAGGACGACTCCATCGCCGGGGACAAGGCGTGGTACCGCTCGCCCGTGGTGCTCGGCTCCGGCGCGCTGGTCCTGGCCGCCGCCTTCTACCTGCCTTTCCTGTAAGGGGGACACCCGATGTTGTTCGACATCCGCCGCATCCTGGGCGGCCTGTTCGCCGTCTACGGCGTGATCCTGGTCGTGGCCGGCCTCCTCGACGGGGCCGAGGAGATCGCGAAGGCCGAGGGGGTGCGCATCAACCTGTGGACCGGGATCGGCATGCTGGTGCTGGCGGGGGTGTTCCTGCTGTGGGAGCGGCTGCGGCCCAAGGACGTGCCCGACCCGTCCGACGAGAACTCAGGCGATGCCTAGCTCCAGGCACATCGGCCGCATCTGGGCGGGGTTGCAGACCTCGTTGGCGGTCCAGAAGCCGTCCTTGACGACGGTGTCCTTGATGGTCGACCGGGTGACCACGATCGCCTTGGTGATCATGGCGGGGATGTCCGCCTCGGTGTCGTTGTTCACCGTGCTGGTGCCCCGGATCGGCCGTCCGGCGCCGAGGTCGACGGCCAGTTGCGCGGCGTTCTGCGCCTCGGGCTGGATCGGCTTGTAGATGGTCATGGTCTGGGTGCCGAGCATGATGCGGTGGATGGCGTCCAGGTCGGCGTCCATGCCGGTCAGCGGGGTGTCGGGGGGCAGGCCCGAGTCGCGGATCGAGCCCGCGGCGCCGCCGGCGAGGCCGTCGTTGGCGGCGTACACGCCGACGATGCTGTCGAGGCCGAGGCGGTCCATGGCCATCTCCGACTCGCGTTCGGCCTCCTCGGCGCTCCAGCCGGGGGTGTCGTACTCGGCGCCGATGCGGACCCGCCCGTCGAGGGCAGCGTGGGCGCCGGCCCTGAACTCGGCGGAGTTGGGGTCGGTGACGGGGCCGTTGAGCATGATGATCTGGCCCCTGCGGCCGCGCGCCCTGATGGCGTCGACCAGGGCCTGGCCCTGGAGGCGGCCCACCTCGACGTTGTCGAAGGAGGTGTAGGCGTCGATGGGGCCTTCGGCGAGGCGGTCGTACGAGACGATCCTGACCGCCCGTGCGGCGGCGCGGTCGACCGACGGCTGGATGCCGCGGGCGTCCACCGGGGTGAGGATGACGGTCTTGACGCCCTGCGCGGTCAGCTGGTCGAGCTGGCGGCCCTGCGCGACGGGGTCGCCCTCGGCGTTGACCGGGACGATCTCGCAGTTGGGGCAGAGCTGGGCGACCGACGAGGTGATGTACGGACGGTCGAACTTCTCCCACCGGGGCGTCGTCAGGTCGGGGAGCATCAGCCCGATCTTGAACCCTCGCGCGATGATCTCGGCGGGACCCGTCGCCCTGGGCTTCTCGGCGGCGCAGGCGGCCATGCCGACAACCAGCGCCAGCGCGAGAAAGGTCCTCACTCATGTCCCCCGTTCGTCTGGGGAGGCCTACCCTGCGCGTTGCCGAGGGCTAACGGCGGCGGAGGAGTCTTGATGGACCTTTTCCGACATGACTAGTCAGAATGTGTGACAAATCATCATTGCTGGAGTTATTCGAGGGTCATACCTTCGCGTTATGGACCTGGAGCTCCGCCACTTGAGAATCGTGCGTATGGTCGCCGAGACCGGCAGCGTCACCAAGGCGGCCAGTGCGCTCGGGCTCGCCCAGCCCGCGCTCACCGCACAGCTGAAGCGGATCGAACGGGCACTCGGAGGCAGCCTGTTCGAGCGCGACCACACCGGTTCCCGCCCGACCGCGCTCGGGGAGCTGGTGCTCGCCCGCGCGCAGGTGCTGCTGCCCGCCGTGCAGCAACTGCAGGAGGAGGCCGCCCGGCTCGCCAACGGCGAACCCGACGGCCGCCGCTACCGGATCGGCGCCGCGAACGGGCCGATCCTGGGCGGCCTGGTCGACCGGCTGGCCGCCGCCGAGCCCGGCGCGGTGATCACCACCGCCACCTCGTGGTCGACCGGGGAACTGGCCACCAAGGTGATGCTCGGCCGGCTCGACTTCGTGCTCTTCGGCGTCTGCGGCGACTCCCGGCCGCCCGGCGACGAGGCGCTGTCGTGGGCGCTGGTCGCCAACGACCCGGTGTTCGTGCTGGTCGCCGAGTCGCATCCGCTGGCCGGGGAACGGGAGGTCGAGCTCGGCGACTTCGCCAGGGAGCAGTGGGCGGTCACCCCCGGCGACGGCTGCTTCGGCGAGTGCTTCGCCGTGGCCGCGTCGCGGGCGGGCTTCGCCCCGGAGGCGATCTACGAGACCGACGTCGCGACCTGCGTCCACCTGGTGCGGGTCGGCCGCGCCGTGGCGTTGTGCCAGGCCACCTTCCGCCGGAGCGAGGGCATGGTGGCCTTACCCCTGCGCGGGGCGCCGCTGCGCTGGCGGCAGCTGCTCGGCTGGCATCCGGAGACCCCGGCCGCGCTCTCGGCGCCGGCCGTGGTCAGCCACGCCAAGTTCTCCCACCTGGACGCGGTCAGGCAGAGCACGTCGTATTCGAACTGGCTGGCCCGGAACCCGGGATACGGCACCATGCCGTGACCGGGTCATAACACGGTGATAGGGGGCAAACGACGGCTCCTCTGGGGGTGTGCCCGCAGTTTACGTTCAGGGCACTCCCAGCCCCCAAGGAGAATCGATGCGCAGCAGGCACATCCTGAGCGCGGCGAGCGCCCTCACCATGGGCGTCGCCCTCGTCCTGTCCTCCGCCCCGGCCGCCGTCGCGGCGCCGGCGAAACCGGCACCGTCGATGTTGGACGCCCTCCAGCGCGACCTCAACCTCTCCGCCGAGCAGGCCCAGCTCCGTCTCGTCAACGAGGCCCGGCTCGGCAAGCTCGAAGGCAAGGTCCGCACCGACCTCGGCGCCGCCTTCGGCGGCTCGTGGCTCAGCGGCGACACCGCGAACTCGCTGACGGTCGCCACCTCCGACGCCTCCAAGATCGCCGCCATCCAGGCCGGCGGCGCCAAGGCCCAGCTCGTCACCCGGTCGTTGGGCGACCTGACCGCGCTCAAAGACAAGCTCGACGCCGCCGCGGCCCCGCAGACCGTGCCCGTCTACTACGTCGACGTGAAGTCGAACTCGGTCGTCGTCGAGACCCGCGACCAGGCCGCCGCCGAGGCGTTCGTGGCCGCCGCCGGAGTCGACAAGGCGGCCGTGACGTACGTCGCCAGCACCGAGGTGCCGCAGACCTACTACAACCTGCGCGGCGGCGACGCCTACTACATCAACAACTCGGGCCGCTGCTCCATCGGCTTCTCGATCACCCGCGGCAGCACCCCCGGCTTCGTGACCGCCGGGCACTGCGGCAACGTCGGCGCCTCCACCCAGGGCTACAACCGGGTCGCGCAGGGCACCTTCCAGGGCTCCTCGTTCCCCGGCAACGACTACGCCTGGGTCGCGGTGAACGCCAACTGGACTCCGACGCCGACCGTGGCCGGCACCTCGGCCACCGTGTCGGGCTCGACGGCGCAGGTCGTCGGCGGCTCGATCTGCCGTTCCGGCTCCACCACCGGCTGGCACTGCGGCACCGTCCAGCAGATCGGCACGTCGGTCACCTACTCGCAGGGCACCGTCTCGGGCGTGACCCGCACCAACGTCTGCGCCGAGCCCGGCGACTCGGGCGGCTCGTGGATCTCCGGCACCCAGGCGCAGGGCGTCACCTCCGGCGGCAGCGGCAACTGCTCCGTCGGCGGCACGACCTACTTCCAGCCGGTCAACGAGATCCTCTCGGCCTACGGCCTGACCCTGACCACCACGGGCGGCGGCGGGGGCGGCACCTGCAACGGCGGCACCCTCACGGGCTCGCTGAGCAGCGGCCAGTACGGCAACAGCAGCCAGTTCACCGCCAACGCCGGCACCCACACCGTCTGCCTCGACGGCCCGAACGGCACCGACTTCGACCTCTACCTCCAGCGCCTGAGCGGCTCGACCTGGACCACCGTGGCCAGCGGCACCAGCTCCGGCCCCGACGAGTCCGTCACCTACACCGGGAGTGCGGGCACCTACCGCTACCGCGTCCACGCCTACAGCGGCTCGGGCTCCTTCTCGTTGACCTACACCCGCCCGTAGAAAGTAAAGCTTTCGGCCAATTCAGCACCGTCGGGCTTTATTTGCGGCCCGGCGGTGTTGACCATTTTGAGACCTTTTCGGATAACTCGTATGGGGGACGTCAATGCCGGGCACCAGCCGCGCTCTCAGGACGCTGGCGGGCTGCATCGTCGCAGCACTCGCCGGTCTGCTCCTGATCGGCACGGGGCTCCACCTCTCCGGCGCCGGCTGGCACCTCGCCCGGTGCCTGTCGGGCGACGAATCCCCCTTTGACGCGGCCGTCCTCCCCGCAGGCTATCCGGGGCTCGGCACCATCCCGTCCCTGCCCGCGACGGCCGTCCCCCAGATCCGCGCGGTGCCCGGCGTCGCCGAGGCCGTCCCCGTCCAGGGCGGCGAGGTCGGCCTGGTCGGGTTCGGCACCCTGGTCCCGCTGGAGGCGGTCGCCCTCGACATGGCGCTGCTGTCGTCGTCGGGCATGGAGGGCGAGGCCCCGCGCAGCGCCTCCGACGCGGTCCTCGACAAGCGCACCGCCGACCAGCTGCATCTGGAACTCGGCGACACGATCACCGTGCACGGGAACGGGGCCGACCGCGCCTTCGAGATCACCGGCGTGACCGCCTCCCGGGGCAACCCGACCTTCGACGTGCGGGGCACCCTGGGCGTGCTGCCGATGTCGGCGGCCGACCTGGTCGGGTCGCTGGAGACCGAGGCGGTGCACGTCCGGGCCGCCTCCGACGTCGACCCCGGCGAGCTGCGCGACCGCCTGCAGACCTCCCTGGGCAGCGACTACGACGTCGTGACCCACACGGAGATGCTGGCCGGCGGCGACGTGACGGCCGAGACCCTGCCGCCGGTGCTCGGCGTGGTGGGCTCGCTGCTGGTGATGGGGGCGGCGCTGACGGCGTACACGGGCAGGCAGACGGCGACCACCACTAGCCTGCTGCTGACGACGACGGTGCTGAGCCTGACGGCGACGGCGGCGGTCATCGTGGCGTCGGCGGGCCTGGAGATCACCACGCCGGCGATCCTGGCGGTGGCGGGCACGACCGCCGCGGCGGCCCTGACGGCCATGGTGCTGCGCCCGAAGATCGTCGCCCACCTGGGCTGACGCGCCTAGTGCAGCAGGCGGGTCACGGCCGAGGCGGCCGCCCGCAGGGCCGGGACGAAGGCGAGCAGCTCCTCGCGCGGCAGCAGCGGCGCGACCGTGGAGACGCTGACCCCGCCCACCACCTGCCCGGCCCGGTCGAAGACCGGCGCCCCGATGCACCTGATCGCCGTCTCGTTCTCCTCGTCGTCGACGGCGTACCCTCGGTCGCGGATCCCGGCCAGTTCGACCGCCAGCAGGTCGGCCGACACGAAGGTGGCGGGAGTCCGGGCGGACAGCCCGGCGGCGGCCAGCACGTCGGCGAGTTCGCCCGGGGGCAGGTGCGCGAGCACGCACTTGCCGATCGCCGTCGAGTGGAGCGGCAGCCGCATGCCCACCCGCGAGGCCATCCGGTAGGGCCGGTCGCCCTCGGCCTTGTGCACGTAGACCGCGTGGTCGCCGCTGCGCAGGGCGAAGTGCACGGTCTGCCGGACCTCCCCGCAGAGCCGGGTCAGCACCTCGCCGACCCCGTCGGCCCCGGCGGCCTTGACCTCCTCGGCCAGCGCCAGCATCCGGATCCCGGCCCGGTAGGAGCCGCCGCCCTCGCCGGCCACGAAGCCGAGCTCCACCAGCGTCGACAGGATGCGGTGCACGCTCGCCTTCGGCAGCCCCGCGTCGGCGCAGATCTCGGCGAACCGGCGCGGACCCGGTCCGGCGACCGCCGCTTCCAGCACTTTCACTGCCTTGGTGACCGCATTACCCGATTTGGGGTCCATTGACAGGTTGATCCCTTCAACTTAGCGTCTCAACCATTCCATCACGCAAGCCAGCGTTCCGCCAGACGGAACACTCGGAGAGGATCCCCGTGCCGAACCGCGCCCTCTTAGCCCTGGCCCTGGCGATGACCTCCGTGGGAGCCACGCTCGTGGCGCTCCCCGCGCCCGCGTTGGCGGCGCCGCAGCACGCGCCGCTGCGGGTCAGCGGGATCACCGCGGTCGACGACCGCTCGATCGACATCACCTTCAGCACCACCCTCGGGCCCGACCTCCTCCAGTTCACGGCGGCGAACCCGGCGTACGCCGGGCAGTTCGTCAGGATCAGCGGCGGCGCGCTCGACGGCCGCCCCGTCTCCCAGATCACCGGCACGACCGTGCGTCCCGTCGACTCCCCCGGCCACCGGACCCTGCGGGTGGTCCTGGGCCCCGGCGTCACCCTCGACGCCGAAAGCTACGAACTCTGGTTCGACGGCGGCGCCGACCGGCTCGGCGACCTGTTCTTCCGCTCCGCCGACGGCCGCGCCCTGCCCGGCACCTCGACCAGACCGGTCGCGTTCACCGGCACCGCCGCCGACGCCGCGTTCGCCCGGATCGCCTCGGCGAAACAGCTCGACTCGCGCACGATCGAGGTCGCCTTCGCCGACACCCTCTGGTCGGGCCTGCCCGCCGGCGCCTACACGGGCGCGGACATCACGCTGACCAGTGGCGACACCGTTTCCAGGCCCGTGTACGTCGAGAGCGTCCCCGGCACCGCCCAGCGTGTCCACCGCCTCTACTTCGGCGCCGACCTGACCGGCCCGTCCCGGCTCGCGCTGGCCCCGGCGCTGCGCCTGACCACCAACGCGGGAGCGGCCGCCACCAAGGTCGCCGCCGACGTGACGGCGGGCGGCGGAGCCTACGCCGCCCCGAAGATCACCGGGGTCGAGGTCGCCGACACCGGCGACCGGATCACGATCCGGTTCAGCCGCCGGATCGCGACCGCCGGAACCCTGCCCGTCAAGGAGACCCGGACCGGCGTGAGCGGCACGAACGTGACCGCCGCCCAGGTCCGCGCCCTGCTGCGGTTCACCGGCCTGCGGGAGACGCTGCGCGACGACGCCGCCTACTTCCCCGACGCCTCGACCCTGGTCGTCAAGCTCGACGACCCCCTCAAGCCCGGCGCGCGCGGCACCGTCGCCCTCGTCGAGGGCGCGCTGAAGGACGTCACCGGCACGGTCAGCACCGGCACCGCCACCGTGCCCGTGCAGGCCCCCCGCCACCCGAGACCCGCCGCCCCCGGCTTCACCCCCCACGGCCCCGACCACCTGAAGGTGAACACCCGCGCCACCACGGTCTTCCAGCGCTACGACCACACGGTCAGCGCCGACGGCGTCTCGGTCCGCCGCGACGGCGTGGCCGACAAGGTCACCGGCCAGACGATCAAGACCGTCGAGGTCGACACCAAGTACCTGAAGGCCGTCTTCGCCCCGGAGTACGGCGGCCGCCTGGTCTCGATGATCTACAAGCCCACCGGCCACGACCTCTTCTACACCAACCCGGTCGGCACCCCCTACGGCTTCTCCAGCGCCGCCCCCGGCACCCCCGGCAACTCGCCCTTCTACCAGAACTGGCTGATGGTCTGGGGCGGCGTGTTCCCCACGCTCACCGAGGCCGAGCACGGCAAGTTCTGGAACGTCCCGTGGGACTACTCGATCAAGCAGGAGAACGGCCGCTTCGCGCTGACCGTCACCAAGACCGACGACGTCGACTACCCGTTCAAACCCAGCCGGTACGTCTACGGCGCGACCGGCCTGAAGACCTCGGTCACCTACACGATCGACGCCAGGAAGCCGACCCTCGACATGACCGTCAGCATCGAGAACCCGGGCGCCGAGGACCGGCGCTTCGAATACTGGACCTGCACCACCCTGGCCCCCGGCGCGCCCTCCCACGAGGGATCGCCGACCATGTCGGTCGTCTCCCCCGTCAAGACGATCTACCGCGACCCCGGCTACCGGTGGATGGAGAGCGTCGAGGAACCGGCCGGACCGGCCGGGTCGGGCCTGCTCAAGCTCGACCGGCTCAACCAGATGTCCAACTGGACCCGCGACGGCATCGCCTACGGCCAGGACCTCGCCACCCTGCCGCAGGGCGACTGGTGGGGCGTGATCAACCACGAGAACAACGAGGGCGTCATCAGGGTCGGCGACAACAAGAAGACGCCGGGCATGAAGTTCTGGGAGTGGGGCCAGAACAACTCCTTCGACACCAACGTCTACAGCAAGGGCAACTCGGCCCGCCCGTACATCGAACTGTGGGCGGGCGCGTCGCCGAAGTTCTTCACCCCGGCCGTCCTGAAGGCCGGCGAGACCCTGTCGTGGACGGAGACCTACCTGCCCACCATGGATCTGGGCGGCGTCACCAACGCCAACGCCCACGGCGCGGCCGAGGTCAAGGTCGACCCGTCGGGCGCGGTCACCGGCCGCCTGTTCGCCACGGCGATCGGCAAGCGCCTGCGGGCGACGCTGGTCGACGCGGCGACGGGCGCGACCCTCGACTCTGAAACGTTCACGGGCTCGGCCGACACCGCGGTGCGGCTGGGCGGGACGGTCGATCCGGGCGGACAAGCCCGGCTGGTGCTCACCGAAGGGGACACGACTCTGCTGACGGCCGAATCGGGCCTCTGATCGGGCGTGGAGACGGCCCGGTGTGCCACCGGGCCGCTCTCCGGCACGGTCCAATGATCATCTTGCCTTGATCACCGGATATCCTGTGGAGGGCCGTCCGCGCATCGGCGGGTTGGCCTGGGGTTTTGAGTAGGGCGGGTGGGACTTGAACCCACGACCCACGGATTATGAGTCCGATGCTCTGACCGGCTGAGCTACCGCCCCGCAATGCTGGAGTCTCTCACAGTTCTTCTTCAGGGGGACCCACCGAAGTTCACTTGTGATCAGGTCGTTCGTTAGGGTCCGCTTACCTGCCGTGGATGACCTCTTGGTGTCTGGACGATTGCTCACCGTCAGAGCAGATTCGTCCCTCGAAGTCGAGTATGTTCTCGCGCATGCCGCTGCACCCGCAGTCCCAATTCTTCCTCGACCGTTTCCCGCCCGTCGCCGGCGCCGACCTCGACGCGCTCACCGACGACGAGGTCGCCGTCCTGCGTCAGCTCGACAACAAGAGCGTCGAGCGCGGAGCCCCCGTCGAGGTCTTCTCCGCCGTCGACGCCACGGCCGCGGGCGTGCCCGTACGGATCTATCGCCCCACCGGCGGAGGACCGCTTCCCGTCGTGGTCTACCTGCACGGCGGCGGCTGGGTCTACGGTACCCTCCCCCAGCTCGACCCCCTCGGCCGTGACCTGGCCGTTCGCAGCGGAGCGGTGGTCGTGATGGCCGACTACCGGCTGGCCCCCGAGCACGCCTTCCCGGCCGCCGTCGACGACGCCTGGGCGGTGCTCCGCGACGTCTTCGACCGCCCCGCCTTCTACGACGCCGTGCCCGGACAGGTCGCGGTCGCGGGCGACAGCGCCGGAGGCAACCTGGCCGCCGTGACCGCCTGGCTGGCCCGCGACTCCGGGTTGCCGCTCGTCCACCAGGCCCTGATCTACCCGGTTGTCGACGTGGCCATGGACACCCCCAGCTACACCGAGTTCGCCCACGGCTTCGGCCTCAGCGTGACCGACATGGCCTGGGTCGTCCGCAAGTACGCCCCCCACGCCGACCCCCGCGACCCGCGCCTGTCCCCCCTTCATCTGGAGGACAAGTCGGGCCTGGCCCCGGCGACCGTCATCACCGCCGAGTACGACGTGCTGCGCGACGAGGGACGGGCCTACGCGAAGGCGCTGGCCGACGCCGGGGTGGCGGTCGACCACCACGACTACGCGGGCGCGCTGCACGGGTTCGTCACCTACCCGGGCTTCTTCGACGCCGCCGGCGAGGCCAGGGAGCACGTGGCCCGGAACCTGCGAGCGGCCTTCAGACGTCCCTGACCGCGACCAGTTCCTCCGCCGTCAGCGTCCGGGTCCGCGCGAAGCCGCCCACCAGAACGGCTTCGGGCACGTCGCGGGCGCTCATCTGAATCGTCACGCCGCCCGCCCGGCCGGTCGCCACGGTGTAGCCGGCCGAGGACCTGACCCACACCCCCGGCGCGGCCTGGCGGCAGCCGGCGGCCGCGTCGTTCGGATACCAGAAGACCGGGTCGAGGCACATCTCCTCGGGATCGCTGGCCCCGGAGTGGAGGGAGGCCTCGACCCGCGTCCTGCCGTCGGGCGACGCGTAGGTCAGCGCGATCTCCCCGTAGCCCGGGATACTGCTCGACGAGACCAGCTCGTGCCCGGAGATGACCGGCGCGACCAGCGGGACTTCGGCCGCGGCGATCATGTCCTCGAACTCGCGGTCGGATTTGAGCTCCCCCAACGGGCCCGTCACGGCGAAACCCGCGATCAGGAGCACGCCCAGGCCGATCTTCGGCCACGGGAGCCCGGGGGAGAAGAACCAGGAGACGATCAGGAAACCCAGCGCCGGATACGCCATGATGACCGGCCACCCCACGTCGTGGTCGAGCAGCAGATTCCATTCCAGCGCGGTGACCAGCAGGAAGTAGGCGCCGGGGAACGCGAGCAGGCCGACGGGCAACCACCAGGGCAGTCGTGCCAGCCAGCCGAGGATCAGCCCCAGCGTGACGGGAGCCGCGATGGCCGGCACGAGGCTGCCGATGTCGTCTTCCGCCAGGACCCACATGCTGGACACGAGCGTGGCCACCCAGATCGCCAGCGCGACCAGCAGGCGTCTCCCCCATAACGGCATGCGCCTAGTCTGGCAGCGCCGCCCAATGCCGCCATAGATGTACGTCAATCACGATGAATGGCCCGTCAGGCGGAATTTCTCGATATTGCGGATATTTTGCCGTCAACGAATCGACCGGCCATTCCTCGACGACCCGGGCGGTCCCGTCGGCCCGCACCCACCACAACCGCTCCCACTCCTCGTCGTAGTGGTCGACGAGCACGCTCACCCGGGGATCGGCCGCGATGTTCTCCAATCGGCGCAGCCGCCGCGTCGACTTCGGCTTGTGGTCGACCGCCGTCACGATCACCTCGCCCTCCAGGGCGAACGTCACCGGCACGACGTGCGGGCCCGAGGTGGCCAGCCGGGCCACCCGGGCCGCCGCGAACCGCTCACGCGGTGATGACGATCTTGCCTCGCGCGTGTCCGTTCTCGACCTCCCTCAGCGCCCGGTCGGCCTGGTCGAGCGGGTAGGTCGCGGTCACGTGGGGGTCGAGCACGCCCTCGGCCACCAGGTCGGCGACCGCGCCCAGCACCTCCTTGGTGCGGGCCCGCGCGACCGGCCCGCCGCCGAGGTCCTCGGCCGTACTCTGGTCTC
This sequence comes from Herbidospora daliensis, assembly GCF_001570585.1. GTDB lineage: Bacteria > Actinomycetota > Actinomycetes > Streptosporangiales > Streptosporangiaceae > Herbidospora > Herbidospora daliensis. The sequence goes on along the minus strand of NZ_BBXF01000010.1, from coordinate 138,477 downwards.
CGGCGGAGATCAGCTTCGAGTGGTCGTCGAGCAGCGGCGCGACCTCGCGCAGCGCGTCGCCGCCGACCAGGTCGTAGATCCCGTCGACGCCCTGCGGGGCCGCCGCGCGCACCCGCTCGGCGACGCCGGGGCCCGGTTCCACGTAGGCCGCCCCCAGCGACTCGACGAACTCCCGTTTGGCCGGGTCGGCGGTGCCGACCACGCGCACCCCGGCGTGCCGGGCGATCTGCGCGGCGGCCGTGCCGACGCCCCCGCCGACGCCGGTGATCAGCAGGGTGCCCCCGGCCGGCAGGCCGAGCTGGCGCAGGCCGTCGTAGGCCGTGGCGGCGGCGACCGGCAGGGTGGCGGCGTCCTCGAACGAGACCACGTCGGGCTTGCGGGCCAGGCCGGACGCCGGGAGGAGGGCGTACTCGGCGTAACCGCCTTTCAGCGGGCTGCCGAAGACGGCCTCTCCCGGCTTGAGGCCGGTGACGCCGGGGCCGATCTCGGCGATGACCCCGGCGACCTCGTTGCCGAAGACGGCGGGGAAGTGGTCGGGCGTGACGCCCGGCCGGCGCCAGCCGGTGCGGCGTTTCCAGTCGGCCGGGTTGACCCCGGCGGCCCTGACCTTGACGACCACCTGGCCGGGACCCGCGGTCGGTTTCGGCAGGTCGGCGAACTCCTCGACCTCGGGGCCGCCGTATTCCCGGTACACGTAGGCTTTCGGCATCTCGCCCTCCCTGGCTTGCCGTTCCTGGCTTACCGTTCCTGCTCCGTCGGCCGGATGAGCACCTCGTTGATCGCGACGTGCCGGGGCCGGGTGACGACGTAGGCGATCGCGTCGGCGATGTCCTCGGGCTGCATGCGCTCGACGTCGCCGAAGGTGCTCCGGATGCCCTCCAGCACCTCGGGCCGGTTGTGCCCGGCGAGCTCGGTCTCGACCGCGCCCGGCTCGATCAGCGAGATCCGCACGTGCTTCCTGGTGACCTCCTGCCGCAGGGACTCGCTGAACGCGCCGACGCCGTGTTTGGTGAGGTTGTAGACGCCGCTGCCGCTGCGGGCGATGCGCCCGGCGACCGACGAGACGTTGACCATGTCGGCGACGTAGCGGGGGCCGTCGTCGGCGGCCCTGATCAGGTGCGGCAGCGCGGCGTGCGCGCAGTAGAGCAGGCCCAGCACGTTGACCTCGACCATGCGCTGCCATTCGGCGATCGGCGCGTGCTGGGCGGGCCCGAGGAGCATGACGCCGGCGTTGTTGACCAGGGTGTCGATGCGGCCGAGCTCGACGGCGGTGCGTTCGACGGCCGCGCGGGCCTGCGCCTCGTCGGTCACGTCGGCCTCGATCACCAGGACCCGGCCACCGTCCTTGCCGATCCGGGCGGCCAGTTCCTCCAGGCGTTCTCGCCGCCGGGCGACCACCGCGACCGCGGCGCCCTGGTGGGCGAGCGCCACCGCGGCGGCCTCCCCGATTCCGCTCGACGCCCCTGTGACCAGGGCGACCGTGCCGTCAAGGCGCATGACTTACCCCTTTCGTCCGGTTCCCACTCTACGGACCCGGTGATTCCGCGACCGTAAGCCCGGGCAAAGGACGATCATGAAACTGAGTGCACGGAACGCGATCCCGGCCGAGGTCACCGGGCTCACGCGGGGCGAGGCCACCGCCAACGTCGAACTGTCGGCGGGCGGCCTGCGGCTGGTCGCGTCGATCACCACCGAGGCGGCCGAGGAGCTCGGCCTGGGCGTCGGCAGCCGGGTCACGGCCTACGTGAAGGCGTCCGACATGATCCTGGCGACCGACTGAGAACCGTGGGCGGTCAGCCGCGCGAGGAGATCTGCTGCACCGCCCACCCGTTCCCGTCGGGGTCGTCGAAGAACACGAACCCGACGTTGTCGAGGGGATCGGGCACCTCATGGGGGTTCTCCCCGATCTTCTGGACGTCGCTCACCGCGACCCCCCGCTCCACGAGCAGCGCGTGCGCCTTCCGGATGTCCGGCACCACGAGCTGGAGCCCCTTGAGCGACCCCGGCGGCATCTGCGGCACCGCCCCCTTCCCGATCACGATCGAGCACCCTGACCCCGGCGGGGTCAGCTGCACGATCCTGACGTCGTCGCCGAACGCGGTGTCGTGGTCGACGGCGAAGCCCAGCCGGTCGGCGTAGAAGGCCTTGGCCCGGTCGACGTCCGACACGGGCACGACGACCACTTCGAGGGTCCAGTTCATGCCTGTCCTTCCAACAGCAGATCGAATCTCGTGTACGACTCGGCCATCCCCCTGGCCATCGGGTACCGCAGCGCGGTCGCCCGCCCGTCGGGGGTGGCGTAGCGGATCGTGGTGGTGAGCAGGGTCGCGGGCCCCTCCTCGGCCAGGTCGTGGGTGATCAGGGTGACCCCGGGATACGACTGCTCGTCGAAGACCTCGCTGAGCGTGATCGACGCGGGCGGCTCGACGGCCCGCACCTCCCCGCGCTGCGTCATGCGCGCCCCGCCCGGTCCTTCGGAGACGAACACGTAGGCGCCCCCGGCCGCCGCCTCGAACGAGCACTCCACCAGCCGCCACCCCTTCGCCCCGTACCACCGCACGAGCAGCTCGGGCACGGTCAGCGCGGCGAACACCCGCTCACGCGGCGCGGCGAACCGGCGGGTGACGACGATCTCCCGGTCGCCCCGCGCGACGACCTCGGTCACTCGCCCTCCCGCAGCAGCACGTCGAGCCGCTGGAAGCTCTCCTCCCAGTAGTCGCGGTACCCGGCCAGCCATTCGGTCGCCTCCCGCAGCGGCTCGGCGGCCAGGCGGCAGGGGCGGCGCTGGGCGTCTCGCCCCCGGGTGATCAGACCCGCCTTCTCCAGCACCTTGAGGTGCTTGGATACGGCCGGCTGGCTCATCGCGAACGGGGCGGCCAGCTCGCCCACCGTGGCCTCGCCCTGCGCGAGCCGGGCCAGGATCGCCCGGCGAGTGGGATCGGCCAGGGCGGCGAACGTGGCGTCCAGCATGCTCGAATAACCTTTCAGTTATGTAACAGGATGGTTTTATACCACTCCATCGGACGCCCTCGCTAGGGTTGCCGCCCACGCCGTCGATCAGGCCGGATGACCTGTTTGGTTAGGGTGTGCGCTCGTGTCCCGGAGCTCATGGATCTACCTCACGCTGGCCTTCGTCGTCTCGGTCGGTGAGCTCGTCTACCTGATCCTGGCCCGCGACGAGGTGTACTCGTTCGCCCACATCGGCCCGATGGAGCCCTGCCCGGGCAACGACCTCACCCACGCGGTGTCGGCGGCGATCTGGTCCGGCGTCGCCGGCTCCGGGTTCCCCGACACCGTGTTCACCTCCCTGCTCACCCACCAGGCCCCCATCGCCGTCGTGATCTCGGTGATCGTCCTGGTCGTGGCCACGATGGGCGGGCGCCGGCGGCTGGGCCGCGCGAGCGTCCGGGCGCTGGCCCTGGCCGTGCTGGTGACCGGGGGCTACACCCCCGCCTTCGCCCTGTACGACCTGGTCGCCGCCCCCCACTGCCTCGGGGTGTGGGGCGGCCCGGAGGGCATGTGGATGATCATCGTCCCCAGTGGCCCCTCGGCGGTCGCGACCAGCCTGCTGATGCTGCTGGCGGCCCGCCCAGCGCGCGGCGAGGCGCGCACGGCCGGCCGGATCCTCGCCGGGCTGGCCGCCGTCACCCTGGTCCTGGCCGTTGTCCAGACCGACCTGAGCCAGGCCGGGGCCGAGCGCGTGACCTGCGACGAGTTCCAGGAGTCCGCCTGGACGCCCGCCGAGGTGTTCCTGTGCGAGATGCGCCGGGAGAACCGCTTCACCGGGATCGCCGACCGCGACGTGCTGGCCCACGGCCGGGCGGCCTGCGCGCGATACCCGGTCGAGGAGTTCTCCGTCCACGACCTGGCCCCGATCTGCCCGGCGGCCCGGCGCCAGGTCGAGGCGGTGAAGGCGGCCCAGGTGGCCTCCGGCGCGGCCGCCGACGCCGCGAACCGGATCTTCTGCGACGGCCGCCGCCATCAGCCGAAGATCAGAGCCCGCCACGTGGTGCGCGACGTGATCTGGCCCGACTACGGCGTGATCGAGTCACTCGAGGGCGACTACTACGAAGACGGCCTCGTCGAGCGGTCGCTCGACACGGGCATCGCGACCAGCCGGGGCCACCTGGTGCTGAACACCCACTCCGACTTCGAGAACTGCGTCCAGGTCGAGGTCTACACGAAGCGGCCCCCGAAGGAGCCGACGGGCTGGGACCGCGTCGTCGAGGTCGGCTACACCAGCCCCACGGGCCGCATGGTGCTGGGCGACACGATGTCGGCCGCCGAGGGCCTCACGGTGCCGGGGTTGCGGCCGGGCCGCCACCGGATCAGGTTCCACTACGCCAAGCCCGACGAGCGGAGGCGGACCCCGCAGGTCGTCCTCCTGATGATCTGGCCGGAACCTTAGTTCAACCCTTTGACATAAGCATCAACTGGCGGCGTGCAGCCGCAGTGGAGCGCTCGTGTCGAGGAACTCCTCCAGCACCAGCGTCGCCGCGCCCATCGCGACCGCGTCGGGCCCCAGTTCTCCCAGCACGATCGAGGTCGCGTTGTAGGGCTGGGTAAGAGAGTTCTCCCCCACCACGACGCGGATCTGGTCGAGGTGGCGTTCGCCGATCATCAGGCCGGCCCAGCCGCCGATCAGGATGCGCTCCGGGTTCAGCATGTTGATCAGGTTCGCCAGGCCGGTCCCCAGGTAGGTGACCGTCTCGTCGACGACCGGACCGCCGTCGTGCAGCACCCGGCCCAGCGCCGACGGCCAGTCGGTCGTCTGGACCGGCACCCCGGCCCTGGCCAGCAGCCCTTCGGCCCCGATGTACGCCTCCAGGCACCCCCGCGACCCGCACCGGCACGGGCGGCCGTTCATCTCGATCTTGGTGTGGCCCCACTCGCCGGCCGAGTTCGACGTGCCGCGCACGGCCTGGCCGTCGGCCACCACGGTGGCCCCGACCCCCGACCCGATCAGCACGATCACCGCGTGGTCGGCCCCCCGCCCGGCCCCGAACCACAACTCCGCCTGGCCCATGGTCTTGGCGCCGTTGTCGATGAAGACCGGCAGCGAGGTGCCGGCCCGCATCAGCGCGCCCAGCGGGACGCCGTCCCAGCCGAAGGTCTTGGCGTGGATGAGCGCGTCGGGGGCGCCGCGCTCGACGATGCCGGGCACCCCGATGCCGACGCCGAGCACCTGGGACGCGTCCACCTGGCCGTCGGCCAGAACCACGTCGATCCCGGCCAGGATGCGCCGCGCGACCAGCTCGATGTCGTGGTGGGAGGGGCGGAGGGTGTAGTCGACCCTGGCCTTCTCGGCCATCTCGAGGTCGAAGAGCTCGACCCGGACGTGGGTCTCGGCGACGTCGACGCCGATGAGGTAGGCGTACACGGGATTGACCCGCAGCAGCACCCTCGGCCGGCCGCCGTCGCTCTCGACCTGGCCGGCCTCCATGAGGATCTTCTCGGTGAGGAGGTCGCCGGTCATGGTGCTGATGGTGGCCGCGCTCAGGCCGGTCAGGCCGGTCAGCTCATGGCGGCTGCGGGGACCGCCGAAGTACAGGGTCCGCAGCAGCATGCCGCGGTTCCCCTTCCGGACGTCCCTGACCGTCTTGCGCTCCGGCCTTGCCATGGGCCTGTCCTCCCGTTTTCTGCCGACATGTTAGTTCAATGCGTGAACGAAACGGCTACCAGGCAAGTGCCGCCGCACAGGGTAGCGGGTGCCGCGTTACCAAAGCGTTTCCGACGAGGGGCTGATCTTTTTTTGCGTCTTACATTATCGTCTGTTCAACCCCCCGAGAAGGAGATGGAAATGATCAGGAGAGTCACTGGGGCGGCTGCCGCAGCGGTGCTGCTCGCCGGGCTCGCCGCCTGCGGCGGCGGCTCCGAGGAGGGCGGCGCGGGGTCTGCCACGGAGTTGACCTACTGGATGTTCCAGGACCGCACCCCTCAGGCCGGCGAAGTGGTCGAGAAGATCCGCACCGACTTCGAGAAGGCCAACCCCGGGGTCAAGGTGAACATCGTCAAGATCCCCAAGGACGACTACAACACCAAGCTCGGGTCCGCCCTCGCCGGGAACACGGTCCCCGACGTCGGGATCCTCGACCAGCCCCTGGTCTCCCGCTTCGCGCAGGAGGGCACCATCAAGGAGGTCCCGGCCGGCACGCTCAACGAGGCCGACTTCTGGGAGGGCGCGCTCAACACCAACAAGGTGGGCGGCAAGCTCTACGGCTTCCCGATCGACCACACCGCGGTCGCCCTCTTCTACAACAAGGCCCTGGTGCCGACCCCGCCGAAGACCTGGGACGAGCTCAAGTCGATCAGCGCCGGCATCCACCAGAAGGACCCGAAGGTGGCCGGCATCGTGGTGCCGAAGGGCGACGGCTACGGCGCCTGGATGTGGCCGGGCGTGGTCGGCGGCAACGGCGGCCAGATGGTCGACGAGGCGAACAAGAAGATCCTGTTCGACCAGCCGCAGGCCGTCGAGGCCCTCCAGCTCTGGGTCGACCTGCTGCCCTCCTCGCCGCGTGAGATCACCGACTCCGACCAGGCGTTCGCCAACGGCCTCGCCGGCATGATGATCTCCGGCCCCTGGGACGTCGCGACGATCAAGGACCAGTTCCCCGACCTCGACTTCAGCGTGGCCCCGCTGCCCTACAAGACGACCCCGGCCGGCAACATCGGCGGCGAGAACGCGGTCGTGTTCACCAAGGGCAAGAACGAGGCGCTGGCCTGGAAGTGGCTGCAGCACCTGACCAACGCCACCAACAACACCACCCTGGCCCAGGCCCTGGGCGGCTTCCCGGTCAACAAGGAGGCCGCCGAGCGCGACGCCGCCACCTTCGGCGAGCAGCAGCAGGCCTTCCTCGAGCAGCTCAAGGTGGCGCAGGCGCGGCCGGCCATCCCGCAGTGGATCCAGATCAACGACGAGATCATCGCCCCGGCCCTGGAGTCGGCCCTGAGCGGCAAGATGACCGCCCAGGAGTCGCTCACCGACGCGGCGAACAAGACCCGCGCCCTGCTCGGCTGGAACAGCTAGCCCAGTCATCACGGAAGCGAGGCAACCGTGGCATCTCCGGTCGTGGCCCAGCGGCCCGCCGAGACGCCCCCCGGGCCCGGACGGCGCCGCCGTCCGGGCGTCGGCAGGCGTGACCATCTGATCGGGTGGCTGCTCATCGCCCCCGCGCTGGTGTACTTCATCATCTTCCTGCTCTATCCGGCCCTGGCGGCCCTGTACTACAGCTTCACCGAGTGGGACCTGCACTCGGCCCCGATCTGGGTGGGGCTGCAGAACTACACCGACCTGTTCTTCGACGACGTCAAGTACCCGCACTTCTGGAAGTCGATCCAGGTCACCCTGCAGTACACGCTGGTCGCGGTGCCGCTGACGCTGATCGCGGCGCTGGGCCAGGCCCTGCTGATCAACGCGATCAGGCGCGGCTCGAACCTGTTCCGGCTGCTGCTGTTCCTGCCGGTCGTGACGGCGGAGGCGGCGGTCGGCGCCATCTGGCGCTGGCTCTACGACCCGCAGTACGGCCTGGTCAACGCCGTGCTCGGCCTGGTGGGCATCCCCCGGCAGAACTGGCTGAACACCCCCGAGCTGGTCATCCCGGCGCTGGCGTTCATCGCCGCGTGGCAGTGCGGCATCTCGATGATCATCTATCTGGCGGGCCTGAAGAGCATCCCCGAGTCGATCAGGGAGGCCGCGGTCATCGACGGCGCGGGCCCGGTGCAGCGCTTCTTCAAGGTGATCGTGCCGATGCTCCGCCCGACGACCTTCTACCTCGTCGTGACCGGCATCATCGCCGCGCTCCAGGTCTTCGGGCTCGTGTACGTCATCTTCAGCGGCGGCGGCAACCGGAGCGTCACCGGCGGTCCCGAGCAGTCGGGCCTGGCCTACGTGCTGCACATCTATCTCTACGCGTTCCGCTACAACGCGATGGGCGCCGCCTGCGCGATGTCGTTCATCCTCCTGGTCTTCATCATGATCATCACGTTCGTGCAGTTCAAGTTCATGAAGCAGGAGGCGTCGTGAACCAGAAGACGGTGCGCCGCCTGCCCATCTACATCGCGCTGATCCTGCTGGCGCTGGTGTCGGTCGTCCCGTTCGTGTGGATGCTGGCGACGTCGTTCAAGAACGGCCCCGACGTCTACACCCAGGTGCCGCAGCTCCTCCCGCTGGACAAGAAGACCGGCGAGTGGAACCCCACGCTGGGGAACTACGAGTACGTCTTCACCATCAGCGGCCTGGGCACGGCCTTCTGGAACAGCGTGTGGATCACCTGCGTGCTGGTCCCGGTGAAGCTGCTGATCGACGCCCTGGCGGCCTACGCGTTCGCGCGCATCCCGTTCCCGGGCCGGGACAAGATCTTCGTCCTGATGCTGGCCGGCATGATGGTGCCGACGATCACCCTGCTGGTGCCGCGTCTGCACGTCACCCAGGTGCTCGGCGTCTACGACTCGCCGTGGGGCATCATCCTGCCCAACGTGGCCTCGGTGCTGGACATCTTCCTCATGCGGCAGTTCTTCCGCACGCTTCCGGTCGAACTGGAGGAGGCCGCCCGCATCGACGGCGCGGGCCGGATGGCGATCTTCTGGCGGGTGATCCTGCCGCTGTCGAAGCCGGTGCTGGCCGTCGTGACGATCACCAGTTTCATCTTCCACTGGAACGACCTGGTGTGGCCGCTGATCGTGCTGAACAGCCCCGACTTCTACACGCTGCCGCTGGCGTTGCAGCAGCTCGCGAGCACCGAGTCGGGCCGGGCCTACTACATCATGGCGGGCGCGGCGCTCGCGGTGGTCCCGGTCATGATCGTGCTGCTGATCTTCCAGCGGCGCATCATGCAGGGCATCGCGTTCTCGGGCCTGAAGAGTTAGGCCTGGCGGGACAGGGCGCGCGGGTCCACCTGGAATCTCAGGGGGACACCGCGCGTCAGCCGTTCCACCTCGTCGAGGGCGGCCTGCCCGAGCCGCCCGACCTCCGACCCCAGCGCCCCCGCGACGTGCGGCGTCAGCACCACGTTGGGCAGGTCCCACAACGGCGAGCCGGGCTCGGGGGGCTCGGGGTCGGTGACGTCGAGGATCGCGGAGATCCGGTTCGTGCGCAGCTCCGCGATGAGCGCCTCCTCGTCGACGAGGGAACCCCGCGCGGTGTTGATGAGGGTCGCCCCCGTTTTGAGAGCCTTCAGGCGCTCCGCGCCGATGAGCCGGTACGTCTCCGGCGTGGCCGGCGCGTGGATCGACACCACGTCGCTGCGGCCGATCACCTCGTCGAGGTCGTGGGTGACCAGGTCGCCGGCGTAGGGGTCGGCGACCAGGACGTCCAGGTCGAAGGGCTTGAGCAGTTCGATCACGCGCCGGCCGACGCGGGATGCCCCCACGATGCCGACGGTCTTGCGGTAGTTGCCGAGGTCGTCGTCCCGGGTGAGCAGGCCCAGGTCGCTCCGCGCCGCGCGGTAGTCGCGAGCCAGTCTCGGCACGGCCTTGTTGGCCAGCAGGATCATCGCGAGCGTGAACTCGGCGACCGGGATCGCGTTGGCGTCGGCGGCCGAGCTGACCACGATGCCGCGCGCGAACACCTCGGGCGTGACGTGCCCCTTGATGCTCCCGGCGGCGTGCACGACGGCCCTGAGGTTGGGCGCGGCGTCGAGCGCCCCGCCGTCGAGGACGGGGCACCCCCAGCCGGTCACCAGGATCTCCACGGCGGCCAGCCGGTCGCGGGCCGCCGGGCTGCGGAACTCGGTCAGCGGCGCGGCGGGCGTGCCGAACAGCCGGACCGTGAGCTCCGGGTACATCGCGTGATCGACAATCATCCCCGGGTCCATCCGGGCAGGTCGAGCGGCCCGCGCTGCACCCCGATCCACTGGCGGCGGGTGAAGCCGGGCAGCTGGTTCTCGGCGCCGTGCCGGGCGTGCGCGTCGTTGACGTGCACCTCCCCGGCCTGCAGCCGCTCGGCGACGGCCAGGCCGCGCATCAGGTCGCGGCTGAAGACGGAGTTCATCAGCATCGGATAGCCGTTGACCAGCCCGATCGCCTCCTCCTCGCTCGCCGCGACGGTGACCGGCAGCACCGGCCCGAAGATCTCCTCGGCGAACGCCGGCATGTCGGGGGTGACCCCGGTGAGCACGGTCGGCCGGTAGAACAGCCCGTCGTAGGTGCCGCCGGCGGCGACGACGGCGCCCTTCGCGACCGACGGCAACACGATGCGCTCGTGGACGCGGTCGCGCTGCGTCTCGCTGATGAGCGGCCCGAGGTCGACCCCGTCGAAGGGGTTCCCGACGGTCAGCGCCTCGACCTTGCGGGTGAGCGCGGCGACGTAGGCGTCGGCGGCCGATTCGAGCACGATGTGGCGGCTCGCGCTGATGCACGTCTGCCCCTGGAACTCCAGCGACGCGATGAGCGCGCACGAGGCGGCGAGTTCGACGTCGGCGTCGTCGAGCACCACGAACGCGTTGCTGCCGCCGAGCTCCAGCCGCACCGGCCGCAGGTCCCGCGCGGCCGACAGCGCGATGGCGGTGCCGACCTCCCGTGACCCGGTGAAGTCGAGCAGGTCGAGGCCCCGGTGCTCGGCCAGCGCGTGCCCCGCCTCGGGCCCGTCGCCCTCGACGACGTTGAACACGCCGGGCGGCAACCCGGCCGCGTCGGCCGCCTCGGCCAGCACCTGCCCGCCGATGATCGGCGTAAGCTCGGCCGGCTTGAGCACGATCGTGTTCCCGAACGCCAGCCCCGGCGCGACCGCCCGCATGGCCAGGTTGACCGGATAGTTCCAGGGCGTGATGATCCCGAGCACCCCGAGCGGCACCGCCCGCGACAGCGACAGTTTCCCCGCCTTGTACGGCTGCAGGACGTCCCCCGCCGTCCCGCACGCCTCCACGGCCGAGATGGCCAGCTGCTTCAGCCCGGCCGACACCTCGTCGACGGCCTTGGCCCGGACTCCCCCGGTCTCCCGCATCGACAACTCGACGAGCTCGTCGTAGCGCGACCGCAGGTGGTCGGCGAACGCCGTCAGGTAGGCGGCCCGTTCGGGCGCCCCGAGGGCGGCCCATCCCGGCTGGGCGCGGCGGGCGGCCTCGACGGCCCGGTCGACGTCGGCGGCGGTGCCGAGGGCGTACCTCCCGATCTCGGCCCCGGTGGCCTTCTCCCGTACGGGAGCGGTGTTCACGGCCGGGACGAAAGCCCCATCGATGTAGTGCATAGGCTATATTCTATACTTAAGTGTATATATAAAAATAAGTATTGACAGGAGCGAGATGGCAGCGGATCGTGCGTCGATGGCCCAGCTCGTCCGGGATCTCGTCACCCCGCTGCACCCCCTGTTCAGCCCCGGCCGCGCCCGCCTGCGACTCGGCGTCAATGCCGCCCACTACGACGACGCCGCCGCCGAACTGGAGGCCTTCGCCCGTCCCCTGTGGGGCCTGGCCCCGCTGGGTGAAGGCATGGACCTGTGGCGCGAGGGCCTGGCGACCGGCACCGACCCGGCGCACCCGGAGTACTGGGGCGACATCGCCGACGTCGACCAGCGTCTGGTCGAGACGGCGGCACTCGGCTTCGCCCTGGCGCTCGCCCCCGACCAGCTGTGGGACGGTCTGAGCGGAATCGAGCGCGATCGGGTGGTGACGTGGCTTTCGCAGGCCCTCGCCCGGCCGGGCGTCGACAACAACTGGCAGTTCTTCCCGGTCCTGGTCGCCCTCGGCCTGCGGCGTGTCGGCGTACCGGTGGACGAACAGCCGTTGCGGGCCCGGCTCGACCGGCTGGAGTCGTTCGCCCTGGGCCGGGGCTGGTACTCCGACGGCCCGACCGCCCAGCGCGACTACTACGTGCCGTTCGCGATGCACTACTACGGCCTGATCTACGCCGGTCTGAGCGACGACGCCCGAGCCGAGCGTTTCCGCAGCCGCGCGGGCGAGTTCGCCCTCGACTTCCGCCACTGGTTCGCCGCCGACGGCGCGGCCGTCCCCTTCGGCCGGTCGATGACCTACCGGTACGCCCAGGCCGCCTTCTGGGGCGCCCTGGCCTTCGCCGGAGTCGACGCGCTGCCGTGGGGCGAAACGAAGGGCTACCTGCTGCGCCACCTGCGCTGGTGGCAGGACCGCGCCGTGGCCGACCGCGACGGGGTCCTGACCATCGGCTACGCCTACCCGCAACCGCTGCTCGCCGAACAGTACAACGCCCCCGGCTCGCCCTACTGGGCCATGAAGGCGTTCCTCCCGCTGGCGCTGCCAGAAACCCACCCCTTCTGGACGACCCCGGAGACCCCCGCGGCGCTGCCCGACGGCGTCGTCCACCAGCCCGAAGCCGGCACCGCCGTGATCCGCTCGGACGAGGGCCGCCACGTGGTCGTGCTGAGCACCGCGCAGCACAACATGTGGGCCCGCGGCGGCGCAGCCAAGTACGCCAAGTTCGCCTACTCGACCGTCTTCGGCTTCAGCGTCCCGGCCGGAAACCACGGCCTCGACCAAGGCGCGTACGACAACACCCTGGCGCTGAGCGACGACGGCCGCCACTGGCGCTGCTGCGAGGTCCCCGAATCCCTCGGCGACCTCCACCTGCGCTGGTCCCCATGGGACGACGTCGAGATCGAGACGTGGCTGATCCCCCGCGCCCCCGACCACCTGCGCGTCCACCGCATCGTGTCCGGCCGCTCCCTGTTCACCGCGGAGGCGGCCTTCGCGGTGAGCCGCGACACCGAGACCGGCCGCGACACCGGCGACGGCTACGCGTGGGCGTCCTCCGCACAGGGCCTGTCGCGGATCGAAGACGTGACCGACGCCGGCTGGCCGACGGGGGTCCGGCGGGGCGGGGAGGTCGTGCAGCCGCACCCGGGAACCAACGTCCTGGTGCCGCGCACGATCCTCCCCACCCTGCGGGGCGAACACGAAGCGGGTGAGTTCTGGCTGGTCAGCCGCGTCACCGGCTCGCCCGGTCGATGACCTCCTCGGTGGTCAGCGGGGCACGGGGGTGGTGGCTGAGACAGAGCGGCGTGCGCACCTTCGCGAAGCCGGCCCCTTCGGGCGCGACGTAGAACTGACCGCTGCGCAACGACCCGATGTCGTCGGCGCTGCCGCCTTTGACCCGCGCCATCTCCTTGGCCGCCTCGATCTGCACCTGCGCGTTGAGCAGCCCGTAGAACTGGGTGGCCGCGTTGCCGGGGATGCGGTTGTGCAGCCCCTTCGGCGCCTGGGTGGCGAACACCAGCCCGAGCCCGTATTTCCGGGCCTGGGAGGCGAGCGCCAGCGTGCTCTGCGTGCACACGGTCGTCGCGCCGGACGGGGCGAAGTTCTGCGCCTCGTCCATGACGAACAGCCCGCCGAGCGGCCGGTCTCCCGCCGGGTTCCTCTTGATCCACGCGAACAGGGCCATCTGCAGCTGGTTCACGAACGACTGCCGTTCGGAGTCGCTCTGCAACCCCACGAACGAGATGACCGAGACCCGCGCCCGCTTGCCCGCCGCCGGGGTGAGCAGCAGGCCCGGGTCGACCGGCTGCCCCTCGCCGCCGAACAGCGGGTCGTTGACCATCGCGGCCCGGAGCACCTGCGCGAGCCCGTCGGCGATCTTGACCGCGCCGCTGATCTGGCTGATGTCCTCGGGGAAGTCGGCGAGCAGGCCGATGAGCCCGTTGAGGCCGCCGCTCCGGTGTTTCCCGAAGTGGACGACGGCCTCCTTGAGCACCGCCCGCGAAACCGCGGCCTTGCTGGTGTTCCCCTCGGCCTTGGCCCTCGGCACCAGCGCGGCGACGGCGGCGTCGACGGCCTCGTTGAACTCGTCGACGTCGTTCCTGACCCCGGCGAAGTCGGGCAGCGGCTGGAACGCCAGCGGCCGGCCCTTCTCCCGGCGCGGCGTCCACACGACGACGTCGGTGTCGGCGATGTAGCGCGCCGCGCGGGCCGCGTCGCCGGGCCCCCAGGCCGACGGCTCCTCGGGCCAGGGGTCGCCGAGCCGGGCCAGGTCGTTGTTGGTGTCGAGCACGATCGAGGAGACCCCCTGGAGCGCGCACTCCTCGACGATCCGTCTGATCACCACGGTCTTGCCCGAGCCCGACCCGGCGAAGATCGCGGTGTGCTTGCGCAGCGCCTCGAGTTCGACCGAGACCGGCAGCCCGCGCTCGTAGGAGCGCCCGACGACCAGCGTGGGCGCCTTGACGGGCAGGACCACGGGATCCGTCAGGGTCACCGGCGCGTGCCCCGACGTGCCCGCCTCACGGGTCGGCAGCGCGGGCGGCTCCTCCAGGATGTCGCCCTCAGGTGCTTTTGGGACGTGCTGCACCTGCGGAGCGGCCGGCGCCGCCTCGACGGGCTGGTCCGACCAGTCTTCGAGAATCTCCCTGAGCAGCTTGACCGCGCTGGCCGGCCGCTTGAGGACCAGCCACTTGTTGAGGCTCGGCGGGTTCTGCGCCATCAGGTCGCGCAGGGCGCAGAGGGTCTTCAGGTCGTCCTCGTCGACCGTGACGATCCGGCCGCCACGGGCCCGGAAGTCGGCCAGGGCCTGCTGGGTCTTGGGCCCGGCCGCCCACGGAACGTTCCTGAGGACGACGAGCCGGCGCTTGGGCGTCTCGGCTTCGAGTCCCGCCGCGATGGCCGCCCTCTTGAGCCGGGTCAGCGCCGCGTTGGGGTGCTTGGCGCTGATGCCGCGGATCGCCCAGTGGATCTCGTCCTCCCTGGCCTCGTCGAGGACCTGACGGAGGCGCGCGTGCAGGGAGGTCTTCTGGCCGAAGGTCGGGTCGACCTTGTAGGTCGTCGTGTCGTCGCCCTTCTCGATCGCCCAGGCCTGCAACCCGGCGGCGAGCAGGCTCGGCAGGACGGCGTCCTCCTGCGTCGCGTCCAGCGCACCGGTGACGTGGGCGGCGTCTTCGAGCAGCGCGAACTTGGTCTCGATGCCGTGGACCTCGCTCAGGGTCGCCTGAATCGCGGTGACCGGTTCGATCTGGTGCGTCTCCACCCCGTTGAAGCGGAACAGTTCCCTGACCTCGCCTCGGGCGACACAGGCCCCGATGTGGTCGGTGAGGGCCCGGAGGATCTTTCGCGGCGTATAGGCCTGCGCCTCGGCAAAGGCCTCCGGCCGGACCGGCCACGTGGGGTAGGGCGGCTCGAAGCCGATGCTCTTGAAGTGCTCCGCCAGCCGCCTGATCACCAGTTCCCGGCCCACTTCGGGAGAGGGCACCCGCTTGAGGACCGTGGTCTCCTCGAACCGGTCCTTGAAGCTGGACACCGCCAGCTGCTTGAGCAGAATCCACGTGTCCGGCAGACAGGAGACGACCGACAGGGTCCTGCTGGTCACCTCACGCAGTGAGGTCAGCCCGTGGGCGATCTGCAGGGCGGTGGCCCGGGTCTTCGGGTCGACCTCGCCACTCCCGAACAGCGTCATCGAGCTGATGAGCGGGTCGAGCTGGTCGAAGGCCATCACACTGGGCCCGGTCATCGCGAGCAGCCGCGAGATGTCCCGGACCAGTTCCTGCGGAGTCCGGGTGATCGGCCGGAATTCCCATTCCCGCCGACCGCCGTCGAAGTCCTCCATGCCGTACATGTAGCCGTCGCCCAGGCTGGCCAGGTTGTAGTCGTTGGAGGCCAGCAGCACCAGCGCGCGGGCCGTGTCCTGTGCCTCCATGAACACCCGGGGGTCCCGCTTGTACAGCCCCTGCATGAACTCCTTGAGGTGCGCCTTCTCCAACGGCTGGTTGCCAATGACCGCCTGCTGGGTCCGGCGGGGCAGCGCCATCGGCTCGGTCAGATTGCGGAGGAAGCGCTTGAGCTGGCTCTCCTCATCGGCCCCGATCCGGCCCAGACCGTCCTGGATGGACACCAGGGCGCTCTCCCAGAAGTTGCGCGCGTCGAGCACACTCATCAGGAAGAAGTAGCCGTCGCGCCGGATGACCTGCTCACGCAGCCAGCTCATGAGGTGCGTCTTGCCGCTGCCCGCCGTCCCTTCGAGAACGACGCCGATCGGGCTGGAGGTGCCCCCGCTGCGGGCGGCCGCCTCCAACCCCGAAGTCAGTGCTTGCGACGCCTGGGGATGTAATCCTTCGACGTGGAAGGGCACGGGACGCCAGACGTCCTCCCCTCCGTTGACGGTCGAGATGACGTTCAGCGAGCTGATCGCATACCAGTCTGTGATCATCAGCGGGATCCGATCCGCAGCTGATGGTTGGGCTCGTCGCCGATCATGACGGCGGCGGCGTGGTCCTCGGGCGACAGGTGGCCGACGATCGCCGCGGCGAGAATGTGCACCTCAGGCGCGTTGAACAACATCCTGCGCAGCGCGTTGTCCTGTTCGGCCCGGTCGATGTCGTCGAGCAGCGGTCGCAATCTCGTCAGCGAGACCCACTCCCCCACTCCCGGGGTGATCTTCGAATAGGCCTCGCGGATGCGGTCCTCCACCTCGTCGTCGGGGCGGGCGATCGGCGCGGCCACCGGTTCGGGTGCGGTCACCGGTTCCGGTGCAGCCACCGATTCGGGCGCCTCAACGGCAGCCGGGGTCGCGGGCGCGACAAGGGTGCGCAGGTAGAGCAGCGCCAGGGTCTTGCCCGACCGCGAGCTCACTGTGACACCCTTCCGCACCTCGTTCAGCGCCTTCTCCTCACCGGCCGGCGTGATCCAATACCAGATGGTCCGGCGTTCCCGCGTCTCCGACTCGATCAGCTTGGCGTCCACCAATCCGGCGCGGTTCTTGGTGTCGAGGTCCAGGCCCCAGTTGTCGCGCAAATCCTTGTGGCCCACGGCGGTCCCCAGTTCCTTGAGGACAAGGAGGGCCGCAACCTGCCGGTATGTGAGTCTTTCTTCGGACATCAGACTGCTCCTTCGCTCAGCCCGAGGCGACGCCCCAGGAGGAAATCCCTGATCCGGCGGAGCACCGCCGGCAGATCGTCGAGCACCTGCTCGTTGGTGAAGCGCAAGACGGTGAAACCGTCACGTTCCAAATGCCGGTCCCGAATCCGGTCCATCTCGGCCTTGGCGGGCGTCAGGTGCTCGGGCCCGTCGAGTTCCACCACGCACTTCTCGTGCGCCCACATCAGGTCGGTGCGGATCGTCACGAACAGCGAGTCGTTCGACGCGTAGGTCTGGTTCCACTCGCGCCCGTGCGCCCAGGGGCAGTCGAGCAGCGCCTTCTCCACGGCCTGCTCGACCTCGCTGTAGCGGGCGGGCTCGCCGCGGAGCGGGGGCACCCGCAACGACTTGGCGGGCGTCTCGGGCGGCGGAAGCCGCGCCGCCAGCCGGGCCACCGCCTCGGGCACGGTCAGGTGTACGGTCTCGACCCGCTTCACCTCGGGGCCGACCAGCCAGACGCCCATCCCGCTCTGGTGGGCCAGCCACTCACAACCGGCCACGAGCACCGTCTCGCCGTGGGAACTCGGTTTCTCCGGCACGTGGACGACGAGCGCCGCCGCCTGACGCCCATACGCGGCCGCGACGACCCGGGCCAGTCCGGCGGCCCGGACCTCGGCGGGAAATCTCCGGCCACGAACGGGCCTGAGCGCGAGGGAGAACTCGCCCCGGTGCTGAATGGCGTGGGCGGCGAGTTCGGCCAGGAACGGTCCGAAATGACGGCCGCCGGTGGCCATGCGCATCGCGAGAACCCGCGCCGCCGCCATTCCGCCGCCGCCCGGACCGTCGAGCTTGTCGCCTTCGGGCAGCCAGGCCGGAAAGAGCCCGACGGCCAGCGTCTCGAGTTCCCGGAGGATGGATCCGACCAGGTCGGCGACCGAGTCACACTCCGCCGCCGCGTAGGTGACGACGGCCGGGCCGGTCTCCGGTAAAGGGTCGAGCAACAATTCCATGACATTGGCGTCAATGCTGGAATCCACTCCGGCAATGCGGAGCACCCTCCCCACTGGGAGATCGCCCCACGTGAATGGCATGCCGGTTCCCTCGGACACTCATCTGAAAACGTGACGCCGCAGAGGGTATAGGGCCAGACCGCATGATGCGCAGGAATTCTAGAGATATCTCTGTTTCCGGAGTAACAAAACCATCGAAACAGTCATCCTGACAATCCTTCAAATCCCGCTATATCCGAGAATATCCGGGTCATTCCGCGCGAATTAGTCATCCGGCCATCAGGTCCGACCTATGTCCGGTTTCGAGGCACTCGAACGCCCACTTTGTCACGTTCCCGCGCCTATACATCCAACCTATCTGTTGACGACAAAGACCTGTCAGCTTAATCTCGGCCTGATCACGAGCGTGGTCTCGTACAGGCAGAAGGACACAATGCAACGGTTAATCCGGGCGCTCACGGCCGCCCTCGTCGCGGTCCTCGTCGCGACCAACCTCCCCGCCCCCGCCTCCGCCGCCCCCTGGCTCGGCACCTGGGCGGCCTCTCCGCAGAGCGGGTCGAACCGCGAGTTCAGCAACCAGACGCTCCGTCAGATCATCCGCACCAGCATCGGCGGCTCCGCCGTTCGGGTGCAGCTCTCCAACGCCTTCGGCACGCGTGCCATCACGGTGCAGAACGTGCACGTGGCGCGGCGGACGAGCGGGTCGTCGGTCGACACGTCCACAGATCGGCTCATGACGTTCGGCGGGCAGCAGTCGGTGACGATCCCCGTCGGGGGGCTGGCCATCAGCGACGCGGCGAGTGTGCCGGTCGCGGCCTCCTCCGACCTGGCGGTCAGTTTCCACCTGCCGTCGGCGACGGGGCCGGCGACCTATCACCAGACGGCGCTGCAGACCAGCTACATCGCCGGCGGCAACGTCGCGGGCAACGCGACCATCACGCCGACCGGTGAGACCGGTGACAACTTCATCCTGTCGGGGGTCGACGTCGACAGCGCCAACGGCGCGGGGACCGTGGTCGCGCTGGGCGCGTCCATCGTCGACGGGGTCGCCTCCAGCCACAACGCCAACCGGCGGTGGCCGAACCTGCTGTCGAACCGGCTCAACGCCTCCGGGCGCGTCGTCGGGGTGGTCAACCAGGGCATCAGCGGCAACCAGCTGCTCCGTGACGGCGCGGGGCAGAGCGCCATCAACCGGTTCGAGCGCGACGTGCTCAACCAGACCGGCGTCAAGTGGGTCGTGTTCGCCGACAACCCCATCAACGACGTCGGGTCGAACCGGCCCGTGCCGACGGCGCAGCAGCTCATCACCGGCGCGCAGAACCTCATCAGCCGGGCGCACGCCCGGGGCATCCAGTTCATCTGCGCCACCCTCACCCCGTTCCAGGGGGCCAATTACTGGACGCAGGACGGCGAGAACAGCCGCGCCGCCTACAACGCGTGGGTGCGCGGCTCGGGCAGCGGCTGCGACCGGGTCGTCGACTTCGACGCCGCCACCCGCGACCCCGCCAACCCGACCCGGTTCCTGCCCGCCTACGACCCGGGCGACCACCTCCACCCGAACGACGCCGGGTTCCAGGCCATGGCGAACGCCTTCGACCTCTCCTGGTTCGGGGCCACCGGCGGGACGCCCGGCATCCAGCTGCGGTCGCGCGCCAACAACCAGCTCGTCAACGCCGGGCCGACGCTGGTCGCCAACGGCGCCGCGACCACGTTCGACCGCGTCGACCTGGGCAACGGCAACATCGCCCTGCGCTCACGCGCCAACGGCATGTACGTCGCCGCCGAGGCCGCCGGCGCCCAGCCGCTCATCGCCAACCGGACCGCCGTCGGGCCGTGGGAGACCTTCCAGGTGGTGAACAACTCCAACGGCACGATCAGCCTCCGCGCCCAGGCCAACGGCAACCTGGTCTGCGCCGACGGCGGGGGCGCGCAGCCCCTCATCGCCAACCGGACCGCGATCGGGCCCTGGGAGCAGTTCGACGTGGTGAACGTCTGACCCAACGGGCACAATCCGGCCATGCGGATCATCATGCTCAAGGGTGACATCACCGATCAGCGGGCCGACGCGATCGTCAACGCCGCCAACTCCTCGTTGCTGGGAGGAGGCGGCGTCGACGGCGCGATCCACCGGAAGGGCGGCAGCGAGATCCTGGAGGCGTGCCGCCGGTTGCGGGCCTCCGCCTACGGCAAGGGGTTGCCCGCGGGCCAGGCGGTCGCCACCACGGCGGGGCGTCTGCCGGCGAAGTGGGTCATCCACACCGTCGGGCCGGTGCACAGCAAGAACGAAGACCGGTCGAAGACCCTGGCGTCGTGTTACCGCGAGGCGCTGCGGGTGGCCGACGAACTGGGCGCCTCGACGGTCGCCTTCCCGGCGGTGTCGGCGGGCATCTACGGCTGGCCGATGGACGACGCGGCGCGCATCGCCGTCGAGACTGTCAGGGCCACCCCGACCAAGGTGGAGGAGGTGCGGTTCGTGCTGTTCACCGACGAGGCCCTGGAGCACTTCCAGGCTCAGATGTGAGGGGCGATCCCGTCGACGATGGCCCGCTTGGGGCGGGCGCCCCTGATCTGGTGGACGACCTCGCCGTCGCGGTAGAGGTTCAGGGTGGGCAGGCCGATGACGTCGTAGCGCAGCGCGATCGACGGGTGCTCGTCGGCGTTGATCGTGGCGACGACGACCTTGTCGCCGTACTCGCGATCGATCTCCTCCAGGATGGGGGAGATCATCTTGCAGGGCGGGCACCACTCGGCCCAGAAGTCGAGCAGCACCGGGCGGTCGCTGCCCAGCACGTCGCGCTCGAACGTCTCCGCGGTGACCTCGATCATGTGTTCCTCCGTAGCATCTCGTCGCGGCGCGCCATCAGGTCGCGGATCTCGGTGTCGATCTCGGCGAGCTTGCGGCGGACGACGTCCACCGACTCGGGGCAGACCCCGCCCGACTCGTTGCCGGCGCGCAGGCAGGCGACGAACGGGCGGGCGTCCTCCAGCGTGAAGCCGACGGCCATCAGGGCCCGGATCTCCTGGACGAGCCGCACGTCGGCCTCGTCGTAGTCGCGGTATCCGTTGGCGCCCCGGCGGGCGGCCAGCAGGCCCTTCTCCTCGTAATGGCGCAGCGCGCGGGTGCTCACACCCGAACGCCGTGCCAGCTCACCGATCCGCATGTCCGCAGGCTAAACCTTCACATCAGCGTGAACGTCAAGCGAGACGCGCACGGCCGAAGGCCGGGTGTGGCTCGCGTCTGGAATCTGCCTCAGGAAACACGGCAGAGGATCTCGCCGTGGACGATCGTCAGGAAGCCGTCGGGGTCGGCGGCCCAGGTGAGCCATCCGTCGGCGATGCGCCGCAGGTCCTCCGGCGTGGCCAGCCCCGCGTCCAGCGCCTGGCGGCCGAGCGACGACTTCACGACCCGGTCGGCCCACATGCCGCCCCAGAACTCGCGGTCGCCCGGGGTGGCGAAGGTCCAGGTCGAGGTGGACACCTCGATGTCGGTGAACCCGGCGGCGCGGGCCCACGAGAGCATGCGCCGCCCGGCGTCGGGCTCGCCGTCGTTGCGCCGGGCCACGGCGTAGTAGAGCCCGAGCCACTCGTCGAGCTCGGGCAGCGCCGGATACCAGGTGAACGCGCCGTAGTCGCTGTCGCGGGCGGCGACCAGCCGGGCCACCCTGCCCATCTCGCGCAGCGCCCGCACCGGGTCGGCGAGGTGCTGGAGGACCTGGTGGGCGTGGGCGACGTCGAAGGTCTGGTCCTTGTACGGCAGCGCGTGCGCGTCGGCCACCTCGAAGGCGATGTTCGGCGTGCCCCGCCGCTCCGCCTCGGCGCGGGCCAGGCCGAGCTCGTCGGGGCCGACCTCGGTGGCGGTGACGTGGGCGACCCGGGCCGCCAGGTCGGCGGTGATGGTGCCGGGGCCGCAGCCCACGTCGAGCAGGGTCGTGTCGGGGGTCAGGTGCGGCAGCAGGTGGGCCGCGGAGTTCTCGGCGGTGCGCCAGCGGTGGGACCGCAGCACGCTCTCATGGTGCCCATGCGTGTAGTGCATGGGCACGAGAGTACGCCTCGTCTCGCGATACGAGAGGATATGTATCAGATCGTGAGACGCCTAGCCGAGAAAGACACCCTGACGCGGGCCACGGCCGCGTCTCGCTAGAACGTCTTCCCGATGTGGAACCCGCCGGGCAGCCGCACGGTCACGTGGCGGCGTCCGTCAGGGGTGCGGTAGACGTGGAATCGACGGCCCCCGTAACTGCGGGAGACGCCGTGACGTGAGAGGTGAAAGCGCATCGGTCCGACTTTTACCGACTTCCGGTAGTCCCATCCCATGCCCGGAGAACGAGCGGAATCAGGACGAAAGTTCCTAGCTGAGCCAGATGTAGGCCCCGAAGCGCCCCGTCTGCCCTTCGCGGCGGTATGAGTAGAGATCGCCTGATTCGATGGTGCAGCGGGCGTCGTGCCGGACGTCGTCCACCCCGGACCGGGAGAGCTGTGCCGTGATCGCGGCCCGCAGGTCGACCGAGGGGGTGTCGCGCGAGGTGGTCGCCCACGCCTCGGGCACGACGGCGGCGACCTCGTCGCGCATCTCGGCCGGCACCTCGTAGCACCGCCCGCAGGCGGCCGGGCCGACCAGCGCGACCATCCGGCCCGGGTCTCCCCCGCGCCCGGCCATGGCCTCGACCAGCGCGGGCACCACTCCGGCGAGGGTGCCGGGGCGGCCCGAGTGGGCGGCGCCGACGAGCCGGGCGACCGGGTCGGCCACCAGCACCTGGGCGCAGTCGGCGGCCAGCGAGACCAGCGCGAGCCCCTCTTCGGCGGTGAAGACCGCGTCGAGGCCCGGCGGCTCGTCGCCGAACGGCCGGTCGACGTAGGCGACCTCGCGCCCGTGGACCTGCCGCATGAGCACCACGCGGGCGGGGTCGACGCCGCACTCCAGCGCGGTCACGCGCCGGTTCTCCGCGACGTTCGCCGGGTCGTCGCCGACGGCCCCGCCGAGGTTGCGGCCGCCGAAGGGCGCCGGGCTCACGCCGCCACGACGATCGGTGATCACGGCGTGTACGCCCTCGGCCAGCAGCACCCTCACACCCTACCGGTGATCAGCGCGACGACCGTGGGACCGAGGGCGAGGGCGCGGATGCCGTACATCATCTTGGCCGTGTAGACGTGGTCGAGCCGGAGCCCGTGCCGGGCCTCGAAATCGTCGACGAAGGCGCTCAGTTCGGGGGTGGTGCGGGCGTAGCCCCCGAAGTGGAACCCGGTCTCGATGCGCCAGTTGGGCGTGACGTGGCCGAGCGCCTCGGTCTGGAGCCGGGCGACCTCGTCGTCCAGGAACGAACCGCCCTTGAGCACGGAGAAGCCGACGGCGGTGAAGCCGGGCGGCAGCCCGGCGGCGAGCCCGGCCAGCGTGCCGCCGGTCCCGACGGGGCAGCACACCACGGCCTCGCCGAGATGGGCCAGTTCGGGCCCGATCTCCATGCAGCCGCGCACCGCCTCGGCGTTCGAGCCGCCCTCGGGGATGACGCGGTGGCCGGGGAACTCCTCCCGCACGAGCCGCAGCACCTCGGGCGAGGTCTTGGCCCGGTAGCGGGCCCGGTCGAGGAACATCAGCCGCATGCCGCACGCCGCCGCGAAGTCGAGCACCTCGTTGCGGACCGGCTCGCCCCGGATGACCCCGCCGGTCGGGAACCCGAACGCACGCCCGGCCGCCGCGACGGCCCGGATGTGGTTGGAGTAGGCCCCGCCGAACGTCACGATCGGCTCGCCGGTGAGGTTGTACTTGAGCTTGCGCCACTTGTTGCCGGGGATGTCGGGATGGAGAAGGTCGTCACGCTTCAGCAGGACCCCGTCGGCGCGGGTGAGAGGCGAGACCACAGCGATAACCTAACGGCCATGCGGGTCGTTTCCTCCTTTGAGACCGCCTTCGGCGGCACACCCGAGGGCGTCTGGCACGCCCCCGGCCGGGTCAACCTGATCGGCGAGCACACCGACTACAACGACGGCCTGGTGCTCCCCTACGCGGTGCCCTGGGGCGTCACGGCGGCGGTCGCCCGGCGGTCCGACGACCGGGTGCGGGTCGTGTCGGTCCAGTCGGGCGGCGGCCCGGTCGAGGAGGTCGCCGGATGGGCGGCCTACCCGATCGGCGTGGCCCTGACCATGCGCAAGGCCGGTCTGCCGGTCGGCGGCGCCGACATCGCGATCGACGGCGACGTGCCGCGCGGCGCGGGCCTGTCGTCGAGCGCGGCCCTGGAGGTCTCGGTCGCGCTGGCGCTGAACGACCTCTACGACCTCGGCCAGACCCCGATGGAGCTGGCCCTGCTGGGGCAGCGGGCCGAGAACGAGGTCGTCGGCATGCCCTGCGGCATCATGGACCAGGCCGCCTCGGCGCTCTCGAAGGAGGGCCACGTCCTGCTGCTCGACTGCCGCAGCCTCGGCAGCCGCGCGATCCCCTTCGACCTGCCCTCCCAGGGCCTCGACCTGGTCATCATCGACACCGGCGTCCACCACGAACTGGCCGACGGCCAGTACGCGAAGCGCCGGGCCGACTGCGAGAGCGCTGCCGCGAAGCTGGGCGTCGCGGCGCTGCGCGACGTCACCGACCTCGCCGGCGCCCTGTCCAGATTGAGCGGAGACGAGCGCAAACGCACCCAGCACGTCGTCACCGAGAACCACCGCGTGGAGGCCGTCGTCGGCCTCCTGCGGGCCGGCGCGGTGGCCGAGATCGGCGCGCTCCTGAACGCCTCCCACCTGTCGCTGCGCGACCAGTTCGAGGTGAGCTGCCCCGAGCTCGACGTGGCCGTCGAGTCGGCGATCAAGGGCGGCGCGCGGGGCGCCCGCATGACCGGCGGCGGCTTCGGCGGCTCGGCCATCGCCCTGGTCGCGGCCGACCGCGCCGACACCATGCGCCAGACGGTGACCGAGGCCTACGAGGCCAGGGGCTGGCGGTCCCCGGTCTTCCGCACCGCCGTCCCCTCGGCCGGGGCCCGCCGGCTCGGTTAACCCGCCTGCTCCGGGACCGCCCGCCGGTAGCGGTCGGCCAGCACGCCGAGCCGCTCGACGAGCTCGGGCGGCCCGGTGACCTCGAAGTCGGCGTCGAGCAGGCCGAGGTGGCAGGCCAGCATGTGGGGCGTGTCGGAGCCGACCTCGGCCACGCAGGCGTCGTCGCCCAGGGGTTCGACCGGCACGCCCGGCGGCAGCCGCTCGCGCACGTACGCGGCCGGCGCCCTGACGGTCACCCGCGCCCGGCACCGCCAGGTCGCGGTGGCCAGCCCGGTGGCGACGTGGCCTTCGAGGTCGCCGGCGGGATGCTCGCGCGGGGTGAACCGGGGGCCGTTCGGCGTCTTCAGTTCCATCCGGTCGACCCGGAAGGTGCGCCAGTCAGACCGGGCGACGTCCCAGCCGACCAGGTACCAGCGGCCCCGGCCGTGCGCGAGCCGGTGCGGCTCGACCTCGCGGCGGGCGGCCGCCCCGTCGTGGCCGGTGTAGTCGAACCGGAGCCGCTCGTGGTCGCGCACGGCCGCCGCGATGGCGGTGAGCGTGTCGGCGTCCACGCGCGGACCGGGCTGCGGCAGCGGCGCGAAGGAGGCGCGCAGCCCGTTGACGCGGCGGCGCACCCGCGCGGGCAACATCTGTTCCAGTTTGGTCAGCGCCCGCAGCGCGGCCTCCTCCAGGCCGGTGACCGCGCCCTGGGTGGCGCCCACCCGCAGCCCGACCGCGACGGCGACCGCCTCGTCGTCGTCGAGCAGCAGCGGCGGCACCTCCGCGCCGGGGCCGAGCCGGTAGCCGCCGGTGACGCCTCTGAGGCCCCTGACCGGGTAGCCGAGGCCGCGCAGGCGGTCCACGTCGTTGCGCACGGTGCGCGGGGTGACGCCGAGGCGCTCGGCCAGTTCGGGGCCGCTCCAGTCGCGCGGCGTCTGCAACAGGGAGAGCAGCCGCAGCAGGCGTTGTGCTGTGTCCGACATAAGGGAGATTCTGCCCGGATACAGGAACGGCTCGTTCCTGTATGCCTCGTAGATTCTGGGTCATGGACGACACCACCGAGATCCGCCCGTTCCGCGTCGACGTCCCCCCGGCCGACCTCGACGACCTGCGCGACCGCCTCACCCGCGCCCGCTGGCCCCGGCAGACCGGCGGCGCCGGCTGGGAGCGCGGGGTGCCCGCCGGCTATCTGCGGGAGCTGGCGGCGTACTGGGCGGACGGCTTCGACTGGCGGGCCCAGGAGAAGGCGCTCAACGAGCACCCGCAGTTCGTGACCACCATCGACGGCCAGGACCTGCACTTCCTGCACGTGCGCTCCCCCGAGCCCGGCGCGCTGCCGCTGCTGCTGTCCCACGGCTGGCCGGGCTCGTTCGCCGACTTCCTCGACGTGATCGGCCCGCTGACCGACCCCCGCGCGCACGGCGGCGACCCGGCGGACGCCTTCCACGTCGTGATCCCGTCGCTGCCGGGCTTCGGCTTCTCCAATCCGGTGCGGGAGCCGGGCTGGGGCAACCTGTTCCGGGTGGCCGCCGCGTTCGGGGAGCTGATGCGCCGCCTCGGCTACGAGCGGTTCGCCGCGCAGGGCGGCGACATCGGCGGCGGGGTGACCGCCCTGCTGCCCATGGCCGCCCCGGGCCGGGTGCTCGCCACCCACGTCAACGGCCCCTCGCCCTATCCGCTCGGCCCGGCCGTCGACCTCGACGGCCTGTCGGCCGCCGACAGGGAGCGCGCCGAACGCTTCAACGCCTTCCGGCTCGACGGCCTCGGCTATCTGCACCAGCAGTCGACCCGCCCGCGCACCCTGGCCTACTCCCTCAACGACTCCCCGATCGGGCAGCTGGCGTGGATCGCGGAGAAGTTCCGGGAGTGGACGGACCCCGCCGCCGCCCTGCCCGAGGACGCGGTCGGCCGCGACCGGCTGCTCACCACCGTGAGCCTCTACTGGTTCACCGGCTCCGGCGCGTCGTCGGCCGACATCCTCTACGAGGGCATGCGGGCGTACCTGGAGATGGCTTCGACCGGCGACCAGGGCGGCTGGTCGGCGATGCCCCTGCCGCCGCAGGGCGTGGCGGTGTTCGCGGCCGACCTGACGGTCCGGGCCCTCGCCGACCCGGCCGGCGCGGTCGCCCACTGGTCGGAGTTCGACCGGGGCGGCCACTTCCCCGCGATGGAGACGCCCGATCTCCTGGTCGGCGACCTGCGCACGTTCCTCCGCGCCGTGCGAGGAGGGGCATGAGCGACTGGACGCCCGTCGGCCACGGCGAATCGGGCGCGCAGGTGTTCCGCTCGGCCGACGGCGCCCGCTACGCCAAGTGGGGCCCCGTCGCCGACCTGACTGCCGAACGCGACCGCCTCGCCTGGCTGGCCGGGCACGACGTGCCGGGCCAGCGGGTGCTCGACTGGCAGGCGGCCGGAGACCGGGCCCGCCTGGTCACCTCGGCCGTCGGGGGCGTGCCCGCCGACCGGCTGTCACCCGCCGGGCTGGAGACCGCCTGGGAGTCCGTCGCCGAGGCGGTACGCCGCCTCCACGGCCTCCCCGGCTGCCCCTTCTCCCGCGGCCTCGACCGGATGCTCGCGCTGGCCGAGGACGTCGTCGCGCGCGGCGCGGTCAATCCCGACTTCCTGCCCGAGGAGCAGGCCGGCACCCCGCCGCGCGAGCTCCTGGCCCGCCTGAGGCCGGAGATGGGCCTGCGCAGGGCGCAGGAGGCCCGCGACGAGGTCGTCTGCCACGGCGACCTGACGCTGCCCAACATCCTCGTCGACCCCGCGACGCTGACCGTGACGGGCTTCGTCGACGTGGGCCGGCTGGGCCGGGCCGACCCGCACGCCGACCTGGCCCTGCTGTTCGCCACCGCCGACGAGATCAGGCCCGGCCTGCCGCGTACGGGCCTGTTCGGCCTCGACCCCGATCCCGACCGGATCCGGTTCTACCTGCACCTCGATCCGCTCACCTGGGGCTGACGTCCTGCCGCCGGGCTACCCCGTGAAGGGCGGGAACTCCGGCGGGCGTTTCTCCAGGTAGCTGGCCACGCCCTCGGCGAAGTCGGGGCGGCCGAACGACTCGGCCATCAGCCTCTCGGCGGCGGTCCGGGAGTCGTCGAGGCCGAGGTCCCAGTCGCCCCAGACCTGCCGCTTGATCACGGCCATCGAGGCGGGCGAGCTGTTGCGGGCCAGATCGCGGGCGTAGTCGCCCACGACGCCCGCCAGCTCCTCCCGGGGCACGGCGCGCAGCGCCAGGCCCAGACCGGCCGCCTCCTCCCCCGTGAAGGTGCGGCCGGACAGCAGCAGGTCGAGGGCGCGGGCCTGGCCGACGAGCTTCGGCAGCACCCACGCGAGGCCGTATTCGGCGATCAGGCCGCGCCGGGAGAAGGCGGTCGTCCACTTCGCCTCGGCGGCCGTGAAGACCAGATCGCAGACGAGGGCGTGCACCATGCCCAGCCCGGCGCAGGCGCCGTTCACGGCCGCGATGACGGGCTTGCGCACCGAGACCGGGAAGGTGTTCGGGCGCCGCTCCGTGAACGCCTCCAGCGTGCCGTCCTGCAGGGCGGTCAGCGTCTGGAAGTCGGCCCCGGCGCAGAAGCCGCGCCCGGCCCCGGTCACCACGATCACCCGCACCGCCGGGTCGCGCTCGGCCTCGGTGAGCAGGTCGAAGTAGCGGGTCCCGAGGGCCTCGGTCCACGCGTTGAGCCGCTCGGGGCGGTTGAAGGTCAGCGTCAGGACGCCGTCGGCGAGGTCGCTCAGCACCAGGTCACTCACGAATATTGTTCTACTACAGCCCCCGGTGGTGGGTGAAGGACGGCCGCAGGGCCACGTCGTCGTAGTAGCGGTGGAACACCGGCGTCAGCGCCCCCGACAGCGGCGGCACGATCCACGACCAGTCGGCCGGGCAGACCCGGCCCGAGCGCTCCTCCTTCTCCAGGTGGGTCAGGAACCGTCTGGCCTCGGTGTGGTGGTCGGTCATGGTCACCCCGGCCTCGGCGAAGGAGTGCAGCACGGCCACGTTGAGCTCGACGAGCGTGTGGTCGCGCCACAACGTGCGGTCGCTGGAGGTGTCCATGCCGAGCCGCCGGGCGATCACCGGGAGCTGGTCGTAGCGGCCCGCGTCGGCGAGGTTGCGGGCGCCGATCTCGGTCCCCATGTACCACCCGTTGAACGGCGCCGCCGGGTAGCAGACGCCGCCGATCTCCAGGCACATGCCGGAGATCGCCGGGACGGCGTGCCAGCGCAGCCCCAGCTCCGCGAACCACGGATAGTGGGGATGGATGATCGGCACCTCCAGGATCGCGTCGGGCGGCAGCTCCCGCATCTCCACGTGGTCCTTCACGTCGATCAGCAGCGGCAGCACGTCGAACCGGCCGCCGCGGCCCTCCCAGCCGAGCGCACGGGCCTCGCGCGTCAGCGCCAGGTGCGACGGGTCGCCGACCACCTCGCCGTCGCGCTCGTAGCCGGCGTACCGGATCAGCTGGTCGTTGCGGATCCGGGCGGCGCGCTGGCCGGGCCGGTCGGGGGCGAACACGGTGATCGTCGGCCGGATGCGGCCGCCGTTGGTCGCCTCGCGCAGATGGGCGACGCACTCGTCGGCGATCGCGTCGGCCGTGTCGACCTCACGCCGGTCGCGGACGCGCAGCGACTGCCAGTAGAGCCGCCCGATGCACCGGCCGCTGTTGCGCCAGGCCACGCGCGCGCCGAACGTCAGTTCGTCGAGCGTGTGGGTGTAGGTGCCGGTCCGCTCGATCTCGGCCGCGACCTCCCGCAGCCGCGCCTCGACAGGGCCGGCCGAGGGCACCTCGGCATGGTGCAGCCGGACGAACTCCTCCGCCTCCCGCCAGTCGGCCTCCTCACCGCTTCTTGCCTCGTCGGTTCTCTTCCACCACGTCCGCATCGCGACTTTCCCCTCGCGGATCGCCGGTGGCCGTTCCGGGCGGCGACGACGACCCTCGTGGCGGTGGCCCTCTCCCCACCGCCGGTGCGTAGTTTGGTCCGCGGCGACCACGCCTGCCGTTTGGGCAGATTCATAGCGCGAGCCACGACCGGCCTTCGGCCGTCCGCGTCTCGCTCAGGGCGCCGACACATTTTCTGCGCTTGCACCCGGATTTGTCATCTATATCTGTGCATCGCCCGCCACGGAGCGTCAAGAGCCGGGGAGTGTACGCGCACACGAAGAAGCCCCGGTCTGATCTCTCAGACCGGGGCTTCTGGCAGCTCCCGCGATAGGACTCGAACCTATAACCTGCCGGTTAACAGCCGGCTGCTCTGCCGATTGAGCTACACGGGATCGTGCGGTGCTCCGCTGCCTTGCGGCTTTCCTTGCGGCGCGGAACTAGATTAGCGCACTCGGGGGGTGCTCTGTCACATCCATTGGCGCGCCCTTTGACGGAGCCCGGTTTGGATAGATGCACACCCATTGGGTAGGGGCCGGAGTAGCGAAGCGCGGAGGTGGAAGATGCGGTACAAGGTGATGTTCGCCGCCGGGCTGGGTCTTGGATACGTCCTGGGCACCCGCGCCGGGCGTGAGCGCTACGAGCAGATCGTGCGAGCCACGAAGAGGGTGTCCGACAGCCCCGCCGTCCAGGAGGCGGCCGGACTGGTGGGAGCCCGCGTGTCGAAGATGACCGTGGCGGCCAAGGACAGGGTCCCGTTCCTGCGTAAGCCTGACCCCTGGGACGGGGAGACCACAGCCGGCCCGACAGGCTGGCCGGACCCAGAGGTCAACCGGATCACCTGACGACGAGACGGCGAAGGCCCGCCCCCGGGATCGTGGGGCGGGCCTTCGTGACGTCTCAGACGCCGAGGCTCCGGCGCACCTGCTCCAGGGCCTGTTCGGCGGCGGCCAGCACGCCGGGGTCGCCGCCGTCGAGCCCGTCGTCGAACGCCAGTTCCCATTCGATGGTGTCGGTGCCGGCGAGCCGCCGGGCGATGAAGCGAACCCCCGCGTTCGCGGTGAGTTTCACATAGCGGTTGGCGACGATGGAGTTCTGCACCCTTTCGCGGATGGTTTCCGGCAAGAAGCCGGGCTCCTCGATATCCACCCGATAAACGCCGCCCGTAACCGTCGTGATGTTCATCCCGGTTTCGTCCCAGGAGGCCTTGTCGACGGTGTGCCAGGGCACCCGTTCGCCGCCGGGCAGGTGCAGCGCCACGAAGGTCGCGACGGCGTAGCCGCCCGACGGCGTGGCGGCGTAACTCAGCACCCGCTCCCCGGCGAGACGGGAGCGGACGTCGGCGGGCAGGCGGTTCCCGAACAGAGGCACGCCTGAAATCTACCGGCCCGCACCCCGGAGTGGAGCGCGGGCCCGGTGACGTGGACGGTCAGTCGAGGTAGTCGCGGAGCATCTGGGCGCGCGTCGGGTGACGCAGCTTGGCGAGCGTCTTGGACTCGATCTGGCGGATGCGTTCCCGGGTCACCCCGAACTCCCGCCCGACCTCCTCCAGCGTGCGCGGATGCCCGTCGGCCAGGCCGAACCTGAGCTGGATGATGCGCTGCTCCCGCTCGGACAACGTGGCCAGGATGTCGTCGAGCTGGTCTTGCAGCATGATGAACGCGGCGGCCTCGATCGGCACCACGGCGTCGGCGTCCTCGATGAAGTCGCCGAGGTCGGAGTCTTCCTCGCCGATGGGCGACTGGAGCGAGACCGGCTCCTGGGCGATGCGCTGGATCTCGATGACCCGGTCGATCGGCAGGTCCATCTCGGCGGCGATCTCCTCGGGCGCGGGTTCACGGCCGAGGTCCTGGTGCAACTGACGCTGCACCCGCACCAGCTTGTTGATCGTCTCCACCATGTGGACGGGAATTCGAATGGTCCGCGCCTGATCGGCGATGGCCCTCGTGATCGCCTGCCGAATCCACCAGGTCGCATAAGTCGAGAACTTGTAGCCCTTGGTGTAGT
This sequence comes from Herbidospora daliensis, assembly GCF_001570585.1. Taxonomy (GTDB): domain Bacteria; phylum Actinomycetota; class Actinomycetes; order Streptosporangiales; family Streptosporangiaceae; genus Herbidospora; species Herbidospora daliensis. The sequence goes on along the minus strand of NZ_BBXF01000010.1, from coordinate 106,875 downwards.
CGAATTTCTCGACCGCGCGAATCAATCCGAGATTGCCCTCTTGAATGAGATCGAGGAATAACATTCCCCGGCCCACATATCTTTTCGCGATGGAGACGACGAGCCGCAGGTTCGCCTCGATGAGACGCTGCTTGGCCCGCACGCCCTCCCACACGAGATCTTCGAACTCGGGCCGGGCCACCCGGATCGCGGGGCTCTCACAGAGCTTGTCCTCCGCGAAGAGGCCGGCCTCGATGGCCTTGGCGAGTTCCACCTCCTCCTCGGCGGTGAGCAGCGGAACCCGGCCGATCTCCCGCAGGTAGATCCTTACCAGGTCGCTGGTCGGCGCCCTCTTACCGACGTCTTCCTCGTCTGGCTTGGACGTCTCTTCGTCGCCTTGCGGCTCGAGGACCTCCACTCCGTTCTCGGCGAGCATGCGCACGACGCGCTCCAGCGCGTCGGCCTCAAGCCCGGATCGGTCGAGCGCGGCGGCCACGTCGTCAACCGTGACGCTCCCGCGCTCCCTTCCCTTCACGACGAGCTCGGCCACCTGGTCTACCGATGGCGGCCCGCTTGGCAGCACCGATGCACCCACGGAACACAGTCTGCGGTATAACCACAACAAAACGGCAGGCCTATTTTTGTCACCGAAGGTTAGATCTGCGTCATTACCGAATCGATATCAAACCCGTGTTTCGCCTCTGTGAGGGGCGGAAAGGAATTGATATTCACGCCCCGGCCGCGCGTTCTCTCAACACGCGTCGTTGCTGTTCGAGGGCCACGAGTTCGGCGAACATGCGGTTGTAGTCGCCCTGTTCGTCGATCGGGTTGAGCCGCTGCATCCGCGCCTTCAGCGCGTCGAGCTGACGACCCACCGTGACCTCTTGCAGCTTGGCCAGAACCGCCGTGCCGTAGCGCTCCTCGCCGTTCGTCTCGACCTTCACCGGGTCGACCGCGAGGCGGGTCAGCAGCTGCCTGAGATCGTCGGAGACGGCCGCGAGGAGGATCTCGACCCACTCGCGCCCGCCCGGCCCGCCGGCGGCCGTGCCGCCGCAGGAGGCGATCAGCTGGAACAGGGCGGCGTGGTCGGCGACGCCGAACGCGGCGGGGCCCAGGGCGTCGAACTCCGGGCCGAGCAGGGCCGGGCGCTGGACGGCCAGCTTGAGCGCCTCCAGCTCCAGGCGGGCGACCGGGTCGAGCGGGGCCTGGGCGGCCTTTTTCTCGGGCCGGGCGGCCTCGGCCGGGCGGGCGGCGATCTCGGTGACCCGCTCGACGACCAGGCGCTCGTTCATGAAGCCGAGCCAGCGGTCGAGGTCGACGGCGTACATGTGGCGCAGCGCCTTGTCCTTGATCGAGGCGACCACGGGGGCGGCGGCGTCGAGGGCCGACAGGCGGCCCTCGTTGGTGCTCGTGTCGTAGCGGCCGATCACGCTGCGGATGGCGAAGGCGAACAGCGGCTCGCGGCTGGCCACCAGGTCGCGGACCGCCGCGTCGCCCTTCTGCACCCGCAGGTCGCAGGGGTCGAGCCCGTCGGGCTGCACGGCCACGAAGGTCTGGGTGACGAACTTCTGCTCGTCCTGGAACGCCCGCAGGGCGGCCTTCTGCCCGGCCGAGTCGCCGTCGAAGGTGAAGATGACCTCGCCCTGGCCCTGGTCGAACAGGATGCGGCGCAGCACCTTGATGTGGTCTTCGCCGAACGCGGTGCCGCAGGTCGCCACGGCGGTCGGCACCCCCGCCAGGTGGAGGGCCATCACGTCGGTGTAGCCCTCGACCACGACCGCCTGGGAGCGTTTGGAGATCTCGCGTTTGGCCAGGTCGATGCCGTAGAGCACGGAGCTCTTGTGGTAGATCGGGCTCTCGGGGGTGTTCAGGTACTTGGGGCCGTCGTCGGCCTCGATGAGCTTGCGGGCGCCGAACCCGATGACGTCGCCGGTGATGTCGCGGATCGGCCAGATCAGCCGGCCGCGGAACCGGTCGATCGGCCCCCGGCGGCCCTCGCGGGCCAGCCCGCCCTTGATCAGCTCCTGGACGCTGAAACCCCGCCCCATCAGGTGACGCGACAGCGCCTCCCACTCGTTGGGGGCGTACCCCACCCCGAAGTGGTCGGCGTCGGCCCGCTCGAACCCGCGCTCCGACAGGAACCGGCGGGCGACCGCGGCCTCGGGCGAGGTCAGGTTGGAGACGTAGAACTCGGCGGCGGCCCGGTGGGCCTCGATCAGCCGCGACCGCTCCCCCTGCTGCCGGCCCGGCACGTAGCCGCCCTGCTCGTAGCGGAGCTGGATGCCGGCCCGCCCGGCCAGCCGCTCGACCGACTCGGCGAAGGTCAGCGCGTCGATCCGCTGGAGGAAGGAGATGACGTCGCCGCCCTCGGAGCAGCCGAAGCAGTAGTACATGCCCCGCGCGGGGGTCACGTTGAACGAGGGCGACTTCTCGTCGTGGAACGGGCACAGGCCCTTGAGGTTGCCGCCTCCGGCGTTGCGGAGCTGGACGTATTCGCCGATCACGTCGGCGATCGGGGAACGCTCCCTGACGAGGGCGATGTCGTCATCGCTGATCCGGCCTGCCACGCCGTGAGTCTAGTCACCCGCGCCGGGCAGCTTGACGCCCAGCGGCCCGACCTCGACGGGCTGCACGGGCTTGCGGGTCGGCTGCGGGCGCTGCGGCCGTTCGACGCCCTTCACCTCGGGCTTGGCCGAGCAGGCCACCGAGCACGCCGGGAGCGGTCCGGTCTTCTTCCGGACCTCCTTCATCTCGTGCGCGGGAGAGTAGGTGCGGTTGCCGTTGCGCCACGCGTCGAGGTAGTCCCACGGCTCGACCATGCCGCGCCTGATCCACCACTCGTTGGCGTCGGTCTTCCAGGTGACCGCGAAGTAGAGGTTGCTGGCGGTGTCGCGGGCGTTGCCGGTGTTGCCGACCGTGCCGAGGGTCTGGCCCGCCTTCACCTTCTTCCCGGGCACGACGCCCTCGGCCACCGTGTCGAGGTGCCCGCCGAGGTAGAGCACGCCGTCGTCGCCCAGCAGGGTGACGTAGCGGCCCTCGCGGTCGCCGCCGCGGTCGGTCGAGGGCACCCAGCGGTTCTGGACGTTCACCTCGCGGACGGTCCCGGAGACCGGGGCCACGAAGGCGCAGCCCCTGTCGGCCCAGATGGTCGTCTTGGGCAGCACGAGGAGCTTGCGCGCGTAGGAGACCTTGCAGCCCTTGACGGGGAAGGCGTACTCGAACTTCGACAACTTCGGCGGCGGCAGCAGCACCGGCTCGTCGCCGGTGGGCGGCACCGCCGCCGAGATGAACGCCGGCTCGTGGGTCGCGCCGGGGTCGTCGAGCGCCGCACCCGGCGCGGGCGCGGCGGGTGGGTGGGTGCTGACGCCCGCGACACCCGCCGGACCGCTGCACGCGGCGGTCAGAAAGGCCAGCACGAGGAGGGTCGAGGTCCCCGGTCGCATGATCTCCACCCTGGTGACGTTATCTGACGTGACATGACCCAACGGCCGGTTTGGACCGAAGGTGAGGTCATCCTGCCAAAGGCGTCTCGGGGTCGGCCAGTCGCTTCGGGTCGACGGTGTCGCCGTTTCTGATCAGTTTCTGGATGTCGCCGACCACGTCCCACACGTTGACGTTCATGCCCGCGATCACCCGGCCCTCGCGCAGCCAGAAGGCGATGAACTCCAGGTCGGACCCGCGGACGACCAGGTCGTCGGCGCCGGTGATGTCGCCGGAGAACTCCATGCCGATCTCGAACTGGTCGGTGTAGAAGTAGGGGACGCGGTCGTAGACGACGTCCTGGCCGAGCATCGCCTTGGCGGCCACCGGGCCCTGGTTGAGGGCGTTGGCCCAGTGCTCGACCCTGATGCGGCGGTTCAGCAGGGGGTTGAACGCCTCGGCGACGTCGCCGGCGGCGAAGATGTCCGGGTCGCTCGACCGGAGGGCGGCGTCCACGAGGATGCCCGAGCCGATCTCCAGGCCGGCGTCGCGGGCCAGTTCGACGTTGGGGGCGGCGCCGATGCCGCCGATCACCTCGTCGGCGGGGATCGCCTCGCCGCTCTCCAGGATCACCTCGCGCACGTGGCCGTCGCCGGCCAGCCGGGCGACCTTCGCGCCGAGGCGCAGGTCGACGCCGTTGCGGCGGTGCACGCCCGCGAAGACCTGGCCCATCTCGGGGCCCAGCGTCCGATGGAGCGGGGTCGGCTCGGGCTCGATCACGGTGACGTCGCAGCCGGCCTTGCGGGCCGCGGCGGCGGTCTCCAGGCCGATCCAGCCGCCGCCGATCACCACCACGCCGCCGCCGTGGGCGAAGGCGGCCTTGAGGGCCTGGCTGTCGGCCACGGTGCGCAGGTAGTGGACGCCGTCGAGGTCGGCGCCCTCGAAGGGCAGCGGGCGCGGGGTGGCGCCGGTCGCGATCAGCAGCTTCTCGTACGCCACCCGCTCGCCCGTCCCCAGCACCACCTCGCGGGCCGCCCGGTCGATCGCGGTGGCGGCCGTGCCGAGCCGCAGGTCGACGTCGTGCTCGCGGTACCAGCCCTCGGGGTGGACGTACACCTTCTCGAGTTCCGCGGCGCCCTGGAGGTAGCCCTTGGACAGCGGCGGGCGTTCGTAGGGGCGTTCGTGCTCGGCGCCGAGGAGCGTGACGCCGCCCTCGTAGCCCTCCTCGCGGAGGGTCGCGGCGGCTTTGGCTCCGGCCAGGCCGGCTCCGATGATGACGAACATTCGTGCTCCTTTACGCGCTCCGGGCGGACAACATCCGGTGCATCGCGGTGGCGGACGCGTCGGTCAGCGACGCGATCTGGTCGATCACCGCCCGCAGCCGTCCCGCGTCGTCCCTGGCGTTCTCGAACGCCGGGCGCAGGGCGGGCTGGAGGGTGTGGGGGGCGCCCAGCATGGTGAGCGAGGTCAGCTCGGCCAGCAGTTCGCGCTGCCGGGCCCGGACCGTCTGGTTGTCGGCCTCCCCGATCACGAACCGCACGGTGACGCCCTTGAGCAGGGCGCACTCCAGCCGGGTGACGTGGGGCACGATCAGGTCGGCGTCGTGGCGGCCGGCCTCGTCGAGGACGTAGGCCTCCCGGGTGGCGTCCTGGGCGCGGCGGCAGAAGCGGCCGATGAGCGTGCTGGTGAGCTGCTTCAGCGCGGCCAGGTCGGGGAAACCGCCGTCGAACCGGCCGGGCCACAGGGGCTCGCCGATCAGGCGGGTGAAGGTCTCCTCGAGCTCGTTCAGGTCGGCGTCGGGCAGGTACCACTCCTGGGTGAGCTTGCAGACCTCCAGGCGCTCGGCCGGGTCGCGCAGCATGCCGGGGGTGACGTAGCCGCTGTGCAGGGCGTCTTCGAGGTCGTGGACGGAGTAGGCGACGTCGTCGGCCCAGTCCATGATCTGGGCCTCGAAGCTCACCGAGCCGGGCGGGGCGCCCTGCCTGACCCAGTCGAAGATCTCCATGTCGTCGGGGTAGACGCAGAACTTCTCCCCGCACGACCGGTCCCACGGGTACTTGATCGCGGCGTCGAGGGTGGCCCTGGTCAGGTTGAGGCCGGCGTTGAACCCGTCCTCGGTGATGACCTTGGCCTCCAGCCGGGACAGCAGCCGGAGGCTCTGGGCGTTGCCCTCGAAGCCGCCCGCGCGCTCGGCGATCTGGTTCAGCGCGAACTCGCCGTTGTGGCCGAACGGCGGGTGGCCCAGGTCGTGGGCCAGGCAGGCGGTCTCCACCAGGTCGGGGTCGCGGTTCAGGGCCTTGCCCATCTCACGGCCGATCTGGGCGCACTCGAGGGAATGGGTCAGGCGGGTGCGCGGGCTGTGCATCATCTGGTCGACCGGCGCCACCACCTGGGTCTTGCTGGCGAGGCGGCGCAGGGCGTCGCTGTGGAGCACCCGGGCGCGGTCGCGTTCGAACGGGCTGCGCTCCGGATTCCCCGGCGGCTCGGGAACCCAGCGTGCCTCGTCGTGCTGGTCATATGGCCTCACGGCTCCCCCTTTCGTCGCGGCGAGGGAGCTAGAAGGTACCCGCAAATATCGACCTTCACGACAAACGCGCTGGAAACATCTGATTGCCTGAGTCGCCGGGGCGTGTTACAAAGCGAGCCGCGGACGGCCGGAGGCCGGCCGCGGCTCGCGTCCGGAATCTGCCTTAGAGACAGGCCGCGCGCCCTGCTTCCAGCCGGGCCACGGGGACCCGGAACGGAGAGCACGAGACGTAGTCGAGGCCGATCTCGTGGCAGAACCGCACCGAGGCCGGGTCGCCGCCGTGCTCGCCGCAGATGCCGAGCTTGAGGCCGGGCCGGGCCCGGCGGCCCTCCTCGACGGCCACGCGCATGAGGCGGCCGACGCCGTCGCGGTCGAGCGACTCGAACGGCGAGACGCCGAAGATGCCCTTGTCGAGGTAGGTGCCGAAGAACGCCGCCTCGACGTCGTCGCGGGAGAAGCCCCACGTCATCTGGGTCAGGTCGTTGGTGCCGAAGGAGAAGAACTCGGCCGCCTCGGCGATCTGCCCGGCGGTCAGGGCCGCGCGCGGCACCTCGATCATGGTGCCGATGAGGGCGTCCACGCCGACCTCGGCGAGGATGCGCCGGGCCTCCTCGCGCACGCTCTCCAGTTCCTGTACGGCCCCCACGAGCGGGATCATGATCTCGGGTCTGGCGTCGTCGCCCGCCTTGGCGGCCTCGGCGATGGCCCGCACCTGCATCGCGAACAGGCCGGGCACGACGAGCCCGAGGCGGACCCCGCGCAGGCCGAGCATCGGGTTCTGCTCGTGCAGGCGCTGCACGGCCTCCAGCAGGCGGCGGTCCTTCTTGGTGCCCTTGCCGGTGGCGATCTTGACCGACAGGTCGATGATGTCGGGCAGGAACTCGTGCAGCGGCGGGTCGATCAGCCGGATCGTCACCGGCCGGCCCTTCATCGCGGCGAACAGCCCGGCGAAGTCGGCCTTCTGGAGCGGCTCCAGGGCGTCGAGGGCGGCCTGCCGCTCCTCGGCGGTGTGGGCCAGGATCAGGTCCTCGATCAGCACCCGGCGGTCGCCGAGGAACATGTGCTCGGTCCGGCACAGGCCGATGCCGCTGGCCCCGAACCGGCGGGCCCGCGCGGCGTCGTCGGGGGTGTCGGCGTTGGCGCGCACGTCCAGGCGGCGGCGCTCGTCGGCGTGCCGCATGATCGTGTCGACGGCCCGCACCAGTTCGTCGCCGGAGGGGGTGCCCTCGAAGTACTCCACGACCGGCGACGCCACCACGGGCACCTCGCCCAGGTAGACGCGGCCGTTGCCGCCGTCGATCGAGATGACGTCGCCCTCCTCGACGACGACGTCGCCGACGGTGAACCGGCCCGCCTTGGCGTCGACCTCGATCTCCTCGGCGCCGCAGACGCACGTCTTGCCCATCCCGCGGGCGACCACGGCCGCGTGGGAGGTCTTGCCGCCGCGTGAGGTCAGCACACCCCGGGCGGCGATCATGCCGGCCAGGTCGTCGGGGTTGGTCTCGCGGCGCACCAGGATGACGTCCTCGCCCTCGGCCGCCAGTTCGGCGGCGCGGGCCGAGGAGAACACGGCCTTGCCGACGGCCGCGCCCGGGGAGGCGTTCATGCCCCGGGTCAGCACGGTGTTGCCGTGGTCGGCGGCGAAGCGCGGGAACATCAGCTGGGCCAGCTGGTCGCCGGTGACCCTTCGCAGCGCCTCGTCGAGATCGATCAGGCCCTCGTCGACGAGCTGGGTGGCGATGCAGAAGGCGGCCCCGGCGGTGCGCTTGCCGACCCGGGTCTGCAACATCCAGAGCTTGCCGCGCTCGATGGTGAACTCGATGTCGCACAGGTCGCGGTAGTGGCCTTCGAGCTTGGCCATGATCTCCATGAGCTCGGCGTAGGAGTGCGGGTCGATCTCCTGGAGGTCCTGGAGCGGGACGGTGTTGCGGATGCCCGCCACGACGTCCTCGCCCTGGGCGTTCTGCAGGTAGTCGCCGTAGACGCCCTGGTGGCCGGTGGCGGGGTCGCGGGTGAAGGCGACGCCGGTGCCCGAGTCCATGCCGAGGTTGCCGAACACCATCGCGACCACGTTGACGGCCGTGCCGAGGTCGGCCGGGATGCGCTCCTGGCGGCGGTAGAGGATCGCGCGGGGGGCGTTCCAGGAGCCGAAGACGGCCTTGATGGCCAGCTCCATCTGCTCCTCGGGGTCTTCGGGGAAGTCGCGGCCCTTCTCCCGGCGCACGATCTCCTTGTAGGTGCCGACCAGCGCCCTGAAGTCGCCGGCGGTCAGGTCGAGGTCGGTGCGGCCGGCCTTGAGCTCGTCGATGGCCTCCTCGAACAGGTCGCCGTCGACGTCCATGACCGTCTTGCCGAACATCTGGATCAGCCGCCGGTAGGAGTCCCACGCGAACCGCTCGTCTCCGGCCTGGCGGGCCAGGCCCAGCACGGAGCGGTCGTTCAGGCCGATGTTGAGGACGGTCTCCATCATGCCGGGCATCGAGAACTTGGCCCCCGAGCGCACCGACACGAGCAGCGGGTCGTCGGGGTCGCCGAGCTTCTTGCCCATCGCCGCCTCGAGCTTCTCGAGGTGGGTGCCGATCTCCTCGGCGGGCACCGACCCGTCGTCCATGTACGCCCGGCACGCCTCGGAGGTGATCGTGAACCCGGGCGGGACCGGCAACCCGAGGTTGGTCATTTCCGCGAGATTCGCGCCCTTGCCCCCGAGGAGGTCCTTCAGGTCTTTGTTTCCTTCGGTGAAGTCATAGACGAGCTTCGGCACGGTCTCCTCCAGGGGCCCAATTAATCGCGGAACCACCCCGCGAGCGGGACTCTACCGATTAAGCAGAGCATGAAACCTCACGCCTGTCACACATAAGTGTTCCCGCAGGCAGGGAGGGTAGAACCGGTCTAATCCAATTCCCCAGAACGTAAAGAACGGCCGTTTTTTCACAAGACCATGATTGGTCTGAACCAATTCGTCTGCGCGCATTGTTCCGACCCCCGGGAATTGGTCGAGACCAATGCCCTGTTATCGTGGAAACACCCTCCGACAAGATCCCATTCCGGAGGGTGACGAATGAGCCGAGCGAAGTTGGTCGGGATCGCCCTGGTGGCGATGACCGGGGTCGGCGGAGGCGGCGGGCCGGTCGAGCCGGCCGGTCTGGCCTGGGCGGCCTGCGCCGAGGCGCCGGCGGCGCCCTTCCAGTGCGCGACGCTGACGGTGCCCCTCGACTACGCCGATCCGGGCAAGGGCACCCTCGACCTGGCCGTGATCCGCGCCAAGGCGACCGGGCCGCGCATCGGGTCGCTGGTGCTCAACTTCGGCGGCCCCGGCGGCTCGGGGGTGACCACCCTGCTCGCCTCGGGCGGCGCGTTCGGGTCCCTCAACCGGAGCTACGACCTGGTGAGCTTCGACCCGCGCGGGGTCGACCGCAGCAGCGGCATCCAGTGCCTGCCGCCCCGGGAGTTCGAGGAGTTCCTGGAGGCCGAGCCGTCGCTCGACGAGGACACCGAGCGGGACCTGTCGGTCGAGTTCGTGGAGGGCTGCCAGAAGAACGCCGGGCGCATCCTCCCCTACGTCGGCACCGTGAACGCCGCCAAGGACATGGAGCTGCTCCGGCAGGCCATCGGCGACCCGAAGCTCAACTACCTGGGCTTCTCCTACGGCACCCACCTGGGCGCCACCTACGCCACGCTCTACCCGCAGAAGACGGGCCGGATGGTGCTCGACGCGGCCCTCGACCCGACGGTCGGCCTGCTCGACCAGTCGCGCACGCAGGTGCTGGGCTTCCAGAAGGCGTACGAGAACTACCTGGCCGACTGCAAGAAGCAGCCGCAGGGGTGCCCGTTCGGCGGGAACGCGGAGGTGGTGGCCCTGCTCGACCGGCTCGACAAGACTCCGCTGGTGGTGAACGGCCGGAAGGTGACCGACGACACCGTCAGGGCCGCCATCGGCGAGGCGCTCTACAGCAAGCTGAGCTGGCCCCTGCTGACCGAGGCGCTGACCGCCGCGATCAAGGGCGACGGCGTGGGCGTGCAGACGCTCGCCGACCAGTACGCCGGCCGCCAGCCCGACGGCACGTACAACACCCTGCTGTCGTCGCTGAACGCGGTGCTCTGCGCCGACACCACCGAACGGCCGACCTTCGCGCAGGCGGAGGAACTGGCCAAGGACCTGTCGAAGGTCTCGCCGATCTTCGGCCCGGACGCCGCCAGCGCCGGCATCTGCAGCGTGTGGCCGGTGCCGGGCGAGGACAGCAACAAGCGGGTGAGCTCGCGGGGCACCCAGTATCCGGTGCTGGTCGTCGGGGCGGTCAACGACCCGGCCACGCCGTACGTGTGGGCTCCGAAGCTCACCTCGGAACTCGGCAACGCGGTGCTGCTCACGTTCGAGGGCGAGGGCCACGGGGCCTACGGCCAGACGCTCTGCGTGACCGGGATCGTGGACGCCTACCTGCTCAACGGGACGGTGCCCGCGAAGGGCACCGTCTGTCCGGCGACCTAGTCGTTGAGGTGCTGACGCAGGTAGGACTCGACCTGGTCGAGCGCGATGCGCTGCTGCGCCATCGTGTCGCGCTCGCGGATCGTCACCGCGTGGTCGTCGAGGGTGTCGAAGTCGACGGTGATGCAGAACGGGGTGCCGATCTCGTCCTGACGGCGGTAACGGCGGCCGATCGCGGCGGCGTCGTCGAAGTCGACGTTCCAGCGGCGGCGCAGCTGGGCGGCCAGGTCTTTCGCCTTCGGGGTGAGGTCGGCGTTGCGCGACAGCGGCAGCACCGCGACCTTGACCGGCGCGAGCCGGTGGTCGAGGCGCATGACCGTGCGGTCTTCCATGACGCCCTTGGCGTTGGGGGCCGAGTCGACGGTGTAGGCGTCGAGCAGGAAGGTCAGCGTGGCGCGGTCGACGCCGGCCGCCGGCTCGATGACGTAGGGGACGTAGCGCTCCCCGCTCTCCTGCTCGAAGAACGACAGGTCGGTGCCGGACGCCTTGCCGTGGCTCGACAGGTCGAAGTCGGTGCGGTTGGCGATGCCCTCGAGCTCGCCCCACTCGGCGCCGGTGAAGTTGAAGCGGTATTCGATGTCGACGGTCCGCTTCGAGTAGTGGGACAACTTCTCCTTGGGGTGCTCGTAGAGCCGGAGGTTGTCCTTGGAGATGCCGAGGTCGACGTACCAGCGCAGGCGCTCGTCGATCCAGTACTGGTGCCACTCCTCGTCGGTGCCGGGCTTGACGAAGAACTCCATCTCCATCTGCTCGAACTCGCGGGTGCGGAAGATGAAGTTGCCCGGGGTGATCTCGTTGCGGAACGACTTGCCCTGCTGGCCGATGCCGAACGGGATCTTCTTGCGGGCCGACTGCTGCACGTTCAAGTAGTTGATGAAGATGCCCTGCGCGGTCTCGGGGCGCAGGTAGGCCAGGCCCGACTCGTCTTCGACCGGGCCGAGGTAGGTCTTCAGCAGGCCGGAGAACTGCTTGGGCTGGGTGAAGGCGCCCTTGTTGCCGCAGTTGGGGCAGGTGATGTCGGCCAGGCTCGCGGGCGGGTTGCCGTGCTTCTCGGCGTAGGCCTCTTCGAGGTGGTCGGCGCGGTAGCGCTTGTGGCACGCCTGGCACTCGGTCAGCGGGTCGGTGAAGGTCTCGACGTGGCCGCTGGCCTGCCAGACCTCACGGGCCAGGATGACGCACGAGTCGAGGCCGACGACGTCGTCGCGGCCCTGCACCATGGTCTTCCACCACTCGCGCTTCACGTTGTTCTTGAGCTCGACACCCAGTGGCCCGTAGTCCCAGGACGCCCGCAGACCGCCGTAGATCTCGCTCGACGGGTAGACGAGCCCGCGGCGTTTGGCGAGACTGACGATGGTGTCCATGACGTCGGCGCGACGTGCCATGAGTAGTGCTCCATCCGGCTGGGTGTCGGCGATGGGAAAACGGGAATGGCGCAAGCTTAGTGGCCTCAGCCCTTCGGGTAGACCTGCTCGAACGCCCCGGGCTCGTTGATCATCAGGGTCATCAGCGGATACATCGTCATGCGGGCCGCCGACAGGGCGCGGCGGTAGAACCCGGCCCCCTCCCACTCGCTGACCAGCGCCCACAGGTTGGGCTCGTCGACCGAACGGCCCACCTGCCCGCGCAGGAAGCCGCTCTGGGCCGAGAAGAGGTCGATCACCTCGCGGGCGTGCAGTTCGAACTCCTCGGCCCTGGCTTCGGGCACCGAATAGCGGATTACGGCCAGCATGAGCCCAGCATGCCATCAGCGGGGGCTCTTCCACCTGCCAGTAACCTCGACGGGTGGCCAACCGTCGACCCCGCCATCCGCTCGCGCAGCCCCAGAAGAAGAAAAAGGCCCCGCGGCCGCTGCCGCCCGGCGAGCAGTTCTTCACGCCCGGCGCGACCGGGCTGCGCAAGACCGTCGAGACCCGCAGCGCGCCGCTGCTCGTCTTCCTCTACCAGATGCCGAAGTGGCTGCTGCCCGTCGTGCTGGTGGCCTTCTTCATCGGCGGCTTCGCCCTGCCCGACTGGCGCGGCGGCCTGTGCATGCTGCCGGTGATCGCCTTCACGGGCTGGCTCGCCTACCTCTCGTGGCCCTCCCTGCGGGTGGGCGCGCGGGTGCTGCGCCTGGCGCTCCTGGCGTTCCTGCTGGCAGTCGCCGCGACGCAGTTCCTCTAGGCAGATTCCGGAGCGCGTGTCACGGTCGGCCTCCGGCCGCCCGCGACACGCTTCGGGTCCTTCTGAACCGTTTTGACAATCATTTTCATTTTCTGGCACACTCGATCGGGTGATGCCCGGAAATGTTGTGCGTTTCATCGCCGGATCCACCCTTGTCCTGACCGCCGCCTGTGGAGGCACCACGGCGGCCGAGTCGGGCAAGCCGGTGGTCGACGCTGCTTTCTTCCCTCTTCAGTGGCTCTCCGAGCAGGTCGGCGGCGCCGACGTGACTGTCGAGGGCCTGACCAAGCCCGGGGTCGAACCCCACGACCTCGAACTGACCCCGCAGCAGGTGGCCGGCGTGGCCAAGGCCTCTCTGATCGTGTACGTCAAGGGGGTGCAGCCCGCCGTCGACGAGGCGGTGGCCCAGCACGCCGCCGAACGCGGCTTCGACGCGGCGACGGCCGTGCCCACCCTTGAGGCCGTCCACTCCGAGGAGGAAGAGGAGGAGCACGGCCACGAGGGCGAGGAGATCGCCTACGACCCCCACCTCTGGCTCGACCCCTCCCGCATGGCCACGATCGCGACCGCGCTGGGCGGGCGCCTGGCCGAGGCCGATCCGGCCCACGGGGCGGCGTACAAGGAACGGGCGAAGCAGACCGCGGCGGCGCTGACCACCCTCGACGCCGAGTTCGCCAAGGGCCTCGCGACCTGCGCCAACCGGACCATCGTCACCGCGCACACCGCCTTCGGCTACCTGGCCGACCGCTACAAGCTCGAACAGGTCGGAATCGGGGGCATCGACCCCGACGCCGAGCCGTCTCCTGCCCGTTTGGCCGAGGCCGCCCGGATCGCGAAGGAGAAGAAGGTGACTACCATTTTCACCGAGGAGCTCGTCAGCCCGAAGGTCGCCGAGGTCCTCGCGAGCGAGGTCGGGGCCAAGACGGCGGTTCTCAACCCGCTGGAGAGCCCTCCCCAGGGTGGTGACTACATCTCCGGCATGACCGCCAACCTCTCCGAACTCCGCACCGCACTCGGCTGCCAGTGACCGGAAGGCGACCCATGAGCACGGCTTTCGACATGACCGCGGGTCAGGTGACGATCGACGGCAGGAAGATCCTGCGCGGCGTCGACCTGACCGTCGACGACGGCGAGGTCGTGGCCGTGCTGGGCGCCAACGGTTCCGGCAAGTCGACCCTGGTCCGCTCCCTGCTCGGGGTCCAGCCCCTCTCCGGCGGCACCACCCTGCTGTACGGCCGCCCGCCCGCCCGCTTCCGTGAATGGTGGCGCATCGGCTACGTGCCCCAGCGGCTGTCGGTCGGCGGCGGGGTGCCGGCGACGGTCCGCGAGGTGGTCGCCTCGGGCCGGATCGCCCGGCAGCGGCGCGGCCGCCTCACCAGCGCGGCCGACCGGCAGGCGGTCGCGGCGGCGCTGAACGAGGTCGGCCTGTCCGACCGCGCGGGCGACCCCGTGTCGTCGCTCTCGGGCGGCCAGCAGCAGCGGGTGCTGATCGCCCGCGCGCTGGCCGGGGAGCCCGACGCGTTCGTGCTCGACGAGCCGACGGCCGGGGTCGACGCCGGCAGCCAGAAGATGCTCGCCGAGACCCTGTCGGGCCTGGTCGACCGCGGCAAGACGGTGGTCCTGGTCGCCCACGAGCTCGGCCCGCTGGAGCCGCTGATCAGCAGGGCGGTCGTGCTCAACCAGGGCTGCAAGGTCCACGACGGCGCCCCGCCCACGGCGGTCGGCGCCCACGCGCTCCCGGGCCACGACCACGTCCACCCCCATGAGCCCGAGCCGGCGGAGAGCGGCCTGCCCAGCTGGGTGCTCGCCCAGGAGAAGGCATGACCATCTTCGACCTCGACTTCATGCGCTACGCCCTCGTGGCGGCCGTCATGGTGGGGCTGACCGCGCCCGCCGTCGGCACGTTCATCGTGCAGCGGCGGCTGGCCCTGCTCGGCGACGGCATCGGCCACGTGGCGCTGACCGGCGTGGCCCTCGGCTTCCTCACCGGCACCGCGCCGGTCGCGACCGCCGTCGTGGTGGCCGCGCTGGGGGCGGTGGCGATCGAGATGGTCAGGGCCCGGGGCAAGACCAGCGGCGACGTCGCGCTGGCCCTGCTGTTCTACGGCGGCCTGGCCGGCGGCGTGATGATCATCTATCTGACGCCCGGCGAGAGCACCGCGTCGCTCAACTCCTACCTGTTCGGCGCGATCACCAGCGTCGACTCGACCGACCTGTGGGTCATCGCGGGCCTCGCGGTGGCCGTCCTGGCGTTGCTGGCGGTCTTCGGGCGGGAGCTGTTCGTGCTCTGCCAGGACGAGGAGGTGGCCAAGGCCAGCGGCCTGCCGGTCAGGTTCCTCGGCCTGCTCATCGCCGTGATCGCGTCGGTGACGGTGGTCGTCGCCATGCGCGCGGTCGGCCTGCTGCTCGTCAGCGCGCTTATGGTTGTGCCGGTGGCCACCTCACAGCAGCTCACCCGGAGCTTCCGGACCACCATGGCGCTGTCGATGGTCTTCGGTGTGCTCGCCACCGTGGGCGGTCTGACGTCGTCGTTCTACCTCGACGTCCCTTCGGGGGCGACGATCGTGCTGCTCGCCCTCGCCGGGTTCGCGGTCGCGCTCGGGATCGGTAGATTCGTGAGGCGGAGCCGTACAGGGGAGTCGACAGCATGAGCAGAAGCCGCGACGCGGTGCACGAGATCCTTCGACAGAGCGCCGCGTTCCGCAGCGCGCAGGACATCTTCACCGAGATGCGCGCCGACGGCTCGAAGATCGGCCTGACCACCATCTACCGCGCCCTCCAGGCGCTCAACGACGACGGCCGGGTCGACGTCCTGCGCACCGACGACGGCGAGGCCGTCTACCGCGCCTGCGCCACCTCCGCCCACCACCACCACCTGGTCTGCCGCGGCTGCGGCCTGACCGTCGAGGTCGACGGCCCCGACGTCGAGGTATGGGCCGAGCGGGTCGGCGCCGAGCACGGCTTCACCGCCATCACCCACACCGTCGAGGTGTTCGGCACCTGCGGGGCGTGCGCGAAGGGTTAGAGTTCCTGGACACGCGACACAGGAGCTGCGATGCCGTTCAGTCACGACATGGTGCACTCTCTGGCCACTGTGGTCGATCTGGTCAACTCCCCGCCCGCCGACATCGAGGAACTCGGGGCGCTGGTGCTCCGGCGCCAGGTGAGCGGCGTCGAGTTCGTCAACGCCACCGACCTGGCCGAGGTGCAGAGCCTCTCCGCCGCCTTCCGCGAGGTCTTCACCGCTTCCGACGAAGACGCGGCGGTCACCCGCCTGAACGCCCTCCTCGGCCGCACCCGCATCACCCCGAGCCTGACGCGGCACGACGGCTTCGCGCTGCACGTCCACTACTTCGCGCCCGGGGCCTCGCTGGCCGAACACCTGGCGGCCGACTGCGGCGTGGCCCTGGCCCACGTGCTGGTCGAGGGCGAGCGCGAACGCCTGCGCACCTGCTCGGCCCCCGACTGCGCCAACGTGTTCGTCGACGAGTCGCGCAACCGCTCACGGGTCTACTGCGACTCCCGCACCTGCGGCAACCGCATGCACGTCGCCGCCTACCGGGCCCGCCGACGCGCCTAGCCGCACGGCTACGGGCCGAGGTGCAGGTAGGCCGACCACAACAACACGTCGTCGGGGTGGGCGGCCCGCGTCGCCAGGATCGTCTCGCGCAACGCCACCGCGCCGCCGGCGGCCAGCCGGTCGTAGACGCCGGCGGCGATCTCGGCCGCCAGGCTGTCGTCCACGGCCCAGCCGGTGGCCACCACCTCGGGGAAGCCGATGAGCTGCATCGTGGCGGCCAGGTGCACCGCCTCGTCGGTCAGCCGCAACGCGCCGACGGCCGTCCGGCAGGCCGACAGGTAGGCCAGCCGCGCCGCCGGGAGACGCAGTTCCGCCAGGTCGCGCAGCCAGAGCGGGCCGTCGTGCAGGATCAGCCGGGCCGAGGCCGGGTCGAGCACGTCCTGCGCGCCGTGGCAGGCGAAGTGGGCGTGGCTGGCGGCCGGCAGCGCGCCGACGACCTCGGCCACCGTCGCGTCGAGCAGCGACCGGCCGCCGAGACGCCGGCCGACCTCCCGGGCCTCGCGGGCCGCGCCCGGCAGCGGCACGGGCCCCTGCGGCACCGCCACCACCAGCGCGTTCACCTCTCGCTCCACCGCCGCGCGGCGGCGCGCCTCGGCCAGATCGCGCAACGTCGGCGTGTACGACGACACCGACCGGTCGAGCACCGAGCCGTCGTCGCCGAGGGCGGCGTGGACCGGCAGCAGCGCCAGCGGCCCGGTCGGGATCCACCACACCCGGGGCTCGTCGGGCAGCGCCGCCAGCACCGGGCGCGCCACCCGCTCCCACAGGGTGGTGAGCACCCGCTCGACCACCCGGAAGACCCGCATCGACCACTCCCGCTCCAGCGTGAGCAGCGCGGCCTGCCACTCGACGGCCAGGTCACCGGTCTCCCGCAGGCCGCATCCGGCCAGCGGCAGCACCTCGACCCGGCCGGGCGTCACGATCAGCGCGTCGGAGCGCGCCTCGGCGCAGTTGAGGTAGACGACCGCTCCCCCGCCGGCGGCCAGGCTCGCCGTCGCGAACGGCACCGGACGCAGGAGGTCCGCCAGCCCCGGCAGCGCACGGGCCCGCTCGACCAGTTCCTCCCACCGCCGCGCCGCCGCCGCACGGTCGGCGGCCTCCCGGGATCCGAGCAGCTCACCGGCGCGCTGCAGCCGGTCGGCGAGCTCCGGATCGGCCGCGCGCAACGCGCCCAGGTCGGAACGCGTCTCCGACAACCGCCCCCACAACACGCACCGGCCGAGCTCCAGCAGCTCCACCGCCCGTTCGGGGCGGCCCAGCTCCACCGCCCACGAGGCGGCCAGCGAGGCGGCGCCCCGCCACTTGGTGAGCAGATCCTCCTGCGAGCTTCGCGCCAGGCCCCGCCACAACAGCAGCGGCAGCAGTTCCACCGCCGCCTCGTATCCGGCGAACGCCTCCGCGGCGTCGCCCCGGGAGGCCGCCAGCTCCCCCACTCCCAGGCGGCGGCGACCCGGTTGTCGGCCGGGGCGGTGCCCAGCGCGGCGCACTCGCGGTAGATGGCGATCGCATCGGCGGGGTCGTCCTGGAGGCGGGCGTGCAGCAGCAGCACGGCCGAACGCATCAGGTCGGCGTCCGGCACCGAGCGCAGCGCCCGCGCAACGGCGGCCCTGGCCGCCTCCCGGTGCTCGGGGCGGCCCGAGCGGGCGAAACGTTCCTGCTCGATGCTGGTCAGCAGCGAGTGGTAGAGGTGCGCGGTGGCGTACACCTCGGGCAACAGCCCGATCGCCTCCCGCACGGTCGCGGCCGCGTCGTCGAGGTCGGCGGCCTCGCCCGAGGCGCGGAAGGACGACAGCAGGGCCATGCCCAGGTGCTGCCGCCCGACCGGGCCGTCGACCACGGCCAGCTCCTTCCTGGCCGCCTCCGCCGCGCCGGCCGGATCGCCGGCCAGGTCGAGGGCCAGCGACAACGCGCCCAGGGCGTTGGCGAGGTCGGCCGGTTCCGGCTCCGGAACGGTGATCTCCAGCGCGTCCCGCGCGGCCGCCACGGCGGCGTCGAGGTCGGGGCCGTCCTGCCGGACGACGTGCCGGATGCGCAACATCGTGCTGAGCGCGCTCAGGCCGGGCAGCGTGGCCGCCTCCCGCCGGGCCAGCGCGATCGCGTCGTCGAGGTCGCCGGGGTCGCCCGCGAGTTCGAAGCGGGTGAACAACAACCGGGCCCGCAGGTCGGGGTCGCCCGTCAGGGTGAGGGCCTCGGCGACGTCCTCCGGGCGGCGGCCGCCCTTGGCGCGGTCGTTGAGCACCCCGGCCAGGGCCTGCCTCGCCAGGTCGTCGTCGACCAGGCGCAGCAGGCGCACGGCCTCGTTCATGGACGCCTCGTCGTAGCGGAACGGGAAACGCCCGGCCAGGCACGACGCCAGGCCCATGCGGGCAAGTCCGAGCAGGTCGCCCAGGGCGTCGGGGAACCGTTCGCAGCGGGCCAGCGCGTCGGCGGCCATCTCGACGGCCTCCTCGATCGCGGCCGGGTCGAAGTCGCGGCCCCCGGCCTCGCGCAGCAGCATCGACAGCCGGAGCATGGTGAAGACCTGGGCGCCGTTGGCCCTGGGGAACCCGGCCAGTTCCGCCCGCGCCTCCGCCAACGCCTGCCGCAGCAGGGCGGGGTCGCCGCTCGCGGCGTAGCGTTCGAGCAGGTCCTCGGTGGTGCGTGGCGGCGCGGGCGCCAGCAGGGCCTGGTTGAACAGGATCCGGCCGCGCTCCGGATGGTCGTCCGGGATCCTCTCCAGCGCGGTCGCGTAGAGGTCGCGGGCCTGGGCGGGGTCGCTCTCGGTCAGGTCGGCGGCCAGGTCGGCCACGATGAACGGCCACCGGTCGTGGCCGGGGTCGAGCCGCTCGACCACCTCGCGGAGCAGCGTGGTGCCCCGCTCGCCGGGCCCGTACACGTTGGCGGCGTTGGCCAGCGCCAGCAGCCCCTCCGGCCGGTCGCGCGGGGCCAGCCGGGCGATCGTGGCGGCGTGGCGGAGCGCGGCCTCCCGGTCGGCCGGGGCCCGGCCGAGTTCGTAGCGGGTACGCCGGGCCATGCACGCCCCGGAGGCGCGCCGCCAGGTCTGGCCGTGGCCGAGGGCCCGTTCCGTCAGCTCGACGGCCCGGTCGAGATCCTCGAACGCGCCGGTCCGCTCGAACCTGACCCGGTGGCAGCCGCCGCCGAACTCCAGGGCGTCGGCGTACAGGTCGTGGCCGGGAGCGATCTGGGCGAACATCTCGATCGCCGAGGTGGCCGGCTGCGGGTCGGCCGACCGGAGCGCCCAGGAGCGGAAGAACAACCCCAGCTGGAAGAACAGGAAGGGCCGCAGCGGGCTGCCGGGCTCGGTGTGGACGATCCGGGCCTGGAACCAGGTGGCCGCGTACACCATCTGCTCGAAGTCGCCGGAGCCCAGCGCGGCGTGCAGCGTGCTGTACATGCGGCGGTAGCCGGGGTCGTCGGCCGGATCGTCGGGGTCGCGACCGGCCAGCCGGGCGTCACAGACGGCCTGCAGGTCGGGCGGCAGCATCTCCGGGTGGCGTTCGTGCAGGGCCACGGCCAGCCCGATGACCTCCTCGTCCCATTCGCGCAGCAGGCCCATACGTTCCCACGACACCAGCACGACCAGCTGAAGCCCGTGCACGTCGATGCGGCCCGACGCCACGATCCGCTCGACGAGGGCCGCCGTGCTCGGGTCGAGCAGCTCTGCCGGGTCGTCGGTCTGGAGGTAACGCTCGTATCTGGCGGCCAATTCGTCGATCACGGTGCCCCTCGTTCCGGTCGCCGGGTGACACGATGCAGGGATGCTGCGCGTCCCCCTCGTGCTCCGTTTCGCCGCCCCGCCGCCCTCGATCGACGCCGCGGAATCCGTGCTCGCCCTCCATGGTGCGCTCGTCCGCTCCCTCGAAGGAAGAGAACTGCGGCTGTCGGTCACCACCGCGACCGACGTCGGCGCCCTCGCCACCGGCATCGGGACCGCGCTCGGCGTGCCGGCCCCCGCGATCGGCTGGCCCGTGGGCGACCCGCGCGGCGCCGCCGGAGCCGGATACGCCTGCCAGGAGTGCGGCGGCGTCGACGACGACCACTTCCCCGGCTGCTCCCGTGCGTGAGACGCCGTGGCGCGCGCCGACGCCGCTGGGCTACCTCGAGAGCATCCAGGCCGTCGGCGGGTTCGCCGCCCCGCTGCTGGCCGGGGCGAGTTTCACCCTTGCCGTGCTGGCGTTGCAGTCGTCGGCCGGCCCGCCGGTCAGCCGGTGGCCCGACGTCGCGCTGGCCTTCTTCGTCGCGGCCGGGCTGGCCCAGATCGGCACCGTCCAGGCCACCGCGTGGACCCGCCGCTACACCGCCACCCCCGGCGACCTGGCCGCCTGGTATCCCGGAGAGCTCACCGACGGCGCCCCCACCCCGTGGTTGCGCAACGTGCAGGAGAGCCACCTGCGCCAGGCGCTGCGCTGGGCGAACGCGGCCCGGTTGTCCTTCCACCTGGGCATCGTGGCGCTGCTGGGCGGCGTCGTCTTCGCCTGCGTGCCGCCCGGCACGATCACCCCGGCCCGCTGGGCGGTGCTGGCGGTCGCCGTGCTGGGCCTGGTCGCCGAGTTGTTCTGGCTCGTCAGAACCGCCTTCCTGGCCGTACGGCTGCGCCGGCGCGCCTACGCCTCCCTCGCCCTGCTGCTCGCGGTCACCCTGGGCGGCCTGGCCGGCGCACCCTGGCCGGTCCGCCTGGTCGCCGCGGCGGCGCTGCTGGCCTGCCTGTTCCTAAGGCGCTCGTGGTTGCCGGCCGCGAGCCTGGCCGCCGGGGCGGTCGCGCTCGTCGCGGGCTGGTGGGAGATCGTGGCGTACCTGCTGCTGACGCCCGCGGCGGTGGTGGCCGTACGGGACCTGATCGGCCTCTGGCGCGAACAGCGCGGGCGGTCGGCCGGCTAGACCGGGTTGGGCACCGCCCCGCCGTAGCGGCGGTCGCGGCTGGCGAAGATCTCGCACGCCTGCCACAGGTCGCGCCGGTCGAAGTCGGGCCACAGTCGGTTCAGGAAGACCATCTCGGCGTACGCCGACTGCCAGAGCAGGAAGTTGCTGGTGCGCTGCTCCCCCGACGACCGGATGAACAGGTCGACGTCGGGGATCTCGGGCTGGTGGAGGTAGCGGGCGAAGGTCTTCTCGTTGACCTTGCCCGGCTTGATCCGGCCGGCCTCGAGGTCGGCCGCCAGCTTGAGCGCGGCGTCGACGATCTCGGCCCGCCCGCCGTAGTTGACGCAGAACTGCAGCGTCAGCGTGGAATTGCCCCGGGTCATGACCTCGGCGTCGGCGAGCTCCTGGATGACCGACTTCCACAACCGCCCCGGCCGCCCCGACCAGCGCACCCGCACGCCCATGGCGTTGAGCTCGTCGCGGCGACGCCGGATGACGTCGCGGTTGAACCCCATCAGGAACCGGACCTCGTCGGGCGAGCGTTTCCAGTTCTCGGTCGAGAAGGCGTACGCCGACAGGTAGGGGATGCCCATCTCGATGGCGCCCTCGATGACGTCGAACAGCGACGCCTCCCCCATCTCGTGGCCCTTGGTCCGCGGCAGGCCGCGCTGCTTGGCCCAGCGGCCGTTGCCGTCCATGACGATCGCGACGTGACGGGGGACCAGATCAGCGGGCAGGGCGGGCGGAGTGGCCCCGGAAGGGTGGGGCGTCGGGGGTCGGACCATGGTCCCTGAGCGTATTCGGTCCCGGACGGTCCTCGTTCCGCGTCAGTTCCGGTTGAACAGGCGCATCAGGCCCGCGATCAGGGCGGTGCCGAGACCCCAGCCGAACAGCACGAGCGCCCACGCGAACCAGCGGGTGCCGCCTGCGGGCTGCCAGAAGGGCTCCTGCTTCAGGTCGGCGATGGGGAGCAGCAGGTCGAGGGTGTAGATCACCGGCTCGAAGTGGCGGAGCGTCTTCGGGTCGACGGCCGTGGGCGGCCAGACGGAGAAGATCACCGCGCCCGCCGCCAGCAGCGCGGCCAGCCAGATCCCGGCCAGCCAGGTCCGGTAGCCGAACCCGACGGTCACCTCGGAGAACCAGCTGACCGCCTTGCCGCCGGCGGTCAGCGCCCTCCGGCGGCGGCGGTGGCGTTCGAGCGCGACCCTGCGGGCGGCGGCCTCGTCGCCCCGGGCCCGGTACATGGCGCTCAGTTGTTCGTAGGGCTGCGGGGAGAAGCCGCCCTCGTCGCGGTCGAGCCACGTCAACCGGTCGCGCACGCCCGCGTCGCTGTCGTCCTTGACCGCACCGTAGGCGCAGCCCTCCAGGCGCACGTGCCGGGGCCACGTGTCGCGGCGGTCTTCGATGACGCCGTACTTCGCGCCTTCGAGATTCAGCGAATCGGGCGGATCGGCGAATGCGACCCTGACGGTTCTCGCCTCGGCGAACGACAGGTCGACGCGGGCGTCCGCCGCGAAGACAGTCTTGTCAAGGTCGATGTTTCCGCCGACGTGCGATCCCCGCGCGTCGAAGTCGCCGTTCAGTTCGGCGCCGTGGAAATGCACGTTGCGGCCTATCGCGGCGCGGGTGAGATTGACGCATTCACCGGCCGTCGGGGCGATCCGGCCGTGCTGCGCCCCAATGCCGCCGGCGATTTCCGCGGCGCGCAGATACACCCGGCCGGTCGAGCGGAATCCCCGGTCGATGAACACGCTCTCGCCGACCTTCAGCCGTTCGGCGTGGATCGCCGAGACCTCGTCCACCCGGATATCCGACCCCCGCGCGGTGAACAATCCGCCGACGTGGGTGCTGATCATGCGGAGCTGACCGCAGACGAGCGAATCGCGGACGAAAAGGCCGCCCTCGATTCTCGTCCGGCTGAGATACACCGCCGTCTTCTCCCCGGGGTGCACGTGCACTTTCGACAATCGCAGGTCGCCGCCGATCCGGGCGCCCTGTAGGTCGATCGCGCCCATCACCACCGAGCCGTCGGTGAGCTCGACGTCCCCTTGAGTGCGCAGGTCGGAGGCGTGCAGGAAGGCGAGCCGGCAGTCGCGCAGGCGGACGGTGACGGCGGTGGCGTCGGCCAGGTCGATGCCCGATTCGAAATCGCATCCCGTCATCGAAACGGGCGCGGTGATCGAACCCGCCTCCAGGACGAGTTCTTCCACGACCCGGGCTCCGGTGAGACGTAACGCGGGTCGCGCGCCGCGTGGCAGGTCGCACACGCCGAAAAGCACCGCGGCGACGACCTCGGCGCGCACCCGGCGATCGGGAAGCCGGGTGAGATCGACCGGCGCTCCCACGGGAAAGGCCGCGACGACCTTTTCCTCGGCGAAAGAAAGATCGGCCGGAATGAGGTCCACCGCCGGAAATGTAGCGAAACTCAGGACGGCGCGAGGCCCCGTTCGACGTGTTTGAGGGACCGGATTCCGTGTTCCAGGTGCCACTGCAGATAAGCCGCCACCAGCCCGCTGCACTCCACCCGGTTCCGGGCCTCCGACGCGTCGGCCGTCTCCCAGTCGCCGCGCAGCAACGCGATCATCAGCGCGATCGTCTCCGCCGCCGGGACCGCCGCGCCCGAGGGGCGGCAGTTGCCGCAGACCACGCCCCCGGCCACGATCGCGAACGCGCGGACCGCCTCCGCGCCGCATCGCGCGCACTCCGACAGGGCCGGGGCGTAGCCCGCGACGGCCAGGGAGCGCAGGAAGAAGGCGTCGAGGACCAGGCGGGGTTCGTGGGAGCCGTCGACGAGGGTGCGCAGGCCACCGACCAGCAGCAGGAACTGGCGGAGGGCGGGTTCCTTCTCGCCCAGGGTCAGGCGGTCGGCGGTCTCCAGCATGGCCGTGCCGGCGGTGTAGCGGGGGTAGTCGGAGACCAGCGGTTCGCCGTAGGGGCGGATGGTCTCGCACTGGGTGACCATGTCGAGGGTGCGGCCGGTGTGGAACTGGACGTCGACGTGGGTGAAGGGTTCCAGGCGGGCGCCGAAGCGGGATTTGGTCTTGCGGACGCCTTTGGCGACCGCTCTGACCTTGCCGGTACGCCGGGTCAGGATCGTGATGATGCGGTCGGCCTCGCCCAGTTTGTGGGTGCGCAGGACGACGCCCTCGTCACGGTAGAGACTCACGGCGTCAGCCTACTCGGGGTCACGTTTGGTGAAATTTCGGTAAGTAACCTCGTGGCACTGTCTATACGTCCGGTAAACCTGGGGTGCGACGGGTTAACCGAAAGGTCACTAAGCTTTGGCCTCTGCGTGGGTTTCCTCCGCCCGCCGCATGAACCAGAGAAAGGGTGCCATGACCCGCGTGGTGCTGCTGGGCTCCGAAAACGGAGCGCCCCCGCCGCTCGCCGGCCTGCCGGGCTCCCCCATGGCCTTCCAGCGGCTGATCGACCAGGCCGTGCCTTACGACCCCGAACCGGTCGTGATCATCAGGCCAGGTCAAGCCGCATTTTACCCGGGCGCCCGGACGGTGGAAAGCGCCGACCGGGCCGGGGACCTGCGGGCGATCGCCGAAGTGGCCGCGGGGCTGGACGAGGACCTGCTGGTCCTCCCGGCCGATTCGCTGATCCACGACGAGCTGATCTACCAGCTCGTGAAGTCCAAGCGGGGCGCCGTCGCGCTGGTCGTCCGCGAAGAGCGCGACCCCGACGCCCCCGAGCCGCCTCCCATCGAGGAGGCGGTGCCCGAGATCGGGATGAACGTCCTGGAAGGGCGTCCCCAGCGGGCCCGCATCAGCAAGACCCGGGTGATCTCGCAGGGCAGCGCCTACCACCAGGTGACCCGGCCCAACGCGGCGCTGCTCGGGCCGCTGCACCTGAAGGCGAGCCAGGTCGCCAACCTGGCCGAGGCCGCGAGCGACCTGGCCGAGTTCGCCTCGCTCACCGGCCCGGAAGACGGGGTGACCGAGCTGCTGGTGCTGGGGCTGGTCCGCCGCGGCGTCTCGGTCGGCATCCGCGGGCGCCGTGACCTGTTCTACCGGCAGGTCGACGCCGGGAACGCGGCCGAGGCCGTGCAGGAGTTCCTCACCTACGACGAGGACCGGGCCCGGCTCGACAACGCCGTCAAGGGCGCCGACGGGTTCTTCACGACCTACTTCGTCAGCACCTACTCGCGCTTCATCGCGCGGTGGGCGGCGCGGCGGGGGCTGACCCCCAACCAGGTCACGCTGATCTCGATCGCGCTGGGCCTGCTGGCCGCGGGCGCGTTCGCGACCGGCGGGCGGCCCGGCTACGTCGCCGGCGGCGTGCTGATCTACTTCGCGTTCGTGTTCGACTGCGTCGACGGGCAGGTCGCCCGGTACGCCCGCAAGTTCGGGGTGCTCGGGGCCTGGCTCGACGCGACGTTCGACCGGTTCAAGGAGTACGCCGTCTTCGTCGGCCTCGCCGTGGGCGCCACGGTCTCGGGGCAGTTCGGCGACGGCGAGCAGATCTGGACGCTGGCCCTGATCGCGCTGGCGCTCCAGTCGGTCAAGCACCTGCTCGACTTCTCCTTCGGCGCGGCCAACCGCCGCAAGCCGCCGAACCCGCTGCCGACGCTCGACCTGGCCGTGGCCGACGACCGGCCGCTGCGCGACGCCCTCGAGGTGCGCAAGGCGACCAGCGGCGGCGCGGTGAAGAACCTGCTGCGGTTGTGGACGAAGGCCGGGAAGTTCCGGACCGTCCACTGGGCCCGCAAGATGATCGTCTTCCCGATCGGCGAGCGGTTCGCCGCCATCGCCATCGTCACCGCGTTCTTCGACCCCAGGGTCACGTTCCTGGTGCTGATCACCTGGGGCGGCATCGCGGCCACGTACACCCTGACCGGACGTCTCCTGAGGTCGATGGCATGATCACGCACCCCCAGCCCGAGCCCGAGGTCGTCGACCCCCACCTGGAGCGGCAGCGGGTGCAGACCGCCCGCCTGGTGGCCTACCGCGACGACGGCCCGCTGGTCACGCTGCTGAAGCCGCGGCTGGGCCGCGGGCTGCCGCCGGTGCCGATGGCGCTGGCGGCGCTGCTGGCGATCATCGCGCTGGCGGTGACCGGGTCGCTGACCGAGGGCCCGATGCTGCTGGTGCCCGCGGTGGTGCTGACCGTGCTGGTGCTGCCGACGGCCTCGCACGACCACCTGGGACGCTTCGACTGGCTGACGCCGCCGCTGCTCCGGGCGGCCGAGTTCCTGACGATCATCCTGGTCGGGCTGGCCGCCGACACCCCCAAGTGGCTGCTGTTCGTGCTGCTCTACATCGTCGGCTACCACACCTACGACACCGTCTACCGGACCCGCCAGAGCATCTGGCCCCCGGCGTGGATCTTCCAGGCGGGTCTGGGCTGGGAGGTGCGGCTGCTGCTGCTCGGCGTGGGCGCGGCCACCGGCACGCTCACCTGGGTGGCCGGCGCGCTCACCCTCTACCTGGTGGTGCTGTTCTCGGTCGAGAGCGTCAACAGCTGGGTGCGGCTCGACAAGCAGTCGGCGCTGGCGGTCGCCAACGCCGAGCAGGACCTCGAGGCCAGCCCCGAGGACGCGGTCGAGGCCGCCACCGGCGAGGCCGAGCCCAACTAGCCGCGCACCAGCGCCCTGCGCCTGGCGTAGAAGCGCCTCCCCGCCAGGTTCCACGCGATCTTGGCGGGGACGGGCAGGTTGCCCATGAAGTGGGCGCGTTCCTCGGGGGTGGCGTCCTCCAGGATCGCGCCCAGCACGATCAGCTGCTGCTTCAGCGAGCCGCCCGACGCCTCCTTGACGCCGCGCTCCCCCATCTCGTTCCACTCGGCGACCGTGATGTGCTCGGTGACCAGCGGCAGGATGTGCGTCTCCTCCTCCCGCAGGTGCTCGTCGAGGGCCTGGTGGTGGTCGGTGAGCAGGTCGGCGAGGCGGTCGCGGACGACCGGGTCGGCGGTGCGCTCGAACTCGGGCAGCAGGTCGCCGATGCGGCGGATGGTGTCGGCGATGTACTCGTGCTGGTGCTCCATCCGGTTGACCAGGTCGGCCTCCAGCGTGACCCGGGCCAGCAGCTTCGGCCAGAGCAGGTCGTCCTCGCCGGTGTGGTGGGTGTGCAGGCCGTCGGCGTAGCCCCGGTAGTGCTCCGCCATGAGAGCGGCGCGGGCGACGTCGCCGGGCCTGACCCGGCGGAACAGCTCGGGCATCATCTTCGCCTCCCGCCGGAAGACCCGGTGGATCATGACCATCTCTTGGACGTAAGGGCGTTCGTTCGTCATGGGCCCCAGGTTGGGACGGGGCACTTGGAGATGATTGGTCAGCCTCTTGAAGAGCCGCGTACCAGGGCCACGCGCCGCCGGTACCGACGCCGGCCCACCAGGAACCAGGCCAGCCGCGCGGGCAGCGGCAGGTTGCCGAGAAGGTGGGCGCGTTCGGCCGGGGTGGCCTCCTCCAGCATCGCGCCGAGGAACAGCAGCAGCTTGTCTGGAGGGGTCTCGGTGGCGAACCGGGCCCCGGCGGCGGCGTACTCGGCGACCGTGAGGTGCTCCTCGATCAGCGCCAGGACGTGTTTCTCCTCGTCGTCGAGGTGCTCCAGGAGGGCGGCCCGGTGGTCGGCGTACAGGCCGGCGAGGTGGTCGCGCAGGGCGGGGTCGGCGGTGCGTTCCCACTCGGGCAGCGCGGCGTCGATGCGGTCGAGGCCGGCCTGCACGCGTTCGTGCTGGTGCTCCATGCGGATCACCAGGTCGGCCTCCAGGTCGACCCGAGCCAGCAGCTTGGGCCAGATGAGGTCGTCCTCGCCGGTGTGGTGGTGGTGCAGGCCCATCGCGTAGTCGCGGTGGTGGGCGGCCAGGATCCGGGCGCGGGCGACGTCGCCCCCGGCGACGGTGGGCACGAGCTCCGCGAGCACCCGCGACTCGCGCCGGAACACCCGGTGGACCACGAGCATGTCGTGGGTGTCGGGCCGATCGGCAGACATGATCGTCTTACCTTTCTGTCGAGGTCAGGCATTGAATGTCCGCCATGTGGCTTGAAGGTCTCTTGGGATGTTCTGGGGGTATAACCTGGCCGCGTGACCGTTCGCGTACGGGTGCTTGGTCCCCTCCAAGCGGACGTCGACGGGCGTTCCGTGCTCCTCGGCGGGCCGAGGCAGCGCGCCGTGCTCGCCCTCCTGGTCGCCTCGCGCGGAGACGTCGTCTCCGTCGACCGCATGATCGAGGACCTGTGGCGCGGGGAGCCCCCGGCCAAGGCGATCGCCTCGCTCCAGTCGTACGTGGCCAACCTGCGCCGCCTGCTCGAACCCGGCCGGCCGCCGCGTGCCCCCGCCTCGGTGCTGGTGAGCGCCGCCCCCGGGTACGCCGTCCGCCTCGACGCCGACGCCGTCGACGCCTGGCGGTTCGAACGTTCCGCCGCCGAGGCCCGCGACCTGAGCGCCCGCGACCCCGCCGCCGCGCGCACGCTGCTCAGCGACGCCTTGGGCATCTGGCAGGGCGCGGCGTTCGCCGAGTTCGCCGACGAGGAGTGGGCCGTCGCCGAAGCCGCCCGGCTGACCGAGGTCCGCCTGGTCGCCCAGGAGCTGCTGGTCGAGACCACCCTGCGGTCGGCGCCGCCGGCCGACGCGGTCCCGGCGGCCGAGATGCTGACGCGGCGCGAACCGCTGCGCGAGGAGGGCTGGCGGCTGCTGGCCCTGGCCCTGTGGGGCAGCGGACGGCAGGCCGACGCCCTCGCGGCGCTGCGCCGGGCCCGCACCACCCTGGTCGACGAACTGGGCCTCGACCCCGGCCCGGCCCTGACCGACCTCGAGGACGCCGTGCTGGCCCAGCGTCTCGACCTGCTGCACGCCGCCACCCGCGCGCCCGGACCGGCCGGGACCGCGCCGATCACGGTGGCCGCGCCCCGCGCGGCCGAGAACTGGACCGATCCCGCCGGGCCGCTGTTCGTCGGCCGCGACCTCGAACTGGCCGAGATCGCCGAGGCCGCCGCCCGC
This sequence comes from Herbidospora daliensis, assembly GCF_001570585.1. Lineage (GTDB taxonomy): Bacteria > Actinomycetota > Actinomycetes > Streptosporangiales > Streptosporangiaceae > Herbidospora > Herbidospora daliensis. Next base: position 77,926 of record NZ_BBXF01000010.1, on the reverse strand, counting down.
GCCGCCGCTGGTGACGCGGGCGTGGTGCTGATCAGCGGCGAGCCGGGGGCCGGCAAGTCGACCCTGATCGCCCGTATCGCCGACGACCTCGACCCGGCGGCCTGGCTGGTCGCGACCGGGCGCTGCCCCGAGACCGAGGGTGCGCCGCCCGCCTGGGCGTGGATCGAGGCGCTGGCCCCGCTGACCCGGATCGCCCCGCTGAACGAGCACGCCGAGGCGCTGGCCCCGCTGCTCGGCGACGCCCGCCCGCCCTCCGACGACGGCGCGGCCGGCCGGTTCCGCATGCACCGCGCCGCCTGCGCCTGGTTGCGCTCCCTCACCGCGACGTCGGGCCGGTCGCTCGCGATCGTGCTCGACGACCTGCACCGGGCCGACGCCGAGACGCTCGGCCTGCTGGTCGCCGTGGCCGGGGAGCTGACCGCCGCGCGGGTGCTGCTGGTGGCCGCCTACCGGCCCTCCGACGTGACCGACGCCCAGGAGGACGCGCTGGCCGCGCTGGCCGGGCGCTCCCCCACCCGCCTCCACCTCGACGGGCTCTCCGAGGGCGACGTCGAACGGCTGGTGACCTCGGTCTGCGGACCCGAGGTCGAGGCCGGCACCGTCGCCTGGATCGCCGAACGCACCGGCGGCAACCCCTTCTACGTACGGGAGAGCGCCCGCCTGCTGGCCTCCGAGGGCAGCCTGGCGGGGGTGGCCCGGAGTGTGCCCGAAGGGGTGCGCGACGTCCTGCGCCGCCGGCTGGCCCGGCTGCCCGCGCCCGCCGTCACCGTGCTCCGCCTCGCCGCCGCCGTCGGCCGCGAGGCCGAGGTCGAGGTGCTGGTCGGCGCGGCCGACGCCGACGAGGACGGCGTGCTCGACGCCCTGGAGGCGGGCGTGCTGACCGGCCTGCTCACCGAACCGTCGCCGGGCCGGGTGCGGTTCGCCCACGCGCTGGTCCGCGACACCCTCTACCACGACCTCTCGCAGGTGCGGCTCACCCGCATGCACGCCCGCGTCGCCGACGCCCTGGCCGCGCTGCACCCCGACGACCACACGGCGCTGGCCCACCACTACGCCCGCGCGGGCACCTCGGCGACCGCCGAACGCGCCGTCGCCCACTCGGTCAAGGCCGCCGAACTGGCCACCCGCCGCTACGCCTACGACACCGCCACCGAGCTCTACGAGCAGGCGCTCGACGCGTTCGAGCGCGTGCCCGCCCAGGCCGTGGCCGACCGCGAGGCGGCCAAGGTCGGGCTGCTGGCCGCGCTGGTCCGCGCCCAGGTGCAGGACGGCGCGGTGGCGCACGCCCGGCAGACCCGGCAGAAGGCGGTCGAGATCGCCCAGACGGCGGGCCGCGACGACCTGCTGATCGCCGCGTTCTCGTGCTGGACCGAGGCCACGCCCTGGCTGATCCGGCCCTACTCCTACGTCGACGAGCACACCGTCGGCCTGATCACCCGCCTGCTGAACCGGGGCGGCCTCGACCCGGTCGTGCGGTGCCGCCTGCTGGAGATGATCGTCTCCGAGCTGGAGAACGAGGGCGACCCGCGCAGCGCGGCGGCCGCCGCCGAACTGGAGGAGCTGGCCGCCACGCTCGGCGACCCGGCGATGACGGCGCTGGCCCTCACGGTCCGGATCAAGGAGACCCCGTTCGAGCTGCACCCCCGGCAGGTGCTCGACCTGGCGATCCGGCTGATCGACCTGTCGGAGCGCCACGACCACCTGCTGGCCTACCGCTGGTACGGCATGTTCGTCGCCGCCCGGGGCTGCTGGATGCTGGGTGACCTGCCCGGCATGCACCGGCACCTGAAGGCGGCCAACGGGCTCGCGACGGCGTACCAGATGATCGAGGCGCGCGAGGTGGTCAACGTCGCCTACGCGACGCTCCGCCACGTGGCCGGCGACCTCGACGGCGCCGAGGCGGCCTACGCCGCCTCCTTCGGCCTGCTCCACCGCAAGGGCTCGCTGAACGCGGCGGGGGCCCACGCGCTGGCGGTCTTCTCGATCCGGCTCACCCAGGACCGGCACGGCGAGTACGCCGACGTCGCCTGGGCCCTGAAGGAGGAGCACGGCGCGATCGTCAACGACCTGGTGGCGGTGGCGCTCGGCCGCGAGGGCCGCCTGCGGGAGGCCGCCGAGATCCGCACCGAGCTGCTCCCGATCCGCAAGGACTTCTACTACTCCGTCTACCTGGGCGTGCGCGCCATGGCGGTGGCCCGGGTGGGCTCGCCCGAGGAGGCCCGGGAGATCCGCGAGCAGCTGCTGCCGCTGCGCGACGGCATCCCGGGGGCGGCCTCGTTGTCGATCGCGCTGCGGCCGGTCGCCCACCTGCTGGGCGACCTCGCGGTCCGCCTGGGCGACCTCGACGAGGCGGCCGACTGCTATCGGCTGGCGATCGAGGTGGCCCTCGGCCGGGGCGCGCCGTTGTGGGCGGCCGACGCCGAGAAGGCCCTGGCGGCGCTCGCGGAGGGGTGACCTCCCGGTCTCCAAGCCCGCCCCAAGAGGCGACCAAGCGGCCGGGCCGAACGTGGGGGGTGTAACCCGACCACGAGAGGACACCCCCGATGTCACGCTTGCTCGGCCGCCTTGGTGGCGCGGCCGCCGCACATCCGTGGCGCACGCTCGCCGTCTGGCTGGTCGCGCTCGTCGCGGCGACCGGCCTGTCGATGGCCGCGGGCGGCACCACCCACGACGACTACGACGTGCCCGGCATCCCGTCGCAGGACGGCAAGGCGTTCCTGGCCGAGCACTTCCCGGCGATGGCCGGGGCCGGGTCGCGGGTCGTCGTCCACGGCGACGGTCCGGTGCCGGCCGACCTGCTGGCCACGCTGACCGACCGCCTCACCGCGATGCCGCACGTCTCCCGCGTCGCCCCGCCGCGCCTGTCGGCCGACGGCGACACCGCCCTGGTCGAGGTCGGCTACTCGATCCCGGTGACCGACTTCCGGGGTTCCGAGGCCGTGGACGCCCTCACCGACGCCGCCGCCCCCGCGAAGGAGGCCGGGTTCACGGTCGCGTTCGGCGGCGAGGTGCCGGAGAACGTCTCCGCGCCGAGCGGCACCGCCGAGGTGGTCGGGATCGTCGCCGCCCTGGTCATCCTGATCGCCGGGCTCGGCTCGCTGGTCGCGGCCGGGCTGCCGATCCTCGTCGCGCTGATGGGCCTGGGCGTCGGCACCGCATTGGTCACCCTGCTGGCCGCGCTGACCGAGATCTCCACCATCGCCCCGACGATCGCCACCATGGTCGGCCTCGGGGTCGGCATCGACTACGCCCTGTTCCTGGTCAGCCGGCACGTCGAGGCGCTGCGGGCCGGGCTGCCGCCCCGGGAGGCGGCGGCGCACGCGACCGCGACCGCCGGGACGTCGGTGCTGATGGCGGGCCTGACCGTGCTGGTGTCGCTGTTCGGGCTGAACCTGTCGACGCTGCCGGTCTACGCGTCGTTCGCGTACGCCACGTTCGCCACCGTCGGGGCGGTCATGGTCGCCTCGATCACGCTGGTCCCGGCGATGCTGGGCCTGGCGGGCCGCCGGGTGCTGCCCCGCCGGGAGCGGCTGGGCCTGGTCAAGCCCGTCGTCCGGGCCCCGCGCACGGCCCGGTGGGCCGCGTGGGTGGGCGAGCGGCCGGTCAGGTCGGCGCTCGTCGCGGTCGTGGTGCTGCTGGCGCTGGCCGCGCCGATGCTGGGCATGCGCACCTGGCCGCAGGACGCCGGCACCCAGCCCGAGAGCAAGACCACCCGGGTCGCCTACGACCTGGTCGCCGCCGAGTTCGGCCCCGGCGCGAACGGCCCGATCGTGCTGGCCATGGACGCCTCACTCGCGCCGGCCGCGGCCGCCGAGCTGGCGAAGCTGACGGACGTCGTGGCGGTGTCGCCGCCGATCATCCAGGGCACGGCCGCGGTGATCACCGTCGAGCCGGCGACCGGGCCGCAGGACGAACGCACCACCGAACTCGTCCGGCACCTGCGCGCGACCCTGCCCGGCGGGGTCATGGTCACCGGCGTGGTGGCGGTGTTCGGCGACATCTCCGACCGGCTGGCCGAGCGGCTGTGGGTGGTGGTCGCGTTCGTGGTGGTGCTGTCGCTGCTGCTGCTGACCGTGCTGTTCCGGGCGCCGGTCGTCGCCCTCAAGGCCGCGGTGATGAACCTGCTGTCGGTCGCGGCGGCGTACGGGGTGATCACGGCGGTGTTCCAGACCGACGCGGGGGCCGCGCTGGTGGGGCTGCCGCACGGCGGGGCGGTGTCGAGCTGGGTGCCGATCCTGATGTTCACGGTGCTGTTCGGGTTGTCGATGGACTACGAGGTGTTCCTGCTCTCGCGGATCCGCGAGGACTACCTCGCCACCGGCGACGCCCGGGGCAGCGTGATCCGGGGGCTGGCCTCGACCGGCCGGGTGATCTCCAGCGCCGCCGCGATCATGGTGGCGGTGTTCGTCGGCTTCGCGCTCGACCCCGACGTGACCGTCAAGACGACCGGGGTGGGCATGGCGGCGGCCGTGCTGATCGACGCGACGCTCGTCCGGCTGGTGCTGGTGCCGGCCACGATGGCGCTGCTCGGGCGGGCCAACTGGTGGATGCCGCGCTGGCTCGACCGGCTGCTGCCGGAGGTGCGCCACCACGACGCGGCCCCCATTGTCAGCCGGTCTAACGAATCGGTACTAATCAACAAATAATCGCATATGCACGTGCAGGTGGCGGCTCTTGGCATTTTCCCATGAATAGGGCACTGTTTGCCAAGGGCCGCTGATGCGACAATGATGCACTGGTTAAGGAAATGCCCGACCTGTGACGTACCCGTGTGGAGACTGTCGTGACCGCTGAACCGGCCCACCCCGGTGTGCTCTCGTACTCCCGTGGTGGACCCACGGTGCTGCGCATCCTTCTCGGCGCCCAGCTCCGGCGGCTGCGCCGGGCCAAGGGCATCTCCCCCGAGGACGCCGGCCACGTCATCCGCGCCTCCCACGCGAAGATCAGCCGCCTGGAGCTCGGCCGCGTCAGCTTCAAGGAACGCGACGTCGCCGACCTGCTCACCCTCTACGGCGTGACCAGCGCGGTCGACCGCGACGCCATGATCACCCTGGCCCGGCAGGCCAACTCGCCCGGCTGGTGGCACAAGTACAGCGACCTGCTCCCCTCCTGGTTCGAGATGTACGTCGGCCTGGAGGAGGCCGCCTCGGTGATCCGGGCCTACGAGGTCCAGTTCGTCCACGGGCTCCTCCAGACCCCCGACTACGCCCGCGCCGTCATCCTGCTCGGCAACGCCGGCGCCCCCGAGGCGGAGATCGAGCGCCGCGTCGCCCTCCGGATGACCCGCCAGGCCCGCCTGGAGGGCCCCGACGCGGTCAAGCTCTGGACGGTCATCGACGAGGCCGCCCTGCGCCGCCCGCTCGGCGGCCGCGACGTGATGCGCGCCCAGATCGACCACCTGCTGGAGATGAGCGAGCACCCGAACATCACGCTCCAGATCGTGCCGTTCGACCGGGGCGGCCACGCGGCGGCCGGCGGGCCGTTCACGATCCTGCGCTTCGACGAGCGCGAACTGCCCGACGTGGTCTACCTCGAACAGCTCACCAGCGCCCTCTACCTGGAGAAACTGGACGAGGTGGACCGTTACATGCAGGTCATGAACAGCCTGTGCGTGGAGGCCTACCAGGCCCGGCAGACACACGATCTCCTGACGGAGATTCGCACCTCTCTGTAATCTCCGATGCACGTGCAGATGACCTACTAGGGTGGCCCTCTGAACCAATGAGAGGGCGCGATGGGATACGTTCCGAATTCCGGTCAGCTGCGGCACGTCGTCTGGAAGAAGAGCAGTCACAGCAACCCGAACGGCAGCTGCGTGGAGTTCGCCCGCCTTCCCGACGGCACCACGGCCCTGCGCAACTCGCGTGACCCCGAGGGCCCGGCGCTGGTCTTCGGCGCCGAGGCGCTGACCGCGATGCTCACCGAGATCAAGTCGGGCCGCTTCGACCACCTGCTCGGTTAGGCGTTCTCCCGGCTGAACACGCGCGTCGCCAGGGGGAGCGCGACGGCGAGGAACAGGGCCACCCCCACGACGGCGGTCCCGAACCCGTCGGCCGATCCGGCGAACAGCGACCGCAGGGCGTCGACGACGTGCCGGAACGGGGTGGCCTGGGAGGCGACGTCGAGCCAGGCGGGGGCGCCGTCCATGGGGAGCAGCGCCCCCGACAGCAGCAGCAGGGGCACCACCGCGGTGCCGGCGACCGGCGGGAACAGCTCGTCGCCGAGGGTGAGGGCGGCCACGTACGACAGCGCCGCGAGCCCCAGGGCCATCACGATCACCAGCACGAGCCCCGCCAGCATGCCCGGCACCGACGCGCGCAGCCCGAAGGCGACGGCGAGCACGAGCAGCGCCACCGACTGCACCAGCAGCAGCACGGCGTCCTTGAGGACCCGCCCGACCAGCAGCGCGAACCTGCTGGCGGGGGTGACCCGGAGCCGTTCGAGCACCCCGAAGCGGTGGTCGAACACGATGTTGAACCCGGTGAGCCCGCAGGTGAGCAACGCGAGCTGCATGAGCAGGCCGGGGACCAGGACGTCCCACGAGCCGACGCCCGACCCGGTGAACACCGGCCCGAAGAAGACGAGATAGAGCCCGGGCTGGACCACCCCGAAAACGATCACGAATCGGTTACGGAACGTTTCGCGGAGATAATGCGCCGCCACAACAAACGCAGTCATCCGATGACCTCCTTCTTGTCAGCCGAATGCCGGGACGTTTCCCGACGAAGATCGTTTGGGTTGTGCGCACCCATCCGATGAAGGCATCCGGAAAAATCCGGAAACATATTTCCGCACAAACGCGGCGCCCATTTCCCGGCCCGGTTCACGCCGCCGCCCCCTCCATCGGGCGGCCCGTGACGGTCAGGAAGACCTCGTCGAGGGTGGCCGCCGCGTGGTCGCGCTTGAGGTCGGCCGGCGAGCCGGCGGCCACGATCCGGCCGTCGTCGATGATCAGCACCCGGTCGCACAGGGCGTCGGCCTCGTCGAGGTAGTGGGTGCTGAGGAAGATCGTGGTCTTCAGGCCCCTGATGTACGTCCAGAGCTCGGCCCGCGCCCGGGGGTCGAGCCCGTTCGTGGGCTCGTCGAGGAACAGCACCCGGGGGGTGTGGATCAGGCCCATCGCCAGGTCGGCCCGCCGGGCCTGGCCGCCCGAGAGCGAGGCCGGGGTGCGTTTCTCGAAGCCGCCCAGGTCGAGCCGGTCGAGCACCTCCCCCGTCCGCCGCCGCGCCTCGCGGGCCGAGTGGCCGTACAGCCGGGCCTGCAGGCGCAGTTCGTCGCCGATCAGGGAGAGCGGCGAGAACATGCCGCCCTGGGCGACGTAGCCGATGGATCGGCGCACCCCCGGCGGGTCGTCGACGAGGTCGTGGCCCGCCACGGTCGCGGTGCCGGAGGTCGGCTTGAGGAGGGTGGTCAGCATGCGCAGCGTGGTGGTCTTCCCGGCCCCGTTCGGGCCGAGGAAGCCGCAGATCTCCCCTTCGTGGACGTCGAGGTCGACGCCCCGCACGGCGGGCACGCCCTTGAAGGTCCTGGTCAGCGCTCTGGCGGTAATCACTTCGATAGAGTAACTCTAAAATTGGTGTCACTACAAGTTTGGTAGGATCCCAACCATGGAGACCCTGCGGGAGCGCAAGAAGCGGGAGACGCGGCTCAAGATCTCGGACATCGCGATGGGCCTGTTCCTGCACCACGGCTTCGACAACGTGACCGTCGCCGAGGTCGCCAGGGTCGCCGACGTCTCGGTGAACACGGTCTTCAACTACTTCAGGACCAAGGAGGACCTCTGCCTCGACCGCCTCGACGAGGCTGAGCAGCTCCTCGCCGTCGTGGTCCGCGACCGCCGCCCGGGCGAATCGGCCGTCGACGCCCTGCGCCGCGACTTCCTCGACGCGATCGACACCCGCGACTGGCGCTACGGCACGTCGGAGGGCAGCGAACTCGTGGCCAAGATGATCAACGACGCCCCGTCGCTGGTCTCCCGCACCCGGGAACTCCACGAGCGGCGGGAGCAGATCCTCGCCGAGACCCTCGCCGACGAGGCGGGCGCCGAACCGGGC
>NZ_BBXF01000010.1:69351-69862 GCF_001570585.1 Herbidospora daliensis | reverse complement strand
CCCGCCGCACCGCGGGCGAGACCCCCGAGACGATCCTCCCCGACCTCAGGCGAGAGGCGGTCAGAGCCTTCGACCTCCTCGAACGCGCCGCCCCAGGCTTCGCCCGAACCCACCGCACCGAACCCTGAGCCACCTCGGCGCGGTGTCAGGCGGAACCGGGGCAGGAGCAGCCGCGGTCGACCGCCCGACGAAGCCGAAGCCGAAGCCGGCCCCGGTTGCATGGACGGCGAAAGGGTTCTCGTGGCGGCCTCAGCCGGGAGCGGCCGGTCGGCGCCGGGTGGGGCCGGGCCGGGGGCGGCGGGCGGGGCCGGCGGGGCGGAGCCGTAACGGAGAGGAAAGACCGGGCGCGTCCCGGTCACGGGGGACGTGGTTTCAGGCGGTATACAGATGGTCGTGAAGCTGGACGAGCTAGACCGGGCGATCATCGGGGCCCTCGTGGACGATGCCCGGGCGACATATGCGGAAATCGGCGGGCAGGTCGGGCTGTCGGCCCCGGCGGTCAAACGGCGGG
>NZ_BBXF01000010.1:0-69307 GCF_001570585.1 Herbidospora daliensis | reverse complement strand
GGTCCAGCAGGGGGCGATCACCGGGTTCACCGCCCGGGTCGAGCCCGCCGCCCTCGGGTGGACCACCGAGGCTTACGTCGAACTGTTCTGCCGGGGCAAGACCTCGCCCGCCGAGATCGGGCTGGCCGTCTCACGGCACCCCGAAGTGGTCTCCGCCTGCACCGTCACGGGCGAGGCCGACGCGCTGCTGCACATCCGGGCGACCGACGTCCGGCACGTCGAGCAGGTCATCGAGCGGATCGCCGCCGAGCCGTTCGTCACCAGGACCAAAAGCGCGATCGTGCTCACCCGTCTGATCACCTGAGCAACAAATCACCGCAGACCGCCCCAAGAACGCAAGAGACCGCGTTAAGGACGCAATGTCGCCGCATTGGAGCCCAGGTCGGCTGTTCCTAGTCTGAGAGCAGTTGCCCCAGCTCACCGCCGGAGACGTGCGTGAACACACCCGCTTACGAGACGACGACCACCACCCGCGAGCGGGTGGCCACCACGCGTCATTTCCTTATGTGCCGTCCGGAATTCTTCGCCGTCACGTACGCGATCAACCCGTGGATGGACCCGGCCGCCGGGGCCAGCGCCGAGAAGGCCCTGGAGCAGTGGGACGCCCTCAAGGCGGCCTACGAGTCGCTGGGCCACCGGGTGAGCGTGATCGACCCGGTCGAGGGGCTGCCCGACATGGTGTTCGCCGCCAACGGCGCCCTGGTGGTCGACGCCCACGTCTACGGCGCGAAGTTCGCCCACCCCGAGCGGGCCGACGAGGGCCCCGCCTACGCCAAGTGGTTCGCCGAGCTCGGCCTGCCGGTCAAGGACGCCAACTTCACCAACGAGGGCGAGGGCGACTTCCTCACCCTCGACGAGGTGATCCTGGCGGGCACCGGCTTCCGGACCGACGTCGCCGCCCACATGGAGGCGCAGGAGTTCCTCGGCCGCCCGGTGATCACGCTGCGGCTGGTCGACCCGCGTTTCTACCACCTCGACACCGCGCTGTTCCCGCTCGACGGCCGCAACGTGGCCTACTACCCGGGCGCCTTCTCCGACGGCAGCCTGCGGGTGCTGCGGCGGATGTTCCCCGACGCGATCATCGCCTCGGAGGAGGACGCGCTCGTGCTGGGGCTGAACGCCGTCTCCGACGGCAAGAATGTGATCGTCAACGCCGAGGCCGTGAAGCTCAGCGCCGAGCTGGAGCGCAACGGCTACTCGGTCGTCCCGGTCGACCTGTCGGAACTGCGCAAGGCCGGCGGCGGCCCCAAGTGCTGCACCCTGGAGATCCGCCTTTGAACACGCGAGACATGATCGAGCTGGCCGAGAGCCGGAGCGCGCACAACTACCACCCGCTGCCCGTGGTGATCGCCTCCGGCGAGGGCGCCTGGGTCACCGACGTCGAGGGGAAGCGTTACCTCGACTGCCTGGCCGGCTACTCGTCGCTGAACTTCGGCCACGGCAACCCCGTGATCCTGGCGGCGGCCCACGCCCAGCTCGACCGGGTCACCCTGACCAGCCGCGCCTTCTTCAACGACCGGTTCGGCGCGTTCGCGTCGGGGCTGGCGGAGTTGTGCGGCAAGGACATGATCCTGCCGATGAACACCGGCGCCGAGGCCGTCGAGACGGCGATCAAGGTCGCCCGCAAGTGGGGCCACGACGTGAAGGGGATCACCGACCCCAACATCGTCGTGATGGAGGACAACTTCCACGGCCGCACCACCACGATCGTCAGCTTCTCCACCGACCCCGACGCGCACGACGGCTTCGGCCCCTACACGCCCGGGTTCCGGATCGTGAAGTACGGCTCCGCCGAGGCGATCGCCGACGCGATCGACGCGAACACCGTGGCCGTGCTGCTGGAGCCGATCCAGGGCGAGGCCGGGGTGCTGGTCCCGCCCGACGGCTACCTCCGCCAGGTCAGGGAGCTGTGCACCGAGCGCGGCGTGCTGATGATCGCCGACGAGATCCAGTCGGGCCTCGGCCGCACCGGCGACACCTTCGCCTGCGACCACGAGAACGTGGTCCCGGACATGTACGTCCTGGGCAAGGCGCTCGGCGGCGGCGTGGTCCCGGTCTCGGCCGTGGCCGCCGACGCCGACGTGCTGGGCGTGATCAAGCCCGGCCAGCACGGGTCGACGTTCGGCGGCAACCCGCTGGCCTGCGCCGTCGGCGAGACCGTGGTCAACCTGCTGAAGTCGGGCGAATACCAGGCCCGCGCCCGCGCGCTCGAACCGGTGCTGTTCGACGGCCTGCGGGCGCTGCCCGGGGTGACCGCCGTCCGCGGCCGGGGCCTGTGGGCGGGGGTCGACGTCGACCCGTCGCTGGCCACCGGCCGGCAGGTGTGCGAGCGCCTGATGGCGCGCGGCGTGCTGGCCAAGGACACCCACGGGAGCACGATCAGGCTGGCCCCGCCCCTGGTGGTCGAGGCCCGCGAGATCGAGTGGGCGCTGGCTCAGCTGGAGGCCGTCCTTAAGGAATAGGAGTGAGCTCCACCCGGGAGACCTCCTTGAGCTTCGGTGGGTCGTCGAGGACGGTCGGCGTCTCCCACCGGACCACGTGCGTGCCGTTCTCGTGAGTGAGGGTGGCCAGCGCGTTGGGAAACCAGGGGCCGTCGGTGATACGCCATTTCACCGGCGGCTTCGGTAGTTTCGCGGTCTTGGCGATCAGCCCGCCGAGCACCGTGGCCACCCCGAACTGGGCGATCACGTTGGCCAGGCGCAGGGTGCGGCTGAGCGGGTTGCGGATCGGCGAGCAGACCAGCTGGTAGATCGGCAGCCCCTTGACCCGCGCGACGTAGGAGTAGTGCACGTCGCCCGACATCAGCATGACGGTGGTGCCCGAGGCGGCCAGCATCGTCAGCAGCCGGTCGAAGGAGCGCCGGAAGGCCGCCCAGTGTTCCAGGTCGACGGCCTGCCGGGCCTTCTCCATCCAGCGGGCCACCGTCTTGCCCCAGGCGCCGTCGGCCAGCGCCTCGTTCCAGGCCTCGATGTAGTGGATGCCGGCCGGGAGCAGGATCGGCACCGAGGAGCCGATCAGCACCCGCTCGGGCGGGTCGGCCAGCACCTTCTCCAGCCACGCCCACTCGGTCGCGTCGAGCATCGACCGCTCGCGGGGCTCCAGATGGCGGGCGCACCGCGAGTCGAGCATGATCAGCCGGGTGTCGCCGAAGTCGCGCGCGTAGCTCCACCGGCTGGTCGTCGGGTCGGCGTCGGCCTGCTGGGCGAAGGCGTCGAGCACCGCCGCGCCGTCGCCGTCGCCGGCCCTGATCTTCGAGTAGACCTCGTCGGCGGCCCGTTCGGCCGGCGACAGGTTGCCCAGGTGCTGGTAGACCCAGTAGGCCCCCAGCCCCGCCACGACCCGCCTCGGCCACCACGGGACCTTGGCCATCGCGGCCCGCCAGTCCTTGCTGGTGTTCCAGTCGTCGCGCAGGTCGTGGTCGTCGAAGATCATGGTCGTCGGCACCGTCGACAACAACCACCGGATCTCCGGGTCGTTCCACGCCTGGCGGTAGAGCTCGGCGTACTCCTCGAAGTCGGCGATCTCGCCGATGGGCTCCTGGTCGCCGCGGCGGGCCTTTATGTAGTCGAGCATCTCCCGGGACGGCTCGTCGGCGTACACCTGGTCGCCGAGCATGATGAGCAGGTCGGGAAGCTCGTCGTGGACGGTCAGGGCGTGCCCGAAGGCGAACAGGGTGTCCACGCCGTGGGTGATGGTGTGGGCCGTGTCGTGGGGGACGCTGGTCCGGCACGAGCCGAAGACCACCTTGTCGAGCCGGTCGACCGGGCGGATGACGCTGGGGTCCATCGTGTCCAGCGGCCACACCGCCTCGTCGCCGAGGTGGATCTGGTAGGGGACGGGTTCGGTCACGGGGACGTCCACGATCGCGTAGTGGTGTCCGTGCACCGTGAAGGTGCGCTCTGTCGACTGTTCGGCGCCCGCAGTGACGGTGACCGTGCAAGGGTCGCTGGTCTCCACCCAGATGGACGCGGTCGTCGCGTCGACGTGGCGGAGGAGGGGGCCGATCACTAGTTGTGCCACTCTCCTAGTGATACCGCCTATCTCGGGATGGATGCCACCAGGGCCTCGTCGATCGGTGTCGGCGTGGTGCCGAAGGTCTTCTCGAAGTCGCTCGAGTCGAGCAGGAACGGCGCCTCGAACTGGTAGAGGGTCTCCCGCAGCTCCTTCATCTTCGGCGAGCCCCACCCCATGGCGTGGAAGACCGCCCGGGGCACCCGCACGATGCGCGGCCTGCGGGCCCCGGCCAGCGCGGCCGACCGTTCGGCGACCTCGCGGAAGGTCAGCGCCGGCGAGGTCGGCACGTGCCAGGGCCGTCCCCAGGCGCGTTCGTCGCGACCGGCGATCACCAGGGCGCGGGCGACGTCGGGCAGGTAGGTCCAGGCGTGCGGGACGTCGGGGTCGCTCAGCACGACCACCGGCCGGCCCTCGGCGGCGGGGCGGATGACCTGCGTGGTCAGGTAGGCCTCGCCGGTCGAGCCGGGGCCGAAGTAGTCGGAGCCGCGGATCTCGGTGGTCCGGATCCCGGCGGCCAGCGCCTGCTCCCACATCCGCGCCCGCACCCGCCCCTTGACGTGGGTGGCGGCCAAGGGGAGGTCTTCGGTCATGGGGCCGGAGACGGGGCCGTAGGCGTAGAGGTTGCCGAGCATGACCAGCACGGCGCCGGTCTCCCGGGCGGCGCGCACCATCGCGGCGTGCATGGGCGGCCAGTCGGTGGGCCAGCGGTGGTAGGGCGGGTTGACGCAGTTGTAGATCGCGTCGGCCCCCTCGCAGGCCCGCAGCAGCGCGTCGGCGTCGGCCGCGCTGGCGGCGACCTTCACGGCCCCCGGCGCGCCCGACCCCGAACGGGAGACCTGGACGACCTGGTGCCCTTCGGCCAGCAGCAGTTCGGCGAGCTGACCGCCGACCTGGCCGGCCCCGATGACGACGTGTCTCATTTCTCGGCCTCTTTCTTGATCGCCTGGAGGAAACGTTCATGTCCGGCGCGCAGTTTGGCGGCCGGGTAGAGCAGCCCGGCCAGCGGCCCGGCGAGGGTCTCGGAGACGGTGAGGCGGGTGCGCCCGCCGGGCAGCGGCTCGACGGTGTTGCGGTCGAGCGCCCGGTAGAGGCCGAGCGCGACCCCGGTCCAGCTGAGCTCGCGGCCCTCGGTCACGACGGCGAACCGGGAGCTGATCCGCACCCCGCCCAGCCGCCACCGGAAACGCTCGCCCGGCGCGACCTCGCCCAGGTTGAGCACCTGGTGTTCGGGCCACCAGCGCCGCCAGCCCCGCAGGTCGGACAGCAGCGCCCAGACCTCGGCGGACGGGGCGCCGATCTCGGTCGAGGAGGTGTTCCGCACGGTGTGCAGCTCGTTCATGAGAGCAATGCTCTCTCTTAAGAGCACCGCTCGTCAAGAGCACTGCTCTCTTTTCTGTACGCCGCTCTGTTAAGCTCCGGAGATGAGCGCAGCCAAGACCGCGCGGGAGCGCGTCAGGGCCGAGATGGTCCGCGAGATCACCGACATCGCCCGCACCCACCTGGCGCGCGACGGCGCGGCCGGGTTGTCGCTGCGGGCGGTCGCCCGGGAGATGGGCATGGCGTCATCGGCCATCCATCGCTACTTCGCGACCAAGGACGACCTGCTCACCGCCCTGATCCTCGACGGCTACAACGCCCTGGGCGACGCCGCCGAGGCCTCGCAGCAGGGCCAGGACCCCACCGGCCGCTGGCTCGCGCTCTGCCACGCCGTCCGCGACTTCGCGCTCGCCCGCCCCCACGAGTACGCCCTGCTCTACGGCTCCCCCGTGCCCGGCTACCAGGCCCCCCGCGACACCGTCGCGCCCGCCATGCGCACGACCCTCGTCTACGGCCGGATCATCGCCGACGCCAGGCCGGTCTCCCCGGTCGCGGCGACTCCGCCGGCCGCGATCGGGCCCGACCTCGACGCGCTGCGCAGCGTGATGCCCGGCGTCGCCGACGAGGTCGTCATCCCGGCGGTCACCGCCTGGACGGCCCTGTTCGGCGCCGTCAGCTTCGAATTGTTCGGCCAGTTCGGCGACACGATCACCCATCGGCGCGAGATCTTCGACGCGGGCATGCGCTCCCTCGCGAGGTACCTCGGTTTGTAACACCCCGTTCACGACCAGTGACAAAACCGGTGCGATAGTGGACACCAGGCTCCGCGAAAAAACGGCGACATGCCCGTAAAACAGGACATCGCCGTGATCGAACTTCACCACAATGGTGGACATCACCCGTCAATGGCGACGGGTGATCGATCCGAGAGGCACCACCGCTATGACCGTCACGGAAATCCCGACAGCGCCGTCGGCCCCGCTGGCCTCCGCCCAGCACCACCTCGCCGAGGCCGCCCGTTTCCTCGCCCTCGACGAGGGCCTGCACCAGCTGCTCGCCACGCCCCGCCGATCACTGACCGTCTCGGTCCCGGTCCGCCGCGAAGACGGCCGGATCGACGTGATCGAGGGCTACCGCGTGCAGCACAACCTGTCGCGCGGCCCGGCCAAGGGCGGCGTGCGGTTCCATCCCGCCACCGACCTCGACGAGGTCACCGCCCTGGCCATGGGCCTGACCTGGAAATGCGCCCTGACCGGGCTGCCCTACGGCGGCGCGAAGGGCGGCGTGGCCGTCGACCCGGCCGGGCTGACCGAGCGCGAGCTCGACCGGCTGACCCGCCGCTACACCCACGAGATCCAGCCGCTGGCGGGCCGCGACGTCCCGCTCGCCCCCGTTCGGACCGACCTGGCCGAGGCCGTGGCGCTCGGCGTCCGGGTGCTGCTCGGGCCGGGACGGGGCCGGACGGTCGCCGTGCACGGCACGGGCGCGGTCGCGGCCATGGTGACCGCCAAGCTGGCCGAGGCCGGGTTCACGCCGGTCGGCGGCGGGCTCGGCGCCGACGCCGACGTGCTCGTGCTGACCGAGGGCACGGTCACCGCCCACAACGCGACCGAGGTCCGGGCCCCGCTGGTCGTGGAGGCCGCCAACGGCCCGGTCACCCCGGCGGCCGACCAGATCCTGGCCGGGCGGGGCTGCGTGGTCGTGCCCGACCTGCTCGCCAACGCGGGCGGCGCGATCGCCTCCCACAGCGAATGGGCGGTCGGCGACCTCGACTCCCGGGTGCGCGAGCACCTGGAACCCGCCTACCGGCAGGTCACGGCGTTGTCGCGGGACAGGGGCCTGACCCTGCGCCAGGCCGCCCACGTGATCGCCGTCGGCAGGGTCGCCGACGCCTGCACGTCGCGGAGCTGCTGACCGGCCCTACCGGCCGACCTCGTCGAGGATGCGCTCGCACAGGCGGTGCGTCTCCAGCGCGTCGCCCGCGTCGAGCAGCCTGCCCTCGCCGACCGCTTCGAGGAAGGCGAGGCAGGCCCCGCGGAAGCCGCGCTGGGTGCCGACGGGCACCCAGTCGGGACGCCGCCGGCGCACCTCGCCGTCTTCGGTGAAGGCGACCTCCTCGCCGAGGTCGAGCACCTTGTGCTTCTCCCCCCGGCCGACGACCTCGCAGGTCTCCTCGGTCTGGCCGCTCACCCGCGACATGATCCCGAGGGCGGTGAACCCGTCGCCCGACAGTTCGAGCACCAGGTGCTCCAGCAGGCCGCCGGTCGTGCGGAACCGCACCGACGTCGTGGTCACCTCGCCGGGGGCCAGGAAGCGCAGGGTGTCGGCGACGTGGATGAAGTCGTCGTAGACCATCGTGCGCGGGTCCTCCGGCCGGGTGTGCCGGTTCTTCTGCAAAATGACCAGATCGCGTGGCAGGTCCCGCAGGGCGGTGAGGCCGGGGGCGTACCGGCGGTTGAAGCCGACCATGAGCGGCACCCCGCGCTCCCGCGCCAGCGCCACGAGCCGCTCCGACTCCTCCAGCCGGTAGGCGAGCGGCTTGTCGACGAAGACCGGCACCCCCGCCTCCAGCAGCTCGGTCACGATCGCCGGATGGGCCGAGGTCGCGGCGTGCACGAACGCCGCGTCGGCTCCCCCGGCGACGGCCTCGGCCACCGACGTGTGCCGCCGGGTCACCCGGTAGGCGTCGCCCAGCTCGCGCAGCGTCGCCGGGTCGCGGGTGCAGAACACCAGCTCGGCCCCGTCGATGGCGCTGAGCACCGGCAGGTACGCCTTCCGGGCGATGTCGCCCAGACCGATCATCGCGATCTTCATGGCCCGAAGGTTACCCGCCGGAAACCGGCGGGCCACATGGGGGCAATGTGGCAAGTGTTCACTTCCCGCCATGAGCTCCCACGCCGTGGTGATCATCGGGGGCGGGCTGGAAGGCCTGTCGATCGCCGCCGCGCTGACCTCCCGAGGGCAGCGCGACGTGCTGGTCGTGGAGCGCCGGACCACCGGCTCCGGCGGCACCGCCAAGTCGAGCGGGCTGGTCCGCTGCCACTACGACCGCGCCACCCTGACCGCGATGGCGTGGGAGGGCACCCGCTTCTTCGAACGCCACCCCGGCCTCGGTTTCCAGCAGACGGGCCACGTGGTCGGCGTCGGCGAGGAGTCGGCCGCCGCGCTGCGCGCCAACGTGGCCCGCCGCCAGGACCTCGGCATCGACGTCGCCATGGTCACCCACGACGACGTCGCGGCCCTGTGGCCGGGCCTGCAGACCAAGGACTTCGCCGCCTTCGCCTTCGAACCCCGCGGCGGCCACGGCGACCCGGTCGCCGCCTGCCGCCACTTCGCCGGGGCGGCCCAGCGCGGCGGCGCCCGCATCCTGGAACACACCAGGGTCGCCGCCCTCCTGGGCGACTCCTCCGCCATCGCGGGTGTACGCCTGGCCGACGGCCGCGTGGTCGGCGCGCGCACCGTGATCGTCGCCGCCGGCGCCTGGACCGCCGACCTCGTCGCGCCCCTGGGCGTGACCCTGCCCATCGGCGCGATGCGCGAGCCCATCGTGATCGCCTCGCCCGGCGCTCCCGTCGGCCCGGTCCCGGCCTTCACCGACCTGGTCGGCATGCAGTACGTCCGCCACGAGAACCACGGCCGCCTGCTCATCGGCAGCCACACCGGGGCCGGGCTCACCACCCCCGACGGCTACCTGAACAAGGCCACCGACGTGGAACTCGAACGCGCGGCCGCCCGCTTCACCACCCGCTTCCCGGCCTTCCCCGACGTCGTCTTCGCCCAGTCGTACGCCGCCTGCTACGACATCACCCCCGACCTGGCCCCGCTGCTCGGCCCGGTCGGCCCCGCCGGGCTGTTCGTGGCCGCCGGCTTCAGCGGGCACGGCTTCGCCATCTCCCCGGCGGTCGGCCGCATGTGCGCCGAAATGGTGCTCGGCCTGGAAAGCCCCCCGGCGGACCTGGCCCCGACGCGCTTCACCGCATGAGGCCCACATTCGAACCGCGCCGCCTGAGCTCGTGACGCCTGAGCTCGTGACGGCGGCTCGCTGACGCGGCCGGTCGGCGCCGGATGCGGCGCGGAGCGGCTACGGCGGGCGGGGCCGGGGTGGGCGGAGCCGTAACGGAAAAAGAAAGGCGCGGGACCTGAGCGGTCCCGCGCCTTCGAGCTGTTAGCGGTTCGCCCGGTTGACGGCGGAGATGATCGCCTTCAGGGAGGCGGTCGTGGTGTTGGCGTCGATGCCGACGCCCCACAGGACGCGGCCGTCGATCTCGGTCTCGACGTAGGAGGCGGCCTTGGCGTCGGCGCCGCCGCTCATGGCGTGCTCGGTGTAGTCGAGCACCCGCACGTCGATGCCCAGCGAGCCCAGCGCGTCGCAGAACGCCGAGATGGGGCCGTTGCCGGTGCCGTGGATCTCGCGGATCTGGCCTTCGACGCGGACGTCGGCGCTGATGGCGTCCTTGTCGTCGACGGCCGAGGTGGTGCGGTGGGCCAGCAGGCCGATGCGGCCCCACGGGTTGACCGGGTTCGGCAGGTATTCGTCGGTGAACGCCTCCCACATCTGGGCCGGGGTCACCTCGCCGCCCTGCTCGTCGGTGCGGGCCTGGACCGCGCGGGAGAACTCGATCTGCAGCCGCCGGGGCAGGTCGAGCTGGTGGTCGGCCTTCATGATGTAGGCCACGCCGCCCTTGCCCGACTGGCTGTTGACCCGGATGACGGCCTCGTAGGTGCGGCCGATGTCTTTCGGGTCGATCGGCAGGTAGGGCACCGCCCAGGCGAACTCGTCGACCGGCACCCCGGCCGCCGCGGCGTCGCGCTCCAGGTGCTCGAAGCCCTTCTTGATCGCGTCTTGGTGGGAGCCGGAGAACGCGGTGTAGACCAGCTCGCCGCCCCACGGGTGACGCGGGTGGACGGGCAGCTGGTTGCAGTATTCGACGACCCGGCGCACCTCGTCGATGTCGGAGATGTCGACCTCGGGGTCGATGCCCTGGGAGAACAGGTTCATCCCCAGGGTGACCAGGCAGACGTTGCCGGTGCGCTCGCCGTTGCCGAACAGGCAGCCCTCGATCCGGTCGGCCCCGGCCATGTAGCCCAGCTCGGCGGCGGCCACGGCGGTGCCGCGGTCGTTGTGGGGGTGCAGCGACAGGACGATCGAGTCGCGGTAGCGCAGGTTGCGGTGCATCCACTCGATCGAGTCGGCGTAGACGTTGGGGGTGGCCATCTCGACCGTGGCCGGCAGGTTGATGATCACCTTGCGGTCGGGGGTCGGCTGCCAGACGTCGTTGACGGCGTCGCAGACCTCGACGGCGTATTCGAGCTCGGTGCCCGTGTAGGACTCGGGCGAGTACTCGAAGTAGATCTCGGTCTCGCCCGCCATGTCGTCGGCCAGCTTCTTGCACAGCTTGGCGCCCTCGACCGCGATGGCGGTGATGCCCTCCTTGTCCAGCCCGAACACCACGCGGCGCTGCAGGGTGGAGGTGGAGTTGTAGAGGTGGACAATGGCCTGCTTGGCCCCGCGCAGCGACTCGTAGGTGCGCTCGATCAGCTCGGGCCGCGCCTGGGTCAGCACCTGGATCACCACGTCGTCGGGGATGCGCCCCTCTTCGATGATCTTGCGGACGAAGTCGTAGTCGGTCTGGGACGCGGCCGGGAACCCGACCTCGATCTCCTTGTAGCCCATCTGCACCAGCAGCTCGAACATCTTCAGCTTGCGGGTGGAGTCCATCGGGTCGATCAGGGCCTGGTTGCCGTCGCGCAGGTCGACCGCGCACCAGCGGGGGGCCTGCTCGATCACCTTCGACGGCCAGGTGCGGTCGGCCAGGGCGACGGGGGTGAAGGGCTGATAGCGCCGGAAGGGCATGGGGCTGGGCTGTTGCCGGGGGTACATTTCGAGGGCTCCTCGTAGGTGGTCACATCACAGGACGTGGCCGACGCGCATGACTCGCACCGCGACGAGGGAGCCGGCCTGTTACAGGCCCTCGACGCGGCGGCTAAGGAGGAGCAGCCCGCGCAGCATAGGTTCGAGGCTACCAGAGCCCCCGGAGTGGCCTTCCCGAGACGACCAATAGAGTGGGGATCATGCAGGACAACGAGATTCTCGGCCGCATCGGCGACCTCATCGACGAGGAGCACCAGCTCCGCGCCCGCATCTCCGCCGGACAGGCCTCCGCCGAGGAGCGCGGCCGCATCAAGAACCTGGAAGAGTCCCTCGACCAGTGCTGGGACCTGCTCCGCCAGCGGCGGGCCCGGCGCGGCGTCGGCGAGAACCCCGACGGCGCGGTGGCCCGCCCGGTCTCCGAGGTCGAGGGTTACCAGCAGTAAATCGGTGGCCCCGGCAGGGGCCGCGGGGGTGGACTGACCCCATGGACATCGTCCCCCTCGACTTCGCGGCCGAGCCCGGCAGGCTGGCCGAATACCACGCGCTCGCGGCCGGCTGGATGGCTCCCGGACCCCGGATACCCGCCCCCCTGTTCCGGCTGATGACCGAGCGCGGCTGGCGGGCCATGCCGGCCGAGACGTGGCTGGCGCTCGACGACGACCGGGTGGTCGGCGGGGCGACCGTGCACTTCCCCGACCGCGACAACACCCACCTGGCCCTGATCCGGTACCTCCAGGTGGACCTGGGGCACCGGCGACGCGGCGTGGGCGGCGCGCTGCTGGCCCACGTCGCCGGACGGGCCCGCGCCCACGGCCGCGCGATGGTGCTCGTCGAGGTCGCCGAGGCGGGTCCCGGCGAGGCGTTCCTCAAGGCCAAGGGCGCGCGGCAGGTCGCCACCCAGGCCCGGCGGGTGCTCGACCTGACCGCCTTCGACGCGCCGGAGCGGCAGGTGCCCGGCTACCGGCTGGAGTACCTGCGCGGCCGTACGCCCGAACCGCTGGTCGGCGACCTGATCACCCTCATGGAGATCATGAACGACGCCCCGCTCGACGACCTGGCGGTCGAGGAGGAGCGCTGGACCCCCGACGGCATCGCCGCTTTCGAGGACGCCTGGGACCTGACGCACCAGGACGTCTTCACCGTGGTCGCCCGCGCCGGCGACGGCTCGCCCGCCGCCTTCACCCGCCTGTTCGCCGACCGCAAGGAGGCCGGCGGCTGGGGCCGGCAGACCGACACCGGTGTGGTCCGCGCCCACCGCGGCCGGGGCCTCGGCCGGTGGGTCAAGGAGGCCAACACGACCTGGCTGAAGCGGGAGCGCCCCGACCTGACCCGCGTGATCACCTGGAACGCCGTCGCCAACGGCCCCATGGTCGCGATCAACGAAGGGATGGGCTACCGGCTCCTCGACGTCTGGCACGAGTGGGAACTGCGCGTATGAACATCGTTCCGCTCGACTGGGCCGCCTCCCCCGACCTGGCGGCGGGCTACCACCGGGTGGCCGGCGGCCTGCACGCCCCCGGACCGCCGCTGTCGCCCGCGCTGTTCCGGTTGTGGGTGGAGCGCGGCTGGCGCTCGGTGCCCTCCGAGACCTATCTCGCCATCGACGACGGCCGGGTGATCGGCGGCGTGACCCTCCACCTGTTCGACCGCGACCGTCTCGGCGACGTGCTGATCCGGGTGCTCGAAGTGGCCCCCGACCGGCGCGGCCGGGGCGTCGGCTCGGCCCTGCTCGGCGTCGCCCGCGAACGCGCCCGCGCCCTCGGCCGCTCGAAGCTGATCGTCGAGGCGAAGGACGAGGGTTTCCTCGCCCGCCGCGGCTTCCGCGCCGTGTACACCGAGGCCAGGCGGGTGCTCCACCGGTCGAGCCAGGCGGCCCCGGCCCCCGCCCCCGACGGCTACACCTTCGAGACGACCCTAGGCCCCACCCCGCCCGGCCGCCTCGACGAGATGGTGCCCCTGCTGGCCGCCATGAACGACGCCCCGACCGACGACCACGAGGTCGACGCCGAACGCTGGACCACCACCCTGGTCCGCGCCTACGAGGACACCTGGGCCCCGGCCCGCCAGACCGTCTACACGACGGTCGCCCGCGCCGCCGACGGCGAGGCGGCGGCCTTCACCCGGGTCTTCGCCGACGCCGACGACCCGGCGGGCTGGGCCCGGCAGACCGACACGGCCGTGCTCAAGCGGCACCGCGGCCGCAACCTGGGATTCCACGTCAAGCTGCGCAACAACGCCCACATGTTCGCGGCCGAACCGGCGGTCGACCGCGTGATCACCTGGAACGCGGTCTCGAACCACCACATGATCGCCATCAACGAGCGCCTGGGCTACCGGCTCCTGGACGTGTGGCAGATCTGGGAACTGCGCGAATGACCCGCAGGACGTCCGCGAGCCGCTCCAACGGCGGACCGGCCAGCGCCAGCCGCAGCCCGTTGGCGGTCGCCGGGGGCACCGCGAAGGCGTCCGACGCGGAGACCAGGATGCCCTTCCCGGCCAGGTCGGCGGCGGCCACGTCGCTCCTGATCTCCTCGGGAAGCGGCAACCAGCCGAACGACGAACCGGTGACACCGGGTCGACGGGCATCATGGACGGCATGGACTCGCTGATCTTCTTAGAGCCCGAGCACCACGAACTCATCGGCCGTGACCAGGCGCTCGCGGCCGTGGTGGCGGCGCCCACCTACGCGGGGATCATCGCTTTGGCCGCGCGCCTGATCGTCAGGGTCGCCGGTCTCGACGACGACCTCTCCCGCACCGCCCTGACCGCGACCGCACCCGACGAGGACCTGCGCCGCCGACTGGCCGAGCGCGCCGACGCCCTGCGGGCCGAGGCGGCCGCCGTGGCGAGCGGGCCGACCGGGCCGGGATGGGATTCGCCCGCCGGACGGCTGCTGATCCGGGAACAGGCGGTCAGAGGTCTGGGTCACGCGCTCGGCCCGGCCGACGGCAAGACGGCCCGTGCGGTCATCCGGAGCGGCCGGACCCTCCGGCTCGACGAGGACGGAGACGACTTCCTGACACTGGAGGTGCTTTTCGTCCTGGACGACCGTCTCGGCCGGTGAAAAAAGGGGACCCGTCGGGCCGGCCCGGACTGTGCCACCAAGTCCGGGAGAGGCCCGACGGGTCCTGACTTAGACGCTACCCTTCTTCTGGCCGTTGAGCTGCGCCGTTACTGAGAACTGTCAAGAACGGTCAGACGGCGAGCAGTTTGCGGGCCTCCTCTCCTTGGAGGTCGGCGGCCGTTCCGGCGTGGACGACGTGGCCTCCGTCGAGGATCAGGTAGCGATCGGCCAGGCGCATGGCCAGGTCGAGGTACTGCTCCACGAGGAGGACGGCGATTCCCGAGGCGTGCAGGGTCTCGATCGCCTCCTCGATCTCGATGATGATCGACGGCTGGATGCCCTCGGTCGGCTCGTCGAGGATCAGGAGCTTCGGTTTGGTCACCAGGGCCCGCGCGATGGCGAGCTGCTGCTGCTGGCCGCCCGACAGGAAGCCGGCCCGGCGCTTCAGCAGCGGTTTGAGGCGGGGGAACACGTCGAGCGCCTCGTCGAGCGCCGACTGGGGGTTCCCGGACGCCTCCAGCGTCACCAGCAGGTTGCCGAGGACGCTGAGCTGGGGGAAGGTCTCGTGGCCCTGGGGGACGTACCCCATGCCGAGTTTGACCCTCTCGTGGGGCTTCATCTTGGTGACGTCGTGGCCCTCGAAGGTCACCGTCCCGCCGGTCGCCGGGATGACGCCCATGATCGTGTTGAGCAGGGTCGTCTTGCCGACGCCGTTGCGGCCCATGACGCAGACGAGCTGCCCCGGTTCGACCGCCAGCCCGACGCCGAAGAGCACCCGGGCGCGGCCGTATCCGGCCTCCAAATCGTCAACTGACAACATCGTGTGCGGCCTCCTCGCGCGCGCGACCCAGATAGACCTCTTGTACCCGCGGATCGGCCCGCACTTCGTCCACCGAGCCCTCTATCAGGAGTTTTCCCTCGTGGAGCACGGTGACGGTGGACGCGTACCGCCGCAGGAAGTCCATGTCGTGCTCGATCACGATGACGGTGTGGTCCTTGGCGATCTCGGTGAGCAGGTCGCCGGTCCGGGCCCGTTCGTCGGCCGACATGCCTGCGACCGGCTCGTCGAGCAGCAGCAGGCGGGGGCCCTGGGCGATCAGCATGCCGATCTCCAGCCACTGGCGCTGCCCGTGGGAGAGCACGCCCGCCTTCTTCTTCGCGAGGTCCCCGAGCCCGGTCGTCTCCAGCGCCTCGGCGACCTTCTCGGTCACGCCCCTGCGCCGGGCCAGCAGCGAGAGCAGCGGCCGGCGGAACGAGGCGGCCAGGTCGAGGTTCTCCAGGACGGTCAGCTCCTCGAAGACCACCGAGGTCTGGAAGGTGCGCCCGATCCCGAGCCGCACCCGCTCGTGCTCCCGTTTGCCGTTGATGACCGCGCCGTCGAAACCGACCGTGCCGGTCGTCGGCTTGGTCAGGCCGGTGATGATGTCGATCAGGGTGGTCTTCCCGGCGCCGTTCGGGCCGATCAGGAAGCGGAGCTCGCCGTGGTCGACGGTGAAGTCGACCCCGTCGAGCGCCCGGAACCCGTCGAAGACGACCGAGACGTCGCGGACCTCCAGCAGGGCGGTCATGCCGTCACGTCCTTCCTGCGGAAGAACCCGATGATCCCCTTCGGCGCGAGGCCGATGACCAGGATGAACAGCGCGCCCTGGAGGTAGAGCCACGCGTCGGGCAGTTCCTCGCTGAAATAGGTCTTGGCGTAGCCCATGAGGACCGCGCCGAGCACGGCCCCGGCGAGCGCGAACCGCCCGCCGACGGCGACCGCGACCACGAGCTCCAGTGACGGCACGACCCCGAGCAGGGCCGGCGAGATGATGCCGACGACCGGCACGAACAGCGCGCCCGCTATGCCCGCCATGACCGCCGAGAGGGTGAAGGTGATCGTCTTGACGGTGGCCGGGTTGTAGCCGAGGAACCGCACCCGGTCCTCGCCGTCGCGCACCGCCAGGAGCAGCCGCCCGAACCGCGACCGCTGGAGCTGCCAGGCGCCGAGGAACAGCACGCCGAGCACGATCGCGACGGTGAAGTAGAGGCCGCGCTGGGTGGAGTCGGCGGCGACGTCCTGGCCGAAGAACTCGAAGAAGTTGGTCAGGCCGTTGGTGCCGCCGGTCAGGCCCTGCTGGCCGACGAGGAGGATCACCATGGCCGCCGCGAGGGCCTGGGTGAGGATCGCGAAGTAGGCGCCCCGCACCCGTTGCCGGAACACCAGCGTGCCGAGCAGCCAGGCGACCGCCCCGGGCACGACCACCACCATGGCGATCGCGAAGACGGGGTTGCGGAACGGCTCCCACAGGGCGGGCAGCGTCTCGACGCCGCTCCAGACCATGAAGTCGGGCAGGCCGTCGCCGGCGTCGTTGAGCTTGAGGTGCATGCCCATGGCGTAGCCGCCGAGGCCGAAGAACACCCCCTGCCCGAGGGTCAGCATGCCGCCCTGGCCCCAGGCCAGGCCGATGCCGAGGGCGACGATCGCGTAGGTGAGGTACTTGGCCAGCAGCCCCAGCCGGAACGGCTCCAGCACCAGCGGCATGACGACGAGCCCGATGACCGCGACGAGCGCGAAGAGGGCGGGCCCGCGCCAGTCGCGCGGCTCCTTGACGGGGGCCGGGGTGACGGGGGGCTTCTCGAGGATGGCTGTCATGTCAGCGCCCTTGAACGGAGGACGAACAGGCCCTGCGGCCGGAACTGGAGGAAGGCGATGATCACCACGAACACGATCACCTTGGCCAGGCTCGCGTTGGTCCAGAACTCCGCGTACGAGTTCAGCAGGCCCAGCGCCAGCGCGGCGATGACCGCGCCGCGCAGCTGCCCGAGGCCGCCCGCGACGACCACGAGGAACGCGTCGACGATGTAGTAGGTGCCGAGCGTCGGGCCGACGGGCCCGATGAGGGTGAGGGCGACCCCGGCGATCCCGGCCAGCCCCGACCCGATGAAGAAGGTGCGCTGGTCGACCCGCCCGGTGTTGATGCCGCTGGTCGCGGCGAGCTGCCGGTTCTGCATCACGGCCTGCATCCGGCGGCCCTGCGCGCTCCGGTTCATGTAGACCCAGATCGCCACGACCGACCCCACGGCCAGCAGCAGGATGAACAGCCGGTTGTACGGCATCGGCCCGAGCGTGCCCTGCAACCACGTCGGCGACGTCACCTGCACGTTCGGCGCGCCGAACAGGTCGCGCGCCACCTGCTGGAGCACGAGCGAGACGCCCCAGGTCAGCAGCAGCGTGTCGAGCGGCCGGCCGTAGAAGTGCCGGATGGCCGCGCGTTCGAGGATCAGCCCCATCAGCCCGGCGACCAGGAACGCCACCGGCAGCGCCACCAGCACGGCGTTCCGGCCGGCGAAGTCCTGCAGCAGGTAGGCCGTGTACGCCCCGGCCATGATGAACTCGCCGTGGGCCATGTTGATCACGCCCATCTGCCCGAACGTGAACGTCAGCCCGAGCGCGATGAGCAGCAGGACCGCCCCGATCGACAACCCGATCGGCAGCTGGTTGAGGATTCCCTCCACCCTGCCCCCTTTCTGGAGGTACGGTCCCGGGGCGCACGCGGGCGCCCCGGGAGGAGCGGCGTCAGGAGGCGAGGCTCCCGGCCCACGGATACGACTTCAGGTAGGGGTCGGGCTTGATCGGCTCACCCGAGTTCCAGACCTCCTTGATCAGCCCGTCGGGCTGGATGATGCCGATCCGGGCCGTCTTGTACATGTGCTGCGTCTCGCCGTCGATGGTGACCAGGCCCTCGGGACGCTCCAGCGCGATCCCGCCGGACGCCTTCTTGACCGCCTCGACCTCGACCGTGCCGGCCTTCTTGACCGCCTCGGCCCACAGGTAGACCGCGTTGTAGCCGGCCTCCATCGGGTCGGAGGTGACCTTGGCGTCGCCGTACTTGGCCTTGAAGGCGGCCACGAACTTGCTGTTGGCCGCGTTCTCGGTGGTCTGGTAGTAGTTCCACGCCACCGGGTGGCCGACGATGTTGTCGACGCCGATTCCGGTGACCTCCTCCTCGGCCACCGAGACCGAGAGCACGGGCATCGACTCGGCGGTCACGCCGGCGCTCTTCAATTGCTTGAAGAAGGCGACGTTGCTGTCGCCGTTCAGCGTGTTGAAAACCGCGTCGGGCTTCGCCTGCACGACCTTGTTGGTCAATGTGGAGTATTCGGTGTGGCCGAGCGGCGTGTATTCCTCGCCGAGGATCGTCATTCCGTTCGCGGCCGCGTACGCCTTGATGATCTTGTTGGCGGTACGGGGGAAGACGTAGTCGCTGCCGACCAGGAAGATCTTGGTCTTGCCCTGTTCCTTCAGGTAGTCCAGGCCCGGGATGATCTGCTGGTTGGTCGTCGCGCCCGTGTAGAAGATGTACGGGGAGGACTCCAGGCCCTCGTACTGGACCGGATACCAGAGCAGCGCCTTGTGGCGTTCGAAGACCGGGAGCATCGCCTTGCGCGAGGCCGAGGTCCAGCCGCCGAAGACGGTGGCGACCTTGTCCTGGCTGATCAGCTTGTTGGCCTTCTCGGCGAAGGTCGGCCAGTCGGAGGCGCCGTCCTCGACCACCGGTTCGAGCTTCTTGCCGAGCACGCCGCCCGCGGCGTTGATCTCCTCGATCGCGAGCAGCTCGGCGTCGCGGACCGTGACCTCGCTGATGGCCATCGTGCCGCTGAGCGAGTGCAGCAGGCCGACCTTGATGGTGTCGCCGCCCGCCGCGGCCGCGCCACCGGTCGTGCTCTCGGTCGGCTCGCCGCCGCACGCGGCCAGCGCCAGCACCAGACCCGCGCCCACCGCGGTCCGTAAGAATGCGTTAAGCAATGAATTTCCTCCTTGCCGATACGGCCCCCGCACCGACCCATCTGCCGCAAAGGTGATCGAGCGCGATTTCCCGGGAAAATCGGGGAGGTTAATAGCCGATTACCGAAACTTCACCCAACGGACGAACGCTACAGACGGCGCTATCATTGACCGGCGGCGCCGGAAAACGCGGAAACGCGTCCGTCATCACCCCGAAACGCCATTGAAACCGATCTTTCTTAGGGTCCGGCCATGCGGCTCACCCCACACGAGCAGGAACGCCTGCTCATTCACGTCGCGGCCGGCGTCGCGCGCGACCGGATGGACCGAGGCCTGCGCCTTAACCATCCGGAGGCCACCGCGATCATCGCCTCGTTCCTGCTCGAAGGGGCCCGCGACGGCCAGTCGGTCGCCGATCTCATGGACGCGGGCCGCAAGGTCCTGCGCCGTCAGGACGTCATGGAGGGCGTGCCGGAGATGCTGGACTCCGTCCAGATCGAGGCCACCTTCCCCGACGGCACCAAGCTCGTCACCGTCCACCACCCGATCACATGACGGTCCCCGGAGAGATCGTGCCGGGCGACGGGCCCGTGCCGCTGAACCCCGGCCGCGAGCGGGTGACGCTGCGGGTGGTGAACACCGCCGACCGGCCCGTTCAGGTGGGCTCCCACTACCACTTCGCCGCCGCCAACCCCGGGCTGGAGTTCGACCGCGAGGCCGCCTGGGGTCACCGACTCGACGTGCCGGCGGGCACCGCCGTCCGGTTCGAGCCGGGCGTCGAGCGCGACGTCACCCTGGTGCCCATCGCCGGGAAGCGGGTCGTGCCCGGCCTGCGCTCCGAATGGGCCGGCCCTCTCGACGGAGGCCCCCATGCCTGAGATCTCCCGCGCCCGCTACGCGGCGCTCTACGGCCCGACCACCGGCGACCGGATCAGGCTGGCCGACACCGACCTGTTCGTCGAGGTCACCGACGACCTCGCGATGGGCCCCGCCGGAGCCGGCGACGAGGCGGTGTTCGGCGGCGGCAAGGTGATCCGCGAGTCGATGGGCCAGGCCCGCGCCACCCGTGCCGAGGGCGCCCCCGACCTGGTGATCACCGGCGCGGTGATCCTCGACCACTGGGGCGTCGTCAAGGCCGACATCGGGGTGCGCGACGGCCGGATCGTCGCCATCGGCAAGGCCGGCAACCCCGACACGATGGACGGGGTCCACCCCGACCTGGTGATCGGCCCGTCGACCGAGATCCTGGCCGGCAACGGCAAGATCGTCACCGCCGGGGCGGTCGACTCCCACGTCCACCTGATCTGCCCCCAGATCGTCGAGGAGGCCCTAGCCAGCGGCGTCACCACCCTGGTCGGCGGCGGCACCGGCCCCGCCGAGGGCACCAAGGCGACCACCGTCACCGGCGCCTGGTACGTCGGCCGGATCCTGGAGGCGATGGACGGCATGCCCGTCAACGTCGCCCTCCTCGGCAAAGGCAACACCGTCAGCAGCGAGGCGCTGCTGGAGCAGCTGCGGGCGGGCGCGTCGGGCTTCAAGCTGCACGAGGACTGGGGCACCACCCCCGCCGCGATCGACGCGTGCCTGGCGGTCTGCGACGCCACCGGGGTGCAGGTCGCCATCCACACCGACACCCTCAACGAGGCCGGGTTCGTCGAGTCGACCCTGGCGGCGATCAACGGCCGGAGCATCCACGCCTACCACACCGAGGGCGCCGGCGGCGGGCACGCCCCCGACATCATCAAGGTCGCCGGGGAGCGCAACATCCTGCCGTCGTCGACCAACCCGACCCGGCCCCACACGGTCAACACCCACCACGAGCACCTCGACATGCTCATGGTCTGCCACCACCTGAACCCGTCGATCCCCGAAGACCTGGCCTTCGCCGAGTCCCGCATCCGCCCCTCGACGATGGCGGCCGAGGACGTCCTGCACGACATCGGCGCCATCTCGATGATCGGCTCCGACTCCCAGGCGATGGGCCGCGTCGGCGAGACGATCATCCGCACCTGGCAGACCGCCCACGTGATGAAGAAGCGCCGCGGCGCGCTGTCCGGCCCGGCCGACAACCTCAGAGCCCGCCGGTACGTCGCCAAATACACCATCAACCCGGCGATCGCCCACGGCCTCGACGCCGAGGTCGGCTCGGTCGAAGTCGGCAAGCTGGCCGACCTGGTGCTCTGGACCCCGGCGTTCTTCGGCGTCAAGCCCGACCTGGTCGTCAAGGGCGGCATGATCGCCTACGCCCAGATGGGCGACGCCAACGCCTCCATCCCGACCCCGCAGCCGGTCCTCCCCCGCCCCATGTTCGGCGCCTACGGCGCGGCCCCGTCTCGGACCTCGGTCCACTTCGTCGCGCCCCTGGCCCTCGAAGGCGACCTGGCCGACCGCCTGCGCGTCGAGCGGCGGCTGGTCCCGGTGGCCGACGTCCGCGGCCGGGGCAAGGAGTCGATGCCCCTCAACGACGCCCTGCCCGACATCGACGTCCACCCCGACACCTTCGCCGTCAAGGTCGACGGCGAACTGATCGAACCGGCCCCGGCCGAGGTCCTGCCCATGGCCCAGCGCTACTTCCTCTTCTAGGCGAAGGTCCATGGACGTAACGGCGACCGAAGCCCCCGCCCTGACCGGCGCGGCCTCCGGCATGCCGCCGACAACCGACCTGACCGGTCAGCCGGGCCCGGCCGATCTGACCGGCCTGACCGGCCTGTCCGGTCTGCTGCTGCTCGCCGACTCGCGGCTGCCCGCGGGCGGTCACGCCCATTCGGGCGGCGCGGAGGAGGCCTGCCGCACCGGCGCGATCTCCGGCCCCGAGGACCTGGCGCGGTTCCTCCGGGGCCGGCTCGCGACGGCGGGCCGGGTGGCGGCGGCCTTGGCCTGGTCCGCCTGCGCGGCAGCCCATGTACCGAAATTTCCGGACACCGAAGTGCCGGACATCCGCGCCGCGGACTCCGGCGACCCCACTTCGACCGGGCCTGCGGGCGCGGCCGATGCGGCTGACAAGTGGCGGCTGCTCGATGCCGAGGCCGACGCGCGGATCGCCTCGCCCGCGCAGCGGCTGGCCAGCCGCACCCAGGGCCGCCTTCTCGTCAGGACCGCCAAGCGGATCTGGCCGTCCAGGGCACTCGAAGAGCTGGCCCGCGACGTGCCCGACGGCGCGCACCACCCGATCGCCCTCGGCGTCGCCGCGCGGGCGGCGGGCTGCACGCCCGCGCAGGCCGCCATGGCGGCCGCGTACACGTCCGTCACCGGTGCGGCCACGGCCGCGGTCAGGTTGCTGGGGCTCGACCCGGTGACCGTGCACCGCGTCCTGGCCGACCTCCCCTATGACTCGGTCATCGCCGAACAGCACGACTGGTCCGCGCTACCCGCGCATGCCGCCCCCGCTCTCGATCTGCTGGCCGAACAGCACCTACGTACGGAGGTAAGGCTCTTTGTCAGCTAACCACGATGACCACCACGACGCGCCCGACGGGCACGGCCGGGCGCTGCGCCTGGGCATCGGCGGCCCGGTCGGGAGCGGCAAGACCGCCCTGACCGCGGCGCTCTGCCGGAGCCTCGGGCCGTCGCTCCGCCTGGGCGTGGTGACCAACGACATCTACACGACCGAGGACGCCGACTTCCTGCGCAGGGCAGGCGTCATCGACCCCGACCGGATCCTGGCCGTGCAGACGGGCTGCTGCCCGCACACCGCGATCCGCGACGACATCGCCGCCAACATCGACGCCGTCGAGACCCTGGAGGAGCGCTTCGGCCCCCTCGACCTGGTCATCGTCGAGTCGGGCGGCGACAACCTGACCGCGACGTTCAGCCGGGGCCTGGCCGACCGCCAGATCTTCGTCCTGGACGTCTCCGGCGGCGACAAGGTGCCGCGCAAGGGCGGCCCCGGCGTCACGTCGGCCGACCTGCTGGTGGTCAACAAGACCGACCTCGCCCCGATGGTCGGCGCCGACCTCACGGTCATGTCCCGCGACGCGGCGGCGGTCCGGGAGGGCAAGCCGGTGCTGTTCACCTCGATCCGCGAGGACAAGGGCGCCCACTCGGTCGCCGAATGGGTGTCGGGCCTCGTCGAGTCGTGGCGCCACCAGCACTCCCACAGCCACCTGTCATGACGAAGGCGCTGGTCCGGGCCCGTGCGATCCTGCGCACGGGCCTGGACGACCGGGGCCGCACCCGCGTCGAGACGATGCGCTCCGACCCGCCGATCACGTTGCGCCAGACGGCCCCCGGAGAGGTCCACCTGGTCAGCACCGGCGCGGGCCCCCTGGGCGGCGACCGGCTGAGACTCGACGTCGAGGTCGCCGAAGGCACCTCCCTGACGGTCCGCTCCATCGCGAGCACGCTGGTGCTCCCCGGCACCGGCCGCTCATTGATGGAGATCCACGTGTACGTCGCCTCCGGCGGCTCCCTGGTCTTCGCCCCCGAGCCGACGGTCCTGGCGGCCGCCTGCGACCACCGGATGACCACGGCGATCACCCTGGAGCCCGACGCGTCCCTGTTCTGGCGTGAGGAGATCGTCTTCGGCCGCCACGGCGAGCGGCCGGGCCGCTGCCACTCCCGTTTCGACGCGACGTTCGCCGGCCGTCCCCTGCTCCGTCAGGAGTTCGTCGTGGGCGACCCCGACGCCGACGGCAGCCCGGCGGTGTTCGGCACGGCCCGCTGCGTCGGCAGCACCCTGATCACGGCCGCGTCCAAGGAGGCGGAGGTCGCCGAAGGGGTCGCGGTGCTGCCCCTGGCCGGTCCGGGCACGCTGGTCTCGGCGCTCGCGGCCGACGCGGTCGAACTCCGGAACCGGCTCTCCTGGGGAGAGAGCCGCGTGTCCGTATAGGGGGATTCGCTCGCGCGAGCCACTGTCGGCTTCCGGCCGCCGGCGCCTCGCTTCCCCTAGGCTGGGGAGGTGGCAACCGCACATCCCCCCACACCGGATCGAAGCGGAACAAGCACCTTGTTAGGGCTGGCCGTCGTGATAGCGGGGCTCGGCCTGGCCATGACCGGGGTGCTGCCCTGGTTCGGCATCAGCGCCACGTTCGGGGTCGTCAACGCCGACCTGACCGCCGTCCACGGAACCGAGGACGCGGCCGGCTGGTGGGTCATGGGGTCGGGCGTCGTCGCGGCCGTGCTGGGCGCGCTGGGCATCTCCCGCAACCGGATCGTCACCGGCCTGGCCATCCTGCCGGGCGCGGTCGCGGCGTTCGCGCTGGCGATGTTCCTGACCAGGCCCCATGGGTTCGACCGCCTCTCGATGGCCATCCCGGGCCTGGTCTCGGTCGAACCCACGATCATGTACGGCTGGTTCGCCGGCCTCGGCGCCTCGGTCGTGGTCGCGGCGCTGGCCTGCCTCGCCCTCGTCGGGCGGCGTCAGCCGCCCGGTCAGTCGTAGAAGCCGAGCCGGCGCAGCTGCTTCGGGTCGCGCTGCCACTCCTTGGCGACCTTGACCCGCAGGTCGAGGTAGACGCGGCTGCCGAGCAGCGCCTCGATCTGCTTGCGCGCCCTGCTGCCGACGTCCTTCAGCCGCGAGCCGCCCGGCCCGATGACGATGGCCTTCTGCGAGTCGCGCTCGACGAACATGAACGCGTAGACGTCGAGCAGGTCGTCGCGCCCCTCACGGGGGCCCATCTCCTCGACCACCACCGCGATCGAGTGGGGCAGCTCGTCGCGCACGCCTTCGAGGGCCGCCTCGCGGATCAGCTCGCCGACCAGCACCTGCTCGGGCTCGTCGGTCAGCTCGCCGCCCGCGTAGAGGGGCGGCGACTCGGGCAGCCGCTCGATCAGCAGGTCGGCCAGCACGTCGAGCTGGTCGTCGCCCTTCGCCGAGACCGGCACGATCTCGGCGAACTCCGCCAGCTGCGACACCGCCAGCAGCTGCTTGGCGACCTGCTCGCGGGTGGCCAGGTCGCACTTGGTGACCACGGCGACCACGGGCGTCTTCTTGACCGCGCCGAGCTTCTCGGCGATGAACCGGTCGCCCTTGCCGATGGGCTCGTTGGCCGGGACGCAGAACCCCAGCACGTCGACCTCGGTCAGCGTGGAGAGCACCAGGCTGTCGAGCCGCTCCCCCAGCAGGGTGCGCGGCCGGTGGAGACCGGGGGTGTCGACGATGACGAGCTGCGCGTCGGGCCGGTGGACGATGCCGCGGATCACCCGCCGGGTGGTCTGCGGCTTGGAGGAGGTGATGGCGACCTTGGTGCCGACCAGGGCGTTCATCAAGGTCGACTTGCCCACGTTGGGCCGCCCCACGAACGCGGCGAACCCCGCGCGGTGCTCAGACATATCGGCCTTTCAGCGAACCGTCGAGGCCCGCGTGGAACAGGATCGCGTTGCCCAGGTCCTCCACCGCCGCCAGGTCTTCCCGGGCGGGCTCCTCGGCGTCGCTGACGAGCGCCGCGGCCTCCAGGCCCTGGGCCCCGCTCGACACGGCCGTCGCCACCGCGACCTGCACGGCGGTCAGCCGCAGCGAGGGCAGGTTCACGTCGGTCGCGACATAGGTCCGGCCGGTCTCGTCACGGACGGCGGCGCCTTCGGCGGTGCCGTTCCTGGCCCTGGCCGACCGCGCCAGGGTGAGGATCTTTTCGTCTTCTGGGTCGAGCGTCACAGGTCAAGGGTAGCGACCTTGCGGGACACCAACCGGGCCAGTTCCTCGGTCGTGCGGGCGTCGGCGCCGCTCATGCCGCCGTTCACCAGGCCGATCACGGCCCCGCCCTGGCGGGCCACGATCAGGTGCATCTCGTAGGGGTAGCCGCCGACCCGGCCGACCAGGCGGCGCGCGACGCCGCCGCCTTCGAGGACGCGCTCCGACACCGCGAGCGGGGCCACGGTCAGCCGGTTGACCTCGCCGGGGGTCTGGTCGCGGGCGGTGGTGCACTTGCGGGAGGCGGCGGCCAGTTCGTCCATCTGGTCGGCGGCCTCGCGGGAGCCGTACAGGGCCAGGGAGACGGCGGCCGTCTGGCCGACCCCCTCACCGAGGTAGCTGGCGGTGGTGGCGGCGGTCAGGCCCTTGCGGGCGGGGCGGCCGGCCATCAGGTTGAACAGGCGGCGGCACTCCTGGACGACCGGTTCGAACGGCTCCTCCCAGCCGGGCCGCGACCGGGTCGCGAAGCCGCGCGGGATCTCGTCGAGGTCGGCGAACAGCGCCTTGATCTTGAGCGCCTGGGGGGTGGTGCGGGCGTCGCCCACGGGCCCCGAGCCACATCCGGCCACGGCGGCGAGCAGACAGCAGGCGATGGTGAGTTTCGCCACGCGCATTTTTCCAGGTCCCCCCGTCGACATCCCCCGGGCTTCATTCCCGGATGTCAACGGGCCTAAAAACATCATTAGGGGGCTCTCGCCGGACGAGAGCCCCCTAATCGATGATCCCCCTCAGATCAGCCGGTGCGCCGCGAACCCCTCCCGGCGCACCGATCGACCCCTTGTGCGGCGCCCCGAACCCCTCCCGGACGCCGTGGAATAAGAATGCCGGGGATGACTTGCAAGTCGCTTAAAGAACGCTTGCGAAGAAACTCCTTGCCGGATGCAAGACACACCCAAGCGGGTGTGAGCATTCTTGGCACGTGACAACCGCGCCCGCCCACCACCGACGCCTCCTGCAGGAGTACGTCGGCAACGCCCGGCTCATGGCCCTGTCCGCCGTCGACGGCGACGGGGCGCCGGCGCTTCTCCCCCTGCCCTTCCACGCGGCCTTCGGGCCCGATCGGCTCATGTTCATCGCCCACCGCGAACGCCCGCTCGTGGCCGGGCTGTCGGCCCGCCCGAAGGTGGCGGGGTCGATCATCGCGGACGCGGGGCGCGGCGTGACCTTCGCCGGGATCGCGAGCGCCGCCGAGTCGCCCGACCCGGTCCGGCTGGCCCCGGGCGAGCGGCTCTACCGGATCGACGTCACCGAGTGGTTGCTCTTCGACGAGCACGCCTACGAATACCGGGTCCACCCGATCAGGACGATTCACGGCTGATACCCGCCCGCGCCGGGACGGCTGCCGAGTCCGCATATTCTGCGTCGGACCTGTTCCTGCGTGTTTGGAGATCGATGTCGGTTTCGGTGCTCCTGGTCGAAGACGACGAGGTGATCCGCAAGAGCGTCGGCATGGCCCTGGAGCGCTACGGCTACCGGGTCGACGCGGCGGCCGACGGCCTGACCGGCCTGGAGCGGTTCCACGCGGGCGGCCACGACCTCCTCCTGCTCGACGTGATGCTGCCCGGCCTCGACGGCATCGGGTTGTGCCGCCGG
The DNA here is from genome assembly GCF_001570585.1 of Herbidospora daliensis. GTDB lineage: Bacteria > Actinomycetota > Actinomycetes > Streptosporangiales > Streptosporangiaceae > Herbidospora > Herbidospora daliensis. The sequence continues at coordinate 42,051 of NZ_BBXF01000010.1, read as the reverse complement.
GTGCGCGAGTCGAGCCTGGTCCCGATCCTGATGATGTCCGCGCGCGGCGACGCCCTCGACGTGGTGTCGGGGCTGGAGGCCGGCGCCGACGACTACGTGGTCAAACCCGCCGACACCGCCGTGCTGGTGGCCAGGATCCGGGCGCTGCTGCGCCGCGCCGCCCCCGCCCCCGGCACCCCCACGCTCGTCTTCGGCGACCTGACCGTCGACCCCGAGGCGCTGGAGGTGCGCGTCGCGGGCGAGCTCGTCTCCCTGGCCCCCACCGAGTTGCGGCTGCTGCTGGAGTTCGCCGCCAACCCCGGCATCGTCCTCGACCGGCAGACGCTGCTGCGCAACGTCTGGGACTACGGCTGGGACGGCGACAGCCGGGTCGTCGACCTGTGCGTGCAGCGGCTGCGCCGCAAGGTCGGGGCCGACCGCGTCGAGACGGTCCGCGGTTTCGGCTACAAGCTGCGGCGCTGAGATGGCCCGCTGGAGATCCCTGCGCTGGCAGATCGCCGCGCTGGTCGCGGTGGCGTCCGGCGTGGTGGCGCTGGCCGTCGGGCTGCTGGTGCACCAGAGCACCTGGGAACGTTCGCTCAGCCTCGGCCGGGACCGGGCGGTGACCGCCCTGCTCACCGGCCCGGTCGACGAGGGCCCGCTGCCGCCCGCGCTGGCCGCCCGGGTCGGGCCTCCGGGCACCTACGCCACCTGGTACGACGACAGCGCCCCCGAGTCTCCCTGGATGTGGGGGGCCGACGGCACCGGGTCCGTGAAGATCGACATGGGCGGCGAGGTGCGCGGGCTGCGCGCCCTCGACCGGAACATGGCGCTCGCCTCGGCGGGCGTGCTGGGCCTGGTGGTGCCGCTGGCGGCGCTGGCCGCCGAACTGCCCAACCACCGCCTGCGGCGGGTCGCCCGCACCGCCCGCCGGATCGCCGAGGGCGACCTGGAGGCCCGCACGTCGGCCGGGCGCGGCGGCGACGAGATCACCGCCATCGCCGCCGCCGTCGACACGATGGCCGCCGCCCTGCACGACCGCCTGCGCGCCGAGCAGCGGTTCACCGCCGACGTCGCCCACGAGCTGCGCACCCCGCTGATGGGCCTGGTCACCTCCGCCGAGCTGCTGCCGGACGGCGAGGTGACCGACCTGGTGCGCGACCGGGTCGGGGTGCTGCGGGTCCTCGTGGAGAACCTGCTGGAGATCTCCCGCCTGGACGCCGGCGCCGAGGCGGCCGACCGGGTCGAGGTGCCGCTGGGCCGCTTCGCCGCCGACTGCGTGCACCGGACCGGCCTGGCGGCCGAGGTGACCGCCCAGGGCGACCCGGTCGCCGTGACCGACCCCCGCCGCCTCGACCGCATCCTCGCCAACCTGGTCGTGAACGCCCACCGCCATGGAAAGGTCCCGGTCGAGGTGCACGTGACGGGCACGACGATCACCGTCCGCGACCACGGGCCGGGCTTCCCCGCGTCGCTGCTGGCGGAGGGGCCGCAGCGGTTCCGGACCGGCGCGGCCGAACGCGGCCGGGGCCACGGCCTGGGGCTGACCATCGCCGCCGGGCAGGCCCGGGTCATCGGGGCCCGGCTCGCCTTCGGCAACGACCCCGAGGGCGGCGCGGTCGCCACCGTGCGGCTGAACTGATACACGGCCGAGCGCCCGCCCATACGCGGCCCCCGCGAGACCGACACCCGCGCCGACCAGCCTGGACGCATCCACCCGATGCCGACCAGGAACGGACGTTCACCTCATGTACCGGTGGCTGGCGCCCCTGCTGCTCACCCTCGTCGCCGCCTGCGGGCCCCTCCAGGCCGACGCCGTCGGCGTGGCCGACGGACTCGTGGAGGGGCACATCTCCCCGTTCGACGACTCGCCCGCGATCACGAACCTCGACCCCGCCCTGCTGCGCGCCGTCCGTCAGGCCGCCCGCGACGCGGCCGCCGACGGCGTCGAGCTCTACCTGACCACCGCCTGGCGCAGCGAGCGCTACCAGCGGAAACTCTACGACGAGGCGATCACCAAGTACGGCAGTGAACACGAGGCCCGCCGCTACGTCAGCACCCCCGGCCAGTCGCGCCACGTCACCGGCGACGCCGTCGACGTCGGGCCCACCGACGCCGACGACTGGCTCAACCGGCACGGCCGCGCCTACGGCCTCTGCCAGACGTACGCGAACGAGATGTGGCACTTCGAGCTGGCCACCACGCCGGGCGGCGACTGCCCGCCGATGCGGGCCGACGCGAGCGCCCGGCGGTGAGTCAGTGGCGCGCCACCGCGTCGTCGTCGACCCGCCGGACCACCACGGTGCTGATGCGGTTGCGGCGGCCGGCCAGTTCGTCGGCCGTCAGCCGCAGCCCGGCCACGGTCGCCTCGGAGCCGGCGATCGGCACCCGGCCCAGGGCGTGGGCCAGCAGGCCGCCGACCGTGTCGACGTCCTCCGACTCGATCTCGGTGTCGAACAGCTCCTCGAGCTCCCACACCGCGAGCCGGGCGGTGACCCGGACCGCGCCGTCGTCGAGGTGCTCGACCCGGGGGGCCTCCTGGTCGTATTCGTCGGCGATCTCGCCGACGATCTCCTCGATGACGTCCTCGATCGTGACGAGACCGGCGGTGCCGCCGTATTCGTCGATCACGATCGCCAGGTGGATCTGCCGGGCCTGCATGTCGCGCAGCAGGTCGTCGATGGGCTTGCTCTCGGGGACGTAGGTCGCCGGGCGCATCAGCTCCTCGACCGCGCCCTCGTCGTCGCCGGTCTCCTGGATACGGCGGACGATGTCCTTCAGGTAGGCGATGCCGATGACGTCGTCTTCGTTCTCGCCCGTCACCGGGACCCGGGAGAAGCCGCTGCGCAGCGCCAGCGACAACGCCTGTTCGAGGGTCTTGTGGCGCTCGATGAAGACCATGTCGGTCCGCGGCACCATGACCTCGCGCACCAGCGTGTCACCCAGCTCGAACACCGAGTGGATCATCTCGCGCTCGTCGGGCTCGATCACCCGCCGCTCTTCGGCCAGGTCGACCAGGTCGCGCAGCTCGGCCTCGGAGGTGAACGGCCCCTCGCGGAAGCCCTTGCCGGGGGTGACCGCGTTGCCGAGCAGGATCAGCAGCGTCGGCAGCGGCCCGAAGATCCGGGTCAGGCCGTAGACGACCGGCGCGCTGAACAGCGCGATCGGCTCGGCGTGCTGCCGCCCGAGCGTGCGCGGGGAGACGCCGACGATGACGTAGGCGATGACGATCATGGCCCCGGCCGCCGCCGCGTAGGCCTGGCCCGTGTCGCCCAGCCAGTCGATGAACAGCAGCGTCGCGATCACGGTCGCGCCGAGCTCGCAGCTCATCCGCAGCAGGAGCAGCAGGTTCAGGTAACGAGGGGGGTCGGCCACGATGGCCTGGAGGGGGTTGGCGCCGCGGCGTCCGTCTTTGACGAACTCCTCGGCGCGCACGCGGGAGATCCGGGTGAGCGCGGTCTCCGCGCTCGCGAGCAGGCCGCCGCCGACGACGAGGGCGACGGCCGAGAACAACCAGCCGTTACTCATGGTTCCTAAGGGGCTGTCTTACGCCACGACTCGAGCAGCTCGCCCTGGAGGCCGAACATCTCGGCGTGCTCCTCGGGCTCGGCGTGGTCGTAGCCCAGCAGATGGAGGATGCCGTGGGTGCACAGCAGATCGAGTTCGTCTTGCGTCGGATGACCCGCCTCGGCGGCCTGCCGGGCCGCCACGGTCGGGCAGAGGACGACGTCGCCCAGAAGTGCGGGGTCGGGCGAGGCGTCGTCGTTGCGGCCCTGGCCGGGCCGGAGCTCGTCCATGGGGAAGGCCAGCACGTCGGTGGGGCCGGGCTCGCCCATCCACTGCTCGTGGAGGGCGGTCATGGCGGCCTCGTCGACGACCAGGATCGACAACTCCGCGAGGGAGTTGATGCCCATCTGGCCGAGGACGTGCCCGGCGAGGGCGACGAGACGGCTCTCGTCGACCTCGGTGCCGGACTCGTTGTTGACCTCGATCGTCATCGCCGCCCCCTGGGCCGGTTGGTGCCGTTGGCGCGCGGGTCGGACGCCAGTGCGGCGTCGTAGCGGCCGTAGGCGTCGACGATCTGCCCCACCAGCTTGTGGCGGACCACGTCGGCGCTGGTCAGACGGCTGAAGTGGATGTCGTTGATGCCTTCGAGGATGCCCTGGACCACCTTGAGGCCGCTCTGCGTGCCGCCCGGCAGGTCGACCTGCGTGACGTCACCGGTGACGACGATCTTGGAGTTGAACCCCAGGCGGGTCAGGAACATCTTCATCTGCTCGGGCGAGGTGTTCTGGGCCTCGTCGAGGATGATGAAGGCGTCGTTGAGCGTCCGGCCGCGCATGTAGGCGAGCGGGGCGACCTCGATCGTGCCCGCCGCCATCAGGCGCGGGATCGAGTCGGGGTCGATCATGTCGTGGAGGGCGTCGTAGAGCGGCCGCAGGTAAGGGTCGATCTTCTCGTAGAGCGTGCCGGGCAGGAAGCCCAGCCGCTCGCCGGCCTCCACGGCCGGACGGGTCAGGATGATGCGGTTGACCCGCTTCTCCTGCAGGGCCTTCACGGCCTTGGCCATCGCCAGATAGGTCTTGCCGGTTCCCGCGGGGCCGATGCCGAAGACGATCGTGTGCTTGTCGATCATGTCGACGTAGTTCTTCTGGTTGACCGTCTTCGGGCGGATCGTGCGCCCGCGCGAGGAGATGATGTCGAGCGAGAGCACCTCGGCCGGGCGGCCGTTGCTCTGGCGCAGCATGGAGATGCTGCGCTCGACCGCGTCGGGGGTCAGCTGAGCCCCCGAACGGGCGAGCTCGACCAGTTCCTCGAACAGCCGGACGACCACACCGCTCTCGTCGGGGGACCCGGTGATGGTGATCTCGTTGCCCCGCACGTGGATGTCGGCCCGGAAGCTCTTCTCGATGACCCGGAGGAGCTCGTCACGCGAGCCCAGGATGCTGATCATCGCGTGCTCGTCGGGGATCACGACCTTGGCGTGGGTCTTCTGTGTTTCGCGCGTCTCGGACATGGGCGGCCTCGTCGGGCCTGCTCGCCTCCCTATTAACCGCTGTCAATGGTAGCCGTCCGCTACCCCATCTGGAGCGTCAGCGGCGCCCCGCCCAGCAGGTGGAGATGGGCGTGGAAGACGCTCTGCCCCGAGTCGGGCCCGGTGTTCAGGACCAGCCGGTAACCGGACTCGGCGATGCCTTCGGCGACCGCTACGGCCTTCGCCGTTTTGATCACGTCGTCGGCGAGCCCAGCCTCCGCCAGTTCCCCCGCGTCGCGCACATGGTTTTTCGGTACGACCAGAACATGTGTGGGGGCATGGGGATTGATGTCACGGAAGGCAAGGGTGGTGTCGGTCTCGTACACGACCGTCGCGGGTATCTCACGAGCCACGATTGCGCAGAACAGGCACTCATTCTTCACGGGGGAAGCCTAGCGTTGCCAATCGGTAATCCCCGGAATGTCCCGTGCAAAGATCTGCCCGGATAGGGTTTATGTGCGAGACTGCACCGTCAACCAATCCCCTGTGTCGGGCGAGGACACAACTGGGTCATGCCCCCTAATGATTCGGAAGAACGTAAACCCCCTGGCAAGGACGAGCGTCCTACTGATGTGACCACCGAGACCCTCGTGGCCGACAGGTCGCTGGGCACGGTGCCGGTCGGGTGGGATGCCGACATGGCCGTTACGGCGCTTTACAGCGCCCACTATCGGTCACTGGTGCGTCTCGCGGTGCTGCTGGTCCGCGATGTGGCCAGCGCCGAAGAAGTCGTGCAGGACGCGTTCGTCGCCATCCATGGCGCCTGGCGCAGGCTGCGCGATCCCGACAAGGCACTTGCGTACCTGCGACAGTCGGTCGTCAACCGTTCGCGCTCCGTGCTGCGTCATCGAGCCGTCGTGGAGAAGTACGCCCCCAAGGGCCTCCCCGACGCGCCGAGTGCCGAAAACGGCGCCATCGGCGAACTCGAGCGCACCGCGGTGATCGAGGCGCTGCGCGCCCTGCCCCAGCGGCAGCGCGAAGCGCTGGTCCTGCGCTACTACGGCGACCTTTCCGAGGCCGAGATCGCCCACGCCATGGGCATCTCCAAAGGCGCGGTGAAGAGTCACACCGCCAGAGGCATGGCCTCATTACGTCAAGTGCTGGAGAAGTTCTCATGACCATCCCCCCCGACGAGCACGGCGACCTCCTCCGCCGTGTGATGCGCGCGGAGGCGGACTCGGTCGTGCCGTCTCCCGACGGACTGGAGATCATCCGCCACCGCATCGACAACCGCGGCCTCCGCGGTCTGTTGTGGTGGCGCATAGGTGCGTCCGTGGCCGCCGCCGCCCTGGTGGCCGGAATCGTGGTCGTCACCGTTCCCGGAATACGCGAGAACGTGGGCGTCGACTTCGTGGGCAACGGAACCGGAACCGAGCAGACCCCGGCCGGCGAGCTGCCGAGCGCCGGCTCGACCGCCCAGCCGCCGCCGACCCAAGACGAGCCCGGGATCTCGATCACCACCCAGAACCCCACCCGGGCCCCCGAGACGACGCCGCCGGCGACCTCGTCCGCGCCGTCGCAGCCCGCCGCCGCGCCGCCGCCCGAGCCGTCGTCCGACCCGTGCGTCACCCCGGAGCCGACCCCGGCCCCCGACCCGGCCGTCGCGGCGAAGTGCCCGACGCAGGAGGCCAACCCGACCTCGGGACCGACGAGCAAGCCCAACCCGAGCGGGACCAAGTCCCCGACGAAGCCGTCGCCGACGCCGACGGCCGACTCCCCCAGCCCCGCCCCGACCGGGTGCGGCGACGACTGCCCCACGCCGACGCCCGACCCGTCTCCCGCGGTGACGCCGTCGACGGTGGAGGTCTCGACCCCGGCGTCGTAAGCCTTTTCGAAGCGGGCCTTTCCGGAACGTGCCAAGCGCACTCCGGGGAGGCCCGCTTCGCTCTACCAGCGGCCGGTGCGGGTCAGCAGGACCGCCGCCGCCGCGACCCCGGCCGTCGAGGTGCGCAGCACCGTCGGGCCCAGGAGGGCCGGGAGCGCCCCGGCCTCCCGGAAGCGGGTGATCTCGTCGTCGGACACGCCGCCCTCGGGGCCCACCACCACGACGATGTCGCCCTTCTCGGGCAGGTCGACGCGCGAAAGCGGCTCGGCCGCCTCCTCGTGGAGCACCACGGCCAGCGCGGCCGATTCGAGCAGCGCCGCCACCTGGTTGGTGGAGGCGGGTTCGAGGACCTCGGGCAGGTGGAAACGCCGGGCCTGCTTGCCCGCCTCACGCGCGGTGGAGCGCCAGCGGGCCAGCGACTTGGCCGCGCGCTCGCCCTTCCACTGGGTGATCGACCGGGACGCCGACCAGGGCACGATCGCGTCGACCCCGGCCTCGGTCATCATCTCGACGGCCAGTTCGCCCCGATCGCCCTTCGGCAGGCCCTGCACGACCACCAGGCGCGGCGAGGGGGGCGGGATGTCGTACACGCGCAGGACCGTGAGGTCGAGGTGGTCCTTGCCGGCGTGGTCGACCGCGCACTCGGCCACCCGGCCCGCGCCGTCGGTCACGTCGACGCGCTCGCCCGCCGTGATGCGGCGCACGGCCGCCGCGTGGCGGCCCTCGGGCCCGGCCAGGGTCAGGCGCGGGCCCGGGGTGACCTCACCCAGGAAGACGGGGACGGTCATCGGCCGTTGAACGCGTCCTTCAGGCGGGAGAAGAAGCCCTGCTGGCCCGGGGCGAACTTGCCGGGCGGGCGCTCCTCACCGCGCAGCTGGGACAACTTGCGGAGCAGTTCCTCCTGCTCGGGGTCGAGCTTCAGCGGGGTCTCGACGTTGACGTGGATCAGCAGGTCGCCCCGGCCGGTCTCGTTGAGGCGCTGCACACCCCGCGCGTAGAGCGGGATGACCTGGCCCGACTGGGTGCCGGGGCGGACGTCGATCTGCTCGGGGCCGTCGAGGGTCTCCATGGTCAGGGAGGTGCCCAGGGCGGCGGCGGTCATCGGGATCGAGACGGTGCAGTGGAGGTCGTCGCCGCGGCGTTCGAACGTCGGGTGGGGACGCTCGACGATCTCCAGGAACAGGTCGCCGGGCGGGCCGCCGCCGGGGCCGACCTCGCCCTCGCCCGCGAGCTGGATGTGGGTGCCGTCTTCGACGCCCGCCGGGATGCGGACCTTGATGGTCCGGCGGGTGCGCACGCGGCCGTCGCCGGAGCACTCCTGGCAGGGGTGGCGGATGACGCTGCCGAAGCCGCCGCACTGGGGGCACGGGCGGGAGGTCATGACCTGGCCCAGGAACGAGCGGGTCACCTGGGAGACCTCGCCCCGGCCGTGGCACATGTCGCAGGTGTCGGGGTGGGTGCCGGCGGCGGCGCCGGAGCCCTGGCAGACCTCGCACAGGATCGCGGTGTCGACCACGAGCTCGCGGGTGGTGCCGAAACCCGACTCGGCCAGGTCGAGCTCGACCCGGATCGTCGCGTTGCGGCCCCGGCGGGCCCGCGACCGGGGGCCGCGCGAGGCGGAGGCCGTGCCGAAGAAGGCGTCCATGATGTCGCTGAAGGGGAAGCCCGCGCCGAAACCGGCGCCGCCGCCCGCGCCCCCGAAGGGGTCGCCGCCCATGTCGTGCATCTGGCGCTTCTGGGGGTCGGAGAGCACCTCGTAGGCCGCGGTGATCTCCTTGAAGCGCTCCTGCGTCGCCGGGTCGGGGTTGACGTCGGGATGCAGTTCACGGGCCAGCCGGCGGTAGGCCTTCTTGATCTCTTCCTGGCTCGCGTCGCGGCGTACGCCGAGGGTGGCGTAATAGTCCTTGGCCACTTATGACCCCGCCAGGATCTGGCCGACATAGCGCGCGACCGCGCGCACCGCACCCATCGTCACCGGATAATCCATTCGCGTCGGGCCCAGCACTCCGAGCCGGGCCAGTTCCTTGTCTCCCGAGCCGTATCCGGCGGCCACGATCGAGGTGCCGCGCAGACCGGTGTAGGGGTTCTCCGAGCCGATCCGGACGGTCAGCTCGGACAGGTCGTCGGTCTCGCCGAGGAGGCGCATCAGGACGACCTGCTCCTCCAGGGCCTCCAGCACGTCGCGCAGGCCGATGGTGAAATCGGCGGCGGCGAGGTTGGCGGCCCCGGCGAACACGATCTTCTCTTCGTGCCGTTCGACCAGCGTCTCCAGGATCACCGAGAGGATCGTGGCGGCCGCCGGCCGGTCTTCGGGGGACAGCCGCTCGGGCAGCGCGGCCACGGTCTCGGGGACCTGGGCCAGCCCGCAGCCGTCGAGCGCCGTGTTGAGCACGGCGCGCAGGTGGGACACCCGGTCGTCGGCGATGACCTCGGGCAGATCGACCACCCGCTGCTCGACGCGGCCGGTGTTGGTGATCAGGACCAGCATGACCCGCCGGTCGGCCAGCGGCACGATCTCCACGTGCCGGACCGTCGAGCGGGTCAGCGAGGGATACTGCACGACCGCGACGTGGCGGGTCAGCTGCGCGAGCAGCCTGACGGTCCGCATGACGATCTCGTCGAGGTCGATCGCGCCGGCCAGGAAGGTCTCGATGGCCCGCCGTTCGGCGCCCGAGAGGGGCTTGACCTGGGACAGCCGGTCGACGAACAACCGGTAGCCCTTGTCGGTCGGCACCCGCCCCGCGCTCGTGTGGGGCTGGTGGATGTAGCCGCCGTCTTCGAGGGCCGCCATGTCGTTGCGGATGGTGGCCGGCGAGACTCCGAGGTTGTGCCGGTCGGCCAGCGCCTTGGAACCCACGGGCTCGTTGGTGGAGACGTAGTCTTCGACGATCGCCCGCAGCACCGCCAGCTTCCGGTCGTCAAGCACGTTCTCACCTCCCTGGCACTCTGTGTTCCCGAGTGCCAAGTGTACGGCCACCGTCCCCGGGGTGCGATAACACAGTCGGGCACGAGGGGAACAAGCCGACTGCAAATACGTCGCAAGTCGCATTCCACACAATGTCCCTCATGACCGCTCAATATGGCCAGAACTATGGCCAGCAGCCCCACCCCTATTACGGCGCCCCCCAGTCCCCCTACGGCGGCCCGCCGCCGCAGGGGCCCATCCGCCCCCGGATCCTCTGGATCGTGTTGTCCTGGGTCTTCTTCCTGGTCACGCTCGTCGTCGGCGGCGTGCTCTTCGCCGCGGGCGTCGGCTCGACCATCGCCAACATCGGCGAGATCGCCCCGTCGTCGTCGTTCCAGGGCGGCGAGACCGTCAAGGTGACCATCGACCCGGCCGACAGCCCCGCCATCTGGGCCGCCGCCGGGCAGCCCACCGACGTCCAGTGCCAGGTCACCGGCGCGGACCCGAGCCGGCAGATCACCCTCGACAAGGCGGCCGGCTCGCAGACCCTCACCTACGACGGCACCGAGTGGGAGATGCTCTTCACGATCGGCGTCCCGGCCAAGGGCGAGTACCAGGTCGCCTGCGACGGCGAGGGCGTCACGTTCGGCGTCGGCAAGCAGCTGCTGTCGGCCGTCACCGCCGACGCGGCGGGCGGGCTGGTGGGTGGCCTGGCCGCGCTGGTCATCCTGCCCGGCCTTGGTTTCCTGATCGCCGTGATCGTGACGATCGTGGTGCTGGTGCGGCGCGGCCGGGCCCGCCGCCGGATGATGGGGATGTACTAACGTTCGCGGCATGTACGAGCGGGACGTGCTCTCCGGAGACTGGCGGCGCCCCAAGAAGGGGACGATCCCGCAGATCCCAGCCGAGCTCGACCTCGTGGTCGAGTGGGCCGACGACGGGTTCTGCGGGGCGGTGGTGGCCTGCGACAAGGAGGCCGTCACCCTGGAAGACCGGTTCGGGCGGCGACGGTTGTTCCCCATGGAACCCGCCGCCTTCCTCCTGGAGGGCAGGCCCGTCACGCTCGTCCGCCCCCAGGCCGGACCGAAGGGCCCGAAGCGCAGCGCCTCGGGCTCCATCGCGGTCGAGGGCCTGAAGGCCCGGGTCGCCAAGGAGAGCCGGATCTACGTCGAGGGCGTGCACGACGCCGCGCTCGTGGAGAAGATCTGGGGCCACGACCTCCGGGTGGAGGGCGTGGTCGTCGAGTACCTCGAAGGCGTTGACCACCTGCCCGAGATCGTCGCCGAGTTCGGCCCCGAACCCGGCCGGCGGCTCGGCGTGCTGGTCGACCATCTCGTCGCCGGTTCGAAGGAGAGCCGGATCGCCGCGCAGGTGACGGGCCCCCACGTGCTGGTGGCGGGCCATCCGTTCGTGGACGTCTGGCAGGCGGTCAAGCCCGCCGTGCTGGGCATCGGGGCGTGGCCGCAGGTGCCGCGCGGGATCCCGTGGAAAGAGGGCGTGATCGCCGCGCTGGGCTGGCGGATGGAGCCGCCCGACGCCTGGCGGCACATCCTCGGCCGGGTGAACAGCTACGCCGACCTGGAGCCCGAGTTGCTGGGCCGGGTCGAGGAGCTCATCGACTTCGTCACGTCAGATCCCTGACCACGGCGTCGGCCAGCAGGCGGCCCTGGAGGGTCAGCACCGCGCGGCCCTTCTTGAACGCCTCGACGTCGAGCAGCCCGCCGGCGAGCGCCTTGGCCGCCGCCGGCCTGACCTCTTTGGCCAGGTCGTCGAGCGGGTAGCCGTCGACCAGGCGCAGTTCGAGCATGACGCGTTCGAGGGTGCGCTCCTCGGCCGAGGTCTGCTCGCGCGCGTGGGCGGGCGAGTGGCCCTGGGCCAGGCGGGCGGCGTAGGCCGACGGGTGCTTCACGTTCCACCAGCGCACCCCGCCGACGTGGCTGTGGGCGCCCGGACCGGCGCCCCACCAGTCGGCGCCCGACCAGTAGAGCAGGTTGTGGCGGCAGCGGGCCTTCTCGCTGGTGGCCCAGTTGGAGACCTCGTACCAGGAGAAACCGGCCTTGGTGAGCAGTTCGTCGGCGATCAGGTAGCGGTCGGCGGCGACGTCGTCGTCGGGCATGGGCAGGTCGCCGCGGCGGATGCGGGCGGCCAGGCGGGTGCCGGTCTCGACGATCAGGGAGTAGGCCGACACGTGGTCGGGCCCGGCCGCGACGGCGGCTTCGAGCGAGGCCCGCCAGTCGTCGTCGGTCTCGCCCGGCGTTCCGTAGATCAGGTCGAGGTTGACGTGGCCGAACCCCGCCTCCTTCGCGTCGTGGACGGCCTGGGCGGCGCGTCCCGGCGTGTGCCTGCGGTCGAGCACCTGGAGCACGTGGTCGCGGGCGCTCTGCATGCCGAAGGAGATGCGGTTGATGCCGCCCTCCCGAAGGGCCGCCAGCTCGCGGGGGCCGACCGACTCGGGGTTGGCCTCGGTGGTGACCTCGGCGTCGTGGTCGATCCCGAACTCCTCGTGGACGGCCTTGAGGATGCGCACCAGATCGCCGGGCGGCAGCAGCGTGGGGGTGCCGCCGCCGAAGAACACCGTGGAGACCGACAGGTCGGCGTCGCCGAGCACCCGCCGGGCCAGCCGGATCTCCTCGATCGCGGTGTCGGCGTAAGAGCTTTGTGATGCGCCGGACCCTAGCTCCGACGCCGTGTAGGTGTTGAAGTCGCAGTAGCCGCACCGGCTCGCGCAGAAGGGGACGTGCACATAGAAACCGAACGGACGCCCGCCCAGGGTGGCGAGCGCCGAAGACGGCAGTTCACCGGACGTGGGGACGGGTTCGCCGTCGGGGAGCACGGAGGGCATCCGCCCAGTCTGCCCGATGCCGGGGAGTTCATTGACGCGGTCGCTCGCACGCATTTATGATCCCGGCAAACTTACAGGAAACTTTCCTATAAGAAATGCCTCCTAGCAGCGGAGACAACAGTGCCGAGACTTCGCACCCCCCTTCTGTTAGCCCTGGTGGCCGGCCTGGTCGCCACCGCCGCGCCCGCCCCCGCCCAGGCCACGCCCGGCGGCTCGGGATACAAGCGCGTGGCCTACTTCATCCAGTGGGGCATCTACGGCCGCAACTACCACGTCAAGGACATGGTGACGACCGGCGCCGCCGCCAAGCTCACCCACATCAACTACGCCTTCGGCTTCGTCAACCAGGGCGGCGAGTGCTACTCGGCCGACCCGTGGGCCGACTGGCAGCGCCCCGTCCCGGCCGAGCAGAGCGTCGACGGCGTCGCCGACGACGGCACCGGCGCCATCGCCGGCAACATGAACCAGCTCAAGAAGCTGAAGGCCAAGTACCCGAGCCTCAAGGTCCTCATCTCGCTGGGCGGCTGGACCGGCTCCAAGTGGTTCTCCGACGCCGTCGTCACCCCCGAGGCCCGCACCAAGCTGGCCGCCTCCTGCATCGACCTGTGGCTGAAGGGCAACCTGCCCGGCGCCGCCCCCGGCGCGGGCGCCGGCGTCTTCGACGGCATCGACCTCGACTGGGAGTGGCCCGGTTCCTCCGGCGAGGTCGGCAACGTGATCCGCCCCGAGGACAAGCAGAACTTCACCCTGTTCCTGGCCGAGCTGCGCCGCCAGATGAACGCCTTCAACAAGAAGCACGAGCTCACCGCCTTCCTCCCCGCCGCCGCCGCCAAGATCGACGCCGGCTTCGAGGTCAAGAAGGTCTTCTCCTACCTCGACTTCGCCACCGTCCAGGGCTACGACCTGCACGGCTCGTGGGAGCAGGTCACCGGCCACAACGGCAACCTGTTCACCGACCGCAAGGACCCGAACGCGGTGAAGTTCAGCGTCGACCAGACGGTGAAGGACTACCTGAGCCGCGGCGCCCCCAAGAAGAAGATCGTCGTCGGCGTCCCGTTCTACGGCCAGGGCTGGACCGGCGTCACCGCCGGCGGCAACGGCCTCTGGAAGCCCGCCACCGGCCCCGCCCCCGGCAAGTGGGCCAACGGCACCGACGACTACAAGGACATCGTCAACAAGCCCGGCAAGCGCCACCGCGACCTGCTGACCGGCGCCCTGTGGCTCTATGACGGCAACGAGTTCTGGTCCTACGACGACCCGATCTCGCTCGTCGAGAAGGCGGCCTACATCCGCCTGAAGGGCCTCGGCGGCGCGATGATGTGGTCGATCGACCAGGACGACAGCCGCGCGTCCCTGACGACCGCGCTCTACAAGGTCCTCCGCTGACCTGAACGACGAGGGCCGGAGCGCAACTGGGTCGCGCTCCGGCCCTTCATTCTTTCCGTGGACGTCCACGCGCGGCGACGGGCAGGGAAGCGGACCGGCTGGTTTCCGGGATAGGGAAACCTATCCCTCGCGGCGGAACCTCCCGACGCCGCCATCCGCTATATCGTCAGATTGACGATATGGGGTGAGCGTCCTGTGATCGATTTCGTGCGGTCGATCTTCGAGAACGAACCCAACTGGGTCGTGGTCACCTTCATCGGCGCGGTCATCGGCGCCACCGTGCAGCGGTGGGCGCCCGCCGGCCGCCTGCTGTTCGATCGCGGCCGGCGACGCCCCATGCTCGGCGCCTGGCACGAATGCCACTACACCTTCGACTCGGGCCGCGAGGTGATCGGCCGAGGTCACGTCGTCATCCGCCGGGGCGTGCGCCACCGCCTGATCGTCACCATCCGCGACGAGAGACGGCAGACGCTCGGCCCGGGCGCCGGGTTCGAATACGAAGGCCAGCTCACCGAGGAGGACCACCTGCTGGTCGTCGCGACCGAGGTGCTGCACCGGCACACCCTGGTGGTGCGCTACCTCAACCCGCTCGTCTCCAAGCCCGAGCCGGTGGTCGGCATCTGGCTGGTCGAAGACCACGACAAGAACCCCGCGGCAGGGGTGAGCCTGCTCACCCGCAATCGCCTGACGGACGAGGACGCGGCGGCGATGTTGCGCTCGCACAGCGCCGCGGGACGCCGCGCCCTCCGGATCAAGCCCTACGCGGGCGCCTGAGGCGCTACTTCTTGGCCTTTTCTGCGGCGCCGCTCGAGTCGGTGCTCAGTGCTGCCACGAAAGCTTCCTGGGGGACTTCCACGCGGCCGACCATCTTCATGCGCTTCTTGCCCTCCTTCTGCTTCTCCAGGAGCTTGCGCTTGCGGGAGATGTCGCCGCCGTAGCACTTGGCCAGGACGTCCTTGCGGATCGCGCGGATGTTCTCGCGGGCGATCACGCGGGCGCCGATCGCGGCCTGGATCGGGACCTCGAACTGCTGCCTCGGGATCAGGTCTTTCAGCTTCTTGGCCATGTCGACGCCGTAGGCGTAGGCCTTCTCGCGGTGGACGATGGCCGAGAACGCGTCGACGGCCTCGCCCTGGAGGAGGATGTCGACCTTGACCAGGTCGGAGTCCTGCTCGCCGGAGGGCTCGTAGTCGAGGGAGGCGTAGCCACGGGTCTTCGACTTCAGCTGGTCGAAGAAGTCGAAGATGATCTCGCCGAGGGGCAGGGTGTAGCGGATCTCGACGCGGTCTTCGCTCAGGTAGTCCATGCCCTGGAGGGCGCCTCGGCGGCCCTGGCAGAGCTCCATGATGGCGCCGATGAACTCGGCGGGCGCCAGGACGGTCGCCTTCACGGTCGGCTCGTAGATCTCGGCGATCTTGCCCTCGGGGAACTCCGAGGGGTTGGTCACCGTGTGCTCGGTGCCGTCTTCCATGATGACGCGGTAGATGACGTTGGGGGCGGTCGAGATCAGGGCCAGGTTGAACTCGCGCTCCAGGCGCTCGCGCACGATCTCCATGTGGAGCAGGCCGAGGAAGCCGCAGCGGAAGCCGAAGCCCAGGGCCGCCGACGACTCGGGCTCGTAGACCAGGGCGGCGTCGTTGAGGCGCAGCTTGTCGAGGGCCTCGCGGAGCTCGGGGAAGTCGTCGCCGTCGATCGGGTAGAGGCCCGAGTAGACCATCGGGCGCGGGTGCTCGTAGCCGCCGAGCGCGTCATTCGCCGGCTTGGCGGCCGAGGTGACGGTGTCGCCCACGCGCGACTGGCGGACGTCCTTCACACCGGTGATCAGGTAGCCCACCTCGCCGACGCCGAGGCCGAGGGCCGAGGGCAGCGGCTCGGGGCTGATGACGCCGATCTCCAGCGTCTCGTGCTGCGCCTTGGTGGACATCATCAGGATGCGCTCGCGCTTGCCGAGGTGGCCGTCCATGACGCGGACGTAGGTGACGACGCCCCGGTAGGTGTCGTAGACCGAGTCGAAGATGAGGGCCCGCGCGGGGGCGTCGGCGTCGCCGACCGGGGCGGGGATGGTGTCGACCACGTGGTCGAGCAGCTCCTTGACGCCCACGCCGGTCTTGCCCGAGACGCGCAGCACGTCGGAGGGCTCGCAGCCGATCAGGCCGGCCAGCTCCTCGGCGTACTTCTCCGGCTGGGCGGCCGGGAGGTCGATCTTGTTGAGGACCGGGATGATGTTGAGGTCGGCGTTCATGGCCAGGTAGAGGTTGGCCAGCGTCTGCGCCTCGATGCCCTGGGCGGCGTCGACGAGCAGGACCGCGCCCTCGCACGCCTGGAGCGACCGCGACACCTCGTAGGTGAAGTCGACGTGGCCGGGCGTGTCGATCATGTTGAGCACGTGGCCGTTCCACGGCAGCCGCACGGCCTGCGACTTGATGGTGATGCCGCGCTCGCGCTCGATGTCCATCCGGTCGAGGTATTGGGCGCGCATGGACCGGTCGTCGACCACTCCGGTGATCTGGAGCATCCGGTCGGCAAGCGTTGACTTGCCATGGTCGATGTGCGCGATGATGCAGAAATTGCGGATCAACGCGGGGTCGGTCTGGCCGGTCTGAGTGCGCACCGAAGTCCGTTTCAACTGGGATTGAGGCGATCGACGGCTGGCGGAGCAGCCACCCTCCATGGTCGCATGTCCCCATGCTTGCCTCGACCACGCGCCGCCGTGTGCTGCTCGGCCTGTCGATTCTCGTCGCGTTGCCGCTGGTCCTGGCGGTGACCGGAACGGCCGTGTTGCGGCTCGACTACGTGGGCACCCCCTCGGCCACGGCGCGTTCGGCGGGCACCGACGCGTTGTGGATGGGGCACATGTGGGTCGACGGGCGGCGTACCGAGAAGGATCTTGAGGCGCTGAAGCCGCGGCTCACGCACATGCGGGACCTGTTCGTGCATTCCGGGCCCTATGGGGCCGACGGGCGGCTCGATCCGGGGCTCCACCCCAGGTCGCGCGAGTTCCTGGCGTGGGCGCGGACCCACCTGCCGGGGGTGCGGGTGCTGCCGTGGCTGGGGCAGACGGTCAACGAGGACGACGCGGGCTTCCTCGACCTCGACGACCCGGCCACCAGGGCCAACGTCATCGCGGGGGCGCGCGAGATCGTCGCGCTCGGCTACGACGGCGTCCACTACAACTTCGAGCCGGTCATGGACGGCGACGCCGCCTACCTGAGCCTGCTGGAGGAGACGCGGGCGGCGATCCCGAACGCCCGCATCTCGATCGCCAGCCACCAGATCGAGCCCTTCCCCGGCGCGGTAACCGGCTGGAACGCGGTGGTCGGGCACGGCAAATACTGGTCGGAGGGGTATTTCCGCAAGGTGGCCGAGCGGGTCGACCAGGTGGCGATCATGACCTACGACTCGTGGACGCCCCTCCAGACCGTCTACGGCGGCTGGGTCGCCCGCCAGGCCCGCAAGGCGTTCGCGCTGGCCCCCGCCTCGACGGGCGTGCTGATCGGCGCCCCGGCCTACCACGACCACAAGCTGGGCCTGACCGACTACGCCGAAAGTGTGGAGATGGCGGCCGAGGGGCTCCGGCTGGTGATCAGCGAGACTCCGCGCCAGGACACCGGCCTGGCCCTCTACGTCGACTTCGCGGCCACCGAGGAGGATTGGAAGGAGTACCGCGAGTCATGGGTGCTGGTATCCTAGACAACTGCGTATGGCACGCCCTCTCACCGAGCCAGCGCGACCCATACCGAAACCCAGACTTCTTTTTGAGGCTTCTTCGTGGCGAACATCAAGTCCCAGATCAAGCGCAACCGGCAGAACGAGAAGGCCCGGCAGCGCAACAAGGCCGTCAAGTCGTCCCTCAAGACGGCTGTCCGCAAGTTCCGCGAGGCCGCCGAGTCCGGCGACGCCGCCGCGGCGTCCGCGGCGATGCAGGCGGCCAGCCGCCAGCTCGACAAGGCCGTGAGCAAGGGCGTCATCCACAAGAACCAGGCCGCCAACCGCAAGTCGGCGATCGCCAAGCGCGCCGCCGCCCTCGCGGCCAGCTAGGTCTGCGTTCAGCGACGTTCCGGAAGCCGTGTCCCGACACCCTCGGGGCGCGGCTTCCGCCGTTGTCGGGATTCAACCCGTAATATGTCACGTTTTCGATATCACATTGGCATCGCCGCAGCGTACCGGCTAGGTCACCGTCTCCCCTGACCGGTCGTCAAGACCGCCTGCTCCCCTATCGTGTGCCGCACAACGGCAAAAACGATGGGAGTCGGTACATGCGGGGGCGTATTCCGCTGGTCCTGCGGCGCGCGCTCAGCCAGCCGCTCCTCCTCGTCGCCGCGTTCGGTTCGATCCTGCTGGCCACCACGGCGCTGGTGGCGCTGATCATGTACGCCGTCACCGTCGCCGAGGTCGGCGTCCGCCGGACCATGGAGACGGCCCCGATCCGGACCACCTCGGCCAAGGTCACCACGCCGGTCGACGCGACGACCTTCCCCCAGCGCGACGCCCTCATCCGGGCGCAGCTCGACAAGACGTACGGCGACGTGCCCGCCGAGGTGACGGTCGGCATCCGGTCGGACTCCTACGCGATGCCCGGCCAGGAGAAGCAGGAACAGCCCGAGCTGACCCGGTTCGCGACCTACCAGAACCTCGACCGGCACGCCCAGCTCGTCGAGGGCGCCTGGCCGGCGCCGTCTCCGACGGGGGTCGTCGAGGTCGTGCTGTCGCAGCCGGCCGCCCAGGAGATGAACCTGACCAGCGGCGCCGCCTTCACGATCGTGGGGCGGCTCGACGACAAGCCCGTCGACGTCAAGGTCAGCGGGATCTTCCGGCTGACCGACCCCTACAGCGACCGGTGGAACGACGACGAACTGCTGCGGCGGGGCGCGGAGGTCCGCAACTACACGACGTACGGGCCGCTGATGGTGGCCGAGGAGACGTTCGTGCAGCGGTTCGCGACGAACGTGACCGCGACCTGGTTCGCGGTGCCCGACCTGCGGGACCTGCCGCGGGAGGAGCTGCGGCCGTTCGCCGACGCGGTGGCCGCGCTCAACGACGACGTCAAGCGCGACTGCTCGGGCTGCGCGACGGTCAGCAACCTGCCCGAGATGCTCGCCCAGCTCGACCAGGCCGCGCTGGTGGCCCGCTCGACGATGCTGGTGCCGGTGCTCCAGCTGCTGGTGCTGGCGGCGTACGCGCTGATGCTGACGGCGCGGCTGCTGGCCGACCACCGGCGGATGGAGGTCGCGCTGCTGCGCTCGCGCGGCGCCGGGTCGATGCGCCTCGGGCTGCTGGCCGGGGCCGAGTCGCTGCTGGTGGCGCTGCCGTGCGCGATCGTGGCGCCGTTCCTGGCCCCGCCCGTGCTGACCTTGATCGGGTCGCTGCCGTGGCTGCGGGCCACCGGGGTGCGGCTGACGCCCACGCCGAACCTGTCGACGTTCCTGATCTCCGCGGGGGTGGCGGTCGCGTGCGCCGTCCTGCTGGCGCTGCCGGCCTGGCGGGGGGCGCGGCGGACGTACATAGAAGAACAGTCGGCCCGCGGGCGCGGCGAGAAGCAGGGCATCATCCAGCGCGCCGGCGGCGACCTGGTCCTGCTCGTCGTGGCGGCGCTCGCGGTCTGGCAGCTCCAGCGGTACGGCGCTCCGGTCACGTCCACGTCGAGCGGCGGTCTGGGCATCGACCCGCTGATCGTGACGGGACCGGCACTGGCCCTTCTGTGCGGGGGCATGCTGGGCCTGCGGCTCGTCCCGATCGTCTCGGGCATCGCCGAACGGTGGACGAGCCGCAGGTCCAGTCTCGCGCCGGCGCTGGGCGCCTGGCAGGTCAGCCGCCGCCCGCTGCGCTACTCGGGCCCCGTGCTGCTGCTCACGATGGCCATCGCGATCGGCGTGGTGTCGGTCGCGACGGCGGCCACCTGGCGGGGGTCCCAGGAGGACCAGGCGCGCCACATCGCCGCCGCCGACCTGCGGGTCGCCGGGCCGGTCGCGGGCGCCGAACTCGGCGCGCTCGGCCGGGCGGGCACCTACGCGGCGCTGCCCGGCGTCACCGGGCTCAGCCCGGTCTACCGGGGCGCGGTCGAGCTCGGCGGCGACGACGCGGTGTTCCTGGCCGCCGACGCCGGACGCCTCGACGGGCTGCTGCACCTGCGTTCCGACCTCACCCCGATGACCGTGCCGGAACTCGCCGGCGAGTTGTCCTCGGCCCGGCCCGACCCGGTCTCGATCGCGATCCCGGGCGAACCCGCCGCGCTGAACCTGCGCATCCGGTTCACCCTCGCCGAGCCGGCCAACGCCGACGGCTACCAGGGCATGCCGCTGCGCCTGGTCGTGCGCGACCGCCTCGGCACCCGGACCGAGGTCCGCACCCCCGCGCTGCGCACCGACGGCCGCGACCACCGGGTCGTCGCCGACCTGAAAGCGCTGGGCGGGCGCTCGGGCGCCGTCGCCTACCCGCTGACGATCGAGGGCGTGCTCCTGGACGTCCCGATCCCGCCCGAGGGCAGCGCGCTCACCCTGGCCGTCGACTCGATCACCACCGACGCCGGGGCCGCACTGACCGCGCCGTCGTGGACGGTCGCGCAGCGCGGCAAGGAGAGCATCGACAAGCCCGAGATCACGCCCGGCGGCTTCCTGACGATCACGACGAGCCGCCCGGCCTCCCACCCGGCCGACGTGCCGGTCGAGTCGGAGCACATCGCGATGCTGCCCGGCCCGGCCGCCGCCACGACGCTGCCGGTCGCGGTCACCGCCGACCTGGCCGCCAGCTCGAAGCTGGTGATCGGCAAGACGGCGACCATGGCGATCGACGGCACACCGACCCCCGTGACGCCCGTCGCCATCCTGAAGGCGATGCCCGGCACCGAGGGCCGGCAGCCGGCCGTGCTGGCCGACCTCGAGACCCTCCAGACGCGGGACCTCGCGGGGGCGTACCCGCCGCATCCCGCCACGGAGTGGTGGCTGTCCGCCGACGGCGGGCGGGCCGAGGCGGAGATGACCAGGCACGTCGACTGGGACCAGACGATCGTGTCGCGCACCACCCTGACCCGCCAGCTCCAGGACGACCCGCTGGCCAGCGGCCTGCAGGGCGCGCTGATCCTGGGCTTCGCGGCGGCGCTGGTGTTCGCGGTGCTCGGCTTCCTCGTCAACGCGGCCGTCGCGGCCCGCGAACGCGCCACCGAGTTCGCGCTGCTGCGCGCGCTCGGGGTGAGCTTCAACCAGGTCTTCGGGCTGCTCGCCGTCGAGCAGACCTTCATCATCGGGTTGTCCCTGGTGGGCGGTACGGCTCTCGCCGTCGCCGTGGCCACCCTCGTCGTGCCGCACATCGTGCTCACCGGGCAGGCGACGGCGGTGACCCCCGGGGTGCTGCTGGACATCCCGTGGGGCGCGACGGCCGCCCTGCTCGCGGCGGTGGCGCTGTTGCTGTTCGCGGTGGTCGGCGGCCTGGCCCGCACGCTCCGCCGCCAGGGTCTCGGCCGCGCGCTGCGCATCGGGGAGGACTGAGTGAACGTCTGGCAGCTCGTCAAGGTGCACCGGGGCAGCGCCCTGGTGCTGGCGCTGCTGAGCCTCTCCGCGTCGCTGCTGCTGGCGGCGCTGCCCCGGGGCTACGAGCGGGCCTACGACGACGCGGTCCACGGCATGCTCGGCGACGTCTCGGTGCAGGTGAGCGACCTCGGGGTGACCGGGCGGCCGATCGCGCAGCAGGCGCTGCTCACCCACCCGGCCGACTTCCGCAACCGGTACGAGGAGATCGCCAAGGGCTTCCCGGCGCAGCTGAAGAAGGTGATCGTCCCGCTCGGGCAGGGCACCTCCCACTTCAGCGCCAAGACCACCGGCACCCCGGTCAGCGACCGCATCGGCGCGGCCCGGCGCAACAACCAGTACGTCGACTTCTCCTGGTTGCCCGACGCGGCCTCCCGGGTGAAGTGGGTCAAGGGCGAACCGCCCGGCGCGTCCTCCACACTGGCCCGGCTGCCCGGCCGGCCCGACCTCAGGAACCTGACGGTCATCGAGATCGGCGTGGTGGCCGAGGCCGTCGAGGAGATGGGCATCGACGTCGGCGCCACCCTCGTTCTCGGCAACAGCTACCCGGTCGTGGCCAAGGTCACCGGCCTCTACGAGCTCACCGACGCGGCCGACCCGTTCTGGGAGCACAACGGCGAGGTCACCCGGGTCGTCGAGCGGCCCATCCCCCACTCGACCGACAACGAGTGGCTGACCTCCGGCCTGATCAGCGACGACGGCCTCGCCAAGCTCGACGAGCGCCGCGAGGTGAGCTACTGGTGGATCTTCGGCGTCGACCGCGACCACGTCGCGGCGGCCACCGCCCCGGCAGTGATCGCCGAGGTGAACGACTACCGGCGCTTCCTCGGCGAGCTGTCCGGCGGCGCGTGGGGCAGCCCGCTCGCCCTCCACTACGAGCTGCTGACCGGCCTCGACCGGGTGCTCGGCGACTTCCTGGTCGTGCTGCGCACCGCCGAGACCCTGCT
This sequence comes from Herbidospora daliensis, assembly GCF_001570585.1. GTDB lineage: Bacteria > Actinomycetota > Actinomycetes > Streptosporangiales > Streptosporangiaceae > Herbidospora > Herbidospora daliensis. Next base: position 19,612 of record NZ_BBXF01000010.1, on the reverse strand, counting down.
CTACCTGCTGCTGGGCGGGCTCGCGGTGGTGTCGCTCGGCGTGCTGGCGCTGGCCGTGCAGCTGCTCACCGAGCGCATGCGCACGGGCCTGTCGCTGGTACGGGCCCGCGGCGCCTCCCTCGCCCAGGTGGTGCGGACCGGGGTCGCGGTCGTCGCGCTGGCGGTGCTGCCCGCCGCGCTGGCCGGATACGGCCTGTCGTACCTGGTGCCCGGCCCGTCGACGCCGCTCGCGCACGTCGTCCCGGTCGTGCTGGCCGTGGCGACGCTGCTGTTCGCGACCGGGCGGGTCGCGCTGGCGCACCGCCGTCCGCTGAAGGACAGCCGGTCCGACCTCGTGTCGGCCCGCCCCTCGCCCCGCCGCATCGCGCTGGAGTCGCTCGTGGTGCTGCTCGGCGTGGGCGGCGCCTACCTGATGCGCACGCGCGGCGTGGCGAGCGAGGCGCAGGAGCTCGGCGTCGACCCGTTCCTGGTGCTGGCGCCCGCCGGGCTGGCGCTGGCCGCCGGGATCCTGACGCTGCGGCTCTACCCGCTGCCCTTGAAGCTGTTCACGCGGCTGGCCGGACGGCGTCCCGGCGCGGTCCCGTTCCTGGGCCTGACGCTGGCCGCCCGGTCGCGCGGCGGGGCGGCGCTGCCGGTGCTGATCCTGCTGCCCGCGCTGGCCGTGTCGGTGTTCGGGGCGCTGGTGTCGGGCGCGATCGGCGACACCCAGAGCCGGGCCGCGTGGCGCGACGTCGGCGGGCAGGCCCGGATCGAACGGGCCGCCGAGATCCCCGAGGACGTCGTCGCCAAGGTCGAGGCGCTGCCCGGGGTCACCTCGGTGCTGCGGGCCGGCAAGGGCAACGTCCAGGTCGGCATCGGCGGCATGCGGGCGACCGTGTTGTCGATCGACCTGAAGGACTACCGCGAACTCGTCGACGGCTCGCCCCTGGTGGTGCCCGACCCGCCGCGCGGGCTCGGCATCCCGGCGCTGGTGTCGACGACGCTGGTGCCGTACAAGGAGATCGAGGTCGGGTGGCACACCCGGATGACGATCCGCAACATGGGCCGGCTCGACGAGCTGCCCGGACTGTCGTTCCCGGGCGAGAACCTGATCGTGATGCCGTTCGACGGGCCGAAGCGGGCGGGGCTGCGGACGTACACGAACATCCTGCTGGTCAACGGCGACGTCGACCGGGCGACGCTGGAACGCACGATCGGCCTGGCCGACGCCGAGGTGGAGACCTACGCGAGCGCGCTGGCCGACGTCCAGGACACCCCGCTGACCGGCGCCGTCACGGTCGCCTTCACCGTCGCGACCGTGGCCATGGGCGTCTACGCGCTCATCGCCGTGATCGTGGCCCTGGTGATCGGCGCCGCCGACCGCGCCAAGGCGCTGTCGTTCCTGCGTACGCTGGGGCTGTCCCAGCAGCAGGCCCGCACGCTGACCGTGCTGGAGGTGGCGCCCCTGATCGTGCTGACCGCCGTGGCCGGCCTCGCGCTCGGCCTCGTGCTGCCCCTGGTGGTCGGCCCCGGCCTCGACCTGTCGTCGTTCGCGGGCCTGGCCGTCACCGACTTCCCGCTGAGCCTCACCACACCCGCCCTGCTGGCGGCCACCCTGACCGCCGTCTCGATCCTCGGCGCCTTCGCCCACGCGACCGCCGGGCGCCGCGTCACCACCGCACTCCGAGTGGGGGAATCCTCATGACCACACTGTCCGACCTGGAGGCCCAGGCGAGCCGCCGGGCGCCCGCGTTCGGCGAGCACGCCCACATCCTGTGCGACAACCTGGTCCGCATCTACAAGACCGAGGGCGTGGAGGTGGTCGCCCTCCAGGGCCTCGACCTGCTGATCGAGAAGGGCGAGCTGATCGCGATCGTCGGCGCGTCGGGCTCGGGCAAGTCGACCCTGCTGAACGTGCTCTCGGGTCTGGACGTGCCGACCGCCGGCCTCGCCCGGGTGGCCGGCATGGACCTGCTGTCGATGACCGCCAAGGACCGCCTGCGCTACCGCCGTTCGGTGGTCGGCTTCATCTGGCAGCAGACCGCCCGCAACCTGCTCCCCTACCTGACGGCCCGCGAGAACGTGCTGCTCCCGATGAAGCTGGCCGGCCGCAAGGTCACCCCCGGCCGGGCCGACGACCTGCTCGAACTCCTCGGCGTCGCCGACTGCGCCCCCCGCCGGCCCGGCCAGATGTCGGGCGGCGAGCAGCAGCGCGTGGCCATCGCCGTCGCCCTGGCCAACTCCCCCGAGGTGATCCTGGCCGACGAGCCGACGGGCGAGCTCGACAGCGACACCTCCGAGGAGGTGTTCGGCGCGCTGCGCAGCGCCAACCGCGAACTCGGCGTGACGGCCGTCATCGTCACCCACGACCCCCTGGTCTCCGAGCAGGTCGACCGGACCGTCGGCATCCGCGACGGCCGCACCTCCAGCGAGACCCTGCGCCGCACCTCCGAAGACGGCGACGTGATCGCCGAGGAGTACGCGGTCCTCGACCGGGTGGGCCGCCTGCAGCTCCCCCGTGACTTCATGAACGCGCTGGAGATGGAACGGCGCGTCAGGCTCGAACTCGAACGCGACCACATCGGAGTGTGGCCGGCCGGCGCTGGCGAGGAGAACGGCGAATGAGCGCACCGCTTGTCGTGGTGGAAGGTCTGCGGAAGGTCTACCCGCGCGGCGTCGAGGCGCTGCGGGGCGTGTCCTTCACCGCCTCCCCCGGGGAACTGATCGCCGTCCGCGGCCGGTCGGGGTCGGGCAAGACGACCCTGCTGAACCTGCTCGGCGGCCTCGACGCGCCCACCGAGGGGCGGGTGTTCGTGGACGGGAAGGAGGTCACCGCTCTTCCCGAGGCGGGCCTGCTGGAGCTGCGGCGCGACGTGATCGGGTTCGTGTTCCAGTCGTTCGGGCTGATCCCGGTCTTGTCGGCCGCGGAGAACGTGGGCGTGCCGATGCGCCTGAGCCGGACCGCGCCCGCCGAGCGCGACGAGCGGGTGAAGTCGCTGCTCGCCCTGGTGGGGCTGGAGCAGCACGCCAACCAGCGGCCGTACGAGCTGTCGGGAGGCCAGCAGCAGCGGGTGGCGATCGCCAGGTCGCTGGCCAACCGGCCGAAGTTGCTGATCGCCGACGAGCCGACCGGTCAGCTCGACTCGCAGACGGCGCGGCAGATCATGCAGCTGCTGCGGGCGCTGGTGCGCAGCGAGGGGGTCACGGCGGTGGTCGCGACCCACGACCCGAGCCTGATCACACTGGCCGATCGGGTGCTGGAACTGCGGGACGGGGTCTTCCTGGAAGCGGAGACCTCAGCGGCCTGAGCCATTCCCGCATGAGCTCGACGTCCGTGTCGGTCAGGCCGATGTCGGGACGCACCCTGTGCAGCAGGGCCGGTGCCCGGTGGTGGCGGGCCACCCAACGGCGGTCGACGTCCGTGAGCTCGTCGTCGGCCCAGATGAACGGGCGGCTCCCGGCCCACGCCACCAGGTGGCGCGTCTTCCAGTGGAGTTCGCCCTGCTCGTCGGCGTCGGGCCAGTCGACGTAGGGCAGGTCGGGCAGGCCGAGAATCGGCGCGATGACGTCGTTGGCGTGCGAGGCCCAGGTGGTCGCCCAGACGAGCTCGCAGGGCAACGCGGCGAGCTTGGGGCCGAGCGCGGGGTCGACCCGGCCGAGCAGCGGGTTCTCCCCGGATACGGCGTTCCTGATGGCGTGCCGACCGCCGAAGGGGATGACCGGGCCGTCGACGTCCAGGAACAGGATGGGAAGATCGTCGGGCACCGCTGGAGCATAAGCGGCATCCGGACTCTATGCACTCCGTGGCCGGGTCAGCGGCCGTTTCGGCTGTGGACGATGGTCTGGACGGTGTTCTCCAGGGCGTAGGCCGCGTCGGTGCCGCCGCCCTTGACCTGTTCGTCAGCCGTCGCCACCGCCTGGATCGCGCGGGACAGGCCCTCGGGGCCCCAGCCGTTCAGCTGGCGGCGGGCGTTGCGGATCTTCCAGGGAGGCATGCCGAGCTTGCCCGCGAGCTGGTTCTCGTTGGCGTTCCTCGGCGCGCCCGACACCTTCGCGAGGCTGCGCAGGCCGCCCGCCAGGGCGCTGACGATCAGCACCGGGGCGACGCCCGTCGACAGGGCCCAGCGGAGCTGCTCCAGGGCTTCGGCGAGCTTGCCCTCGACCGCCATGTCGGCCACGTTGAAGCCGCTCACCTCGGCCCGGCCCCGGTGGTAGCGGGCCACGGCGGCCTCGCCGACCGTCTTCTCCTGGGTGTCGAACGCCAGTTGGCTGCACGCCGCGGCCAGCTCGCGCAGGTCGCTGCCGACCGCGTCGAGCAGGGCGTGGGCGGCGGCGGGCGCGATGGTCCGGCCCAGGCCGCGGAACTCGTTGCGGATGAAGTCGATGCGTTCGCCCGCCTTGGTGAGCTTGGCGACGGTGACCACCTGCGCGCCGGCCTTCTTCACCCCGTCGACCAGCGCCTTGCCCTTCACCCCGCCCGGGTGGACGAGCACGAGCGTCACGTCGTCGGACGGGTGGGCGGCGTACTTCACCGTCTCGGTGACGACGTCCTTCGTCAGGTCCTGCGCGTTGCGCACCACCACGACCGACCGGTCGCCGAACAGGGAGGGCGACATCAGCCGGGTCAGCTCGCCGGGCTCGACCTTCCCCCCGACGAGGTCGTGGACCTCGGCGGTGGGCTCCTCGGCGCGTACAGACGAGACCACCGACGCGACCGCCCGGTCGGCGAGCAGTTCCTCGTCACCCGACACGAGCGTCACCGGCGCGGCGTTCCCCATCCCGGCAGCATGCCACATCACGGCCCCCGCGCGACCACGGCCAGCGTGCCCTCCCTGGTCACGACCGCGAGGTCTCCTTGGACGTCGGTGCGGTGGATCCGGGTGCCGAGCATGGTCAGCGTGGCGAGGGTCGAGTCGGCGGGGTGGCCGTAGTCGTTCCCCACGCCGACACTGATCAGGGCCAGCCGGGAACGGGCGGCGGCGAGGAAGGCCGGGTCCTGTCTCGCACTCCCGTGGTGGGGGACCTTCAGGATGTCGGCCTGCGGGAGGGTGCGTACAAGAGCGGACTCGGCCTCGGTCTCCAGGTCGCCCGCGAGCAGCGCGGAGGTGCCCGGCCACTTGGCGTGCAGCACCACACTGGCGTTGTTCAGCACCGACCCTTCACCGGCGCCTTTAGAGGGCGCGTCGGGCGCGGGCGCGATCACGGTGAGGACCAGATCGCCGAACCGCCAGGTGGTGCCGGGCGTGACGACCCATTCGGGGATGCGCCGCGCCGCCAGTTCCGGGCTGACCACCCGCTTCGGGCTGACCACGACCGCGCCGACCCGCCGGTCGCGCAACACCCCGGTGAGCCCGCCGGTGTGGTCGGCGTGCGGGTGGGTCAGCACCAGCAGCGGCACCGCGTCGACGTTCAGGCGGTCGAGGCAGGCGTCCACGAGATCGGGCTCGGGCCCGGTGTCGACGACGACCCCCTTCCCGTCACCGGCGCTCAGGACGATCGCATCCCCCTGGCCGACGTCGCACATCACCATGAGCCACCCACTGGGCGGCCAACCGGACACCACCGGCCCCGCCACGAGCGTCGCCACCAGCACCCCGCCCGCGACGGCGAGCCCGACCCGCCTGGCCCCCCGATGCCAGAGGGCGATCCCGGTCGGTACGAGCAGCGCCACCCCCAGCAGACCACCGGGCCACCCGATGGTCGCGGCCGGTACGTCCGCCGCCCGGTCGGCGACCAGGATGATCCACCCGACGGCCAGCCCGGCGGGCCGGGTGACCAGCTGGGCGAGGTCCATGCTGATCGGGGCGGTGATCGCGGCGACGAACCCGACGATGGTGGCCGGCGCGACGGCCGGACCGGCGAGCAGGTTGGCGGGGATGGCGACGAGCCCGATCTCGCCCGACATGAGCACCAGGATGGGCGTGACGGCGACCTGCGCCGCCGCCGGCACCGCGATGGCCTCGGCGCACCAGAGGGGCATCCGGGTGGCCATGCGGTCGCGCCAGTAGGGGGCCAGGAGGATGATCCCGGCGGTGGCCGCGACCGAGAGGGCGAAGCCGTACTCCCGGGCGAGGCCGGGGTTGAACAGCAACAACAGCAGGGCGGCGACGGACAGGGCGGACACGCCGTCCTTCTGTCTGCCCGCGCCCAGGGCGAGCGCGGCCACGGTGCCCATGACAAGGGCCCGCAGCACACTCGGCGAGAACCGGGCGACGAACGCGAACGCGACCATGGCGACCACGACGAGCACGGCCCGCCAGACGAGCGTGAACCCTACGGCCCGCGCGATCAGCAGGACGGCGCCGCCGATGATGGCGAGGTTGGCGCCGCTCACCGCCGTGAGGTGCGAGAGGCCGGCGGTTTTGAAGTCGGCCTTGACGTCTTCGCTGAGGTCGGTGGTGTCGCCCACGACGAGGCCGGGGAGGAGTCCGCGTTCGGCCGGGGCCAAGACGGAGCTGGCTTCTCTCAGCCCTGCTCTGATGGCACCCGCCAGGCCGTGCGGGGTCGACGGTGCGGCGAGGACGATCGGGTCGCCTCTGGCCATGAAGACGGCCGCCAGCAGTTCTCCCGGCTCTGCCACGCCGAGGCGGCCGGAGACTTTGACGTGGTGGCTGGGGAGCAGGGTGCGCCAGGTGTCGCCCCGGGCGAAGACCAGGACGGGGGCGTCGAGTTTGAGGCGATCGACGGCGATCAGGCGGGCTTCGACGAAGACGAGATCGCCCTTGGTTCTGGGGTCGGCGGCGATGACGAGCTCGGCTGAGACGGTGGCGTTCTTCTTGGCCAGTTCCGCGAGTGGGCCTGAGGTGACGGCGTGGACTTTGAGGGCGACCACTATCGAGACGGCGCATCCGGCGATGGCCACCGCTACGAGGATGCGCCTTCTGGAGAGTGCGAGGAGGGCGAAGATTCCGGCAGAGATAACAGAGGCCCAGGTGGGCAGGCCGATGAGGAGAAGGGCCGCGAGCCAGGCCACCACGACCGGGACGACGAGCTCGACGGAGTGGCCTCGCCAGACGTTGGCGGGCGGGGCGAGGGGTTCTTCGTCTCGTGGACGTTGGGGGCGGTAGCGGTCGGCTCGTTGCTGGATGCGCGCTTTGAGGTTGTCTTGCAAGCTTCCGCGTCGGCTCACTTGTGGCCGACCTCCTGCGAGAACCGGTCGCGCAAATGGGAGGCACCCGATCGCCGCCCGCCGGTGCCGTTGAGCCGGATACTCACGAATGACCTCCCTTCATCAAGACCTCTTATGGCCGGGTGGCGGGCGACGCGCCCTGCGTCGATTCCGGTCTTGCAGGACCGAGCAGGCGGCATGTCACCGGCAGCCGGTGGATGACCGCTTTCGGATGCATGGGCTCGGTATGAGGTGTCACAGCGTGACCTGGTCCTTCAGATCGGCGAACTTGGCTTCGCCGATTCCTTCGACCTCGCGTAGTTGCTCGATGCTCTGGAATCCCCCATTGGCGTCGCGGAACTCGACGATCCGCTGCGCCAGCACCTCCCCCACACCGGGCAATTCATCGAGTTGGTCGACGGTGGCCGAGTTGAGGCTGACCACCCCGGATTCGGCGACGCCGGGCGGCGGAGCGGCCATGCCGGGTTCCCCCACCGCGATCTGCTCCCCGTCGATCACCCGGCGGGCGAGGTTGATCCCGCCCGGCTCGGCCCCCTTCTTGAGCCCACCCGCCGCCATGATCGCGTCGACCACGCGCGACCCCAGCGGCAACGCGATCACACCAGGACGCTTCACCTTGCCCGTCACATAGACCGTCACCTCGCCGGCGGCGGCCGACTGCGCAGGACTGGGCGCGACCGACGACCCGGCCACCGGGGTGGGCGGTGCGAGCGGTTCCTCACGTGGACGAGTCCAGATCGCGATGGCCACGGCGACCAGCGCCGCCACGATCCCCACCACGATCAGCCCCTTGATGCCCCGCCGCCCCGGATCGAGCGGACCGTCGAGCTCCTCGGCCAACTCGGCTTCGTCGAGAAGCGGCCACCTGGGCAGAGGCGGCGCCTTCCCGAACGAGGGCGGCACGCCACCGGGTGACATGGGAGCACCGTGCTGGAAGTCAGACTCGGCCAGAAGGGGGTCACGCCCCCTGGGCCGTGCCGACCGTGCCGCCGGGCGGGGATCCGAGTGCACCGGGTACTTCGCCTGCACCCGATCGGCCCTCAACGGAGGGGGCTCACCGGCGCGGTTGGGCGGCGCACCGGGCAGGAGAGGCGCCCGCTCCTGTGGGCCTGGGGACGGCTCGGCGCGATAGGGGTCAGCCGCTCTCGCGGGCACGGATCCCGACTGCACCGGGTACCTCGGCTGCGTTTGCCCCGCCCCTGACGCATGCGGGTCGCCGAACTGGTCGAGCGAAGCGTCGAAAGAAGAAAACGCGTCATCCCGAAGATCTGGCGAGGGATCGGCCTTGTATGGGTCGCGCCCTCTGGGACCTGCCGGGCTCGCCGGCTGGGAACCTGACTGCACCGGATACTTCGGTTGAGGGTGGGCCGCCCCGAATGATGGCGGCGGCCGCTCGACGATCTGATTCAGCCGCGCCTGCGCCACGGCTTGGCGACTTTCCCGCTCCCTGCTACGCACCCGGAGAAGGTAAAGCCTCGCGCGATGATCCCGCTGACCCAGAACACAATCCTGTGGATAACCCGCGAAGAACAAAAGCCGGAATCAACAGCAAACAGCACCTTTTCGCCGGAGTTCGTCACACCTGTGATTCCACGCAAGAACGGCTTAACCCCCGGTCGCCGCATACAGATTCCGCCTCACATGCGCATCCACGCTGTAGTCGGCCGCACATCCCGCATATCGACGCGCTGACGAACTTTCGCGAACGCCCAAGGCTCTAGCCGAGCCAACCCGAGCTCAACCAGGGCCACGCCAATCCGACCTGAATGCCGCGCTCAAGTCCGCGCTCAAGTCCAAGGCCACCTCGAGAACCGGGCCGAGGCTCGATCAGCTCACCCCCCGCGCTCAGACCCGCGCTCAGACCCGCGCTCAGACCCGCGCTCAGACCCGCGCTCAGACCCGCGCTCAGACCCGCGCTCAGACCCGCGCTCAGACCCGCGCTCAGACCCGCGTCAGGGCTACCACGCACCGCGCTCACACTTGCCGCCCGGACTTACCGCTGAGACCTGCGCTCCACCACTGCGCTCAGAACCCGAGCTCAGACCGTGCTCGGGACCGCACGCAGACCGGGCTCAAAACTGCACCACACCGCGCTCAGATTCGCCGCTGAGATCCGCCGCTCAGACCTGCGCTCCACCTCTGCGTTCGGACCTGCGCTCAGAACCCGGGCTCTAGTTCAGGCTGAAGTCCGGGCCACTTGAGAACCAGTCCGAGGCTCGACAAGCTCAACCCCTCGCTCAGATCGCGCCCAGACTGCACCGCGCCATGCTCAAACCCGCCGCAAGGACCCGCCGCTCAGACCTGCGCTACACCCTTGTGCTTAACCCCTCCGCTCAGACCGGCGCTCAAGCCCACGCTCAGGCCGTGCTCAGGACCGCACCGCGCCGCGCTCAGACCTGCCGCCCAGACCCGCCGCTTAGATTCGTGTGCTCAAACCGCGCTCAAACTGCACCGCACCGCGCTCAGGACCAAGGGCAGGACCGGAGGCAGGACCGACAGCAGACCGACAGCAGGACCGAGGGCAGGGTGGTTGCCGATAAGTTCGCCGCGCAAGTCCACGGCCGCGGCCCGTCGCACGCCACTCCGCCGCATCAGGTTTTGTCGGTGCCCCGTCCTAGTGTGGACGGGCACGAAGCCGACGGCCCGAGGCTCTGGCCAGACTCCGTCGGCCCACCCCTACCGTGTGCGCGACCCCGTTGACACGGAGCACCAGGAGGTCACATGACGACCCTGTCCAACCGCCCCAACACCGCACTGCTCGTCATCGACGTGCAGAACGGAGTGGTCGAGGGCGCACTCCGCCGCGACGAGGTCGTCGCCAACATCAACACCCTGGTCGACAAGGCCCGCTCGGAGAAGGTCCCGGTCGTCTGGGTCCAGCACTCGGACGACGGTCTCAAATACGGCAGCGACAACTGGCAGTATGTCCCCGAACTGACCAGGGAAGACCCCGAGCCCCTCGTCCACAAGCTCTACGGCGACTCGTTCGAGGACACCGACCTCGAAACCGTGCTCGCCGAGCGTGGTGTGGGCCGCCTGGTCGTCACCGGCGCCCAGACCGACGCGTGCATCCGTTCGACCCTGCACGGCGCCCTCGCCCGCGGCTACGACGTCACCCTCGTCGGCGACGCCCACACGACCGAGGATCTCACCGCCTACGGCGCCCCACCTGTCGACCAGGTCATCGCCCACACGAACCTGTACTGGAAGTTCCAGACCGCCCCCGGGCGCGAGGCGACCGTCGTGGAGACCGAGAACGTGGCCTTCGTTCAGCCCGAGGAGAGCTGACCAGCGCCGGGCCTCCACGTGGAGCTCGCTGTCCGTCGGCGGCGCTTCCCCCGAATCAAGAGAGACGGCGCGGTCGGCGTACCGTCAGGCAGAGCCTGCGGTCGCCGCCGCTCTCTCTGTGAGTGGAGACAGCGCCGTCGCTTCAGGCCGGCGAAACCGTGACCCCCACCACGCCGGGCCCCGTGTGCACCCCGATCGCCGCCCCGATCTCCCCCACCCAGACCGCCCCCACCTTGGGCACCCGCGAGCGCAACCTCTCGACCAGCCGGGCAGCCCGCTCCCCGGCCCCCAGATGCTGCACTCCCAGATTCACACCCTCATCCCCAGCGGCCACCACAGCCAGGTCCTCCAGCCGGGAAAGCGCCCGGGAAGCAGTCCGCACCTTCTCCAGAACCGAAACGCTCCCCCCGCTGACATGCAACAGCGGCTTCACAGCCAGCGCACTCCCAATCAGCCCGGCAGCAGCGGAAATCCGCCCACTCCGCCGCAGATACTCCAACGTATCCACGTAAAAGAACGAAAAGGTCCCCCCGGCACACCGCCGAGCAGCGAGAGCGACAGCAGAAAGCGGCTCCCCAAGAGAAGCGGAAAAGGCGGCGGCGGAAACCGCGAATCCCAGCCCCATCCCCACCGACCGGCTGTCCACCACCTCGACGGGCAACGAGGCGGAGGAAGCGGCGAGCCGGGCCGCCTCCACGGTCCCCGACATCGCCCCCGACAGGTGCACCGACACCACCCCGTCAGCCCCGTCAAGAGCCGCGGCCTCGTACACCTCCAGGAACCGCTCGGGAGAGGGCCGTGAAGTCGTCACCGCCGACTCCCGCAACACCGCCGAGGCCGAGATCTGGGCGCCGTCGAGGAACTCACGGCCGCCGACGACCACGGTCACCGGGACAACCCTGATCCCGTACCGCGAGACCTCCTCTGGAGGCAGGTAGGCGGTCGAGTCGGTGACGACGGCGACCGTCATCTACTGCACGGGCGTGCCGCCGCGCCAGACGCGGCGGGGCTTCAGGCCGAAGGCCCAGGCGAAGGCGCCTTCGTGGTCGGCGTCCCACTGCACGATGTCGGCCAGGCGTCCGGGGGCGAGGATGCCGCGGTCGGGGGCGCCGAGGACCTGGGCGCCGCCCAAAGTCGCGGCGCGGAGGGCGTCGCCGACGCTCATGCCGAAGGCGGCCACGGCCAGGCTGATGACCAGGCTCATCGAGGTGATGCCGCAGTGGCCGGGGTTGTGGTCGCTGCCGAGGGCCACCGGCACGTGCTGGGAGAGCAGGCGGCGGACCGGCGGGAGCGAACCCTGCTGGAGGGCGGTGCCGGGGCAGACGACCGCGGGCACGCCGTAGCGGGCCATCAGCGCGATGTCCTCGTCGGTCACGTGGTGGAGCAGGTCGGCCGACGCGCAGCCCATCTCGGCGGCGAGCTGGACGGCGCCGCGCTTGGCGTAGGCGCCGGCGTGGACGCGGGGCAGCAGGCCGACGTTGCGGCCCGACGCGAGGACCCAGCGGGCCTCTTCGGTCGAGAAGTGGCCGTCGTCGCAGTAGACGTCGACCGAGTCGGCGCCGGCGGCCGCGGCGTCGGCGCACCAGGCGGCGACGGCCTCGACGTAGTCGCGCTGGCGGCCGAAGTACTCCGGCGGGACGACGTGGGCGGCCATGAAGGTGACGTGGACGCGCGGCATCATCGGCTCCTTCTCCAGTTCGCGGAGAAGGCGCACGTCGGCGAGTTCGCCGTCGCGCGTGAGGTGGTAGCCGGTCTTCGCCTCGACGGTCGTGGTGCCGCTGAGCAGCCACTCGCGGAGGCGTTCGCGGACGCCGTTGCACAACGTCCAGGGGTCGGTGCCGCGGGTCACCGTGACGGTGGAGCCGATGCCGCCGCCCGCGGCGGTGATGGCCGAAGCGGTCGAGCCGCCCGAGCGCATCGCCAGTTCCGCGTAGCGGTTGCCGGCGTACACGGGATGGGTGTGGGCGTCGATGAGGCCCGGGGTCACCAGGGCGCCGCCCAGGTTCTCCACGTGGTCGACGTCGGTGATGTCGTCGACGACGCCGGGGACCGACTGCGGCAGGTCGGCCGCGCGGCCGACCCAGGCGATGCGGTCGTTGTGGACGAGAATCGAGGCGTTGCTGCAGACATCGTGGCCGGTCCAGAGGCGGCCGATGTTCGTGAGCAGCCTAACGGTCATCCGACCACCACCAATGAGGACGCCAATGTCGTCACCACCGGTGGACCCGCCGGGTCCGCTCCGTGTCCGGACGTCATTGGGGGGTCTCCTGCTCTCATCGCGCACCGGGTTGTGCGATGGACCGATCGCCGGGGATCGCCTCGGCGATTTCAGTCCAGTTACGTTATTTCACAGGTCGCCTCGCTGTACAGGGTTATTGAGAAGAACGCCGGTTCGCCTCCTGGGCATCCGGTTGGCCCGTCCTGCTCTCCTGTCACGCCCGAGCCCATTCCCCCAGGTAGGGCCCGGTTATGCGCGCGTCCCCCACGCGTAACAGCCCTCACGGCGAAATTCGCCGTGAGGTTCGCCATATCGTACCAACGGCGATGCATGCTAGCTACCGCCGCTTTCCTGCCGCTTTACGGAAAAGGTACGAAATTAGACGGTTTCCACCGGCTTGGCCACCCTGTCCAGCTCGTGGTGCAGGGTCGACGGGACCCGGGCGTGCAGGACCGTGCCGTCGCCGGTGTGGTCGACCGACAGCACCTCGCCCTCCTTGTGGGCCCGCGCGACCAGGTCGCCCCGGTCGTAGGGGATCAGCACGTGGACCTCGTGGTCGAGGTGGGGCAGCTCCTGCTCGATCAGGTCCATCAGCTCGGTGATGCCCTGGCCGGTGCGGGCGCTGACCACGATGCTGTGGCGCTCGCGCATCGTCAGCCGGTCGATGACCTCGCGGCTGGCGGCGTCGGCCTTGTTGATCACGACGATCTCGGGGATGTCGCGGGCGCCCTCGATCTCGCCGAAGACCTCGCGCACGGCGGCCAGCTGCGACTCGGGGTCGGGGTGGGAGCCGTCGACCACGTGGAGGATCAGGTCGGCGTCGCCGACCTCCTCCAGCGTCGAGCGGAACGCCTCGACCAGCTGGTGGGGCAGGTGGCGCACGAAGCCGACCGTGTCGGCCAGCGTGAACAGGCGGCCTTCGGGGGTGCGCGCGCGGCGCACGGTCGGGTCGAGGGTGGCGAACAGCGCGTCCTCGACCAGCACGCCCGCGCCGGTCAGGCGGTTGAGCAGCGACGACTTGCCGGCGTTGGTGTAACCGGCGATCGCCACGGCGGGCACCTCGCGACGGCGGCGCGTGTGGCGCTTGGTGTCGCGGGCGGTGGACATCTCCTTGATCTGGCGGCGCAGCTTGGCCATGCGCTCGCGGATGCGGCGGCGGTCGAGCTCGATCTTCGTCTCACCGGGGCCGCGGCCGCCGATGCCGACGCCGCCGGCCGCCCGTCCGCCGACCTGGCGGGACAGATTGCCACCCCAGCCGCGCAGGCGCGGCAGCAGGTAGGAGAGCTGGGCCAGTTCGACCTGGGCCTTGCCCTCGCGGCTCTTGGCGTGCTGGGCGAAGATGTCGAGGATCAGCGCGGTGCGGTCGATGACCTTGACCTTCACCACTTCTTCGAGCTGGCGCAGCTGACCGGGGGTCAGTTCACCGTCGCAGATCACGGTGTCGGCGCCGGTCGAGGCGACGATGTCGCGCAGCTCGATGGCCTTGCCCGAACCGATGTAGGTGGCCGGGTCGGGCCGGTCGCGCCGCTGGATCAGGCCTTCGAGGACCTCGGAGCCGGCCGTCTCGGCCAGCAGCTTGAGTTCCTGGAGGGAGTTCTCCGCGTCGAAGGAGGTGCCGCTGGTCCACACCCCGATCAGGACGACCCTTTCGAGGCGGAGCTGCCGGTATTCGACTTCGGTGACATCTTCGAGCTCCGTCGAAAGACCCGCGACCCGCCGTAGCGCCTGACGCTCTTCGAGTTCGTAATCGCCGATGTCTTCTGGCTCGTTAGGCATATACGTCATTTCTCCTGACAACAATGCGACACCACCGTGTCTTCCCATCGATGGTGGCACGACACGGGAATCCCGCGCATCACGTTAAGCCCCCAGCTCAGTGAGGATCCGGCGGCTCTCCGCCGCCCAGTGGGTCAGACCGAGGCGTTCGTGCAGGGTGAGGGCGGCCTCGGCGTGCCGCCGGGCGAGGGCGGGATCGCCCATGGCGCGGGCCAGCCGGGCGAGCGGGAGGTGGGTGCTGCCGAGCGCGGCCGTGCCGGTCCCGCTCACCACGATCCTTTCGCTGTACGGCCTGAGCCTGGCGTACAACGCCCCGGGGTCGGGGGTCGCGAGCAGGCAGGAGATCTCGGCCCAGAGCACCGTGAGGAAGCCCGTGCTCCAGTTGTCGGGGATGTCGGTGCCCCATTCGGCGACCATGCGGCGGGCGCCGCCGAGGTCGCCGACGTCGAGGGTGGCCAGGATCGCGGCGGGGCGCAGGGGGATCATCTCGGGACGGGCGGCGTACGCGACCAGTTCGGGGAGGATCTCGGCGGTGCGCCCCTGGGCGCGGCGCGAGACGAACACGGTGACGAGGCGGGGGTAGTCGCGGCCCCACATGGTCGTGGCGCCGAGCAGGCCGCCGAACTCCCCGGCGAGGCGTTCGGCCTCGTCCCACTCGCCGCGCAGCACCCGCATGGCCGATTCGGCGTTGAGCACCATCGCGGTGAGCTCGGGCCGCCGGGCCTCGGTGAGCAGGTGGCGGCAGCGGGCCAGTTCCCGGTCCCATTCGGCCAGCCGGCCGCCGCGCAGCAGGTTGGACATGCGGAAGACCCGGGCGACGATCTCGGTGCGGGCGGGCAGGCCGGGGATGGCGAGCATCTCGTCGGTGACGGCGGTGCGCTCGGCCTCCCGGCCGGTCAGGTCGGCGATCACCAGGTAGCCGTTGATGGTGCGGACGCGCAGGTCGTCGTCGCCGGTCAGGCGGGCGAGCTCGATGGCCTCGGCGGCCATGGCCTCGCCTTCGGCGCGGCGGGGCGAGTAGCCGAGTTCGAGGCCCAGCACACCCAGCACGGCGGCCCGTTCGGCGGTGCCGAGCGGCTCGCGCAGCAGCCCGTCGAGCACGCCGACGAGGCGGTCGTCGACCCAGCCGTAGGGTTGCCAGTTCCAGACGGTGGGGTCGGAGAAGACCGACACCGCGCGGATCAGCGCCGCCCGGTCGCCCAGGTCGGCGGCCAGCCCGACGGCCTCGACCAGGGCGACCCGCGCCCCCTCGGGGTCGCCGACGGCCCGCAGCGCCTGGCCGTGCTCGATGAGGAGGTCGCAGCGGCGGGCCTGGTCGCCGGGGCCGAGGGCGGCGAGGGCGCGGGCCCAGAAGGCGGCGGCCTCGTCGTAGGCGTGCCGGGCGGCCGACTGGCGGGCCGCCGCCACCGCGTGGTCGACCGCCTTGGCGGCGCCGCCGACGCGGGCGGCCAGGCCGAAGTGGTGGGCCAGGGTGGAGACCTCGACCGAGGGCAGGCCCTCCAGCGCGCGGGCGGCGCGCAGGTGCAGCCGGGCGCGGGCCAGCCGGGGCAACCCCGCGTAGAGGGCGTCGCGGACGAGCGCGTGGGAGAACCGGTAGCCGTCGCCCGACTCGACGAGCAGGCCGGTGCCGACGGCCGGTTCGAGGCGGGACATCACCTGTTCGGCGTCGGAACCGGTGACCCGTTCGAGCACGTCGACCTCGGCCTCGCGGCCCAGCACGGCGGCGGCGCGCAGCACCTCCTGCGTGGTCTCCGGCAGCCGGGCCACCCGCCGCCCGATGACCTCGCGCACGCCGTCGGGCACCCCTTCTGCGGCCGTGCCGAGCCGGTGTTCCGAGTCGAGCAGGCGCAGCAGTTCGCCCAGGTAGAAGGGGTTGCCGCCGGTGCGTTCGTGGAGCAGCCCGGCCAGCGCGGGGTCGTCGAGGTCGCGGCGGCGCAGGTAGAGGGAGACCTCGGCGGCGGTGAAGGGCCGCAGCGGCACCCGGTCGGCGCCGAGCTCGCGGCTCACCGCGCCGAGGGCGTCGCGCAGCAGGTCGCCGGGGTCGGGCCGGAGGGTGACCAGCACCAGCACGGGCCGCCGCGCCAGCTCCCCGGCGGCGAACTGGAGCAGCCGCAGCGAGGCGGCGTCGGCCCAGTGGAGGTCGTCGAGCACGACCAGGGCGGGCACCGGCCCGCCGGTCAGGTCGTCGACCACCCGGGCGTGCAGTTCGAACAGGGCCGCGCCGGGGTCGCCGGCCAGCGCCTCGTCGCCGGTGAGCAGGGAGCGCGCGGTGTCGCGGCCGAGGTCGCGGAGCACCTGGAGCCAGGGCCAGAAGGCGGGCGCGCCGGTGTCCTCGGCGCAGCGTCCCCAGCCGACCGCGAGCCCGCGGGCCTCGGCCTCCTCGGCGGCGGCGCGGGCGAGCCGGGTCTTGCCGACCCCGGCCTCCCCGGTGACGATCAGCACGCCGCCCCGGCCGCGCCGGACCGCCGACAACCGCTCGTCGATCAGGGCCAGCTGCTCCGACCGGGCGATCAGCCGCTCCCCCGCGACCGGCGGCGCGGGCGGCGGCGGCGCGACGGCGGCGGCGGCCGGGGGCAGGTCGAGACCGGCCGACTGGCCGAACACCGCCTGTTCGAGCCTGCGCAGATCGGGGCCGGGTTCGATGCCGAGTTCGCGGTCGAGGACGGCCCTGACCTGGCGCAGCGCCGCGAGCGCGTCGGCCTGGCGGCCGGCCCGGTAGAGGGCCAGCACCAGCAGCCCCCACATCCGCTCGCGATAGGGGTGGTCGTGGACGAGCGCCTCCAGGCCCGGCACGCACGAGCCGATCTCGCCGAGGGCCAGCCGGGCCTCGAACCGGTCTTCGGCGACCGACACCCACAGGTCGCCCAGTTCGGCGACCACCGGCTGGGCGAAGGGATAGGCGGCGAACTCGTCGAGCGGCCGGCCCCGCCACACGGCCAGCGCCTGGTCGAGGACCTGGAGCGCGCGGACGTGCTCCCCCTGGGCCAGGACGCGCCGCCCGTCGTCGGCCAGCGCCCGGAACCGGGCCAGGTCGACCTGGCCCGGCGCGACCGCCAGCAGGTAGCCGGGCTCGCGGGTCAGCAGGACGCGGGGCGGGGTGCGCGGCGCCCGGCCGGGTTCGAGCGCCCGCCGGAGCTGCGAGACGTACGCCTGGAGCGTTCCGGTCGCGCTCGATGGGGCCTCGCCCGACCACAGTTCGTCGATCAGCCGGTCGAGGGAGACCACCCGGCCGGGGTCGATCGCCAGCATGGCGAGCACGGCCCGCTGTTTCGGGGTGCCGAGCTCGACCTGACGTCCGTCGGCGTCCCGCACCTCCATGGGGCCGAAGAGGCGAACGTCCATGGTCGTCACAGTACGACCACTAGTGGGCCACTAGTCACCCCCAGCCGGGCCGCAAATCGGCGCGGCCACGGTGGGGCCATGGAGAACTTCAGCGGTGCGATCCGGGGCCAGGTGCTGGTGCCCGGAGACGAGAGTTTCGAGACGGCCAGGCTGCCCTGGAACCGGGCCGTCGACCAGGGCGGCGTCCGCGTCGTCGTGGTCCCCGAGGACGCGGCCGACGCCGCGGCGGCCGTGCGGTGCGCGCGGATGGCGGGGCTGACGGTGGCGACCCAGCCCAACGGGCACGGCGCGGCCGGCGGCCTCGACGGCGAGGTGCTGCTGCGCACCCGCTTGCTGCGGGGCGTGGCGGTCGACCCGGTCCGCCGGATCGCCCGCGTCGAGGCGGGGGCGAGCTGGGGCGAGGTGCAGGCCGCGGCGGCCAAGCACGGCCTGACCGGGCTCTGCGGCAGCTCCCCGGTGGTGAGCGCGACCGGCTTCCTGCTGGGCGGCGGCCTCAGCTGGTTCGGCCGCGCGCACGGGTTCGGGGCGTCGAGCGTGCGGGCGTTCGAGGTGGTCGACGCCGAGGGGCGGCAGGCCCGGGTGACGGGCGGCTCCGACCCCGACCTGTTCTGGGCGCTGCGGGGCGGCGGCGGCGACTTCGCGCTGGTCACGGCCGTGGAGATCGAGCTGTTCCCGGCGCCGTCGATCTTCGGCGGGCGGTTGTTGTGGCCCGCGCGGCACGCCCCCGACGTGCTGGCGGCCTTCCGCGAGGCGACCGGGGAGGCGCCCGACGAGCTCAGCCTGTGGTTCACCCTGCTGGAGTTCCCGCCCTTCCCCGAGGTGCCGGAGCCGGTGCGGGGCC
The DNA here is from genome assembly GCF_001570585.1 of Herbidospora daliensis. Taxonomy (GTDB): domain Bacteria; phylum Actinomycetota; class Actinomycetes; order Streptosporangiales; family Streptosporangiaceae; genus Herbidospora; species Herbidospora daliensis. The sequence continues at coordinate 1,039 of NZ_BBXF01000010.1, read as the reverse complement.
TGTCGGCGGTCGTGCTCGACCTCGCCTTCCTGGGCGGCGAGGCCGAGGGGCGGGCGCTGACCGACCGGCTGGCGGCGATCCCCGGCCTGATGATCGACTCGCGGCGGCCGCTGCGCGCCGACGAGATGGGCTCGATCTGCGCCGAGCCGACCGAGCCGGGCGCGTCGCTGTTCTCGGGCCAGATCCTGACCGGCCTGCCCGACGACGCGGCCGAGACGATCCTGTCCGCGCCGGGTGGCCCGATGGTGTCAGTGCAGGTCAGGCAGCTGGGCGGGGCCCTCGCGCGGCCGTCGGACGGCCACGGCGCGCACGGCCACCTCGCCGAGCCCTACCTGCTCGGCCTGCTCGGGGTGGCCCCGGCCCCGCCGGTGGCCGAGGCGGTGCGGCGGCGGCAGGCGGAGATCGCGCGGGCGCTGGTGCCCCACACGACCGGCCGCAAGCCGTTCACCTATCTGGCCGCCGGGGAGAAGGCCGCGGCGGCGTTCCCGGCCGACACGCTGGCCCGGCTGCGGGAGATCAAGCGGCGGCGCGACCCTCACGGGACCTTCCGGAGCAATTTCCCCGTCCTGGCTTAGAGGCCCTAACAGAATGACTTCCGCTGTGCTTTGATCTCTCGCTGTAGCCCAGCGGAAGGCGTTGCAGGTGGCCAAGTCCAAGCCGTGGGAAGTCGACGACGAGCTGTGGGCGGTGATCGAGCCGTTGCTGCCCCGTCGTCAACGCCGGGTCCCGCATCCGGGACGTAAGCGGCTGGATGACCGGCTGGCCTTGCAGGGCATCTTGTTCGTGCTGCATACCGGGATCGCCTGGGAGCACCTGCCGCAAGAGCTGGGCTATGGGTCGGGCATGACGTGCTGGCGGCGCCTGGACGAATGGAACCGGGCCGGGATATGGCAGCGGCTGCATGAAGTTCTGCTCGATCGGCTCCGGAGTGTCGATGCCCTGGACCTGTCCCGCGCTGCGGTGGACTCCTCCCAAATCAGAGCGTTAAAAGGGGGCCGCAGACCGGACCGTCCCCGGTCGATCGAGGACGGGCCGGAAG
>NZ_BBXF01000009.1 GCF_001570585.1 Herbidospora daliensis | reverse complement strand
CGCTGCGGTGGACTCCTCCCAAATCAGAGCGTTAAAAGGGGGCCGCAGACCGGACCGTCCCCGGTCGATCGAGGACGGGCCGGAAGCAAGCACCACCTGATCACCGACGCCACCGGCGTCCCGCTGGCGGTGATCCTGACCGGCGCGAACCGCAACGACGTCACCCAGCTGCTGCCCTTGCTGCACGCCATCCCCAAGATCCGTGGCAAGTGCGGCCGGCCCCGGCAACGACCTGATGCCGTCCTGGCCGACCGCGGCTACGACCACGACAAGTACCGCCGCCTGGTCCGTGCCCTGCAGATCCGCCCGCTGATCGCCCGCCGCGGCACCCCGCACGGCTCCGGCCTGGGCAGACACCGCTGGGTCGTCGAGCAGACCTTCGCCCTGCTGCACGCATTCCGGCGATTACGGATCCGCTGGGAAGCCCGCGCGGACATCCACGAAGCCTTCCTCAAACTGGCGTGCGCCCTCATCTGCTGGCGCCGACTCAACTCATTTTGTTAGGAGCTCTTAGAGCTCCCCTCCAACTCCTTCACAACCAAGCCCCAAACGGCCCGATCGATCCTCGACCCAGACGAACGAGGAGGAATCATGATCGACGACTTGCGGCAGGTGATCCGGGGCCGCGTGCTGGCCGCCGGCGACGAGGGGTTCGACCGGGCCCGCGAGCCGTGGGACGGCGCGATCGACCAGCGGGTGCTGGCCGTCGTGGAGGCCGAGGACGCCGCCGACGTGGCGGCCGTGGTCCGGCACGCGAGCCTGTACGGCCTGTCGATCGCCACCCAGCCCAACGGGCACGCGCCGTCGTCGGGGTTCGCGGGGGCGATCCTGCTGCGCACGTCCCGGATGCGGGCGGTGCACGTGCGCCCGGAGGAGCGGGTGGCCCGGGTGGAGGCCGGGGCGTCGTGGCAGGAGGTGCTGACGGCCGCCGCCAAGCACGGCCTAACCGGCCTGGCCGGGAGCACCGGCGCGGTCAGCGTGACCGGGTTCGTGCTCGGGGGCGGGCTGAGCTGGTTCGGCCGGAAGCACGGTTTCGCCGCCGACAGCGTGGTGGCGTTCGAGCTGGTGGACGCCCAGGGCGAGCACCGGCGGGTGACCGCCGAGACCGACCCGGACCTGTTCTGGGCGCTGCGCGGGGGCGGCGGCGACTACGCGATCGTCACCGCCGTGGAGATCGGCCTGTTCCCCGCCCCCGAGGTGTTCGGCGGCCGGATCATGTGGCCGGCCGCCCGCGCCGCCGAGGTGCTGGCGGCCTTCCGGGAGGTCACCCGTACGGCCCCCGACGAGCTGACCGTGTGGTTCAGCCTGCTGCAGCTGCCCCCGTTCCCCGAACTGCCCGAACCGCTGCGCGGCCTGTCGGCGGTCTGTCTCGACGCGACCTACCTGGGCGGCGAGGAGCGGGCGCGGGAGCTGCTGGCCCGCTTCGACCGCATCCCCGGCGCGATCGTGGACACCCGGGGCATGATGCCGGTCGACCGGCTCGGGGAGATCTGCATGGAGCCGACCGACCCCACCCCCGCGCTGGTCAGCTCCCACCTGCTGACCGAATTCGACGACCGGGCCGCCGCCACGCTGCTCGCCGCGACCGGCCCCGGCACGGTCGCCCCGCTCACGTTCGTGATGATCCGCCACCTCGGCGGCGCCCTCGCGACGGCCCGCGACGGCGCGGGCGCCTGTGGCCACCTGACGGAGGAGTACCAGGTCCACGCGGCGGGCATGCTGCCCTGGCCCGAGCTGGCCGGGCCGATCAGGGAGCGTCAGGCCGCGATCGCGCGGGCCCTCGCGCCCTGGACGTCGGGCCGCAAGGCGTTCACCTTCCTCGGCCACGACGAACCGGCCGAGGCGGCCTTCCCCGCCGAGACGTACGCCCGCCTGCGCCGGATCAAGGCCCGGCGCGACCCCCTGGGGACGTTCCGCTCGAATCACCCGGTTCGTTAGAGCTTCATGACCTTGCTGTCACCGGAACCGGTCTGGATGACGATCTTCTTGGGGGCGGCCGGGTCGTTGGCGACCTGGAGGGTCTGCTCGCCCGAGCCGGTGTGCAGGGTGGTGTGGTAGGTGCCGCCGGGCACCCACGCGATGCCGTCGCCCGATCCGGTCTCGATGGTGACCGAGTCGGGGGCGGCGCCGAACTTGGCCTCGACGTTGCCCGAGCCCGCCTCGGCGACGAACGTCTTGGCCAGCAGGTCGCTGGCGTCGACCTCGCCCGAGCCGGTCGAGACGTCGACCGGGCCGCTGAGGGCGCGCAGCGTGATCTCGCCCGACCCGGTGTCGACCTTGACGTTCAGGCCCTTGGGCACCTGGACGTCGTAGTCGATCGAGCAGTCCTCGCAGGTGTAGGCGAGGGTCAGGGTGCCGTTGCCGACCTCGTGCCCGTCGGTCGGCTTGTCGCCCCGGTAGTGGAGGGTCTCGGTCACCGCGATGCCGTTCCTGGCCGACTCGGTGACGACGACGTCGCCCGACCCGCTCTGGATGCGCAGGGCGGTGACGGCGTCGGTGACGTCGTACTTCTCGACCGCCTGGCTGCGGGGGCCGAAGTCGAGGTCGAGATCGCCGCAGGCGGTCAGGACCAGTGCGGATCCGGCCAGGAGACCCGCGGCCGCGATGCTCTTCATTCTCATGCCCTCAGTCTGGGAGCCCGGGGCCCGCCCTCCCATCGGGGATGGCCCCCAGGGCTCCCTGAGAGGACCCTCAAAAACGCCCTCTGATAATCTTCCATTGGATAGAAGACGATTTCCACATCATGGAAAAGAGTGGGCGATGACCAACGGCGTTGAGATCCACGGCCCGATGTCCGACCGGTTCGACGAGATCCTCACCCCCGAGGCCCTCGCCTTCGTCGCCGAACTCCACCGGGCCTTCGACGACCGCCGCCGCGACCTCCTGGCCGCCCGCCAGACCCGCCAGGCAGAACTGTCGGCGGGGGGCATGCTCGGATTCCTTCCCGAAACCGAGGAGATCAGGCGCGGCGACTGGCGGGTGGCGCCCCCGGCGTTCGGCCTGGAGGACCGCCGCGTCGAGATCACCGGCCCGGTCGACCGCAAGATGACCATCAACGCGCTCAACTCCGGCGCCAAGGTGTGGCTGGCCGACTTCGAGGACGCCAACTCCCCCACCTGGGAGAACAACGTCACCGGGCAGCTCAACCTGCGGTCGGCGCTCGACCGCGAGATCGACTTCGAGAGCGGCGGCAAGTCCTACACGCTGCGGCCCGACGAGGAACTCGCCACGATCGTGGTCCGCCCGCGCGGCTGGCACCTCGACGAGAAGCACCTGACCGTCGACGGCCGCCCGGTCTCGGCCTCGCTGTTCGACTTCGCGCTCTACTTCTTCCACAACGCCCGCCGCCTGCTGGCCAAGGGCAAGGGCCCCTACTTCTACCTCCCCAAGATCGAGTCCCACCTGGAGGCCCGCCTCTGGAACGACGTCTTCGTCGCCGCCCAGAACGCGCTCGGCCTCCCCCTGGGCACCGTCCGGGCCACGGTCCTCATCGAGACCTACCCGGCGGCCTTCGAGATGGAGGAGATCCTGTACGAACTGCGCGACCACTCCGCCGGTCTCAACGCCGGCCGGTGGGACTACCTGTTCAGCGTGATCAAGAAGTTCCGCACGCGCGGGCGCGAGTTCCTGCTCCCCGAACGCAACACGGTGACGATGACGGCGCCCTTCATGCGGGCGTACACGGAACTGCTGGTGCGGACCTGCCACAAGCGCGGCGCCCATGCCATCGGCGGGATGGCCGCCTTCATCCCGTCCCGGAGAGACCCCGAGGTGAACGCGGTCGCGCTGGAGAAGGTGCGGGCCGACAAGACCCGCGAGTCGGGCGACGGCTTCGACGGCTCGTGGGTGGCCCACCCCGACCTGGTGCCGATCTGCGCCGAGGTGTTCGACGGCGTGCTCGGCTCGAAGCCGAACCAGCTCGACCGGCTGCGCGAGGACGTCTCGGTGACGGCCGAAGACCTGCTCTCGGTCTCCAAGACCCCGGGCGAGATCACCGAGGCCGGGCTGCGCAACAACGTCGACGTCGCGCTGCGCTACCTGGCGGCCTGGATGGGCGGCAGCGGCGCGGTGGCCATCCACAACCTGATGGAGGACGCCGCCACCGCCGAGATCTCCCGGTCGCAGATCTGGCAGTGGATCCACAACGGCATCGAGCTCGCCGACACCCGCGAAGTGGTCACCAAGGAGCTGGTCGAGCGCATCATCGACGAGGAGCTCGCCAAGATCAAGACAGAGCCGATCTGGGACGAGACCCTGTTCGCCCAGGCCACCGCGCTGTTCAAAGAGGTCGCTCTTGACGATGACTTCGCCGAGTTTTTGACCCTTCCGGCGTATTCTCAGATGCCGTGACGGTGTTCGACCGGCTCGAAGCGATCTTTCCGCCTGACCGGGTCATCACCGACCCGGTCCGGCTGCGCACCTACGAGTGCGACGGCCTCACCTACCATCGTGCGACTCCCATGGTCGTGGTCCTGCCGGAGACCGCGGAGGAGGTCGCGGCGACGGTGCGGGTCTGCGCGGAGTTCGGCGTGCCGTTCGTGGCGCGCGGCTCCGGCACGGGCCTGTCGGGCGGGGCGCTGCCGCGCTCCGACGGGGTGCTCATCGTGACCTCGCGGATGCGGCGCATCCTGTCGGTCGACCTCGACCGGCGGCAGGCCGTCGTGGAGCCCGGGGTCACCAACCTGGCGATCACCGAGGCGGTCCGCGACCGGGGCTACTACTACGCGCCCGACCCGTCGAGCCAGCAGATCTGCTCGATCGGCGGCAACGTGGCCGAGAACTCCGGCGGGGCCCACTGCCTCAAGTACGGGTTCACCGTGAACCACGTACAAGCACTGGAGATCGTCACCCCCGACGGCGACGTCATCGAGATCTCCGAGGACGACTTCGGCTACGACCTGCTCGGCGCGTTCGTCGGGTCGGAGGGCACGCTCGGCATCGCCACCAAGATCACGGTCCGGCTGATGCGCGCGCCCGAGGCGGTGACGACCCTGCTGGCCGCCTTCGAGGGCATCGAGGCCGGCGGCCAGGCGGTGACGTCGATCATCGCCGCGGGCATCGTGCCGGCCGCGATCGAGATGATGGACGCCCTCGCCATCGAGGCCGCGGAGGCGGCCGTGGCCTGCGGCTACCCGGCCGACGCCGGCGCGGTGCTGATCGTCGAGCTCGACGGGCCCGCGTCCGAGGTCGAGGCCCAGCTGGCCGAGGTGATCGCCATCTGCGTGGCGACGGGCTCCTTCGAGCAGCGGGTGGCCGCCTCGGCCGACGAGCGGGCCAAGATCTGGAAGGGCCGCAAGTCGGCCTTCGCCGCCGTCGGCCGGATCAGCCCCGCCTACATCGTCCAAGACGGGGTGGTCCCCCGGACCTGCCTCGGCGAGGTGCTGGCCGGGATCGACGCGCTCCAGGAGGAGTTCGGCATCCGGGTCGCCAACGTCTTCCACGCCGGCGACGGCAACCTCCACCCGCTGGTGCTCTTCGACGACGCCGCGCCCGGCGAGGGCGAGCGCGCCGAGGTGGTCAGCGGCCGGATCCTCGACCTGTGCATCACGCACGGCGGCTCGATCACCGGCGAGCACGGCGTGGGCGTCGACAAGGCCCGCTACATGCCCAGGATGTTCACCGACGCCGACCTCGACACCATGCAACGGGTGCGCTGCGCCTTCGACCCCGGCGGCCGGTCGAACCCGGGCAAGGTGTTCCCGACCCCGCGGCTCTGCGGCGAGGTGCCCCGCGTCCGCAAAGGCTCACCCGGGGAGATCTTCTGATGCTCGGCCACACGAGGGTGACGATCCGCGACGGCGGCCCCGCCGACGCGGTGGGCGGGGTGGTCCCGCGCTGGGTCGCGCTCCCCGAGAGCGTCGAGGAGATCTCGGTCGTGCTCGGGGCCTGCGCCGACGCCGACCTGGCCGTGACCCCGGCCGGGGGGCGTACCAAGCTCTGCTGGGCCAACCCGCCCGAACGGCTCGACGTGCTGCTCGACCTGTCGGCCATGCGGGAGGTGCTCGAACACGTGGCGGGCGACCTGGTGGTCCGCGTCCAGGCGGGCATCCCGGTGGCCCGGCTGGCCGAGACGCTGGCCGGGGCCGGGCAGGAGCTGGCGCTCGACGTGCCCTTCCCCGAGGCCACCATCGGGGGCACCCTCGCCGCCCCGTCGCCGGGCCCGCGCGCCTTCCGCTACGGCAACGCCCGCGACCTGCTGATCGGCGTGACGGTCGTGCTCTCCGACGGCACGATCGCGCGGGCCGGCGGCAAGGTCGTGAAGAACGTCGCCGGCTACGACCTGGGCAAGCTGTTCACCGGCTCCTACGGCACCCTGGGCGTGATCGCCGAGGCGACCTTCCGGCTCCACCCGCTGCCCGCCGACCGCCGCTGGCTCACCTTCGAGTGCGAGGGCTGGGAGGACGCCGGTGAGCTGCTGCGATCGCAGCTCGAACCGAGCGCCGTCGAGATCGACCACCCGGCCGAGGGCCTGACCACGCTCGCCGCCCTGTTCGAGGGCCCGGCGGCCCGCGACCGCGCCGAGGCCGCCCGCGAGGTGCTCGGCGGCGGCGAGGTGCGCGCCGAGGCGCCGTCGTGGTGGGGCCGCCCGCCGGGCCTGCCGCTCGCGTCGCTGCGCTGCCACGTGCCGCCCCACGTGCCCGAGGGCGTGTCGGTACGCGGCTCGCTCGCCACCGGCGTCTACCTCGCGGCCGGGGCGGCCGACCTCGACGCGTGGCGCTCGCGGCTGCCCGCCGACGCCCGCCTGGTGGGGCTGGCGGGCGAGTTCACCGGCGACCGATGGGGCCCGATCCCGTCGTTGCCGCTGATGCGGCGGGTCAAGGAGCGGTTCGACCCCGAGCGGCGCATGTCGCCCGGCCGGCTCGCGGGAGGCGTCTGACATGGACCCAGAGCTGATCAAAGACTGCGTGCACTGCGGCTTCTGCCTGCCGACGTGCCCGACGTACGTGTTGTGGGGCGAGGAGATGGACTCCCCGCGCGGCCGCATCCACCTGATGGCCCAGCACAACGAGGGCGTCGCGATGTCGCCCGAGATGGCCGGCCACTTCGACGCCTGCCTGGGCTGCATGGCGTGCGTGACGGCGTGCCCTTCGGGGGTCCAGTACGACCGGCTCATCGAGCACACCCGCCCGGTCGTCGAGCGGGAGCACACCCGCGCGCCGCGCGACCGGGCGGTCAGGGCGCTGGTGTTCGCCCTGTTCCCCTATCCTCGGCGGCTCCGGCTGATCAAGCCGTTCACCCGGCTCAACCGGCGGCTGCAGCCGTTCCTGGAACGGGTGCACCCGACCCTCGGGGCGCTGGCCGAGCTGACCCCGCCCCGGTCGCGCACCCGGCCGCTGCCCGCCCTCGTGCGGGCGCGGGGGCGGCGGCGGGCCCGCGTGGGGCTGCTGACGGGGTGCGTGCAGGGGGCGTTCTTCCCCGACGTGAACCGGGCGACCGCCCGGGTGCTCGCCCTCGAAGGTTGCGACGTGGTCATCCCCCGGGGCCAGGGGTGCTGCGGCGCGCTCTCCCTGCATTCGGGGTACGACGCCCGCGCGTTCGCCAAGAAGACCATCGCGACCTTCGAGAAGGCCGGGGTCGACACCGTCGTGGTGAACGCCGCCGGATGCGGGTCGTCGATGAAGGACTACGCCGACGTGCTGGCCGACGACCCCGACTGGCACGAACGCGCCCTGCGGCTGAAGGTGCGCGACCTGGCCGAATACCTGGTCGAGCTCGGCCCGGTCGCCGACCGCCACCCGCTGCCGATGACCGTCGCCTACCACGACGCCTGTCACCTCGCCCACGCCCAGGGGGTGCGCGCGCAGCCGCGTGAGCTGCTCGGCCAGATCCCCGACCTGAAGGTGCGCGAGATCCCCGAGTCGGCCATCTGCTGCGGCTCGGCCGGGACGTACAACCTCTTCCAGCCCGAACCCGCCCGCGAGCTGGGCGAACGCAAGGCGGCGCGGGTCGAGGAGACCGGCGCCGACCTGCTCGTCTCCGCCAATCCCGGGTGCACCATGCAGATCACCACCGCCATGCGGCGGCTCGGCCGCCCGCCCATCCCCGTCGCGCACACCGCCCAGGTCCTCGACGCCTCCCTGCGGGGGCTGGGGACGGTGCGGTGAGCGTCCAGTCGGTCGAGCGCGCGCTCGACGTGCTCGAAGCCCTGGCCGACCACGGCGGCGAGGCGGGCCTGTCGGAGATCGCGGCCCGGACGGGCCTCCCCTACGGCACCATCCACCGCCTGCTCCAGACCCTCCTCCTGCGCGGGTACGTCCGCCAGGAGTCCGACCGGCGATACGCGCTCGGCGGGGCGCTCGTGCGCATCGGCGGCGCGGCCGAACGGCTGGTGGGCTCGTGGGCCGAGCCCTACCTGACGAAGATGGTGGAACTGTCGGGAGAGACGGCCAACATGGCCGTGCTCGAAGGCGACTTCGTGGTGTACGTCGCCCAGGTCCCCTCCCCCCGGCGGCTGCGCATGTTCGCCGAGGTGGGCCGCCGGGTGCTGCCCCACAGCACCGCCGTCGGCAAGGTCCTGCTGGCCGACCACCCCAACGCGGCGGCGGTCTTCGAACGCACCGGCCTCCCCCGGCGCACCGAGCAGACCATCACCACCGTCGGGGCCATGATGACCGAGTTGTCGGCCGTGGCCGCCCGGGGATACGCGATGGACCTCGGCGAGGAGGAGTCGGGCGTGCACTGCCTCGCCGTGCCGGTCGCCGACGGCGCCCGCGTGGTGGCCGCCATGTCGGTGTCGGGCCCCGCCGAGCGCATCTCCGCCCTCGACCGCGACGACCTGGCCCGGGGCCTGCGCGAGATCGCCGACGACTTCGGCGCGGAGGTCTTCGGCGCGCGGCCCGGGTGAGGATGTCGGGGGGCGGAGCTAGGTTGAGGGCATGTGCCGAAGCATCAAGACCCTGCGCCCGCCCTTCACCGAAGACGTGACCGACAACGACGTCGAGGCGGCGGCGCTCCAGTACGTCCGCAAGATCAGCGGCTTCCGCGCCCCGGCCGCCCACAACGCGGCGGCCTTCAACGACGCGGTCGCCGAGATCACCGCCGCGAGCGCCAAGCTGCTGGCCGCGCTGGAGGTCCGGGGCGCGAAGTGATCAGGCGCACTGGGTCAGCATGATGTCCTTGTCGGCCGTGGTGACCGGCAGGTCGTACTTGAGCGCCACCTGGGCGAACCTGACGACGTAGGAGCACCGGATCTTGCGCACCGGCGGCAACCACGACGCCGGCCCCGAGTCGCTCTTCGACCCGTTCGTCGACCCGTCGACCGGCAGCAGGTTGAGCGGATCGTTCGCCAGCCGCTTGCGCTCGGCCTCGCTCCACCGCGACGACCCCATCTGCCAGCTGTACGACAGCGGGATGACGTGGTCGATCTGCACCTCGGCCGCGTCCTCCTTGCGCCAGTCGATGGTCTTTCCCGTGTACGGGTCGTCAAGCGTCATCGACACCACCACGCAGTCCGATCCGCTGCGGAACTCGACGTCCTCGCCGTCGCGCTGGAGCAGGTCGTTGCGGGTGTCGCAGCCGTTGCGGGCGAGCGGGATGCCGTCGGCGTTGTCGGCCCAGGCGTAGCCGAAGTCGTCCCGGTCGTAGCCGGTCTTCGGCCCGCGCCCCTTGGTGTCGACCTTCTCGATGAGCTCCCGGGCCTCCTTGAGGTCGGCCTTCGACGTGATGGCCGACAGGCCGGGCTTGGTGCCCTCGGGGTTGTCGAGCGGATTGGTCCCGGACGACGACCCCCCGCCCGCCGAATCCCCGGGCGGCGCGGCCGCCTCGATCGCCCCGCACCCCGACACGAGTAACCCCGCCAGCACGAACCCGGCGCCCACTCTGCGCAGCACCGCCCACCCCCAGGTCAAGAAATCGCCAGCCCAGGTATAGCAAATGCCCAAATTTCGGGCTTTAAGAGGTCGACGGCCCGCGTTTGATCGACAGAGATGGCCCTCGCACGACGGCGTCCGGCTCGCGGTCAGGTGATCAGGGTTCCGCCGTCCACGGGCAGAACGGCGCCGGTCACGTACGACCCCGCGTCCGAGGCCAGGAAGATGGCCGCGCAGACCAGTTCCTCCGCCTCGCCCACCCGTCCAGCGGGCACCCGGAGGTGGAGCAGCTTGTCGAGGTAGCCCTCGGGGTACTGGGCCGTCATCTCCGAGGCGAAGAAGCCCGGTTCGAGGCAGTTGACGCGGATGCCCTTGCGGCCCGTCCACTGCTGGGCCAGGTCGCGGGTGAGGCCGGTCAGGGCGGCCTTGGAGGCCGAGTAGGCCGCCTGCGGCAGGCCACCGGTCGTCTCGCCCAGGATGCTGCCGATGTTCACGATCGAGGAGCCGGGCTTCATCACCCGGGCGCACGCCTGGGCCATCAGGAACGACCCGTGCAGGTTGACGTCGACGACCGCGCGGAACTCCTCGGCCGGTTCCCTGATCGCGGGCACGGCGGTGCCGAGGCCCGCGTTGTTGATCAGGATGTCGACCCCGCCCAGTTCGGCGACCGCGGCGGCGACCAGCGCCGCGCAGTCGTCGGGTGAGGTGACGTCGGTGGCCACGGCGACGCAGCGGCGGCCGGTCTCCTCGACCAGCCGCCGGGTCTCCTCCAGCCGGTCGGCGCGGCGCGCGCCGATGGCGACGTCGGCTCCGGCCTCGGCGAGGCCGCGGGCGAAGGCGACGCCCAGGCCCGACGAGGCTCCCGTGACGACCGCGACTTTCCCGTCAAGACGAAAACGTTCGAGAATCACGGCCGCCACGATATCGAGCCACGTTCTAGAGGCCGTACTCCTTCACGATGTGCTCGTGGCGCTCGGCCTCGACGCCGACCTCGCGGGCCAGGTCGAGCCAGGCCAGCGGGTGGACCCACGTCTCGGTCACGTCGTCGAGCACGGCGTCGAGCTCGGTCGCTCCGGCGTCCGGCGGGATCGCGATCCAGCCGAACACGCCCGGGAGCTGCTCGCCGGTGCCGGGGTGGGTGACCGTGTAGTTCTTGTCGGAGTAGACCCACATCGGCCAGCCGCGCTCGGCCATCAGCTCGTCGAACTCCGACCACTCCTCGTCGGTCGGCGCCGCGCCGTCGAAGAACCAGCTGGTGTAGCCGCCGGGACGGAGCATCGTGACCCCGGCGAACGGGATGACGAAGTTCTCCTTCTCCTCCTCCGACTCGGGCACCGGCTCGAGCGGGCGGGGGTCGATGACGACGATGTCGCCGGCGTTGTACTCCATGCCGCGCGGCTGCGGGATCGCCAGCCGGGCGGTGGCGGGGCCGGTGCGGACCGCGAGGACCTCACGCTGGCTGCCGTCGGGCGCCGGGAGGATGGCGCGGATGAGGTGCCACTCCTCTTCGATCGGGCCCTCGGTCGACTGGATCGGCATGCCGAGCCGGTCGGCGCCCTTGCGCACGGTCACCCAGTCTTCGGCGGCCGTGGCCAGCACGATGACGCGCCAGATGTCCTCCTCCTCGCCCTCGACGTCGCCGTCGATGATCGGGCGGAGGATCTCGGCCGCGCGGACGTTGTCGCCGAGCTGCTGCACCGCGCCCGACCACAGGCGCAGCGACTCGAGGCCGGCGCCGCCCTTGGCGGCCTTCTCGGCCTCGTCGGCGGTCTCCTCCCAGCGCTCGCGCGCCCGGTGGAGCCGGGCCAGCGCCAGGTGGGAGGCGGGCGCCTTGAGGCGGGCCGCGAGGTCGTGGACGCGTTCGTCCTGCCCCGCCTCGATGAGGAGGCCGGTCAGGTAGGCGATGTCTTCGACGTCGGCCTTCGCCGGGTCGCCCTGCACGGCCGCCATCTGCCAGTAGACGTCGGCGCCGGTGGGCGCGTAGCCCAGGAAGCCGAGCGTGGTGGTGTGGCGGCGGGTCGCCTCGAGGTCTTTGCCCGACAGCGGCCAGAGCCAGCCGACCCAGCGCTCGGGGTCGGCGGTGCGGCCGTCGGCGGCGTCGAAGTAGGCGACCAGTTCGCCCTCGGGGCCGGGCGCGGGCAGCTCGACGGCGGCGTCGCACTCGGCGCGCAGCGCGGCGATGCGCTCGGCGACGCCCTCGGCCGACTTCAGCTCGCGCGAGGCGGCCTCGGCCAGGTCGGCGAGCAACCGGGCCTGCCAGACGCCCTGCCGCCGCAGCGCCAGCCGGGCGCCGGTGAACGCCAGGTCGACGCGGGCGCGCGGAGAGCCCATGGTCTCGAAGTAGCTCATCCACTGCCGGACGATCCGGCCGAGCTGCCAGGAGTTCTGGATGGCGTCCTGCTCCGACAGCCGGTGGACGACCTGCGCCCACTCGACCCAGTCACGAGGGTGCTCGCCGACGACGTCGAGGTCGGGCAGCGACTCGACGGCGTGCTGGACCTCGCCGAGCTCGACGAGGATGCGCGAGTGCAGGATGCCCTCGCGGCGGGCCTTGGCCACCGGGTCGTCGGGCTTGAAGCCGCCGGCCGCCTGGAGCGCGTTGAGCGCGTCCTGCGCGCGGCCGGTGGCCAGCAGGGCCCGCGCCGACATGGCGGCGAGCTCCCAGGAGGCCTCGCGGCCGGCGCCGCGCAGCCGCTCGACGGCGGCCTCGGCGTAGGCGACGGCCTCGGCCTGCTTGCCGGCGTCGAGCAGCGCGAGCACGTATTGGGTGGTGAGCCCCGAGAAGGCGAGCGAGTCGGGCCCCACGGTCTGCAACGCACGACCGAGCGAGCCGAGCCGCTCGTCGGCGTAGCCGGGCCCGTCGGTGTTGGCCTGGGCCATCGCCAGCACCTCGACGGCGCCGGGGGCCGCCGGGCAGTCGGCGACGTCACTGCGGGCGGCGAAGCTGACCAGCTCGCGCGCGTCGTCGATGGCCACGGAGCCGTTCGCGCGGTCGCCGACGCGGCCGATCAGGTGCCAGTAACGGGCGAACAGTTCGAGCCAGGGCTGCTCCATGCCCTCGGCCTGCTGCGCGATCGCCGGGGCCACGACGTCGAGCTGGCCGTAGCGGCCTTCGAGGGCCTGCGCCGGAACGTCGCCCAGCGCCATCGCCAGCCCGACATTTCCCGCTTCGTGCAGTTGCCGCTGGGTGCCGCCGACCCACGACCAGATGTCCACGTCCATGGGCAGCCAGTCTGCCAGGTCAGCAGGGCTGCCCCAAACGTCCGCACGGCTCTGCGCACTAATTCACGTTGGCCTGTGCCGCGCGCAGCAGTTCGCCGAGCTCGGCCGCCTCGCCGTCGGTGAGCACCTCGTATGCGGGCGCGACCAGCGCGTCGGTGAGTTCCTCGGCGTGCGCGCGCTTCGCCAGGTCGTCGTCGGCGGGTACGGGATAGGGCTCCGGCCACGACAGAAACCTGGCGACCTCGGCAGTGCTCCGGTAGCTGAGCGGCGCGCCCGACTCGTCGCTGCCGACGATGGTCGCCATGAGGAGGTCGAGCCGCGCGGCGGCGACCGCGACGGCGTGCATGCCGCCGCGGTGTTCCCGCGCCACCTGGAGGGCGTGGGCGGCCCGGCCCGGGTCGTCGTCGGGGAGGGGCAGCGCGCGCCAGCCCGCGAACAGCGGCGCGGCGGCCGCAGACGCCGACGAGGTGGCCTTGGTGAGGAGGTCGGCGAGCCGTCCGGCGCCGTCGAAGCCGAGGTTGCGGCGGCCCCAGTCGGCGCACGCGCCGGCGAACAGCGCCGCGGCCTTCTCGGCCGGCAGCGACCGCCCGTTCTCCCACGTGGCGCGCACGAACCCGGGCTCGAAGAACGGCGCGGCGGCGAGCACCACGTCGGGGTGGACCTCGCCGAGGACGCCGCAGCGGCCCCGGAAGTACATCTCCCACCGGCCGAGCCCGTGCTCGTCGCAGAGGGCCTTGACCTCGCGGGAGATCATGAACCGGCCCCCGAGCGCCCCGATCGCCTTCTTGTACATGTGTCCGCCTCCTGGGTCTGCACAGCGCACCCAGGATGGGAGACAGAACAATATTCGGCAACCCAGTGATCAGGTGGGGATTGCGCCCCTCAGCCGCGGTAGTCGCCGTCGGCGACCAGGTCGGCCGGGCCCGCCAGATAGCTGGTCCGCCCGTCGAGGGTGATCGTCAGGGTGCCGCCGAGCACGCGTACGGACCAGACGCCTTCGTTCTCCCCCGCCGCGTGGGCCGCCGCCACCGCCGTGGCCACCGCGCCGGTGCCGCAGGAGCGGGTCTCGCCGGAGCCGCGTTCGTAGACGCGCATCGAGACCGAGTGGTCGCCGATCGGGTTGATCAGCTCGATGTTGACGCCGTCGGGGAAGTCGTGGCGGTCGAAGGACGGCTGGGCCGACAGGTCGAGCTCGGTCACCGGATCGGTGATCACGCAGGCCAGGTGGGGGTTGCCGACGCTGACCTTCAGGCCCCGGTATTCGCGGCCGTTCAGGACGGTCCGGCTCTCGCCCGAGACGACCGGGCGGCCCATGTCGACCCGCACGTCGCCGGAAGCGCCCAGGCGGACCCGCCGGACCCCGGCCCGGGTCGCCACGCCGAACTCGCCCGGCTCGGCCAGACCGGCCTCGACCAGGTAGCGGGCGAACACGCGCACGCCGTTGCCGCACATCTCGGCCAGGCTGCCGTCGGCGTTGCGGTAGTCCATGAACCACTCGGCCTCGGGGGCCTGGGACTCCACCTCGGGGACCAGCTTGGTCGGGACCACGTGGAGGACGCCGTCGCCGCCGATTCCGGCCCGGCGGTCGCAGATCTGGGCCACGAGCGGAGCGGGGAGGTCGAGACGCCCCTCGGGGTCGGGAAGCAGGACGAAATCGTTCTCGGTCCCATGACCCTTCACGAAGCGCATGAGACAACTCTAATCGCTTGAGCAGGCAGGTCCGGGGCGTCGTGGGGCAACCAGACCACCCGCGGATCGCGGCGGAACCACGACTCCTGACGGCGCGCGAAGCGCCGCGTGGCCCGGACCGTCTCGTCGACGGCCTGCTCCTCGGTCCAGTCGCCGTCGAGGTATTTGATCACCTGGGCGTATCCGAGCGCCCGCGACGCGGTCGGGCCCAGGCCGGCCTCGTGCAGTTTCCGCGTCTCTTCCACGAAACCGGCCGCCCACATGCGGTGAACCCGGAGCTCGATCCGCTCGTCGAGCACCGGACGGGGGATGCTCAGCCCGATCTGGACGGACTGGTAGACCGACTCGTAGGACGGCATGGTGGCCGAGAACGGCCGCCCCGACAGTTCGATGACCTCCAGGGCGCGCACCACCCGGCGCCCGTTGCTGGGCAGGATCGCGGCGGCGGCCACCGGGTCTTCGACCTGGAGCCGCGCGTAGAGGGGCGCGACGCCCTTCTCGGCGAGTTCGGCCTCGAGCCGGGCCCTGATCGTGCTGTCGGTGCCGGGGAACTCCAGGTCGTCGAGGATCGCCCGGACGTACAGGCCCGAACCCCCGACGATCACCGGGGTGACCCCTCTGACCAGCAGTCCGTCGATCAGGGGACGGGCGAGCCGCTGGTATTCGGCCACGCTCGCCGTCTGTTCGACGCCCCAGATGTCGAACAAATGGTGGGTGACACCTTTTCGTTCGGGGATGGTCAACTTGGCCGTACCGATATCCATTCCTCGGTAAAGCTGCATGGAGTCGGCGTTCACCGCCTCGCCCCCGAGACGGATCGCCAATTCCACGGCCAGGTCGGACTTTCCGGCCGCCGTGGGCCCCACGACGGCGATGACTGGTAGCTGCCCCACGCCATCCAGTGTCCCAAGCCCCCGGGTAAGAATGGGACGAGTGGCGCCCGACGGCGTCACGATCGGGGGATACGACATGTCCATGTTCGACAAGGCCAAGGACAAGCTCGGCGAACACTCCGACAAGGTGGAAGACGCCGCCAAGAAGGGCGTCGACAAGGTCTCCGAGGCCGCCCGCCACAAGACCGGCGGCCGCCACGACGACAAGATCGACAAGGCCGCCGACAAGGCCAAGGAAGCGGCCGACAAGATCGACGGCAAGCAGTAGGGGGAACTCTGATGTCGTTCTTCGACAAGGTCAAGGACATGTTCGGCGGACATCACACCCAGTCCGCCCCGACGACTCCTCGACCCCAGCGCATGCCCGGAACCGAGCAGGACGGCTTCCGCGACAGAGTGGAGGATTCCGTGAAGAACGGCATCGACTCCGCCGCGCGCAAGGCCGACGAGATGACCAAGGGCAAGTACCGCGACCAGATCAACCGCACCGCGGGCTCGGCCAGGAACGCCGCCGACAAGATCGACGGCAAGCAGGACTAGCCTCCTCCGCCCCGCCCGCCTCTCGCAGTCGAAGGGGCGGGCGCCCGGGTGGTTCGCAAGCAGGTCAGAACAGCGTCGGCGGCAGGTGGCCCTCCATGGTCAGCAGCCGGCGCTTCGACTCGACGCCGGTCCCGCCGGAGAACCCGCCCAGGCCGTCGCTCGCCACCACGCGGTGGCACGGCACGATGATCGGGATCGGGTTGCTCCCCATGATCGACCCGATGGCGCGGGCCGGGATGCCGGTCTCGCGCGCCAGATCGCCGTAGGTGACGGCCCGGCCGTAGGGCACGGTCTCGAACAGCAGGCCCAGCACCCTGCGCTGCGTCGTGGACATCAGCCGCCAGTCGATCGGCACGGTGAACTCCGTCAGCTCCCCCGCGAAGTAGGCCGCGAGCTGACGCCCGACCTCCTCGGTCTCGGGCTCGCCCGCGTCGTCGGGGAACGGCCGCATCCGCTCCCGGACCCGCTCGCGGAACTCCGGATCGCCCTCGAACGAGGTGGCGACCACCCCGTCGCCGGTCACGGCCGCCACGACATGCCCGACGTCGGTCGGCACCGACACGAAAACCAGCCCCATCCACCCGACCATAGCCCCCGCCACGGACCGAACCGGACCTCCTACCATGAGGCGATGTCCAACCGTGAGCTGATCGTCCTCGGCACGTCGAGTGCGGTGCCGACGCGGTCGCGCAACCACAACGGCTACTTCCTGCGCTGGGACGACCAGGGCTTCCTCTTCGACCCCGGCGAGGGCACCCAGCGGCAGATGCGGCTGGCCGGGGTCAGCGCCCACGACGTCACCACGATCTGCGTCACCCACTTCCACGGCGACCACTGCCTGGGCCTGCCCGGCGTGATCCAGCGCATCGCCCGCGACGGGGTGCCCCACGAGGTGCGGGCCGTCTACCCGGCCAGTGGCGAGGACTACTGGCAGCGGCTCCGGCACGCCACCGCCTTCGCCGACACCTCGGTCGTCACGCCGTGCCCGGTCGAGGGCGAGGTCGTGACGCTGCCCTCCGGCGGGCTCACGCTGACCGCGCGCCCGCTGTCGCACCCGGTCGACGCCTACGGCTACCGGCTCGACGAGCCGTCGGGCCGCCGGATGATCCCCGCCGAACTCGCCCGGTACGGCGTCAGCGGCGCCCAGGTGGGCGAACTCCAGCGGGAGGGCCGCCTCGGCGAGGTCACCCTGGAGCAGGTCAGCGAACCTCGCAGGGGCCAGAGCATGGCGTTCGTCATGGACACCCGGTTGTGCGACAACGTGCACGAACTGGCCGACGGCGTCGACCTGCTGGTCGTCGAGTCGACGTTCCTGACGCCCGAGTCGACGCTGGCCCACGACTACGGCCACCTCACCGCCGCCCAGGCCGGGCAGGTCGCCGCCGACGCGGGCGTGCGGAAGCTGGTGCTGACCCACTTCTCCGAACGCTACGGCCACGACGACGAGCGCCGCTTCGCCGAGGAGGCCGCGAAGGCCTATTCGGGCGACATCGTGGTCGCCCGCGACCTCATGCGGGTGCCGGTGCCGAAACGCGGCTCGCGGCCGTGACGTAGTAGGCCACGCCGTAGGGCGCGCCCGAGTAGAGCGAGGCCAGGGGCCAGCCAGGCAGGGTCTGGAAGGCCGCCCGCCCGGCCGCCCACATCTCGGCCGCCTCGGCGGGGTCGAGCGCGGCGGCGCGGCCGTCGAGCAGGGCCGCCTCCATACGTTCGGCGTAGGCCGCCGCGCCGGGGTGCAGGTAACCGGGCGACTTCTCGGTCAGCCGGGCCGAGCCGTCGCCCATGACCAGCAACGCCACCCGCCCGGCCAGCCCGCCCACCCGGTCGCCGATGGCCTTGCAGTCGGCGGGCGGGGTGTCGTACCGGAGCGTTTCGAGGTGGAGCGGCACCTCGGAGGCGGCCAGCAACCACCGCCCGATCGTGAGCGACAGCGGCAGCACCGGCGTCCCGCTCCCGACGGTCACGTCACCACCCCAGGGCCGCAACGTCCCGGCGGCGGCAGGCGGGTAGACGCACGCGGCGTCGTCTCCGCCGACGACCGCGACGAGGTCGGGCGCGGCGGACAGGAGCACGGCGACGGCCTGCGCGCAGGCGGCCCTGAGGTCGTCGAGCTCCCCCGCGGCCTCCCCGGCGAGGGAGGGAACGATCAGCGGTGGATTCGGGCACACGGCAGCGGCGACGAGCACCGCCTCAGCGTATCCACCGCTGATCAGTCCAACGTCCCCCGCGAGCGAGCCCGCCCGGCTCCAGAGGAGCCAAGGCCGACCCGGCGAATCGAAATCGGCCCGTTCCCGCCTGGCCGCTCCGGTCTGCCGTCTCCGCCTGATACCCACCGACGAGCCAGTCAGGCCCGCCGCTCCGGCCCAATATCGGTCTACCGGCTCGCCATGGCCCGGTTCGCCGACTGGCCACGGGCCCGGTTCTCCAGCTGAACACCCGCCGACCGGCTCTCCACGGCCCGGTTCTACCGGCTCGCCATGGCTCGGTGCTTCGGCTTAGTAGCCGCCGATCGGTCCGCCCGGTTCGACCGCGCCCGCGTCGCCGTCGCGGTCGATGGCGTCGGGGTCGTCCTGGGGTGCCTGGGTGGGCTTCGTCGCGGGCTTCTTGGTGGGTTTGGCCGCGGGCCTGTCCTGGCCGCTGTTCCCGCCGCTGCCCTGTTCCTCCTGGGCCGGGGTGTCGCCGGAGGCGACGGGCGGGTCGTCCTGGACGTCCTCCTGGGTCGCGGGCGCGTCGCCGTCTTCGGCCGCCAGGTCGTCGGGGGGCGACTCCGCCTCGGGGGTGTTCACGTCGGCGGCGTCGTCGGCGTAGTCGGCCGCCGGAGGTGCGGCCGAGGTCGCCGCGGGGGCGGGGGCCGGAGAGGTCGGGTCGCCGTTGAGGGCGAGGCCGATGCCGGCGCCGCCGACGACCGCGACCAGCGCGCCGGCGACGATCGCGATGGTCTTGGTGTTGCCGCGTGGCGCCTTTCGCGCGGAGCGGTTCATGAGGGTGACTCCAGGCTGCTTGGGTTGAGGGTGCCCAGCAGCCTAGCCACAAAGCCGAAATCTAGGCTCATAAATGCCGATATAGGCACAAATCAGCGGTAACCGAAGTCCTGCGTCCACCATGGCCCGTCGACCCCCAGCTTCAGGCCGACGCCGATGGCCTCCAGGTCGCAGTTGACGATGTTGGCCCGGTGGCCGGGGCTGTCGAGCCACGCCTGCACGACCTGCCTCGGAGTGGTCTGACCTCGGGCGATGTTCTCTGCCGCCGGGTAGTCGTAGCCGGCCGCCTCGATGCGGTCCCACGGCGAGCGGCCGTCGAGGGAGTCGTGGCTGAAGTAGTCGCGGGCGGCCATGTCGGCCGAATGGAGCCGGGCCGCGCGGCGCAGCCGTTCGTCGATGCGCAGCGGCTCGCAACCCTCGGCCCGGCGGGCGACGTTGGTCAGCCGGACCACCTCGTCTTCGGCGGTCTTCGCCGGGTTCGACGGCGCGGTGGCGGCGACCGGGGCGGCCCCGGCGCGCTCCTTGGTCGTCTTGCGGGCGGGTCTGTTGGTCTTCACCCGGACCGTCGGCTTCTGCTTCGGCGGGCGGGGCGTGGCCTCCGGGCTCGGCACCGTGTAGGAGTCGACCGGCACGGGAGGCTCGCTGGCCATGTCGAACGCCCCGGTCTGCCCGCTCCCGCAGGCGGTCAGGAGCGCGGGCACCAGAAAAAGCCAGCCACGCTGCCGGAACGAGGGCATCCGGGACCTTCCTGTGTCACACAGCGAACGGGTGCCACACTATTCCCAGTAACGAATTCGCCGCACGCGAATCACGAAAGAATCACGACATCTCGGATCGTGTCACCGAAGGCGACAAAGGCCGACTTTCCGTTACGGCTCCGCCCACCCTGGCCCCGACCGTCAGCCCCCGGCGAGCGCCGCATCCGGCGCCGAGCGGCCGCTCCCGGCGCGCCGCCCGACGGCTAGGAGACCTCACATCCCGAGACGACCGGCAGCGGCGCCGGCCGCCCGATCGTCGGCATGCCGAGATCGACCCCCTTGGCGGCGGCGGGCCGCCCCTGCCGGGCCTCCCACGCGTCGCCCGAGCGGGTGCGCCGCACCCCGACGACCGTGTCGGCCACCAGGTGGTGGGGGGCCGCGTAGGTCACCTCGGCGGTCACGACGTCGCCGGGCCGGGCGTCGGCCCAGGCCACGTGGACCAGCCGGTTGTCGGGCGCGCGGCCCGACAGGCGCCGGGTCGCGTCGTCCTTGCGGCCCTCGCCCTCGGCGATGAGCACCTCGACGACCCGCCCGGTCTGGGTCTTGTTCTCGGCCCAGGCGATCTCCTCCTGGACCTCGATGAGCCGGTCGTACCGCTCGCGGACGACCTCTTTGGGCACCTGGTCGGGCATGGTCGCGGCGGGGGTGCCGGGGCGGATCGAGTACTGGAAGGTGAAGGCGTTGGCGAACCGCGACTCGCGCACGACGTCGAGGGTGGCCTGGAAGTCGTCTTCGGTCTCGCCGGGGAAGCCGACGATGATGTCGGTCGAGATGGCGGCGTCGGGCATCGCGGCGCGCACCCGGGAGATGATCCCGAGGTACTTCTCGGCCCGGTAGGAGCGGCGCATCGCCTTGAGGATCCGGTCGGAGCCCGACTGGAGCGGCATGTGCAGCTGGTGCATCACGTTGGGGGTCTCGGCCATGGCGGCGATCACGTCGTCGGTGAAGGCGGCGGGGTGGGGCGAGGTGAAGCGCACCCGCTCCAGGCCGTCGATGTCGCCGCAGGCGCGCAGCAGCTTGCCGAAGGCGAGCCGGTCGCCGAACTCGACGCCGTAGGTGTTGACGTTCTGCCCGAGGAGGGTGACCTCCATGACGCCCTGGTCGACCAGGGCCTGGATCTCGCCGAGGATGTCGCCGGGACGGCGGTCCTTCTCCTTGCCGCGCAGGGCGGGCACGATGCAGAAGGTGCAGGTGTTGTTGCAGCCCACCGAGATGGCGACCCAGGCGGCGTAGGCCGACTCGCGCTTGGTCGGGAGGGTCGACGGGAAGACCGTCAGCGACTCCTCCAGCTCGACCTGCGACTCCTGCTCGATGCGGGCGCGTTCGAGGAGGACCGGCAGGGAGCCGATGTTGTGGGTGCCGAAGACCACGTCGACCCACGGGGCGCGGCGCACGATCTCGCCCTGGTCCTTCTGGGCGAGGCAGCCGCCGACGGCGATCTGCATGCCGTCGCGGGCGGCCTGCCGCAGGTGACCGAGGTTGCCGTAGAGGCGGTTGTCGGCGTTCTCGCGCACGGCGCAGGTGTTGAACACCATCACGTCGGGGGCCGCGCCCTCGGGCGCGCGCACGTAGCCGGCGTCTTCGAGCAGGCCGGAGAGGCGCTCGGAGTCGTGGACGTTCATCTGGCACCCGTAGGTCCGTACTTCGTACGTGCGGGTGCTCTCCTCTGTCGCAGTCATCTCAATCGACAAGCGTAGGCGCTCCGGCGAGCCCAAAAAGCCCGGGACACTGTCAGGACACTGTCCCCGTCGTCCGGGCATCTCCGTCTATATCCTGACGTGCGATGACAGTGAGGTGGGCGGTCGGCGTGGGCGGGCTCGCGGCGGCGGCCGTGGCGCTCGTCCTCGGGCTGGTCAACGGGCTCGGGCCGGTGGCGCTCAGCCATCTGATCTATGCGGCGGCCTGCGTGCTGATCGGCACGATCATCGTGGCGCACCGGCCCCGCAACGCCGTGGGCGGGCTGCTGCTGACCGCCGGGCTCTCGTTCACGGCCCTCGACTTCTGCGGCCAGCTCGCGCTCTGGCGGCCCGAGCTGACCCTGCTGGCCTGGCCGCAGAACTTCCTCTGGGTGCCGGCCAACCTGGCGCTGGCCGCGATCCCCTTCTGCTTCCCCGACCGGCCCCTCCCCGCGCCGAGGCTGGTCGTGCCCGCCGTGGTGCTGGCCGCGCTGCCCTGCGCCTTCGCGCCGGGGGCCAACCAGCAGCTCGGCTACGGCGTCGCGCTGCCCAACCCCCTCGGGATCGAGGCCCTGGCCGGGCTCGCGGCCTTCGTGGAGCCCGCGATCACCGTGGTCGCGGCCCTGCTGTTCGTGGCCGGCGCCGCCGACCTGGCCCGCCGGGCCCGGCGCATCGAGCGGGCCCAGGTCCAGTGGCTCGTCTACGCCCTCTCGGTCGCCGGCGTGGTCGTCGTGCTCCGGCTGACGGCCGGGCTGACCGACGACCTGCCCAACGTGATCTGGCCGCTCGACAGCGGCTTCTGGGAGCTCGCCGGGACCGCCGCGATCACCCTCGTGCTGGCCGCCATCGGCATCGCGATCGTGCGGCACGGACTGTTCGACGTCGAGCTCGTCATCAACCGCACGCTCGTCTACGCCGTCCTCACCGCGTTCGTGACCGGCGGCTACGTCGCGGTCGTCGGCTATCTGGGCGCGGTCTTCGAGAGCCGGGGCCTGCCCCAGTCGGTGGCCGCCGCCGCGGTCGTCGCCCTCGTCTTCGCGCCGCTCCGGGCCCGCGTCCAGCGCGCCGTCAACGTGCTCATGTACGGCCGCCGCGACGACCCCTACGCCGCCCTGGCCCACCTGGGGCGCAGCCTGGAGACCCGGCCGGACGCCCAGGCGGCGGCCGCGTCGGTGGCCGAAGCGCTGAAGCTCCCCCACGCCGCCGTCGAGCTGCCCGGCCAGGCCGGGGACCCGGGGCTGGTGCGGCTGCCGCTGACGTACCAGAACGAGCTCGTCGGGCACCTGGCCCTCGCGCCGCGCCCGGGGCAGCGCGAGTTCGGCGCCCGCGACCTGCGGCTGCTGCGGGACCTGGCCCGGCAGATGGGCTCGGTCGTGCACGCCGAGCGGCTGGCCGCCGACCTGCGGGCCTCGCGCGAGCGCCTGGTGGTGGCCCGCGAGGAGGAGCGGCGGCGGCTCCGCAGGGACCTGCACGACGGGCTCGGGCCGACGCTGGCCGCGCTGACCATGCGGGCGGAGGCGGTCCAGGACCTGGTCAACGACCCCAGAGCGCAGGATCTGCTGGAGGAGATGATCGGCGCGGCCCAGGCGGCCACGGCCGACGTGCGGGCCCTCATCGACGGGCTGCGCCCGCCCGCGCTCGACACCCTCGGTCTTCTCGGGGCGCTGCGGGCCCATGTGGCGGGGCTGCCCGGGGAGCCGCAGGTCGGTCTCGATCTGCCTGCCGACCTGCCCGAATTGTCGGCGGCCACCGAGGTGGCGGCATACCATATCGCTGTCGAGGCGATCAACAACGCCCGCCGCCACTCCGGCGCCGGCACCGTCACGCTCCGGCTCGTGCCCTGGAAGAACCTGCTGGTCGAAGTCGTCGACGACGGCCGCGGGGTTCAGGGCCCACCGGGCATCGGCCTGAATTCTCTGCGCGAACGGGCCGTCGAACTGGGCGGGTCCTTCGCGGTCATCACTGCGCGCGGCACCACCGTCCGCGCGCAGCTGCCGATGGGAGCCTGAATGGACCAGATCCGCGTCCTGCTCGTCGACGACCACCCCGCGTTCCGGGCGGGTCTGTCGGCGCTGCTCAAGCCGGTCCGCGAGATCGCGATCGCCGACGAGGCGTCCACCGGCGAGCAGGCCCTGGCGCTCGTCGGCGGGGTGCAGCCCGACGTCGTGCTGATGGACCTGGCGATGCCCGGCATGGGCGGGGTGGCCGCGACCGAACGGCTGGTCCGCGACCATCCCCACATCCGGGTGCTGGTGCTGAGCATGGCCGACGACGACGATTCGGTCTTCGCCGCGCTGCGGGCCGGGGCCCGGGGCTACGTGCTGAAGGGGGCCAGGAAGGCCGAGCTGGTGCGGTCGATCGTGGCCGTGCACGGCGGCGAGGCGATCTTCGGCCCGGCCATCGCGTCGCGGCTGACCGGCTACTTCACCGGCCTGGCCCGGCGCGAGCAGGGCTTCCCCGAGCTGACCGCCCGGGAGCGGGAGATCCTGATCCTCATGTCGAGTCACCTGACCAATCCGGTGATCGCCGAGCGGCTCGGGCTGAGCGGCAAGACGGTCCGCAACCACGTGTCGAGCATCTTCGCCAAGCTGCACGTCGCCGACCGCGCCGAGGCGATCATGCGGGCACGCGAATCGGGCTTCTGAGCACGCTCCGGGCCAGGTAGCCGAGCGCGGCGAGTTCCAGCAGCGACCCGATCGACTGGACGGCGGGCGAGGAGCCCGCCACCACGAACGGCACCACGATGCCGGCCACCATCGCCGCCGGCACCCACCACGGGGCGGCCTTCTTCACCGCCAGGCCGACGAGCAGCACCAGCGTGCCCACGTGGGTGAGGAAGCCGGGGAACAACATGCCGAACAGGAAGCCGGGCAACTCGTTCGCCACCGCCGTGACCTGCCTGGCCGTCTCGGCGGGCACGGTCTGGGCCAGCGCCAGGTCGTAGAAGTCGGTGGTGAACAGGGTGCAGGCCGCCGCCGCGCCGAACAGGCCCAGGGTCAGGCCCGTGTTCGCCAGGCCCGGGGCCCTCGGGTGGAGGAGCGCGGCCAGGCCGAAGAACGCGGGGATCATCGCGAGGGTGGCGTACAGGAAGAGCAGGCCGCTGACCTGCACCTGGCCCGGCATCGAGGCGAAGACGGCCGGGTCGTGCTCGTCGCCGGGCGGCGAGGTGAGGAAGGCGGCGAAGAGCAGGACGGGCCAGGCGACCAGCGCGCCCGCGGCGACGACGCGCCGGTAGTTATCGGTCATGCCCTCAGCAAACCGATGAGGTGCCCCAAACCTCATGAGTCAGACTCGGGAAAAATGTCCCGACCAGCCGGGATGACCAGGACAGTCGTGATGTGATCGGTATAACTCCGCTGCTGACTTGGAGATATAGCCCCCTTTACGTTGACTCCCATGACAGAAGCCGTCGGATCGACTTCTCTCGTCAGACTTGAGAACGTCAACAAGCACTTCGGCGCCCTACACGTGCTGAAGGACATCGACCTCGACATCGCTCGGGGCGAGGTCGTGGTCGCCATCGGCCCGTCGGGGGCCGGGAAGTCGACCCTCTGCCGGGTGATCAACCGGCTGGAGACCATCGACTCGGGCACCATCACCTTCGACGGCAAGAGCCTGGCGGTCGAGGGCCGCGCGCTGGCCCAGCTGCGCTCCGAGGTCGGCATGGTGTTCCAGTCGTTCAACCTCTTCGCCCACAAGACGATCCTCGAGAACGTCACCCTGGGGCC
This sequence comes from Herbidospora daliensis, assembly GCF_001570585.1. Lineage (GTDB taxonomy): Bacteria > Actinomycetota > Actinomycetes > Streptosporangiales > Streptosporangiaceae > Herbidospora > Herbidospora daliensis. The sequence continues at coordinate 235,267 of NZ_BBXF01000009.1, read as the reverse complement.
GATCAGGGTCCGCAAGATGGCGCGCGATCAGGCCGAGAAGCGCGGCATGGAGCTGCTGGAGCGGGTCGGCATCGCCTCGCAGGCGGAGAAGTACCCCGCCCAGCTCTCCGGCGGCCAGCAGCAGCGGGTGGCCATCGCCCGCGCCCTGGCCATGGACCCGAAGATGATCCTCTTCGACGAGCCCACCTCCGCCCTCGACCCCGAGATGGTGCAGGAGGTGCTCGACGTCATGATCTCGCTGGCCAGAGACGGCATGACCATGCTCGTCGTGACCCACGAGATGGGCTTCGCCCGCCGGGCCGCCAACCGGGTGGTGTTCATGGCCGACGGCGCCGTCGTCGAGCAGAACTCCCCCGACGAATTCTTCACGAATCCGGGCACCGACCGTGCCCGCGATTTCCTCAGCAAGATCCTCACACACTGAAGGTGGCTGTCATGCGTGTCCGTCGAATTGGTGCCCTCCTGATGACCGCCGCCGCGTTGGCGGCGTCCTTGACCGCGTGCAGCGGTGGCGACGACAAGTTCGTCATCGGCGTGAAGTTCGACCAGCCCGGACTGGGTCTGAAGCAGACCGACGGTTCGGTGAAGGGTTTCGACGTCGACGTCGCCGCCTACATCGCCAAGGAGCTCGGCTACACCCCCGAGCAGATCGAGTGGAAGGAGACCGTGTCGGCCAACCGCGAGCCCTTCATCCAGCAGGGCCAGGTCGACATGGTGGTGGCGACCTACTCGATCACCGACAAGCGCAAGGAGGTCATCTCCTTCGCCGGCCCCTACCTGATCACCGGCCAGGACATCCTGACCCGCGCCGACGACACCTCGATCACCGGCCAGGACAGCCTGCAGACCAAGAAGGTCTGCGGCGCCCAGGGCTCCACCTCCCCCGCCCGCCTGGTCGAGAAGTTCGGCGAGGCGTGGAAGGGCCAGTACCTGACCGAGCAGCAGGGCTACGGCAACTGCCTGCCGCTGCTGGAGCAGGGCCAGGTCGACGCGATCTCCACCGACGCCACCATCCTCGCGGGCTTCGCCGCGCAGAGCCCCGGCAAGTTCCGCCTCGTGGGCCAGGTCTTCTCCGAGGAGAAGTACGGCGTCGGCCTCAAGAAGGACGACAAGGAGACCCGCGACAAGGTCAACGCGGCGATCGAGAAGATGTTCGCCGACGGCTCGTGGAAGAAGGCCGTGGAGGCGAACTTCGGCGAGTTCGCGCCCAACTTCGCCAACCCGCCCGCCCTGGAGAAGTACTGATCTGACCGGCTCCCGGCCCTCCCGTCCGGGAGGGCCGTTTCTCATGGGGAGGTAGGGCGTTGGGTGCCCTCGTCGAAGAGTTCCCGGTCATCCTGGGCGCGTTCTGGCTGACCGTACGGCTCACGCTGGCCAGCGCCGTGGCCGCGCTGGTGCTGGGCACCGTCCTGGCGGCGATGCGGGTCAGCCCGATCGCCGTGCTGCGCGGGGTGGCCACGGCGTACGTCAACACGCTGCGGAACACGCCGCTGACCCTGGTCATCGTGTTCTGCGGGCTCGGCCTCGGGCTGGTGCTCGACGTCTCGTTCTCCGAGTCGTTGTCGACCAACTACCTGTGGTTGTCGATCATCGGGCTGTCGGCGTACACGGCCGCGTTCGTCTGCGAGGCGATCAGGTCGGGCATCAACACCGTGCCCGTCGGGCAGGCCGAGGCGGCGCGGGCCCTCGGGCTCACGTTCGTCCAGAACCTGCGGTTCGTCGTGCTGCCGCAGGCATTCCGGGCGATCATCGCGCCGCTGGGCAGCCTGCTGATCGCGCTGACGAAGAACACCACGGTCGCCGCCGCGATCGGCGTGGCCGAGGCGTCGCTGACGATGAAGTCCCTGTTCGAACGGCACCAGGACTCGGTGGTCGCGATCTTCTTCGGGTTCGCGCTGGCCTTCCTCGTGCTCACCCTCCCCACCGGCCTGTTCTTCGGCTGGCTGTCCCGACGGCTGAAGGTGGTCCGATGAGCACCGTCCTGTACGACACCCCGGGCCCCCGCGGCATCCTCCGCAACCGGATCCTGACCTTCCTCTTCGCCGCCGCACTGCTGGCCGGGCTCTACTTCGCCTACCTGAAGTTCGACGAGAAGGGCCAGTTCGACGCGGCCCTGTGGGAGCCGTTCCTGCAGGGCGACGTGTGGGTGAACCTGATCATCCCGGGCCTGCTCAACACCCTTTCCGCGGCGGCCGTGGCGGCGCTGATCGCGGTGCCGTTCGGGTTCGTGTTCGGCATCGCCCGCCTGTCGGAGCACAAGTGGATCAGGGTGCCCGCGGGCGCGGTCGTGGAGTTCTTCCGCGCGATCCCGCTGCTCATCATGATCTTCTTCGCCCAGTACGGCGGCTCGGCCGTGCTCGGCCTCACGGTGACCTCGTTCACGGCCGTGGTGTTCGGCCTGGTGCTCTACAACGGGTCGGTGCTGGCGGAGATCGTCCGGGCGGGCATCCAGTCGCTGCCGCGCGGCCAGACCGAGGCCGCGCTGGCCGTCGGGCTGCGCAAGGGGCAGGTCATGCGGCTGATCCTGCTGCCGCAGGCGGTGACCGCGATGATGCCGGCCATCGTCAGCCAGCTCATCGTGCTGCTCAAGGACACCGCGCTCGGCTTCATCGTGGCGTTCGAGGACCTGCTGAACGCGGGCGCCCGCATCCTGCCCGCCAACTTCCGCAACCTGATCCCGGCGGTCATCGTCGTCGCGATCATCTACATCATCATCAACGTCCTGGTCGGACTGCTCGCCAACTGGCTGGAACGCCGCTCCCGCCGCAGCCGCAAGACCACGATCAAGCCGATCGAGGCTCCCCAGTCGGTCGGCGTTGGGTAGGGCTTTACGTGTCGTTTCGCCGCGATCGGCGATCAAGATCTGATCCTGATCGGGTGTGGCGTGTCGTCTCCGCGGGTATCGCGGCCCTCTCGATCGCGGCCGGGCTCACGGGTTGTTCGGGCACCGGCCTCCTGATCGGCGTCCGGGCGGGCCAGCCCGGCCTGGCCGAGATGCTGCCCGGCGGCGGGTGGTCCGGTTTCGACATCGCCGTGGCCCACTACGTGGCCCGGCAGCTCGGTTATCGCAAAGACCAGATCCGGTACACCACCGACCTCGACTCGGCCGACCTCGTCATGGGGCCGGCGCGCGAGCCGTACGTCGGCCCCTACCTGGTCGCGGCCAAGGACATCCTGGTCAGGGCCCGCGACCGCGACCGGACCCTGAAGGATTTGGCCGGCGGGCTGGTGTGCGGCACCCGGGCCGACACCCTCGGCCTCAGCGGGCGGTTCGGCCCCGCCTGGCGGGCCGCCCATCTCGCCGAGGCCAACGTGCCCGCCGCGTGCGGGCCGCTGCTGGCCGACCGGCGCACCGACGCGATCATCGCCGACGCGCCCGTGCTGGCCGGCCTGTCGGCCCAGTACCCCGGCCGGTTCCGGCTGGTCGGACGCCCCCTCGCGCAGGAACGCTACGGGATCGGCCTGTCGGAACGCACCGAGTCGTGGCGCGACGACATCGAGGACGCGCTGCGCCAGATGTACGACGACGGTTCGTGGCACCGGGCCGTGATCGACTACCTGGGCGAGCTCGCCACCCAGTACGAGATGCCGCCGGCCCTGGAAAAGCGCTAACCGCACGACATCGTCAGCCGCGTTCGGGCAGGATGCCGTGCATGCTCCCCGAGCGCACGCCGTTGCCGTACGCCGCCCGCATATCCACCGCCGACGTGGCCCGGTCGGGCCTCAACCTCGGCTTCCCGACCGTGATCGGCGACGAGGTGTGGTGGGAGGAGGACCGGCCCGCCCAGAACGGCCGCCGGACCGTCGTCCACCGTGCCGCCGACGGGCGGCGGCGCGAGATCCTGCCCGCGCCCTGGGACGCCCGCACGCGGGTGCACGAATACGGCGGACGGTCGCATCTCGTCATCCCGGAACTCGGCGTCGTCTTCGCCGAACACTCCGACCAGCGGCTCTACCTGATCTCCGACGGCACCCCGCGGGCGATCACCGACGAGGGCGAGTGCCGCTACGCCGACCTGTCGTGGGCGGGCGGGCGGATCTTCGGCGTCCAGGAACGCCACCACGACGACGGCAAGGTCGAACGCGCCGTCGTGGCCGTCTCGCTCGACGGGTCGGTCTCGGTGATCGCGTCGGGCTCCGACTTCTACGCCTTCCCGACCGTCTCGCCCGACGGGGAGCACGTGGCGTACGTCTGCTGGAACCACCCCCGCATGCCGTGGGTGGGCACCGAGCTGCGCATCACCCGGATCGACGACGGCTCGTCGTGGACGGTCAAGGGCGGCCCGGCCGAGTCGGTGCTCGCGCCGGCCTGGAAGGACGACCGCACCCTCTACCTGGTGTCCGACTGGTCGGGCTGGTGGAACATCTACCAGATCGGCATGTTCGGCACCTCGCCCCGCGCGCTCTACCCGGCCGAGGAGGAGTTCGCCGGCCCGTTGTGGCAACTCGGCGGCCGGCCGTTCGTGATGCTGGGCGCCGACCGGCTGGGCGTGCTGCACGGGCAGGGCAACCTGCGGCTGGGCGTGCTCGACGTCGAGTCGGGCGTGCTGACCGACCTCGACGTGCCCTACGACGGCTTCTATCCCGAGCTGTCGGCCGACGGCCGGATGCTGGTCGGCCTCGGCTACGGCTGGGACGTGCCCCGCTCGGTCGTCCGCGTCGACACCGTGACCGGCCGCGTCGAGGGCCTGCGGCGCGACATCGCCGAACTCCCCGACGTCGCCTACCTCCCGCGGCCGTCGGAGGTGATGATCGACCACCGGGTGCCCGCCTACCTCTACGCCCCCATCGACGCGACCGGCCCGTCGCCGTTCGTGGTGTTCGCCCACGGCGGCCCGACCGGCCACGTGACGACCGAGCTGAGCCTGGCGCGGGCGTTCTTCACCACGCGCGGCATCGGCGTGCTCGACGTGAACTACGGCGGCTCGACCGGCTACGGGCGCGCCTACCGCGAGAAGCTGCGCGGCCAGTGGGGCGTCGTCGACGTCGACGACGTGGTCGCCGCCGCCGAGTGGCTCGCCTTCTCGGGCCACGCCGACCCCGCGCGCATCGCGATCCGCGGCGGCAGCGCCGGCGGCTGGACGGTGCTCGCCGCCTGCGCCGCCTCCGACGTGTTCGCCGGCGGCGTCTCGATCGCCGGGGTCACCTCGCTCGGCCCGCTCCTGGAGGCCACCCACGACTTCGAGTCGCAGTACGCCGACTGGCTGGCCGGCGCCGACGGGCCGCGCCGCGAACCGCTGGCGCGGGTCGGCGGCATCGACTGCCCGATCCTGCTGCTGCAGGGCCAGAACGACCCGGTCGTGCCGCCGTCGCAGGCCGAGACCTTCATGGCGGCGCTGACCGCCCGGGGCGTCTCCTGCACCTATCTGGCGTTCGAGGGCGAGGGGCACGGGTTCCGCAGGCTGGAGACCAAGACCGCCGCCCTCGCCGCCGAGCTGTCGTTCTACCTGCAGATCTTCGGCTGACGCGGGGAGATCAGCTCCAGCGGTCCCGCACCGCCTCGCACGCGGCCACGATCCGGTCGACGTCGTCGTCGCGCAGCCCGGCGTGCAGCGACAACCTGATCAGCGCCCGGTTGCGGGGCGTCGCGGGCGGGGCGAACACCGAGCCGAACACGCCGTGCTCCTCCAGCAGCTCCCGGACCTCGATGGTGGCCCACTCCGTGCCGGTCTGGAGGGCCACGATCTGGCTCACCGAACCCTCCAGGTCGAAGCCGAGCGCCGCGACCTCGTCGCGCACCCACTCCGACACCTGGTGGAGCCGGTCGCGCCGCCACTCGTCGGTGCGCACCGCCTCCAGGGTCGCCGCCAGCCCCGCCAGCTCATGCGGCAGCAGCGCCGAGGAGAACACGGCCGGGAAGGACTCCAGCCGGAAGTACGGCACGAACGCCGGGTCGGCGGCCGTGACGAACCCGGCCCGCCCGGCGAACGCCTTCGACAGGCTCGCGATCCGGAAGTGCACGCGGTCGGTCAGGCCCAGCGCGACGACCAGGCCGGCGCCCAGCGGGCCGGTCGTACCGAGAGAGTGCGACTCGTCGACCACGAGCACGCAGCCGCTCTGCTCGACCAGGTCGCAGATCTCCGCCAGCGGGCAGCTGCTCCCGTTGGTGCTGTAGAGGGCGTCGACCGCGACCACGCCGGGGCCGTTGCGCACGATCCGCCGTTCGAGATGCGCCAGGTCGTTGTGCCGGAACGCGTGGACCGGCGCGCCCGCCAGCCTCGCCCCGGCCGCCAGGGACATGTGGGCGAGCTGGTCGACGTACACCGGCGTGTGCACGTCGGAGACCGCCTGGAGCAGGCCCAGGTTCGCGTCCCAGCCCGACTGGCACAACACCCCGGCGGTGGCGTGCATGTAGTCGGCGAGATCCCGCTCCAGGACGTGCTGCGGCGGCCCGCCCCCGTCGAGCAGGCAGTCGGCCATCTGCTTGGCGACCCGCTCGTCACCGGCCAGCGCCAGGTAGTCATTCTTGTCGACCACGACGTCGCCGGGGCCGGGCGGCCGCCCCGACAGCAGGTCCCGGCCGCCCCACTCCCCCCCGACCCTCTCCTGGTGGAACCGCTCGACCCGGGCCCGGACACGAGCGGTGGCGGGCTGGGAGGACAAGGTCATCGCACCAAGCTTTCTCTGAGCCGGAAAGTGGTCTTTCAACAACTCAGAGTGATACAAGGCGCCGGGTATCGAACGCCACCCGGAACGGGTCAAGAACGCGGAAGGCCCGCCTGGCGGGCGGGCCCTTCACTGCTCCTGGACGTCAGCGCGAGGCGGCCTTCACGATCAGCGAGGTCACCAGGTCGGGGTGGCTCATCATCGGCACGTGCGAGCTGTTGACCTCGACGATGACGCCCTTGGCGCGCTTGGCCATCGCCCGCTCCGCCACGGTCGGGATGATGTTGTCCTGCTTGGCGACCACGAAGTAGCTCGGGATCGTCTTCCACGCCGCCGGCCCCGACGGCGTCACCAGCGCCGCCAGCGCGCCGGGCCGCTGGGTGGCGGCCATGACCGCGGCCGTCGAACGCGGCAGGTCCTGCGCGAACAGACGGTGGAAGTGCGCCGGGTCGATGTACGCGTCCGCGTCCTGGCCCTGCGCGCCCGGGAACGGCTTGGTCTTCAGGTGGTTGGTGACCTCGGTCTCGCCGCCGTCGAGGTGGTTCGCGTCCGACACGCTCTCGCCCTCGTTGAGCGCGTAGGCGGCCACGAACACCAGCGACTTCACGTTCGCGTTCCCGGTGGCGGCGTTGGAGATGACGGCCCCGCCGTAGGAGTGCCCGACGAGCACGACCGGCCCCTCGACCGTCGCCAGGAACTTCCGCAGGTACTCACCGTCGGACAGCGGCCCCCGCAGCGGGTTGGAGAACGCGGCCACCGGATACCCCTTGGCGATCAGCCGCCCCGCCACGTCGTTCCAGCCGCTGGAGTCGGCGAAGGCGCCGTGGACCAGCACGACGGTGGGCTTCGGCTTCGGCTTGGGCGTGCTCCCGGCCTGCGCAGGAGTGGCGACGGTGAGACCGGCCAGCAGGAAGGCGGCCATGAGTGATTTCAGTAAGCGGGACATCATTGCTCCTCGGAGTCGTCGACGACCCGCTCATCGTCAGCCGGACCACGTGGCCGGCGAATCATGTGATGTTCGTAGTCCTTGCCCGCGATCTCGGGAGCCGGTCACGTGGCACGTGGGGTGAATGGGTGGGCGAAGCCGTAACGAATCTCGAAAAGCGGCGATTGCCCACGACGGCGAGCGGCTCCCCCGCCCACGGTCAGCGGGCGAACTCCGTCGCCCGGGACTCGCGGACCACCGTGATGCGGATCTGGCCCGGGTAGGTCAGTTCCTCCTCGACCTGCTTGGCGACGTCGCGGGCGATGACCTGGGCCTGGATGTCGTCGACGTTGTCGGGGCGGACCATGACGCGGATCTCGCGGCCCGCCTGCATGGCGAAGACCTTCTCGACGCCCTCGTGGCCCTGGGCGATCTCCTCCAATCGCTCCAGGCGCTTCACGTAGGCTTCCAGGCTCTCCCGGCGCGCCCCCGGGCGGCTGCCGCTGATCGCGTCGGCGGCCTGGGTGAGAACCGCTTCGACGGTACGCACCTCGACCTCGTTGTGGTGGGCCTCGATGGCGTGGACGACGTCGTCGTGCTCGCCGTAGCGGCGGGCGATCTCGGCGCCGATGAGGGCGTGGCTGCCCTCGACCTCGTGGGTGAGGGCCTTGCCGATGTCGTGGAGCAGCGCGCAGCGCTTGACGAGGTCGCGGTCGAGCCGCAGCTCGGAGGCCATGATCCCGGCGATGTGGGCCGACTCGATGAGGTGCTTGAGCACGTTCTGGCCGTAGGAGGTGCGGTAACGCAGCTGGCCCAGCAGGGTGATCAGCTCGGGGTGCATCTCGGTGATGCCGAGCTCGACGAGCGCGTCTTCACCGGCCCGCACGCACAGGTCGCGGACCTCGGCGCGGCTGCGCTCGTAGGCCTCCTCGATGCGCTGCGGATGGATGCGCCCGTCGAGGACCAGCTTCTCGAGCGTCAGCCGGGCGGTCTCGCGGCGCACCGGATCGAAACACGACAGCAGCACCGCCTCGGGCGTGTCGTCGATGATCAGGTTCACGCCGGTCGTCGACTCGAAGGCCCGGATGTTGCGGCCCTCGCGCCCGATGATGCGCCCCTTCATCTCGTCGCCGGGCAGATGCAGCACGCTCACGACCGACTCGGCCGTCTGCTCGGTCGCGACCCGCTGCACCGCCAGCGTCACGATCTTGCAGGCCCGCTTCTCGCCCTCCTTGCGCGCGTCGCTCTCGATCTCGCGCACGATCAGCGCCGCCTCGCGCTTCGCCTGGTTCTCGATGTCCTTGACGAGCTCGCCCTTGGCCTGGTCGGCGGTCAGCCCCGCCAGCCGTTCGAGGATCTCCCGCCGCTGCTCCCCCATCTTGTCGAGCTCGGCCCGGCGACCGGCCAGGTCGGTCTCGCTCTCGGCCAGCCTCCCGGCCCGCTCGACGTGCGCCCGCCCCTCCTCGTCGAGCCGCCGCTCCCGCTCGGCCAGCCGGCTCTCCCGCCGTTCGAGGTCGGCGCGCAGCTCCTTGAGCTCGTTCTTCAGGACGCGCGACTCCTCCTCGACCTCCCGCCGCATCGACGCCGCCCCTTCGACGAGCGCCTCGGACTTGCGGATGATCTCCCCGGCGTCGTTCTCGGCCTTGTCGCGGATCTCCGCGGCCTCTTCGCGCGCCCTCTCCAGTTCCTTCTCCCGGAGGCTCTCGCTGAGCTCCAGGCGGATCTGGTCAAGCTGCTCCTGACTCGGACCGAGCTCTTTCGGGGCGGTACGACGGAGCAAAATGATCAGGAGGGCCGCAATCGCCGCGAAGGCAAGCAGCAGCACCGCCACTGCCAGCACGATCACGATCGTCATGTCCATGCGCACCCACCCCTTCTAGCGTCAAGCCGACAAGGGGTCACCAGCACAGCACGAAGAGACCTGGTGGCACCACCAGGGCATATATTCGTACCCCGAAACGATCGGGGCCGTGGTTCACCGTTATGGCAATCCGCGCTGCGCGGAGTAACTCCTCACTGCGGTCGAGGTTAAGCGTCATTCGGGTAACGAGCAAGCAAAGACGCGGCAGGTGGCGAGTTTTTCTCGATCATCATTTCCCGGTTTCCGGACGAGCCGGACGGGGCACCCGATGACAGACCGGGTTTGATCCATTTCTGTACGTCATGGGCGATGCGCCCCCGATGCCACGAAGACGGCGTCACGGCGAGGCCCCAGATGCACCCAAGAAATGCGATCAGGATCATTTGAGCACGGGGCCGGTCATACTCGGCGTCAAGACACGCGGACCCCCGAAACCGGACGACTCGTCGTCACTCCAGGTAGCCCTCGTCCTCCCCGGACGCCTCCTCCCCCTCGGCCTCCAGAGCCTCCCTGACGATCCGGAAAGCCAGCCCCGCCGGATACCCCTTACGCGCCAGCATGCCCACCAGCTTGCGGGTCCGGGCACGCGGATCGGCGCCCCTGGTCGAGCCCAGCTTCCGCGCCACGAGCCGCCGCGCCGTCTCGACCTCCTCCTCGGGATCGAGCTGCTCGACGGCCTCCTTGACCATCTCCTCCTCGACCCCGCGATGCCGCAACTCCTGCGCCAACGCCCGGCGCGCGAGCCCCCGGCCGTGGTGACGCGAACTCACCCACATGGCGGCGAACGCCTGATCGTCGATCAGTCCGACTTCGGAGAAGCGTTCAAGGACACGGTCGGCGACTTCAGCCGGGATCTCCCGCTTCAGGAGGGCTTCGGCGAGTTGGGCACGGGTGCGGGGGGCGAGGGTCAGAAGGCGGAGACAGATGCCTCGGGCCCGGGCTTCGGGATCGGAACTCTGCTCCGCGGAGAAGGGATTGCGCCGCTTCGACCGACCACCGGAGTCACCGTCCCCGAAGCCACCGCTCTTGGAGCCGCGACTGCTTGAGCTGCGGTTTCCGGAGGCACGATTCCCAGAGGTGCGACTGTCAGAGGCATCACGGAAGCCGCTGCCGCTGTCGAACAGCCCATCACCATCGGCGGGGTCGCCGTCAAATGGGTCGTCACGACGCGAAGTACGCCGGCCTGCTCTGCCGGTCTTTGATCTACGCCCGCGTCCGCCGCGACCAGAGGGCTCCTCATCAGGCCGACCACCCCAGTCCAGGGGATTCGGGCGATCATCGGCTGCTGCCTGGCGGTTCGAAGACCCTGTCGCTCCGTCGCCCCCATCATCACCAGGGAATCGATCCGCGTGATCCGGCCCGTCGAGAGCCTGGCCCGCCTTGCCCCGACCATCGGCACCAGAAGACGCCTCAGACGACCCTCCCCCTAGCCCCTCATCACCAGGCGAGCCACCAAGAGGTTCCCGGCCGTCACTGGTGATAGGCAGGCCAGAGGACCTCGCCTCGTCATCGTCAGACGGTTGGCCGAGAGGCGGGGGCTGGTCTTCTTCACGATGGGAGTGCGAGACCCCAGGCCATGGCTCATCACCGTCCGAAACCGGAGTAGGCCATCGCCCATGGTCGCCCTGGCCGGAAGACCGCGCGAAGTCCTCCACCGCGTCTTCACCGAGAACCGAGTCGGCGTTCCCACCGGCCTCACTACCTGACGACCGACCGAGACTCTCCAGTTGATCATCTGAAGGGGACGGGGTCACGCTTTCCTGCTCATCACGAGCAGACCGACCGCCATGACGCCTGTTCCGGCCATCTGACAGTTCCAGTGAGCCGTCGTCACCGTCATACCGATCGCGAAGAGACCTACCCCGATCATCTGCGAGCCCCGGTGAACCCTCCTCGGACCTACGGCTACGGCGGCTCCATCGGCCATCCGACGAAGGCGGGGTTACGTCTTCGTGCTCATCACTGCCAGGCCGCAGGCCGGATCGCCGGCGCAGGCTGCTGCCGGATGGCTCACCTTCAAGATCCCATCCGGGCGGGCCCTCATCTGATTGCGCATCATCCTCGGGTGGCCGGCTGAGGTGCCCCCGCCGATCACCCCATGACGACCGTGCCTCCTGGTCGTCCCCCTCCGCAGGCAGGCGGGATCGCCCCCGCGCGGAAGACCGGCCCTTGCGCGGCCGACTGCGGCCGGACTCCCCAGTGGGGCTCTCCGGTTCGCCGTCGTCGGAAGCCGAGCCGGCGCCCTCTCGGGCGTCACGCTCAGGCGACCGCTCACCGTCAGCGGACGGCTCGCGTCGCCAGCCGGAGAACCAGTCGTCAGGCGCGTCACCGCTCAGCCCGCCCGGAGCGGCGCCGGGCCATGTGCCGCCGCCGTCTCGGACCGTCTCCGGGTCGATCTCGGACCAGGTCGAGCCGCCCGTGGTCCATTCCGAGCGCGAATCCGGGAAGCCCCATCCCGGGGGGTCGGAGTCGCGCTCGTCGGACCATCGGTCGTCGTCGTACGGCCAGCCGGGGCGGCCGCGGTCGTCGTCGTTCCAGGGGTGCACCGGATCGGTCAGACGTCACCCGGCTTGGGGGTGGCCGACGCCTTCGAGCCGCGGCCGGTCGGGGCGGGGGCCGCGACGGGGACCGCGGGGGCCTCGGGAGCGGCGTCGAGGCGGGGGCCGACGCCGAGCTTCTCCTTGATCTTCTTCTCGATCTCGTTGGCGATGTCGGGGTGGTTCTTCAGGAAGTTGCGGGCGTTCTCCTTGCCCTGGCCGAGCTGGTCGCCCTCGTAGGTGTACCAGGCGCCGGCCTTGCGGACGAAGCCGTGCTCCACGCCCATGTCGATAAGGCCGCCCTCGCGGCTGATGCCGAAGCCGTAGAGGATGTCGAAGTCGGCCGTGCGGAAGGGCGGGGCCATCTTGTTCTTGACGACCTTCACGCGGGTGCGGTTGCCGACCGGCTCGGTGCCGTCTTTCAGGGTCTCGATGCGGCGGACGTCGAGGCGGACCGAGGCGTAGAACTTCAGCGCCTTGCCACCGGTCGTGGTCTCGGGCGAGCCGAACATGACGCCGATCTTCTCGCGGAGCTGGTTGATGAAGATCGCGGTGGTGCCGGTGTTGTTGAGCGCGCCGGCGACCTTGCGGAGGGCCTGGGACATCAGGCGGGCCTGGAGACCCACGTGGCTGTCGCCCATCTCGCCCTCGATTTCGGCCTTCGGCACCAGGGCCGCGACCGAGTCGATGACGATGATGTCGATCGCGCCGGAGCGGATCAGCATGTCGGCGATCTCCAGGGCCTGCTCGCCCGTGTCGGGCTGGGAGACCAGGAGGGCGTCGACGTCGACGCCGAGCTTCTTGGCGTATTCGGGGTCGAGCGCGTGCTCGGCGTCGATGAAGGCGGCGATGCCGCCCTGGCGCTGGGCGTTGGCCACCGCGTGGAGGGCGACGGTGGTCTTACCGGAGGACTCGGGGCCGTAGACCTCGACGATCCGGCCGCGGGGGAAGCCGCCGATGCCCAGGGCGACGTCGAGGGCGATCGCACCCGTCGGGATGACCTCGACGGGGGCGCGTGCGTCTTCGCCGAGGCGCATGACGGAGCCCTTGCCGAACTGCCGCTCGATCTGGGCGAGGGCGGTCTCGAGGGCCTTGTCGCGGTCGTTCACTGCCATTGGGGTGCCCCCTGTGAGGGTCGTGGGTTGTTCCGGTCAACGGAACGCTATGGGGTGCCACTGACATTTTCTGGAGACGCTGCCTCCAGGGCGGCAGCCACAAATATAGCCGAACGGCTGTTCGATCACACCTCGAACGGCCCATCGTTTCGGGAAAGGGAACCCATCCGGAAGGTCACATTCGCGGGCATTGTGATCAGGGTGTTGCCATGCCGTTGACCTGCGGCGATCCTGGAGGAGACGGGCGAATCAGCCAGACCAGACCGCGAGTGAGAAGGCGGCGCCGTGTCGACCGAAAACGAACGCCGTACTCTCCTCGAAGCGCTCGCCGAACGGCTTCCGGGCCGGGGGCTCCAGGGCCGGATGCTCGGCGGGGGCGAGCCCGTGTTGTGGATCTGGCATCCCCGGACCAACCGGCAGACGATCGTCTTCGCCACCCAGTCGGCCGGGGGGTGGCTGTTCCTCTGGTCGCCCGACGGCCAGGCAGAGGCCGCCGATCCCGACGTCGCCGCCGACACCCTGGAGAAACTGCTCTCTCAGGCCGCTTGACACCCCTTCTCCACAAATGTGTGGCACGCTGATCCGTTGGGCCCCAGCGGTGAGGAGACGACACATGGGCGCACTGGAGGCGAAAGCGGCTCTGGTGACGGGTGGATCGCGGGGGATCGGGCGGGCCGTCGTACAGAAACTGGCCCGTGAAGGCGCCCATGTGGTCTTCAGCTTCAACGAAAACCGTTCGGCGGCCGAGGAGGTCGTCGCGCAGGTGGCCAGGTTCGGCGGCACCGCGCACGCCGTGCGGGCCGACATGGGCTGCCCCGACGACGTGAAACTGCTTTTCGAGCAGACGGTACGCCGGCTCGGCGCCCTCGACATCCTCGTCAACAACGCGGCGATCAACCCGATCAGGCGCATCATCGACGCCACCGCCGACGACTTCGACCGGGTGATGGGCGTGAACGCGAAGGGCCCTTTCCTGGCGATCCAGGCGGCGTCCCGCATTCTGCGCGCGGGCGGGCGGATCGTGAACATCTCCTCGTTCGGCACCCGTGCGCCCGCCGAGGGGCTGTCGCTCTATCTGGCCAGCAAGGCGGCGCTGGAGCTGCTGACCGCCGTGGCCGCCCGGGAGCTGGGCGCGCGCGGGATCACCGTCAACGCGGTCTCGCCCGGGGTGACCGACACCGAGCTGATGCGCGAGTCGTCGGGGGCGAGCGCCGACGAGACGTTCGACGGGGTCACCGCCAAGACCGCCCTGCGGCGGCTGGGCGAACCGGCCGACATCGCCAACGTGGTGGCGTTCCTGGCCGGGCCCGACTCACAGTGGATCACCGGGCAGAACCTGAGGGCGACCGGCGGGCTCATCGTCTGAAGCCGGCTCAGTCCTCCAGCGGGCGCGGCTCCGCGACGACGAGGCTCCCGGCCTCGGCGAACGTGATCACCATGTATCTGCCGTTGGCATAGCCGACCACGCGACGGCCCAGCAGTTCGCCGACCGAATGGGCGACGTTCTGGAACATCTCCACCAGGTCGGGGGTGTCGGCGCTGATCCGGAACCGGCCGCTGGCGGTCAGGTGCTCGGCGACCATCGGGACGAAGTTCGCCTCGGCGCGGCGCTTCTCGTCTGCCGTGAGGGGGGTCATGTCTCTCCTGGTCAGCGGAGGCGGGGGTCGACGTCGACGACCTGGCAGACCGCCTGCCAGACCTGCTTGGCGGCGAAGCCGTCGGCCAGGGCCTGTTCGACGGTCCGGCCGCCGAGTCCTGCGATCACGTAGTCCTTCGCCCAGGACTCGGCGTACGTCTCGCCGAAATGGCGGGACATGCGGTTCCAGAATTCCGTGAGTCGCATGGCCCCCAGTATGGCCGGATGTCGGGGGTGGTCAGAGCACGCGGGAGCCGTACATCTCACCGAGGGGATCGGCGAGGAGTTCCAGGCGGGCGCCGTCGGGGTCGCTGAAGTAGATGGAGGCGCCGCTCTCCATGATGTACGGCACTCCGGCGGCCTCCAGCTTCCCGCGCAGGCGCTCCCACACGACGGGGTCGACGGAGATGGCGATGTGGTGGAGGCCGCCGAGCACCTCTTTGTAGGGGCCGAGGTCGAGGCCGGGGAAGTCGAAGAAGGCCAGCAGGTTGCCGTTGCCGATGTCGAAGAAGAAGTGGTTGGAGCCCCTGTAGTCGCGGTTCTCGAAGATCTCGGTGAGCGGGAACTCCAGAAGGTCCTGGTAGAATTCGATCGTGCGTTCGACATTCGACGACAGCAGGGCGAAGTGGTGGAGGCCGCGCGCACTGCTCGGGGGGCGGCGCTCGTTCAGATGACGTTCTTTTATGGAGGCACGGGTGGCTTCGATGGCCTCGTAGTCGATGTCCATGGTTCTCATGATTGTCGCTTTGACCGCAGATGAACCACATCAGACCCGGCGAGAACTGTCGGTCGCCGGAGGCATGATGTGCGGAGGAGGTGGAGGGACATGGTGAAAGGCGCGCTGAGCAGGTTCGGAGCGGTGACGCGCGAGTGGTTCACCGGCGCCTTCGCCGAACCGACCGCCGCCCAGGAAGGCGCCTGGAACTCCATCGCCGACGGCGACAACACGCTGGTGGTGGCCCCGACCGGCTCCGGCAAGACCCTGGCGGCGTTCCTGTGGTCGATCGACCGGCTGGCCACCCGCGGCGACCCCGAGAAGAAGTGCCGCGTCATCTACGTCTCACCGCTCAAGGCGCTGGCGGTCGACGTCGAACGCAACCTGCGGGCGCCGCTGACCGGCGTGCGGCAGACGGCGCGGCGCACAGGGGTGACCGTGCCCGAGATCTCGGTGGCGATCCGGTCGGGCGACACCCCGGCGGAGGATCGGCGGCGGTTCGCGTCCAAGCCGTCCGACATCCTGATCACCACGCCCGAGTCGCTGTTCCTGCTGCTCACCTCGCAGGCGCGCGAGGCGCTGCGCGGGGTCGAGACGGTGATCGTCGACGAGGTCCACGCGGTGGCGGGCACCAAGCGGGGGGCACATCTGGCGCTCAGCCTCGAACGGCTCGACGCGCTGCTCGAAAGGCCCGCGCAGCGGATCGGGTTGTCGGCGACCGTGCGGCCGGTCTCCGAGGTGGCGGCCTTCCTCGGGGGCGCGCGGCCGGCCAAGGTGGTGCAGCCGCCGTCCGAGAAGCAGATCGAGATCGACGTGGTCGTGCCGGTCGAAGACATGGCCGAGATCACCTCGCGTGACGACAACGAGCCCAACCGGCGCAGCATCTGGCCCCACGTGGAAGAGCACCTGCTCGATCTGATCGAGGCCCACCGGTCGACGATCGTCTTCGCCAACTCACGGCGGCTGTCGGAGCGTCTGTGCAGCCGCCTCAACGAGCTCGCATATGAGAGAGGCACGTCCGAGCCGATGCCCTCGGGGGTACCGGCCGAGATGATGGCCCAGGCCGGGGCGTCCAAGGGGGCGATCCCCGAGGTCGTGCGGGCCCATCACGGGTCGGTGTCGAAGGAGGAGCGGTCGCAGATCGAGGAGGCGCTCAAGTCGGGGCGGCTGCCGGCGGTCGTGGCGACGTCCAGTCTGGAGCTGGGCATCGACATGGGGGCGGTCGACCTGGTGGCGTGCGTCGAGGCGCCGCCGAGCGTGGCCAGCGGGCTGCAGCGGGTCGGGCGGGCCGGGCACCAGGTGGGGGCCGTCTCCCGTGGGGTGATCTTCCCGAAATACCGGGGCGACCTGGTGCAGACCGCCGTGGTGGCCGAGCGCATGAAGAGCGGCCAGATCGAGGAGATGCGCTACCCGCGCAACGCGCTCGACGTGCTGGCGCAGCAGATCGTCGCGATGACCGCGCTCGACGAGTGGACCGTCGACGAGCTCGAGACCGTGATCCGCCGCGCCGCGCCCTACGCCACGCTGCCGCGCTCGGCGCTGGAGGCCACCCTCGACATGCTGGCCGGACGCTACCCGAGCGAGGAGTTCGCCGAGTTGCGGCCCCGCCTGGTGTGGGACCGGGTGACCGGCACCCTGCGCGGCCGTCCCGGGGCGCAGCGGCTCGCCGTCACCAACGGCGGCACCATCCCCGACCGGGGCCTGTTCGGCGTGTTCCTCGTCGGGGAGAAGGCGTCCCGGGTCGGGGAGCTCGACGAGGAGATGGTGTACGAGTCCCGCGTCGGCGACGTCTTCGTCCTCGGCGCCACCTCGTGGCGGATCGAGGACATCACGGCCGACCGGGTGCTCGTCTCCCCCGCCCCCGGCCTGCCGGGGAAGCTGCCGTTCTGGAAGGGCGACCCGCAGGGGCGCCCGGCCGAGCTGGGGCGGGCGATCGGCGCGTTCGTCCGGGAGCTGGCCGGGGCCGGTCCGGCGGCCGCCGAGCGGGTCCGCGCGGCCGGGCTCGACGAGTTCGCGACCGGGAACCTCATCGGCTATCTCGCCGAACAGCGGGAGTCGACCGGCTACGTGCCCGACGACCGCACCCTGCTGGTCGAGCGGTTCCACGACGAACTGGGCGACTGGCGGGTGATCATCCACTCGCCGTTCGGGGCCCGGGTGCACGCGCCCTGGGCGCTGGCCATCGGGCGGCGGCTGCGCGAGCGCTACGGGGTCGACGTCCAGGCCGTCCACTCCGACGACGGGATCATCCTGCGTGTGCCCGACACCCTCGACGAGGCGCCGAGCGACGTCGCGGCGTTCGACCCCGAGGAGATCGAGCAGATCGTCACCGAGGAACTCGGCGGCTCCGCGCTGTTCGCGGCCCGGTTCCGCGAGTGCGCCGGGCGGTCGCTGCTGCTCCCGCGCCGCACCCCCGGGCGGCGCAGCCCCCTGTGGCAGCAGCGGCAGCGGTCGGCGTCGCTGCTGGGCGTGGCGGCCAAGTACGCCGGGTTCCCGGTCGTGCTCGAGACGATGCGCGAGTGCCTGCAGGACGTGTTCGACGTGCCCGGCCTGGTGCAGCTGATGCGCGACATCTCGGCGCGGCGGATCCGGGTGGTCGAGGTGGAGACCCGGCAGGCGTCGCCGTTCGCGGCGTCGCTGCTGTTCAACTACATCGGCGAGTTCATGTACGAGGGCGACGCCCCCCTCGCCGAACGCCGGGCCCAGGCTCTCGCGCTCGACACCTCTCTCCTGGCCGAGCTGCTCGGCCAGGCCGACCTGCGCGAACTCCTCGACCCCGACGTGATCGCCGAGACCGAGCGCGAGCTGGCCCGGCTCGACCGGCCGCTGCGCGACCTCGAAGACCTGGCCGACCTGCTCCGCTCCCACGGGCCGCTGCTCACCGAAGACGTGGCCATCCGCGAGGGCGATCCCGGCTGGCTGACCGAGCTGGAGCGGTCGCGGCGGGCGATCCAGGTGCGGGTCGCGGGGGTGACGCAGTGGGCGGCGGTCGAAGACGCCTGGCGGCTGCGCGACGCGCTGGGCGCGCCGCTGCCGGTGGGGGTGCCGCTGGAGTTCCTCGACGCGCCCGAGACGTCCGCCCGGCCCGATCCGCTGGGCGACCTGCTGTCCCGTCACGCCCGCACCCGCGGGCCGTTCCCGGCCTCGACCGCCGCCGCGCGGTTCGGAGTGGGGATCGCGGTGGTGTCCGACGGGCTGGCCCGGCTGGCGGCGTCCGGGCGAGTGGTGTCGGGCGAGTTCCGGCCCGGCGGGCGGGGCGAGGAGTGGTGCGACGCCGGGGTGCTGCGGCTGCTGCGGCGGCGGTCGCTGGCCCGGCTGCGCAAGGAGGTCGAGCCGGTGCCGCCCGAGGCGCTGGCGATGTTCCTGCCGCGCTGGCACGGCATCACGGCGTACGAACCGCCAGGCGGCGACGGGCGCGTCATGCGGTCGAGGGGCCGCTCCGACACCCCCGATCCGTGGGCCCGGCCGGGCTCGGCCTCCTCGCATCGCGCGATGGATTCGCTGGTCGCCGCGGTCGAACGGCTCCAGGGGGCGGCGGTTCCGGCGTCGGCGCTGGAGACGCTCGTGCTGCCCGGGCGGGTGCCCGGATACTCGCCGTCGCTGCTCGACGAACTGACCTCGTCGGGCGAGCTGCTCTGGGTGGGGCAGGGGGCGCTGCCCGGCGGCGACGGGTGGGTGTCGCTCTTCTTCGCCGACACCGCGCCGCTGCTGATGCCCGCGCCGGCCGAGATCACCATGACGCCGGTCCACGAGGCCGTGCTCGACGTGCTCGCGGGCGGCGGGGCGCTGTTCTTCCGCGACCTGTCCAACCGGGTGGTCCACGACGGCCTGCCCGACGACGCCACGCTGGCGGCGGCGTTGTGGGATCTGGTCTGGTCGGGGCGGGTGACCGGCGACACCCTCGCCCCGCTGCGCGCCACGCTCGGGACCGGCAAACCGGCCCATCGTCCGGCGTCGCCGTCACGGCGTCGCCGCGCCGTGCTGCCGACGCGGTCGGGGCCGCCGACGGTCGGCGGGCGGTGGTGGCTGCTGCCCGAGCCGTCGGGCGAGGTGACCCTGCGGGCCCAGGCGCAGGCCGAGATGCTGCTCGAACGCCACGGCGTGGTGACGCGCGGCGGGGTGACCGCCGAGCGGCTGCCGGGCGGGTTCGCGGCCGTCTACCAGGTGCTGCGGGCGTTCGAGGAGAGCGGGCGGTGCCGCCGGGGCTACTTCGTCGAAGGGCTGGGCGGGGCGCAGTTCGCGCTGCCGGGAGCGGTCGACCGGCTGCGGGCGTCCGACCGCAAGGAGACCCCCGCTCCGGCTCCGGCCGAGGGTGACTACGTCGATCCGTGGACGGTCTGGCGTCCCCAGGAGGCCGAACGCGAAGCGCCCAAGGCGACGGTGATGGCGGCGGCCGATCCGGCCAACCCCTTCGGTGCGGCGCTGCCGTGGCCCGACCGGGGCGGCGACGCCGGGCACCGTCCGGGGCGCAAGGCCGGGGCGCTGGTGGTGACGGTGGCCGGGAAGCTGGTGCTCTACGTCGAACGGGGCGGCAAGACGCTGCTGTCGTTCGGGGAGGACGACCATCTGACCGTGGCGGTGGGGGCGTTGGCGGGAGCCGTACGGGAAGGAGCACTGGGGCGGCTCACCGTCGAGCGGGCCGACGGCACGGCGATCAACGACTCACCCCTGGCGGCGGCGCTGGAAGCGGCGGGTTTCCACCCGACCCCGCGAGGGCTGAGGATACGGGGGTGATCGCCGCTTAGGGTGGGCGTTCGAGGCGAGGAGGCGTAATGGCATGGACGGCTGCGGACATCGCCGATCTGTCGGGCAAGGGCGCGATCGTGACCGGCGCCGGCAACGGCCTCGGGCTCCTCGCGGCGGGTGAACTGGCCCGGCGCGGCGCGAAGGTCGTCTTCGCGGTCCGCGACGTGACCAGGGGCGAAGCCGCTGCGGCACGGGTCCGCGCCGCCGCCCCCAAGGCCGAGATCGTGGTGTCGCGGCTCGACCTGGCCGACCTGTCGTCCGTGCGCGACTTCGCCGGGCGCATGCCCGAGGTGTTCCCCAACGGGCTCGACCTCCTGATGAACAACGCCGGCGTCATGGCCCTGCCCCGGAAGTTGTCGGTCGACGGCTACGAGACGCAGTTCGCCACCAACCACCTGGGACATTTCGCCCTCACCGGGCTGCTGCTGTCGTCCCTGCTGCTGCGACCCGCTCCCCGGGTGGTGACGGTCAGCTCCAACATGCACAAGCGGGGGCGCGTCGACTTCGACGACCTGCACGGAAGCCGGAACTACTCGCCCTACGGGGCCTACTCGCAGTCGAAGCTGGCGAACCTCCTGTTCGCCTACGAACTCCAGCGCCGCGCGGCGGCCACTCCCCTGCTGTCGCTGGCCGCACATCCCGGCTATTCGGCGACCGGCCTCCAGGAGGCGGGTCCCCGGATGACGGGGAGTCCGCTGCAGGGGCTGCTCATGCGGGTGGGAAACAGGCTCATGGCGCAGCGGGCGGAGATGGGGGTCCTGCCACAGCTGTACGCGGCCACGGCGCCCGGGGTGCCGCCCGCAGGGTACTACGGGCCTGACGGGCGCGGGGAGATGCGGGGGTACCCGAAACTGGTCTCCAGCAGCGCGGCCTCCCATGACGAGAGAGCGGCCCGCCGGTTGTGGGACGAGTCGGAACAGCTGACGGGGGTGCGCTACAGCTTCGCCTGACAAGCGGCGGAACGTGCGCGTCGGCGGCTCATCGACGACTGACACGCGACGCCCCGCGCACGGCGAAGCAGCACCCGACGGCGCGGCCGCATCAAACGGCGGAGCAGCACCCGAGCAACGCACCCGCGCCAGACAGTGACAGTCGAGGCTCTCGCGCCCCAGCGGGGTGGCACGACCGAAGGCCTGCGAGCCGCCTTCAGCGACCCGTCAGAACCTCCGCGACCTGGTGTCCCGGGACGAGCATCCCCTCGAATCCGCTTCAGCCCAGCCAGGACGGTCAGTAGGCGCACTGGACGACGACGTCGTCGAGTTCGGCGCGTGAGGCGAACGTGTGGTTGAAGGCCTTTCCCACGGTCAGCCGCAGCACGACGTCGGAGCGCTGCGCGGTCCAGCTCACCGTGTGCAGGCGCCAGGCTGAAGCCACCGTCTGGTCCACCGGCACCGTCTTCAGGGCGATGTAGGTCCAGTTGGCCGGGTTGATGACCTCCAGATTGAAGGTTGCCGCGGCGTTGCGCAGGTCCAGCCAGACGCCCGCACTGCAGCGGGCACCAGGGTGGAGGGGCACCGGGCTGAGGAAGATGGTCCGGCTGAGCGAGCACCAGCCGCCGGTGTTGTGCACGCGCAGACCGGCCATTCCGGTGCCCGTACGGGGAGAGGCGATCCCGTCGCTCTGGAAGTACGGGGCCTCGCAGTCGCCCTGGTCGGTGAACGCCCACCGGGAGGCCGGGTTCGACACCGGTTCGAAGCTGTCGGAGAGCTGCCAGATGCCCGCGGACGCGGGCCCCGCCGGGACGAGTACCGCTGCCAGGGCGATGACCACCGCCATCAGCGCGCGTAAGAGTGCTGAGCGCATAACCGAGCTCCTTGTCAGACCTGAGACGACACCGTCATTCTGCGGGCCGCCGAAAGATCCGTTCACCCTGGACTTTCGGCCCCAATAAGCCAGGGTCGCCCCTGGCGCCGACCGGCCCGCCCACTTTCACCTGCACCGATGTCCTGCGGGTTGTCCCAGCTCAATCAAGGCGACACGGCCAACGGGCTGCGAACTGGCCGCGCGCTGCCTTCACTGAGCCAGAACTCTTGGCAGCGTTGCGGAGTGCTGGTGCAGCTCCACGTGACGAATCAGCAAGATGCCGGCGAACGCCAAGACGCCGCCGAGGATTTCGCCGGTCACCGCTGGACCTTCTCCGAAACCCTCGACGACGGGGGACGGCCAGACTGTCACTCCGTGGCGACCAGCGCCCGGACCTCCCGCTGGAGAGCGTTGAGGAACCGCGCCGCGTCCCGCCCGTTGATGAGCCGATGGTCGTAGGCCAGCCCGATGTGGGCCACCTGCCGCGACCGCACCTCCCCGCCGTCCAGGTAGAGCACTTCCTGAGGCGCGGTGACGGCCAGTGCGCACACGGTCCCCGGGAAGATGAACGGGATCGCCAGCGTGATCCCGCCGTCGTGGTGGAGGGTCACCGCGATGTTCGCGTCGGCCAGGTCCGCCGCGCTGAAGTCGCCCTTCATCGCCGCGACGCGATACTCCATCAGCCGCGTCGCCACCTCCTGCAGCGTCTTCGCCCCGGCGTCGTGGACCACCGGCACGTACAGCCCGTCGCCGGTGTCGAAGGTCACCCCGACGTTGGCGGCCTCCGACAGCACCGCCTGGGTGCCGCCGGAGCCGAGGGTCGCGAAGAACAGGGGGAACTCCGCGTGGAGCCGGGCGACGCCCATCACGAAGAGCTCGGCCAGGCCGACAGGCCGGCGGACCTGTTTCGTCAGCCGCCGGGTCGCCGCGAGTTCCTCGTCGAGGGCCATGTCCAGGACCGCGTACGCGGCCGGGATCGTCGAGTGCGAGAGGGTGACCGCCCGGCCGACGGCCTGCTGGACCTTCGACAGCGGGGCGGTCCGGGTGGAGGTCTCCGCCGCGAGGCGTTCCACGTCGGCCCGGCGGACGACGTTCACGCCCAGGGTCGCGATCTGGGCTTCGGTCACGCCGAGTTCGTCCATGGCCGCCCGTGCCGGGGCGGTGATCACCGGGCCCGTCGGCGACGCCACAGGAGAGGCGACCGCGGCGGGTGACGCGGGGGCCGCCGCGCCGATGGTCGCGAGGAGGTCGCCGGGGGCGCAGTCGGCCATGAGGGCGATCTCCTGCCGCAGCACTCCCGTCGCGTCGGCGGGCACCTCCTCGGCCGACTTCGAGGTCTCCAGGACGGCGATCGGGTCGCCCTCCTTGACCTCGGTCCCCGTCGCCACCAGCCATTCGACCAGGACGTAGGTGTCGTCGTTGTTGTTGAGCTTGGGGACCTTCACTTCAGGGACTCCAGGACGGTGTCGTAAATGGTGGTCTCGGTCAGCAGGACCGCACGTTCCAGGTGGCTCGCCGTCGGGATGATGCTGTCGGCCGAGTGGGCCAGCGCTACCGGGTTGCGCAGCACGCCCCAGAGCTCGCGGTGCAGGGCGTGGGCCACTTCGGCGCCCCAGGTGCCTCCGGCGGTGCTCTCCTCGGCGACGACGACCGATCGGGCCTCGCGGGCGACGGCCACCAGCGGGGCGGCGTCCAGAGGGTGGAGGCGGGAGGGGACGAGCAGGGTGCAGACGATCTCCTGTTCGAGCAGGAGGCGGCGCATGGCGGCCAGGGCGCGGTGGGTCACGCCGCCGGGGGCGATGATCACGCAGTCGGGGGGTGTGTCGACGTGGACGCGGGCCAGGCCGCCGGTGAGGTCCCAGGTGAACAGGTCGTCCACCTCGTGCATGCGCTTGGTGTAGAGGATCTTGTCCTCGAAGAAGACGCAGGGGCGCTCGGCGGCGATCATCTCGGCGAAGACGGCGCGGTTGTCGTGCAGCGGCGACATCTCGTAGACGTCGAGGCCGGGCACGCCGATGAAGTGTTTCTGCAGGCTCTGGCTGTGGGTGGGGCCGTAGCCGCGACCGCCGCCGGTGGGCAGGCGGACGATGAGGCGCATCGGGACGCGGGAGCCGTACATGGAGACGGATTTGGCGGCGAAGTTGACGATCTGGTCGAACGCCAGCGTGACGAAGTCGCTGAACATGATCTCGACGATCGCGGTGTCGCCGCACAGCGCGAGGCCCGCGCCGACGCCGGTGATCGCCGACTCGCTGATCGGGGTGGTGACGACCTGCGCCGGGAACCGCGTCGACAGACCGCGGGTGGCCTTGAACGCGCCGCCGTAGGGGTCCAGGAGGTCCTCTCCCAGCAGGAAGGCCCTCGGGTCCGCGGCGAGCACCTCGTGCAGCGCGTGGTTGAGGTTCTCTACGACTCGCATACGTCCCGCCTCATGGCTTGGCTCCGTGCAACAGGCGCGGGTCAGCGCTGTCCTGGCCCCACGTCGACGGCGGGCGGGCCTTCACGTCGCGCACCACCGACTCGACCCGGTCCCGGGCGCGGGCGTCCGCGTCGGCGAAGCCGGGCACGCCGACCATCTCGCGGTACCAGTCGCGCAGGTCCGCGACGCCCGACCGGGTGTCGTCGCCCTTGCTGTGCGGGCCCAGGCGGTTGACCGCGAACTCCACGACCAGCGGTGCGCCGTCGCGGACCGAGGCGATCAACGGCGCGAGCCGGTCGCGGATCTCCAGGACGTCGTCGGCGGGCAGCGCCGCGTGCCGGACGCCGAAGGCCGCGCAGCGGGCCCCGATGTCGCCCGCCATCGCCAGCGACGTCGGGGTGGTCTGGGCGATGCCGTTGTGCTCGACCACGACCAGCAGCGGCAGCGACCACAGGGCCGCCAGGTTCAGGGCCTCGTAGACCGCCCCCTCGCCCCACGTGCCGTCGCCGATGTACGCGCAGGCCAGCGCCCCCGAGCCGCGCAGGTGCAGGGCGGCGCCGGCCGCGACCGGCAGGCTCTCCCCCTGGACGCCCGTCGACAGGTAGCCCTCGCGCAGGATGTGCTGGCTGCCGCCGACCCCGTCGCAGACCGCGCCCTCGCGGCCCATGATCTCGGCCAGCAGGCCGGCCGGGTCGTCGAAGCGGGCCAGGTAGTGGCCGTGCCCCCGATGGTTGCTGAACACGTGGTCGCGGGGGCCGAGCAGCGGCGCCAGCGCCACCGGCACGATCTCCTGGCCCAGGCAGGTGTGGGTGGTGCCGTTGAGCTCGCCCTTGGCGAACAGGTCGAGCAGGGCGCGCTCGAAGTGGCGGATGAGCAGCAGCCGGTCGAGGTCGGTGGTCACCTGACGGCCGGTTCCGCCTCGCGGATCGCCTGGACGACGCCCGCGATGGTCGGGGTGTCGAAGAAGACGTCCAGGGGGACCTCGACGCCGAGCCGCTTGCGCATGCGGGCGATGATCTGGGTGATGGTGAGGGAGTGCCCGCCGAGGTCGAACAGGTCCTCGTCGTCGCCGATCTCGTCGATGCCCAGGACGTCCTGCCAGATCTCGCGGACGGCGTCGTCGAGGCCGGTCGCCTGCGGGGTGGCGTCCACGGGGCTTTCGGGGTTGTTCATGATGGTGAGAAGGTCCTCCGCTATCCGGGCGACGTCCGGCTCCGTGGCGGAGCCGGCGCCGTATTGCATGATCACGTAGAGGCCGTCGGGGTGGTCGACGGCCTGGAGGTGCAGGGTGCTGCGGACGGAATGGTTGAAGACCGCCCAGTCGACGGTGGTCGTCACGCCGGTGAAGACGGGGTCGGGGCGGCGTTTGCGGTAGCTGACCGAGACCTGCGCGAGGGCGGTGCGCGGGCGTACCCCCCTGACGGCGCGGGCGTAGGGGACGTGCCGGAAGCGGTACATCGTGCGCAGGTCGTGGTGCAGGGCCTTGGCGACGTCGGCGACGGTCCCCTCGGGCGTGACGGTGACGGGCAGTTCGTTGACGAACAGGCCGAGGTTGTCGCGCACCTCGGGGACGCGGGTCGACAGGTCGACGGCGACGGTCGGCGCGGGGTCGCCGTAGCGGTGCAGCAGGGTGTGCACGGAGGCCAGGAAGAGCTCGAAGCGGGAGACGCCCGGCACGTCGGGCATCCGGCCGCGAAAGGTGTACACCGCGCCCTCGGCGGCCCCCCGTCCGGCCGAGGTCAGGCCGGGCAGCGCCGTCGCCTCCCCGGGCGGCCGGGCCGACCAGTACGCCTTCGCCTCGTCGAGGTCGTCGCGGACCCGCTCCCGCTCCCCGTCGGCGAAGCTGGCATAAGACACGTCGAGCCGGGGCCGC
The DNA here is from genome assembly GCF_001570585.1 of Herbidospora daliensis. GTDB lineage: Bacteria > Actinomycetota > Actinomycetes > Streptosporangiales > Streptosporangiaceae > Herbidospora > Herbidospora daliensis. Next base: position 209,031 of record NZ_BBXF01000009.1, on the reverse strand, counting down.
GACACCCCGTTGTAGAAGTCGGCCAGGTCTCTGACCAGGATGTCCTTCGACTCGCCGTCGAACACGAGGTGGTGCGCCACGAAGACCAGGGCGTGCCGCCCGGGGTTCAGCCGGGCCAGCGTGAACCGGGCGAGCGGCCCGTTCTCGACGTCGAACGGCCGCAGGGTCTCCTCCCGCACGAGCGCGGGCAGGTCGTCGGTGGTGGTGAGCAGGATCGGCGGGCGCGCCCCGGGCACCATCACGGGCAGGCCGTCGACCTCGGCGACCGCGCTCGACAACACCGCGTGCCGCCGGACGACCGCCTCGCAGGCCGCGTGCAGCGCGCACGCGTCGAGCGGCCCTTCGAAGTCGACGACCAGCGGCATGTGGTAGGCCGTGCGGGCCCGTCCCATGCGCTCGGTGATCCACATCCCGGTCTGCGCGAACGACGCCTCGGTCATGGCAGCGCCTTCTTGTCGACCTTGCCGCCCCGGTTGCGCGGCAGCGTGTCCATCGTGGTGACCTTCGCCGGCAGCTCGTGCGGGGCGAGCCGGTCGAGCAGGAACGCCCGCAGGTCGGCGAGCGGGATCTCTTCCTGTACGACCAGAGCCGCCGCCACCACCGTCCCGAGCACCGGGTGGGGCACCCCGTAGGCGGCGGCCTCGACGACCAGCGGGTGCGCGTGCAGCGCCTCCTCGACCTTCAGCGTGGAGACCTTGTGGGCGCCCGACTTGACGACGTCGCCGGTCCGGTCGACCAGGAACAGGTAGCCCTCCTCGTCGACGTAGCCGAGGTCGCCCATCCGCACCCATCCGTCGCGGAAGGTGTCCGACTCGGTCTCGCCGAGGTAGGCGCGCGGCGCGGCGGCCGAGCGCATCCACACCTCGCCGACCTCGCCGGGCCCGGCCGGGGTTCCGTCGCCCGAGGTGATCCGGACGGATCCGCCCGCCGCCGCCCGGCCCACGGACCCGGGACGCTCGGGGTCGAAGACCATGATCGTCTGGGCGGGGGCGGCCTCGGTCGAGGTGTAGTAGTTCGTGATCATCGCGGCCGGGAACAGCCCGGCCAGCCGGACCGCCACGGCCGAGGGCAGCGGCGCGGCGGCCGACCCGAGCAGCAGCACGCTGTCGAGCGGCTCGGGCGTGCCCGACAACATCTCGATGGCCATGGCGGGCACCAGGAACACCGTCCCGGCCTGGTACTTCGCGATGAGCGAGGCGAACCGGCCGGGGGTGAAGACGGGCACCGTGACGACGGTCGGGTGCGCCGCGATGGCGTTCACCAGCATCATCTGACCGGCGTTGGTGCCGATCGGGAACGCGTGCGCGAGGTGCCGGGAGTGCCGGAAGGCCCGGCGGCGCGGGTCGCGGGGCAGGCCGTGGGCGAGGTTGGCGTGGGTGGCGGTGACGCCCTTGGCCGCGCCGGTCGTGCCGGAGGTGAACAGGATCTGCGCCGGGTCTGTCGGGGACACCCGTCGGACCTCTGTCAAGGGTCCTGTCATGAAACTTTCATTGCGCAGAATCCGTGTCATTCCGACACGTTCCGCAAGATGTCCGATCTCTCCCTCCGGCGTCCGGTCGGAGATCGGCACCGCGACGGCCCCCGCCCGCAGCACCCCCATGAACGCCACCGCGTAGTCGAGCCACCCGGCGTGGGGGTAGACCAGTCCCACCGGTTCCCCGGGGCGCACACCTTCGGTGATCAGCAGGTTCGCCAGACCGTCGGCGCGGCTGTCCCAGCCGGCGTAGGTCAGTTCCCCCACGCCGTGGACGATCATGGCGACGCCGTCAGGCTCGGCGGCGGCGCGGCCCGCCAGCAGATCCGAGAGCGTCATTGGACTTCCTCAAAGATCGGATGAATACTGCCCGAGCATGCCATTACTGAAAAGATTCTTTCCAGTTAGATCAGTCGCCAGTGTGGCACGGTCCGGACGCTCGTCACAAGGGGTATCGGGCTCCACCGCCCCAATGGGTTAGGCACGTTTAGAGCTTGTGAGAGGCGGCGGGGCGTGCCAGACTGACGCCGTCCGCTAATTGCAAAGAACCTTTCCAGTTAGCTTCCCCGGCTGAGGCGTTTGGCCTCTTCGTGCTGCATTCGTCCGATCACTTGAGGGAAGATGCTCGCCGTCACACCGGCCAATCCGCTCTCGCTCGGACAGGAACGGCTCTGGTTCCTGCACGAGCTCAACCCCGACGACGCGTCGTACAACATCTGTGTGACCGAACGGCTCGTCGGCGATCTCGACGTGGCCGCCTTACAGCGGGCACTTGACACGGTCATGCGGCGGCACGAGGTATTGCGGACGCGTTACCCCGCCGTCGACGGCAATCCGGTCGCGCTGGTCGAGGACCGCACGCTCCCCCTCGAAATCGTTTCGGGCGTGCCGCTGGCCGACCTCACCAACCGGCCGTTCGACTTGGCGAACGGCCCCGTCGTCAGGGCCTGTCTGACCGACGACCAGACGCTCGTCATCGTCCTGCACCACATCGCCGGCGACGGCTGGTCGCTCGGCCTGCTGTACGACGAGATCGCCACCCTCTACTCCGGCGGCGACCTGCCCGACCTGCCGATGCAGTACGGCGACCACGCCCGCAGGCAGCGTGAGCAGCCGATCGACACCTCTTACTGGCGCGACCGGCTCGACCGCGTGCCGGTGCTCGACCTGCCCGCCGACCTGCCCCGGCCGAGGATCCGCACCTCCCGGGGCGCGGTCGTCGCCCGCAGGCTGCCCCGTGAGCTCGCCGACCAGGTGAACGTGCTCGCCCGCAAGGAGCGCGTCACCCTGTTCATGCTGCTCATGGCCGCCTTCCAGACCCAGCTGCACCGCTACACGGGGGCCGCCGACTTCGCGGTGGGCACCCCCGTCGCGGCCCGGCCCGACGAGGACCTCGAACGGCTCATCGGGTTCTTCCTCAACACCGTCGTGCTCCGCGCCGACCTCACTGAAGATCCGACCTTCCGCGAGCTGCTGAAGCGCACCCGCCGCACCGCGATCGACGCGTTCACCCACGCGGAGACGCCGTTCGACCGGGTGGTGCAGGACCTCGGCGTGGCCCGCGACCTGAGCCGCACGCCCGTCTTCCAGACCCAGTTCAGCCTCCGCAGCGAGGCCGGCACCCGCCTCCACCTCGACGGACTCGTCGCCGAACCGGTCGACCCCGACTTCCGCCAGGCCAAGTTCGACCTGTCGCTGGAGGTCACCCCGGCCGCCGAGGGGCTCGACGCCTTCTTCGTCTACTCGGCCGACCTGTTCCACCCCGAGACGGTCGAACGGTTCGCGGCCAACTTCGAGACGCTGCTGCGCTCGATCGTCGCCGACCCCGGTCAGCCGGTGTCCCGCCTCGGCCTCGTCTCACCCGCCGAGCGGGAGCTGCTCGCCGGTTGGTCGCAGGGGCCCGACGACCCGGTCGCGCCCACCCAGGAGACCCTCGGCGAGGTGATCTCCACCCGCTCCCCCGACCGGGTCGCGATCCGGCACGGGGACGACGCGATCACGTACCGGAGACTGCACCGGAGGGTCGCGGGCACCGCGCGGCGGTTGCGGGAGCGCGGCGTCGGCCCGGGGGTGCGGGTGGCGGTCTGCATGGAGCAGTCGATCGACCTGGCCGTCGCGCTGCTCGCGGTGCTGAAGGCGGGCGGGGCCTACGTGCCGATCGACCCCGAGTATCCCGATGAACGCCGCGCCTTCATGGTCGAGGACTCCGGGGCGGCGCTGCTGCTCACCGAGATCGACGACGCCGAGGCCGACGACCTGGAGCCCCTGGGCGGCGGCGACGACCTCGCCTACGTCATCTACACCTCGGGTTCGACCGGGAAGCCGAAGGGCGTCGCGGTCGGCAACCGCGAGATCCTGCGCTACCTGGCCGACGCGAAGCAGCGCTTCGCCGTGGCGGACGACGCCGAATACGCCCTCCTCCAGTCGCTCGCCTTCGACTTCGGCATCACGATCCTCTATCTGTGCCTGAGCACCGGCGGCACCCTGCACCTGCTGCCCGCCCGCGTCTCCGGCCCCGAACTCGCCGAGCGCATGCGCGGCATCGACTACGTCAAGCTCACCCCGTCGCACCTGGGCGCGCTCGCCGCCGACGTCGACGACGTCGCCGACCTACTGCCGCGCAAGCTGCTCATCTTCGGCGGCGAGGGGTCGAGCTGGGAGTTCGCCCGCGACCTCGCCCGGCGGGTGCCGGTCGTCAACCACTACGGCCCGACCGAGGCCATCGTCGGCGTCTCGACCTACCGCGTCTCCCCGTCCACCGCGCCGACCGGCCCGATCACCCCGATCGGGAAACCGCTGGGTCATTCGGTGCTGTACGTCCTGGATCAGCACCTCGCGCCCGTCCCGGCCGGCGTGGCGGGCGAACTGTGCATCGGCGGCCGGCTGGCCCGCGAATACCTGGGCCGCCCCGAGCTGACCGCCGAGAAGTTCGTCGACCACCCGGTCCACGGCCGCCTCTACCGCTCGGGCGACCTGGCCCGCTGGTTGCCGACCGGCGACCTGGAGTTCCTGGGCCGCCGCGACCTCCAGGTCAAGATCCGCGGCTACCGGGTCGAGCTCGGCGAGATCGACGAGGCGCTGCGCCTGGTGCCCGGCGTCTCCCACGCCGTCACCGACGCCCGAGATGGCGAACTGGTCGGCTACGTCGTCGCCGACCCCCGGCCCGCGATCGGCGACCTGCGCCGGACGCTGGCCGAGCGGCTGCCGGAGTACATGGTGCCGACCCGCTGGGTGTTCCTCGACGAGCTCCCGCTGAAGGGGCACGGCAAGGTCGACCGGGCGGCGCTGCCCGCCCCCGGTGACGTCCGCGCCGAGGACGTGCCGTTCGAACCTCCGGCCGACGCCTGGGAGGAGGCCGTCGCCGCCGCCTGGTGCGAGGTGCTGGGGCTCCAGCGGGTGGGCGTGCTGGACGACTTCTTCGACCTGGGCGGCCACTCCCTGCTCGCGACCCGCGTCGTGGCCAGGCTGCGCCGGACCCTGCCCGAGGGCTCCTCGCCCGTCGCCCTGATGGACCTGTTCCAGCACCCCACGGTCCGCGCTCTGGCCGCCGTCGCCCGGTCGGCGTCCGGCCCCCGGCCGCTGCTCTACCGGCTCACCGGGCCGGGCGAGAAGGCCCTGGTCTGCGTCCCCTACGGCGGCGGCAGCGCGGTGGTCTACCAGCCGCTCGCCGACGCCCTGCCGACGGAGTGGGAGCTCTGGTCGGTCGCGGTGCCCGGCCACGACCTCGGGCTGCCCGAGGAGTCGCAACCGCTGGAGGAGGTGGCCCGCCGCTGCGTCGAGGAGATCCTGCGCGTCGAGGCCCCGATCACCCTCTACGGCCACTGCGGCGTCGGCGGCGCGCTCACCGTCGAGATCGCCCGCCGCCTCGAAGCGGCCGGACGCGCGGTCGACACCGTCTACCTCGGCGGCATCTTCCCGTTCGCCCGCCCCACCAGGGGCGTGCTCGGGCGCTGGGCCGGGCTTTCGCGGCTGGAGCGGTTCCGCAGCGACAAGGGCCAGCTCAACTGGCTCACCGCGCTCGGCGCGGACCTCTCCGACCTGGACGACGCCCAGAAGGCGTTCGTCATCGGGAACATGCGCCACGACGCCCGCGCGGCCGAGGACTACTTCACCGCCCTGATGGACAGCGGCGCGCCCAAGCTCAAGGCCCCGATCGTGTCCGTCGTCGGCGAGTACGACCCCGCGACCGACTACTACGAGGAGCGCTTCGCGGAGTGGGGCTTCATCGCCGAGCGCACCCGGCTGGTCGTGCTCGACGAGGCGGGCCACTACTTCCTGAAGTACCGCCCCGACGAACTGGCCGAAATCATCACGGCTCCGGCCCCCGCTCCCGTCGTCCCCCGCGCCGCCCCGGCTCCGGCCGGGCTCGCGCCCTCGGTCAGGCGGTTCCTGCTGGTCGCGTTCGGCCAGATGGTCTGCCTGGCCGGGTCGACGCTGACCGAGTTCGCGCTGCCCCTCTGGGTCTATCTCCAGCACCAGTCGATGACCCAGCTGGCCCTGCTCCAGGTCCTGGCCGTCATCCCGGGCGTGCTGGCCGCGCCGCTGGCCGGGGCGCTGGTCGACCGGTCGTCCAAACGGGCCGTGATGATCGGCGGGAACGCGGCGGCGCTGGCCGTCCAGGCCGCGACGGGCGTGCTCGTGTGGACCGGGAACCTGCACGTCTGGACCCTCTACCTGCTGCTGCCGCTGCTGTCGGTCGCGCTGACCACGCAACGGCTGGCGTTCACGGCGGCGGTGCCGCAGCTGGTGCCCAAGCGCTACCTCGGCCACGCCAACGGCATCGCCCAGACCGCGCTCGGCATGGCGCAGTTCGTCGCGCCGCTCGCGGCCGTGGGGCTGATGGCGGTCTGGGGGCTGAAGGGCATCCTCATCCTGGACGTCGTCGGGCACGTCTTCACCATCGCCGTGCTGGCCCTGGTGGCCTTCCCGGCCGCGCTGGCCATGCGCCGCCGCGAGACGGTCGGCCGGGAGATCGCCGAAGGGTTCAAGATCTCGTTCGGCAACCCGTACTTCCGGGCGATGGTCGTCTTCTTCGCGTTCCTGTCGCTCGGGTTGTCGCCGGTCTTCATGATGTACTCGCCGCTGGTGCTGGAGTTCGGCACCGTCCAGGACGCCGGTGTCATCGCCCTGGTGGCGGGGTCGGGCGCGGTCGTCGGCGGGCTCACGATGGGCCTGTGGGGCGGCCCGTCCAGGCGCCGCATGCGCGGCATGCTGCTGCTCACGTTGGTCATCGCCGGGTCGTGCGGCGTCGTGGCGCTCCGCGACGACCTGGTCGTCGTCGGCGTCGGCGCGTTCGGCGTCAGCTTCGGCCTGGCCCTGGTCAACGGCGTCTACAACACGATCATCCAGGTCAAGGTGCCGCAGCGGTTCCACGGCCGGGTGTTCGCGCTCAACCAGATGGTCGCCTGGTCGACCATCCCGATCGGCGTCGGGATCATCGCTCCCGTGGGCACCGGGCTCCTCGGCGACGTCTCCCTGATGTACGCCGTCTTCGCCGGATTCATCCTGCTGGTCGTGGCCGGGGCGCTGCTCACCAGGAGGCTGGCCCGGTTCGACGACGCGGTCCCCGACGCCACCCCCGACGACCTGGTCGGGCTGGAACGGAAGGTGCGGAATGAAGGAAAGACTGGCCGAACTGGTGTCGGAGTCGTGTGACGGCGAGCTCACCCCGGCCGACGTGCTGGCGGCGACCGTGCCGCTGGCCTACCTCGGCGTGACCTCGCTGGCGCAGATGCGGCTCATCGACGCCGTCGAACGCGAATACGGCGTCGAGGTCGATCTGAGCGGCGACGTGACGTTCCTCGACAGCGTCGACGGGCTGGCGGCCTGGGTCGAGGCCGCCCGGTCACCCGCATGACGCGGGCCGTGTTCTCGGGCGGGCGTACCGGGACGGCGTCGTTCACCTGGGGCCAGCGCGCGATCTGGGAGGCGATCGAGCGCACCCGGCCGGACGACCACTACTTCAACTTCGGCCGGGTGCTGCCGCTCGGCGCGCGCCCGGCGTCGGTGTCGTCGGCGCTGTGGGCGCTGGGCCGCCTGGTCGAACGGCACGAGTCGCTGCGCACCCTGGTCGGCGACGGCGGCCAGGTGCTCAAGGCCGGCGGGGAGCTGACCGTGCGCGTCGGCGACGACCCCGGCGCCCTGCTGGCCGAGCTGGCGGCGACCCCGTTCGCCTACGCGGAGGAGTGGCCGCTGCGCGCCGGGCTGGTGCTGTCCGGCCGGGGCGAGGTCACCCATCTGGTTTTGGTGTTCTGCCATCTGGCGGCCGACGGCTTGGGAGCAGAGCAGGCCATCCGCGACCTGCGCCTGCTGCTCCTGCGCGGCGGCGCGCCCGCGTCCCGGCCGCCCCAGCCGATGGACATCGCCCGCTGGCAGGGCTCCGACGCGGGCCGCCGGGTGGCCGCCGAGGCGGCGGCGTACTGGGAGGACGCCCACCGGCGCATCCCGCCGACGATGTTCCACGTGCCCTCGGGCGCCGGGGAGACGCCGCCGATCTGGCGGGCGTCGTTGCGCTCCCCCGCCGTCGACCTGGCCGCGCAGCGCATCGCGGTCAAGCACGGCACCAGCACCTCGACGGTCCTGCTGACGGCGGTGACCGCGCTGGTGTCGGAGATGACCGGGCACGAGACGGTGGCGATGCTGCCGATCGTGGGCAACCGGTTCCGGGCCGACACCCGGACCGCGGTGACGACGATGTCGCAGGAGGGACTGTTCGTCCTGGACCTGGAGAAGGTGCGGTTCGACGAACTGCTGGGCCTGGCCGGGCCGGCGGCGCTGCGGGCGTACCGGAGCGCCTACCACGACCCCGCCGACCGGTCGGCGGCGCTGGAGCGGGTCGCGGCCGAACGCGGCACGGTCGTGCACCCGTGGTGCTGCTTCAACGACATGCGCTTCGCCGACAACCCCGTCTACCGCGACGACGCGCTGATCCGCCGGGCGCTCGGCGAGAGCACGCTCAGCTGGCCGATGTCGCAGGACCAGCTGAACTGCCGGTTCTGCGTCCACCTCAGCGGCACCATGGACGTGTCGGTGACCGCCGACACCCGCTGGTTGTCCAGAGCCGACATGGAGCGTTTCCTGCACGGCCTGGAGACGATGCTGGTCGAAGCGGCGCTGCGGTGATCGCCTACGCCGAGTCGACCTCGTGCCCCCAGGGCCGCCCGCTGACCTTCCGGCTGGAGGGCGACAGCGGCGTGCACGTCCACGACGCCACCACGGGCGCCCACGTGCTGACCACCCGCGCCACCGGCCCGCGCTGGACGCTCGTCGTGCCCGCCCACTGGCCGAGCTCCCTCTACCGCGCCCACTTCACCGACGCGCCGTCGTCGGAGGTGCCGAGGGCGACCGGGGAGCTGCCCGGCGCCGGGGTGTCCGGCGACGACGAGGTCTACTTCGTCGTCACGCCGTCGGGGCCGAAGAAGGACATCCTGGTGTCGGTCCCGTTCGGGACCTGGCAGGCGTACAACCGCGCCGGGGTGCCCGGCGAGGGCCTCTACTGGACGGAGGACCCGTCGCGGGCCGCCGAGGTGACCTTCGACCGGCCGGGCGGCGGCCCGTCGCCCGAACGCTGGGAGGACGGCTTCCTGCGCTGGTTGCGCCCGGCGGGCTACGACGCCGACTTCTGCGACGGCCTCGACCTGTCTCCCGACCTGCTGCGGGGCTACCGGCTGCTGGTGGTCAACGGCCACGACGAGTACTGGACCCGCGAGATGCGCGACGCCTGCGAGGAGTTCGTGCGGCGGGGCGGCAACATGGCGATCTTCGCCGGCAACACCGCCTGGTGGCAGGCCCGCCTGGAGGGCCGCACCCTGGTCTGCCACCGCGACCCCTTCACCGACCCCGTCGGCGACCCGTCGCTGGTCACCGCCGAGTGGTCGACCGTCGGCCGCCCGGAGAACACCCTGACGGGCGTCTCGTTCCGCGCGGGCGCGGGCACCTGGGGCCCGTCGATGCCGCTGATGAACGAGGAGTCGTACGTCACCCGCTTCGCCGGCCACTGGGTCTTCGAGGGCACCGGCCTGACCGAGGGCGACAAGTTCGCCCAGGGGGCGCTGGGCTACGAGACCGACGCGGCCGAGTTCGTCGAAGTCGGCGGCGTCCCCCGGGTGACCTCGCGCGACGGCACCCCGCCGTCGTTCACCGTGCTCGCCACCGCCGACCTGCGGCACTGGCGCAGCGGCGGCCAGGGCGGCTGGGCGACCATGGGCGTCTTCACCTCGGGCCTCGGCACCGTCTTCAACGCCGCCACGGTCAACTGGGGCAACACCCTCCACGACCCGGTCGTCGACCGCATCACCCGCAACGTCCTGACCCGCCTGAGCGCGCCGTACGACGGCTGGGACGTGATCGGCGAACCGTCCGACGTCCGCGCCCTGGCCGCCGACGCCCGCGTCCTCTACGGCGTGACGTCCGACGGAGCGCTGGTCAGCCGCGAACTGTGCGGCCAGAACCTCCCGTGGCGCCCCATCGGCTGGGCCGGCGACGTGACCTGCCTCGACACCCCCCGGGAGGCGGCGGGACGCCGCGGCGTGCTCCTCTACGGCGTCACCCCCGACGGCACGCTGCGCTCCCGGGCGGCCGTGGAGGGGCCCTCCCCCTGGACCGACGAGGCCCGCTGCCCGGAGGGCACGGTGGCCCTGGCCGTCGCCGACTGCACGTTCTGGGCCGCGACCGCCTCGGGCCGCCTGTGGGCGCTGCCGTTCACCGGCGAGGAGTGGCTCGACCGGGGCGGCTGCGACGCGGTCGCGATGAGCGGCATGAACGGCCGCCTCTACGCCCTGACGAGCGAGGGCACCCTGGTCACCCGCCGCCCGGACGCGACGGACACCTGGCACCCGGCGGGCGCCCTGCCGGAGGGCACGACGACGTTCACCGCCCACGCGGGCCGCTTCGTCACCACGGCCCCGGGCCGGCCGTTGCGGTGGCGCGATACGCGCTTCGGCAGACCATGAAGCCGGCCTCGGCTCGGGTCAGAGTTCGACCGGCCCGTAGACCGCCGAACCACGCCCCCGGGTCATCGCCCAGTAGCGGTCGCCGTAGGACCAGTGCCACCACTCCGTCGGGTAGTTGACCAGCCCGACGGCCTCCAGCGCCGTCGACAGCACCTTGCGGTTCTGCATCGCCTCCGCCGAGATGGCGGTGGAGGCGGTGTAGCAGGCCCCGTCGCTCTGCTCGGGCGTCGCGTTGACCTCGGTGCCCATGTCGAGCTCCACGCCGTCGTCGTCGCACAGGGTCAGGTCGACGGCGGCCCCGGCCGTGTGGGGCGCGACCTCGACGGGCGAGACGAAGCGGCTGGCCGCCACGTGCAGCTCGTCACTCGACATGTCCGGAAATGTCGTACGCAACGTCTCCCGGTACTCCTCGAACCACGCCCGCTGCAACGACACCGGCCGGTACCCCTCGACGACCATGAGGTGCACGCCCAGCGGCAGCACCACCCGCCGCAACCGCTCGGCCACCCCTTCGCGCAGGTGCGCGAACGCCCCGCCCGGGTCGGCCAAACGCAGGTCGACGCGGAGGAAAGCGCGAACGTCGACGAGCGGCTCCAGGCAATCGATCACCGGTATGGAGGTCACCCGGGGGTCGGAAATCAGAATGACGTCACCAATCATGATGTCCCGAAAGTACCGTCGCCCCGGGCGACGAGGAAACCGGGGGCCGGGAGGGTCGACTCAGCCTGAGCCTGCCCCGATCCTGCAGGTTGGCGCGCCAGATCTCCGGTTCCTGCTCGTCGGACGCGTGGTGCTGTCAGAAGGATCCGGTTCCACGCCGATGCGGCGGCCGGGCGTCCGTGCGTAGGTCGTTCAAGTACCTGCTGCGTCCCACCTCCAAGCAGGCCGTCGCTCTCGCCGCGTGCCTGGAGGATCACCGGCAGCTTTACAACGCGGCCCTGGAACACCGCCGCACCGCCTACCGCAGGGCGGGAGTGACGGTCCGCTACGGCGACCAGTCGGCGGAGTTGAAGCACATCCGCTCGGACGATCTCGATGGGCAGGGCCGCTGGTCGTTCTCCTCCCAGCAGGCCACGCTGCGCCGTCTGGACAAGGCATACCGCGCGTTCTTCGCCCGTGTCAGAGCCGGGCAGGCTCCCGGCTTCCCCCGGTTCAGGGGCCGGGGCCGATTCGACTCCGTCGAGTGGCCCCAAAACGGTAACGGCTGCCGGTGGAACTCCCAGCCCGACCATCCCACCGCGAAGGTGAGGTGAAGACGATCAGCGTGAAGCGGGAAGGGTCCCGCTGGTACGTGGTGCTCTCCTGCGACAACGTACCGGCGCGACCACTGCCCGCAACGGGTGCGATGGCCGGAATCGACATGGGCGTCGCCTCCTTCCTCACGACCTCCGACGGCGACCACGTCGTCAACCAGCGCTACCTGGCCGCCTCCGCCGACCGTGTGGCCGACGCCCAACGAGACCTGGCCCGCAGACGACAGGTAAGCCCATCACCGGTATGACCCGCTCGGCCGCCGGCACCATTGGGCTCCCGGGGCGGAACGTGGGAGCCAAGTCCGGTCTCAACCGAAGCATCCTGGACGCGGGCTGGGGGGTGTTCCTGACGATCCTGGCGGACAAGGCTGAAAGCGCCGGTCGCGAGCTGATCTCGGTGAACCCCTCCGGCACCTCTCGCACGTGTGCCCGCTGCGGGCACCGCGCGAAGGAGAACCGCCCCACACAAGCAGAGTTCGCGTGCACGGCGTGCGGGCACACCGCTCACGCCGACGTCAACGCGGCCATCAACATCCTCAGGGCAGGGCTTGCCCTTCGCGCGGTCGTGGAAGCGGCTTAGCGAGAAGCCGCCTCGTTCGGGGGCGGATGAGTCACCGTCAGACCGTATCCGAGAAGACCTGCTCCCTCGCCTCCTCCAGGGCCGCGACCAGCGCCCCCCGGAGCACCGGGTTGCCGTCCACCTCCGTCACCGCCACCCGGGGCCGCGACGGGCAGACGCGGGCCACCTCGTCCTCCACCCGGTCGGCCAGCTCGTGCCCGCCGGCCCGGCCGACGTCGCCCGACAGGACGATGAGGCCCGGGTCGAGGACCACCGCCACGGCCGCGACGCCCACGGCCAGGCGGCCGGCGAGCTCGTCGAGGAAGCTCCCGTTCCCCTCGGCGACGGCCGTGGCGACCAGTTCGGCCACAGGGGTCTCCTCCGGGCCCATGCCGTGGGCCAGGGCCATGCCGTGCAGGGCGTCGCCGCCGACCAGTCGCTGGAAGGAGCCGGACTGCGGGTCGCGTACATCGGAGGGAAGGGGTTCGCCCGGGACGGGCAACCAGCCGATCTCGCCCGCGCCGCCGGTGATGCCGCGGTGCAGCCGGCCGCCGAGCATGACGCCGAGGCCCTGCCCTATTCCGGCCCACATCATGACGAAGTCGTCGAGGCCGCGCGCGGCCCCGTGGGCCTGTTCGGCCAGGGCGGCGAGGTTGACGTCGTTCTCTATGCGGACCGCCCGGCCCAGGTCGGCGCGCAGTTCGGCGAGCACGCCGAAGTGCCAGGCGGGCAGGTCGAAGGAGTAGCGCACGTCGCCGCTGCGGGGGTCGACGACGCCGCGCGTGCCGATCACCAGGCCGCTGAGCTGGTCGAGCACGATCCCGGCGCGTTCGCAGGCGCGGAACAGGGCGTTGTGCACGAGCTTGACGGGGTCGGGGGCCTCGCTGGGGTCGACGGTCACCTCGGCGATGGCCCGGCCGGTGATGTCGGCGACCCCGGCGGTGACGCTGTCGGGCGAGACCTCCAGCCCGGCGACGTACGCCGACTCGGGGTTGACGGCGTAGAGGGCCGCGTTCGGACCTCTACCGCCGGCCCGTTCGCCGGCCGTCGTGACCAAGCCGCGATCTTCCAGCCGGGCCAGCAGCTGACCCGAGGTGACCTTGCTCAATCCGGTGAGTTCGCCCAGCTCAGCGCGGGTGAGGGGGCCCTGCAGGAGAAGGAGCTCCAGGGCCGATCTGTCGTTTATCTGCCGGAGCAGCCGGGGCGTGCCGGGACGTCGGGCCACCGCTGTCTCCCTTCTCGTCACGATCCGCTAACGCGGGTTTTTTTTAAGAAAGTTTCTTGTTAGTTTAACGGCAGTCACCCCATAGGCAAGCGATCAAGCCTCTGAGGTGCCACAAACGCCGACCGTCAGCAAACCCCAAGGTGCGCGGCCCGCCGACACCTCAACTTGCCTAGACGAGAAGCCGGGAAGGGAGAACCCCCAACGTGAAGATCGTGAAGATCGCCGGCGTAACAGCCGCCCTCGCCCTGGGTGTCGCCGCTTGTGGTGGTGGCGAGACCGCCGAGCCCGCACCCGCCGCCTCCGCCGCCGAATCGGCCCCCGCCGCCGCGGGTCCCAAGTTCGCCGGTCAGACCCTGACCATGTGGCGTCTCGGCGACTCGAACCCGCCGGCCCAGGCCTACATGGACGACCTGAACGCCGAGTTCCAGAAGGTCACCGGCGCCACGGTCAAGCTCGAATGGATCCCGTGGCCGCAGGTGAACGACAAGTTCACCGCCGCCGCCGCGGGCGGCGCCGGCCCCGACGTCACCGAGATCGGCAACGACCAGGTGCCGCTGTGGGTCAGCCAGGAGGCCCTGAGCCCGATCACCCCGCTGACCAGCGCGGGCGACCAGGCCCAGATCCCGAAGAACCTCTTCGGCCTCGAGACCATCGACGGCGAGGTCTACGCCGTGCCGTGGGGCGCCGGCACCCGCGCGGTCCTCTACCGCAAGGACTGGTTCGACGAGCTGAAGATCGAGGTGCCGAAGACCTGGGACGAGGTCACCGCCGCCGCCAAGAAGATCCAGGACGAGAAGGGCAAGGACGTCGACGGCTTCGCCTTCAACGGCGGCTCCGACGCCAACCACCTCCTCGGCGCCATGGCCTGGTCCGAGGGCGGCGACTACGCCGTCAAGGAAGGCGACAAGTGGGTGGGCAAGCTCACCGACCCGACCTTCAAGGCCGGCTTCGAGACGTACACGAGCCTGGTGACCGGCGGCCTGTCGGGCAAGTCGCGGCTGACCCAGAACACCGTGGACATCCGCACCCGCTTCGCCAACGACAAGGTCGGCATGTACCTGACCGCGTCGTGGGACATCCCCGGCATCGAGACCGACTCCAAGGGCAAGGTGAAGGCCGACCAGCTGGCCTTCTTCCCGCTCCCCGCCAAGACCGGCGGTGAGGCTCCGGCGTTCTTCGGCGGCAACGACATCGCCGTCTGGGGCACCACCAAGAACGCCGAGCTGGCGGGCGAGTACATCAAGCTCGCCACGAGCAAGCAGTGGGCCGACCGCTACGCCAAGGACGGCGGTCTGCTCCCGGTCTACCCGGACACCCTGGCCTCGCTGGCCAGCGACCCGGTCCAGGCCCCGTTCGCGGCCGCGTTCGCCAAGGCCCGGAGCTTCCCGGCCGACCCGAACTGGACCGAGGCGGGCGAGACCAAGGCGGTGCTGCAGAACGCGGCCCGCTCGGTCATCGAGGGCAAGGCCTCGGCCGATGAGGCGCTCGCGACGGCCAACAAGGAACTCGAAGACATCCTCAACCAGTAGCGACGATGACCGACACGTCGATCGCCCGCCGGGGCGGAGGCTCTGCCTCCGCCCCGAGCGGGCGCCCCCGCCGCTCTCACCGTCCGCAGAAGGCCTCCGGCCTCAACCCGAAACTCATCCCGTACGTCCTGCTGATCCCCGGCCTCGCCGTGATCGCGGCGCTGCTGCTCTACCCGATGATCCAGGTGTTCGTCATCTCGTTTCAGAAGGTCGGGATCCCGCAGATCCGGGACGTCAATCCCAAGCCGGCCGACTGGGTGGGCTGGGAGAACTACACCAAGGTCTTCGAGAACGACATCTTCTGGTCGTCCCTCCGCAACACCGTCTCGTTCGCCGTGATCGCGGTGACCCTCACGCTGGCCGTGGGCACCGCCGTCGGTGTGCTGCTCAACCAGCTCAGCAAGCGCATGTCCACGCTCGTGATCGTCGGCATCATGTCCGCCTGGGCGGTCCCGCCGGTCGCGCAGGGCGTGATCTGGCGCTGGCTGTTCGACGCCGAGGCCGGGATCATCAACTGGGCGCTGAACCTGCTGCCCGACTTCCTGTCCAACGCCCTGTTCGGGCGGGCCGACTGGACCGGCGAACCGTGGACCAACGAGGCCTTCACCATCTACCTGATCCTGATCCTGATGGTGCTCTGGTCGTCGTTCCCGTTCGTCGCCGTCTCGGTGCTCGCCGGCCTCAAGGGCATCCCCACCGAGCTCTACGAAGCGGCCCGGGTCGACGGATCGAGCCCGTGGCGGACCTTCTGGCAGATCACGTTCCCGCTGCTGAAGCCCGTCTTCGCGGTCCTGACGATCCTGTCGATCATCTGGGACTTCAAGGTCTTCTCGCAGCTCTACACCCTGATGAACGGTCCCACCGTCCGTGAGGCGTTCAACCTGTCGGTCTTCTCGTTCTCGGAGGCCTTCAAGGCTCCGCCCAAGATGGGCTCCGGCGCGGCCATCGCGGTGATCCTCACGATCATCCTGCTGATCGTGACCGCGTTCTACGTCCGCCAGATGCTGAAGTCGGAGGAGTTGCGGTGACCACTCTGACGACCCCCGGGGTCAAGCGAGGCCGCGACGCGGCCAGGACGCGCAAGCGGCTGCGCAAGATCGCCCTCAACGGCACCGCGACGCTGGTGTTCCTCATCGCGATGTTCCCCGTCTACTGGATGGTCTCGACCGCGTTCAAGACCAACGACCAGATCTTCACCACGGAGTTCATCCCGTTCCCGACCAGCTTCACCTTCGAGCATCTCGACCGGGTGCTCACCGAAGGCGTGGCGGGCAACTCCATCTGGCTCTACCTGCGCAACAGCGCGATCGTCGCCCTCGGCACGGTCGCGTTGGGCGCGATCTTCTCGCTGCTGGCCGCCACCGCGGTGGCCCGCTTCAAGTTCAAGGGCCGCACCTCGTTCCTGATCACGCTGCTGGTCGTGCAGATGATCCCGGCCGAGGCGCTGCTGATCCCGCTGTTCCTGAGCGTCAAGAGACTGGGCCTGATCGACCAGCTGCTCGGCCTCATCGTGATCAACGTCGGCCTGACGCTTCCGTTCGGCATCTGGATGTTGCGCACCTTCGTGGCGGCCGTGCCGAAGTCGCTGGAAGAGGCGGCGTGGATCGACGGCGCGAGCCGGATGACGGCGTTCTGGAAGGTACTGTTCCCCCTGGTGGCGCCCGGTCTGGTCGCGACCAGTATCTTCTCCTTCATCACCGCGTGGAACGAGCTGATCTTCGCGCTGGTGCTGATGAGCCCCGACGGCTACACCATGCCCGTCGCGTTGCAGTTCTTCTTCGGACAGCGGGGAACCGACTGGGGCGCCATCATGGCCAGCTCCACCCTGATGACGATCCCCGTCGTCGTGTTCTTCCTCCTGGTGCAGCGGCGCATGGTCTCCGGCCTCGTCGCGGGCGCCGTCAAGGGCTGACCGCCCTCAATCCCTGTGCGGGTACGGCCCCGGGATCCGGGGCCGTACCTTCCCATGTCCATGATCGGAGTCATGAATTCCCATGCCTGGAGTACCCGCGAGCCACAGCGATCGGGGGCTGCGCCGTCTCGCGGCCGGCACGCTGCTCGTGACCTTCCGGGGCCTGACCGCGCCTGACTGGGTGCTGGACGGG
The DNA here is from genome assembly GCF_001570585.1 of Herbidospora daliensis. Lineage (GTDB taxonomy): Bacteria > Actinomycetota > Actinomycetes > Streptosporangiales > Streptosporangiaceae > Herbidospora > Herbidospora daliensis. Next base: position 191,935 of record NZ_BBXF01000009.1, on the reverse strand, counting down.
CTGTCCGGAGGTCTCGGCGGCGTCTGCCTCTTCGGCTTCAACGTCGAAGGCCCCGGCCAGGTCGCCACCCTCACGTCGAGCCTGACGAACGCCGGCGACCCGGTGATCTCGCTCGACGAGGAGGGCGGCGACGTCACCCGGCTCGCCTACCACGTCGGCAGCGAATACCCGGGCAACGCGGCCCTGGGCGCGGTCGACGACGTCGACCTGACCGAGCGGGTCTACCGTTCGATCGCGGGCGACCTGGTGAAGGCCGGCGTGAACCTCGACATGGCCCCGTCGGCCGACGTCAACACCGCCGACGACAACCCGGTGATCGGCACCCGCTCGTTCGGCGCCGACCCCGCGCTGGTGTCCCGCCACACCGTCGCCGCCGTGCGCGGTCTGCAGTCGCTCGGCGTGGCCGCCTGCGTGAAGCACTTCCCCGGCCACGGCGCGACCACGGAGGACTCCCACCTGTCCATCCCGGTCGTGGACGCCTCCCTGGAGCTGCTGCGCGAGCGCGAGCTGGCCCCGTTCCGGGCGGCGATCGAGGCGGGCACCCGGTCGATCATGACCGCACACGTGGCCGTCCCGGCGCTGACCGGCGACACCCCGGCCACGCTCAGCCCGAAGGCGCTGACCACGCTGCTGCGCGGCGAGCTCGGCTACGACGGCGTGGTCGTCACCGACGCCCTGGACATGCACGCCATCACCAAGAGCGTGGGCCTGGGCGGCGGCGCGGTGTTGTCGCTGAAGGCGGGCGCCGACCTGCTGTGCATGGGGTCGATCCCGACGCAGGAGGAGACCGAGGCCGTCATCACGGCCATCGTGTCGGCGGTCAGGTCGGGCGACCTCGCGGTCGAGCGCCTGGAGCAGGCCGTCGCCCGCGCGCAGCGGCTGCGCGACTGGGCCCGCGAGACCCGGGGCCAGCACACCGAGGACACCGTCGTCGGCCTGCAGGCCGCCCGGCGCGCGGTCAGGATCAGCGGGGCCACGCTGCCGCTGCGGAACCCGTTCGTGGTGGAGATCGACACCCCGCCCACGATCGCCGTCGGCAACGTGCCGTGGGGCGTGGCGCCGTGGTTGCCGGAGGCGGAGATCGTCCGCGTCAAGCCGGAGGACGCCCGCGCGGACGACCTGCTGTCACGGGCGCGCGGCCGGTCGCTGGTGGTGGTCGTCAAGGACGCCCACCGCTACCCCGCCAGCCGCGAACTGGTGACCGAGCTCGTCTCGGCCCGCCCCGACAGCATCGTCATGGAGATGGGCCTGCCGATCTGGCGGCCCGACCACGGCGTGCACATCGCCACCTACGGCGCCGCCCGCGCCAACGCGCAGGCGGCGGTGGAACTCCTGACGGCCTGACGGCCGCTCAGGAGGCGAAGATCTCCTCGCGCGCCTGTTCTAAAGCGGCGATGACCGCGCCGCGCAGCACCGGGTTGCCCTGCACCTCGGACGTCACGACCTGCGGCCGGATCGGGCAGATGCGGGCCACCGCCTGTTCGACCCGGCCGGTCAGGGACACGCCCCCGGCCAGGCCGACCTCGCCGGCGAGCACGACCAGCCCGGGGTCGAGCACCACGCACACCGACGCCACCCCGAGCGCCAGCCGGGAGGCGATCTCGTCGAGCAGCCGGTCGCCCTGGTCGCCGGCGTCGACGGCGGCGGTCACGCACTCGGCCGCCGTCGCGCCCTCGAACCCGAGGTCGCGGGCCAGGTCGAGCACCGCCACGGAGCTCACCAGCGACTGGAGCCCGCCCGCGAGCGAGGGCAGCCGCCCCGGCTCCGAGCGCACGTCTTCGGCCAGCGGCACCCCGGGCACCGGCAGGTAGCCGATCTCGCCCGCGCTGCCCGAACGGCCGCGGTGCAGCCGCCCGCCCAGCACGACGGCGAGGCCGATGCCACGCCCGACCCACAGCAGCACGAAGTCGTCGGCTCGCCGGGCCGCGCCGTTCGACCGCTCGGCGATGGCGGCCAGGTTCACGTCGTTCTCGATCCGCACCGACCGCTTGAGGTCGCGCGCCAGCGCCTCGTGGATGCCCTCGTGCCAGTGGGGCAGGTCGAAGGAGAACTGCACGTCGCCGGTGCGCGGGTCGACGACGCCGGGCGTGCCGATCACGACGCCCTTCAGCCGCGACAGCGCGACCTTGGCCGACCGGCAGGCTTTCACGACCGCGTTGTGCACCATCGACACGGGGTCGTCGGCGCCGTTCGGCGTCGCGACGACCTCGGCGACCACGTCGCCCTTGATGTCGGCGATGGCCGCGGTGACGTGTTCTGGCCCGACGTCGAGCCCGGCCACGTAGGCGCACGAGGCGATCACGCCGTAGAGGGCCGCGTTGGGCCCCCGGTTGCCGGCCTGCTCGCCGACGACCTCGACGAGCCCCCGCTCCTCGAGGCGGGACAGCGTCTGGGAGGCGGTCACCTTGGACAGACCGGTCAGGTCGCCGATCTGGCCGCGCGTCAGCGGCCCGGAGGCCAGCAGAAGTTCGAGGGCGGCCCGGTCGTTGATCTCCCGGAGCAACCTGGGCACGCCAGGACGTCGCTCCATGCTCCTGCTTTCTATGATCGCCCCCGCGAAAACTGTCAACAAACTTTTCCGGCCAGCTTAGCGACTATACGAGCTCCCGGAAATCGACCCTTGATACCGCTCCCATCCGGGCGGAAGGATCAGTTCATGCGTCCTGTCGCGGCGGTGACCTTAGGCCTGCTCCTCCTCATGGACGCCGTGCGTGTCCTGCTCCCCTCCCTGATCACCATCTACGGCCAGGCGGGCGACACCCCGCCCGAGCAGCTGGGCCTGTTCGCGGCGTTGTGGTTCGTCCTCCCCGTCCTGGCGCTGCTGATCTCGCCGCGCTGGGCGCTGCTCGGCGGCGCGGCCGTGCTGGCCGCCGGCCGGGTGGCCCTGCAGGCCACCGACGGCGGCCTCCCCCAGCTCTACGTCAGCGCCGTCTCGGTGACCGCCGCCATCGTCTTCCTGTACGGCTCCGCCAAGCTCGTGGCCGGTCCGCACGCCCGCCTGGCCCTCCCCCTCGGACTGGCGCTGTCGCCCGCCCTCCACCTGTCGATCGGCCACCTCGACCTGGTCTGGCGCGACGGACTCCTCCCCTGGATCCCCACGGTGCTGGCCGTAGTGGCCTTCGGGTGGGCCGTGCTCGGCGTCACCGAGACGGCCGAGCCCGCACCCGGCCGCCTGTGGTTCGCCCTCGGCCCCGCGCTGCTGCTGACCGGCATGTTCCTGGGCCCGTCGGCCCTGATCGACGACGGCGGCCCGTGGTCGGCCGTGATGCTGCTCGTCGCGCTCGCGGCGCTGGTGGCGGCCTCGCAGGCGGGCCGGTTCGGGCTGCTCGGCCCGCTCGCCCTGCTGGTCGGGGTCGCGTTCGCCCACCTCCAGGGCCGCCTCGACGCCGGCAGCATGCTGATCTTCGCGATCGGCCTGGGCGCCTGCCTGCGCCTGGCCGGGAGCGGCGCCGCCCGCCGTCCGGGCGGCGCCCTCCTCGGCGGGATGGTCACGTTCTTCGTCGGCACGTTCGTCTACTACGCCGCCTACGACATGAACCTGGGCTTCCCCAACGGCCTGGTCGTGCTCGTCATGGGCCTGCTGGTCGCCGGGGTGGCCGTGGCCCGGGAGCTGCCCGATTGGAAGGCCGCCGTGGCGGCGGTGGCGGCCATCGCCCTGGCGCTGCTGCTCCCCCAGGCCGGGGCCCCGGCGGCGGCCCGGCAGCCCATCGAGGGCGACGAGTTCACGCTGATCGCGTACAACATCAGAATGGGGTTCGGCACCACGGGAACCCTCGACCTCGACGCGATCGGCGACTGGGCGCGGTCGCGCGACCCCGACGTGGTGCTGCTCAGCGAGGTCGACCGGGGCTGGTTCCTCAACGGCGGCCACGACGACCTCGACCGGATCGCCGCCAGGCTCGGCATGAGTTACCACTTCGCCCCGGCGGCCGACGAACTGTGGGGCGACGCGGTGCTGACCAACCTGCCGGTGTCGCTGCTCACCAGCCACCCGCTGAAGAGCTACGGCTACCCGACCGGCGCGCAGGCCCAGACGTTCACGATCGAGGTCGGGGAGCACCGGGTGGGCGTGCTGAACACCCATCTGCAGTCGCCCGACCGCCAGAGCGCCGACCTGCCCGCCCTGCTGCCGGCCGCGCCCGCGCTGCTCGCGGGCGACCTCAACCTGACGCCCGACGACCCCGCCTTCGCCGAGCTGCTGCGCCGGACCGGCCTGACCGACCCCCTGAAGGCGTTCGGCGACCCGCCGACCTCGCCCGCCGAGAATCCGGTCAAACGCATCGATCACGTGCTGCTCAGCCCGGGGCTGACGGCCGTGTCCGCCGAGGTCCCGGGGGTGCCGTTCTCCGACCATCTGCCCGTGGTCGTGCGCATCCGCGTCGACTGACATGGGGGACCCAGGTCAACCAGTGCCAACCAGGCGGGATAATCGTTTACATGCGACTTTCTGCGCGTGTCGACTACGCCCTGCGGGCGGCCGCCGAACTGGCCGCGTCCGGCGACGGCCCGACCACGGTGGGCGAACTCGCCAAGGGCCAGGAGATGCCGCCCAAATACCTGGAGAACATCCTGCTCCAGATGCGCCGGGCCGGGCTGGTCCGCGGCCAGCGAGGCCCTGAGGGCGGCTACGTCCTGGCCCGTCCGGCCAACCAGATCTCCCTGGCCGACGTGATCCGCGCGGTCGACGGCCCGCTGGCCAACGTCCGCGGCGAACGCCCCGAGCACGTCGGCTACACCGGCGCCGCCCAGGCCCTCCAGCAGGTCTGGATCGCCCTGCGCGCCAGCGAACGCGCCATCCTCGAAGAGGTCACCCTCGACCAGATCGCTACGGGCGACCTCCCGAAGCGCGTCACCGACCTGTCCGACGACCCCTCCGCCTGGGACTCCCCCAACGCCCCGGTCTGATGCCCGAGGGCGACGCCGTCTATCGCACGGCGAGGCGGTTGCGGGAGGCGCTCGACGACCGGGAGCTGACCCGCTCCGACTTCCGGGTGCCCCGCTACGCCACCGCCGATCTGCGCGGGCGGCGGGTGCTGACCACGGTGAGCCGGGGGAAGAACCTGCTCACCCGGGTCGAGGGCGGCGTGACCCTGCACACCCATCTGCGCATGGACGGCTCGTGGCGGGTCACCAGGGCGGGCAGCCCGCTGCGGGGCGGCGACGTCGTCAGGGTGGTGCTGGCCAACGGTGTTTGGCAGGCCGCCGGGATCAAGCTCGGCGTGGTCGACCTGCTGCCGACCGCCGAGGAGGACCGGGTCGTCGGGCATCTGGGCCCCGACCTGCTCGGCCCCGACTGGGACACCGGCACGGCCGTCGCCAACCTGATGGGTGATCCCGACCGCACGATCGGGGACGCGCTGCTCGACCAGCGCAACCTTGCGGGGATCGGCACGATATGGCGTGCGGAGACGCTCTTCGTCGCCCGGGTCGGGCCGTGGCGGCGCACCGGTGACGTGGCGGATCTGGCGGGGCTGGCCGAAACGGCCCACCGCCTGCTGGTGGAGAACAAGAACGAACATGGACCGGTCACGACCGGCGACCCGAGACCGGGTCGTGCGCTGTTCGTCTACGGCAGGGCACACCTTCCCTGCCGCGTCTGCGGAACGATCATCGAACGTGGAGAGACGGGATCACAACCGCAGCAGCGGTTGATCTACTGGTGCCCCCGCTGCCAGCGGGGCTAGGCGGCCACCATGTCCTTGACTTCGGGGAAACCGTCGAACTCCGGCCCGGAGGGCACGGTCTCCGCAATGGGCAGACGCTCACGCTCGGGCACGTCGGCCAAGACAGGCGCGTGCTGAAGCTCGGCGAGCGCGAACTGGTCGGAGACCTCCCGCAGCACCTGCGACAACGGCACGCCCAGCGCACCGCAGATCGAGGCGAGCAGCTCGGACGACGCCTCCTTCTGACCACGCTCCACCTCGGACAAGTAACCGAGGGAGACCCGTGCCAGCGTGGAGACCTCGCGCAGTGTGCGGCTCTGCCGCACCCGTAGCCGCCGCAGGACGTCGCCGAGAAGCTGACGCAGCAGGACCATCTGTCGCTCCCTTCCCGGCGCGGGAGCCGTCACGACGCTCCGCGCTTTCGGTTCATATCGCCCGTTCTTTCCGCGCCCTTCGTACATACTCCTCGCCGTCATCAGTGACTCGCTCGGCCCCTGCGCCGGGCGCGTCGTGGACTTGCTCATCGCCGATGGCTCACGGACCTCACTCACAGCTCCACCGTACCTGTATCGAGCGACACCACGGCAGACCATGGTGAGCATGTTCGCTGGGGACGTAACGCGGTAATCACCCCGAATGTTCCCCCGAATTGGCCAGCACAACACCTAGAAGTAGATCCAAAGCCATCTCACACGTATGGATACGGATGGCTTGGCGGTCTCCGGTCAATCGCAGGTCAACGACTTTCGAGACGTCTCCCGGACCACTCAGGCCGCAGAAGACGGTGCCGACGGGCCTGCCGTCCTGAGGCTCGGGACCGGCCACGCCCGTCACGGCGACCGCCCAGGTCGCGCCGGTGAGCTTCCGCACACCGGCGGCCATCGCGGCGGCCACGTCGGGATGGACGGCGCCCTCGCGGGCCAGCAGCTCGGCCGGGACGCCGAGCAGCCGGGCCTTCACATCGGTGGCGTAACTGATCACTCCGCCGACGAAGGCGGCCGACGAGCCGGCCACACCGGTCACGGTGGCCCCGATGAGCCCACCAGTCAGCGATTCGGCCACGGCGAAAGTCTCACCCCGCTCCGCGAGCAGGGAGATCACCTTCGCGGCGGTCGAGTCGGTCACACCTGTTCCCTCCGGGCCACCTGACGGAGTCGGACTGCCCGCACAACGTAGTCGACGCCGGTCGCCACCGTCACCAGTACGGCCGTTCCCATGGTGGCCCAGCGCACCACGTCGAGCAGGCCCGGCACCAGGAAGAAGCCGACGGCGAAGATCTGCAGGACGGTCTTGATCTTCCCGCCGGTGCTGGCGGGGATGATGCCGAACCGGATCACCACGAACCGCAGCGCGGTCACGCCCAGCTCACGGGCGATGATCACGACGGTCACCCACCAGGGCAGCTCGCCGAGGAGCGACAGGCAGACCAGCGCCGACCCGATGAGCGCCTTGTCGGCGATCGGGTCGGCGATCTTGCCGAAGTCGGTGATCAGGCCGTATTTACGCGCCAGGAACCCATCGAGCTGGTCGGTGATCGAGGCGAACATGAAGACGCCAAGGGCGGCCAGCCGCCAGCCGGTGCCGTCGAGGAACAGGAACACGATGAACGCGGGAACGACCAGCAGCCGCATCACCGTGAGCGCGTTGGCGATGTTCCAGGCGCTCACGGGAGGCGCGGCCGGCTCGACCGGCTCGGTCACCACCAGCCGCTCGGGAGCGGCGTCGGCCATGACCGACGGGGCCGAATCCCGTGGCGGGTCGTTGCTCTGGGTCACGTCGTGGCCTTGATCCTCGCGATCAGGTCAACCCCTTCCGAGTCGACCGCGACGGCGCGGACGATCTGCCCCGGCACCAGGCCGATGCCCTGGACGGTGACCGACCCGTCGACCTCGGGGCCCTGGTGGGCGGCGCGGCCCTCGTAGCCGCCGTCGCCCAGGTCGTCTTCGACCAGCACCGACAACTCGGTGCCGATGCGCTCTTCGGCCCGCTGGGCGGTGAGCTCCTCGGCCAGCTCGGTGAGGATCGCCACCCGCTCGTCGACCAGGTCTTGGTCGAGCTTGTCGTCGAAGCCGGCGGCCTCGGTGCCGTCTTCGTCGGAGTAGCCGAACACCCCGATGACGTCGAGACGCGCCTCTTCGAGGAACGCGACCAGCTCGCCGAACTGTTCCTCGGTCTCGCCCGGGAAGCCGACGATGAAGTTGGAGCGCACGCCCGCCTCGGGGGCCCGCTCGCGGATCTGCTTCAGCAGGCCGAGGAACTGGGCCGGGTCGCCGAAGCGCCGCATGCGCCGCAGGACCGGGTTGCTGGCGTGCTGGAACGACAGGTCGAAGTAGGGCGCGACGCCCTCGGTGCCGGCGATCACGTCGAGCAGGCCGGGCCGCAGCTCGGCGGGCTGCAGGTAGCTGACCCGGACGCGGTCGATGCCCTCGACGGCGGCCAGCTGCGGCAGCAGCTTCTCGAGCGCCCTCAGGTCGCCCAGGTCCTTGCCGTAGGAGGTGGAGTTCTCGCTGACCAGGACGAGCTCCCGCACGCCCTCACCGGCCAGCCAGACGGCCTCGGCGAGCAGGTCGTCGGGGCGGCGCGAGACGTAGGCGCCGCGGAAGGCCGGGATCGCGCAGAAGGTGCAGCGCCGGTCGCAGCCGGAGGCCAGCTTCAGCGAGGCGACCGGCCCGCCGGTCAGCCGCTTGCGCAGCGTGCGCGGGCCGGAGGCGGGCGCGAGGCCCGACGGCAGGTCGCCGTGGCCGGGCACCGCGACGGGCGCGGCGTGCCGCTCGACCGGGCTGATGGGCAGCAGGGCCCGCCGGTCGCGCGGCGTGTGGGCGGTCAGCGACCGCCCTTCGAGCACGTCGTCGAGGCGGGCGCCGATGTCGGTGTAGTCGTCGAAGGACAACACCGCGGCGGCCTCGGGCAGCGCCCCGGCCAGCTCGGTGCCGTAGCGCTCGGCCATGCAGCCGGCGGCCACGACCTTCGCGCCCGAGTCGGCCGCCGCGAGGATGGTGTCGATCGAGTCTTTCTTCGCCGACTCGATGAACCCGCAGGTGTTGACCACGATCACGTCGGGGTCGTCGTCGCCCAGCGCCCAGCCGGCGGATTCCAGGCGCGCGGCGAGCTCCTCTGAATCGACCTCGTTGCGGGCGCAGCCCAGCGTGATCATGGAAACGGTTCGGCGTGAAGACATGATGAAGCTACGGTATCGGGGATCGGCCACTACCGGGGACTCGGGACCTCGACCCCGTACGTCCGCTTGACCGTCTCCCCCGCGCGGCCCGGGGCGCCCAGGTCGCGGCCGTTCACGTTGAGCTGGACCGAGCCCGCGTTGCCGAAGGTCAGGCGCGCCTTCTCCTTGATCCGGAAGCTGCGGCTGTCGCCGCTCGGGATCACGCCCATGAAGACGCTCTTGTTCTTGGCGTCGCGCACCTGGATCCACGCCTCGCTGGTCGCGGTGATCTTCACCGTGACGTGGCTGGCCTTCTTCGCCGGGGCCGCCGGAGCGGCCGCGGGCGGCGCCGCCTTGGCCGCCGCCGGGGCCGAGTCGACCTTGACCGACTGCTTCTCGGGCGACTTGATCGCGCTGCCCATGATGCGGCCGACGCCGAAGACCGCCACGATCGCGAGCGCGACCGCCATCGCGAGGGTCCAGTTGGGCGTGCGGCGCTCGCGCAGCTTGATGCCCTTGTCGATCGGGTACATCGCGCCCACGCCGGGGCGTGGGCCTCCCGTCAGGGCGTCGTACTCGCGGACCAGGGCGTCGCCCTCCAGGCCCAGCTCGCGGGCCAGGGCCCGCAGGTGGCCCCGCGCGTAGAAGTCTCCGTTGCAGGCGGAGAAGTCGTCGCCTTCGATCGCGGTGATGATCGCTTCGCGGATCCGGGTGCGCCGGCTCAGGTCGGCTACGGAGAGCCCCCTTTGCTCCCGCGACTCCGAGATCGTTCCACCGATGGACATCTGCGGCCCCCCGCCCATCCCGACGCTGAGTAGTGAGTTACATTCAATCAGTAACAACACTATGATGTAGCGCCGGGGTCACCACCCCGGAGATCTGCGAGCAGCCCGGCGAGTTCGTCCGGCTTCACCATCACTTCACGGGCCTTGGAGCCCTCGCTCGGGCCGACCACGTTCCGCGATTCGAGCAGGTCCATCAGGCGGCCCGCCTTGGCGAACCCGACCCGCAGTTTGCGCTGGAGCATCGAGGTCGAGCCGAACTGGGTGGTCACGATCAGCTCGGCGGCCTGCACCAGCAGGTCGAGGTCGTCGCCGATCTCCTCGTCGATCTCCTTCTTGGCGGTCGCCTGGGCGGCGACGTCGGAGCGGTATTCGACCTGCATCTGCGTCTTGCAGTGGCCGACGACCTCGGCGATCTCCTTCTCCGACACGAACGCGTTCTGCAGCCGCATCGGCTTGCTGGCGCCCATCGGCAGGAACAGCGCGTCGCCCTGGCCCACCAGCTTCTCGGCGCCCGGCTGGTCGAGGATGACCCGCGAGTCGGCCAGCGAGGAGGTGGCGAACGCCAGCCGCGACGGCACGTTGGCCTTGATGAGGCCGGTGACGACGTCGACCGAGGGCCGCTGGGTGGCGATCACCAGGTGGATGCCGGCGGCGCGGGCCAGCTGGGTGATGCGCACGATCGAGTCTTCGACGTCGCGGGGGGCGACCATCATCAGGTCGGCCAGCTCGTCGACGATCACCAGCAGGTAGGGGTAGGGCTGGTAGACCCGCTCGCTGCCCGGCGGGGCGACCAGGCTGCCGGCGCGGACCGCCTTGTTGAAGTCGTCGACGTGCCGGAAGCCGCTGGCGGCCAGGTCGTCGTAGCGGCGGTCCATCTCCCCCACGACCCATTCGAGGGCCTCGGCGGCCTTCTTCGGGTTGGTGATGATCGGGGTGATGAGGTGGGGGATGCCCTCGTACGCCGACAGTTCCACCCGCTTGGGGTCGACCAGGACCATCCGGACCTCGTCGGGGGTGGCCCGCATCAGCACCGAGGTGATCAGGCCGTTGATGCACGTCGACTTGCCCGCGCCGGTCGCGCCCGCGATGAGGATGTGCGGCATCTTGGCCAGGTTCGCCACGATGGTGCGGCCCTCGACGTCCTTGCCGAGGCCGACGATCATCGGGTGGTGGTCGGCCTGGGCCACCTGCGAGCGCAGCACGTCGCCCAGCGACACCAGGTCCTTGTCGACGTTGGGGATCTCCACGCCGATCGCCGACTTGCCGGGGATCGGCGACAGGATGCGCACGTCGGCCGACTTGACCGCGTAGGCGATGTTCTTGGTGAGCGCGGTGACCTTCTCGACCTTGACCGACGGGCCGAGCTCGATCTCGTAGCGGGTCACGGTCGGGCCGCGGGTGAAGCCGGTGACCTGGGCGTCGATGGCGAACTGCTCCAGCACGCTGGTCAGCGCGTTCACGACCGTCTTGTTGGCCTTGGTCTCGGCCTTCGGCGCGCTGCCGGGGCGCAGCATCTGGGCGTCGGGCAGCGTGTAGGGCCCGGCCTGCGGCGACAGCATGAGCTGCTCGACCTTGCGGGGCGCCGGGGTGGGCTCGGGCGGCAGCGTCTGCTGAGGCGCGGGCGGCTCGTCGACGGGCGGCGGCAGCGGCTCGTCGTCGACGAGGCCAGGCACGATCTCCGGCGAGTGGTCGGTCGGCTTCTCGCGCAGTATCGGCGTGTCGTAGGGCTTGACGTTGTCGCCGGGCTCGGGGCGCTGCTGCTTCTTCTTCGGCTTCTTGTCGCCCGAGTTCTCGAAGGGCTTCTGGAACAGCAGCACCTTGATCTCGCCGAACCGCTCGGGCACCCGGTGGATCGGCGTGGCGGTGACCACCAGCGCGCCGAACCCGGCCAGCATCAGCAGCAGCGGGATCGTGATGAACGACGGCAGGATGCTGTCGGGCGGCGCCGACACGATGAAGCCGAGCATGCCCCCGGCGGCCGACACCTTGTCCATGCCGTCGTCGACGGTGCCCGCCGGATAAGGGGTGCCGTGCGCGACGTGCACGATGCCGAGGATGCCGGCCGCCAGCGCGGTGAAGCCGATCAGCATGCGGCCGGTCTCGCCGTTCTGGTCGGGGTGGCGCAGCAGCCGCCAGGCGATCAGGCCCATGATCAGCGGGATCGACCAGAAGAGCGACCCGACCGTGCCGCGCACGACCGCGTCGACCACCGTGGCCACCGAGCCCTTGCTGGTCCGCCACGTCATCGCGGCCAGCACGATCGCGCCCGCCAGCACCGCCAGCCCGAGGCCGTCGCGCCGGTGAGCCGGGTCGAGGTCGCGGGCGCCGTTGCCGATGGCCCGCGCCGCCCCGCCGATCGCGTTGGCGATCAGGCTCCAGATGCCGACGACGAGCTTGCCGATCATCAGGAACACCCACGACAGCGGGTCGTTCCCGGTCCCGATCGGCCGCTTGGGCGGCGCCGGCCTCCGGCGGGGCGGGGGCGCCTTCTTCTTGACGGTCGGGCGGGGGGCGGGACGTGGCGTCTGCCGAGACGTCGGCCGCTTCCCACCGGAGGACGCACGGGTGGCCATGATGGTCACGGTATTGCGCAACCCCGACAATGCCCGGGATTTCCCTCGCGTGTCGGACGCACCGCACCGACGCTCTCGCCGTCGCCGGTTGAAAAGCCTTCTTCCGTTACGGCTCCGCCTGGCCGGCCACCCGACCGGCTTGGGCCCGCACTCCTTCTTCACACGGCCCCTTCACGCGGTCCTTTCCGCGGCTTCTTCTCCGCGCGGCGGTTTCTGCACGCGGCGAATCGGCTTCGACGTGCGTCGGGCAAGTCGGCCGGGTGCGGCATCGGTTTGAAGAAGCGCCCGCCCCCATGGTGGGGACGGGCGCTCTCTTTCGCGCGTCGCCCGGTCAGGTCAGGTAACCGGGTGAGGGGCTAGATGTTGATGCGGCCCGCGCCGGCGCCGCCGGTCACGATGGACTTGACGTTGGAGGGGGTGTCGACGGAGTAGGAGTAGGGGATCGAGCCGACGCTGCCGCCCGACTGGCCGGCGCCCGAGTTGACGAAGTGGTTGTTGCGGGCCACCAGGGTGCCGGGGCCGGAGTCGCCCTCGCCCAGGTGGTAGGGGTCGTCGGTGTTCTCGAAGTAGTTGCCCTCGACGAGCACGCCCGCGCCCTCGGTGGAGGCGACGCCGTAGCTGGTCACGCCGCCGTAGTAGTTGTTGTAGACGTGGACCGGGTTGCCGAACCGGACGCGCGGGTGGCGCTGGCCGGTGCCGTCGAACCAGTTGTGGTGGTAGGTCACCCGGAGCCGGCCGCGGTCCTCGGAGCCGTTGTCGTCGTCGTGGCCGAGCAGCATCGACTTGTCGTGGTCGTAGATGCGGTTCCACGAGATCGTCACGTAGTCGCTGGCCCGCTTGACGTCGATGGCGCCGTCGTAGCCGTTCGACAGGGTGTTGTGGTCGATCCAGACCCGGGTGGAGTACTGGACGTTGATCGCGTCGTCGTTCCAGTTCCGGAAGGTCAGGTTGCGGATGATCACGTTGCTGGCCTCGTTGACGTTCAGGCCGCACCCCTGGATGACCGCGCCGGAGTTGCCGATGATCGTCTTGTTGGAGCCGACCCGGAGCATGCCGGAACAGGAGATCGTCCCGGAGACCCGGATGACGGCCGCGTTGGTGCCGGACATCGCGCTGGTCAGCGCGCCCGAGCTGGTCACGGTGGTGGCCGAGGCGTTGCCGCCGCCGGTGGTGCCGCCGCCCTGGGTGGCCCAGCCGACCAGTCCGCCGGGCGGGCCCGTCGTCGGGGTCGGGTTCGGGGTGGGGGTGATCGTGGGCGTGGGCTGGGGGCCGCTCGACGGGGTGAACGTCCAGTGCTTGGTGATCGTGTTGTCGCAGGAGTTCTGCTGGATCACGGCCAGCGACGCGGTGGAGTTGTCGCGGGTGTTCACGCACCTGCCGCCGTTGCCGTTCACGATGCGGGTGCCGTTGGCGGCGTCGGAGAACGTCCACGTCTGCGAGGCGGAGCCGTTGCAGGTCTGCTGGACGATCGCCTTGCCCGCCGAGCTGCTGTTGTCCTGGACGCCCAGGCACTTGCCGCTGTGCCCGGCGGTGATGCGGTAGCCGCCGTTCTGGGAGGTGAGGGTGAAGCGCTGGTTGGTGGTGCCGGTGCAGGCGTACTGGATCAGCCCGGCGTTGTCGGCCGTGCTGAAGTTCAGCACGTCGAGGCAGAGGTTGCTGCCCCGGTTGACCACGGAGTACGTACCGGCGCCGGGGGCCGCGTGGGCGCTGGTGGTCAGCGGGACCACGACGCCGGCGACGGCCAGGACGGCCGCGGCGACGACGGCCGGCCACCGTCTTCTGACACTCGATCTGGACACGTGTGAAGCTCCTCTCTCAAGGTCGGTGCACACCATAAGCGCACGTTTCATGTAGTGAAACGGTGAGGTCAGATCGATCTTCGCGACATGGGCGTACATGAAAAAGCCGGTGAAAGTTTCATGTGGTGGAACGACTTTTCATGTGTTGACACGCCGTTCTATGTAGTGGAATCTCCAGGCATGTCTGCACTCGATTGGTCGGTCCTGGCCGCCTACTTCGTCGTGATGATCGGCATCGGCGTCTGGTCCAAGGGCCGCGTCCACACCGTCATCGACTTCTTCACCGCGCGCGGGCGCATCCCCTGGTGGCTCGCGGGGATCTCGCACCACATGTCCGGCTACAGCGCGATCATGTTCGTCGCGTTCGCGGCGGTGGCCTACAACTACGGCCTGGCCATGTACGTCTGGTGGGCCCTCACCATCGGCATCGGCGTCGGCATCGGGGCGTTCCTGTGGGCGGCCCGGTGGAACCGGCTGCGGGCGGTGCACGGCGTGGCCTCGCCGCTCGAATACCTGGCCCGGCGCTACAACCTGCCCGCCCAGCAGGTGCTCGCCTACAGCGGCGCGCTGCTGAAGGTGGTCGACATCGCGGCCAAGTGGGTGGCCATCGCGATCCTGCTGCGCGGGTTCGCGGGCATCCCGATCTTCTGGGGCATCCTGGTCACCGGGCTGGTCACCATGGTCTACATCACGGCCGGGGGCCTGTGGGCCGACGTGCTGACCGACTTCGGGCAGTTCGTCATCCAGGGAGTCGCCGGGATCGCGATGTTCTTCGCGGTGCTGAGCCACCTCGACGGGCTGCCGACGCTCTGGACGATGTGGGACCGGCTGCCCGAAGGCCAGCGCGACCCGTTCGCGGGGCCGTACACGGTGACGTTCTTCCTGGCGCTGCTGTTCATCAAGACCTTCGAGTACAACGGCGGGATGTGGAACCTGGCGCAGCGCTACATGGCCGCGCCGAGCGGCAGCGAGGCGAAGCGGTCGGCGCTGCTGTCGAGCGCGCTCTGGCTGGTCTGGCCGCTGATCCTGTTCATCCCGATGTTCGCCGCGCCGCTCATCGTGCCGGGCCTGGCGAACGCCGAGGAGGCGTACGTGAAGCTGGCGCAGACCCTGCTGCCGCAGGGGGTGATCGGGCTGGTGCTGGCCGGGTTCTTCTCCCACACGATGGCGATGGTCTCCTCCGACGCCAACGTGATCTCCTCGGTGATCACCCGGGACATCGCGCCGGTGCTGATGCCCCGGTTACGCCGCCTGGCCGACGCCGCGCAGCTCACCTTCGCCCGCGTGACGACCTTCGTGTTCGTGCTGATCAGCATGGTCATCGCGATCACCACCGAGGGCCAGGGGGTGGTGCTGAAGATCGTGGTCGACCTGGTGGCGGCGACGATGGGCCCGATCTCGATCCCGCTGATGCTCGGCATGCTGCCCTGGTTCCGCCGCAGCGGCCCGATGGCGGCCGTCGTCTCGTGGGCGGCCGGGCTCGGCGTGTGGGCCTACGTGAAGTGGATCGCCGGCTCGACCGACCAGGCCGTGGTGGTCGGCGTGCCCCTCGTCACCTCTCTGGTCCTGTACGTCGCCGTCGGCCTCCTGCGCCCCGAGCGCACCCGCGACCGCGACGACCTGATCGACTCGCTGAACGACGACCGCGATTCCGCGCGTACCTGAGGGGGAAGGCCCCCATGGCGCGGTGGGGGCCTTCACTATTCTTCTAGCGGTCCGGCTCCGGGACCCCGCCGTCGGCGACGTCCGGCTTCTCGATCTCCCAGTAGCCGCGCTGGTCCATGGTCCGGCCGGACAGCGGTTCCACGGTGATGTCAGGCATGACGTCCCCCCTAGGCGTTGCGTAGAATAAGACCATATTCCGCTACATGGAACAACAGAAGAAGGTGCGCATGGATGTGGTCGTCGCAGGCGAACCGCTGGTCGAATTCTCCGCCGACCGCCCGCTGACCGAGGCCGAGACCTTCCGCCTGTCCTTCTCCGGCGACGCCCTCAACGTGGCCGTCGCCGCGGCCGCCGCCGGGGCCCGCACCGCCCTGGTGTCCCGGCTCGGCGACGACGAGTTCGGCGAACGGCTGATCCGGTTCGCCGCCCGCCACGGCGTCGACACCCGCTGGCTCACTCCGGGCCCCGGCCCGACGGGCGCCTACGTCGTGGGCGCCGACCCCTCGGGCGAACGCGCCTTCGCCTACCTCCGCCAGGGCTCGGCCGCCTCCCGCCTGACCGCCGCCGACCTGCTCGACTCCCCCGCGGCCCTGGCCCGCGTGCTGGTGCTGAGCGGCATCACCGCGGCCCTGTCGGCGACCTGCGACCAGGCGGTCAGATCGGCGTCGGAGCAGGCGACCGGCCAGGTCGTCTACGACGCGAACTTCCGGGCCCGCCTGACCGCCCCGGAGACCGCCGCCGCGACCCTGCGCGCCGTCGCCCCGCACACCGCGATCGTGAAACTTTCAGCCCCCGCCGACAGCCTGGCCCTCGTGGGCACCGCCGACCCGGCCGAGACGGCGCGGCGCGTGCGCGACCTGGGCGCCCCCGCGGTGGCCGTGACGATGGGGGCCGACGGGGTGCTGCTGGCGGAGGGCGGCCACCTGCTCGAGATCCCGGCCGTGCCCGCGCCGCTGGTCGTCGACCAGACGGGCGCGGGCGACAACTTCACCGGGGCGATGGCGGCCTGGCTGGCCAGAGGCGCGTCGCTCCCGGAGGCGGTCAGGGCGGGCACCGCCGCGGCGTCGTTGTCGCTGGCCGGACGCGGCGGGACGGGCCGGGTCGCGGCGGCGGCCGAGATCGAGGACCTGCTGGGAGACCCGGTCAGCGGCGGGTGAGGGTGGTCGGGGCGCCCAGCGCCAGCGACACCTCGCGGGCCGCCGACACGATGTCGGGGGCCAGTTCCTTCAGCGCGTCGGGCTCCAGGTCCATCGCCAGGGTCGAGATGGAGATGCCGCCGAGCACCTGGCCGGTGTGGTCGAAGACGGCCGCGCCGACGCAGCGGATGCCCGGCACGTTCTCCTCGTCGTCGACGGCGTAACCCACCGCGCGGACGCCGACGAGGTGGGCGAGCAGTTCCTCTTCGCCCACGACGGTGTTGGGGGTCAGCTTGACCGGCTGGGTGCGGGCCACGATGGCGCGGACCTCGTCGTCGTCGAGCTGGGCGAGCACCGCCTTGCCGATGGCCGTCGAGTAGAGGCGCAGGCTCATGCCCACGCGCGAGGGCATCTGGTAGGGGCGGCGGCCCTCCAGCTTCTCGACGTAGACGGCCTCGTCGCCGCTGCGGATGGCGAAGTGGGTGGTGAAGCCGGTGCGGTCGTGGAGGGCGCGCAGGGCCGTGGCGGCCTGGCGGGCCGGGTCGAAGCGGCTCATCACGCGCCCGGCCAGGGTCAGGATGCGGGGGCCCGGTTCGTAGCCGCCGTTGCCGTCGGTGCGGGCGAAGTCCCACTCCACCAGTGACTGGAGGATGCGGTGCACCGTCGACTTCGAGACACCCGTGGCGGCCGCGATGTCGGTGATCCGGTGATGCTCGGCGATCGCCTCGAGGACCGCGAGCGCCTTGTCGATGGAACTGCCTTCCCTGACCACGCCCTGAGCCTACTAGCGGGCCGGCCGGCCGCCGTCCACGGCCAGACCGGACGTCCATGGCGCTTCCTTTCAGGGTGTGGGGAAGCGGTACTCCGTCCACGACCGGAACTCCTCGCCCGGCCGGAGCACCACCGACGGGAAGCCGGGCCGGTTCGGCGAGTCGGGGAAGTGCTGGGTCTCCAGGCAGAGCCCGGCGTGGGGGCCGTAGGGGGTGAGCTCGGGCGAGAGCATGCCGCCGGTGTAGAACTGCACGCCGGGCTGGTCGGTGGTGACCTCCATGACCCGGTCGCCGCACGCGACCCGCATCCGGCCGCCGGGGTTGAGCACGTAGTTGTGGTCGTACGCGCCGTTCATGCGGGCGCCGACCGCGACGGGGGCGCGGAAGTCGAACGGGGTGCCCTCGACCGGGGCGAGCTCGCCCGTGGGGATCTTGTGCTCGTCGACCGGGGTGTACGCGTCGGCGTCGATGGTCACCACGTGGCCGAGCACGTCGCCGCCGCCCGCGAGGTTGAAGTAGCTGTGGTTGGTCAGGTTCAGCACGGTCGGGGCGTCGGTGACGGCTTCGTACCGGATCAGCAGGGCGCGGTCGGCCAGGGTGTAGGTGACGGCCACCGACAGCGCCCCCGGGTAGCCCTCCTCGCCCGAAGGGCTGAGATAACGCAGCGTGATGCTGTCGGAGGCGGCCGACGCCGACCAGACCCGTTTGTCGAACCCGCGCTGGCCGCCGTGCAGGGCGGCCGTGCCGTTGTTGCGCGCCAGCCGGTAGGTCGTGCCGTCGAGGTCGAAGCGGCCCCCGGCGATGCGGTTGCCGTAGCGGCCGACGACCGCGCCGAAGTAGCGGCTGCGGGTCAGGTAGTCGGCGAGGGTGTCGCAGCCGAGCACCACGTCGACGCCGTCGACCTCCAGCGACTGGATCACGCAGCCGTAGGTGAGGATCGCGGCGGTCAGCCCGCCGCCGGTCAGCACGTGCCGTTCGACCTTCTCGCCCTCAGGGGTCTGTCCGAAGTCCATGCCGCACCGGTCCCGTCGAGTCGCGGATGATCAGGTTGGTGGCCAGGGTGGCGAGCGCCGGGGTGGCCGTCTCCCCCGCGCCGACGAGCTGGAGCAGCAGGTCGACGGCGGTCCGCCCGGCTGCTTCGGCGGGCATGGCGACGGTGGTCAGCTTGGGCCGGCTGACCCGCCCGGCCACGATGTCGTCTATGCCGACCACGCTCACCTGGTCGGGCACCGCGACGCCGAGCGCGGTCAGCCCCTCGACCAGGCCGATCGCCATCAGGTCGTTGTAGGCCAGCACCCCCGTGACGTCGGCCGCCGCGACCGCCTCGGCCAGCGCCAGGCCGCCGTGCTCGGTCGGGGAGTTGGGGCCGAAGACGGTCAGGTCGATGCCGGGCACCGCGTGGGCGGCGTCGGTGATCTCCCTGGACGTCCACGACCCGGCCGGGCCGGCCAGCAGGGCGATCCGGCGGTGGCCGAGCGACATCAGGTGGCCGATGGCCTCGCGGGCGCCGCTGCCGACGTCCATCAGGACGTTGGACATGCCCTTCATGCGCCGGTTGACCACCACGAACGGCACGTCTTCGCGCAGTTTCTCGATGACCCGGTTGGACAGTCGCGGGGAGCACAGCAGCACGCCGTCGACCTGCTTGGCGAGGGTCTGGATGAGCTCCTCCTCGACCTGCGGGTCTTCGTCGGTGTCGGCGACGAACACGTGGTAGTCGCGGGTGCGGGCGTGGGCCTGGGCGCCCTTGATCAGGTGGGAGAAGAACGGGTTGGCGATGTCGGCCACGATGAGCCCGAGGTTGTGGGTGCGCCCGGTGGTCAGGGCGCGGGCGGCCCGGTTGGGCCGGTAGCCGAGATCCTCCGCCGCCGCCAGGACCCTGTTCCTGGTCTCGGTGTTGACCAGATGCGGCGCCGAGAACGTGCGCGAGACGGTCGACACATGTACCCCGGACGCCTGCGCCACGTCACGGATCGTCGCTGCCACGGAGCTCCTCTCCTGATTGCCTGCCGATGATTAATGCAAACGGTTGCACGAGTGTCAAGACGAAAAAGCCTTCTGGAAATTGACCCCTTGACGTTTCTGGCGAGTGAAGGGAATGTTTCGTGCAACCGGTTGCAGCCACTCCCCCGTTATAAGGAGTCACGGCCATGCGTGTCGCACGGTCGCCGCGCACCCCCTATGTCCTGATCGCCCCGGCGGTGGTCGCGATGCTGGGGTTCCTCGTCTACCCGATGGGCAGCGTGGTCTATTACAGCCTGCAGCACTACGACGTCACCCAGCCCTGGGACAACGGCTTCGCCGGCCTGGAGAACTTCCGGGTCCTGCTGTTCGAGGACCCGCTCTTCTGGCAGAGCCTCGGTTTCAGCGTGAAGTGGGTGGTCGTCGAGGTCGTGCTCCAGCTGCTCTTCGGGCTGGCGCTGGCGTTGATCGTCAATGAGACGTTCATCGGCCGCGCCGTCTCGCGGGCCCTGGTGTTCTCGCCCTGGGCGGTGTCGGGGGTGCTCACGACCGGCATCTGGATCCTGCTCTACAACCCCTCGACCGGGATCTTCCGCTACCTCGCCGACCTCGGCATCGGCACCTACGACACCGCGCCGCTGGCCGACCCGTCGACCGTGTTCACGGCCGCGGTGGTCGCGGAGCTGTGGCGCGGGGTGCCGTTCTTCGCGATCCTGCTGCTCGCCGACCTGCAAACGGTCTCAGGCGACCTGTACGAAGCCGCGTCGGTCGACGGCGCGAGCCGGATCAGGCGGTTCGTGCACATCACGCTGCCGCACCTGAAAGACGCGATCATCCTGTCCACCCTGCTCAGGGCGGTGTGGGAGTTCAACAACGTCGACCTGCTCTACACGCTGACCGGCGGCGGCCCCGCCCACCAGACGACGACCCTGCCGCTCTACGTCGCCGCCAAGGCCGTGCAGTCGCACGACTTCGGCTACGGCTCGGCGCTGACGACGGCCGCGTTCGTGGTGCTGACCTTCTTCTCGATCGCCTACCTGAGGCTGAGCAAGTTCGGAGCCCGCACGTGACCACGACCCTGACCCGGCCCGTCGCGCGGACCGCGCCGCCGGTCGGCCGAAAACCCGTGAACCGGGTGAGCCGCTGGCAGATCTACCTGCCGCTGGGCCTCTACCTGCTGTTCACGCTGGTGCCCTTCTACTGGATGGTGGTCTTCGCCTTCCGGCCGCGCGGCTCGAACTCGCTGCTGCCGTGGCCGGTCACGCTCGACAACTTCGAGCACGTGTGGACCGGCATGGGGTTCTCGGTCTTCTTCCAGAACTCGCTGCTGGTCGGCGTGGCCTCGCTCGTCTCGACCACGGTGATCGCCCTGGCGGGCGGCTACGCGCTGGCCCGCTACGACTTCCGGGGCCGGCAGCTGTTCCTGGTCGGCATGCTCTGCACCCAGTTCATCCCGGGCGCGATGATGCTGATCCCGCTGTTCGAGATCTTCCGCACGCTCGGCCTGGTCAACTCGCTGTGGGCGCTGGTGATCGCCGAGACCGTCTTCCAGTTGCCGCTGTCGCTCATCCTGATCAGCGGTTTCGTGAAGAACATCCCGATCGAGCTCGAACAGGCGGCCTGGGTCGACGGCTGCTCGCGGCTGCGCGGCTTCTTCGCGGTCGTGCTGCCGATGCTCCGGCCCGCGCTGGTGGCGGTCGGGTCGTTCGCGTTCATCCACTCCTGGAACAACTTCCTCTTCGCGCTGATGTTCGTGAACGAGCAGGACAAGTTCACCCTGCCGGTCGGGCTGGCGTTCACGATCGGCGAGTTCAGCGCCGACTTCGGGGCGCTGGCCGCCGGCGGCGTGGTCGCGGCGGTGCCGGTCGTGCTCGTCTTCGCGGTCATCCAGCGCTATCTCGTGCAGGGCCTGTCGGCGGGGGCGGTGAAGGGCTGATGAGAGTACTGGTGACGGGCAGCGCCGGGCGGTTCGGGCGCAGCGTGGTGGCGGCGCTGGCCGAGGCGGGCCACGAGGTGGTCGGCATCGACACGGTCGCGGGCACTCCCCCGCCGGCCGTGTGGTTGCCCGCCGACCTCACCGATCCGGGCGAGGCGTTCGGGGTGATGAGCCGGTTCCGGCCCGACGCCGTCGTGCACCTCGCCGCCGTCGCGACGCCGTTCTCGCGGACCGACGGGCTGACCTTCCGGGTCAACACGCAGCTGGCCTTCAACGTCTGCGAGGCGGCGACGGCGCTCGGGGTCGGGCGGGTGGTCGTGGCCTCCAGCCCGACCGTCGTCGGCTACGGCGCGCCCGGCGGCTGGACGCCCTCCTACCTGCCGATCGACGAAGACCACCCCGCCCGGCCGTGGAACGCCTACGCGGTGTCGAAGCTGGTGGCCGAGCAGGTGATGGCCTCGTTCGCCCGGTCGGGCGCCGCCACCCGCTTCGCGGCGGTCCGGCCCTGCTTCGTGGTCGCCCCCGAGGAGTGGGAGGGCGCGCCGACGCAGTCGGGGCACACGATCAGGGAGCGGCTCGACCGGCCCGACGTCGCCGGGGTGTCGCTGTTCAACTACGTCGACGCGCGCGACGCCGCAGGCCTGGTGCTGACCCTCGTCGACCGGCTGCACGAGGTGCCCAGCGGCGAGGTGTTCTTCGCCGGGGCGCCCGACGCGCTGGCCAGGGAACCGCTGGCCGACCTGCTCCCCCGGGTGATCCCGTCGACGGCCGGCCACGCCGCCGCGCTGACGGGCACCTCCCCCGCGTTCTCCGCGGCCAAGGCCGGGCGGCTGCTCGGCTGGCAGGCCAAGCGGAGCTGGCGTACCGAGATGGGAGACCTCTGAAATGGACCTCAGCGGGGTTCTGTTCTTCCCCGTCACCCCCTTCGACGCCGACGGCGGGCTGGCGGAGGACGTGCTGGCCGAGCACCTGCGCAAGGGCCTGGCCCACGGGCCGGGCGCGGTGTTCGCCGCCTGCGGCACCGGCGAGTTCGCCTCCCTGTCGGAGGAGGAGCACGCGCGGGTCGTCGCGGTCGCCGCCGCGCAGACCGCCGGACGAGTGCCCCTGTTCGCCGGGGCGGGCGGGCCGCTCGGAAGCGCGCTCCGGCACGCCCGCACCGCGCGGGAGGCCGGGGCCGACGGGGTGCTGCTGCTGCCGCCCGCCGCCCGGGGCCCGCGCTACGCCGACTACGTGCGGGCGGTCGCGGCCGAGGGGGTGCCGGTCGTCCTCTACGCCCGCGACCACCTGGTGCTCTCGCCCCGGGAGGTGCGGGAACTCGCCGACATCCCGGGCGTGATCGGGCTGAAGGACGGCGTCGGCGACATCGACCGCATGGCGCGGATCGTGCGGGCGATGGAGGGGCGCGGCTTCACCTTCTTCAACGGGCTGCCGACCGCCGAGCTGACCATGCCCGCCTACCGGGCGATCGGGGTCGGCCTGTACTCCTCGGCGGTGTTCGCCTTCGCGCCGGAGATCGCGGTGGCGTACCTGCGCGGGAACGAGCGGCTGCTCCGCGAGTTCTACGCGCCCCTCGTGGAACTGCGGTCGAAGGTGCCCGGGTACGCCGTCTCGCTGGTCAAGGCCGGGGTGCGGTTACGCGGCCTGGACGCCGGGCCGGTCCGGCCGCCGCTGGCCGACCTCGCGCCCGACGACCTGGCCGAGCTCGACCGGCTGATCAAGATCGGGCTGGATCTGACATGACGCGGATCGCGGGCCTGCACACGCTCCCGCTGCGGGCGGACCTGCCCCGGCCGTGGGGGCCCGACGTGCCGTACCAGCACGTGATCGCCTGCACGCTCGTCCTGGACGACGGCCGCACCGGCACCGGCTTCTCCTGGACGCCCTCCATCGGGGCGGCGGCGGTGGCCGCCCTGCTCGACCACGACATCGCCGCCGCCGTGAAGGGCCTGCCCGCCCACCCCGAGGTGGTCTGGGACCACCTGTGGAGGCACCTGCGCGAGGCGGGCGGCGGCGGGATCACGACCATGGCGATGGCGGCGGTGGACATCGCGTTATGGGACCTGCGGGCGACCGCCCAGGGGCTCGGCCTCGCCGACACGATCGGGCGGCGGCGCGACGCCGTGCCGGTCTACGCGAGCGGGGTCAACCGGCACTACCCGCTGAGCGAACTGGTCGACCAGGCCCGCCGCTGGATCGGCTACCCCGCCGTGAAGATCAAGGTCGGCCGCGACGACGACGTCGAGCGGGTGGCCGCCGTCAGGGAGGTCCTCGGCCCCGCCACCCTGCTGATGGTCGACGCCAACCAGCGCTGGGACCTGTTCCGGGCCCGCGCCATGATCCGGGAGCTGGAGCCGTTCGGGCTCACCTGGGTCGAGGAGCCGCTGCCCGCCGACGACCTCGACGGCCTGCGGCGGCTGCGCGAATCGGTCGGCGTCCCGATCGCCGCCGGCGAGAGCCTGTCCACCGTCCACGACTTCCGCCGGCTGCTCGACGCCGTCGACGTCGTGCAGCCCAACGTCGTCAGGGTCGGCGGGATCACCCCGCTGCTGCGGATCGCCGAACTCGCCCGCGTGCAGGGCGTGCCCGTCTTCCCGCACCTGCTGCCCGACCTGTCGGCGCAGCTCGCCCTGGCGCTCCCGCTGCCGTGCATGGTCGAGGACGTCGAGGACGCCTCCCTGGCCGCGCTCGGCCTCCTCGACGGGCCGCCGCCGGTCGAACTGGGCCCCGGCGGCGCCCGGGTCGGCCCCCATCTGGGCCATGGCCTGCGTTTTCCCACCTTGGAGGGCCGATGATGAACGGCACCACCACGCGCACCGTCCCGGTGGTCCTGGCCGGGGTCTACGGCCACGGCTGGTGGCACCTGGAGAACCTGCGCCGCCTCACCGAGGGCGGCCAGGTCAGGCTGGCGGGCGTCTGCGACGTACGGGAGATCGAGCCCGGCCTGCTGCGCGGGCTGGGCGTCCCCGAGTGGTCGACCGACCTCGGGCGGCTGGTCGAACGGACCGGCGCCGAGGTGACCATCCTGGTCACGCCCATCCAGACCCATCGCGACCTGGCGATCCGCGCGCTGGAGGCCGGGTCGCACCTGCTGCTGGAGAAGCCGCCCGCCTCGACCCTGGCGGGGTTCGGGGAGATCGAGGCGGCCGTACGGAGAACCGGCCTGGCCTGTCAGGTCGGCTTCCAGAGCCTCGGCTCGGCGGCGATCCCCGCGATCCGCCGCCTGGTCGCCGAGGGCGTCATCGGCCGGGTGCACGGCATCGGCGTCGCCGGCGCCTGGGAGCGCCCCTCGGCCTACTTCACCCGCTCGGCGTGGGCGGGCAGACGCCGCGCCGGGCGGGTCGACGTCATGGACGGCGCCCTCACCAACCCGTTCGCGCACGCCGTCGCGACCGCCCTGGCCGTGGCCGGGAAGGACACCGCCGACGACGTCGCCGGCGTCGACGCGGAGCTCTTCCACGCCAACCCGATCGAGGCCGACGACACCTCCTGCCTGCGCATCCACCTGTCTGACGGGCCGCCGATCACGATCGCGGTGACCCTGACGGCCGACCGCAGGCACGAGCCCTACGTGACCGTCCACGGCACCGAGGGGCGGATCACGCTGACGTACACCCTCGACCGGGTGCGGGTGGAGAGCCGGGCGCGCGGCGTGTCCACCACCACCTACGCCCGCGCCGACCTGCTGGAGAACCTGGTCTCCCACGTCAGAGAGGGTGTGCCGCTGCTGGTGCCGCTGCGCCGGACGGGCGCGTTCATGCGGGTGCTGGAGGAGATCCGGCTCGCGCCCGACCCGCTGCCGATCCCCGACGTCCACCAGGAGATCGAGCAGGAGAACGGCGTCGTGGTCCGGCGCACCATCCCCGGCGTCGCCAACCTGACCGCGCGCAGCGCCGAGCACCTGGCGCTGTTCTCCGAGCTCGACGTGCCGTGGGCGGCCCCGCGTGCGGTGCTGAAGGTGGCCGGGAGGGCGGTCGCCGAGTACAACTGGCGGCCCGAACTGGCCACCACGCTGTCACCCCGCCCCTACCTCCACCCGGTGCGCACGCTGGGCGGCGTCGCGGTGACCGAGGTCAACCCGGCCGACCACGTCCACCACCTCGGGGCCTCGATCGCGGTCGCCGACATCTGCGGCCGCAACTTCTGGGGCGGCCGTACCTACGTCCGGGGCCGCGGCCCGACCTGGCTCAACAACCACGGCGTGCAGAACCACGTCGCCTTCACCCGCCGCGACGAGCACGCCTTCACCGAGACCCTGCGCTGGACCGGCGTCGACGGCCTCGACCTGATCGAGGAGAGCCGCCGGGTGACGGCCCGCCCACTGCGCCGGGGCTGGGCCCTCGACGTGGAGTTCACGCTCACCAACCTCACCCGCGAGCCGCTCACGATCGAGAGCTCGGCCACCAAGGGCCGCGCCGGGGCCGGATACGGCGGCTTCTTCTGGCGGGCCCCCGGCGCGTCGGCCGACCGGACCGCGTTCACCGCGTGGAACGACGAGCCGCACGGCAGCCGCGCGCCCTGGCTGGCCATGTCGGGCGACGACTGGACGCTGGTGTTCGTCCAGGACGCCGACCCGTGGTTCGTCCGGATCGACGAATATCCGGGCGCCGGACCGGCGCTGGCCTGGGAGCACCCGCTCGTCGTCGAGCGCGGCCTGACCCGCCGCGTCGTCACCGTCATCGCCGACGGCCGCCTCACCCCCGCCGAGGCCGCCGCTCTGGTCACAGACCTCGGGGACATCCAACGAGAAAGGTAGACACGATGGCCAGACGCCTGCTGTGTGCCCTGTTGATAGGCGCCGGTCTGACCATGACCGGATGCGGCGGCGACCCCGCCCCCTCCGGCGACGGCACGACCACCATCACCTTCTGGGACGACAACGGCGGCCCCGCCCGCACCCCGGTGTGGCAGCACATCATCGCCGAGTTCCAGAAGGCCAACCCCAAGATCAAGGTCGAGTACGTGGGCATCCCCATCGCCCAGGTGCAGCAGAAGTACGACACCGCCATCGCCGGCGGCGGCCTGCCCGACGTGGGCGGCGTCTCGACGGCGATGCTCGCCAACCTGGTCGCGCAGAAGGCGCTCGACCCGGTCGACCTGACCGGCCTGCCGCTGAACGAGCAGGTGGTGAACTCGGTCAAGTCGACGGTGCCCGACGGGAAGACGTACATGATGCCGATGTCCACCAACATGGGCGTCTTCTGGTACCGCACCGACTGGTTCAAGGAGAAGAACCTCACCCCGCCCGAGACGTGGGACCAGTTCTTCGACGCGGTCGGCGCGCTGACCGACAAGGGCCAGAACCGCTACGGCTTCACCATCCGCGGCGGCGCGGGCTCGATCGCCCAGGCCCTGGAGGTCGTGTACGGCCAGTCGGGCATCCCCCAGATGTTCGACGCGAGCGGCGTCTCGACGGTGAACGACCCCAAGAACGTGGCCGCGCTGGAGAAGCTCGCCGGGCTGTTCAAGACGAACACGCCCGAGGCCGACGCGACCAACGACTACGCCAAGATGGTCGCCCAGTTCGACGGCGGCTCCATCGCGGTCATGCAGCACAACCTGGGCTCCTACAACGACCACGTGAAGACCCTCGGCGCCGACAAGGTCGCCGCGCTGCCCGTCTTCCGCCCGGCCGAGGGCGCGCCCCGCGCGGTGCTCTCGAACCCGATCGCCGGGATCGGCCTGTTCGCGAGCGGCGAGAAGAAGGACGCCGCGCTGGCGTTCGCCACCTTCGCCGCGAGCAAGGCGATGAACAGCTACTGGGCCGACAAGACGGGCGTGCTGCCCGCCAACACCGAGGTGAACTCCGAGCCGTGGATCAAGGAACGCCAGCACGTGTCGGCGGCGCTGGAGGTGCTGAACGACCCGGCCACGGCGGTCGTGCAGATGCCCTACCACCTGCCGGAGTTCAACGCGATCACCAAGACCGACGCCGAGCCGAACTTCCAGAAGGTGCTCCTCGGGGAGCTGCCGGCCAAGGAGTTCCTCGACGGCATGGCCGCCGCGCTGACCGAGGCGCAGGCCAAGTGGAAGCAGCGCAACGGCGGCTGACCTCGTTCTCCCGTACGTCTCCCGCCCCCTGACCTGGCGGGAGCCGTACGGGCCCTGTTCCTCTAGGAGACACGCGTATGCGCAGCATGCTCGTTTTCGCCCTCACGGTGGGCGCGCTGGCGGGGCCCGCCCCCGATCCGGCCCGGCAGACGCTCGGAGCCGGCGACGGCTGGGGCTCCCACGGTTCCGGCACCACCGGCGGTTCGGCGGCGCCCGCCGCCGGCGTCCACACCGTCTCGACCCGCGACCAGCTGGTCGCCGCCCTGACCGCCCCCGGCCCGAAGATCATCAAGGTCAGGGGCGTCATCGACGGCAACCTGCCCTGTTCCTCGTACACGACCGGCGGCTACTCCCTGGACGCCTACCTCGCGGCGTACGACCCCGCGACCTGGGGCCGCGTCGACCCGTCGGGCCCGCTGGAGGACGCCCGCGCGGCCTCCGCCGCCCGGCAGACCGCCCACATCAAGCTCAAGGTCGGCTCGAACACCACCATCGTCGGCGAGGGGAGACACGCCCGGATCAAAGGCGTGAACCTGCACGTCGACAAGGCCGACAACGTGATCATCCGCAACCTCACGTTCGAGGACGCCCACGACTGCTTCCCCCAGTGGGACCCGCTCGACGGCGCCGAGGGCAACTGGAACTCCCTCTACGACAACATCTCGCTGACCGGCTCGACCCACGTGTGGGTCGACCACAACACCTTCACCGACGGCGCCAACCCCGACAGCGCCCAGCCGGTCTACTTCGGCCGCCCGTGGCAGGTCCACGACGGCCAGCTCGACATCACCAACGGCAGCGACCTGGTGACCGCGTCGTGGAACCGCTTCACCGGCCACGACAAGACGATGCTGATCGGCTCGACCAACAACCCGTCACAGGACCTCGGGAAACTCCGGGTGACCGTCCACCACAACCACTTCGAGAACACCCTGCAACGGCTGCCCCGGGTCAGGTTCGGCCAGGTGCACGTCTACAACAACTACTACGAGGCCTACGACCCGGCGTCGTTCGTCTACGCGCTGGGGGTCGGCGTGCAGTCGCAGATCTACAGCGAGAACAACTTCTACCGCCTGGGCCGGGGCGTCGACCCGGCGAAGATCCTCTACAACTGGGGCGGCACGACCCTCACGGCGAAGGGCGACCTGCTCCGGGTCGGCGGCACGGTGACCCCGTTCGACCCGATAGCGGCGTACAACGCGGCCAACGACCCCGACCTGGGCGCCGACGCGGGCTGGACCCCCACCCTGCACACGGGCGTCGACCCGGCGTCGAAGGTCCACAAGGACGTGTCGAGACACGCGGGCGCAGGCGAACTCGCCTAGACCGGCGGCGCCGCGCCCCTGCTTGCGGGGGGCACGGCGCCGCCTCACGGCCCTCCCCAGACCTGCTCGGCGCACAACACCCGCGCGGCCTCGTGGGGCTGGGCGTCGCGGACCGTGTAGTCCGAACCGGAACTGGCCAGAACCGTCACGACGCCCGAGGCGAAGACGCGGCGGGCGGCGGCGTCGTGGGCGTGCACGACCCGCCCGACCCGCATGTTCCCGTCTTCCGGGACGCCGTCGGCGGTCTCCCACTCCCACCGCCACGCCCGGTGGCTGCCGCCGGGCTCGCCCGAGTGAATCGCGTCGGAGCCCAGCTGGAAGGTGGTCGCCCGGTCGGGGTTCAACGCCGTCGCGACCAGGTCGACGGGCGCCGATTGGAGGCGGATCATCTCGTAGACCGACTGGAGGTCCGACCGGATCTCCGGCTGGACGCCCGGCCACTCCACATGCCGGTTCGGCCGCATGGCCGCCCACTGCCCGGCCGTGGTGACCGGGACCTCGGCCCGCCGGGGCCGCGGCGGCGGCAGCGCCGTGGTCTCGCGCGGCTTCGCGTGGACGACGGGGTCGAAGACGTCACGCAGCGGCCAGAAGCGGATCAGCCACTGGTCGATGTCCGGATCGCCGAGGTGGACGGTCAGGCCGTATTCGAACCAGGGCGGCCCGATCAGGAAGTCGGGACCGCTGTCGTCGAAGACGCCGACCTGGACGACCCCCGTCTCCGCCGTCAGCCTCCCGTCGTCGACGAGAGTCCAGGAGCCCTCCGGCGGGGGCGGTTCGTCCTCCCAGGCCTCCAGGTCGAAGGTGGCCCTCAGGTGGTAGTCGGGCTCATCGGTCCTGATGTCCAGCCGGTCGGAGCCGTAGAGACAGATGGACCCGTATTGCACGTAGAGCTCGGTGCGCAGGCGGCGTAACGACGTCACCCGCGCAGCATGCCCTACCCCACCGACAGAGCGCCGTCGACCCGGCGCGGGATGCCGAGCGGGTTGTCGTCGCGCAGCTCAAGAGGCAGCAGGGGCTCGGGCAGGTCCTGGTAGGCGACCGGCGTCTGCCAGCGCCGGATCGCCGTCGCGCCCACCGAGGTGTGCATCGGCGTGGTGCTGGCGGGCCACGGTCCGCCGTGGTGCATCGCCCACGTCACCGCGACGCCGGTCGGCCAGCCGTTCCAGATCACCCGGCCGGCCAGCCGGGCGAGCTCGGGCACCAGCGGGGCCGCCTCGACCGGGTCAGCCGAGTGCAGGGTCGCGGTCAGCGAGCCGGGCAGGTTGCGCAGCACCTCGGGGAGGTCGGTGATCTCCTTGTACGTCACCACGATCGCCGACGGCCCGAACGTCTCCTCGGCGAACTCGGGCAGGCCCAGCGAGAACGTGGTCAGGTCGGCGGTGTAGACGCGCGGCGCGACGGCGCCCTCGGCAGAGCCGGCCAGGCCGCGGGCCAGTTCGGTCAGGCGCTCGTCGAGGCGGGAGACGCCCGATTCGAAGCCCTCGCAGATGGCGGGGGTCAGCATGGTGCCGCCGGTGGTGGCCGAGACGGCGGCCGTGATCGCCTTGAGCAGGTCGGCGTCGTCGGGCACGAACAGCAGGCCGGGGTTGGTGCAGAACTGGCCGACGCCCAGCGTGAGGGAGGCGGCGAAGCCCTCGGCGAGGCCGACCGGGTCGGCCAGCGCCGACGGCAGCACGACGACCGGGTTCACGCTGCCGAGCTCGCCGTAGAACGGGATCGGGTCGGGGCGTTCGTCGATCAGCGCCTGGATCGCCTTGCCGCCGCGCAGCGAGCCGGTGAAGCCGACCGCCGACACGAGCGGGTGCTGCACGAGCTCCTTGCCGGCCTCGAACCCTTCGAGCAGGCCGAGCAGGTCGGGGTCGGGCAGCGCGGCGCGCATGACCTCGGCGACCCGCCGCGAGAGCTCCGGGTGCCCGGGGTGGGCCTTCACCACGACCGCGCAGCCCGCCGCGAGGGCGGAGGCGACGTCGCCGCCCGCGACGGAGAACGCGAACGGGAAGTTGGAGGCGGCGAACACCCCCACCACGCCCGGCACCGGCTGGAACATGCGCCGCACGTCGGGCTTGGGCGGGGTCGCCGACGGGTCGGCGTGGTCGATGATCGCCTCCACGTGCCCGCCGTCGCGCAGGACCCCCGCGAACAGCCGGAACTGGACCGCCGACCGGGCGATCTCCCCGCGGAGCCGGACCTCGCCGAGCGAGGTCTCCCGGGCCGCCACGGGCCACAGGTCGTCGGCGGCGGCCAGCAGCGCGTCGGCGACCCGGTCGAGCACGTCGGCCCGCTCGGCGGCCGGGCGGGTGCGCCAGACCTCCCCGGCGCGGGCGGCTTCGTTGATCATCGAAATCCTCCGGTTTGTACTATGTAACATTTTTATACAGCGAGCCGGAAAAATCTTCGCGCCGGGTTGTCGATTCCGGCAGCCCCCGCACGTCGGATGGATGAACCACGACCGAGGAGCTTGCGATGCCCCAGTACGCCGTCATCATCCACTCGCCCGCCCCAGCCGACCCGGCGGCCCTGACGCCCGACTACCTCGCGCTGCTCGAACGCTACCCCGCACAGGTCGAGGAACTCGGCGGCAAGGAGATCGCCGGCTTCGCCCTGGAGGCGAGCACCACCGCCACGTCCGTCCGCGGCGACGTCGTCACCGACGGCCCGTTCGCCGAGGCGAAGGAGGTCGTGGCCGGCTTCTTCGTCCTGGAGGCCCCCGACCTGGACGTCGCCCTCGCCGTCGCCAAGCTCAACCCGGCGTGCCTCGACGGAGGCGTGGAGGTGCGCCCGCTGTTCGCGTGGGCGCCCGACGGCCGGGCGTGAACGAGATCGAGGAGGCGGTCGCCGACGCGCACCGCCGCGAGTGGGCCTTCGTGCTCGCCGCGACGGCGCGTGTCACCGGCGACCTCGACCTCGCCGAGGAGTGCGTCCAGGACGCCTACCTCGCCGCCCTGGACGCCTGGACGCGCGACGGCGTACCGGGGAAACCGGGCGCCTGGCTGACCCGGACGGCCACCCGCAAGGCCCTCGACCTGCTGCGCAGGGACAGGGTCTTCCGCGCGAAGCTGCCCCTCCTTGTCGAACTGGACGTCGAACCGGACCCGGACATGAGCCTGACCGACGAACCCGACGAGATCCCCGACGACCGGCTCCGGCTGATCTTCACCTGCTGCCATCCGGCGCTGGCCCGCGAGGCCCAGGTCGCGCTGACCCTGCGGCTGGTGTGCGGGGTCGCCACGCCCGACATCTCCCGCGCGTTTCTGGTCTCCGAGACGACCATGGCCGCCCGGCTGACCCGCGCCAAGAAGAAGATCGCCGCGGCCCGCATCCCCTACCGGGTGCCGGGCGCGGCCGACCTGCCCGAGCGCCTCGACGCCGTGTTGTCGGTGATCCACCTGCTCTACACGACCGGCCACACCGCCCCCTCGGGCGCCGGGCTGGTCCGCGCCGACCTGGTCGACCGCGCCGTCGAGCTGGCCCGCATGCTGCTGGCGCTGATGCCCGACGAGCCGGAGGTGCGCGGGCTGCTGGCGCTGCTGCTACTCACCGACGCCCGGCGGGCCGCCCGGACCGACGCCGAGGGGCGGCTCGTCCTCCTGGAAGACCAGGACCGCTCGCTCTGGGATCGCGCCGCCATCGCCGAGGGCCGCGACCTGGCCGTGGCCGCCTTCCGGACCGGCCGGGTGGGCCGGTACGCCGTCCAGGCCGCCATCGCCTCCCTGCACGCCGTCACCCCGACCGACTGGCCGCAGGTGGTCGGCCTGTACGACCTCCTGCTGCGGATCTGGCCCTCCCCCGTGGTGGCCCTCAACCGGGCGGTCGCGGTCGCCATGGTGGAGGGCCCGGAGAAGGCGCTGGCCGAGGTCGCCCGGCTCGCCGCCGACGACCGGCTGGCCGGATACCACTACCTCCCGGCGGTCCGGGCCGACCTGCTGCGCCGCCTGTCGCGGTTCGGCGAGGCCGCCGACGCCTACCGCGCCGCCATCGCCCTGGCCGACAACGAGGCCGAGCGGGAGTTCCTCGAATCGCGGCTCGCCGAGGTCAGCGGGTGACGAGCCCCTCCAGCTTGTCGAGCCACCCCTGATGGACGCGCCCGAAGGGCTCGCGCCGTTCGGTGACCGCCTTCATGAGCCATTCGGCGGCCCGTTCGGCCTGCTCGACGACGTCGGGCGGGTAGCCGAACCGGACCTGGTGGTCCTCGAACTCGTCGGCGTCGTCGAGGAAGATGCGCCCGTTGGTCTTGCGGATCACGTCGAGGTCGAGGTCGATCATGGTGATGTCGACGTCGGAGACGACCGGCACGGTCGTCACGTCGACGTAGACCTCGGTCTCGTGGGGGTGGGCGTTGAACGAGGCCACCCACCACGCGTCACGGGGGAACAGCATGACGAACGGGAACTCGTAGACGAACTTCGGTTCGTGCCCCTTGCGGCCCACGATCCCCTTCTGGTGGCCCGTCCAGACGCCGTGCTCGTCTTCGCCGAGGAGGACGCCGGGGAAGTTCCAGTGGAGGGATTCGTCGTACTTGCGGTAAACGATCGCCAGGTCCGTCACGTCATCCGACCCTAACCGAAGGTGCGACAGAATCGGAGGTATGCGTTTCGCCATTCTGGGCCCCCTCGACGTGCGCCGCGACGACGGCACGCCCGTCGAGCTGACCGGCCCGCGCGGACGCACCCTCCTCGCCGCCCTCGCCCTCGACGCCGGCCGGGTCGTGCCGACCTCCCGCCTCATCGACGTCCTCTACGGCGCCACACCCCCAGCGGGGGCCGCCAACGCCCTCCAGGCCCAGGTCAGCAGGCTCCGCACCGCCCTGGGCGGCCACATCACCCACACCCCCGCGGGCTACCGCCTCGACACCGACCCCGGCGACGTCGACGCCCACCGCTTCGAACGCCTCACCGCCGAACACCGCTTCACCGAGGCCCTGGCGTTGTGGCGCGGCCCGGCCCTCGACGGCCTCCCCGAGACCCTGCGCACCGCCGCCGCCCGGCTGACGGAACTCCACCTGACGGCCTACCTGGGCCTGGTCGACGCCGAGCCCGGCTCCCCCGCCCTGCTGACCGGCACCGCCACCGTCCCGGGCCTGCCCGAGATGATCGCCCGCCACCCTCTCCACGAGGGCCTGCGGGCCCGCCACATCACGGCCCTGGCCGCCACGGGCCGCCCGGCCGAGGCGCTGACCGCCTACGAAGAGGCCCGCCGCCTCCTCGACGAGGAACTCGGCGCGACCCCGTCGGCCGAACTGACGGCGGCCTACCTGTCGGTGCTGCGCGGCGGCGCCCCACCGGCGGCCCCAGGAACGCCGGCGGACTCAACTGCGGGTTTCTCAGCGGCGGCCCGCGTTGAAACGGCTTCTCACGACCCGATTCCCGAGCGCGTCGGGGTGCCCGTGTTGTACACCGAGCTGGTCGGCCGGGAAGCGGAGCTCGCCGCCATCAGGGAGATGATGGCGACCGCCCGCCTGGTCACCCTGACCGGTCCCGGCGGCACCGGCAAGACGCGGCTGGCCGCCGAGGCGTGCGCCCACGCCGACCGGCCCGTCTACTTCGTCGAGCTCGCCCCGCTGGCCGACGCGGGCGAGGTGCCGCAGGCCGTGCTCAGCACGCTGGGCCTGCGCGAGGGCCGGCTGCTCAAGCAGGACGCCCAGCCCGTCGCCGACCCGGCCGACCGCATCGCGGCCGCGATCGGCGACCGCCCGATGCTCATCGTGCTCGACAATTGCGAGCACCTCGTCGAGGCCGCCGCCGCCTTCGCCGCGCGGCTGCTGGCCGCCTGCCCGGGGTTGCGCATCCTGGCCACCAGCCGCGAGCCCCTGGCCATCGCCGCCGAACGGTTGTGCCCGATCCCGCCGCTGGCCCTCCCGCCGTCGGGGGTCGACCCCGCCGACGCCCTCTCCTACCCTTCCGTACGCCTGTTCGCCGACCGCGCCGCCGCCGTGCGGCCGGGCTTCTGGGCGTCGGCGGAGGCGGCCGAGCTCGACGCCGTCATCAGGATCTGCCGCGCCCTCGACGGCCTGCCGCTGGCCATCGAGCTGGCCGCGGCCCGGGTCCGCACCCTGCCGGTGACCGACATCGCCGACGCCACCGACCCGTTCGCGGTGCTGGCGCGCGGGAACCGGACCGCCGAGCCGCGCCACCGCACCCTCCGGGCCGTGATCGCCTGGAGCTGGGACCTGCTCGACGACGACGAACGCACCCTCGCCCGCCGCCTGACCGTCTTCCGCGGCGGCGCGACGCTCAAGGCGGCGCAGGAGGTCTGCGGGCTGCCCCGGCACGACGTCCTCGACCTGCTCGCGGGCCTGACCGACAAGTCGCTCATCGAGGTCGCCGGCACCCACTACCGGATGCTCGACACGATCCGGGCGTTCTGCGCCGAACAGCTGGCCGAGGCGGGCGAGGAGGAGCGTTTCCGGCAGGCCCACGCCGCCTGGTTCCGCGACTTCGCGCTGACCGCCGACCCCCACCTGCGCACCGGCGACCAGCTCGAATGGCTGCGCCGCATGGACGCCGACCACGAGAACATGCTGGCCGCCCTGCGCCACGCCGACCCCGCCGACGCGCTGCTGCTCTACTCCGGCCTGACCGGCTACTGGTGGCTGCGCGGCCTGCGCAGCGAGTCGATCGCCTCCGCCCTCGAACTCCTGGCCCGGCTCGGCCCGCGGCCGGAGATGTCCGAGGAGTTCGCCGTGTGCGTGCTGAGCGCGGTCGTCGGCGGCGTCGACGACCCCCTGCTGCGCGCCCACCTCGACCGCGTCGGCGACTGGCTCGACGGCTTCCGGGCGCCGCACCGGCAGCCGCTGCTCTGGGTGCTCTGGTCGCAGGCCGTGGGCCCGCCCGACCCGGCGCTGGCCGACGACCTGATCGCCGTCCAGGCGACCCTCGAACTCGACCCGTGGACCCGCTCCCTGTCGCGGTTCGGCTGGGGCCTGCTGGCCCTGTTCGAGGGCGACCACGTGCGGGCCGAGCAGAGCCTCCGCCCGGCCCTGGCCGGTTTCACCGCGATCGGCGACCGCTGGGGCATGTCGATGGCGACGACCGGGCTGGCCGAGATCGCCGAGTGGACCGGCCGCCGCACCGAGGCCCTCGACCTCGTCGACCGCTCCCTCGACCTCCTCAAGACACTCGGCACCACCGTCGACATCGCCGAACTGCTGTGCCGCCGGGCCCAGAACCGGCTCGTGTTGTCCGAACGTTCGGGCCCGGCCCCGCACGCCGAGATCCACGCCGACTTCACCCGCGCCGGCGACCTGGCCCGCGAGGCCGGCGCGATCGAGATGATCGGCCGGGCCCGCATCGGCCTGGCCGACCTGGCCCGCCTCCACGGCTCTCTCGACGAGGCCCGCGAACTGGCCGAACAGGTCCTGGCCGACTGCGGCGGCGACTGGTTCAGCCTCGACGAGATCCGCGTCGCCGCCCACCTCACCCTGGGCTGGGTCGCCTACGCCGAAGGCGACCCCGACCGCGCCGAACACCACCACCGCCAGGCCCTGTCGTCGGTGTACGTCCAGCGCAACCGCCTCCAGGCCGCCCGCGTGACCGCGGGCCTGGCCGGCGCGGTCTTCCTCCGCGACGACCCGGTCGGCGCGGCGGCCCTGCTCGGCATCAGCACCGCCCTGCGCGAGGGCCTGCCCAGCGACGAACCCGACCCCATCCGCCTGGCCGCCCGCTGCCGGGCCGCCCTCGGCGAGGCCGGCTACACGGCCGCCCACACGCGCGGCCTGCTGATGCCGCGCGACCGGCTGATCCCGGTCGTGCTGGAACTCGCCCCGCCCGGCTGAGCCGTCAGCGGCCGGTCAGCGCGCCGTCAGCGCCGTCAGCGGGTGGTCAGCAGCGGGTCAGCGGCCCGGCCCAGCCTGGGGTCATGACTTCCACCACCCCCGCCGCCGCCGGGAAGAAGTGGGGCACGCTGGTCATCTCGTGCCTCGCGATGCTGCTGCTCGCCCTTGACGTCACCGTTCTCCACCTGGCCACCCCGAAGCTGGTCGAGGACATGACCCCGTCCGCGACCCAACTGCTCTGGATCCTGGACGTCTACGGCTTCGCCCTGGCCGGTCTGCTGATCACCTTCGGCAACATCGGCGACCGCGTCGGGCGCAAGAAGCTCCTGCTGATCGGCACGGTGGCGTTCGGCGCCGCCTCCGCGCTGACCGCCTACGCGCCGACCCCCGAACTGCTGATCGCCGCGCGGGCGCTGCTGGGCGTGGCCGGGGCGACGATCATGCCGTCGACCTTGTCGATCATCCGGAACGTGTTCACCGATCCGAAGGAGCGCACCACCGCCGTCGGCATCTGGAGCAGCGTCTCGGCCCTCGGTTTCGCCATCGGCCCGGTGGTCGGCGGCGCCCTGCTCGACCACTTCTGGTGGGGCTCGGTCTTCCTGATCAACGTCCCCATCACGGTCGCGCTGGTCGTCTTCGGCGCGTTCGTCCTGCCGGAGTCGCGCAACCCATACCCGGGCCGCCTCGACGTCGTCAGCGTCCCCCTGTCGATCGTCGGCGTCATCTCCTTCGTGTACGCCGTCAAGGTCGCCGCCCACGACGGCATCGCCGAACCCGCCGTCTGGATCGCCGCCGTGCTCGGCCTGATCACGATGGTGGCGTTCGTGCGCCGGCAGACCCGGCTGGCCGAACCCCTGATCGACGTGCGGCTGTTCCGGGTGCGCACCTTCTCCGGAGCCGTCGGCGC
The DNA here is from genome assembly GCF_001570585.1 of Herbidospora daliensis. Lineage (GTDB taxonomy): Bacteria > Actinomycetota > Actinomycetes > Streptosporangiales > Streptosporangiaceae > Herbidospora > Herbidospora daliensis. Next base: position 154,438 of record NZ_BBXF01000009.1, on the reverse strand, counting down.
CAACGTGGCCGTCATCTTCGGCACGTTGTCGATCTCGGTGGCCTTCGCCCAGTACTTCCAGCTCGTGCGGGGCTGGTCACCGCTGATCTCGGGCCTGGCGGGCCTGCCCGGCGGCGTCGGCGCGGCCATCGCCGGCGGCCTGTCGGGCATCCTGATCATGGCGATCGGCCGGGCCAAGACGGTCGCCCTGGGCCTGTTCCTGACCTCGGTCGGCTTCTTCCTCTACGGCCTCATCGGCGTCGACACCAGCTACGCCTTCATGCTGATGCCGATGATCGTCGCCGGCCTCGGCATGGGCTTCACCTTCGCCGTCACCAACGACACCATCATCGCCTCGGTCCCCCGCGAACGCGCCGGCGCCGCCTCGGCCATCTCCGAAACCGCGACCGAGGTCGGCGGCGCCCTCGGCATCGCCGTGCTGGGCAGCGTGCTCGGCGGCCTCTACACCACCAACCTCGCCGTACCCGCCGGAGTCCCGGCCGAGGCCGCCCACGTGGCCGGCGAGTCCCTGGGCGGCGCCTTCCACGTGGCCTCCCAGCTCCCCACCCCACTAGGCGCCCAGCTCCTGGACTCCGCCCGCCACACCTTCGTCGACTCGATGCACGCGACCCTCGTCGTGGGCGGCGTCTCGATGATCGTCCGGGCGGGCGCCTGCCTCTGGTCGCTACGCGGCACCCCGAAGGAGATCCCCGAGGTCATCCTCGACGACACCGGCCGAGTCGAGGAACCGGTCGGCTGACACACCAGGAGCAACGGCCCTCCCACGGGGGAAGGGCCGTTTCTTCGTGTACGACCCCAGTTCGATCATCGAGGAGCGGGTGCCAGTCGCGGTGGGCGGCCGGGGTGTTCGTGTGGCCATGGTTCGGTCGTTGCGGGGGCCGAGGTGGAGCGGTGCTTGGCGCCGGGTGCGGCGGGTGCCGGGGCGGTGGGCGGGGTTGGGTGGGCGGAGCCGTAACGGAGAAAAAGAAAGGCCCTTCCCGAGGGAAGGGCCTTGCCTTGTGCGGGGAGGTCAGGCTTCGACGACGACCGGGATGATCATCGGGCGGCGGCGGTAGGTGTCGCTCACCCAGCGGCCGACGGTGCGGCGGACGACGCGGCGGATCTGCATCACGTCGGCCACGCCCGCCGCGGCCGACTCCTGGAGCGCCTTCTCGATCTGGGGGATCACCGCGTCGAGCGAGTCGGGGTCGATGCCCGATCCGCGCGCGGTGATCTCGGGGCCGCCGGTGAGACGGCCGGTGGTCGAGTCGACGACCACCACGATCGAGATGAAGCCCTCGTCGCCGAGGATGCGCCGGTCTTTCAGCGCCACCTCGGTGATGTCGCCGACGGAGGTGCCGTCGACGAAGACGTAGCCGGCCGGGACCGCGCCGACAACCTTCGCCTGCCCGTCGACCAGGTCGACCACGACCCCGTCTTCGGCGATGACGACGTTCTCGTCGGGCACCCCGGTGAGCCGCGCGAGCCGCGCGTGGGCCCGCAGGTGCCGCCATTCACCGTGAACAGGCATGAAGTTCGACGGCTTGGTGGCGTTGAGGACGTAGAGCAGCTCGCCCGCGGCGGCGTGACCCGACACGTGGACCAGCGCGTTGCCCTTGTGGACGACCTTAGCCCCCCACCGGGTCAGCCCGTTGATGACCTTGTTGACCGCGGTCTCGTTGCCCGGGACCAGCGACGAGGCCAGCAGCACCGTGTCGCCCTCGGCGATGCGGATCGGGTGGTCGCGGTTGGCCATGCGCGACAGCGCCGCCATCGGCTCACCCTGCGAACCGGTGCAGATGAGCACGACGTCTTCCGGCGGCCACTCCTCGATCTCGCGCGAGTCGACCAGGATCCCGGCCGGCACCTTGAGATAACCGAGTTCGCGCGCCACGCCCATGTTGCGGACCATCGACCGCCCGATGAGGGCGATCTTGCGGCCGTGCTTCTGGGCCGAGTCGACCACCTGCTGCACGCGGTGGATGTGCGAGGCGAAGCACGCCACGATGATGCGCTTGTCGGCCACCCGGATCACGTCGTCGATCACCGGCGCGATGTCGCGCTCGCTGGTGACGAACCCGGGCACCTCGGCGTTGGTCGAGTCGGACATCAGCAGGTCGACGCCCTCGGCGCCGAGCCGGGCGAAACCGCCCAGGTCGGTCAGCCGGCCGTCCATCGGCAGCTGGTCCATCTTGAAGTCGCCGGTGTGCAGGACGATCCCGGCGGGCGTGCGCACGGCGACCGCGAGCGCGTCGGGGATCGAGTGGTTGACCGCGAAGAACTCGAGCTCGAACGGCCCGAACCGGCGCCGCTCGCCCTCGATGACCTCGACGGTCGTCGGCTGGATGCGGTGCTCGGTGAGCTTGGCCTCGATCAGCCCGAGCGTCAGCCTCGCGCCGACGAGCGGGATGTCGCGCCGCTCGCGCAGCAGGTAGGGCACCGCGCCGATGTGGTCTTCATGGGCGTGCGTGAGCACGACGGCCTCGACGTGGTCGAGCCGATCGCGGATGTATTCGAAGTCGGGCAGGATCAGGTCGACCCCGGGCTGGTCGACCTCGGGGAACAGCACCCCGCAGTCGACGATCAGCAGACGGCCTTCGAATTCGAAGACCGCCATGTTCCGGCCGATCTCCCCGAGCCCGCCCAGGGCGACGATCCGCAAGCCTCCTTCGGGCAGCCGCGGAGGCGGACCGAGTTCCGGATGGGGATGACTCATGCGCGCACCCCGTGATCATGGGGTGTTGCCAGCAGCACTCAATCTCCTATGACCTTCAGGCCGCCCGCGACGAGGTCGGCGCGGAGCAGCGCGATCTGTTCAGGTGTTGCCTCGACCAGCGGCAGCCGCATGGGACCGGCTTCCTGGCCGACAAGTCTCAGTGCGGCCTTCGCCATGATCGCCCCACCGGCCTGGTTCATGATCCCCGAAATGACGGGGGTCAGGCGCAGGTGGATCTCGCGGGCTCCCGCGACGTCACCCTGGCGATACCGCTTGATCATCTCTGCGAGGTCGACCCCCGCGACGTGCCCGATGACGCTCACGAACCCGGCCGCGCCGACCGACAACCACGGCAGGTTGACCGCGTCGTCGCCCGAGTAGACGGCCAGGTCGGTCGCGAGCATGACCTCGGACGTGGTGTGGAAGTCGCCCTTGGCGTCCTTCACCGCGACGATGCGCGGATGCTGCGCCAGCCGTATCAGCGTCTCACGCCCGATGGGGATGACCGACCGCCCGGGGATGTCGTAGAGCATCACCGGCAGCCCGGTCGCGTCGGCGATCGAGGCGAAGTGGCGATAGAGCCCCTCCTGCGGGGGACGGCTGTAATAAGGCGTGACCGCCAGCAGACCGTGGGCGCCGGCCCGCTCTGCCGCCTTCGCCGCCTTCACGCTGTGGGCGGTGTCGTAGGTGCCGACACCCGCGACCACGAAGGCCCGGTCTCCGACCGCCTCGACCACGGCGCGCACGAGGAGCTCTTTCTCCTCGCCGGTGGTCGTGGGGCTCTCACCCGTGGTCCCGCTCACGACGAGGCCGTCATTCCGCTGCTCGTCGACGAGGAAGCCGGCCAGGCGCTGCGCCGCGTCGTAGTCGACGGCTCCGTCGACGGTGAAAGGGGTCACCATCGCGGTCAGCATGCGGCCGAAGGGGGCGTCAGAGGTTCCAGTTGGCGATGCCATAGACCGAACGGTACCCGGATCCGCCCAAACGGTGGACCCCGCCACCCCGCCTGTGGATAACCGGGTGGGCCCGCAGGCACGAAAGAGGCCGCCGATATGTGCTCGGGGGTACACACATCAGCGGCCTCTATCCCTCAATCGAGCCGTCTTACGGCCGCGTTACAGACTCTTGGAACTTATTTTCCCGCGTTGACATGCAGCCGTTTGGCTGCCTATCGTGCGATGGCGTGGACGACGAGGTTTTCCGTGCGCTGGCCGACCCCAGCCGCCGTCAGTTGCTCGACCGGCTGAACGCCGCCAACGGCCAGACCCTGCGTCAGCTGTGTGACGGCCTGACGATGGCCCGCCAGTCGGTGAGCAAGCACCTGGCCGTCCTGGAGTCGGCCGGCCTGATCACCACGACCCGGCGCGGCCGCGAAAAACTCCACTACCTGAACGCCGAACCGATCAACGCCATCGCCGACCGCTGGCTCGGCCGCTACACCCGGGCCCGGGCGAGCGCCCTGGCCGACCTCAAGACCGCATTGGAGCACCGCCCCATGAGCCCGACCGCGTTCGCCTACACGACGTACATCAAGACGACCCCCGAACGCCTCTGGGAGGCCCTGACCACCCCGGAGTTCACCCGCCGGTACTGGGGTGTGTCACTGGAGTCGACCTGGGAGGTCGGCGCGCCGGTGACGTGGGCCATGGGCGAGGTGCGCATGGACGACCCCGCCCAGCAGGTGGTGCTGGAGTCGAAGCCCCATGAGCGACTGGCCTACACGTGGCACACCCTGACCGACGAGTTCGCGGCGGCGGTCGGCCTGACGGGAGACAAGCTGACGGCGTGGCGGGCGGAGCCGAGGTCGAAGGTGACGTTCAGCCTGGAGCCGATGGGCGAACTGGTGAAGCTGACGGTGATCCACGACGACTTCATGGAGGGCTCGGCGATCCTCCCGGAGATCAGCCAGGGGTGGCCGGCGATCCTGTCGAACCTCAAGACGTACCTGGAAACGGGCGAAACCCTGCCCACCCTGGCGTGAGCTCGCGGGGGTGCGACGCGGATCGCCCCTTTGCCCTACGGCTCCCATGACGGGATCCGATGGACAGTGCTGGCTTGTGGGTCTCCCGGGGAGATCGGCCCCACGGGCACCGAGAGGGGCAGGCACCAGCCGGGCCCGATCTCCGGAAGTGGACGGAGCCGGGCGTCGGGGTCGTCGAGCTGGGCCCAGGAGGTGACGTACACATCTCCCAGACCCTCGTGACCCCACGCCGTGGCCATCGTGCGGACGATCCCGAGACCGCGGCCGTGCTCGTCTCCGGACGAAGGGCGTTTTTCGTGCGGCACGGTCGCCCCGCCGCCAGGATCCGTCACCTCTATACGAATGGAGCGTTCCAGCTTAATAACGCATATGCGGACAATACCGCCATTAGGGATTCTGCTATGGCGAATGGCATTCGAGAAGAACTCGGAAACGACCACCTCGGCATCGGCGGCGAGCGGGTGCCCATCGAGGTAGCGGCGGACGAATAGCCTGGCCACGGCGGTCATCGAAGCGCGTCCAGGCAGGGACAAAGTATGACGATCCACGACAGGATCCTCCACAGGTCAAGAGTAAAGTTGGAATCACAACTGATGGCCATTACTCTGGGTTGTGCATCGGATACGGGAGGATCGGAATTAACGCTTTACAGTCCAAGGATGGATAAGTGGCCAACTCCGATCCGGTTTACCTGCGTGTTGTCGAAGACCTCCGCCGTCAGATAACGGAAGGCCTGTTGCAACCCGGAGCGCCGATTCCCTCACGGCACCAGATCACCCGGAAGTACGGCGTCGGCGAAACCGCCGCCCGCCACGCGCTTCGAGTGCTGGCCCAAGAAGGGCTGATCATCGGCCGCGTCGGGTCGGGCCATCGGGTCCGTCAACGGCCGGACCTGCTCCCGCTCCACCGTGCACAGGCCCACTTCTCGACCGACATGCACGCCGTCGGGCGCCGCCCGACGTGTGACGTCAAGACCGATTCCGCCGAGGCCAGGCCAGACATCGCCGTACGCCTGCGCATCGCCGCCCAATCCCCCGTCACGAGAACGCGCATCGTCTATCGCAGCGACGGCAAACCCGTGCAGCTCGCGGTGTCGTACGAACCCATCGTCTACAACGACGGCACCGACGACATCACCCAGGTCGCCCACCGCCTAGGCGGCAACGGCCTGAAGCTGACCGAGGTGACCGAGCACGTGTACGCACGGGTCCCTCAGCCCGTGGAAAGCGACGTCCTGGACCTTCCGGCCGGCGTCCACGTACTTCACGTGGAACGCACCCACTGGGCGGGCGACAAACCCGTGGAGACCAGCGACGTGATCATTCCGTGCGACCAGTTCCGGCTTGTCTACACCCTTCCTGCTCCTTACGGGGAACAACCGAGCCGCTGAGGCCCTCCTTCCAACGGGTTTCGGGGATGTGTACGACGGGGTCGCGGGGACCTGCTTCGGTGGGGTTCCCGCGACTTCGTTGTGCTCCTCTCTTGAGGTGATGCATCTCGGCGGCTTGGACGGGAGTGGGTTCGCCGAACGTGAGCGGGCTGGCACGCCGGTCGGTGGGTGGCGCGATTCAGCGCGCGGGGCCCTTGGTCGCGTGATCCATTCGTTCGGCAGCACCGGCCAACAGACTCGACGTCCCAAGGCGACTTTGGTCTCTCTGTAGCGGGTGCAGGTAAGGCCAGCCGCACACTGAGGCATGGCGGCTTCGCTCACATCATGGCTGGCAGACCGCAACCCGCCCGCGCAGTCGTGTTCGAACTCAGCCGCAATCTGTTCCTTCGAGGCCGCATCTCCGGTTGATGCACGCCGCGAGTGGATGGTCCCGTTCGATTCGTCAGTGAGTCCTCGTCGGTCTGGATGACAACCGTCAACAGATCTTCGAAGACTTCGGCATCGAGACACGCCGAGCAAGCACTGTCATCCTCATCGGCCCAGCCGAGCGTGCCCAGGTGTGCTGATGCGGCCGGTCGCCGGAACCTCCCGATAGGTACCAGGGACCGGCCCCTCACCGCTCAAGTGCACGGAGTCACGAGCGGTGAGAGCTTGTGGTGGAGCACCGGGCTTGGAACTGACGTAGAAGAAGTCCTTCACGTCGACGGGGCTGCATGTAGCGCCAGCGAACGACAGGAAAGCTCCAACAAGCGGCGCGCTGGTCCAGGCCGAACAGATCGGAGCGTTCCCCAGCCCCTCACCCTGGCCATCTGTCGCAACTGAAAGCCTGCGGCGTGGGAAGCCGCAGCGAGTTTCTCTGGCCTAATCGCCAGAGCTGCTCCCTCACGCACATCGGCCTCGCCAGGGATGGTGCAGGCCATACCGCCGATAGGCACATGGAAGGCCCTGCGATCTACGCATGCCAGTCGTGCATCTCACCAAGCATGCGTGCAGGCGTCGCATACCTGTTCTGCACGGCTGGCGAGCGCCTTTGTCGAGCGTGTGCGCTTGTGCTGCATCCCTGTCATGCATGCCTGCGGGACGCTCCCGACGGTACCCCCCACATGTCTGTCACGTAGCCCCTCGACTTGCCGGTCGAGCTAGCACGCGGGCATTACAAACCAGCCGGGCGCAGCTGCGTGCACGTCGACCCGCTTCTGACATGCCTGTCGAGCCTTCTGGCAGGCACTACACGCCTACCGAACCTTCCCGCCGAGAGCACGGTGTCCGATGTCGATCGTATGGCTGCGGATGTTGCGGGCTTCGGAGAAATGTGAGCTCAGGCGTCAGAACGCACGTGTCGCCACAAAGCAGAGCCCGGCCGTTGACGTCCTCTACAGTGCGCCCTTCTAACCCGCGCTCTCAGCTTCCAGACAGTTCGCCTCGGACCTTCAGCAACAACCGGCCACCCAGTTCCTCACCAGTCCCCGAGCCGCAGCGAACCCATCGATCCTCAGCCACGGCCCCACCCGAAGGTCAACCGGCCGCTGGAAGCTGCCGTTGCGTTCCAGCGGCCGGCCCTCTCACCACCCGGCAAGGCAGGGCAGGTGGTGAGCGCCTGAAGGACCTCCTCTTCGGCACCGCCGAGCAACTCGGCGGCACCGAGCGAGCGTCATCGAGCCTGCGCCGATGTCGCAAGAGGTGTGCCGGTCGCTGGAACTATCCCTCGTGCGTTCCAGCGACCGGCCGCTCGCCGCTCCACGAGTGGGGGCGATGTGGGGCGGCGAGTGCTTTGGGGCGATTCGACACAGGCGGTTGACGATTTTGTGCAGGTGGCTCACGAAGACCGACAAATACGATTTTCCCGAAAGAGGCGCAAAGTCATCCGAAGTAGGCAGGGGAACCGAAGGCGGCGTCCATTTTCTGCAGGCGATAGATCCCGTCGCTCGAGACTCAACCAAAGCGCCACATAACGGGGTTCGGCGGTCAATTCAGCCTTGCGGAGAGCATCTTCATGCCCTCAACGCCGGCGCGCGACAAGCTTCCCGGCCTCAGCCAGGTCGTACAGAAACACCCAGAGAACAGCGCAAACAGACCCAGCCGGTAGTGACGCAGACATACTATCGCGAACGAGGCAACAGGGCGTCCTGGTAGAACAATGTCGTTCTAATCAGGGAAATCGCGTCACATCCACGCCCGGGACATCAACCACTTCCAGCCACAAATCGGATGGACAAATGCGGGCACCGCAAGAACGTCGGTGGGTGATGGTAAAACGAGCGTCATGGGGTTGCGGGTCAAGGACATGGCGGCTGGCGATCAGCCACGTGAGCGTTTGCTGGAGAAGGGAGGAAACGCTCTGGCCGATCGTGAACTACTGGCCATACTTCTCGGATCAGGCAGCCGCGGCATGAGCGCCGTCGAGCTCGCCTCGCGGGTGATCTCCCACTGCGGCGATCTCGGCGAACTCGCGCGTTCGGAGCCGCATCGGCTGCTCAGCGTTCCGGGGGTCGGGCCCGCCAAGGCCGCCCGGGTCGCCGCCGCCTTTCATCTTGTACGTCGCTCGCAAACCGGCCCCGGCCCATTGCGCATCACCTCCTCCGCCGACCTCGCCGCCCTGGTGGCCCCGCTCCTGCGGGAGCAGACGAAGGAGCGCCTGGTCCTGGTCGTGTGCGACGCCGCCGGCGGGGTGCTCCGCCAGCTGGTGCTCACCGAGGGCGGGAGCGACCACACCTCGCTGCCTGTCCGCGACGTGATCACGGCGGTGCTGACCTCGGGAGGGGCGGCGTTCGGGGTCGCACACAACCACCCGAGCGGCTCCATCGAGCCCAGCCCCGCCGACGTGGCCTCGACCGACCACCTGCGGCACGCTTCCGACATCGTTGGCCTCACCTTCCTCGATCACCTCGTGGTCACCGACACCAAGTGGCGCCGTGTTTCTTAATCTCCAATCTACATATAGGTCTAGTCACCGTCTATAGAGACTTAGTAAGTGTCTGGTTCGTGGGTATACGTACTGTTTGGTCTACGATACGAAGATGCTCGACCGAGAGGGACCCGTGCCGGTCTACAAGCAGATAGCCGAGGAGCTCCGGCGGAAGATCGCCGAAGGCGAGCTGAGCCCCGGCGACGCCATCCCCAGCGAGGCGGAACTCGAAGCCGAATACAACGTCGCCCGCATGACCGCCCGCCGGGTGGCCCGCGAACTGCGCGACCAGGGCCTCGCCTACACGATCCAGGGAGAGGGCACCTTCGTGGGCACGCCCGACACCCCGCGGTCGGAGCTCCCCGTCTACCAGCTGATCGCGAAGGTCCTGTCGGAGAAGATCCGCTCAGGCGAGTTCCCGGCCAACCGCGCCCTGCCGAGCGAGAAAGCCCTGATGGCCGAACACGGCGTGGCCAAGGCGACCGTGCGGCAGGCGATCGCGACCCTGCGCAAACAGGGGTACGTGTTCACGGTGCCCTATCGAGGGACGTACGCGACGGCCCGCGAGAAGTGGCCCAAACCGAAGCGCTCGACTCCAGCCTCCCGCCAGAACGGCTTGTGACAACAGGACGCTCACAGACGCGTTTCCGGATACCGGCACCGGCCGAGCAACCCTGGGCGGGTGTCTCCATCGCCTGCCCAGGTGGGTGAGTGAACGCACCGGTCATCAGGCTGGTGTGCGACCGCTGAAGCCGGCTTGCCAGATGAGTCGACGCGCCGTTTACCCAAGCGGCCGCGCGACCGTGCAGCCCCCTTGGCAAATGAGCGACCGCGCGCTTATCCTCGCGGGTCGCGATCCACACGACCCGCCTCGGCCGATGAACGACCACGCCGCTCACCCCAACGGCCACGCGACCGCGCAACCCGCTCTGGCAGATGAGCGACCGCGCCGCTTACCAAAGCGGCGCGCGACCGCGCAGCCAGCCTTGGCAGATGAGCGAACGCACCAGTGATCAGGGTGCGTGCGACCGCTCAAGCCGGCTTGCCAGATGAGTGACCGCGCCGCTTATCCGAGCGGGTCGCCATCTACATGGCCCGCCTCGGCCGATGAACGACCACGCCGCTCACCCAAGCCGCCGCGCGACCACGCAGCCCGCCTTGGCAGATGAGTGACCACGCCGCTCATCCCAGCGGGTCGCCATCCACACGGCCAGCCTCCGCTGATGAATGACCACGCCGCTCACCCCAACGGGCACGCGACTGCGCAACCCGCTCTGGCAGATGCGTGACCACGCGCTTATCCCAGCGGGCGTGTGACGGCACGACCTGTTCCTAGAGCTGTGACCGGAAAGGTTCGCCGAGTTAGATCCTGATCGTCACGAGCCGGCAGCGGCTTCTACGACACGGCACAGGTTTGCGTCATCGCACTAGGTAGCCTCGTCGCTGCTGTGCAGAGAGTCGATCATGCTCTTCAGGAGCCGGGATGCGTCCGACTGCTGGGTCTCGGTCATGCCGGCCAGCATTCTGAGCTCGACCGCCCGGACCGCCGCGGTCGCCTTCTCGAGGCTCCGGCGGCCTCGGGGCGTGAGTCGCGCGGGGAGCGCCTTCCCGATGGGGGCCTCGGCGGGCCTGGTCACGTAGCCATCTCGTTCCAGGGCCTGGAGCAGCACGTTCATCGATTGCCGTGTCACGAACGCGCCGCGCGCGAGCTCGGAGTTGGACAGGCCCGGTCGTTGAGCCAGCAGTTCGAGGCAGGAGTAGTGGGTCACGCTCATCCCGAGCGGCCGCAGCACCTCTTCCATGGCTACGCGGAGGGCATTCGACGCCTCTTTCAGCAGGTAGCCCAGTGACGTCTCCAGGTTGACGCCGGCACCGTTTTGACCCATGTCAGTATTCTGACATAGATTGGCGTGTGTCAGAAAACTGACACACATGGAGGAGCATCGTCATGCCCGTCACCGGACCCGATTTCATCTCGCTCCAAGCACGCGACCTCAGCGCCTCGCAGGCGTTCTACGAGCGATACCTCGGCCTCGTCCGCTCACCGGCCGGGCCTCCGCACGCCGTCGTCTTCGAGACCAGGCCGATCGCGTTCGCCCTCCGCGACGTCGTTCCCGGTACCGATCTCGCCTCCGTGGCCCAGCCCGGCATCGGTGCCGCCATCTGGCTCCACGCCACCGACGTCCAGGCCATTCACGACGCTCTGGCCGCCGACGGTCACACCATCGTCTCCGCGCCGATCGACGGCCCCTTCGGCCGAACGTTCACCTTCGCCGACCCCGACGGCTACCAGGTCACCCTCCACGACCGCGCCTGACGGCCTGGGGCCGGAGCAGGGTCAACGGCATCACCGCCAGTGTCGTGACCGGAGAGGTCGGCCGGAGTCGTGCGGTCAGGTGACAGTGGCCGGCTGCCTCATCGCATGCGTTTCTCGCTGCGGACGCGGGCGCGTTCGCGGCGTGGGGCGGCCAAGACATCGGGGTGGCGGGCGTTGGCGTTGCGCCGGCGCAGGTAGGCGTGCGGCGCCCGGCTCTGGACGCTGTGGTCGGAGCCGGCGATGGTGAACTGGCGTAGCGGCCCGAAGTGTGCCTCGATGGGCTTGGCCCCGGAGGCGTGGGTCGGGGTGAAGCAACTTGACCTTGTTGCGCCTGGCCCCGGTGCGGATGCGCCAGTTCTTGTGCGCGGACGAATTATCCAGGACCCCTTATCCGGGACCACGTAGAAGGAGACGCCGTCCGGGCTGGCCGCAGGGATCGACCGGAGCGCGACCCAGGTGTGATCGTGCCTCAGCATCGCCAGTTGACACCCCGAGCAGGTCATCGCCAGCGGAGGAGCAGCCGCGGAAATAGGTGATCCCCTGGGTGCGCCGGTAAGTGGCCGACCACCGGCCCGAACGGCCCCCGCTCGGCTCAGCTTGCTCCGGCGATGGGGCCGATGCCCGAAGTCCGAACTCATCGAAAGCGCAGGCCCGTTCCGGGCGGTGGGCCAGGGGGTTCCTTCCAGCTATCCAGCGGGCCACTGACCGCACAGCCCCATTGGGCGAATCGCAACCGCACCGCCCATCCCGGCGGGCGCGTGCCCCCCTGACAACTGCCACAGGGCCGACAATGCCGCCCACCCCGTTCGCGCTCTCCAAGCATCGCCACCACCGATATTCCGACTATCGACAACGCCAATGATCCAAACCCCAGCACGAAACAATTCCGCCACACAAAGAGAAAACCGCCCCTCAAATCCAGCACATGTCACCCAGACAACACCACGCAGCGAAAGTTTCAAGCCCACCCCACCCGCCACCTGCAAATACACAAGGTCCCCGTTGACAGGCCCGCCCCTCCGGGTTAGCCATGAGATCCGAATGTTAGCGATAACAGATGGACCCCACATGCTCAGAAGAGTGCTGCTCCCCCTCCTCCTCATCGCCGTCGTCCTCCAGCCCACCCCGGCCAACGCCGCCGGCCCCGCCCCGCACTACCTGATGACGGCCTTCACCAACGCCAGTGAGTCGAACATGTACGTCTACGACTCCAACAACGCCGCCAACTACAACCTGATCAGGGCCAACGCCTACACACCCCCGTCAGGCCTGATCCGCGACCCGAGCGTCATCAAGCACACCGACGGCTACTACCACCTCGTCTACACGACCGGCTGGACGGGCAACACGATCGGGTTCGCGCGCAGTGCCGACGCCGTGACCTGGACGTTCCAGCGCAACGTCGTCGTGGGCCTGAACGGGTCGACGGGCAGCACCTGGGCGCCCGAGTGGTTCCGCGACTCCGACGGGAGTGTGCATGTCGTCTTCTCGGCGTCGACGACCGGGACGGCGGGCCAGTTCCGGCCCTATCGCATCACGGCCACCAATTCGGCGTTGTCATCGTGGTCGTCGGCGACGGCGCTCGGAATTCCGGCCAATTACATCGACAGTTTCATCGTCAAGGTCGACGGTGTTTATCACAATTTCCTGAAGAACGAGACGACCAAGTACATCGAGCATGCCACGTCCACCAGTCTCAACGGGCCTTGGACGTTCGTCGGCACAGGCAACTGGGCCGGGTGGGGGTCGGGGCTCGAAGGGCCCGCGCTGGTGCGGTTGCCGGACAACCGGTGGCGGCTCTACTTCGACAACTATTCGGGCGGGCGTTACTACTACGCCGACAGCTCCAACCTGTCGAGTTTCTCGTCCCGGACCGAACTGTCCGGGCTCTCCGGGACGGCCCGGCACTTCACCGTGCTGCGGGAGGACTCCGGTGACACGACCGCGCTGCCGACCGGCAACCGGTCGCTGCGGGCGGGGTCGCTCTACGTGCGGCACCGCGACTACGTCGCCTATCTGGAGAACGTCTCCTCCAGCAGTGCGCTGCTGGCGCGGCAGGACTCCACGTTCACGGTCGGATCCGGGCTGGCGCATTCCGGGTGCTACTCGTTCCAGGCGATCAACTTCCCGGGCTACTACCTGCGCCACTACAACATGCAGCTGGTCCTGCAGCGGAACGACGGCTCGGCGATCTTCCGCGGCGACGCCACCTTCTGCGCGCGGGGGGCGCTGCTGGAGTCGTACAACCTGCCTGGGAAGTTCCTGAACGGCAGCCTGCGGCTCGATTCGACCGGCACGGCGTTCACCGTGACCAGCCCGCTGGCCTGAGAGGACCCGTCATGCGCCTGTTACGCCTGGTCGTCGCCGTGGCGACGCTGCTGCTCCTGATGCCGTTGCCGGCGCAGGCCAGCCCGGCCGTGCAGTACTCCAACCCGATCGCGGCGCAGCGCGCCGACCCGCACATCTTCAAGCACACCGACGGCTACTACTACTTCACCGCGACGGCGCCCGAGTACGACCGCATCGTGCTGCGCCGCGCGACCACCATCCAGGGGCTGGCGAGCGCGCCGGAGACGGTCATCTGGCGCAAGCACAGCTCGGGTGAGATGGGCGCGCACATCTGGGCGCCCGAGATCCACTTCATCAACGGCCGCTGGTACGTCTACTTCGCCGCCGGCCGCACCGACGACGTCTGGCGCATCCGCATGTACGTCCTGGAGAGCACCGCGGCCAACCCGCTGACCGGCTCGTGGACCGAACGCGGCCGCATCTACACTCCGTGGGACACCTTCTCGCTCGACGCCTCGACCTTCGTCCACAACAACATCCGCTACCTGATCTGGGCGCAGGCGGAGCCGGGCATCTCGACCAACTCCAACCTGTACATCGCCCGCATGGGCAGCAACCCGTGGCAGATCACCGGGAACACCACCCGGCTGACGATCCCGACCCTGTCGTGGGAGACCCGGGGCTACCGGGTGGCCGAGGGGCCGTCGGTGATCCAGCGCAACGGGCGGTTGTTCATGACCTATTCGGCCAGCGCCACCGACGCGAACTACTGTCTCGGCCTGCTGACCGCCTCGGCGTCGGCCGACCCCCTCAACGCCGCGTCGTGGACGAAGAGCGCCAACCCGGTCTTCGTGTCGAGCTCGCAGACCAGCCAGTACGGCCCCGGCCACAACTCCTTCACCGTCTCGGAGGACGGCCAGAGCGACCTGCTCGTCTACCACGACCGGTCGTACCAGAACATCTCCGGCGATCCGCTGAACGACCCGAACCGGCGGACGCGGGTGCAGAAGATCTACTGGCGGGCCGACGGCACGCCCGACTTCGGCATTCCCGTACCGGACGGCGCCACCCCGGTGCGGCTCATGTCGGGCAACTACGCGGTTCGCCACTGGGAGTACCGGGTCAGGCTGGAGACCAACGTGACGCCGCTGGCCGACAGCCAGTTCCGGCAGGTCACCGGGCTGACCGGGTCGGGCACGGTGTCGCTGGAGTCGACCAACTTCCCCGGTTACTTCCTGCGGCACCGCAACCACGAGGCCTGGGTGGAGCGCAACGACAACTCCTCGCTGTTCCGCTCCGACGCGTCGTTCTACCGGCGCACCGGGCTGACCGGCGGCGGGGTCTCCTACGAGTCGGTCAACTTCCCCGGCTACTACCTGCGCCACCGGTCGGGCCTGGTCTGGGTCGAGCAGAACGACGGCACGTCGGCCTTCCAGAGCAGCGCCACGTTCACGCTCGAATAGCGCGGGTGCGCTGGGTGGCGGCCACGCAGACCAGCACGGCCATGGCCGCCACGATCGTCCAGGGGTCGAAGGGTTCGCCCAGCAGCAGGACCGCCCAGGCCAGCGTCAGCAGCGGCTGAGCGAGCTGGGTCTGGCCCGCTCGGGCGATCCCGCCCCGGGCGAGGCCGGCGTACCAGGGGATGAAGCCGAGGTACATGGAGACGAGGCCGGTGTAGAGGAGGCCGGAGACCGACTCGCCCGTGAAGACCGGCTGCGTCGTGAGGGCGAGCCAGCCGGTCAGCGGGACCGTCAGCGGGGCGGCCACGACGAGCGCGTAGGAGATGACCCGCCAGCCGGGGGTGGTCCGGGTCAGCCGGGCCCCCTCGGTGTAGCCGACGGCGGCCGAGCCGAGGGCCAGCACGAGCAGCAGGTCGGCCGTGGTGAAATGGCCGCCGCCGCGCGACAGCGTGAAGACGGTGATCGACGACGCCCCCAGGGCGCTGGCGAGCCAGAAGGCCGCCCGGGGGCGTTCCCCGGCGCGCAGCACCGCGACGACGGCGGTGGCGGCCGGGAGCAGGCCGATGACCACGGCCGAGTGGGAGGTGGACGCGCCCCCGTAGAGGGCCAGGCCGCTGAAGACGGGGAAGCCGAAGACGACGCCGAGGGCGATGACGGCGTAGGACCCGAGGTCGCGGCGGGGCGGCAGCAGCGGGGCCCGCGCGATCAGGAGGAAGCCCAGGGCCACCACCAGGGCGAGCACGGCGCGGCCGATGGCGACCAGGAAGGGGTCGAGGCCGCGCATGGCGTACACGGTGGCGGGCATCGAGCCGGAGAAGGCGAGCACGCCGACGGCGGCGAGGGCGGTGCCGAGACCAGCGCTATCAAGCCGCTCAGTGGATCTGCTACTGGCTACCTTAGTCGGAGCGATAGCGCTACTCTTGGTTCTCATGAACGACGATAGCAGTATCGCTCGTCTCGTCGACAGCCTCAAAGCCCAGGCCGCCACGCTGCGGCCGGGTGACCGGCTTCCCTCCAGCCGGGAGATCGTCCAGGCCCACGGGGTCTCGCCCGTCACCGTCTCCAAGGCGGTCGCGCGGCTGGTCGCCGAAGGGGTGGTCACCACCCGGCCGGGCGCCGGGGCGTTCGTGGCCTCGCCGCCGCGTCCACGGGAGACCGATCCGTCGTGGCAGACCGTCGCGCTGGGCGAGCGGGTCGTCGACGAGGCGCCGCTGACGTCGATCCTGCAGCAGCCCGAGGAGGGGGTGATCCCGCTCACCGGCGGATACCTCAACCCGGTGCTGCGGCCGACCAAGGAGCTCGGCGCCGCCGCCATCAGGGCGGTGAAGCGGCCCGACGCCTGGTCGATGCCGCCGCGCGCGGGGGTGCCCGAGTTGCGCACCTGGTTCGCCGGTGAGACCGAGACGACGCAGAACGACGTGCTCGTCGTCAGCGGCGGGCAGGCCGCGCTGACCCACGCCTTCCGCGGGCTGGCCGCGCCGGGCGATCCGGTGCTGGTGGAGACGCCGACCTATCCGGGGGCGCTGGCGACCGCGCGGGCGGCGGGGCTGCGGGTCGTGCCGGTGCCGGCCGACGAGGGCGGGGTGCGGCCCGACCAGCTCGCCGAGGCGTTCGCGCGCACCGGGGCGAGGGTCTTCTACTGCCAGCCGACGCTGCAGAACCCGACGGGGGCGACGTTGTCACTGGAGCGGCGGCGGCAGGTGCTCGCCGTCGCGCGGGCGGCGGGCGCGTTCGTCGTCGAGGACGACTTCGCCCGCTACCTGACCACCACTCCCCCGCCGCCTCCGCTGGTGGCGCTCGACACCCACGGCACGGTCGTGCACGTGTTGTCGCTCAGCAAGATCACCGCGCCCAGCGTCCGGGTCGCCGGGCTGGTCGCGCGGGGGCCGGCCGCCGCGCGGCTGCGCGCCGCGCAGATCGTCGAGTCGTTCTTCGTCGCCCGGCCGCTCCAGGAGACGGCGCTGGAGTTCGTGTCGGCCCCGGCCTGGCGGCGGCACCGGGCCGCCGTCGCGGCGGAGATCGACGAGCGCCGGGGCATCCTGCTGGCGAGCCTGACGCGGCATCTGCCCGGGGCGCGGGTGGAGCTCGCGCCGAAGGGAGGGCTGCACGTGTGGGTACGGCTCCCGCCCGCCCTCGACGAGGCGGCGCTGGTCGAACGCGCCCAGCGGGCGGGCGTGCTGGTCAGCCCCGGGCGGATCTACCACGCGGCCGAGCCGCCGGGGCCGTGGTTGCGGCTCACCCACACGGCCGCCTCCCATCGTGCGGAGCTGGCCGAGGGGGTCATTCGGCTCGCGAGGGCTTACGGGGAACTCGCGCCTGACGCTCCCGCCGCTTCTTCTGCTGGAAGGCCAGGTAGGCGAGGTAGCTGACATGCATGGCTTTCTCCTTCAGGAATTCGTGACACCAGCTAAAGCGTTACGGGGGTGTCTTCTTATTCCCGGCTAGAGTTCCCCGGAAGGGGTGATCACCGTGTCCGGCCCGGCCGAACTGCTGCGCGACTTCGTCAACACCTACGACGTCGAGACCGATACCGACGACCTGACCTCCCCGCGGGCGCTGCGCGCGTGGCTGGAGAGCCACGGCCTCCAGCCCGCCGACGATCTCGCGCTCGCCAGGAACCTGCGAGAGGGTCTGAGGGCGGGGCTGCGGCACAACCACGACGCGGTGGCGTACACGACCCCCGAACCTCTGGAGGCGGCGCTGGTAGCGCTGTCGCTGCGCGTCGCCCTCGACGGCGGCACGCCCCGGCTCGTGCCGGCCGACGGCGCGGCCCACCGCGGCCTGGCGGAACTCGCGGCCATGATCGCTGCGGCGCACGCCGACGGGACCTGGCCACGCCTTAAGGTGTGCGTCGAGAGCACCTGCCAGGCGGCCTTCATCGACGCGTCGAAGAACCGGTCACGCGCCTGGTGCTCGATGCGCGTGTGTGGAAATCGCACGAAAACCCGGACATATAGGGCACGACGTCAGGCTGAAGGTCCGGGGATGTCCGCCTGACCAGTACGGTGTCATAGGCACAGAAAGGAGCCGGCCAAATGGGTGTCAGACCTGCCCGTCTCGAAGATGTCGACGCGGTGACGAGCACCCAGATCAGGGCGTGGAAGCACGGTTACCGCGATTTCCTGCCCCCCGGCCCGCTGGAGCAGATGACCGGTCAGGCCGCCGAGAAGATGTGGCGGCGCCAGTGGGACGAGGCGATCCTGTCGCCGCCCTCCCCCCGGCACCGGGTGCTCGTCGCCGTGGAACGCGTCGTCCCCGACACCGAAGAGTGGCACGCGCTGGGTCCCGGCGGAGTTCTCGCGGCGCTGCCGACGGCGGCCGAGCGGGCCAGCGACCGGGTCGTCGGGCTCGCCTCCCACGGGCCCGCGGAAGACCCTGATCTGCATCCGGGGTTCACGGCCGAGCTGCTCACGCTGCTGGTCGACCCCAACCACATCCGGCGCGGCCACGGCAGCCGGCTGCTCAACGCGACCGTCGACCACCTGCGCGACGACGGCTACAGCTCGGTGGTGACCTGGGTGTTCGCCGAGAACTACGCGATGCTCGGCTTCCTCGAGTCGGCCGGCTGGGGCGAGGACATGGCCGAACGGGTGCTCGACATGGGCCGTCCGATCCGGATGGTCCGCATGACGACGGACATCTCACGCGCGTGACCACCCCGGCTCAATGGGTCGCCGGCGCGCGGCCCCGCACTCTCCCCGCAGCGGTCGTCCCGGTCGCGGCCGGCACCGGCGTCGCGATCGGCGCCGGTCACTTCGTCTGGTGGGCGGCCCTGGCCGCCCTCTTCGTCGCGCTGGTCCTCCAGGTCGGCGTCAACTACGCCAACGACTACAGCGACGGCGTCAAGGGCACCGACGACGGCCGCGTCGGCCCGATGCGGCTCGTCGGCTCGAAGGCGGCCACCCCGAAGGCGGTGCTGACGGCCGCGCTGGCCTGTTTCGCCGCCGCCGCCGTGGTCGGCCTGGCCCTCGTCGTGGCGACCTCGGCCTGGTGGATGCTGGCGTTCGGGGCGCTGTCGATCCTGGCGGCCTGGTTCTACACGGGCGGCTCCCGCCCCTACGGCTACCGGGCGCTCGGCGAGTTGTCGGTGTTCTTCTTCTTCGGCCTGGTGGCGGTCATCGGCACCGCCTACGTGCAGGCCGGCTGGACCTGGACCGCCGTGTGGGTCGCCGTGCCGGTCGGGCTGCTGGCGATGGCGCTGCTCGTGGTGAACAACCTGCGCGACATCCACACCGACGAACCCGCCGGGAAACGCACCCTCGCCGTGGTGCTGGGCGAACGCCGCACCAGGCTCCTCTACGCGACGTGCCTGCTGGTCCCGTTCGCGTGCCTGGTCCCGCTGGCCTTCGCCCACCCGTTCGCGGCCCTGGGCCTGCTCGCGCTGCCGCTGGCCATCCGCCCGGTCCGCGAGGTCGTGAACGGCCTCGAAGGGCGCGCGCTCATCGCCACCCTCCAGCAGACCGGCCGCCTCCAGATCGTCTTCGGTCTGCTCTTCGCGATCGGCCTGTCGGTCAATCTGGCCTGAAAAGCCGTTCTCTCCGTTACGGCTCCGCCTACCCCGGCACCGACCGCCGCACCGGGCGGAGCACCGCGACCGGCGCCAGCCGGTCGCGGTGGCCTCTCCTAGAGATCGAGCAGCGCGTCGAGGCCAACCGTGAGCCCGGCGGGCAGCTCGCGCACCCGCCGCACCCCCAGCAGCACGCCCGGCGTGAACGACGAGCGGTTCATGGTGTCGTGGCGGATCGTCAGGATCTCGCCGTCGCCGCCCAGGATGACCTCCTGGTGGGCGATCAGGCCGGCCAGCCGGACCGCGTGGACGCGGACGCCGTCGACGTCGGCCCCGCGTGCGCCCGGGAGCTCCTGGGAGGTCGCGTCGGGCATCGGGCCCACCCCGGCCTCGGCGCGGGCGGCGGCGATCAGCTCGGCGGTGCGCCGGGCGGTGCCCGAGGGGGCGTCGGCCTTGTTCGGGTGGTGCAGCTCGACGATCTCGGCCGACTCGAAGAACCGGGCCGCCTGCTGGGCGAAGTGCATCATCAGCACGGCCGCGATGCCGAAGTTGGGGGCGATCAGGGCGTTGGTGCCGGGGTTGGCCGCGAGCAGGGCTCTGACCTCGTCGAGGCGGGCGGGGTCGAAGCCGGTCGTGCCGACGACGGGGTGGACGCCCCGCTCGATGCACCAGCGGAGGTTGCCCATCACCACGTCGGGGTGGGTGAAGTCGACCACCACCTCGGCCTCGGCGATCGGGTCGAGGGCGTCGTCCTTGTCGACGGCCGCCACGAGCTCCAGATCGTCGGCCGCGTGGACGGCCTTGCACACTTCCACCCCGACGCGGCCACGCGCGCCCAGCACACCTACTTTGATCACGTGCTAAGGCTAGCGGTCAGCTCACCGCGGCCGAGAAGTCCTTCCCGGCGAACGGGCCGATGACCGCCAGGGTCAGCGGACGGGTGAGCACGTCGGCGGCGACCTCGGCGATGTCGGCCGCGGTCACGGCCTCGATGCGCTGGAGGACCTCGTCGACGGACATCAGCCGGTCGTAGACGAGCTCGCTCTTGCCGATCCGGGACATGCGGGAGCCGGTGTCTTCGAGGCCGAGCACGAGACCGCCGCGCATCTGGCCCTTGCCGCGCATGATCTCCTCCTCGGTGAAGCCCCCGGAGACGACCCGCCCGATCTCGTCGCGGCAGATCTTGAGGACGTCGTCGATCTTCGAGGGGAGGCAGCCGACGTACACCCCGAACTGGCCGGTGTCGGCGTACTGCGAGGTGTAGCTGTAGGCGCTGTAGGCCAGGCCGCGCTTCTCCCGGATCTCCTGGAACAGGCGGGAGGACATGCCGCCGCCGAGCGCCGCGTTGAGCACCCCGAGGGCGAACCTGCGGTCGTCGGTACGGCTGACGCCGGTCGTGCCCAGCACGAGGTTGGCCTGCTCGGTCGGCCGGTCGACCACCTTCACGCCGCGGTTGCCGGGCAGGCCCTCGCCGCCGACGCGGGGCGGGATCGGGGCGGCGTCGCCGCCCAGGGCCCCGGCGCGCTCGTAGGCGCGGGCCACCAGCTCCACCACGTGCTCGTGGGAGACGTTGCCGGCCACCGAGATCACGGTGTGGGTCGGCAGGTAGAAGCGCTGGTAGTACTCGTGGATGCGGTCGCGCGTGAGGGCGTTGATCGTGTCGTCGTTGCCGAGGATCGGCCGCCCGATCGGGGTGTCGCCGTAGAGCTGCTCGGAGAACGCCTCGTGGACCACGTCGGACGGGTCGTCGTCGTGCATGGCGATCTCCTCGAGGATCACGCCCCGCTCCGACTCGACGTCGTCGGGCGTGATCAGCGACGAGGTGACCACGTCGGCCAGCACGTCGATCGCCAGCGGCAGGTCCTCGTCGAGGACCCGCGCGTAGTAGCAGGTGTACTCCTTGGCGGTGAACGCGTTGATCTCGCCGCCGATGCCCTCGATCGACGCGGAGATCTCCATCGCGTCGCGCGTGGGCGTGCCCTTGAACAGCAGGTGCTCAAGGAAGTGGGTGGCTCCGGTGTGCTCCGGGTCCTCGTCGCGCGAGCCGATGCCGACCCACGCGCCGACCGCGACGGAACGCACGGTCGGCATGGTCTCGGTCACCACGCGGAGCCCACCGGGCAGGACGGTGCGGCGGATGACCCCCGCACCGTCCTTTCCGTCGAACAGGGTCGTCGTGATCACGAGTTGCGGTCGTCCCGTCCGGAACGGCTGCGGGTGCGGCGGCGGCGCGGCTCGTCGTCGCCGCCACGGCCTTCGGACTGCTCGGCCGGGGCCGCCTCGGGCTCGGGCTCGCCGGCCTCGGCGCGGGCCGCCTTCTCGGCGGCCTCCTTCTCCACGACCTCGACCGGGACCAGGGAGAGCTTGCCGCGGGAGTCGATCTCGGCGATCTCCACCTGGACCTTCTCGCCGACGCCCATCACGTCTTCCACGTTCTCGATGCGCTTGCCGCCGTGCAGCTTGCGGATCTGGGAGACGTGGAGGAGGCCGTCCTTGCCGGGCATCAGGCTGATGAACGCGCCGAAGGCGGCGATCTTGACGACCGTGCCCAGGTAGCGCTCGCCGACCTCCGGCATGTGCGGGTTGGCGATGGCGTTGATCGCGCTCCGGGCCGCCTCGGCCGAGGGGCCGTCGGTGGCGCCGATGTAGATCGTGCCGTCGTCCTCGATGGTGATCTCGGCGCCCGTGTCGTCCTGGATCTGGTTGATCATCTTGCCCTTCGGGCCGATGACCTCGCCGATCTTGTCTACGGGGACCTTGATCGTGATGATGCGCGGCGCGGTCGGGTTCATCTCCGCCGGGGAGTCGATCGCCTCCTGCATCACGTCGAGGATGGCCAGGCGGGCGCCGCGCGCCTGCTTCAGCGCGGCGGCCAGGACCGAGGCGGGGATGCCGTCGAGCTTGGTGTCGAGCTGCAGGGCGGTGATGACGTCCTTGGTGCCGGCGACCTTGAAGTCCATGTCGCCCATGGCGTCTTCGGCGCCCAGGATGTCGGTCAGGGTGACGTACTGGTCGCCCTCGCCGATCAGGCCCATCGCGATGCCGGCCACCATCTCCTTGAGCGGCACGCCGGCGTCGAGCAGCGCCATCGTGGACGCGCAGACCGAGCCCATCGAGGTCGAGCCGTTGGAGCCCAGGGCCTCGGAGACCTGGCGGATGGCGTAGGGGAACTCCTCGCGGCTCGGCAGAACCGGGATGAGCGCCCGCTCGGCCAGCGCGCCGTGACCGATCTCGCGGCGCTTGGGCGAGCCCACGCGGCCGGTCTCACCGGTCGAGTAGGGCGGGAAGTTGTAGTTGTGCATGTAGCGCTTGGTGCGCTCGGGGTTGAGCGTGTCGATCATCTGCTCCATGCGGAGCATGTTCAGCGTGGTGATGCCCAGGATCTGGGTCTCACCGCGCTCGAACAGGGCCGAGCCGTGGACGCGGGGCACGACGTGGACGTCGGCGTTGAGCTCCCGGATGTCCTTCGGGCCGCGGCCGTCGATGCGGACGCCCTCGTTGATGACGCGCTCGCGCATCAGCTTCTTGGTCAGGCTGCGGTAGGCGGCCGACAGTTCCTTCTCGCGGCCCTCGAAGTCGGCCAGCAGCTTCTCGCCGACCAGGCCCTTGACCCGGTCGATCTCGGCCTCGCGGTCCTGCTTGCCGGCGATGGTCAGGGCGGCGGCGAGCTCGCTGCGCACCGCGCCCTCGACGGCGGCCAGCGCGTCTTCCTGGTAGTCGAGGAAGATCGGGAACTCGCCGGTCTCCTTGGCGGCGACCTGCGCCACCTTCGACTGCGCCTCGCACAGGACCTTGATGAACGGCTTGGCCGCCTCGAGACCCTGGGCGATGGTCTCCTCGGTGGGCGCGACCGCGCCCTCGGCGACCAGCTTCAACGTGTCCTTGGTCGACTCGGCCTCGACCATCATGATCGCGACGTCGCCGTCGGCGAGCACGCGGCCGGCCACGACCATGTCGAAGGTCGCGCCCTCAAGCTCGGTGTGGGTCGGGAACGCCACCCACTGGCCGCTGATCAGCGCGACCCGGACGCCGCCGATGGGGCCCGAGAAGGGCAGCCCGGCGAGCTGGGTCGAGAGGCTGGCGGCGTTGATCGCGACGACGTCGTAGAGGTGCTCGGGGTTGAGCGCCATGACGGTGGCGACGATCTGGATCTCGTTGCGCAGGCCCTTGACGAACGAGGGGCGCAGCGGCCGGTCGATGAGCCGGCAGGTCAGGACCGCGTCTTCGGACGGACGGCCCTCACGGCGGAAGAACGAGCCGGGGATGCGGCCCGCGGCGTACATGCGCTCCTCGACGTCGACCGTGAGCGGGAAGAAGTCGAGGTTCTCCTTGGGGTTCTTCGAGGCGGTGGTCGCAGAAAGGATCATCGTCTCGTCGTCGAGATAGACGACGGCGGACCCAGCCGCCTGGCGCGCGAGACGGCCGGTCTCGAACCGGATCGTCCGCGTGCCGAAGGAGCCGTTGTCGATGACGGCTTCCGTGCTGTGGACACCCTCCACGGGGGACCTCCTTTGTCGGGTCGGTCACCCCACGTCGCCGGCTCCCGGAGGTGCGGCGCCGGTCTTCGATCGAAGCGCCCGGTCGCGTCGACCGGGGGCCACTACCGAGGACCGGCCCTCTTTTTCCGCGGAATGACGCGGGGCACTGGTTTCACGGGTGGTGTGTGGTTATTCAGTTGTCGTTACGCGGAAGGGAGCGGCGTGTGTGTCGCCGCTCCCTTCCCGACGCCTTATCGGCGCAGACCCAGCCGCTCGATCAGCGAGCGGTAGCGGGTGATGTCCTTCGCCTGCAGGTACTTCAGCAGACGGCGACGACGGCCGACCAGCAGGAGCAGGCCGCGGCGGCTGTGGTGGTCGTGCTTGTGGGTCTTGAGGTGCTCCGTCAGGTCGCTGATGCGCTTGCTCAGCAGCGCGATCTGCACCTCGGGGGACCCGGTGTCGCCCTCGCTGGCGCCGTATTCGGCGACGATGGCCTTGGTCGTGGCGGTGTCGAGCGACACTGCTTCTCCTTTGTTCCCTGGGCACGCGTAGCCATTGCGATCCCGCGAACGACCGTGCGTGCCTACAGTCGCCGTGACGAGAAGCCGGTGATTACTCAGCCGACATACAAGGCTACCATCGCCCGTTAACCAGCCGAGACGGTCAGTCTCCGGGCCTCGTCGACGTCTGCGCGCATCTGTTCGATCAGCGCCTCGACCGAGTCGAACTTCAGGGTGTCGCGCAGCCGGGCGAGGAAGTCGACCGAGACGTGGAGGCCGTAGAGATCGAGATCGTCGCGGTCGAGGGCGTAGGCCTCGACGGTCCGGACGGCGCCCTCGAAGGTCGGGTTGGTGCCGATGGAGATCGCGGCGGGCCAGCGCTCCTCGGGCGACTCGAGCCAGCCGGCGTAGACGCCGTCGGCCGGGATCGCCGTGTGGGGGGCCGACTCGACGTTGGCGGTCGGGAAGCCGAGCGCCTTGCCGCGCTGGTGGCCCCGGACCACGACGCCCTCGACCCGGTGGAGGCGGCCCAGCTCGTCGGCGGCGGCGGCCACGTCGCCGTCGGTCAGGTGCTGGCGGATCAGCGAGGACGTGATGTCTTCGAGGCTGCTGACCAGCGGGACCCCGACGGCGACGAAGTCGTACTTCTCGCCGAGCTCACGCAGGGTGGCGAGGTTGCCGGCGGCCTTGTGGCCGAACCGGAAGTTCTCCCCCACCACGACCCCGGCGGCGTGGAGCCGGTCGACCAGGGCGATCTGCACGAACTCCTCGGGCGAGGTGCGCGAGAACTCCAGCGTGAACGGCAGGATCAGCACCGCGTCGACCCCGAGGGCGCCGAGCAGCTCGATGCGCCGGTGGGGGGTGGAGAGCTGGGAGGGGTGGCTGCCGGGCCGCACCACCTCGTCGGGGTGGGGGTCGAAGGTCACCGCGACCGAGGCGACCCCGAGCTCCTGGGCCAGGTCGACGGCCTGGCGCACCAGCGTCTGGTGACCCCGGTGGACGCCGTCGAACACCCCGATCGTGACGACGGACCGGCCCCAGTCCGCGGGCACGTCGTCAAGTCCGAGCCAGCCACGCACGTCGACCCCCAGCAGGCGAGAAGCTAAGTCGTCCTAAGCGTCCCACACCCCCCGGCACACCTGGGCGGCGGCATGGCCGCCCGGGACGCCGTCGCCCCCGGCGGGCGGGAGCGCCCGGGGAGCGCCGGATGCGGCGCGCACCGGGGACGGCGGTCGGCGCCGGGGTGGGCGGAGCCGTAACGGAAAGTAAGGACATCAGCCGACGAAGGCGCCCAGGGCGGGGCGGCGCCGTGACGAATGAGAGATCAGCCGACGAAGACGGCCAGAGGTTTGGCGGCTCCGCCCTTCTCCTCGACCAGGGCCAGCAGTTCGCCGCCCGGGGCGAAGACGCCGATCGGGCCCTCGCCCAGGCCGGCGGCCTTCAACCGGCCGCCGTGGGAGACCAGCTTGGCCTCTTCCTCCGTGACGTCGCGGCGGGGGAAGGCCTGGGAGACGGCGTCGGCGATGGGCAGGATGACGCACTCCTTCTGGAGCGCCTCGATGGTCAGGGCGTTCTCGACGGCGTAGGGGCCGACGCGGGTGCGGCGCAGCGCCGTCAGGTGGCCGCCGACGCCCAGGCCGTCGCCGAGGTCACGGGCCAGGGAGCGGATGTAGGTGCCCGAGGAGCAGGTGATCACGGCCGTCACGTCGACGGACTCGCCCAGGGCGACGGAGGTCACCTCGAAGGCGTGGACCGTGATCGGCCGAGCCTGGAGCGCCACCTCCTCGCCCTGGCGCGCCAGCTTGTAGGCCCGCTCGCCGTTCACCTTGATCGCGCTGACCTGCGGCGGGACCTGCATGATCAGCCCGGTCAACGCCTCGACGCCCTTGTGGACGTCGTCGGCCGTGACGTGGGCGGCGGACGCCCGCCCGGTCTCCTCGCCCTCGGCGTCGTCGGTGTTGGTCGAGACGCCGAGGCGCATGGTCGCCTCGTAGACCTTCTCGGTCAGCGCCAGGTGGCCCAGCAGGCGGGTCGCCTTCTCGACCCCGACGACCAGCACGCCGGTCGCCATCGGGTCGAGGGTGCCGGCGTGGCCGACCTTGCGGGTGCCGGCGATGCCGCGCATCTTGCCGACGACGTCGTGGGAGGTCCAGCCCGAGGGCTTGTCGACGATGATGATCCCGCTCGGCGGCGGGGGGCGTCTGGTCACGCGAGCAGCTCCGTGAGGCGGGCGACGGTCTCCTGCGGGGTCTCGCGGGAGGAGAACCCGGCCGCGCCGGGGTGCCCGCCACCCCCCAGGGCGGTGCAGGCACGGCCCACGTCGGCCGTGCCCTTCGATCGGGTCGACACGTTCCAGGCGCCCTCGTCGTCTTCCTTGAAGACCACGGCGACCTCGGCGTCGTCGACCTTGCGCAGGACGTCGATGATCCCTTCGACCTCGTCGTAGGGCAGCGCGTTCAGGGCCCGGTCCTCCCGGGTCACGGTCGTCCAGACCAGCCCGGCGCCGCCGACGGCCGACCGGTCGAGCTCGGCCCGCGACAACGCGGCGCCGAGCGCCCGCAGGTAGCCGAACGGCGACCGGTCCCACAGCTCACGCGCGATGGCGTCGGGGTTCAGGCCCGCGTCGAGCAGCCGCCCGGCCAGGGCGTGGACGGCGGGCGTGGTCGAGCTGTAGCGGAACGACCCGGTGTCGGTCACCAGGGCGGTGTACAGGCAGGTCGCGATGTCCCGGTCGATCGGGAGCCCCAGCCGCTGGATCAGCTCCTCGGCCAGCACGGCCGTGGCCGCCGCCGTGGGATCGACGAGCTGGACGGTCCCGAACCCGGTGTTGGACGCGTGGTGGTCGAGCACCACCAGTTCCCGCGCCGCCTTGGCCGACGGGACGAGCAGGCCGAGCCGCTCGATCGTGGCGGCGTCGAAGGTGATCATCAGGTCCGGCTCGGCCGGGAAGCGCGCGGAGTCGACCAGGAGGTCCTGGCCGGGGAGGAAACGCAGCAGCCGGGGCACGGTCAGCCCGTGGTCGCCGAAGGAGGCGACCACGCGCCGGCCGGACCGCCGCAGCGCCTGGCCGAAGGCCAGCATCGAGCCCAGGGCGTCGCCGTCGGGGATGACGTGACAGGCCAGGGCGATCGAGTCATGCGAACCGATGAGCGCGACCGCGCGCGCCCATTCGGCCTCGGCAGGGAGCGTCACTTCGCGCTTCGCTCGGACACCTCGTCGGTGTCGTCCTCGAACTCGTCGTCGAGCTCGTCGTCGTCCTTCTTGTACGGGTCGGCGTCGCCCGCGTACTCGGCGCCTTCGGCCTTCTTGGCGATCTCGGCATCGCGCGCCTTGGCCTCGGCGAGCAGGCCGTCCAGGTGCCGGGCCGAGTCGGGCAGGGGGTCGTGGGTGAACGTCAGGGTGGGCGTGTGCCGCAACCCGGTCTGCCGGCCGACCTCCGAGCGGATGATGCCCTTGGCGCTCTCCAGAGCGGCGGCGGTGTCCTTGCGCTCGGCGTCCGACCCGAAGACGGTGTAGAAGACCGTCGCCTCGCCCAGGTCGTTGGTGACCCGGGTGTCGGTGATGGTGACGAACCCCAGTCGCGGATCCTTGATCCGCCGTTCCAGCATCTCGGCGACGATCTGCTGGATTCGGTCCGCCAGTTTCCTGGCTCGCGCGGCGTCCATGGGCGCGCTCCCCCTTCTTCCGGATGTACGGCTGACGCTGCGACCTGGCGGTCTATTCCTCGTCGTTGAACAAACGATGCCGAGCCGACAGCAGCTCGATCTCCGGGCGGAAGGCGACGGCCCGCTCGCACGCGTTCATGACCTCATCGACGTTCCCGGCCGAGCCGGAGACGACGGCGACGCCGATCTCGGCTCTTCGGTGCAGCTCGTGATGGCCGGTCTCGGCCACCGCGACCGCGGGGAACCGCCGGCGCAGCTCGGCGATGAGGGGACGGACAACGGACCGTTTCTCCTTCAGCGAGTGAACGTCGCCGAGAAGGATGTCCAACGTCAGAGCACCGACATACATGTGTTGTTGTGGCGCCAATAGACCCTGGCGCGTGGGTCGTGTGCAGGTCTGCTTAAGGGAAACCGGTCCCCGGCCTGCGAACAGGCCGGGAACCGGGTCGATCGAGCCCCTAGTCGCGGGGCTTCTCCCGCATCTCGAACGTCTCGATGACGTCGTCGATCTTGATGTCGTTGTAACCGACGCCGATACCGCACTCGAAGCCCTCGCGGACCTCGGTCGCGTCGTCCTTGAACCGGCGCAGCGACGAGACGGTGAGGTTGTCGGCGATGACGACGCCCTCGCGGATGATCCGGGCCTTGCTGTTCCGGGTGATGACACCCGAGCGGACCAGGGTACCCGCGACGTTGCCGATCTTCGGAACCTTGAAGACCTCGCGGACCTCGGCGGTGCCGGTCTGGATCTCCTCGAACTCCGGCTTGAGCATGCCCTTGAGGGCCGCCTCGATCTCCTCGATCGCCTGGTAGATGACCGAGTAGTAGCGGATGTCGACGCCCTCGCGCTCGGCCAGGTCGCGCGCCCGGACTTCCGGCCGCACGTTGAAGCCGATGATCACCGCGTTGTCGTCGGCGATCGCCAGGTTGACGTCGTACTCCGTGATCGCACCGACGGCGCGGTGCAGCACGCGGAGGTTGACCTCCTCGCCCACATCGATCTTGAGCAGCGCGTCTTCCAGTGCTTCCACCGAACCGGACACGTCACCCTTGATGATGAGCTTGAGCTCGTCGATCTTGCCCTTCTCGTAGTCGCTGAACAGCTCTTCGAGCGTACGGCGGCGACCGGCCTTGGCCATCTCCGCGATGCGCTGACGAGCCGCCCGCTCCTGGGCGATCTGGCGGGCCATCCGGTCGTCGCTGACGACCAGGAAGTTGTCACCCGCGCGGGGCACGGCCGTGAGGCCGAGCACCCGGACCGGACGCGACGGGTCGGCCTCTTCGACCGGCTGCATGTTGTCGTCGAGCATCGCCCGGACGCGGCCGAAGGCCTCGCCACAGACGATCGACTCGCCGACCCGCAGGGTGCCGCGCTGGACCAGCACGGTCGCCACCGGGCCGCGGCCCTTGTCGAGGTGGGCTTCGATCGCCAGGCCCTGGGCGTCCATGTCGGGGTTGGCGCGGAGGTCGAGCTCCGCGTCGGCCGTCAGGATGATCGCCTCGAGCAGGTTGTCGATGCCCAGGCCCTGCTTCGCCGAGATGTCGACGAACAGGGTCGAGCCACCGAACTCCTCGGCCACCAGGCCGTATTCGGTCAGCTGGGCGCGGACCTTGGTGGGGTCGGCGCCCTCCTTGTCGATCTTGTTGACCGCGACCACGATCGGCACCTCGGCCGCCTGGGCGTGGTTCAGCGCCTCGATCGTCTGCGGCTTCACACCGTCGTCGGCCGCGACCACCAGGACGGCGATGTCGGTGGCCTGCGCACCACGGGCACGCATGGCGGTGAACGCCTCGTGACCCGGGGTGTCGATGAAGGTGATCTTCCGGTCTTCGCCCTCGTGGGTCGCGTGGACCTGGTAGGCGCCGATGTGCTGGGTGATGCCACCGGCCTCCCGCGCCACCACGTTGGTGTTCCTGATGGCGTCGAGGAGCTTGGTCTTACCGTGGTCGACGTGACCCATGACGGTCACGACCGGCGGACGCGGCGCGAGGTCGGCCTCGTCGCCCTCGTCTTCACCGAACTCGATCTTGAAGGACTCGAGCAGCTCGCGGTCCTCCTCCTCGGGCGAGACGACCTGCACGACGTAGTCGAGCTCGGCGCCGAGGAGCTGCAACGTCTCCTCGTTCACCGACTGGGTCGCGGTCACCATCTCACCGAGGTGGAGCATGATCTGGACCAGCGCCGCCGGGTTCGCGCCGATGCGGTCGGCGAAGTCGGACAGCGAGGCGCCGCGCGGGAGACGGATCGTCTGACCGCCGCCACGGGGAGCCTGCACGCCGCCGATCGCCGGCGCCGACATGTTGTCGAACTCCTGGCGCCTCTGGCGCTTGGACTTGCGGCCACGCGTCGGACGGCCACCCGGACGACCGAAGGCGCCCGCCGTGCCGCCGCCGCGACCACGGCCACCGGGACCGGGACGACCGCCGCCGAAGCCGCCGCCGCCACCACCGGGACCGCCGCCACCCGGACGACCGCCGCCACCGCCACCGGCGGCACCGGCGCGCGGCGCGAAGCCGCCGCCACCAGGACGACCGCCACCGCCGCCACCGGGACGGCCACCGCCGCCACCGGGACGACCGCCGCCGCCACCAGGACCGCGACCGCCGCCGCCGGGCCCGCCACCGGGACCGGCAGGACGACCCTGCGGCATCATCGACGGGTTCGGCCGGGGACCACCCGGACGAGGACCGCCGGCGCCCGCCGGCGGACGCGGGCCACCCGCGCCGGGCGGACCCGGGCGAGGACCGGCACCGGCCGGACGAGGACCGCCCGCACCGGCGGGACCGGGACGCGGACCGCCGGGACCCGGACGCGGACCGCCCTCACGGCGCGGCTCGCGGGGCCCGCGGTCGCCGCGGTCTTCACGAGGACCGCGGTCGGGCCGGTCACCGCGGTGACCGGCGTGGTCGCCGCGCGGACCGGCGTGGTCGCCCCGGTCGGGACGGTCACCACGGTCGGGACGGTCGCCGGGACGCGCGGGCCGCTGGCCCATGCCGCTGGCGTTGGAAGAGAACGGGTTGTTACCCGGACGCGGGCCGCGGGGACCCGGCTTGGGACCGCCGGAACCACCCGGACGCTGCCCGTCGCGACCGCCGCCGGCAGCGGGGCCGGGGGTCGGGCGCGGACCGGGAGCCGGACGGGGACCCGGCTTCGGGCCCGGACCGGGACGCGGGCCGGACGGCGCGGACTGGCCGCCGCCGGGGCCGCCACTGGCCGCGGGCGCACTCGGAGCCGCCGGACGGGGCGTCTCAGGACGCGGAGCCGGGGCGGGCGGAGCCGCGGGACGCGGGGCGGCCTCGCTCTGGGGAGCGGGCTGCGGCGCCGGATGCGGCATGGGAACGGGACGCGGCGCCGGCCGCGGACCCGGCTTCGGAATCGGCCGGTTGCCGAAGTCCGAAGGCGATGCGGGCGCCGGAGCGCCGTTGCCGGCCTGGTCGTTGCCGACCGGCCGGGGTGCCGGCCGTGGGGCCGGACGAGGGGACTTGCCCCCCTTGGAGTCGCCCTTACCGAACGCCTCCGTCAGTTTGCGGACAACCGGCGCTTCAATCGTTGAAGACGCCGATCGAACGAACTCGCCCATCTCGGTGAGCTTGGCCATGACGACCTTGCTCTCAACACCGAACTCCTTGGCGAGCTCGTATACCCGGACCTTCGCCACTGCACTCCCTAACTCGGCCCGGGAGGCTGTGCCGCCGGACCGTCGCTACCTGGACGTACTCATTGCCGCGTGCTCATCAGGCGCTCATAGCAATCTGACTCCGCCCATCAACTCGGCGTCCTACGAAACAGTTGGTAACCATTCACCCGGCGGCTTTCCTCGTCAAGTCCGACAAGTAGGCCCGCAAGCGCGTCTGATCGAGCGTTCCCTCCGCACGGAAAGCGCGGGTGAACGCCCGGCGACGATCTGCGAGCTGCAGGCAGGTCAGGGAGGGGTGCAGTGATGCACCGCGTCCCGGGAGCCGTTTCTGCAGGTCAGGGATGATCACATCCCCGGCCACCACCAGTCGGAGTAGCTCGGACTTGGCCGTGCGAACCCGGCAGCCCACGCACGTTCTCAGCGGGGCGGCCTGGTCACCGTATTCCAGCTTACCTTGCCGACGCATCTGCGGGATCGGCCGGTGCCTCATGAGTATCCGGCTTGATGTCGATGCGCCACCCGGTCAGCCGCGCGGCCAGCCGGGCGTTCTGCCCTTCTTTCCCGATCGCCAGCGACAGCTGGTAGTCGGGGACGGTCACCCGGGCGACCCGGCCGTCGGCGTCGACGACCTCGACTCGGGAAACCCGCGCCGGCGACAGCGCATTCCCGACGAAGTCGGCGGGGTCCTCCGACCAGTCGATGATGTCGATCTTCTCGCCGTGGAGCTCGGTCATCACGTTGCGCACCCGGGAGCCCATCGGGCCGATGCAGGCGCCCTTGGCGTTGACGCCGGGCTTGCGGGAGCGGACCGCGATCTTGGTGCGGTGGCCGGCCTCGCGGGCGATGGCGGCGATCTCGACGGTGCCGTCGGCGATCTCCGGGACCTCCAGCGCGAACAGCTTCTTCACCAGGTTCGGGTGGGTGCGGCTCAGGGTCACCGAAGGGCCCTTGTTGCCCTTCTTCACCTGGACCACGTAGCAGCGGATGCGCTCCCCGTGGACGTACTCCTCCCCGGGGACCTGCTCGTTGTGCGGCAGGATGGCCTCGATCTTGCCGAGGTCGACCAGCACGACGCGGGGATCCTTGCCCTGCTGGATCACCCCCGCCACCAGCTCGCCCTCGCGGCTCGCGAACTCCCCGAAGTTGATCTCGTCTTCGGCGTCGCGGAGCTGCTGCAGGATGACCTGCTTGGCGGTGGTCGCGGCGATGCGGCTGAAGTTGCCCGGGGTGTCGTCGTACTCCCGGAGGATCTCGCCGTCTTCGCCGATCTCGGCGGCCAGGATCGACACGTGCCCGGAGACGCGGTCGAGCTGGGCGCGGGCCTTCTGCGCGGCGCCCTCGGTGCGGAAGTAGGCGATCAGCAGCGCGTCCTCGATGGCCTTGACGACCAGGTCGAACGAGATGTCCTTCTCCCGCTCCAGGCTGCGCAGGACGCTCATGTCAATGTCCACAAGGCTCCCCCTCAGCCCTCATCGCCGTCTGCGATGTCTTCTTCATCTTCGTCCTCGTCGTCCAGATGGCGGAACTCCACCTGGACCTTGCCCTTTGCCAGATCCGCGTACGCGAAACGGCCGGCGGCCTCGATCTCGACGCCGTCGTCGTCGGCCTCGACGATCCGGCCCTCGACGGCGGCGCCGTCGGTCAGCGCCGCCTTCACCAATCTGCCTCGCGCGCGCCGCCAGTGGCGCGGCTCGGTCAGCGGTCGGTCGACGCCGGGAGAGGTGACCTCCAGCACGTAGGGGCTGTTGCCGAGCGCGTCGCTCGCGTCGAGCTTCTCGGAGACCGAACGGCTGACTTCTGAGACGTCGTCGAGGCTGATGCCGCCGTCACGGTCGACGACCACGCGCACCAGCCGGCGCTTGCCGGCGGGGGTGACCGTCACGTCTTCCAGGTCGAGACCTTCGGCCTCGACGACCGGGGCGAGCAGCGCCACGAGGCGGTCGCGTCGGGCGGATTCGCCCATGGTGACCTCCTTACCAATGGCCATCGGGGGCGTACCTCGCCCAACGTGCCCACAGCCTATCGACAGACCGGCACCGCTCGCCGCGCCGCGCGAACGCATACACGGCCGGGTCTCCTCTGGACCGGTCTACTCCCTCGGGCCCAGTGACGATCACCCGCAGGCGCGCGCGGGCCGGGCCCGCGCCGGAGTGTCCTCCGCACGGGCCTGTCACCGTGGCTCGGGTGGGGCCTCATCGGGAGCGGTCTGCGCATCGTAAGAGCGCGGACCCGTCATCGGGTCCTCAACAGGTTGTCCCCGCACGGGCTGTCACCCGTGGCTATGGTCGGGAGCAGTCTCCGCATGGCGAGAGCGCAGGCCCGTCATCAAGTCCTCGCCGAAGAGTCCTCCGCACAAGCTGTCACCGTGGCTCCGGTCCGGCCCAGTCGGGAGCAGTCTGCGCATCGCGAGAGCGCAGGCCCGTCATCAAGTCCTCGCCGGAGTGTCCTCCGCACGCGCTGTCACCGTGGCTCCGGTCCGGCCTCGTCGGGAGCGGTCTGCGTATCGCGAGAGCGCGGGCCCGTCAGCGGGTCCTCGCCGGAGTGTCCTCCATACGGGCTGTCACCCGTAGCTCTGGTCCGGCCTCGTCGGGAGCGGTCTGCGCATCGCGAGAGCGCGGGCCCGTCAGCGTGGCTCGGGTCGGGTGCCTGCTGGAGCGCTCTACCATGGGCGGGTGCCTGTGGGAGAGTCCGGTATGAACCTGTCCCGGCGTACCCTTCTGGGTGCCGGGGCCGGCCTGGTGCTGGTGGGTTGCGCGAAGGGGCAGGAGGCCGCGTCACCGGCGGCTTCGCCCTCGCCCGATCCACACGCGGCGCTGCTGGCCGGGCTCATCGGCGGCAAGGAGAAGCTGGTCGCGCTCTATCAGCAGGCCGCCCTGTCCGATCCCACGATCGCGGCCGTGCTGCTGCCGTTCCAGCAGCGCCATCTGGCCCACCTTGCCGCGTTGCGCAGACATCTGACCGAACCCGGTTCCCCCGCCGCGACCCCGACCCCCGTGGTCAACCCGGAGGTGACCGTGGAAGCGCTGAAAGAGGCCGAGAGGGCCGCGGCGGCCGCGCGGCCCGAGCAGGCCGCCGCCGCCAAGCCCGTCGTGGCGCAGCTGGTGGCCAGCATGGGGGCCTGTGAGGCCGTCCACGCCCAGGCGCTCGGGCGGCTGAAGTGAGCGCCTCCGTCGCGCTCTCGAAGGCGCTGGCCGCCGAGCACGCCGCCGTGTACGCCTACGGTGTCATCGGCGCCAAGACGAGCGGTGCGCTCCGGGTCCGCGCCACGACCGGGTTCGACGCCCACCGGGCCCGCCGCGACCAACTGCGCGCCCTGATGCGCCGCCGGGGCGAGACCCCGGCCGAGCCGGGCACCTACCAGCTGCCCTTCGAGGTCACCACCGCCGCCCAGGCGGCCCGGCTGGCGGCCTACATCGAGGAGCGGGTCTGCGCCGCCTACGTGGAACTGTCGGCCGACACCGACCCCGGGCTGCGGCGGCTGGCGGTGCTGGCGACCCAGGAGGCCGCCGTGCGTGGTTTCGGCTGGCAGCCGCAGATCACCGCGTTCCCGGGCATGCCGGGCCTCGACCACGCCGTCTCCAGCCCCGCCGTGTCAGAACCGACGCCCATGAAACCGAGCTCGGGCGAGCCGGTGGCGCCACCCCAGGAGTCGACGGCTCCGGCCATGCTCCCGGCCCCCGGAGCCGGCCCGACGCCCTGAGGTCCGACGCGCCCTCAGGTCCGACGCGCCCTGAGGTCCGACGCGCCCTGAGGTCCGACGCGCCCTGAGGCCGACGCCTGAGGCCGACGCCTGAGGCCGACGCCTGAGGCCGACGCCTGAGGCCCGGCGCCCTTGAGCGCCCTGAGGCTGAGCGGCTTGACGCTGAGCGCCCTGAGGCTGAGCGGCTTGACGCTGGGCGGCTTGAGGGGCCGATGAGCGTCGATCGTGGCGGGCTGAAAAGTTCAGTCTGACGGTCGTGCCGCTCTCGCGATTCGGGACGGTTCTCGTTTATTCCCGATTTCTTGGGTAGTTCAGGACGTCATGAGTTGGGGCTTCCGAAAAACGATCAAGATCGGTCCGTTCCGGATCAATTTCTCGCGCGGCGGAGTCGGCCACAGCGTCGGCAAGGGTGGCGTGCGGTACACGAAGCGCGCCGACGGTGGAAAGCAGGTCAGCGTCGACCTGCCTGGTGGGTTCTCCTGGCGGCGGTCGCTGAGGCGCCGCTAGATCGGATAGCTCCCCCTCCGCTCAGGCGGAAGGGGGCGTGAGCGGGCGGTTCGTCACACTCCCCCCATAGTGACGAGCCGCCCCTCGCTGTGTCGGAGGGCCGCACCTTCGGCGGTGGCCACGTCCGCCGTCAAGTCTGCGGCGGTGTGCGCTAGGCGCAGGCTGCGATGACCTTCTCTACGGCCTCGTCGAGCGGGATTTCGGCTCGTTCGCCCGATGCGCGGTCGCGGAGTTCGGCCACGCCGTTCGCGACGCCTCGGCCGACGATCAGCACGGTCGGGAGGCCGAGGAGCTCGCTGTCCTTGAACTTGACGCCCGGGGAGACCTGGGGGCGGTCGTCGAGGAGCACGCGCAGGCCCCTGGCCTCCAGCTCTTCGGCGATCTTCGTGGCGATCTCGATCTGGTTCTCCTTGCCGGTGCCGACGATGTGCACGTCGGCGGGCGCGACCTCGCGGGGCCAGGCCAGGCCGAGGGCGTCGTGGCGCTGTTCGGCCATGACGGCCACGGCGCGGGAGACGCCCACGCCGTAGGAGCCCATGGTGATCCGGATCGGCTTGCCGTCGGGGCCGAGGGCGTCGAGCTGGGCGGCGTCGGCGTACTTGCGGCCGAGCTGGAAGATGTGGCCGATCTCGATGCCGCGGTCGATCGACAGGTCGCTGCCGCAGACGGGGCAGGCGTCGCCGGCGCGGATCTCGGCGGCCTCGATCGTGCCGTCGGCGACGAAGTCGCGGCCGGCGACCACGTGGGCGGCGTGCTTGCCGGGCTCGTTGGCGCCGGTCACCCACTCGCTGCCGTCGACCACGCGGGGGTCGACGAGGTAGCGGATGCCGAGCTCCTTGAGAACCTGCGGGCCGATGTAGCCCCGCACCAGGCCGGGGTGCCTGGCGAAGTCGCCCGCCTCGAAGATGGCCGGCTCGCCGGGGGCCAGCGCGGCCTCCAGGCGCTTGAAGTCGACCTCGCGGTCGCCGGGCACGCCGATGACCAGGGTCTCGGGCTCCTTCGCGCCGGGCGTGACGACCTTGACGACCACGTTCTTGAGCGTGTCGGCGGCGGTGATCCGCAAACCGTGGTGCTCGTTCATGTAGGAGACGAGCGTGTCGATGGTCGGCGTGTCGGGGGTGTCGAGCACCGTCAGGGCCGCGCGCTCGCCGGTGAAGGCGGCGGGGGCGGGGGTGGTGACGGCCTCGGCGTTGGCGGCGTAGCCGCAGGTGCGGCAGGCCACGAACGTGTCCTCGCCGGTGGGGGCGGGGGCGAGGAACTCCTCGGAGGCCGAGCCGCCCATGGCGCCGGAGGTCGCGAAGCAGATCTTCACGTCGATGCCGAGGCGCTCGAAGATCCTGATGTACGCCGCCCGATGGTTCTCGTAGCTGCGCTTGAGGCCCTCGTCGTCGAGGTCGAAGGAGTAGGAGTCCTTCATGACGAACTCGCGGCCGCGCAGGATGCCGGCGCGGGGACGGGCCTCGTCGCGGTACTTGGTCTGGATCTGGTAGAGCGTGACCGGATAGTCCTTGTAGGAGGAGTATTCGCCCTTCACCATGTCGGTGAACATCTCCTCGTGGGTGGGCCCGAGGAGGTAGTCGTTGCCCTTGCGGTCCTTCAGCCGGAACAGCGTGTCGCCGTATTCGGTCCAGCGGCCGGTGGCCTCGTAGAAGTCGCGGGGCAGCAGGGCGGGGAAGAGCACCTCCTGGCCGCCCATGGCGTTCATCTCCTCGCGCACGACCTTGGCGACGTTCTCCAGGACGATCTTGCCGAGGGGCAGCCACGAGTAGATGCCGGGCGCGACGCGGCGGACGTACCCGGCCCTGACCAGGAGCTTGTGGCTCGGGACTTCGGCGTCCGCCGGATCCTCACGCAGGGTGCGCAGGAACAGGGTCGACATCCGCAGAAGCACGGCTACTCCTCGATAGGGCTGCTGTAGTCGTAAAAGGCTACCGAGAATCAGAGCGCCTGAAGCACCAACCCGTATCCGGCGCTGTAGGCGAGTCCGATCACGGCCCCGTAGACGCGGTCGCCGATGCGGCGGCGGAAGAGCACCAGGAAGCCCGCCCACAACACCGCCGAGGTGGTCAGGGCGTAGGGCCACTCGTCCGAGAGGGCCAGCAGTTCCTCGGCGGTCATCGACAACAACACGCCCGCCGTGAGGCCGTAGCAGATGCCGCCGATGCGGTCGCACCGCGTCGCGCCGTAGCCGAGGGGGCCCAGCGCGGCGATGATGCCCAGGCCCACGACCAGGCCGCCGGGCGCGGAGCCGAGCCCGGCGAAGGGCGCGTCGTGGTGGATCGCCGAGCCGGCGGTGATCTGGCCGATCAGCGCCCCGAACGCGGCCAGGCAGCTGTTGAGGAAGGCCCAGCCGAACCCGGCTGCGCCCGAGCCGACGACGACGGCCAGCACCATGATCATGTACGGGTCGTACACGGCCATGAGCCAGAAGGGCGCCGAGCCGGAGAGGCCGGCGCCGATGAAACCCACCAGGGCGCCGCCGGCCAGCGCCGCCAGCAGGTACCACTGGCTGCGCCGATCGCGCCGGTCGAGTGCGATGAATTCCTGTTCAGGGCCTAGTGGGCCGTGTTTGCTCCGACTGAAAGCCCAGACCATCGATTCCCC
Source organism: Herbidospora daliensis (assembly GCF_001570585.1). Lineage (GTDB taxonomy): Bacteria > Actinomycetota > Actinomycetes > Streptosporangiales > Streptosporangiaceae > Herbidospora > Herbidospora daliensis. Next base: position 115,802 of record NZ_BBXF01000009.1, on the reverse strand, counting down.
CGAGCGATGTCCGCGTACAGCACTTTCAGTTTATAAGCGGACAAAAAGGATCACCCGCCCAGGAGCTCTTCCCAGGGCTGGCGCGATCCGGTGCGCCGGGAGGGGTCGAGGGCCTCGGACAACCGCCACACGCCGGGACGGGCCCGCATCCGGTCGAGCCCGAGCGGGTCGATGGCCCGCAGGTCGAAGCTGACGCCCATCACGTCGAGGCGGGCGCAGAGCTGGGTCACGGGAGCGAGCGGGCCGACCAGGGGGCCGGGGAAGCCGGGCTCGCGCACCCGCTCGATGAGCAGGTCGGCGACCTCGGTCGCGAAGGGGCCCTCGCGCCACTCGATCTCCCAGCCGTCGGTCCCGGGCCACCAGCCCAGGTCGCGGCAGGTCTCCATCATCTCGGGCTCGGTCGCGAAGGCGGCCATCACGCGGCCGAAGGCCTCGTAGCGCCGCGCGCCGATCTCGTCGCGGTGGAATCTCATGTCGGGGAGCGTTTCATCTCCCGTGCCATCCGCACCCGGATTTTCGCCGGTGCGCCGTCGCCGTTTCCCCGCTCCGCCCACGAGGTCCAACTGTGATCGCGGAACAGATGTGGCGCAACCCCCAATATCGCACTGGCTACCCGGCCCCGGATGGGTAAAGAATCCGGAGAGCGGCTTCTTTGCAAGGAGGCATCCCCGTGGCGCTGCGTGTGGCTGTGGTGGGCTCCGGCCCGGCCGGGATCTACACCGCCGAAGCTCTGGTCAAGCAGTCCCCCGGCCCGGTCGAGGTCGACGTCCTGGAGCGCCTGCCCACGCCCTACGGGCTGGTCCGGTACGGGGTGGCGCCCGACCACACGTCGATCAAGTCGATCGCGTCCTACCTGCGCCGGGTCCTGGAGGCCCCGGGCGTGCGGTTCCTCGGCGGCGTCGAGCTCGGCCTCGACCTGTCCGTCGACGACCTGCTGACCTGCTACGACGCGGTGGTCTACTGCACCGGGGCGATGGTCGACCGGAGGATGGGCGTACCGGGGGAGGATCTTCCCGGCAGCGTGGCGGCCACCGACTTCGTGAACTGGTACTGCGGCCACCCCGACGCCCCCGAGTTCACCCTCGACGCCGAAGACGTCGTGGTGATCGGGGTGGGCAACGTCGCGGTCGACGTGGTCCGGATCCTGGCCAAGACCGCCGACGAGCTGCGCGCCACCGACGTGCCCCACAACGTGCTGACCGCGCTGGCCGAGTCGAAGGTCAAGCGGGTCCACATGGTGGGCCGGCGGGGCGCCCAGCACGCCAAGTTCACCCTGAAGGAGCTGCGCGAGCTCGGCGACCTGCTGAACGCCGACATCCTGACCTTCCCCGACGAGGTGGCCTGCGAAGACCTGACCGAGCTCAGCCGCCAGATCAGGGGCAACGTCGACGTGCTCCAGTCGTGGTCGGCGCGGGTGCCGGAGAACCGGCCCCGCCGCCTGGAGGTCCGCTTCTGGTTGCGGCCCGTCGAGATCCTCGGCGTCTCCCACGTCGAGGGGGTACGCCTGGAGCGCACCCGCCTCGACGGCAGGCGCGTCGTGGGCACGGGCGAGTTCGAGACGATCCCCGCCGACATGGTGCTGCGCTCGGTCGGCTACCAGAGCGTGGCGCTGCCGAGCGTGCCGTTCTCCGAGGAGACCATGACCGTGCCCAACGTGGCCGGGCGGGTCCGCGACCGCGAGTTCGTGGCGGGCTGGCTGAAGCGCGGCCCGACCGGGGTGATCGGCACCAACAAGTCCGACGCGGCCGAGACCGTGCGCACCCTGCTGGCCTCGGTGGCCGAGAGCCCTCGGCAGACGCGGGTCGACGACCTGCTGCGGGAGCGCGGCGTGCGGCCGATCACCTATCCCGACTGGCTGGCGATCGAGCAGGCCGAGGAGAAGCTGGCCCGCACCCTCGACCGGGGCGAGCGGGTCAAGCTGGTGGGGCGGGCGGCCATGCTGGAGGCGATGGGCCGGGGGTGATCGGCCGGGGTTAGGGTCGGTTCGTGGAGATCAACGTCGCGGGCTTCGACAACGTCCACCGGACCCAGCAGGCGCGTTTCCCGGTCAGGGAGATCGCCTGGCAGCCGGTCCACACCGTCTACGTACCGGCCAACCTGCTGACCGCCTCGACGGTCGCCGACTGGGGCGCGGAGGCCGCCGGCCTGCTCGCGCTGACCACGCCCGGGGAGTTCGCCGAGTTGTTCGGCGGCGACGTCCACGACCGGGTGGCGCGCACGCTGGCCCGCGAGCCGATCCAGGACCTGCGGATCGACTTCGAAGACGGCTACACCGGCGCCGACGAGGACGCCGACACGCTGCGGGCCGCCGAGGCGGTGGCGGCCATGCCGGCGCTCCCCCGGCGCTGGGGCCTGCGAATCAAGTCGTTCGCCGACGGCGACCCCGGGCGGTCGCTGCGCACCCTGCGCGGCTTCCTGGCGCGGGTCGTCGAGCTCAAGGGCGGTCTGCCCGGCGGCTTCGTGATCACCTTTCCCAAGGTGCTGATGGAGTCCTACCTGGGCATGTTCGCCCGCGCGCTGGCCGAGATCGAGCACGACCTGGGCCTGCCGGCGCTGGGCTTCGAGATGCAGGTCGAGGCGCCGCAGACGATCCTGTTCCTCCAGCGCTCCCCCGACCTGGTGGCCGGTCTGCGCGGACGGCTGAAGGCGGCCCACTTCGGCGTCTTCGACTACACCGCCGCCTGTGGCCTGCCGCCGCATGAGCAGCGGCTCGACCACCCGGCCTGCGACCACGCCCGCCACGTCATGCAGACCGTGCTGCACCCCGAGGGCGTCGAGCTCTCCGACGGCTCGCTGGCCGCCGCGCCCGCCTCGGGGGCCAAGGCCGACGTGCTGGCCCTGTGGCGGCGGCACGCCGAGACGGTCCGCCACTCGCTGGCCCACGGCTACTACCAGGGCTGGGACATGCACCCCTCTCACCTGGTCAGCCGCTTCGCGGTGGTGTACGCCCACCACCTGGCGACCTACGACCAGTACAGAGCGCGGGTGGACGCCTGGCAGGCCAGCCGCCAGGAGGGCGGGATCCTCGACGAGCCCGCCACGATCAAGACCCTGGTCGCGGCGCTGCGCCGGGCCGATCTCGCTCTGGGACTTGACAGCCCTCCGGCAGAAAACCTATAACTCTGCTTGTAGGTTCTCTCTCTGACAGGAGACAGGTTGACGGGAGCCCACAGGGGCCTCCCGGATCTTCGGAGGTGATGCGCGATGTTGCTGACGTCGATCGACCCGTTCGTGCAGGAGTTCGAGCGGCAGTTCAGTCAGCTGACCCGGCAATACACGAAGGACGAGACCACCGCGGTCATGCCGATGGACGGCATCCGCCGCGCCGACGACGTGGTCCTCCGCTTCGACCTTCCCGGCATCGACCCGGGCTCGGTCGAGGTCACCGTCGACCGGGGCGTGCTGACCGTCTCGGCCCGCCGCTCGGAGGAGTTCGCCGAGGGCGAGCGCCTGTTCGTGCGGGAACGAGTCATGGGCACCTTCACCCGGCGGGTCTACCTCTCCGAGCACCTCGACGCCGAGGCCATCGAGGCCGCCTACGACAACGGCGTCCTGGCCGTCCGCATCCCGGTGCTCGAGAAGGCCAAGCCGCGCAAGATCGTGATCAGCACCGGCCACCGGGCCATCAACGGCTGAACGGGAAAGGGGGCGGATGAGCGCCGAACTGCCGGGGGCCTACCCGGTCGGCCTGTCGGCCATGGACGACGAGTTCGCCCCCATGTTCAGCGTGGGGCAGGTCGCCTCGATGCTGGAGGTGCAGCACGCGTTCCTGCGCCGCATCGACCAGCAGCACGTGGTCTCGCCCCAGCGGTCGGCCGGCGGCCAGCGCCGCTACAGCCGCCACGACATCGGCCAGATCCGGCAGGTGGTCGTCCTGATGGGCGAGGGCATGACCCTCGCGGCCGTCCGCCGGATCATCGAGCTCGAGTTCGAGGTCATCCGGCTGCGCCGCGAACGCGACGAACTCGCGGCGCGGCTGCGCGGGCTAGGCGTCGAGTAGCGCGCGCCAGCGGGCCACCCGGCGGGGGTCGACCGCCGACAACCACGACTCGCGGGCCGCGCTGCCGATGTGGAAGGCCTTGACCCCGTAGTCGAGCAGCACCGGCACGTGGTCGAACGACAACCCGCCCCCGGCCATGATCAGCGCCGCGTCGCCCGCCTCGGCGCGGGTGCGCAGCACCGGCAGCCCCTCGCCCACCCCGCGCGGGGAGCCGGAGGTCAGGATCGTGGCCAGGTTGGGCAGCAGCCGCACGGCCCGCCACCCCGCCTGGACGTCGGCCGCGTGGTCGACCGCGCGGTGGAACGTCCAGGGCAGCGGGGCGGCCGCGTGAATCAGCGCCTCGGTGGCCGCCAGGTCGACGGCCCCGTCGGCGGTGAGGAAACCGAAGACGAAACCGGCGGCGCCGGCCTCGGACATCTCGCGCACCTGGGCGCGCAACCGGGCAAGTTCCTCGTCGCCCGCGGTGAAACCGGCGTCGAGCCGGACCATCACCATCTGCGGCAACGTGCACTTCTCGGCGATCGCCGCGACCGTCTCCGCCGGCGGGGTGAGCCCGCCGACGGACATGTCGGCCACGACCTCCAGGCGATCCGCGCCGCCCTCTTCTGCGGCCACGGCGTCGCGCACGTCGAGCGCGATGACTTCAAGCAACGGTCCGGTCATGGGGGAACAGTAGCGGGTCCCATCGCGCCTCTTCAGTGGGTCAGCAGCACCTTTCCGGCGGCCGTCAGATCGCGCACCCTCGCCTCGGTGCGGCCGCCGCGCAGCCCCGCCGGACGCTCGAACAGCGCCCCCGACGCGCGGTGCGGGAGGTCGACCGTGCGGACGTGCCGGAAGCGCTGCCCCAGGTAGTAGCCCTGGAGGCGGTCGTTCTCCTTGGAGCAGTCGAGCCGCACGTGCCGCCGCCCGGCCGCCAGGGCCCGAAGGCCGGCCCAGTCGAGCAGCACCTCGCCGAGACCCCGGCCCGAGTGGGCCCGGTTCACCGCGAGCTTGTGGACGTAGAACGCCGATTCCGGACGGTCGGCCGGTGTCCAGAACTCGGCGTCGGCGTGGTCGTCGAGGGCCATCACGGCGGCCGTTTCGTCACCGACGGTCAGGACGTAGAGGACTCCCTCGTCGATCAGGGGAGAGATGCGCGCGGCCGGGAAACCGCCGCTCGGCCACTGGCGGACGCCGAGGCCGTCCAGCCACCTGGCCGCGTCCGCGAGAAGAGTGAGCACGTCGGGAAGGTCGGTGGCGTCCGCCCGGCGAAGCACAAGTTCTGCGGAGAGGTTGAGGGTGTCGATGCGCATGGGGGATCCCTTCGTTGCTGCGGGTTTACGTGTGATTACTGAGAGTGACCAATTAGGTGCGCACGGCGTCCGTCGCCCCTAAAGCACGACCTGATTGGACGAAAGGGAGGGCTAACAGCCCGTAATTAACGGCCCAATGCCAAAAGGCAGGCCTGATACCTGCGGTGGCGGCGTTTCACGCACAGGCGAGCGCCGCCCCGAGCGCGGCCCGGGGGGCGCTCGCGGCGCGACCACAGGTGAGGCGGTCCTAGATGGACGGCCTGAGTTCGGTCAATGACGTTCCAGCTCGTACCTGATCAGATGCTTGTCGGCGGGGAGCACCGACACGGCGACCCTGACTGGTGCTTCGTCAGGGTCGTACCCGACACGGACATAGACGAGAACTGGTGTACCGGGTTCTAGCTGTAGACGTGTCGATTCATCCGGAGTTGGCATACGTGCCGAAATGTCGTCGACAAAACGGACCTGGGGATGCCCCAGCTCCTCCAGGACCCGGTTGGCCCCGCGGGTGATGTTGCCGGGACGCACGATCTCGGAGTCGGCGACCAGCTTGAGGGGGTAATAGGAGTCGTTCGTGTTGTACGGCTGGCCGTCCACGTAACGCAGCCGCCGGCGCACCACGGTGAGGGCGTCGTCCTCGACGAGTTCGAGGCGGGTCGCGACGTCGTGGGGCGGCTGCACGATCTGGACTTCTATGTTCTGCTCGGCCACCCGCCCCTCGGAGGTGACGGCGTGCACGAAGGCGTCGAAGCGCGGGAAGTCGCCGCCGAGGGGTAACAGCTCGTCCTGCGGGCGCATCAGCAGGGGGCGGCGTTCACGGACGAAGGTGCCGCGCCGGCGCATGCGGAGGATGAGGCCCTCGTTCTCCAGCTCACCCAGGGCCAGGCGGACCGTGTTGCGGCTGACCTGATGGCCGTCCATGAGCTCGGTCTCGGTGGGGATCTGATCACCCGGGCGGAACTCACCCGAGTAGATGGCCTTCCGGAGTTCGGCGGCCACCTGCTGGTAGAGCGACGATCGTGCCATCTTTCCTCAATCCACCCTTTTGTGCCAACAAATCTAGACGATCTCGGTCTAACTTGGAACAACCACTTGACCCCACGGCGTGAGCGCCGCATTATCCAAACGTTGGTACAAATCCATCCAATGGGGGTGGGCCGGTGTTGGCGGTCCGTGCGGGTAGGCCTTACCTGCCCTGGCGCGATCCCTGTGAGGCGACGCGACTCCTGAGGTACGCGCTGCATCGTCAGGGCTTCACCCACACCTACCAGAGCAACGGAAATGGGATGTCCGTTCTGTCGGTATCGGCCGATCTGACCGTTTGGTGCAAGCACGGGTCGTTCGTCTGGAATGAGGATGGTCACGAGATGACGCATCCGTCCGACGACCCGGTGGGCGCGGCCCGGTTGATCGAACGCCACTACCGCGCACCGCTCGAAGAAGACGACGGTGCCCCAGTGACTCCGCGCGAATAGCGGCGCCTACGACCCCATCCCTCGCCGGGGTCGTCGGCATCCTCGCCGCTCCGCGCGGAGCGGTGCGTGTCCTGGCGGGTCCCCCACGCCCGCCAGGACACGCCACCGTTAATCCACGTATTGACTGCGCCGGGCGGCGGAGGTCTGTCCTGACCTGCCGGGACCGTTCCAAGACGGGAATTCGGCCCACACGCCATTGTCATTCGGCCGTGTCAGAAGTTCACATTCTTAACTTCTCTACAGAAGTTCTCGCTAGCTATAGTTCACGCTGTGATAACGCCACCCTTCCGCGCATGTCATGAAACTTCATGACGCTTGGCACGTACCAATCCGCGATCACCAGGCACAAGCCGTGGGGGACGAGTGGCGATTGTTCCGGATTATCACTTACGTGTGGTGCGATTTCTCCTGGTGGGTGGTTTCTGCTTCGGAGTCCAGTACCTCGCGATGACCGCAATGGCATCGGCCGGCGTCCCGTGGACCCCCGCCGATGCCATCGGTTTTCTGCTGTCAGCCCAGCTCAACTTCGTGTTGAGCTCGAAGTTCACCTGGGGGGACCGCCGTTTCCCGCTCACCGTCAAGAGGTGGTCGAGCTACAACGGCACCGCACTGCTGTCCCTCGCCGTCAACACCGGCGTTTTCGCCCTCATACATCCATTCCTGCCGACTCTCATTTCCGCTGCGATCGGTGTCCTCATCGGCACGATTGTCACCTATCTCATATGTGACAAGTTCGTATTCGCCACCCGTGAGAAGGCCCGAGAGAAGGCCGAGGCCCTCGCGTGACCCTCGAGATTCCCAGCGCGCCCCCGCGCGCCGCGCGCTTATACACCGAAGGCGTGACCGTCGTCATGCCGGCGTTCAACGAAGAGGAGAACCTGGCGGCAACGGTCGAGGACTTCCTCACCACGCTCGCCGGCATGGAGCACCGGATCGTCGTCGTCAACGACGGCTCCCCCGACGGGACCGGACGGGTGCTCGACGAGCTCGCCGAGCGCCACCCCGGCCGGGTCATCGCGGTGCACCACCAGGTCAACCAGGGCTACGGCGGCGCGGTCCGCACCGGCATCGCGGCCGCCCTCGACCAGACCGACATGCGGCGCATCCTCCTCACCGACTCCGACGGCCAGTTCAGGGCCGACGACCTGCTGACCTTCCTCCAGGTCCAGCGCGACGAGCGCGCCGACGGGGTGATCGGCTACCGCAGGCACCGCGCCGACCCGTTCGTGCGCACGGTCAACGCCTGGATCTGGACCCAGCTGAACCGGGTGCTGCTGCGCACCCGCAGCCGCGACGTCGACTGCGCGTACAAGCTGCTCGACCGCAAGCTCCTGGACGACCTGACGCTGACCGGCGAAGCCGCCGCGATCTCGCCGGAGCTGCTCGCCAAGATCGGCGCGGGCCACACGCGCATCGTCGAACACCCGGTCAACCACTACCCGCGCCGGCACGGCCACCAGACCGGCGCGTCGATCAGGGTCATCCTGCGCTCGCTCACCAGCCTCGCCGGCGTCTACCGCGACCTGGTCAGAGACGGCCTGAAGTGGCGGCGCACCCGCCGGGCGCTGACCCCCGACGACCCGCTGCTCGCCGTGGTGACGGGCCTGGCGGCCGTGTTGTCGGTCGTGGCGGCGGTCTACTACTTCAACCAGGGCGTGGTCCTCAGCTACAAGGACGCGGTCTCGCACGTGCTGATCGCGGCCCGCGTGGTCGACAGCCCGACCGCGGGCGTCGCCCAGCTCGGCGGCGTGTGGTTGCCGTTGCCGCACGTCCTGGCGGTGCCGTTCGTGTGGATCGAGTGGTTCTACACGACCGGCATGGCCTCCAGCATCGTGTCGATGATCTCGTTCGTGTTCACGGTGCGGTACCTGTACAAGATCGCCGACGGCATGGCGGGCACCCGCTGGGCGGGCGTCGCGGCGGCCGCGGTGTTCGCGCTGAACACCAACGCGCTCTACCTGCAGGCCACCCCGATGACCGAGTCGCTGCTGTTCGCCTGCATCGCGGGCGCGGTCTACCACCTGCAGGAGTGGTGCCGGACCGGCCGCTACGGCCAGATCGCCCTCTCCTCGATGTGGACGGTCCTGGCGACGCTGACCCGCTACGAGGGCTGGGTGCTCTGCCTGGCGGTCACCTGCGTCGTGGGCTACACCGCGCTGCGCCGCTGGCGCGGCTACACCCACATCGAGGCGAACCTGATCTTCTTCTCGGTGATCGCCTACAGCGGCATCGCCGCCTGGTGCGGCTGGAACTGGATCATCTTCGGCCACCCGCTCTACTGGCAGGTCGGCGAGTACGCCAAACCGTCTCTGTGGGTGACCGCCGGCGACCAGACCGTCGGCGACATCGTCGTGTCGGCCCAGACCTACCTGATCGCGATGGCCGACGACATCGGCTACGTGACGCTGGGCCTGGCGGCGCTGGGCGTGGTCCTCTACTTCGCCCGCCACCGCATCCACGCCGCCACGCTGGCGCCGTACGCGCTGCTGGCGTTCCTGCCGTTCTACGTCTTCACCCTGTACGCCGGGCAGCGCCCGCTGCACGTCGCCGAGATCCACGGCGACCTCTACAACGTGCGGTTCGGCATGGTGATGGCGCTGGGCGCGGCGGTGTTCGCGGGCTTCCTGGTCGCGTACATGAAGCAGGCTCGGCCCTTCGTGGCGGTGGCCGTGGCGGCCACGGTGCTGGCGGTGCCGGGCACCAAGACGCTGGAAGAACCGGTGGCCTACCTCAACTCCCCCGGCGGGCGGATCGACGTCGGCTCGGCCACCTGGCTGAAGGAGAACTACGACGGCGGCCGGGTGCTGATGCAGAACTTCGGCAACGAGCTCGTCACCTTCCAGTCGCAGCTGCCCCTCGGGGAGATCATCTACGAGGGGTCGTTCCGGATGTGGGAACCGGCGCTCGCCGACCCCGTCACCAGCAAGGTGCGCTGGATCTACATGCGCTCGTCACGCGGCGCGGAGGACGGCGTCTACACCTCGCTGCACGGCACGCCGGTCCTCGACGAGAACTACCAGCTCCTCTACCAGGACGCCGACCGCCTGATCTACCGCGCCATCCGAACGGAGACCGTGCGATGAGCACCACCGCCGTCATTCCCGACGAACTGAGCGCGCGCCGGCTGCTCAGCCGCGGCCAGGCGGTCACCGGCACGCTGGTGATCGCCCTGCTGGCCGGGGCGCTGACGCTGCACGTCGTCACCGGCTGGGGCCCCGGCCCGATCTGGTACGGCCAGGCCGCCGTCGCGATCGTCACCGCGATCTACGTCGCCGTCATCGCCTTCAAGCTCGCCATGGTGTTCGGCGCGTGGGGCTCGCCGGTGCTCCGCTTCGAGCCCTCCGACATCGACACCATCCCCCGGGAGATGTTGCCCCTCTACACCGTCCTGGTGCCGCTGCACCGGGAGGCGGAGGTGCTGCCGTACCTGCTCAAGCGGTTGTCCCAGATGGACTACCCGGCCGACAAGCTGCAGATCCTGCTGCTGATCGAGGAGGACGACGACGCCACCCGCGGCGCGCTGGCCACGATCGACCTGCTGCCGCAGTTCGAGGTCGTGATCATCCCCCACTCCAACCCGAAGACGAAGCCGAAGGCGTGCAACGTCGGGCTGGAGAAGGCACGCGGCGAGTTCTGCGTCATCTACGACGCCGAGGACCGGCCCGACCCCGACCAGCTGCGCAAGTCGGTGCTGGCGTTCCGGCTGCTGGCCGACCGCGTGGTGTGCGTCCAGGCCGAGCTCCAGTACTGGAACCCGTGGACGAACTGGCTCACCCAGTGCTTCGCGGCCGAGTACGCCACCAACTTCTCCCTGTCGCTGCGCGGCCTCGACCGGCACCGGCTGGCCATCCCGCTGGGCGGCACCTCCAACCACTTCCGCACCGACGCGCTGCGCGCGCTGGGCGGCTGGGACGCCTACAACGTCACCGAGGACGCCGACCTCGGCATCCGCATCGCCCGGCGCGGCTGGGACGTGCGCATGATGGTGTCGGTCACCGAGGAGGAGGCCAACAGCCACCTGGGCAACTGGGTGCGGCAGCGCTCGCGGTGGATCAAGGGCTACATCCAGACGTGGCTGGTGCACACCCGCCACCCCGTCAAGTTGTGGCGCGAGCTCGGCACCCGCCGCTGGATCGCCTTCCACCTGACGCTCGGCTTCTCCACGTTCACCACGCTGGTCAACCCGTTCTTCTGGGTGATGACGCTGGTGTACGTCTTCACCGGCACCCAGTACATCGAGGCGCTGTTCCCGGCCGTGGTGCTCTACCTCGGCGTGCTGACGATGATCCTCGGCAACTTCCTGATGATGTACTGCCTGATGACCGGCTGCATGGAGCGCGGGCTGCACCGGGCGGTCAGGGCGATGCTCACCGTCCCGCTCTACTGGGGCCTGATGAGCGTCGCGGCGTACAAGGCGTTCTTCCAGCTGCTGCGCCCCTCGCGGCGGCACTACTGGGAGCTCACCGAGCACGGCCTGGTCGACCACGCCTCGGCCCACGAGGACGAGACCGCCTCCCGGCCCGCCCCGGCCCCACTGCCGGCCCTCACCGACTAGGCACCACCATGCGCACCCTCACCGCGTTACTGCTCCTTGTCGCGCTCGTCGTCGTGCCCGCGCCGGCGGCCCACGCCGGGCCTCCGGTGGAGTTCGACAAGACCCTGCTCGCCGACGGCCTCGACATGCCGACGGCCTTCCGGTTCGCGCCCGACGGCCGGATCCTCATCGGCGAGAAGAACGGCGCCATCAAGCTGATCAAGAACGGCGTGCTCCAGACGACGCCGATGATCACCCTCCCGACGGCCGGCGCCGACGAGCGCGGCCTGCTCGGGCTGGAGCTCGACCCCGACTTCGCCACGAACCACTTCGTGTACGTCGCCTACACCCGCAGCGACAACTTCAACCGGCTGAGCCGCTTCACCGTCACCGGCGACACCATCGCGGCGGCCTCGGAGCTGGTGCTCGTCCAGTCGAACCAGCAGTCGAACGTGTTCCACCACGGCGGCGAGCTGCGGTTCCTCCCGGACGGCAAGTTGTACTGGTCGCTGGGGATGAACACCTACAACCCCAACTCCCAGAACCTCGGCACCCCGCACGGCAAGATCCTGCGCGTCAACAAGGACGGCTCGATCCCGCCGGACAACCCGTTCGCCGCCACCCCGGGCGCCGAGCGGGCGATCTGGGCCTACGGCCTGCGCAACCCGTTCAGATGGGACGTGGTGCCGAGCGGCCCCAACGCCGGGAAGATCCTCACCGGCGACGTCGGCGGCTCGGAGTGGGAGGAGATCAACCTCGTCGAGAAGGGCGCCAACTACGGCTGGCCCCTCGCGGAGGGCTTCTGCGCCGGGTGCGGCTACGCCAACCCGGTCTACACCTACCCGCACACCGCTCCCCCGGCCGCGGCCGGGTCGGTGACCTCGCTGGAGATCTACACCGGCGGCACGTTCCCGGAGGAGTACGACAACGCGGTCTTCTTCGCCGACTACACGCTCGGGTTCATCAAGTACCTGAAGATGGATGACGAGTTCAAGAGCGTCATCTCGGTCAACGACTTCGACCTGAACGCCGGCACGCCGGTGCAGCTCTCGACCGGCCCCGACGGCAACCTCTACCAGCTCGACATCTACCCGGGCGCGTTCTACAAGATCGCCCCCTCGGGCGGCAACCGCGCGCCGGTGGCCAAGGCGGCGGCCACGCCCTCCGACGGCCTCGGGCCGCTGGAGGTGCACTTCTCCTCGCTCGGGTCGGGCGACCCCGACGAGGGCGACGAGGTGACGTACCTGTGGGACTTCAAGGACGGCACGACCTCGGCCGAGGCGAGCCCGACGCACACGTACACGACCAACGGCGCCTACGACGTCACGCTGACGGTCAGCGACGGCGCGAAGTCGACGCGGGCGGCGGTGCGGGTCACCGTCGGGAACCGGCGGCCGACCGGCACCATCACCGCGCCCGTCTCGCTGTCGACCTACGACGCCGGTGACGTCATCGCCTACGCGGCCACCGGTAGCGACCCCGAGGACGGCACGCTGCCGGCCTCGGCGTTCTCGTGGTCGGTGATCTTCCACCACGCCGACCACGTGCACCCGTTCCTCGGGCCGGTGAACGGGGTGCGCGGCGGCACGTTCACGATCCCGCGCGTCGCCGACAACGTCGCCACGACCTGGTATCGCGTGCAGCTCACGGTGACCGACGCGGGCGGGCTCAAGCACACCTCGTTCGTCGACGTGAAACCCAACCTGGTCGAGCTGACCTTCACCTCCGACCCGCTCGGGCCGACGTACACGGTCGACGGCGTGCCGTTCACCGGGACCAAGGTGGAGCAGGCGGTCGTGGGGGTCGAGCGGGTGCTGAGCGCCCCGGCGACCCAGTTCTGGAACGGCAGGCAGTACGCCTGGCAGGGCTGGTCGGACGAGGGCGAGATCACCCACACGATCGTCACCCCCGGCGAGGACGCCGCCTACGGCGCGGACTTCCTGGAGCTGACCCAGCCGCCCGCCCCGTGGGCCAGCGCCGACATCGGCCCGCGCACGGTCGCCGGGACGACCTATTACGACGCCGGGTCGTTCACGATCAAGGGCGGCGGCAACGACGTCTGGGACCAGACCGACGAGTTCCGGTACGTCTTCCAGCCGCTCCAGGGCGACGGCACCGTCATCGCCAAGCTCACCGACCAGACGAACACCCATCCGTGGGCCAAGGCCGGGATCATGATCAAGGAGTCGGCCACCCCGATGGCCCCCTACGCGGCCGTGGCCCTGACGCCCGAGAACGGCATGCACTTCCAGTACGGCTTCCAGGGCGACGGCGGCGGCTACCCGTCGCTGGGCGGCTGGATGAAGCTGACCCGGACCGGGAACGTGTTCACCGCCTACCGCTCCGCCGACGGCGTCGTGTGGACGGCGATCGGCACCACCACGCTCCCGATGGCCGCCCAGGCGACCATCGGCCTGTGGGTCAGCTCCCACGACATGACCGCGCTCAGCGAGGCGGTCTTCGAGAACGTCCAGGTCACCCAGGGGTCGACGGTCGGCCCGGCGCCCTCGCCGTGGACCCGCGCCGACGTCGACGGGGCGACCCCGGCGGGCTCGGCGACCTACGACACGGCGACCGGGACGTACACGGTCAACGGCGGCGGCACCGACGTGTGGGCCGACACCGAGGAGCACTCGTTCCTCCACCGGCCGCTGACCGGCGACGGCTCGATCACCGCCCGGGTCACCTCCCAGTCGGAGACCGCGCCGTGGGCCAAGGCGGGCCTCATGATCAGGGGCACGTCGGCGTACGCCGACCTGTTCGTCACCCCCGAGAACGGCATGCACTTCCAGACCTCCGACCCGTCGTCGGTGGTCGGCGGCCCGTTCACGTTCCCCGACGCGTGGGTCCGCCTGACGCGCGAGGGCGACGTGATCAAGGCGTTCCGGTCGCCCGACGGGGAGACCTGGACCCCGGTCGGCCAGCACACCCTGCCCGGCCTGCCCGAGACGGTCTCAGCCGGCCTGTTCGTGACCGCCCACCGCGACGGCACCGTGCTCGGCACGGCGACCTTCGACCACGTCACGTTCGAGTCGGCCGACGACAACGGACTTCCCGCGTTGTGGACGGGCGGCGACGTGGGCGACCCGGTGCTGCCCGGCTCGTCCGGGGAGCTCGGCGGCGTGTTCAGCATCACGGCGGGCGGCGACGACGTGTGGGGCGCGACCGACCAGATGCACTTCGTCCGGCGCTCCCTGACGGGCGACGGCGCCGTCGTCGCCCGGGTGAACTCGCTGACCCGCGCCGAGGCGTGGACCAAGGCGGGGATCATGTTCAAGGAGACGACCGTGTCCGGGTCGCCGTACGCGGCGCTGCTGCTGAGCGCCGACCACGGCGTCCACCTCCAGACGACCGGCGAACACGACGTGACCGGCTCCGGCCTGGAGCCCCCCGACGTGTGGCTGAAACTGGTCAGGGCCGGGAACACGTTCACCGCCTTCGACTCCGCCGACGGCCTGACCTGGACCCGCGTCGGCGCCCGGACGGTGACCATGGCCGCGGCGGCCCAGGTCGGCCTGTTCGCCGTCTCCCACGACGGCAGCCAGACGACCACGGCGACGTTCTCCGACGTGACCGTGACCCCGGCCAACACGACCGGCCTGCCGAGCGGCTGGAACTCCGTCGACATCGGGTCCCCTGCTCTGGCCGGCACCGCCAGCGTCAACGGCCGGACCTTCACCGTCTCCGGCGCGGGCGGCGACGTGTGGGGCACCGCCGACCAGATGCACTACGTCCACCGCGACCTCCCGGCGAACGGCACGATCGTGGCCCGCGTCATCAGCCAGGAGAACACCGACGACTGGGCCAAGTCGGGCCTGATGATCAAATCCGCGGCGACGGCGCTGTCGCCGTACTCCGGGGTGTTCCTGACCCCGGCGCACGGCATCCACCAGCAGGCCAACTTCAGCTCCGACGCGGACGGCGGAGCCGCCACGGCACCCGTGTGGTTGCGGGTGTCCCGGGTGGGGTCGACGGTGACCACCTACCGGTCGGCGAACGGCGAAGACTGGACGGCGATCGGCACGGCGACCCTGGCCGGTCCGGCGACGATCGGGCTCTTCGTCTGCTCCCATGAGGCGGGACAGCTCAACACGACGGTCTTCGACCAGGTCTTGGTGAGCTGAACCGCTCGATATATGGCCGGGCGCCTTCCTTCCGGGGAAGGCGCCCGGCCCCTTTGTTCCCCGGTTTAGTCTTTCGGCGTGTCGACGACACCGAGATACCGGGGCTGCGTCCGACGCTCTCCTTCATCGACCATCGGCACACCGGCCGGGCAGGGCGGGACGAAGCTCTGAGCTGGAGCTGACGTCCGACGACGAGCTGCTGGCCCGTTTCCACACCGAGCTGACACGGTTCGAGCGCCACATGTTGTCGGCCGGCTGACCAAAACCCTTCCAGCGGCGCGGGAACACGGCGCTGACCTGCGGGTTCCGTAGTTTTCTGGCATGCGAGTTCTCGTCACAGGAGCAGCCGGGTTCATCGGCTCCCACGTCGTCGCCGCGCTCACCGCCGCCGGTCACGAACCCGTTCTCGGTGCGGACCTGCGCGGTGTCGACGCCGTCTGTCATCAGGCCGAAGCGGCGGGATCGGGTTTCGGGGACGCGCCCGCGATCGTGGCGGGCAACAGTCACGCCACCGCCGTGTTGCTGAAGGCCATGGCCGAGGCGAAGGTCCTGCGGCTGGTGCAGGCCGGGTCGGTGGCGGTCTACGGCGAGGGCCGTCACCACTGCCCCTCCCACGGCGTGGTCCACCCCGGGCCCCGCGAGCTCGCCGACCTCGCCGCGGGCCGGTTCGAGCCGCTGTGCCCGTGGTGCGGCGCCGAGCTGCGCCCGGGGCTGACCGGGGAGGACTCCCCCACCCACCCGATCGACGTGCACGCCGCCACCAAGCTCGCGCAGGAGCACCTCGCCGCCTCCTGGGCCCGTGCCACCGGCGGGACCGCCATCACGCTGCGCTACCACGACGTCTACGGCCCGGGTCACCTCCCGTCCGCGGTCCCCGAGGACGGCCGGCAGCGGCGGGACTTCGTGCACGTCAGGGACGTCGCGGCGGCGAACCTGGCCGCGCTGGTCGCCGAACGGCCCCGGGGCGGGCATTCGGCGTACAACACCGGCAGTGGCGAGCCCCGGACGGTGGGAGCGGCGGCCGTCGCGGCGGGGCGGCCGAGGCCGGTGGCGAGCGGGGGGTTCCGGCTCGGGGACGTGCGGCACATCACGGCCGACTCGGCGCGGTTGCGGCGGGAGCTCGGGTGGGTGCCCCGGGTGCGCTTCGCCCAGGGGGTGGCGGAGGCCGTGCGGCCGCAGGCGCGGTGTGAGCCCGCCTTCCTGCTCGACCATCCCGCCTTCGGCTTCGTGCGGGTGTGACGGAACCCTTACGGCCCGGCGCGGGAACCTCCGCCGGGGCGTGGTGTTCCGTAGCGTCCCTGACATGCGAGTTCTCGTCACAGGAGGAGCCGGGTTCATCGGCTCGCACATCGTCGCCGCGCTCACCGCCGCCGGGCACGAGCCGATCGTGTACGACGTCCGGGAGCCCGAGGTCCCCGACGCCGCGTTCGTCCGGGGCGACGTCCGCGACGCCGGGGCGCTCACGGACGTGCTGAAAGGGGTCGAGGCGGTCTGTCACCAGGCCGCGAAGGTCGGGCTCGGGTCGGACTTCGGCGACGCGCCCGACTACGTGTCGTGCAACGACCACGGCACCGCCGTGCTGCTGTCGGTGATGGCGGAGCTGGGGGTGTCCCGGCTGGTCCAGGCGGGGTCGATGGTCGTGTACGGCGAGGGCCGCTACGTCTGCCCCGGCCACGGCGTCGTGCGGCCCGGCCCCCGGGACGTGGCCGACCTGGAGGCGGGCCGGTTCGAGCCGCGCTGCCCGCTCTGCGGCGCGGAGATGTCGCCGGGCCTGGTGACCGAGGACGCCCCGGTCGACCCGCGCAACGTCTACGCCACCACCAAGCTCGCCCAGGAGCACCTGGCCGCCGCGTGGGCGCGGGCGACCGGCGGCCGGGCGCTGTCGCTGCGCTACCACAACGTCTACGGGCCGGGCATGCCGCGCGACACCCCCTACGCCGGGGTGGCGTCGTTCTTCCGGTCGGCGCTGGAGCGCGGGGAGGCGCCCCGGGTGTTCGAGGACGGCGGGCAGCGCCGCGACTTCGTCCACGTCAGAGACGTCGCGACGGCCAACCTGGCCGCACTGGACGCGGTCGGCGACCAGCCCGAGGGGCGGCACGCCGCCTACAACGCCGGGAGCGGCCACCCGCACACCGTCGGCGAGATGGCGACCGCGCTGGCGGCCGCGTTCGGCGGCCCGATGCCGGTCGTGACCGGCGAATACCGGCTGGGCGACGTGCGGCACATCACGGCCGACTCCGCGCGGCTCCGGCGCGACCTGGGCTGGAAGCCCTCGGTCGAGTTCGCCGACGGGGTGGTGGAGTTCGCCGCCGCGCCGCTCAGGTCACCAGCGGCAGGGTGACCTCGAACCGGCAGCCGCCGGGCACGTTGCGGACGTCGGCCCGGCCCGCGTGGGCCTCGACGATGCCGCGGACGATCGCCAGCCCGAGCCCCGCCCCGGCGGGCGGGGTGCGGGCGGCGGTGCCGCGCCAGCCGGTGTCGAACACCCTCGGCAGGTCGTCGGCGGGGATGCCGCCGCACCCGTCGGTGACGGCCAGCACCGCGTTCTCCCCGTGCCTGACCGCGCTCACGGCGACCGTGCCGTCGGCCGGGGTGTGCCTGATCGCGTTGACGAGCAGGTTGGCCAGCACCCGGGTCATCTCCTTGCCGTCGACCTCGACCGGGACGTGGTCGAGGTCGTCGCCGACCAGGCGCACGCCGCGTTCCTCGGCCAGCGGGGCGGCGCCCAGCAGCGCGTCGGCGGCGAGGTCGCGCAGCGAGAGCCGGGCCGGCACGGGCAGGAACGCCCCCGCCTGGATGCGCGACAGCTCGAACAGGTCGCCGACCATCGTCGTCAGGCGGTCGACCTCGGCGCGGATCTGCCGGTGGTAGCGGGCGGGGTCGTCGGCGACGCCGTCCTCCAGCGCCTCGGCCATGGCGCGCAGGCCGGTCAGCGGGGTGCGCAGGTCGTGGGAGATCCACGCGACCAGTTCGCGGCGCGAGGACTCCAGGGCCCGTTCGCGCGCCCGCGAGGCGGCCAGCTTCTCGCTGGTGGCGGCCAGTTCCCTGGCCAGGCCGGCGAGTTCGGCGGTCGCGGGGGCGGCCGGGGCGGCGAAGTCGCCGGCGTCGCCGAAGTCGCGGGCGGCGCGGGCCAGGTCGTGGCTGCGGGCCACCACCCAGCGGCCCAGCAGCAGCGCGGTCGCCAGCGACACCACGGCGGCCATCGTGATGACCAGCGTCACCACGGTCAGGTCGTGGGGCGACAGGAACATCGCCCAGGCCACGGCGAGCGTGCCGGCCAGCATCGCGGTGACCGCCACGATCGCGACGACGGTCAGGGAGACCGTCACCGACCGGTGCCGCAGCGGCATCAGCACGGCCGCGCCCGCGAGCCCGGCGAAGACCGCGCCGGCGAACGCGAACAGGGCGATGAGCAGCAGGTCCCTCATCGGGCGTCTCCCGGGTCGAAGCGGTAGCCCACACCCCAGACGGTGTGGATGAGGCGGGGCCGGGCCGGATCGTCCTCGATCTTCCCGCGCAGCCTCCTGACGTGGACGGTCACCGTCGACAGGTCGCCGAAGTCCCACCCCCACACCTCGCGCATCAGGCTCTCGCGGGTGTGCGCCCGGTAGGGGTGGGCCAGGAAGTGGGCCAGCAGGTCGAACTCCCGCAGGGTCAGGGTCAGCTCGACGCCGTCCTTCTGGGCGCGGTGGGTCGCCGGGTCGACGGTCAGCCCGGCCGCGCGCAACGGTCCGGGCGGCCCCGGCTGGACGGCCCGGCTGCGCCGCAGCACCGACTCGACCCGCAGCACCAGCTCCCGTGGGCTGAACGGCTTGGTCACGTAGTCGTCGGCGCCCACTTCGAGGCCGGTGATGCGGTCGTCCTCCTCGCCCCGGGCGGTCAGCATGATCACCGGCACCGCGCTGGCCGCGCGCAGGCGGCGGCACACCTCCAGCCCGTCGAGGCCGGGCAGCATGAGATCGAGCACGACCAGGTCGGGCCTGCCGCGCAGCGCCAGGTCGAGCCCAGCAGGCCCGTCGGCGGCCCGGTCGACGGTGTGCCCGGCGACCCGCAGATAGTCGGCCACAACGCCGGCGACGGTCGGGTCGTCCTCCACGACCAGGATCCTCATGTGCCCAGCCTGGCACCGAAGAGCATGCATAACGGACGGCGTCCGCGTTTCGTAAGGACTCAATGGCCGTCTTCCGGCCCGGTCCTTCCTACGGTGGCAGGGTGATCGAAAATTCCGTGGACGTCGTGCTGCCCTGCCTGAACGAGGCCCAAGCCCTGCCGTGGGTCCTGGAGCGCGTCCCGCCGGGCTGGCGGGCGCTGGTCGTGGACAACGGCTCGACCGACGGGTCGGCGGAGCTCGCCCGCTCGCTCGGCGCGACCGTGGTGCGGGAGTCCCGGCGCGGGTTCGGGGCGGCCTGCCACGCCGGGCTCCTGGCCGCCGAGGCCGACGTCGTCTGTTTCTGCGACTGCGACGCCTCGCTCGATCCGGGGTTGCTGACGGAGTTCGTCCAGCTGCTCTCCGAAGGCGATGACCTGGTGCTCGGGCGGCGGCGGCCCCAGTCGCGGGGGGTGTGGCCGGTGCACGCGCGGGCCGGGAACTGGGCGTTGTCGAAGATGGTGCGGCGGCGGACCGGGCTGCGGCTGCACGACCTCGGGCCGCTGCGCGCCGCGCGGCGGGAGGCGCTGCTCAAGCTCGACCTGACCGACCGGCGCAGCGGTTATCCGCTCCAGATGGTGGTCAGGGCCGCCGACGCGGGGTGGCGGGTGCGCGAGATCGACGTGCCCTACCTGCCGCGCAGCGGGAAGTCGAAGGTCACCGGCACCTGGAAGGGAACGTTCCAGGCGGTCATGGACATGCGCGGGGTGCTGCGCGAGGGAGCCGCCCGATGACGACCCTCCTCGTGATCGCCAAGGAGCCGGTGCCCGGCCGGGTCAAGACCCGGCTGACCCCGCCGTTCACCCCCGGAGAGGCCGCCGCGCTGGCCGAGGCGGCGCTCGCCGACACCCTGGCGGCGGTGCTCGCCACCCCCGCCGACCGGCGCGTGCTGGTCCTCGACGGCTCTCCGGGCCCCTGGACGCCGCCCGGCTTCGAGATCCGCCCGCAGTGCGGCGGCGGCCTCGACGAACGGCTGGCCGCCGCGTTCGCCGCCTGTTCCGGTCCGGCGCTGCTGATCGGCATGGACACCCCGCAGGTCACGCCCGACCTGCTCGAACCCGCGCTCGACTTCACCGGGTGCGACGCCTGGTTCGGCCCCGCCGACGACGGCGGCTTCTGGGCGCTCGGCCTGGCCGACCCCGACCCGGCGCTGCTGCTCGGCGTGCCCATGTCGGTCCCGGAGACGGGCGCCGCCCAGCGGGCCCGGCTGAGCGACAAGGGCCTGACGGTCGCCGACCTGCCGGCCCTGCGCGACGTCGACACCGCCGCCGACGCCCAATTCGTGGCCGCCCAGGCGCCGTGGAGCACGTTCACCGATCTGCACGCCCGCCTCGCGCCGGCGGCGGCGAACCGGTGACGGCCTGGCTCGACGACCCGTACACCAGGGCGCTCAGGAGCGGGCGCGGCCCGCTGTTCCTGCGGCGGGCCGACGGCGGGCGGCTGCCGCTCGACGTGGAGCGCTGGTCCGCCGGGGTCGACGCCGCCGACCGGTCGGTGCTGGCCCGCTGCCGGGGGGCGGTGCTGGACGTCGGCTGCGGCCCCGGCCGCCTGGTCGAGGCCCTGGCCGAACAGGGCCATCGCATCCTGGGCGTGGACGTCAGCCCGGCGGCCGTGCGCAGCACCCGGGGCCGGGGCGGCATGGCCCTGTGCCGGTCGGTGTTCGGGCCGCTGCCCGCCGAGGGCCGCTGGACGACGGCCCTGCTCCTCGACGGCAACGTCGGCATCGGCGGCGACCCGGCGGCCCTGCTGGCCCGGCTGGCCGACGTCGTCGCCCCGCACGGCCTGCTGATCGCCGAAGCCGACCCCGAGGAGGTCGACGAACGCCACGACGTGGTCCTCGACGACGGCCGGAGCGACCCCGGCCCCGCCTTCCCCTGGGCGCGGGCGGGCCGGGGGGCGCTCGGCCGCCACGCCGAGAGGGCGGGCTGGACGCGGGTCGCGGAGTGGACGGTGACCGGCCGCCACTTCGTGGAACTGGCTCAGCGGCGGCGGCGCACCAGCACCAGCACGACCGCGACGACGGCCACCGCCGCCAGGCAGATCAGCAGGTTGCGGGGGTAGTCCTGGACCAGCACGGTCGGGTTGGGCGAGGGACCCGGCCGCAGCAGCGCCGGGATCGTGATCAGCACCAGCCCGCCCATCGTGATCAGCGCGCCCCGCACCACGGCCCGGTCGGGCAGCCGGGCCACCAGCAGGCCGGTGACCAGCACGATCGGGCCGATCAGGGCGTCGTGCAGGGCGATGGCCCCGGCGAACCAGAACACCACCCCGAGCAGGCCCGGCAGCGGCAGCAGGAAGAACAGCCCGACGGCGATCAGCGCGACCCCGGCCGCGCCCAGCGTGATCCTCAGAGGCATGCTCACCGCACCTCCATCCGGGACACCCACTTGGTCTGCAGCACGCCGGGCCGGTTCGGGGCGATGATCCGCGCCGGGTAACCGTGGTCGAGCGACAGCACCTCGTCGTTGAGCCGCAGCGCGAGCAGGGTGTCCGGGTCGTCGGCGTACTGGGCGGGCATCTCCATGACCCGGTAGTAGCCCCAGACCTCCAGCGACTCCACCCGCAGGGCCGAGCCGGGCGGCGCGCCCGCGCGGGCCAGCAGGTCGCGGACCGGCACCCCGCTCCACCACGCGTCGGCGCTCCAGCCCTCCACGCAGGCGATCGGCAGCCGCACCCGCCGCTGCGGCATGGCCTCCAGCTCGGCGAGGGTGACGCGGAAGGGCTTCGGCCCGGCGACCTCCAGCGCCCAGCCGTCGGAGGAGGCGTAGGTGACCTGCGCGGCGGCGGCCGTGCGGTTGATCGGCATGCCCTGCGTCGCGACGTTCGGGCTGCGCGGCGCGAGCAGGTCGAAGCCCCGCAGCGCCGACAGCGACTGCCCGACCGTCGTGAGCGTGACCGCGCCCACGGCCGCGCCGACCCCCGCGAGCAGGGCCCGGCGGTCGGCCGCGTCGACGTCGGCCTTCTTCCTCCGCCAGTTCTCCCTGATCAGCGGCGCCTTCACCGCCAGGTGCAGGAGCAGCGAACCGGCCACGATCCAGGCGACGGCGTAGTGGGTCTGAGTGAAGGAGAACGGCCACGGATACCACTGGAGGATGTTGATCAGCCCGGTGAACAGCTCGAACACGGTGGCCGCCACCAGCAGCGCAATCGACAGCCGCTCGACGAGATGGGGCAGCGACCGGAACGGCGGCCAGGCGAACAACCTCGGGTAGACCGCCCACAACTTGGCCATGACCAGCACGATCGCCGCCAGCCCCGACGCGACGTGCAGCCCCTGCGTGAGGCGGTAGCCCCAGGCCGGCCGGACCGGCAGCAGGCCGGTCATCCAGCCGGGCGGATGCTGGAGCACGTGGCTGATCAACCCGGTCAGGAAGCAGACCACGACGGCCGACCCGAGCCACCGCCCGATCGCGACAGCCGTCCGCGCGTCGTGCAACCGGCCCCTGAACTGGGGAAGCGTGGGATTCATGGGTCCCATGCAATCGTGCCGGAGGCCCTCTGGAGGGGCTACGACACCTTACGAATCACGGACGTCCGGCCCGGCGGCCGGTCTGCGGGCCGCCATCGCTGAGACCCTGACCTGGTGAAACTCACCGTCACCCTCGTGGGCGCCCTGGTCGCCGCGCTGGCCGTCGCCGTCACCCGGCGCGGCCAGCTCGCCGACCCCGCCGGGCTGATCGGCTGGTACGCGGTCTGCTGGGCGCTGTTCGCGGCGGCGGCATGGTCGCTCCGCCGGGTTCCGCCCCGGCGGGCGGCGGCGCTGGTGGTGGCGGGCGGGCTCGCGGTGGCCGCCGCCGGGCTGCTGGACGTGCCGCGCACCAGCACCGACTCCTACCGCTACGCCTGGGACGGCCGGGTGCAGGCGGCCGGCGTCTCGCCCTACGACCACCCGCCGGTCGCCGAGGAGCTCGCCGGGCTGCGCGACGACTGGTTGTTCCTCGACGGTCCCGTCTGCGAGACGGCGTACCTGTCGTGGTTGTGGGGCGGCGGCTGCACCCGCATCAACCGGCCGAGGGTGCCGACCATCTACCCGCCGGTGTCGGAGGCGTACTTCCTGGCCGTGCACACCCTGTCGCCGCCGGGGTCCCGGCACAAGCCGTTGCAGGTCGGCGGCCTGCTGCTGGCGATGGCGACGACGCTGCTGCTGGTGCGCCGGGCGGGGCCGCAGCAGGCGTGCCTGTGGGCGTGGTGCCCGGCGGTGCCGATCGAGGCGGTCAACAACGCGCACGCCGACGCGCTCTCGGTGTTCCTGGCGGTCGCGGCGCTCGGCCTGCTCACCCGGCGGCGCGCTGCCGGAGGCGCGCTGCTCGGCGCGGCCGTCGCCGCGAAGTTCCTCCCCGCCGTCCTGCTTCCCGGGGCGCTTTCCGGTGTACGCCGCCCGCGCGACGCCGTGACGATCCTGGGGCCCGCCCTCCTGGTGGCGGCCGTCGCCTATCTCCCCTACGTGCTGGTGTCGAACGCGTCGGTGTTCGGCTACCTGGGCGGCTACACGTCGGAGGAGGGCTACGCGGCCGGGTCCGGCGGGCGCTACGGGCTGGTCCGGCTGCTGGTGCCCGACGCGTGGGCGTTGCCGGTGGTCGTGGTGCTGCTGGGGGCGGTGGCGGCGTACACGGTCTGGAAGGGCGACCCGGCGCGGCCCTGGCAGGGCGGGCTGGTCGTGACCGGCGTCGCGTTCCTGCTGCTCACGCCCGGCTACTCCTGGTACGCCCTGCTGCTGGTCGCCCTGGTCGCCCTCGACGGGCGCTGGGAGTGGCTCGGCGTCGCCGCCGCCGGGGCGGTCGCCTACGTGACCGGCTTCGGCACGATCGCCTACGCGCTGGCCGCGCTGGCGGTGCTGATCGGCTGGTCGGTGCGGGCCCCCGCCCGCACCGACCCCGTCCTGGCCTACTGAGCCAGCGCCTCCCGCAGCGACACCGGCGGCCGGCCGAGCAGCTTCGCCAGGTCGTCGCTCGACGACGCCAGCTGGCCCGCCGCGATGCCGCGGTCGATGCCGACGACGAAGTCGGCGACCTCGCCGGGCAGCCCCGACCCGGTGAGCACCTCGCGATAGGCGTCCTCGGTCAGCGGCACGTAGGGAACCGGCTTCCCGGCGGCCTCGGAGACGCGCTCGGCCAGGGTCGCCAGCGTGAAGACCTCGGCGGCCAGTTCGTACACCCCCTGACCGGGCTCCTGGGTGAGCACCGCTGCGGCCGCGTCGGCGTAGTCGGCGCGGGCG
The DNA here is from genome assembly GCF_001570585.1 of Herbidospora daliensis. Taxonomy (GTDB): domain Bacteria; phylum Actinomycetota; class Actinomycetes; order Streptosporangiales; family Streptosporangiaceae; genus Herbidospora; species Herbidospora daliensis. Next base: position 91,015 of record NZ_BBXF01000009.1, on the reverse strand, counting down.
GCCGCGCTGATCGGCCCGTCTCCGGCCGAGCCCGCGACGCCGTGCTCCAGGAAGGTGGCGAGCCGGTCGGTGTAGACCTCGTAGTACCAGCCGTTGCGCAGGAACACCGTGCGCAGCCCCGACTCCGCCAGCAGCTTCTCGGTGGCCCGGTGGTCGGCGGCCAGGTCCATCGTGGAGGTCTCGGCGTTCAGGATGCTCGTGTACGCCACCAGCCCGACCCCCGCCTCGACGGCCGCCGCCACGACGTTCTGGTGCTGCGCGAGCCGCCGCCCCGGCTCCGACCCCGACACGAACAGCAGCTTGGCCGCCCCCGCGAAGGCGTCGCGCAGCGAGGCGGGGTCTTCGTAGTCGGCCTTCCGGATCTCCACGCCCAGGTCGGCGGCCTTCTCGATCTGGCGTCCGATCCCCCGGATCTCCCCGGCGGGCACGCCGCGGCGCAGCAGGCTCTCGATCGCGAGGCGCCCGAAGTGTCCGGTGGCGCCGGTGACGACGTAGGTCATCTTGCTCCCTCTCGTTACGGTGTAACGGAGGCAACCGGGCAGGTCAGGTCATGCTTCCCGATCGATAGAGGGCACCTTGAAGTGCGGTACTCACCTGGAGGATAGTGAGCAGGTGGACAGCCTGAGAGACTGCGCGAGCCGCCAGGTGCTCGACCGGATCGGCGACGCGTGGAGCGTGCTGATCGTGACCCATCTGCGCGGCGGCCCGCTGCGCTTCACCGAGTTGTCCCGCAAGATCGACGGCGTCACCCCGAAGATGCTCACCCAGACCCTGCGCGGCCTCGAACGCGACGGCCTGGTGACCCGCACCGTCCACGCGGTGGTGCCGCCCCGGGTCGACTACGAGCTGACCCCGCTCGGCCGCAGCCTCGAAGGCGTCGTCGACGCCATCACGGCATGGGCCGACACGCACATCGGCGACGTGCTGACCGCCCGGGGCTCCTACGACTCGAAGGCGTCGACGGCGAAGACCCCGTCGTGACCGCCGCACCCGGGGGCGAGGTCGGCCCCGGCGAGCCACGACCCGCCGTGGGTGAAGGCGTCGCCGTCGAGGATCTCGCCCCTGCCCGGCACCCGCACCCCGCGCCGTCCGTCTGAGGCGCGGAAGGGCGTGGTGTCCTTCGGCCAGACCGGCACGACGGTCTTGTCACGGGTGACGGCGACGAGGCACGACTCGTTCTCCAGCCACGTGAGCCGGGCTTTCAGCGAACCGAGATTCGCCGGTTCGAGGTCGTGGACGACAATGGCCGGATCGGAGCCGATATGACAGAAGAACGACGTACACGAAAGCGCTGAATTCGGACGCTCTATCGGCAGCTCGACGGCGGAATCGGCAGCGCTACAGGCCGAGACGCCCATTACACAGGCGAATATCGCCATTGTTGCCGGCCTCATGGAAAGCGCCCCCCGACGGTTCGATTAGCGCCACCTTAACGGCCCTCACCTCGAATGGGGCCGAACTCGGAAGCGGGCGGTGACATCGTGGTGGCGCACCGCCACCTGCCGCAAAGGTCTCGATTCCATCATCCGGCGTGAAATAAGCACGCATACTGCTTACGCTCTCTCCGCAGGAGCGCACGGACCGGCGAGGGGCGACGGAGTCCATGAGTCCTTCAGGGGACGCAGAGCCTGCTGGCACCAGAGAGGGCGCGCGCGACGGTTCCGACGCCCGGATCGCCGCCGTGATCGCGCTCCTCGGCATCCTGCCCGAGATCGGGCTCGCGGTGACCGGCACCGAGCTCGCGGCCCGCTGGGTCGTCCGGATCGCCATCGGCGTCATCCTGGTCGCCGCCGTCTACCGTCCGGTGCGCGACCGGTGGCGGCGCAGGGCCGCCGGACGCGACCGGCGGCGGCCGCGCTGGTGGCCGAGGCTCGCCGCGGCGCGGCGGCTGATCGGCACGTTGTGGCCCTGGTTGCGGATGGGCGCGGCCGGCGTCGTGGCCGGGGGCATGGTGCTCGCGCTGGCCCAGCTCGCGCCCGCCGCCCGGCAGCGTTTCGAGGCGTACTTCGGGCAGTGCCCGATGCCTCGGGAGATCGTGCTCAGCGTGCCGTCGTACGACGTCCCCGGCTTCGAGCTGCTGGCCGCGGAGTTCACCGCCGGCCGGGCGGTGAACGGGTGCGCCGAGACCCGGCTCAAGGTCGTCGCCGCGCCGCCGGTCTCCGGTCTGCTCGCCGCCCTGCGCGGCGGCTGGCGCTCCGCCGACGAGACCCGGCTGATCGGCCCCCGGCCCGACCTGGTCGTCGTCGAGAGCCGCGACCTCGCCGACCTGCTCGCGGGCGACCGCGTCGAGGACGCCGGCCCGATCGGCTACGCGGAGATCGCGGTCGGCGTCCCGGAGACGCTGCGCAACCAGGTCGAGCGGGAGACCGGCGGGGTCTCGCTCGATTCGGTGCTGCGCTTCTACGCGCAGCCGGGCCGCAACTTCGCCCGGCCCGAGCCGCTGACCTCCGGGCTGGGCCTGATGGCGACGGCCGGGCTGAACATGCACCGGGTCTTCCCCGATCCCGAGGCGGCCGAGGACAAGATGCGGGAACTGCCGGAGGAGATGGGCGACGACTTCTGGAAGGACCAGTCGGACCCCGTCTCCCTGCTGTGCAATCTCCAGCGCGACTACGAACCCCGGCGCAACAGCCTGCTGCGCCGTTCGGCCTTCCTGCTGCCGCGCCACGTGATGGACGACTACAACAACCGGACCGCGCGGTTCTGCCCCGGCGGGAACGGCGACCGCGGCCGGTTGTGGATCCCCGACGTCCCGCCGCTGGCCACCCTCGACTACCGCGCGATCCGGCCGATCTGGCCCGACCGGGAGAGCGCCGGGCGCGGCGAGGTCGTCCACGAACTGGCCGCCTGGTTGCGGGCGCGGGCCGTCACCCCCACCCCCGAGGCGCAACCGGCGCCGGGCGGCGACGTGCTGGCCGCGACGATGGAGGCGATCAGGAACCGGGAGCAGCGGCTCGACCTGGCCGTGGTGCTCGACGGGTCGGGGTCGATGCGGCGGCACATGCCGGTGACGCTGCGCTCGGTCGCGGAGATCGTCGACGCCCTGCGCCCCACCGACCGCGTCTCGCTCGACATCGCCCGCCGCCCGTTCCGCGACGCCCGGCCGAGGATCTCCACCGCCTACCCCTCCGACCTGGCCGGTTCCCAGGGCGACCAGGTCGTCGACTACCTCGGGCAGTGGACACCCCGCGACTGGGACCTCGACGTCGCCGCCACCATCGGCGGCATGGGCAACCGGCCCATGGACGTCATGGTGATCGTGACCGACACCAGCCCCGGCAAGCAGGCCGACCTCCGGAAGATCACCGAAGAGGTCGTCGAGCAGGCGACCGGCAAACCGAGCGACGCCCCGGTCTACATCGTCAACGTCGGCGACGCTGAGTGCCCGCCCGCCCTCCGCGACGCGGCCGGCGTCTTCTGCGTGGACGCCGCCGGCTTCGACCCCGCCACCGCCCTCGACCGGCTCAGGGAGCCCCGATGACCCGCCGAAGGCACCCGGTCTGGCCGTTCGTCGTCGGCGTCGCGCTGACCGTCGGCCTGAGCACGGCGCCGTCGCTGCTGACCCGCGCCCCCGCCACCGGCTGCCCCGGCGACGCCGACGAGATCACCGTGGGCGCGGGCTACGACGACAGCCTCGACCGCACCCAGCGCGACGTGATCAACGCGTGGCAGGACCGCGGCCAGACGGCACGCTACGTCGAGATCTCCCGCATCCCCGACGACGCCCGCGCCGAGATGGCCGCCACCGACCTCGACGGCCCGTGCCCCTACGACGTGCTCGTCCTCGACGTCGCCCACCTGGCCGAGTTCGTCGCGAACGGTTACGCCTCCCCCGTCGACCTGCCCCACCAGGGCTTCATGTCCAGATCGGTCGCCGCCGGACGCGTCGACGGCACCCAGTACGGCGTCCCGTTCGCCGCCGACGTGCCCCTCGCCTATTCGATGGGCGCGACCGACCCGCTCGTGGCGGCGGTCTGGGGCCAAGGCGCACCGGGTGGCAAGCCGCCGGGCCAGGCGCTGACCCAGCTCGACGACTACGAGGGCGCGATGGTCAACCTCATCGAGGCGATCGGCCCCGAGGTCGTGCCGCTGCTCTCCGACCCGACCGGCGCGGAACTGCGCCGGGTCGTCGAGCCCCGCCTGGAGACGTGGCGGACCGCGCTGAAGACCGGCCTGATCGACGGCGACTCGCTCGACCACTCCGAGAACGCCACCCTGCGCGCCTTCCGCAGCGCCCACCCGTCGGCCCCGCTGGTCATGCGCCACTGGCCGTCAGTCTTCCGCGCCCTCTGGCTCGACGACCGCTTCCGCGACGCCGACGACAAGCCCGCCTTCACCTACCGCCCGCTGCCCCGGGGCGGCGTGCTGGGCGGCTCGGTCCTGGTCGTCTCCCCCAAGGCCCGCAACCGCCCCGCCGCCGAAAGCCTCATCAAGCACCTGACGACCCCGGAGGTCCAGGCGAAACTGTTCGCCTGCGGCAGCTACGCCCCCGTGCTGGCCGCTGCCTACGACGTGGCCGACTACGAGTCGCGCCGGTTCACCGAGGCGCTCACCTGCCTGCGCGGCGACTCGGAGAAACCCGACGCCCTCGTCGCCGAGTTCGCCGACTTCGCCCAGACGGTCAGACAGGCCATGGACGGCGCACTGCTGCGCCCCCAACTCCCCTACTACAGCCGGGTGAGCGAGACGTTCCGCGCCTGCGCCCTGACCGTCCTGCGCTCCGCCGCCCCCCGCGACGCCGCCTTCTACGACGAGTTCGCCGCCCGCCTCAGCGCGGCGGCGGCGGGCCGCCTGCCCGAGGAGAGCTCCGCCTGCGGCTGACTGCGATCATGACGGGAATGAACCCCCGTTTCCTCGCCATCCCCGACCTGACCGGCACCCCGCAGGTGGCGGTCGTGGTCGACGTCATGCGCGCCTTCACCGTCGCCGCCTGGGCCTTCGCGCGTGGGGCGGAGAAGATCGTGCTGGCCGGCACACTCGACGAGGCCCTGGCGCTGAAAGCCGCCAACCCCGGCTGGCTGGCCCTCAAGGACGGCCCGGCCGCACCCGGCTTCGACCTGGTCAACTCACCCGGCCTGCTCCGCTCGGCCGACCTCACCGGCCGGACCGTCGTGCAGAAGACCACGGCGGGCACGGTCGGCGTCCTGGCGGTCAGGGACGCCCCGCTCGTGTTGTGCGCGAGCTTCGTCGTGGCCGAGGCGACCGCCCGGCTGCTGCGGGGTCGTGCCGACGTGACGTTCGTGGTCACCGGCGAGGACGGCCGGGCCGACGAGGACCTGGCGTGCGCCCAGTACATCGCCCGCAGAGCCGTCGAGCCGGAGACGGACGCCGCCGAGTTCCTCGACCGGGCGGGGCGGTCGCGGGCGGCGGCGGAGCTGGCGGAGGGGGTACGGCTGGGGGTGCACCCCGACGACGTCGAGCTGTGCCTGGAACTCGACCGGTTCCCCTTCGCCATGGCCGCGAGCACGGAGGACACGCTCACGGTCCTGCGCCGTCAGTGATGGAAGCCCATCGCCTTCATCTCCCGGTGCATCGGATGCGGCTGCGCCTCCAGGTCGGGCAGCACCCGCGCCAGATCGGCCAGCAGCAGATCGGCCAGGTCGTGGGTGAACCCGTTCCGGACCACGATGCGCAGCACCGCCAGGTCCTCCCGGTCCTTCGGGAACGTGTACGCCGGCACCAGCCACCCCCGCTCCCGCAGTCGCCGCGACACGTCGAACACGTCGAAGGCCGTCACCGAATCGGCCGTCGTGAACGCGAACACCGGCAGTTCGTCGCCGCGGGAGATGAGCCGGAACACCCCCATGTCGGCGATCTTCCGCGCCAGGTGGGTGGCGACCGCCCGTGAGATGCCCTGGACCTCCTGGTAGCCCTGACGGCCGAGCCGCAGGAAGTTGTAGTACTGCGCCACCACCTCGGCGCCGGGCCGCGAGAAGTTGAGGGCGAAGGTCGGCATGTTGCCGCCGAGGTAGTTGACCCGGAAGATGAGCTCCTCCGGCAGGCACGAGGTGTGCCGCCACAACACCCAGCCCACGCCGGGGTAGACCAGTCCGTACTTGTGCCCGGAGGTGTTGATCGAGGCCACGCGGGGCAGCCGGAAGTCCCACACCAGCTCCGGGTCGAGGAACGGCGCGATCATCGCGCCCGAGGCCCCGTCGACGTGGACGGGGATGTCCCACCCGCGCGCGTCCTGCAGGGCGTCGAGGGCCGCGCAGATCTCCGCGACCGGCTCGTACGACCCGTCGAACGTCGACCCGAGCACCGCGACCACCCCGATGGTGTTCTCGTCGCAGTACTTGACCGCCTCCTCGGCGGTCAGGTGGAACCGCTCCCCCGACATGGGCACGAGCCGGGGCTCGACCTCCCAGTAGCGGCAGAACTTCTCCCAGCACACCTGGACGTTGGCCCCCATGACCAGGTTGGGTTTCCCCGGCCCCGACCAGCGGCGTTTCAGGGCCATCCCGGCCAGCATGCACGCCTCGCTCGACCCGGTCGTCGAGGTGCCGATCACGTCGGAGGGGGACGGGGCGTTCCACAGGTCGGCCAGGATGCAGACGCAGCGGCGCTCGAACTCGGCCGTCTGCGGATACTCGTCCTTGTCGATCATGTTCTTGTCGGCGCACTCGGCCATCAGCCGGGCGGCCTGCGGCTCCATCCACGTCGTCACGAACGTGGCCAGGTTGAGCCGGGCGTTCCCGTCGAGCATCAGTTCGTCGTGGACGAACTGCCACGCCGCCTCGGCGGGCACCGGTGTGTCGAACAGCCGGTGGGTGGGCGCGGTCAGGTCGAGACCCAGCGCCGTGACCGGGTTGACCGATCGCGACGCCGGGTGCTTGTGGTGCGCGTGTCCGGAATGCAACGCCATGCTCGATGTCTATCAGTCACCGAGCGGTCACCGGGGTCAGGCGCGCTCGGCCGCCACCAGGCGCACGCAGACGGCCAGGCCGCTGATGGCCGCCTCCAGCTCCGCCGTGTCGGGGAACGTGGGGGCGATGCGGATGACCGAGTCGGCCGGGTCCTGCCCGTAGGGGTGGGTGGCCCCGGCCGGGGTCAGCGCGATGCCGGCCTCGGCGGCGCGGCGCACGACCTCCTTGGCCGTGCCCTCGGGCACCGAGAGCGAGATGAAGTAGCCGCCGAGCGGCGACGACCAGGTCGCCAGGCCCGAGAGCTCCTTCGACAGGATGCGGTCGACGGTCTCGAACTTGGGCCTGATCAGGTCGGCGTGGGCGCGCATGTGGGCGCGCACGCCGTCTTCGTCGCGCAGGAACTCGACGTGGCGCAGCTGGTTGACCTTGTCGGCGCCGATCGTGCCCTTGCCCATGTAGCCGAGGAACCAGGCGATCGTCTCGGGCGAGCCGCCGAAGAACGAGACGCCCGACCCGGCCAGGGTCACCTTCGACGTCGAGCCGAAGACGAACACCCGGTTGGCGTTGCCGGCCTCGGTGGCCAGCGCCAGCAGGTCGGCGAGCTCGGCCTCCTGGTCGAAGAGGTGGTGGATGGCGTAGGCGTTGTCCCAGAAGATCCGGAAATCGGGCGCCGCGGTGGTCATGGTGGCCAGCCGCGCGACGGTCTCGGCCGAGTAGGTCGTGCCGTCGGGGTTGGAGTACTTCGGCACGCACCAGATGCCCTTGATCGCCGGGTCGGCGGCGACGAGGCGCTCGACCTCGTCCATGTCGGGGCCGGCGGGGGTCATCGCGACCGGGATGAGCTCGATGCCGAAGCGCTCGCACAGCGCGAAGTGCCGGTCGTAGCCCGGTACGGGCGCCAGGAAGGCCACCCGCTCCTCGTCGGCCCACCGCCGGGCGGCGCCGAGCGGCACCCCCAGCAGGCAGTGGACGATCGCGTCGTGCATGAGGGCGAGGCTGGAGTTGCCGCCCACGATCAGCTGCGAGGCCGGGACCTGGAGGAACCCGCTGAACAGCGCCCGGAGCTCGGCCAGGCCGTTGAGGCCGCCGTAGTTGCGGGTGTCGGTGCCGTCGGCGGAGCGGTAGGACGTCCCGGGCAGCGAGAGCATCGGGGTCGAAAGATCGAGCTGGGCCGAGGCGGGCTTGCCCCGGGTCAGGTCGAGCTTCAGTCCCCTGGCCTTCAGCTCCTCGTACTCGGCACGCACGTCGCTCATCGCGGGTTCCCTCGGTAGTAATGGGCGGTCAGCGAAAGCTTAGTCACCACAACCCGCTCTCCCGTCGCGAGGTGATCTCCGCGATCTTCGCCAGGGCCTCGCCCACCGGCAGGGCGGCGAGTTTGCGGCCGTCGCGGAGCCGGATCGACACCTCGCCGGCGGCGACCTCCCGGGAGCCGACGATCAGCTGGTACGGCACGAGCCGCGCCTCCCGGATCCGCGCCCCCAGGCCGCCCTTCTCCGGCCCCACGAGGTCGGCGCGCAGCCCGAGATCGGCGCACCGCCGGACCACCTCGTCGGCGAAGGCGACCTCGTCCTCGCCGAGGGGCAGCACCGCCGCCTGCACCGGGGCGAGCCAGGCCGGGAACGCGCCGCCGTGCACCTCGATCAGGTGGGCGACGGCCCGCTCCACGCTCCCGACGATGCTCCGGTGCACCATGACGGGCCGGTGCCGGGCCCCGTCGGAGCCGGTGTACTCGAGGTCGAACCGGGCGGGCTGGTAGAGGTCGATCTGGACGGTCGACAGGGTCGACTCGCGGCCGAGGTTGTCGGCGATCTGGATGTCGATCTTCGGCCCGTAGAAGGCGGCCTCGCCCTCGACGGCCTCGTAGTCGACGTCGTGCAGCACCTCGCGCAGCATCTCCCCCGCGCGCTCCCAGAGACCGGGGACCGCGACGTACTTCCCGGAGGAACCCGGGAGTGAGAGCCGGTAGCGGACGGGCTTGACGCCCATGGCGGCGTGGGCGGCGGCGATCAGTTCGAGGGCCGCACGGGCCTCCTCGACCGCCTGGTCGGCGGTGCAGAAGATGTGCGCGTCGTTCAGCTGGATGGCGCGCACGCGGGTCAGCCCGCCCAGCACCCCCGACAGCTCCGAGCGGTACATGCCGCCGAGTTCGGCCAGCCGGAGCGGCAGGTCGCGGTAGCTGCGCCCGCGTGCGCGGTAGATCAGCGCGTGGTGCGGGCACAGGCTGGGCCGCAGCACCACCTGCTCCTCGCCGATCGCCATCGGCGGGTACATGTCGTCGCGGTAGTGGTCCCAGTGGCCGGAGATCTCGTAGAGCTCGCGCTTGCCCATGATCGGCGAGTAGACGTGCCGGTAGCCGTTGCGTCTCTCGACGTCGCGGACGTAGTCCTCCAGCGCCATCCGGACCGCCGCGCCGTCGGGCAGCCAGAAGGGCAACCCCGCGCCGATGAGCGGATCGCCGTCGAACAGGTCGAGTTCGCGGCCGAGCCTGCGGTGGTCGTACATGATCGTGTCTCCCTGATGAGGAAGGGACGCACACGACACACCGAAGCCCGGGGCGGTGCGCCCCGGGCTTCGAAGTAAGGCAGTGGTCAGCGCGCCGGGACGGAGTCCGGCGTCGTCGTCAGATGGGCGCGCTGCATGGGGGCAAGGCTAACACGAGGCCCTGGGGAGACCGTCATGCGTTTCGCACAGACCGACCGGTCGGTACCCTCGCTGCATGACTCTCTTCTCGGTCGAAGGCAAGATCGTCGTGGTGACCGGCGGATCCCGAGGGATCGGGCGGATGATCGCCCAGGGGTTCGTCGACGGCGGCGCGACCGTCTACCTGACCGCCCGCAAGAAAGACCAGCTGGAGGAGGCCGCCGCCGCGCTCGGTTGCGGCTCGGTCCAGGCCGACCTGTCCACGCGCGAGGGCGTCGAGGCCGTGTACGACCTGGTCGCCGCCCGCCACGACCGGCTCGACGTGCTGGTCAACAACGCCGGCGCGGCCTGGGGCGCGCCCCTCGACGACTATCCCGACGCGGCCTTCGACAAGCTCTGGAACATCAACGTGAAGGGCGTCTTCGCGCTGACGCAGCGGTTCCTGCCGCTGCTCAGGAAGGCCGCGACCCCCGACGACCCGGCCAGGGTCATCAACATCGGCTCGGTCGACGGCCTGCGCACCCCGCCGATGGAGAGCTACGCCTACTCGGCCACGAAGTCGGCGGTCCACATGCTGACCCGGCACCTGGCCGACCGCCTGGCCAAGGAGTCGATCACCGTCAACGCCATCGCCCCCGGGCCGTTCGACTCGAAGATGATGGCGTTCGTGCTCGACGACCCGCAGGCCCGCGAGATGGTCGCGGCGAGCGTGCCGCTCGGCCGGATCGGCCGTCCCGACGACATGGCCGGGACGGCGATCTTCCTGGCCTCACGGGCCGGTTCCTACCTCACCGGGACCGTCATCCCGGTCGACGGCGGCATCACCGCCCACGGTTAGGAGAGCATCTCCTTCAGCGCGCGGGCGAACAGGCCCGGCGCCTCGAGTTCGGCGTCGAGGTAGAGGAACGGCTCGGTGAGCTCCAGCTCGATCAGCACCGGCTCGCCGCCGGGCATGCGCACGAGGTCGATGCGGGCGTAGAGGAGCGTTTCGGCCACCTTGCCCAGGATCTCCTCGGCCAGGTCGAACTGGTCGTCGTCGGGGTCGCGCAGGGTGGCCTTGATCCCGGCGTCGTCGAGGTCGCCGACGCCCGCGACCAGCAGCGGGGTGCGCCTGACGGCGTGGCTGAACTGGCCGTTGAAGTAGTGGAGGGACAACTCGCCCTCGTGCTCGACGCTCTCGACGTAGGGCTGCACCATGATCGGCCGGCCCTGCGCCTCAAGAGAGGCGGCGAACGCGGCGGCCTTCTCGGCGGAGGGGGTGCGGATGGTGTCGCGGGCCCCGGCGGAGATGGTCGGCTTGACGACGTACTCGGCCCAGTCGGGCAGGGCGAGCGAGCTCCAGTGGGTCGGCACGGTCGGCACGCCCAGGTGCTTCAGATAGGTCTTGTCGGTGTTCCAGGCCAGCACCGACGCCGGGTTGAGCACCCGCGTGTGCTGTTCGGCCCGCCAGGCCCAGTCGATGAACTCGTCACGCCGGCCGACGTAGTCCCACGGTGAGCGGACCACGGCCGCGTCGAACTCCGACCAGTCGGCCTCGGGGTCGTCCCAGCGCACGGGTGCGCCCTCGATCCCCTCGGCGAGCCACGCCGAGAGCACGGTCTCGCGTTCCGGATCGGGGCCGTCCCAGGTGACATACGCGGCCTTCATCGACATTTCCCCTTGCGCTTTGCGGCAGATTCAAAGCGCGAGCCACGGTCGGCCTTCGGCCGCCCGCGTCTCGCGCCCGGCATGACGTACAAGAACCCATCATGGCCGCAACGCACGGCGGCGCGCGCCGGGCCCGGAAGGAGAGCCCGGCGCGCGCCGGAGTCGACGACTAGTCGTCGAAGCGGTAGGCGAGGCCCGCCACGCTGTTGCGGGCGGTGACCGAGACACCGTTGATGGTGTTGGAGTTGGTCGACGAACCGCTTCCGATGTTGGTGGCGGCGACGTTGCCGAACACGTTGCCCGACTGGGCGGAGCCGCGGTTCACGCTGCCGTTGCTGATCCAGGTGTCGGCGTGGGCGGGGGCGGCGGCCAGCAGGGTCGCGCCACAGGCGGCGACGACGGCACCGGTCACGGCGAGCTTCTTGAACATGTTCTCTCCTTCGGGTGGGGTGAGTGCTGGGGACGCGACCGCGGTTTACTTGAAGATGTAGACCACGGTCACGCTGCCGCCAGTGGCGGTAGCGGAGATGCCGTTGATGGTGTTGACGTTCGTCGAACGGCCGGAGCCGGCGTTGCGCGCCGCGACCCAGCCGAAGTTGTTGCCCGACTGAGCCGAACCGATGTTCGCGCTCCAGTTGTCGGACCACGTGTCGGCGTGGGCCGGGGTGGCGATGAGGCTCGCACCCGCGGCGGCCGCGAGCATCGCACTGGTCACGCAGATCTTCTTGATCACTACGGCTCCTTCTCGCGCTTTCCTTGACGGTCTGTTTGACTGGCCGGTCAAAGCACTGCCGAGCATATAGCTCTGCGTAGTTGTTTGATAGCACTCTGTGATCAGAATTTTGGTCTGGAAATGGAAACGGCCCCGCGGCTGCGCCCGCGAGGCCGTTGCTTATGGGGATTTCACGGCAATCGGCCGGTCAAGGTCTCGGCCGCCGCCTGGCCGCAGACCCGCGACGCGCCGTGTGTCGCGATGTGCACGGCGCCCAGGTCGGTGCGTCCCGGCAGGCCCATCTCGACCACCACGCCGTCGGGGCGGGCGGCCAGCATGTGGCCGAGGGCGTCCATCTGCCAGGCGTGGCGGTGGGCGTCGCGCACGACCACGACCAGCGGGCGGTCGGCGGCCCGGTCGAGCAGGTCGGCGGGCACGCCGTCGGCCAGTTCGGCCTCGCCGAGGCGGGTCACCGTGGTGCCCGGGAGGAGCGCTCCCAACGGCTCGCCGACGCCCCACGGCTGGCCCTTGTCGATGGCCAGGTTGGTGTCGGGCGACAGTTCGACGACGTGCGGGGCGGTGCTGAGCGGCAGGCGGGCGCCGTCGTGGTGGACGACCCTGATCGCGCGGCGGGCGGCGGCCAGGCCGACCGGGCCGCCGTTCAGCACGCGGTCCTGGAGCGGAAGACGCCAGGCGGCCAGCTTGGCGACGCGGGCGCACGCCTCGTGCAGCCGGGACTCCGGCAGCAGGCCGCTCACGACGGCGTCGGCGATGGCCTCGCGGATGTGGTCGAAGGTCGCCTCGTCGGCGTGCTCGCCGCCGACGCAGATCGAGTCGGCCCCGGCCGCCACCGCGCGGGCGGCGGCCCCGCCGATGCCGTAGACCGCCGCGACGGCGGCCATCTCGATGGCGTCGGTGATCACCACGCCGTCGAAGCCGAGCTCGCCCCGGAGCAGGTCGGTGAGGATGCGCGGGCTCAGGGTGGCCGGCATCGTCTCGTCGTACGCCGGCACGACCAGGTGCCCCGTCATGATGGCCCGCACGCCCTCCTCGATGGCGGCGCGGAACGGCCACAGCTCCACCTCGTGGAGTTCCTCGCGGCTGACCGCGACCACGGGGAGGCCGTGGTGGGAGTCGACGGCGGTGTCCCCATGGCCCGGGAAGTGCTTGGCGCAGGCCGCCACGCCGGCCGACTGCAGCCCTCTGATCCAGGCCGCCGTGTGGCGGGCCACCAGGCCCGGGTCGGCGCCGAAGGAGCGCAGCCCGATCACCGGGTTGTCGGGGTTGGAGTTGACGTCGGCGGCCGGGGCGAAGTTGATCGTCACCCCGGCGGCGGCCAGGTCGTGTCCGACGTCCCTGGCCACCTCCTCGGTGAGATGCACGTCGTCGACCACGCCGAGGGCGTAGTTGCCGGGGCGGGAGCTGCCCGTCCGGGCCTCCAGCCGGGTGACGTCGCCCGCCTCCTCGTCGATGCCGACCAGCAGCGCGGGGTTCTCCGCGCGCAGGGCGGCCGTGAGGGCCGCGAGCTGGTCCGGCGTGTCGACGTTCCGGGAGAACAAGACCACTCCGGCGAGGCCGTCGGCGAGACGCCGGCGCAACCAGTCGGGGGGCGAGGTCCCGACGAAGCCGGGGAGGATGACCGAATCAGCCAGACGCAGCAGCTCCGTGCTTCGCGTCATGCGGCACCGCACTTGGGCATGCCCGAAATCTAATAGGAAAGTTTCCTATTCGCTAGAGGTCTTACCTGCAATTTCACAAGTCGATTCGTTCGAGCTTGTTACCGACGGCACGGAAGGAGGCCGCCGTGGACACCGGGGCGCCGGGCCGGTCGACGAAGGAGACGGCGCGGTAGTCGGCGGTGAACTCCTCCATCGAGACGTTCGCGACCAGGTAGCCGCGCCGCCCGTCGAAGAACGCGAGGTGCGGGTTGCGCTCCAGCGCGTCGTCGCGCACGGCCGGCGGCGCGCTGCTGATGGACGTCGCGACGAATTCCACGCCCCTGTCAAGACGGGCCGCCCAGGCGTTGTGGACGTCGCCGCTCAGCACCACGAAGTTCTCCGGCGCGGCGTCGAGGACCTTCTTGCGGCTCTGCGGGTAGGCGTCCCAGGCGTCGGTGCTCGGCGGGTTGCGCGGCGCGAAGAACAGCGCCTGGGCCAGCACCGTCCAGCGGGCGGTCGAGTTCTTCAGCTTGTCGAGCAGCCACGTCGTCTGCGCCGGGCCGAGGATGTCGCCCGCCACGCGGTACTGCCGCGCGTCGGCCACCAGCAGGTCGAGCACCCGGCCGAACGGGCGGCTGCGGTAGTACTGCATCGCGTCGCCGGACGGCTTGACGCGGTAGGGCAGGTGCTCGGCGTTGGCCTGGTAGGCGGCCTTCCTGCGCTTCGGGTCGGCGGTGCGGCCGCCGTAGTTGTTCACCACCTCGTGGTCGTCGGGGATGGTGATCCAGGGCGCGGCGGCGTGGGCGGCCTGCAGGTCGGGGTCGAGCTTGTAGAGGGCGTAGCGCTCGCGGTAGGCGTTGAGGGTGACGCAGGCGGCGGTCGAGTCCTTCAGCGGCCTGACGTAGCGGCCCGGTTCGGGGACGGCGGGCTTGCCGTACTCGTAGATGTAGTCGCCCAGGTGCAGGACGACGTCGGGGTCGTCGGCGACCAGGTGCCGGTAGGCGGTGAAGTGGCCGTGCTCGTAGCGCTGGCAGCTCGCCACCGCGATTCTCAGCGGCGCCGTCGAGTCGGGCGCGGGCGCGGTCTTCGTACGGCCCACGCGCGAGGTGTGGCCGTCGGCGCGGAAGCGGTAGAAGTACACCGAAGCGGGGCGTAAGCCGGTGACCTTGACGTGCACGCTGTGCGCGCCCGAAGGCTGGGCCCTGGTCGTGCCCGAGGCCGTGAGCTTCGCGAACGTGTCGTCCTCGGCCACCTCCCACCGCACGTCGAACGCGCTCGCGGGCATGCCGCCGCCGTTCAGGGGGTCGGGGGCGAGCCGGGTCCAGATGATCACACCGTCGGGCGCGGGCTCCCCCGAGGCGACGCCCAGCGTGAACGGGAATTTGATTTTCGCCATCCTCGATCATCGCCGATTCCGCGCTCTGAATGGTCCGTCGGCGACAACGGACCATAATGGGTGGGTGAACCAGCGCAAGAGCACCGCGACGGCGCGCAGAACCCACGGGGTGACCGCCTCGGAGCGCCGCGACCACCTGGTCAAACTGGCGGCTGAACTGTTCGCGCGCAAGGGCTTCCAGGCCACCACCGTCCGGAACATCGCCGACGAGGCCGGGATCCTGTCCGGCAGCCTCTACCACCACTTCGACTCCAAGGAGTCGATCGTCGACGAGGTCCTGCGCACGTTCCTCGACGACCTGACCGCGCGCTACCGGGTGATCCTCGACTCGGGGAAGGGCCCGGCCGAGGTGCTGGCCCAGATGGTCCGCACCGGCTTCGCCACGCTCGAACCCCACCGGGCCGCGATCACCGTGATGCAGAACGACTGGAACTACCTGCGTTCGCTGGAGCACCACCGCTTCGACTACCTCGTGAAGGCCGAAGACGAGATCGAGCGCATGTGGATGGAGCAGATCAAGAAGGGCCAGGCCACCGGCGAGCTACGGGCCGACGTCGACCCGAAGCTGACCTACCGCATGCTCCGCGACTCGATCTGGGTGGCGGTGCGCTGGTTCCGTCCGGGCGGGCGGCTCAACACCACCGCGCTGGCCGACCACTACATCACGGTCCTGTTCGACGGCCTGGCGACCGGAGAGCCGACCGGCCAGCCGGGATGAGCCTCGTCGACGCGGTCCGGGCCGCTCTCGGCGACCTCGCCGACCCGGAGAAGGCGCCGGTCATGCGGGCGTACATGAAGTCGGAGATGCCGTTCCTCGGCGTGCAGAGCGGCCCGCGCCGGCTGGCGCTGAAGAAGGTGTTCGCCGACCACCGGCTCGACTCCGCGCCGGTGTGGCGGCGGGCCGTGCTCGAACTGTGGCGCGAGGCCAAGTACCGCGAGGAGCGCTACGCGGCGGTCGACCTGACGGGCTTCCGCTTCTACCGCCCGTGGCAGACCCTCTACACCCTGCCCATGTACGAGGAGATGATCGTCACCGGCGCCTGGTGGGACCTGGTCGACGAACTGGCCGTCCACCGCGTGGGCGGCCTGCTGCGGCAGTTCCCCGAGACGATGCGCCCGACGATGCTCGAGTGGGCCCACGGCCCCGACCTGTGGAAACGCCGCACCGCGATCCTGTCGCAGAACACCTTCAAGGAGCACACCGACAGCGCGCTGCTCTACGCGTGCATCGAGCCGAGCCTGTCCGACACCGACTTCTTCGCCCGCAAGGCGATCGGCTGGGCGCTGCGCGAGTACGCCAAGACCGACCCGCGCGAGGTCGTGCGCTACGTCGAGCACCAGGGGCTGAGCGGGCTGTCGCGGCGCGAGGCGCTGAAGAACGTGCCGGGGAACGGCTGAGCGTGAACCCGATGGAACCCATCGGGTGAGTGCAGGGTGATCGATCCCTAGGAACGGAGCGCCCGCTTGGTCACCCATGTCCCCGACGACGCGGCGGTGATCGACCGTGCCCGGCGCGATCCCGCCGCCTTCTCCGTCCTGTTCGACCGGCACGCGCCCGCGCTGCACCGCTACGTGCTCCGCCGGCTCGGCGACACGCTGGCCGACGACGTCGTGGCCGAGACGTTCCTGACAGCCTTCCGCCGCCTCGGGCGTTACGACACCGCCCACCGCGACGCCCGCCCGTGGCTCTACGGGATCGCCGCTAACCTCGTCGGGCGGCATCGCCGGGCCGAGGTCAGGGCCTATCGGGCGCTGGCCCGGACGGGCGTCGACGAGGTCGCCGAGAGCTACGCCGACCGGGTTGAGGCCCAGGTGTCGGCCTCGGCGCTGCACCGGGAGCTGGCCGAGGCGCTGGCGGTGCTGTCGCCGGGCGACCGCGAGGTCCTGCTGCTGGTCGCCTGGGCCGACTTCAGCTACGACGAGGTGGCGCGGGCCCTGGCCATCCCCGTCGGCACGGTGCGCTCGCGCCTCCACCGGGCCCGGCGCAAGACCCGCGCGGCCCTGGGTGGGAGCGACCCGTCCGCCGTCCAAGAGGAGGCCAGCCGTGGATGACCTGAAGCTGCTGGGCGGCCTGCGGGCCGACGCCCCCGAGCCCGGCCTCGACCGGCTCGACGCCCTGCGCGCCCGCGCGCTGCGCCGCCGCCGCGCCCGGCTCGCGCCGCCCCTGTTCCTGATGGCCGCCGCGACGGGCGTCGCCGTCGTGGTGGCAGGCGGCGTCGGCGCGCCGGTCCCGGACGCGCCGACGACGGCCCGGCCGGTCGTCACCGCGGGGATCCGGCAGATGAACGCGGAGGTGGTGCTGCGGCGGGCCGCGCGGGTGGCTGAGCGGGGCGCGCCCGTCCCGGCGGCGCGAGACGACCAGTGGATGTACTGGAAGCTCCTCGTTCAGAACGGCGACGACCCCGCGCCGGTCGCCGAGGAGTACTGGCACCGATTCGACGGCACGGCGCAGTCCTCCCGCCGCGCGCAGGGCGGAATGGAGCACCAGGCCATCGAGCCGGAACCCGGCGACGACCAGCTCACCCCGCGCGAGTTCGCGGCCGAGTTCGCCGAGCTGGCCACCGACCCGGCCCGGCTGCTGGACCGCGTGCAGAACGACCCGGTCTGGAAAGCCGACGGCGAGCATGAGGACGCGCGGGCCTTCCGGGTGTTCTCGGTCTTCCTCTACCAGGAGGTTCCGCTGCCGCCCAAGCTGAGGGGGGCGATGTTCCGGGCGCTGGCCGAGATCCCGGGCGTGCGGGTCGACGCCGACGTGCGGGACGCGGCGGGGCGGACCGGCATCGGCGTCGCCTTCGAGGGGGACGTGCCCGGTTCCGGCGTCCGGCGCGACCTGAACGGCCAGGTGACGACGCGGTCGTATCTCATCTTCGACGACACGACCTACGAGTTCATCGGCCGGCGGGTGGAGCGGTTCAAGAACGAACTCATCGGCACGAGGTTGATGCGGGCCGGAACCGAATTCGTCAGCGCCGTGGTCGCGACGGGCGTCGTCGACGAGCCGGGGCAGCTGCCCGGATAGGCCGAACGGCTCGCGCGCCCCGAATGCGCGCGAGCCGTCGTCAGCCGGGGAGGGTCAGCTCGCCGGGACGGTGTCGACCCAGCTCGTGCCCGCGGTGCGGTAGGTGTTCACGCGCTGGATGACGGTGGCGGGCGCGACCACCTCGTTCTTGGCGTGGTAGAACCAGTCGACCTGCTGGATCCACTGACGCTGGGTGCTGCTGCCGACGAGGCCGCCGCTGATGAACCACAGGTTGAAGTTCACCGACTGCACGGTCTCCGGGTAGTAGTCGCCGCCGTGGGTGGCGAACAGCTGCCCGTCGATGTAGTACTTGATCTCGCCGCCGGAGACCTGGAGGACCAGGTCGTGCCAGCCCGCGTAGCTGATGCGGTTGGCGGTGTGGGTGTTGACCGCGAGCCAGGGCTCGTTGCGGTAGGTCTCCCACGAGGTGGCGTACATGATGTTCGCGGGCTCACCCCAGCCGCCGTTGGGGAGGTACTCGAAGTCCTGCTCGCTGTAGTTGGGGTCGAGGTCCTGGTTGAGCGGGGTGATCGTGAAGAAGGTCTGCACGATGTGGTCGCCGTCGGGGCCGGTCGTGGGGGTGTCGGTGAAGAAGACCCGCGCGGCGTAGGTGCCCTCCAGGAACTTGCGCTGGTGCAGCACCTCCGACTGCTGGGTGCCCGACGAGGTGCCGTCGGTGACCGACTTGAGCTGGAGCGCCTTGTTGGCGCCGCTCACGGTCGGGAAGGTGACGTTGGACGCCGGCCAGGTCGCGCCGGGGATGCCGGGGCCGCCCTGGTTGGTGCGGATCGTCCAGTTGTGCGCGGTGATGTTCGGGTCGGTGTGGGAGCTGTAGCTGAAGTCGTCGAAGACGACGCCGTTGTTGCCGCCCGGGTTGTTGGGCGAACCCGACGGCGACGGCGAGGGCGACGGCGACGGGCTGGGGTTGCCGCCGGCCGGGGCGTTGCCCCACAGCAGGGCGCCCGACTGGTAGACGGTGATCTTGTTCCAGTCGGCGTAGGAGCTCTGCGCGCCGAACGAGTAGTCGTCGCTCTGGGTGATGCGCTGCCAGTCGGCCCGGTAGAAGCGCAGCTGCATGTCGCTGGTCGAGGCGCCCGGGGCGAGCGACCCGCCGGTGAAGCCGATCTCCAGGTAGCGGTCGGCGGTGGCCGTACCGGGAGAGATCGTGCCGAAGGTGCCGGTGACCGTCGAGCAGCCGACGACCGCCCACGAGCAGGCGAAGCGGTACTGCTGCGAGGCCGAGTCGGCCTTGAAGTAGTAGCGGATCTTGACGGTGTTCAGCGCCACGGCGGTGGTGCCGGTGTTGACCAGGTTCAGCCAGGGTTCGACCTGGTCGGCCTGGGCGCCCGACGCGCTGGTCTTGTACTGGACCTTGACGGCGGTGGCGGCCTCGGCGGGCAGCGCCACCAGGCCGATGAGGGCGAGGGCGGACGTCAGTCCGCCGGCTAACCACTTCTTGCTGGACACATCTGTCCTTTCGTTACGGGATGAGCGGACCCACCGAGACGCCTTGCGCGGCCAGGCGGGACAGGTGGGGGTCGAGACGGCGCAGGAAGTCGGAGTAGTCGTCCGCCGAACCCCAGGCGACCTCGGCGAAGGCCAGCAGCCGGGGGAAGGCCTGGCGTTCGACGTCGGCCGGGGTCGGCATGTACTCGGTCCAGAGCTGCGCCTGGACGCCGATGATCCCCGGCGCCGACGGGGGGACGAAGTGGTAGGTGTTCGACAACGACAACACCCGGTCGGGGAAGAACGGGCCGGCCTGCTGCTCGGGCGGGTAGTCGAGGTAGGTGCGCAGGTGCGGGGCCAGCACGACGTCGCGGCCTTCGAGGGCGGCCAGCTCGCCGCTCTCCTCGTCGAGCCAGGTCATGGTGGTGGCGCCGGGAGGGCCGTCGGGCTTCTCGTACCAGTAGACGAGTTTGCGGTCCTTCTTCGCCAGGTGCTCGGCCATCCGGGCGGTGATCCAGGCCCGGCACGCGTGCGCGCCCGGCAGGCCGAGTTCGCGGATGCGCTCCTGGGCGCGCGGGGTGTCCTCCCATTCGGTGTTGCGGCACTCGTCGCCGCCGACGTGGACGTACTCGCCGGGGAACAGGTCGCAGACCTCGTCGAGCACGTGGTGGAAGAAGGCGATGGTGTCCTCTTCCAGGTTGAGGGTGTGCTCGCTGATCCCCCAGCTCGACCAGACGTCGTAGGACCGCGCCGGGTCGTTGCCCAGTTCCGGGTAGGCGGCCAGCGCCGCCTGCACGTGCCCCGGCAGGCCGATCTCCGGGACGACGCGCACGAACCGCTCCTGCGCGTACCGGACGATCTCCCGGATGTCCTCGTGGGTGTAGTGGTCGCCCGAAACCTCGGTGAGACGCGGGTAGCGCCGGATCTCCAGCCGCCAGCCCTGGTCGTCGGTGAGGTGCAGGTGCAGCACGTTCAGCTTCAGCTCGGCGATCAGGTCGATCAGCCGCAGGATGAACGCCTTCGGCATGAAGTGCCGCGCCACGTCGAGCATCACCCCGCGCCACCCGAACCGGGGCGCGTCCTCGATCACCCCCTCCGGGAGCCGCTCGCCGAGCTGGCGGAGCGTCTGCCGTCCGTAGTAGGCCCCGGCGGGCCCCCCGGACGCCAGCTCGATGCCGCCCTCGCCGACGGTCAGGCGGTAGCCCTCCTCCGGCAGGCCCGGATCGGGTCTGTGCCGGACGAGATCCTCGGAGAACGTGACGGAGCCCCCGAGGACGGCCAGGTCACGTGGCCGCGGAATGATCACGTTGGGTTTCCTTTCTCAGCCCTTGACCGCGCCGGCGATGATCCCGGAGGTCACCCGGCGCTGGAGGATCAGGAAGATCAGCAGAACCGGCAGCATGAAGAGCGTGGCGGCGGCCATGGTGGCGCCCCAGTCGGTGCCGAAGACGTTGGAGAAGGACGACAACCAGACGGGGAGCGTGCGGTCGTCCTGGTTCTTGATGATGAGCGCGTTGGCGAAGGCGAACTCGTTCCAGGCGGTGATGAAGCCGAACAACGACGTCGACATCAGGCCCGGCGCGAGCAGCGGGAGCACGACCTTGCGGAACGCGGCCGACCGGCTGGCGCCGTCCATCTGGGCGGCCTCCTCCAGTTCCTCCGGGATGGCCGCGAGGAAGCCGCGCAGGGTGACGATCGTGAAGGGCAGCGTGCTCATGAAGTAGATGAGCGTCAGCATGGAGAGCTTGTCGAGCATGCCGGTGTCGCGGGCGATGATGAACATCGGGATCAGCAGCGCCTCCCACGGGGCCATCTGCGCGATGAACACCATGAGGATGAACGCCTTGCGGCCCCGCCACCGCATCCGGGCCACCGCGAACGCCGCCAGCAGCGCCACGATCAGGCTGAACACGACCGCGCCGAGCGACACCAGCAGCGAGTTGCGCCAGAACAGCGCGAAGCCGTCGGAGCCGATCGCGGTCGCGAAGTGGTCGAGCGTCGGATGGAGCGGGAGGAACTGCGGGGTGTCGGCCTGGATGTCGCGGGTGGGCTTGAACGCCGTGACGACCATCCAGTAGACGGGGAAGACCGAGACGACCAGCACCGACAGGGCGGCGAGCGTGATGGGGAGGCGCCTGATCGTCATTTGTCCGCTCCCTCGTGCTTGTACATGCGGCGCAGGTGCGGGACGAGCACGACCAGCAGGATCAGCACGGTCAGGGTCGAGATGGCCGAGCCGAGGTCGTATTTGTGCAGCGACTGGGCGACTTGGTAGGCGTACACGGGCAGCGTGGTGGTCGCGCCGTCCGGGCCGCCCTGGCTGATCGCCCAGATCTGGGCGAAGCACTTGAAGACCCAGATGATCTCCAGTGAGGTGATGAGGCCGAACAGCGGGCGGAGCATCGGGAAGGTGACGTCGCGGAAGACCTGCCAGCCGGTCGCGCCGTCGATGCGGGCCGCCTCGAACAGCTCCTGCGGGATGGTGGTCAGGCCGGCGTACAGGGTCAGCGCCGCGAACGGCACCGACTGCCAGACGACGAGCAGCACCATGATGGCGAACGTGGCGGTCCCGTTCGCGAACCACGTGTAGCCGTCGAACTGGGTGAAACCGACACTGGTCAGCAACCAGTTGACCACTCCGAGCTTCGACTGGAACAGCCACTGGAAGATCGTGGTGGCCGCCAGGACGGGCGTCGCCCAGGTCAGCACCAGCCCCGCCAGGACCGCGAGCCGCAACCGCTTGCCAAGCCGGGCGACCATCAGGGCGACCAGGGTCGAGATGACCATGATCAGGACCACGTTGACGCCCGTCCAGACCAGGGTCCTTCTCACGACCGCCCAGAACTCGGCCGAGCCGAGCGCCTCGTGGTAGTTCTCCAGCCCCACGAACGCGGCCCCGCCCCTGATGAGCTCACCGGTCCTGAAGTGCTGGAACGAGATGATCACACTGCGGATCAGCGGATAGAACAGCAGGTAGGCGGCGCCGGCGACGGTCGGGATCACCAGCAGGTACGGCCACAGGGCCGGGAGGCCGCGCCTCCGTCTCGGTGGCGGCGGGGCCGCCGCGGCGACGGGCCGCTCGGGAGCCTGCGTGACCACGGAAGTCCTTCCTTTTCTGTACGGATCGGGCCCGTCCGCGCGACCCCGGGAGGTGGGAGACGCGGCCGGCACGGGCGGGCCCGAGATCAGGGGCTCGTCAGGACTTGGTGTTCAGGATGTCCGCGATGACCTGGGACGCCTTGGCTGCCTCGGCCGGGCCGTTCGTGCCGGTCAGGTAGGTCGTCATGTACTCCTTGATGACGTTCTTGGCCTCGACCGCCGCCCAGTTGGCCGAGTTCGGCGTGGCGTGGCCGTTGGCGGCGCCCTTGGCCATCGCCGACGCGCCCTCGCTGGTCAGCACGCCGCCCAGCGAGACCCGGTTCGGCACGTAGGACATCTCGGTGGCCATCGCCGTCTGGAACTTCTCTCCGGCGAGGGCCTTGATGACCTCGTACGCGAGATCGGGGTTCTTGGACGCCTCGGGGATGATCAGGTCGCTGCCGCCGGTGAAGACGGCGCCGGGCTTGTCGGCGGTCTTGCCGGGGATCGGGAAGAAGCCGAGCTTGCCGGCCAGTTCGGGGTTGGCCTTCTCGATCGCCACCGCGCCGCCGGGCGAGGAGATGAGCTGCGCGACGTTGCCCTTGGCGAACACGTCGGCCTGCGGCGGGTTGGCCTCGTCGGAGTCCTTCGGGCCTTCCCCGAGCGCCTGGAGCTGCTTGTAGAAGTCGATGCCGGCCAGCGCCTGCGGGCTGTCGAGGCCGCCCTTCCAGGTGCCGCCCTCGTTGAGGGCCAGGTCGCCGCCCTCGTCCCAGATGAACCCGGCCAGCGTGTACCAGTTCTGGCCCGGCAGGTAGATGCCCTGGTTGCCGCCGGCGTTGAGCTTGGTGGTCACGTCGATCCACTCGTCCCGCGTCGCGGGCGGGGCCGTCACGCCGGCCTTCTCGAACAGGTCCTTGTTGTAGATGACGACGCGGTTGGCGGCGTACCAGGGGATGCCGAACTGCTTGCCGTCGATCTTGCCGGGGTCGGCGAGGCCGGGCAGCCAGTCGGCTCCCTGGAGCTCGGTGACCTTGTCGGTGAGGTCCTTCACGCCGCCGCTGGCGGCGTACTCGGCGACCTGGGTGTTGCCCACCTCGATCACGTCGGGGGCGTCGTTGCTGGCCAGGGCGCTGGTGACCTTCTGGCCGATGCCGTCCCACTCCTGGATCTGGACGTCCAGGGTGACCCCTTGGTGCGCGGCCTCGAAGTCGCGCTCGAAGGTGCCGAGCAGGGCGTCGGACATGCTGTCGCGCATGATCCAGACGGTGAGCGCGGTCGCGGCGGGCGCTTCCGGAGTGGTGCTTTCTGTGGGCGAAGAGCCGCAAGCGGTGAGCCCGGCGGCGAGCGCCAGGACCGCTGCCGCGGCGAGGAACCGGGGGGCCATTGGTTCTCCCAGTGGTCAGATATTGGTAAGCAATCTGCCTGCTGGCGCTAGAGTGGTCTTAACCAGTAGACCCGTCAAGACCCGTTATTCAGTGTTTACATTCGACAACTGGTAAGACGCTGGTAAGGTCTGGGACGTGACTGTCAACATGCGGGCAGGGCTGAAGCGCGACCGGGTACGCGACTTCCTGCTCGACTACGTGGCCGACAAGAAACCCGGCGAGGCCATCCCGTCGGAGCGCGACCTGTGCAAGGAACTGGGCGTCTCCCGCCCGACCCTGCGCGCGGCCATAGACGACCTGGTGCGCTCGGGCGTGCTGGTCCGCGAACACGGCCGGGGCACCTTCACCGGCCCGCAGCGCGTCACCCAGGCGCTGTCGGCGACCCAGACTGGATCGTTCTACGCGCCGCCCGCCGAGGGGAAATGGCTGAGCGCGATCCTGGAGTTCGCCTCGTCACCGGCCGGCCCGCAACTGACCAGCCGCCTGCAGCTCGCCCCCGCGACCCCCGTCCTCCGGGTGGTCCGCCTGCGCGTCGTCGACGACGCCCCGATGGCGATCGAACGCCTCCACCTGCCACATGAGCTGGTCGCGGGCCTGCGGCCGGCGGACATGGAGACGGGGTCGTTCTACAAGGTCCTGCGCGAACGCTTCGGCGTCGACGTGCGCAGCGCCGTGCAGACCATCGAGGCGACGGTGACCGACGAGACCGAGGCCGAACTGCTGGGGGTGCCGGAACACTTCCCGGCGCTGCTGGTCGAGCGCACGACGCGCGACGTGAACGGGCGGATCGTGGAGTTCACCCGGTCGATCTACCGGGGCGACCGGTACCGGGTGACGTCGGAGCTCTACTTCGACGCCGAGTCGGGCTGAGCCGCCGGCCACGACGAGACGGTCGCGACGAACGCACCGGGGTCGTCGAGCCAGGGATAGTGCCCGGCCCCCGGCTGCACGACGCAGTCGGCCGCCGGGAACAGCGCGGCGAACTCCCGCACCTTGGCCGGCACGCTGTTGACGTCGTACTCCCCGCCGACAGCAGCACCGGGGCCGCCAGTGCGCCGAGTGCCGCACGGGTCGCGGCGGGGTCGTAGGCGCCGTCGGAGCCGAAGATCCGGGCCGCCTCCGCGTTGCGCGCGGGACCCTCGACCGCCGCCCTGGCCGCCGCGTCGTAGCGGCCGTGGAAGAACGGCGTGACCAGCGCGAAGTCGGCCGGGGACCCGCCGACGAGCAGTTCCAGCGCCTCGATCGCCTCGGGATACCAGGGTTCGCCGGCCCGCAGGCGGGCGACGGCCAGCCGGTCCTCCCCGGTCGCGTCGAGACCCACGGCGAACAGGCTCGGGGTGACCAGCACCAGGCTCCCGACCGACTCGGGGTGCGCGGCGGCGTACAGAACCGCGAGGTTGGCGCCCGCGGAGTGGGCCAGCAGGTCGATCCGGTCGAGCCCCAGGTGCAGGCGCAGCGCCTCCACGTCGGCGACCTGGTGGTCGCACCGGTACGTCGCGGGATCGGCCGGAGCGGCCGAGTTCCCGGTGCCGCGCAGGTCGAGGGTCACCAGCCGCCGGTGGGCCGGCAGGCCGCCGAGGTCGCCCAGGTAGGCGGCGTCCTGCATCGGCCCGCCGGGCAGCACGACCAGGGGGTCGCCCTGGCCGGTGACGCGGAAGGACAGGACGGTGCCGTCGAATGCGGAGAACGTGGGCATTCGACGGATGTTGCCATGAACGCCCGAAATTGTCCGCTTGTTTTCGCCGCTCAGGCCGGGCGGAAGGAGTCCCTGGCCGCCGGGGCGGCGTGCTTGATCATCAGGTGCCTCGTCACCGAGTACTCCCCGACCGCCTCCTGGCTCATGTCCTTGCCGAACCCGCTCCCCTTCACCCCGCCGTGCGGCGCCTCGGAGGCGATCGGCAGGTGGTCGTTGACCCACGTCACCCCCACGTCGAGCCGGTGCGACACCCGCAGCGCCCGGGACACGTCGGTCGACCACACCGACGACGCCAGCCCATAGGGCGTGTCGTTGGCCAGCCGCACCGCCTCGTCCTCGCCGTCGAAGGGCAGGGCCACGAGGACGGGCCCGAAGACCTCGCCCTGCACGATCTCCGACGACTGGTCGGCGTCGGCGACCAGGGTCGGCGGGTAGTAGTAGCCGGGAGCGTCGAGCGGGCCGCCCCCACGGACGACCCGGCCCGACGCCCGCGCGACGAAGCCGTGCACCCTGTCCCGGTGCTCGGCGGAGATGAGGGGGCCGATGTCGGTCCCCTCGGCCCAGGGATCGCCCGGACGCACTTTCTCCAGCGCGGCCGCAAGGGCGTCCACGGCCTCCGCGTAGCGTGATCGCTCCACGTAGACCCTGGTCGCCGCTGTGCAGTCCTGTCCTGTGTTGTACGTGGCCCCCATGGTCACCCCGAAGGCCATGGCCTCCAGGTCGGCGTCGGCGAACACCAGCGCCGGGGCCTTGCCGCCGAGCTCCAGGTGGACGCGCTTCAGGCCGTCGACCGCGCCGCGCATCACGGCCTTGCCGGTCGCGGTCGAGCCGGTGACGCTCACCATGTCGACGCCGGGGTCGGTCACCAGGGCCTGGCCGACGTCGCCGCCGCCGGTCACCACGCCCAGCAGGCCCTCGGGCGCGCCCGCCTCGGCCATCAGCTCGGCCAGGCGCAACGTGGTGCGCGGGGTGCGCGGGGCGGGCTTGACGACCACGCCGTTGCCGGCCGCGATGGCCGGGCCGACCTTCCAGACGGCCATGATGAACGGGAAGTTCCACGGCGCGATCGAGCCGACCACGCCGATCGGGCGGCGGATCAGCACCGAGGTGTAGCCGGCGCTGAGCACGCCCGCGCCGGTGCCGTCGAGCGAGCGGGCCGCGCCGGCGAAGAAGCGCAGGTTGTCGGCCGCGAAGGGCAGTTCGCCGTCGCGGAAGACGGCCGCGGGCTTGCCGGTCTCCTCGACCTCCAGGCGGGTCAGCTCGTCGGCGTCGCGTTCGACCAGGTCGGCCAGGCGCAGCAGCACCCGGGCGCGCTCCGACGGGGTCGCCTCGCGCCACTGCTCGAAGGCGGCCCGCGCCTGGGCGACCTTCGCCGGGACGTCGGTGCTGTCGGGGATGTCCTCGATGGCCCGGCCGGTCGCGGGGTTGATCAGAGTCGTCATGTGCAGGTCTTCTAACTGTCGAAACCGATGCCGAAGCGGTCGAGCACCCGGAGCCACGGCCCGCGTCTGCCCTCGTTCGCGTCGGCGCGGGCCAGGGCCCGGCGGGTGAACTCGACCACCGGCCACCTGAGGGGCTCGGGCGGGAACGGCACCGGGCGGCGGCGCACCATCTTCAGTCCGGTACGCCGCGTCTCCCGCCGCGCCAGCAGGTCGAGCCCGGCGAGGGCGCCGAAGCGCGAGGCGCCCACGCCGAGCCCGGTGTAGCCGAGGGCGTAGGCCACCCGGCCGCCGAGGGCGGTGCCGAAGAACGGGGTGAAGCGGCTGGTCGAGTCGATCAGGCCGCCCCAGCGGTGGGTCGCCCGTACGCCTTCGAGCTGGGGGAACGTCTCCAGCAGGTGGCGGGCGAGCAGGGCGTGGGAGGCGGGGCGCTGGTCGGTGCCGCCGCCCGCGAAGTTGTAGACCGCGTCGTAGCCGCCGAACAGCAGGCGGTCGTCGGCGGTCAGCCGGTAGTAGTGGAACTGGTTGCCCGCGTCGGTGATGCCCTGCGCCTCGGCCCAGCCGAGCGAGGCCCGGCGTCCGGCGTCGAGGGGCTCGGTGACCAGCACGTAGTCCCACACCGGCAGGACGTAGTTGCGCAGCCGGCGGAGCGGCGACGGGAACGCGTTGGTCGCGATGAGCACCTGGCGGGCGTCGAATCGGCCCTGGGGCGTGGGCAGGCGTACCGACGAACCGGAGCGTTCCATGCCGGTCACCGGCGTGTGCTCGTAGATCCGCACGCCCAGGTTCTCGGCGACGCGGCGCAGTCCCCAGGCCAGCTTCACCGGGTCGACGAGGCCGCCGGTGCCGCGCAGCCGCAGCCCGCCCAGGTAGGTGGGCGAGTGGACGTCGACCCGCATGTCGTCGGCGTCCAGGAATGTGGCGTCCTCGCCATGGTCCCGGTGGCGCTTTTCGGCGGTCCGCAATTCGGTGACCTGGTGGGGCGCAACCGCGACCGTGGTCTTGCCGATCAGCCGCAGGTCGGCGTCGATGTCGTGGTGGACCACGAAATCGGCGATGGCGGCCAGGTTCTCGCGGCCGATCGCCAGCAGCAGATCGATCTCCCCAGGCCAGCGGTGCGCGCCGTGCGTCAGGCCGTGGGTGATCGAGTCGGCGATGAAGCCCCCGTTGCGGCCGGTGGCGCCGAACGCGATACGTTCGGCTTCGACCAGAACGACGTCGCAGGCGGGGTTTTCTTGTTTGGCCAGCACAGCAGCCCAGAGGCCGGTGAAGCCGCCGCCCACGACCAGCAGGTCGGCCGTCGTGGTCCCCGTCAGCGGCGGATACGCGGCCGGAGCGGGCCGGTCGGTCCAGAAGACCCTCGGCAGTGCGTCCGTAATCACGATCCCCTCCGACCGATATTTGTTGAATCGTGATTCAAATACTTATCGAGCAACCACGTCAAGAGCTGCGACACTAGTTGTGAGATCCTCCATACGGGGCGGGGTGCGATGACTCAGCGAAAGAGCAGGGCAGACCGGCGGGTCGAGCTGATCGACGCGGCCAGGCGCGCGATGATCCAGCACGGCGCCGAGGGCGTGCATCTGAACCAGATCGCAGAAGAGGCGGGTCTCACGTCGGGTGCGGTGCTCTACCACTACCCCGATCTGCGCGACCTGCTGATCGAGGCCCACCACGCGGGCATGGAGCGCTTCTACGAGCAGCGGGTCAAGAAGATCAGCGGCATCGCCGACCCGGCCCAGAAGCTGATCACCACGATCCGCTCGGGCCTGCCCGAGGGCCCCGACGACGCGGGCGTGCGCCTGCTGTGCGAGCTCGGCGGCGCGGCCGGCCGCAACCGCGTCTACGGCACCCTGCTGACCACGCTCTACGACCGCCAGGTCGCGATGTACCAGACCATCCTGGAGGTCGGCGCGGCCCAGGGGGTCTTCACCCTGGCCGGCGACTCGGAGCAGATCGCCCGCAACCTGGTCGCCCTCGAAGACGCCTACGGCTACCGCATCATCGCCCGCCACCACTCGATCGGCCCCGACGAGGCGGTCGGCCTCATCCTCGACTTCGCCCGCATGTCGACCGGCCACCCGCTCAAGGAGATCCCGGCCGCCCGCCCGAAGACGACCCGCACCCCCCGCCCCAGAAGCGGCGGCCCGTCCCGGGGCACGACCCCGAACGCCTCCTGACGTCTCCGCCGGTCCGCTGGGAGACGACACGCCCGGCCCATGATGGGCCGTGCCCGCATGACCCGGGCGGCCAGATCCGCGAGACGCGGAAACGCGCCGCCGCGCGCCCGGCCGCGTAGGGCGGGGCGCATCCGCCCTACGCGGAAACGCGCCGCCGCGCGCCCGGCCGTGCAGGGCGGGGCGCATCCGCCCTGTCGGCGTCCGTGCCCGGAACGGCGCCGCCGCGTCCCGGACTGGCCGGAACGCGGCGGTGGTGAGATCTGAAGCTCTCGTCAGTTCGCGATGAGGACCGCGTCCTCCGGGCGCCACGTGACGCCCACGACGGTCCCCGGCGTGATGCGGGCCGAGCCCTGCGTCGCGGCCAGGACCTTGCGGCCCAGGCCGGTGACCTCGACCGCGATGTGGGAGACGCCGCCGTAGAAGCTCACGTCGACGACCACGCCCTGGACCATGCCCGGCGTCGGCTCGGTCAGCCTGACCCGCTCCGGGCGGATCGCCAGGGCCGACGGGCCGTCGGCCGTCGTCGCCTTCGACGGCAGCGGGCCGAGGCCCTCGGCCGAGAAGACGCCGCCGCGGATCGCGCCCGTGAACAGGTTGTTCGCGCCGATGAAGTCGGCCACGAAGTAGGTGCGCGGGCGGTCGTAGAGCGTCACCGGGGCGTCGACCTGCTCGACCCGGCCCTGGTCCATGACGGCGATGCGGTCGGCCAGCGACATGGCCTCCTCCTGGTCGTGGGTGACCACGACGAAGGTGATGCCGACCTCGTGCTGGAGGCGCTTGAGCTCCAGCTGCATCTCGGCGCGGACCTTCTTGTCAAGGGCCGAGAGGGGTTCGTCCAGGAGCAGCAGGCGGGGGCGCTTGACGATGGCGCGGGCCAGCGCGACGCGCTGCTGCTGGCCGCCCGACAGCTGGGCCGGGCGCCGGTTCGCCATCGGCTCCAGGCCGA
Organism: Herbidospora daliensis; assembly: GCF_001570585.1. Lineage (GTDB taxonomy): Bacteria > Actinomycetota > Actinomycetes > Streptosporangiales > Streptosporangiaceae > Herbidospora > Herbidospora daliensis. The sequence goes on along the minus strand of NZ_BBXF01000009.1, from coordinate 60,907 downwards.
CCTTCTCCAGCACCTCGCCCACGCGGGCCTTGATCTCGGCCCTGGGGAGGTTCTCCCGCTCCAGGCCGTAGGCGACGTTCTTGGCGACCGTCATGTGCGGGAACAGCGCGTACGACTGGAACATCAGGTTGACCGGCCGCTTGTGCGGGGCCAGCTTGAGCAGGTCGCCGCCGTCGAGACGGACTCCCCCGCTGTCGGGCGTCTCGAACCCGGCCAGGATGCGCAGCAGCGTCGTCTTGCCGCAGCCCGACGGGCCGAGCAGCGCGAAGAACTCCCCCTGCTGGATGTCGATCGAGACGTCCGAGAGGGCCGTGACGTTCCCGAACTTCCGGGATACCCCCTCGATGGAAAGCAGTGTCATTTGAGGGACTCCGTGATTCGGGTCATGCGCTGGACGGCGAGCACCGCGACGACGCTGACGGTCAGCAGGAGGGTGGCCAGGGCGTTGATGTCGGGGGTCACGCCGAACCTGACCATCGAGTAGATCACGATGGGCAGCGTCGGGTCGGTCGGGCCGGCCGAGAAGAAGGCCAGCACGAACTCGTCGAGCGAGAAGGTGAACGCCAGCAGGGCGCCGGCCGCGATGCCGGGGGCCAGGCCGGGCAGGGTGATGCGGAAGAACGTCTGCAGCGGGCTCGCCCCGAGGTCGGTCGAGGCCTCCTCCAGCGAGGTGTCCATCGACGCCAGCCGCACCCTGACGACGACCGCGACCAGCGGGATGCCGAAGGTCAGGTGGGCCAGCAGGATCGAGGTCAGGCCGAGCGTGAAGTCGATCGCCGTGTAGAAGATGAGCAGGCCGATGGCGAGCATCAGCTCCGGCAGGATGGCCGGCATCGTGGCGATGGCCTCGATCACCTTCGAGCGGGTGTGCCGGGCCAGGCCGACGGCGAGGAGTGTGCCGACGACCGTCGAGACCAGGCAGGTGCCGACCGCGACGATGAGCGTGTTGCCGAGCCCCTCGAGGATTGTCTCGTCGCCCGCGAGCTTGCCGTACCAGTCGAGGCTGAAGCCCTCGAAGATGTACGGGTTGTCGCCCGCGTTGAACGACATGAAGACCACGACCGCGATGGGCACGTAGAAGAACAGGTAGACCAGCCACAGCGGCAGGTAGACCAGACGCGACGACTTCTTACGCACTTCTGGTCCTCCGCGAGACGACCGCCTGGGCGAGCAGCAGCACCACCGTGACCACGATCATGACCAGCGCGATCGTGGCGCCGAAGGGCCAGTCGCGGGCCTTGAGGAACTGGTCGCGGATCAGGTTGCCCACCATGATCGCCTTTCCGCCGCCGAGGATCTCCGGCACGACGAAGTTCCCGAAGCTGGGCACGAACACGAGCACGGCCCCGATCAGCGCGGACGGCAGCGTCAACGGCAGCGTGACGCTGAAGAACGTGCGGACCGGAGAGGCGCCCAGGTTGGCGCTGGCCTCCCGCAGGCGCGGGTCGAGCCGCTCGACCGCCGAGTAGATCGGCAGGATCATCAGCGACAGATAGCCGTAGAGCAGGCCGACGACCACGGTGCCCCGGTTGTAGAGCAGGTCGAGCGGCTTGTCGATCAACCCGATGCCGGTGAGCGCCTCGTTGACCAGTCCCGGACCGCTGAGCAGGATCGTCCAGGCGTACATCCGGATCAGGAAGTTCGTCCAGAACGGCAACATGACGGCCAGCAGCGCGATCGTCTTCCACTTCGGCGGAAGCTGCGCGATGGCGTATGCCGTCGGATAGCCGATCAGCAGTGCCAGCACCGTCACCAGGCCCGCGACGACCAGGCTGTCCTGGATCACGTTCAGGTAGAGCGGCTGGAACAGCCTGCTGAAGTTGGCGGTGGTGAATTCGTACACCACGCCACCGAAACGACCGCGCTGGAAGAACATGGTGCTGAGCATGAGCAGCATCGGCACCACGGCCAGCAGCGTCAACATGATCAGCCCAGGTCCGAGGAAGATCAACCGCGCGAGGTTCGAACCTCGCCCACGCGACATACCGGGCCCCCCTTCTGATGTTTGGCGAGTGTTGCAGGAGACATCAAATTAGACAAGACTGTGCCGCGCGGGGTGAGCTCTGAGTTTGTGTTTCCAGTTGAACCGACATTCAGGAGAGCGCGGTGGAGTCCGCAGACTGGGCGTTGCCGGGGAACGTCGTCCTGCGCCTCGGCGAGCAGCTTGAGGCGGGGCCCGGGGTGACCGAGCAGGTCCTCCGGAACCTGGGCGCCGCACCGGCGCCCTTCGCGGTGCGCGCGATGCGCCCGCTGCCGGACTTCCCGGCAGGAGAACGTCCGATCACCGTCGACCAGACCCACCGTTCGGTGGTCGTGGGCGAGAAGGTGATCGTGAAGTGGTTCCCCCATCCGGAGGAGGGCCCGCATCCCGGTCTGGAGATGCTGACCCACCTGACCGAGACGGGGTTCACGCGCACGGCGGAGCCGTACGCGGCGATCTTCTGCGGGCCGGCGCTGGCCGGGCTGGCCACGGCGTACCTGCCGGGGGCCCGCGACGGCTGGGAGTGGTGCGCCGAGGAGGCTGCCGCCGGCCGGACCGCCTTCGCGGCGGAGATCGGCGTCCTGGCGGCCGATCTCCACCTGGCGATGGCGACGCCGTCGGAGGTCGTCGCCGATCCGGTGCGCCTGATGCCGGTCACCGACGGCTGGGCGGCGCGGGCCGCGCGGGCGCTCGACGAGGCGCTGGCGCTGACGACCGACGAGACCGACGCGGCCTGGCTGGCCGACCACGTCGCCGACCTGCGGCGCGAGCTCGCGCCGTTGCAGGTCGCCGGGGAGACCCCGGTCATGCGCGTCCACGGTGATCTGCACGTGGGCCAGATCATCGAATGGGAGGGCGGCTTCTCGCTGATCGACTTCGACGGCAACCCGACCGTGCCGGACGCCTCGCCCTACCAGCCGGCCGCGCGCGACCTGGCCCAGCTCGTGATCAGCGTCGAGAACGCCGGGCAGGTGGCGATCAAGCGGCGCGGCGCCGACCCCCAGGCGATCTCGGCCTGGGTGTGGGGGGCGCGCGAGGGGCTGGAGCAGGCGTACACGAGGCGGTTGGAGGAGGCGGGCCGCGGCGACCTGCTCGACCGGTCGCTGCTGCGGCCGTTCGAGGCCGAGCAGTTGTGCCGGGAGCTCATCTACGCGGGCCGGTTCCTGGAGCGCTGGCGCTACGCCCCCATGGGCGTGCTGCGGACCTGGTTCTGAGAGGCTGCTGGAATGGACGCCGGAAAGTTCCTCGACGACCTGCTCAAGAAGCCCGAGTCGCTCGATCGGCTGGCCGCCGCGCTCGACGCGGGCGGCCTGTTCGACGGCGTCCCCGACACCGTGCGGCGGGTGCTGTTCCTGGGCATGGGCAGTTCCCGGTACGCCGCCCGCGTCGCCGCCCTGCGCCTGCGCGCCCTCGGGGTCGACGCGGTGGCCGACTACGCCTCGGCGGGCCTGGGCTACCCGCCCGACCCGGCGACCCTGGTCGTGGCGATCTCCGCCACCGGGGGCAGCCGCGAGACCCTCGACGCGGTCGCCCGGCACCGGGGCGTGTCGTTCGTGGCCGCGCTCACCAACAAGGAGGGCTCGGCGATCACCGAGGGCGCCGACCACGTCATCCCGATGCTGGCCGGCCCCGAGGAGGGCGGGGTGGCGTGCCGGACCTTCCAGCACACCCTCGCCCTGCTGCTGGCCCTGATCGACCGCAGCGCGGGAGGGGCGCTGGTCAGACGGGCCGCCGAGGCGACGCAGGACCTGCTCGACCGGCGCGGCGAGTGGCTGCCGGGCGTCCTGGAGCTGCTCGACGGTCCCCACGGCGTCTACACGATCGCCCCCGTCGAGCGACTGTCGTCGGCCGACCAGTCGGCGCTGATGGTGCGCGAGGGGCCGCGCCGCCAGGCCACCGCCTGCGAGACCGGCGACTGGGCCCATGTCGACGTCTACCTCACCAAGACCTACGACTACCGCGCGCTGCTGTTCCCCGGGTCGCCCTACGACGAGCAGGCGATGGAGTGGGTCAGGGAACGGGGCTCCACGGTCGTCACCGTCGGCGGCGAGGTCGCCGGGCAGGCCGGGAGCGTGCGTTACCGGCATGACGACGATCCCGGCGTCGCGCTCTTCACGGAGACGCTCGTGGCCGAGCTGGTCGCCGCGTCGTGGTGGGCGCACGGGTAGGAAAGCTACCGGTGTTCCGGCGCTGCCCGGACCTTAAGTGGCTCAATAGTGACATTCCACACCAATTCATAGAGGCCCACCGGGGCGGGGCGCGATCCGTCCCGGCGGGCACAAATCACGCTAATCCCGGACGATTTCACACTCAAGTGCCGGTAGCGGTGATCCGATATTTCGGCATACCGGTGAGTCTGATGCGGTTTAGGATCGCGGCGTGACCCTCGAAAAGGCACCCCCCGGCGTCGACCCTCTCACGCCGAGTGTGGCCCGGATGTACGACTACTTCCTGGGCGGCAAAGACCATTTCGCCGTCGACCGCGAGGCCGCGGAGGCGATCAACGCGATCTCGCCCGACGCGAAGGAACTGGCTCGGGCCAACCGCGAGTTCCTGGGCCGGGCGGTCCGCCACCTGATCGATCAGGGTGTGCGCCAGTTCCTCGACGTCGGCGCAGGCTTGCCCACCCGCGACAACGTCCACGAGGTCGCCCTCCGGCACGCGCCCGACTGCCGGGTCGTGTACGTCGACAACGACCCCATGGTGCTGGTCCACGCCCGCGCGATCCTGGCCGACCACCCGAACGTCATCGTGGCCGAGGGCGACCTGCGCGAGCCCGGCTGGATCCTCGGCGACCCCGAGGTGCGCGCCCACCTCGACCTCTCCCAGCCGGTCGCGGTCCTGATGGTCGCGGTGCTGCACTTCCTCACCGACGACGAGGAGGTCAGGCGGCACGTCGCCGGCTTCCGCGACGCCCTGGCCCCCGGCAGCCACCTGGTCATCTCCCACATGAGCCCCGGCGACGCCGACGGCGACGACCTGGCTGCGGGCCGGGAGATCTACTCGAAGAGCTCGGCCGGCGGCCTCGCCTTCCGCACCCACGACGAGGTGCTGGCGCTGTTCGACGGCTTCACCCTCGACGAGCCGGGACTGGTCGAGATCGCCGACTGGCGTCCCGACGACTCAGCCGCGCCGGCAGCGTCGATGGCGGCGGGCGGAGCGGTCGGGCTCGCCGGAGTGGGCCGGTTGGATAGCTAGCATATCCAGCGTGCGCATCTCCCAGCTCAGCGAAGCGACCGGCGTGCCCATCCCGACGATCAAGTACTACCTGCGGGAAGGGCTCCTGCCGCCGGGCGAACAGGTCTCCGCGACCCGTTCGGTGTACGGCGCCCCCCACGTGCGGCGGCTCCGCCTGATCAGGGCCCTCCTCGAAGTGGGCAAACTGCCCATCTCCTCCATCAGGGCCGTGATCGAGGCGGTCGACGACGAGTCGAAGGGCGTCCACGAGATGCTCGGCACCGCCCACTACGCGCTCTCGCCGAAGACCGAACCCGAGGACACCGAGGAGTGGGCCGACGCCCGCGCCATGGTCGACGAGCTCATCCGCGAACGCGGCTGGCGGGTCGCCCCCTCGGCCCCCGGCCGCGACGAACTCGCCCAGACCATCGTCACCCTCCGCCGCCTCGACCAGAAGGTCACCCTGCCCGACCTGCGCCCCTACGCCGCCGCGGTCGGCGGCCTGGTGCGCGACCACGAGATGTCGCGCATCCCGTTCGACGGCCCCCGCGAGACCGCGATCGAGGCCCACGTGATCGGGACCGTGCTCTACGGCCGGGTCCTGGACGTCGTGCGCCGCCTGGCCGAGGAGTCGGAGTCGGCCCGGCTACTCGCAGATGCCGACGGGCTGCCGAAGTAACCACTGCGCCGCCCGGCAGAGCAGCGTGCGGTGGATCGGGGAGTCGTAGGACCGGGTGTCGTGCCCGAGGGCGTCGTACACGAGCCGACCCCTTCTGACGTTCCGCGCCCAGAGCACCGGCTGCCCCAGCGCGGTCGCCAGCGGCGTGACGTCGGGCAGCACGTCGAGGTCGCTGTAGACCTCGTCGACGACGTCGAAGTCGCGCAGCCCGTCGGTGATGACGTGGTCGCGGTTGACGTGGACGGTGGTCCAGCCGATCGGCGGATGGTGCGACTTGCCCCACTTCCACGAGGCGCCCAGCACCCGCGGCCAGCCCTGCCAGTCGTCGAAGCAGATGGACGCCGTGTGCATGGCCAGCACGCCGCCGCCCTTGTCGAGATGGTCGAGCAGGACCGCGCGGGCGTCGGCGCTGAGCGGGAGGTGCCACTGGTCACGCTGGTCTTCGAAGTGACCACGCTGGTTCTTCCACCGCATGGCGTTGATGGTGATCAGGTCGACCTGCGGAGGTTCGGACAGGGCGCCCGCGATGTCGTCGGTGATCTCCGACTCGACGCCCGCTTCGAGGAGGACCTCGGCCAGTGTGCGTGACGTGGCCGCGAAGTCGTGGGCCACACCTCCGGAAAGAATGAGATTTCGCGCCATACCCGCAACTGCATCACACGTCCCTAGGATCGGGGAATGGCCAAGCGGGTGACCTCCACCGGCGCCAGCCGGACGGGCCGGTCCGGGCGGCTCACCACTGAGCGGTGACCAGCCATGACGCCCCGCCCAGCGTGACCCCTATGGGACCCGTGAAGCGCTCCAGCGTGACCCGCAGAACGGTGCGGGCCGTGGCGGCCGTCAGGGTCGGGTCCCGGTCGAGGATCGCGCGGACCGGACCGGTGCCGACCATGAAGTCGGCCGCGTCCCCGGCGTCCCGGCCGAAGTAGAGGGGCACGTCGGCCGCCGTCGTGGTGATGGTCCGGAAGCCGGCGTCGCCGAGCACCTGGTGGATCCGGGCCCGGTCGGCGAGGGAGAACATCCCGGGTGCGAAGGCGTCGGCGGGCGGCTCCGGCGGATATCCGAGCAGCACCACGCTCGGCACGGTGTACCAGGCGCATCGGGCCGCTTCCTGCGGGCAGACGAAGACGAGACGGCCGCCGGGACGCAGGGCACGGCCGATGTTGGCGAAGGCGGCGACCGGATCGTCGAAGAACATGGTTCCGAACTGGCTGACGGCCACGTCGAAGTGGTCGCCGGGGAACGGATGGATCTGGGCGTCTCCTTCCTCGAACCGCAGGTGGGGAAAGCCCCACCTGGCCTGGTCGGCACGGGCCCGCTCCAGCATCGGCCGGGAGAGATCGACGCCGACGACCTCCCCGCGGGCCGCCAGACCCGCCGCGATGATCGTGGTCTCGCCCGCGCCGCATCCGATGTCGAGCACACGATCCGTCTCGGCGATAGCCGCGGCCCCGAACAGCAGCCGGTGCAACGCGGTGTTCCCGCCGACCATGCGGTCCTGGTGATCGGCCCAATGAGCTCCCTCGGGTCCGTTCCACGCGTTCGCCTGCCCGATGTTGGGGGTTCCCATGAGATCGTTTCCCATCAGTACGCCGGCTGGTGTTCCACGGCCAGCAGGTATTCGCCGAGTTCGTCGAGAAGGGCTCCGGCCGGCCGGAGCCGGTCGATGTGCAGGACGCCGGGAGGGACCGAAGCGGTACACAGGATGCGGGCCACCCGCGCGGTCACGAGCCCGGTGGCGCGGCAGACGTCACGGCCCATGACGGTGCTCGACACCGCGTTCCCACGGTTGTCCGACGCGGTCACGTGGACGACGAATCGGTCCGATCCGAGCCGGAGGCGGGAGAAGGCCGAGACGAACGCCGACTCCGCGCTCAGCCGGCGCACCGCGCCGAAGAACCCGGCGGCCCTGAGGCCGAAGAGGGCCGAGGTGAGGACCCGTGAGTCGAGGCAGATCCGGGTCGTGGCCCGGACCGGTAACGACGCGCTGACCGCGTCCTGGTCGGAGAAGGGGAACGGATGGACGGTCCGGCGTCCCCAGTCGGGAAGCGTCACGCGCAGTGGGCGGGCGCCACGACGACGGCCCGGCCGGACCAGGTTCTCGACGATCCAGCGCACCGAGTCGACGCCGTGGTCGCCGCCCTGACCGAGCAGCAGGCTGATGTCGACCGTCTCCGCCGACGGCAACCGTTCGACGCAGTGGCGTGCCAGCAGGTTGGTCAGCCCCGGGGCCACACCGACACTGAGCACGGCCGTCGCCCCGTGCCGTCTCGCGAGCTGGTCCAGTGACGCGACGGCCTCCACCACCGGAGCCGAGGCGGTGACGTCGACGTAGTGCACCCCCCGGCTCAGGCATTCGCGGGCCAGTTCGGCGTTGGCCCGCTCGACGCACATCACCACCACGGCCGCGTCGTCGAGCATCCGGTCGACGTCGGCGGGATCGGCGACGTCGATCCGGGCCGCCTCGACCGCGTGGCCGGTGGATCGTGCCAGGCTCTCCGCCTTGGCCAGATCGCGGCCCGCCGCGACGGTCCAGCCCGGGAACCAGACGCCGAGCTGCCGCGCGACCGTGCCGCCGACGGCCCCGTATCCGCCGATGACGACGATCGGCTTACCTGTGCCGGGCCGGTCCCGATATTCATCATTGCCGCCATTGATGCCGATCATGAGAATTCCTTTTGGGGAAAAACGTTGAGGTCCTCAGGCTTGCGCGGCCCAGATATGCACACAACTGCAGATATTTCATGATTGACATGCATGCACTGCATGGGACGATTCATCCATGCTTGACCCCTGGACTTTGCAGGTGATGGTCGAGGTGGCGAAGCGCGGTTCCTTCTCCGCGGCGGCCGAGGCCCTGTCGATGACCCAGCCGGCCGTGTCGCGCCAGATCGGCGGCCTGGAACGCAGGCTCGGCGTAGGGCTCTTCCGGCGAACCGCGCGCGGGGTCAAGGCGACCGCGGCCGGCGAGATCGTCGCCGAGCAGGCGCGCGACATCCTGGCGCGCCTGCGGGCGCTGGAACTGCGGGTCGGCGCCTTCACGAACGGCGAGGCCGGACATCTCCGCCTGTCGGCGTTCTCCAGTGCCAACACCTGGTTCATGCCGGAGGTCATCCGGCGCTTCAGCCGAAGCCATCCCGGCGTCAGCCTGAGCCTGGTGCAGGACGACCCCATGGGGGCGCTGCCCGCGATCGAGGACGGCCGGATCGACCTGGCCCTGGTCACCGCCTGGAACCTGTACGCCGACGTGCCCGCGGCCAGGCACGACCCTGCCGCCAAGCCTCTGGACCCCGGCGAGCTCACCACGGTCGACCTGCTCCCCCTGCTGGAGGAGGATTTCCAGGTCGCCTTGCCCGCCGGGCATCGCCTGGCCGGGCACGACCACGTCCGGCTGTCGGACCTGCGGGAGGAAGTGTGGATCGAGGGGGGCTTCCCCGACTGCTTCGGCCCGGTGCCCCAGCTCGCCGAAGCACTCGGCCGCCCGCCTCGGATCGGGTTCTTCTGCGACGACTGGTCCGGCAAGCAGGCACTCGTCGCGGGCGGGTCCGGCGTGATGCTCGTACCCACGCTGGCGCGGAGCGCCGCGCATCCCGAGGTGGTGCTGCGGCCGCCCCTTCCCCCGCTTCCGCCCCGCGCGCTGTACGCGGCGGCCCTCGCACCGCCGTTCCGGCTCCCGGCCGTGACGGCGCTGCTCGACGTGCTCACCGACGTGCTCACCGACGTGGGCGGAGAACCCGGCGGAACCTGATCTCCCTCAGCCCCGCCGACGCCCGCGGTAGGCGGCCGTCTTGGCACGGGCGGTGCAGGCGGCGCCGCAGTATCGGCGCGATCCGTTGCGCGTGAGGTCGATGTAGATGGCATCGCACCGGTCGGCCGCGCACTGCCCGAACCTGCCGGTGCCGTAGCCATCGACGATCAGTGCCAGCGCGGTGGCGAACTCGCCGCCCATCGCCTGGACTCGGGTGCCGCCCTGCCCATGGAAGTGCAGGTGGAACGGCTGACCCACGTCCTCGACGAGGTAGGGCTGCGCGCGGTATCTCCGGATCATCGCGTTGATGCGCGCCGCCTGGTCGGCGGCATGCTCCGCCAGCAACGCAGCGCGCAGTTCGCCGGCCAGCTCGGCGAGCTGCGCGCCCGCGGCGGGGTCGTCGCGCAGGTCCGTCCCGGCGCGGTCACCGGCCGCGGCGGCGAACGCCGCCACCAGGTCAGCGTCGCGCGGGCACGGCGTCGGGACGCCCCCTCGTCGCTGGGAGGTCGCCATGTTGACCAGATCGGCGATCAGGGGAACCTGCCGGGTGACGTTACAGGCTATTTCCAATTGACCGGTAACACCCCTCCGTGTTGTCATGAGCAAAATCCGACTTGATGGTAACGGGGATGTCGTGATCGCGTCCTATCGCCGCGTGCTGTCCAGCCCGGGGGTGCCTTTTCTGCTGTCCGTGGAGGTCCTCGTGCGGTTGAGCACTCCCGTACTCAGCCTCGCACTGATGTTGTCCGCCCTCGACCGTTCCGGCTCCTACGCGACGGCCGGTCTGGTCCTCACCGGACACGCCCTCGCCCTGGCCGCGTGCGCGCCGCTCGGAGGCCGTCTTGCCGACCGGAACGGCCCGCGCCGGACGCTCGCGGCCTACCTCGCCGTCCACGCCGCCGCCTATGCCCTGCTTCTGGCCGCTCACCGGGCCGGGCCGGCGACGATGGGTGGCGCCGCCGTCCTGCTGGGCGCGACCACCCCTCCCGTCGCGGCGGTCATCAGGGGCGCCTGGCCCATGTTGGTGCCCGCCGGGTCGTTGAACACCGCCTACGCCATGGACAACGCGATCAACGAGGTGATGTTCGTCCTCGGCCCGCTGCTCGTCCCGCCGCTGATGCTGGTGACGCCGGCGCACGGGGTGGTCGCCGCGGCGGGTGCGGCACTGCTCGCCGGCGGCCTCCTCGCGCTCCTGTCTCCTGCCGTACGCCGGGCGCCGGTCCTCACGCCGTCCAGGCGGAACGGGTCGAGGACGGCACGGCTGATCGGCCCGCTCAGCGATCAGTGCACCCTGGCTGTGCTGGTACTGGCCGCTTTCGGCACGTTCACCTTCGGCTGTCTGCGCGTCGCCACGGTGGCCGAGTCCACCGTGTCCGGCTCGCCGCCGGCGGCGGGAGTGCTGATGGGGCTTCTGTCGGCCGGCGCGCTCGTCGGCGCCCTCGGCTACGGGGCCCGGCAGTGGGCCGTCTCCGGCAGACGCCTGCTCATCGTGATCCCCCTGGCGGACGGCGCCCTCATGCTGGCCGGGGCCCATGCCCCGAACCTCCTGGTGCTGGCCGGGCTCGTCACCGCGATCGGGCTGGTGACGGGCCCCCGCGACGCGATCCATCCCGTGCTGCTGGCGGAACACGCCCCGGCCCGCTATCGCACGGAGGTCTTCGCCTGGCTCAACACCTTCATGTGGACCGGTTACGGCCTGGGCACCGCCGTCGCGGGCCGCCTGACCGGGCCCTCCGACGACGGCACGGCGGCGTTCACCGCCTCCTCGGCGGCTGCGGCGGTGAGCACCATCGTGGCCGCCGTCGCCTATCGGCCCGGTCGACGTGCGTGAGAGGAGCGGCTGATGCCCGAGGTCGCCGAGTTGCTCTGCTATCCCGTCAAGGGATGCGCCGCCACGTCGGTCACCAGGACGACGCTGACGAGCACCGGGCTGGAGCATGACCGCAGCTTCATGGTCGTCAGCGACGAGGGCGTCTACCGCAGCCAGCGCCGGGACCCACGACTGGCCGTGATCCGTCCGGCCGTCGGCGACGGCGGCGAACGGCTCACGCTTGAGGCCCCGGACGCCGGGACGCTGGAGGTGCGCGTGGACGTCCGCGGTCCGCGGCGCCGGGTCGACCTGTTCGGCGCCGCCTCCTGGGGCATCGACCAGGGCGAGGCGGCGGCCCGGTGGTTGTCGGAGCTGCTCGGCGCCCACAGCCGGCTCGTCCGCGTACCGCTCGCCGGCGCCTTCAGCTACGCCGACAGTTCCGCCCTGCACGCCCTCTCCCTGTCCAGCCTCCGGCTGCTCAACACGAAGCTGGCCACCCCGCTGCCCCTCGACCGCTTCCGCCCGAACATCGTGATCGACGGCTGGGACGAACCGCACACCGAGGACCGGGCGCGCCGCGTCAGCGTCGGGGAGACCGAACTGCTCTACGTGAAGCCGGCCATCCGCTGCGCCGTCACCATGATCGAGCAGACGTCCGGGACGAAGGCGGGCCCGGAACCGCTGCGCACCCTCGCCGGCTACCGGCGCACCGCTCGGGGCACGATCGCCTTCGGCGTGAAGTTCGGTGTGCTGAAGCCCGGCGCGATAGCGGTCGGCGACGAGGTGCGGGTGGACGTCTGGGGGGAACCCGAACCGTGACCCCGCCGCTCACCTGGGCTGGATCAGGCCCATCACCTTCCGGATGACCGTGTCCCCCGACACCCGCAGCCCGTCGTGTTCCCACTCGTTCGTCACCCACGTCGTCACGTTGGCGACCTCGCGGGCCGTCTGCGCCGACAGGCCCTCGTCCACGTACATGTCGTCGTAGTAGACGACCGCGCCGACCGGCACCTCGTTGGAAGCGAGGCGCTCCGGGTCGTAGAGGGGAGACCACGTCATCTGGGCCAGGCAGTGGGCCGTCTCCCTGAACGGCCGCAGGGCGCGGATCTCGTCGAACATCCAGGGGTAGATCATCTCGCCGGTCAGGGGCAGGTCGGGGGCCAGGCGGTGGGCCGACCAGTTCGTCGGGGCGCCCTGGGAGTAGATGGACTCGTGCATGACCGCGTACAGGGGACTGCCGGCGAAGGACGTGTCGGCCATGACCTGGTAGAGGAACTCGTCGGAGAGTTCGCCGCCGACCCACGCCTCGGTCAGGAGCCAGTGCAGGGACTCGGCGCCGCTGCCGGTGCCCAGTTCCATGCCGAGGAACTTCAGGCGGTGGGGGGTGAGGCGGTCGCCGTCGGGGAGGCGGACGTCGGTGCGGTCGAGGAAGGCGAGCAGGCCGTCGAGGCGGGCGCGGTCGTCGGGGTGGCGGGCGAAGTAGCCGTCGAGCTTGCCGGCCACGCGGCGGTAGGTGCGGCGGTAGACCTCGTCGGCGTCGGCGTGCAGGCCCGGCAGGCCGCCCGTCACGTAGCAGGCCGACAGGGAGTCGGGGGCCTTCGACAGGTACGTCAGCGTCACGAAGCCGCCGTACGACTGGCCCAGGGTCGACCAGCGGTCGACGCCGAGGGCGCGGCGGATGTGCTCGGCGTCGTCGACGATCGCGTCGGCGCGGAAGTGGGACAGGTAGGCGGCCAGTTCGGGGCCGTCGGGGTGCGGGAGGGACTTGGCCGTCACGGGGCTGCTGCGGCCGGTGCCGCGCTGGTCGAGCAGGAGCACGCGGTGGGTGCGCAGCAGGTGGCCGAGCCAGCCGTCGCCGGCCAGCGGACGGGGGGCCTTGCCGCCGGGGCCGCCCTGGAGGAAGACCAGCCACGGCAGGTCGTCGCCCGCGCGTCTCGGGTCGACCGCCTCACGTGCGAAGACCTCGATGAGGCCCTTGGACGGATCGGCGTGGTCGAGCGGGACGGTGAAGACGTGGTCGGTCAGCGAAACGGTCACCGCGTCACGATAGCGACTCCGCTTCGGCCTCGGCGGCGTCGGCCTCGGCCGCCTTCCCCGCCGCGCGGAGCACCCGTGACAGGGTCGCCAGGGAGACGATCAGCGGCGGGCCGCCCAGGCCGCGGGCCAGGGAGACGGCCTCCTCGGCCAGCGGGAGCGCCATGGCGGGGCGGCGGATCAGGGTGTCGGCGCCCGATCGGAGGGCGCGCACCAGCGTGCCCCCGTGTTCGAGGGCGTCGTGTTCGCACAGCAGCCGCGCGGCGCGGACCGCCCCGTCGACCGAGGCCGGCGAACGGGCGACCCGGGCGTGCGCGAGGAGAGCGTCGACGACTTCGGGGCCGGCCGCTCTTCTGGCTATCGCCGCGAGGTGCAGGCGGATCTGCTCCTCGTTCTCGTACGGTTCCACTGGGCCCAGCGTCTTCCCGACGCCGAGCCACACGCAACCCTCAGAGCCTTTGGAGTCCCAGGTCTTCGGTCACCCGGCGGAGGTCTCGGGGGTTGCCGAAACCCAGTTTCACCTGGATACGGACGACCAGTTGGTCGACGGAGAGCTCTTCGACGTTCATGGCCTTGGCCGCCTCGGGGTGGGTGCAGCCCGTGGAGATGAGCCGCAGCGCCTCGGTCTCGCGCGGCGACAACGCGGGCCGCAGGCAGAGCGTCGAGGTGGCCGAGGCGAGCTGGCCGCGCAGGACCGAGGCCAGGCCCTGGCCGAGCGCGAACCCGCCGGCGGCGGCCTGGAGGACGGCGTGCCGGAACTCCTCGGGCGTGGTGTTCCTGGGCAGATAGCCGGACGCGCCCGCCTGGAGGGCGTCGACGACGTCGGCCGGCTCGCCCGCGGCGGCGGTGACCAGGACGCGGGCCCGGGGCGCCCACCCCTCGATCTCGGTGAGGGCCGGGCGGCGGTCGCCGCCGTAGAGGGCCAGGAGGACGACGTCGATCTCGGCGTCGGCGGGCGGGGCGGTGACGACCGACCCCACTTCGGGCATCCGGGTCAGCAGGCGGCGGATCCCGGCCTGTGCGTGCGGGTGATCGTCGGCAACGGCGACTCTGATCATGGTGTCCCACCCCCAAAATTAGATTCTGGACACGCGATACGGCCCTGGACAAGGGGATATCCGGACGAACTTTTTCGCTATTTACGCATGTCCGCGATACGGACCGGGCATACCGGTCACCTCTGCCCTCCAGTATTGCCAACGGACATCAATGCTCGCGCCCTGTTCGCCAAGGTCAGGGCAACGACGCAGGTCAGGGCTTCGCCACTGTCGGTTACGCCCTATGCCCAACCGGTTTGCAGCGACAAGGTGACATTTCTAGTCCGGTGACAAGCTGACGATGCGGTGAGACCTTCGTATGAGTACGCGGCGTTAGGTGACATTTCGCGCCGGGTGCCCGATGGAGGGGGCTTCGCAGTTGAGCACGTGGACGGTCCCGGGCTACCGGGAGGTACGCGAACTCGGCGCCGGGGGTGGCGGCCGGGTCGTGCTGGCGACCTATGAGACGACCGGAGCCTATGTCGCCATCAAGTATCTGAGCGAGACGCTGCGACGTGACCCTGGCTTCCTGGCCAGCTTCCAGCGTGAGGCCCGGCTCATGGTCGAGCTGGAGAACACGAACGTGGTGCGGCTGTACGAATACGTGCAGTCGCCCCGGGGCGAGGCGGCCATCGTGATGGAGCTCGTCGACGGGGTGTCGCTGCGGAGCATCCTGGCCGAGCACGGCAACACCTCGCCCGAGGCGGCGCTGGTGGTGCTGAAGGGGTCGCTGCTGGGCCTGTCGGCGGCGCACGCCCACGGCGTGGTGCACCGCGACTACAAGCCCGAGAACGTGCTGGTCCAGGCCGACGGCACCAGCAAGCTGGCCGACTTCGGCATCGCCAGCCACGTCGGCGAGGCGGGGCAGGCGACGGGCACGCCGTCGTACATGGCGCCGGAGCAGTGGGCCGGGAACCCGGCCAGCCCGGCGACCGACGTCTACGCGGCGACCTGCGTGTTCTTCGAGTGCCTGACCGGGCACCGGCCCTTCCACTCGCTCGACGTGGGCACCCTGCGGCGGCAGCACCAGGGGGCGCCGATCCCGACGATGGAGGTGCCGGCGTCGGTGCGGGCGCTGGTCGGGCGCGGCATGGCCAAGGATCCAATGGCCCGGCCGCCGACCGCCGACCAGTTCGTCGCCGACCTGGAGCTCGCCGCGCTGGCGGCCTACGGGCGCGACTGGGAGGAGCGCGGGCGGCGGCACCTCGCCGAGCTGGCCACGCTGATGGCGCTGATGTTCCCGCTGGCCAAGTCGTCGTCGCCCCCGCCGCAGGTGAACACCTCGCTGGCGCGCACGATCCTGAGCCAGCGGCTGACCCGGTTCGCGCCGAGGTTCGCCATCGCCGGGTCGCTGGTGGCGGCCGTGGTGATCGCGATCGTGGTGGCGGCCAACGGCCAGACCCCCGTCGCGGGCGGCACGACGTTACGCCCGCCCACGCAGACCCCGGCCCAGGAGGAGCCGACGACGGCCGTACCGGAGGAGGAGAGCCCGCCCCCGGCCACGCCGGAGGAGGAGCCGCCGACCGAGGAGCCGGCGGAGGAGACCACCACCGAGCAGCCGTCGACGGTCCTGCCGCCCGGCTCCGCCACGCCGACGGTCACCGCGACCGCCACCGCGACCGCCACGGCCGGCCCGACGACCCCCGCTCCCCCGCCGCCGCTCAAGGTCTCCGGCCTGGGCATCCAGTCGTTCGACGGCCAGTCGGCCACGATCCGGCTCGCGGCGACCACCCCGGCCCAGGTCACGATGACGGTCCGGTTCGCCGAGGGCGCCGACAAGTCGGCGCTCGACACGCTGCCGCCGCAGGTGGTCCCGCTCGCGGGCGCGACCGCCTACGCCCCCGTCGTGCAGCAGGCCTTCACCCCACCCGCCTGCGGTACGACCTCCTACCGGCGCATCACCGTCGAGACCTCGCCCTCAGCGGGCAAGGCGGCCTCGAAGACCGTCTCGGTCAAGGGCGGCCCGTGCCCGCCGCCGGCGGTCGAGAACGTCACGATCACCGGCTGGGACGGCAAGGCCGCCGGGGTGCGCCTCAAGGCCGACGGCCTCGGCCGGGTGAAGGTGCTGGCCCGCTTCGGCCGCGACGGCGAGCTCACCAAGTCGTCGAGCACGACCCTGTCGGGGCACCGGGAGTACTCCTTCACCGCCCGCACCGACCTGGGCGAACCGGCCTGCGGCCAGACCGCGACGTACGTCGTGCAGATCACCACCGAACCGGCGGCGGCCAACGGCGTCCAGACCAGCCGCAAACAGGTCACCGGGCCGAAGTGCGCCCCGCCGTCGGTCGCCCTGACGGGGTGGAACGGCACGGTGGCGACCGTGCGGGTGACCTCGGGGAGCACGGCGGCGATCACGCTGACGGTGACGTTCACCCGGACGGTCCGGGTCGGCGAGCGGGAGACCAACCCGATCGTGACGACCGCGTCGGCCGAGCTGAGCGGGGACAAGGAGTACACCCGCGACTTCCAGACGGGCTACCGGCAGGCCCCGTGCGGGGCGCGGGACGTCCGCCAGGTGAGCGTGACGGCGTCGCCGGGAGGAGACACGGCCGCGCAGACGGTGACGCTCGACGCGCCCGCCTGTCCGGTGGAGGAGGAGCCGGAAAACCCGCCGCCGTCGGAGTCGGAGCCCGGTCGAGCCCTCTGACCTGGGAAGATCCTATATGTTCCGTTTGGTCATGTTTGAGTAAAGTGAGTTGACCTGTACCTTAAAGGTCGTTGAACATCCCATTCACGCAGGTTTACCCCGAAGCGTAATGGATGTCACATATGACCCCAGAGATGCAGAAGCTCATCACGTTGTTGAGGAAGGAGATCGGATACCAAGAGCAATCCGGCGGCTACACCAAGTTCGGGGACTGGTACAACGCCGTCGAGACCGACGCTGACTACTCGTACCAGCCGTGGTGCGACATGTTCCTGTCATGGGGGGCGAACAAGCTCGGCTACAGCGACTGGTTCGGAGAGTTCTCCTACACCGTCGCGCACGCGGAGTGGTTTCAGGCGCAGGGGGCCTGGGGCCGCGAGGCAAAGCCGGGGGCGGTCGTCTTCTTCGACTGGGACGGCGGAGGAAGCGTCGACGGTATCGATCACGTAGGACTCGTGACGAAGGTGAACGGATCGCAGTTCACCTCGATCGAGGGCAACACCAGCAACATGGTCCAGGAACGAACCCACGACGAGGGGACGGTCGTCGGGTTCGGCTACCCGGAACAACTCTTGGAGAAGACCGCCGGCCCACCGGAGACCGGCACCGACACCTCGACCGACACCGACTCGGACACCGAGACCGGCACCCGCCCCGGCATGGGCCCCCACCCACGCCCGTGGGACCGGCCGGACACCAGATCCGGCGGCGGCTTCGAGGACAAACCAGGCATCGGCTTCGACGGCCGCCCCGGCCACGGCAGGGGTTCGGACACCGAATCCGGGCCTGCATCGGGCACCGGCACGGACACCGAGTCCGGATCTGACAACGGCACGAAGACCGGCCCTGGCTCGGTCACCGACTCCGAAGACCGAACCGGAACCCATACCGGTTCGCGTAACGACACCGGATCGGATGGCGGCGACGGACCTGACACCACCGCAGGCACCAGTCCCGAAAGCGACGCCGACTCCGACGCCCGAACCGGAACTCACGCCGGCACGGGCACCGGCCCCGGGAGCGACGCCGGATCCGACGCCGAGACCGGGAGCCGCACCGGCCCGGGTACCGACGCCGGAACGGACGGCAAGACCGGGACCCACACCGGATCGGACGCCGAAAGCGGAAGCCGGACCGGCGCGGGCACCCACGATGGATCCGACACCAGTGCGGGCTTCGGCCGCGGGCCTGACCGCGACGGGGCCGAGAGTGGGGCCCGACCGCATGGGCTGCCCAGGATCGAGATCGGTCCCCGGCCCGACACCAGGCTCGGTGGCGGTTCCGAGGACGGGAACGGGTTCAGGTCGGGCATCGGGTCGGACACCTGGTCCAGTCCCGGATCGCATCACGTCTGGTCGGGCATCGGCGCCGACGTCACTCCTGGGATCTCGTCCGACTCCGGCTCCCTTGCCGACGTCGGTCCCGGCGGGTGTACCGGAAGCGACGAGAACGGTTGTCCGGACCGTGGTCCGCTCGTCTGGGCCGACACCGCCGAAGAGGCCCAGACCGCCTCTGAGGCGCCCCGTGGGCCCACGCCCAAGGTGATCCTGCTCAAGGAGATGGCGGCGGAGTCGCCGCTCGTGCACGTCTCACCGGCTCCGGAGATCAGCACCCTCCCGGTGGCCGCGAGCCGGCCGGCGCCCTCCTCGGTCCCGCACGCGCTGAGCGCGCAGGGGCTCGTGGCGCCGTTGCTGGTGGTGCTCCTGGCGCTGGCCTTCCTGGCCAGCCACCGGCGCCCGGCGCCCTCGGCGTCGAAGGACTACCGGGGCCGTCACCGGCGGTAGAGCTCCGGGATCCCCAGGCGCGCCGCTCTGAGCCGCGCCCGGTGCAGACCGGTGTCTCCGTACGCCGACCCGAGCGACCACACCCGTGCCACCCAGAGGTCGTGCCCGCGCGATCCGTGCCGCAGGATCGCGTGGGCCGCCTCCGCGGCGGCCTCCCCGGCGGCGGCCTTGGCCGCGCTCACCGCGCGCACGACCTCCCCTTCGGCCCGCGACTCGTGGTCGCCGGCGACGATCGCGGCGTCGTACACCAGAGAGCCCGCGCAGTCGGCCGCGCCGGGCGGCAGGTCCGCGACCGCGCACAGGTGCCGGGCCAGGCCGACGAGCTGGGCGGCCACCGCGACGGTCGCGATCCGCAGGGCCGGCAGGGCCGACACCCGGGTGCCCAGGGGCAGGCCGGGACGCTCCGTCGCCACGCTGAACAGGCGGCGGGCCGGGTCGAGGCCGGGGCGGGGCGTCAGCCGGACCGAGGCGGGCGGGAGGGCCTCCAGGACCCCGCCGGGCCGTTCCACCACGAGCAGGCCGGCGGCGTCGGCGTCGGGGGCGTACACGGCGTCTCCGATGCGGGCCGAGACCCGCAGCTCGCCGCGGGCGAGCGGGCCGTGGAACCGCTCCGGCAGCAGCAGCGCGCCGAGCACGCACGTCTCCACCAGCGGGCCGGGCAGCGCGGCGCGGCCGGTCTCGGCGAACGCGGGCACCGTGTCGGCGAACCGCAGGCCGAGCCCGCCGGACGCCGGCGATACCAAACACCCGAGGAATCCGGTCGCGGCGAGCGCGTCCCAGCCGGGCAGCCGCGCGTCGGCGGGCGGCGCCAGGAGGGCGGCCCTCACCTGGGCGGCCAGGCCGAGCTGCTCATCGGTGTAAGCCACGATCTGTTATGTACGTTCCGGCGCACCCGACCGCCATGTCACTAATCGCCGAATCTGACGGTGAGGCCGCCGGTCTGGTCACGACCGCCGTGGCAATCTACGATTTCTGCACACATCGGGTGAACGTTCAACCGGATCACCGCGTCAGCTCTGTGACGCACGTGAAGGGGGTGACGTCCCGTCAACAGGGGCCTCGGCCGTGCCCAGCTCCTGCGTGAGCTGGAATCGGCTCTGCGGGAAACGCCGCGCACCATCCTGATCACGGGTGCCGCGGGGCTCGGCAAAACCCACTTGCTGGGTGAGCTGACCTCCCAGGCGGCGGGCTTCCGCGTGCTCAGAGGACGGGCCCGCGAGCTCGACGAGGGCCTGGCCTACGCGCCGCTCGTCGACGCCCTGGAGTCGCTCGGCCGCGAACCGAAGGCGCAGCAGCGGTTGTGGGAGCTGTACGACGCCATCGACCGCGCCGCGCTGGGGCACCAGTCTGGCCATCCGGTGGCCTCGCCGGGAGCGCTGGCCGCGCAGCTGATCGCCGCCCTGCCGGGCCGCACCCTGCTCGCCGTCGACGACGTCCACCACGCCGACGCCGACACCCTGCGGCTGCTCAAGACGCTGCCGCGCAGCTGCCCGGGGCTGGCGATCGTGGTGACCGCGCGGCGGCCGCCGTCGCTGGAGGTCGACCTGTCGATACGCCTCGACCCCCTCTCGCGGGCCGAGGTCAGGAACCTGATCACCTCGCTGCTCGACCGGGCGCCGAGCGACAGCATGCTCGACCGGGTGCTGGCCGAGAGCCAGGGCAACCCGTGGTTCGTTCAGGAGGCGGTGCTCGCGCTCGTCCAGGGCGGGGCGGTGCGCTCCCCCGACCCGGGCGCCCGCCGCGGCGCGATCCTGAGCCGCATCTTCCAGCGCGACAAGGCCGGCCGCGACCTGGCGCGGGTGCTGGCCACGCTGGGCCGCACCCGCGACACCACCGCGATCGACACGCCGGGCACCCTGGAGGAGGTCGCCGAGCTCGCCGGCCTCGACAAACGCGCCGCCGAACGCGCGCTGGTCGCGCTGGTGCGCGACGAGGTGCTGGTCGACACCGGCGACGGCTACGCCTTCGCCCACCCGCTGGTGGCCGAGGCGCTGCACACCGACCTCAACGCGGGCGAACGCCGCCGCCTGCACGCCCGCATCGCCGCGATGCTCCAGCGGCAGGGCCTCAGCGGCGCCCGCCGGGTGCTCGAATGGGCCACCCACATGGCCGAGGGCGGCTCCCCCGACGAGGCGCGGACGGCGATGCTGCGGGCCGCCGAGGTGACCCGCTGGACCGCCCCGCTGTCGGCCGCCCACTGGTACGGCCGGGCCGCCGAGATCACCGAGCACAAGGGCGAGCTGATGGCGTTACAGGCGCTGTCGTACTGGAAGGGCTCCCGCCCGGCCCTGGCGCTCAACTCGGCGCAGCGGGCGCTGGCGCTGCTGCCGCCGGGCCGCCGCCACACCCGCACCTCCTACGTGGCCGTCGGCGCCGCCCACGCGATGGGCTGGTACGACGTCGCCCTCGCGATCCTGGCCCGGCAGCTCCCCCGCGCCGACGACCCGACCGCGATGCTGGCCCAGCGGGCGCTGCTGCTCGGCGAGCTGCGCCGCCCGCCCGACGACGCCGCGCGCCTGGCCTGGGCGGGCCTGCCGAGCTGCCCGCCGGAGGATCGCGTCATCACGGCCGGGGCGCTGGCCATGTGGGCGCTGGTCGAGGGCGACTGGCCGCAGACCGAGCGGGCGGTGTCGTTCCTGCTGACGTTCGCGGCCGCGATGCCGCCCGGCGCGCGGCTGGCCGCGCTGGAGTCGGCCGCCCACGTGCTGGCGACGGGCGGCGAGCTGACCCGTCCGCTGAAGCTGCTGGAGGAGGCCGAGAACATCCACCGCGGCCTCGGCTGGCACGACATCGCCGGGCAGAACGCCCGCACCACGGCCGTGGTCCGCCGGCTGAGCGGCGAGTGGGAGAAGGCGCTGGCCGACATCCGCGTCTCGGCCGGGCCGCTGACCGAGGCGGGCCTGCTGGAGAACCACGCGCTGCTGCGCAACGTCGAGGCCGACATCCTGCTCGACCAGGGCCGCTACGACGAGGCGCGGGCGATCCTGGCCGACCCGCCGCCGGCGAGCGCGACCCAGACGGGCCTGCGGCACATGTACAACGCGCGCCTGTTCCTCGGCACCGGCGACCGCGCGGCGTCGTGGCGCTCGATCGAGCTGGCCAAGGCGACCGGGGTGCCCGAGGTGCTGCACCGGGTGCTGGCGGTGGAGGTGATCTGGCACGCCATCACCGGCGAGACCGTGGGCGCGCGGCCGGCCGCCGAGCGGCTCGACGAGTCGGCCCGCAACGGCACCCCGCGTACCAAGGTGGCCGCCGACCTGGCCATGGCGTGGGCGTTCGGCGACGCCGACCGCGCCCACGCCGCGCTGGACAAGGCGCGCGGCCTCCCCTACGAGGAGGCCCGCGCCCGTCTCATGCTCGGTCTGTACGCCGACCCGGCGCAGCTCGCCAAGGCGCACACCATCTTCACCTCGCTCGGCGCGGTCCCGTGGCGCGACCGCACCCTCCAGCACATGCGCGAGGCCGGCATCGCCCCCGCGCCCTCGGCCACCCTCACCCCGGCCGAACGCCGCGTCATCGAGCTGGTCGCCGAGGGCCGGTCGAACCCGCAGATCGCCGACGAGCTGCACTACAGCCGCAAGACGGTCGAGGTCTACCTGAGCCGCGTCTACGCGAAGACGGGTCTGCGCTCCCGCCTCGAAGTGGCCCTCGCGGTGGAGCGCGGCGAGCTGTAGGGAGCTCCCTACTGCGACAAACGAAGCCAGCACGGCACCATCGGCTCCATGGGGATCCTGGAGTACGCCGACAAGGTGTGGCGCGGAGCGGTGCGGGCACACGAGGTGCCGCTCGCCGAGCTCCGGGCCGACGGCGTGCAGGAGGTCACCGAGGGCGTCGCCATGTGGCCGGCCTTCGGCAACGTGTACGCCGTCAAGGGGGAGGCGGGGCTGGCGCTGTTCGACACGGGCAACGCCATCGACGCCCCGGCGATGCACCAGGCCATCCGGGCCTGGTCGGAGGAACCGGTTCGCTACGCCGTGTTCTCTCATGGGCACTTCGACCATGTGGGGGGAATGGAGTGCTTCGACGACGAAGATGGGACGCGGCCCATCGTCGTCGCGCATGAGGGCGTGGCGAACCGGTTCGCCCGGTACGCCCGCACCGCCGGCTACAACTCGGTCATCAACCAGCGGCAGTTCGGGTTCGGGCAGATGCAGTGGCCGGCCACCTACCGGGTGCCCGACCTGACCTACCAGGACCGGTTCACCCTGACGCTCGGGGACGTCACCTTCGAGCTCCACCACGCGCGCGGCGAGACCGACGACGCGACGTGGGCGCACATCCCCGAACGCAACATCCTGCTGACCGGCGACCTGTTCGTCTGGGTGACCCCCAGCGCCGGGAATCCGCAGCGGGTGCAGCGCTACCCCGACGAGTGGGCGGTCGCGCTGCGGACGATGGCCACGCTCGACGCGGAGATCCTGCTGCCCGGCCACGGCCTGCCGATCACCGGCGCGATGCGGGTGCGCCGGGCCCTGATCGACACGGCCGACTACCTCGACAGTCTGGTCGAGCAGACGCTCGACCTGATGAACGCGGGGGCGCGCCTCGACGAGATCCTGCACACCGTGAAGCCACCGCTGGAGTTGTCGCAGCGCCCTTACCTGCAGCCCTACTACGACGAGCCCGAGTTCATCGTGCGCAACATCTGGCGCCTGCACGGCGGCTGGCACGACGGCAACCCGGCGAGCCTCAAGCCCGCCCCGGACGCCGTCTTCGCCAGAGCCATCGCCGACCTGGCGGCGGGCGCCGGAACCGTGGCGGGGCGCGCGGTGGTCGCCGCGGCGGAGGGCGACCTTCGGCTGGCCTGCCAGCTGGCCGAGCTCGCCGTCCAGGCGGAGCCCGACGACCACAAGATCCATGAGATAAGGGCGAGGGTGTACGCCCTCCGCGTCCAGCAGGAGCCCGGGGCCATGGCCAGGGGGGTCTATGCCTGGGCCGCGGCCGAGTCACGCAGCAAGGTGACCGGCTGCGACCTGCTCGACGTTTACCACGAGGTGTCCGACGGCCGGATGTGGTGGATCCCCGCCCACGACCGCTGACCGCCTCACGGGCAGGTGCTGCCGCCGGGCCGATCGGCTCCCCCACGAGCGGCCCGGCGCACCACCCCTCGCCCAGCCGGGTAACCTGTCCGGCGTGCTGGAACGGATCACGGCGACGCGTTACGTCACGCCGCTGCGCGAGGGCGGCTCGCTCCCCGGCGTGATGGAGGCCGACGACCTCGGCACCCACGTCGTCAAGTTCCGGGGCGCCGGGCAGGGCCGCCGGGTGCTGGTCGCCGAGGTGATCTGCGCCGAGCTGGCCCGGGGCCTCGGCTTCGCCACCCCCGACCTGAAGGTGATCGACCTCGACCCGCAGCTGGGCCGCCGCGAACCCGACGAGGAGATCCAGGATCTGCTGAACGCCAGCGCGGGCGACAACCTGGCCATCGACTTCCTGCCGGGCGCGCTGGGCTTCGACCCGCCGGTCTGGAACCCCGACCCGGAGTTCGCCGGGAAGCTGATCTGGTTCGACGGCCTGATCCACAACGTCGACCGGTCGTGGCGCAACCCCAACCTGCTGGTCTGGCACGACGCGATCTGGCTGATCGACCACGGCGCGGCCCTGTGGTTCCACCACAACTGGCCGCGCGCCGACCCGCTGCGCCCCTTCGACGCGAGCGACCACGTGATGACGAGGTTCGCGGCCGAGGTGATCCCGCTCCCGGTGAGCGAAGACCTGCTGCGGCACGCGGTCTCCCAGGTCCCCGGCGATTGGCTCGGCGACGACCCCCGCGACGCCTACGTCGACCACCTGCTGACGAGAGCCGCCTCGATCGCCTGGCATCCCGACCTGACCGCGGCACCCAAGACTCCCGTGCGGACCAACACGATCGGCGGCTTCTGGCGCTCATGACCCGCGACGTCTACGAGTACGCGCTGATCCAGGTCGTCCCGGACATCGAGCGCGGCGAACTGATCAACGCCGGCGTGATCGTCTACTGCCAGCCGCGCGACTACCTGTGCGCCCGCACCGACCTCGACGCCGCGAGGCTCCAGACCCTCTGCCCGTCGGCGAACCTGCCCGGCGTGCTGCACTCCCTGATGGCCTACGAACTGAGCTGCTCAGCCGAGGAGGGGCCCTTGAACGCGGAGTCCCTGGGCAGCAGATTCCGCTGGCTGACCGCCCCGCGCTCGACCATCGTCCGCACCGGCCCGGTCCACGCGGGCCTCACGGAAGACCCGGAGGCCGCGCTGAACCGGCTGCTCGACCGCTTGGTCAGAACAGCACCGAGGTGAAGGTGTCGACCTCGTGGAAACCCACCCGGCGGTAGGCCGCTCGGGCGGGTGCGTTGTAGTCGTTCACGTAGAGGGTCACCACGGGGGCGAAGTACTTCAGGGCCTGTTCGACCACCGTCGCCATGCCCGACGAGGCGTGCCCCCGCCCCCGGTAGAGAGGGTCGACCCAGACGCCCTGGATCTGGCAGGCCTGCGGCGTCACCGCGCCGATCTCGGCCTTGAAGACCACCCGGCCCTCGTCGATGCGGGCGTAGGAGCGGCCGATGCGGATCAGCTCGGCCACCCGTGACCGGTAGAGCGCGCCGCCGTCGCCGTTGTCGGGCGAGACGCCGACCTCTTCGGTGAACATCGCCACGCAGGCGGGCAGGACGGTGCCGAACTCCTCGGGCCGCACCCGCCTGACCAGCGGATCGGGCGCCACCTGCGGGGCCGAGCTGATCGACATGACGGGCTGGGCCCAGCGGATCGCCCGCGCCGGGCCCCAATGGGGCTCCAGCCTTTCCCACAGGTGCTCCACGGCGGCCGAGGGCCCGACGATCGAGGAGCAGCGGCGGCCCTGCTTGCGGGCCCGGTCGGCGAAGGCGTGGACGGCCTCGCGGGAGGCGTTGACCGGCACCAGGTTGGCGCCGGCGTAACAGAGGGAGGTCAGCCCGCCGCGCGGGCCGAACCCCCACATCTGGCCGCCCAACCGGGAGGGACTCAGACCGACCGACCTGACCCGGGAGGCGACGAAGACGTTGGCGACCGGATCTGCGTCGAGGATCTGGAGCACCTCGTCGCGATCGTTGTCGTCCAGCACGCGCGACGCCGACGTACGCAGCATCACCCGCCCAGCCTACGCCAGACCCCCCGATTGGTCAGCGACCGAGGAGGAGTCGGGTCAACGTCTCGTGGGTCGAATCGCCTCCCGTGGAGGCCATCCGGGCGGCCGTCCGCGCCCCCGGCGCCGGGCAGGTGAGGTCGGGCTCGCTCCCCGGGCGGCGGCGCTGGGGCAGCACGCCGTCCTTCAGGTAGGCCGCCACCTGCCGGTCGACGCACGGGTTGCCGCCGAAGCTGACCCCGTGGTTGCCGCCCCCGACCAGCATCATCCGGGCCGACGGGAACCGGTCGCGGACCGTCAGCGCGCCCCGCAGCGGGGTGGCGGCGTCGCGGCGCGACTGGAGGATCAGGACCGGCGCGAAGCTCCGGTTCCCGCCCACGGCCACCGGGGTGCCCCCGGCCTGCGGCCAGAAGGCGCAGGGCAGGTTGTAGACGGTGTTGCTCCAGGTCATGAACGGCGAGCGGGCGTAGATGCGGCGGGCGTCGGCGCGCCAGGTGGCCCAGTCGCGCGGCCAGGCGGCGTCGCGGCACTGGGTGGCCAGGTAGACGGCGTAGTTGTTCTCGTCGGCGGCGTCGTTCTCGCCGTGCTTGCGGTAGGCGTTCACCAGGGCGGTGACGTCGCCCTTGCGGACGTAGTCGGAGAAGGCGCGGGCGAAGCTGGCCCAGACCGCGTCGGTGTAGCCGGCAACGGTAAAGGTGTCGTCGAGCTCGCTCGGGCCGACCACGCCCCCGGCGGGGCGTTCGGCCAGGCGCTTGCGCATGCCGTACCAGGCGAAGGAGACGTCCTCCTCGGTCTCGCCGAGGCGGAAGAGCTCGTTGTTGTCGGCCACCCAGTCGAGGAAGTCGCGGTGGCGCTCGTCGAAGGCGACGTTCTGGTCGAGGTTGGCGTCGTACCAGACCTTGGTGGGGTCGACCACGCTGTCGAGCACCATCCGGCGGACCCGGTCGGGGAACAGGGTGGCGTACACCGAACCCAGGTAGGTGCCGTAGGAGTAGCCCAGCCAGCTGATCTTCTCCTCGCCGAGGGCGCGGCGCAGCGCCTCGACGTCGCGGGCCGCGTTCTCGGTGGTCATGTACGGCAACATCCACGCGAACCGGTTGCCGCAGGCGGCGGCGTAGGTCTCGGCGCGGCCCAGCAGCACCCGCTCGGCGGCCTCGTCGGCCGGCACGTTGTCGGCGCGCGGCGGCGCGTAGTAACGCTTGGGGTCGACGCAGCTCAGCGTGGGCTTGCTGGCCCCGACGCCACGCGGGTCGAAGCCGATCACGTCGTAGCGGGCGGCCACGTCGGCCGGCAGCGAGGCGGCGACGTGGCGGGCCAGCGCGAGCCCGGAGGCCCCCGGCCCGCCGGGGTTGACCAGCAGCGGCCCCAGGTGGTTGCCGTCGCGGGGCGCGCTGCCCTTGAAGCGGTTGAGCGCGATGGTGATCTGCTGCCCGGCGGGCTGCGCCGGGTCGAGCGGCACCCGGACGTTGGCGCACTCGGGACCGGCCGCGGTCCGGGCCGGCACCGCCTGGCCCAGGCCGCCGCCGTTCCCGGTCAGCTCCTTGAGGATCTCGGCCAGCGTGGCGGGCGGAGTGCCTTTGGGGCCGGGGGTCGCGCACGCCCCCCACACGATCCGCTGCGGGGGCACGACCTGGGCGGCAACGGCCCCCTCGGGCTCCGCCACCACCCCTGCCACCAGCCCGGCGGACAGGACGGTGACCCCGGAGACCACCCCGACGACTCGCTTCACGCGCTCTCTCCTCTGCTCACACGACAGAGGCCAGCTTCCCCCAAGTGACGGGGCGATCACACGGAGTCGCCGAAGCGGATTACCGAATCATCACCGGACGATGACCTGCGGCCCAGGAGCGTCGTCGTCGTCGAGGTCGACGTCGACGCCCATCTCCTCGGCCAGCCGCAGCGCCTCTTCGATCAGGGTCTCGACGATCTGCGACTCGGGCACGGTCTTGACGACCTCGCCCTTGACGAAGATCTGGCCCTTGCCGTTGCCGGAGGCGACGCCGAGGTCGGCCTCGCGGGCCTCGCCGGGGCCGTTGACGACGCAGCCCATGACGGCCACCCGCAGCGGCACCTTCAGCCCGTCGAGCCCGGCGGTGACCTGGTCGGCGAGGGTGTAGACGTCGACCTGGGCCCGGCCGCAGGAGGGGCAGGAGACGATCTCGAGGCCGCGCTGCTTCAGGTTGAGGGATTCGAGGATCTGGTTGCCGACCTTGACCTCTTCGACGGGCGGCGCCGACAGGGACACCCGGATGGTGTCGCCGATGCCCTCGGCCAGCAGCGCGCCGAAGGCGACCGCCGACTTGATCGTGCCCTGGAAGGCCGGCCCGGCCTCGGTCACGCCCAGGTGGAGGGGGTAGTCGCACTTCTCGGCCAGCAGCCGGTAGGCCTTGATCATGACGACCGGGTCGTTGTGCTTGACCGAGATCTTGATGTCGCGGAAGTCGTGCTCCTCGAACAGGGAGCACTCCCACAGGGCCGACTCAACGAGCGCCTCGGGGGTGGCCTTGCCGTACTTGGCGAGCAGGCGGGGGTCGAGGGAGCCGGCGTTCACGCCGATGCGGATCGGCACCCCGTGGTCCTTGGCCGCGCGGGCGATCTCGCCGACCTTGTCGTCGAACTTCTTGATGTTGCCGGGGTTGACCCGGACCGCCGCGCAGCCGGCCTCGATGGCGGCGAACACGTACTTCGGCTGGAAGTGGATGTCGGCGATGACCGGGATCTGCGACTTCCTGGCGATCATGGGGAGGGCGTCGGCGTCGTCCTGCGACGGGACGGCGACCCGGACGATCTGGCAACCCGACGCGGTGAGCTCGGCGATCTGCTGCAGGGTGGCGTTGACGTCGGCGGTGAGCGTGGTGGTCATGGACTGCACGGAGATCGGGGCGTCACCCCCGACCGGCACCGAGCCCACCATGATCTGACGCGAGCGGCGCCGGGGGGAGATCGGCTTGACCGGGAGGGAGGGAATCCCAAGATCAACAGACATTTCAGCACCTTGCGCTAAGAGTCGTCCTTGACGTCCATCAGTCTAGGCAGGCGGCGGATCGGCCAAACCCGCGCGCCCACCCGCTGCCCCAGCTTCCGATGAATCATTCATCGCCGACCTGGGCAAAAGCCGCGAACGACCCCTGTGACCTGGGCAGGCCGGAAAGCCCGATTTACATTCCGAATCGCGTGAGCGCTCCCGCAGCAGTGCGGCGTTTGGCCGCCCCATAACGAGGCTGGCAGCAGCCATCGCCAGGTGAAAGGGACATCCGTGGTCAAACCACGTAGTAGAACGCTCAGATTCAGGATCACCGCCATAACCACCGCGATGGTGGCGCTGGCGGCCACGGCGGTGACCATGCTGGTCTCCAGCCCCGCCCAGGCCCACGGTGCGCTGATGGTGCCGGGCAGTCGTACGTACCTGTGCTGGAAGGACGGCCTCAACGGCAACGGCGCCATCCAGCCCAAGAACGCGGCCTGCGCCGCGGCCGTCGCCCAGAGCGGCACCAACTCCCTCTACAACTGGTTCGCGACGCTCCGCTCCGACGGCGCGGGCCGGATGTCCGGGTTCATCCCCGACGGCTCCCTGTGCTCCGGCGCGGCGGTCGTCTACAACTTCAGCGGCTTCGACCTGGCCCGCAACGACTGGCCGGTCACGCACCTGACCTCGGGCGCCAACATCCAGATGCGGTACAACAAGTGGGCCGCCCACCCGGGCACGTTCCGCCTGTACATCACCAAGGACTCGTGGAGCCCGACCCGCCCGCTCGCCTGGAGCGACCTCGAGTCGACCCCGTTCGACTCCTCGACCAACCCGCCGAGCGTCGGCAACCCGGGCAACGAGAACGCCTACTACTACTGGAACGCCAACCTGCCGTCGGGCAAGAGCGGCCGTCACATCATCTACTCGGTGTGGCAGCGCTCCGACAGCAACGAGACGTTCTACGGCTGCTCCGACGTCGTCTTCGACGGCGGCAACGGCCAGGTGACCGGCATCGGCGGCACCTCCAGCCCGTCGCCCAACCCGACGCCGACGCCGACCCCCACGCCCACCCCGACGCCCACGCCCACCCCGACGCCGACCCCCACCCCGTCGCCCAGCGGCGGCACCGGCGGCTGCACGGCGACGTACTCGATCGCCAGCTTCTGGCCGGGGGCCTTCAACGGTTCGGTGACGGTCAAGGCCGGCAACGCCGCCATCTCGGGATGGACGGTCAGGTGGACCTTCGCCAACGGCCAGACCATCAGCCAGATGTGGGGCGCGACCCATACCTCATCGGGCGGCCAGGTGACGGCCGTGCCCGAGAGCTACAACCGCAACCTGGCGGCGAACGCCTCAGCCACATTCGGCTTCCTCGCCTCCCAGTCGGGCACCAACCCGATCCCGACCCTCACCTGCACCGCAGCGTGACCTGATGTGATCTGAGAAGGCCCGGGGCTCTGACCACCCCGGGCCTTTTCACGCCCTCTCCCGTCACGGCTCCGCCTACCCGGCGCCGACCGGCCGCGCGGGCCGGGCGCCGCGACGTCCAAGCCCGCGACGTCTAAGCGGTCAGTTCGGCCGCCCGCGCGCGGGCCCAGGCGTCGGCCGCCAGGACCTCCTCGATCGACTCGGCCCGGCCGACCTCGTGCTCCTCGACCACCTCGGCCACGGTGTCGACGATCGCCAGGAACGGCAGCGCGCCCTTCATGAACGCCTCGACGCACACCTCGTTGGCCGCGTTGTAGACCGCGGGCGCGGTGCCGCCCTGTTCCCCCACGTGGCGGGCCAGCGGCACCGACGGGAACGCCTCGACGTCGAGCGGCTCGAAGGTCCAGGTGTTGGCGCGGGTCCAGTCAACCGGCGACGACACGCCGGGGAAGCGGCCGGGGTGGCTGAGCGCGAGCGCGATCGGCAGCCGCATGTCGGGCGGGCTGGCCTGCGCGACCGTCGACCCGTCGACGAACTCGACCATCGAGTGGATCACCGACTGCGGGTGGACGACCACCTCGATCCGGTCGAACCCGATGTCGTAGAGCAGATGCGCTTCGATGACCTCAAGGCCCTTGTTGACCAAGGTCGCCGAGTTGATCGTGATGACCGGGCCCATGTTCCAGGTCGGGTGGTTGAGCGCCATCTCGGGCGTCACGTCGGCCAGGTCGGCCCGCCGCCGCCCCCGGAACGGCCCGCCGCTCGCGGTGACGATCAGCTTGCGCACCGCCTCCGGCCGGTAACCGCCGGGACCGGACGCCCACAGGCACTGCGCCAGCGCCGAGTGCTCGGAGTCGACCGGCAGGATCTGCCCCGGCGCGGCCAGCCGCTTGACCAGCGGACCGCCGATGATCAGCGACTCCTTGTTGGCCAGCGCGAGGGCGGTGCCCGCCTTGAGGGTCTCCAGGGTGGAGGTCAGCCCCAGCGCGCCGGTGATCCCGTTGAGCACGATGTCGCAGGGCCGGGAGGCCAGCTCGGCCACCCCTTCGGGGCCTGCCAGCAGTTCGGGCGCGGCCCCCCGTGCGCTCAGCGCCTCGCGGAGCGCGGGCAGCGCCGCCGGGTCGGCCACGGCGACGGACGGGACGCCGAACTCGGCGGCCTGTCGCGCCAGCAGGTCGGGACGGCCCCCGCCGGCGGCCAGCCCGGCCACCCGGAACCCGTTGCGGGCGATGACGTCGAGAGCCTGGGTGCCGATCGAGCCGGTCGAGCCGAGCACCGTGATCGAACGTGAGGGGATTTCCGGTCGGTTCACCGCACCATTGTGCGCCACGTCCCGGTACGCCTGAGCCTCGGGTTATTCCAGGCAATCTATGCCCGTATCCCGCTATATCCATATGTACATAAAGGAGAAAGCAGGACACCGGGGTCGCTAATTTCGCGCGTCAGGACATCCGATAACGGAGGTACGCATGCGATTGGCCCCCTTAGTCACCGTCCCGATCGTGGCCGCGCTGTTGCCCGCCGCGGTCGCCCAGGGCGCGGAGCCCAAGCCGGTGGCCGTGGCGGCCGCCGACACCAAGAGCGAGCAGCGCGCGGTGGAGAACTTCTGGACCGAGGCCAAGATGGAGGCCGCCAAGCCGCTCGACGCCCCGGCGGCCAGCGCCCAGCGGTTCGCCAGCGGCGCGGCCGCCTTCCTCGACCTGCCCGACGCCAAGCCCGCCTCGGTCAAGCCCACCCTCACCGCCGACGCCGCCGCCGGGCAGCCCGCCGCCGCCTCGGCCACCTCCGACGGCGCCCCCTGGAACGGCGGCGGCGCCGTGGTGAAGACCACGGGCCGGGTCTTCTTCACCGTCGCCGCGGGCTCCGGGGCCGGGCGCAACGCCTCCTGCTCGGGCAACGCCGTGACGAGCGCCAACAAGAGCGTCGTCATCACCGCCGGGCACTGCGTGCGCCTCGGTGGAGCGTTCCACAAGAACTGGGTGTTCGTGCCGGGCTACGACAGCGGCGAGCGCCCCTTCGGCACCTGGGTCGCCACCGACCTGCTGACCACGCCGCAGTGGAGCCGCAGCGAGGACATGAACCACGACCTCGCGGCGGCCGTGGTGGCCCCGCTCGACGGGGAGTACCTGACCGACGTGGTCGGCGGCCAGGGCATCGCCTTCAACCAGCCGCGCGGCCGCCAGATGTACGCCTTCGGCTTCCCCGCCGCCGCGCCGTACAACGGCTCGAAGCTGACCTACTGCAGCGGGCGGGTCTTCGACGACTTCCTGCTGTCGGACGACCTCGGCCTGAACTGCGACATGACCGGCGGCTCGTCGGGCGGGCCCTGGTTCTCGAACTTCAACGAGAAGACCGGCGCGGGCATGCTGAACTCGGTGAACAGCTTCAAGTACAACTTCGCCAGCTTCTGGATGTTCGGTCCCTACTTCGGCGGCGAGGCCCAGGCGCTTTACAACGCCGCCCAGCGCACCTCGCTCACCTGATTTACCAAAAGTAGTCATACGAACACGGATAGTGGTCCACAATCTGGGGCCATGACCCCCGTCCTGACCGCGCTGACGCTCGTCCTCGCCTCGCTGAACCCGGCCGCCGTGCCGCCGCCCGACGTCGTCCACCACTGGGCCGCGGCCGCGCCGGCCGGCTACTGGACGCCGGAGCGCATGGCGAAGGCCCTGCCCATCGGGCTGCTGGAAGTGGTGCGGCAGCTCTCCGAGAACCTCGGGCCGAAGCGGAAACGCCAGGCGGCCCCGGCGAAGACGCGCCAGGCCCGGCGGGCGCCGGTGTCCTCGGCGCGGTGGCAGTCCGGTGGCCTGGTGGGGCGGGCCGCCGGCCGGGTCTTCCTGACCATGGACGGCGTCGACTTCGTCTGCTCGGCCGGGTCGGTCCGGTCGGCCAACCGCGACGTCGTGGTCACCGCGGGCCACTGCGTCAAGGACGGCACCGGCGCGTGGGCCCGCAACTGGGTGTTCGTGCCCGGCTACGACGAGGGCGCCCGCCCGCTGGGCACGTTCTCGGCCCGCCGCATGTTCGTCGCCGGGCCCTGGTCACGGGCCGCCGACGACAGCTACGACGTGGGCATGGTCGCCCTCAACCCCCAGCTGGGCCGGCACGTCAACGACGCCGCGGGCGCCCTGGAGATCGGCTTCGGGGTGAAGCGCGGCCAGCAGACCCACGGATTCGGCTACCCGGCCGACCCGCCCTACGACGGCGAGCGCCTCATGTACTGCGCCGGGTCGGCCCGGCCCGACCCCCACAGCCAGACCCACGACCAGGGGCTCCGGTGTGACCTGACGGCGGGGGCGAGCGGCGGCCCGTGGCTGACCGGCTTCGACGCGGCCACGGGACGCGGCACGGTGACATCGGTCAGCAGCTTCAAGTACAGCGACGACAACTCGATGATGTACGGCCCCTACTTCGGCAGCGCCGCCAAGCAGGTGTTCGACATGGCCGAGAAGGCCTAGAGGCTGAACTCGTTCGTGTCGTCCGACAGGTCCTCGTCGACGATGTCGGCGGCCTGCCTGACGATCAGGGGGTCGGGGGTGCCGACGATCGTGGTGTCCTTGTCGTCGTAGTCGAACAGGCTCAGCACGTGGCGCATCGCCTCGACCCGGCCGCGCTTCTTGTCGTTCGACTTGATGACCGTCCAGGGGGCCTCGTCGGTGTCGGTGCTGACGAACATGCGCTCCTTGGCCTGGGTGTACTCGTCCCACTTGTCGAGGGAGGCGATGTCCATCGGGGAGAGCTTCCACTGGCGTACCGGGTCGACCTGCCTGATCACGAACCGGGTGCGCTGCTCGGCGCGGGACACCGAGAACCAGAGTTTGACCAGCTTGATCCCGTCGCGGACGAGAAGCTTCTCGACCATCGGGGCCTGGACCATGAACTCCTCGTACTGCTCGTCGGTGCAGAAGCCCATGACCCGTTCGACGCCGGCGCGGTTGTACCACGACCGGTCGAACAGCACGATCTCGCCGGCGGCCGGCATGTGGTTGATGTAGCGCTGGAAGTACCACGAGGTGCGTTCGCGCTCGCTGGGCTTCTCCAGCGCGACCACGGTGGCGCCACGGGGGTTCAGGTGCTCCATGAAGCGCTTGATCGTGCCGCCCTTGCCGGCCGCGTCGCGGCCCTCGAACAGGATGACCAGGCGGCCGCCGGTGTCCTTCAGCCAGTACTGCAGCTTCAGCAGCTCGATCTGGAGCAGCCGCTTGTCGCGCTCGTAGCTGGGGCGCTCGAGACGCTGGTTGTAGGGGTAGTGCTCACGCCAGGTGTCCACCGGGCTGCCGTCGGAACGCAGCAGCACCGGATCGTCGTCGCCGTCTTCGTCATTGACCCACAGTCCCGGGGTGCGGCCCAGGAGGTCCACGACATCGTCCGCCTTCATGGCCGAAGCCTTTACCTAATCAGGGAGACCCAATCCCCTATGCCCGTTTTTGTCACCCAAAATTCGTCAGAGCGTCAAGCCCGTAAGGACCATCACCTTCTCGTAGCTGTAGTCGTTCATTGCCGACCGCAGGCCCTCACGGCCGACGCCGGAGTCCTTCACGCCGCCGTAGGGCATCTGGTCGGCCCGGTAGGAGGGCACGTCGCCGATGATCACGCCGCCCACCTCCAGCTCCCGGTTGGCCCGGAACGCCAGGTCGAGGCTGCGGGTGAACACGCCGGCCTGCAGGCCGTACGCCGAGTCGTTGACCTCGGCGAAGGCCGCGTCGGGCCCGTTGACGCGCTGGACGACCAGGACCGGCCCGAAGACCTCCTCGCAGACCACCTTGGCGTCCTTGCGCACGTTGGCGAGCACGGTCGGGGCGTAGGTCGCGCCGTCGCGGGTGCCGCCGGCCAGCACCTTGGCGCCGGCCGCGACCGCCTCGTCGACCCACGCCTGGACACGTTCGGCGGCCTCCACCGAGACCAGCGGCCCGACCTGGGTCTTCTCGTCGGCGGGGTCGCCGGTGACCAGGGCGTTCACGGCCTCGACGAGCTTGCCCTCGAAGGCGTCGGCGACCAGTTCGTCGACGATCACCCGCTGGACGGCGATGCAGCTCTGCCCGGCCTGGTAGTTGGAGAACAGCGCGATCCGGGTGGCGGCCCAGTCGAGGTCGGCGTCGGCGAGCACCACGGCCGCCGCGTTGCCGCCGAGTTCGAGGGTGACGTGCTTGCGGGGCACCTGGTCCATGATCGCGTACCCGACCGGGGTGGAGCCGGTGAAGGACACCACCGGCAGGCGCGGGTCGTCGACCAGCGCGGCGGCCCGGTCGTTGGGCACCGTGAGAACCGAGAACACGCCCTCGGGCAGGTCGGTCTCGGCCAGGATCTCGCCCAGCACCAGCGCCGACAGCGGCGTCTTGGGGGCCGGCTTGACGATCACCGGCGCGCCGACCGCGATGGCCGGGGCGACCTTGTGGGCGACCAGGTTGAGCGGGAAGTTGAAGGGCGAGATCGCCAGCACGGGCCCGCGCGGCACCCGGGAGACGTAGGCCATGCGGCCCGCGGCGGCGGCCTCGGTGTCGAGGCGGACCACCTCGCCGCTGAACCGGCGGGTCTCCTCGGCGGCGAAGCGGAAGGTGGAGACGGCCCGGTTCACCTCTCCCCTGGCCCAGAACATCGGCTTGCCGTTCTCACCGCTGATCAGCCGGGCCAGTTCGTCGGCCCGCTCGGCGATGCGCCGCGACACGTGGGCGAGCGCCTCGGCCCTGACGTGGATCGGCAGCGCCGCGGCCTGACGCGCCACCGCGTGGGCGGCGGCCACCGCCTCCTCCACCTGATCGGGGGTCGCGAAGGAGGTCACCCCGACGGTCCGGCCGTCGTGGGAGTTGGTGACGATCAGCTCGGCCTCTCCCTTCGCGGGACGGCCGGCGATCCAGAAAGGCATGGCAACGCTCATGCAACCGACGCTATGCCACTATCGTGTAACGGGCCTTACTCCGCATCGCACAATCGGCTGCAATCTTCTGGCCATTGCGGACAAGTCCCCATGTTCCAACCCCATGTCACGGTTGCGCCGCAATTTCGGGATGTTTTCCATTGCGGTGCGGTTTGAACGCTGAGTGGCGTGGTTAAGTCAAGGTTCGGGTCCGATGCGAGGGCCCCTTGATGAGAAGGGCTCGTCGCTCATGGCCACGCCGGTCCCGCTCGGATTGCAGGGCGCGTACGCTCTCGGCCAGCGGAGTACCTACGACGAGCTACGCACCAAACTCCTCGACGTCGCGAGCGAACTGCTGATCAGCGCGGGGCCCGAGAGCCTGACCGTGCGGCGCATCGCCGCCGAGGCCGGGTGCGCCACCACCGTCATCTACACGATGTTCGGCAGCAAAGAGGGCCTGGCCGAGGCGCTCTACCTCGAAGGCTTCGAACGTTTCCGCCGCCGCCTGGCCGCCCTGCCGGCGCGCACCGACCCGTTCGAATACCTCCTGTCGCTCGGCCCGGCCTACCGCGAGGCGGCGCTGGCCGAGCCCGGCTACTACAGCCTGATGTTCGAGCGGGCCATCCCGGGCTTCGTCCCGTCAGAACGGGCCCGCACCCTCGCCCGCGCGGCGCTCAACCTGTTCGACCGGGTGATCTCCGACTGCATCTCGGCGGGCTACCTGACCCCGACCCAGCCCCGCAAGATCGCCGACGCGTTGTGGGCCGCCGCCCAGGGGGCGATCTCACTGGAACGTGCCGGGCATCTGCCCGACGCCCAGACCTACACCGTGGTCACCAACGCCACGATCAACCAGTTCGTGGTGGCCCAGGCGCACTGAGCGCGATCCACAACTCCGCCCGCGCGGCCGGGTCGTCGAGGTCGCGGCCGAGCAGGTCGGCCGCCTTCTTCATGCGATAACGCAGGGTGTGCCGGTGCACGCCCAGCCGCTGCGCGGCGGCGTCCCAGTGGCCGTTGCAGGCGAGGTACGCCTGAAGGGATTCCCGCAGGTCACCACGTTGCTCGTCGAGCGGGGCCAGCAGCACGGCGGCGTAGGCGCGCACCGCCTCGGGGTCGAGCAGGTCGAGCAGGCCCTGGCCCGCCAGGTCGGCGAAGCCCAGCTTCCCGCGCCCGGCCCGGTAGGCCCGCATCGCCTGGTCGACGGCGGCCGCGACGCCGGTCAGCGGGCCGGGCAGGCTGATCCCGACGTCGCCGTCGAAGGCGTCGCGCAGGCCCGGCACCTCCGACTCTCCGCAGATCACGACGGTCGCGTCGCCGTAGGGCGCGTGGAAGGCCCTGATCGGGCCGCTCTCGGCGACCGCCAGCACCACGACGGGATCGGCGGGCAGCGTCACGCCGACGTCCGACAACACCGCGCGGGCCGTCTCGGTCTCCCCCGCGACCAGCAGCCGCAGCACCGCCGAGCGCAGCCGCTCGGGGGCGGCGCCCTGCTCCAGCGCCAGGGTCAGCAGCGAGGCCGCCGCGTTGACGATCGTGTGGGCGATCGGCGTGAAGGGGTGGCCGGCGCCGACGGCGAAGAAGCCGCGTCCGCCCAGGGGCTGGACCACGACGTTCTCCTGCGGCCCGGCCAGCGCGACGGCCGCCGCGCCGCTCCTGAGCCGGGCGAACTCGCTGCGCAGCCCGGCGGCGCGCTCCTCCGCCTCGGGCGGGGTGGCGTGGCGGACCGTGCCGGTCTCGTCGAGCAGCACCACCCAGCCGCCGAGCTCGCGGGCCAGCCGGTCGGCCACCGACGCCGCGCCGTCGCCGCGCAGGGCGGCCCTGGTCAGCCGGCCCTGGGCCTCGAAGGCCCCGGTGATCTCCTCGTAGTGTTCGGCGGCCAGCAGGTCGCTGACGGCCTTCCCGATGGCGATGAAGGGGGTCTCCCTGGCCACCTCGACCAGCGGCAACCCCGCCTCGGCCGCCGCCGCGACCAGCTCGGCGGGCACCCGCGCGTGGCTGAGGCCGATGCCGAAGCCGAGGCCCGCGACACCCCGGTCCACGAGCCGGGTGATGTACGGTCGCCACGAGGCCGTCCGCATCCCGGTGGTGAGCACCAGCTCGTCGCCCTCCAGGAACGGCGTGGGATCCTCCAGCTCGCTCACCGCGACCCAGCGCACCGGGCGGTCGAGCGCGCCCGACCCGGCCAGCACGCGCAGCCCGGCCATGCTGGTGATCCTGCGCAGGGACGGCGCCACCTATCGGCCCCCTCGTTGTCCATTCCGGCACGTGGCGATCCTCGATTCTGCCACGTCGGAGCATCGAGACTTCGCACCGGGGCACGTAACGTCGAGCACATGACCACTACAGCCCACGGCGGCCCGGGGCTTCCCCAGGAGCGCCGCCTCGTCACCGAGATCCCCGGCCCCAAGTCGCGGGAGATGTTCTCCCGCAAGCAGTCGGCGGTGCCCGCCGGCGTGGGCACCACCCTGCCGGTCTTCGTGACGAAGGCCGGTGGCGGCGTGCTGGTCGACGCCGACGGCAACTCCCTGATCGACTTCGGTTCGGGCATCGCCGTCACCAACGTCGGCAACGCCGCCCCGAAGGTGGTCGAGCGGGTCCAGCGGCAGGTGGCCGACTTCACCCACACCTGCTTCATGATCACGCCGTACGAGTCGTACGTCGCCGTCTGCGAGAAGCTCAACACGATCACCCCGGGTGACCACGAGAAGCGCACGTTCCTGGTGAACAGCGGCGCCGAGGCGGTGGAGAACGCGGTCAAGGTGGCCCGCCTGGCGACCGGCCGCCCTGCGGTGGTGGCCTTCGACCACGGCTACCACGGCCGCACCCTGCTGACCATGACGCTGACGGCCAAGAACATGCCGTACAAGCAGGGCTTCGGGCCCTATGCCCCCGAGGTCTACCGCATGCCGCTCGCCTACCCCTACCGGTGGCCGGGCGAGAACGTGGCCGAGGAGGCCGCGGCGCAGGCGATCGACCAGATCACCAAGCAGATCGGGGCCGAGAACGTCGCCGCGGTGATCATCGAGCCCATCGCGGGCGAGGGCGGCTTCATCGTGCCGGCGAAGGGCTTCCTGCCGCGCATCAAGGAGTTCTGCGAGGCCAACGGCATCGTGTTCATCGCCGACGAGATCCAGACCGGCTTCGGCCGGACGGGCCAGATGTTCGCCTGCGAGGACGAGGGCGTCGTGCCCGACATCATCACCACGGCCAAGGGCATCGCGGGCGGCCTGCCGCTGGCCGCCGTGACCGGCCGCGCCGAGCTCATGGACGCCGTGCACGCCGGCGGCCTGGGCGGCACCTACGGCGGCAACCCGGTGGCCTGCGAGGCGGCCCTGGGCGTGCTGGAGACGATCGAGGAGGAGGGCCTGGTCGAGCGGGCCCGCGCGATCGGCGACGTGATGCTGCCGCGCCTGCGCGCCCTCCAGGAGCGCTCGGGGATCATCGGCGACGTGCGCGGCCGGGGCGCCATGACGGCGATCGAGCTGGTCGTCCCCGGCACGAAGGACCCGAACCCGGCCGCGGCGGCGGAGATCGCCAAGCGGTGCCACGCGGAGGGGCTCGTGGTGCTGACCGCCGGCACCTACGGCAATGTGCTCCGGTTCCTCCCGCCGTTGGTGATTCCGGACCACCTGCTCGACGAGGGTTTGACCATCCTCGAAAAAGCCGTCAGCGAGGTGTGATTCACAACAAAGCGGGCACCCGGCTTGTGGCCGGGTGCCCCTTTTGTTGTTGTACGCCCTGTCGGATGCCAGTCATTTAACCCTGACTTGGCGTCGAGCTAGTCGATCACACCAGGTAGTCGCGTTATAACGGTTCCGACACATGACCGAGGAGGCGGACAGGTTTGCTGACGTTCGACCCGGCAGGTCTCACCTCGCTCCAGCGCGACGGAGACGCCTGTGTGGTCTGCCACAAGAAATGGCCTCGCCCCCGCGTCCGAGTCGGCCGGTTGCCCGACGACACCACCGTCCACGCGTGTGACGAGTGCGCCGAAGCCCTGCTTCCCGTCGTGCCCCGGCGCGGCGAGCGGCAGCTCACTGCTCGCGGAGCGCCCAAGGAGAGCCGTAGTCGGTGAGCAGGTCGAGGAACGGCACCGCGTCGAAGGCCTCCGGGCCGAGCACGCCCTTGCCCTTCCAGACCCCGTTAGCCAGCAACTCCAGGGCGACGACCGGGTGCACCGCGGTCTGCCACACGACGGCCTGGCAGCCGTACTCGCGCATCGACCACTCGTTGTCGACCACGTGGTAGAGGTAGACCTCGCGCGCCCGGCCGTCCTTGCCGACGCCCTTGACCCAGGTGCCAGCGCAGGTCTTGCCGCGCATGCGGTCGCCGAGGGTCGACGGGTCGGGCAGCGAGGCCGCCACGACGTCGCGCGGCGACACGTCGAGGCCCTTCACCTTCACGGTGCCGGGTGAGTCGAGGCCGAGCTTGCGCAGCGTCTTCAGCACCTCGATGAACTCGTTGCCGAGGCCGTACTTGAAGGTGACGCGGCGGGTGTCGACCCACCGGGGCACCAGCAGCACCTCTTCGTGCTCGACGTTCACGCACTCCACCGGGCCGATGCCCTCGGGGAAGTCGAACACCTCGGGCTCGCTGAACGGCTCGGTGGTGTGCCAGCGGCCGTCCTCCCACACGATCGGGGGGTTCAGGCACTCCTCGATGGTGGTCCAGATGGAGAAGGTCGGGGCGAAGTCGTAGCCGTCGACGCGCAGGTTGGAGCCGTCGCGGATGCCGATCTCCTCGATCGTCTCGAAGAGGTGGTCGGCGGCGTAGCGGGCGAACACGTCGGCGAGACCGGGCTCGACGCCCATGCCGACGAGGGCCAGCTGGTCGCGCTGCTCCCACTGGTCGGCCAGGGCGAACTGGTCGTCGCCGAGCTTCACGCCGGGCATCTCGTAGGGGCGCTGGGGGTGGCGGGCGCTGAGCGACATCGCCATGTCGAGGTAGGTCACCCCGGCGTTCAGGGCGGCGGTGAACAGCGGCATGTCGAAGCGCGGGTCGACGGCGTTGAACAGCACGTCGCACTCGTGGGCCCGCAGGGCCGCCTCGACCTCGGCCGCGTTCGAGGCGTCGAGCCCGATCGCGGAGAAACGGGGGTCTTCGATCCGGGCACATGCGGAAACGGCCCGGTTCACGTCGTAATCGGCAACAACGATGTGGTCGTAGAAACTGCGCCGCGAGGCGATGGCCACCATGGCCGAACCCACGCCACCAGCGCCGACAAGGAGGATCCGCATGCAGAGCAGGCTAACAGCTGACTGACTGACCATTCAATAAGATGGCCGAATTCGACTGGTCCACCAATCAGTGAACTCGTGAGGGGACCTACTCCTCCTTCAGGGAGGTCCAGGCCTTGATCCAGTCGTCATAGGCCGTGCACGACCCCGCGTCGCCGCCGCAGTCGGCGGCCGGGAAGGTGGCGAACACCACACCCTTGTCGGAGTGCCCGTCGCACAACGCCTTCACGCGCGCCTGCTTGGCCGCCTCACCGGGCGGCGCATCCTCAGTGATCTTGTACGTGCACGCCTTCGGGTTCGCCGGCGCGGTCCCCGTCCACCAGGCGACCTCCCGCTGCACGTCGGGCCGCAGCGACCATTCCAGCCAGCTCTCCGCACACGAGGGATGCGCCGCACGGGCGGACACCATCCACGACATCACCCACCCCGTGACCGGCCCCCCGGCCCGCGTGACGCCGACCCCGGCCCCGGCCATGCCGCCCAGCACATAGGGCGTGGCCTGCGCCATCGTCGCCCCGCCCGCGAACCCCTCGATGACCTGGACGGGATCGCGCCAGTAGGCCCGCCCGTCCTTCTTCTTCTCCAGCAGCGCCACGGCCTCGCGGAACTGCCCCGCGCTGAGCTGGTAGGGGTCGTCGACCCCGAGCGACAGCGCGGCGTCGGCGATGGTCAGCGGGGTGTCGCGCAGCAGCACCGGCCCGTCGGCCGCGAAGATCGACCCCTTCGCGCCGTCCTTCACCGCCACCACGGTGGTGTCCCACACGTAGGGCACGCCGTGGTCGCCGACCAGCTCACGCGCCCACTTCGGCAACCCGGAGTAACCCGACACCTTCCCGGTGTCGATGCGCGCCGCCCCGCCGTCGGCGACGAGCTTCCCGGCCAGATCGGGCCCGGCCGCGACCACGTCGAAGGTGTCGACGTTGACGGGATTGCCCGCGACGTACTCCCACGGCCGGTAGGTGACCCGGCACCCGCTCTCCCGCTCGAACGGCGCGACCCAGTTCACCTTCCGGTCGTTGCCGCCCCACTCGACGAACCCCCGAGGCGCCAGCACGGTCAGCGCCCCCTCCCCCGTCCCGGACGCGGTGGGCGACGGCGACGGGGTGCGCGACGGCGAAGGCGTGGCGGACGGCGAGGTGGTCGCGGAGGAGGAGGGGGTCGGCGCGGAGGCGAGCTGCTGACCACAGGCGGCCAGCAGCAGAACGGCGGCCCCGGCGAGGGCGGTGAGACGACGCGACGCCAACGATCCTCCACGGCCTGGAACCGGACTCCCCGGAAGCCTACTCGCAGGTCCTAGGACCAATATCCGAGTGAGTTCTGTCGGTGGGACTCCGTAGAGTCGAGCCCATGAGCTCCACCCCGTTCCGACCTCGCTCGACCACGGCAAGGATCACCACCCTGCTCCACCGGGGGTCCGGCGCATGACCACGGCCGTCTCCCCCGGCATCCGCCGAACGGCTCCAGCGGCGACCCGCCGGGAACCCGCTGAGAACACGCCTCTCCCACCGCGAAGCCAGAAGGCCACCCGCCGGGAACCCGCCGCCCTTCCGGCACGCGGCTCCACGGCGATCCGCCGGGAACCCAGCGAAACCGCACCGCGACCGCCCCGAGGCACCAAGGCCGCTCTCCGCGAATCTCTCGCCCTTCCGCCGCGTAGCGCGAAGACGACTCGCAGCGAATCTCTCGCCCTTCCGCCGCGTAGCGCGAAGACGACTCGCAGCGAATCTCTCGCCTTTCCGCCGCGTAGCGCGAAGACGACTCGCAGCGAATCTCTCGCCCTTCCGCCGCGAGGCCAGAAGGCCACTCGCCGGGAACCTGCCGCCCTTCCGGCACGCGGCTCTCAGGCGATTCGCCGGGAGCCCGCCGAGACCGCACCGCTTCCGTCACGAAGCCCGAAGGCGGCTCGACGGCGATCCGCCGAGAACGCGGCCCGTCCGTCACGAAGCACGAAGGCACCGCGCCGGGAAGCCGCTGAAAACGCCCTCTCCTCACGGAGCACGAAGGCGACTCGCCGAGGGTCCGGCGAGACCGCGCCGCTTCCGCCACGAAGCCTGAAGGCCACTCGCGGAGAGCCCGTCGCCCTTCCGCCGCACAGCCCGAAGGCGATTCACCGGGAGCCCGCGAAGAACCCGCCCCTTCCCTCGCGAAGAAGGAGCACGATCGGCCTGGCCGGGAACTCGCCACGGCTGACGGCGATCCACCAGGCCTCTCCCGCCGAGACCGCGCCGGCTCCGGGCACTGCTCCCAAGGCCGCCATCGTCGGCGCGGCCGCGTCCTGGGCCGGCCACCGTGACAACTGGGTCGCCGCGGGGTGGACGTCGTGACCGCTCCCGTTTCCGCGGCCTCCGGCGCCGCCGAAGACGCGCCGCTCGACCGCACCGCCGTCGCCGTCATCGTGCTGGCCTGCCTGGGCCAGTTCATGGTCGTGCTCGACGTGTCGATCGTGAACGTGGCGCTGCCCGCGATGCGCGCCGAGCTCGGTTTCACCGAGACGGGTCTCCAGT
Organism: Herbidospora daliensis; assembly: GCF_001570585.1. Taxonomy (GTDB): domain Bacteria; phylum Actinomycetota; class Actinomycetes; order Streptosporangiales; family Streptosporangiaceae; genus Herbidospora; species Herbidospora daliensis. Next base: position 16,921 of record NZ_BBXF01000009.1, on the reverse strand, counting down.
GGGTCGTCAACGCCTACGCGCTCACCTTCGCCGGGCTCATGTTGCTCGGCGGCAGGGCGGCCGACCTGTTCGGCCGCAAGCGCGTCTTCCTCACCGGCGTGGCCGTGTTCGCGCTGGCCAGCCTGCTGGGCGGGCTGGCGGCCGACCCGGCGCTGCTGATCGCGGCACGGGTTCTGCAGGGCGTCGGCGCGGCCGTGCTGGCCCCGACCACCCTCACGATCCTCACCACGACCTTCTCCGAAGGACCACGCCGCACCGCCGCCATCTCCGCCTGGAACGCCGTCGGCGCGGCCGGGGGCGCGGCGGGCGGCATCCTCGGCGGCACCCTCACCGAGCTGCTCTCCTGGCGCTGGACGCTGCTGATCAACGTGCCGATCGGACTGGCCATCGTGATCACCGGCCTGCGGGTGATCGCCCGCGACCGCCCCGAAGGGTCGGCCCGCCTCGACCTGCCCGGCGCGGTGCTGGTCACCGGCGCGCTCACCGCCATCGCCTACGGCACGGTCGAGACCCACGAACACGGCTGGGCCTCCCCGGTCGCACTGGTGCCGCTGATCCTGGGCATCCTGGGGCTCGGGCTGTTCGTCCTGGTCGAGTCGAAGACGGCGAGCCCGCTGGTGCCGCTCGCGCTGCTGAGAGGCCGCACGGTCGCCGGCACCACGATCATCCAGGTGCTGTCCGGGGCCATCTTCTTCGCGATGTGGTACTTCCTGTCGCTGCACATGCAGGGCGACCTCGGCTACACCCCGCTGACGGCCGGCCTGGCGTTCCTGCCCCACGCGCTCACCCTGATCGCCACCGGCAGGCTGGCCCCGCTGCTGCTGCGCCGCATGACCCCGCGCACCCTCCTGATCGGCGCGACCGTCGTCGGCATCGCGGGCATGCTGCTCCAGTCGGCCGTGCTCGACGGCTACGTGCTCGGCCTCCTGATCCCGGGCGTGCTGATGTGCGGCGGCGCAGGCCTGGCCTTCACCCCCCTGGTAGTCCTGGCGACCAACGGAGTGGCCCGGTCGGAGTCGGGCCTGGTGTCCGGCATCCTCGGCGCCTCCCGCCAGGTCGGCGGCTCCCTGGGCCTGGCGGGCCTGGCCACGGTGGCGGCGACCATGCCCACCCCGGAGGCCGGCTACGGCGCGGTGTTCCTGATCGGCGCCGTCCTGATGGCGATCACCATCGTGGTGGCCCTGGTCGTCCTCCCCAACCGCGCCGCGACGAGACGAGCCGCAGAAAAGGCCAGCGTCGGCACAGCCTCGTAACCAGAAGTCCGACGCCGTGAAAAGCCACAGGAGGCGTCCACGTAGCACGACGTCGCCGCGACCAGGCCGGCTATGAAAAGGTCGCGGCGGGGGTCGTCCTGGGTCCAAGCCGAGCGGTCACGCCTTGTCGCGGCGTGCCGCAGGTAGGCCGCGAACAGGCGCAGTAGTCGAGCCACGACGATGTGAGCTGTGGGAAGGCTGCGACGAGCGTCATAGCCGGACGAAGAGGCGATGACGACGCGAGCCCACGGAGGAGCACGCGACAAGCCCCGGCGCAGTGTTCCCAGCCCACGCCGCCCGGCGGCGAACACCATCGCTGTGGCCCCAGCCGTCCTCCCACCACGCCGCGGAGAAGGCGAGCCTCGTAACACAAGACGACGACGTGACAAGGCCAGCCGTGGAGAAGACCGCGACGGGCACGGCGGTGTTCCTGTTCGGCGCTGTTCTGATGGCGAACACCATCACTGGGGCCTTGGTCGTGCCCCTCAGAGCGCCGCGACGATACAAGCCACCGACAGGCCACGGCGAGCATTTGAGCACCGTGCAAACCGAACGACGACGCCGCGACCAAGCGAGCTGCGTAAAGGCCGCGGCAGGCGTCGTCGCCGGTCAGCGGCAGGCCGCCGTTTGCGACATGCGGCCTGCCGTCCCGCCCGGGTCAGCCGTTCGTCGGGAAGCCCAGGTTCACGCCTCCGTGTGACGGGTCGAGCCATCGTGATGTGACGACCTTCCCCCGCGTGTAGAAGTGCACGCCCTCGACCCCGTGCACGTGGGTGTCGCCGAACAGGCTGGCCTTCCAGCCGCCGAAGCTGTAGAAGGCCATGGGAACGGGGATCGGCACGTTCACGCCGACCATGCCCACCTCCACCTCGTTCTGGAATCGGCGGGCGGCGCCGCCGTCGTTGGTGAAGATGGCGGTGCCGTTGCCGTATTCGCCCTCGTTGATCAGGGTCAGGCCCTCCTCGTACGAGGCCACGCGCACCACCGACAACACCGGGCCGAAGATCTCCTCGCGGTGGGTGCGGGAGCCGGGGGGCACGTGGTCGACGACCGTGGGGCCGAGCCAGAAGCCGTCGCCGTCGGGGAGGTTCTCGCGGCCGTCCACGACGATTTTGCCTTCGCCGAGGTCGAGGTAGGAGGCGACCTTGTCGCGGTGGGCCTTGGTGACCAGGGCGCCCATCTCCGAGGCGGGGTCGTCGCCGGGACCGATCTTGATCTTGCGGGCTCTCGACGCGATCTTCTCGACCAGTTCGTCGCCGATCGGGTCGACGGCCAGCACCACCGAGATGGCCATGCAGCGTTCGCCCGCCGAGCCGAAGCCCGCGGAGACCGCCGAGTCGGCGACCAGGTCGAGGTCGGCGTCGGGGAGGACCAGCATGTGGTTCTTCGCGCCGCCGAGGGCCTGGACGCGCTTGCCGTTGGCGGTGCCGGTCTCGTAGACGTACCGGGCGATCGGGGTGGAGCCGACGAAGCTGACGGCCTTCACGTCGGGGTGCGTCAGGAGCCGGTCGACGGCGACCTTGTCGCCCTGGACGACGTTGAACACGCCGTCGGGCAGGCCCGCCTGCTTCCACAACTCCGCGATCAGCAGGGACGCCGACGGGTCGCGTTCCGACGGCTTCAGGACGAACGTGTTGCCGCAGGCGATCGCCACCGGGAACATCCACATCGGCACCATGGCCGGGAAGTTGAACGGGGTGATGCCGGCGACGACGCCGAGGGGCTGGCGGATGGAGAACGAGTCGACGTTGGTCGAGACGTTCTCGGAGAAGCCGCCCTTCAGCAGGTGCGGGATGCCGCAGGCGAACTCGACGACCTCCAGGCCGCGCGCCACCTCGCCGAGGGCGTCGGAGTGCACCTTGCCGTGTTCGGCCGAGATGAGGGCGGCTAGGGCGTCGCGGTTGGCGTACAGGAGCTCCCGGAATTTGAAGAGCACGTGGGCGCGCTTGACGAGCGAGGCGTCCCGCCAGGCCGGGAAGGCGCGTCTGGCGGCGGCGACCGCCTCGTCGACCTGGGCGGGCGAGGCCAGGGCGACCCGGTCGCTCTCCGAGCCGGTGGCCGGGTTGTAGACGGGAGCGGTCCGTTCGGACTCGTGGCGGGTTCCGTCGATCCAGTGGGTGATCACAGCGACTCCAGTGCGGTCACGATGATGCCCAGGCCTTCGCGGGCCTCCTCCTCGGTCAGGGTGAGGGGCGGGGCCATGCGGATGGTGTGGCCGTAGAGGCCGCCCTTGCCCGCGAGCAGGCCGAGCTTCTTCGTCTCTTCCATGAATTTCGCGGCCAGCTCGGGCGACGGCGAACCGTCGGGGCCGACCAGCTCGACGGCGAACATCAGGCCCTTGCCGCGCACGTCGCCGACGACCGGCAGGCGCGGAGCGGCCTCGCGCAGGCCGTCGATGATGATCGCGCCGGTCTTGGCCGCGTTGGCCTGCAGGTCGTGGTCGAGCACGTAGTCGAGGGTGGCGTTGGCGGCGGCCATCGCGACCGGGTTGCCGCCGAAGGTGGCCAGGCCGACGGCGTGCAGGTTGTCCATCAGGTCGCCGCGCGCGACGACGCCGCCGACGGCGAAGCCGTTCCCGAGGCCCTTGGCGAAGGTCATCATGTCGGGGGTGACGCCGTGGTTCTGGATGCCGAAGAACGATGATCCGGTACGCCCCCAGCCCGTCTGCACCTCGTCGGAGATGAACAGGATGCCCTGTTCCGCCAGCACCTCCTGGTAGGCCCGGAACAAGCCGTCGGGGGCCATGGTGAACCCGCCGACGCCCTGGATCGGCTCGGCGATGATCGCGGCGACGTCGCCGCCGACGGCGGTGGCCAGCACGTGCCGGAGGTCGTCGACGCAGGCGGCGATGTACTGCTCGTCGCTCATGCCGCGGAACTGGGTCAGGTGGCGGTCGGCGCCGTGCAGGAAGTGCACGTTCAGCGGCGACAACGAGTTGTTCTTCCACGACCGGTTCGAGGTGACCGCGACGGTGCCGAACGACCGGCCGTGGTAGCTCTGCCGCATCGCCAGGATCTGGTCGGTCTTGCGGGCGTAGGTGGCCAGCAGCAGCGCGGTCTCGTTGGCCTCGGTGCCGGAGTTGGTGAAGAAGACCTTGGCGTCCGGGATGCCCGACAGGCGGGCGATCTTCTCGGCCAGCTCGACCTGGCCGCGCAGCAGGTAGACGGTCGAGGTGTGCACGACCCCCGTGGCGATCTGGCGCTCCACGGCGTCGCGGACCTCGGCGACGTCGTAGCCGATCATGTTGGTCAGGATCCCGGCGAAGAAGTCGAGGTAGGACTTCCCGTTCGCGTCGACGACGCGGTTGCCCTTACCGCTGACGATCTCGATGGGCTCGTTGTAGTAGAGGGCCAGCCAGTTGGGCATCACCGCGCGGTGGCGGGCAAGAAGGTCCGACATGCCTTGAGTATCCCGGCTCATAACTGCTGGCCATACCCGCAGCATGTCGGACCATCCATGTGTTCCCTTACACAGTGACGGGCTCGGGAACGGGCGCCTTCCGGGGCAGCACGACCAGCGCGACCAGGGCCGCGAGCAGGGTGAACCCGAGCCCCACCCACGACCCGATCGACATGGCCGAAAGGAACGACTCCTTGCCGGCCAGCACCAGGCCGGGCACGCCGCTGTCCAGCGCCGCGTTGATCGACTCCCGGGCCGGCTCCGGCGCGTCGGCCGGCATCGCCGCCGTGTACGCCGCCGCCAGCACGCTCCCCAGCACCGCGATCGACAACGCTCCGCCGACCTGCTGGACGGTGTCGTTGAGCGCCGAACCGACCCCGGCGTGCCTGGGCGGCACCGCGCCCATCAGGGTCGCGTACGCGGCCGGGCCGGCCAGGCCGCCGCCCACGCCCATGACGATCAGGCAGGTGATCAGGAAGCCGTACCCGTCGGCGACGTCGAGCGTCGAGAGCAGGCCGAACGCACCCGCCAGCACGGTGAGGCCGGTCACGATCAGGGTCTTGTTGGACACCTTCTTGCCGAGGGCCGCCCCCAGGCCGCTGAAGAGGAACGAAGCCACCACGTAGGGGACGAGGGCGAGGCCGGCCTGGAGGGGCTCGTACCCGAGGACGAACTGCAGGTACTGCGTGAGGGCCAGCATGAGCGCGCCCGCGCCGAAGGAGAGCAGCACGATCGAGAACGACGCCCCGGCGAACGAGCGGTCGCGGAACAGTTCCAGCGGCAGCAGCGGATGGCTGGCCCGGCGCTCCCACCACACGAACCCGCCGATCGCCAGCACCGCGACGGCGGTCATGAGCGGGTCGAACCCGTGCTGCGGCAGCATGATCACGACCCAGACGGCGGAGCTCAGACCGACGATCGAGAGCACCACCCCGAGCGGGTCGAAGCCGCGGGGCTCGCCCTTCGACTCGGGCATCAGCAGCAGCGCGGCGACGATCGCGACGATCGCGATGGGGATGTTCAGGAGGAAGACCGAGCCCCAGTAGTAGTGGTGGAGCAGGAAACCGCCCAGGGTCGGCCCGGCGATCACGCCGACGCCGGCGACGGCGCTCCAGGCGGCGATGGCCGTACGGCGTTCGTCCTCGTCGAAGACCGTGATGAGGATCGACAGGGTCGAGGGCATCATGAACGAGCCGCCCACCCCCATCAGCACCCGCGCCCCGATGAGGTGCCAGGGCTCGGTCGCGAGCATGGCCAGCCCGGAGGCCGCGCCGAAGATCACCAGGCCGACGACGAGGAACCTGCGGCGGCCGTAGCGGTCGGAGAGGGATCCCGCCGTGAGCAGCAGCCCCGCGAAGACGAGGATGTAGCCGTCGATGATCCACTGGACGTCGGCGGGCGTGGCGCCGAGGTCGCGCATGAGCGCCGGGATGGCCAGGTTCAGCACGGTGTTGTCCACCACGAGAACCAGCAGGGCCAGGCAGAGGGCGACGAGAATCCACCAACGACGGGGGTCTCGTACAGTGTTCGAGGTCACTCGCACACTGTACGACGATTCTCGAACAGTGTGCGAGCGAATTACTGTGGACAGATGCCGGAACAGCGCTTCACCAGCGTGTGGACGCGGGAGCACAAGCCGCGCCGCGCGCAGCAGGGCCTCAGCCGCGAGCAGATCGTGCGGGCGACGGTCGAGCTGCTCGACGCCGAGGGCATGGAGGCGCTCAGCATGCGCAAACTCGGCGCCAGGCTCGGGGCCGGGGCCACCAGCCTCTACTGGCACGTCGCCAACAAGAACGAACTGCTCGAACTGGCCATGGACGAGGTCTTCGGCGCGGTCCGCATCCCCGATTCGGAGAGCTGGCGGGAGGTCACGAGCAACGTGGCCTGGGGGCTGCGCGCCGCGATCATGGCCCATCCCTGGTTCACCTTCGTGCTGGGCTCGCTGCCCGCTCTCGGCCCCAACGCCATGAACTGCTCGGCCACGCTCTGCGCCGCCCTGGCGCGCGCGGGCTTCCAGAAGCACGACATCGACTACGCCGGGGCGGCGATCCTGTCGTACACCATCGGCGCCACCGCCCCCGAGGCCGCCTACACCTCGGCCCTGAAGAGCCGGGGCATCACCATGGAACAGGCCCAGCGCGATCTCGCCCCCGCGGTCGAGGAGGCCGCCCGCGCCCACCCCGAGATCCACGCGCGGTTCCAGGAGGCCGTCGAGAGCACGATCGACCCGATCGCGCACCGGCAGCTCTCGTTCGACTTCGGGCTGGTCTCCATGCTCGACGGCCTGTCCATGCGGCTCCCCCGAAGTGCTGATATGTCGGCCGACCACCTGACAAAGTGAGACGTTGAGCGGCTAATGTCGCTGACATGCTCCCCACCGTCGCGGACGTGCTCTCCCTCGACACGGTCCGGCGCGGCGACCCCACCGTGGTGGCGGGCGCCGACCGGCTGAGCGGCCGGGTCCGCTGGGTCCACGTGGGCGAGATCACCGACATCGCCCCCCTGCTGCGCGGCGGCGAACTGGTGCTCACCACCGGCGTCGCGCTGCCGCCCGAGCCCGACAAGCTGGCCGACTACGTGGCCGACCTGGCTCAGGTCGGCGCGTCGGGTCTGGTCGTCGAACTGGGCCGCCGGTTCGTCAGCGAACTGCCCGCCGCCGTCGTCGCGTCGGCCGAAGAGCACGGGCTGCCGCTGATCACGCTCGCCCGCGAGACGCCGTTCGTGCAGATCACCGAGTCGGTGCACAACATGATCATCGACTCGCAGCTCCAGGAGCTGCGCGCCTCCGAGCAGCTCCACGAGATCTTCACCGAGCTCTCGGTCGAGGGCGCCTCCCCCGCCGAGGTGCTCGCCCAGGTGGCCCGCTTCTCCGGCCGCCCGGTCATGCTGGAGAACCTGGCCCACCAGGTGCTCGCCTGCGACTCGGCCGGGCAGGACGTCGGCGCGCTGCTGGCCAGCTGGGAGACCCGCTCGCGCGCGGTCTCCCCCGAGGGCCGCACCGCCTACGACGAGGCCGCCGGCTGGCTGGTCACCGTGGTCGGCGCGCGCGGCCAGGACTGGGGCCGGCTCATCCTGCTCACCGACCGCCCGCCGGGGCCGCGCGACATCGTGCTGGCCGAACGGGCCGCCACCACCCTCGCTCTTGGACGTCTCCTCGAACGCCACCAGCTCTCGCTGGAGCGCCAGGCCCACGGCACGATCCTCACCGGCATCCTCAGCCACGCCTACGCCGACCCCGAGGAGGCCGCCGCCCGCGCCCGCGCGGTGGGCGTGCCGCTGACCGGCCGCAAACTGGTCAGCGTCGTGATCAGGCCGACCACCCCCGGCGAGGGCACCTTCGACGAACAGGCCCGGCTCGCCGACCTGGCCGACCTCACCGCCGCCGCCTGCCGCGACGCCCGGCTGCCCGCCCTGGTGGGCGCCCTCGACCAGGCCCACGTCGGCGTGCTGCTCCCGCTGCCGCCCCGCGTCGGCGCGGAGTCGGCGCTCACGACCCTGGCCGAGCGGCTCCGCGCCGCCGGGGCGGTCCTCGCCGCCGGTTCGACGGTCGATTCTCTTCGTGATGTACGCCGCAGCTTCCTCGAAGCCGAACAGGTCGCCGACGTGGCCGTGCGCCAGCACGACGGCCGCCCCTACTACCGGCTGCCCGACCTGCGCCTGCGGGGCCTGCTGCACCTGCTGCGCGACGACGCCCGGCTGCAGACCTTCGCCGAACGGGAACTCGGCCCGCTGCTGGCGCACGACGCCCAGCGCAACTCCGACCTGACCCGCATCCTGCGCATCTATTTGGAGGCGGGCCGCAACAAGGCGGTCGCCGCCCAGCGCGCCCACCTATCGCGGCCGGCCTTCTACGACCGCCTGCGCCGCCTGGAGCGGGTGTTGTCGACCGACCTCGACGACGTCGACTCCTGCTTGTCGCTGCACGTCGCGCTGCTGGCGCTGGAGTCGTTCAGGGAGACCCGATGAGAGCCCGCGACCACGGCATCGTGATCGGCACCTTCCCGCCGGGCCCGCACAACGCCCTCACCGACGTGCCGGGGGTCAGGGTCGGCCACACGACGCTCGTCTCGGGCGCGTCGGTCCGGACCGGCGTGACGGTCATCCTGCCGCACGACGGCGACACCTTCGCCGAACCGGTGTTCGCCGGCTACCACTGGCTCAACGGCAACGGCGAACTGACCGGCCTGGCCTACGTACGCGAACTCGGCATGCTCGCCTCCCCCATCGGCCTGACCAGCACCGGCTCGGTCGGCGTGGTGCGCGACGCCCTGTCGGCCCTCGACCCCGGCGGCCAGGGCTGGTCGCTGCCCGTGGTCGGGGAGACCTGGGACGGTTCGCTCAACGACATCACCGGCCGCCACGTGACGGCCGAGCACGTGGTCGAGGCGTTCTCGGCCGCGTCCGGCGGCCCGGTCGCCGAGGGCGCGGTCGGCGGCGGCACCGGGATGATCTGCCACGGCTTCAAGGGCGGCGCGGGCACGGCCTCGCGGGTCGTCGGCGGCTACACGGTCGGCGTCTACGTGCAGGCCAACCACGGGCACCGCGAGCGGCTCACCGTGAACGGCGTCAACGTGGGCCGCCACCTGGGCCCCTCTGGGGTGCCCCACGAGGGCGCCGGGTCGATCATCGGCGTGGTCGCCACCGACGCGCCGCTGCTGCCGCACCAGTGCAGCCGGCTGGCCAAGCGCGCCGGGCTCGGCGTCGGCCGCACCGGCGGCGCGGGCGAGAACTCCAGCGGCGACGGCTTCCTGTGCTTCAGCGTCGGCAACCGCACCCTCCCGGCCAACGTGCTCGACGCGAAGGTGCCGGAGACCTATCAGGTGACCGTCATGGCCGACGACCACCTCGACCCGCTCTACCACGCCGTCATCGAGGCCACCGAGGAGGCGATCGTCAACGCGCTCGTGGCCGGGGAGACGATGACGGGTTTCACCGGCCTGACCGTCGAGGGCCTCGACGGCGCCCGGCTGGCGTCTCTCCTCCGCACGACAAGGTGAGATAAGGATTCGTTTCCACCAGGTGTAAAACCTGCCCCACCCCACGAACCGGGCATTCCGGGTTCACCCTCCGGGGCGTGATTGTCTCGCTACGTGACGATAACCGAGTCCGAGACCCCGCCTCGCGCCTTCCCGGCCCCCGACCACCGCGCGATCGTGCGCGCCCTGTCGGCGCGTTTCCCCCACTGGAGCATCTGGTACGGCTCCGCCACCGGCCACTACTGGGGCCTGCGCCGATTCGACGACGGGCGAATCGGCTTCATCGAGGCGCTCTCCCCGCAGGAGTTCGTACGTCAGGCGACGACCGGCTATTGACCAGGCGAAATACCCAATTCGGTCGAGATTTCTCATACCGGTTGGCGTGTTTCGCCCACTTATAAGCGCCAATCTCGCCACGATGGTCACTCACGACCACTATTGGGGAGAGACCATATGAGAGGCCGTCTGACCGTCGCAATCACCGCACTGGCATCCGTTTTGCCGGTTATGCCGGTTTTTGCCGACAGCCAGAAGACCACGGGACTGCCGTCGTCGAGCTTTCCGCTGGGGGTTCCCGGATTGGCGAAGACGACCTCGAAGATGGTCATACCGGGCATCGAATACATCACCTTGCGCCACGGCACGAACAAGGACGGCTACACCGTCAGCGTGCTGGCCGGCGCGAACGACGCGTACACCCAGCGCACGGCGGAGAAGCAGGCTCTCGCCGTGCAGATGGCCGGGTTCGAACCCGTGGTGGTGAAGTTCACCCGGCCGGCGATCGCCGACTACCCGGCGCAGGACTACTGGATGGTCCGCATCGGCCAGTGGCCTCTGAGCGAGAAGAAGGAGGCCGACAAGGTCGTCAAGGAGCTCAAGAAGGCCGGGATCAGCTCCAAGGCCGACTACACGGGCGACGACGGCTTCGTCACCGCGGGCCCCTGGTCGATGAAGATCCTGATGGTCGACCCGAGGTCGTTCCGCGGCAGCTTCGCCGCCAGCCTCGGCAAGAAGACGGCCGTCCGGGAGCGCGTCACCGACATGGCCAAGGGTTCGGGCGCCATCGCCGGCGTCAACGGCGGCTTCTTCGACATCCACACGGGCGCCGCCTACCGGGGCGACCCCACGGGCATCTCGGTCGTCGGCGGCAAACTGCTCAGCGAGGCCGTCGAGGGCCGCACGGCGGTCGTGCTGAAGGGCCGCACCGCCCGCATCACCGAACTGAAGTCGGCGGTGAACGTCGCCGCCGGCGGCGCGCTCGCCCCCGTCGCGGGCGTGAACCGGGTCGGCAAGGACGGCGAACTCGTCCTCTACACCGAGGAGTTCGGCGCCAGCACCCCGAAGGTCGGCACGACCGAGGTCGTCATCGACCCCTCGGGCGTCGTCACGGCGGTGCGCTCGCCGGGCGCCAAGATCATGAAGGGCATGCGGGTGCTCCAGGGCGTCGGCGTGGGCGCCGACTGGCTCGCCGCGTACGCCCCCGAGGGCGGCAAGGTCCAGCTCAAGACGACGGTCACCGACCTGCGCAAGAAGCGGACCGTTCCGCTCACCCCCGACACCCACATCGTGGGCGGCGGCGTCGGCCTGGTGAAGAACGGCAAGACCTGGATCACCGCCTCGACCGACGGCATGGCGAACATCAACATGATCGTCCGCCGCCACCCGCGCACCCTCGCGGGCGTGACGCGCAACGGCAAGCTGATCCTGGCCGTCGTCGACGGCCGCGCCCCCGGCCAGACCGTCGGCGCCTCCTTCCACGAGGCCGCCCGCGTCATGCAGTGGCTCGGCGCCCGCGACGCCATCAACCTCGACGGCGGCGGCTCCAGCGCCATGGTCGTCAAGGGCAAGGTCGTCAACAAGCCCAGCGACGGCGCGGAGCGCGCGGTCGGCGACGCCCTGCTGATCAGGCCGTAGTGCGCAGCTTGGCGATCATCTCGTCATCGCACGACGCCCAGAACTGACCGACGACCTCTTCGAGGTGGTCGAACGAGGCCGCCTCGAAGAGCACGTCCTGGTAGTGGGTGATGTCGTAGGCCGTCGTCCCCATCACGGTGACGTCGAGGGGCCGGATGTCCATGCCCCGGAACTCCTCGATCTCGCCGTACGAGCTGAGGATCCCGGCCCCATAAGCCTTGAGATCGCGTCCCTCCCGCATGACCCCGAACTCGAGGGTGAACCAGAACACCTTCGACACGAACTCCAGCGCCTCGGCCGTCTCCACCCGCCGCGCCGCCTGCCCCGCCAGCCGGTAGAGCGCCGCGAAGCGCTCGGACGCCAGCGTGTTGCCGTGCCCGATGACCTCGTGGATGACGTCCGGCTCCGGCGTGTAGAACGGCACCGAGTGATGCCGGATGTACTGCGTCGAGTGGAAGAACGAGTCGGCCAGCACGCCGTAGAACTCCCGCAACGGCACCAGCCCCGCGGCCGGCAGATACCGGAACCCGGTCAGCGGCTTCAGCAGCTCACTGACCTCCTCGAGCTGCGGGATGCGATCCTTGGGCAGCCCGAGCTCCTCGGAGGCGTCGAGGAACTGGCTGACGGCGTACTTCCGGTGCTTGACGGCCAGCTCCCGGGTCACCAGGGTCCAGACCTCGTGCTCCTCGTCGGAGTACTCGGCGTGCGGGATGGGCTCCCCCCGCGTGTAACCCACGGCGAGCCCGGCGATGGCGTTGCGACGCGCCCGATATACGGGGTCGGCGAACCCCGGATGGCTCTTGGCCAGCTCAACGGTGACGGACCCGTCCTCGTTGGCGGCGACAGGAGCGAAGTACTGCGCTTCCTCAAACATCTACAAATGACAACAAGAGGGGAGGCAGAAGAGCAAGTATCCGCAGCTCAACCTAGACAATCCGGTCAATCTGCGTGGTGGATCCGGGTGGGGAGTAGACAGATTGCGGGGTGTACGGGGGATCGCGTTTGCCCCGGCTCCGAGCGGGGCCGACCGGCGGCGAGAACGGTCCTGGATTGGGACTGGCGTGACCGCTGATATGTATGTGTCGCGACGACGGCTTCGCATCCTGTCAGAGGCCAGAGCCCGAACGAGATTGGCTGTCATGCCCTCCGAGCCGCACTGGTGAAAGCGCGTCTGCGGGGTGAGCCCTGAACCGGTCGGACAGCAGGTGAGAGGCGGTGCCGGCCGCGGCTCAGACCAGAAGGCACCGCCGTCTGAGGCTCGCGACCAAGGAAACGTCTCAGAGTCGGTCGACGGCCTCACGAGTTCTAGCGTCGTTTGGGGATGACCCCACAGGCGAGATCACGGGACACCGGGCAGACCGGCCCCGAAAGCTACCGCCGAGGATCGTTCAACAGCGTGAAGCCGTTCGAGTCGTCCTGGCTGATGGCATCCACCCGAAAGGTCCGTCCGGGCAACTCCCCGGTGGGCAACCCGGCCTGCTGCGCGATTCTGGCCGACGGGACGCGCAGCGGCGCGGTGGCAGGGTGCCGCGAAGTGACGAGTTCGGAGACGTCTCCGACGTTGAGCAGCACAAGCGCGTGGCCCGGGGGGATCGGGTCAGAGTGGCTGCGGAGCCTACTCATCGGTTCATCGCGCCCTTCTCGATAGGACGTCACCCAGATCAAAGTCGCCGTGAACACCCAGCCCGTTCAGGGTGACAAAAGCGTGAAGGGCGAGCACGGCAAACCGAATGGGTCGGGTTGGCCGTGCCTTCAATCTGCGAGTGTCGGCTTGGAACGCCCGAGCCGGTAGATGCCGCATACGGTCGAGGCGCTCATATCGGCTACAGAGATGCACCATAGGTGGTCTGAGAGCTAGTTCCTGTCGATTCGGCGAGACGCAAGGTAGTCCTACTTATCCCTACCGTCGTGTGCTGTTCTGCGCACCTTTCCTTCTCGCTGGTTCTTAGACATCAGCGCGTCGACTCCCGCGTGCCGGAGATAGGACTTCGGGGGTTGTTGCGGAGTTGGTCATCCAATCTTTCTGCGTAAGCTTCTGCGGAGATGAGGTGGCCGATTAGCAACTGACCCGAACTGATCAAGGTGATGTGAGCAGCCAGTTCACCAGGGCTCCAGAAACTTGTTGTGACCCGCAGAGGAAGACCAGAATGAACAATGATCATTCATGCGCCTTCTCGCCAAGCACCCGGTCTGCAGTGCTGCTGAGCATGGCAGCGGCCGAGGATAGTTCCCGGAGCTGCTCCGGCGTCATCCGAGCGAGCGCCGTCTGCAGGCGGGGGAGGTTCCCGCGGTAAGCCCAGTTCATGGCAGCTTGGGCCTCAAGTATGTTGCTCAGCCTGGCGACGTTGTCAGAGATCCCTCTCGGCGGTTCCTGCTCCTCGGTCACGATCAGTCCTCCCAGCCGAGCGGCGGGCCGACGGCTCTGAGCCAGATGGGTGAGAGGCCGAGCACGACAACTTCAGCCTCGGCGTCGCTCCCCAGCAGGAGCGTCACGGTCTCACTCAGCACGTGGAAAGGGGCGTCTGGCGATCCCTCAGTCACGTCGACGGTCCAGGTGCCGACGCTCGCTCGTCGGGTCGCTGAACGGTGATGGAAGACATGGACCGGAACCTCGATCTCTCCGTGGACCAGTGCTCGGGCCCCGGTGTAGTAGATGCTCATGGCCGTGGCTCCTGAGCTTGAGTAGAAAGTAGATCTCTTCGGACAATCCACGGAAAAGAGAATTGACGGTATGTCTACGTCGAAAACACCGTGCTACTGCAATGCGTCGAGCTGCTTCTCTAGCACGTCATCTGGTGCGAACATACGCCATGTCGCGGACGAAAGGTTGACTTTCAGGAGGGACATATCGGTGCCAGGGATCGCCGCGAGGTGAGCGCACAGGCGGGCTTCTACAAAGGCAACGGCAGTCCTGCAATCCAAAACGACCGAAGGATGGAGGTATGGGGCACCTCACCCCAAAACATCCGTGACTTCGCCCCTGCGACTTCGGATAGATCAGCGCCCCGTTTGATCTTCGATTAGCTTCCATGCAGTGGATATGAGTGGGAGCAGGGCGGTGATGTCAGCGCCAAGGGTTCCATTTCTTGAAGATGCTCCGTGGGATTGGTCTTCAAAGACCCCAGAAATTGGGTGACGCGTCATGAGATCGACCCGGTGGAACTTTCTATTCCTCACCGCAGTCGGGATAGATCTCGCTCCCCGCCTGCCGACCAGAGCTCCTGGAAATGGCGCCTAGGCTTCACCACCTCCGCAGAACCAGTACACGACTAAGCCGACGCTCGACTGGACTGCCGGCGCGATTGCCCGGGCCCATGATCACCTATGAAATGCAGAAAGCCCAGCCGCAGCAGCCGGGCAAATGCGCCTGCGCAGAACCCGCCGCCGCCATCGGCGTAAGCCCCGCGGACACCACTACGGAAAGACGAGAGCCCAACCGCTAGTAACCAGCCGCAATCCAGTGAAACGACGGACTCTGGCCGCGAGGCCGAGCAGCCAGCACGCGGGCACGGAGCCCGACGCCACCCATCAACGCCAGGTCCACACGGAAACCCAACGCGGCAAAGCCCTGCCACGGCAGCCGAGTAAGAAACACCTCTGGAGAGCCCGACCTAGTCACCGGCACAGGCCAGCAGAACAGCCCGGAAACAACGGAAGCCCAGCCATGCCGGCCGGGCTGATCCCACAACCCTCGAAACAACGAAAGACGACCGCAAGGCTGGGCAGACAACACCCGCACGCGGAAGCGTCACCACCGGCGTAGACGCGCAGAAGGGCCCGGAAAAAACGTAAGCCCGGCCACGGTAGCCGGACTCACTCCACACATCGTGAAGTAGCGACCCCCGACCGCATGGCCGAGCCAAGAACGCACCCTCGCAGAACCTCGCCTACCACCCACGCCAGGCTGCGAACGCACCGGAAGCGACGGAAGCCCAGCCATGCCGGCCGGGCTCATTCGACAACCCTCGAGCCGGCGGAGGCCGGCCGCAAACCTGGGTAGACAACGCTCACGCGGACTCGTCATTACTGGCGCCGGCTCGCAAACAGCCTGGAAACAACGAGGGCCCAGCCGCAGTAGCCGGTCACATCTGCAACCCGTGAAGTAGCGACGCCCGACCGCATGGCCGAGCTAAGAACACACCCTCACGGAACCTCGACTTCCACCCTCGCAAGCCTGCGAACGCCCCGGAGACGACGGAAGCCCAGCCATGCCGACCGGGCTCATTCGACAACCCTCGAACCGGCGGAGGCCGGCTGCACAGCTGGCAGACCATACGCCCCCGCGGAACCATCACCAGCACGGGCCCGAGAACGCCACCCGGGGAACAGCGAAAGCCCGGCCGTAGTAACCGGGCTGAATCCACACCAGTGAAATAGCGAAAGCCCGACCGCATGGCCGGGCCAAGAGCACCAACGCGTGGAACCCCGCTCTTCACCCGCGCAAGCCCGCGAACACAATCCAGGAACGACAAAAGCCCGACCGCAGACCACCCGCAGTGAATACCCTCCTGCGGAACCCGACGCCCTCGCCGACGCAGGCCCGCAGAACAGCCCGAAGCAACGAAGCCCGGCCGCAGTAGCCGAGCTCATTCCACTACCCCGAAATGAAGAAGGCCCGGCCGTAGTAGCCGGGCTGAATCCACACCAGTGAAATAGCGAAAGCCCGACCGGCATGGTCGGGCCAAGGACACCACCGCGTGGACCCCGCGCTACCACCGCGCAGGCCCGCAAACACTACCCATGAAATGGCGAAAGCCCGGCCGCACCCGGCCGGGGCTTATCCACCTGCGGAAACGACGAAAGCCCGACCGCCACTGGCCGGGCTCAATACACAACCCCTGAAACGTCGAGGGCCCCAACCATCACTGGCTGGGGCCCTCGGTATAAAGATTGTCCGGCGGTGTCCTACTCTCCCACACCGTCCCCGGTGCAGTACCATCGGCGCTGGAGGGCTTAACTTCCGGGTTCGGAATGTAACCGGGTGTTTCCCCTCCGCCATAACCGCCGTAACTCTAGCGAACCTGCTTGTGGTTCGAGAGTTGCATAGTCGACGCGAACATTTATGGTCAAGTCCTCGGCCTATTAGTACCGGTCAGCTCCACACATTACTGTGCTTCCACTCCCGGCCTATCAACCCGGTCGTCTACCGGGGGCCTTACCCCAACAAAGGGTGGGAGACCTCATCTCAAGACGAGCTTCCCGCTTAGATGCTTTCAGCGGTTATCCCTTCCGAACGTAGCCAACCAGCCGTGCCCTTGGCAGAACAACTGGCACACCAGAGGTTCGTCCGTCCCGGTCCTCTCGTACTAGGGACAGCCTCTCTCAAGTCTCCTGCGCGCGCAGCGGATAGGGACCGAACTGTCTCGCGACGTTCTAAAC
>NZ_BBXF01000008.1 GCF_001570585.1 Herbidospora daliensis | reverse complement strand
CCACTACCCCACCAACAAGCTGATAGGCCGCGAGTCCATCCCTGACCGAAAAAACTTTCCACGTCCATCCGATGCCGGAAGACGTCACATCCGGTATTAGACCCAGTTTCCCAGGCTTATCCCAGAGTCAGGGGCAGGTTACTCACGTGTTACTCACCCGTTCGCCGCTCGAGTACCCCGAAGGGCCTTTCCGCTCGACTTGCATGTGTTAAGCACGCCGCCAGCGTTCGTCCTGAGCCAGGATCAAACTCTCCAAAAGATGTCTTCAGAGAATTTTCCCGGCTGACATAATGTCAACCAAAGGAATCCGTCATCAAATGACGGGGTTGTGCATCATGCACTGGCTTTTAGCACACTGTTGAGTTCTCAAGAAACGGACTTGCTTTTGTTTTCGTTCTTTTTTCTTGCTGTTGTGCCTTTATCTTTTCAGCGGTTCCGGTTAATGTCAAATTCGACGTTTTCCCGGTTCCTGCCGAAGAGCAACCCCTCTAACTTACCCGCATCCCCGGCGATGTCAAATCGCCCGGTTCCCCGGGTGGATGTTGGAGGGGGTCTGCCGGGGGCGTCCCCGACTCCTCAAGATTAGCAGCCCCTCAGGGGCCGTCGAACCGTTTTCAACGACGACACCCCCTGCTTCATTCCCGAAGATCGAATAGGCGCGGGGAGATCAAAGAGCCACGGAGATCCCCGTACCCGGGTGCCTAGACTCGACCGGGTGAGTAGTGAGCAGCCACCGCCGGCGAAAAAAGACCCTGTTGAGCGTACGCATCACGGCGACACCGTGATCGACGAGTACGCCTGGCTCGCGAAGAAGGACGACCCCGACGTCGTCGCTTACCTGGAGGCGGAGAACGTCTTCACCCAGCAGGTCACCGGACGCCTCAAGCCCCTGGCCGACGACGTCTTCCAGGAGATCAAGGGCCGGACGCTGGAGACCGACCTCTCCGTCCCGGCGCGGCTCGGGGCGTGGTGGTACTACTCCCGTACCGAGGAAGGGAAGCAGTACGGCATCCAGTGCCGCGTACCGGCGGAAGGAGAGGATCCCCCGACCGTCGAAGCCGGGGAGAGGCTCGCGAACGAGCAGGTCATCCTCGACGGGAACGAGCTGGCCGGCGACAGTCCCCACTTCTCCCTCGGGGTGAGCAGGGTCAGCCCCGACGGCACGATGCTGGCGTACTCGACCGACTTCGCGGGCGACGAGCGGTTCACCCTGCGTTTCAAGGACCTCGGCACGGGCGAGCTGCTGGCCGACGAGATCACCGGCATCTTCTACGGCGGCGCCTGGTCGAAGGACGGCAGCACCTTCTTCTACACCACGGTCGACGACGCCTGGCGGCCCGACAAGGTGCACCGGCACACGCTCGGGCAGGCCGACGACGTCGAGGTCTACCACGAGCCCGACGAGCGGTTCTGGGTCGGCGTCGGCCTTTCGCGCAGCGAGCGCTACCTGCTGCTCAACGCGCACAGCAAGATCACCAGCGAGGTCTGGTTCCTCGACGCGCTCAACCCGGCCGGGGAGTTCCAGGTGGTCAGGGCGCGGGAGACCGGGCTCGAATACCACCTCGACCACCAGGGCGAGCGGTTCCTGATCCTGCACAACGAGAACGCCGAGAACTTCGAGCTGGCCAGCGCCCCGGTCGCCGACCCGTCGGCGTGGACCCCGCTGGTCCCCCACCTCGACACCACGCGCCTGCTCGACGTCGACGCCTTCGAGTCGCACCTGGTCGTGCACTTCCGGCGCGACGGCCTGACCGGCATCCGGATCCTGCCGGAGGGCCAGGACGCCTACGAGATCGAGTGGCCCGAGCCCCTTTACGACGTGGCGCCCAGCGGGAACGCCGAATACGTCACCAACCGGCTCAGGCTCGGCTACACCTCGATGGTCACGCCTCCTTCCGTGTACGACTACGACCTCCGGTCGAAGGAGCTCATCCTCCTCAAGCAGCGGCCGGTCCTCGGCGGCTACGACCCCGACGACTACGAGCAGTTCCGCGAGTGGGCCACCGCCGAAGACGGCACGAGGATCCCCATCTCGATCGTGGTCAAGAAGGGCACCGCGAAGAAGGCCCCGACGCTCCTCTACGGCTACGGCAGCTACGAGACGTCCATCGACCCCTACTTCTCGGTGGCCCGGCTCTCGCTGCTCGACCGCGGCCTGGTCTTCGCGGTCGCCCACGTCAGGGGCGGCGGTGAGATGGGCCGGCGGTGGTACGAGGAGGGCAAGTTCTTCCAGAAGAAGAACACCTTCACCGACTTCGTCGCCGTGGCGCGGCACCTGCGCGGCACCTGGTCGAGCGCGATCGTGGCGCGGGGCGGTAGCGCGGGCGGCCTGCTGATGGGCGCGGTGGCCAACATCGCGCCCGACGAGTTCGCCGGGGTCGTCGCCGAGGTGCCGTTCGTCGACGCGCTCAACACGATCCTCGACCCGTCGCTGCCGCTGACGGTGATCGAGTGGGACGAATGGGGCGACCCGTTGCACAACCCGGAGGTGTACGAGTACATGAAGTCGTACTCGCCCTACGAGAATGTGCGTGACGTGACGTATCCGCCGATACTCGCGATCACCTCGTTCAACGACACCCGGGTCTTCTACCACGAGCCGGCCAAGTGGATCGCGCGGCTGCGCGCCACCGCCAAGGGCGGGCCGTTCCTGCTGAAGACCGAGATGGGGGCCGGGCACGGGGGTCGCAGCGGGCGCTACGACGCGTGGCACGAGGAGGCGTTCACGCTCTCCTGGATTCTCGACCGACTGGGAGTGACCGAATGACGTACGTCGCCGCCGCCGACCGTTATGGGCCGATGCCGTACAACCGGACCGGGCGGAGCGGGCTGAAGTTGCCGGCGGTCTCACTGGGGCTGTGGCACAACTTCGGCGACGACAAGCCGATCGAGTCGCAGCGGGCGATCCTGCGCCGCGCGTTCGATCGCGGGGTGACCCATTTCGACCTGGCGAACAACTACGGGCCGCCCTACGGCTCGGCGGAGAAGAACTTCGGGACGATCTTCGCCCAGGACTTCCGGCCGTACCGCGACGAGCTGATCCTGTCGACCAAGGCCGGTTACGACATGTGGCCGGGGCCCTATGGCGAGTGGGGGTCGCGCAAGTACGTGCTGGCCAGCCTCGACCAGTCGCTGAAGCGGATGGGCGTCGACTACGTCGACATCTTCTACAGCCACCGGTTCGACCCCGAGACCCCTCTCGAGGAGACGATGGGGGCGCTCGACACGGCGGTCAGGTCGGGGCGCGCGCTGTACGCGGGCATCTCGTCCTACTCGCCGGAGCGGACCGTGGAGGCGTACGAGATCCTGAAGAGTCTCGGCACGCCGCTGCTGATCCACCAGCCGTCCTACTCGATGCTCAACCGGTGGATCGAGGGCGGGCTGCTCGACACCCTGGGCGACCTGGGCGTCGGGTGCATCGCGTTCTCGCCGCTGGCGCAGGGCATGCTGACCGACCGCTACCTCAACGGCGTGCCCGAGGGGTCGCGGGCCTCGCAGGGCAAGTCGCTCAGCCCCGATCTGCTGACCGACGAGACCCTGCGGCACATCCGCACCCTCAACGAGCTGGCCAAGAGCCGGGGCCAGACGCTGGCGCAGCTGGCCCTCGCGTGGGCGCAGCGCGACGCACGGGTGACCTCGGTGCTGATCGGCGCGAGCAGCGTCAAGCAGCTCGACGACAGCCTCGACTCGGTCAAGAACCTGGCGTTCTCGGACGAGGAGCTCGACGCGATCGACAAGGACGCGGTCGAGGCCGGCATCAACCTGTGGAAGACCAGCAGCGACCACTAAAGCTGGTCGTTGCGCTGCAACCAGGTGAACGAGGCCCAGCCGGGGAGCACCGGCAGCCAGAAGGTCATCAGGCGGAACAGCAGCACGGCCGAGGTGGCCATGGTCGGGTTGAGCCCGGCCACGGTCAGCCCGGCCGTGAGCGACAGTTCGACCGCGCCGAGGCCGCCCGGCGTCGGCGCGGCCGAGCCGATGGCGTTCCCGGCGAGGAAGACGACGGCGACGGCGGTGATGCCCAGCTCACCGCCGAACGCCTTCACGCAGGCCGCCAGGCAGATCACAAAAGAGACCGTGACCATCATCGTCCCGGTCACGGCCTCAACGATCTTGGCCGGCGATTGCAACACGTCGAGCAGCCGGGGCACGACCCCGCTGAACAGCGACCGGACCCGGGTCGAGAGCATGCGCCGCAGCGGCGGCACCGCCAGGATGACCACCATCACGACGGCGATGGCGAGCAGGGTGATCAGCAGCCCGCGTGACGGGGTGAGCGACGGGGCCGCCTGGGTGCCGGTCAGGTAGCCGGCCAGCAGCAGCAGCATGATGTGGGAGACCAGGCCGATGAGCTGCGAGGCGCCCACGCTCGCCACCGCCTGACCCGGCGGGATCCCCTGTTTCTGCAGGTAGCGGGTGTTGATCGCGACTCCGCCGACGGCGGCGGGGGCGACCAGCTTGACGAACGACGAGGCGAGCTGGACCAGGATGGTGCGGCCGTAGGGCAGTTGTTCGGGCACGAACCCGCGCAACATCGAGGCGGCGGCGATGTAGCTGGCCCCGGCGGCGACCAGGGCGATGCCGCCCCAGCCCCAGTGGGCGCTGGTGACCACCGTGACCAGGTTGACCTGGCTGAGCTGCGAGAGCAGGAAGTAGGCGGCCAGGGCGCTGGCGATGATCGTGACGAGGGTGCGCGGCCGGAACCGTTCGAGCCGGACCTCCTCGACGGTGGCCTGCGGCTTCAGCGCGACGATCTGCTCGCGGAGCGCGGGCAGCAGCGCCTTGTCCTTGCGGGCCGCCGAGCGGGTCTCGCGGGCCAGCGCGATGCGCTGGAGCAGCGGCAGCGCCGAGGCGACGGTGTCGGCGCCGAGCACGGTCGCGCCGCTCTTGACCGCCCGTTCCGGGCCGACGCGCAGGCCGAGGTAGGCCAGCAGCTGCGCGACGTCGAGGCGCAGCAGCAGGTCGCCGGCGGCGATCTCGCCCGACCGGGCGTCGACGAGCACGATCCGGCCGTCGGGCGACAGGTGGATCGACTCGCCGGTCAGGTGGCGGTGGGCCAGCCGCCGGGCGTGCAGCAGGCGGACCTGCTCCCACATCTCGGCCAGCAGTTCGTCGCCGAGTTCCTCGTCGGGCAGGTATTCGATGGGGCGGCTCTCGACGTGTTCGTACGCCAGCAGCGCCGCCTCGGTGCCGACCTCGCTGGTGCCGAGCAGGCGGGGGGTGCTGGCGCCGGCGGCCTCGGCGGCGTAGGCCATCAGGGCCTCGCGTTCGAGTTCGGCGCGCAGCGACCGGATGGCGCGGCGGCGGGTCTCGCTGTTGAGCCGCAGCCGCCGCCAGAGGCGGTAGACGACCCCGGCGACCTGGCGGTCGCGGTCGAGGACGGTCACCGCCAGGCGGGTGGTGTCGGCCAGGCCGACGATGTAGCGGCGGCTGCCGGAGCTGTCGTCGTCGATGCGGCGGGCGCTGACGATCGAGAAGCCGAGCCGCCGCAGGGCGGCCACGACGGCGCTGCCGGGCGGGCGGGTGTTGGCGCTGCCGACCCCGTAGAGGGTGGCGAAGCCGACGACCAGGCCGACCAGGTAGGTGACGATCGCGCCCAGCACCGTGATCTTGGCGGAGGTGAAGAGGGCGAACAGGTCGAGGATCAGCGCGAACCACAACAGCGCCCGCCAGCGCGGCCTGCGCGACATGCGCACCGCCGTCGCGTAGGCGATGGCCGGGGTGAGCACCGTGTTGAGGGGCTCGACGTCGCGGTTGCCGGTGAGCAGCTGGCGCAGCTCCAGCGGGCCGGCGCTGACGATCCACTCGCCGAGGCCGTAGGACAGCAGCAGCGCCAGGATCGCGGCGATCAGCCCCTGGGCGACGCGCATGCCGTCGCGGTGGAACACCCGCTCGACGGCGAACGCCACGGGCACGGCCAGCACGGCGACCCCGCCGAGCAGGCCGGCGACCGAGGAGAGCCATTCGGGCGCCCGGCCGGTGCCCGCCTGGACGTCGGTCTCCAGGCCGTTGAGGGTGCTGCGGGCGACCAGGGCCAGCAGCACGACCGCCGTCACCGCCAGCAGCGTCATCAACATCCGGAGCAGGTCGGACGGACGCCGGATGCGCTGCGGCAGCAGGGGCTCCACGACGAGGACGACCCCGGAGTCCGGGGACGTCAGCGAGTCGTCCTTTTCCTTGATGCCCCTCACCACCGTGATTGTCTGCGATCTTTGTTGCCAGTGTCCACAATCGAAAGTCACGGCACAGCGACCTGACCCCCGAGTCCCCCTCCTGGTCGAGTCTATGGATCGCGGCCCGTTTCGCGCCGACGCGCCGTAACCCTCGAACCTGGCCTGAAACGTCGTGCGGCTGCCAGTCTGGTGCCGCCTTCCCCCGGCCCGTTCATCAAGGGGGAAACTGTGCGCATTGTGGTATCTGCGGCTCTGGTGCTGACAACGACGGGTATGTCGGCCGATCCGGGGTTGGACGAAGCCGTCACCGAACCCAACGTCTTCGCCCACGTTCAGGTCCTGGCCGAAATAGGCAAGCTGCACGGCAACCGGGCGGTCGGCACCGCCGGTTACGAGGCGTCGGCGCAGTACGTCGAGCGCGCGCTGACCGCCGCGGGCTACAAGGTGACCTCCCAGACGTTCACGCTGCCGCACTACCGCGAGGTGAGCCCGGCCGTGCTGACCACGGCCGCCGGTCCCGTCCAGGCGGCGACCTTCGCGTTCTCCCCTTCCGGCCGGGCCACCGGGGAGGTCCAGGAGGCGGGCCTGGGCTGCTCGTCCACCGACTGGACCGGGTTCCGGCGGGGGGCGATCGCGCTGGCCGACCGGGGCGGCTGTTCGTTCCGGGTGAAGGCGCAGCAGGCGGTCCGGGCCGGGGCGGGGGCCCTGATCGTGGTCAACGACAAGCCCGGTGAGCTGCGCGGATCGCTGGGCGAGCCGGGCGTGCCGCTGCCGGTCGTGGGCGTGGCGCCCGACGTGGAGATCGAGGGCCCGGTGACGGTGCAGACCACCACCACGTCGACCACCAAGGTCAGCCGGAACGTCATCGCGCAGACCGACCAGGGGGACCCCGACGACGTGCTGATCCTGGGGGCCCATCTCGACTCGGTCGAGGCCGGGCCCGGGATCAACGACAACGGGTCGGGGGTCGGGGTGGTGCTGGAGATCGCCGAGCAGATGGCCCGGATGCGGCCCGAGCGGGCGGTCAGGTTCGCGTTCTGGGGGGCCGAGGAGGTCGGGCTGGTCGGCTCCTCCCACTACGTGAGGAACCTGTCGGCGGCGGAGAAGGCCAAGATCGCCGGGTACGTCAACCTCGACATGGTCGCCACCCCGAACCACGGAAACGGCGTCTACGACAGCGACAACGCGATCGAGGAGGCCGGCCACGAGTTCTACCGGATGCGCGGGCTGCCCTCGGAGCAGGTCGCCTTCGACGGCCGGTCGGACTACGGGCCCTTCGTCAAGGCCGGGATCCCGGCGGGCGGCATCTTCACCGGGGGCGACGACATCAAGACCGCCGACCAGGCCGCGATGTACGGCGGCGCGGCGAACCGCTCGTTCGACCCGTGCTACCACAAGGCGTGCGACACGATCGAGAACGTGAACCGGCAGGTCCTGGACGTGAGCGCCGACGCGGTCGCCTACATCGTGGAGCAGCTCGCCTTCACCACACGCCCCGTACGATGACGGGATGGAATTGCGGGTTCTGGGGGCATGTCCCCTTGATTGTCCGGATACGTGTTCGTGGGTGGTGACCGTCCAGGACGGAAAAGCCACCTCGTTGCGGGGCAACAAGGAGCAGCCCTACACGCGGGGCGCGCTCTGCGTGAAGGTGAACCGCTACCTGGAGCACGCGGCCTCGCCCGACCGGATCCTGCATCCGATGAAGCGGGTGGGGCCGAAGGGCTCCGGGCAGTTCGAGCGCATCGGCTGGGACGAGGCGCTCGACATCCTGGCCACCAAGTTGCGGGAGATCGTCGACGTCCACGGCGGCGAGGCGATCTGGCCCTACCAGGGCACCGGCACCCTCGGGTTCGTCCAGGGTGAGTCGGGCATGGCCGGGCGGCGGTTCTGGAACGCCCTCGGGGCCTCCTTCCACAACATGAACATCTGCTCGCGGGCCGGGAACGAGGGCCTGCGGCTGACCATGGGCACCCCGGCGGGCATGGACCCGGAGACGTTCGCGCTCTCCAAGCTGATCCTGCTCTGGGGCACCAACACCCTCACGTCGGGCCACCACCTGTGGAAGTTCATCCAGGACGCCCGCGCGAACGGTGCGCACATCGTCGCGATCGACCCGATCCGGACCCGGACCGCCGAGCAGGCCGACGAACACCTGCCGATCGCGCCGGGCACCGACGGGGCGCTGGCGCTGGGTCTGCTGTACGTCGTCCTCGAAGAAGGCGCCGAAGACCGCGACTACCTGGAGAACCACACCCTCGGCTGGGCCGAGTTCCGCGAGGAGATCCTCCAGTACCCGCCCTCGCGGGTCGCCGAGATCACCGGCCTGCCCGAAGAGGACATCCGCGCCCTCGGCCGCCGCCTCGCGCACACCCGCCCGACGGGCATCCGCGCCACGATGGGCCTGCAGCGCCACGAGGGCGGCGGTTCGGCGCTGCGGCTGATCGCCTGCATCCCCGGCGTGACCGGCGACTGGCGGCACCCGGGCGGCGGGCTGGCCTTCTCCACCTCGGCCCACGTGCCGCTGCGGGTCGACCACCGCCCCGAGCTCCTCCCCCACCCTGTGCGCAGCCTCACGATGACCCGCCTCGCCGACGGCCTCGACGACTCGGTCAAGTGCCTGTGGGTGTACGGCGCCAACCCGATGGGCTCGACCTCCGACCAGAACCGGATCCGCGAGAAGCTCCTGCGCGACGACCTGTTCACCGTGGTCATGGAGCAGTTCCCCACCGACACCGTCGACTACGCCGACATCGTGCTCCCGGCGACGATGCAGATCGAGCACCTCGACCTGCACGAGGGCTACGGCCACATGTACCTGATGTGGAACGAGCCCGCCGTACCCCCGGCGGGCGAGGCCCTGTCGACCACCGAGACCTTCCGCCGCCTGGCCCACCGCATGGGCCTGACCGAACCGGCCCTGTACGCCACCGACCTGGAGATCGCGGCCGAACTGCTGGAGGGCACCCCCACGATCCAGCTGGACGAACTGCGCAAGCGCGGCTGGGCCCGGCTCGACGTGGCCGAGCCCTTCGTCGCGTTCACCGGCGGCTTCCCCACCCCGAGCGGCCGGCTGGAGTTCGTCTCCGACCTGGCCGAGAAGGCGGGCCTGCCCCGGGTCGCCACCTACGTGCCGTCCCTGAGCGCCCGAACCCGGAACAAGGACGGGCTGCTGACCCTGATCACCCCGGCCTCCCACACGTTCCTGAACACGATCTTCGCCAACAACCCGGAGCTGCTCAGACGCTCGAAGGGCCCCACCGTGGTGGTCAATCCCCTGGACGCCGAACCCCGGGGCCTGGTCTCGGGGTCGCGCGCCCGGATCTCCAACCGCTTCGGCGCGTTCGAGGCGTACGTGGAGGTCTCCGACAAGGTCCGCCCCGGGGTGGCCGCCTCGCCGAAGGGCCACTGGCCCAAGCTCAGCGGGGGCGCGAACGCCAACGCCGTGGTCGAGGAGCGCGACGCCGACCTCGGAAACGGGCCCGTCTACCACGACAACCTGGTGGAGATCAGCCCCGTGGCGTGAACCGATGGCTCAGGGAGCGGTCAGGGGCTTCCCCGATGCGGGCAAAGCGCCCGATTCGGCACTCTGGATACATGAACGAACTGACTCGACGCGACGAGATGTCGCTCGCCGGCGCGGCCCTGCGTGGCGCGCCCTGGAAGGCCGCGGCCGTCACCGGCGGAGCGGTCGCGACGGCCAGCCTCCTCCTCGGACTCATCACCGGAACGGCCGACCTGGCCTGGGCGCTGGGTGCGGGGGTCACCCTCTTCACCCTGATCGCCGCCATCGGCGCGATCTCCAAGCCCGACACGGGCGACCGGGTCACCCGGCAGGCCCGGAACTGGTCGCTGCGCCACCCGTGGCGCTTCTCGCTCTACCCGGCGGCCGGCGCCGCGATCCTGATGTACCCGATCGAGCTCGTGCTCGACGGCGACGGCGTCTTCGGCGCGGCGTGGGACGCGGTCTGGGGCGGCGCGTGGATCTACCTGCTGACCGCCATCGTCGCCATGGCCATGCGGGGGCGGGCCACCAAGAACTAGCAGGTGGCGGATCGTGCGCCGGGTCGTCTCCGACGGCCCGGCGCACTGTCGTCTCACAGTGCGGAATATCCGCTTTGGGGGGTTACTGGCGGGTAGCATTCCGGTAGAGTTACTCATCAGTAGCACTCGTATCGGAGGAGCGGTGATGGGCCACTACAAGAGCAACATCCGCGATCTGGAGTTCAACCTCTTCGAGGTCTTCAACCGGGGTGAACTCTTCGGCACCGGGCCGTTCGCGGAGATCGACGAGGAGACCGCCCACGCGATCCTCGACGAGGTCGTCCGGCTGGCCGAGGGGCCGATCGCCGCCTCGTTCACCGACGCCGACCGCAACCCGCCGGTCTTCGACCCGGCCACAGGCACGGTGACGATGCCGAAGAGCTTCGTGGAGTCGTACAACGCCTGGGTCGACGCCGAGTGGTGGCGGCTGGAGCTCCAGCCCGAGCTCGGCGGCACCCCCGGTCCGCGCTCCCTGAGCTGGGCCGTCGCCGAGATGGTGCTGGGCGCCAACCCGGCCGTGTGGATGTTCGCCTGCGGGCCGCAGTTCGCCCACGTGCTGCACAACCTCGGCACCGAGGAGCAGAAGCGGTTCGCCGAGCTGGCCGTCGAGCGCCGCTGGGGCTCGACCATGGTGCTCACCGAGCCCGACGCGGGCTCCGACGTCGGCGCCGGCCGCACCAAGGCGACCCGGCAGGACGACGGCACCTGGCACATCGAGGGCGTCAAGCGTTTCATCACCAGCGCCGAGCACGACATGGCGGAGAACATCTTCCACCTCGTGCTGGCCCGCCCCGAGGGCCACGGCCCCGGCACCAAGGGCCTGTCGCTGTTCCTGGTGCCCAAGTTCCTGGTCGACCTCGACACCGGCGAGCTCAAGGAGCGCAACGGCGTCTACGTCACCAACGTCGAGAAGAAGATGGGCCTGAAGGTCTCCACGACCTGCGAACTCACCTTCGGCGACCGGCACCCGGCGATCGGCTACCTGGTCGGCGAGGTCCACGAGGGCATCCGGCAGATGTTCACGGTGATCGAGAACGCCCGCATGATGGTCGGCACCAAGGCCATCGCCACGCTCTCGACCGGCTACCTCAACGCCCTCGACTACGCCAAGAACCGCCACCAGGGCGCCGACCTGACCAAGATGACCGACAAGACGGCCCCCCGCGTCCCGATCACCGCCCACCCCGACGTCCGCCGCGAGCTGATGCTCCAGAAGGCGTACGCCGAGGGCATGCGGGCGCTGGTGCTCTACACGGCCACCTTCCAGGACTCCATCCAGGTCGCCACCTCGGAGGGCCGCCGCGACGAGATGGCCGAGGCGATCAACGACCTGCTGCTCCCGGTGGTCAAGGGCGTCGGCTCCGAGCGCTCCTACGAGCTGCTGGCCCGGTCGCTGCAGACCCTGGGCGGGTCGGGCTTCCTGCAGGACTACCCGATCGAGCAGTACATCCGCGACGCCAAGATCGACTCCCTCTACGAGGGCACCACGGCGATCCAGGGTCTCGACCTGTTCTTCCGCAAGATCCTGCGCAACCAGGGCGCCGCGCTGGGCGAGCTCCTCGGCCAGATCAAGGCGTTCGCCGACTCCGACGCCGGCAACGGCCGCCTCAAGGTCGAGCGCGGCCTGCTCGGCGACGCCGTCGCCGAGGTCAGGGCGATGGCCGACACCATGGCCGGCTGGGCGATCTCGTCGCTGGAGTCGCCGAAGGAGGTCTACAAGGTCGGCCTCAACACCACCCGGTTCCTGATGGCCCTCGGCGACCTGCTCATCGGGTGGCTGCTGCTCCGGCAGGCCGAGATCGCCCTCAAGGCCCTGGAGGGCACGGACGACGACTTCTACGCCGGCAAGGTCGCCGCGGCGACCTTCTTCGCCGGCAACGTGCTGCCCCGCATCGAGTCGGAGCGGCGCATGCTCACGGCGACCACGCAGGAGTTGATGGACCTGCCGGAGAGCGCGTTCTAACCCAGCGGGAACTGCACGGCCGCCCGGCCCGCCGCGATCGGCTTGATGAAGTCGTCGACCACCTGCAGGTGGACCGGGTGGTCGCGGTAGACGAGATAGTCGTCCACCGAATCGAAGTCGGCGACGACGCCCAGGTCGAAGTTGCCCTCGTTGACCTTGGCGTCGGTGCCGATCACGTACTTCTTGATCTCGGGGATGTTGACCGGGAGCGTCTCCAGCCCGGTGACGACGGCGGCCTTCTGATCTTCGGTGGCGTCGTCGATCCAGCGCAGCAGCACAATGTGACGGAACATGGCCGTCAGCCTAGGACGTCGTCCAGTGCCACTCGATGGAGGCCCTCTCGCGGCGGGCCGCCAGCCATTCGGTGTACGCCAGCCGTCCGGCCAAAGCCAGGGTGTCGGCGTCGTGCGCGGCCTGACGGCGCTCCAGCACCAGGCCGGTCAGATAGCCGTTCTCGAAGGCCACCGGGCCGATCAGGGTGTCGCGCGGGGCGTGCCGCAGCGGGGCGGGCAGCGCGCGGGCCCGGCGGGTGCCGACCACGACGGCGGCCTCCGGGCAGCCCAGTAAGCCGCCCAGGCCGCGCAGGATCTCTCCGTTGACCGGCTGGGTGCTGGTCACCCACATGGCTCTGACCTGGTCGAAGTCGTCGAGATGATGGGCCAGGTAGGCGGGCGCGAGCTCCTCCTCCTTGCGGCGGCGGAACCGGCGGCGGCGGGCGATCAGCGTGATGAAGCCCTCGAACTGGCCCCCCGACATGCCCATCTCGGCCACCCACGCCAGGGTCTCGGCCCGGTCGCGCAGCGGCACGCCGTCGCGGAACTCGTCGGCGGCGGCCCGCAGGTCGTCCTCGGTCAGCGGTTCGACGTCGGCCAGCATCTCGGCCCTGATCAGGCAGTAGTCGACGATCTCGTCGTGGACCGCACGGTCACGATGGGAGAACTGGCGGACCATCGTGACGGCTTCGGCGACCGGCAGGTGGACCGCGTCGACCCGGACGAGGCAGTCGGCGTCCGATCCCGTGATCACTGAGTTCTGCTCCTCTCGGCGAACCGTGCCGCGCGGCGAGGCCCGTTTTCCGAGGGGGCCCGGCGCCGCCTCGCCGCGCGACGATCAGCGGGCTCCCGACGGGAACCCGCCTCCGACGGTAGGAGCCGTCACTTGGGGATCACTGGTGCCGACTTGCAGGACTCTTGCGCTTACGCCCAGGTCAGCATCCGCAGCGGGTCCTCCAGCATCGCGCCGACGTCTCTGAGCACGTAGGAGCCCAGTTCGCCGTCGATCACCCGGTGGTCGAACGACAACGCGAGCGTGGTGACCTTGCGTACCGCGATCTGCCCGTCGACCACCCACGGCAGGTCTCTGATCCGGCCGAACGCCAGGATCGCGGCCTCGCCGGGGTTGAGGATCGGGGTGCCCGCGTCGATGCCGAAGACGCCGATGTTGGTGATCGTGACGGTGCCGCCGGACATCTCGGCCGGGGTGCACTTGCCGGCCCTGGCCCGCTCGGTCAGGTCGCCGAGCGCCCTGGCGAGCGCGGGCAGGGAGAGCGCCTGGGCGTCCTTGATGTTGGGCACGATCAGGCCGCGCTCGGTGGCCGCCGCGATGCCGAGGTTGACCGACTTCTTGATGAGGATCGCCTCGTCGGTCCAGGTGGAGTTGGCCAGGGGGTACCGCTTCATCGCGGTCACCAGCGCCTTGGCCACCATGAGCAGCGGCGAGACCTTGACCCCGGCGAAGTCGGGCTCCTCCCGCATCCGGCGCACGGCGTTCATCGTCTCGGTGACGTCGATCTGGAGGAACTCGGTCACGTGGGGCGCGGTGAAGGCGCTGGCCACCATCGCGGCGGCGGTCGCCTTGCGGACCCCGCGTACCGGGATGGACTCCTGCTCCTCCACGACCAGCGGGACGACGGGTGCGACCTGCGCGGCCAGCACGTCGTCGCGGGTGATCGACCCGTTGGGCCCGCTGGGCGCGACGTCGGCGAGGTCGACGCCGAGATCCTTGGCCAGCTTCCGGACGGGCGGCTTCGCCAGCACGGCCACCCGGGGGGCGGACCCGCCGGGAGACGGACGCACGGGAGGCGGAACCGGCGGGCTCATCGGTGCGGGGGCGGTCGCGACCGGCTCACGCGAAACCGCCGCCGTCGCGTGGGACTTGCGGGCCCTGCGCTTGCTGGGGCCCTGCTTGACGCCGTAGCCGACCAGCACCGGTTCACGCTTCTGGGGTTCCTCCGGGACGAGGCTCTCGGTCAGCGCCTCTTCGGTCGCGTCGTCGACGGTGATGATCACCCGGCCGACGTCGACCGTCTCGCCCTCGGCGACCAGCAGGGCGACGACCTCGCCCTCGTAGGGCGAGGGGAGTTCGACGACCGCCTTGGCGGTCTCGATCTCGACCAGGGTCTGGTGGACCTTCACGGTGTCGCCGACGGCCACGTGCCACCGGACGATCTCGGCCTCGACCAGGCCCTCGCCCACGTCGGGCAGCTTGAAATCACGTTTCATCTGGTGCGCTCCTAGTAGCCGAAGACGCGGTCGACGGCTTCGAGGATGCGGTCGAGGTCGGGCAGGTAGTGGTCTTCCAGCCGCGACGGCGGATAGGGCGTGGAGAACCCGCCCACCCGCAGGACCGGCGCCTCGAGCCGGTAGAAGCACTGCTCGGTCACCCGCGCCGCGATCTCGCCGCCGAGGCCGCTGAAGATCGGCGCCTCGTGGACGACCACGCACCGGCCGGTGCGCTCGACGGCCTCGCGTACGACGGGCATGTCGAGCGGGTTGAGGGAGCGCAGGTCGACGACGCCGATCGAACGCCCGTCTTCTTCGGCCGCCGCGGCGGCCTCCAGGCAGGTCTTCACCATCGGGCCGTAGGCGACGAGGGTGACGTCGTCGCCCTCGCGGACCACCCGGGCCCGGTCGAGCGGCAGGCCGGGGGCGCCGAACTCGACGTCGGCCTTGTCCCAGTAGCGGCGCTTGGGCTCGAAGAACACCACGGGGTCGTCGCAGCGCACCGCGTCCTGGATCATGGTGTACGCGTCGACCGGGTTGGAGCAGGCCACCACGCGCAGGCCGGCCGTGTGGGTGAAGTAGGCCTCGGGGGACTCGCTGTGGTGCTCGACCGCGCCGATGCCGCCGCCGAACGGGATGCGTACGACCACCGGCAGTTTGATCTTGCCCAGGGAGCGCAGCGGCATCTTGGCGAGCTGGGTGATGATCTGGTCGGCGGCCGGGAAGACGAAGCCGTCGAACTGGATCTCGCAGACCGGGCGGTAACCGCGGAGCGCGAGGCCGATGGCGGTGCCGATGATGCCCGACTCGGCCAGGGGGGTGTCGATGACCCGGTCTTCGCCGAAGTCCTTCTGCAGGCCGTCGGTGACCCGGAACACGCCGCCGAGCTTGCCGACGTCCTCGCCCATGACGAGCACCTTCGAGTCGGCGTCCATCGCCGCGCGAAGCCCTTCGTTGAGGGCCTTCGCCAAGGTCAGAGTGGTCACTGGGCCCCCTCGAAGCCGGCCAGGTAGGTCGTGAACTGCTCGCGCTCCTCGGCGAGGAGGGCGTGGGGCTCGGCGTAGACGTGGTCGAACATCGCGCCGGGCTCGGGGTCGGGGAGGGCGAGGCAGCGGGCCCGCAGGTCCTTGCCGAGCTGGTCGGCCTCGGCGTCGATCTTGTCGAAGAACTCCTGGTCGGCCAGCTGGTTCTTGAACAGGTAGGCCTTCACGCGCTCGATCGGGTCTTTGAGCTTCCAGGCCTCCAGCTCGTCGGCGACCCGGTAGCGGGTGGGGTCGTCGGAGGTGGTGTGGGCGCCCATGCGGTAGGTGAACGCCTCGACCAGGGTCGGGCCGTTGCCCTCGCGCGCGTTGCGCAGCGCCGCCCGGGTGACCGCCAGGCAGGCGAAGACGTCGTTGCCGTCGACCCGGATGCCGGGGAAGCCGAACCCGCTGGCCCGCTTGTAGAGGGGGATCTTCGACTGCTTCTCCAGGGGCTCGGAGATGGCCCACTGGTTGTTCTGGCAGAAGAACACGACCGGCGCGTTGAAGACGGACGCCCAGATGAAGGCCTCGTTCACGTCACCCTGGGAGGTGGCGCCGTCGCCGAAGTAGACGATGGTGGCGGCCTCGGCGCCGTCGCGCTGGATGCCCATGGCGTAGCCGACCGAGTGGAGGGTCTGCGAGCCGATGACGATCGTGTAGAGGTGGAAGTTGTGCTCGTAGGGGTCCCACCCGCCGTGGTTGACGCCGCGGAACAGGCCGAGCAGGTGGAGCGGGTCGACCCCGCGGCACCAGGCGACGCCGTGTTCGCGGTAGGTGGGGAAGGCCATGTCGGCGTCGGTGAGCGCGCGGCCCGATCCGACCTGGGCCGCCTCCTGGCCGAGCAGCGAGGCCCACAACCCGAGTTCGCCCTGCCGCTGGAGGGCGACCGCTTCCAGGTCGACCCGGCGTACGAGGACGAGGTCGCGGTAGAGCGACCGGATCTCCTCGGCCGTGAGGTCGATGTCATAGTCGGGATGCTCGACCCGCTCACCTTCGGGTGTGAGGAGCTGGACGAGTTCCGGGGGTGCCGTAGGGGCAGTCATGTGCCACTCCTGCGTTCGGGGCCGTACACGAATGGGGTCTCCATCACGCTTTGGCCGGGTCTAGACGCTTTCGTCCCGATTGGTGGTGGAACGTCCGCGCATGCGGACATAGTGGCAGACATCACTGTCGGCCTCCACACCCTGCTCCACACCTTTCCGGTTCCCCTCCGACCTGCCGCCACACCATCCACAGCCTGTGGATAAGCTTGTCGCGCTCACTCATCCCCGAGCTCCGTCCCCAAAGCAGGAGGCACCCGAAGTGGCGCGCGTGATCGTCGATGTCATGCTCAAGCCGGAGATCCTCGACCCCCAGGGTCAGGCCATCGCCCGCGCGCTCCCCCGGTTGGGGTTCTCGGGCGTCGCCGACGTCCGGCAGGGCAAGCGATTCGAGGTCGAAGTCGACGGACCGGCCGACGACGCGGCGATCGCCGAGGTCAGGAAGATGGCCGAAACCCTCCTGGCCAACACGGTGATCGAGGACTTCGTCGTCCGCGTCGAGGGGTAAAACAGCACATTCCCGTCGGCCCGAACTACGCAAAGCGCCATAAGGGCCTCATCCGTCATCCGTAAACCGGTCTCCTGGTCAACCTAAATAACAAGAGCGTGATTTTGCGGTTAGCCCTCATCACACAGGGAAGCTCTGCTTAGGTACCTACGACGACCGGGGAGGGAACCCCGTGGACATCGAGTTCTCGCTCGCTTTGCCAAGGGATGCGGTCGGCATCCCGATGGTCCGTCGCGTGATCGGAGACGCCCTTCGTTCACTCGGCGTGACGGAGGACTGTGTGTCCGACATCCTCCTCGCCACCTCCGAGGCGTGCGCCAATGCGGTGCGGCACGGCGGGCCCTCGGCCCGCTACCAGGTCGAAGCGGCCATAGACGACGGCCGCTGCGAGCTCCGTGTGGTAGACGGCGGTCGCGGTCTCACCGCGATCCCGCAGCGCTACCCCTCCGGCGAGGTCGAGAACGGACGCGGCATCCTCATCATGCAGGCCGTGGTCGATGAGATCTCCTTCGACATCACTCCTGGCAGCGGCACCACCGTGCGCCTCTGCAAGGAACTCGACTGGGACCACGACGCCATCGCCCTGTCCATGGCCAGAGACCGCGAACTGGCCGCCGTCTGACCCGCGTGAACCCATCCCACGTGGTCCGATAACCTGAGGCGTACCGCCAGAGACCGCCGGACAAGAGCCGGTGGCTTCGCGTGCGCATTGGAGGATCTCGGACCATGCGGGTGGGAGTAGTCACCTTTCCCGGAACACTCGACGACCAGGACGCGGCGCGAGCGTTGCGGCTGGCCGGTGCCGAGGCCGTGCCCCTGTGGCACGCCGACCACGACCTCAAGGGGGTGGACGCGGTCTTCCTCCCCGGCGGGTTCTCCTACGGCGACTACCTCCGGTGCGGGGCCATCTCCCGGTTCGCGCCCCTGATGACCGAACTCGTGCCCGCCGCGAAGGCGGGGCTGCCGGTGCTGGGCACCTGCAACGGCTTCCAGATCCTCTGCGAGGCCCACCTGCTGCCCGGCGCCCTGGTCCGCAACGCGGGCCTCCACTACGTCTGCCGCGACCAGCGGATCAGGGTCGACAACGCCTCGACCGCCTGGACGACCGACTTCGCCGAAGGCCAGGAGATCACCCTCCCGGTCAAGCACGGCGAGGGCCGCTACGTCGCCGACGCCGAGACGCTGGCCGAGCTCGAATCGGCCGGCCGGGTGGTGTTCCGCTACGCGGGCTCCAACCCCAACGGCTCGCTCAACGACATCGCCGGCATCACCAACGAGGCCGGCAACGTCGTCGGCCTGATGCCCCACCCCGAGCACGCCGTCGAGGAGCTCACCGGCGCCCCCGGCGTCGACGGCCGCGGCTTCTTCTCCTCGATCGTCCGGAAGCTGGTGAACGCGTGAGCCTCGACACGGTCAAGCGGGCCGGGCAGACCCCCGACGAGCGCATGCCGTTCGCCGAGCTCGGCATGAAGCAGGACGAGTACGACCGCGTGGTGGCCATCCTCGGCCGCCGCCCGACCGGCTCCGAGCTGGCCATCTACTCGGTCATGTGGAGCGAGCACTGCTCCTACAAGTCGTCCAAGGTCCACCTGCGGCAGTTCGGCACCAAGGCCCCCAAGTCCGAGGCGCTGCTGGTCGGCATGGGTGAGAACGCGGGCGTCGTCGACATCGGCGACGGCTGGGCGGCCACCTTCAAGATCGAGTCGCACAACCACCCCTCCTACGTGGAGCCCCACCAGGGCGCGGCCACCGGGGTCGGCGGCATCGTCCGCGACATCATGTCGATGGGCGCCCGGCCGGTCGCGGTGATGGACTCGCTGCGGTTCGGCGGGCTCGACCAGGGCGACACCCGCCGGGTGCTGCCGGGCGTGGTCGAGGGCATCTCCCACTACGGCAACTGCCTGGGCCTGCCGAACATCGGCGGCGAGGTCGTCTTCGACCCCTGCTACATCGGCAACCCGCTGGTCAACGCGCTGTGCGTGGGCCTGCTGCGGAAAGACCAGATCAAGCTGGCCACCGCCCCCGGCCCCGGCAACAAGGTCATCCTGTTCGGCGCCCGGACCGGCGCCGACGGCATCGGCGGCGCCTCGGTGCTCGCCTCGGCGACCTTCGAAGACGAGTCGCAGGCCAAGCGGCCGGCCGTGCAGGTCGGCGACCCGTTCATGGAGAAGCTGCTGATCGAGTGCTGCCTGGAGCTCTACCAGGCCGACGTGGTCGTCGGCATCCAGGACCTCGGCGCGGCCGGGGTGTCCTGCGCGACCACCGAGCTCGCGGCCAAGGGCACCGGCGGCATGAACGTCGACCTCAACCTCGTCCCGCTGCGCGACCCCACGCTGCGGCCCGAGGAGATCCTGATGAGCGAGTCGCAGGAACGCATGATGGCCGTGGTCACGCCCGGCGACATCGCCGCGTTCCTGGCGATCTGCGAGAAGTGGGACGTCCCGGCGACCGTCATCGGCGAGGTGACCGACACCGGCCGCCTGGTCATGACCTGGGACGGCGAAGTGATCGTCGACATCCCGCCGGGCACCGCCGCCGACGACGGCCCCGTCTACGAGCGGCCCTTCCACGAGCCGCTCGGCCAGCACGACCTCAACCTCGACACCCCCGACTCGCTGGAGCGGCCGTCCGACCTGCGGACCACCCTGCTCCAGCTGATCGCGTCGGCGAACCTCTCGTCGCGTGAGTGGGTCACCTCGCAGTACGACCGCTACGTGCGCGGCAACACCGTGCTCGCCCAGCCGGCCGACGCCGGGCTGCTGCGGGTCAGCGAGGTCATGCCGGGCGCCGAGGAGACCACCCGGGGCATCGCCCTGGCGACCGACGGCAACGGGCGCTACGCCAAGCTCGACCCCTACGCGGGCGCGCAGCTGGCGCTGTCGGAGGCCTACCGGAACGTGGCCGTGACCGGGGCGACCCCGCTCGCGGTGACCAACTGCCTCAACTTCGGCTCGCCAGAAGACCCCGAGGTCATGTGGCAGTTCGCCGAGGCCGTGCGCGGCCTGGCCGACGCGTGCAAGACCCTGGGCGTGCCGGTGACCGGCGGCAACGTGTCGTTCTACAACCAGACCGGCTCGGCGGCGATCAACCCGACCCCCGTCGTGGGCGTGCTCGGCGTGATCGACGACGTCGCGCAGCGGGTCAGGTCGGGCTTCCCGGCCGCCGGGCTGCGCGTGGTGCTGCTGGGCGCGACCTACGACGAGTTCGGCGGGTCGGAGTGGGCCCACATCGCCCACGACCACCTGGGCGGGCTGCCGCCCCGGGTGAACCTCGAAGCCGAGCGCGACCTGGCGACCGTGCTGACCGAGGCGGCCAAGCAGGGCCTGCTCGAAGGATCCCACGACCTGTCCGACGGCGGTCTGGGCATCGCGCTCGCGGAGGCCTGCCTGGCCCAGGGGGTCGGCGCGACCGTCTCCCTGCCGGGCGGCGACGCGTTCGTCGACCTGTTCTCCGAGTCGGCGGCGCGGGCGCTGGTCTGCCTCAAGCCGGAGAACTTCGAGGCGCTGACCGACCTGTGCGCCCGCCTCGACGTGCCCTGCTACGGCCTGGGCGAGACCGGCGGCGACAGCCTGGTCGTCGAGGGCGTTTTGGAGGCCACGGTCACCGAACTGCGCATGTCCCACGAGGCCACCCTTCCGGGCGTCTTCGGGTAGATCCCCTGGTCGTACATGAAAAAGAGCCCCTCCGGCGCCGATCCGGAGGGGCTCTGTCATGTGTACGAGCATCGAGGCCCCCACGACCTCAACGCCTGTGACATCAGGTGACAGAGAGATAGACGAGCAACGTGTGCCGTTGGATGTCAGCGGAATATCACGTCTTCGCATCGGTGAACGCGTATTAATCCCTGGTATGGCCTCTTCGCGTTGGCCGCGCTCCCAGGCAGCGGAATAATCAGCACCGTTCGGGAGGAACCCGCACTTCAAGCCCAAGGCTGACCTCCGGAGGATCTCCGTGGCCTCGAACGACCAAGACCCCTTCCTGCCGCCGGCGACGCAGCCGGTGCGAGGGGTCGTCTGGTTCATTCACATGATCGTGCCGATGCTGGGCCTGTGGCTGCTGCTGGCCCACCCGGTGGACGAGGACCCGCACACGGTCGACCTCGACCACGTCTGGCAGCACAACCCGAGCCACTTCTGGCTGGTCCTGATCGTCGCGGGGATCAACCTGGTGCTCGGGGTGCTGATCAGCCAGGCGTCGGCGCGGCGGAGGGACGCCCGGCTCCTCCTGGTCTCGCTGGTGTTCCTGAGCAGCGCCGGGTTCTTCACCCTCCACGCGCTGACCACCCCGGCCGTCATCCTCCCGGGCGCGACCGTCGGCTTCGACCTGGCCCACCCGGTCGGTCTGATGATCGCCTCGGTGTTCGCCTTCCTCTCGGGCCTGCCGCTGAACGACCGGCAGGGCGAGACGGTGCTGAAACTCCAGCTCCCGCTGCGTCTCGCGGTGGGCCTGCTGCTGGTCGTGTGGGGCGTCGCGTCGCTGGTGCCGGGCCTGACCCCGCTGACCGACAAGCTGCCGCCCGGTGGCATCGGCCTCGGGTTCTGGGGCCTGATCGGGGTCTTCCTCTACCTCGCCGCCGCCGCCATGATGTTCCGCCTGCACCGCAAGCGGCCGGCCGCCGTGCTGATCTCCCTGATCACCGCCTACGCGCTGCTGGCCGAAGTGATGATCGCCGGGATCGAGCACCGGAACTGGGCGCTGTCGTGGTGGCTCTGGCACGTGCTGCTGACGCTGGCGTTCTTCTTCGTGGCCTACTCGGCGTACATCCAGTTCCGGCGCGAGGGCTCCAGCAGCGGCCTGTTCGACGCGGTCACCCTGTCGGCGACCGCGCGGCGTATCCAGGCCCAGTACGAAGAGGCCCTGGAGGAGCTGGTCTCCCACCTGCGCCGCCGGACCGAGTCGGGGGTGCCGGTCGCGACGCGGCTGGCCGGGCGGTTCA
Source organism: Herbidospora daliensis (assembly GCF_001570585.1). Lineage (GTDB taxonomy): Bacteria > Actinomycetota > Actinomycetes > Streptosporangiales > Streptosporangiaceae > Herbidospora > Herbidospora daliensis. The sequence continues at coordinate 258,614 of NZ_BBXF01000008.1, read as the reverse complement.
AGCTGACCGAGGGCCAGGCGGCGGTGCTCGACCGGGCCGGCGCGGCGCTGGCGAACGAGCGGGAGTTGTCCGAGCGGCTGGGCGCGCTCGTCGAGGTCGGCGGCCGGGCCCGGGTGGGGCTGCCCGAGTCGGAGCTGCTGACGGAGTCGCTCCGCCGGGTGCGGGAGGCGTACGGGGACGTGCGGGTGAGCGTCATGAACGACGGCGCGCTGACCCCGCTCGGCCCTCGGGGCGCGCCGACCCTGACCACCCAGGAGATGGCCACCCTGACCGGCGGGTCGCCGATCGAGATGTCCGGCTCGGTGGTCCACCCGCTGACCGTGAAGGGCCACCTGGCGGGCGCGCTGGCCGTGCCGGTCGGCCAGACCTCCCAGGACGCCGCCCTGGCCGCCACCCTGGCCACCCAGCTCTCCATCAGCCTGGAGAACGCCCGGCTGTACGCCGAGCTGGAGACCCTCTTCCGCGCCTACATGTCCCCCGACGTCGCCAAGAGCCTGCTCGCCGACCCCAACAAGGCCGCGCTCGGCGGTTCGCTGACCGAGGTCACCGCGCTCTTCGCCGACCTGCGCGGGTTCACGACGTTCTCCGAGAAGGTCGCGCCCGGCGAGATCGTCGACATGCTGAACCGGTTCCACACGGCGGCGGTGCCGTGCATCCTCGGCAACGGCGGCACGATCGTGCAGTTCGTCGGCGACGCCCTGCTGGCCCTGTTCAACGCCCCCGCGCCGCAGGCCGACCACGCGCGGCGGGCCGCGCAGGCGGGCCTGGAGATGCAGCGGGCGGCGGCCCGGGTGTCGGCCGAGGTGCTGCGCGAGCAGCAGGCCGGACTGCTGTCGGAGGTCGAGTGGCCCAAGTTCCGGGTCGGCGTCAACACCGGGCAGGCGCTGGTCGGCAACATCGGCAGCCCCGAGTTCCGCGGCTTCAACGCGATGGGCGACGCGGTCAACGTCGCCGCCCGGCTCCAGGCGCTGGCCGAGCCCGGGTCGGTGGTGATCGGCCAGTCGACCTACGACCTGCTCGGCCGGGCCGACGTGGTCTCGCTGGGCGACCTGTCGCTCAAGGGCAAGGACAACACGGTGCACGCCTACGTCCTGCGGAGCGTGGAGATCGATTTTACGAACGACCATGATTGACCCAAAACTGGACGACATGAAATCACCGGAGCCAGGAGAGTTCCTGGCCCTCCTCACCGCCGAGGAGATCGCCGACCTCCGGGCCGCCGGGCGTCCCCGGCAATGGGAGCGCGGCGAGACCGTCATGACCGAGGGCGACACCAACGACTGGGTGATCGTGCTGACCTCGGGGCGGGTGAAGGTGTCGTCCCACACGGCGGGCGGCACCGAGGTCGTCCTCGCGGTACGCGGGCCCGGCGCCCTGCTGGGCGACATGTCGGCCGTCGACGGGGGTCCACGCTCGGGCACCGTCACCGCGCTGGAGCCCATCGAGGCCATCGTGGTGCGCGACTTCGCGGCGTTCCTGCGCGAGCACGGCCGCATCGCCGTCCTGCTGCTCCAGCTCATCACCGGCCGGCTGCGCGACGCCGACCGCAAGCGGGTCGAATACGGCGCGTTCGACACCACCGGCCGGGTCGCCACCCGCCTGGTCGAGCTGGCCGAACGCTACGGCGAGCAGACCCCGGGCGGCGTGAGGGTGATGCTGCCGCTCTCGCAGGACGAACTGGCCGGCTGGACCGGCGCGTCGCGCGAGGCCGTCAGCAAGGCTCTCAGGAGCCTGCGCGACCGGGGCCTGATCGAGACCGGCCGCCGCCGCGTGATCATCTACGACCTGGACGGGCTGCGCAAGAGAGCCCGGTGAGGTACGCCTGGCGGGTCTGCCTGGTCACCAGCCTGGGGCTGATCCTCATCGGCATGTCGGGCAGCACGCTGAACGTCGCGCTGCCCGTCGTCGTCCGGCACTTCCACGCCTCGCCGTCCGCGTCGAACTGGATCCTGCTGTCGTTCATGCTGGTGAACACGGCGACGCTGGTGTTCTTCGGGCGGGTGGCCGACCTGCTCGGGCGGCGCGGGGTCTACCTGGCCGGGTTCGCCATCTTCACCACCGCCTCGGCGCTGGCGGGGCTGGCCCCCGACGTCGGCGTGCTGATCGCGATGCGGGCGCTGCAGGCGATCGGGGCCGCGATGATCCTGGCCAACGGCACGGTCATCATCACCGACGCCTTCCCGCCCGACCGGCTCGGCCAGGGCATGGGCGTCTACATCGGCACCCTGTCGATCGCGCAGCTGGCCGGGCCGACGGTGGGCGGGCTGATCGCCGACACGCTCGGCTGGCGGTGGATCTTCTGGGTGAACGTGCCGGCCGGGCTGCTGGCGCTGCTCGCCGGGCTGCTCATCCTGCGGCCGGGCACCCGGGGACGGCGGGCGCCGATCGACGCCGCCGGGAACCTGGTGATCTTCGCGCTGCTGTCGGCCGCGCTCTACGCGGTGACCGAGGGCTCCCTGGGCGCCCTCGCGGTGGCGGCGGCGCTGGCGCCGGTCCTGTTCGCGGTGGAGCGCCGGGCGCCCGACCCGATCCTGAACGGCGCCCTGTTCGGGGCGCCGCTGCTGGTGTTCTCCAACCTGGCCGCGTTCTGCGCGGCGCTGGCCCGCTCGTCGCTGATCCTGCTGGCGGGGCTCTACTTCCAGGCCGCACGCGGCGTCGACGCGCTCCAGGCCGGGCTGGCGATCCTGCCGGTGCCGGCCGGGATGGCGCTCGCCTCGCCGCTCGCCGGGGTGCTGGCGCGGCGGCTGGGGGCCTACGCGGTGTCGGTGGGCGGGGCGGTGCTCGCGGCGGGCGGGCTGGCGGTGCTGGCGCTGTCGACCGAGGCGTCCTATCCGGTGATCGCGGCCGGGCTGTTCCTGGCCGGGTGCGGGAACGGGACCTTCCTGACGGGCAACACCACCCAGATCATGAACGTGCTCCCGGCGGGCAGCCTCGGGGTGGTAAACGGCTTCCGGCTGACGATCCAGAACGTCGGCACCTCGCTCAGCGTGGCGACCACGCTGACCCTGCTCACCGGGGCGGTCACGCCGGAGATCCGGGCGCAGGTCTACCAGGCGACGCTCGCGCGGCTGTCGCCGTCGGCGGTGGAGCAGCTGATGGGGGGCTTCCGGCTGACGTACGCGACGTTGTTCTGCGTCAGTCTCGCGGGGGCCCTGTGCGCCGCGCTCGCGCGGCCATCGTCTCGACCCCGGCCATGAGCAGGTCGACGCCGTAGGCGTAGTAGGCGGCCACGTCGGTCTCGTCCTCCCACGTCTTGGCGAACTCCATGAGCAGCGGGAAGCGCTCGGCCGACAGGTTCTCCAGTTCCAGCCGCTTGCGCCGCCGCCATTCGCGCGCCTCGGCGGGGCTGAGCGGCGTCGGGCACACCGGCGCGCCGCCGACCAGGCCGATCACGCCCGCCAGCAGGTAGGACGAGACCAGGAAGCCCTCCTGCACGCTGAACCCGCCCCGGCGCAGCAGGTCGAGGGCCATGTTGGTGGCGACGTTGAAGCTGTCAACGCGGTGCTTGTCGATGGTGTGGAGCAGGGTCGTCAGCGCCGGGTGGCGGTCGAGCAGCGCGACCAGGCGCTCGACGACCCCCCTGACCTGCACGTGCCACTCGGGCTCGTCGGTGACGTCGGCGAGGATCTGCGCCAGCAGATGGTCGGTCACGCCCGCGAGCAGTTCGTCCTTGTTCTTGAAGTGCCAGTAGAGGGCCATCGGCGTGACGCCGAGCTCCTGGGCCAGCCGCCGCACGGTGACGGTCTCGAGCCCCTCGGCGTCGATCAGGTCGACGGCCCGTTCGACGACTGATTCCCGGCTCAGCTTCTCAGGTGCCACTTGACAACTATACGACGTACAAGCTGAGCTATGCACTGTACATGTACGTCGTACAAGTACTCCGTATAGGGGGCCTGGGAAATGCGTTCAAGATGGTGGGTGCTCGCGGCCGTGTCGCTGGCGACCTTCATGACCTATCTCGACAACAACGTGGTCAACGTCGCCCTGCCGACGATCGAGCAGGACCTGGGGCTGACGCTCGCCGGGCTCGAATGGATCGTGAGCGGCTACATCCTGGCCTTCGCCGGGCTGCTGCTCGCCGGTGGACGGCTGGCCGACGTCTTCGGCCTGCGGGTCATGTTCTTCATCGGCCTGGCCGTGTTCACCGCCTCCTCGGTGGCGGCCGGGCTGGCCGGCTCGCAGGAGGCGCTGATCGCCGCGCGGGTCGTGCAGGGCGTCGGCGCCGCCCTGGTGACGCCCACGTCGCTGGCGCTGATCAGGGCCACGTTCGTCGACGCGCGCGAACGCGCCACGGCCGTGGGCGTCTGGGGCGCGGTCTCCGCGCTGGCGCTGGCCGTCGGGCCGCTGACCGGCGGCCTGCTGAGCGAGAACATCAGCTGGGGCTGGATCTTCCTGATCAACCTGCCCATCGGCGTCGCCGTGGCCGTGATCGCCGCGGTCGCCCTGCCCGCGAGCACCCGCATGCGAGGGGTGCGCATCGACGTGCCCGGCGTGCTCACCTCGTCGCTCGCGCTGTTCGCGCTGACCTTCGCGCTCATCGAGGGCGAGGGCGAGGGCTGGACCTCCGGGCTCATCCTGGGCTCGTTCGCACTGGCCGCCGTCGCGTTCGCGGCGTTCCTGGTGATCGAGTCGCGCAGCCGCCAGCCGATGATCGACCTGCGGCTGTTCCGCTCGCGGGTGTTCAGCGGCGGCCTGCTGTCGATGGGCCTGTGGGCCTTCGGCGTGTTCGGGATCTACTTCTTCACCGCGATCTACCTGCAGAGCGCGCTCGGCTTCAGCCCGACCGAGGCCGGGGCCGGTTTCGTGCCGATGGCGCTGCTCATGGCGGCCGTGGCGGTCTTCTCGCCCCAGTTGGCCCGGCGCATCGGCACCGGCCCGTCGGTGGCCGCCGGGCTGGCCCTGATGGTCGTCGCGATGGCGGGCCTGTCGGGCACCGGCGCCGGCTCGGGCTACCTCGACCTGCTGCCCTGGTTCCTGATCTTCGGCGCGGGCGGCGGCATGCTGGTGCCGCTGACCGACGTCATCATCGGCGCGATCCCCGCCGACCGGGCCGGGATCGCCTCCGGGACCCTCAACGTCTCCCGCGAGGTCTTCGGGCTGCTCGGGATCACCATCCTGGGCGCGATCCTGAACGCCCGCCAGACCGCCCCGACGATGGCCGCGTTCCTGGACGCCTACCAGTTCACGCTGCTCATCGCCGCGGCCATCGTGCTGGTCGGGGTCCCGGTCGCCCTCTACTCGCTCCGCAGGGAGCCGGCCGTCGAGACGGCCGCCGAGGACGAGCGGGACCCCGCGCTGGTCTAGCTGCCGATCTTCCTGCCCTGCTTGTGCCAGGCCACCACGACCGACGGACGGGGCTGCGAGGTCCCGCCGTCGGGGAAGTGGGAGATCGGGGCGGCCGGCGAGGCGCCGGTGCCCTCACCGGGGTGCTGCACGGCGACGAAGACCGACTTCTGGTCCTCCGACACCATCGGGCCGCAGCACTCGGCGCCCTTGGGCATGGTCAGGAACTGCCGCACGTGGCCCTTGTCCTTGCCGCGGACCGGCACCGCGAACAGGCCGTCGTGGGTCCCGAGGGCGTTGCCGTCGGTGGAGATCCACAGGTTGCCGTCGCCGTCGAACGCCACGTTGTCGGGGCAGGAGATCGGCGAGACCTTGGTCTTGTCGAAGCCGCCGAAGTAGGTGCCCGGGTCGGCGGGGTCGCCGCAGACCAGCGGGAGGTTCCACGCGAAGGAGGTCGCGGCGGCGTCGTCGCGGTTCTCGGCGATCTCCAGGATGTGGCCGTGCTTGTTGTTGAAGCGCGGGTTGGCCTCGTCGACGACCTGGCTGGGCAGCGTGCGCGCGGTGTTGTTGGTCAGGGCGACGAAGACGGTGCCGGTGACCGGGTTGCGCTCCATGTCCTCGGGACGGTCCATCTTGGTCGCGCCGACCTTGTCGGCCGCCAGGCGGGTGAAGACCAGGACCTGCTCGTAGGTCATCCCGGCGACGTAGGACTTGGTGCCGCTGACCAGCGGGATCCACGTGCCGACGCCGTCGAACGCCCGGTCCTTGGGCAGCTTGCCGGTGCCGTCGATCTCGGCGGCCGGGCTGTCGCCGGTGAACTTGGCGACGTAGAGGGTGCCGTTGTCGAGCAGCGTGCGGTTGTGCCGGTCGTTGCCCGGGATGTACCGGTCGCGCGAGACGAATTTGTAGATGTACTCGAACCGCGAGTCGTCGCCCATGTACGCGACCAGGCGCCCGTCGCGGCTGACCGTCGTGGTGGCCGCCTCGTGGGCCATGCGGCCGAGGGCGGTGCGCTTGATCGGGGTGCCGGTCGGGTCGGTCGGGTCGATCTCGACGATCCAGCCGAAGCGGTTGGCCTCGTTGGGGTGCTTGCCGAGGTCGAAGCGCTCGTCGACGCGGTCCCAGCGGCGGCCGCCGAGAGCGGCGGGGAAGGCGTACCGGGTCAGGGCGGCCTGGGCCTCCGCGGGCGCCTTGGCGGCGTTCACGAAGTACTGGTTGAAGTTCTCCTCGGCGGTCAGCACGGTGCCCCACGGAGTGGTGCCGCCGGCGCAGTTGTTCAGCATGCCCTTGACGACGCGGCCGCTGGGGTCGGCGGCGGTCTTCAGGAACGCGGAACCGGCGGCCGGGCCGCTGAACCTCATCTCGGTGTGGGCCGTGATGCGCCGGTTGTAGCGGCGCGGGCCGGCGGTGACGAGCTCCCAGCGGCCGGTGCCGCCGCTGCGCCTGATCTCGACGACCGAACCGCCGTGGGCGTTCATCGCGATGGCGATCTGATCGGCGGTGGCGTTGTCGCCGTTGGTGTAGCCGCGGAACATCAGCTCTTCGTTGGTGTACTCGTGGTTCACCCACAGGAGCGCGCGGTCGCGGCCCATCGGGAACATCGTCACGAAGTCGCAGTTGTAGCCGAACTGCTTGGCCTGCGCCTCGGGCGTCTGGGCCTCGAAGTCGAAGGCCGGCGCGCCCGGGACCACCGGGTCGCCCCAGCGCACCACCACGGCCGCCTGGTAGCCGTTGGGCACCGTGACCTGGTCGTTGGTGTTCGGAGCGACCGGCGTGAAGGTCAGGCCGCCCTTGTAGGGGTGGGAGCCCCCGCTGTTCCAGTTGCCGCCCTTGTTCCACCAGTCGAGGGTGAACTTGTCGTCGGCGGCGGCGGGCGTCGCGGCGGCCGCGCCGACGGCCCCCGCCGACAGCACCAGCGCGCCCAGCGCACCGGCGCGCAGCGCGCCGCGGCGGGACATCTCGGCGACGACGTCGCCGAAGTAGGTGTTCTCACTCGTGTTGGGGACCTCGTGGAAACAGGCGTCGCCACAGCGGTACTTGCACGTCATGGCGCTGCGGCCGCCCGGGTGGGCCGGCGTCAGCAGCGGCAGCGATCGACGCGGTGACGGGTTCGTCACAGCTCCTCCAAAGGGATCGGGGGGAACGGCCCAGACGGCGCGGGTCCCCGCCCGGACCGTATTGTCGGCGGCCGAAGCTGTGGTGAACGTCACTCGCCGGACCGGTGAACGATCCCCACGCGCCACAATGGGCACATGCCGCCCCGCCGCCAGGATCCCGCGCGCGTCCGCGCCGCTCTCGACGTCCAGCTGGCAGATCTGGGCCTGCCGCCGTTCGACGGCCCCGACCAGGACGCGGGTCCCGCAGTGGTGTCGGCGGTGCTGACGGCGTACGGCCGGGAGACGGCGCCCCGGCGCGAGGCGCTGGGCGCGGCCGTGCGGTTCCTGCTCGACGAGCTCGTGGCGAAGGCGCCCGGCCGGACCGTCGAGGTGCGGGTGCCGCCGTTCGCGGCCGTGCAGTGCGTCGAGGGGCCCCGGCACACCCGGGGCACCCCGCCCAACGTGGTCGAGACCGACCCCCGCACCTGGATCGCGCTCGCCACCGGCCGGGAGAACTGGCCGGCGGCGGTCGCCGACGGGCGGGTCAGGGCGAGCGGCGGCCGGGCCGACCTGTCGCCCTACCTCCCGATCTTCTAGTAGCCGCCCTCCGAGACCGGCGCGTTGATCTTCCGCTGGACGCACTGCTGCGACGACTCCTGCGTCGGGTGCAGCCGGGTGTCGAAGCACTCGGCGAGGTTGTTCTTGTTGGCCCAGTTGACCACCACGCCGATGATGATCGCCCCGATCACCAGCGTCAGGATGCTCAGGATCAGGCCGACGACGGCGCGCCCCTTGTTCGACCGCTTCGCTATCGCGATGACGCCGACGATCACACCGGCCACCGCGACCAGCAGCCCGAGGCCGCAGACCAGCAGCAGCACGATCGCCAGGATGCCCAGCACCAGCGCGGCCGTGCCCAGCCCGCCCTTGGCGGCGGGCCGGTCGCCGTACGGCGCCGACGGGTAGGGCGCCTGCGGGTAGGAGGCCGGCTGGTAGGGCGAGCCCTGCGGCGCTCCGTAGGGCGGCTGGGAAGACGGCTGAGGAGGCTGCTCCGAGGGCGGCTGCGCCCCGTAAGGCGGATTCTCCGGCCGGCTCGGGTCGGGCCCGAGGGAGCCGCCCGGGTGTTGCTGGGCGCTGAAGACGGCGGTGTCCTCGGCGTCCGGCGACGGCCTGCCCGGGGCCTGTTCGGGCGGAACGTCCCAGGGCATCTGCCGCTTGGGCGGGTCGTCCCTCGGCTCGTCAGGAGTGGTCATGTTCCTGTCACTTCCCCTATGAGACCGGGGGTACGGCGGCCGACACGGCAAAGCGCTGGTGATCATTTCGTCGGCTTGAGCCCACCCGGGGGTCCGAGCAGCCAAGAGGCCGAAATAGACTCAAGCATGTGCTGAAGGGCGACGGCCATCTGAGCCATGACCTTGACCCCCTCGACCAAGGCCCGAAAGACGCCTGTGGCGTCTTCGGCGTCTGGGCTCCGGGGGAGGACGTCTCCAAACTCACCTACTACGGGCTGTACGCGTTGCAGCACCGCGGGCAGGAGTCCGCGGGCATCGCGGTCAGCGAGGGCAGCCGCATCCTCGTCTACAAAGACATGGGCCTGGTGGCCCAGGTCTTCGACGAGTCGATTCTCGGCACCCTCAAGGGACACCTGGCCATCGGCCACTGCCGCTACTCCACGACCGGTTCGAGTGTGTGGGAGAACGCGCAGCCCACACTGAGCTCGACCGACGTGGGCGGTCTCGCGCTGGCCCACAACGGCAACCTGATCAACACCGGGGAGCTCGCCGAGCGGGTGGCCCCCGGCACCACCAGGGCCACCACCGACACCGAGATCCTCACCGCGATCCTGGCCAAAGACCGCGACGAGCCGATCGACGACGCGGCGGCCCGCCTGCTCCCGGCGGTGCGCGGCGCCTACTCACTCGTCTTCATGGACGAGAAGACGCTCTACGCGGCCCGCGACCCCCAGGGCATCCGTCCGCTCGTCCTGGGGCGTCTGGAGCGCGGCTGGGTGGTGGCCTCCGAGACGGCGGCCCTCGACATCGTCGGCGCGACGTTCGTGCGCGAGGTCGAGCCCGGTGAGCTCCTCACCATCGACGAGCGCGGGGTCAAGTCGCAGCGGTTCGCCCCGGCCGACCCCAAGGGCTGCCTGTTCGAGTACGTCTACCTGGCCCGCCCCGACACCACGATCGCCGGGCGCGGCGTCCAGGCCACCCGGGTCGAGGTCGGCCGCCGCCTGGCCAGGGAACACCCGGTCGACGCCGACCTGGTGATCCCGACCCCCGAGTCGGGCACCCCGGCCGCGATCGGCTACGCCGAGCAGAGCGGCATCCCCTACGGCCAGGGCCTGGTGAAGAACTCCTACGTCGGCCGGACCTTCATCCAGCCGTCCCAGACGATCCGCCAGCTCGGCATCCGGCTGAAGCTGAACCCGCTGAAGGAGATCGTCCAGGGCAAACGCCTGGTGGTGGTCGACGACACGATCGTGCGCGGCAACACCCAGCGGGCGATCGTGAAGATGCTGCGCGAGGCCGGGGCGACCGAGGTCCACGTGCGCATCTCGGCCCCGCCGGTGGCCTGGCCCTGCTTCTACGGCATCGACTTCGCCACCCGCGCCGAGCTCCTGGCCGGGTCGATGGACGTCGAGGAGATCCGCGAGCACCTGGGCGCCGACTCCCTCGGCTACATCTCGATGGAGGGCCTCACCGAGGCCACCACCATCCCGGCCCAGAAGCTCTGCCGCGCCTGCTTCGACGGCAGCTACCCCATCCCGATCGACCAGGACAAGGTCGGCAAGTACGTCCTGGAGGCCCGCGCATGACCTCGTACGCCGCCGCCGGTGTCGACATCGAGGCCGGTGACCGCGCCGTCCAGCTGATGAAGTCGAAGGTGGCCCGGTCGCGGCGCCCCGAGGTGGTCGACGACGCCAGCGGGTTCGCCGGCCTGTTCGACGTGTCGGCGCTGCTGAAGTTCCGCCGGCCGCTGCTGGCGACCTCGACCGACGGGGTCGGCACCAAGGTCATGCTGGCGTCCAAGCTCGGCAAGCACGACACGATCGGGATCGACCTGGTCGGCATGGTCGTCGACGACCTGGTCGTCTGCGGCGCCGAGCCGCTGTTCATGACCGACTACATCGCCTGCGGCAAGGTGGTGCCCGAGCGCATCGCCGAGATCGTCGGCGGCGTCGCCGAGGGGTGCCGCCAGGCCGGCTGCGCCCTGGTCGGCGGCGAGACCGCCGAACACCCGGGCGCGATGGGCCCCGACGAGTACGACCTCGCGGGCGCCGGCACGGGCGTGGTCGAGGCCGACGAGCTCCTCGGCCCCGACCGGGTCCGCGCGGGTGACGTGGTTCTGGCCATGGCGTCATCCGGGGTCCACTCCAACGGCTACTCCCTGGTCCGCCACATCATCAAGACGGCGGGTCTCGATCTCGACTCCCCGATCGCCGAGTTCGGCCGGACCCTGGGCGAGGAACTGCTCGAACCCACCCGGATCTACTCGCTCGACTGCCTGGCCCTGATGCGCCACGTGCCGGTCCGGGCCTACGCCCACATCACCGGCGGCGGCCTGACCGCCAACCTGGCCCGTTCGCTGCCCGGGAGTGTCGACGCGGTCCTCGACCGCTCGTCGTGGACGGTCCCGCCGGTCTTCACCGTCCTCGGCGAGGCCGGGAAGGTCGCGCAGGCCGAGCTCGACAAGACCTTCAACCTGGGCGTCGGCATGGCCGCGATCGTCCCGGCCGAAGAGGCCGACAAGGCGCTGGAACTGCTCGCCACGCGCGGCGTGCCGTCGTGGGTGCTCGGCGAGATCGTGCCGGGCTCGGGCGAAGCGCGATACCGCTGATCACCACGCCGAAGAGCCCGGCGGGCGGCCGCCGGGCTCGGAGAAACACGAAAGGCCGCCTGGTGGTTGGTTGCCACCGGGCGGCGCTCTCGGTCTCGTATGGAAATGACTGTATGCACTCCGGTCACCCGGAGCGCGGGACCCTCACGAGGTCGCGCGGAAAACACCCGGCGTGGCGAACCGCGCCGGGCGTGATCAACGCTGGGTCAGGTGCCGCTCAACGACGGCCCCCGGATGAGGAGTCGTCCTCATCATCCTCGTCATCGACGTTGGCGTAGTCGGCGTACCGCTCGGCCAACTCGTCATAAGGGTCGGGTTCGTCTGTGCGGTCGGAATCGACAGGCTCCTCGACTCCGAGCTCCGCGCGCAGGCGCTCAAGATCGGTGCCGCCGCTGTTGTACTTCAGCTGGCGGGCAACCTTGACCTGCTTGGCCTTGGCTCGGCCGCGCCCCATTGGCTCGACCCCCTCATGCGGGGTCGTGCCCGACCCCTCGTCGCTAACGCACCACGCACTGACGTCACCTGACTTTGGACGTCAGCCAATTCGTTCGCCTACAACCGTACCTGTTTTGCGCCCCGCTCGGTACGCCGTATGCGCGTCGGCGGTCACCGGCCCAGCCAAATACCCCTAAGCCGCCCGACTTCCGACATTCTGCGCTCCGCCAGCCTATCTGCTGCGACGGCCGGTGGAACGCCTTCGTCATCGGCGATGGCGAAGATTTTCAGGGTCGTGTCGAAGATCTGACCCGCCCGCGCTCTCGCCCTGTCCATGTCGAATCCGGCGATCTCATCAGCGACCTGGATCACTCCCCCCGAATTCACCACGTAGTCGGGGGCGTAGAGGATGCCTCGGTCGGCGAGTTGCTTCTCGACGCCGGGGTGGGCGAGCTGGTTGTTGGCCCCGCCGCAGACGATCTTCGCCTGGAGCTCGGCCACGGCCGTGTCGTCGAGCGCGCCGCCGAGGGCGCAGGGGGCGTACACGTCGAGATCGCTGCTCTTCAGGGCCGCGGCGTCGGCGACGGCCTCGACCTGGGGGTGGCGCTGCCGGACGCGGTCGACCGCGCGTTCGTCGACGTCGCAGACGACGACCTCGCCGCCCTCGTCGAGAATGTGTTCCACCAGCCGGTGACCCACCTTGCCGACCCCCTCGACGCCCACCCGGCGGCCGCGCAGGGAGGTCTCGCCGAAGGCGTGCCGGGCGGCGGCGCGCATGCCCTGGTAGACGCCGTAGGCGGTGAGGATCGAGCTGTCGCCGGCCCCGCCGTTGGCCGGGGTGCGGCCGGTGACGTAGGAGCACTCGCGGGCGATGAGGTCCATGTCCTCGCTGTAGGTGCCCACGTCACAGGCGGTGTAGTAGCGCCCGCCGAGCGACTGGACGAACTTGCCGTAGGCGCGCAGCAGGGCCTCGGACTTGTCGGTCGCGGGATCGCCGATGATCACCGCTTTGCCGCCGCCGTGGTCGAGGCCGGCGAGCGCGTTCTTGTACGCCATCGCCCGCGACAGATTGAGCACGTCGGCCAGCGCGGCGGATTCGTCCGGGTAGGGATAGAAACGTGTTCCACCCAGGCCGGGGCCGAGGGCGGTGTTGTGGATGGCGATGATCGCGTAGAGGCCGGACTTGTCGTCGGCGCAGAACACGACCTGTTCGTGACGGGTCTGATCCTTGTGGGAAAGCCCGAAGACGTCGGTCACTTTGGTGACTCCTGATCGTCTCTGTCCGCCGCCCCGTTGCGGCGGTTACACCTTCCAGCGTAGCGACGATCATGGATTACGGAACGCCGCCCAATGCGTGACGCGGCGTGGCATGGCACGATGCCGTTGTGCTGCCCTACGCCGCGTATCTCCGCGTCTATGAGCCGCTGAGCGCCTTCTCCGAGCAGGAACGCCTTCGGTGGAACGCCTATGCCCAGAATCCGCGGCGGCCCCGCCGTGCGGGCGCCCTCGCGGTGGAGCACGAGGAGTCGGTACGCCGGCTGTTGCGGGTCCCACCCGCCCCGGCGCCGGCGGCGGAGAGTCACAACGCCTATCTGCGCCGGGTCGACGGCGTCCTCTACGTCTGCCCGTGGCAGACCCGGCTGCGGTCGTGGCTGGCGTTCGCCTCGTGGCGGGGCAGCCTGCCGACCAAGCTGGCCAACCGGTTCGTCCCCCCGCCGGTCGCGGAGCACACGGCCGACGAGTTCGACGCCTTCAAGCGCGGCGAACCCTCGCTGCGCACCCACATCATGACCAGCACCTGGCACGTGCCGACGCCCTGGTTCGTACCGTTCGATTCGGCCGAGCGCTGGCTCGTGCTGCGCGGTGAGCAGGAGCCCGAGTCGTCGACCGGCGTGACCATGGCCCCGGCCAGGAACATGCTCTACGTCACCTCGATGGCCCAGGCCAGGAAGCGGGTGGCCCGCGCCCTGGTGGTCATCCGCCGGCACGTGGGCGACGTCGACACCCTCACCGACGTCGAGGAAGTGGGCCGCTGGCTGGAGGAGTTCCACCCCCATTCCCTGGTCGAGCTCGATTACGGCGGCATCGTCCACCTCATGGACGACGAGACCCTGCAGGCCGACCAGTCGGTCGCCGAGCTGGCGGCCGCTCTCACGGGTTTGGACAACGGTCAGGAAGAACTTGCCTTCGCCATGTACCAGCGGGTGATCCTCCGCTGGCGGTCGGTGCAGAGCCTCGAATCGGCTAACTGACCGTAATCACGCGACGCTGACCTGCAACATTGGGTCAGGAGATGCGCGATCTCACAACTGCGAACTGAGTAGTTTGCCGTTTTCACTGCGATACCACGAAACGTGTCGCTAGAATCACCGAGCGTGACATCAACACGTGGTCGAGACGTTGTGCCCAGAGGGCTCGCCAATCGCGCTACGTGGCTGTATGGTCACATCGGGTGATGCCGCAAATGGTCCGTGAAACCGCACGTTATGGATCATTGAGGGACATCCCGTGACAAGCGCAGATATAAGTCGCAGGATCGCTGTCGCCGGTCCACACGGAGGAGAGGCCGCACAAATGTCAGCTCGTACACCCGAGGCAGAGCCACTGCTCACCCCGGCGGAGGTCGCAACGATGTTCCGGGTCGACCCCAAGACCGTCACGCGGTGGGCGAAGGCCGGCAAGTTGACGTCCATCCGCACGCTCGGTGGGCACCGGCGTTACCGGGAGACCGAGGTGAGGGCGCTGCTGGCGGGGATTCCGCAGCAGCGTTCGGAGTAACGCAGCGGGGGGTCGCAACCACGAGGGGGATGGCGCGCTCGCGTGAGTGAGCGCGTCCAACAGCCGCACACCTGCAGTAGGGGTGTGGAAAGGCGCCGCCCGCCCGGCGCCAACCCCCACCGGTTCGGTGGCCCCTCCCGCTTCGTCCTGACAGCTTTCTCAAGGATCGAGACAAGTCGGCCGTACCTTATTCGGCTCTCGATCGTTCTTCTTGGCAGGTGCACATCCGCGCATCGTGGGGAGAACCATGTCAGGACCGTCCATGCAGACCACTGCCCGGCGCGACATCGCGGTACCCGGACCTACCGGACTCGACGGATTCAGTCCACGGCCACGGCCGACGATTCGCAACGTAGCCGAGCGCGCGGGCGTCTCTAAGTCCCTGGTCTCGCTGGTCCTTCGCGGCTCACCTCATGTGAGCGAACATCGCCGGGAGGCGGTTCTGCAGGCGGCCAGGGAGCTGGGATACCGGCCCAACGCCGTCGCCCGCAGTCTCGTCGAAGGCCGCACACATCTGGTCGGCGCCCTCGTCGCCGACCTCCACAACCCGTTCTACGCCGAGTTCCTCGACGGCCTCCAGGAGAGCCTCCACGGTGAGGGCCTGCGGCTGCTCATCGGCTCCGGCCGCTTCGACCCGGCGTTCGAGGACGAAGCCGTCGAGGCCTTCCTCGAACTGCGCGTCGACGGGCTGGTGCTGCTGGGCGTCGCCCCGTCCAGCGACACGCTGGCCGAGGCCGCCGCCTACACGCCCACCGTCGTCGTCGGTGAACGCGACGTCGACCTCGAGAGCGTCGACATCGTCGTCGACGACGACCAGCTCGGCGCGCGTCTCGCGGTCGACCATCTCGTCGAGCTCGGACACCGCCGGATCGCCCACATCGAAGGCGCCCCGTCCTCCGCGGCCCGCTGCCGCTGCGAGGGCTACCTGGTGGCCATGCGCCGCCACGCGCTGGCGCCGTACATCATGGTCGAGCACGGCGACTTCACCGAGGAGGGCGGCCGCCGCGCGGCGCTGGCCCTGCTCGAGCGCGAGCCCCGGCCGACCGCCATCTTCGCCGCCAACGACGTCGTCGCCCTGGGGGTACTCACCGCCGCCAGCGAACTCGGGCTGCGGGTCCCCGAAGACCTGTCGGTCGTCGGCTACGACAACACCCACCTGGCCGCCGTCCACCACATCTCGCTGACCTCGGTCGACCAGCCGCGCCGCGCGATGGGCCGCTCGGCCGCCGCGCTGCTCAGCGACCGGATCTCCGAGCCCGGCAAGAACTCCCGGCTGCGTCAGGTGACGCCGCAGCTGATCACCCGCCGCAGCACTGGGCCCGCGCCAAAGGATTCCCAAAGCTAGGTCAACCGGTCCGGCGTCGGGTCACGGTCCGTGTTGACTCGGGCCACGACGCCGGACGGTGAAGATCTGGGGGAATTCAATGCGTGATCCTGAGTTGGTCTCCTGTGCCCAGCGCGCGGCGGCCGAACTCGAACGGGCCTGGGGCCACTGGCGCCACTCCCGGGGCCGCGCCGAGGCGGGCGACGAGTCCGTCGCCAGCTACGTGGCGCATTCGATCGACCACCCGTGGGGCCGTCCCCGGGTCGTCCTCGGTCTCGACGCCGAGGAGGCCCGCGAACTGGCGGCCCTGCTGCAGATCCAGAACCTGGGCTCTGGGTGAATCGCATCCTTTACCCACATAACGGCCAGGTCACGGCCAGGGAACGCGTAGGTTGGGTGTTCGTACTGCCCGCCTGCGAGAGGAACCTCCGTGATGAAGACTCGTCCGGCGCTCGCCGCCGCCGCTCTGGCCGTGTTCGGTCTGGGAACCGCCGCGTGCGGTGGCGGGGTGGCCGCGGGTGCCGAGTCTGCCCCGGCCGCCGTTCAGAAGAACACCGCTGAAGCGGTCGCCGCCCCCGCGCAGGCTCCCGCGAAACCGCTCGCGGGCAAGGTCGTCGTCATCGACCCGGGTCACAACGGCGGCAACTACAAGCGCCCCGACGTGATCAACAAGCAGGTCGACGTGCTCACGCAGAAGAAGGCCTGCGACACGACCGGCACCGCGACCAACGACGGCTACTCCGAGGCCGCGTTCACCTGGGACGTCTCGGTCCGCCTCGCCAAGCTGCTGCGGGCCGAGGGCGCCACGGTCAAGCTGACCCGTGACAACAACACGGGCGTCGGGCCGTGCATCACCCAGCGCGCCGCGATCGGCAACAAGGCCAAGGCCGACCTGGCGATCTCGATCCACGCCGACGGCGCGGGCGCCGGCAGCCACGGCTTCCACGTCATCATGCCGAAGAAGATCAACGGCCCGGTCGACCCCGTGGTCGGCAAGTCGGCCAAGCTCGGCCTCGCCGTGCGCGACGCCGTGAAGAAGCAGACCGGCATGCCCTACGCCAACTACATCGGCAAGAACGCCCTCGACTACCGCTCCGACCTGGGCGGGCTGAACCTGTCGACGGTGCCGAAGATCTTCATCGAGTCGGGCAACATGCGCAACGCCGGCGACGCCGCGAAGATGAAGAGCGCCAAGTGGCGTCAGGAGCTCGCCCAGGCGCTGGCGGGCAGCTTCCAGACCTACCTGAAGTAGCCCATGATCGAGGGCATGCGCGACTTCCTGCCTGCCCCCCGGTCCGTCGAACCCCTCCCGGGCGCGTTCCCGCTCGCGCCCGGTTTCGGCGTCGGCGGAGACCTCGCCGAGCCGGTCCGGCGGGCGCTCGCGGCCCTCGGCCCCGTCGCGGGCGACCACCCTGTTTCGGTACGCCGCCACGGCGCCCCCGAGTCGTCCACCCTGACCGTGACGGCCGACGGCGTCGAGATCGTGGCGGGCGACGCCGCGGGCGCCTTCTACGCCGCGCAGACCCTGCGCCAGCTGCTCCCCCACGACGCCTTCCGCGCCGTTTCGCCGCTTTCGGCATATGACGTCCCCTGCGTGCGTGTGGAGGACGCTCCGGCGCTCTCGTGGCGCGGCGCGCACCTCGACGTCTCCCGGCACTTCCTGCCCAAGCACGACGTGCTGCGGATGATCGACCTGCTGGCGATGCACAAGCTCAACCGGCTGCACCTCCACCTGGCCGACGACCAGGGCTGGCGGGTCGAGTCGCGGGCCTATCCGCGCCTGCACGAGATCGGCTCCCACCGCGCCCAGACCATCACCTCGCGCAAGGGCGAGCCCCAGACGTACGACGCGACCCCCCACGGCGGCTTCTACACGCTCGACGATCTGCGGGAGATCGCGGCCTATGCCCGGGAAAGGGCGGTCACGGTCGTGCCGGAGATCGACGTTCCGGGCCACGCGTCGGCCATCCTGGCCGCCTACCCCGAGTTCGGCGCCGACCCGGCCCAGCGGCACCTGGTGCTGGAGCGGTGGGGCATCTCCCCCGCGATCCTCGCCCCGCTGCCGAAGACGATCGACTTCCTGGCCGCCGTCGTCGACGAGATCCTCGGCGCGCTCGGCGACACCCCGTTCTTCCACATCGGCGGCGACGAGTGCGTGCTCGACGCCTGGGCCGCGTCCACCGAGATCACCGCCTTCCAGCGGGCTCAGGGCCTGGCCACGCCGGGCGACCTGCACGCCTGGTTCCTGCGGCAGCTGGCCGACCTGCTGGCCCAGCGGGGCAGCCGCGCGGTGGTGTGGGACGAGGCGTTCGTCAGCGGCATGTTGCGCGCGGACACGATCGTGATGCCCTGGCGGGGCATGAACGTCGCCCGGCGGGCCGCCGCCGCGGGGCACGACGTGGTCCTCACGCCGGTGTTCCCGCTCTACTTCGACTACGCCGAGGCCGCCTCGGCCGACGAACCGGCCGCGCTGGGCGAGACGATCACCGTGGCCGACGTCGCGGCCTTCGACGTCTCGGGGTACCCGGGCGCGCAGTTCCAGTTGTGGTCGGAGCACATCCCCGACGCCCGCACCCTCGACTACAAGGCGTGGCCCCGGGGCTGCGCCATGGCCGAGATCGCCTGGACGGGCCGCCCGGCGGCGCCGGACTTCCCGGGCCGCCTGGAGCACCATCTCGGCCGGCTCGACGCCGTGGGCGTCAACTACCGCCCGCTCGACGGCCCCCGGCCCTGGCAGCGCTCACGGCCCCACACACCGGGCCGCAACGACGTGGCCGCCGTCATGCGCCATCTCGACGAGCTGACGCTGTCAGCCGACTCGACCCGCCCGAGCATGTAGGTCGCGTACCGAGGAAAGACCGTGGCGACGCAGGCGGCGGGACAACTGCCGGTTGATGGTCGAGGCCCACAGCGGGCCGCCGTAGATCAGGCCGGTGTAGCCCTGGACCAGCGTGGCGCCGGCCAGCAGGCGCTCCCAGACGTCGTCGACGTCTTCGACGCCGCCGACCGAGACCAGAACCAGTCGGTCGCCGACCTTGGCGTGGAGGCGGCGCAGCACCTCAAGCGACCGGTCTTTCAGCGGACGGCCCGACAGGCCCCCGGTCTCGGTGCTGGCGACGCCCGCGCGGCTGATCGTGGTGTTGGTCGCGATGATGCCGGCCAGGCCCAGCTCGGCGGCGAGCTCGGCGACCTCGTCGACGTCCTCGTCGGCCAGGTCAGGGGCGATCTTCACCAGCAGCGGGGTGCGGCCCGCGACCGCCTTGACCTCGGTCAGCAGCGGGCGCAGCAGGTCGACCGCCTGCAGGTTGCGCAGGCCCGGCGTGTTGGGCGAGGAGACGTTGACGACCAGGTAGTCGGCCAGCCCGGCGAGCACCCTGGCGCTGGCGACGTAGTCGCGGGTCGCCTCCTCCTCGGGCACGACCTTGGTCTTGCCGATGTTCACGCCGACCACCGCGGGCACCCCGCGCACCCGCTTCAACCGGCGGGCGGCCATCTTGGCGCCCTCGTTGTTGAAGCCCATCCGGTTGATGATCGCCTTCTCCGGGACCAGCCGGAACAGGCGCGGGCGGGCATTGCCGGGCTGAGCGTGGGCCGTGATCGTGCCGACCTCGACGTGGCCGAAGCCCAGCGCGCTCAGCGCCGGGACGCACTCGGCGTTCTTGTCGAACCCGGCCGCGAGCCCGAACGGCGTCGGGAAGTGCACCCCGAACGCCTGGACCCGCAGGGACTCGTCACGGGGGGCCAGGACGGCGTGGAGGATCCGTTTCACGACCGGCAGGACCGACAGGGTCGCCAGCAGTCGAATCGTCAGATGGTGGATCTTCTCCGCGTCGGTACGGCGCAGGACCCACGTGAAGAACATTCGGTACGACATCACCGGCCAGCGTATCCACTTCGAGGTACCGGTCGAAGTCGAGCAGCCGCAGCAGCCGGAGCACCCCCTCGGGCGGGTTCGCGAAGGAGACCCGCCCGCGGGCCCTGCGGTGCGCCCAGAGCAGGGTCCGGGCGCCCGCGACGTCGATGAACGTCACCTTGGCCAGGTCGAGCCGCAGATGCGCGGCCCGGCCGGCCCTCCAGACGGCGCGGCGGAGTTCCACGGCGCCGAAGACGTCGAGATCACCTTGCAGGATGATCGTGGTCATCAGGTCAGATCGCGTGGTCCGGATCTCCACGACCCTGTTCCCCGAGCAGTTCGGCGGCCAGATCGGCAACCCTCCGGCGACTGTCCCTGGCCTGTTTGCGCAGGCCCGTGAAGGCCTGGCTGGCGGTCAGGTCGTGCTTGCCCATCAGGTAACCGATGGCCCGTTCGATGACCACGCGGTAGTCGAGCGCGTATTGGAGCTGGTCGGCGAGCTGGGACTTCTCCTCCGCCTCGACGGCGGCGGCGATGACCTGCTCGATCACATGGGCGTAGGCGTGCAACGCCTCGGTGTCGGACTCCTCCCAGTCGTGGGTGGTGTCCTGGTAGACGTTCAGCGTTCCGACGGGCTCTCCGCCGAGACGTACCGGCACGCCCGCGACGGCCCGCACATCGGGGTGCAGCAGCGCCGCGAGATCGGGCCAGCGGTCGTCCTTCCGGACGTCGTACGTGGTCACGGCGTCGTCGGTCGTGTACGCGGCCACACAGGGCCCCGCCTGGACGGTCGCCTGGGCGTGTTCGAGGCTGCGTCCCGCCTCGTCGGTGGCGAACAGGTATCGCAGGGTGCGATCGGGATCGGCGAACATCAGGCCGGCCCCGGAATATCCGAAGATCCGGTCGACGACCTGGACGATCCGCTCAAGGTGGTACACGATCCCGGTCGCCGGAGCGGCCTTCTGCATTCGCCGCAAGCTCGCGACGAGCGCTTCTGGATCGATATGGGTCATTCCGTATCCTCCCGTGAACCTCACCTGTGCGCCGGCGCGGTCGTGGAGAGGTAGCTTCGTGGTCATCTCACCTGCCCAGAGGCGGAGGACTCAGTCCTGCCCCCGGCCATGGCTTCAAGAGCGACGACGACGAGCTCGCCCAGCCGCGCGCCTTTTTCCACCTCGGAACGGCTCCACTCGTGACGCTCGTGCGTGTAGAGAGTGAGCTCCCCGATGACTTCTCGGCCCTCGACCAGGGGAACGGACAGGGCCGAGCAGCCCGCGCGCTCGAGAACCCAGCCGTCTTCGTCGGTGGCTCCGATCATGCGGAGCCGATCGGAGTCGTCGAGCAGGCGAAGGGCGGCCCCGTCGACCCCGGAAAGGTCGGCGACACCTTGCAGCACATTGGCGAGCAGGAACTCAACGCCGGGCCCCGACACGTAGCCACCCCAATGAAATGAGAAAAGGCCCGCGGACACACGGCGGATTCACTGCTGGCCAAGCGTAGTGGCCTCTCTTGATCGCGACTAGCCCAACCCAGGTTTTTCGCCCGAACCGTTCGGCATCGGTTTGCGTTTCAGGGGCATGCTGCGTCGAATCGTGATCGTTCTCACCCTCGTTTTAGGCACCCTCGTCTTCGGGGCGACGCCTTCCTACGCCTGTAGCTGCATGCCTCCCGAGGTTCCCCGGCACCTGAAGAGCTCGGCGCTGGTGTTCACCGGCACCGTCAAGACGGTGAGACGGCCGAAGGACAGGTGGGACCCGGAACGGCCGGTCACCTACAGCTTCCGGGTCGACCATGCGTACAAGGGAAAGCCGAAGCGGGTCGTCTCGGTGGGCACGCCCACGCAGACGGCGGCCTGTGGCGCCGAGTTCTCGCGGGGCGCGCGGTATCTGGTGTTCGTCTACAAGTGGGAGGGGCGGCTGGCCACGAACATGTGCCTGCCCAACATGAAGGTCGCCCACGGCAAGGGGCCCATCACCGCGGCCGACCTGCCCAAGGGGGCCGACCCGAAGACGATCAAGCAGCTCGGCAAGCCCCGGAGGGTGCGTTAACCCTGCGCTTCGGCGACCAGGGAGCGGCCCGGCCGGTAGAGGATCGCCGACGGCTCGGTGACCGTGATGCCGGCGGCCGTTCCCGGTCGCCAGAAGTTCACGGCGGTCAGGCCGCCCGTGGTCACGCCCTGCGCGGCGGGCGTGTTGGCCACGACGGTGACCCGGGCCGCCTTCGTGGCGGCCAGGTCGGCGTTGGGCAGCAGCGCGTAGAAGTAGCGGGCGTCAGTTGGGTCGGTGCCGTGGTCGAACCAGAGCGTGGTGTATTCGCCCTGGTCGACGCGGAGTGAGCCGTCGAAGAGGTAGCCGCCGTGGCCCTCCAGGTGGGCCCAGCCGTCGCCGACGGTGAGCCGGGCGTGGGTGCGGCGGTTGTCGACGATCGTCTCGACCGGAACGCCGTCACGGCAGGTGATCCCGGCGCCCAGGCAGACCACCATGTCGTCGAGGAAGATCCACGACTTGCGGGCCTCCAGGGTGCTCTCCAGGCCGAAGAGGTGCTGGCCGACGGTGGCGTGCACGCCGTCGGAGGCCCCGCCCACCCACCGCGCGGGCGGGCAGTTCTCGCCCCAGGCTCCGCCCGCGCCGTCGGGCAGGCGTTTGGTGGAGACCGTCGTGCCGGGCAGCCGGTAGGGGTCGACGGTGTGCCAGAAGTCGCCCGAGTAGTGGTCGCCGTGGCCCTCGCCCCACCAATAGAGCATTCCGGCCCCGGTGTGCCAGCCGCGCAGGTTCTCGCCGTTGCCGTGCTCGTAGTGGGCGACCCGGTGGGAGGCCATGCTGAGCGCGGCCACCCAGCCGTCGCCGCGGTGGACCGCGCGGGCGCTGGCCGGCATCAGGCGGTGGCCGGTCGGCGGGTTCGCGATCAGTTCGCGCCAGCGAGAACGCTGGGAGGCGGGGGCCGACTCGCCGAGCAGGTCGAGCGCGTCGGCGAAGGCGCGGGCCCTTCTCCGGTCTCCGTACGGCTTGCGCGCGACCGCCCGCCCGCTGACCAGGTCCATCATCCGGCCCTCGTGGAGGAAGGGCAGGAAGGAGTGTTCGACGCTGCCGAAGACGTTCTGGAGGGCCGGATCGGTGATCTCCCACGGGGTGCCGCGCAGCGTTCGCAGGATCGCGCCGATCCCGTGGAGCATCGACGCCCCGTAGGTGCCCTGGTAGGGCACGGTCGAATGCTGGATGAACGAGCCGTCGCGGTGGAGGCCGTCGCCTTCGGTGACGTACCGGAAGACCGGAGAGAGCGCCCCGGCGGCGCGGGAGATCTTTCGCGGGTCGCGCGCCAGGATGCCGTTGAGCAGCGTGACCAGGCACAGGTCGGCGCGGTTGGCGGCGGTGCTGGTGCCCCGGTAGAACAGCAGCCGCCACGGCCGGACGAAGTGGTCGACCGCCGCGATCAGGTCGTCGTCGCGGTGGCCGACGAGGATCGCGAGGTCGAGCAGCCACCGGGGCAGGCCGATCTCCCAGTTCCACCAGTTCCCGGCCTTGACCGCCCCCGCGTGGTAGGCCACCCGGACCGCCCGGTCGATCTCGCCGACGACTTTCCTCTTGAGCGCCGGATCGCCCGTGCGGCGGAACTCCCGGGCCATCGCCTGTTCGGGCGACGACGGCTCGCCCCGGGACGAGACGGCCAGCCAGTTGCGCTCCAGCGCCGGCCAGACGTCGTCGCGGCCCCCGGCCGCCGGCAGCACGACCCCGGCCAGGAAAGCACGCCGCGAGAGCATGCGCCCCAGCTTAGGGTAGAAGCATGCGCACTTACGTTCTAATACCCGGCGGCGGCGCGGGGCCCGGCTACTGGAGCCGGCTCGCGCCCCTGCTCGACGGCGAGGTGATCGCCCTCGACCTGCCGACGGGCGACCCGGCGGCGGGCGTGCCCGAATACGCCGACCTGGCCGTCGAGGCCGTCGGTGACCGCACCGACGTCGTCGTGGTCGCCCACTCGCTGGGCGGCCTGACCGCTCCCAGGGTCGCCGCCCGCGTCCCGGCCCGCGCGATCGTGCTCCTCACCGCGATGGTGCCCAAGCCCGGCGAGACCGGCGGCGAATGGTGGGAGAACACCGGCCACCACGAGCTCGGCGTCGACTCCTCCGACGAGATGGCCGTCTTCTACAACGGCGTCGACCCCGAGGGAGTCGCGATCGGCGAGGCCGCCACCCGCGACCAGTCGTTCACCGTCTTCGACGCTCCCGGGGAGGCCTGGCCCAACGTCCACGTGCGTTTCCTGTTCTGTACGGAGGACCGCTTCTTCCCCATCGACTTCATGCGCCGCATGGTCGACGACCGACTGCCCCATGCCGAGACGGCCGACATCCCGGCCGGCCACATGCCGATGCTGAGCCATCCGAAGGAGGTCGCGGACTTCATCAACCGCTCCTGACGGTTCAGACTTGGTTGATGTACGAACTGATCACCCCCGCCCATGACGACTACGACACGGCGAGACGGGTCTGGAACCGGGCCGTCGACCGGCGCCCGGCCGCGATCACCCGCTGCTCCGACGCGGCAGGCGCGGCCGCCGCGTTGGCCCACGCCCGGTCGGCGAACCTGGAGGTCGCGGTCAGAGGCGGCGGCCACGGCTTCCCCGGCTTCGCCACCACCGAGGGCGGCCTGGTCCTCGACCTCGGCCCGATGAAGACGATCGAGATCACCGGCGACGTCGCGACGGTCGGCCCCGGCGTGCGCTGGGGCGAACTGACCGACGCCGCCGCCCCCACCGGCCTGGCCCCCGTGGGCGGCCACGTCGGCGGCGTCGGCGTGGCCGGGCTGACCCTGGGCGGCGGCAACGGCTGGCTCGGCCGGTCCTACGGCCTGGCCTGCGACAACCTGCTGTCGGCCGAGGTCCTGACCGCCTCGGGCGAGGTGGTCACCGCCTCCCCTGACGACAACCCCGACCTGTTCTGGGGCCTGCGCGGAGGCGGCGGCAACTTCGGGATCGTGCTGCAGTACACCCTGCGGCTGCGCCCGGTCGACCAGGTCATCGGCGGCATGATCTTCTACCCGCTGGAGGAGGCCCCCGCGCTCCTGCGCACGCTGGCCGAGTGGGAGGCCCCGCGCGAGGCGAGCGTGCTGGCCGCGATCATGGGCGCGCCGCCGTTCCTCCCCGAGCCCGGCCGGCCGGTCTTCCTCCTGGCCGTCTGCTGGTTGTCGGGCGACCGCGACCTGGCCTGGTTACGCGGCCTCGGCACCCCGCTCGCCGACCTGATCGGCCCGACCACGTTCGCCGCCCTCCAGCACGCCAACGACGGGCAGGACCACCCGACGCCCTACCGGATGCGCCACCACCTGGGCGGGCCGCTGACCGAGCCGCTGATCGAGACCCTGGTGGAGTTCGGCTCCGCGCCCCCGTCGCCGGCGACGATGATCCTGCTGGCCGAGCTGGGCGGCGCCATCGCCGAGGTCGGCCCGTCGGAGACCGCCTACTTCCACCGCACCGCCCGCTGGTGCCTCGAAATCGCCGCCGCCTGGCCCGGCGACGCCCCGGCCGCACCCCACGTGACCTGGGCGGACGACCTCTGGCAGGCCACCCGCGACTGGTCGGTGGGGGCCGAGGTCAACCACCTGGCCGAGGAGGGCGTACGGCTGGCGTACGGCGACAATCTCCCGCGCCTGACCGAACTGAAGCGCAAATGGGATCCCGAGAACATATTCCACCTCAACCAGAATGTGTCGCCCACCTAGGATCGCCTTTGTGCGTTTAACCCCATTCGTCACCGTGCTCGCCTCGCTCCTGGTCGTAGGAGCGGCCCCCGCGAACGCCTACCCGATCGACGACCGCGCCCTCACCCAGAACGCGCTCTATCGAACGGGCCGGCTCGCACCGGTCGACTGCCCCGAACCCCCGTTACGCGACGGCGACGCGGCCTCGGCCCGCCGCTACGCGACCACGGTGCTGAGCTGCCTCAACGAGGCATGGGGTGCGCACTTCCGCAAGCACGGCCTGCCCTTCACCCCCGTGAAGATCAGCTTCCAGACCAGGCCGAAGGCGTTCTGCGGCCGCAAATGGGGCGACGCCGCCGGCCGCTACTGCGACTCGCAACGACGCTTCATGGTGCTGCTCGACAAGGACGCCCTGGTCGACTCGTCGAACCTCTACCTCTACCTCGTGATCGCCCACGAGTTCGGCCACCACATCCAGAACCTCACCGGCATGGCCGACGCCTACCGCACCCACCCCTACCACTCCAAAGCCGAGCTCTACCAGCAGATCCGCCGCAACGAACTCCAGGCCGAATGCCTGGCCGGGGTGTTCTTCGGCGCGGTCTGGCCGACCCTCGGCCGCACCGACACCGACTGGCAGTACCTGCGCGAACTCGACGGCACCGGCCACAGCCGCACGCACGGCCGGGGCAAGAACGTGCTCGGCTGGCTCGACCGCGGCTTCGCGACCCGCAAGCCGGGGGCCTGCAACACCTGGACCGCCAAGTCAACGAAGGTGGCCTGACGTGCTCATCCCCCTCGCCCTGGCACTCTCCGTGACGACCGCCCACCCCGTCGACAGCCCGACGCTCACCGAGAACCCGCTGTACAAGACGGGGAAGATGGCCAAGGTCAAGTGCCGCGAGAAGCCGCTCTCGTCGATGAACCGCCCGCAGGCCAGGAAGTACATCAAGGCGCTGAACGACTGCCTCAACAAGGCGTGGCGGGCCCAGCTCAAGAAGGTCGGCCTGCCGCTCACCGACGCCGACCTCGGCTTCATCGACAAGCGCAAGAACCACTGCGGATCGAAATGGGAGGCCAGCGTCGCCGGAATGTACTGCCACCGGGATTTCGGCTACGTCATCCTGCTCGACCGCAACTTGCTCGAATATCCCCACACCCTGTTCATCTTCCAGCTCGTCGGCCACGAGTACGGCCATCACATCCAGAAGACGATGGGTCTCATCGAGGCGTACAGCTATTACCCGACCGGCGGAAAACGCGAGACGCAGGAACTGACCCGCCGATTAGAACTCCAGGCCACCTGCCTGTCAGGGGTTTTCCTGGGTAGCGCCTTCGCGTCGCTCGGCCGCCCGGCGAGCGACGTGGCCGAGCTCAGGCAGATCATCCGGAGCAGCGGCGACGAGTACTGGAAGGGCCACGACCACGGCAGAGGCAAGAACCAGGAGACCTGGTTCA
Organism: Herbidospora daliensis; assembly: GCF_001570585.1. Taxonomy (GTDB): domain Bacteria; phylum Actinomycetota; class Actinomycetes; order Streptosporangiales; family Streptosporangiaceae; genus Herbidospora; species Herbidospora daliensis. The sequence continues at coordinate 231,857 of NZ_BBXF01000008.1, read as the reverse complement.
TGCGGGGATTCGAATCCCGCAACCCGAAATCGTGCAACACCTGGACCTCCAAGCCCGGCAAGGTGGCATAGATGCGCGCTCTCCTCGTCTCCCTCCTGCTGGTGGGCGGCACGGCCTACCCGGTCGACGATCCCGTCCTGACCGGCAACCTGCTCTACCGGGCCGGCCAGATGGCCGACGTCGACTGCCCAGAGAAACGTGTCGCCGTCGGCAACCGCGACCTGACGAGGAAGTACGTCCGCTCGATCGTCGACTGTATGAACACCGCCTGGGCCGACCTCATGGGCCGGGTCGGGGTGCCGATGCCGCCGGCGACCGCGGGCTTCGTCAACCGGCCCGAGATGCGGTGCGGGGTGATGTGGCGGCAGGGCATCCAGGGCCAGTACTGCCCCGCCGACCGCCGCTTCGACGTCCTGCTCGACCAGCGCCTGCTGGCCACGCCCCACGACCTCAGCACCTTCCTGCTGGCCGCCCACGAATACGGGCACCACGTCCAGCACATGACGGGCATCCTGTGGGCCGAGGTCAACCTGCCGACCTCCGGCCAGGCCGAGGAACTGGAGCGCTCCCGGCGCATCGAGCTGCAGTCGGAGTGCCTGGCCGGGGTGTTCATGGGCAGCGCGTGGAAGTCGCTGAACCGGCCCGCCTCCGACCTGCGGGACCTGCGGCGCATGATGACCCTCGACGACGACGGGGGCGGCATCAACGGCAGCCACGGCTCGCCGCGCAACCGGGAGGCGTGGTTCACGCGCGGCTTCGAGTCGCGGGACGCCAGATCGTGCGACACCTTCAGCGCGAACGAGCCGAGAGTCGGCTGATTCGACGGCGGCCCGCCGAAAAAGTCTCGGCGGGCCGTTCTCACGGGAGAAATGAAAAAACCCCGCACACGATGTGTGCAGGGCATTTCGTTCTAGCAAGAGATGTGGTCAGGGGCGGGGTCGAACCGCCGACCTACCGCTTTTCAGGCGGTCGCTCGTACCAACTGAGCTACCTGACCCAAGCGGTCCTGACGGGACTTGAACCCGCGACCTCCACCTTGACAGGGTGGCGAGCACTCCAAACTGCTCTACAGGACCTTGCTTTGCTACTTTCGCTTCCGGCGTTTCGCTTTCGGCTTTTGTAGCTTACCAGTTCTTCGGAGGTCTTCGACCTGCCGTTTTCCTGGCCCTTCCGTGCCCCCAACGGGATTCGAACCCGTGCCGCCGCCTTGAAAGGGCGGTGTCCTAGGCCGCTAGACGATGGGGGCGCAGAGATTTCTCTCTGTCCTTACCGCGCTCCGTCGGGGACCTCTGAAGCATAGGGGACGTTTGCCCTCTGTGCCAAAGCGACCGGCGACGGTGTGTCAGAGATCGTTCCCGTCGGAGACGGGGCGTTCCCTGGCACTGGGAAAATTGTACGACCTGGCGCGGCCTCGATTTGCCGCTCCACGGCGATACGTTGCTCTCCGAGCCCTCCGACCGTGACGTCGTCCCAGGCCTGAAGCCTGTGCGTGTCCTTGCTGAAGTAGAGAACCGACGCCTGGATGGGTGTGGGGGTGTCGTGTTCGAGGCCCCGCAGGCCCGCCGCGCCGGTCGACCCCTGGATCATCAGGCGGGTGCCGGTCGGCGAGAGCTCGGTCGAGCGGGCGTGGACGTGGCCGGCCAGCACCAGCGACACCGATCCGTAGAAGGCCCGGCCGATGGTCGGATCGTGGACGGCCACCAGATCGACCGGAGACCGCTGCGGCGCCGTGGTCGACGACGAGCGCGGCCACTCGGGCGGCGCGACGCCCGCGGCCTTCTCCCGGCCGAGGGCCGCCAGCGATTCGGCGTCCTCCTCGACCTCGACCGACTTGTTGGGCGTGAAGCGGGGGTCCCCGATGCCGTAGATGCGCAGGCCCGCGACCTCGGCGACCCGATCGTCGAGGACGATCGCGTTCTTCTGCTTGGCGACCGCCTTCTGGGTCTCCATCGAGTCGTGGTTGCCCCGGACGAACACGTAGGGGATGCCCAGGTCGCCGATCTCCTCGACGAACGAATTCTCGATCTTGGTGCCGTGGTCGCTGATGTCGCCGGTGTCGATGACCAGGTTGATCTTGAACTGGTCGATCAGGGAGCGGACCACGTTCCAGCCCGGCGGGTAGATGTGCAGGTCGGAGATGTGCAGCACCCTGATCGTGTCGGGGTCGGGATCGTAGATGGGGAGGGTCGAGCCGGCTTCGTACAGGCGGCTGATGTTCGTGACGAGCTTGGCCAGCTGACCCCGGTATTCGGAGAACTTGGTGACGATCGACTGGGCGTTGCCGACCAGTGACGGCACACCCGTGAGCAGGCCGGTGTAGCGGGGTTCGGCGATCGCCTGGGGGTTGAAGCTCAGGGCGGCCGTGACGGCCATCGCGCCGACCAGCAGGATCGAGCCCAGACCGCTCCACAGGCCGCGGAAGACGTCTCTGAAGACGATCAGCCCGCCCAGGAAGCCGGCGATCACCGCGCCGATCGCGGCCCTGACGAGCAGGTCCTGCACGCCGCCCATCAGGTCGGTCTCGATGGTCTCGGGCAGCCGGTCGGCCCATCGGGGGTTCTGCAGGATCTGCTCGGCGGCCTCGGGATGAACCGCCTCGATGCTCAGGTTGAGCTGCACCGGCCCCGAGTGGGTGTCGAACCGGAGCGTTCCGAGCGGCCGCACGTCGACGACCGTGCCCCCGTCGAAGGAGGGCCGCAGCGCCATGTTGATGTCGGCGGGACCGATCGGGGTCTGCACGGACGCGCCGAACAAAAGCCCCAGCCACGCTCCGGCCAGGGCTACAACGACGACTGTCAGAAACCGCACGAACCGGCCCCGAAGGAACCGGACCACGGATTCCCCCCACTTCGGCAAATCCACGTTCCTTCCTGTCTACCCGAAAACCACGGGGAAGTAGATTTGACGTGTGATCGACGTCTCGAGGAGCAAGTTCGAGGAGCTCGTGGCCGAGGCACTCGACCTGATCCCACCCGATCTGGCCAAAGTCATGGACAACGTCGTCGTCGTGGTCGTGGACGATCCGCCCGAACCTGACCTCCTCGGTCTCTATACCGGCATTCCGCTCACGGAGCGGGGCGAGTGGTACTCAGGAGTGCTTCCCGACCGGATCGAGATTTACCGAAATCCGACCTTGGCAATCTGTGAAACCGAAGCTGACGTCGTGGAAGAGGTCCAGATCACGGTCGTGCACGAGATCGCCCACCACTTCGGCATCGACGACGACCGGCTGCACGAACTCGGATGGTAGTCGCGAGGTTGCGATTCGCGAGCGCCATAGGCACTGTAGGTGACATACTGAACACATTCTGTCAGCTACGGCCTGAGCTCAGCGGAGAGAAATGGCGGCCACGAAGCCCGGAAAACTGCCGGGGAGACACCGCCGTCCAGCGGAGCGCCAAGCGACATACGGCGAAGTCATCGCGATCAAGGAGTTCCGGGCCCTGTGGCTCGGCCAGGGGTTGTCTCTGCTCGGCGACCAGCTCGCGCAGGTCGCCCTGGCGGTGCTCGTATTCAACCGCACCCAGTCGGCGCTCGCCACGGCGGCCGTCTACGCACTGACCTACCTGCCGCCGATCCTCGGCGGCCCCCTGCTGGCCGGCCTCGCCGACCGCTATCCGCGCCGGCAGGTCATGCTCGTCTGCGACATCCTGCGGGCCCTGATGGTCGCGATCATGGCGATCCCCGGCGTCCCGTTCCCGGTGCTGTGCGTGCTGGTCTTCCTGGTGGTGCTGCTCAGCGCGCCGTTCTCGGCCGCGCGCGCCGCGCTGCTGCCCGAGATCCTCGAAGGCGATCGGTACGTCGCGGGCAGCGCCCTGCAGAACATGACGAACCAGGCCGTCCAGATGCTCGGATTCGCCGCGGGCGGGGCCGTCATCGCGGGCCTGGGCCCCTATCGGGCGCTGGCGCTCGACTGCGCCACGTTCCTGGCCTCGGCCCTCATCATCGTCGCCGGGGTGAGCCGCAGATCGGCCACCGTGTCGGCCGACGGGGGGAAACCCTCGATGTGGACGATGACCGCCGCGGGCGCCCGGCTGGTCTTCGGCGACCGCCGGCTGCGCACGCTGGTGCTGTTCGCCTGGTTGTGCGGCTTCTACGTGCTGCCCGAGGGGATCGCGGTGCCCTACGCGGCCGAGCTCGACGACGGCGGGCTCCCGGTGCCCGTGATCACGGGCCTGCTCATGGCCGCCATGCCGACCGGCACGGTCCTCGGGGCGTTCCTGTTCAGCAGGTTCGTCAACCCCAGCACCCGTCTCAAGACGATGGGCTGGATGGCCATGCTGACCTGCGCTCCGCTGGTCGTGTGCGCCATGCGCCCGCCGTTGGAGATCGTGCTGGTGCTCTGGATCCTGTCCGGCGTGGGAGGCGCATACCAGCTGGCGGCCAACGCCGCCTTCGTCCAGTGCGTGCCCCCCGAACGACGGGGTCAGGCGTTCGGCCTGGTCCAGTCAGGCCTGCTGGCCTCACAGGGTGTCGGCATCCTCATCGGCGGCGCGCTCGCGCAGATCCTCGGCCCGGAGCCGGTCGTGGCGCTGGCCGGGGTGGCCGGGCTGAGCGCCGCGGCCATCCTGGCCATCGCGTGGACGGATTCCCGAACGGAGATCATCGCCAAGGTGCACACCTCGTGATCAGTCGTTCGGCTGCTTCGTCTGGGCGTAGGGGTGGACGGTGTAAGGGTCGACCGGAGCGGTCGCCTGGTGACCGTTGTGCGACTTGGTCGCCTTGGCCCACCCTTCCTGCGTCTTGGCCTTGACGTCCAGCCAGGTCGGGTTGTCCTTGTTCTTCTCGATCAGGTCCTGCACGATCGAGGCGTTCTTCTCCTCGCTCGGGATCAGGAGCCAGGCGACGGCGTAGACGCCGATGCCAAGGCCGCCGAAGAACGACGCGACCGCGAGGACGATCCGCAGGATGTTCGGGTCGATGCCGATGTACTGGCCGACACCGGAGCAGACCCCGGCGACGATCCGGCCGTTGCGAGTCCGGCGAAGCTGCTTGACGTGGCCACTGGGCTGTATCTCGTTCATGTCCATAGCGTGCCCCTTTTGTCGTCTATGGCACATCGGGATTCCCCCTGGCCCTACCCCGACCCCGCCCGGATACGCTGCCATCATGGACCTTCTGAACCTCGACGACCGCCTGACCCCAGACCAGCGACTCGTCAGGGACACGGCTCAGGGGTTCGTCAGGGAACACATCCTCCCCGACGTCGCGACGTGGTTCGAAGAAGGCACCTTCCCGGCCCGCGAACTGGGCCCTGAGCTGGGCTCTTTGGGCATGCTGGGCATGCACCTGACCGGCTACGGCTGCGCCGGCCTCGACGCGATCTCCTACGGGGTGGCGTGCCGCGAACTGGAAGCCGGCGACTCGGGGCTGCGGTCGTTCGTGTCGGTCCAGGGGTCGCTGGCGATGTTCCCGATCTGGAAGTACGGATCCGACGCCCTGAAAGAGGAGTGGCTGCCTTCCCTGGCGGCAGGGACGGCGATCGGGTGCTTCGGGCTGACCGAGCCCGATCACGGGTCCGACCCGGCGAACATGAAGACGTACGCCAAGCAGGACCCGTCCGGCGACTGGATCCTCAACGGGTCGAAGATGTGGATCACCAACGGGTCGGTGGCCGACGTGGCCGTCGTCTGGGCCCAGACCGACGGCGGGGTGCGCGGGTTCGTGGTGCCGACGTCGTCTCCGGGGTTCTCCGCTCCCCTGATCCACCGGAAGTTGTCGCTACGGGCTTCGGTTACCTCATCTCTCTACTTTGACGATGTGCGGGTGCCTGGGTCTGCCGTGTTGGACGTGGTTGGTCTTAAGGGGCCTTTGTCGTGTCTGTCTGAGGCTCGGTTCGGGATCCTCTGGGGGGTCGTCGGGGCTGGTCGGGCTTGTTTCGAGGCCGCTCTTGAGTACGCGAAGACGCGGGTGCAGTTCGGGAAGCCGATCGCGGGGTTCCAGCTCACGCAGGAGAAACTGGCGTGGATGGCGGTGGCGCTGGGGCAGGCGGGGCTCACTGCTCTGCACCTGGGTTCTCTGAAGGACTCCGGCGCGCTTCGGCCGCAGCAGGTGTCGTTCGGGAAGCTGGCCAACGTGCGGGCGGCGCTTGATGTGGCGCGGGAGGCTCGGTCGGTTCTGGGGGCCAACGGGGTGACGTTGGAGTATCCGGTTATCCGGCACATGAACAACCTGGAGTCGGTGCTGACGTACGAGGGGACCCAGGAGATTCACACGCTGGTGCTCGGGGAGGCGCTGACCGGGGTGGCGGCATATCGGTGAAGCGGCCGGTAGGCTGATCACAGGGAACTGCTTCGCTCCGGTGAGACGATCGCTGTACCCTGCAGACGAGGGGTGCTAGCTCAACGGCAGAGCTCCGGACTTTTAATCCGTAGGTTCAGGGTTCGAATCCCTGGCGCCCCACCATCTTCCGACCTTCTGACCTGCATCTTCTTTCTAACCCGGGGTGACCCGGAGGCTCGGTCACCCACAGGGGAGACCGAAGGGAGACCGCCAGTCTGGGACGCCTCTCCGACGGCGACCAGGCGGGGGACCAGGGCCGCGCTCGCCTCGGCCGCACTGTGGGCCAGCTCGGGCAGGATCGACGTGTAGGTGTCGCTCGTGATCCCGGTCGACGAGTGCCGCAGCATCGCAGACACGATCTTCATATCAGCCCCGGCCGCGAACGCGATCGACGCCGCGACGTGCCGGAGGTCGTGAAGCCGGATCGGCGGAAGGCCGGCCTCGTAGGTCAGCTCCTCGAAGAGCTCGCTCACCCACGCGGGGTGCAGCTCGGCGCCGTTCTCTCGTGTGAAGATCCGGCCGGTCTTCTCCCACGCCTCGCCCCACTCCAGCCGCTCGGCGTTCTGCCGTGCCCGGTGGGCCTTCAGTACGGCCGCCGTGCCAGCGTCGAGGGCGATCGTGCTGTCGGAGGCGTCGGTCTTCGGGGCGCCCTCCTCGAACTCCCAGCCGAGCTGGACGAGCTGCTTGGTGACCGTGAGCGTGCTCTCGTCGAAGTCGACGTCGACCCAGCGGACGCCGCACGCCTCGCCGCGGCGAAGCCCCCGGAAGGCGATCAGGTGGAACAGGGCGTACAGCCGGTGCTTGGCCGCGTGGTCGAGGAACGCGCCGAGCTGGCGGGGCGTCCACACCATGACCGAGGAAGGCCGCAGCTCGGAGGGCGTGTTCCGCCACACCTTGAGGCCGCTCACGGCCTGGCCCCGGGCCGCCGCGCGAGTCTCCTCCAGCCGCCGGTTGTACGCCTCCATGAACGCCTCGGTCCGGGCCTTCGTCCAGACGAGCGCCTTGGGCCGCTTGCCCGGGTCGAGCTTGACCAGCTTGGCGGGGTTGGACCCGATCACGCCCTCGCGCTGGGCATCGCTCAGCACGGTCCGGAGCGTCGCCCGGATGCGCTGCTTGGTCGCCGCTCCCGTGATCTTCTGCCCCTTGATCGCCGCCCGCGCCTCGCGGTCGCCGGAGGCTCGCACCTTCCGGACGGCCTCGTTCTTCTCCTCGATCCGGACGAACACGGCCTCCAGCGTGACGACCCAGAGGCGGTCCATGCGGACCTGGGCGAGGACCTCTTCCAGGTGGACGCGGTAGTGGGATTCGTAACCCATCAGGGTCGTCTTGCGGATGTCGCCGGCCTTGCGCCGGCGCTCTATCCAGGCGGTGAAGTACTCGCCGAACCGGATCGACTGGAGCGGCTGGCCGGCCTTGTACTTCCGGCGGAGCTCGTCCTCGTCGGGCCACGGCGCCTTCTTGGCGTGGGCCGCCATGACCAGGTCCCTGATTTCCATGCGGGCCTGGTGTCCCTCGTGCCCGGCGTCGGGGATGTCGAGCAGTTTGCCCGCCAGCTCGTAGGCGTCGTCGAGGTCGCTCTCGGAGGCGAAGCCGCCCATCCGGAGGAAGACCCGCTTAGCGTCGGGCCCAGCGGACAACTCGGCTTTACCTGCCCACGCCCCATGGTTCGGGTTCCATGAGCCGTTCTTCCGTCGCAGCTTCGGGCACTTTGCACCTAACTCGCGCCCTTCGGCATCTCTACATCGGCACCGCTTATAGCCATTTGCAGTAACCACTTATCCTCTTTTCGTCTCACCCATCTGAATCTGTGTTGCACCGGAAGCTTTAGCTCTCACGAAAGCTTTCGCGATGGCTGTTGCCACCTCGGTTACTTGGGCTGCGATGAATTGCACATCCGACTCATCCAGATTTTCGGCGCCCGGTACGGCGAGGGACAGAACCAGACGGTTCTCCACCGGAGAAGCTGGAGGGCGCATCAAATGTGGGAGGCGTTCGACTCGCTGCACTCCATTGCGCAAGTTCGCAGGTAGGTCTTGCAGTACGTCTTCATCTAGGAAGCCTCGGATATCCATACCCGTGATATTGATCACATCGGTGACGAGACTCTCGAACTCCCCTGGTTGCATCGCTCTCGCCATGAGGGTTGCAAACTCATGCGTCGTGAGAGCCGGGGCCAGCGTCCCGTCTGCCAAACCGTAAAGAAATCCAGAGTACATAGACTGGAGATGGAAAGCGTTGTAATCCCGCAGCTCCAGAGTCCGCTCTCGCTCGTGGATATATTTTTCGGATCGTTCTATTTCGTACTCGATACGGCTTATTGCTTCTTGATCCGCGTCGGGCTCCGTCGACACTCTCCCCCGCTCGGCATGAAGCTCGTTCAGACGCCTTTCGGCTATCGAACACTCCTGCCGGATCAAAGTGGCGATCTCCTGATACCGGAGCACCACTTTGACGATCGACCGGAGCACCGAATCACTGAGCACCGATCGCGGCTCCAGGCCCATCTTGATCATGTCTTCGCTGCCCGGCCGCCACCCGAGCGCCCTCTCCACCTGAGGCCAGGTGCGCGCTTCTTCGACCTTGTCGCCCTCGATATTGCGGAAGGTGGTCTTTGCCACTCTGGCCAACCACGCTGCCGAATCCTGAGAAAGGCCAAGCGCCTCACGACGCCTGCGCACGTAGTAGCCCTGCGTCTTCGTTGTCCTCACCTCATCACCCATGCGGCTCACCGTATCGGCAGCCCATCGGCCTGTGACCTGCATGACCGTGCTGTTTCACTGCCAGAGTACTCCCCAATCTGTCACAGCAGAAGCGCAAGATGACACCCCATGTGGCCGTTTTGTGACATCCAGAGGGGCAACCGACCTGCAACCAGCTACATCACCTGACACTTCATAGTGGCAAGTTGAGTGCCAACTCTGGCAGTATGTGATCTGTGAAAGCTGAGACTCAGCGAGGCGGGCGGTGCCCCATCAACTCGCACGCCCTCAACGCCTTCCGCCAGGTTCGCGGCAAGACCCTGGCCGAGCTCGCCGCCGAAGTCGGCGTCCACGACTCCTTCGTCTCCCGCCTGGAGCGCGGCGAGCGACAGACCTGCACGCCCGAGCTGGCCGAGGGCCTCGCTCGCGCCCTCGACGTCCCCATGACCGCGCTGCTCGCCGCGCCCTCGGGGGGCCGGTGATGGCGGTCATCCGCATGTCGATGGAAGAGCTCCTCGGGCTCCCCGTCTCCGTTCCCCTCGTCGTCGCCGGCCGGGCGTGGGGCATGGGCGGCACAAAGTCCCGTGAGCTGGCCCGCGCGGGAGAGTTCCCTTGCCCGGTCCGCCGCCTCGGCAGCTCCTACGTGGTCACCCGCGTCGACCTGCTGCGCAGCCTGGGCCTGGAGGACGAGGTGCCCGCTCAGTAACCCCATCCGCTCCAGCTCTATTCGGGAAGAACATCCGGGGGTTACTGAAATGGACACCAGCACCACCCACCAGGTCGAAGTCACCTGGCGCACCGAGATCACGCTCACCCCCGACGGTGACGGCGTCCTCGACCGCGAGAACGCGGGCCAGGTCGCCCGGCGCGTCCGAGAGCCCGTCAGCGGCCGGATCACCATCACCGTCGAGGGCACGCTCGACCTGACGTTGCCCGACGCCCTCCTCGACTTCGGGCGCCTGCTGTACGGCTCCGAGGTCACCGTCAACGCCCACGGGCGCGGCGTCGAGGCGCTCATCGCGGCGGTCCACCTCAGCAGGCGGCACCACGAGGAGTTCCTCGACGAGACCGCCGCCAACGCCGCGCGTCGCGAGGCCGCGGGGAGCTGGGAATGACCGCGATCACGCCCGACACCCCCAAGCTCGACGCGATGCTCGCCTACGCGGCGCACGGGTGGCGGACGTTCCTGTTGTCCAAGACCAAGACGCCGGTCAAGCTCTGCGACCCCTGCAAGGAGCACCGCAGGGCGCCCGAGCTGATGGAGGCGTGCACCTGCCTCACCTGCCACGGCTTCTACGCGGCCACGACCGACCCCGACCGGCTGCGCGCCATGGAGCAGCGCATCCCCGGCGGCCTGGTCGCCATCCGCACGGGCGCCGTCTCCGGCATCGTCGTCGTCGACATCGACACCCTCGACGAGCACGGCAGCGACGGCATCAAGACCGCCGCCCGCCTCGACGAAGCGGGCGTGCTCCCCGGCACGATCACCGCCGTCACGCCCTCCGGCGGCACCCACCTCGTCTACGCCCACCCAGGCGGGCGCGTCACGGGCGGGACCGGGAAGCTCGGCCCCGGCGTGGACGTGAAGGCCGACGGCGGCTACTTCGTCGTCGGGCCCTCCCGCAGCCCCAAGACCGGCGAGCCCTACCGGTGGATCGGCGACCGGTTCGACCTCGAACTCGCCCCGCTCCACCCGCGCATCACCGCGCACCTCACCCGGACGCCGGGCGCGAAGCCGCGCCAGCAGACCGGGCCGCCCCCGCCGGCGACTGTGCACGCCCGGCTCCGGGGTCTCGTCGACACCGTGCTCCGCAGCGCGTCCGGTGGCCGCAACTCGGCGCTGAACTGGGCCGCCCACAAGGCCGGGGCGATGGTCGCGGCCGGGGAGGTCGACGAGCGCACCGCCTTCGAGGTGCTCCAGGCCGCCGCGCTGGAGGTCGGGCTCACCCCGGCCGAGATCGGCCACGACTCCGACCACGGAACGATCGGGTCCGGGCTGCGCGCCGGGATGAGGGCCGCGTGAAGTCCGCCGACGACATCCTGTTCGAGAACGGCGCCCCCGGCTCCCGCGACGATGAAGGGCGGCGGCGCATCGACATCACCCTGGAGGACAAGGCCGTCCTGTTCATCAGCGACGCCCTGAACAGCGGCATCGTCCCCGAGCTGTACGTCCGCAACGGCGGCCTGAGCCGCATCGTCGACCTGGACGACGGCACCGGCCCGCGCCTGGCCATCCAGCCCATTGACGCCAACGGCCTGCGGGCGCTGCTCGCCCGGCATTCGGCCTGCTTCCGTGTCCGGTCCACCCGGTTGGGGCCGGAGGAGACCTCAGGTCTGCCGTCGGTGGCCGTCGCGAAGGACGTGCTCTCGCAGCCCGTCTGGTCCGGGATCCCGACCCTGGCCGGGGTGGCGACCACGCCCGTCGTCCGCGCCGACGGCAGCTTCTTGCAGGACCCCGGGTACGACCCGGCGACCCGGCTCTACCTGCGTCCGGACTTCCCGCACACGCCCGTCGAGGGTGCGCCCGACCTGCCCACGATCGCGGCGGCGCGACGGTTCCTCCTCGACTACGTGCTCGCCGACTTCGTGTTCGACTCCCCCGCGAGCCGCGCCAACTTCGTCGGCCTGCTGATGACCCCGCTGCTGCGCCTGTTCACCCAGGGCGTCGCGCCCCTCGGCGTCATCAGCGCCACCACGCGCGGCTCGGGGAAGTCGCTGCTGGCCGAGATCATCGGCTCGATCTACGGCTGGCGCATGTACCCCTGGCCGCGCAAGGAGGAGGAGATGGCCAAGTCCATCACCGCCATCCTTCGCGACACCACCGAGCCGCTGGTCACGTGGGACAACGTGGACGTCTTCGACACCGTCGAACACGCCTCGCTGGCCATGCTGCTGACCTCGACCCACTTCAGCTCCCGCATCCTCGGCGTCAACTCCACGTTCAACGGGATCAACGACCGGCTGTGGTGCGTCACGGGTAACAACGTGGCCGTCGGCGGGGACATCGCGTCCCGGTCCGTCCTGGTGCGCCTCGACCCCCAGATGGAGCGGCCCGACCTGAGAACGGGCTTCGTGATCGACGACCTGTGGTCGTGGCTCCGCGACGACGCCAACCGGGCCAAGCTGCTGCGCGCCCTGCTGGTGCTCACCGCGGCGTGGATGGCGGCCGGGGCGCCGCGCGAGCGTGACCTGAAGATGCGGAACTTCTCGGCCTGGGCCCAGACCATGGGCGGCTTCACCCGCTTCCACGGCATCGACGGGTTCATGGACAACCGGCACGAGATGGAGCAGGCCGACGACGACGAGGCGGCCACGATCGCGTTCCTGACCAAGTGGCACACCAAGTTCGGGCGGCAGCCCCAGACGGCTGCGCAGCTCCTCGACAGCGCCCGGGTCGAGAACCTCAACGGCGAGATGTACGACTCGTGGGACGGCGTCTTCCCGAGCAAGCCCGACGGCAGGCCGTTCACCGCGAAGGGGCTCGGCAAGTTCCTGACCAGCCGTCGGGGCCGGATCTTCTCCGGCTGGAAGCTCGTCGGCGAGCAGTCCCGTACCGGCGTGTGGCACTACCACGTGGACCGTGTCGAGCAGCAGCAGGCCGGTGCGGCATGAGCCGGGTGCAGGGTTTGGCGGGCCGCGTGCAGGGTTTGGACGCCCGAATGCAGGGTTTGGAAACGATCACTGACGCTAAACCCTGCACTCGTTTCCCCAGCTCAGACGCCCGTTTGCTGGGTTTGCAGGCTTTAGCAGGCTTTGAAATGAGGTCTTACACGTACACGCGCACACAGGCGCACATGAGGCCGGATCGAAAACAAACCCTGCTAAACCCGCAAAGCCTGCAACGTGCCCCCTGACCTGCGACAACCCGTGCAGGGTTTAGCGCCCGGCCGCGCTTCCAAACCCTGCACCTAAACCCTGCAAACCCAGCAGCCCCTTTCGCGCCGGACAACCTGTCCGTCGCAAATCGCGGCAGTCAACTCGAAGATCACGATTTGAGCCGGTCAACCTGACCGTCTCAAATTTGCGCCCGTCAGATTGACGGGCGCGAAGCACCACACGAAGGAGTCCCGAGATGAAACCCCGAGACCTGATCCCCGGGTCGCCGCTCTCCCTCACCACGGCCGGCCCCGGCTGGACCGCCGACGTCACGATGAAGACCGAGGCCGACACCGACACGAAGCACTGGCTGAGGTGCCCGATCGTCGCCTGGGCCGTCGTCAGCGCCGACTTCGGCGGCGAGCTCTTCCCCGAGACCGTCGTCGAGCCCGTGTTCATCAACAACCGCCGTCTCTGGACCCGGGCCGAACTCGTCGCCGAGCTCGGTCTCAGCGCCATCGTGGTCGACGTCTACCAGGAGCAGGAGAAGGCGTGATCCAGCTCGACGCCACCAGCCGAGACCTCACCTGGCGCCCCGCCCGGCCCGAGCGGCTCATGGAGGGACTCGCCCACGAGATCGCCATCGTCTGGACCGAGGACATCGAGACGTTCGACTACGTCCGCCAGTCCGTCGTCTACACCCGCAACCGCAAGGGCCACGTCCGGTGTCCCAACCCCTACATCGGCCGGACGGTCGGCTACGGCGTCCTCAACCCGCTGCTCTCGTCCTGGGACTTCGGCTTCGCTCGCCGCGTCTTCTGGGTCAAGGACTACGACCGGTCCGAAAGTCCGGACGGTATCTACGCCGCCGACTGCCCCTTCGAGGCGGTCGACCCCCGCACCGTCGAGGCCGGCCAACCCGGATACGTGACCATCCGCGCCCGGCGGCGAACGCCCGACACTCCCGTGCAGACCCCGGCCGAACGCCGCGCCCTATCCACAGCATCCACAGCTTGATCCACAGCCTGAGGAGAAACCCGTGCCTCTCCGGCTTCGCTGCCCCGCCTGCGGCCTCGACATGGCCGCCAGCCTGAACGTCTGCAAGCCCTGCGTCAGCAGCCTCCAGCGCGACCTGGCCGACGTCCCCAACCTCGCCCTACACCTGGAGTTCGCCGCCACCGGGCAGGTCCGCATGGGTAGCGGAGGCGGCGGCCGGAGCGACGACGAGACGCCCGTGCCCTGGAACCAGAAGGCCCGCGACGCCCAGAAGGTCCTTGCCGAGACCCTCACCGCGTGGGTGACCGTCATCCGCAGCGCGCCCGTCACCATCTACCCCGGGCCCACGTGCCGGGCCTGCAAGCACCGCACATGCGTCGCGATGAACCTCGCCCGCGACCGAGTCACGAACCCGGGCCAGGAGATCGGCGACACGGCCCGCTGGCTCGCACGCCAGCACGCCGCGCTCGTCGCTCACCCGGAGGCCGGCCGCGCCTTCGACGAGCTGCGCGACGCGATCCGGCGGGGCCGCCGGACGATCGACCGCCGGGCCGACGCCATCTACGCCGGGCCGTGCAACCAGTGCGAGCGCGACCTGTACGCCCGGCCGGGCGCAACCCTGGTCAGGTGCCAGCCGTGTCAGCTCGACTACGTGGTCGAGCGGCGGCGGAAGTGGATGCTCGACTGGGTGACCGACATGCTCGGCTCGGCAACCTGGACCTCGCAGGTGGCGACCGCGCTCGGCTACCGCGTGGGGGCGTCGACCGTCCGCGTGTGGGCGTCCCGTGGCCGGATCCTCATCCGGGGGTTCGAGCCGTCGCTCAGCGAGACCGGCGACCCCATCCCGACCTACCGCGTCGGGGACGTCATCACGCTCGTGCAGGACCGCGACGCACGGAAGGTGAGTTGACTGGCTGACCTGCTGTAGCGCATCATTCTGATCAGCTAGACGTACTGGGCCCGCCACCGAGCGGGCCTTTCGCGTTTCTGGCCCACGATTCCCCGGCGTCAAGCCGCAGCGGGCGCCGGGCCCCTACTCCCCCGACTGGAAGCACGGCCACGTCGGGCGAGCTCCCGGGCACCCCTCGCCTGGGAGGAGCTGGGGCACGAGGGACCGCAGGTATCGGGACTCCTGCGGTCCCTCACCTCGGCAAGTTGCAGCCTGCAACCCGCCACGGCTGGAGGTCCACATGCACGGGTGTTCCGTCACGGCCGGGGCCGAGGTCCGCGAGATCGAGCCGATCGGCAACTGGGCCCGCTTCGAGACGACGGGAACCATCTGGTTCCGCTGCGACCCGCACGGCGAGTACGCACGAGGACCCAAGGACCTGGTCATGCCACAGCTCTCACGCCACTACCCGGCGCCTGCCCGGACGTGACGCGCAGCAAGGGACGTGTCGGCCGACCGTGGCGCAGAGTCCGGGCCGCAGTCCTCGCCGCCTCGACCACGTGCTGGCTGTGTGGTCATGACGGGTCGACCGAGGTGGACCACAACCCGCCGCTCAAGGAGCTCGAAGCCAACGGCCTCGACCCGCGCGACCCCCTCTACCTCAAGCCCGCGCACGGATGGCAGGGCTGTCCGACCTGCGGGCGTAAGTGCAACCAGGAGAAGGGCACCAAGCCCGGCCGACCCCCCTTCCCCACGTCGCGATCTTGGTAGATCGGGAGCCCTAACCGTGGTGATCGTGATCATGGGGATAGCCCCCTGAAAATCACGCCAAACCGGACATATGGGAGACCCGGCCCGCCCGCTCCCTTTTTCTCCCCCCGACCACCCCCTACCCGGTCGGAGGTGATGGGGTGCCCCCTCGTACTCGCAAGCCCGATCTGAAGGCCGTCACAGCCGATCCGCCCCGCGAACGCGCCCCTGACCTGCGTGATGCCGTACGCGACGCGATCAAGGCGATGGACTGGCTGACCCCCGCCGACGAGCCCATGAAGGCCCTCGCGCTGCGTCTGGCCGACGAGATCGAGACCGCCGTCGACCGCGCGCAAGAGCTCGACGAGGTGCGCCGCGACCTGGCCGGCGACGAGGGCGCCTTCAAGCGCCTGAAGGCCCTCGAAGCGAAGTGCGAGGTCACCAAGACCGTCGGCTGGCTCGGCCCCCAGCTCCAGGGCGTGCTTCGTGACCTCGGCGGGGCGCCGGCCGCACGCAAGGTGCTGGGCAAGGAGAAGCAGGCGGGGGGTCGTGTTGCGCAGCTCCGTGCCGCTGCTGGGAAGCACGACGCCTAGGCTCTGGACGCCGCCGCTGGTGACCGGGCCTCCGGGTCCGTGTGGGTGTGGATGTGCGCTGACGCCGGAGACGTCGCGCGGGTTCGGCGCGGTGGAGTTCGCGAACGACCCGCTGGGCATCGAGCCGATTCCGTGGCAGCGCTGGCTGCTGATCCACGCCCACGAGTTGCGCCCCGACGGCAAGTTCCGGTTCCGCACGGTCCTGGTCCTGGTTGCCCGGCAGAACGGAAAGACCACGATCGTCGAGGTCAAGAACCTGTGGAAGATGTTCATCCTCGGCGTGGGCCTGGTGCTCGGCACCGCGCAGAACCTCGACTACTCCGAAGAGTCCTGGGGCAACGCCGTCGACCTGGTCGAGGCCACGCCGGAGCTCGCGGCCGAGGTCGTGCACGTCGACCGGACGAACGGGAAGAAGGCGCTGCGCCTGGCGAACGGCTCCCGGTGGAAGGTCGCCGCGGCGAGCCGCAAGGGCGGCCGGTCGCTGAGCGCGGACGACGTCAACCTTGACGAGCTGCGCGAGCATCAGACCTGGGACGCCTGGGCCGCCGTCACGAAGACCACGATCGCGCGGAAGCAGGCGCAGATCTGGGCCTTCACCAACGCGGGCGACGACAAGAGCGTGGTCCTGAACGACCTGGTCGAGAAGGGCCGTGAGGCCGTCGAGAGCGGCGGGGACGGCTCGTTCGGGCACTTCGAGTGGAGCGCCCCCGACGACGTGAAATGCACGTGCGGGCGCCCGGGGAAGCGGCACACCGTCCGGTGTCGGCTGCAGGACCGGACCGCGTGGGCGCTGGCGAACCCGAGCCTGGGCTACACGGTGACCGAGGAGGCCTTGGCCGACGCGCTCGACACCGACCCCGAGGGCGTGTTCCGGACCGAGTGCCTCTGCCAGAAGGTCGACAAGCTGGCACCCGAGTGGTCGGTGATCCCCCAGGACGACTGGACGGCGATCATCGACCCCGAGTCGGAGCTGGTCGACCCCATCGCCATCGCCCTCGACGTCACCCCGGACCGGTCGTGGGGCTCGATCGCCGCCGCCGGCCGCCGCGCCGACGGCCTGGAGCACGTCGAGGTGATCGACCACCGGGCCGGCACGGGATGGATGGTCGCGCGGACGCTGACGCTGATCGAGCGATGGGGCCCGTGTGCGGTCGTGGTCGACGGCGCTGGCCCGGCAGGCTCGCTCATCCCCGATCTGGAGGCGGCGGGCATCGAGGTCGTGAAGCCGACCGCGCGTGACCATGCCCAGGCGTGCGGATCGCTGTACGACGCCGTGGTGCCCCCGAAGGACGCCCCGGAGGACTGGCGTTCGACGCTGCGCCACCTCGACCAGGCGCCGCTCAACGCCGCCTTGGCCGGCGCGACGAAACGCGACCTGTCCGACCTGTGGGCGTGGGCCCGGCGCGGCGTCAGCGTCGACATCAGCCCGGTCGTGGCGGTCACGCTGGCCCGCTGGGGCTTCCAGACCCGGGGCCACCTCAAGAAGGGGCCGATCAAGCTGGTCGGCTCGCTGATGGCATAGGGGGTGGACATGACGACGGTGGTGGAGCGCGTCCAGCACGGCGCGCGGCAGCTCGACCCCGTGACGGTCGTGCTGACGCCGATCGCGTGGGTGTTCTTCGTCGTGGGCTGGGTCGCCGCTCAGGTCGTCCGGGCGGTGTGGGCGGTCGTGTCGTGGGCGCTGACGGCCGTGGTGCTGGGCTGGAAGTCCGCCCACGGTGAGGCCGACTGATGGGCCTGCTGGACCGCATGCGCGCGGCGCGGAAGCCTCGCGCGTGGCCGGTCGGTCAGGGCGCGGTCGTCCCGTTCGTCTCCTCGCACGGGCACGACGTCTCGGAGTTCTCGCCCGAGGAGTACGGCGAGTACATCGCCACCTCGAACGAGATCTTCTCGGCGGCGAGCCTGCGCGCCCGGCTGATGTCGAGCCTCAATCTGCAGCTCTTCCGGGGCCGTGGCACGGCCCGGACCGAGGTCATCAACGGCCCGGCCGTCGAGCTGCTGGAGTACGTGAACCCGTTCTGGACGCCGCGCCGGCTGGCCCGCATGGATGAGCTGTCGATGTGCGTGTGGGGCCAGTCGTTCTGGGCCGTCGAGAAGGACGACGCCGGCGTTCCCCGCGAGATCTGGTGGTGCAAGCCGTCGAGGATGCGCCCGGTCGAGCACGAGTCGGGCTACCTGGAGAAGTTCCTCTACGAACCGATCTACGGCGGCCCGATGATCGAGTTCAGGCCCGACGAGATCGTCTGGTTCCGCTACCCGAACCCCCTCGACGAGTTCGCGCCTCTCTCCCCCGTGGCCGCGTCTCGCCTGGCGGCCGACACCGCCTCGGCGATGATGAAGGCCAACCGGAACCTGTTCACCAACGGCCTGATGCCCGGCGGCGTGGTCATGCCGGCGGGCGACAAGGTCACCTTCGAGAAGCACCAGGCCGACGACCTCCGAGACGACCTGGACACGCGCTTCAAGGGCGTCGACAAGGCCCACCGGTGGGCGGTCCTGCGCTTCGAGGCGTCCTTCAAGGAGATGGGCGTCACCCCGAAGGACGCCGAGTTCCTCGGGGGCCTCCAACTCACGTTGCGGCAGGTCGCCAACGCCTACGGCATCCCGGTGCCGCTGCTGAACGACCTGGAGCACGCGACCCTCAGCAACGTCCGCGACCTGCAGAGCATCCTCTGGACTCACACGCTCGTCCCTGACTCTCAGCTCCGGTCCGACGAGATCGCCGAGTCGCTCCTTCCGATGTTCAAGCGGCGGGGCGGGGCGCAGTATGCCGAGTACGACTACTCGAAGGTGCCGGCGCTGCAAGAGGCGGTCTCCGACGTGTGGTCGCGTGAGCGGCAGGCCATCGAGGTGGGCCGCTACACGATCAACGAGATCCGCGCCAAGAACGGCGAAGCGCCCGTGGCCTGGGGCGACGTCTGGTGGGCGCCGGTCAACAAGTCGGCGGTCAGCGACGCCACGTCGCGACCCCAGGGCGACACCTCCCCCACCGGCGAGGCCGATGACGAGCCGGACACCGAGCCCGACACGGAGCCGGACGACGAGACCACGAACGATCAGGCCGTGGAAGACGAGGCGAGGGCGCTGCTGATGGCCGCGTTCCCGCAGATCAACGGTCACGCGAGGAGATGACCATGGATATGGGTTACACGCGGGCCGCTCTGGACCGCGACGCCACCGAAGAGGATGGGCCGCTGCGGTTCATCGCCGCGACCGAGGGCCGCAAGGCTGACCTGATCGACCTGCGTATGACCGGCGCGAAGCTGGAGCGCTACCGCTCGAACCCGGTCTTCCTGTACGGGCACCAGACCTACGGCCGGTCGAGCCTGCCCATCGGCCGGGCGACCGACGTCCGGGTCGACGGGGCCCGGCTGCTGATCGACGTGGTGTTCGACCGGGCCGACGAGTTCGCCGTCGAGGTCGAGCGGAAGTATCGCGGCGGGTTCATGAACGCGGTCAGCATCGGCTTCGACGTCCACGCCTGGGAGAACGGCGTCGGCTCGTACTGGAAGGGCGGCGTCGCCGAGAAGTGGGAGCTGCTGGAGCTCTCGGCGGTGACCGTCCCGATGGACGCCGCGGCGGTCGTGGAGTCGGGCCGCTCCCGGGCCATGGCCTCGCTGCTCGAACAGCTCGACGCCGCCGGCGTTCACGTCCCCGTGGAGACCGTCCGCGAGCCTTCCGGCCTGTGGCACACCGTCCGCGTCTCGGCCGACCTGGCGGAGACCGCCGACCTTGACCTTCTCGCCTTCGCGGTCGCGCGGGCGATGAAGGCCACACCAACCGCCCCGCCCGAGGAGCTCGTGGCCGGGATCGAAGACGACGCAGCCCAGGGCCTCCTGGCCGCGATCACCCTCTGAAAGGGGTTCATGGAATGAGTGGGATCACGCTTGAGGCCCTCGCCGCTGACATCCGCCAGCGGTTCGAAGGCGTCAACGCCGACCTGGCGGAGAAGATGAGCGACCAGCGCCTCCGCGCGCTGGTCGAGGAGACGCTCCAGGGCATGCTCACCGAGGACAACGAGTTCCTCCGCAAGATGAAGTTCGGCCGCGCCGACCAGCAGCTCATCGGCGGCAAGTACGCCCGCCTCGGCTGGACCGTCGCCGACGTGGAGTTCTGCCACGACCTGCTCCGGGCTGCGAAGGAGTCGGGCCGGTCCAAGCAGGGCCCGTCGGAGGAGCTGACCCGCACCTTCAACGCGATCTCCGAGGGCCGCTATCGGGAGACCGCGCTGGTCCGCGGTGACGGCTACGAGCAGCTCGACAAGATGTGGCGGGAAGGCCGCTTCGGCAGCTTCCGCGACTACGAGCGCGCCGTTCGCGCGATGGACACCGCCGAGTCGGGCTTCGGTTCGCAGCTCATCGGCGCCCAGTACGTCGGCGAGCTCTGGACGGGCGCCCAAGCCCAGGCCCGGGTGTTCAACCTGATCAACTCCTTCCAGATGACCGACCCGACCGCGTACCTGCCGGTCGAGGCGGGCCTCCCGGCACTGCTGTTCGTCGGCGAGTCGACGGACAACAACTCGGCGAACTACGCGACGACCAAGACCGGCTCCAACCGCGTCCAGGTCAACGCGCGCAAGTTCGTGATGCACCAGATGTGGTCCGGCGAGATGGAGGAGGACTCCATCACCCCGTTCATCCCGTTCCTGCGGCGCCAGGCGATGCGCTCGCTGGCCCACCACATGGACTCCCTGGTCCTGAACGGCGACACGACCGACGCCGCGACGGGCAACATCAACCAGGACGACGAGGACCCGGGCGGCACGGAGCACTTCCTCGCCTTCGACGGCATCCGGCACGCCGGCCTGGTCGACAACACCGGCAACTCCAAGAGCGTCGCGGGCGCAATCAGCCTCAACGAGTTCCGGGCCCAGAAGGGCCGCATGCTGTCGACGACCTACAAGCACGACTGGGGCCACCCGAACGACCCGAGCGACCTGGTCTACATCGCCGACCCCGAGACCGCC
Organism: Herbidospora daliensis; assembly: GCF_001570585.1. GTDB lineage: Bacteria > Actinomycetota > Actinomycetes > Streptosporangiales > Streptosporangiaceae > Herbidospora > Herbidospora daliensis. The sequence continues at coordinate 210,866 of NZ_BBXF01000008.1, read as the reverse complement.
GACGCCGTGGCGTTCCTCGACGAGGTCCTGACGGTCGACAAGTTCGGCCCCGGCGCGACGATCCTCAACGGCCAGCAGGGGCGGGTGCTGTCCCACCCGCTGATCTCCTCGATCGACCTGTCGAAGACCGAGGCCGACGGCAAGGTCAGCTTCGACACCCCGGCGAACAACACCAAGGGGCAGATCGTCACGTTCAACCGTGGCGGTTGCGTGGTCGGCAACCGGCGCAGCGTCCAGGTCGAGACCGAGCGCATCCCGGCCACGGACCAGACGCGCATCGTCTACTCGCTGCGCATGGGCTTCGGGCGCTTCACCCCCACCGGTGCCGCGAGCGGCATCGAGTGGGCCGACGTCCTTTACAACATCGACCTGTAACCGAGCGAGCCAACCAGGGCCGGGCCGTCGCGCCCGGCCCTCGGCATGAGGAGGTATCGATGCGAGAGCGCATCGCAATCGCGCCGACCGGCCGGGCCTCTCGGTTCTCGGCGCGCACGGCGGAAACCCTGACGGGCAACCGGGTGCTGACCCTGGCCGAGGTCGAGAAGTTCCAGGCGGTCGCCTTCGACCCGGGCGGCGCCGGCCGGAACCTCGACCTGCCCGCCGCGGCGTCCTGCCGTGGGGCGTTCCTGTACATCTCGAACACGGCCGACGCCGCCGAGGTGCTGACCGTCCGGGACGCCCTCGGCGCCACGATCGTCACGCCGACGCAGGCCGAGGCCGCGATGGTGTGGTGTGACGGCGTCCGCTGGTACGGCATGGTCGGAGCGCAGTCATGACCCGCTACGAGGTGCAGCACGCCTACCGGGCCGATCGGGACGGCGACGTCCTCGGCCCCTGGGAGGCCGGCGAGACCGTCGAGCTGGAGCCCGAGGTCGCCGACTGGGTCAACAACGACTCGCCGGGCGCCCTCCAGGAGGCCAAGGAGACGCCCGCGAAGCCGCGTCAGGCCAAGCCCGCGCCGGACCGGCAGCACAAGGGCGCGGCGAACCGGTGACAGTCGTCAACGGCTACTGCACGGTCGACGAGCTGCGCGAGCACCTCGGGGACTCCGGCGACAAGCTGTCCCTGACGCTGCTGGAGCGGGCCGTCAACGCGACCTCGCGGGCCGTGGAGAAGTACACCCATCGCCGGTTCTGGCAGGACCCGACGGTCCAGACCCGCCGCTACCGGCCCGATGACGGCGCGCTGGTGAGAGTCCACGACATCTCGACCCTCGACGACCTGGTCGTCGAGACTGACCCGGCGCTGGACGGCTCGTGGTCGACGACCTGGGGCCCGTCCGACTTCCAGCCGGAACCGCTGGACGCTGACGCGGACGGCGGGGCGTACGCCTGGTGGAAGCTGCGGGCGATCGGCGACCACCGGTTCCCGGTCAGCTCGGGCCGTCCAACCCTGCGGGTGACGGCCCGGTTCGGCTGGTCGGCGATCCCCGACGACGTCCACGAGGCGACCCTTCTCCGGGCCGCCGCGCTGTTCCTGCGAAAGGACTCGCCGTTCGGCGTGGCCGGCATGGGTTCGGAGGGGTTCGCGGTCCGCATCTCGCGCCGCGACTCCGACGTCTGCGAGCTGCTGAACGGCTTCGTGCGGGCCGAGATGGCAGGTGTCTGATGGCGGGCCTGGAGGCGGTCCGGGACGCCATCAAGGCGACCCTGGAGGGCGCGATCTCGGGGCTACAGGTGTACGACACCGTTCCCGGCGCCACGAACGTGCTGCCGTGCGTCGTCGTCTTCCCCCAGGACGCCGAGTTCGGGGAGACCATGGGGCGCGGCACGGACGTGTGGTTCTTCGAGCTGTGGGTGATGGTCTCCGACGGAGAGCTCGGCACAGCTCAGGACCAGCTCGACGCCCTGGTGACCGGGGCCGGTGACCGGTCCATCCGTCAGGCGATCTTCAAGGCGCGGACGCTGGGGCTGTCCAACACCGCCGCCCACATCACGGCGATGTCGAGCTACGGCACCACGTTCACCGCCGCCTCGATCGATCACATCGGCGCGAAGCTGCGGCTCATGGTCGCCACCCGAGGAACGGAGTAGCCGTGGCCGTCTATCGCGTGGTCGGGCCCGAGCACGTCGCCGGGAAGGCACCCGGCGAGCGGATCGAGCTCGACGACATCAACGCCAAGACCTACCTGGCCGGCGGATGGATCGAGCCGATCGCCGACGAGCCGCCGCCGGATGAGAACCCACCGGAGGAGTAATGGCCGCAAAGCGCCGCTTCCACGTCGTCGGGCCGCACGCCGTCGACGGCGTCCCCCCTGGCCGAACCGTCACCCTCGACCCCGACGTGGTGGACGTCGACGCGCTCGTCGAGGCGGGCCACATCGCCGTGAAGGCCCCGGCCGCGCCGCAGTCGGAGACCGAGCCGAAGGAGGGTGACGAATGAGCCCGATCACGCTGGTCAACGCCTTCTCGTATGTCGACTCGCACGACTTCACGGGCGACAGCAACGCCCTGACGTTCAACGGCTCGGCGGCCGAGCTCGACCGGACGACCTTCCGTTCCCAGGGCTGGCGGACGCTCGCCGGTGGCGGGCTGAAGACCGGCGAGTTCAGCATGGGCGGCCTGTGGCAGGCCGGGGCCGACCAGGTCGACCCGATCGCGTTCGGTGACCTCGGCGTAGACGGCAGGGTCGTCACGTTCGGGCCTGAGGAGACCGAGGGCGGCCCGGCCTACATGTGGCAGGGCGGCAACTTCAACTACGTCCTCGGCGGGAACGTGGGCGACCTGGCGCCGTTCACGCTGGCCGGGAAGAACACCGAGGCCGTCGGTGTGGTCCGGGGTCGCCTGGCCAAGGCGATGGGGCAGGTGAACGCGACGGGCGTGCTCGGAAGCGTTCAGAACCTCGGCGCCGTCGGGGCCGGGCAGTTCCTCTACGCCACGCTGCACCTGTTCGGGACGCCCGGGACGACGATCACGGTGCAGGTCCAGTCGGACGACTCGTCCGGGTTCGGGTCGCCGACGACGCGGGCCACCCTCGGCCCCTTCACCACGGCGGGCGGGCGGTGGATGACCCGGGTCGCGGGCGCCATCACCGACACCCACTACCGCTTCAACATCTCAGCGATCACCGGCGCGTTCGTCGTCGCCGGGGCTCTCGCCGTCCAGTAGCAGCCCCTTCCAGCCTCGCCGTCGCGGGGCCTGGTTCGCATGTCCGGAGGTTCCCATGGGTGTTCTCGCACTGACCAACATGTACGTCGCCATCAACTCGGTCGACATGTCGGACCACGTCAAGGGTGCGACTCTCACCCTGGACTCGGCCCAGCTCGACCCGACCGCCATGGGCGACGGCTGGGTGAAGGCCCGCGGCGGCCTCAAGTCCGGCCAGCTCCAGATCGAGTTCCTCGACGACTTCGCCGCCGCCGAGACCGACGTCACGCTGTGGCCGCTGTTCGGCACGGTCGTCAGCTTCGAGGTGCGGCCGGACGCCGGCTCGGTCTCCGCGACCAACCCGAAGTACACCGGCGAGGTCTTCATCAGCCAGCACACCGTGGGCGGCAACGTCGGCGAGCTGGCGACCAAGGGCGTGACGTACCCGACCTCGGGCGCGGTCTCGCGGGCGACGTCGTAGCCATGATCGACGTCAAGCTCGACGCGACCCGGGCGATCCGCAAGCTGACCCGGGATCTCGGCAAGATCCCGCCGGATCTGCGGAAGGAGCTCAGGCCGGCGCTCAAGCGGGGCGCCGAGCCGGTGCTCTCCCAGGCCCGCGCGAACGCGAGCTGGTCGAGCCGCATCCCGAGGGCGACTCGCATCACCACGAAGTTCGCCAAGAGGCGCGGCGGCGTCGTGATCGTGACGAGCGCGAAGCGTGCGCCCCACGCGCGCCCCTTCGAGGGCATCTCGGGCGACCCGTTCCGGCACCCGGTGTTCGGCAACCGGGACGTCTGGGTGGCACAGAAGGCGCGGCCGTTCCTGTTCGACGCGGTCGAGGAGAAGGGCGAGGCCGTCACCAAGGAGCTCGCCGACACCATCGTTCAAATCGGCCGTCGCCACGGCTGGAAGTAGGAGGGGAACCTGTGGGACTGCGTGAACGGCTCGAAGGCAAGAAGCGCCTGCCGCTGCCCTACCTGGTCAGGGTGGACGACACCACCGAGGCCACCAGCGCGGCCACGGAGGCGCAGCAGGCGTTCCTTGCGGCTCTGGGCACCGAAGGCGAGGAGGCGGCTCGCGAGGCGGTGAAGGCGGCTCAGGCCGCGCTGGCGGCGTGCTTCGAGCCGATCCCGCTGACGCCGATGGAGCCGGAGGAGTTCGAGGCGCTGCTGGCCGCGCACCCGGCGCGTGAGGGCCACCCGGTCGACGAGGCGTGGAACACCGACACGCTCCCCGAGGCGGCGTTCCTGGCGTGCGCGCCGGACGTCATGACCGGGCCGGAGTGGCTGGCCTGGATCAAGAAGACGTGCAGCCACGCCGAGAAGATCAGCCTGTTCAACGCCGCCGTGGCCGTGAACGTGAGGACGATCTCCCCGACGCTCCCAAAAGACTGGATGTCGATCCTCTCCTGACGCTGGAGCTCGACGTCTGCGCGGCCTACCAAGTGCCGCACAGCGAGTTCCTGAAGTGGAGCCAGGACGACCGGGACAAGGCCATCTGGCAGATGGTCCGCTCCCGTCAGCGCTGCTCCGGGTGCGGCACCCGGGCCGACGAGTGGGACCCCGACAAGGGCGGCCGGACCGACGCCTACTACGCCGAGATCACCCAGTGCCGGGGGTGCGCGCAGATCGGCGCGCTCTCGAAGGGCCTGACCGACGAGTCCTACGGGGCGCGGGTCGCCCTCATCCCCCACGACGACGACACGACGAGGGAGGTGACCGGTGGAGAGAGACCTCAACGTCCCAATCGACGGCGACCCCCGCGGCCTAGAGCGCGCCGTCGCAAAGGCTGAGGCGTCCCTCCGGCGGCTGGAGTACGCGGCGGCCCGGATGGAGAACCGCCAGAAGACGGCCCAGAAGAGTGCCTCCCTGATGCGCGGTGAGCTGCTGTCGCTGGCCGCCGCCGCTACCGCCGTTGCCCCGGCCGCTGTCGCCGCCGGCGCCGGGGTCGTGGCCTTCGGGGCCCTGGCCGTGCCCGCCATCATGGGCGTGGTCAAGGCTCAGGCAGAGATGGGCGAGCAGTGGGACACCCTGTCCACTGAGCAGAAGGTCGCGGCGTCGGGGCTGCGGCAGCTCATCGCCCGGTACAAGGAGCTCGCGAAGTCGGTCGAGCCTGAGGTGCTGCAGACCTTCAACGCGGGGCTGGGGGTCACCGAGGCGCTGATGCCGCGCCTGGTGCCGCTCACGAAGTCGGTCGCGCGGGAACTGACCACGTTCGCGAACAACCTTGAGGACGCTCTCAACTCCGACCGGGCGGATGAGTTCTTCGTCTTCCTGGAGCGCGAGGCCCCCGCCGCCGTGGCCGCGCTCGGGCAGGCGGCCGGGAGCGGCGTCGGCCTGGTCATGTCGCTGACCGAGTCGCTGATGCCGCTGGCCACCTCGGGCCTGGGCGCCATCAGCATGGTCGCCGACCTGGTGTCAGCTCTGGCTGACCTGAACCCCGAGCTCGCTCAGGCGGCAGTCCTGCTGCTGGCGCTGCGCTCCCCGATCTCCGGGCTGACCGGCATGATCGGCAAGGCTGGGGACAAGTACGGCGCGTTCTCGAAGAAGACCAAGGACGCGAGCCTTGCGACCAAGGCGCTCAACCTGGTCACCTCGGCGGGCCCGAACCTGTACGTCGCCGCCGGCGTCGCGCTGGCGTTCTTCGGCGCGAAGGCGCTGTCGGCGAAGTCCGACACCGACAAGCTGATCGACTCCCTGACGGTGGCCAACCGGGCGACCGGTAACAACATCGCGGGCTACCAGAACCTCGCCGCCTCCCTCGGTGGCCAGGTCAACAAGGCCCTGGCGGAGCAGGCGCAGAAGCAGAAGGAAGTCACCGCGGCGGTCCAGGCCAACAACGGCATGGTCAACGCTTCGGTCGTCCAGAGCGCCAACGCCCGCTACCAGGCGCAGCAGTCGGCCGAGAAGCTCGCCGCCGCGCAGGAGAAGGCCAACGAGCAGGCCCGCCAGGTCGTGTCCGGCGCGGACGCCATCGCCAAGAAGTACGGCATCACCCGGGATGAGGCCATCCGTCTGGCCGACGCCGTCGGTGTGAACCTGTCGAAGGGCATCCTGGAGAACGGCGAGGTCACCGCCGGGGCTGCGGCGAAGTTCGACCGCTACCGGCAGGCCGTGGAGTTCGCCTCTGACCCGACGCGGGTGGTCGCGCAGGCGTGGGCGGACGCCGGCAACCAGGCGCTGACGCTGAAGGACCGGGTCGACGCGGTCTCGACCGCGATGAGCGCCTACTTCAACCCGGCGCTCGGTGTGCTGTCGGCGACCAACCAGATGGCCGACGCGTTCGCGGCCAGCGGGAAGACCATCAAGGACGCGCAGAAGGTCCTGAAGGACTCGACCAGCACCGACGCCGAGAAGTCGGAAGCGCTGCGGTCGATGAGCCGCCAGCTCGAATCGAACCTCGGCGCGGTCGGCACGTACATCGACAAGCAGGCCCAGGCCAAGAAGATCGTCCAGCTCACCGACGCGGAGATCGTCAAGCATCTGCCGCAGTTGGTGAAGCTGGCGGGGAACAGCAAGGTCGGCGCTGCTGCGGTCGACGGGCTCGCCAGCTCCATGGGCGGCACGATCACCAAGACCAAGGAAGGGATCATCGTCACCAACCGCCTCGGTGGTGCGATCAAGGTCCTGCCCAACGGGAAGATCGTCACGATCCGGGCGAACACGTCGCCGGCCGAGGCGTCGATCGGGCGCCTGATCAGGACGCAGTCAGGCCGCGTGATCACGATCGGCGTGCATGTCCGATCGGACCTCCAAGAGCACGGCGCCCGCGCTGGCCGTCGCGCCTCGGGCGGCCCCGTCACCGGCCCCGGCGGACCGCGCGAAGACAAGGTCCCCATCTGGGCCAGCAACGGCGAGTACGTCGTCAACGCCGACGCCACGAGGCGGCACCGCGGACTGATCGAGGCCATCAACGAGAACCGGTTCGCCAACGGCGGCCCGGTCGGAAACGCCCCCGGCGGCGCGGTGCGCGGCTACGCCGCCGGGGGTCCGGTCGACGCCCCCCTGAGCGAGTTCGTCGACCGCTACATGGGCAGCAGCCCGGTCACCAAGGCCGACCTGACCACCGCGATCAACCGGCGGAAGGACGCGGTCGAGCAGCTCCGGAAGGCCGAACGGAAGCTGCGCGATGACCGACGGTCGGGGAAGAGCGCCCGGACCATCGCCGACGATGAGGCCCGGGTGGCGAAGGAGCGCCGCGACCTCGCGGCGGCGACGTCCAAGCTCACGACGGCCGAGGCGGGGTACAAGAAGACCCAGCTCAAGCCCGCCGCCCGGCTATCCGCCGCCGTGGGCCTCGGGATCAAGAACACGGCGAGCTTCATCAAGAACCTGGAGACCATCGCCGCCCGTGGCTACCCGGGTCTCGCCGCGCAACTGCTGGAGATCGGCGGCCCCGAGGCCGAGGCGTACGCGAAGGACGCCGCGAAGCTCAGCAACACGAAGCTGAAGGCGCTGGCCAACCAGGTCGGCACGGCCTCGAAGCAGCAGGCCAAGCTTGCGAGCCTGCCGGCCGTGTTCGCCATCAAGGACGCCCGCAAGCGCGGCGCGAAGAGCATCCCCGAGGTCATGGCCATGACCGGCCTGTCCGAAGAGGAGATCTCGGCGGCGTACTCCTCCATGGGGTACGAGCGGGGCGGCATCCACCGCTACGACCGGGGCGGCATCCGCCCGGGCCCCGGCATCGCCACCCGGCCGACTGTCCTGTTCGGGGAGGGCAAGGCACCCGAGGGCTTCGTGCCCTACGACCCCGCCCACCGTCCCGCCGCGATGGGCCTGGTGGCGCAGATGGCCCGCGACTTCGGGATGGTCCGCACGGGCACCTCGGGCGGCGGGACCGTCCACGTGCTCGTCGACTTCACGGGCGGAGGCGATCACCTCATGAGCTGGTTCCGCGAACGGGTCCGAGTCGTCGGCGGCGGGAACGTCCAGGTCGCCTTCGGGAAGAGAAGGGCGGCCTGATGGCCTTCCCCAGCACGCCGCTCGACGGGCTAATCGAGATCTACGTGGACGGCGATTGGGAGGACATCACCGACGATGTCCTCCTTCGCGAGAACGGGCAGATCTCAATCAGCCGAGGGCGTCGCGACGAGGGCGACAAGACCGACCCGTCCGCGATGGATCTGCAGGTCAACAACGCCGGTGGGCAGTACTCGCCGCGTAACCCGCTCAGCCCTCTGTATGGCCTGATCGGGCGGAACACGCCCGTCCGGATGTCGGTGAACGAAGGCGCGGCCTACCTGTACGTGCAGGGCGGAACGGGCAACACCGGCGTGACGACCCCCGACGCCAGCGCCTTGGACATCACTGGCGACATCGACGTCAGGATTGACGCCCGGCTCGACAACTGGGTGACGTCCGGGTCGCTTCTGGCCGTCGACCTGATCGGGAAGTTCACCACCACCTCGAACCAGCGGTCCTGGTTCATGCAGGCGCGCGACGGCCGCCCCTACTTCGAGTGGTCAGCGAACGGCACCGCGACCCTGTCGGCCCACTGCTCGGTCGAGCCGCCCATCCCGCCCGGCCGGCGCCAGGCGTGGCGGATCACGCTGGACGTCAGCAACGGGTCGGGCGGCTACACGGTCGCGTTCTACTACGCGGCCACGTTGAGCGGCTCGTGGACCCTGCTGGAAGAGGTCGTCACCACCTCGGGCACGACCAGCATCTTCAACAGCACGTCGCAGGTCAGGATCGGCGGGGCGACCAACATCGCCTTCCTGAAGCCACTCGGCGAGTTCTACGGGGCGGAGATCCGCAACGGCATCGGCGGGTCGGCGGTCGCCAACCCCGACTTCACCGCGCAGACCGTGGCGGCCGCCAGCTTCGCCGACGCGGCCGGGCGGACGTGGACCGTGGCCAGCGGCAGCGCCCTCACCAACCGGCGCACGCGCTTCGTCGGCGAGATCCCCGCCTGGCCGTCGGAGTGGGACGTCACCGGCAACGACGTCTGGGTCGACATGACCGCCGCGGGCATCGGCCGGCGGCTCGGTCAGGGCCAGTCGGCGCTCTCGTCGACTCTGCGGCGCGGCCTGACGGCGGCGACCTCGACGGTGCCCCCGGTGGCGTACTGGCCGTGCGAGGACAGCGAGCGCGCCGAGTCCATCTCCAGCGGCGTGGGCGGCCTGCCCATGTCCATCGCAGGCACGCCCAATCTCGCGGGGTTCTCGGGCTTCCTGGCCAGCGACCCGATCCCGGTCATGGGTGACGCCTGCTTCTACGGCCGGATCGCCGCCTACGCGATCACGGGGCAGACCCAGGTCAGATGGCTGCTCGCGGTCCCGTCCGGGGGCGCGACGGTCGGTCAGCCGATCATCCGGTTCATCACGACCGGCTCGATCGTCCGCTGGGAGCTCGTGTACGGCACAGGCGGATCGTTGCGGCTGTTCGGCTACAGCCCCGACGGTGGGGCGACCGTCGACTCCGGCGCGATCAGCTACGCCGTCAACGGCCAGTTGCTGCGCATCACGATCGGGCTGACGCAGTCCGGCGGGAACGTGAACTGGGAGTTCGCGACGATGTCGGCGGTGACCGGCGCGGGCTTCGTCACCTCGGGCACCGCGAACTCCCAGACGGTTGGCCGGGTCACCACCATCTGGGCCGCTCCCGATCGAGGGCTGACCAACACGGCGATCGGGCACATCAGCCTGCAGACCTCGGTCACCTCGATCTACGACCTGGCCGACGAGACGCGGGGCTGGCTCCGGGAGCCGGCCGGGTCGAGGATCGCGCGGCTGTGCGCCGAGAACGGCATCACCGCGGCGGTCACCGGGACCGGCACGCTGATGGGCGAGCAGCTCCCGGCGACGCTCTCCACCCTGATCCAGGACGCGGCGGACGCCGACCACGGGGTTCTGACCGAGCTCCGCACGCAGTTGGGCTACGGCTACGGCGTCCGCCAAGGCCGCTACAACCAGCCGGTCAGCCTCGCCCTCGACTACGCCCAAGGGCACATCAGCCCGCCGTTCAAGCCGCTCGACGACGACTCGGAGCTGACGAACGACGTCACCGTCTCGCGCAGCAGCGGCGGTTCAGCACGCGCCGAGAAGACGTCCGGCCCGAACAGCGTCCTCGCCCCGCCGCTCGGTGCGGGCCGCTACGACGCCCCGGTGACGCTCAACCTGGCCCGGGACCTCCACTGTGCGGACCAGGCCGGGTGGCTGCTTCACCTCGGCGCGTGGGACGAGGCCCGGTATCCGACGCTGACGATCGACCTGGGGGCGAACCCCGACCTGATCGAGGAGGTCGCGGCGCTCGACTCGGGCGACCGGATCACGATCGCGAACCTGCCGCCGTGGCTCCCGCCGGGCCTCGCCGATCTGATCATCGACGGCTACTCGGAGACGATCGACTCGTTCCGCTGGCTGTGGACGGCGAACCTGTCGCCCGCCCGGCCGTGGGATGTGGCGCTGTACGGCACCGGCCGCTACGGGACGGCCGGGTCCCAGCTCAACAGCTCGGCGACCAGCTCGGCGACGTCGTTGTCGGTGGCCACGACGTCCGGCCCGAGGTGGACGACGGACGCCGGCGAGATGCCGTTCGACATCGTGATCGGCGGCGAGCGCATGACCGTCACCGCGATCAGCGGCACCAGCTCACCGCAGACGTTCACGGTGACGCGCTCGGTCAACGGCGTCGTGAAGGCGCACGGCTCGGCCGCGCCGGTCGAGCTGTTCCAGCCCGCGATCAGGGCCCTGTAGGAGGTCGGTATGCCAGACACGTTCGCCGGGGCGAGGGTTAAGCCCGCGGACTTCCCCCCGGCGCGCTCGGTGTTCGACAACACCGCGAACAACAACATCACCTCGACCACGTACGTGGCCGGGTCGCCCGAGGTGGGTGTGACGTTCGTGGCGCCGACGAGCGGTCGCGTGCTGCTGACCGTGGGGTTCGCCGCGAAGGACTCGGCGAGCAACCGCGTCCACCTCGCGCCTCAGATCTTCCTCGGCACCTCGAACGCGGGCACCCAGTTCCTCGCGCCCGACGTCGTCGGGCGAGGTGTCGGTTCGGTCGGCAACACCTCGAACGTCAACCAGCACCGTTCCCGGACGTCGCTGATCACGGGGCTGACCGCCGGGAGCACGTACTACGTCCGGACGATGCACAAGGTCTCGGGCGGCTCGACGGCCGACCTTGAGGTCCGAGACATCGTCGTCGAGCCCGTGAGCTGAGAGGACGACATGGGAGACCTGCTTGCCGGGACCGTGGTCGACGCGCTCGACTTCCCCCCGGCGGTCGAATACACCGACGCCACCCAGATCGACAACCCCACGAACACGACGTACGCCACGGGCAGCCCCGTCGTGGGCGGCACGTTCGTCGCCCCGACGACCGGGCGGGTCCGGCTCATCGTCGGCGGCGGCCTGGGCAACTCCAGCGGCGCAGACCGCATCTTCCTCTCGCCCCAGGTCTTCTTGGGCACGGACGCCACCGGCACGGAGATCCTCGCCCCGACCGTCGTGACCAGGGGTTACAGCGCGGAGAACGGGGCCGCCGGGTTCCACTACGGCTCCCGGCTCTCGATCCTGGAGGGCCTCACGCCGGGCGCCACCTACTACGCGCGGATCATGCACGTCGTCTCGGCTGACCCGGGCGCGCAGACCGGCGACATCGCCTACCGCCAGATCACGATCGCCCCCGCCGCGTAGGAGAAGCGATGCCGATCAACGGTCAGAACGTCCGAGGACAGGACGCTCCCGCGACCGCCTGGGCCCAAGACGATCTGTCCCAGCTCAACCTCAGCAACACGTCCTACGCCACGGGCACACCGGAGGTCGGCGTCACGTTCACCGCGCCCACGTCTGGCCGGGTGATCCTCACGGTCGGCGGCGGATGCCGCGACAACGGCGGCAACGGAGACCGCGTGTTCATCGCCCCCCAGGTCTTCCGCGGCCCGAACTCCAGCGGCACCGAGCACCTGACCCCGAGCGTCGTGGTCCGCGGCTATGCCTCGGTGCCGGCCACCGAGTACGCCCACGGTTCCCGGACGTCGCTGCTGCAGAACCTCATCCCCGGCGAGACGTACTACGCCCGGGTGATGCACGCGACGGCGGCCGGGGCCGGGACCGCCGACATCTCCTGTCGGGAGATCTCCGTAACCCCCACGAGCTGAGGAGGGCGCACTGTGACGACCGTAACCGGCAAGGTTGCAGCCCCGGGCGGGGGCATCCCGAAGTGGCCCACCATCCGCGTCACGCTGGTCGACCTGGCCGACGTCCCCGTGGTCGGCTTCACCTCCAGCGTCGAGATCGTCTCGGCGTTCTCGCCGGCGGTCGACGCGGACGGCGACTGGTCCGTCGACCTGGTCCCGACCGCCGACATCGCCTCGCCTCACGGCGCCACGCTGTGGCGCGTCGAGGAGACCGGCGGCGGCCAGGCCGGGCGCTTCCACATCTCCGTGCCCGCCGACGGCGACCACCGGGCGGCCGACCTTCGCGTGACTCTCCCCGGCGAGGCGGGCGTCGACCTGGCCGGGTACCTGCCGTTGACCGGCGGCGAACTGTCCGGGCCGCTGGTCCTCGAAGACGGCCAGGCGGCAAGCCGGGAATGGGTCCTGGAGAACGCGGGCGAGGGCGGCGGCGGGGCGGTCAACAGCGTCAACGGCGAGACCGGCACGGTCGTCCTGGACGCCGTCGACGTCGGCGCTGACCCGGCGGGCACGGCCGCCTCGGAGGTGTCGGCCCACGCCAGCGACACGACAGGCGTCCACGGGATCGCGAACACAGCGGCCCTGGAGACGACGAGCGGCGCGACGGCAAAGGTCAGCGCCCACGCCGTCGCCTTCGATCCCCACGGAGATCGGGCCTACGCCGATGGCCAGCTCGCCACCCATGCTGGCGATACGACGGCGGTGCATGGCATCGCGGACACGAGCGCGCTGGAGACGACGTCGGGGGCGACGGCGAAGGTGTCGGCGCACGCTGCCGCATCGGACCCGCACGGTGATCGGGCGCACGCGGCGGCGACGTTCTTGCCGAAGGCGTACACCGCGAGTTCGCAGCCTGCCGCGCCGGTCGCTGAGTGGCACGTCAACTACACGACGGACCCGGTGAACAGCCCGGACCTGTTCCGGATCTTCAACAACGGCGTGAAGAAGACCTGGTGGAACGAGAACGGCAGCGTCCGGGGCGAGGCCGCGAAGATCGACGAGGCGGCGGCCCGCTGGTACGGCCTGTCCGGGCAGACGGCCGACATCTGGCAGGTCCTGAACAACCGGACCGACGCCACGGTGCTGGCCTGCGTGAAGCCGAACGGGAACCTCGTCATCACCGGGAGCTTCCAGGGCGCGAACGGCGCGTGGACGGTCCTGACGTCGAACGACGTGGACTACACGCCGGTCGACGCCAACCACGCCGAGTGGCAACCGGCCGTCCGGCTCGTGGGCCCGGCGAACGAGACGGTCCAGATGCGCGGCCGAGTGAACGTCACGAACACCGTGCTCAACGACGTCGTCTTCATCCTGCCGAGCCAGTTCAGGCCCTCCAAGACCGTCCGGTTCTCCCTCGCGAACGGGCAGAGCACGGCGATTCACGGGTTCATCGACACGTCCGGCAACGTCACGATCGGCCGCGCCGTGACCTCGGCGACCTGGCTCTCCTTCGACGGCGTCACCTACTCCCGGATATGAGGCGCCCATGATCCGCCGCCTGGTTCGACACCTCCCCGAGTGGGTCCAGGCACAGCCGATCTCCGTCATGTGCGTCCTGCTCGGGATCCCGTCCGGGGTGCTCACACTCGTCGGCCCCTCGACATCGAGGGCGCTCGACACGGTCCTGCCGTTCTGGGCCCGCCCGCTGTGGGCGGCATCCCTGCTGCTCGGGTGCCTCGCCTGGGGCGCGGGCCTGGCCTCAGTCCGGGAGGTCGACGGGCGCCTCGTCGTCCGGCGACTCCCGGCGATGATCCTCGGCCTCCAGTTGATCAGCATCACGGCGCTCGTCTACGGCGTCGCGATCATCACGGTCGGCGGATGGGCCGGCGCCCTGGCCGCCTGGCCCCTCGGAGTCGTCGCATTCGGCACCGCCGTAGAGCAGGCGGTTCTCAGCAACCGGCGGGGTGCGTATGGCCGTTGACGTCGGGACCGTGCTGACGACGATCCTCGGCGGCGGCACGGTCGCCGCCGTCATCGGCTACTTCGGCAACCGCCGGAAGGACAAGAGCGAGGCCAGCAAGAACACCAGCGACGTCCAGGTGGCCACCTTCGACACCCTCACGCAGATGAACGAGCGGCTGAAGAACCAGCTCGCCGAGGTCGAGACCCAGCTCGACACCGAACGGTCAGCCCGCCGCGCCCTCGAAGACGAGCTCGCCAGCGAGCGCCGTGCCCGCCGTGCCCTGGAAGAGCGCGTGGCGGCCCTGGAGCGACTGATCCCCGAAGGAGGGACACCGTGACCCTGTTAGACGAGACACAGCGCGAGCTGGCCAGCCACATCGGCTACCGCGAGGCGGGGCAGAACAACACGCCCTTCAACAGGGCCTTCGGGAAGATCCCCGGCTACCCCCACGACGGGTTCGGCTACCCGTGGTGCCACACGTTCCTCTCGGTCGGCCTCGACCGCGTCGGCCTGGAGCCGGGCGTCGACTTCCCGTGGACCGCCGGGTGTGAGGTCGGCGTCGCCTGGTTCAAGGCGCACGACCGGTTCGGCCGGACGCCCAAGGTGGGCGCGTTCGTCTACTACGGCGCCGGTGGCGGAACCCATGTCGAGTGGGTCGAGAAGGTCACCGACACCACGATCACCACGATCGGCGGCAACACCTCCGGCAGCCTCGCCGGCACCTACCACAACGGCGACGGCGTCTACCGCAAGACGGTCGCCCGCTCGAGTGACCGGATCTATGGCTACGGCTATCCCGACTATCAGGAGGCGGACATGAGCCCGAAGGAGTACGCCGACGCTGTCTACGCCCGGCTGACCCAGAAGCTCGGGGGCGACCTGTGGGCCGTCCGGGAGGGCATCTTCCCCGAGGGCGAGACGCTCGACCCGAAGACCGGCATCCGGCAGATCTGGGCCTACGGCAAGGACGGCTACGCCAGGCACCGCGAAGCCCTGGCCCGGCTCGACGCGATCCTCGCCCGGCTCGACGCCCAGGCCGTCGTCATTCAGACCCTCGCCGAGGCGCTCGCCGCCCGTGACGAGGCGGTCGACGTCGAGGCGCTGGTAGCGAAGATCGAGGCCAAGGTCGGGGCCGTCATCGACGGCATCACGATCCGCCTCGACGTCAGCGAGCCCGAACCCCCGAAGGAGGAGATCGCCCCGTGAAGAAGATCCTCGCCCTGGTTGCCGTCGCGGTCCTCGGCCTGGCCTTCATCGGCCCGGCCGTCGCCTCGGCCGCCGACCCCGAGCCCGCGAAGTCGTACGGCGTCTGTGTCAGCAAGGCCACCGGCGACCTGCGGGCCCTGGAGCGGAACCGGCTGCCGAAGTCGGTCTACGGCAAGTGCCAGAGCTCCGAGACGCGCATCACTCTGCCGTCCGTGACCGGCGTGACCCCGGCCCGGCTGGTGTTCCGCTGGCCCGCCGAGACCTGGTCATGTCCGCGCGTCGCCGCCGCCACGACGTCGACCGTCTGGACGTTCTCGTGTACCTCGACGCCGGTTCCGTCGCCGAGCCCATCCTCC
The DNA here is from genome assembly GCF_001570585.1 of Herbidospora daliensis. Taxonomy (GTDB): domain Bacteria; phylum Actinomycetota; class Actinomycetes; order Streptosporangiales; family Streptosporangiaceae; genus Herbidospora; species Herbidospora daliensis. Next base: position 195,171 of record NZ_BBXF01000008.1, on the reverse strand, counting down.
TGACAGGAGTCCCGTATGAAGATCTTCGGCCGTGAACCCGCGCTGCTGCTCGGCCTGTTCAGCGCGGCCCTTCAGTTCCTCGTCGCCTTCTGGCTCCACTGGGACGACGCCACCGTCGCGGTCGTCAACGCCGCCGCGGCGGCCGTCCTCGGCTTCGTCACCGCGTGGGCGACCCGCGCGGTCGACGGCGGCTCGTCGCTGCAGGCCGCGATCCTCGGCCTGGCCCAGGCGCTGCTCACGCTCGGCGCGACGTTCGGCCTCGACTGGTCCGCCGTCCAGGTGGCCAGCGTCATGGGCTTCGTCGCCGTCCTCGCCTCGGCGTACGTGCGCGGCCACGTCGAGCCGCACGCCGGCCCGCAGATGACCGCACCCGCCATCCGGTAGCCCTGACCCCGCCTTCACGCGGCGGTTGCCCTCTCCCCGGGGCAAAGCGAAGCGCCCCCACCTTGGTCTCCGGACCGGGGTGGGGGCGCTTTGTCGTGCTCAGGAGTCGATCGTGTAGAGCCAGCCGGGCACCATGCCCGAGCCGCCGTCGACCGGGCAGCCTTGGCCGGCGCACTCCTCGTGGTCGATCGGGTTGTCCTTGTCGGGCGGGGCGTTGGGGTGGGTGCGGTCGGCCACGGCTACACCATCACGCCGTCGAGCGCGGCCCGGAGGAACGACGTGTGGGCCGGGAAGAGCTCGCCGCCACAAGCGGCCAGCTCGTCGAGGAGCTGGTCGAAGGAGTCCGCGCGAACCCACACGGCCTCATCGGCGTCGTCCGACGCCCGGACGACGGGCAACACCTCGACCTCGCCCAGGTCGAACCGGCACGCGTTGGAGACCGCCCAGGCGTTCAGGCCGGCGCGCGGGTCCTTGACGTACTCGGCCTCGCCCTCCTGTCCGTCCACGCCGGTCAGGTCGAGCTCGGTCTCCTCTCGGCACTCGCGCCGGGCCGCTTCGATCGGGGTCTCGCCCGGGTCCATGCCGCCGCCGGGGGCCGCCCACGTGCCGTCGTCGCCGCGCCGGACCATCAGCACCACGCGCTGCCCGGGGTCGACCAGCTTCCGCACGGGCCGGACGAGCGTCGCGGTGACGACCGCGTCCGCCATCCGTTGCTCGCCCCACACCCACAGGTCGCCGCGCCCGGCGGGGAGGTGCCGCTCGACCGGGTTGAGGGGAAGGCCGTCGTCGTCGAGGTCGTAGGGGATCGCGGCGCGGGCCTGCCGCTCCTTGAAGTCGATGCCGTGCAGCGCCTCGGGGCCCTTCACCACATCACCACGTTCACGCCGCCGTGGATGACGTCGGCCTGGACGCCGACCTTCGCGTTCCCGGTGACGACGTTCCGGGTCCTGCCGCGCGGGCTGGGCTCCTCGGTCTCCGGGGTTTCCTGCTCGTCGTCGAGGTCGGGCTGGGACTTGCCCACCACCCGGCCGACCATGATGGGCGTGTAGCCGCCGCTGACTTCGTTCGTGGGCACAGTGCTCTCCTTCGTGTGGTTGGGGGTGTTACTGGCTGGCCTGCGGCCGGGGCAGCGCCCGGCATCTCTCGGCGTGGGCCTGGGACCACTCGCGGCCCTGCTTCACGCCCTTGGCCTTCAGCTCGGCGACGTGGGGGTCTTGGCGGCGGCCCTCCTCGTGGGCGGCCATGTTGAACCGCCAGCTCCACGTCTCGTGGTCGCCGCAGCCGGAGCACTCGGCGCGGTGCTCGGTGAAGACGTCCGGCAGGCGGACCCAGCCCGCGTGCTCGGACAGGGTGACGATCGCCTTGACGACCGTCAGGTAGCGGGCCACGGTGCCCGGCGGCCACTGCGTGATGTCGTTCGCGACGATGGTCATTCGGAACCACCGCCCCACGCGCGGACCTCGCCCTTGCGGGTGCAGCGCGGGCAGACCCGATAGCGGCCCGACAGGACGGTGCTCGGGATGGTGCCCTTGCCCTTGCATCGGCCGCAGCGCTTGAGCGGGTTGCTCACGGTCGCCCGGTAGAAGACGGCGATGACGATGAGGACGAACAGCAGTACGCCGATGGTCTCCATCACCACCACCGCCGCTTCTGGGCCTTGGCCTTGCGGGCGAGGGCGATGTTCTTCAGCGCGGCGGCGCGCTGTGCGGGCGTGGCGCCGACCATGCAGACATGGCCGAACGGCCAGTTGTAGCCGCGCCTGCACGTCTTGCAGCGGAACAGGGCGATCGTGATCCTCGCCTTCACGATCTTGCGGCGGGCCTTCTTCCGCTTCGCCGGCGCCTTCCTGACGGCCGGTTTCCGGGCCGTCGTCGAGCGAGTCTTGGGGGGCATCCTGGGTCCCTTCGGAGTGAGTTAGGTCGAGCAGATCGAGTTAGGTTCCTAACTCCAGCCATCAGCGGCCTATAACCGCCGCTGAGCTGCGGGAAGTTAGGTAGTTAGGTGAGTTAGCCCCGGCCCGGCGAGCCCCTGAAACGGCCCCTGAGAGCGCCTCAGGGGACACCGGGCGGACCTAACTAACTGCCGTCCTCCTCGTCCTCATCGAGGTCGAGGCGGGCCGCCAGGGCGTCGAGGATCAGGGCCTTGGAGACCGGCCACTTGTTGCCGGTCGACGGCACCCGGACGCCGTAAGACTCGGAGAGCAGCGCCCGGAGACCGACGCCGGTCATCGACTTGTACAGAGCCCAGCCGGGGGCGTGTGCGGCCAGCAGCGCGGGCAGGTCCGCTGCCGTGGTCGGCTCGTCGCCGAGCACCGCCGCCAGGTCCTCCAGGAGGTCACGGGGTGCCTCGGGCTCCGGCTGTGGGCGGTCCGTCCCGGGGACTCCCGAACCCCGCGCCTCCAGCAGCGCGAGCGACCGCTCGACGATGGGCGTCAGCTCGTCGCGACCCTTGGTGATGGAGATGAAGTAGATCTGGACGATCTCCGACCGCTCGCCCGTGATGCCCTTACAGACCGCCGTGCCCCGGTCGACGCCCGGGATCAGCTCGGTCGCCCGGTGGCCGGCCGCGTAGGCGCCCTGCCCGAGCAGCGCGTCGTTCGCGACGTGGTCGCCGACGTAGAACGCGCAGCCGTTGGAGCAGTTCCGCGTGACGTCGCGCGGCATGCTGTCCTTCGTCGGCGCCTGGGTCGAGACGATGACGTGAATGCCGCGCTTACGGCCGAGGCGGACGATGTCGATCAGGAGTTGCGAGATCTCCTTGCCGTACTTCTTGTGCTGGATCGCCAGGTGCGCCTCTTCCAGCAGGTAGAGCAGCGGGTGCAGACCGATCCCGGCGTCGGCGAGCTTCCGCGTGACTTGCGGCTCCTCGTGGTCAATGAGAAGTTGGCCGCGCTTCTGGACCTCGGCTTCCAGGTCGAGCAGGTCGTCCCGGATCTGCTTGAAGTGGTGGAGCTCGTTGCCCATCACGTAGCGGGCGCACCGGCGCTTGAACAGCTCGAAGTCGTAGTTCGTGTCGGGGACGCCGATCCACAGCTCGGCCGTCGGGTCGAGGATCCACCCGGCGCAGATGCACCGCGCGAGCGACGACTTGCCCTGACCCGGCTGACCACCCGCGATCGTGTTGCGCTCCATCAGCGGAGCCGTGACCGGGTCGCCGCGCAGCGTCTTACCGAGCGGCACCCCCTCGAAGACGTCGACCGTCCCCTCGGTGAGCAGTGGGTACGGCCCGGCCCCCTCGGCGAGAGCGCCCTTGTCCGCGATCCACAGCTTCAAGATTCCGGCCTCGGAGCCGGTCCCCGGCCACACCTCCTTCGCCAGCCGGTAGAGGCCGGTGGCCAGTTGAGCGCGGCGACGGGCGACCGAGTCGGCGGTCACACCGGCCGGGAGCCGCACCTCGGCGTACGTACCGCGCCCGTCACGGCGGGCCGTGACGATGAACTGGAGCGGCAGGCCCTCCTTCAGGTACGCGGTGATCTGCGGGATGCGCAGCGCGCCGAGCGCCCGAGCGATCGTCGTCTCGTCGATCTCGATGTCGATGTCCAGGTCAGCCGAGGTGGCCAGCCATGTCGGCGTCGCGCCCCGGCGGCTGCCCTCCCGGTAGGCGGCGAACAGCACCGCGAACGGGAAGGCGATCAGTGCGGGCGTCGACAGGAACGCGACCGTCCAGAAGAACCAGCGCAGCGCCGTCGCCACCCACGAGAAGACCGCAGTGAACTCGCCAGCCCCGACCGCCCACACCAGCGTCGCGGTCAGCACCATCAGCACGACCAGGCCGAGGCACCCGCCGACCAGCACCCGGGCGACCCCGAACGCCTTGGCCGGCAGGTCCATCACCCGGGCGTGCCGGGAGTTCGCCGCCGTGTCCTTCAGCGTCAGCCAGTGGGTCAGGGCCTCGCGGTCGCCTACCGCCTCGGCGGCCTTGATCTGCCTGCGATAGACGCCGTACGTGGCGGCGTCCCCCGCCCGGAACAGCCAGGAGAACCAGCCCATCGCGATCGTCACGCCGACGCTCAGCACCCGGCGGCCCACGGTGGGGCCGTCTTCAGGCCCCCGGGTCGCCGCGGCCTTACCGACGATCCGGGCCGGGAGACGTCGGCCCTTCTCGTCGGTGGCCTCGACCTCGACCTCGTCGTCGACCACCTCGGCGGCGTAGACGACTCTGTCGAGCTCCCCGCCCTGGGCCGGAACGGGGAGAGGCGGCGCCTGCTCCGGGTCCCGGACAGGGCGAAGGTCGCGCTCGGTCACGCCAACTCCCTCTTGAAGGTGTAGATGAAGCTGCCGTGCTCGCCGCGGATGGCGACCGCGACCAGCTCCCAACCGGCTTCGCCGAGCTCGTCGAGGGGCTGCTTGCCGAGGGGCGGGCGGGTGACTTCGACGTGGTACTCCCAGCGCTTCACCGCACCTCCCGGTGAGCCGAGAGCGGCAGCAGCGGCCGGTCCACGTGTAGGTGCTCGACGGTCACCTCGAAGTCGCCGAGCTTGCGCACCTCGGCCGCGACCATCTCCGCCAGGGCGACCGCCCGGTGACGCCCGCCGGCGCAGCCGACCGCGACGTCGATGTCCCGGCCGGTCTCCCACGCGAGGTGCCGCGCGCCGACCGCGAGGTGGACGGCGATCCCGACGGCTCCGGGCGTCTTGGCGACGTGCTCGCGGACGGCCCAGTCGAGACCGGTCAGCTCGCGCATCGCCGGGTCGTGGTGCGGGTTGCGCAGCACGCGCCGCGCGTCGAACGTCATGTCGGCCTCGGGCTGCGCGCCGTGGCCGAAGCCGAAGCTCTTCACACGGATCTTCATCAGGCCGCCGCCCCGTTCAGCTCCGGCCGGACCATCCGCTCTTCGGGGTCGGCGGCCTCGGGGCCGTGCGCCGGGTCGACCTCGTAGGCCGCCATGACCAGGTCCGTGGCTCGCTTGGCGGTGATGCCGAACCGGGCGGTCAGGTCGGCGGCCGGAGGGAGCTCCCCGTTGTGCGTCAGCGAGTACGCACGGACCGCGTCCGTGACCACCGCAGCGATCACACGACCGGCGGCGTGCCGGTTGAGGTTGAACTGGCTGGCCAGACCGCGCTCGGAGATCGGCTTACCGTCGACCACGGACGCCTCGTAGGCGAGCCGGGCCGCCTCGTCGGCCGTCCTCGGGACGGGCTCCGGAGCAGGCGGTTCCTCGACCGTGACCGGCTCCGGGTCGGCCGGGGCCTGGTCGACGACCTCGACGGGCGGGGCGACGACGGAGCGACGGAGCATCCCCATCAGCAGCTCGACGGCGATCACGAGGACCACCGGGGCCACCCCGCTGATCACGCGATATGTGAGCCCGCCCGGCCACCCGTGGGCCACGTTCGCCACCAGGGTGGCCACCGTCCCCAGGACCAGCGCGACCCGGGCGAGCCACGGCGTGGACAGTCCGCGCCGAGACGAGTCGAGCATCACCAGCGACGCCATGGCGATCATGCCGTCGATCAGGACGGGCAGCGTCCACGCCAGTTCCGCCGAGTCACCGGCGAGCCGGGCCAGGCCGAACTGGTGGCGGAACGACACGTACGCGGCGACGATCGCGATGACGCTGACGACGATCTTCGCGGCCCTGCGCGTGGCCACGCTCTCGGCCGCCTCGACCGAACGCGCGTTCTCTGGCGCGGCGGGCGGCCTGGGGTGTACCTCTGTCTTCACTCGGACTCCTGCTTTCGTCAGGTTGTCTGGGGAGGCCCTCGGCCGGGAGGTCGGATTCCCTGTCGGGGGCCGTCAGCGGGTCAGCCGGCGGCTAACCCGTGGTGAGTGCGGCGCCAGCGCGGCGCAGGCCCTCGGCGAACTGGGGGAGCTTGCCCGGCGGCATCAACGCGAGCGCCTCGGCGAGCCCGGCGGCGGCGCGGCCGGTCAGGTCGACGTGCTCGGTCTTCGCCCAGTCCGGGCCGTACAGGACGCGGACGACGGGCTCCTCGCCCTCGCCGAGCTCCTGCTCAAGCACGAGCTCGACGCTGACGTCGTTGTCGTCGTGCCAGCCGCCGATCATCCGGAAGTGGTGCTGCTCGCCCATGCCGGAGTGGGCGTGGCGGGCGCACCAGGACGGGCACGGTCCGGTGGACTTCGGCGTCGCCGTGGTGTCCCCTCCGGCCGCGCTGCTCTGGTCCACGTGTTGCTCCTCTCGGGGCTGTGTCGTCGTCTTGGGGGCCCGGCCCTCCTGTCCCTGGCTGCGTAGCCGGAGGACCGGGCCCTGCCTGCCTTCCACTGCGGGGGCTCGTGGTCGGCAGGCGCTTCAGGTGGTCAGGTAGCGGTCGACGATGGCGTCGGCCTCGGTCGGCCACTCGCTCGGATCGATCGCGAACGGCGGCTTACCGGTCTGGTTCGTCGTCGCCAGCGCGGCGCTCTGGTCGTCCTCCTGGCCGCTCACGGCTTGTCGTCCTCGGAGATCGCGCGGAGGCCGGCGGCCACGAGCGTGTGGATCGAACCCACCTGCTCGATCTGGATCCGGGCGGTCCGCTTGTTCGCCGAGACCCGCAGGACGCGGGCCTTCCGGCCGACGATCGAGGCGGGGGCGTCGCTCGGGACGATCGCGTCCGGGTCCTTGAGGAGCTGCTCGACCACGACCCGGTCGCCGGGCTTGATGTCCGCCGACTCGATCGCCTTGAGCGCCTTGCCCTCCGGGATGAACAGCTCGTCGTCGTCCGCCTTCACACCGCCTCCCCGAGCTCGGCCCAGGCGTGGTGCCCGTCGGCGCCGTTGGTGGTCTCGAACGACTTGGTCAGGCTGTAGAGGCTGGCCCACTCCGCACCGCCACGGCTGGTGGCGAACGGGGCGTGGACCTCGACCCGCAACCGCCCCTCGTCGGTGAGGCCGACCTGGAGCTGAACGTGGTGACCGCCGGGCGGCGGCTGCGCGGGGATGGCCTGCGAGACGAGGTCACGGGCCAGGTCCTCAGCGGCGTCGGCGAACTTCGGGAACTCCGCTTGGGCGATGGAGCGGGCCCACGCGGCGGCCAGCGCCGGGGAGTCCGCAGTAGGGGGGAGCGACGTCGGGAACATCAAACCGCCTAGCTGTCGGTACAGGCTGTTGTGTTGCTCCTACAGCTTGCAAGCTGACGGTACAGGGTGTCAAGCTGTACTTTGTGACCGAAGATCGCCCTTACCTGTACGCAAAGATCGTCGAAGAGCTACGCGAGAAGATCGAATCTGGCGAGCTCGAACCCGGCGACCAGCTCCCGTCCCGGCCCGAGATCCAGCGCCTGTACGGCGTGTCCAACTCGGTCGCCCTCAAGGTGAGCCAGATCTTGGTCTCCGAGGGCCTCGCCGAAGCACGCGCCGGAAGCGGCACGTACGTCAGGGCGCGGCCCAAGAGGCGCACCCTCGTCAGGAACTTCACGCTCCGGCTCACCGACTCCGGATCATCGGCCGTCTTCGACCTCCCCGAACAGGGCCACCAGGTCCTCCTACGGACCACGTCGCGGCCAGACGTCGCACCCGGCCCGGTGCGCGAACGGCTCCGGATGGACCCCGCCGGCGAAGAGCCCGACGTCATCCGCACCGAGTCACTCTTCGAGGTGGACGGGGTTCCGTCGGAGAAGACGGTCTCGTGGGAGCTGCTGGCCATCACGGGCGGAACGCCGGTCATGATCCCCGGCAAGAGTGAGAACCTGCTCGGCATCGCCGACCGGTTCCGCTCGATCGGCGTCATCATCGCGGGCTGCGTCGACCAGGTTGACGCGCGCATCGCCATCGCCGAGGAGGTCGAGGCGCTCCGGGTTCCGCCCGGCTCAGTCGTCCACGTCCTGACGCGCACCCACTACGACCTCGACGGCCGCCCGGTCGAGACCGCCGAGTCCGTGCTCAGCGCCGAGCGCTACACGCTGACCTACGGCGAGGCGCTCCCCACCTCGTAGGACATCACCAGGTCTCGCCGATCTGGTAGGCGCACCAGATCGCCTCGTCGTTGGTCAGGGTCTCCGGGGAGTTGCACGCCTCGCTGCCGCCCGCCGGGGCGGTCCCTTCGTCGTCGCCGCACCCCGCGAGGGCGAGCACGAAGGCGAGCATGAGGGCGGGGGCGAGTCGTCGCACGGTCGGCTCCTGGCGTATCGGGATGCACAGGAGATGCTCGAGCGGGCGCCGCGGTTGACGCCAGCGCGAAGACCAGCCGGCCCCGCGCAAGGCGAAACCCCCGCCGATCGCGTCGGCGGGGGCTTCTTGCACGCTCAGGACTGCTGCTCCTCCGAGCCGGTCACGTTGGCGTAGTCGACCGGCGTGTTCGTCCGGGCCGCGCGCACCAGCTCCAGGACGAGCCGGGCGTGATGCTCGGCCTGGTCGAGGGTGAGCTGCATGTCGCGGGGCTTGTCCAGCGGCAGCGTGGAGGCGATGACGATCCGGGCCTCAACCTCGCGAACGTGCTGGGTCATCTCGACGAGGAGCTCATACGGCTCCCACTCCGAACCGCAGTTCTCGAACTCCATGGTGAGCAGCGGCTGCGCGTCGACCATCACCACGTGCATCCGGTCCCCGGCGAGCGGCTGGACGCCATGCTCGCCGTTGACGCACCAGGACGGGCACGAATCGGTGTGCTTGGCGGTCATGCTTCGCCCCTTCCCTGGCGGATCTGCTGCGTCAGCGTCTCGACCAGGCGCTCGGCCTCGTCGAGGGTGAGGAACCGGGGCGTCTCGGTCTCGTTGTCGACCAGGCAGACGCGGGCCTCGGCCTCGCGGTAGCCCTGCTCAAGGCGGGCCATCAGGTCGATCGGGGCCTTGCTGCCCTTCGGGTAGTTCTCCGACGTGAGCGGGACGGAGGCGTACGGGCCGACGTGCGCCCGGTCGGCCGGGGCCACGGACAGGTCGGTGTGCTGCTCCCGGCACCACGGCGGGCAAGGCCCGGTGAGCCAGGGAGCGCGGGCGGGGTGGTCGGGCGTGCCGTTCTGGGGGGTGCTGGTGGCGTCTTCGTCGACGCCCGTACGGTGGGTCATGGGCTGGGAGTGCCTTTCCCGGTCAAGGGTCCGTCCTCGCGTTGCAGTCGCTTGGGCGGGCCCGCCGTGTTAACTGGTGCCAACACGATGACCGTACGTCCCAGGCGTACACCTGTCAACCTTAGACGTACGCCCGTTCTAGATCGTCGCCCGATTCGGACGTGCGCCCTGTACAGACGTGCGCCCGTCTGACCCGTACGATGTGCCCATGACCGCGACTCGCCCCAGCGCGCCCTGGGTTCCCGTCGGCATTGACGGCATCGCCGACGAGCTCGGCGTCACGCAAGACACCGTCGTCACGTGGCGACGCCGCTCGAAGGAGTGGGTGACCGTCGAGAAGTTCCCCGAGCCCGCCGGGAAGATCTCCGGCCGCGACTGGTGGTGGCTCGCCGACATCCTCGACTGGGCCCGCGCGACCGGCCGGCTGAAGCAGGACTGAAGCCCCGGGAACGCCTCGGTCTCCCGACGGCCGGGGAGACCGAGGGGAGACCGGCAGGAACGTACGATCCCGATCCCGAGCGTTGAGAGCGATAGATTCCGGCAAGTACGCAAGCCTCTGACCTGCATGCACGGCGTATCGCGATCGATCCCGATAAATTCCGGCAAGAGACGCAACTACTTTTAATCCGTAGGTTCAGGGTTCGAATCCCTGGCGCCCCACCACTCTTGACCTGCGCGTCCTCCCAGGTCCAAGATCCCCCGATCATGGCCTGGGACACGGATGGGTCATACCTGGGTCATCCACCCGCACCTCCCCCGGCGCACCTTCCGGGCAGCTCCGCGGGCCGCTGACATCACCAGACGCGCCGTCGCTCTGGCGGCCTCATGTTGCAGTTCCGGCAACACCGAGGTGTAGGTGTCAGCGGTCAGCACGATGCTGGCGTGGCCCCCCTGGTCTTGGACCACCGGTAGATCCACGTGCGCGGCCAGTGCCATCGTCAGGCGCCGTGCCGCAGGTCATGCAGCCGCACCGGTGGCAGCCCGCTCTCTCGAACCAGCTTATGGAACCGGTAGGTGAGGTAGTCCGGCGCCACCGGGCTGCCGTCCATCCGAGTGAAGACCTGCGCCCTGCCGTCGCAGAACCTTCCCTCCGTTCGCTGCTCGCGTTCGTGGCGGCGCAGTAGCCGGACCGTTTGCGGATCCAGCGCGACCGTGCGTCTACTGGCCTGGCTCTTCGGTGGGAAGAACACGAGCCTTCCACCGACCTGCACCAGCTGCCGCACCACGTCGAGTTCGGCAGTCTGCAGGCTGAGATCCACCCAGCGCAGGCCGGCGAGTTCCCCCCGGCGAAGCCCACGCAGCGCCGCCAGCCACCACAGCGGGAACAAGGCGTCGCCCCGGATGCTGTCCAAGAAGTCCACCAGCTGCGGCACCGTCCAAACCGCCACAGTCGGCCTCTCACCGGTCGCCCTCCACACCGCCACCCGCCGATCGGTCCACACCTGCGCCCTCGGACGCGGCGCGGCAGGCAACCGCAACCCACGAGCGGGATTGGCGTCGATCAGCCCTTCCCGGACGGCCTCGTTCAGCGCCGCCCGCAACGTGGCACGGATCCGCTCCAGCGACGCCGCCGCCAACGGCCTGCCATACCGGTTCCGGCGCCCGGCCAACACCATGAACATCCGCCGCACATCACGGAAGGACAGCTCCGCCAGCCTGATCCGCCCCAACGCCGGGAGCAGATGCAAACGGACGTGATCCGCATACCCCTGACGCGTCCTCGGCCGGATGCCCTGATCCGTAGCCAGCCAATACCGGAGCCACTGCGCCACGGTGCATGCCGCCCCGATGCCCCCACCATGTTCGGCCGCGATCACCTGCAGCCCGGCTTGTTCGGCTTCCGCCGCGCTTGCGTATCCGCGCCGCCGCATACGCTCCCGCTGCCCCGACAGGCCCTGAACCTGCACGGCGAAATACCACGAACCGTGCCCGTCCTCGGCCAACCTGGGACACCCGCTCCGCCCGGTGCAACCACACCGCTTGTAGACCACTGGATGACTCTCACCCATCGTCATCACCTTCCTCCTTAAACGGAGAAACACAAATCCGGCGATCGTGACGGCATCGATCACACAAGCGACGCTTCAAGAGGTCGAGATGGGCCTGGCCCTGGTCATCAAATGGCCAGGCAAGTGCAGAGACCCTGGCTCGTGTGGGCACCGCCTCGGCGCCGACCGGGTGCTGCTGCTCGGAGGTGGCGATCAGTTGGCCGCCCCGATAAGGACTGCGTCGTGCCCGGCCTGTACTCGGGCGCCTGATCATTCCGAGGCCGGTCAGCAAACTCAGTCCCTCATTCGACCCCTGCCGCGCTGTTCCGGCGACAGCAAGAACCACGCCGAGGCCCGCGGCGGGATCTATGCAGGGGGTAGTGAAGCAGTGATTGTGGTCGTATGACCTTCGTTGAGCCGGGGAGCTCGGGTGGTAGGTGGAGGCCGCAGGCTCGGCGGTGGTTGGTCTCGCGTTGGCGACGTCCTATGTCCCAGCCGCGTCTGAGACCGCTAGCGGCCGGGGTATGGATGGTGGTCGCTGGGTTGGTGGCCGGAGCGGCGATCTGGGTGGTCACGGCCGCGCTGCTGGGGACGGCTGATCAGGTGCCGCCCGGTGCCGAACGGGCGAGGCTTCAGATGGAGGCGGTACGAACGGGGCTGGCCGCCGGTGCGGGGGCCGGGGCGGCGGTGGGGTTGTTGCTGGCTTTCCGGAGGCAGCGTCATCAAGAGATCGCCACCGCGCTGGGCGACTACGACGCGACTGAGAGGAGGATCACAGAGCTGTATACCAAGGCCGCCGATCAGCTCGGATCGGATAAGGCCGCAGTGCGGCTGGCCGGCTTGTACGCGCTGGAGCGCCTGGCCGACAACCACGTGTCTCATCGTCAGAGCATCGTCGAGGTCATTTGCGCCTATCTGCGGATGCCTTATGAGATGCCGGGGGAAGAGGCCGAGCCCCAGGTCGCACATGCCGCGCGTGAGGAGCGGCAGGTACGGTTGGCGGCTCAGCGCATCCTCAACCAGCATCTGTGCCTCACCGCAGCCGCCGCAGCAGTTGAGCTGCCGTTGGCAGTGACGTCGTCTAAGCTCCGATTCTGGTCCGGCATCAGTATCGACCTGACCGATGCGGCGTTGATCGATTGGAATTTCCACGGCTGCCACGTGCGGCGCGCCACCTTCATCAGAAAGCGGATCCTGGGCGGTGCCTACTTCGGCGATGCGGTGATCACCGAGATCGCCGTTTTTGGCGGCGCCACCTTCACCGGCCACGCATGGTTCACCGACGCCACCTTGGGGGGAGACGCCTGGTTTCTGGAGACGGTCTTCGCCAGCGATGCCATCTTCCGCGGCGCGACCTTCGGCGGGCGCGGCGACTTCACCGATGCGGTCTTCCACGATCGCGTGCACTTGGAAGGATGCCGCGCCGACGACCCCGCACGCCCACACGTGTGGCCGCCCGGCTGGCTCATTGACTCCTCAACCGGTTGCCTTATCCACGCCGGGGAATCCCCAGCCGCCCCCGAGGTGGCGTGACCAACGTCAATCCGGCGACTGCTAACTCCCCGCATAACCCCTCTTATCCAGGGTGAAGCGGTCCGGGTCTGATGGAGGCTCTGATGTTCCCCGTGTTGGGTGGAGTCGTCTCGCTGGACTTTATGCCGGTAGGCGGGTTGGGTAGAGCATCTCGTATTCGACGGGTGTGCGCATGCCGAGGGCGCTGTGGCGGCGTTGGCGGTTGTGGAAGATCTCGAGGTATTCGAAGATCGCGTTGGCGAGTTCGATGCGGGTTTTCCAGCGCCGGCGGTTGAGGAGTTCGACCTGCCTGCGGCCCCAGAAGGACTCGATGACGGCGTTGTCGAAGCAGTCGCCGATGGATCCCATGGAGGGGATGAGCCTGGATTCGCGGGCGCGGCGGGTGAACGCCCAGGAGGTGAACTGCGTCCCGTGATCGGAGTGGATGAGCCCGCCGGGTTTGCGGTGTGCGGTTGTGGACGGCCATGCCGAGTGCGTTGGTGACCAGCGCCGAGGTCTGGGTGGAGTCGATTGACCAGCCCACGACGCGGCGGGAGTAGACGTCCAGGACGACGCAGCAGTAGACCTTGCCCTCGCGGGTGTGGTGCTCGGTGATGTCGGTGACCCACAGCATGTTGGGTGCGTCTCGGTGGAAGTCCCGGTCGACCATGTCGGCGGCGGTGGGGACCTGCTGGGGTGGCCGGCGCCGTCGCGGGGTGCCGGGCAGGCCTCGGATGCCTTCGCGCTGCATCAGCATCTCGACGGTGTGGTAGGCGACGATCAGGCCGCTGCCGAGTGTGAGTTCGGCGTGGACGCGCCGCGATCCGTAGGTGCCGCGGGAGGCGGCGTGGATCTGCCGGATCCGCTCGCTCAGCCACGCGTGCCGCAGCGATCTAGGCGAAGGCGGCCGACCTCGCCAGGCGAAGTAGCCCGATTCGGAGACGTTCAGCACCCGGCAGGCGACCTGAACTGGCAGACCCTCATCGGCCATCACCGCGATCGCTTCGAACCGTCTTTTGGGGGCACCACCTCCCGCACCAGCTCGATCGCCCGGCGGGTGACGGCCAGTTCGGTCTCCAGTTCCCGGATCCGCTTGCGGGCCGCCAGCAGTTCGGCCTGCTCGGTCGTGGTCGCTCCGGGTAAGCGGCCGGTGTCGATCAGGTCCTGCTTGCGCCAGACATAGATCGTCTGCTCACTGATCCCCAGATCACGGGCGACATCCCGGACGGGCCGTCCGGCCTCGACCAGGTCCAGCACCTTGCGGCGGAACTCCGAGGGGTAGCCCTTGCGTGGCATGCCCACCTCTCCTGGGGGTCCATGGCACCCAAGTCAAGCAAAGCGACTCCACGGAAGTGGGGGAACATCATCCCCCCTGGCATTGACCAGGAACCGCGGTATCCACCACATAGTTCGCCGCTCAAACTTGGGGCTGCTCGTCCAGATGTGCGACCTGAACGAGCAGTGGCCGATGACCACGGCGGACCAGGTGACCGCGTCCGTTTGGCTGGCTCGAGGGCCATACCCCCGGCCAGAGCTGGCCTTCCTGACGATCTCCGCGCAGAACCAGCCCGGCCGCTCCGAGTTCGCGCAGCCGCTGCAGGAACGGCTCGAACAGCGCGCGTCCCACCCCGCCGCTATGCCGAGCCACCATGACGTGCAGGCCGAGGTCCCGCGCCTGCGGCAGATATTCCAGCAGGGGGGTGAGTGGATTGCCGGAACCGACCAGGAGTTCGTAGTCGTCGACGACCACGATCATCTGAGGCCCTCGCCACCACGCTCGGGCCCGCAGTTGCTCAGGGGTGATGTCATCGGGGGGCAGTCGCGCCTTGAGTTCCTGCGCCAGGCCAGCGGCCAGTCCCGCAGCCTGGTCGGGAGTCCCGGCGTAAGCGCCCACGTATGCCTCCGGGACGAACCCTAGCAGCGTGCGCCGCGGATCGAAGATCGCGAAGACGACATCGTCATCGGTGTGCGCCGCCATGAGTGAGCGGATTAGGGTCATCAGCACCGAGGTCTTACCGGCGCCACCCTCGCCGAAGACCAGCAGATGACCGTCGGCTCCGAAGAGGTCAAGTTCTACCGGGCGTAGGTCGTTTTCTCCGATGCCCAGGACGACTCGGCCGCCCGCTGACGGCGGGGCGAGCCGGGCGTGTTCCACCCGTTCCGGCAGCAACCGCACCGGCGGCACTCGAGGCCCCGGCCAGCTTCGGTTGATCTGGCCGCAAGCCCACGTCAGCGCGTCGGACAGGTCGGCGGTCGCGGCGATCGCGTCGACCCGTGGCAGGGCGATCTGGACCATCCTGGCGTCGATGGTCACGCACCGGCCACGTTGATCGGATCGGAGGAGTTCGACCTGTTTGCGGGAGATGATGGAGTCCATCGGGTCGTTGAGCCGCAACTCTATTCGGCCGCCGATGGCGGTTTGCAGGTTGCCGCGCAGATCGTGCCAGCGGGCGGCGGTCAGCACCAGATGGATTCCGTAGCCCAGCCCTCGGGCGGCGATCTCGGCGAGCAGGTCGCCCAGATCCTCGTAGTCATTCTTGATGGTCATGTAGTTGTCAATCACCAGGAAGAGATCGACGTACGGCAGTTCCGGCAGCTCACCTGCGTGCCACATGGCGCGCATAGTCTCCGCCGAGTCAATTCCCCGCCGGGCGAACACCCGTTCGCGCTCCTCCAACTGGGATGCGGCCTCGGCAACGGTTCTGCGGACACGTTGCGGGTCGAGACGTCCGCACACGGTGCCGACGTGGGGCAGGTCCGCCAGTTTCGACAGCGTGCCCCCGCCGAAGTCCACGCAGTGGAAGGCGACCTCGCCCGGCTTGTGGGTCAGCGCCGCGCTCAATATCAGGGTGCGCAGCAGCATGCTCTTACCGCTCTGGGGCGCGCCCAGGATGGCCAGATGGCCGCCGGAACCGGAGAAGTCGTGCGTCCAGGTCTCCTGCCGCTGCTCGGCCGGCAGGTCGAGCAGCCCGAGCGGCACCCGGAGCGGCAGCTGCCGGGCCACTCGCAGTCCCAACCGCTCGTCCTGATAGGGCCGTCCGGCAACCGCGTCCAGGGGCAGCGCCGTTGGGAGCGGCGACAGCCAGACCTGATGGACATTCCCGCCTCGGGCGGCCAGACGGCTGACCGCGACACTCAGCACACTCGGAGCGTCGGCCGTCCCCACCGCAGTCTCCGGCCGCGCCTCCCCCGCTGCCCGGGGAGAGGCCGGTTCTCGGTAGTAGGTGGGGAACTCCGTGATCGGGACACGGTCCTCCGCCGGTGCGGGCCGCCCTTGTCGGTACGGCCCCGAGACGTACGCGGCCTTGAACCGCTGGAACACGTTCGGGTCGACCTTGAGATAAGCGGATCCCGCCACTGGCGGTAGCTGGTGCGCATCGGGCACGCCGAGGACCGCCCGGCTCTCCGCGGCGGTGAAGGTCCGCAGGCCGAGGCGGTAGGAGATACAACTTTCGAGGCCGCGTAGCCGTCCCTCCTCCAGCCGCTGGGCCGACAGCAGCAGATGCATGCCGATGGAACGGCCGATGCGGCCGATCCGGTCGAACAGGCCGATGAACTCGGGCTTGGCGTCGAGCAGTTCGGCGAACTCGTCCACGACGACGAGCAGATTCGGCAGCGGCTCGGTCAGCAGGCCAGCGTCGAGCCGCCGGTTGTACTCCACCACGTTCGGCAGGTTCCCGGCGGCCATGAGGATCTGCTGGCGGCGTCGCATCTCGCCGGACAACGCCTCGTACATGCGATCCACCAGCTCGGCGTTCGGGGCGAACCCGCCGCCGACCGCGGCCGGTCCGGACGGATCCGCCGCCTCGCTGCCATCCGACAGGTTCGTGATGAATCCGGCCGTGTGCGGCAGCTCGCCGAGCCCGGCGAAGGCGGCGCCGCCCTTGTAGTCCACCAGGACGAAGGCCAGCCGTTCGGGTGGGTGTGTCATGGCCAGCGCCAGCACCAGCGTGCGCAGCAGCTCGCTCTTGCCCGACCCGGTGGCGCCGATGCAGATCCCGTGGGGACCCATGCCGCCCAGCGCGTTCTCCTTCAGGTCCAGGAGCAGCGGCGAACCGTCGGCAGTGACGCCGATGGGCACACGCAGGAAATCGGCCAGCGGACGCGGCTGCCACCGGATCGGCGGATCCGCACCAGCCTCCCCGCCGAGCAGCCGGGGCAGGTCGAGATCGACCACGAGCGGCTCCTCCGCGCTGGCGGCGCCGTGGTCAAGGCGCAGCGGCGCGAGCGCCCGGGCCAGCGTCTCCGCCTCGGCCACGCTCAGTACGTCGAGCCGGGTGACGGAGGACACGGGTGCGTTCGAGGCCGGCCGCAGGACCGCCACCTCGGCGGTCTCGCCGATCGACACGCGTACGTCCACCTGGCCGGGCTCGTCGCGGCGCTCACCGACCAGGTGGACCACGCAGATTCCCAGGTCGGCCAGGGACCGGGTCTGATCGTCGGGCCGCAGGTCGGGGCGCTCCCCGAGACCGGCCTCGTCGACCACGATCACCAGGCGGTCTCGCGGGACCGCCTTACTGCCGAGCCGGGCGGAACGATCCACCTGGGCGGCGCGCTCGGCGTACTCCTGCCGCAGCAGCGTCTTCAGCTTGTCCGGGGAGTCGGCGATGTAGCGCGGTGGCTGAGCGCCCCTGGCGTCCGGTGCGAGGCAGTGCGGCAGCCACTTCGTCCAGCGCCAGGCGGGCTCCGCCTCCCGGGCGAAGCAGAGGGCCAGGCGCACCTCGCCGGGCGCGTGCGAGACCGCCAGTTGCGCGATCAGCAACCGTGCGACCAAACGGGTGTGATCCACCGTGCCGACGATCGACACCACGCCGGAGTCCCGCATCGGGACGGCGATCGGTTGATGGTGCAGAACGGTGTAATTCGCAACAATTCGTTCGGCGGCCCGCTGACATACGGCGTCGTGTTCCTCCAGCGGGTTCTGGTTCCGCCGCATGACCGCGCGCAGCGCACGCGGCACGTCGCCCAGCCCGATTCGCAGGTCGAGGAAATCGGGGTCCCCGGGGCGCCGTTCCCACCGGCGGGCCGGGTGGCGGGCGAAATGCAATAATGCGCCCGGTGTGGGATGAATGGTGGCGGCCGCCTCGCTTTGCGCCCGTGCCGCATTCCGGAGTTTCTCCCGGAGGTCCTCCAGGTAGGCCAGATACTGCTCACGTGCCATGGCCGCGCGCCTGCGGGTTCCGGTGCGCTGGGCGACGAGCATCCCCACCCCGCCTCCGATCATGGCCAGGACCAACACCAGGCCACCCACCATGAGCAGGGGATTCCGGCCGGCGAACACGAAGACGACCATGCCGAGGCCGCCGAGCACGGGCATCGCGACCTGCATCACGGCCTGCATGGGTCCCGGTGGCGGTGAGGGCACCGGCGGGCGGGCGAGCTCTTCCACGCCAGCGGGAATTTCGGTCGGCCAAATACGTGCCGGACGGTGCACGACCTCGTGACCCATGATTCTCCATAAGCAGGCAAGATCGCCTAATATTCTATGAACCGTGTCATGTTAATCATGCACTACTTACGTGGAGAATGTGGGGATTCGTGGTAGCCGCTACCACAATGACCCGGATTACCGTTTCCGGGCCAGACTTTCGCGTCGACTTGTCCGTTCCGGGCAATACGCCCGTCATCGAACTGATTCGGCTGGCAGGGGGAAACAGCCTCGATCAGCCGCGTGAATGGAACCTGATTCATCCGGTCAAGGGACCGCTCGCCCCGCACGACGGCCTCGGCTCGGCCGGGATCCTCGACGGCGAGATCCTCTACCTGCACCCGTCCGGCGACGGCTCGCTGGCGCCCTTCGCCGAAGACGTCGCCGAGGAGGCCGCGGCCGTCGCCGACGCCGACCCGGGGGCGTGGACACCTGATCGCACACGCCACGCGGCCACGGTGCTGCTAGGGATCTGGCTCGGGTTGTTCGGGCCGGTGCTCGTGATGCGGTACGGCGCCGCTGTGGGGAACGTCGTGATCCTCGCGTTCGCCGCGCTCACGCTCGCCGTTACCGGGGGCGCGGCACTTCGATCGGGCCGGACCGCCATCGCGAGCAGCCTGGCGTTCGCATTGACGACGATTGCCGCCTCGCTGGGGGCGGTCGTGGCCGGCCTGGCCAATCTCGGTGCGTCTGCCCAGTTCTGCGTCGGCGCCCTGCTCGCGGCGGGCGTCGCGATCGGAGCCTTCCGGCTCGGCCTGAGGCTGGCCGCGGTCTTCCTCGTGACGGCGGTCGCGGCGGTCGGAATGGCGGGGTGGGCCGGGCTGAGCGCGGTCGGGCTCGGCCCATACCGGGCGGCTGCGATCGGCGCGCTGGCGGTGGTGGTCGGCATCGCCTTCCTGCCTCGGCTGGCCGCGGAGACGACCGGCCTCGGCCGTGTCGCCGACAAAGTGTCCGCCGGTGGCCCGACGCGCAGGAGCGAGGTCAGGGACCTGGCGGCGCGAGCCCGTGAATACCTGACGTGGCTTCTGGTCGGGCTCGCGGTGCCGACCGTCTTCGAACTCTGGATGCTCGCGCTCGCACCGGGCGTGTGGGGCATGATCTGCGCTGTGACGCTGGCGGCGGTGCTGTGGCTGCGCGCTCGAGCGTACAGCCACGCCGGTCAGGTCAGGGTACTCGTGACCGCTGGGGCCGTGGGGATGTTCGTCGCCGCTACGACCGTGATTTGGCAGGCGAGTAATCCCCTCGTTTCGCTCGTTGTCGCCGTGGGTGCCGCCGTGCTGCTGGCTGCGTGTGCGACCGTGCGGCTGAGTGAGATCACACGAATCCGGGTGAGTAAGCAGGTCGATCGGCTCGAACTCGTTCTGCTGATCGCCTGCGGCCCCTTGATTCTCGGTCTTTTCAACGCTTATGGGTGGGCGGTGGAACTGGCTAGGCAGTGGTCGGGATGACTGCTCGCGGTGAGCTGCGCCTCAGTCTGGAAGGTCCGGCGGAGTAGTCCTGACTCCGGTGAGGAATTCCAGAACTCTCTGAAGGTATACATAGAGCTCTTCGTCGGTGTCGAATCCAACGCCGGTCAGATAGAACCAATCACGGGCGGTCAGGGTGTGCTCCGCGATCAGTTGCCGCAGGCCGTCCTTCACTACTACCGCATGCGCCGCAGGCCCGTCGTCGAGGACTTCTTTCGCGTCCGCCAAGTTGTCGGCCAGCTCAATATGCAACATCGAGCCGATGAACGTGTCCAGCTCCTTGCTCAGGGTCATTTTTCCACCTTTACGTCAGGGGGATCCAAGAGGGTCCGGATACATAGTATATAGGAATGGGTCCCCTTGGGCGTCGCGCTTGTATACGGCGACGATTTTCCCAGTTGAAAAATCCGCCGGTAGATACTCTGTCGGGTTTTTGGGATTGATGTAGTAGCCCGTGAATTTGCCATCCCAGCCGTCCTTGAAGATTTCCTTCAGGGGGACCTTCTGTTCCAGCACTCCGGTCTCGATTACCTTCTGGCGAAGTTCTTTGTCTACAAAGACGAAATCACTGGCGTCGTTGAACCTCGTGGCATAGGGGAAGCACTGGTGTTTTTTGCCGGGATGGACCCCATCGAATCCCGGGTTTCCGGGGTTCATAGGGTCGATACGGTCTTTGGTCTGGACGAAATCGTATTTTAACTGTGGCGTCCCGTCGGGATTATACAAAGGTGTGCCAAGGCGTTTCTTGAGCTGATCGTCAGTCACCTCGAGGTGGCGCTGCACGGCATGTGACTTTGGCCCCTCATATCTTAAATAGTTAATGCGATCTCTGATCGCCTGCGCAGTGCTCGCGGGGAGGGAGACGCTGCCCCTTTCGTCGTGTCGGGTGCGCTCGATGACGTCGTCAAACCACTTCTTGACGGTGGGGGCCACCTTCTCCATTGCTTTGAGCGCGACGACGCCAACCCCCGCCCCGACCACACTTAGCCCGATCGCCAGCCCGCCCCGGAAGAGCAGTTCCTGTCCGGTGATCTTGCCTTCAGCCCAGTCGACGGTGGTATTCAGCGCGTCCCCGGTCCCGTACAGGGCGCCGCCCACCGCGAACATGCCAGCCAGGGGGAACTCTGCGAGCCAGCCGAGGACCGGGACGAATGCGGCCAGGACCATGGCAACGGCCGCGACCGCCATCAGGGCCGCGCCGACAGCCTTCAGCGCCTTCGCGATCCCGCGGAACATCACCGCCCGGTCGGCGATGAAGCTCTTAAGTTCGGCGAGCCGCGTGGAGACCCAGGTATCGGCCTTCTCCAGGTTGCGTTCCAGGAAATTCTGATCGGCGGTGGGCGAGGTGCGGCCGGCGGCGCGGATGGAGTTCGCGGCCCGGCCGGCCGCCTCCCGTGCCTCGTTGCGGAGGGCGGTGGCACTGACGAGGTGCCGTTGCCAGTCGGCCTCCAGCCCGTTGACCCGGACGTTCAGACTGTTCTTCTGCTGCTCGTACGCGGTCATCGAGGCCGCGTAGCCGTCGGCCTCGTCGTCCTGGTGGGGAGGCTGGAGATCGGAACGGGAATTTCGGGCCGCTTTTAACGCCTCGAAGGTCACCTGGGCGTCGGAGGATAAGCCACTCATCCGCGACTTCGCCGATTCCAGTTCGGCGGCGAAGCCCGAAAGGGCTGTGGAGACCTGACCGAAAGCCTGGTGTGCGGTGTCGAAATGCGAGGGCAGCTCATTCAGGCCGCTGCGGAAAAGATCTCCTTCGGAGCCGACCCATTCGTCGGAGCTGAGCCGGCGCATGTCGCTCGCGGCCTGACCGGTGAGGGTCGAGAAGGTGCTATAGGAGCGGGCCGTGTCTCTGATCGACTCGGGATCGCCTGCCACAACGAACGTGGCGGCGGGGAATTCCAGCACGGGCACGCGCGTTTCCTCCCTGAATCAGACAGCAAAAATCCCCAAATGTCGCAATCGGAAGCGACTGCGCCCTTGAGGGTGGGGTGACAGTAACCTAGACCTGACTCCTGATGATGGCTATGGTAGCGTGCATTCCATACGATTTGCCTATCTTCAAGGTCATGCGCATGGTTTCGTCTCACTTCAGCGTACGGCTCTCGACATTGCAGAATTTGGGGTCCCAACTTCGGGATGTCTCCGAAACCGTCCGATTCGGTGCCGTCTTTCCCGAGGCGACCGGCGCCGAGGAGTACGAGGAGATCACCTCGGCGCTGAAGGACTTCAGGGAAGACTGGGACAATGCCACCCAGCGCCTTGTGCAGAAGACTGGATCATGGGGAGAGAAGGCCACGAATATCGGCCAGTTGATGGGCGAGCACGATCAGGCCCTCGCGGCCGCTTTCCGGGGTGAGGAATCATGACCCGCGAAAGTCGGGCGGTCCTGCCCCCATTCGCCTTTCGGGTCGAGGTGCCCGACGACTGGACGATTTTCGACACCTCCGCCGAGGGTTGGCAGCGCAGCACAGAGGCTCTCCTGGACGTCCAAAAAGAAGGGGCGCGACGGCTGTCCGGCGCGGAACGGCGCGGAGCCCTGCGCATTCTCGCCGACGTGGCTGCGGTGGCCCGCGCGACCGGTGCCTGCGTGTCCGCGACGAAGTTCGCCTCTGCCGCCGGGCCGCCCTTCATCGGCACGCTCACCCTGGCATGGTTCGATTCGGCGCCCATCGAGCCCGACCTAGCCTTCGTCCAGTTGGTGGCGGGCGAACAGGGCACTCAGGAGATCATGCAGACCGATCTGGCGACCGGGCTGCAGGTGGCGGGGCGCACCGAGTGGGACCAGCCGCTTCCCTGGCTCATGGCCGAGGGGTGCACCTTCGACACCCAGATCTATCTGCCCGTGCCCGGCACTACGTGGACCGCGCTCTGCACCGGCGCCACCACCAACGCGGCCCACGCCGAGCTCATGACCAAGACGGTGCGCCGGATGGCCACCTCTCTCGAACCCGACCTGCCCAAAGCGGCACCACAGGCCGACCTGCGTTCGCGGCTGCGCGCGGCCACGCGCGCAGTGCCAGCCGACCAGCCCGACGACACCCCGACCAGAGAGGATTGACGGTGGGACAGAAGTTCTCCATCACCGGCGATGCCGTGAACAAGCACGGCACCAACTTGGACACCTCGGTGAACAACCTGAATGCCAACCTGCGCCAGTTCCTGGCGGCCGTGGAAGCCCTCCCTGGCGTCTGGCAGGGAGCCGCGTTCCAGTCCTTCGACCAGTTGACCAAGCGATGGGAGACGGCCTCCCACGACCTCAACTCGGCGCTCACCACCATCCGCGGCCGCGTGGGGAACGCCGGTCAGCTCTACGACGCCTATCACGCTGAACAGGCGGCCGGCATTAGCCAGACGGCAGCGAGCGCCGACTGGGACGGCGCCAAATTCCGTGGGTGACGACCATCCGGCTCAGCGGCCGTCAGGAGGGGCACGATGAGTGACAAGTACAGCTACGATTCCGCAGTCGCCCGCGAGGCCGAGGCGAACCTCGCTGCCACCATGTCCGCGCTGGAGAACAACCTTGCCGAACTGGGCGGTTTCGTCGCTGGCGTTACGGCGAACTGGGAAGGTGACGAGCAGGAGCTCTACCGCGGCGTGCAGAACCAGTGGGACAACGCCGCCGCCCAAATCGCGGGCATTCTCGCTCAAGTCAAGACATCGCTCGGGCAGACCACGGAATCGGTCGAGACCATGCGGGGCCGCGTTCGTGGCGCACTGCAGGCATAACCCATGCTTCCCTGCGGGGGGCCTCCATGGATGACAAGGATCGGCTGGAAGAACACGCCCTGGGCAGGGAGCGCCTGGTCGGTGGTCTCGTCCACGGCTCCGCGTGGCGGCGCCGGAGGAAAGGCGCAGGACGTTCGGCGGTCGGCCCGGTGGCCGGTGGTCTGGTACTCGCGCTGCTGATCTCAGTCGGGTTCGGTATGACCACCTTCGTTCGGGCCGAACTCGCGGCCCGGGAGACTCCCGCCGTGCCAAGCCCCCTCGTCGGAAAGCCGGCACCCGTTGCGGCCGAATCACCCGAGGCGACGGTTCAGGAGCAGGTGAGTCCCTCTCCAGCCGAGACGTTCTCAACGGATCCACCCCAGCCGCCCGCTACCGTCGACGACCACGAGACGGCCCGTCGTGCACAGGTCACGGCGATCGACGAATTGATCGAATCGACCCGTCAGAGCCGAGGTGACCTCGGGACCGCGATAGGCGAGGCACGTGCCTGCCTGGACCACAGCGGATTCGTGACCATTCAGCGGATCACCGGGGCCAGGAAAGAGCAGCACGCGCGGGCCAGCGCACTCCAGGTGGACGCAATCGAGAACGGCGCTGAGATCAAGAATCTTCTGGTGGGCGCGTTGTTCGCATCCCTGGAGGCGGATCGGGCCTACCTCCGCTGGGCCAACGACTATTGGGCCCGCGGCTGTACAGGGCCGACGGCAACCGGGCGGTTCTTCAAGAAGGGCGACAGACTGTCCGGCGAGGCCACCGCCCTGAAAACGCAGTTCGTGCGATTGTGGAATCCCATCGCCTGGCAAGAGGGATTCGCCCAACGGAGGGAAACCGACATTTAACCCTCTTAATCCGTAGGTTCAAGGTTCGAATTCCTGGCGCCCCACCACTTCCCATTCGGGCTCTTTGAAGCGGTCCGGGATCGGTGGAGGCTCTGGTGTTTCCCCGGCTTCCGTGGAGTCTCTTTGCTTGACTTGCGTGCCATCCACCCCTCGAGAAGAGGTCGGCATTGTGCCTGCCGAATATTCCATCCATGCAGCTCAAGCTGCATGTGAGTACTCGTGGAGGATTCCGCCGAGCCGGTCCCTCCGGCGTATCGTCAAGCTCGCGATCCGTTCCTGATCGATGATCAGAGCCGGGACGGGACGCAGTGGGGCCGCCTGGGCAAGGGATTGATGGGCGCGGTGCCGGTTGTAGAGCTGTTCGCTCGCGTAGGGCGTGCCGCAGGTGGTGTTCGTCCACAGCAGGCAGCGGTCGAGGAGTTCGCGGCGGCAGGACCGCACCCACCGTTCCATGATCGCGTTCATCCGTGGCATCCGGATACCGGTGAGAACGGTGTGGATACCGACCTCGGCGAGGATCTCGTCCATGAGCGCGGGGAACTTGCCGTCCCGGTCGCGGATCAGATAGTGGGCCCGGCAGCCGGCGTCCTCCAGATCCATCACCAGGTTCTTGAACGCTTGCGGAACCCAATGCGCGGTCGGGTGTGCGGTGGTACCGAGGACACGGACGCGTCTGGTGGCGTGGTCGATGACGGCCAGGATGTACTGACGCCGTCCATCAAGGGTGATGGTTTCGATGAAGTCACAGGCCAGCAGCGCGTCGGCTTGGGAGCGCAGGAAGTCGGCCCAGGTGGTGGACGCCCGCTCGGGCGCCGGATCGACGCCTTCCCGCTTGAGGATCTCCCAGACCGTACGGCGCCACCTTGATGCCGAGCGTGGCGAGCTCTCCGTGCACCCTCCTGTAGCCCCAGGACGGATTCTCCCGGACCAGACGCAGGACGAGGGCGCGGATGAAAGGGACGGTTGGCGCCCGCGCCGCTTCGGCACGCAAGCTTGAGCATGACGCCGCTTCATCAGGTCACGGTGCCAGCGCATGACGGTGTCGGGCCGGACGAGGAGCCTCAGCCGGCGCAGGGCGTCGCGGGGCAGCGGTGTCAGGAGGGCGGCGAGGAAGGCCCGGTCTTCAGGCGCGAACCGCGCCCTCTCGCCGACGCCGAGCTGCCGTTCGAGGACGGTGATCTGGTGACGCAGGGCGAGGATCTCGACGTCTTTGTCCCGATCTCCTATCGGCGGCAACCGCAGCGCCGCGAAGGTATTCGTGACAGCGAGATAGGCCAGGCGAAAGAGCACGACCGGTCATCCTGCCGCACTGGCTCCTCCGCAGGAATCGAAGCCCGCCTACAAGAGAAGCCCTGCGAGGCCGTGACGTGGCCGGATGAAATTATCGGCAGGCACAGTCCCCGCTGACGGGGCTGGTGATCGTCGTCGCGCTGGGCGTGGCCGCAGTCTGGGTCTACCGGGCGATCAGAGTGCGGCGTGGCGGCGACGACATCGGGCCCGCCGTCCACCTCTGGCGGGCCGTGTCCCGCGAACTCCAGGCCACCGTTCCCGGCAGGCGCGTCGTCTCGGCGTTGAACCTCGCGGCCTGGCTCTGCTTCGTGCCGTTCGTCGTGACGGGGTGGCTCGGCCTCGGCGCGCTGGACGAGGACGTGCCGCCGAGCCCCGGAGCGGCGGCCTTCTCGGCCGTCGTCGTGGCCGTGGCGAGCCTGGTCCTGTGGTGGGCGCTGCGCTGGTGGCTCGGGCTCGGGCAACCTCGGCGGTTCCTGACCTCCAGCCGGACTCTGGGCGTCTACCTGTTGATCACCGGGGGTCTCATGGTGACTTCCATCGCCATGGCGGTCGCCCAGGTGACGAGCGAACCCGCGTGGCTTACCGTCACCATCCTCCACTTCGCCCTGATCCCGGCGGCCTTCGTGCCGATAGTCATGCAAAGGGTTGCGGTGAGCGCCCGTTGATTCGCGGCGCCTTTCAACATTACGCATTCACGACATAAACGAAATAGCCGGGCGTTCCACTGCAGTCACCATGCGACGATCATCCCGACGCGTAGCATCCTCACCATGAGTGATCCAGCCGGCGTGGAGGGCGACGACCTCGAGGAGCTACGGGCCGCGTGGCGGGAACTCAACGATGTCGTCGAGGACATTCGCCAGGTGCCCGGATACGCGGATTTCCTCGCGGCTCCGACCTTCGGTGACATAGCCGCCGCCGCGTTCCAGCCACTGTGCTACATAAGCGCGACCGATGCGGAAGGCCTCGCGATGGTCGTTCGTTCCGACGGCGGGGTCGACTCCGTGGTGCTCCCCGACCTGACCACGGATTCGCTGAAAACTCGCGTGTCGGCGTTGTTCAGTTCCTACCACGAATTCCGGACCGATCCCACTTCGGTCGCCGGGCCGTGGGAAGCCGACCTGGACGCGGTCACGCGGTGGCTGTGGGACACCGTCATGGAACCACTCTTCGACCTGATCGGACCGGAACCGGCCATCACCCTGGTCCCCGGCGGACTGCTCGGTCTCCTGCCACTACACGCTGCCTGGACACCGGATCAGGCCAAACCGACGGGCCGCAGCTACGCGCTAGACACCTCTGCCATCAGCTATGCGCCCAATGCCAGATCGCTGACCGCAGCCAGGCAGATCGCCGCCGATCGGGGCAGGGAGAGGGTCATGGCCGTCATCGATCCACAGCCCATGTCCGCGGCCTTCCGGCCGATTCCGTTCACGGCACTGGAAGAGGCCACGGTCAGGGCGGCCACCCTAGGCACGGCGAATGTCCTCGCCGGGTCAGCGGCGGTGCTCCCTGAGGTTCGCCGCAGACTTCGGGCGGCTGACGTCGTCCACTTCGCCTGCCACGGCTACGCCGACCTAACCAATCCGCTGGAAAGCGGGCTCGTGCTGTCGGCCGGGCAGGCGCTTCGTGTGCGGGATCTGCTGGAGATGGAATTGAAGATCAGGGTCGCGGTCCTGTCCTCATGCGAGGCCTCTCTGCCGGGGACGGACTTGCCGGACGAGGTCATCGGACTTCCCGCCGGACTTCTGCAAGCCGGGGCTGCCGGTGTCGTCGCGCCGATGTGGGCGGTGCCGGACGTGCGGACGAGCATGCTGATGACCGAGTTCTACCGCGACTGGCGCAGCCCCTCGTGGTCGCCGGCCCAAGCCTTGAGGACAGCTCAGCTCTGGCTTCGAGACAGCACCAACGAGGAGAAGGCGCAGGTTTTGGAACGCGCCTTCGAAGAAGATCCCTCGTGGCCGGATCCCGGCGTCGCGGATGCGCACCTCGACTGGATTCTGCAGCGCGAACCCGGGCGACATGATGACGCCTCCATTCGCCACTGGGCGGCGTTCTGCCATGTCGGAGTGTGACCCGTCCGCGCAGGAGACTGTGAGGAGCCCGCGGTGCGCGCATCGCTGACCGAGCCGGAGTGGCGCCTTCTCGCCGAGCGGATCCGGCCGCTGGCGGCAACGCTGATCGGAGACTCCGGCACTGCCATGACCTTCATCCGGGATCTCGACCTGGCCATGAGCATGCCCAGCGGCCCTGCGGCCAAGCAGAGGCTGCGCAAACTGCTCACCCGTCACGAGCAGACCCGCGCCTGGCTGCGCACCCAAGTGCCTGAGGAGGAGGGCTACCGCACCGCGCAGCTGGTCCGGTTCCTGGAGGTGTCGGCGCCGGAGAACATGGCCTTGGGACAGCGCGTGCCCCTCTACGTCCGGATCACGCGATCAGACTCCGATCTCGGGGCCGCGCTGCGCGCTTTCGACGTCCCGTCCCACGGAGCTCGGGTCCTGATCTCCTTGTGGGCTCCCACTCTCGTCGTCAAAGACGATATGGAAGCCGAACTGACCGTTCCCGCCGACGGCGACTCAGAACCGGTACGGTTCGGCCTCGTTGCCCACACCGCAGGTCTGCACAGGGTGACCGTGCGCGTCTTCCGCAATGGCACGCTGCTCGGTGAGACCGCAGTCCAGCTCGCAGCTCAAACCGTCGTCTCCGGCCAGGAACCGATAGTGCAGGCCACCGCTCTCTCCTCGGCTCCCCCCGACCCCGGAGAGGTCACCCTTCACGTCCAGCGCGACAACGACGGATACCGCTTCCAATTCCTCGGCGAGGTCATGAACGCTCCCGAGTCGGTGAGCCGACTCGCCGCCGATCCATCGCAGATCGTCGAACGCATCGTCGATGAACTGACACGCATGGCAGCCGGTGAAGCCTCTCACGATTCCTCGTCTTTGATCCGCCGCCGGCTTCAAGGCAGGGGAGCCGAACTATGGGGCATCGTGCCCGAGAAGGTGCGTGAGCAGTTCTGGGCGCAAGCTGGCCGAATCAGCTCCCTCACCATCGTCAGCGAACTGGACGTCATCCCGTGGGAACTACTCTACCCGGTGGACGGCGACCGGGAAAACGGATTCCTCGCCGAGACGGTGCCGATCGTCCGCTGGACCTACGGGCACAAACGGGTGCAAAGGCTGGCCGTGAACCGCCTGGTCTGCGTCGCACCACCACCGCAGCCCGGTGATGAGGGACACGCCGATGGCTTTTCGGCCGAGATGGCGGCGATCCGGAACAGGGTCCAGACCATCAGCGATGATCCCGTCATCGAAGACCTCGACGATCTGCACGCCCTCGTCGAGGCCGATCTCGCCGGGATCCTGCATCTGGCCGGACACCACGAATACTCCCTGCCCCACGGGCCGGCCGTACGACTGCACGGAGGCGAACTGCGGCCCGTCGACCTCGAGCTGGCTGCGCATCGCAACCGGTGGAAGAGCAACCCGCTGGTCTTCCTCAACGGATGCCGCACAGCAGGTCAGGCGCCGGCCATCCGCACCAACACGGGGTGGGCCGACACGTTCCTGCGAATCGGCGCGGGTGCTTTCATCGGTTCCCTTTGGGGGGTGCGGTCGACGTCGGCAGCCCGGTTCGCTGATTGCTTCTACGAGCACTTCTGTCAACGTGGCAAGCCGTTGGGTCAGGCGACGATGGCGGCGCGACTGGACATCATGGACGAGGCGGGCGATCCGACCTGGCTTGCCTACAGCGTCTACGGCTCCCCCACAGCCACAGTCGCCGGGCGTTGACCGATCCGGGGGACCGGATCATCTGTGTGAATCCCGGCGCTAAGGATGACAAGGACATGGCCCTGTTCAACGACGACATTCCAGCGGAACCGGACCTGGACGACCTCATCCGCCGCGCCGATGCGGCCGGAGAGGAATTCGCCGAGACCGGCGACGTCGAGGCGGCGACGCTGGCTGTGCAATTGTGGGAGCAGATCTCCCTCCTCGTCCCCTCCG
Source organism: Herbidospora daliensis (assembly GCF_001570585.1). Lineage (GTDB taxonomy): Bacteria > Actinomycetota > Actinomycetes > Streptosporangiales > Streptosporangiaceae > Herbidospora > Herbidospora daliensis. The sequence goes on along the minus strand of NZ_BBXF01000008.1, from coordinate 165,601 downwards.
ACCCCGATTTGGTGGGTGAACTCGGCGGCGCACTGCTCGAGCGTTTCGGGGTTCTCGGCGACGGAGACGACCTGGACTACGCTCTGCGCGTCTACCGGCAAGCGGACGTCATCACATCACACGGCGATCCGTACGTCCTCAACAATCTGGGCAACTGCCTGCGCACGTCCTACGCCCACACCGACGTGCGATCGCTGCTCGAGGAGGCCGGCGAGGTCCTCACCCTGGCCGCTGAACTCGCTCTCGACGATGACGATGACGATCTCGTCCCGACCGTCTTGGACAATCTCGGGCTGGTTCACTTCGAGCGCTATCTCATCGACCATGACACCACCCACCTGGAGTCCTCGCTGGCCGCCCACCACCAGGCGGTCAGTCGTGGACGACCTCAGGACTCCAATCGCCCTCTGCACCTGACGAACCTGGGCACCGCCCTCCAGGAACTCTTCGACCTCACCGGCGAAGCCGGCCACATGACCGAAGCGATCAACGCCTATCGGCAGGCGATCGACCTGACCGAGAGACGATCTCCCGACCTGCCGCTGCGCCTGGCGAACCTGTCCGGCTCCCTGCTCGCTCGGCACCGCCGCCTCGGCGACCTCTCCGATTTGACGGAGGCCGTCTCCTCGGCCGAACGGGCTCTCGCGCTCAGTCCTTCGACTGCGGCCGACCGCGGTCGGCAGATGCACACCCTTGCCCAAGCCCTGGTGACCCGCTACGAAGAACACGGCGACCCCGACGATCTCGCCCGGGGCCTGCGTCTCTACGACCGCGAGGGCCTCTCTCAACACGCGCGTATCGGTTATGTCAACGCCCTGCTGGCGCAGTACGAACGATCCGGCGACCAGCGTGAGCTCCGCCTGGCGATACAAGCGGGAGAAGGCGCCTTCCACGCCGGGCACGAGCAGTCCATCATCGGACCCACGGGGACGGCGACACTGGCCCTCTGCCTGATGGAGCAGTTCGGTGTGGACGGATCACGTCACGCTCTCGACCGGGCGATCGAGCTGCTCGAGTTCGCCGTGGACGCCGTCGCACCGCGATCGCCCGCCTGCGCCGACCAGCAGGGCAACCTGGCGGTCGCGCTCATCGAACGCTGGCACATCGTCGGGGATGACCGAGACCTCGAACGTGCGCAGGCCCTGTTCGACAGCGCGGTCACCCGCAATGGCAGTCTGCCGCCCACGATGGGCGACCGCAACAATCAGGCTCTCGCACGACTTAGCCGCAGCAGGATGACCGGTCAGAGACGGGAAGAGCTGACCGACGTCATACAACGCTTCACAGAGCTCGTCACTCCCGGGGGTGAGCAACGAACCGGGCCCCGGCGGGGACGCTATCTGGGCAACCTGGCCGAAGCTCTGAATGATCGCTACAACCTCACCGGCGACCTGCACGACCTTCAGAAGGCCATCGCCGCCCGCCGGGCACAGATCGCCGCGTCGGCACACTTCGGCGGCGCCTCCTCAATGCGCCGAGACGCCTTTCAAGGCCTCGCGGACGCCCTGCTGTCCCGCTTCGATCGCAGCGGAGTCGACGCCGACCTCGACGAGGCCGTGAGTCGTCTGGCCGAGGCCGTAGAGGCGACGCCTCCTCAATCCCCCCATCGAGCCGGTGTCGTCAACGATTGGGGGAACGCGCTCCGCGTCCGCTATCGGCACCTGAACCAGATCTCCGACCTCGAAACCGCGTTGTCGGCCTTCGACGACCTCGTGCTGCGAACCCCGCCGACCGCCCCTGACCTGCCCGTCTACCTCGACAACCTCGCCAACGCACTCGTGAACCGCTACGAGCGTACGCAGGATCCCGGCGACCTCGACCGCGCCCTGGACACCTACGCCGAGGCCCTCGACGCCATGCCCGCGCGATCCTCCGACCGGGCCCGTGTCATCGCCAACCACGCGGGAGCGGTCTGGTTTCGCTGGCGGCGCGACGGTGCCGACGCTGATCTCGATCACGCCATCGACCTCATCCGATCAGCCTTGAATCTGTTGCCGCCCACCTCGCCGTCTCGACCCGTGTACCTCAACAGCGCGGGCTGTTTCCTGCGCGATCGTCACACCCGTTCCGACGCCCGAGCCGATCTCCGCGAGGCCACCGAGGCGTTCCGCACCGCGTGTCGGGAAGGCGCGCTGACCGACGCGCTGTGGGCATTGGAAGCAGCGCGGAACTGGGGCAGGTGGGCGATGGCCCGGCAAGCGGCGCCCGACGCGGTCGAGGCCTACGACCACGCGTTGGCCGCGCTGCGGCAGGTTTTCACGAGTCAACTTCTGCGCGCGCACAAAGAGAACTGGCTGCGCGTCGCCGGGCAGCTCGCCGCCGAGGCCGCGGCCGCCAAGGTGATGGCCGGCGATCTCGCCCAAGCGGTCTTGGCACTCGACAGTGGACGTGCGGCCCTTCTCGACGAGGCCCTCCAGCGCCATCGCCTGGAACCGCTGTCCTCCCAGCGCTCCGACCTCGTGGCGCGCTTCGCGGCCGCGTCGACCACGATCGCGACCCTCTCAGGATCCACCGGCCGCCCACCCATCGAGCGGCCGCCAGGTCAGTTCCCTTGATGGGTGAAGGCGGCCCAGCAGTACGGATCCCCCGGAGAACGGCGGCCAGGCACGGGCGAGGTTTGACGACCGGCCCGAATCATCTCGATCTGGGCCGCCCGCAGCGCATCTGCCGGATCCGGAAGATCCGAGGTCAGCAACTCGTGAAAGGTGGTCATGAGGTCTGCGGTCGTGCGGTCGTCCACGATCCACAGTGAGCCGACGGCGGCTGAGGCTCCTGCGATGAGGAAGGCCGTGGTGAGCGTCATCATCTCGTCGAAGTCGTCGTTGCTCATTCCCGACGCGCACGCGGAAAGCACGACCAGCGGTCCGGCGGACCTGTCCCCGATCCCCCGTCCGTGCGCGAGCAACTGCTCGATGGTCAACGACCTGCCACCTGTCAGCGCCAGCCGGGAACGTGCCGGATCCGCGGCGGCGTAGCCGTGGGAGGCCAGGTGGATGACGGGGAAGGCAGCCTCGCCCGACAGCTGTGACGTCAGGTCTTCGGCTGTCACGTGGAGCTGCTCACCTGCACGAGGAGGACCGATGAACTGACCGGACGGGTAGCAGCGCCGAAGGATCTGCCGCGCTTCGGCCTCTGCGTATCGCAGGTTGAAGGTGGGGTTTCCGACGATGAGGGCACGGCCGTCCATGGACAGCCGTCCACGGCGGGCGGTTTCGCAGAAGAGCTCCGCCGAGGCGGCATAACTGATGACCGCCTCCTCCACCGCGTGATGGTGTCCTCCCTCGTCGGTGGGGGTCCGGGCGGCGTGCCAGGGAACCAGCGCGGCATGTCCGACGGGGACCAGGACGAGGCGCGGAGGCGCGCCGTCACACGCTGGGGACAGATCGCCGACCGCCGTGAGGACGGGTGCCATCACCGCTTCCCATGCCCAGTCACACAGCGCGTGCAGGGTGGCGATCCACGCCTCGGTCAATCGCCGGCGCTCGCGGTGCGGATCCTCGTCGTCGGGGCCGCGCATCTCCCTTGCGGCCGCCACCAGGAGCCTGTTGTACGCGTCCACGAAAACCGACAGGTGGCCGCCCGGCACCGCATGGAAGTCGTCCAAGATCAGCCGCCGTGAGGGGCCTCGGGCGGGCGTCAGCACCGCGTACCCGGGCCGTTCGGCCGTACCGGGCAAGAGATGGACGAGGGCATCGGTGCGTGTCTCAGCCAAGGTCGCCGACAGGGCGTCCGGCGAAAACGCGGTCTCCAGCCCCCGGCCCGCGAGCACGCTGATGACTTCGCCACGCAGGCGACTCGGCATGATCGGGGCATCCGGCGGGGCGACCGCCGTCGCACCGACCATGGTCCCGCGGCTTTGGATGGCCAGAGCCTGTTCCGCCTCCCACCGCGTCGCCAGATCGTCGTGTCCAGCCGCACGCAACCGCCGCCCGGTGGATCCGGTGAACATCGCGGCTCGGTGAACCAGCCCGCGCGCCGACTCGATCACCTCCACCGCTTCGGCGACCTCGTCGTCGAGCAGACACCAGGAGATGACAGCCGAGCCCCGACGGGCCGTCCGGCGGGCGACGGCCAGGCCGTCGGCGGTGCCCGGTTGGAGCAGGACCTCCTCGGCACAGGCCTGGAGTGCCTCCTGGCCGGTCCGCCGGGACAGCGAACGGTCCTCTCGCCCTCGCAGGGGGTCTCCGGGCAGTTCGGAGCGGACACGGTAGGCCGTCGCCAGTTCCATCAGTGTCACGGGGTCCGGCCGTCCCGGACGAGATGTCCGCCGAGCCAGACTCTCCAGCAGATCGACCGCCTGATCCGCCGCATGCCGATCGTGGTTGAGGGCCGCGCAGAAGCGCACCCACAGGGCCAGGCTGCGCCGGGCGATCGGATGATCGGGATGGGTGGCCGGGAGGATACGTGCCGCTTCTCTCAACGCCGCACCGGCTCGATTCAGGTCTTCGGGGCCCGCCGCGTACACATAGCGGGCTTGTAGCACGTCGCCCAGCACATGAAGCGCGGTGCCGCGGTCCACCGGATCGAGGGCTGCGTCCGCCGCCTGCTCACATCGCCGCACTGCGGCGTCGGCGTCCGCGAGGTCGGCGAAAGCCTCGAAGCGCATCGCCAGCGCCCGGCCGTGGGTCTCCAGCCGCAGCGACTGGAACGGGTGCCCGGGCTCAGTGGCTCTCGTGGCTTGAGCCAGCACCTCGATCGCCTCGTCGAGCGCGTCCCGATCCTGGGTGTGCTGAAAACGCCTGATCAGTTGATCGGCCAGGTTGACCAGCCACGTGGGGCGATCGGGATCGAGATCGCCGACGAAACGTAAGGCGAGTCGGAGCCGGCGGACGGCCGCGTCGAGGTCTTCTCCGTCGCCCTGAAGGGCGAAGCGCAGACCGAGCGTGGCGCCGAGTCCGGCGTTGGCCGCGGAAGCGAGTCGCCGACCGGCTGGAGCCGCCTGGGCGGCGGCGGAATAACAGGTTATGGCCTCGTTCAGGTCGGCGACGGAACCGCGATAGGCCACTCGGCGGTGCAGCGACCCGGCCAGGTTGTGCAGTCGCGCCGCCCGTTGGGGATGCGCCCCGGGCGTCAGAGCCACGGCCCCGCGTAGACTGTCGATCGCCTCATCGAGGTCCCGCATGTCGGACGTGCGCAGGAACAGACTGCTCAGCACGTTGCCGAGATTGTTCTTCCAACGCGGAAGCTCAGCTTTGGAGACTCCGGAAGCAGTCACCGCTTCGCGAAGAAGACCTGCGGCCGTCTCGAGATCAGCGCCGCTGCCGCGATGCCGGAAACGGGTGTGCAAAGCGGCTCCCAGATTGCCCAATAGAGCCGGCCTGCCCGGTGAACCGGCGGGATGCCCCGCCAAGGCGCCCTCGGTGAGCGCGATCGCCCGATCCAGATCCGCGGGATCACCCTCGTGGTCGTAGCGGGCCCGGAGCATGGATGCCAGGTTGCTCGCGCGTCCGGCCCGTTCAGGGTGATCTTTCGCAGTGAGGGCGAGAGCGCCCTCTGCGAGATCGAGGGCGGCGGCCAGGTCAGTCTGAACTCCCGAGATCTGAAACCTATCGGCGTAACAGTTCGACAGATTGCTTCGGGCCGCAGCGCGGACGGCGTCTGACGGCGCCTCGGCCAGAGCTTGCTCGTGAAATGCGAGAGCAGCATCCAGATCGGCGATATCGAGGTGGGTTTCATAGCGAAGTTTGGCGGTGTTGCCCGCACCCGTGAGCAAGATCGAACGCCCGCGGGCACCTTCGGGCACGGCCTCCAGTGTCCGCCGCCGGGCGCGGGTGGCTTCCTCCAAGACTTCGGGGTCGGCATGGCGACGGAACATGACCTCCAGCACGTTGCCGAGCGTGTGCAGCCGTCCCGGAAGCTGCTCGTGTCCGCTCGGCGTGATCGCCAGAGCCGATTCGATGTGTTCCCTGGCGGCGGCCAGATCGCTTGAGTCGCCGCGAGCGCGGAAACGCTGCAAGTGACTGGTGGCCAGGTTGGCGGCGAACCCCGCGCGTCCCGGGTCGTCACCCGGCGACTGCGTCCAGGCGGCGGTGTGCCAATCGACTGCCGCCTGCAGGTGCTCGAGCTCGCCGGTGCAGTCGTAGAGCGCCAGCGAGAGGTTGCCGAGGTTGTTCAGCCACAGCAGCCGGGTCAGGTCACCGGCCCGCAGAGTTCCCAGATGCTCGATGATCCGGGCCCGGTCGATGAGCAGACGATCCCGGTGAGAGTCGGGCATGGCAACCACCTTGACCGGAGTGAGGAAGGGGGGACGCGGCCTCAGGCACGTCCTCCCGCATCGGGCGACGGGAGTTCCGCCATCGGCTCGCCCGACAGCTCGCAGATGGGCCGCCCCCGGGGGCAGGCGGTCATGACCCGCTCACAACGCCGGTGGTTGGGACACCCGTACAACTGCTCGCCGTCGTCGTCATCTTCGGCCGCGCCGTCTCTGATGATGTAGGAGCCGTACCACTCCCCGCCTTCAGCGATCTTCTCGCACAGGCCCAGCCATCCCTCGATGGTGTCGAGGCCCTTCTTGGCGTCGTCGTCGAGGTCTCGCCATAGCAGGTAATGCCCCGTTTCCCGGGCCGACTGCCTGAGCCGTCGCTTGAGCGCGCAGATGTCCGCCCATGAGGTGGGCAGCTCGGGTGGTTCTTGCAACATCGCGATATCCCCTGCCTATGCATACTGACTGTAGGCGATGAGAAGCGGAGGGAATGTGCCGATTCCACGGATCTCCGTCGGTGACGGCGCTCCTGCCGGGGCGCGGGACGCGCTGCACCGGCTGGTCGCCTCGTCCGAGGGTGAGAGCCGGTGGGCGCGATTGCCCGACCGGATCGTCGTGGACGGTGTGCTGACGGGCGGACGAGGTGGCGCCGACGTCTTCGAAATCACCGCTTACTGGGATGAGGGGCACTGGCGCTACGTCGCCAAGCTCGGGCCGGCCGAAGAACTGGCGCGGGAGTGGGGTGCCTACAGGAAGTATTTCGCCGGCAAGTCGAACGTCCTGTGCGCGCCCGTCGAACTGGCCACGCCGGCGGTGCTGGATGAGACCAAGCGCATCCGCGGGCAGAGAGAACTGATTGTTTATGGCCACGTCACGTCCTTCTCCGGTAGCCCCGATCAGTCTCTCGCCACTCTCGAAGACCTGGCCCGCCAGGGCTGTCACGACACCGTCGATCGACTGATCGACGTCATCGCCCGGTTCGCCCGATCGGCGGGTTCGGTGCTGTACGGCGGAGCCAAACCGCAACCCGGTCCGGACTCGTTGCGGAGTCAGGCCGGAACGCTCGGCTGCATGCTCACACTGGACCCCGACGACGGCGACGGCCCCCTCGTCGACTCGGACACCCTGCTGGCCGCCTGTCTGTCCCTTCCGACCGAGGCCGGACTCGGCCGCGTCCGTCTCCCTCTGACGCTGATCCCCGGACGGGACGGCCTGTGGGGTGAGTACTACGGGCTCAAGATCAAGGTGGCGGCAGACGCTGCGCCGGTTCCGGGCGAGGTCGCCGAGATCACCGGCAAGGTGGCTGAGACCTTCGCCGGCGCCAGTTGGTCGTTGATGTCCAGGTTGTGCCCAGACCTGCGACGTGAAGGAGCGCACCTCTTCTGGGGCAGGGAGCAGACCGACCTGCCATTCGGCTGCCTTTACGAGATTCTCACCCGAGAAGAGCAGGGCCGGGTCGTCGCGCTCGTCCATGGCGACCTCAATCCTCGCAACATCGTGGTCTGCGCTGACCGGCCCTTCCTGATCGACTTCGACAAGACCGACGCCGGACAGCCGTTGCTGAGCGACTACGCCTGGCTGGAAACAGGACTACTCCGTGACGTGCTGGCCGGTCGGCACGGTTTCGGCCAGATGCTCCTGCTGCAGCGGTTGCTCGGCCTGGCCTGCCGCGCCCTGGAGGCGACCGCACCCCCTGGCTCCGCGCGACGGGCAGCCGCCGTCGAAGCGGCCCTCGTCGAGGTCATCCGGGAGGTCGCCCCCGATCTGGAGAACTCGTTTCGCCTGTTGTGGGCGGTCAGGGTCCAGGGCTGTCATGTCTATCCGGCCCAGTCGGGCCCCGCCTGGTGGCGCGAATACGCCGCACAGCTGGTGATCGCTGTGAACCGCACCTTCAAGTGGGGCGACCACGGTCACACCGCCGCGGGGATGAGCGCCGTCGTCGCGGCCGGTGGGGCGGCATCGGAGATGTGGCGGAGCGATCGCGTCTTCGAAAGGTGGCAGATCTCTGTACTGACAGCAGCCGCCCGGGCACTGATCCCGATCCTGGACGGCCGGAGCCGGGATGCAGCCGAGATCGCGGCCGAACTGGTGACCGAACTCGACCGTCGAGGCGTCCGCGACGCCCTCGTCGAACAGACGCTGGCCTCCTTTCGTGACAGTCTGGTGAAGGGCGTCCTGGGAGATCAATCGGCGCATCCGACATCTCTTGGAGATCGTGTCGAGTACGTCCCGCTGACCGCATACCCCGGTGGGGGTCATCCGCCGGGACAGGACGCCCTGCTACTCCTCAGGCAGGACCGGCACGTCGTCCTCCTTGGACAGGCCCTTGCCGGCAAAACCACTCTGCTCGAGGAAATTCGCCTGCGCTCGATGACACCCGACATCGAGAGTGATCCATCACCGGCTCCCGCATTCCTGCCCTTGAAGGTGAGCGCCGCCGACCTGTCGGCAGTCGGCGACCTGGACGGTTTGCGCCTCGCTTGGACGGCTTGCGGACTGCCCACAGACTGGGCACAGGAGCTTCCCGCGCTCCTGGCCATCGGGGCGGTCCGCCTCCTCGTCGATCACCTGGATCATCTCGGCGTCGACGGGCGAGAAGGGATCTTCGAATGGCTCCGTGACCTGGCCCTCGATGAAGGCCGCCGCAGCTCTGTCGTCATCGCCTGCCGCATCGGCGCTCATGCCGACACTTCAGGCAGCACTTCACATATCGGGCCTTTCAGCATCCACATCCTGGCCCCGCCCGCTCCCGCCCTCGTTCGACCCTTCCTGCAGCGCGCGCTGGCCTCCAACGGTGACACCGGCCGATCATTGATCGATCGGTTCGTCGACGACCATGCCGACGGGGGTGAGGGGATCCCTCGATGGCCCTCCCCGACCCTGTGGTCGCCTGCGGTGCTCCCGCTGATCCACATCCTCGCGGAGGAACCCGACGCCGACCCTTCGGTCAACGCGCTGTTGGGCCGATACGTCGGCAGGCTGGTCGAAACCTCGCGAATCGACGCTCACCTCAGAGACCGCGTCTTGTCCGCCATCGCCGGTGAACTGACCCGCAGAAGATCGGAACGTCTGCCTCTCACGGATCTTCCTGCCGTTTCGGCCGCCGACGACGTCGAAGACATGGTCGATGACCTGGTCGCATGCGGTCTGCTCACCCGCCAAGCCGCGAGTGTGACCTTCGAATCCTCTTTGATTCAGGACTATTTCTCCGCTCGTGCGCTCGCTCGCGTCAACCGCTCGGAACTGCTGGAGGGGGTGAGGGACTTCCGCTGGCATGTGCCGATCCTTCTGCTGCTCAACAGCCTCGAAGGAGACGACCCCGCCGTCTCCGCGCTGGTCGACGAAGCCATGCGGTACGACGAGGGCTTGGCCGTGGAGTTCCTGCGCGCCGCCCGCACCCCCGCCCGTGCCCTGCTGCCGCAGTTGCGTGCCGACCTCCGCGACCGCATCGCGCTGCCTGGCCTACGTCAAGACGAGCGAGTTCGCGCCGCGTCGGCGCTGGCAGATCTCGGGGGACGCGGGGCCAGACAATTGTTGGGCTCCCTGGTGACCGACTCATCCGTGTCGGCCCCGGCGCGCGTAGCCGCATTGCGGGGATTGGAACGGATGATGCACCGCGCGCCTGAACCGGCCTCGGGGCGCGTCCGCACGACACTTCGCCAGGCGATCCACGCAGTACTCACCTCCGGCACCCCGCCACAGGTCCGCCATGCCGCGCTGGATCTGGCCGGGCGAGCCGGCCTCCATCACCTGTTGCCCCGCATCGCCGAGCTCGTCGACCCGGCCCAGCCCTGGCCGACGACCGACGCGGCGATGACAGCCTTCCGGGCTCTCCAAGCCGATTCGACCGACGCTGTCCGCCACCGTTGGACGGCCTCGTGCTCTGACCGACTCCAGGGCATCGAATCCGAGATCGCCGACGCGGCACGACATGAGGAACAGGTCCGGCTGACCGGCGAACGCCGCCGTCTGCTGGCCGAACTCGCCTGCGCGCCCCATCACGACCTCCTTCTCCGGTACCGGTTCCGGTTCGATCTCGCCGACGATGTCGCCGACCTCCTGAACGACCTGGAGACGGACTCCTCTCAGGACGTCACGCCTGCGTGGGCCGTGCTCACCAAGCCGGAGACCGAAGCTCGTCTGATGAACTTGATCGACCAAGACGACGAGCCGGTGGCGGCGGCGGCCGCCCATCGTCTGCTTCCCGTGCAGGCGACTGCCATCGTGATGGGCGCTGTCCCTGACGGATCACCTTCCAGGATGCTCATCACCGCGGCGGCCATCGCCGACCTCGACGTCGTCAATGCCTCCAGAGCGCTGGACCACGTCGAACACGTCATAACCGAGATGGCCGCGCACGCCGACCCCGACCGGCTGGAATCCTTGGCCGCACTGGTGACCGGGGTGTTCGCCATCGACCGCGAGCGCGGGGTGAGGCTGACGCTGCACACCGCCCGAGCCCTGGAGGTCCGAGGCATCGCCGGGCGGCAGGCCTGGCCTTGGTCCATGGCCTTCGCCCGAACCAGAGGCGGCATCACCGACCTGTTGTCCCTGCTGGCAGGGGACGACCGAGCAGTCGAGCTGGCGATCTTCGGCCTGGCCGGCCTCGGATTCCTCATCGACGCACGGCCGGGTCCCGGAGTGCGGCTCGACGAACGTGGCGCCGGCGGATTCCGCGCCGCCCGACCGAAGCCCTCCGGCCGGCAGGCATGGCGGTATGTGATGGCGGCCGCCGCCGTCGGCGCCACTGAGGCGCTCCCCTACGCCTGCGATCTCGCCGTGGAACTGAGCGGCAACCCGACCACGGCGATCATCAGCACAAGCGGGTACGGCCACCTTGAGGAGACCGATCTGGCGGGTGTTCTCGCTGCTGTCGGCTACTTGGGGAGAATTTCGGCACGAGGAGGCAACCGATCCGAAGCCGACATGGCCAGAGCCACGCTCTCGGCCTTTCCGGTCGCCCGATCTCATCCCAGCGTGGCCGTCGGCCGACTGACGGGCCTGGCGTACCTGGGCGAATGGAGGCGGGTGCTGGAGGGGTGCGACCTCGATGACCCGCGGCTCGCGCAGATCGCGGCCAACGCCTTACAGCTTTGGCGGAACGACACACCCGCCGACAGCGAGACGAATGTGGCCCTATCGATCACCACCAGGCTCCAGGCCACGGCCCTGCCCGACTCCGTTCGGACGGTGCTGTCACGACTACGACGCGACGCCGAGCACAAAGCCGGACTCTTCACCGAGCCGCCGCCGAGTGACGCGACTCCCGCTCGCTCCGCGATGAATGACAAGTGAGGACAAACTCGCCCAGATGGGGGTTTGTCACAGCTCGCCTTCCACCGAGCTGAACCCCCATGCCAAGCTGACAGCACGTGCGTTGTACATGCAGCCCGAGAAGCCGGAGTCCGAATGGTCAGCGGCATCGTCTCCAGTCTCCTAGCCAGTGCTCTCATCGCCATTGGGGCGTTGGCGTGGCGCAACCGGGACATTCTCCCGGCATGGTCGACAGCGCTGCGTCCGACCGCGAAAGTGAGGGTCTCGATGAGCGCGTTGTTGCGCATCAGCCGAGACGACCGCTTCGTGCTTTTCCATACCCCCTACACGCCCGGCTCCTACGGGCCGCCGGGCGGGGTGTTCAAATTCCATCCCGAAGCGATGTCTACCCTCGACCGCCTTTCCTTCCGCGCCGATCGCCCCTCGGTGAACGAAGACATGACCTCATCGGACTTGCGCGGCTTCCTTCCCTCCCGAGCTCTGGCATCATTCCTGCGGTGGTTCGGCACGAACAGCGACCGCGAGTCCGTCACCGAATGCCTGCGACGAGAACTCGCCGAGGAACTCGCCGAAATCGGCCACAGCGAACTCGCCGCCGGTACTGAGGCCCTCACGTTCAAATCCGTTCGCAAAGTGGTCGAACGGCCCCGGAGAATCCCCGGCAAGGAGTATTGGCAGCTCCGCGTATTCGAAATACACGAGCCCGTCTCCTCTGATGAACGCACCTGGCGCATGCTGCAACACATCATCGCCTTGGCCCAGGATCCCGAAGAAAAAGGCGTGATCCTGGCGACCAGCCAGGACATCATCGATGGACGCCGTGAGGAATACCTCATCGGCCCGCAGTCAGCATTCCTGTTCGGTAAACAGCGATACCGGCAAGACCTGCCGCCTCGCCGATGACGAACACGAACGGGCCGCGACAGTCCCGCGCACTGGTGGAGCAGGGCATCGAAGCACGCGCGAGATACGCCGTCACCGGAGATTTCGAACCACTCCAGGAAGCCATCGCCCTCTTCCGCGCCGCACTGGACGCGGCGTCCGCCGACGATCCCCGCCTGGCTGTCTACCTGTCCAATCTGGCCGTCGCCCTGTCCGACAGGTATGAGCGCACTGCTTCAGAATCAGACCTGGATGAGGCGATCGACATGGGCTGGGCGGCGTTGCGGACCACTTCCGCCGATTCGCCGGACCGAATCACCTACCTGAGCAATCTGGGAGTCTTCCTGTCCGACCGATACGACCGCCGGGGGGATCTCCACGACCTGGACACCGCACTCGACCTGCTGACTGAATCTCTGGACCACACCGAACCCGGCTCCTCTGACACCGCCAGGGCCTATTCCAATCTGTCGATGCTGCTGATCGACCGTTACGAGCGAACACTCACGCCCTCGGCTCTGGACGCCGCCATCCAAGCCGCGGAAGCTGCGCTGAAGAACACCCCGGCCGGTGACCAGGAATTCTCGGGCCATCTCAACAACCTGGGCAACGCCCGTCGCCTGAGATACGAGCACCTGGCCATGGAAAGCATCCAGGCGAGCAACGATCCGGCGATCGAGATCACCGATCTGCTCCTGGCGATCCGCGCCTACGAACGAGCCGCCGAGCTTTCTGATGGCTCCCCGCTGCACCCCAAGATCCTCATGAATCTCGGCATCGCGCTGTTGGACCGTTCGACCGTCCTGAAGTCCGACGACGACTACACCCGGGCGACTGCCTGCCTGCGCGAGGCCGTCGCTTCCACGCCCGCCGACTCCCCCCACCTTCCCGGCAGGCTCACGAATCTGGCCACCGCACTGCGCTTCGGCGCAGGCGACACGCGCGAGGCGATCGCCCTGTACCGCCGATGCTGTGAACTCGACACGCACGCGTATGCGGAGGACATCTTGTCGGCCGCACAGAACTGGGGCATTTGGGCGATGGAGCGGGACGCTTGGGCCGAAGCGAGCGAGGCTTTCTCCTTCGCCTGGCGGGCCGCTGAACAGCTCTACCGCCTGCAGGCAGGCCGCCGGAACAAAGAGACGTGGCTGCTGAGCTTCACGGAACTGGGCGCTCGCACAGCGTCGGCGGCGGCCCGGCAGGGCGAGGGAGCCGATGCGGTGGTCGCGCTCGAACGCGGACGAGCACTGATGCTCGCAGAAGCCCTGGACCGCGACCGTGTGGACCTGGCCGATCTCGCAGCAGTTCAGCCCGTACTGGTTGAAAGGTATCTCCAGGCTGTCGCGCACGTGCGCCGCCTGGATCCGTCTTCGTAGCTTCACGCGCTCCTCCCAGGAACGCACCGGACCGTCCCGGCGACTCCACCTCCATGGCCGGCCCGGAGGGAGTCCGGACCGGCCATGGAGGGGTGAATCGGGTGCGTGTTACGGCGCGGACACTCCATCGAGGATGCCCACGGCGTCGGTCCCCGGCGTCACGACGAGCTTGCGCGTCAGGGTTGTGCCTGCCGATAATTCCATCCGTGCAGCTCAAGCCGCATGTGAGTACTCGTAAAGGATTCCACCGAGCCGGTCCCGCCGACGGATGGTCAAGCTCGCGATCCGCTCCTGCTCGATGATCAGAGCCGGGACGGGACGCAGCGGGGCCGCCTGGCCAAGGGATTGATGGGCGCGGTGCCGTTGTAGAACTGTTCGTACTCGCGCAGAGCGTGCCGCAGATGCATTCGTTCCACAGCAGACAGCGGTCAAGAAGCTCGCGGCGGCACAACCGCACCCACCGTTCCATGACCGCGTTCATCCGCAGCATCCGGATACCGGTGAGCACGGTCTGAACGTCGGCCTGAGCCAGGATTTCGTCCATGAGCCCGGGGAACTTGCCGTCCCGGCCGCGAATCAGAAAGCGGCCCGGCAGCCGGTGTCCTCCAGATCCATCATCAGGTTCCTGACGGTTTGGGCGACCCAGTTCGCGGTCGGGTGGGTGGTGGTGCCGAGCACGCGGACGCGTCTGGTGGCGTGGTCGATGACGGCCAGGATGTACTGACGCCGCCCATCAAGAGTGACAGTCTCGATGAAGTCGCAGGCCAGCAGCGCCTCGGCCTGGGAGCGCAGAAAGTCGGCCCACGTGGTCGACGCCCGCCCGGTGCGGGATCGATGCCTTCCCGCTTGAGGATCTCCCAGACTGTGGACGGCGCCACCGTGATGCCGAGCGTGGCGAGCTCTCCGTGGACCCTCCGGTAGCCCCAGGAGGGGTTCTCCCGGACCAGGCGCAGGACAAGGACGCGGATAGAGCGGACGGTCGGCGGGCGTCCACGCCGTTTCGGCGCGCAGGCACGAGCATGACGCCGTTTCATCAGATCGCGGTGCCAGCGCACGACGGTGTCGGGCCGGATGAGCAGCTTCAGCCGGCGCAGGACGTCGCGGGGCAGCGGTGCCAGGAGAGCGGCGAGGAACGCTCGATCCTCAGGAGCGAACCTTACCCGAGCGCCGACGCCGAGCTGCCGTTCGAGAACGATGATCTGGTGACGCAGGGCGAGGATCTCGATGTCCTTGTCCCGATCTCCCATTGGCAGTAACCGCAGCGCCGCGAAGGTGTTCGTGACGGCCGGGTAGGCCAGGCGAAGGAGCATGACCGGTCATCCTGCCGCACTATTTCTCGTCAGGAATCGAAGCCTGCCTTCAAGCCCGTGACCTGGACGGATGGAATAATCGGCAGGCACAGAGGTCTACGTCGAGAAGACCTGCAAGGTCATGGACATGGCCGTCAAGATCGGCGCCCCGATCGTCAACATCAACGAGGGTGCGGGGGCGCGCATCCAGGAGGGTGTGGTCTCTCTCGGCCTGTACGGGGAGATCTTCCGCCGCAACGTGCGCGCCTCGGGCATGATCCCGCAGATCTCGCTCATCATGTCAAAGAACCGAGGGTGCGGAGCGCTTCGTTCAGGATGGCAGCCGTTCTAGCGGCTCCTCCTGGAACGGATCGTCGTGCTTGTTCGCGCGTTTACGCTCCCCCATGCCCCGAACGGAGGCAATAAGTATGATCGCAATGGCCCAGTTCGGAAAAGGGTCTTCGCCTTCCGGCTGACCCATAATCAAGTTAACCTCGGCCGCGATGATCTCCAGCGCTTCGAGTCGTGTCACGGTCCGGGCGTCGACGACTGTTTCTCGGATCAGGTCGCGCACGGGCGGCGTTTCGAGAACGCACTTGATGAGCGCGCTAATACGTTCTCCGATATGTTCCTCGGGCAACCATCCGGACCAGCCTGTTAGTGCGGCCAATGCTTCGGAGGTGGTTGCACACAGTAGGAAACTGAGTTCCGCTGCTCGTTTCCAGTCGTCCTGTCGCCACAAGGGTGTATCCAGGCGTTTCCCGAGGCCGTTGCGTACGGCGTCTGCATCCCCCCAGCGCGGGAAATCCCTCAGTCGGTCGAGGGCTCTGGACGGCAGATCGAAAAAGCGTAGTTCCTCGGAGAGTTCGGGAAACCGTGGATTAAGACATGTATCGACTATTCGCTGCCATCGGAGCCCTGCAGGAGGATGACTACTTGGCTGAGTCAAAAAGCACGACTGCTCGTACATCTCCAGAGTGGCCAGGAAAAGGCGGATAGCCGTTATTCTCAGCTCGATAACCGCTGTGGAGCCGGTTCCACTCTCCAGCATGTCGTCGAACATCAATGTGGTGCCGAGGATATCTGCAGAGAGTTCTTCGTTCTGTCCCTTGCCGAGCAATCGATTGGTTCCTCCGACCATTCCGAGCGACTTGCGTTCGCCAGCGAAATGGTTCAGCAGAATATGTGCCGCTTCATGGCCCAGGACGAATACGTCCATTTCGGCGACCAGTAGGCTAGCCATCTCCAATTCTTCGAGTGTCAACTTGAGTGGCGGAACCTGCCCTGCACGCCCGCCTGCAGCAACCCACGCTACGGCAAGTCTGATTGCACGCGCTGCTGTGACGGAATCCACTTGCTCGCCGATCACTGGGCGACCCAGCAGAGGGGAGTTGCGGCTGGCGACGTAGAGTGCGGCGGAAAAGAATGTGAGGTTCGCGAGTCCATGGTCCATGAGGATCAAGAATGAACCGTCATCAAACGCGAATGTGGCTGTAGAGACTTCACCGCCACTGCACGCCCCCACGACAAGCTTGGATGAGATCTGGCTGAGGCGCTCTGATGCACCCTCGTCCATGACTCGATTTCGTAGCCTCGCCCAGGCGCGCTCCACATCCGAGGTCATGGTTCCGTGGCGATTGAATTCATCGATTATGGATTCGATGAGCTCCGGTGGAGCGCTCTCGTACAGAGATCGCAGATGAGTAATAGACGCCCTCATGACCTCTTCGGTCGGAGGTAGAGATCGTAGTGCTAATCTACTCTCGGCTTCCACTAAACGGCGCAGATTCTTCCGATGCCTCGCTTCAATAGAATCGCTGTCACGGTGGCTAGCGGAGGTACTGCCTTCAGGGAAGCGATTGCGTCTATAAGCGCTGCCGCTTCCTGTATGCGTGTTGCTGTACTGTCGTTCTGGATCTTTATGACTGACTTGTGGCTACAGATGGCCTCTCGCGAGGTTCGCAGCCACGCATCGAACCATTCTTCTGTCCGCTGTCGCATGCGTTCCCACGCTTGCCCTGGCGATACATCCCGGCCGTCGCCGAATAGCTCGCGACCGAGCCGGACGAGTAGCTCGTTGTCTTCCAGCTCGGCCAGCCGAATCGCCGCCTGAACATCGTCTTGCATGGTCATACGTAAGAGTATGCCCGATGTCGAAGTGGCTTGCCGCTGAGGCCTGCGATGGAGTTCACGAGAGCTCGCTGGTCACCGAATCGCCCTTGTTAGCACAAAGCGATGATCCGGGTCATTACTTCTATTGGACCCCGCAAACTGGACATGTAAGATCTTGGCCCCATCTGCTATTCCGCCGCCGGATCACTGTGGTCATCCCGGAGAAGGCCGACCAGCAGGCCAACCGGAAGAGGAAGGGCTCGGCCGGCGGACGGCCCGTCGGTTTCAACGCGGACCTCTATCGGCAGCACAACACCGTCGAACGCTGCTTCCAAAAGATCAAGGCTTGGCGCGGGTTAGCCACCCGTTACGACAAATCCCCGGACAGCTATGAGGCCGGACTCCACCTGCGGGGCTCGATTATGTGGCTGAAGCTCCTCACCTCAACCACATGATCCGAACTCGGAACAGCTCCTAGTGCTGTGACCGGAAACCTTCACCGGTCTCGCGTGTAGCCGCCGGCATCGGTTGGATGTGTCGTACACGTCCGGCCGATGCGAGGAGGCGCGGTGGCAGAACCGGTCAGAGTGCGAAGACTGATGGACGCCGAAGGGCAGAAACTGCAGCAGATCGTCCGCCGGGGCAGCACCAGCTCGGTCCGGTACCGGCGGGCGATGATCGTGCTGGCCTCAGCCGGAGGCAACACCGTCCCGGTGATCGCCCGCCTGGTAGCCGCAGATGAGGACACCGTCCGCGACGTCATCCACCGGTTGTACGAGATCGGGCTGGCCTGCCTGGACCCTCGGTGGGCGGGAGGCCGTCCCCGCCTGCTCAGTGACGATGAGGAAGAGCTCGTCATCCAGATGGCCACCACCCGCCCCGCCAAGCTGGGGCAGCCCTTCACCCGCTGGTCGATCCGCAAGCTGGCCGCCCATCTGCAACGCCTTCCCGGCCGGCCGCTGGTCATCGGCCGCGAGACCTTACGCACCCTGCTCGCCCGCCGGGGATCACCTTCCAGCGCACCAAGACCTGGAAGGAATCCCCCGACCTGGACTTCGACGCCAAACTTGACCGGATCGAGTACGCCCTGACCCAGCGCCCGGAGCGAACCTTCGCCTTCGACGAGTTCGGACCTTTGGGCATCCGCCCCGCACACCGATCGGGTTGGGCCGAGCAGGGCCGGCCGGGCCGGTTGCCGGCCACCTACCACCGCACCCACGGGATCACCTATTTCCACGGCTGCTACTCCGTCGGCGATGACCTGCTCTGGGGCGTCAACCGCCGCCGCAAAGGCATCGACCACACCTGGGCCGCGCTCCGGTCGATCCGCGCGGCCCGCCCGGACGGCGCCCCCATCTACGTGATCCTGGACAACCTGTCGACGCACAAGAACTGGCGCATCCGCTCCTGGGCCAGGCGCAACAGGGTCGAGTTGTGTTTCACCCCGACCTACGCCTCCTGGGCCAACCCCATCGAGGCCCACTTCGGGCCGCTACGCCAGTTCACCATCGCCGGCTCCAACCATTCCAACCACACCGTCCAGACCCGGGCGCTGCATGCCTACCTGCGCTGGCGCAACGCCAACGCCCGCCACCCTGATGTCCTGGCCGCCCAGCGCCGAGAACGCGCCCGCGTCCGCAGCGAGAAACGCGTCCGCTGGGGCGGCCGGCCACTGTCACCTGCCGCCTGACCGCACAACCCGGCCAACATTTCCGGTCACAGCACTAGACACACAGCATGGGACGTCGTCTCCTGCTCGTTCGGAATGAGGCGCATCCCGCGAGGTTCGAGCTACGTATGAACGCGGGTGGCGGTCGGTATTCGGACATGCGCTGAGCCAGGGCCAGCCGATGAGCCCTTCGTGCTCGGCCTGGGGGAAGCCGAGGTCTGCCATCAGGAGACGGCCGCGAGCGCCAGGTTGTCATGTCCCTGAACAGCGGGTTCACCGAGCTCTGCGAGATCGCCGACCTGACGGGCTACAAGAAGCCACAGCCCTATCTCCAAACTCCTAACCCGGATCCGGGAGGAGGCCAAGGCGCACCTCGATCATTCGTGACCAACTCATCCGAGCAAGCGACACCGTCAGCGCCTTCCGAAACGGGTCAGGTGGGCGCTCCGGTGACGAGATTGCAACTCCGTGCACGAAAACAGTTTGAGTAGCGCCCGATCGACGGCTGATGCATAATGTCCGCAGGGATTTCCGGGCGGTGTGGCCGCCTAGTCCGCGTGACCGACCCGACAGCGGTCATTGCAGGACCCCAGGGGCACGCCTCACCACGATTATGAGTTCATTGAGTGCGGAAGTGAAGCAGTCACTTCTCCGATATGTGCTGAGTCGGGCAGCGCAACGGAGCAATTAATGCTTCATTCACAGCGCCGCAATCTCATTCGCAATCGCAGGCGATACACAGGTGAGCCGCTGAGCATCGCCAGCCGTCACCTTCTCGATAGCACGCTATCGATCCCATCCGCAACACCGGAGCAGGCTGCGCTCGAAACGCTACTGCTTATCATGTGCGGTCGCATGGACTATCGCCCCTGGCGTGCACCTCTTAACTCCGAGCGGCGTTGGTACCCACCTTTCGGATTCCGTTATGTCGTCCCGCTTCCCGATGAGCTCCAACTCGACGTCCATCCCGACCTCCTCCCTTTCTTTGTCGGGCTGGTCATGCCTGCGGTCGAAACGGACGGAACTGAGGTGGGTGGGATCGCAGGACTCCGCGCCGAGGTACGCGCAAAGCATGTGCTACTCACTCGTCCCGGTCGGCCCGGACGGATCAAGGTCCTTACCCCTTCCTTCGCCTGGGAGGCCGCAGTTGCACTCGCCATCGACCACACCAACCGCGATATGGCAGTGTGGATGGACCATGCGGATGAATGGACACCGAAAGAAGTAGCTTTCTACAAGATCAACAACAGACTTTTCGATCTCGGCATTTCCGGAAATGCGTTCACGTCTGGCCTCATACGCCGTTGTCACGCAATATATGGCGGCCAAAACGTTCGCTATTGGAGTCTGTGGATTGATGACGGAATCCAACTGGAATGGCGCGGTGGACCCACCCATAGCGCAGTGATCAAGAGGCTTCTCGATCATGATTTCGGACTGAACGTATCGCTCGAAGATCCAACACGAAGGTGTTACTGCGAGGAGTCGGACCGGATCGGGAGAGATTACTGCTACCGGGTTGCAATTAGGAGCTCGGGTGGGCTGGGGCTCGCGCTACGACGTCATCCCCTACAGCTCAGACCGTAGACGTCAGCGTCGTGGTCGGCCCGAGGGTACCCCAGACGCAAACACCGCTCGTCACGCCCCTAACCGGTCACCAGATCTGCCGCCCTCCCCCCAGGAAAATGGTCCGTTCATGTCTCAGATCTTGGCGGTTAACCCGCTTATTGCGACTCCGACGACTTTCGGCGACTACGTCATCAAGGTGACGTGGCCGGCCACCCTGACCGCCTGCAGCCTCAGCCTTGCTCGCACCACGTCATGCGGCGAGGCATCTTGGCTGCGGCAAGTTGAGGCATGCCGAGGCAAACAGATCATGTACCCTTGTGGTATGACGGATAGGGGAGCCGAAGCGGAGGCATCTACCGAGCGACCGAACTGGCGCAACGAGAAGCTGGGCACTCGTATCCGAGTCGCGCTCTGGCTGCTGGACGAGGTCGGCGAAGGAAACCCCTTTACCAAAGAGCGACTCCATCATGCGTTCCCGTCCGCGCAGGTAGATCGACGGCTACGAGACCTCCGTAACCACGGCTGGGTAATCGAGACGTCGAGAACCCTCGCCGGCTTGGCTCCATCGGAGATGTTGTTCGTCAAAGCAGGCGACCCTGTTTGGGAGCCGCACGGACTCGTCTATGTTGCGAAGTCTGGCCTTGTGCCACACCGTCGAATACGCGACGCGGTCCTGGAGCGCGATGGCCACTCCTGCACCAATTGCGGACTTTCGCTGGTGGAGGGAACCATCGACTCCGAGATCCAACACATTCTGAAGCTTGCTTACGTACGGCCACGTTCCGAGGGCGGCACCGACTCGCTAAACAACCTAATTACACTCTGTGCCAACTGCCATGCGGCCTATGACCGACGGTCGCATGACCCGCTCGACCCGGAAGCAGTCTGGAATCTGGTCCAGGGGCTTTCCCCGAGCGATCAGACGAAGTTGCTCGCATGGATCGCCATGGACCATAGGCCACCCACCGATGCGGAACGCACTTGGGCGCTCCTCCGCGCTCTTCGAACGGATCAACGGGCTGACATCGCACGCCGACTCGGGAACATGGTGATCGCTCAAGCCGAGCACGAGGCGCCCTGAATTCACCCAGACCCCGTCGCCCCTGCCTCCACCTTCCACAGCAGGACAGGGGCCGACGGTTCGCCACCCACTCCGTAGAAGAAAGGTGTCCTACCCATGATGACTCATCCCTCGCCCGATCCCTCACCCCATCCCCGGCCGCCCCGCCCCTTGATGATCATCATTCTTGTGCTGGTGCTGGGCTTTCAGACCGGCCAGAGTGTCGACGAGATCAAGGGGATCCTGGCCGCAGTGGTGGCCGCGCTTGCGGTGCTGGCTGCGGTGGGCATGCTGCACCGCGCACATCCCGAGTGACCGAATAACGTTCGTGTCCTCCGCGAGCAGGCGGAATGCCGCTCGCGGGGGACGCTCCTGTCCCAACAATGAGGCGGGCCATCACAAAGATCGGGGTCGAAGTCGCGTCCTGGTAGTTCGGTAAAGCCCTGTCGGGTAGTTCCCGGTTGCTCGGGGGTTGCTCATTGGCACGCGAAACAGCGCGGCACGGGCCACCACCGACCGGCACTGGATCAGGAATGATGGCGGGCAAACCGGCAGAAGCCAGCACGCCCCGACACCGAACGGCACGGAACCCTCGAACTTTTAATCCGTAGGTTCAGGGTTCGAATCCCTGGCGCCCCACCCTTCGAACCGACTCATGGTTGACGCCCCTTCGGGGCGGCTGTCATGAGTCGTTTCTCGTTTACTCCGGGGGGCGACCCCCGGACCCCCGATGCGAAGGGGCTTGCGCCCCCTCGCGCTCCCCCTGGTCCGCTGTCACGGCCCTGGCGTCGCTGACGCTCCGGGGTCGCTTCGCTCCCTGGCGAAGGGCTCCGCCCCTCGCGCTCCCTGGACAGGCCTCGCTCCGCTCGGATCGCACTCGCTTCGCTCGCGCAGCCTTGGAGGCTGTGAACTGCAGGGGTGGCATTGCCGCGACAGGCGATACCTGACAACGGCCGCAGAGTATGGCCTATGGGTGGGCTTGTGGCAAGACCCCTGTCGTCATGCAGAATCTCCGACCGGAGCCGTGCCGACAACTGTGTGGCGCGATATTCGGAGTGGGGATAACCGTGATTTCTGGCGATGAACGTTATCGGAAGCACCGCATTGAGATCGACGGGCTAGAAATGGCCTACGTCGATGAGGGTGAAGGCGATCCGATCGTCTTTCTGCACGGCAACCCTACGTCGTCGCATGTATGGCGAAACGTCATTCCGCACCTGACCGGTTACGGGCGCTGTATCGCCCCTGACCTGATCGGGATGGGCGATTCAGCGAAACTCCCAAACAGCGGGCCGGGCTCATATCGATTCGTCGAGCACCGCCGTTATCTCGACGCGTTCCTCCAGGCCCTCGGCGTACATGAGCGGGTGGTGTTGGTGCTGCAGGACTGGGGTTCGGCCCTGGGTTTCGACTGGGCCTGCCGTCACCCTGCCTCGGTGAGGGGCATCGCCTACATGGAGGCGTTCGTGAGCTCGATCTCCTCGTGGAGTGACTGGCCGGAGGAGGCAGTGGCCTTCTTCCAGGCGGTTCGCTCCGAGGCGGGAGAGGAGATGGTAATCGACCGGAACATCTTCGTCGACGACATCCTGCCTGCGCAGGTGCTGCGAGGGTTGTCAGAGGAGGAGTTGGCCGTCTACCGCCGTCCCTACACGGAGCCAGGTGAGTCGCGTCGGCCTACGCTCACCTGGCCGCGTGAGGTTCCCGTCGCGGGCGAACCTCGCGACGTCCATGACGTCATCTCGCGTTATGCGGAATGGCTCGGGAATTCGCCGGTTCCCAAATTGTTCGTCGAAGCGGTTCCGGGGACGATGTTCGAAGCGCATCGCGTCATCGCCCGTTCGTGGCCGAATCAGGCGCACGTCACGATCAAGGGCGGCCACATGCTCCAAGAAGACGCGCCCAATGAGATCGGAGAGGCCATCGCCTCCTGGCTACGGGATCTCTCTTCGTGATCGGGCTCTTTGGCCGGCCCATCTATTGACCTGCCGGATCAGGCGTGAGTCGTTTTGCGACGCGGAAACTCTGGGTTTGGTCTTCCCGGCCCTGTCGTTTTACAGCTGCACGCGAGGCCGGTGAGGTCACCGATATAGCCTCCGGAGTCGATCGCCTTCCGCGTCCAGCAGGGAAGGCGGCCGCCTCCGGCCCTGAACTGGGTGGCTGAGTGCTACCAGTGCCCGAGTGCGCCTCCCTTGCAGAGGATCACGGCGTGGGCGAAGAATCGGCGGCAGCCGCCTCTGGGCGGTGCTCGCCCCGCGTAGCCCGGGGCGAGGCAAGTCGACGCTAGTCGGAGCAGCCGTCGGCGGGTCAGCCCTTGGTGGCTGCGCGGACGGTTGCGAGCAGTTCGCCGTTGGTGACCGCGTTGGTGACAGCCTGCAGGTCGGGGCTCATCCAGCGGTCGTCGACGAGGGCGGGGACGCGTTTGCGGATCGCCTGGTGCAGTGCGTTCGTGCCGGCGCCCAGGGACAGGCCGGTCATCTTGTCCTTGATGAGGTCGATGCCCTGGGCCGCCATGAGGTACTGGACGGCCAGGACCGTGGGCAGTTGCCCTAGGTTGGCGAGGGTCTTGCGGATGGAGGCCATCGCCATGGAGTTGTGGTCTTCCTGGCCGTCTTTCACCGGGCGCGACAGCACGCTGGCGGGGAAGGCGTTGCTCTGCATCTCGGGGATCAGCGCCGCGGCGACCGTCTGCACCTGGACCAGGCCGGAGTTCAGGCCGACCACGCCGCCGGCGAGGTTGGCGGGCAGGCCGTAGCTCCATCTGCTCGACAGCAGGCGGCCGGACAGTTCCTGGGAGAGTACGGCTACGTCGGCAACGTCGGCGTTGAGGGTGTCGGCCGCGTGGCCCATCATCGCGGCGTCCCAGTTGCCGCCCATGACGAACTCGTAGCCGCCGCCCGCCTTGGGGAAGATCAGCGGGTTGGAGGTCGAGGAGTTGATCTCGCGGCGCAGGATGGTGCGGCAGTGGGCCAGGTCGCGGCGCAGGACCGCGAGGATGTGCGGGGCGGCGCGTACCGAGACGGCGTCTTGGATCCGCGGGTGAGGCTCCTGTCCCAGGGCGGTGTCGAGCTGGGCTCGTCCTCGGTCGGTCATCCACTGGCTGCCCTTGATCAGGGTGCGGATCCTGGCCGCGACGGCTTTCTGCTCGGGGATGTGGCGTTCGTCGTGGGTGCGTCTGTCCAGGGAGCTCTGTTCGGCGCGGGTGGCCTCCATGAACAGGGCGAACGCGCCCTCGGCCAGGTCGGCGAGGGACTCGGCCTGGTGGACGGCGTCCAGGAACTGTGCCGCCGCGACGGTGCTTCCGCTGATCAGCGGGAGGGCTTCACCTTGCTGGAACTCGAAGTCGGTGCTCAGTCCGGCCATCGGGAGGATCTGCGCGGCGGGGCGTTCCTCGCCTCGGTAGCGGGCGGGGGCCTGTTCGCCGATCGCCACCAGGCCGGCTGCGGCTTGGGGTTGCAGGTCGCCGGTGCCGAGTGAGCCGATCTGCGGCATGACCGGGGTGATGCCGGCGTTGACCAGGTCCAGGAGCCGTTGCGGTACTTCGGGGCGGACGCCCTCGTCGGCGCGGGCCATCTGGTTGGCTTTGATGATCAGGGCCAGCCTGGCGACGCGGTCCGGGAGGGCGGGGCCGGTTCCGGCAGCGTGTGAGAGCAGCATGTTGCGTTGGAAGCGGCGCTGCTGGGTGGCGTCCAGGGGATGGTCTTTCAGCGGGCCGAGGGCCTGGTTCCAGCCGTAGACCCTCGCGCCGCCCTTGAGGGCGGCGAGTGCGCCTCGGCGGGTGCGCTTCATGGCCGTGACGGCTTCGGGGTCGAGTTTCACCTGTACGGTGTCGGCCTCCAGGACGGCGAAGGCGTCACGAACGGTGAGGTGTTCGCCGTCCAGCGACAACCGGACTACCGGCGCCGCGGCAGACGAGATGCCCGCCGAGGCCGAGGCGACCGTCGGCCCGGAGCAGGTGATGGCCACGCACGCCAGTCCTGCGATGATCTTGTTCCGCATGACGCGGATGTTCTCCCCGGCCGACGCGGGTGCCCGTGATGCCGCGCCACCGATGACCCAGAACGATGCGTCCCTTGACCGAACCTGAGGACCGGGCTTCGTGCTGCCTACGCCGTCGAAAGGATCCGTGTTCGGCTGACGCCGGCGTGGCGGCCTTCCCCGGGCCACGGGTCGTCATCTGGCGCAGAAGTGGGTGGTCAGCGCCTGCGCAGGGGCAGGCCGGTGATCTTCTCGGCGAGCAGGCCGAGGGCGGTGTAGCCGGTGTTGGAGTAGGACCGGGGGCAGCTCTCGAGTTCGTCGCCGCGGGTAACGGTGCCTCGCTTTAGGCCGACCGACGCAACGGGATGATCAACAAGTGTGTCGCCACACGTGACTTCAAGATCACGACCAGTAACGTTCCGGCCGAGTTGATCTAGGAGAACGGAGCTCGTCTTGATGTCACATCGGCGTACGCCGGCCCTTGCCGCCGCACTGCTCACGCTGGTCACCGCTTCGGCCATGGCGACCGGGACCGCGCAGGCGGCACCCGCCACGCGGAACAACACGACCCCCTGTGTGCGGACGGGCCAGGCCGCCTATCCGGTGAACTACTACTGGAAGAACGTCATCGGCGCGCAGCTGGGCCGGGGCGACGTGTCCGTGACCACCACGCCGTCGTTGTGGGGCGGGGAGATCGCGCCCGGTTCGACGTTCAGCGTCCGGCTTGCCCACCGCACCGCCCAGTGGCCTTTCCTGGTGCGCACCTACACCACCAGGTGGGACATCTCCGCGCTGCTGGCCAACGCCGACGTCGTCGGCCAGTCGGGCACGGGGTCCATCAGCGGCAACACGCTGACGATCTCGTCGGGCACCAAGTCCGACCCCGCCGCGAAGGTCATCACCTTCCGCGTCAAGCAGGGCACCGTCGGGCGGAGCATGACCATCCGGCCGAGCGGCATCAGCAGTGTCATCGCCTTCCCGGGTCAGCTGGGCAACAACACCCCGGCGCCGCCGATCCGCATCGTGAGCGGTCAGAGCATCTCGCCGACCACCGCGGTCGACGACAACGTCACGACCCCGCAGGACACCCCCGTCACGATCCCGGTGCTGGGCAACGACACCGGCGCGGGCGCCACGATCACCGCCGTGGGGCAGCCCGCCCACGGCACCGCGACGGTCTCGGGCAACGGTGTCCTCTACACGCCGCCGGCCGGGCTCAGCGGCACCGACAGCTTCACGTACACGATCACCACGGCGTGTGGGACCAGCACGGCGACCGTCACCGTGGTCGTCACGTGCGTCAGCAACCCGATCGGGCTGGCCAACGGCAGCTTCGAGTCGCCCTATGTCGCCTCGGCGCGATGGGACATCCCCGACGCCGCCACCAACCCGGCCGCCGGATGGCGCACCACCGCCACCGACGGGATGCTGGAGATCTGGCGCAGCGGCTACCAGGGGGTGCCCTCGGCCGACGGGCAGCAGTTCGCGGAGCTCAACGCCACCCAGCCCTCGACGCTCTACCAGGACGTGCCGACCGTGCCCGGCACCGTCATGAGCTGGTCGATCTGGCACCGCGGCCGTGCGGGCACCGACGTCATGCACGTGCTGATCGGGGCGCCGGGCGCGACCGTCGCGCAGACCCCGAACGGGGCGAGCTCGCCCGACATCGCCACCGGCAACACCGCCTGGCGTCAGTACACCGGCACCTACACGGTTCCGGCCGGGCAGACCACGACCCGGTTCTCCTTCCAGGCCGTCTCGTCGGCGGGCGGGGGCGCGTTCGGCAACTTCCTCGACGGGGTCGTCTTCCAGACGCCGCCGTGCAAGCCCATGTCGTAGGGCTCAGGTCGGCGGCGCGCTCATCGCCGCCGCCAGGAACGTGATCGCGTAAGCGCGGGACTCCTCGCCGCCCACTCGGCACGCGCCCTCGGCCCGGTCGACGGCCGTCACGGCGAGGAGTCCCCGCATGCGGAACCAGAGTTCCTCCGGGGAGAGGGCCGGCAGCGCGTGCCTGAAGGCCGCCAGGTAGCGGTCGTACACCGTGCTCTGGGCCGGGCCGGTCCAGCTGCGCACCTCCTCGGCCGGGTCGCCGAGGATCATCATGATCAGCTTGGACGTCCCCTCGGCCGCCGACATCTCGTCGAACATCGGCCCCACCCACGCCGCCACCAGGTCGGCGACCGGCGGCTCCGGATTTTCGGCGAGCAGCCGGTCGAGGGCGGCGCACTGCGCGGTGATGATGGGCTCGACCACGCGGCGGGCCACCGCGGCCAGGAGCTCCGCCTTGGAGCCGAAGTGATAGCCGACGGCCGCCAGGTTCGCCCCGGCCCGGTCGGTGACCGCGCGCACCGAGGTGCCTCGATAGCCGCGTTCGGCGAAGAGATGAGCGGCCGCGTCGAGGATCTGCGTGCGGGTGTCGGGGTTCGTCACGTGTGGCAGTATACGAACGACTGATTTAAACGAACGTTTGAATGAGGCGATCATGAAGCTGCTCGTCTACGGCGCCGGGGCACTCGGCACCTTCTATGCCGCCCGCCTCCACGAGGCCGGGCACGACGTCTCGCTCCTCGCCCGGGGCAAGCGCCTGACTGACCTGCGCGAACACGGCGTGCGCCTCGCCGAGGGGACCAGCCCCGACATCAGGCGGATACCGGTGCCGGTCGTCGAGAAACCCGCCGGCGCATACGACCTGATCCTCGTCATCGTGCGCACGCACCAGGTCGACGAGGTCCTGCGGACACTCGTCCACGTCGAAGGAGACGTGCTGTTCCTGCTCAACTGGGCGGCCGGCCCCGAGCCGCTCGGCGCGGCGATCGGGCCCGAGCGGGTGCTGCTCGGTTTCCCCGCGTCCGGCGGCACGCTCGACGGCGACGTCCTCCGCTACCGGCCCACCAACCTCGTCACCCGCCGCATCGCGATGGCCGTCGGCGAGCCCGACGGGCGGACCACCCCGCGCGTGGAGCGCGTCGTCGAGATGTTCCGCGCCGCCGGTCTCCCCGCCAGAACCGAACCGCGTGTGGACGCTTACCTCAAGACCCACGCCGCCGTCGAGGTGCCCCTCGGTCAGGCGTCGAACGCGGCGGGCGGCCCGGAGTCGCTGGCCGGCGATCCCGGCGCGGTCCGCGCCATGATCCGGCACATGCGGCGGAACCTGGCCGCCCTGCCGACGCCGCCGGTCCCCCGCGCGGTCGCCGCCGTGCGCACGCTGCCCGAGGGGGTGCTGATCGCCGTCCTGCGACGCTTCCTGCGCAGCCCGACGGCCACCAACGGTTTCGTGTACGCCACCCCCGCGGCGACCGCCGAGCTGCAGCGGATGGCCGAACAGGTCACGGCGTCACGACGAGGCGCCGCCCTTTGAGGTCGGTACGCCGCCACGCGCTCTCGATGTCGCTCAGCGGCACCCTCTCGACGTCGAAGGTCAGCTCGCCCGACCGCGTCCACGTCACGATCTGCCGGTAGGCCTCGTCCATGGTCCGCGGGTCGAGACCCTTGGCCGCGCCGCAGATCTCCACCCCGGAGGTGCGCAGGCTCGACGCCGCGACCGTGAGCGCGGGACCGGCCGACTCCCCGATCTGGACCACCCGGGTCGGCGTGCCGAACGCGAACGACGTCGGCGTCAGCGCCCGCAGCAGGATCTCGCTGGGCCTCCCCCACAGGTAGTCCAGCACGACGTCGTAGCCGTCGCCCTTCGCGTCGAGGTAGGCCCGCGCCAGGTCGTCGTCGGAGACGGCGGTGTTGATCACCTCGTCGGCCCCGAGGGCCCGGATCTCCCGCAACTGGACGTCGTCACGCCCGGTGGCGACGATGCGCCCGGCGCCCAGCAGGCGGGCGACCTTGACGGCGAGCCGTCCGGCGACGCCGGTGGCGCCCTGCACCAGCACCGTCTCGCCCGGCGTGAACCCGGCGGCCGTCTTCATCGACATCGCGGTGATCGCCGAGGCCAGCACCGCCGCCACGGCCGGTTCGACGCCGTCGGGGATCGGCACGTAGGAGCCGAGGGGGACGACGGACTTCTCGGCCAGCGCCCCATAGGGCGGGCGGATGTTGCCGAACCCGACCAGCGTGCCGTCGGGCAGGGCGCCGATGCCGTCGAAGGCGGGGATCAGCGGGTACTCGGCGCTCACGTAGTGGGTGCCGGCGGCGATCGCCTTGTCGACGTTCTCCACGGCGACCGCCTTCACGTCGATGACGACCTCGCCGTCGGCGGGCACCGGGTCGGGGAAGTCCTCGTAGCGGGGGACGCCGCCCGGCTCGTACAGGACCGCGGCTTTCACGGCCGGTCCTGGCCGAACACCCGGGCGACGCGGGTCTGCCAGGCCACCAGCACGCGCGGCGGCCGGGTGTGGTCGTGGCGCGGCCGGCCCTGGTGGCCTGGCGGCGGATTCTCGGCGTGTGCGGGGATGCCCGGGATGCGGTGGGTCGCCCGGTGCAGCAGGTCTCGGAGCCGGTGGCTCATCGGTGCCTCCTCTGGGTTCTCTATCACCGATAGAGAACTCTATCAGCGATAGGGTGCGCAAGGAGGTAGCGGAAATTGGCTCTGGACAGGCAGCGGATCATCACCGAGGCCGTCGCGCTGCTCGACGCCGAAGGGCTCGACGGGGTGACCACGCGCAAGCTGGCCGCCCGGCTCGGCGTGCAGTCGCCGACCCTCTACTGGCACATCCCGAACAAGGCGGCGCTGGTCACCGCGATCGCCGAGGCGATCCTGGAGCAGCAGTTCCCCGAGTTCGTGTCGCCCGATCCGGCGGAGCCCTGGCCCGACTGGCTGATCCGGCTGGCCGGGCGGCTGCGGCGGGCGCTGCTGGCCCATCCCGACGGCGCGCGGGTGATCTCGGCCTCCCAGTTGTCGCTCACGATGGCGGGCATCTCGGAACTGGCGATGAGCACGCTCGTGGCGCGGGGCGTCCCGTTGCGGCGGGCCCGGCTGGTCGTGGTGACGGTGTTGCGGTTCACCGTCGGTTACGTCCTGGAGGAGCAGACCGGGCCGCCCGGCGCGGAGGCGCTGGAGGGCTTCGACATGGACGCCTACGCGGCGGCGTATCCCACGGTGATCGCCGGCGTGACGGAGTACTTCGAGCCCGGCCGGACCGTCGACGACCTGTTCCGCGACTGCGTGGCGCAGATCGTGCACGGACCATCGAGTTGACCCGCTTTCACTGACCCCCGATACTCTCCGTAGCCGTCAGGCCCCCATCTACCAGCGGAGAGTGACTGAAGTGAAGAAGGCGTTCGTCGTGGCCCTGCTCGCACTTGGCGCCGTGGGGGTCGCCGCTCCCGCGCGGGCCGCCGACGGCCCCGGGCTGCTTTTCGACGATGTCATCTCCATTCCGGGGAATCTCCTTCAGGTCAACGTCCTCCCGATTTTCCCCGCGGGCGCTTCGTGACCTGGCTATGACAACGTGTGGTGACGGCGGGAATATGCGTTTGTAAATGGCGATGTTCCGCCAATGTTCCGGCTCGTCTTGATGGAGATCTGTTCCGGCGTGGGCGACGGTTTCCCCTCATCGTGGGGCGTGGCAGGTCTCCTCACCCAAAAGGCAGGGCCCTCATGGTCAAGCGAGCCGTCGCAATCGTCGCCCCCACCCTCGCCACATTAGTCGGATTAACTCTTCCCGCATACGCGGTGACCCTGCAGCAAAAACTTTCCGCACTTTCCACCTTCAGCCAGCCCACCGCGTCGAGCGCCGACAGCTGGCGGGGCGCCTGGCAGAACCAGGGCGCCTGGGCCGACTACGGGTTCGACTGGTCGACCGACCTGTGCTCGACCAGCCCCGACCAGCCGCTCGGCTTCGACTTCCGGATGCCGTGCCGGCGGCACGACTTCGGCTACCGCAACTACAAGGCCGTCGGCCAGTTCTCGGCGAACAAGCCGCGCATCGACGACGCGTTCTACTACGACATGAAGCAGGTCTGCGCCGGCTACTCGACCATCCCGCGCAACACCTGCAACGGCGTGGCCTGGACCTACTACCAGGCGGTCAAGCAGTTCGGCGCCCTCAACGTCACCGAGGCGCAGATCGAGCAGGTCCGCCTCAACGCCGAAGCCTGATCGTGAGCCGAGACCGGCCGCCGCCCGAAGGCGCGGCCGGTCTCGTGAACATGGGCAAGCCGGGGGACTCTCTCGACCTTCAACCCAGACATAACGGGTAAGGCGGGTGAATGCGCATCGGAGTAATGGACATCGGGTCGAACACCACCCATCTCACGGTCTCCGACATCACCCGCGAGGGGCCGTTCCACGCCGTGGCGTCCGAGAAGCACGACGCGCCGCTCGCCGAGGGCACGGGCGACGACGGCGCGATCGGGCCCGGCGCGGTCAAGGAACTGGTGCGGGCCGTCGACGAAGCCGTCCGGGAGGCGCGCGAGCACGACGTCGAGGAGCTGATCGCGTTCGCGACCGAGGCCGTCAGGGACGCGCCCAACCGGGACGCCGTCGTCTCGAAGGTCGCCAAGAAGACCGGCGTCCGGATGGGGTTCCTCCCGTCGGAGGCCGAGGCGCGGCTGACCTTCCTGGCCGCGCGCGAGTGGTACGGCTGGCAGGCGGGCCGCCTGGCGGTGCTCGACATCGGCGGGGGATCGCTGGAGGTCGCCGTCGGAGACGGCGCGGAACCGGCCGCCGAGATCTCGTTGCCGATCGGGGCCGGGCGGGTGACCGCCGAGTATCTGCCCGGCGATCCGCCCAGCGCCGACCAGGTGCGGCGCGCGAGCGACGTCGTCCACAACCAGCTGGCGGGGTCGGTCGGCAAGGTACGGGCCGATGGGCCGGTGCGGGCCGTGGCGACGTCCAAGACCTTTCACGAGCTGGCGAAGCTGACCGGCGGCCACGGCGTGCTGAA
This sequence comes from Herbidospora daliensis, assembly GCF_001570585.1. GTDB lineage: Bacteria > Actinomycetota > Actinomycetes > Streptosporangiales > Streptosporangiaceae > Herbidospora > Herbidospora daliensis. Next base: position 133,357 of record NZ_BBXF01000008.1, on the reverse strand, counting down.
GCTGAAGCGGCTGCGCAAGCGGCTGCCGAAGCTGGCCGCGATGAGCAACCGCAAACGGGCCAAGCTGAAGGGCGTCGCGCCCGACCGCGCCGACGAGGTGCTGGCGGGGGCGATCGTGGCCGAGGCGGTCATGACCGACCTGGGCCTCGACGAGGTGGAGATGTGCCCGTGGGCGGTCCGCGAGGGCATCCTGACCCGGCGGCGGCAGATGATGCTGAGCCCCGAGACCGCCGAGGCGGGCGACGAGATCGCGCCGCTGCGGCAGAAGAAGTGGTGAGCGGCCGGATCGCCGACCCGTGGGGTGACCGCACCCCCTACGGGCCGGGCGAGGCGTGGCCGGTGCGGGTCGACTGCCAACTCGCCGACGGGCTGGCGCCCGGCGACGTCGACCGATGGGTGCCGAGCGCGGCGATCCTGCACAGCAACGGCGACGGCCTGGAGATCGCGGTCAAGGACGGCCGCATCGCCGGGGTGCGCGGCCGGGCCGGCGACCGGGTCAACCACGGCCGCCTGGGCCCGAAGGACCTGTTCGGCTGGCAGTCCGGCAACTCCCCCGACCGCCTCACCCGGCCGCTGGTCAGGGAGGACGGCCGTCTGGTCGAGGCGAGCTGGGACACCGCGCTCGGCCGGGTGACCGGCAGGGTCAGGGAACTGCTCGACGAGCAGGGGCCGAGCGCGCTGGGCTTCTACACGACCGGGCAGCTGTTCCTGGAGGAGTACTACACCCTCGGCCTGATCGCCCACGGCGGGCTGGGCACCGCCCACGTCGACGGCAACACCCGCCTGTGCACGGCGACCGCCGCAGCGGCGCTGAAGGAGTCGTTCGGCTGCGACGGGCAGCCGGGCAGCTACGCCGACATCGACCACGCCGACGTCATCTGCCTCTACGGCCACAACATGGCCGCCACCCAGACGGTCACCTGGAGCCGGATCCTCGACCGGCTGGCCGGGCCGCACCCGCCCGCCCTGATCTGCGTCGATCCGCGCACGACGCCGGTCGCCGAGGCCGCGACCGTGCATCTGGCCAACCGGCCGGGCACCAACGTGCCGCTGATGAACGGCCTGCTGCACGAGATCATCGAGAACGGGTGGATCGACCGGGCCTACGTCGAGGCCCACACCGTCGGCTTCGACGAGCTGCGGCGTACGGTCGCCGACTACCCGCTGGAGAAGGCCGCGCTGATCTGCGAGGTGCCGGAGGAGGACCTGCGCCTGGCCGCCGTGCTCGTCGGCACCGCCGAGCGGCTGCTGTCGACCGTGTTGCAGGGCTTCTACCAGGCCAATCAGGCCACCGCGGCGGCGGTGCAGGTCAACAACGTCCACCTGGTGCGCGGCATGCTCGGCCGGCCCGGGTGCGGGGTGCTGCAGATGAACGGCCAGCCGACCGCGCAGAACAACCGCGAGTGCGGCGCCGACGGCGACCTGCCCGGCTTCCGCAACTGGTCGAACCCCGCGCACGTCGCCGACCTGGCGCGGATCTGGAACATCGACCCGCTCGACATCCCGAGCTACTCGCCGCCGACCCACGCCATGCAGATCTTCCGCTACGCGGAAGAGGGCTCGATCAGGTTCCTGTACGTCATCGGCACCAACCCCGCCGTCTCCCTGCCGGAACTGGCCCGGATCAGGGAGATCCTGGCCCGGGAGGAGCTGTTCCTGGTCGTCCAGGACATCTTCCCGACGGAGACGACCGACCTGGCCGACGTGGTGCTCCCGGCCGCCGCATGGGGCGAGAAGACCGGCGCGTTCACCAACGCCGACCGGACCGTGCACCTGTCGGAGCAGGCCGTCGACCCTCCCGGCGAGGCCCGGTCCGACCTCGACATCCTGGTCGACTTCGCGGCCCGGCTCGGCCTGACCGACCGCGACGGCGCGCCCCTGGTGAAGTGGCACGACCCCGAGGCCGCGTTCGAGGCGTGGAAGGAGTGCTCCCGGGGGCGGCCGTGCGACTACAGCGGGCTGACGTACCGGAGACTCCGCGAGGGCGGCGTGCAGTGGCCCTGCACCGACGAGAAGCCCGACGGGACCGAGCGCCTCTACGCCGGCGGCGAGTTCCTCGCCGCGCCCGACTACTGCGAGAGCTACGGCCGCGACCTGGTCACCGGCGCGCCGTTCGAGGAGACCGACTACCGCGCCATGAACCCCGGCGGCCGGGCGATCATCCGCGCGGCCGGGTACGTCGCCCCGCACGAGTCGCCCGGCGGCGACTTCCCGTTCTGGCTGACCACCGGCCGCTCGCTCTACCAGTTCCACACCCGCACCAAGACGGGCCGGACCCCGGAACTCCAGGACGCCGACCCGGAGGTCTGGGCGGAGTTGTCGGCCGCCGACGCCCGCCGGCTCGGCCTGGCCGAAGGCGACCTCGCGCGCGTCACGACGCCGCGCGGCGTGGTCGTCGCGCCCGTGCGCGTCACCGGGATCCGGCCGGGCGTGGTCTTCCTGCCGTTCCATTACGGCTACTGGGACCGCGAGGGCGGCGACCACGACCGGGCGGCCAACGAGCTGACCATCACCGACTGGGATCCGGTGTCCAAGCAGCCGATCTTCAAGACGGCCGCCGCCCAGGTGGAGAAGGAGGACCGGCCGTGAAGTTCCACCTGCTGATCGACGAACTGCACCGGTCGGAGGACGAACTCGGCCGGGCCCTGCTCACCATGGCCGACCGGCACCGGAACGACCACGAGACCTTCCACGTGGCCCGCGACCTGGCGGCCTGGTCGTTCGACCACCTGCGCGCGCTGGCCCCGGCGGGCAAGGAGTTCGGGCTCGACCTGACCCCGTCGGACGGCCCGGTGCCCCTGACGCGCGACTGGCTCGGCCACCGGGAGCCCTCGGTCCTGCTGCTGGCCGACTTCCGCTACCTCTACCGCCTGGCGGCCGGGGTGTCGGCCGACTGGGAGCTGCTGGCCCAGGCGGCGCAGGGCGCCCGGCGGGCCGACCTGCTGTCGCTGGCCGAACGGTGTCACCCCGAGACGCTGCGCCAGCTGCGCTGGGCCAACGCGCGGCTGAAGGATTCGGCGACCCAGGCGCTGGTGAGCTGAGGCCGGTCACCGGCGGCCGGTCGTGGCGATGCCCTGCACGAAGTAGCGCTGGCCGAGGAAGAAGACCACGATCAGCGGCAGCGTGGTCACCACGCTGCCGCCAGCACGATCTCCCATTTCGGGTCGCCGCCCTGGTAGAACTGGTCGACCACGGCCTTCAGCCCGCGCGGCAGCGTGAACAGCTCCGCGTCCTGGAGGTAGATCAGCGGCTTCATCAGGTCGAACCAGCTCGCCTTGAGCTCGAAGACGAACGCGATGATCAGGGCCGGCCGCGCCCGGGGAACCGGAAGTAGGCGAACCCGAACGCCACGAACGCGCTCGACACCGTCACCGCCAGCGCCGCCGCGACGCCGACGACGACCGAGTTGAGCAGCCACGTCAGCATGGGGGCGGCCGCCCACACGTCGGCGTAGCTCTGCGGCCGGAACGGGATCGGCAACTGCCCGGCGAAGGTCAGGTCGCGCGGCCGCAACGAGGCGAGGACCAGCCAGACGAACGGGTAGAGGAAGATCGCCGAGGCGGCGGCCAGGAGCATCAGGGGGAAGATCCGGCGGGCGGTCATTCGTAGTGCACCAGACGGTCACCGACCTTGATCTGCACGAACGTGATCACGGCGATCACCGCGAACAACAACCAGGCCAGCGCGGAGGCGTAGCCCATGTGGAGGTACTGGAAGCCCTGCTGGAACAGGTACACGACGTAGAACAGGGCGGCGTCGCCGCTGGTCTGCTGCGCCTGGGAGGTGCCGAAGTACATCGTGTAGACCTGGTCGAACATCTGCAGCGCCGCGATCGTGTCGACGATCACCACGAAGAACAAGGCGGCGCTGATCATCGGCAGGGTGACGTGCCGGAAACGCGCCCACGTGCCCGCGCCGTCGATCATGGCGGCCTCGGTCAGCTCGCGCGGCACGTTGCGCAGCGCCGCGAACAGCACCGTCCTCACGGGCCGAGCGCCCTGACCGCCTCGGCCTGCGCCTGGCGCAGCGACTCGGCGGCCGGCTGCGCGCCCTGGAGGACCCGGGTCGCCGCCTGCTGGTAGGCGGTGGTGAACTCGGCGGCGGCCCGCGACGGCGGCACCGTGAAACCGGCCTGCTGCACCGAGCGGATGACCGTGACCGCGTCGTCGTAGGCCCGGTGGCCCGACGGCTTGACGATCTCGCCGAAGATCACCTCGTCGGCCTTCATGTTGCCCGTGTACGTGCCGATGTTGACCTTGCCCTCGGCCGTGCGTTTGGCCTGGCGGGCCCTGGCCGCCGCGATCCACGTCTCGGCGGAGGTCATCTCCTTCATCCACGTGCAGGCCGCCTCGGGGTTCTTCGCGCCCTTGGGCGCCGCCCAGGCGTTGCCGCCGACGTTGTTGACCGGGGTGCCGTCGCGGCCGAGGAAGGGCAGCACGGTGATGTCGGCGTCGGGGTCGGCGCCCGCCATGGCGGCCACCACGAACTGCTCGGTCGGCAACATGCCGAGCTGGTCCTTGGCGAAGGGGTTGCCGGCGCCGAAGTAGTCGAAGGTGTCGGCGAAGGCCTTCACCCGGTTCCAGCCGCCCTGGTCGGCGATAGGAACGCCTGCTCGTCGAACTGCCCCTGGTTGATGGTCACCGGGATGTCGGGATGGACCTTCTCCGGGCAGGCCGAACCCCATGGTGGTGAAGCCGGTCGCGGACGACCCGCGGAGATCGCGGCCAACAGGAGGACGGCCATCGGATCCGTTAGCGGTTTTCGAAGGAGGGCACGGCGAACAAGGGGGGCTTTCGAATTCGAGGGAGCAGACCATGAAGGCAGTCACCTGGCACGGCAAGCGCGACGTCCGCGTCGACGAGGTCGCCGATCCTGCGATCAAGGAGCCGAACGACGCGATCATCAGGGTCACCACGACCGCGATCTGCGGCTCCGACCTGCACCTGTACGAACTGTTCGGCCCGTTCATCGACGAGGGCGACATCCTCGGCCACGAGCCCATGGGCGTCGTCGAGGAGGTCGGGCCCGAGGTGGCCCACATCAGGCCGGGCGACCGGGTGGTGATCCCGTTCAACATCTCCTGCGGCCACTGCCACACCTGCGACCAGCGGCTCTACGCCCAGTGCGAGACCACCCAGGTCCGCGACCAGGGCAAGGGCGCCGCCCTGTTCGGCTACACCAAGCTCTACGGCCAGGTCCCCGGCGGCCAGGCCGAGTACCTGCGGGTGCCGCAGGCCCAGTTCGGCCCGATCAAGGTGCCCGAGGGGCCGCCCGACGAGCGGTTCGTGTTCCTGTCGGACGTGCTGCCGACGGCCTGGCAGGCGGTCGCCTTCGCCGACGTGCCCGAGGGCGGCTCGGTGGCGGTGATCGGCCTCGGCCCGATCGGCCAGATGTGCGCCCGCATCGCCCGCCATCTCGGCCACCGCGTGATCGGCGTCGACGGGGTGCGCGAACGGCTGGAGATGGCCCGCCGCCACGGCATCGAGACCGTCGACGCTTCGGAGATCGACAACGTCCAGGCGCACATCCTCGACCTGACCGGCGGGCGCGGCGCCGACTCGGTGATCGACGCGGTCGGCATGGAGGCGCACGGGTCACCGGTGGCCAAGGTCGCCCAGACCATGACCACGTTCCTGCCCGGCAAGCTGGCCGCGCCGCTCATGTCGACGGCCGGGGTCGACCGGCTGAGCGCCCTCTACACCGCCTTCGACGCGGTCAGGCGTGGCGGCACGGTCTCGATTTCCGGCGTGTACGCCGGCATGAGCGACCCGATGCCGATGCTCAAGCTGTTCGACAAGGGCGTCACCCTGCGCATGGGCCAGGCCCACGTCAAACGGTGGATCGACGACCTGATGCCGCTGGTCGCCGACGACGCCGACCCGCTGGGCGTGATGGACCTGACCACCCACCGGCTTCCGCTGGACGAGGCCCCGCAGGCCTACGAGATGTTCCAGAAGAAGCGCGACGGGGCGATCAAGATCCTGCTTTCGCCGGGTCGTGGCCCCAGTTCATGAGCGAATAACGCCACGGCGTGCCGCTGACGTCGCCGCTCGGGCGCTGGGCCAGGTGCCGGTGGACGTAGCCGGTCACCTTGCGCATGTGCGCCCGGTCGGCGTCGGTGATCTGCCCCTTGCGTTTGCGCAGGATCTTGACGATCTTGCGGCCCGACTCGTGGCCGGTCGACTCGCCTCCCGAGTTCTTCTGCCCGACCTGCTGGGACTCGTCGGTGCGGAGCCACTTCTCCAGTTCGGCGGCCGTCATGTTGACCGCCTCGTCGAAATCCTTGTCACCCGTCGTCATCGAGGGCCTCCGGCTTGTGTACGGCGGTCCGCCCGCTCTTGTCGCTGCGCACGCGGTACTGCGGCTCCTCGGGCGAGGCGTCGACCGTGCGGCCCGACTCCTCGGTCCGCTTGGTGATCTTCTTCTCGACCTTTCCGTGGACGGTCTGACCGTGGCTCTTCCAGGTGACCTCGTCACCCTTCTTCTTGTTGGTCATGTGGCCGCCCTACCCCTTGTCACGTGATCAACGCAGGGTTTATGTGGTGGTTTGGCAGGGTATGCGGCTTTTACCAGCACATCAACATGCTGATGATCGTCTGACTCGGGATCGAGAGATGAACCTCCGGCTCAGCGTTCGCAAACGCGGCGCCGCGATCGTCGTCCACGTGGGCGGAGACATCGACATCGCGTCGATCTTCGACCTCTATGACTTCCTCCTGCTCATGGCGGAAGGACGCAGCAGGCTGACCGTGAACCTCTCCGACGTCGTCTTCATGGACTCGACCGGGATCTTCGGTCTCATGCGCGCCCGCGCCACCGTCCGCGACCGCGGCCACGACCTCGTCTTCGAGAAGCCCAGCGAACGGGTCGCCCACCTGCTCGACGTGATCGGCCTGTCGCTCAACACGGTCTGACCCTCACGACTGCGGCTCGTCGGGGAACAGCACCGAACGCCACTGCAACGTCGACCGGATGAGGTCGTGGGTGACGTGGTCCATGAACCGGGCCACCGATTCGAGCCGCTGCCCCGCCGGGGTGTCCGCCCCCATCACCTGGGCACCCTCACGCGCGACCGCGACGATGCGGTCGTTGGCCCGCGCGCTGGCCAGCATCGACTGGTACCAGAGGTCGAGGTCGACGACGTAGCGCTCCCGCCGGTTGTCCTGCCGTTCACGCCTGACCAGGGCCTGCCGTTCGAGGAACGCGATCGACTTGGACACGGACGCCGGGCTGACCTGCAACCGCCGCACCAGCTCTGCGGCGGTCATCCCGCCGCTGTCGCTGACGTAGAGGCAGGCCAGGATGCGCGACATCATCTGCGGCAGCCCCGACTCGACGAACGAGGTCGTGAACGACTCCTCGAACCCGCGAACCGCCTCGGGATCCCGCCCGTAGGCGTCGGGCGCCGCCGCCGGCGCCCCCGCGGGCGACCGCCTGCGCCGGTGGGCCCGGCGTTCGGTGGCCCGATGGGCCGTCTCGGCCCGGTAGGCGGCGGGCCCGCCGTTGCGCATGACCTCACGGGTGACGGTGGACGTGGGCCGGCCCAGGCTCCGGGCGATCTCGGCGTAGGCCAGCCCGTCGGCGAGCCCCGCGGAGATCTGCTGCCGCTCCTGCTGACTGAGTCTTCCTCCCGGCATCGGGCCGCGCCCCTTCTCTCGACCGCCTCGACGTTGCCGATTATGGCCTTCACCCTCAGTTCATTGCAACACGTGGCATCGTCGCATTGCATTCATGCTCACCTCCATTGCAATGATTTCGATGCCATTAGCTGCTGTGATGCCTTTTCAATGCAACGAGACAGTTGAAGGATTCGCGAACGCAACATAGCCTTTCGAATGTCAGAAACACACCGGACACCACGGAGCACATCATGCAGTTCGACACCCCCCAGGCCATCACCGCCAAGATCTCCGTCCCGATGGGCGGCGTCCGCATCGTCGCCGGCGACCGCGCCGACACCGTCGTGACCGTCCGGCCGACCAACCCCGGCGGCGCGGCCGACGTCAAGGCCGCCGAGCAGACCACCGTCGAATTCGCCGGCGGCGTCCTGGACGTCAAGGCTCCCGACAGCCCCCGCTTCGGCAAGAGCGGCTCGGTCGAGGTGACCGTCGAGCTGCCCGCCGGGTCGACCGCCGAAGGCAGCGGCATGGCCACCGGCTTCCGCACCGAAGGCCGCTTCGGCGGCGGCCGCGTCCAGACCGCCAAGGGCGACATCTCCCTCGGCACCGTCGACGGCGCCGTCATCGCCGACACCGCGCAGGGCGACATCCGCATCGACGAAGCCGTCAGCGGCCTGCTCGACCTGAAGACCAGCCACGGCACGATCGAGGTCGGAGTGGCGGCGGGGGTCTCGGCGGGGCTGCAGGCGACCACCGGTCACGGCACCCTGCGCGACCTCCGCAAGAAGTTCGACGGCGACCTCACCGTCGACATCCGCGCCACCACCTCATACGGCGACATCGTCGTCCGCGGCCACTGAACCGCTGGGGAGTATCGAAGGAGGTGCTAGTAGGTCTCGGTGACCTGAGCCCTGGTGGCGGGGCTCAGACCCTTGAGAAGCCGGCCCGACCGGCCGTCCGACGAAGCCTTGAGCAGGCCGGCGGTCACGGCCGGCGGCACATGCTCCAGCACCCCGACGGCCCGCGTCAGGGTCATCGCCTCCAGGAGCCGCGTCGCCGCCGAGGTGACCCCGAGCGTGCCGAGCAACGCCCCGGCGGTGCGCTCACCGGTGTGCAGCAGCAGACGTACACCCTGGTCGGGGGGCAGGATGACCAGCACCGCCGCCGCCCCTTCAGGCCGCATGAGCCCGAGGATGCGCCCGGCCCGCTCGGCCGGAAGGGCCCTGAGCGTCGCGGCCACCTCATGGGGACGAGTCGCCACCAGATCATCGAGCCGCTCAGCCGCCCCCCGCGGCTCCATCCGCCCAACGGAAACGGTGGGCCGACCCGACTCGCCTGGATCCTGCCCCCGCCGCGAAGAAGGATCCGCCTGCCTCGACCCGCCGGCCGAACCACCCGGCCGACGGGGATCCACCTGGCCTGGGCGAGCGTGCGAGTCCGGCCGCCTGGGCGCCGACGGCTCGCCCTCCCTACGACGGTCTGCCTGCCTGGGCGCGGCCGAGCCACCCTGCCCAGCGGGATCTGACCACCGGGATCTCGCCTGACCGCGCTGATCGTGCAGGTCCGGCTGTCCGGAGGAGTCCCCAGGCGCTGCCGTTCCCCTCCGCACACGAGGATCCGGCTGGCCGGGCGTCGCCTGGCCACGCTGATCACGGAAATCGGGCTGCTCGGATCCGGCCGACCCACCCCGCCCACGATGACCCCGCTCCTCGGGCACGGCCGAGCCACCTCGCCCGCGAGGATCCGGCTCCCTGGGGGCGGCTTGACCACGTTGATCGGGGGCATCCGGCTGCTCGGATCCAACCGAACCGCCTCGCCCACCATGACCCGGCTCCCTGGGCGCGGGCGAGCCACCCCGCCCACGCGGATCCGGCTCCCTGGAGGCCGCCTGACCATGCTGATCGTGGAAATCCGGCTGCTCGGATCCAACCGAACCGCCTCGCCCACCATGACCCGGCTCCCTGGGCGCGGGCGAGCCACCCCGCCCACGCGGATCCGGCTCCCTGGAGGCCGCCTGACCATGCTGATCGTGGAAATCCGGCTGGCCGGAGGAGGCCGACCCATCCGACCCACCCGGCCCACGAGGGCCCGGCTTCTTGAGGGCCGCCTGGCCACGCTGATCGTGCGAGTCGGGCTGCCCGGAGGAGGCCGACTCGCTAGGCCCAGCCGAGCCGCCCTGACGAGAATCCGACGGCGCAGCCGGGTCGCGCTGCGGATGCCTTGGCCCCACCTCACCACGCTGAGCCTGATCACCTCGGTTGGGTGAGTCCGGCCGTCTGGAGGCCGCCGGCTCGTTCTGCGCGTGCGGGGTCGGCTGTCTGGGTGCGGCTGGGCCCCTCTGATCGTGTGGGTCGGGTCGCCTCGGTGGAACACGTGCCGGGGCCAGGATTCGGTCCAGGCGGGCGGCCAGGGCTTCGGCGGCGAGGCGGCGGCCTGGGTCCTTCGGGAGGACGGCCGTCAGGGCGTCGTACAGGGGACCGGGGCGGCGGGGTGGGGGCAGCGGGTCGTTCAGGATGGCCAGGAAGGTCGCGGGGAAGCTGCTGCGGCGGAACGGGGAGTGGCCCTCCAGGGCGTGGATGAAGGTTACGCCGAAGGACCACAGGTCGGCGGCCGGGGATTGGGCGCGGTCGTTGACGCGCTCCGGGGCCATGTACTCGACCGTGCCGAGTAGCAGGCCGGTCGCGGTGACGCCCGTCTCGCCGGCGATGCGGGCGATGCCGAAGTCGACGAGGCACACCTGTTCGTCGCGGGTGACCACGATGTTGGCGGGCTTGATGTCGCGGTGGAGCACGCCCACGCGGTGGACGGCCATCAGGCCGCCCAGGACCTGGCGGGCCAGGGTGGCGACCTCGCGTTCGGTGCGGGGGCCGCGTTCCATCCACTCTTCCAGCGTGTCGCCTTCGATGTAGGCCATGACGATCCACGGGGTGCCGTCGTCGTCGAGGAACCAGTCGTGGACGGGCACCACCGCCGAGTGGGTGACCGACGCGGCGGCGCGGGCCTCGCGCAGCGCGCGCTGGCGCTGGGTGTCGACGGCTTCCTTGTGGCCCGACAGGGTGATGCGCTTGAGCGCCACCTTGCGGCCGAGCCTGGTGTCGCGGGCCACCCACACGGTGCCCATGCCACCGGCGCCGAGCTGACGGATCAGCTCGTATCTCTCGTTGATCATCCTGCTGTCAGTGGTCGTCGTCGGGCAGCAGTTCCACGCCGCCGGGGCGTTCCATGCTCGTCAGTCTGGCGGCGCGGGTGTCGTTCATGCGGCGCAGGGCGTCGTCGTCGCGCATGCCGGCCACCGGCTCCGGGCGTTCTTCCACGCTGGTGCCGTTGGGGCCGCGCCGGCCCTGCGCCTTGAAGCCGTCGGTGTCGGACGGGCGGGACCAGACCCCCCACACGTTCCACGAGCCGCCCGGGTCGGGTTCGCCGGTGTCGCCCTGGGGGCCGCCTTCGTTGAAGCTGCTGCGGGCCTTGCGGTATTCGTCCTTCTCGGCGAGGGCGAGCACGCGCTCGTAGTTGCCGGGGCGCATCATGAGCTTGATCATCACGGGCAGGCACTCGATGAGCAGGAACAGCAGGAAGAGCACGATCCGGGCGGTGCTGAGCGTGGAGTCCTTGCCGGTGACCTCGTTGAGGGCCTGGAGCCGGATCAGCAGGCCGTTGGTGACGAGGTTCTCCTCGTCGAAGACGTTCTGCAGGTCGGCCTGCCGGTCGACCGCCAGGTCGAGTTGCCGCTGCGCCTTCGGCAGCGCCTCGCGGGCGCTGGCCAGCCTGCTCTCCTTGGCGTCGGCGCCGGCGGAGGTGAGCTCGCCCTTCCGGTTCTCGATCTGCCGGTTCAGGTCGGCGATGCGCGCCTGGCTGCGGTCGTAGGCCCGCTTGCTGCTCTGGGCGAGGGGGCCGTCGCCCTTCTTCGTGCAGCCGGCGCCGCCGTAGAGCTGGCACTGCCATTCCTTGTACTGCTTTTCCGACTGCTTCTCGGCGGTCGCCCGGTCGGCCTGCAGGGATTTGATCTTCGCGTCCTGCGAGAGGTCGACCGGAACGTCTCCGCCGGACGAAATCACCTGCTGGAGCCGGGTCACATCGGCACGGAGTTCGTCGACGCTCTTGCCCACCGCGCCCTGGGACTGCTCGCGCTCGAACGCCTCGGCACGCTGCTGCTTGATTTCTACGATTTGTGCGTCGATTTCCGATTTGAAGATTTGCAGCACCAATGGCGTGGAGATGACCGCGCCGAGCAGGACGGCCATGAGCAGCCGCGGCACCGCCAGCGCGAAACGGCGCGGGCTGTCGCTACGCATCGTGGTGACCAGCCACCGGTCGAGGCTGAGGATCATCAGACCCCAGACCAGCGCGGTCGGCACCGCGAGCCAGACGGTGACGTCGAGGGCGCTCACCAGGGCGAAACACATCGAGATCACGGCGATCACCGCCGTGGTCAGTACCGCTCCGCCGACGCCTTCGAATTTCGCCGTCTCGCCTTTACAGCGAGCCAGGACATCGGGCCGCGCACCGGATAACGCGATCAGAAAGCGCCTCATGTTTTCCCCACCCATGGAGCTCACGTTCTGTGCTGGGTCTAGATCCTCGCAGTCACGGCCAACCCCCGCTAGCCTATCTGCAATATCGCACTTCGCTTTAAACCGGGACCTTCACCCAATGATCTGACCTATTTACGACACTCCGCAATTGACGACACCCCGGAGGCGCACCCGGTGCCCGACCCCGAAAACGATCTCCTTCGCAAGGCGCTCGCCAAGGCCGTGGCGGGTCTCCCGGGGATCGGCAGGCTGAGCGTGGTGGAGGCGGCCGCCGACGGGCTCACCTCGTTCAAGGTCGCGCGCGACGACCACGGGGTTCCGCGTGGCCGCCGCTGGCATTCGTCGTGGACCGAACTGGGCGGGGAGCACGCCGCGCTGCTCCGGGCGGCCGACCTCGACCCCGAAGACGACGTGCTGCTCGTCTGCTCCTCGCCCGGCAGCGCCCAGGCCGACCAGGCGTTCGAGTGGCTCCGCGCGACCCGTCCCGACGCGCCGACGTTACGGGTCGACGCCTCCGTCGCCGCCGCGATCACCGAGGTGCTGCGCGACGACCCGCTGACGCGCTCCTACGATCTGGTCGTCCTACGCCCGCGTACCGACGGGACCCTGGAACTCACGACGGTGCCGCTGTTCCCGGCGCAGGCCCGGCCCGGCGCGACCATGACGATGGCGCTGCGCTGCGAGGAGGGCGGGCCGGACGGCACCGCCTTCGCGGTGGTCACCTGGCAGGGCCAGGAACCCCAGCTGCTGTCGGTGGTGTCGGGCTCGCTGCACCCGGGCTCCTACAACGTCACCGCCGAACTCCGGCGGCCCGGCCGGGTGAGCTTCAGCGGCCTGCCCCAGCTGACCGACGATCCGCGCGGCTGGGCCGAACTGGTCGCCGACGTCCCGGCGCGGCTGCCGGTGCGGCCTTCCGACCCGGGACACCTGATCTGCGCGATCGAGGTCTGCGGGCCGGACCTTAAGGTGGCCGAGCGGGTCGGCCGGGCCCGTCAGGTGGTCTCGACGTTGTCGGACCGGACCGGGTTGTCGTTCTCGGTGGTGGCCTACGGGGCGCACTCGTTCGACCGGTCGGTGAAGGACGTCCCGGTCGAGGTGCGCGCCTGGCGCGTCGACGTCGCCGCCGCCCAGGACACCCTCGACGAGCTGGAGGAACGCGGCGCGATCACGCAGGGCTACCCGTTCCATCCGCACGCCGCCCAGGTCGAGGACATGCTGGCCGTCGTCGAACGGCGGCTCTCCCGCGACCCGGCGTCGTCCGTCGCGCTGCTGACCATCGGCGACCGGCCGCCGCACCCGCCGAAGCTCGACGCCTCGCGGGTGCTGCCCTGCCCCCACCGGCACGACTGGCGGGCCGTCGCCACCCGCCTGGAGCAGTCGCGGCAGGTCGTCTTCGGCGCGATCGTCGACTACCAGTCAGGAGACCGGATGTCGCGGGTGTGGCGGCAGCTCGGCTCGGCGGCGCTGGCCAACTTCGACGCGCTCGACCTCCGGGGGCTCGTCTCCGGTCTGGGGCTCGTCTCCGATGCCGTTCCCGTCCCGTTCCCCCTGATCGACGTGGAGTACTGACCATGCAGCCCGACTCGCCCCGCCACCACATCGCCATGTGGGGCGCTCCCGGCAGCGGCAAGACGACACTGCTGGCCGCGTTGTCCATCGCGCTGAACCGCCGCGACGACGACTGGAAGATCATCGGGCAGAACCCGGAGTCGACCGCCTACCTGACCGAGATGACGAGCGCGCTGACCTCGGGCAAGGAGTTCCCCGAGGCCAGCACCGCGCTGGAGACCTACCAGTGGGCGCTGATCGGCCCGGCCCAGCGGAGAAGCCTGTTCCGGCGCGGGTCGAAACGCGCGTCCACCACGATCGGGCTGACCATGGTCGACGCGCCGGGCGGCCACTTCGCGCCCGGCAAACGGACCGGCCGGGGCGGCGGCGCCGAGGAGCGGCAGGAGGAGCTGATGGCCAACCTCACCCAGAGCCGCGGCATCGTGTTCCTGTTCGACCCGATCCGCGAGTTCGAGGTCGGCGACGCCTACGACCACCTCCACGGCCCGCTGAACCGGCTGGCCGAGAAGATGCTGGAGAGCGACGAGTTCGACGGCGGCAAGCTGCCCCACCACATCGCGGTGTGCATCACCAAGTTCGACGACCCCCGGGTCCTGCAGACGGCGCAGAAGCGCGGCCTGATCGAATACGACGACAAACACCGCTTCCCGACCGTCGGCAGCGACGAGGCCCGCGACCTGTTCGGCCAGTTGTCGAGGGTCTCGGCCACCGGCACCGCCGACATGGTGATCAACTCGCTCGACAAGTTCTTCCACCAGAGCCACATCAAGTTCTACGTGACGTCGTCGATCGGCTTCTACGTCAACCCCCACACCGAGACCTTCGACTGGCACGACTACCTGAACCTCATCCCCGACGAGTCCGACCACGCGGCGCTGCGGATCAGGGGGCCGGTCTACCCGATCAACGTGGTGGAGCCGATGTTGTGGCTCGGTGAGCGCCTGGCCCGGACGGGGCGTCCGCGATGACCCAGAGCCCCGAGACCGTCCGCCATGTCACCGTCGACTACGAGTGGGCGCTGGAGGGCAAACCGCCGGGCAGCTACAACGACTACGAGGTGCTGAGTCACAGCGACGGCCTCAGCCTCGGCATCTTCGACGAGATCCGCAGCCGCTACGCCACCGGCGCCACGGGCGACCAGCCGCAGGTGACGATCGCCTTCGCGGGCACCCGGCAGCAGGATGAGGGCGTCTCCTACTACGTCGTGCTCGCCCTGCAGAACGAGTGGTCGGGCCACCGCGACGGCACCAACCGCAAGATCTACCGCACCCGCTGGTACTACGTCCCCTTCGATCAGCTCGCCGGGCAGCGGGTGAGTTACGAGGCCCTGTACGACGCCTTCAAGGACCTCGGAGACAACCGCCCGCCCACGATCGCGGTCCGCGCCCACGCCCGCCTGCCCGAGGACGACGAACTCTACGGCGACGCCGCGAGCGCCGCCGCGCTGCTGATGACCGGCAGGCACGTGTGCGTGCTCGGCGCCGACGGCGCCCCGATGATCGAGCGCCTGCGGTTCGTCGACGAGGTCGCGGCGCTGCTCCCCTACGGCATGCGCACCAGGATGACCGCCGCCACCTGGGTCAGCGCGACCGCCGGCCACAAGATCAGGTTGTCGTTCGCGAAACACGCCGCCGAGGGCACCCACGTGGTCGCCTGGCGGCAGGGCGCGCCCATCCCCGCGACCGAGTCGGTGGCCCGCGAGTACGCCGCCCTGCTGACCGGTCGCCGGGTGCCGCCCCGGGAGCTGGTGGAGCGCCTGGCGGAGAAGAGGTCGCCCATCTCGTTCGACGAGGCGGGGTGCCTCAAGGCGCGCATCCTCCTGGAGGAGTGCGCCCTCCCGGTCGCCGAACAGATCTCCCGCGAGCCGCGCGAACCCGAGCCGACGCCGAAGGCGAAACCCGAACGGCCGCCGATCACCCGCCTCGTCGGGTCGCTCAAGATGGCGACGCAGGACTCCGAGGTGTCCGGGCGGCTCCGCGAGCTGCTCGACGCCATCGAGACGCGAGAAGACCGGCTGGTCCTGCAGTCGGCCCTGCTCGAGCACGACTGCTTCCAGTTCCCGATCAGCAGGTTCAAACACCCCGAGCCCCGCTACACGGAGGTGGCGAAGGCGGCCTTCACCGCCGACACCTGCCGGACCGAGATCGCCGATGTGCTCCTCACCAGGTCGACTACTCCGGCGCAGGTCAAGAAGGTCATCAACGACCTCCGCGGTGACCGGCCGTGGTGGCAGCGGGTGGCGCCCGGCAGGGCGGGGAAGTACGTCTTCAGCGTGGGCGCGCTCGCCGTCGGCCTGGTGCTCTTCTTCTTCGCGACGCTCAGCATCTTCTCCGGCCCCGGCGAGAACAGCGCGGCGCCCGCCGACACGACGACCGCCGTCGTCCAGGAGGTCCGGCAGTCGATCACCGTGCACGCCGACCCGCGCGACCGTTTCCTGGCCGACGTCTACGCCCAGATGTTGCGCAACCTGGGCTACCACTCCGAGGTGCGGGCGTTCACCAGCCTCGACCCGGAGCGGGCCCACATCGTGATCACCGGCAGCGCCGCGAGCTACCCCGGCTACGACCCGCTGCTGGACCCGCCGCCGGTCCAGAACGGCCTGGTCTTCAACCCCGACGAGATCAAGGCGGAGCAGCTCCCCGAGGCGCTCGCCTCGGACAAGACCGTCGTCGCGGTCCGCACCGACTTCCCCGACGCCGACAGGCTGAAGGCCCGCTACCCGGAGCCCGAGCTGGTGCTGCTGCCGGAGGAGGAGCTCTCCGGGGCGATCGAGCGGGGCGACGTCACCATGGCGGTCGTGCCGACCGCCATGGCCCTGCCCTTCGAACGGTCGCCCCTGCTCGACGAGGTGCTGCCGGCCCGGACGATCCACGTGCTGGGCCGGCGTCTGCCGACCGGCGTCGAAGCGAGCCTGGAGGGCGTCTCCGTGCAGCTGATCGAGGCGTGGCAGGCGGGGCCCGGCCGGGGCGATCCGGAGAAGTCGGCGCGGGAGTCGGCGAACGTCCTCATGAAGCCCGTCCTCAGGCCGACCGCGAGTGCGCCCGTTGACGCGCCGCCCGTCGCCGAATCGGGGCTCGCCATCGACTTCGGCAGTGTCGGTCTGCTGGTGGGCGCGCTGCTCCTCATGATCGCGGGCATGGTCGCGCTGTTCCGGTCGTCGTCGTACGCGCCTACCGGCGGGCCGGCGTCGCGGCGTTAGGGCGCGGTCGTTCGATCCAGCCCGAGTCGACCGCGATGCGCACCGCGTCCGTCCGGTTGCGGGCGCCCGTCTTGGTGATGATGTTGGAGATGTAGTTCCGGACCGTCGCCGCCGACAGGTGCAGTTCGGCCGCGATCTCCCCCGTCGTCGCGCCGAGCCCGACCAGGCGCAGCACGTCCGCCTCCCGGTCGGTCAGCAGGGAGGCCGTCGCGGTCATCGCCGCCAGGGCCAGGGTGGCGTCGATGACGCGTTCTCCGGCCGCGATGCGGCGGATGCTCTCGGCCAGCCGCTCGGTCGGGGCGTCTTTCAGCAGGAAGCCGCTGGCTCCGGCGTCCATGGCGCGTTTCAGCAGGGTCGTCTGGGCCAGGGCCGTCAGGATGAGCACCCGGCACGTCGGCAGCGCCTGGCGCAGCCGGTAGGTCGCCTCGATTCCGTCGGCTCCGGGCATCTCGATGTCCACGACCGCCACGTCGGGGCGGGCGGCGAGGGCCTGGGCGACGACCTTGTCGCCGCGGTCGGTCTCGGCCACGACCTCGATGTCGCCGGTCAGGTTCAGCAGGACGGCGAGGGCGCCCCGGACGACACCGTGGTCTTCAGCCAGCAGAACGCGAATCAACGGTGATCACTCTCTCCTGATCGTGTACGGCGGGCAGCCAGACCCGCAGTTCGAAACCGTCCGTGCCTGTCTCTTCGGCCTTCAGGTCGCCGTGCAGCCGATCGACGCGCTGCCGGAGGCCGATGAGGCCCGAGCCGTCGCCCCTGGTGGCGCGGCGGGCGCCGTCGTTGGTGATCAGCAGGTGGACGCGGCCGTCCTTGTCGTCGAGTTCGATGACGCAGGTGCGGGCGGTGCTGTGCCTGACGACGTTCGTGGCGGCCTCCCTGACGATCCACGCGAGGGCGTCGCCGGTGACCTCGTCGATCTCGGTGAGGCCGAGGCGCAGGTCGCAGCGGGCGCCGGTCAGTTCGATGAGGGCGACGGCGGCCGACAGTTCGGCGCCCAGGTCGAGGGAGCGGCGGGCGGCGACGACGTCGCCGATCTCCTCGCGGGCCTCGCTGGCGATGAGGACGGTGGCCTCGATCTCGTCCATGGCGCGGTCGCGGTCGCGGTCGAACAGGGCCAGCGCGACCTCGGTCTTCAGCCTGATGGACGCCAGCGTCTGCCCGAGCAGGTCGTGCAGTTCGGCGGCCAGGCGCACGCGGTCTTCGTCCACGGCCATCTCGGCCAGGACGGCCCGCAGTTCACGCAGTTCCCTGATGAACCTGGCGTAGTGGACGATCCCGGCGGCGACCACGGAGGCGACGAAGACGGCGGCGGCGGCCTGGAGGGCGGCGTTGCGGGCGAGGCCGCCGATGGTCAGCGTCAGCGGGATCTCGGCGGCGGTCACGGCGGCGAGCACGGGCGCGGCGAGGCGGAAGCGGAGCAGCAGCAGGGCCGCGCTGCCGACGATGAGGGGCATGTACGCCCACGCCAGCCCCAGCAGCGGGAACGAGCCGTAGACGACGACGGCGAACAGCGCGAAGGTCCGGCCGGCGTGCGGCCCGGGGCCCGTTCCGGCGATGTGGCCGACGACGACCTTCCAGTACACGACGAGGAGGCCGGCGAGCAGGACGCCCGACAGCAGTGCCCGGAGCGGGTCGCCGCTGAGCAGGAACGCGATGGGGGTGAGACCCCAGAGCGCGCCCGTTGGCACGACGACACCTATCGACAGCCCCCTGACCTGCGCTTCGTTCTCCTGCGCCACGAGTGGTCTCCGCTACGTGTCCGAGGCGTCAAGTTTCCTACTGATCGTGACGCTTAAGCGATTCAGGATCAACAGTCGGCATTGTCGTTTAACCACCCGTTAGCACGGGCGATCCGGACGGCCTCCTCGTCGCTGCGCGCGCCGGTCTTCAGCCGGGCGGCGGCGAGGTAGTTGCGGATCGTGTGGGCCGACAGGCCGAGGCTGCCGCGCAGGTCGCTGCCGCGCCCGCCGGCCGCGAGGGCCGACAACACGGTGATCTCCCGCGCGGTCAGCGGGTTGGTGGTGATCTCCGGTTCCCGGCCGCCGTCGCCGTCGTCGTCGGCCAGGTCGAGGTCGATGTAGCGTTCGCCCCTGGCCACTGCGCGGATCGCGTCGGTGAGCCGGTGGGCGGGCGCGTCCTTGACGAGGAAGCCGCGCACGCCCGCGGCCATCGCCCGGTCGAAGTTGCCGGGTGAGCCGACGCTGGTCAGGATCAGCACCGGCGGCGGCTGCTCCAGCTCCTTGATCAGGCCGGCCGCCTCCAGGCCGTCGATGCCGGGCAGGCCGATGTCGAGGAGGGCCACGTCGGGCTTGCTGTCGACGACGGCGGGCAGGATCTCGTCGCCCCGGGAGACCTCCTCGATGACCCGGATGTCCCGCTCCTCCGACAGCAGGGCGATCAGGGCTCCTCTGATGAGATCGTGGTCCTCGGCGATCAGAACTTTGATCATTTCCGGTCTCCTGTGGCAGAGGTGAGAGCGGCCGCCGCCGTCGGGCGGCCGGGAACGTCCAGCGACAGCGTGAACCAGCCGTCTTCGAGGTGCCGGTCGCAGTTCCCGCCGACCTGCGCGAGGCGTTCGTCGAGCCCGGCCAGGCCGCTCCCGCCCACAGCGGCGTCGGCGGCGTCGGTCGCCTTCTCGGGCGGCGACGGGCGTACACCGTCGTTGGAGACGGTGACCCTGATCCGGTCGCCGTCCTCCTCGACGTCGAGCAGGCACACGGTGGCGTCGCTGTGCCGCAGCAGGTTGGTGGCGGCCTCGCGGACCGCCCAGGCCAGCGCGACCCTGACCTCCGCCGACAACGTGACCGGCAGGGCGGCGAAGTCGCACTTGACCCCGGCGCTCTCCAGGACCTTCCTGACCCCGCTCAGCTCCTTCTCCAGTGACATCTCGCGGTAGCCCTTGACCACGGCGCGCACGTCGTGGAGGGAGCGCCGCGCGATGTCGTGGATCTCCGTCAGTTCGCGGTTCAGCTTGGGCCGCTGGTCGGCGGGGATGCGCATCGACAACTCGGTGCGCATCGCGATGACCGACAGGTTGTGCCCGAGCACGTCGTGCAGCTCGCGGGCGAACCGCAGCCGCTCCTCGGTGATGGCGAGCCGGGCCAGTTCCTCGCGGGTGCGCTGCAGTTCGCTCAGCAGCGTCGCGAAGATGGTCAGGCCCGCGAGCGCGGCCGCCGTGAGCAGGCTCTGCAGCCCGCTGAACAACACCCAGCTCGGATTCGGGCCCGCCGACAGCCCGACCTCCAGGACCAGCGCCGCGAAGAAGCCCGCCCACGCCGCCCTGCCGCGCAGGGTCACCGCATAGGCGTACGGGAGCATGAACCCGAGGCTCAGCCACGACGGCCCGGCGGCGAACGGCAGCGCCGCGGCCACCGCCGTCATCGCGGCCAGCACCACCAGGTCGGGCCGGCCGCCCCGGCCGAGCACGGCCCGCACACCCAGCCACAGGTAGGCCCCGGTGAGCCCGGTCAGCAGCAGCACCGCGAGCGCGCCCCGGAGGCCGGGGAACCGCCCCAGGACCTCCGCGAGCGGCAGCACGGCGAAGATCGCCATGCCCACGGTGAAGACGGCCGCCGCGATGCGGGCGAGCCGGACCGTGCCGGGGCCGACGCCGGTCAGCCTCTGCGCGGTTCCCATCTGAACCACCTCCTCGCCGCCAGCAGCGACAGGACCGACCACACGATCAGGACGAGCCACCCCGGCCCGAGCTCCGGGAGCCCGGCCTCGGGGTCGAAGTAGGACAGGGACACCCCTTCGGCGACCCGCGCGAACGGCAGGAAGCCGTTGACGGTCAGGGCCCAGCCGGGGAAGGCCGAATAGGGGATCGCGAACCCCGACAGGCCCATGGTGAGCAGGTGGAACGGCAGGCTCCCCGCGATGACAGCCCCGGTCGAGGGGGTCCGGCCGCTCACCGCGACGCCCATCGCGGCGAACACCGCGAGCGCGAGCATGATGGTCACCAGCAGCAGCGCCGGGTGCGCCGGCAGGGCGAGCCCGTGCACGCCGTTCGCCACGGCGACGATGGCCACGAGCTGGACCAGCCCGATCGACACCACGGTCAGGATCTCACCGCCGAAGATCGCCATCTCGGGCAGTTCGGTGCCGCGCAGCCGCTTCAGGATCAGCTGCTGGCGTTTCACGACGAACGACTCCAGCAGCGTCGCGAACCCGAGCAGCCCGGCCCCCATCACGATGACGCCCACGATCAGCCGCTCGGGGTCGGGCACCGCCAGCGGCAGCAACCACGCGAACAGCACGGGGAAGCCGAGGGCCACCCAGATCGACACGGGGGTGCGCCAGAACAACCGCTGGGTCAACCGGAAGTGCGCGATCGTGTACGCCGTCACGCCCGCACCTCCCGCCCGCGCGTCGCGGCGACGTCCAGGAAGACCTCTTCGAGCGTGGCCTGGCGCACGTCGAGGCCGCTGATGCGCACCCCGCGCCGGACCGACCAGCCGAGCACGGTGTGCGCGGCCGACTCGGGCTCGGCCGTGACGATCAGGCAGCTGCGCCCGGTCACCGTGACCACATCGGACGGGCCGACCTCCAGCCCGTCGGTGGTCGCGCCCTCGGGCAGGTCGAAGGCGACCCGTCCGGTGCCCCGGCCGAGCACCTCGGCCATCGTGCCGTGCACCACGACGCGGCCCTTGTCCATGATGGCCACCCGGGAGGCGAGCTCCTGGGCCTCCTCCAGGTAGTGGGTGGTGAGCAGCACCGTCGTGCCCGCGTCGGCCATCTCCCTGACCAGGTCGCGGATGCGGCGGCGCGCCTCGGGGTCGAGGCCGGTCGTCGGCTCGTCGAGGAACAGCAACTCCGGACGGCCGAGCGTGGCCAGCGCGAGGTCGAGCTTGCGGCGTTCGCCGCCGGACAGCTGCTTGACCCGCGTGTGCGCCTGGCCCGACAGGCCGACCAGGTCGAGGGCCTCGGCGACGGTCCGGGCGCCGGTGGTGAACCGCCGCCAGGCGGTCACCGTCTCGGCCGCCGACAAGTCGCCGAACAGGCCGGACTCCTGGAGGACCACTCCGATCCGCGACCGGAACGGGCCGCGGTCGGCGGGGGCGTGGCCGAAGACCTTCGCCGTGCCGCCGGTGGGCCGCAGGTAGCCCTCCAGGATCTCGATCGTGGTGGTCTTGCCGGCCCCGTTGGTGCCGAGCAGGGCGAACACCTCGCCCGCGTGGACGTCGAAGGAGACCCCGTCGACCGCGGTGAAGTCCCCGTACCGTTTCCGCAGGTCGGCGACCTCGATCACCGGGTCGTTCATCGCGGATCCGAGTGGCACAGGGCGATGCAGCCGACCGTGCTGATGGTGGCGAGCGCGCCGTTCTCGGCGCCGGCCGCGAACTCCATCTCGGTGATGTCGAACTCGCCGCGCGGCCGGGCGGGCAGCGGCGGGGTGGCCAGGCCCTCGGGGTAGGCGATCCCGTATTCGCCGAGCACGACGCGGGGTTCGGCCTCGTAGCGGGCCAGGAGCTCGCCGTCGGACCAGGAGACCGCGATCAACCGGGCGAACTTCTTGCGGTCCTCATCTCCGAAGATGTACAGGTACTCGGCCATCGCACACTCTCATTCCTTCGAGGGTCTCACCTGCCACGATCCGGATTTCGGGCGGCGGCGGGCAGATGCAGACGACACCGGCCGCCCATGACGGACATCACAAACCGGGCACCGGTCAGTGGTTGCCGGTGATCCAGGTCGCGCCCTGCGAATAGCACGACGCGCACGGCTCGCCGACGCTGCCGGTCGTCAGGCCGGCCGCCCCGGCCGCGCTCTCCAGGTCGGCGATCTCGAACTCGCCCTCCGGCTTGGCCGGCAGCGGCGGGGTGGGCACCCCGGCCGGGTAGACGATGCCGAACTCCCGCAGCACGGCCCGGGGCTCGCTCGCGTAGCGCGCCTGGAGTTCGGCGTCCGACCACGCCGCGGCGATCAGGCGGGCCAGTTTCTTTCGGTCGTCTTCTCCGAGCACGTACATGCTCTCGGCCATCAGACGCTCCTCATCCTGTCGGTACGTGGCTCTCTCACCTGCAACGATCCGGAATTCGGGCGGCGGTCGGCAGATGCAGACGACATTCATCTCCCATGACGGACATCACAAGCCGGGCGTACCGCCGATGAGGAACTCGCCGACCGACGACTCGGTCGCCCAGTCGAGCCCGAAGGTGCGGGCCGCCAGTTCGGCGTCGCCCGCGCCGAGGCCGCACGGCGACAGGCCCATGGCGGTGGCCACGAGGTAGAAGGTCTGGTAGAGCACGCCGACGTTCTTCAGCGACGCGGCGTAGGCCAGCCCGGCGTACTTCCACGACATGCGCTGGAACCGCGAGGTGACGGTGATCAGCACGTCGGGCTGCGCGGTGTAGCCGGTCGACATGCTCGCGACGGCCAGCATCGCCCGCTGGTCTTCGGCCCTTGCTTCCAGCCCGACGAGGCGGTGGCCGAGCGGGTCGTAGTAGTAGACGCCGCCCGCCAGCCCCTCGCACTCGCGGACGGTCAGGTAGAGCTCCAGCTCGTGGCAGGCCCCGCCGCCGGGGTAGGGGCGGCTGCTGGTCTCGTACGGCGCTCCTTCGGTCGGGGCGAAGACGGCCCTGACCCGGGCGGTCCGGTAGAGCAGCTCGCCCAGTTGGTCGGCCGTGAGGGCCGAGGCGTAGGAGCGCACCGACCGGCGGCCTTCGAGCACCGTGGTGAACGCCGGGCTCGGCTCGTCGAGCGAGGGCCGGAACAACGCGGTGACCGGGCCTTCGGGCAGCGGTTTGAGCGCCGGTTCCGGCGGCGTCTCGTCGCGGAAGCGGAAGGTCGCGCCGACGGGCTGGTCGTGCCGGCCGACCCGGGAGCGGCTGTGGAAGAGCAGGTCGTGGAACTCCCAGGCGCGCAGCGCGGGGTGCTCGTCCTCGACCAGGTCGTCGCCCGCCAGACCTGCCGCGACCAGATGGGCCAGCGCCTCGGGGGCCTCCTTCACCAGCACCCCGCGGGCCAGCGCCGCGATCAGCGGCATGGCCTCCTCGGTCAGGGTGACCCGGTGCCGCGACAGCGGCGACTCCAGGATCAGGCCGTCGTCCGAGCGGCGGACCAGCGCGAACCGCGACAACCGCACGGTGTCGTCGGGCGCCAGCTTCGGCAGCCGGAACGTCGCGTCGCGGGCGATCGGGGTGACCCGCACCAGCGGCTCGACCGTGTGCACGAGCACCTGGTGCAGCCGGTCGAGCACCAGGTAGAGCAGGGCCACCTCCTCGCTCGACCCGCCCCGCGCCAGCAGGCGTTCGGCGAGGTCGTCCTCGTGCACGAGCGCGCCGGGGAGCTCGCCGAGCAGCGCCGCGATGCGCGGGGTCAGGCCGCGCGCGGCCTGGGCGCCGAAGCCGTGGGCGATCGTCAGCACGCCGTCGTGCCAGGTGACGACGGCGTCCGCGCGCAGGCCGATCACAGGAACATCGTGATGGGGTTCATCTGGTCCTCCGGGGTCGGTTCGGGCAACCAGCCGAGCTGGACGGGCACGTCGTAGAGGCGGCCGGGGGCCAGCCGCCGCCAGAAGTGCCGCATCCCCGGCACGACGACCTTGACCACGGGCAACCCGATGTCGGGCCGGGTCTGGTCGAGCACGAGCATCTCCATGCCGCGCTCCTCGACCAGCGCGCGGGCGGCGGCGACGTCGTCGAGCAGGTCGCCGGTGGCCGGCCGGTCGTACGCCGAGGCGGGCACCGCAGGGCCCGAGGGCGCGAGATGGGGGTGTCCGTCGATGCGCGCGTGCTTCCACCAGTTGACCTGGTCGCCCTCGTGGAAGCGGTAGCGGGTGCGGCCGTCCGGGCCCACGTCGATGACGGCCGGGATGAACTGGTTCATCTCGGCGAGGGCCCGCTGGACGGCGATGCGCGCGTCGAAGTGGGCGCCGAAGGCCATCACGATGTCCTCCGTCGGCCCGTCGACGCGGCGGCTGACCGAGACGGCGACCGGGACGCCCAGGTCGTTGGTGAGGTCGAGGACCTGGATGTCGCGGCCGAGACCGGCGTACACCTCCTGGAACTCGCTCATCCACGGGTCGCCGAAGCTGGCGAGGTCGAAGGCGGGCCGCCGCAGGCGGTTGTACCACCACACCGCGACGGCGTCGCGTTCGACGAGCTCCATGAAGCCCTGGACGACCGCGTCCTCCAGCGAGGAGCCCGCGGCGTTGCCGTTGGAGTCGGCCCAGGCGTAGTTGGGCCCGGAAGGGTCCTTCTCCTGGTGGTAGTAGTACAGGTAGCCGGTCGGCAGGTACTTGTGCCGCTGCTCGGTGAGCGACCAGACCGGGGTCCAGTCGATGACGGCGTCCTCGTCGAGGGGGTCGTTGACGAAGTCGTAGCCGGCGGTGGCCTTGCGGTCCTTGCGGGTGCGATATTGCTCGTCGCTGTAGAGCGAGCAGGCGTTGGGGTGCAGCGCGTCGGAGCCGAGTTCGCGCAGGCTGGCCGCGCGGCGCGACTCGTCGCCCTGGAACATGCCCGAGTAGCGCTCCATCGCCTCGCACATGGCGCTGACCTTGGCCTGGAGGTCGGTGGTGCCCTTCCCGGCGCTCTGGCTGCGCAGGCCGGCCCGCAGCCCGCTCAGGTCGCGGATCTGGCGGGAGAAGTTGTGCCCGGCGGCGTAGGTCTTGACGAACGGCGTGCCCGTGTCGATCTTGATGAGCTCCTTGACGACGCCGGTGACGGGGCTGACGAGGTGGCCGTACCGGTCGAAGGTGTCTTCGGGGTGGCGGGAGCGGTGGCCGCCGTCGGCGGTGAACGACTTGGGCCGCGACTCCAGCACGAGCGGGCGCTCCGTCTGGGCGGCCACCAGGCCGGGGTCGCCGCACTCGGGGCACTGCGGGCGGGCGCGGAGCCGGTGGCGGTCGGTGCCGAGCCGCTGCGTGTCCAGGGTGATCACGTCGCCCTGCTGCGCGGT
Source organism: Herbidospora daliensis (assembly GCF_001570585.1). Taxonomy (GTDB): domain Bacteria; phylum Actinomycetota; class Actinomycetes; order Streptosporangiales; family Streptosporangiaceae; genus Herbidospora; species Herbidospora daliensis. The sequence continues at coordinate 107,537 of NZ_BBXF01000008.1, read as the reverse complement.
GCGCGCCCCGGCCAGCCACTTCACCACCTCGGCCGCGACCAGCCGCAGCGCCGCGTCACGGGTGAGCGGCAGGTCGGCGGTGGGCAGGGCCAGCGGCCGGTTGCTGCGCAGCCGGTTCTCCAGGTACGAGATCGACTGCCGGTGCCCTTCGAGCCGCTGCGTCAGGCAGCGCCAGCAGCCGCCCTCGCCGGGCTGGAAGACGGGCCCGAGCCAGAGCACCGGGCCGACCGGCCGGGCCAGCAACCAGGGCCGCCCGTCCTTCAGGTGGGCCCGGTTGATCTCGGCGAGCTCCTCGCGGAGGTAGTCGTCGGTCAGCACGACGGTCAGCGCGCCCTCGCCGGGTTCGACCCCTTCGGCCGCCAGCAGCGCCCGCAGCTCCTCCCCCTGGACGTCGCCCACGGTGACCACCTCGGCCCGCCCGGTCCGCACGCCCTCGGCCGCCGTCTCGCCCTGGAGCCCGGCCATCTCCCAGTAGGCGGCCGTCCCCCGGTCGAGGTCCTGGGTGACGTCGACCAGGAGGCGGCGCTCCTTCAGCTGGTGGAGCGCGAAGTAGACGTGCTCCGGCGGGATGTCGGCCTCGACGGCGGACAGGATGTCGGAGACGGTGTGCTTGCCGTCGAGCAGGCCCGCCACCGCCTCGATGGAGCGTCCGGTGAGCAGGTGCAGGTCCCGCTCGGAGACGAGGAAGACCCCTTCGCCCTCGATGACCTCCACGCGGAAGTGCCGGCGAAATCCTGGCCTGGCGTCCATGATGTTCCTTTCAGTGCACGAGCCGGATGGAGGCGACCTCGTCGTCGGCCAGCCGCAGGAGGGTGAGACCGGCGGCGGCCAGTCCGTTGACGGCGGACAGGGAGAGCCGGTCGGCCCGGCGCCGGTCGGCGAACCAGCGGCCGGTGTGGTCACGGCGGAGGATCAGTTCGGCGGCCAGGTCGCGGGCGGTGCGCGCGAGCCCCTGGTCGCCGGTCAGGCGGGCGGTGTGCAGGGCGATCTCGGCGTCGGCCACGAGCCCGGCGCAGGTGCGGGCGGGGTCGGGGGCGCAGTGGCGCGCGACGTGGTCGCGTAGGCCGGCCGGGACCTCGCCGGTCAGGGCGTGGGCGGTGGCGACCGCGGCGAGCAGCGAGCCGGGGGTGTCGAGGGCGAACCGGTGGGCCGTCAGCGACTCGGCCGGGGGGTCGCCGAACGCCGCGGTGCTGCTCGCGAGCGCCCAGGTGAGCCCGTCGGCGCCGGTCGGCACCCCGGCGAGGGCGGCCACGCCGGGCGGGTGGGGCAGCCGGGCCGGGCTCTCCGCCAGCAGTTCCTCGTGCAGCCGCCGGGCCAGCGCGTCGGCCGCCGGCACCGCCGTGGCCGACGCCGCCCGGAGTCTGTGCACGGCCAGCAGCAGGCCGGCCCGCCCGAGCACCGGCTCGGCCGACGTGGTCCCGGCCAGTTGCGCCTCGGCCAGCGGGAGCAGCTCGGCGGCCCGCTCGATCAGCCGGGTGTCGCCCAGCGCCTCGCCGCAGCGGCTCAGCGCGTAGACGGCCGAGCCGACGCCGACGAAGGCGCCGACCGGTGACAGGCCGCCGCACATCCGGCGGTAGACGGCCGACTGCGCCGACAACACGGCGAACTCGACCGAGGCGTCGAGGGCCTCCTGGGCGGCGGTCCAGTGGCCGGGGGCGCCGGTGTTGGCGTACAGCTCGGAAAGGAAGACGGCCAGCCCCGCGGTGCCGGTCAGCAGGTCGCCGTGGAGGGGTTCGACCTGGTCGAGGCCGTGGGCGGGGTAGGTGACCACACCGAGCCAGGCCGACCGGTCGCCGCCGACCGGGACGGCGGCGGCCAGGATCTCGTTCGCGAGGTCGCCCGCGCGGGCCAGCAGCTCCTCGACCGGCGGCTCGTCGCCCCGGGCGGCCTGCTCGTAGGCGTGCAGGCCGATCTCGCGGATCGTCTTCGGCCGGGGGGCCGCGCCCGGGAACTCCACAGGCATCTCGGCCGCGCCGGTGATGTCGAGGCAGGTCTGGAGCACGCCGAGGTGCTCCTCCAGCGGGAACCCGGCGAGGTCGGCGACCCGGTCCTGGAGTCGCTGCCAGGCGGTGCCGGTGAAGTGGCCGGGGATCTCGACGCCGTCGGGGGTGAACGCCGAGTCGGAGGCGGGCTTCGACAGGAACAGCGGGATGTCCATCCGCCGGAACGCGTCGATCTCCTGCTCGATGATCTCCAGGATGTCGGTGCGGCCCGGGTCGACCCGGAGCGTGCCCATGGCGCTGCGGAACAGGTGGGCCAGGCAGACCTCGCGGGCCACGCCGTCGACCAGCGCCCCCGGGCTGACGCTCAGGCGCAGCATGTCGCCGCAGTCGAAGGTGCTGCGCCAGATGTAGCGCACCGGGGCGTCTTCCAGCAGGGCCAGCGGGCCGTAGTCGTCGGCGAGCAGCTCCTGGTTGCGCTCCAGGCACGCCTGCATCTGCCGGTAGCCCTCGGCCACCTCGTCGGCGTAGTCGCGGGGGTCGGCCAGCTCGCCGTCGCCCCAGGTCGGCCGGTAGGGCGGCTCCTCCCACCCGGCGGGGAAGCCGGCGGAGTTCTCGGCGATCTGCTCCCGCAGCGCGGCCAGGCAGCCGACGTCCTGCGCCTGGACGCCGCCCGCGATCGGGCGGGGGAAGGAGACGACGGCCGTCTTGACGACCGTGTCCTCGACCTTGCCCCACAACGCCTCGATGCGCTCGCCGATGACGGCCGGCTGGCTGATGCGCCCCTGCAGCACGTTCTCCAGGTCGATGAAGGCCGGGGTCTCGCCGATCGCGACGAGGTTGTCGGCCCACAGGTCGCGGCACTCGAGGAACTGGGCGAGCCGGGCGAACATGCCGAGCCGCGTGTAGAAGCGGCGCACGCTGTCCTCGTCGGTGCCGGGCTCGGCGACGACGTACTCCTCCCAGCCGTAGCCGTCGCGCAGCACGACCTCGCGCGTGTGCAGGGCCAGCGGCAGGCCGTGGTTGTTGAGCAGGGTGCAGACGTCCATCAGCCCGGCGACCGACCGCAGGTCCTTCGGCTTGTAGACGACCCGCTCGCCCGAGGCGAAGGTGAGCAGGGTGACCACCCGGCCGTGGTTGTGCAGGTCGCCCGAGTCGCCCGAGTAGCCGGTGACCGGGCCGGGCGCGGCCCAGCCCCACAACGTGCGGCGCAGCCTCGGCAGGTCGGCGCGGAGCCGGTCGAACAGCTCGTGCACGACCCGCCGCCACTGCAGGCACGTGGTGCCCATGACGTACGCGAGGCCGGGCAGGGTCTCCAGCCGGTCGAGCCAGCCCGACTGGCTGACGTCCAGGCCGGGGCTCTGCAACCACGACGACAGGTCGTTGGACGTGCCGGCGAGCTGGGCCTCGAACGCGAACCCGGCCCAGCACGCCTGCGTCAGCCGCTCGATGAGCTGGCCCGCGATGTCCTCCCGGGCCTCCGCCGTGACGGGCACGCCGCGGACCGACCCGTCCTTGACGTCCACGAGCCGGTTCATGGCGCGCCGAAACGCCACGAACGGGGCTCCGGGGCGTCCGGTCGCCGGGTCGGCCGCGGCCGTCGGCGGCTGCGCGAGCAGGAAGTCCACCAGGGCGTATCCCCAGTCGGGCAGCCGTCGCGGGTCGGCGAGCTGGACGTCGACGAGCCCGGCGCCGAGGTCGCGGCCCGACCGGTTGCGGTGGTGCAGCACGGCGCGTTTGGCGTCCTCGTCGTCGCCGACCGCCGCCCTGAGCCACCGCTGGGTGCGCTCGGACGCCTGCCGCCGCGACCGGCCCGCGACGGGCACGAAGTGGTCGCCCGCCACCCGCTCGTGGAACGGCGCGGCGGCGGCGATCACCGCCATCAGCCGGGCGTCGCCGCCGGGTACCGAGAGCAGTCCCTCGTGCTGGGGGATGGTGACCGGCATTTCAGACCTCCTGTCGGCGGACCATCCGGGCGAACAGCTCGTCGTCCTCCATCAGCTGCTCGAAGGTGCCGTTGGCGACGACCCTGCCCTGGTCGAGTACGTAGATCCGGTCGGCCGACCTGATGGTGCTCAGCCGGTGCGCGATCACGATCCGGGTGATGTCGAGTTCGGCGATCCGGCGGCTGACCAGCGCCTGGGTGACGTTGTCGAGGGCGCTGGTCGCCTCGTCGAGGATGAGCACCCGGGGCCGTTTCACCAGCGCGCGGGCGATGAGCAGCCGTTGCAGCTCGCCGCCGGAGAACGAGGCGTTGTCCTCGCTGATGATCGTGTGCATGCCCATGGGCAACCGGGCGATGTCGCCGTCGAGGTCGGCCAGGCGGGCGGCCCGCCAGGCGTCCTCCTCGCGGGCGCCGGGCACGTCGCCGATGATGTTCTCCAGCACCGAGCCGCGCAGCACCCGGGCCTGCTGCATCACCACGCCCACCTGGGTGCGCACCCGCCGCAGGTCGAGGTCGCGCAGGTCACCGCCGTCGTAGAGGACCTGTCCGGTACGCGGCGGCTCGAAGCCGAGCAGCAGGCGCACGAGCGTCGACTTGCCCGCCCCCGAGTGGCCGGTGACGGCGACGAACTCGCCGGGCCGGAACACCATGGAGACCTCTTCGAGGATCTGCTTGGCGGTGCCCGGGTAGGCGAACGACACGTCGTGCAGCCGGACCAGCCCGGCCAGCTCGCCCGGGTCCTTGGCCCCCGGCGGCGTCTCGGGCGCCCGCTCCAGCAGCGGCTTCAGCCGCTCGAACCGGGGCAGCAGCGCGAACGCCGCCTCCACCGCCCGGCTGACCTGGCCGAGCGCCAGGACGAACTGGCCCAGCGCCACGGCCGCGACCACGAACGAGGCGGCCGGCACGCCCAGCGACAACCCGGTGAAGGCGAGCAGGAGCAGCAGCAGCGGCTGGGCCGCCGCGCCGATGGCCGCCGACAGCGCGCGTTCGCGCCGGGCCGCCGAGGCCGCGCCCTGCTGGGCGGAGAACGCCCGCGACCACAGCCCGAAGACCTGCGCCTCCCGGCCGGCGACGTGGATCTTGTCGATGGCGCTGAGGCAGGCGTACAGGAGGGAGTAGATCCGGCCGTACTCCTCGTGCATGACCAGCTCGTGCTTCTGCTGGCGCACCGCGAGCGCGGCCAGCACGGCCAGCAGCACCAGCACCCCGCCGAGCACGACCAGCGCGAGCCGCCAGTCGACGGTCACCAGGATCAGCAGCCCCAGCAGCGAGAACACGCCGCCGAGCAGCGAGTTGACGGCCGCCTCGCCGAGCGCCTTGCGCATGTCGGCCACCGCGTTGGCCCGGTGGACCAGGTTGCCGGTGCTGTATTGGGAGTAGAACGGCAGGTCGAGCGAGACGAGATGGCTCCAGATGGCCGGTTCGAGCCGTTCCTGCAACCGGCCCTGCACCCTGACCAGCACCGCGTTGCGCACCGCCAGCAGCAGGGTGCTGGCGGCCACCGCGCCCGCGATGACGACCGCGATCCAGATCATGGCCGGCTGGTCGGCCGGGTTCTGCGCGGCGGTCAGCAGCACGAAGGTCAGCATCGGCACGCCGAGCGCGAGCAGCGCCGCCCCGCCGCCGGCCGCCAGCAGCCAGGCCAGTTCGCGGCCCGCGCCGCGCAGCCCGTAGCGGAGCAGCGCGAGCGGGGAGGTGACGCCCTCCTCCAGCGGCGGGTAGATCTGCCAGGCCCGCGCGTCGAGGGTCGCGGCCACCTCGTCGGTGACCTTGCGCGTCTCCTCCGTCGGGTCGGCGATCAGGTAGCCGCCCTTGTGCGGCAGCAGCGCGACCGGCCGCCCGCCCGCCTTGAGGAAGCCGACCAGCGGCACGGTCGCCGCGCGCCACCAGCCGTCGTCGAGCAGCACCTTCCGGTGCCGGGCCCTGGCCAGGTCGAGCGCCGCGCCGAGCGGGTCGGTGGACGCGGGGTCGATGGCGTGCGCCTCGAACCCGCAGTGGTCGCCGAGCGCCTTGACGACCTCCATCGCCCGGTCGGCGGCCGTACGCGGGCTGCCCGGCACCGGGGCCACCCCGGCGGCGGCCGCGATGTCGGCGAACGAGCGGCGCAGCATGTCGTCGGCCGCCTGGGCGCGGGCCTTCCGCCAGTGGTCGCGATCGGCCTCCTCCGCCTCGGCCAGCATGAGCACCCGGGTGAGGGTGCCGCGATGCAGGTCGCGCAGGCTGGGGGCGTCGCCGCCGGCGGGGCCGTTGAGGCGGCGTACCCAGGAGGAGACGGCGTCGGCGTCGCGCCGGACGCGGCGGACCGAGGTCCCCTCGGCGGGCGAGGCCACGACGGTGTAGCCGCCGGGCAGGTCGGTGGCGGCGAACCCGTGCATGAGCTGGCCGCTCTCCACCCGGACCACGCGGTGACGGGGTCCGGCGCCGTCGACGGGCGAGAGCATGACGTCGACCGAGCCGCTGACGACGGTCCAGCAGGCGTAGGGGTCGATCAGCTCGATCTCGGTGACGGGGTATCCGCTCATGACGCTTCCTCGACGAGCGTGCGGTAGTGGCCGGGGACGGCGATGAGCTCGGCATGGGTGCCGCGCTGGACGACCTTCCCCCGGTCGAGCACCAGGATGAGGTCGCTCTCGCGCACGGTGCTGAGCCGGTGCGCGATCACCACGCTGGTGCAGCCGCGCGACTTCACGTTGGCGTCGACGTTCGCCTCGGTCTCGGCGTCGAGGGCGCTGGTGGCCTCGTCGAGCACCAGCACCGAGGGCGACAGCACGAGCGCCCGCGCGATCTCCAGCCGCTGCCGTTCGCCGCCCGACAGGTTGCGGCCCCGCTCCTGGATCCAGCCGCCCGACAGGCCGCCGCGGCGGGCCACGACGTCGGCGAGGCCGGCGTCCGACAGGGCCCGGTGCAGCCGGTACTGCGGGATCGTCGGGTCCCAGAGCGTCAGGTTGTCGGCGACGGTGCCCTCGAAGACCTGGAGGTTCTGCTCGACGTAGCCGATCGACGTGGTGAGCGTCTCCCTGGGCCAGTGCTCCCGGGGGATGCCGTCGAGGAGGATCTGGCCCGACCACGGCTTGACCGCGCCGGTGAGCAGCCGGGCCACGGTCGACTTCCCGCTGCCGGTACGCCCGACGACCGAGACCCGCTGGCCGGGTTCGACCCGGAACGACAGGCCGCTGATGACGGGGCCGCGCTGGCGGTCGTAGCCGAAGCTGACGTCGTGGAACTCGACCGCGCCGCGCAGGCCGCCGTCGACCTCGGGGGCGCCGGGGAGGGCGGCGTACTGGGGATCGGGTTCGGCGCTGATCGCGTCGTCGTACATGCTGGTCTGGGCGACCGCGATCTGGGCCTCGGCGCCGATGCCGACCAGGGCGGTGACCGGCACCAGGAACGCGCCGACGAGGAGCTGGGCGGCGATGACCGTGGCCAGGGTGACCTCGCCGTTCGCCATCAGCACCGCGCCGGTGATCACCATGGTCGCGCCGGCCAGCGAGCCGAGGGCGGCCGGCACCGCCAGGAGCGCCTGGGTGGTCCGCATGAGGTCCTGGGTGGTCGCCAGCGCCTTGGCCGACAGGCCCGCCCACTTCTGGAAAAACCAGCCTTCTGCGCCGTCGGCCTTGAGCGACTCGGCCATCGAGATGCCGTTGAAGGCCATGCCGTCGCGGCGGTGCTCGTCGAAGAGCAGCTTCTGCTGGTGCGGGGCGGCGGCCCGGCTGACCGCGCGCATCGCCAGCAGGTTGATCGCCGCCAGGGCGCCGGCGACCAGGGCGAAGGCGGGGTGGAAGGCGTACAGGATCGCCGAGTGCAGCAGCATCGTCAGCACCGCCGCCACCGCGGCGGCGGCCCGGTCTGACAGCAGGATGGCCAGGCCCGCGCCGAACGAGGTCTTCATCACCAGGCCGCCGGTCATCCGGCGGTGGAAGAAGTCGCCCGGCAGCCGCAGCAGCCGCCACATGTACCGGCCCGACAGGTCGGCCGCCATCGCGGTCTGCACCGAGCCGAGCAGCCGTTGTTGCAGCCAGGTTCCGGCCAGGGTGAACGCGGCGCAGGCCAGCAGGCCGAGCAGCACCGGCGCCGACCAGGTGGTCTCCCCCGCGATCAGCACCTCGCCCAGCAGCAGCCGGGTGAGCAGCGCGGTCGCCACGGCGGGCAGCGCGAGCATGAAGGCCATCACGGCGATGGCGAGCAGCGTGGAGAGGTAGGGGCGGACCTTCCCCAGCGCGGAGCGCACCAGCGGGAACCGCTTCCCGCCGGGCGTGAAGCCCGCGCCGGGGCGCGGCACCAGCACGATCCCGCTGAACCGCTTGCGGAACTCCTGCCGGGTGAGCCTGATCCGGCCGATGGCGGGGTCGTTGACGTACGCCCACTTCTTGCGCATGCCCTCCAGCACCACGAAGTGGCGCTGGTCGACGAAGATCATCGACGGGACGGGGTAGTCGACCAGTTCGTCGGCGTCGAGGCGGAAGCCGGTGATGTCGAAGCCGTACTCCTCGGCCGCCTTCTTCAGCCCCGCCCCCGACAGGCCGTCGCGCCCGACGCCCGACCGCTCCCTGATCTCGTGCAGGGGGACGCGTAGGCCGTGATAGGCGAAGACCATGCTGAGGCAGGCGGGCCCGCAGTCGGCGTCCTCCATCTGCGGGCGGCGCTCGGTGCGGACCGGCCGGGTCGCGGTCCTAGCCACGGGAACCTCCGTGGAACAGCGCGTCCACCGGGCGGACGGTGGCGACCGTGATCTCCCCGGCGACGGGGGTCAGCGTGGCGCCGGGCCAGGCCGGGCGGTCGAGGTCGACGGTCACCAGGTAGCGGCCGTCGGCCGTGAGCGCGTCGCCGTAGACGGGGCGCAGCTGGTCGGTCGAGACGGGATAGGGGCCAACCGCGCTGACCCTGCCGGGACCGGCGCCGGTGACCGTGACCGGCTGGCCGGCGGTGAGCGCGCCGACCCGCTCGGGGCCGACCAGCAGCACGGCCTTCAGCGGCCCGGCGGCGGGGTCGACGACCGCGACGGGCGCGCCCGCGGCCAGCGCCGCGCCCGGCACGGCGGTGCGGATCACCCGGCCCGCCGACGCGGCGACCACGACGCGCCGGGTCCCGTCGGCGCCGGCCAGCACGGCCAGCGACGTGCCGGGAGCCACCTCCTGCCCGGCCGAGACGAGCACCTCGGCCAGGCTGCCCGCGACCGGGGCCGCGACGGGGGCCGGGCCGCCGCCCGCCACCAGCACGCCGGAGGCGAGGACGACGTCGCGCACCTGCCCGAGCCAGGCCCAGCCGGCCCCGCTGCCCGCGACCACGACGAGGGCGACCGCGGCCAGCCACGCCTTGGTCCGCACCGTGGAGACGAGCTGCTCGATGCGCTCGCCCCCGGACGTCTCGACGGCGGTCGCCGTCATTTGGAGACCTGCATGAAGCAGAGGCAGAAGTCCAGGCAGGGCGGTACGAAGGCGGCGGGGTCGCTGAGGGTCTCGACGACGACCTCGGCGACGGGCCTCGGGGGCAGCGCCGGCGCGGGCATGCCGTCGGCGAGGTGGATGTCGTACTCGGCCAGGACGGCGGCGGGCTCCCGTTCGTAGCGGAGCCGGAGAGCGGCGTCGGACCAGGAGCGGGCGGTCAGCTCGCCGAACACTCTGCGCTGGGCGGTGTCCAGGCCGTTGGTGTCTAGGGTCATCACAGGTCTCCCCGCAGCGTGGTATGAGATGCTTCAATGGCGGGGTGGTGGGCATCTGGACTGCCCACCACCCGGCGCCGGATGACAGACGTGATCAGCTGTTCTGGCGGGAGAAACACCCGGTGGGGCAGCTCACGGTGCCGATCGTGCTGAGGGCGGCGCCGGCCGACGCCTCCAGGCTCTCCAGGTCGATGGCGTTCTCCGGCCGTGCGGGCAACCGCGGCACCGGCAGGTCGCCCGGCCAGTCGAGGCCCGCCGCCGCGAGCGCGGCGCGGGGGTCCCGTTCGAAGTCCTCCCTGAGCGCCTCGTCTGACCAGGCGAGAGCGGAGAACCGGGCGAACCGGGTACGGAGTTCGGGGGGCAGCGTCGAGTCTTCCGGCATTGATGTCACCTCATTCGGCGGCTCCGGTCGGGCGCTTCGCACGTCCTCCGGAGGTGGGGAAGGGGACCGCCTGTGCCATCAGTTTTGTCATCGGCCTGGGCACGAACCAGAAACGACCATCACGGACATCAAGTGATATTCATCATGTACGGGGCGCGCTATGTGAGGTGCTGACCCCGGTGTGCGAACTCCCGCATCTCGCGCTGGGCCTCCAGCGCCACGTCGAGCATGCCGCGCAGCTCGGTCCGGGCGGTCTCGGCGTCGCCGCCGGCCTTGCCGAGCACCGCCAGGCCCCGCCGGGCGACGGTGTCGAGCCGGCTGCCGAGGATGCCTTCGAGCTCGCCCATGGCCCGCACCCGCTGCGCGGCCACCTCGGCGGCGGCGAGTTCGGCCCGGGTCTCGTAGAGCACCCGCGCCGTCTCGGCGAACCGGGTGAGCGCGGCGAGCAGGACCGAGGCCACCGCGACGATGAGGATCCACGACATGGCCTTGGCCATGGTGTCGCCGAGGGCCAGCGACTTGACCAGCTCCACCGCGAGCACCAGCGCGAACGCGGGCAGCGCCCATTTTCGCGACAGGAAGCCCAGCGCCGTCGCGGCCAGGAAGACGCCCGAGATGGCCCACCACTCGCCCAGCAGCGGCAGCGGCGCGTACACGAGCACGGACATCGCCCCGGCGATCCACCAGCGTCTGCGGCCCCGGGCGCCCATGGCGGCCCAGGCGTAGAGGGCGACCACGGCGGCGCCCAGGATCACGGCGGGCACGGCCCGGCCGGGGTCGTTCTGGATGTAGTGGGCGAAGGTCTGGCTGATGAGGAACAGCGCGAACGCGATGATGGCGGCCCGCCCGACCCGCACCTCAAGGGGTGCGCGCACGGACGTCCGCTGCCCGGATTCTCCCGGTCTGCTCACAAACGGATCATGACCCCCCGGTGCCGCTTAGGCAACGGGCAGCCGGTGAACGTCCCGGGGCGCGCAGGCGGTACCGCGCCGCCGGGACGGGTCACCTCGGTCAGGCGCAGCCGTAGGTGCCGGCGGTGCCGGCGCAGCCGCCGATGGTACCGAGCGTGCCGGCGGTGCCGACGCAGCCCTCGACCTGGGCGCCGGCCGCCACCTGCAGGTCCTCGACGCTGAACTCGCCCTCGGGGCGGGCGGGCAGCAGCGGGGTCGGCACGCCCTCGGGGATGACGACGCCGTACTCGGCGAGCAGCTCGCGGGGCTCGGCGTCGAAGCGGGCCTTGACGTCCTCGTCCGCCCACGCGGCGGCGATCAGGCGGGCGAACTTCGCGCGGTCCTCGTCACCGAGAATGTAGATGCTTTCGGCCATCGGGCACTCTCCTTATTCGCCTCGGCACGCGGCCGAGATTCGACGGGAGTGGCAGCGGGCATCTGGACTGCTCGCTGCGCTTCTGTCCTATTCAGATTCGCAGCGAAAGGCCGCGGCCGACAGAATCGATTAACACCTGACCCATGTGATGACCGTCATATGGAATCGATGACACCGGAATGCGAAACGCCCCGGAGGCGCGGAATAACCGCGCCGCCGGGGCGGATCAGGCCGGCGTGACTACATGGCGGCGGCGGCCGAGCCGTAGGTGCCGGCGGTGCCGAAGCAGCCGCCGATGGTGCCCAGCGTGCCGGCGGTGCCGGCGGTGCCCTCGGCCTGCGCGCCGGCCGCCATCTCCAGCTCCTCGACGCTGAACTCGCCCTCGGGGCGGGCGGGCAGCGGCGGGGTCGGGATGCCCTCGGGGATGACGACGCCGTACTCGGCGAGCACCGAGCGGGGCTCCGCCTCGAAGCGGGTCTTGACGTCTTCGTCCGACCATGCGGCGGCGATCAGGCGGGCGAACTTCTGGCGGTCTTCGTCACCAAGAACGTAAATGCTTTCGGCCATTGGGGGAACTCCTTCTGCCTCGGCGCATAACCGGTTTCCGGCGGTTTCGGCAGCGGGCATCTGGACTACTCGCTGCCATTTCGTCACGTGTCCAGATTCGCCATGTTCGACCGTCGTCACCAGAAACGATTAACACCAGCCATACGTGACAAGCGTCATGTGCAGGCCATGACACTCACGGCGTGCTAGCTTCCGTGTCGTGACTCTGAGTGATCATTCGCCTGCGCTTCGCGTCCGGATGGACGAGGTCAGCGCGGCCGTCGCCGATCTCCAGGCGGGGCGTCCGGTCGTCGTCGTCGACGACGCCTCCCGCGAGAACGAGGGCGACCTGGTGCTGGCCGCCGAGTTCGCCACCGCCGAGGCCGTGGCGTTCTTCGTCCGCTGGACCAGCGGCCTGATCTGCGCGCCGATGGCGGCCGAGGTGGCCGAGCGGCTGGAGCTGCCCCCGATGGTGGCGGCCGGCGACGATCCGGAGCAGACGGCGTACACGGTCTCGGCCGACGCCCGCGAGGGCATCGAGTCGGGCATCTCCGCCGCCGACCGCGCCCGCACCCTGCGGCTGCTGGCCGACCCCGCCACCCGGCCCGACCAGCTCGTCCGCCCGGGTCACGTGTTCCCGCTGCGGGCCCGTCCCGGGGGGATCGCCGAACGGCGCGGGCACACCGAGGCCGCCGTCGACCTGCTGCGCCTGGCCGGGTTGTCGCCGGTCGGCGTGCTCAGCGAGGTCTGCAACGACGACGGGTCGGTGGCCCGGCTGCGCGAGCTGCGCGCCTTCGCCGACATTCACGATCTAAAGCTCGTGTCCATCCCGCAGCTGGCCGCGATCTGACATGCGCGCGACCGTCTTCGACCTCGACGACACCCTCATCGACAGCGGCGGCGCCTGGTCGGCGGCCTGCGCCGCCTTCACCGCCGCCCACGGTCACGCCTGGACGGCGGCCGACTCGGCGGCCCTGCACGGCAACGGCGGCTGGACGGCCTACGTCTCGGCCCTGTGCGGCGGGCTGCCCGTCGAGCGGGTGCTCGACGGCTGCCTCGCGAACATGCTCGACCTGATCGAGAGCATCGAACTGCTGCCGGGGGCCGCCGAGCTGACGGAGGAGGCGGAACGCTTCGGCCCGCTGGCGCTCGTCTCGGCCAGCCCGCGCCGGTTCGTCGAGAAGGTGCTCGTCCACGTCGGCCTGGCCTGCCGGTTCCAGGTGGTCGTGTGCGGCGAGGACGTCGACCGGCCCAAGCCCGCGCCCGACCCCTACCTGCTGGCGGTCCAGGAACTCGGCGTCGAGGCCGCCGACTGCCTGGCGGTCGAGGACTCGCCCCACGGCATCCGCTCGGCGCACGCCGCCGGGCTGACGGTGCTGGCGATCCCCCGCCACGGCGACCCGCTGCCGGCCGACGTCGCGGCGCTGGCCGCACACGTGGCGTGCAACGCCCGGGAGGCGCTCTCGCTGCTCTCCTTCACCGTCGTGCCGTGACGTCCTGACCTCCCCGGGGCCCGGACCGGCCGCCGGCCCCCCGGCGGGGACGCTCTCGGTCCGGGAGCGTCACTCAGGCGCGGACCGTCAGGGCGTGGTCGGGATCGCGCGCGGCGGGCAGAACGACGGGTTGGTCCAGCCCCACCACTGGTCGCCGTTGTAGGCGTTCCAGCGGCAGCTGATGGTCGCGGTGGCGTTGTAGTGGCAGATGATCTGGCCGTAGCCCTGCACCCACGAGTGGATGTAGCGGGCGGTGTCGGTGCCGTCGACGATCATCCACGGGCACATGTAGGGGGTGGTCGGGTTCGCCTGGGCCGGCCCGGCGAACAGGATGAGCGGGACGGCGGCGGCCGCCGCGACCGCTCCCGTCACGGCGGCGATGCGCTTACGCAGCAACGTTGTTCCCTTCTTGGCGTGCTGCCGAAAACTACTGACGTCATGAACGTAACAGCGTGACGGAATCACGCAAGAGTTGATTCCAGGCGAGTTCGAGCACGGCCGCGCCGGCCGCCTGCATGGGCTCGCGGGTGACGTACCGGTCGACCGACTCCGCGTCGAACGGAACCCCCTTGGTCGCGTGCCCCTCGTCGTTCGCGCCGGTCATCGCGCCGAAGACGGCGTCGAAGATGCGCGCCTCGACGACCGTGACGGCGAGCAGGTCGGTGGCGAAGGTGAGCGGGTCGACGCCGACGCCGAGCACCAGCGACCGCAGGTCGCCGCTCTCACGGGCGTCGGTCAGCCGCCGGTAGAGCGGCCAGGTCTCGTAGTCGAAGTCCGGGCCGTAGTGCTCGGAGCGCCCGAGGAACTCCTCGGCGTACTCGCGGACCACGCACTTCCACAGGTCGAAGTCGGCCCTCTCGGCCCGCGGGTCCTCCTCCGACGGCTGGAACACCCCGACGGGCATCACCTGGAACAGCCCTCCCCCGTGGGCGACCAGCGCGGGGTCGCGCCAGTGGAGCACGAAGGTCAGCTCGCCGGTCGCGCGGTCGTGGCGCAGGGTCAGCATCGAGATCGCCGGATGGGCCGGGCGGGCCCGCAGGTCGGTCGGGTCGGGCACCCGCCCGCGCAGGGGCAGGTCGTCGCTCCCGGCGAGGTCGGCGGCGGCGAACTCGTGGCCGATGGCCTCGCCCACGTTGACCGCGTCGAAGTACATGCCGCGCGTGAAGGTCAGCTCGGGCCAGGTCACGTCGAGCAGGCGGTAGCAGGTGCGGTTCTCGAAGAGCTTCGGCTTGTCGTGGGCGAGCATCGCCTCGGCGTAGGCCGGCCCTTCGGGCGTCGCCACCGGCGGCGCCTCGTCGGTCCAGCGCAGCACCACCTCGTGCAGGTCGAGCGGCTCGGGCAACGACCAGGCGGGTTGGGTCAGCAGGCGGGTCGAGCCCACCCGGGCCAGGCCGGGATAGAGCAGGTCGGCCCGCTGGGCCAGGGTGTGGCGGTTCGTGTTGAGGTGACGGCGGGCCTCGCGCCAGGAGTTCATCCGGGCAACACTAAGGGCTCCGGCAGGGGGATCCGGAGCCCTCGGCGCCTCAGGTCAGACGCAGGTCAGACGCGGTCGGCGGCGATCAGCAGATACTGGAAACTGCCGTTCTTGTACGCGTTCAGGAACGCCTCCTCGATCCCCGTCACCAGGTGAGACTTGGCCCGCAGCTCCCAGTAGGGGATGGTGGCCGCCGTCAGGTCGACGACGCTCACCGGCACCAGCCGGTTGTTGGCCATCTCTCTGAAGTAGTTGCTGCGCGGATGGATGTCGCAGATGTAGTGGGCGTTGATCTGGCTGATCGCCTTCGAGGGCAGGCCGTAGGCGTCGTTGTAGCAGCCGGTGATGGTGACGTAGCGCCCACCGCGCGCCAGCAGGCGCGAGTGCTCCTTGAACAGGAGGGCGAGCTCGACGTACATGGTGCTCTCGTTGTTCCAGATCGCCTGGTAGGAGCCCGTCTCGAAGCCGGTGTCGAGCATGTTGCGCAGGTGGAAGCGCACCCGGTCGTCGACGCCGCGCACCTTCGCCTGTTCGTTGGCGAACTCGACCTGGGACTCGGAGATGGAGATGCCGTCGACGTGGGAACCGAACCGGAGATTGGCGACCAGCGACGAACCGCCGCGGCCCGAACCGGCGTCGAGGAGTCGGTGGTGGGGCTTGATGTCGCCGAGGTGGCTCAGCAGGAAGTCGGACTGGGCCGACTCCAGGCGGTGGAGCTCCCTCGTCATGCGCTCTTCGCGGGTCTCCTTCGGTCCCTCCAAGACCGACCAGTCGACGTCGCCGATTCCGTAGTGATGGTGGTAGATGCCGTCGACCTCCCCCAGGCGGAGATTCACTGGGTTCTTCTCGGTGTTCCAATAATCAGCCACGGAGCGCTGGTAATCGCTTTGGGTGATGGTCACCGAACGAATTTCCTTTCGCTATCTGTACCTGTCGCTGGATCCGTGCCATTCGAGACAGCCGGCCATCCATGCCTGGGCGCCGCGCAGGAAACGCTGGAGTTCCGTGGAGGGAACGGCGGCCAATGATTTCTGGCTGGCTTCGAAACCCCGGACGAAGTCGTTGTGGAGGGCAACGGTCCGTTCGGTGGCCTCGCGGATGGAGCATTTCTCCTCGGCGGCGATGAGCAGCACCACGTTGGAGTCGGGCAGTTCGTCGGCGGCCTCCTTCTCCGCCGAGTAGAGGTCGTTGACGAGGACGCTGGCGGTGCCGGCCTGCATGAGCGCCGTGTGGAACCGCCGGTCGGCGAAGAGGTCTGCGGGGAGCTGGTATTCGCCCACGACGTCGATGAGCACCATCGACGTGTAGAAGCTGTCGTGCTGCCGGGCCGCCAGGTAGCGCCACACCGGAGGCGGCGCCTCGAAGTAGCGCCAGGCGGCGTAGGCGGTCCAGCTCACGAACATCTGCGAGGTGATGTTGCACGCCCGCATCACCTGCGACGGGGTGGCGTGGCGGCTCAGGTGGGCCGTGGCCGACCGCAGCGCCCGCAGCACCGGATCGGCCGCGATGGCCTCTTCGAGCTGGACGGTGTAGGCCCCGGCCGGGGGCGGCGGGTCCATCGCCGAGGTGACCAGCGCCAATCGGGGCGGCAGCTCGGTCGGGGTGGCCCCCAGGTCGGTCTCGTCGGCGTAGTAGTCGTCGGCGGCCCACCAGGCGGCGTTCATCTGGGCGGCGATGAGGATCAGGTCGGGTTCGTCGGTGTCGGCGTGGGCCAGCGTGGCGAGACGGCCGAACCCGGTGTCGCGGAAGGTGTCGATGCGGCCCTCGTGGAGGCCGACGCTCTCGGCCCACGCGACCAGCCGGCGGTTGACCTCGTCGCCGAGGGCGTCGTTCACCCGGACGGTCTCCGGCACGTAGAGCGGCGGGTGGCTGCCGTCGCCCCACTCCCGCTCGCGGTAGGGCAGCGGGGTCACCCCGCGCCGGACGACGAGGGTCGGGTCGAGCGAGGGCGAGGGCGGCTGGTGCCCGTCGACGATCGCCGGGATCTCGGGCAGGTCGGCGGCGGCGGGGACGCGGAGTGCGGAGGTGCCGAGACCGGTGGGACCCGGCAGCCGGACCGATGGAGTTTCGCTCGTCTCAGGCATCAAGCCCCCTCCTGGAATTCGCCGAATTCTCTATTCGGCACGTCTTCCATAGGCAAGAGAATGCGCAATGAGGCCCCCGAAAAGAAAAGCGATCCCCCGTCTCGCCGCCAATACTAAAGGCCACCCCACGGTCACGCAATGGTCATTACCGCGCCCGCCATATCACCATATAAACCATTAATAGACATCACGGCCGGATGCCGAGATCGGCCGGTTCGGCGGCCGCCACGCCGGGTGAGGGCCGGCGCGGGTGGAATGTCTCCGGCGCCCCATGTGGTTTCAGAGCCAGACGACGATTCCCGTCAGCCCGTTCAGCACCGCCGCCACGCCCGCCCTGATCGCCGCCGCGCACCTCTGCGGCGTGAACGACGCCGGGTCGTACGCCGACGACGTCCCGAGCCCCTCCCCCCGGAACGAGGCCCCCGGCCAGTCGACCGCCGTCACGTTGTGGGTCGGCTCGGCCAGTTCGGCCCCGACGACGAGGAACTGCTGCGACAGGTGGCTCGCGGTCACCAGGGCCATCGGGTCGATGAGGTCGTTGCCGGCGCTGACGATGAGGTCGGGCTTCAAGTCGAGCGCCCGGGTGATGCCGGGGACCAGGTCGTGCGGGTGGGTGATGGCGACGGTCCGCAGGTCGGCGTCCACCTCGCCGGCCCAGTCCTCGACGGCGGCGACCAGGTTCTTGGTCGGGGCGTCGGAGCCGGCGGCGACCAGGACGACGCGGTAGCCGCCGGAGGGGCGGACGGCGTCCCACGAGCCGGGCGCGGGCGTGATGGTCGCCTCGGGGTGGGGGCGGGCGGCGAAGAAACCTGGGGCCAGCGCGCCGACCGCGCTGGGGGCGGGATGGGGTTCGGACCAGTCTGCGCCGCAACCGGTGAGCAGCAGCAGGGCGGCCAGGGCGGCGGTGCGGAGCAAGACGATCGTCCTCCGGGATGGTGCGGGTGGTGCGCGTACATCCTGCTATCCCGGTTTTTCCGTTTTGTGGTTGTCAGGGGGTTTCTGTGGTGATTTAGCGAGCCGTTCGGCTCCCGTTCACCCACGCCCGGCACGGAGCGGCTGAGCTGGTCCGTCGAGCGGAGCTTCTGGAACAGTCCATAACCCCGCAAGTCGCCCGTCATGATCAGTTAACCGGACAGGGCCACCATTCTTGCCGCTTGTGCAACATTTTGCGACATAAGGAACAAGCGATGACATTAGTTACACGAGTGGCCACTGGCGCCACCGCGGCGCTCCTGGGCCTGGCTGTGGCCCTGAGCAGCGCCACGGTGCCCGCGGCCGCCGCGGACGCCGCAACGCTCACCGGCATCGTGCTGGGCGTCGGCGCCGACCAGGCCCAGCGGACCGTGACCTGGTACTCCTCGGCCGACACTGCGCAGAAGGTGCAGGTCGTGCCGACCGAGCAGGTCGTCAACGGCGAGTTCCCGGCCGACGCCGCCACCTTCGACGCCGTCGGAGGGGCGAACATCGCGGGTGGCAAGTTCAACCGGCACGCCACCATCACGAACCTCAAGGAGTCGACCGCCTACTCCTACCGGGTCGGCACCGACGACAACTGGTCGCCCGTCTACGCGTTCAAGACGCAGAGCTTCGAGGGCGACTACGACTTCCTGTTCTTCGGCGACCCGCAGATCGGCTCCTCCGGCGACACGTCGAAGGACCAGGCCGGCTGGGTCGACACGGTGAACGTCGCGACCGCCGCCAACCCCGACGCCGAGCTCCTCGTCTCGGGCGGCGACCAGGTCGAGACCGCCGGCACCGAGACGCAGTGGGACGCCTTCCTCGCGCCCGACGGTCTGCGCCAGTACCCGTGGGTGGCCACGATCGGCAACCACGACGTCGGCAGCAAGGCGTACGAGCAGCACTTCACCGTGCCCAACACCGACCGTTCGGGCCCGCTCTACGGCAACGGCAACCCCTCGTCGAACACGTCCGGCGGGAACTACTGGTTCGTCTACAAGGACGTCCTGTTCATCGACATCAACAGCAACAGCTACGCCACCTCGCAGGGCGGCGGCGGTGACGCGGCCCACGTGAAGTACGTGACCGACGTCATCAACCAGCACGGCAACGAGGCGAAGTGGAAGGTTCTCGTCTTCCACCACGCGATCTACTCGCCGGCCGCGCACGCCCAGGACGGAGACGCCAAGCTGCGGCGGGTCGACTTCCCGACCGCGTTCTCCAGCCTCGGCGTCGACCTGGTGCTGCAGGGTCACGACCACAGCTACTCGCGGTCGTACCTGATCAAGAACAGCGAGAAGGCCAACCCCGACGAGCAGCCGGGTGCGGCCGACGTCACGGCCGGTCCCGGCGGCGTCCTGTACATCACCTCGAACTCCGCTTCCGGGTCGAAGTACTACGACATCTCCGCGCCCAAGACCGACCAGCCCAGCTCCGGCGCCGGCAACGGCCCCGACCCGCTGAACCCCTCGACGTACTGGTACAACTCCGTGCAGAACCAGGAGCACGTCCGGACCTACGTCAAGGTCGGCGTCCGCAAGGACAAGCTCGTCGTGGAGAACCTCCGCAGCGGCACCTGCGCGGCCCCGAACGCGGCCGTCGAGAAGGGCGTGTCCTGCGACAACGACCCGGCCGCCAAGCCGGTCGGCTCCACCGTCGACAAGGTCACCGTCCACCCCTACAACGGCGAGGGCCAGGCCCTCTCGGTCGACGTGCCGAACGCCGCCCCGGGTGAGTTCGGCTGGACCATCGACGGCTACAACGGCCTGGTCGACCTCGGCACCGCCGAGGAGAAGAACGGCGACCACTTCGAGGCCGCCGGTTCGATCAACCCGATCGTCGTCTCCGACAACCGCCGCTCGCAGGCGCCCTGGTCGATCTCGGCCAGCGTCGGCGACTTCAGCGACGGCGCCAAGACCTTCGCCGGCTCCTACCTGGGCTGGACCCCGAAGGTCGTCGAGGCGGGCGCGGGCGCCCGCGCCGGCAACCCGGTCGTGTCCGGGTTCGACGACAACGGCCAGGGCCTCGCGAAGTCGCGCGGCCTCGGCTCGGCCGACCAGGGCCACCCGAAGGGAGTCGCCAAGCTCGGCGCCGACCTGACCCTGAAGATCCCCGGCGACGTGGAGAACGGTGGCTACCGCGCCACCCTGACCATCACCGCGTTGTCCAGCTAGTCGCAGTCACGGGGTGGGCGTCCGCCGGGCGCTCACCCCGTCTTTCCGTCCGAGGATTCGAGATGCGCCTGTTCCGTACCGCCCTGGCCCTGTTCTCCGCCTGCGCGATCATCGTGCTGCCGGCCGCCCAAGCGCTCGCCGACGACGGCGACGTCGCCTGGACGGTCCGGACCGACGCCGGCGCCTTCGGCGCCGACCGTTCCAGCTACACCTACTCGATCAATCCGGGCGCCCGCCTGGACGACGCCCTCCTCGTCGCCAACCGGGGCACGACCCCGCTGACCCTGACCGTGTACGCCGCCGACGGCTACACCACCGACACCGGACAGCTCGACCTGCTGGCCAAGGACAAGAAGTCGATCGGCATCGGCGCGTGGGTGCACGCCGGCCGCGACTCCGTGACGATCGGGCCCGGCGCGTCGGCCCGGGTCCCGTTCTCGGTGAACGTGCCCAGCAACGCCCCGCCCGGCGACTACGTCGGCGGCATCCTGACCTCGCTGACCCAGGCGGCCACCGCCGAGGGCATCAACGTCGACCGGCGGCTCGGCATCCGCATCAAGCTGCGCGTCAGCGGCGCGCTCAAGCCCACCCTGGCCGTCGAGGACGTGCGGATGGACTACTCCGGCACCGTCAACCCGTTCGGCTCGGGCGACGCCACCATCAGCTACACGCTCCACAACACCGGCAACGCGGTCCTGTCGGCCAAGCAGACCATGTCGGTGACCGGGCCGTTCGGCTGGTTGCCGTCCGACGCGGGCGACATCGCGGGCTCGCCGGAACTGCTGCCGGGCGAGAGCTGGCGCATGTCGGTGCCGGTGAAGAGCGTGGCCCCGGCGTTCCGGCTGGCCGCGACGACCGTCGTCATGCCGCTGCTGACCGACGCGTCGGGCGCGACGACCTCGCTCGACCCCGTGCGGGCCACCGCCGGCGCGTGGGCGCTGCCCTGGACCCAGCTCGCCCTCCTCGTGGCGCTGATCGCCGTCGTGACCGGCTGGTTCGTGCTGATGCGCGGCCGTAAGACGCGGCGCAGGGAGCGCGAGGACGCCCGCGTGCGGGAGGCGGTCGAGGCGGCCCTGCGAAACGCCGGGTAGCCTCACGCCGATCGAAAGACTGTGACCGACGCACACGACGACTTACTCGACCTCGCCGCCGACATCGTCCAGTGGCGGGTGCCCACCGAGCAGTGGGAGAAGATCGGCGGCCTGCTCGAACTGGCCGCCGCGGCGCTCGGCGAACCGGCGGTGCTGCGGCCGGTGCTCGAAGAGCTGGAGAACGAAGGGCCGGGCCGGATCACCAAGATCGGCGCCACCCCGGTCGTGCCGCCGCCCCCGCCCGTGCGCGATCGGCTGAACCAGCTGGTCCACGCGCTCTCCGGCCCGAAGAAGTGAGCGCCGTGGAGCAGCAGTTCGTGGTCCATCTGTACGCCGTGCTCGAAGCGGCCCCCGCCTTCCGCCAACTCTGGGCCGAGTGCCGCAAGGCGTTCGGCCTGACCGAGAAGGTCCTCGACCTGCCCATCGAGGTGCCCGTGTCGAGGGGCTATCCGGCCGGGGCCGAGGCGGCGCTCGCGGGCGCGGGGCGCGGCGACTGCCAGGCGATCGTACGGGTCCACCACGACGTGCTGGTGTTGTCGCTGGGGCTGACCGGCGGCGACTGGCAGACCTGGGACGCCACCTGGTCGGCCGTGGTCGCGCACCGCGACTTCCTCGGCGAGGCCCGGCTCTTCCTCGCCCACGGCGGCGGCCTCCAGTCGGAGCCCCACTGGCTCGGGCCGGTGACGACCCCCGACGGGCTGGCCATCTGGGAACGCGGCGGCGACGTCGACTACCGCCGGACCCGCCGGTTCCTCATCGCCTTCGAGGACGACCCGGTCGCCAGCGCCTTCGTCTGGAGCCGGGGCACCCCCGAGATCCCGCCGCTGGCCCGCTACCTCCTGCACGCCGCCAAGATGCGCTACGAACTGGGCGTCTGGTTGCGCGACGGCGGCGGCCGGCCGATCCCCGGCACCTTCGACGCCGGGCGGCGCATCGGCGACATCCGCCGGATGCGGCACACCGTGGACATCGCCGCCGACAACATGCTCCGGTCGTTCGACCTGACCGCGCTGCTGCTCCAGGGCGGCCCGTTCGCCGACGACGCCGGCCTGGCGCGGTCGCTGACCGAACGGCTCGACGACGACCTGCGGTACCTGCACGACTCGATCGACCCGGCCGTCGTCGTGCCCGAGGTGGGCGGCGGCCGGGACGTGTTCGTCGTGCACGGGCGCGATCTACAGGCCCGCGACGCCGTCTTCACGCTGCTGCGGGCGCTCGACCTGCGTCCACTGGAGTGGGAGACGCTGGTCGCGCGGACGGGCGGGCATCCGTGGCCGTACATCGGCGACGTGCTGCTGGAGACGATGCCGCACGTGCAGGCGATCGTGGTGCTGATGACGCCCGACGACCTGGTCCACCTGCACCCCGACTTCGGGCCCGAACGCCAGGTGTCGCAGGCGCGGCCGAACGTGCTCATCGAGCTCGGCATGGCGTTCGCGCTGCGGCCGAAGAACCTGGTCGTGCTGACGTTCGGCGCGATGCGGCCGATCAGCGACATCGACGGCCGCAACTTCGTGACCGTCGCCGACGACGTGCTGTTCCGCACCCGGCTGGCGCACCGGCTCAAGCTGGCGGGCTGCCCGGTCGACCTGTCGGGCGGCGACTGGCTGACGGCGGGCGACTTCGGCGGCCAGGAGTCCTACCGGAGAGGAGTCGGCCCTCACCTGCCGTGATGCGTGAACGCCGCCCACAACGCCGGAGACGACGGGTAGTCCTCCCGGATCCGCTCGACGGCGGCGTGCAGGGCGTGCGGGACGCGGCCGAGGTCGGGCAGGGCGGTGTCGTAGACCCGGTCGGCGACCCTGGCGGCGATCCGGTCCTTCACCTGCCACAGGCTGCCGACCACCTGGGGGAACCCGGCGACCTGGAACGCCCCGGCGAGGTGCACGGCCTCGTCGGCCAGGCCCAGGCGGGTGACGCCGGTCTCGCAGGCCGACAGGTAGGCGAGCCCGGCGCCCGACAGGTCGAGCCGGGCGATCTCCCCGACGGTCAGCCGTTCCCCGGCCAGCTGGACTCCGCCGTTCCACGGTTGCGCGTCGGCCGAGGCGTGCGCGGCGACGTGGACGACCGAACTGGCCGGCAGCGCTTCGAGGATGGCGGCGGCGCGGGTGGGCGTACCGACCGGAATCCCGGCTCTGCCCAGATGGCCGGCCACCTTCTCCAGCTCCCGCACGGTCCCGGGCAGCGGCACGTGGCCGTCGGCCTCGGGCACCGCGACGATGAGCGCCCCGCCCACACCTGGTCGGCGGGTGCGCGCGTGGCCGAGCGCCCGCACCGTCGCCGTGTACGACGAGACCACCCGGTCGCCGACGCGGGGCCCGCCTTCGAGGTGACGGCCGGCGGCGTGCAGCGGCAGTGAGGCCAGCGCCCCGGCCGGGCACCACCACAACCGCGAGCCGGGCGCCGGGTCGAGCGCGGCCAGCACGGGCCCGGCGACGGTGTCCCACAACCACGACAGCAGCGGGAACAGGAACGTGTTGGCGGGTGCGGAGTCGGCGTCGAGCCCCCGCGCCCACCTGACCGCGTCGTCGTGGCGCAGGCCGGGCAGCGGCACGTGCCGCACCCCCTCGGGGGTCGCGATCAGCGCGTCGCCGCGCCAGGCCGAGGCGCTGACCAGCACGATCGGCCCTTCAGCCGCCTGTGCCAGCAGCCCGTCGAGGCGCGGCGGGACGAGAAAGCCAGGGTGGTCGCGCCGGATCCGGGCGAGCAGGTCGTCGAACGCCCGCGAGAGCCGCAGCCGCTCCCCCGACGAGTCGAGCAGGGGCAGGTGCCCCGGCTTCTCCTCGGTCTCGGCGGTGAGCAGGTCGCGGATCCGGAGGAACTCGGCCGCGTCGCCGGGGTCGAGGTCGTGCAGGTCGGACCGCATCCGCAGGGCCTCGCCGAGCAGCAGCACCCGCGCCTGTTCGAGGTAGGTCAGCGCCCGCCCCGGGTCTCCGGCGTCGAGCGCCGCCGCCGCGGCCTCCGACGCCAGCTCGCCGTGCCTGCCGAGCGCCCGGGTCCGGCCCTCGCGCGCCAGCCGCCACGGCGCGACGGCGGGGAACAGCGCGACCGCCCGGTCCATCGCGTCGAGCGCGGCGGGGTGGTCGCCCAGCCCGGCGTGGGCGTAGGCGAGCGCCCGGTACGCCTCGATCCGGTGTTGCGGGGCCGACCCCTCGTCCCGGGCTCCCCGGGTGAGGATCTCCACGGCCTCCCGGGCGTCGGCCTCGGTCGCGCGGCCGAGCAGCGCGCACCCGGCCCGGAACGCGATCTCGGCGTCGGCCGACGACGCGGCGGCCCGCCGCCCGGTCTCCACCGCCTCGTCGAGGTCGCCGGCCTGTAAGAGCGCCCACGAGAGCGAGGAGAGCCGCCGCGCGTGCCCCGGCGAGAGTTCCACCGTCCGCCGCGCGACCTCGACGATCTCCCGGCGCACGCCGGCGTCGCCGCCGAGCGCGTCGTCGTGGCGGGACAGGCAGTGCCGCAGCGAGTCGAGGTGGACGGCCAGACCGGGCGCGTCGCCCGGCTGCGCCACCGCGCGCCGGCCCATCTCGACGGCCTCGGCGAACCTGTTCTTCGTCCGCAGGACGACGCTGAGCGTGTTGAGCACCGCGCCGAGCACCGGACTGCCCGGGGGCAGCAGGGCGACCGTCTCGCGCCCGGTCGCCTCGGCCTCGTCGAGCAGGCGGGCCTCGCCGGTCTGGTCGTACAGGGCGAACAGGCACTCGGTCATCCGGCCCAGCACGTCGGCGCGGGCCGGATGCCCGTCGGGCAGCAGCCCGAACGCCTCTTGCAGGGTCACCACCGCCTCCCTGAGCAGCTCGGCGTCGGGCAGCAGCCCGAGATGCGCGGCCAGATTGCTCAGGTGGGCGGCCCGCTCGGGCGCGCCCGGCGGGGTCGCGGCCACGCAGGCCCGGCCGTACTCCAGCGCCCGGCGCAGTTTCGCCTCGTCGGAGGCCGCCTTCCCCAGCTCGAACAGCGCCGCCCCCGCGACGTTCAGGTAGGCGGCCAGCCGGGGGTCGGCCGGATCGACCCCGGCCACCGCCTTCTCGGCCGCCCCCGCCGCCGTCTCGAGGTCGGCGAGCTCGCCGGTGACGTGGTGCCGTTCCATCAGCGAGGTCGCCCAGCTGACCAGATAGAGAGGCTCGTCCGGTACGTCCGCCACCACGCCCGCCAGCAGCGCGCAGTTCTCCTCAAGGGTCTCGACCAGGCCGTCACGGAGATAGGCGCTGCGCAGCATGACGGCGTAGTCGTGCCGCAGCCGCACGTGCCCCGGCAGGGCGTCGAGCGCCCGCCGGGCCGCGTCGAGCGCCTCGGCCAGCGCCGCCGGATCGCCCGACACCTCGTAGCGGCGGTGGGCGAGTTGCGACAGGTTCGCCAGGCACCGGACCCTGAACTCGGCGCCGTCGGCGGCGACGGCGGCCCGCGCCCGCGCGAGGGCCTGGTCGAACAGGGCGGGATCGAGCGTGGCCTCGTGGAGCATCGCGAACACCACGCTCAGCGCCGACTGCGCGGCGGCCTCCTCCTGGTCGAGCACCCCGGCGTAGACCTCCGCCAGCGACTCCCGCCAGGGGGCGTCGGGAGGGCCGGCGGCGTAGGCGTCCAGGAACGCTCCAATGGCGTCGTCGAGGCGGCCTTCGTCCCGCGCCGCCGCGCCCGCCGTGACCAACCGGACGATCTCGCTCAACCGATCTGCCGACATCGCTCGATTCTCACCCGCGCGCATCACGGATGGGGAACGCGTCCGGCGAACCCGCCCGACCAGGCCCACAGGTGCGCGCCGAGGCCGACGCCCACGGCCATGCCCACCGGGATCGCCATCGGGCCGAGGGCCCCCTTGAGGACGAACGCCAGCGCCGCCCCCGAGCCCAGGCTCACCACCGTGAGCAGCAACGACGGCCACGTCGACTCGGGCGGCGCCGCCGTGACCCGCCCTCCGCCGTCCACCTGCCGGGCGCGGCCCGCCGGCCACAACCGGCCGCCCTCGGGGAGGTCGATGACGGCCCGGCGCAGCGGGCCCCGGCCGAGGCGGATGCGCACGACGGTGCCGTCGACGAGCCGGTGCAGGTCGGGGCTCCACAACACGGGCTGGAGCAGCGTCACGTGCCGGCCGGTGTCCCGGGTGTCGAGTTCGACCAGATGGCGGCCGAGCAGCCGGTTCCCGTTCCCGGCGGCCTCGTCGCCGATCGGGGTGCGGTTCCTGGCGCGGGCGCGGATCGCCGGGGCGTCGGTGGCCGAGGCGGTGAAGTAGGCGCGGACCGCCCAGCAGGCCAGCAGGAAGATCGCG
The DNA here is from genome assembly GCF_001570585.1 of Herbidospora daliensis. Lineage (GTDB taxonomy): Bacteria > Actinomycetota > Actinomycetes > Streptosporangiales > Streptosporangiaceae > Herbidospora > Herbidospora daliensis. Next base: position 81,206 of record NZ_BBXF01000008.1, on the reverse strand, counting down.
ACGGGGAGCAGCACGCTCCTGACCTCGCGCGGGGCCGTGTCGAGCGGCGGAGGAAGGGGATGGCCGGTGACGTGCTGGCCGTACACCTCCTCCGGATAGATCGTGCCGCCGGGGCGAGGAGGAGGAGCCCGAAGCGGTCGCCGGCCTTGAACAGCGCCGGGTCACGGACGGTGAAGCGCACGGACGCCGGTGCGCCCCGTCCGTCGCGGTAGGCGACGTCGATCTGGCCGGTGTCCTGGCCGATGCGGGAGATCGTGCCGGTGATCCCGAAGTACGCGGGCTCCCGGGCGATCGCGTGGTCGAGCGCGAGGAGCGCGCCGCCCAGACAGAGCGTCATGACGGTCACGCCGATCGCGACGACGTGACCTCCGGAGTAACGCCTCATGTCTGGAAGACGAAGCGTCACAATCCGGAGGTTCCGCCGAAAACTTGCCGATCTGCGCCCGGTTCTACCGAACCGGGGCGCGCCGGCTTCGGACCAGCACGAAGAACACCACGACCGCGGCGACGACCGCGCCGCCGATGATGCCGATCTGGAGCAGCGGCAGTCCCGAAGAGCTCTCCTCGGCCGCCACCGTGCGCTCGGCCATCTTGGCCGTCGTCAGCGGTTCGGTCGTGGGCACGTTGGCGACCTCGCCCGAGGTCACCTTTACGGAGGCCTGGGCCTTGCTCGGCTTGGTGGCCTTCACGGTGACCTTCCACTCCCCGTCGGGCAGCAGCTCGGCCGGGTTGTAGAGGTTCTGGCCCTCCGGCGCCGACATCAGCGGCACCGGGCCGAACGTGCGGCTCCCGTCGGCGCTCTCCGCGAACAGCGTCGCGGCGACCACGTCGGTGACGGGCGAGCCGTCCTTCTTCCAGGTCACCAGCACGTTCACGTTACGGCCGCCGTCGCCGACGACCTGGAGCTTGATCGGGCCGTCCGCCGCGGCCGTGGCCTGCTGCGCGCCGAGCAGCAGGCCGAGACCGGCCAGCACGACGGCCAGGGCGTACCTCAGTGCCTTGTTCATTCGTGGGGGTCCCTTCAAAGCAAAGCTGGGAAAACAGCGGGTGCCCCGCGCGCACAACGGCGCGCGGGGCACCCTCTATCAAGGTTGTACTGCGGCTACCGGTTAGACCGGGTTGCCGCCGTTCTCAACGATCAGCGCGTTGGCGTCACGGATGAGCGTGGCCTTCACGACGACGTTGGTCACGTTCTTCGGGTCGTTGACCGCCTCGATGAAGCGCGTGAGCTTCTTGACGATCTTCTTCTGGTCCCGCTCGCGGCCCTTGTCCTCAGAGACCATGACCTTGTTGATGTCGTCCTGGAGCTTCGCGGCCGCGGTCGCGGTCAGCTGACCGGCGTCCTTGAAGCGCGAGATCAGGGCCGAGATGTCCTCGGTCGAGGTGGTCGTCTTGAACTTGACGGACTGCGAGTAGGTGCCACCCGAGTTGGTGGTGACGGTCACGGTGAGCGTGTGCTCGCCGAGGCCGAGACGGTAGAGCTGCTGGACCGAGCCGGAGGCGATCTCCTGGCCGTCGAGGGTGCCGACGACCGTCTTGATGCCGGTGCCCGCCACCTCCCAGGCCACGGTGACGTCGGTGCTGTCACCGTACGAGGCGCCCTCGGACACGCCCGAGATCAGGATCGTGGGCTCCGTGGGAGTCTCCTCGATCTTGATCGTGGCGGCCTTGGTCTCCTCGACGTTGCCCGCCTTGTCGGTGGCGCGGTACTGCAGGGTGTGGTCGCCGACACCGGTGACGTTGACCGCCGCGGTGTAGGTCGTCCACGCGCCGCCGTCCAGGGCGTACTCGATCTTGTCGACACCCGAGGTGGCGTCGGTCGCCGCGAGAGCCACCGGAACCGAACCCTGGCCGACCGCGAGGAAGTCCGCGGTGGTGACGGGAGCGGTCACGTCGAGCTTCAGCGCGAGCGACTTGGCGGTCTCGGTGTTGGCGGCCTTGTCCACCGACCGGTAGTTCACGGTGTGGTTGCCGTCGCCGGCGACCGAGAACGCGGTGGTGTACGTGGTCCAGGCGCCGCCGTCGATCTGGTACTCGGTCTTGTCAACGCCGCTGCCACCCGAGTTGTCGGTGGCGGCGAGGTTGACCAGAACCGCGGAGGTGTACCAACCGGCGGCGTTGGGAGCCGTCGGGGTGGTCGTGGCGGTGGTGGTGGGAGCGGTGGTGTCGGCGACACCGGCCTTGGTCAGCTTGAAGTAGTCGAACTTGACCGTCTTCGCAGCCTGCTGGTTGGTGCCGATGGTGTAGACACCGACCTTCGGCGTGCCGACAGCGGTGTTGCTGACGGTCGCCGACATGTTGGTCCACGTGGTGCCGTTGGTCGAGTACGCACCCTGGAAGACCGTGCCGGTCTTGATCAGGCGCAGCCAGACCACACCGGTGCCCGGGTTGGCGTTGGGCTGCGGGTTCTGAACGGTGCCGCCGACCTCGCTACGCAGCTCGACGCCACGCACCACGGTCGCGCCAGGCGCGTTGGTGGTGAGCAGGTCGAACTTCACGTAGTTGTCGTCGTCGGTGTACACCATCAGGCCGCCCTGCTGGTACTGCTCGCTCAGCGTCGAGGCGTCGACCTTCGTCTCCAGGGTCCAGTCGCCCGAGGGCGCGGTCTGGAGGATGAAGTTCTTCGGACCGGAGTTGCCGGTGCCGTAGATGTCGCCGGTGGTGGTGGTGAGCTCCAGGTTGCCGCCGGTCACCTTGGCGGTGGCGGCGTCGGGCCGGACGATGGCGTTCCAGCGGCACGCGTCGATCGTGGTGCCGTTGAAGTCGTCGTTCGGGTCGATGTTGCCGGCGGTGTCGTCCGGCGTGATGCTGAACCAGTCGAACTTGGCGTCCACGACCGTGCGCTGGCCGGTGTTCGCGAAGGACGCGAGGCCGATGCGCGGGTTGGTGATGCCGGCCAGCTGCTTGGTCTCCGACATCGCCGTGAAGGTGGTGCCGTCGGCCGAGTAGGAGGCGTTCAGGTTGCTGCCGTTGCTGGAGAACCGGACGTAGAACGTGTCAGGGAAGGCGTCTCCGAGGTTGGCGGTGTTGCTCGCGGTGACCTCGTTGGGAACGCCCGCCTCTTCGCGGATGAACTGGAAGATACGCTGCGCGTGGTCAGGCGTGGCGTTGGCGGCGCGACCCTGGATGACCATCTTGGCGTAGTTGTCGTCGTCGCCGTACACGACCAGACCGGCCTGCTGGTACTGCTGGTCGGCGCGCATGGTGACCTTGGCGGTCGCGGTCCAGGCACCCGAGGGGAGGGGCTGGAGCACGAGGTTGTTCACCGGCGTGTCGTTGTTGGTGCCGTAGATATCGGTCAGCGAGGTCGGGATGACCAGCGAGCCGTCCACGACCTTGAGGTCCTGGTTCTCACGGAGAACCGACCAGCGGTCGCGGTTGAGGTCGCTGCCGAGGAAGTCGTCCGAGCGGCCCGAGAAGCAGGTGACGTTCGGCGACTCGACCTTGACGGTGACCGAGGCGGAGTTCGACGAGCCCTTGGCGTCGGTCACCGTGACGGTGGCGACGTAGGTGCCCGGCGCGTTGTAGGTGTAGCTCGCGTTCGCGGTGGTGGGCTGCGGAGCGCCGGTGACGCCGAAGTTCCACTTGTACGTGAGCGGGGTGTTGCCGTCGGGGTCGGTCGCGGTGGAGGTGAAGGCCACCTGGAGCGGCGCGGTGCCGGTCAGCGGGGTGCCGGTCGCGGTGACCGTCGGACGCTGGTTGTCGGTGACGCCCTTGCCGACGAAGTCGACCCAGTTGAAGTTGAGCAGGTAGTCGCCGTTACCGGCGGAGGCCGGCTTGCGGACGATGAAGTACAGCGGAGCGGTGGTCGTCGGGACGTTCGTCAGCGGGACCGAGACGTCCTTGAAGGTCTGCCAGCCACCCGTGGGGGTGATGTCGACCGAACCGACCAGCGTGCCCGTGTTGGGGTTGCCGGCCTTGATCTGCACCGTGCCGCCGGGGCCGGCGGACGAGACGCGCAGGCTCACCGAGTCGATGCCCGACAGGTTCACCGGGTTGTAGGCCCAGAAGTCACCGTCGTTGGTGAAACCGATGTTCTGGTTGCCGCCCAGCGGGTCGGTGGTGGTCTCGGTCGCGACACCGGGGGTGTCGGTGCCGGTGCCACCCTCAACCCGGCCGGTCTCGGTGAAGTGCTCGGCCTGCTTGCGCTTCGGCTGGAGGATGATCTCCGAACGGCCGGTCAGCGAACCGGCGCCACCCTGGCCGCCCTTGTCGGCGTAGGTCGCCTCGAGGATGTAGTACAGGTTGTCGTCGATGCCGTGGCCGCTGTCGGACAGCGTCTGGATGGTGCCCTCACAACCGGCCTTCTGGTCGAGCGGGTGACCGTGGCTGTCGTGGCCCAGGTAGGCCTGCAGCTGCACCTTGGTGCAGTCGATCGTGCCGTCCTCGGCGTCGGCGACCGTGATGGTGTACTTCACCTGGTCGCCGAACTCGAAGAAACCACCCTGCGGGGGCACGGTGATGTTCACGACCGGGCGGGTGTTGCCGACCACGATCGGGACGTTGGCGTGCGCGGCGATGCCCTCGGCGTTCTTCACCGTCAGGACGGCGCTGTAGTTGCCGGCCGTGGTGTAGGTGTACGAGGGGTTGGCGGCGGTCGAGTCGACCGTGCCGTCGTCGTTGAAGTCCCACTCGATGGTGATCGGGTTGCCGTCGGGGTCGCGCGAGCCCTCGCTGGAGAAGTTGACGGTCAGCGGAGCCGGGCCGTCGGTCTTGTCAGCGGTGATCTTGGCGATCGGCGGGCGGGAGCCCTTGACGTACTCGATGCGGTAGATGCCCGAGTCGGCGTTGTCGCCGCCGAAGCCCGAGCCCCACTCGACCAGGTACATGGCGCCGTCGTAACCGAACTTGATGTCCATGGGCCGGATGAAGCCCATGTCGCGCAGGATCCGGTTGATCTTGATCTGCTGGGTGCCGGCCTCGTTCAGCTGGAACGAGAACAGCGTGTTGTTGTTCCACTCACCGAAGATGGCCTTGCCATCCCAGTAAGCCGGCCACTTCACCGGCGAGGCGAGCGCCTCGTCGTAGCGGTAGACCGGACCGGCCATCGGCGCGCCGCCGTTGAGCTCGGGGAAGTTGTTCTGGTCGACCGCGCTGGTGTACCAGATGCTCGCGGCCTTGGCGGCCGGGAGCGTGGTCAGACCGGTGTTGTTCGGGCTGTTGTTGACCGGCGCGGCGCAGTTGAACGCCGAGCCCGAAGTCGAGGTCTGGAAGTTGTAGTCGATGTACGGCGTGTTGTTGCCCACGCAGTACGGCCAGCCGTAGTTGCCGGGGGTCGACAGCGCGTTCCACTCGACCGTGCCGCGCGGGCCACGGGTGGCGCTCGCGGAGCCGGCGTCGGGTCCGTAGTCGGCGACCATGACGTTGCCGGTCTTCGAGTCGATGCCGATGCGGAACGGGTTGCGGAAGCCCATGCCGTAGATCTCGGGCTTGGTCTGCGCGGTGCCCACCGGGAACAGGTTGCCCGCGGGGATGGTGTAGGTGCCATCGGGCTGCGGGGTGATGCGCAGCACCTTGCCGCTCAGGTCGTTGGTGTTGCCCGAGGAGCGCTGGGCGTCCCAGGCGGACCGGCCGCTGCCCTCGTCGATCGGCGTGTAGCCGTTGGAGGCGAAGGGGTTGGTGTTGTCACCGGTGCCCAGCCACAGGTCGCCCGTCTTGTGGTCCATGAGCATGCCGCCGCCGTGGTGGCAGCACTCGGCCCGCTGGACCGGGACGTTGAGGATGACCTTCTCGGAGGCGAAGTCGATCGCGTCGCCCACGATGGTGAAGCGGCTCAGCCGGTCGACGTTGCCGCCGTTGGCCGGCGAGTAGAACAGGTACATCCAGTTGGTGGTCTCGAAGTCCTTGTCGAGCACCATGCCGAGCAGACCCGACTCGTTCGCCGTGAAGACGTTCATCTTGCCGGCGGTGACGGTGCCACCAGAGGGCTTGATGATCTTGACGTCGCCCAGGCGGTCGATGTAGAAGACCCGCCCGTCCTTGGCGATGTCGGTCATCATCGGGTTCGACGTGTTGGTGTCGAGCGCGACCTTCTCGTAGCTCCCGGTCAGGGAGGCGGTGCAGTCGGCCTTCTCGACGCCGGCGGCGGTACGGATACCACCGAGCAGCATCTTGGTGAAGTTGGCCTCGACGTAGCTTTCCTTGGTGTGGCCGAGGCCGGTGTACCAGGAACGGCCGCCGTCGTAGTCCTGACACCAGGAGATCGGGTGGTCGATGCCCTGGGTGGAGCCGGTGTAGGACTTCTGGTTCATCGACTGCAGGACGTGCACGCTGTTACGCGGGTTCGCCTGGAAGTCGTACCACTCGTCGGTCCGGGTCCACGAGGTGGCCAGGTGCTTGGTCGACGGGTGCGCCTGGTCCTCGGTGACGACCGTCGCCTGCTGGATCGCGGGGTGCGACTTGAAGTACGCGCCCACGAGCTGGCGGTACCAGTCCCAGCTGTATCCACCGTCGGAGGCGGCGTGGATGCCCACGAAGCCGCCGCCGGCCTTGATGTAACGCTCGAAGGCGGCCTTCTGGTCCGCCGTGCTCACCGGGTCGCCGGTGGTCGAGTTGAAGATGACGGCCTGGTACTGCGCGAGGTTGGCGTCAGTGAACTGAGCGCTGTCCTCGGTCACGTCGACCGCGAAGTTGTTCTCGGTGCCCAGCTTCTGGATGGCCGTGATCGCGTCCGGGATCGCGTCATGCCGGAAGCCGGTCGTCTTCGAGAAGACGAGGACCTTGAACTCGGGGTCGGCGGCCGCGCTGGCCGGAGCAGCGGAGAAGGCCAGGACGGGCATGGGCAGCATGAGCGCTGCCGACGCGACCGCCACGGTCCGGCGCAGGGAGATTTTTCTCTTGAATGGCAGGATCTCGGAGAGCCTGGCCCACGTTCGAGAACGTGGTGACATGGGGAATCCCTTTCCTGACTGGGGATGTCAGGCAAGCGAGCGCCGCCTCGCTGGTGCCACTTGTGTTACATGGGGGGTGTTGCGGTGATGCGGTACTGCACGGGCTGGAGGGTGCCACCTCCAGGCTTGTGGGGACCGGCGCCGTCAGTGAGGCGCCAGCCGGGGGACCGGATCAGGGATCATCGTCGGATGGTCGATGAGCCGATTGACGACCACGCTCGCGGCGCCACGCGCGGCGGCGCCGAAGCCGAGGTCGGAGGCGACGAACCGGCACTGGCTGGCTGATCGTGCGACGACCAGCCGTTCCAGTTCGGTCTGTGCGGGCGGCAGCAGCCATTCGGCGAGCGTGGCGAAGTAACCGCCGACGACGATGACGCGCGGGTTGAACAGGTTGGCGAGGATCGAGCCGCCGAGCCCGAGCCATTTGCCCACCTGGGCGACCGCCTCAGCCATCCGGCTGTCACCCGCGGTCAGTCCTCTGGCGATCTCTATCGCCCGCTCCTCCGGATCGGAGGCCGGGAGCGAGGTCTCAGGGTGTGCTGCTTTCATGAGGGCGGCGAGTCCCACCTTGGTCTCCAGGCAACCGTGCCTCCCGCAACCACAGCGGGAGCCGCCCGGATCGACCGGCAGGTGGCCGATCTCGCCGGAGAAGCCGTCCGCGCCGCGGAGCAGCTTCCCGTCCAGAACGATGCCGCCGCCCACGCCTACCTCGCCCGTCAGGTAAACAAGGTGGGAGGTGCCTGCGGCGACACCGGAAGTGTGTTCGGCCAGTGCGGCGAGGTTCGCGTCGTTGTCGACGGTGACGGGAACGCGCCAAGGTCCGAGGGCCGCCGAGAGCCGTGCGGCCAGGGGAAGATCGTGCCAGCCCAGGTTCGGGGCGAGGGTGACGACGCCGTTCGCGACGTCGACCAGGCCGGGGACCGCCACGCTCAGTCCGGCGGGGGTGGCCCCCGCCGTCTTCATCGCCTCGACGGCCTCCAGAGCCACGCGGCCGAGCTGACGCAGGGAGAGATCGGGACCGCCGGCCATGGCGTCGAAGGCGATCCGCCGTTCGACGAGGACCTGGCCGCTGAGGTCGGACCCGTGCGCGGAGATGTAATCGACATTTATCTCCAAACCCAGCGCGCCGACGTGGGCGCCGTGCAACGTCACCGGCCGCCGGGGGCGGCCGATCGCGCCGGCGTGCTCGGTGCCGGTCTCCCGGACGAGCCGCCGGTCGAGGAGTTCGGCCACCAGGTTGGAGACCGTGGCCCGGTGCAGACCGGTGGCCTCCGCGATGTCGGCCCGGGATTGCGCCGGGTGATCACGCAGGTGACGTAAGACGAGCGAAAGGTTGGTCTGCCGGAGCATCGGTGCGCTGCTCGGCAGGGCGGTGCCGGCCGCGCGGGCGCTGCGGTGTGGATGCGTCACGCGGTCACCGCCTTTCATTTGTCTCGGCAATCAATTAATGAGGTTTGTAACACGCACGTGTCTGGAGCGCACCGTGTGAACGGATAACGAGTTGACATCGACGAAAAGTCGCAGGTCACAGGCTTGTGCTCCGCGTAACTGGACCGTTACAAAATGAGGCGTGCATCGGCGGGTCGAGCGCAACCCTTTAGTTTGGCTACCCGTGCAAACCAATCCGCCTGAGCTTCTCTGCGGCCGGTGAGCCTGCTGTGGCGGTGTAGACGAGCAGCGACTGGCTCTGGTCGGGATCGACCAGCGTCTGGCAGTCGAGTTCCAGCGGCCCCGCCGTGACGTGCACGAACCGTTTCCGCGCGCACACCGGGCCGGGCACCGGGTGCGCACGCCAGAGCGCGGCGAATTCGGCACTGCGGCCGAGCAGCGCCCGCACGATCTCGCCCGCGCGGGACGACTCGCCGTCGCGCGTGTGGATCCGGAGGAGATCCGCGGCCAGTTCCCGGCCCACCGTAGCGTGATCGTCGGCCGGATGAATCTTTCGTACGGCCGGATCGTCGAACCAGCGGTAGTGGAGGCTGGCCGACAGGCCCTCGTACACCAGGCCGTCGCCGAGGAGCTCACGGGCCAGCGGGGTCTGGCGGAGCGTCTCGCCCAGGTCGGTGACGACCAGCGCGGCGGCGTCGGGCGGGAGGTTGCCGAAGATCCGCGCCATCCCCGGATTGACGTCCCTGACGGTCTTCACCCGCGGCTTGACCGCGTATCCGCCGAGCCGGAACAGGTGGTCGCGCTCCTGGTCGGTGAGGCGCAGGGCACGGGCGAGGGCGGCGAGCAGCTGCTCCGACGGCTGCGGGCCGCGCTGCTGCTCGATCCGGCTGTAGTAGTCGGTCGACATGGCCGACAGGGCCGCGACCTCCTCACGGCGCAGCCCGCCCGTCCGGCGCCGCGAGCCACGTGGGAGGCCCACGTCCTCGGGCTGGAGCGCCGCGCGCCGGGTGCGCAGGAAGTCGGCGAGTCTGGCCCGTTGCATGTTCTGGTCAACAAGCCCCGGACCTGCGCTGATTCCGCTCAGGCACGGACACTTCGTCCCTGGATGCGGGCCGCCGCGCCCGGCAGGTTCGACGCATGACAACCATCCCCGTGTTCAACCCCGCCACCGGCGACGTGGTCGCCGAGGTGCCCGCCGGCACCGCCGCCGACGTCGACAGGGCGGTGGCCGCCGCCCGCGCCGCCCTCCCCGCCTGGGCCGCGACCGATCCCCTCGAAAGGGCGGCGGTCGTGGGCCGCGTCGGCGCGGGCATCGCCGCCCGCGCGGACGAACTCGCCGCCCTCATCACCGCCGAGATGGGCGCCCCGATCAGCCTGGCGCGCACGGCGCAGATCCAGTTCCCGGTGGCCGTCGCCCAGTCGTTCGCCGCCCTCGCGGCGGACTTCGCCTGGACCGAGACCATCGGCACCTCGCTGATCGTCCGGGAGCCGATCGGCGTCGTCGGCGCGATCACCCCGTGGAACTTCCCCCTCCAGCAGATCGTCTCCAAGCTCGCTCCCGCGCTGGTCGCGGGCGACACGGTGGTCTGGAAGCCGTCGGAGATCGCGCCGCTCACCGCGCGGGTGCTCGCCGAGATCACCGCCGAGGCCGGCCTCCCGGCCGGCGTCTTCACCGTCGTGTACGGCACCGGCGACGTCGTCGGCGAAGCGATCTCCGCCCACCCCGGCATCGACATGATCTCCTTCACCGGCTCGACCCGGGCCGGCCGCCGCATCGGCGCGGTCGCCGCCGAGACGGTCAAGCGGGTCGCCCTGGAACTGGGCGGCAAGGGCGCCAACGTGATCCTCGACGGCGCCGACCTCGACGCGGCCGTCGCCCACGGCGTGGCCATGTCGTTCACCAACGGCGGCCAGGTCTGCGGCTCGTGGCCCCGCCTGCTGGTGCCCGCCCACCTCCAGGAGGAGGTCGTCGCGCGGGCGGTGGCGATCGCCGGGACGTACACCGTCGGCGACCCGCTGCTGGAGACGACGATGATCGGCCCGATGGCGTCGGAGCAGCACCGCGACAAGGTGCACGGCTACATCGAGCGCGGCGTCGCCGACGGCGCCCGCCTGGTCTTCGGCGGCCCCGGACGCCCCGTCGGCACCGGCGCCTACGTGAACCCCACGATCTTCGCCGACGTCGACCCGGGCTCGGCCATCGCGCAGGAGGAGATCTTCGGCCCGGTGCTGACGATCATCCCCTACCGCGACGCCGACGAGGCCGTCGCCATCGCCAACGGCACCAGCTACGGCCTGACCAGCGGCGTCTTCGGCCCCGACGACGAGGCCCGCGCGGTCGCCCGGCGGATCAGGGCCGGCCAGGTCGACGTGAACGGCGGCCACTGGAACTCGCTGGCCCCCTTCGGCGGCTACCGCCAGTCGGGCAACGGCCGCGAGTTCGGCCGCTTCGGCCTGGAGGAGTTCCTGGAGGTCAAGTCGATCCAGCTCTGAGAGACGACGCCGCCGGCGCCCATGCGCGCATGGAGGCCGGCGGCGATCGATCCCTACCGTGGGGTCAGACGGTCCGGCAGGTCACCGTGGGCGCGGTGGCCGAGTTGCCGGAGGCGAGGAAGCCGAACGTGGTCGACGCGCCCGCGCCCAGCGAACTGTTGTAGGACATGGGCCGGGCCGTGACGCTCGACCCGCTGCTCGTCACCGTGGCGCTCCACGCCTGGGTGACCGACTGGCCGCTCGGCCACGTCCAGGTCGCCTGCCAGCCGGTGATGGGCGCGGAGCCGGCCGTGATCGTCACGTCGGCCTGGAAGCCGCCGCCCCACGTCGAGGCCACCTTGTACGCCGCCGAGCAGCCCTGGCCCGGGTTCGGGGTGGGCGTGGGCGTCGGGGTGGGCGTCGGCGTCGGCGTGGGGGTGGGGGTCGGGGTCGGCGTGGGGGTCGGCGACGGGGTCGAGGAGCCGCCGGTGAAGTTCACGTCGCTGCAGAAGTAGTACGACTGGTCCATGTGGCTGGCCTGCCAGACCGTGAACAGGATGTGCCGGCCCGAACGGCCCGCGGCGTTGACGTCGACGGGGGTGGTCGCGCCGGTCGGCACCCGGCCCACCTGGCCGACCAGTTCGAGGTCGCTCCACTTCAGGGGCGTCGTCAGCGCGTTGAAGCCCTGCTTGGTGGCGTACACCCGGATGTAGTCGGCGCCGTGGATGGCCTGGTCGTACATGTTCAGCGTGAAGCGGGTGGGCTTGTCGACGGTCTTCCACGCGCCGAGGGTGTCCATGGCGTTGTAACGGCCGTTGAAGGTCCGGCCGCCGCTGCACAGCTGGCCGTCGGGCACGGCGCCCTGGTGGTTGCCGGCCACCTGCTCGCGGTAGAGGCCGTTCCAGTTCCACATGGCCTGGACGTCGTACTGCCAGGCCTGCCAGCACATCGGGTCCTGCTGGGCCATCGCCGGGTTCTGGAAGTCGCCGCCCCAGCGCTGCCAGCAGCCGTAGTTGCGGCTCGGCGGGTCGGTGACGGAGCCGTGCGCGTTCGCGGTCACGACGAGGGCGGATGAGAGCAGCGCCAAGGCGCCCAATACCGCGAATAAGGTCCGGGAGAGCGTGTGCACGGAGCTCCTCCTAGGAGAGGTGTGGGGGAGCGCCCAACGTCTCCTAACTCGTTGTCAGGGACAACGGTGATGTCCACCCGCGAATGCGCGACCTGTGAGTTCACGACGAACGTGCTGAACGGTTCAGCCGTTCCCAGCACGTCGCCATTGATGCCGACGCCCGAGCAGGCGGCGGCCCTGGGCACCACCATGCACATTGCCAACCGGGCCGCTCACCACGTGTCGAGGGTCGCCTTCAATCGGAACACACGTCGCCACTACGACCTGAGAAAACTCACTTACGGCACCGTTAGGGAGGAGTTCGGTCTCGCGGCGCAGGCCGCTCAGCACGTGATCAAGAAAGTCGTCGACGCCTACGCCACCCTGAACGGCGACATCCGGGCGGGAAACCTGGGTCCGAAAGGCTCACCCCGCCGGGTCAGAGCCGAATCCAAACCGATCACCTTCCGTCTCGACGTTGAAGATGCTCAGCGAGCACCGCAAGGGCGAGTCCGACCTGATCCACCGCGACGGCATGTGGTTTCTGCACGCCACCTGCGACCTGCCCGACGTCGAGGTCGTCAACCCTGTCGCGTTCGTCGGCGTCGACCTCGGCATCGCCAACATAGCGACCACCTCCGACGGCGTCCTCTACGTCGGTAAGACCCTCAGGGCTGTCCGTCACCGTCATCGCGAACTACGCCGCCGCTTGCAGACCAAGAAGACCAAGTCCGCGAAGCGACTCCTGAAACGCCGCTCCCGCAAAGAGAGCCGCTTCGCCACCGACACCAACCATGTCATCAGCAATCGCATCGTGACCGAGGCGAAACGCACCGGGCGCGGTATCTCTCTCGAAGACCTGAGCGGGATCCGCGAACGGGTACGGCTCCGAAAGCCCCAGCGGGTCACCTTGCACTCCTGGAACTTTCATCAACTGGGAAGTTTCATCGCCTACAAAGCGGCCCGCCTGGGCGTCCCTCTGGTGCATGTCGATCCGGCGTGTACCAGCCGGGAATGCTCGACCTGCGGGCACGTGGACATCAAGAACCGGCCGGATCAGGCCACCTTCTCCTGCACGTCCTGCGGCTTCGCTGAGCATGCGGACGTCAATGCCGCCCGCGACATCGCCTCACGCGGTGCCATGGGTTGGGCAGTGAGTCACGCTGCCTGACGCGGCCCGAATCGTCGACGCCATCGACGGTCCGGAGCTGCAAGCTCGGTCGTCCCGATCGTTCAGTTGACAGACCCTGGTCACACTTTGACCGGTTCGCTAACGTGCCCCAGGTGACTGTCCAGCAGGAAGCTCCCGCCCGTCAGGACGACAACGAACCCCGCCACTGGCTCTCGGTGCGGCCCCGCCTCGTGGTGGCCAGTGGGTTGATGCTCTTCCTGGAGTTGTCGCTCATCCGGTGGACCGGATCCAACGTCGTCCATCTGAGTTATTTCACCAACTTCGTCCTGCTGGGGTCGTTCCTCGGCATCGGGCTCGGGTTCCTGCGGGTGGGGCGCACCAAGCGGCAGCCCTACTACTCGCCGGTCCTGCTGGCCGTGCTGGTGCTGGTCATCAGCTTCTTCCCGGTGCACGTCAACCGGGAGGCGTCCGGGATCCTCTACTTCACCAGCCTGGAGACGAGCGGGCCGCCGGCCTGGCTGATCCTGCCGATCATCTTCGTGGTGGTCGCGCTGGTGCTGATGGGGCCGGCCGAGCTGGTCGGTCAGTGTTTCCCGAAGCTCGACCGGCTTGAGGCCTACCGGTGGGACCTCGTCGGGTCGTTGTGCGGGATCGGGCTGTTCACGCTGCTGTCGTTCCTGAGCGCGCCGCCGCTGGTGTGGGGGCTCGTGGTCGCGATCGGCTACTTCGTGGTGATGCGGCCGCGGCGGGTGCTCGGCGGGGTGCTGCTGGCGGTTCCGTCGTTGCTGGTCATCGGGGCGCTGGCATTCGAGACGTTCTCGGCCGGGGCCCTCTGGTCGCCCTACTACAAGGTCACCACCGAGGCGTTCCAGAACCAGGGGGTGCCCGTCCTGGACATCCAGGTGAACGGCATCCCCCACCAGCAGGCGATCCCGGCGGCCAAGCGGCTGGAGTGGGAGCAGCAGTACGGCATGCCCTACCAGCGTTCGGTCGCGGCCGGGAGCCAGCGGCTCGACGACGTGCTGATCGTCGGCGCGGGCAGCGGCACCGACGTGGCGATCTCGTTGCTGAAGGGCGCCAAGAGCGTCGACGCCGTCGAGATCGACCCGAAGCTGCGGGAGATCGGCGGCCGGTCCCACCCCGACAAGCCCTACAGCGACCCCCGGGTGACCACGCACATCAACGACGGCCGGGCGTTCCTGGAGCGGACCGACAAGAAGTACGACCTGATCCTGTTCGCGCTGCCCGACTCGCTGACCCTGGTGTCGGGCGCGAGCTCGCTGCGGCTGGAGAGCTACCTGTTCACCGAGCAGGCGATGCAGGCGGCGAAGGAGCACCTGAAGCCGGGCGGCGCCTTCTCGATGTACAACTACTACCGCGAGACCTGGCTGATCGACCGGCTCGCGTCGACCGCGCAGGCGGCGTTCGGGCACAAGCCGTGCGTCGACTTCACCGGCTGGGGCGGCCAGGCCGTCATCACCGCCGGGCTCACCCCCGCCGACCAGGCGTGCGCCGGCGAGTGGGGCGGAGCCGCGGCGGGCACGCCCGCGCCGACCAGCGACGACCGGCCGTTCCTCTACCTGAGCACCGGCTCGATCCCGTCGCTCTACATCTTCGCGCTGGGGCTGATCCTGCTGGTCAGCGTCTTCGCGGTGCGGATGGTCGCGGGGCCGTTCCGGCAGATGCGGCCCTACGCCGACCTGTTCCTGCTGGGCGTCGGCTTCATGCTGCTGGAGACCAAGAGCATCACCGGCTTCGCGCTGCTCTTCGGCACCACCTGGGTGGTGAACGCGATCGTCTTCGCGGGCGTCCTGGTCGCGGTGCTCGCCGCGGTCGAGGTGACGCGCCGGTTCCGCACCCCGTCCCTTCCGGTCATGTACGGCGTGATCGCCGTCGGCCTGGTCGTGGGGTGGCTCGTGCCGAACTCGTGGTTGTTGTCGTTGCCGCTGGCGCTGCGCATCCCGGTGGCGGTGGCCATCGCGTTCCTGCCGATCTTCGCGGCCAACGTGGTGTTCGCGAAGCGGTTCACCGAGACCGACGACTCGACGACCGCCTTCGGCGCCAACCTGCTGGGCGCGATGGTCGGCGGGTGCCTGGAGTACGCCGCCCTGGTGCTCGGCTACAACTCGCTGCTGATCGTGGCGGGCCTGCTCTACCTGGGGGCGTTCGTGCTGCTGCCGCGCACGGCCCGCGCGCTCACATGATCGATTTCTATCGCGAGAACGGATACGCGCTGGTCAAGGGGTTGCTCACCCCCGATGAGGCGGCGGCCTACCGCCGGGAGACCCATGAGCTGATCTCCCGGCTGCGGGCCGTCGACCCCACGTGGGCGGTGGCCCGCAGGCTGACCGAGCGGCACACCGAGCTGCGGCACTGCCACGACGCGCAGTTCCACGCCGGCGCGTTCTCGCGGCTGATCGTCGACCCCCGGTTCACCGACGTCGCCGCCGAGGTCGTGGGCTCGCCCAACGTCCAGCTGCACCATACGAAGATCTTCATCAAGCCGGCCGAGCGCGGTTCGCCGTTCCCGATGCACCAGGACGCGGCGCACTTCCCGCACACCCGCCACACGATGGCCGCCGCCATCTTCCACTTCGACGACGCCCCCGAGGAGAAGGGCTGTGTACGGGTGGTTCCCGGCAGCCACCTCGGCGGCCCGCTCCCCCACGTCGAGGAGGGGGGCTGGCACCTGCCGCTCGACGAGTGGCCGCTGTCGTCGGCCGTGCCCGTCGAGGCGGAAGCCGGTGACGTGCTGTTCCTCAGCTACCTGCTGGTGCACGGGTCGGGGGTGAACACCTCCGGCGACGACCGCACCACGTTCCTGGTGCAGTTCCGCGACCCGGAGGACGAACCGGCCGACGACGTGCACCGGTCACGGGGCCAGGGCATGATGCTGCGCGGCTTCGCGCCGCACGTATAGCCGGATCGCGAGGCCGCTGCCGCCCATTCGCCGGGCGGCTCCGGCGACGGCGAGCGCGGCCAGGCCGGTGGCGAGCACCACGGCAGCCGGATCAGCACCTCCGTGCCCGGAAGCAGCGGCACGACGTGCACGATCAGGCAGTAGAGGCCGTGGACGGCGTCCACGTTCGAGCGAGCGGTCGGCGAGGGCGAAGGTGGTCGCCTCGTCCTGCCACATCGAGCCCCGGTCGAGGCCCCAGACCCCCATGGCGACGCCACGACGCGCGTCATGATGCGCGCAACTGCCCCGGGTGGAGCTTGCAATCCGCGTACAGCGGACGGAAAGCAGAGTGATAGTGGCTTAGGTCACTCTTTAGGTGTCCAAAGTAGGAAGAGCGGGCGCAAATCCGCAGATTCGTTCGTTTGATGATCCAGGAGCCCACCTGAGAGGTCGAGATGATGTGTCAGCATCAGCCCCAATGTCCGTCCCCCGACGCCTCCGACCGCGTTTCCGCCCACGTCGTGGCGGCCCACCCGGAACAGGGCTGGAGCCTGCTGTGCAACGGCGTCGTGTTGTTCGAGGACCTCGGCCTGCTGCTCCCCGACGGCAGCGCCGCGCGCTGACCCTCGTTACGCTCCATGCCTCCCGGGCAGGGTTGAGGCATGACGAACGGGGATCTCTACGCGTACGCCGACCTGCTCGACGGGGATGAACAGCAGGTCATCGAGCGGGTACGCGAGTTCATGGCCGATCGGGTCGCGCCGATCGCCGACGACCAGTGGACCAGGGCCGAGTTCCCACACCAGCTCGTGCCCGAGTTCGCCAAGCTCGACGTCGCGGGCCTCGCCTTCCGGGGCGCACGCAGCCTGCTGACCGGTTTCGTGGTTCTGGAGATGAACCGGGTCGACCCCTCGTGGGGCACCTTCTTCGGGGTGCACGCGGGCCTGGCCATGGGCAGCGTCGCCCGGCTGGGCTCCGAGGAGCAGCGCGAGCGCTGGTTGCCGCGGATGGCCGCGATGGAGAAGATCGGCGCCTTCGCGCTCACCGAACCGACCGGCGGATCCGACGTCGCCGCCGGACTCCGCACCACCGCCCGCCGTGAGGGCGGCACGTGGGTGCTCAACGGGGCCAAACGCTGGATCGGCAACGCGACGTTCGCCGACTACGTGGTCGTCTGGGCCAAGGACGAGGGCGACGGACAGGTCAAGGGGTTCGTGGTCGACCGGGGCTCCCCCGGCTTCACCGCCACGAAGATCGAGAACAAGATCGCGCTGCGGACCGTCCAGAACGCCGACATCACGCTGGAGAACGTGCTCGTGCCGGAGGAGAACCGGCTGGCCGGGGCCTCCTCGTTCAAGGACACCGCGACGATCCTGCGGCAGACGCGGGGCGGCGTCGCCTGGCAGGCCGTCGGGTGCATGATCGGCGCCTACGAGCGGGCGCTGGCGTACTCGAAGGAACGTGAGCAGTTCGGGCGGCCCATCGCGTCGTTCCAGCTCGTGCAGGATCTGCTGGTGCGCATGCTCGGCAACGTGACCAGCTCTCTCGGCATGGTGGTACGCCTGGCGCAACTCCAGGACGACGGCGTCTACCGCGACGAGCACTCGGCGCTTGCCAAGGCGTTCTGCACGGCCCGCATGCGCGAGGCGGTCGGCTGGGGGCGGGAGATCATGGCCGGGAACGGGATCGTGCTCGACTACGGCATGGGCCGGTTCGTCGCCGACTCCGAGGCCATCTACAGCTACGAGGGCACCCGGGAGATCAACACCCTCATCGTCGGACGGGCCATCACGGGCGAGGGCGCCTTCGTCTAGGCCGCCCAGAGACGCCGCACGCTCCCGGTCACCGGGCCGGGGGCGGGGGCGGGCGGGCCGGTTCGTACATAGACGGGTCTGCCGGGGAACGCGGTCGCGCCCGACCTGATGACGTAGTCGACCTCGGTGGTGAGCAGCGACGGCCATCGCATCAGGCCGAGGGTGGTGCGGATCTGGAGGTCGGCGAAGGACGCGCCCAGGCAGCGGCGCTGGCCCACGCCGTAGGGCAGGAACGCGTAGGGGCCGACCTTCGCGCCGGTCCAGCGGTCCGGGCGGTAGACGTGCGGGTCGGGGTAGGACGCCGGGTCGTGGTGCTCCAGCAGCGGCGCGGCGAACGCGAGCGCGCCCTTCGGGATCACGGTGGGGCCGACCCTGATGTCGCGGGCGACCCGGCGCGGGAGGCTGAACGGCACGGTCGGCAGCAGCCGCTGCGACTCGCGGACGGCCGCGTCGAGGCCGGCCTCGGTGTCCGGACGGGGGCCCGGGGTGCCGAGGACGGTCAGCAGCGCCCAGGTCATCGACATGGCGGTGGTCTCGAACCCGGCCGCGAACAGGCCGTGCAGCTCGCCGGCGATCTCCGGGGTGCTGAGCCGGTCGCCGTGTTCGTCGACGGTGTGGCAGAGGATCGACAGGGCGTCGCTTCGCGGGTCGTCGGCGCGTTTGCGCTCGATGAGCAGTTCCAGCCGCTCGTAGACCGAGGCGAGGTCGCGTAACCAGCGGCCGTGCGGCGTCCAGGCGGCCTCGCTGCGGAACAGCAGGACCAGCGGGTTCTGGAAGGCCCGGAGCAGGCGGGCGACGTCGTCGGCGAGCCGGACGTTGGCGTCGTCGACGTCGATGCCGAGCAGGCAGACCAGCATGTTGGCGCGGGTGACGTCGAGGAACTCGGCCACCATGTCGAACGGCTCGCCGTCCGGCCGCGCGAAGCGGGAACGTTTGAACGTCTCGGCGAAGACCGTTCCGTAGTGGTCCATCGCGCTCTTGTGGGTGATCGGCATCAGCAGGCGGCGGGCCCGGCGGTGCCGTTCGCCGTTGAAGGTGATGACCGCGTCGAACATCTTCGACCAGGGGCGGCCCTCCGGCAGGGCGAAGATGCCGTCGGCGAGCCGCTCGAACACCTCGTTCTCGGTGAAGTAGACGCGTGCGCCTTCTTCCCCGCGCAGCAGCACGGCCGACCCGTTCCCGCCGGTCAGCGGGATGACGGGGCCGGGGTGGGCGGCCAGGTGGTCGAGGGTGTACCAGGCGTTGTGCCGGAGGAACCGGAGGTTGTTGACGATCGGGATCCCACGTGGCCCGGCCGCGTCGATGCGCAGCGAGGTGTCGAACATCTTAGCCATGCCGCACACTTCCATCCGCTCACGCGGAGCGTATGCGCGCACCGAGGCCCGATCAAGAAAACTTCGTGTGAACGGGCGGGCCCCCGGAAGGACCCGCCCGCCTACTCACTTACGCAGGACGGTCTTCGACAGGTCGACCAGGGCCGTCTGGAGACGGGCCTGGGCGGGGTCGGACTTCTTCAGCAGGGCGGCGGCGGTCTTCAGGGCCACCGAAGCCAGCAGCTTCTGGTTCCGGTCCTTCAGCCGCTTGGCCTCGTCGATCAGGGCGTCGACGGCCTTGGCCTGGACCTTGCCCAGACCGCTGCGCTCGGCCTGCACCTGGTAGGCGCGGACGAGCTCGAAGCTCGACTCCCACGACACCCTCGGCTGACCCTGCGCGTTGAACAGGTTCAGCTTGACGGTCTTCGCGGCGTCGATCTCCTCCTTGGCCACGGCGGCGGTCGGGACCAGCTTGAAGGCGTCGAAACCACGCGCGATCTCGGTGCCGTAGATCTGGCCGTTGTACCAGTACGCCGACCAGAAGCCGCCGAGGACGAGCGCCGAGGCGTTCACCGGGCCGCGGTCGAAGTAGCCGAGCTCCTTCGGGTTGGCCGAGTCGGTGAAGTCCCAGAGCGAGATGCCGCCCTGGTACCACGCCTGGACCATGATGTCGCGACCGGGGATCGGGACCAGCGAGCCGTTGTGGGCCACGCAGTTCTCGGCCGTCGTCTGGGGCGCCGGGAGCTTGTAGTAGCTCTGGAACACCAGCTTGCCGTTCACGATGTTGTAGATGGAGTTGGCGCCCCACGACGGCTGGTCGGTGTCACGGCAGCGGGCGCTGGAGCCGCCGCCCCACTCGTCGGTGAAGACGACCTTGGTGCCGTCGTTGTTGAAGGTCGCCGAGTGCCAGTAGGCGTAGTTCGGGTCGGAGACCGCGTCCAGACGCTTGGGGTTCTCGGGGTCCTTGATGTCGAGCAGGATGCCGTTGCCCGAGCAGGCGCCGGCGGCCAGGCCGATCTCCGGGTAGGCGGTGATGTCGTGGCACGCGCTGGTCACGGGGCGGGGCGACCAGTTGGTGCCCGACGGGTGGGTCGCCGTCGGCGGGGTGTTCTGCAGGCCGTCGATCGCGCCGGTCTCCGGGTTGGCGAACAGCCGAGGCTGGGCCACGACCGCCGCGGTCTCCGGGTTCTTCAGCGGGACCTTGATGACCTCGATGCGCCACAACGACGTGTTGGGGTCGGTCGCGGCGGTGTTGGCGCACCCGGCCAGCTCGTCACCGGACCGGACACTGGAGGTGCCCTGAACGTAGACGAAGACGTTCTTCTTGTCCTTGGGGCTGGTCACGACCGTGTGGGTGTGCGAACCGCGGCAGGTCTGCACGGCCGCCACCTGACGGGGGGCGTTGATGTCGCTGATGTCGAAGACGCGGACACCGCGGAACCTCTCGGCGTTCACGGTTCCGGTGGCGCCCTGCGTGCCGCAGTCGATCCGGCCGCGGGTCTCCTCCACCGACATGAACAGCAGGTTGCCGTAGACGGAGAGGTCGCCCTGGCCACCCGGGCACACCACCGACGTCTTCAGGACCGGATCGGCGCCGGTGCTGAGGTCGTAGATGTTGAACCCGTGGTAGTTGCCCGCGAAGGCGTAGTCGCCGCTGAACGCCAGGTCGGAGTTGGCGAACGAGGCGCTGCCCGGGCTGTCGGGGTTGACGAACCCGGCGGGCTTGTCGTTGTGTTTGGTCAGTTCGAGGCCGCTGGCGGCGGACTGTGCGTCCAGCCAGCCGGCTCCGAGCCCGACACGCGGATCATCGGCGGCCTGAGCGGCGGTGGGCAGGAAGCCCGCCACTAACGCTCCGGCAGCGGCGATGACCCCGAGAGTGCGTAGTCGCAAGGGGCCGTCCCTTCAGGTCGGAACCGCCCGCCCCGGGTTTCAGGGGGGCGGTCCTATGTGGTATTTCACCGCGTACCGTAACCGAAAGGGTCTTGATGTTCTATACGTAGACATATCTACTTTTCCGGACAGATGCCGACGGTACAGCGGAAGCAGCCCCCACACCATGAGCCACATGCGCCGACTGAGCGCGTCACTACTGGTCTCCGGCCTGGTCATCGCCGGGTGCAGCGAGGAGCCCCCGCCCGCGGCGCCGAACGCGCCGGTGGTCGTCCAGCCGGGCGCCCCCGGGCAGGCCGCCAAGACGCTCACGGGCACCGCGGTGCCCTCCGTCAGCGCGGCCCCGTTCACCGCCGCCGACGTCCTGTTCTTCCAGGGGATGATCCCGCACCACGGCCAGGCGCTCCGGATGACCTCGCTCGTGCCCACCCGGACGAAGAACCGGGACGTGACCCTGATCGCGCAGCGCATCTCGTCCACGCAGGAGGACGAGATGACCCAGATGCGCAAGTGGCTGACCTCCCGGGGGCAGGAGGCGCCGTCGGCCGAACACGGGCACGGGGCCGGCGAGCTGATGCCCGGCATGCTCACCGAGGACCAGTTCGACCGGCTGGAGAAGGCGAAGGACGGCGAGTTCGACCGGCTCTTCACCCAGTTCATGATCGGCCACCACATGGGCGCCCTGGAGATGGTGGAGAAGCTGTTCGCCGCCGGCGGCGGCCAGGAGACCGAGACCTACGTGTTCGCCACCCACGTCGACTCCGACCAGCGCATCGAGATCGACCGGATGCAGCAGCTGCTGGCCCGCATGGGCGGCCCGCTCCAGTAGGAGGCCCCGGAGAAACCTGCACCGCCCGGGTGGTCACCCGGGCGGTGGAGGCGGGAGCCGCTAGGGGCTAGTCCCAGTAGTAGTACTCCTCGACGATGTACTCGTCGTCCCAGTCGTCCCAGTCGTCGTAGTAGTAGTCGTCGTAGTAGTAATCGTCGTAGTAGTAGTCGTCGTCCCAGTCCCAGTCGTCGTAGGTCGTGGACGCCGGCTGGGTGACCGTGCTCACCGCGGTAGTGGTCGCGGTGGTGGCCGTCTCGGCATCCGCCGCTGAGATGGGCCCCAGGACCAGGGCCGCCGCACCGAGGACCCCCGCCCCCACCGTCGCGACTCGCTTACCGTTCATGGCTTCTCCTCCTAGGATTCGCCTGGCTTGCCCCTCCAGGCTTTCCGACGACCGGCAAGCGGCGCGAGAGGGCGTGGTGCTCATTTGACGGGAGCGGGGCGAGGTCCTGGGAGCGGGTTGAGGGGGTGCTTTTATGTACGGCTTATTGGCCTACGTCCAAGTGCGACCTTTATGGGGATGGATTGGGGCCGAATGGGGATCATGTCCCGGAAGCCCCCGGGCGGCGGCGCTCCCGCCCATCACGGGCCGGTAAAGGACTTACGCGGCCCTTATGCCGCCGGGCCTCCCCCGACATGATCCACCGCCCGGGGCGACGACCCGGGCGGTGGACGGGACCCTCAGTACCACCAGCCGTGGTTGTGGCCGTGGTGGTGGTGATGGTGGTTGTTGTAGTTGTAATTGTGGTTGTGATGCTTGTTGTGGTGATGGTGGCGGTGGCCGTCGCCCCAACGGTCGTGGGCCGGGAACACGCTCGCCGATGTGCTCGCCGCGGTCGTGGTCGCCGGGGTCGCGGCCTCGGCGGCCGACGCCATCGACACCGGGGCCAGGATCAGGGCCGCCGCTCCGAGGAACCCCGCCCCCGTGATCGCGATTCGCCGCTTTCCGTCCATGGGCTTCTCCTCTGGATCGTCCCGACGTTGGTTTACTCTTCTACCTTTTTCTTGTTCGGCCGAGATAGCGAGCGATATGTGCCGTTTTGACGGTGGTTTGCGCAGGTTGTGTGCGATGTTGGGTTTGATTTCCCTGGGGGCGTCCCAGATTGCCTTTCACTGACCCTTGAAAAGGGCACGCGAGGGAAACGCCGGACGGAACGCTGAATTCCGGTGCGGCGCAGGGGCTTCGCCTCTCACGCCTCGGTAACGACGAGGGCGCCCCGCCGGCCGACGGCCCAGATCGCCAGGGCGACGGCCGACGCGGCCACGCCCGCCAGGCACACCGCCCGCCACTGCCCGACCGACCACAACACCGAGGCGGCCGCCGATCCGATCGCGCCGCCGACGAAGTTGCCGGTCACGAACGCGGTGTTCAACCGGCTGCGCGCATCGTGCGACACCGCGAAGATCCGGGCCTGGTTGAGGATGTTGAGGCCCTGCATGCCCGCGTCCACCAGCACCACGACCAGCACGATCAGCGCCGCCGACCGGCCGGCGAACCCGGCCAGGCCGAACGACAGCAGGACCAGCACCCACCCGAGCCCGGTCGCGGGCAGCGACCAGCCCCGGTCGTGCAGGCGGCCCGCGCGCTGGGCCGCCACCGCGCCGGCCAGGCCCGCGAGGCCGAACAGGCCGATCACCGAGACCGGGTAGTCGAAGGGCGGGGCGCTCAGCAGGAAGGTGAGCGACGTCCAGAACATGGTGAAGATCGCGAAGCCGGTGCAGGAGAGGGCGAGGGTCCAGCGGACCACACGCTCGCGGCGGACCGTCGAGAACACCGAGGCGATCAGGCGGTGGTAGGGCAGCCGGGTCTTGGGCTCCAGCGCGGGCAGCGCCCGGTAGAGCAGCAGGGCCAGGACCAGCGCCAGCACCGAGGCCGCCAGGAAGATGGTGCGCCACCCGGCGAACTCGGCGACCAGGCCGCTGATCGTGCGGCTGAGCAGGATGCCGGTCAGGATGCCCGACGTCACGGCCCCCACCACGTGGCCGCGCCGCGCCGGATCGGCCAGGTCGCCGGCCAGCGGGGTGAGCAGCTGCCCGGCCACGGTCGTGATCCCCATCAGCGTGATCGCGCCCAGCAGCAGCCCGAACGTCGGCGCCAGCGCGCACAACACCAGCATCACCGCCGACACCACCAGCATCACCGGGATCAGCTTCCGCCGGTCGAGCACGTCGCCCAGCGGGACGAAGAGCAGGATGCCCACGGCGTAGCCGACCTGGGTGGCGGTGACCAGCAACCCGGCGCTCGCCGTGGACGCGCCCAGGTCGGCGGCGATGAAGTCGAGCAGGGGCTGGGCCCAGTAGAGGTTGCCGACCGCCGCGCCTCCGGCGACGGCGAAGAGGAACGTCAGGCCCGGGGTCATGACCTGGGGTGGGGCTTTCACCCGAGACATGCTCGCATGTCCCTGATTGTGGACGTCTACCCGACCTCGCC
Source organism: Herbidospora daliensis (assembly GCF_001570585.1). Taxonomy (GTDB): domain Bacteria; phylum Actinomycetota; class Actinomycetes; order Streptosporangiales; family Streptosporangiaceae; genus Herbidospora; species Herbidospora daliensis. Next base: position 57,039 of record NZ_BBXF01000008.1, on the reverse strand, counting down.
GCTCATGTGTCGGTCGAGCCGAGCACCTGCGCCAGGGCCTGCCGCCCCGACACCCCGAGCTTCGTGTAGACCCGGCCCAGGTGGTTGTTGACCGTGCGCAGCGACAGGTCGAGCCGGTCGGCGACCGCGCGGCCCGACAGGCCCGACGCCACCAGCTTGGCGATCTGGAGCTCCCGGGGGGTCAGCGTGGCGTCGCCGCCCGACAGGTCCGCCTGCGGCGTCCTCGCCCCGCCGCAGTCGGTCAGCAGTTCTCTGGCCAGCGTCTGCGCGCTGGTGGCGGCCGTCCGTCGTCCGGCCGCCACGAGTAACCGATAGGAGGTCGCGGCGCATTCGGCCCCCGCCAGGGTGTGCCCGAGGCGGGCCAGCGTGCCGGCCGATTCGAGCAGCAGGTCGGGGTCGTCGGCCGCGTGGGCGGCGGCCATGGCGGCGAACGCCCTGGTCACCGGGGTCGGGGTGGTGACCAACAGCTCGGCCAGGCGGTCGCGGGCCGCGCCGGCCGCGCCCATCCGGCAGGCGTCGGCCAGGGCGTGCGCCTCCAGCAGGGGCGCGCCGGCCCGGCGGGCCTCCTTGGCGGCGGTGAGCGCACGTTCGGCGGCGAGCGGCAGGTCGGAGGCGGCGACGGCGGCCCAGGCGCGGTTGCGGTTGATCCACGGGTCGACCAGCGCGCCCGGCGGGGCCGGGGTCTCCGCCATGCGGGCCAGCCAGTGGTCGGCCCCGGCGGTGTCGCCCGCCATCGCGTGGGCGCCGACGAGCTCCGACAGGTAGAGGCGCTGGAGGCGGAGCGGGTCGTGGCCTTCGAGCAGCACGATCGACTCGCGCAACGCCTGCTGCGCCAGGGTCACCCGGCCCTGGGCCTTGGCGACGATGCCGCGCAGGCCGGTCCAGACCCCGACCGTCTGCGGGAGCTGGGTGCGGACCGACTCCTGGTAGCCCGCCTCGACGGCGGCGGCCGCGTCGACCAGCGCCCCGGCCAGCACCAGCGCCACGCACCGCACGGTGCGCACCTGCGCCTGGGCCCTCGGCAGGGTGTTGCGGTGCTCGACCGCGACGTGCAGGCCGGTCGCGGCGGCCTGGTCGATCAGCCGCCGGTCGCCGGTGAGACCCGCGGCCACCATGACCGCCGTCGCGGCCCAGGTCACGGCGCGGGGCGGCAGTTGCGGGTCGGGCAGGGCCAGCAGCGCGCCGCCCACCGCGATCGAGCGGGCGACGTCGCCCTCCAGCAGGACGATCCACGTCGACACCGCCTCGGCGGCGCGTTCCCCGGGCGGGTGGCCGCCGGCCGGGGCGGCCTCGCGGTGCCAGTAGTCGATGCGCTCCTGCAACATCGCGCGGCGGTCGGAGCTCTCCTCGTCGGCGCAGTCCTCCGGCTCGGGCAGGATTCCGGCCGCCGCCTCGTAGCGGCCCTGCCAGGCCAGCACCTCGGCCAGCGTCAGGTCGGCGTCGACGCCGCCGCCGGCCTCCCGGGTCGCCATGGCGAGCCGTTCGGCCATGTCGAACTCCAGGTGCTCGGCCGCCTGGCGGGCCCCCGCGAGCAGTTCCCCCACCGAGGAGCCGAGCCCGGCCCGCTGCCGGGAGACGGCCAGTTCGAGCGCGTCGTCGGCGCGGCGGCGCGGGGTCTTGGCGAGCGACTCGGCCAGGCTCTCCCAGATCGCCCGGTGCCGGGCCCGGGGCATGCGCGCCCTGATCACCCCGGCGTACGCCGGGATGGTGAGCCGGGTCTGGATACGCTGGCCGGACCGTTCGAGCAGGACCAGCCCCCGGCGTTCGGCCTCGACGACCGCCGCGTGGCCGGTGATCGACTCCACCACGGGCTGGCTGAGCGGCTCCTTGCAGGCCAGCACCTCCAGCACGCTCAGCACGGCGGCGTCGTCGACGTCCATCTGGGCCTCGACGAGATCGCCCAATCGGCCGGTGACCCGCAGGTTCCCCTCCAGGTGCCACAAACCGTCGACGGTACGCAGGGAGCCTCCCTCCAGGGCCGACTGCACCAGTTCGTACAGCACCAGGGGGTTGCCCGCCGACAGGCGGCGCAGGCTGCGGCGGGTGACGGCGTCGAGGGGGCCGCCGAGGCCGCGTTCGAGCACGGCGTCGACCTCGTCGTCGGCGAGCGGCCCGAGTTCGACCCGGCGGGCGGCCCCTTCCTTCCAGAGCGCGGTGACCACGTCGGGCGCGGTCTGGCCCTGCCGGACGGTCAGCACCACGAACGTGCGGGTGTGCCCGGCGAGCTGGAACACCAGCGCGGCCGAGGCCGAGTCGAGCAGATGGGCGTCGTCGACCACCAGCACCGGCCGCCGCCCGCCCGGGGCGCCGAAGCGCGCCACGATCCGGGAGAAGGTGCCGAGCGCGTCTCCCGGCGGGGCCAGGTGGAGCAGCGCGCCGAGCGGGATCGTGCCGGACGCCCGGGTGCCGGTCGCCGACGAGACGGGGTGGCCCGCCGCCGACAGGCGGGACGCCGCCTCCTTCACCAGGCGGGTGCGGCCCACCCCCGGCGGGCCGACCACCACGACGCCGTCGACGTCGGGCTCCGCCGCCGATTCGGTGATGACCCGCAGCGCGGCGGCGCGTCCGACGAGCGGCCATGAACGTGTGGGGCGCGAATCCGGTCCCATTTCGTCCCTTCGAACGCCGCGGTGACCATTCGAGTAGACGAGAGCTCCACTGACTGACGCCATGTCAAGAAATGTCAGAAATCTGGCGCGATTCAGTCATTGCCGGAAGGCTGGACCGAGGGTATTCGGCCCCCGGTCGCGGTGCGCGACCCTTGCTCACCGCCGAATCGAGGATGTGACCCTTTGCGCAGTGACGACGTCGAGAATGGCGAGTGGCTGACCAGGCGCTTCACCGAGCAGCGGCCGCGTCTGCGGGCGGTCGCCTACCGGTTGCTCGGGTCGCTGAGCGAGGCCGACGACGCCCTGCAGGACGCCTGGCTGCGCGCCGGCCGAGCCGACCTGAGCGAGGTGCGCAACCTCGACGGATGGCTGACCACCGTGGTGGCCCGCGTGTGCCTGAACATGCTGCGCTCGCGCGCGTACCGCCGCGAGGAATCCCTGGAGGCCCAGGCCGTCGACCCGCTGCTCAGCACCGGCGCCGACCCCGAGCAGGAGGCCGTCATGGCCGACCAGGTGGGCGTGGCCCTGCTGGTCGTCCTCGGCACGCTCTCTCCCGCCGAGCGGGTCGCGTTCGTGCTGCGTGATCTGTTCGCCGTGCCGTTCGAGCAGATCGCCCCCATGCTCGACCGTACGGAGGAGGCGACCCGGCAGCTGGCCAGCCGTGCCCGGCGCCGGGTCCGCGGCGGCGGCGCTCCCCCCGGCGAGACGGCCGGCCATCGGGAGATCGTCGCGGCGTTCCTGTCGGCCACCCGCAGCGGTGACTATCACGCGCTGGTCCGGCTGCTGCACCCCGAGGTCGTCCTGAAGGCCGACGCGGCCGTCATCCCCACCTCTGAGCCCGTCACCGTGACCGGCGCCGGACCCGTCGCCCGCGGCGCGATGGCCGCCGTCCAGCGGGCCCGGTTCACCGGACTCGGCCTCGTCGACGGCAGGCCCGGTCTGGCCATGGCGCCCGGTGGCCGGCTGCGCGTGGTGCTCGCCTTCACCATCGCCGACGGGCTCATCACCGGGATCGACGTCGTCGCGGAACCCGGCCGCCTGGCCGCGCTCGACCTGGCCGTGCTCGATTCCTGAGCCCGTCCGGCATGTGACCCAGATCACCGAACAGGGCGGTCACATCGGTTCGCGGCGCGGGTCAAGGCGGTGACGACCAATCGAACCGGCAACGACAACGGAGTACCGCGCATGTTCACCGCTCACCTCATCGTGACCGTCCTGGCCGCCCTGTGGGTCGCCTTCTCCGCCTACTCGATCCTGCGCCGCGCCGCCTGGGTCGTCGAACCCCTCCAGGAGTACGGCGTGCCCAGCTCATGGTGGCCCTGGCTGGGCGCCGCCAAGGCGGCCGGGGCCGCCGGGCTGCTCACCGGCCTCCTCGTCCCCGTGCTCGGCACGATCTCAGCCGTCGCGCTGATCCTCTACTTCACCGGCGCCGTCGTCACCGTCGTCCGCGCCCGTTCCTACGGCCACCTTCCCTACCCCCTGCTCTACCTGGTCCCGGTCGCGGCCGCCCTCGCCCTGGCGAGCGCCGTGTGAGCGACGGGCGCTACGAGAGGGTCAGCAGTTCGTCGGCCAGCGCCAGGAGCTTGAGCGCGGCGACGTCGCGGGGGCCGTCGCCGTTCGGCGGGCGGTCGCTCAGGCGGCGGAGCACCACCTGGGGGTCGATCTGGGCGCGGGGCTCGCTGCTCTGCCTCACCCGGAGCAGGAACTCCAGGCCGCAGGCGGCCTGGGTGGCAAACAGGCCCAGGAGTTCGATGTCGTCGAGGTCGCTGCGTGACTCGGCCCGGTCGAGCACCTCCAGCACGCCGACGCACTCCTCGAAGCGGATCAGCGGGGCCGCCATGATCGTGGCGGGCACGTAGCCGGTCGACTCGGCGGCGTCCTGGTCGAACCTGGTCGTCTTCAGGTCGTCGGCGACCATCGGCTGGCCGCTGGTGGCGACCCAGCCCGCGATGCCGGTCCCGGCCGGGAAGCGGCTGCCGACCAGTTCCTTCTCGCCCTCGCCCGAGACGGCCTCGAAGACCAGCTCGCCGGTCTCCGGGTCGACCAGGAAGATCGACGCGGCGGCCGCGCCGAACATGTGGCGGGCCACCTCCACGATCGACTGCAGCAGCTTGCGTTCGGTGCTGTCGAAGTCCTCAGAGGACATCAGGCTCTCCGTTCTGAGTGGTGTTGTCCGCGGCGAGATAGAGCACGGTCTTGAGCTGGAACGGCGTCAGCCAGGGGTGCTTGCTCAGGATCAGCGCGCAGATCCCGGCGATGTGCGGGGCGGCGAAGCTGTTGCCGGTGCTGCGCACCACCTTCCCGCCCGCCCAGGCCACCGGCACCTTGACGCCCCGGGCGTGGAACTCGGCGGGCGGCGAGGGGTTGTAGTAGTAGGTCATCGGGTCGGCCTGGTCGTGGCTGGCGACGCTGACGACCGAGGAGAACGTCCACGGGAAGCTGAGCACCGGCATGTTATGCGCGGCGGCGACCAGCAGGCAACGGCGGAAGTAGGCGCGGTCGGCCAGTTCTTGAAGGGTGTGCCGGAAGTCCGACTTCGTCGTCGACAGGCTCATGTTGATGACGTCGAAGCCCGCCTCGATCGCCCATCGCAGGCCCGTCAGCAGCGCGTCGCCGCTGCCGTTCTTGCCGTCGGTGAGCACCCGCAACGAGCTGATCGAGGTGCCCGGCGCGACCTGGCGGATCACCGAGGCGCAGGCGGTGCCGTGCCCGGCCGGGTCGTGCGGTTCGCATTCGGCGACCGACATCCTCCCGGCGTCGTCGGCGACCACCTGGTACGACGCCTCCAGCCCGCCGACGTGCGGGTGGTCGGCCTGGACACCGGTGTCCAGCACGCAGACCCGGACACCGGTGCCGTCGGCCCCGCCGTAGGCCCACTCCTTGTCGACCGACTCCAGCCGGCTGATCTCGAAGGGCTCCGGCGCGGCCCGGCGGGTGGCCAGCCCCCAGGCCGGCACTCCCGGGAAGTGGTCGCGCTGGGCCCGCCGCCACGGCGGCAGCGGCGGGTTGGTCGGCGTCAAGGTCACAGGTCCCCCAGGAGGTCGCGGGTCCGTTGGGCGAGCAGGCTCGCCCCTTTGCTCTCGTAGGCGCCGAGCGCTTCGCGGAGGGCTCCGGACGGGTCGCGCCCGGCCGCCCGCCGCATCTGGGCGACCTCGACGAGGACGTCGCCGCGCAGACAGGGATCGTCGGTGGTCTCGACGAGCTCGGCCGCCCGGTCGGCGAGCTCCAGCGCCTCCGGCTGCACCGCGATGGCGGCTCTCAGCACCATCGCGATGAGCTCTCCTCTGAGCTGGCGGGGCCCCTCGCGGCCGCCGAGCTCCTGGGCGGCCGTGCGGGCGTCGCCCAGCCGCAGGCTCTCGCGGGCGGCGTAGATCTCCAGCGTGGCGGCGGCGCCGCCGTGGCCGGAGGCGTGCAGCGCGGCGGCGGCGTCGCGGAACAGCGCGCGGGCCCTCTCGTGGTCGCCGGCCAGCGACTCGACCAGGCCCCTGACCTGGGTGACCGCGATGGCGGGCAGGCCGAGGTCGAGTTCGTCGACGTAGTCGGCGGCGGTGTCGAGCGTCTCCCTGGCCGCGTCGAGGTCGCCGGAGAGCCCGAGCAGCCGGGCCCTGGTGAGCAGGACCGGCACCAGCAGGGCGCGGTCGCCGACGAACCTGTCGAGGAGGTCGGCGCAGAGCGCCAGGCCCTCGCCGACCGGGGCCGGCGACCACTGGACCAGCTCGCACAGGCCGCCGAGCAGGCGGTCCTCCTCGTAGCGGTCGCCCATCGCGCGGGCGCGGGCCAGGCCGTCGCGCAGCGCCCGGTCGGCGGCGCCGAAGCGGCCGGCGTCGATGTGGGTCCAGGCTTCGAGCTGGTGGAAACGGCACCAGCCGAGGTCGTCGCCGGTTTCCAGGCGGTCGCGCAGCGCTTCGGGATCCGTGGTGCGGCCGGTGCGCAGGCCCAGCATCTCGCGCTGGATCGTGCAGGTCAGCACGGTGCGCGGGTCGCCGGGGAGCATCTCCTCGGCGGCGTCGAGTGCGGCGGCGGCCTTCCCGGCCTCTCCCCGGGCCAGTTCGGCGTCGCTGATCAGGACCGCGAGGCGGCGGTGCTCCTCGCGGCCCTTCGGCAGGATCTCGCGGCCGCGTTCGAGCAGGGCGATGGCGGCCGGGAGGTCCTTGCGGTGCAGGGCCTCGCCGCCGTCGCGGATCAGCGCGGTCGCGGCGCGATCGGTGAGCTCGTCGAGCAGCGGGTCGAACGGGCGGACCTCGCGGGTGAAGCGGCAGGCGGCGAGCAGGTGGCGGCTGATGTCGCCGGACGTCCAGCTGCGGAACGGGGTGTCGTCGGCGGCCTCCTGCTCGCCGAGCCAGTCGGCGAGGCGGCGGTGCCAGTCGGCGCGCTGTTCCTTGCTGGTCAGCGAGTAGACGGTCTCGCGGGTGAGGGTCTGGGTGAACTCGAAGGCGCCCGGCTGGGAGCCCCGTCTGACCAGGCGGTCGCGCTGGAGGCTGCGCACCGGCCCCGACGGGGTCCCCGCGGAGAGGTCCGGGCCGAGCATCTCGACCTGGCCGAGGGTGAACATCTGGCCGATGGTCGCGGCCCGCTCCAGCACCTCGCGTTCGTCGCCGCCGAGCCGGTCGAGCCGGGCGCCCAGCAGCGCGGTGATGGTGGGCGGCAACGAGCCGTCGCCCTCGGTCAGCGTCTCCAGCATGAGCTCGGCGAACAGCGGGTTGCCGTCGCTGCTGGCGGCGACCCGCCAGTGCAGGGCCTCGTCGGCGTGCGCCGTGACCTCGACGCGTTCCGCGCACAACTCCTGGACCAGCCGGGCGACGTCCGCGCCGCTCAGCGGGCCGAGCTCCAGCGACATGCCGCAGGCCACGCCGCCGCCCCAGCCGGGACGCAGCTCGTAGATCTCCGGCCGCGCGACGCAGACGAACAGCACCGGCACGTCGGTCAGCCACGACACGCAGTCGTCGACGAGTTCGAGCAGGGTCGGCTCGGCCCATTGGAGGTTGTCGAGCACCACCACGAGGGGACGGTCGCCGGCCATCGCCTCCAGGGCGCCGCGGACCGCGCGGGCGATCTCGGCGACGCCGGGGGTCTGGCCGTTGCCCGTCAGGGAGCGCAGGGTGCGTTCGCCGTCGGGGCCGACCGCCGCCGCGACCGCGGGCCAGTCGCCGTTGACGTCTTCGAGCATCTCGGCGATCGGGCGGTAGGTGGCGCCGATGCCGTACGACGGGCAGCGCCCGGTCAGCACCCGCACGTCCGCCGGGAGCCGGTGCAGGAACTCGCGCACCAGCCGCGACTTGCCGATGCCCGGCACGCCCAGCAGGGTCGCCATCCCGCACAACCGTTCCCTGACCACACGTTCGTGCAGGCGGGTGAGCTGGCCCAGCTCCTCGTCGCGGCCGATCAGCGGGACGGTGTCGGCGCCCGCCTCCCCCGCGCGGTCGGGTTCGACGTCGACCAGCCGCCAGGCGCGGACGGGGTCCTTCTTGCCCTTCAGCGTGAGCGGCGGGACCTCCTCCATGACCGCGTGCTGGCGCACCAGCCGGGCGACGTCGTCGCCGAGCAGGATCTCGCCCTCCTTGGCGGCCGACTGGATGCGGGCGGCGGTGTTGACGGTGTCGCCGATGACGCGGACGTCGGTCCCGGTGTTGCCGACCACCATGACCTCGCCGAACGCCACCCCGACGTGCGCCCCGATCCGGACGCCGACGGTGCGTTCGAGCTGGTCGGCCAGGTCGTACACCGATCTCATCGCGCCGTAGGCGGCGAGCACCGCGCGCAGGGCGTCGTCCTCGCGGCTGAGCGGGATGCCGAAGACGGCCATGATGGCGTCGCCGATGTACTTCTCGATCACGCCGCCGTTGGCGAAGATCGCCTCCCTGCATCCCGCGTAGTAGCGCTCCAGGATCTGCATGAGCAGCTCGGGGTCGAGACGCTCCGCGAGTTCGGTCGACCCGGACAGGTCGATGAACAGGACCACGATGTGACGACGAGCCGGCCTCGACCCCTGCATGCTCAGACCAGCTTCAATTCCTGGCCCTCAACTTCGGGCGCGACGTCGTCGAGACGCCGTTTGATCGAGTTGAGCAGGGTGACCTCGGTCTGGTTGAGCGAGGCGAACACGTCGCGCTGCCGCTCGTCGAGCAGGTCGATGGGGTGCCCTGCGGCACGTAGGTCGGCCAGTGCGTCGTACGCCCCCGAACCGGTTCTGTTCATCACTCGTCCTCACCGCGTCGCGTCTGAAAAGTCCGCTTTTGCGTAAGTGTGGAAGCGAACCAGGCGATCGGCCAACCCCACATTCGTGGGGTCTTCTCAGCAGGTCAGCCCACGTTTGTGGGGTTGTCCGGGCCGCGCGTCACCGGCACATACTCGACTCGCAACGCAACCCCATCGCTAGAGAGGTGAAGGCATGTCCTTCGATCCCACTGAGGAACTGCGTCAGGCCGGCATTCTCAACTCGCAGCTCGCCGCCGAGGTCGAGGAGGCGTTCGCCACCCTGACCCGCGAGGAGGTCGACCTGCTCATCTCCCTCAAGGACAAGCTGCCCAACGCCCTCCCGGGCGTGCTGGCCGGCGTCTCCGCCGGCGCGAGCGCCGACGGCGAGTGGTCGGAGCCCGAGGTCGTCGCCCACACGATGGCCGCCGCGGCCGACTGCCTCTGCGGCGCCTGGTCGGGCTCCGGTTCCGGTGCGGCCAACTAGGTAATCGCCTGTCCGTGGACGCGGCCCCGGGCGCCGAAGGCGGGGCCGCGTCCACGCGGTGACGAGGGAGGGAGAGCGACATGCCTGGGAAGCTGGTCAGGAACCGCGCCAAGTTCGAGGTCCCCGAGGGCCTCACCTATTTCGTACACGACGACAGGCGCCTGGTGGTCAACCCGCACTCGGGCGGCCGGGTGGTGCTGACGTCGCGGGAGTTCGGCGTGCTGACGGCGCTCGCCCGCGCCCTCCCCCTCGACGAGACGATGGAGACCGAGAAGGCCCTGGCGAAGCTGATCCTCAACTACGTCGTCTACTACGACGGCCACCGCCCCAACGTGGCCTTCCAGGAGCCGAAGCTCAAGCAGGCGTACTACGCGATCACCGACGGCTGCAACCTGCGCTGCCCCTACTGCTACGCCTCGTCGGAGAAGTGCCTGCCGAACGAGCTGACCACCGCGGAGTCGCTGCGCCTGATCGAGGAGATCGCCGAGTTCGGCGCCGAGTACGTCATCTTCACCGGCGGCGAGCCGATGCTCCGCAAGGACCTCTTCCAGATCGTCGAGCACGCCAGGTCGCTGGGCCTGAAGTGCAACATCGTCACCAACGCGACGATGATCAGGAAGCCCGAGACCGCGCGGCGCTTCGCCGAGTTGTTCAACTCAGTCACCGTGAGCGTCGACGGCGGCACCGCCGAGACCCACGACCGCACCCGGGGCGCGGGCTCGTTCGCCAAGACCCACAAGGCGCTGAAGCTGCTCAACGAGGTCGGCGTCGTCCCGAAGATCAACCACATCGTGACGTCGGAGAACATCTCCGAGCTGGAGGACTTCGCCCAGTTCGTCGAGGGGCTGGAGGTCCACAGCATCCGGCTGATGTACCACAACAAGCTCGGCCGGGGCGTGACCGACAAGGCCGACTTCGGGTGGCAGGACCACATGCGGATCCAGGAGATCGCGTGGACCTCCCCGGCGGCCGGCAAGCTCAGCCCCGACGGCCCCAAGCCGCTCGGCCCGTGCGCCGTGAAGGCCAACTGCGGCATGGGCGGCAACGAGATCTACATCAACTCGCTCGGCGACGTCTACCCGTGCAAGCTGGTCACCGGCCACGAGCACTACGCGGGCAACGTGCGCGAGCAGTCACTGGCCGAGATCTTCGGCGCGCCGGTGCTGAAGGAGATGCGCACCAGTTCGGTGCTCGGCGGCGAGTACCACGCCGACTGCGCCCGCTGCTACATCAAGGCGTCGTGCGGCGGCGGCTGCCGCGCCTCCCACATGGCCGAGTCGCTCGACATCAAGCGCAACAGCCGCCACCAGTGCCGGATCCTGCGCCACGGCATCGCCACCCAGCTCTGGCTGGAGTCGGGCGCGACCGGCGCCGACCTAGCCGCCGGCAACGACGTCATGACGACCCCGCGCCTGGTGGCCGACGACACGATCCACCCGGTGTTCGACGACTGGACCCGCTACGTCCCGCCGATGCGCGAGCCGATCAAGGTCGGCAAGCTGCTCCCCATCACGCCCGTCTAAGCGAGGTATGACCATGGCACTGACGATCAGCGACGCCGTGATCTGGCAGGAGACCGCCGACGGCGTGTCGCTCTACCACACCGAGACCGGCGCGTTCTCGACCCTGAACGAGACCGGCTCCAAGATCTGGATGATGGTCGAGCAGTCCGGCGAGCGCGAGCCGATCGCGTTGTCGATGTCGCGGGCCTACGCGCGCGGCAACGACGCCGTGAGCCGGCGCATCGTGACCGAGGTCAACCAGTTCATCGGCTCGATGGTCGAGAACGGCATGATCCTCGAAGAGGCGTGATGACCCGCGCTGTGGTCCTGGGCGGCGGACTGGCCGGGGTGCTGGCCGCCGTCGCGCTGACCCGGCACGCCGACGAGGTCGTCGTCCTGGAGAGCGACCGTTACCCGGCCGGCCCCCGCCCGAGGCGGGGCCTGCCGCAGTCCCATCACAACCACGTCCTGATGACGGGCGGCATCCGGGCCCTGGACGAACTCCTCCCGGGCGTCGTCGACGACCTGCTCACCGCGGGGGCCCACCGCCGCAACCTGCCCGGCGACTGCCTGATCTTCTCCGGCGAGGGCTGGTTCCACCGCGTCCGCACCGAGGCCGACCTGATCGCCTGCAGCAGACCCCTCCTGGACGAGGTGATCAGAAGACACGCGGGCATCGAGGTCAACGAGGGGGTGCGGGCGGTCGGCCTGACCGGCGACGCGGAAAAGGTGACGGGCGTGCGCACCGGAACCGGCGCGCTCCTCGGCGCCGATCTTGTGGTCGACGCCACCGGCCGCCGTTCCCAGGCTCCGGGCTGGCTGGCCGCTCTCGGTGTCCCTCCGGTCGAGGAGGTCACGGTGCCTTCCGGGGTCGCCTATGCCACCCGTCTCTACGAGGGTTCCGGCGACGTGCCGGCCGTGATGGTGCATCCGAAGTACAGCCCCGCCAGGGGTGGCACGTTGTTCCCCATCGAGGGTGGCCGGTGGATCGTCACGATGACCGGCGACCCGCCGCTCGACGAGGCGGGCTTCCTCGCGTACGCGCGAGAGCTCAGGGATCCCGTCATCGCCGACCTGATCGAGAAGGCGGAACCCGCCGGGCCGATCCGGCCCTGTCATGACACCGCGAACCGGCGCCGCTATTTCGAGAACGCACAGCTCCCGGAGGGTTTCCTCGCCGTCGGGGACAGTCTCGTCACGGTCAACCCGGTCTTCTCGCACGGCATGTCCGTGGCCGCGATGAGCGCGGTGCGGATCGCCGAGGAGGGCCCGAGCCAGCGGGCGGCCGCCGAGGTGGCCGACCGGTCGTGGCGGATGGCGGTGGCCGAACCCCGCAAGGGCGGCAACGCCAAGGTGGGGCGGGCGGTGCTGAGCAGTGCGGGCCTGGCCGCCGAGCTGTTCCACGGCCAGGCGCTCATCCCGGCCGTGCGCGACCACCAGGCGGTCTTCCGGGCCATGGTCGACGACCTCGTGGAGCCGCTGACCGCCGAGCAGGCGATCAGCCAGTTCGCCTGGGCGCGATGAAGCCGAGCTCGTAGGCGATGCCGACCGCGTGCGCGCGGTTGGCCGCCTGGAGCTTGTCGAGGATCCTGGCCAGGTGCGACCGCACGGTCCCGGCGCCGATGCCGAGCCGGCCGGCGATCTGGGCGTTCGACAGGCCGGTGGCGACCAGGGCGAGCACCTCGGCCTCCCGGCGGGTGAGCGCGGCCAGGTGGTGGTCGACCCCGGTCATCGCGCCCGCGATGCGGTCTCTGAGCCGGGTGATCATCGCGGTGGAGATGAACGTGTGCCCGGCCGCGACCAGCCGGATCGCCGGCACGATCTCGGCGAACAACGACGGCCGGTGCACGAACCCGCCGACCCCCTCGCGCAGCGCCCGCCCGAGCAGCTCCTCGTCGAGCTCGTCGGCGACCAGCACGACGTGGGTACGCCCTCGCGTCAGCGCCTCGACCGCGAGGGCGAACTCGACGCCGGAGTCGAGCAGCGCGGCGCTGACCACGACGACGCGGGGGCGCTGCCGGGCGACCAGGTCGCCCAGCCGGGTCCCGGCGCCGGCCTCGCCGACGACGTAGACGCCGTTGCCCAGGTGCAGCGATCCTCTGAGCCTGGCCCGAACCCCCCGGTCCGGATCGCCGACGACCACCCTGACGGGCATCGCCTCGACCGAGAGGGCCAATTCGGCCTGATGTGTCACCTGACCACCTGAATTGCCCGTTTCCGCAACACAGGCACAGGATGCGCGCATCTGAAAATGCTCACCAGAGCAGCGGACTTACTCATGAGAGCCGCTCCCGGGCGCGGCATACTCATGCCGCTCAGTCTCCGGCGGCCTCCACGACCCTGATCGCCGAGCCGCCGAGGCACTCGCCGACCCGCGTCACCACGAACCCGGCGGCGGCCAGCAGCGCCGTGAACTCCGGCCGGGTACGCTCCCGTCCGCCGGTGTAGACGAGCATCGCGACGTCGCTCATCACCACGCCCGCAGCCTCCGCCGCCCCGAGGCTCTCGGGCATGACCGGCTCGACGACGAGCAGCCGCCCGCCCGGCCGCAGCGCCTTGCGGCACCCCCGGAGCAGCCGGACGCAGGTGCCGTCGTCCCAGTCGTGCAGGATGCCCTTGAGGACGATGACGTCGCCGTCGGGCACCGCGTCGAAGAAGTCGCCGTTCTCGATCCGGCACCGATCGGCCACCCCCGCCAGCACGTGGGCGGCGTCGGCAGTGCCCTCGGCCGAGTCGAACAACAGGCCGCGGGCGTCGGGGTGGCGGGCCAGGATCGAGGCCAGCAGGGTGCCGTTCCCGCCGCCCACGTCCACGACCGTCTTGCCCGCGAAGTCGAAGTCGACCAGGTCGGCCACCTGGCCGGTGCCCTCGCGCATGGCGGTGTTGAACACCGCCGACAGGCCGGGCGCGGCGGCGAGGTGCTCGAAGAGTGGTCTTCCGTGGACGTGGTCCCACGCGGTCTCCCCGGTGCGCACCGACTCGGTCAGCGCGCCCCACGCCCGCCAGGTGTCGGGGTCGCCGAGGAGCAGCACGCTCGACCTGATCGACCTCGGATGGCCGGTGCGCAGCGGCTGGCCGAAGGCCGACAACGCGTAGCGGGCGGGCGGGATCTCGATCGCGACGTCGAGCACGACCAGCGCGCGCAGCAGGCGGCGCAGCGCGCCGGGGTCGGCGCCGACCTGCCCGGCCAGCGTCTCTGCGTCGGCGGGGCCCCGGGCCAGCAGGTCGGGCAGGCCGAGCTTGGTGGCGGCGTACAGGATCTGGGAACCGGCGAAGCCGAAGGCCATGGCCGAGAGATTCTTCATGGGCCCACTCGCAGGGGAAGGCGGCGCACGCCGTGGATGAACAGGTCGGGGGTCCACTCCAGGCCGGCGGGGTCGGCGGCGAACGCCAGCGGGCGCGCGACCAGCGCCCCGATCGCGGCCCGCGCCTGGAGGCGGCCCAGGGCCGCGCCCAGGCAGAAGTGGATGCCGTGGCCGAGGCCGAGATGCCGGTTGGGGGTGCGGGCGACGTCGAACACGTCGGGGTCGGGGAAGACCTCCGGGTCGCGGTTGGCGGCCAGCAGCACCGGGACGATCCGGTCGCCCCTGGGAATGAGCACGTCGCCGAAGGCCACGTCGGCGAGCGCGTAGAGCGGCCGGGAGTGGCCGACCGGCCCGTTGAACCGCATGACCTCCTCGACGGCCGAGTCGATCAGCCCCGGGTCTTCGCGCAGCCGCGCCAGCTCGGCGGGGTGCCGCAGCAGCTCCAGCACCCCGTTGCCGATCAGGTTGACCGTCGTCTCGTCACCCGCCATGACCAGCTGGAACACGCCCGCCACCAGCTCCTCCTGGTCGAGCTCGGGGCTGAACGCGAGCCGCGTGAGCAGGTCGTCGCGCGGCTGCTCGCGCCGTTCGGCGATGCGCTTCTCCAGGTAGCGGACGAAGGCCAGCCCGGCCGCCCTGATGCGCGGCGCGTGGTGGCTGCGCAGCATCGCGTCGCTCCAGATCCGGAGCCGGGAGGCGTCGGCCGCCGGGAGGCCGATCAGGTCGGCCATCACCAGGATCGGCAGCGGCAGCGCCAGCCGCTCGATCACGTCGACCTCGCCGTCGAGCCCCGCGACCAGCTCGGCGGTGAGCTCGCCGATGCGCCGTTCGAGCCGCGCGACGGTACGCGGCCCGAACGCGGGCGCCATCAGCCGCCGCAGCCGCGTGTGGTCGGGCGGGTCGAGGTTGAACATGGTGCGGCGCACCATGGCGAGCGGGTCGTCCACGCCCTCGTGGACCACGGTCCCCCGCCCGATCGCCGGGTCGAGCAGGGCCCGCTGCACGTCGGCGTACCGGGTGAGATACCAGGCGCCGTCGATCTTCATGACCGGCGTCCGCTCGCGCATCCGGCGGAGCGCCGGATGGGGGTCCGCGCGCGGGATCCGCATCAGCGTCTCCGCTGGGCGTCCAAGGGGAAGAACGGGGTGACCGTGCGGCCGAGGTCGTCCATGCCGTAGAAGCCGCGCCGGGCCATCTCGACCTGGGGTGCGGCGGTCTTCCAGTGCCGCAGGAACAACCGGGCGCAGAACTCCGGCGGCGGCGTGGCCGCCTTGGCCGTCTCGCGCGCGGTCTCGGCGGCGTCGACGAGGTCGCTCCACTCGGGCCACTTCGGGTGCCGGCGCAGCCGGTCGAGCACCGCGCGCCGCCAGTCCTCCGACTGCCAGACCGGCCAGACCCGCAGCAGGACGAGCCGCAGCCGCTCCGGCGTGGAGAGCCCGTTCTCCTCGGGCGTCAGCCATCTCCCCAGCTCGGGCGGCAGTTCGTCGCCGTAGACGCCGAGCTTCTCCCGGGCGTGGGCCTCGCCGCCGAACCCGGCCAGCAGTTCGGTGAGCACCGAGGCGTGGATCTCCGGATACTCCGGCGCGAACAACCTGGCGGCGTTCATGACGTCGAGGTCGCGGGCCGAGCGCCACTTCAGCGCCTCGAAGTGGGTGATGCCGGTCAGCGCGACGTCGGCCGACCAGGCCCCGGCCACGTCAGGTCGGGCGTCGTCGACCGCGTCGAGCGCGGCCAGGGCGTCGAGCCGTTTGACGTCCCACTTCTCTTCTCTCAGTACGCCCAGCGCCGCCCGATCGGCCGGACCGACCACCTCGGCGAGCTCGTCCCACGACCGGTGGGTGAACGGCCGGGCCTTGGCCGCGGCGACGATGCGCGCGCCCGCCGCCGCGTCGACGGTGCCCTGGGCGACCCCGTGGCGGAGGTTGACCAGCGCGACCGTCGCGACCGGGTAGCCGCGCTCGGCCGGACCGTGCAGCACGGCGACCTCGTCGTCGCCGTCGACCGCGCCGGAGGAGAACATCTCGTAGACCTCGCCCACGCCGGTCATGCCGAACGGCGCGAGCTCGGCGGCCCGGAGCGCCCCCATCGAGGCCGCCCCGATGACGTGCACCCCCTCGTCGAGCAGCCAGAGGATCTCCTTGTGCCCGACGGAGAGCCGTTCGCGGTAGTAGCCGTCGATGATGACGGCGGTGTCGCCGGGGCTCCAGTCCTCCTTGAGCAGGTCGCCCCGCGCGGCGGGCGCGGCGACGCGGGCGCCGGGCCGGACGGCCCGCACCTCGTCGGCCGACAGGGTCGGGCCGGTGTAGACGACGACCTTCATCAGAACACCTCCGGGATGACGCGGCTGCCGGGGGCCAGCACGCGGGCCACCGGCACGCCGATGTCCGCGCGGGTCAGGTCGGCCACCATGGGCGCGTGCCCGAAGGCGACGGCGGCGCGTTTCACGACGTCGTCGAGGTCGTCGACGAGGCTCCCGCGCGCGGGCACCTCGTGGAGGCCGGCCCCGCCCTCGACGAGCGCCGGGTAGTCGGCGGCGAGCTGTTTCTGCGCGCCCGCCTTGAGGTCGTCGCGGGCGCCCGAGATGTAGGCCAGCCGCGACTGCGCCGCCTCGGTGACGGCCCGCGACAGGGCGATCTCGGCGCTGAGGTGGCATCCGTACCCCATGAAGGGCGGCGGGTAGTCGTCGCAGGTGATCCTGACGACGAAGACGGAGAGCCCGGTGGGCGAGGGCACCGACCGGCACTCCATCGTGACGCGGGCGCGGGCCATCAGCTCGCACAGCACGTCGACCACCGGCGACCCGAGCGAGGAGGCGTCGACGATCTCGCCCTTGTCCTTGCCGGTCAGCCACCCGGTGACGGCGTCGCGTTCGATCACCTCGTAGAGGGCGTGCAGGGTGGCTTCGACGAGCGTGTTCCCGCTGGCCAGGCCGTTGGTCGACTCGAAGAACACCGGGGCGTTCCAGCCCGTCTTGCGGGTCAGCCGGAACGCGACCGCGTCACGCGGCACGAGGGTCTCGCTCCCGTCGGCGAGCGACCGGCCGGGCACCCAGGCGACGGGCAGGCCCTCGTGCAGGACGGTCGGGGACGACAGCGGCAGGGCCGCCACGTCGTAGCCGAGGTCGAGCTCTCTCGGCGGCGAGACGGTGCGCGCGTCCATCGGCTGCTCGGCGTGCCAGAGCTCGATCGACTCCATCATCGCCGACAGTCTCGCCAGGTCGGGGGTGACCCCCTTGCCCTGGGAGACCGCCAGCGTGCGGGACGCCGGCCGGATCGCCTGGAAGGTCGGGATGCCGATGTGGTCGAGCCGGGTGATGTCGGCCACCCGGGTGATCCCGACCAGCGGGGCGGCCCGCCCGGCCATCTCCAGCGTCCGGGCCGGTCCGACGGCCCGGTCGGTGCCGGGCAGCAGCACCTTCGAGGCGTCGGCGGCCGAGCGCAGCCATGTGGTGTCGTGCATCGTCTCGCCCCCTGGGATCAGATGTTGCGGGCCCGGTTCAGCAGCGCGCGGCCGCCGATCGAGTAGCCGACGATCGCCATCACGGCCAGGATCGCCATGTCCCGCCCGGCCTCGGCGAAGCCGAACAGGCTGGCGTCGCGCATGCCGTTGATGGCGTAGGTGAGCGGGTTGACGTGGGAGAACCACTGCAGAACGGTCGGCATGCTGTCGTAGGTGTACATCGACGGCGCGCTGAACACGAGGACCGGCAGCGACAGGTTCGAGCCGACCATGAACGCCTGGTAGTCGGTGACCGTGATCGCCGCCGCCAGGTAGAGCCCGTTGATGGCCAGCGACGCCAGCGCCAGCGTCACCAGCAGGGCCAGCCAGCCCTCCAGGTCGAACGGGAACTCGAAGATCAGCACGGCCGCGACGAGACCGAGCAGGCTCTGCCCGAGCACGAGCGACACACCGGCGATCATCTTGCCCATCAGGAACCGCGACCGGCGCAGCGGGTAGGACCACAACTGCGTCGCCACCCCGCTCATCTCCTCCTGGAAGATCGCCATGGCGGAGGTGCCGGCCGCGCTGACCACCGACATGCCCAGCGTCATCGGCAGCAGGAACACCGCGAACCCGACGGCCAGCCCCTTGTACTCCACGGTCTGCACCAGGTTGCTCAGCGAGGTGTTGACCAGCAGCAAGTAGATGAGCATCGGGGCCAGGCCCAGGATCAGGTAGACCCGGTTGCGGGCCAGCAGCGCCCACTCGCGGTAGACCACGGCCCCCAGGTCGGCCTGCCGGGCGGTCCCGGGAGGCGGCGGCTTGTGCTCGAAGTTCAGCAGCTCGGTGGGGGCGCTCACGCGGTCACCTTCTCGGTCATCCGCAGGAACGCCTCTTCGAGTGAGTCGGAGACGGTCGAGACGCCCGTGACGGCGAGGCCCGCCAGCGCGGGCAGCACCTCCTGCGCCTTCGCGCCGTGGATGCGCACCTCGTTCTCGCCCTCGGAGATCTCGTGGCCGGCCCCGCGCGCCCAGTCGGCGACGAGCTGCCGGGCCAGCGCGTCCTCGACGCTGACCTGCACGTGGGTGCTGCCGAACTCCTCGACGATCTCGCGGGGCTTGGCGAACCTGACCACCTGGCCCTTGTTGATGACCAGGACCCGCTGGCAGTTGCGCTCCAGCTCCTCGATGTGGTGGGTGGTCCACAGGATGGTGACGCCGTGCTCCTCCCGGAGCCAGGTGACGAACTTCTCGACCTGGCGGCGTCCGGCGACGTCGAGACCGGCCGACGGCTCGTCGAGGATCAGCAGCTGGGGGATGCTGAGCAGCGCCCTGACCAGCTGGAGGCGCTGGCGCTGGCCGCCGGAGAGCTGGAAGCACATGCGGTCGAGGGCTTCGGTCAGGCCCAGGAACTCGGCCACCTCCATGGCCCACGGTTCGACCGTGCGCCACTTCAGGCCGCGGAACCTGGCCGCGATGTGCAGGTTGTCGAGCGCGGGCAGCATCATGTCGAACGGCGCTGTCTGGTGCATCGCGCCGATGCCGCTCTTGGCCTCGACCGGCTGGCGGACCGGGTCGACGCCGAACACGCGGATGTCGCCGGAGGTGGGGGCGGTGACCCCGCAGATCAGTTTGATGAGACTCGTCTTACCGGCGCCGTTGGGGCCGAGCAGTCCGCAGGTCTCGCCACGCGCGATGTCGAACGACACGTCGTCCACCGCGGGCCGGCTCATTCCCTTGTACTGCTTGGTAAGCCCCGTGGCCGTCACCACGTCACTCATGGCTTGAGTATGGGCTGGTGATCAGTGGGCCGGACAACCCCACGAAAGTGGGCTTATGCCGAACGGCAGAGGGCTGATTGTGTCTCCCGTCCACGCCGGAACACCATCGGCGCATGGACACGGGCTCGTACACCCTGCGGATGCCGGCGGCGGCGCGCGGCGTCAGCTGGCGGCTGCCCGACGACGACGATCCCCGGACCGTGCTGCCGTGCGTGGTGCTGGCCGACCGCGCCGGAATGGGCGAGTTCGCCGGGCTGCAACGCGGGCTGCGCGCCCTGGGCGTGCCGAGCGTGCGCATCGACGCCGGTTCCGTCGCCGAGGTGACCCGCCACGAGGACGGCTCCCTCACCATCGACGGCCGCCGCATCCTGCCGACGGTCACGTGGGTGCGGCACTTCGGCGCGTTCCCGGGCGGCGACGCCCGCGCCCTGTTCCGCGCCGAGTCATGGGTGGCCCTGGTCGACCAGGTCACCGCCCTCTCCTCGGTACGCATCCCCGACGGCCTCGACCCCGGCAGGCTGGCCCAGCTCGACGGCGCGGCCAAGGCCGGCGTGCGGGTGCCGCGCACGATCGTCACCACCGACCCGGCCGGCGCCGCCTTCCCCTGCCGCAAGGTGGTCGTCAAGGCGCTGAGCAGGCACTTCGTGGAGGCCGAGCCGAACCTGCTCGAAGGTGTCTTCCCGGAGATCGCCGACCGGGCCGCCTTCCACCCGCGCGACGTGCCGATGATCGTCCAGGAGTACGTCGAGCACACCGCCGAGCTGCGGGTCTACCACGTCGACGGCGAGATCAGGGCCCTCCGGGTGGAGAAGCCGTCACCCGCGGCGATCTGGCGCGACGAGGGCTCGGTGACCGTCGAGCCGGTCCCGGCGCCGCCTGAAGTGGCCGAGGCGGTGGCCCGGCTGGCCGACCTGTGGGGCCTGCGCTACGGCGCCTTCGACTTCCTGCTGACCGCCGACGGGCCGGTGTTCCTGGAGGTCAACCCCGACGGCGACTGGCGCTGGTTCGAGGCCAAGGCGGGCGTCGACGACGTCTCGATGGCCACGCTGGCGATGGTCCGGCGGCTGCACCGCGAGCACACCCGCATCGACCTGTCGGGCTTCCTGCTGCTCGGCGGCCGCGCCACGGCTCTCGACAGCCGGGTGCTCGGGCCGCTCGACGTGCGCGTCGGCGGCGTGCCCCTCGCCATCAGCGCCAGGAAGTCGCGCCTGCTGGCCGCGATCCTGTTGTCGAACCCGAACGAGGTCGTGCCGACCGACCACCTCATCGACTCCCTGTGGGAGGGCCGCCCCCCGGCGACGGCCCGCAAGAACCTCCAGGTGTACGTCTCCGAGCTGCGCAAACGCCTCGGCGACCGGATCGCCTTCGAAGGCTGGGGCTACCGCCTGGACGCCCGCCGCGACGAACTCGACCTGCTCCGCTTCCGCGACCTGGCGGCGGCCGGGCGCGAGATGCGCCGCCGGGGCGCGGGCGACGCCGCCCTGCACCTGCTCGACCGGGCCCTCGACCTGTGGCGGGGACGGCCACTGGCCGAGTTCGCCGGGGTCCCCCTCATCGACGAGACGGTGGCCCGCTGCACCGACCTCCACCTGGCGGTGAACGAAGACTGGGCCGAGCTCCAGATCGAGCGCGGCGCGTTCGTCGAGGTGCTGACCAGGCTCGACGACCTGGCCGCCTTCTTCCCCGCCCGCGAACGGCTGATCGCCGCCCGGATGACCGCCCTGGCCGGCTGCGGCCGGGCCCCCGAGGCGCTCGCCCAGTTCGAGGCGGTCCGCCGGCGGCTGGCCGCTGAGCTGGGCATCGACCCCAGCCCGGTGCTCAAACGGCTCTACACCTCGATCCTCACCGGCAAACCGGCCGCAAGGCCCCGCGATACCGGCGGTTAAGCGGCCGGACCTACGCTCGAAACGCAAGCGATCACGCGAGGAGTTCATTCATGGATCTTGCGTACGACGACCTGATAAATGATCGCGACCGATGGCTGATCGTCATGCTGGCCCGGGGCTACACGACCACCCGGATCGCCCGCGAGATGCACCTCAGCCGGCACACCGTGGCCGAACGCATCAGCAAGCTCCTCGACCAGTTCGCCTGCTCCAACCGGAGTCAGCTCGTCGCCTACTCCTACGCCCACCGGTTCCTCAACGTCGGGGTGTGGCCTCCGGGAGCGCTGCGCTGACCCCGTCGGGCGGCGGGGTGCGGGCGGTGTTCATCACCATGGCGAGGGTGGTGTAGTAGCCGGCCGTGGCGACCGCCGCCACCACGCGCTCCTCGCCGAAGACCGCCACGGCTTCGGCGTAGACGGCGTCGGAGACGTCCTTCGTACGCTGGAGCTCGTCGACCAAATCCCACAACACGGCCAGGCGCGGATCCGGCGGGCGCTCGCCCCGGCCGACGGCCTCGACGTCGGCCGGCGGCACACCCTTGGCCAGCGCGATCGGGTGGTGGAAGGCCCACTCGTAGGGCTGGTCCCAGTGCCGGGCCACGGTGAGCACGACCAGCTCGACGAGGTCCTCGTCGAGCACGCCGCCGAACCTGATCGCCTCCCCGACGAGCTGCAGCCGCGTCATCAGCTCGGGGCTGCGCAGCAGCGGCACGAACGGGCCGGAGATCCCGCCGCGCGGACCCGCCGAGATGCGCTCGATCGCGGCCCGCTGGGCCTCGGTCGGGTCGGCGGGGAAGGGCAGGCGGTCCATACCGGGAATCACCTGCCTAAGGTAGTCGGATGCACGCCTTCGACGTCCTGGGAGATCCCGTCAGGCGGCGGATCCTCGAACTGCTCGCCGACGGGGAACTGTCGGCCGGGGAGGTGGGCGCCGTCGTGCAGCCGGAGTTCGGCATCAGCCAACCGGCCGTGTCGCAGCACCTCCGGGTGCTGCGCGAGAACGGGTTCACGACCGTGCGGGTCGACGGACCACGACGGCTCTACGCGGTCGACCCCGCGCCGCTCGCCGAGATCGACCGCTGGCTGACCCGATATGGGAAGGGTCAGCCGCTGTAGGCGGCGGTGCAGCCGCCGTCGCCCGACTCGGGCTTGCCCTCGGCCACGACCTGGCCGTCGACGGTGATCTGACACGTCAGCTTCGCGCCGCCGGCCGCCTCGGCCTCCACGACCAGGTCGTCGAGGCCGGCGAGGTCGAGTTCCTTCTCGAAGGGCAGCACCAGGCCCTTGCCGGAGGCGACCTCGTTGCCTTCGGCGTTCATCAGCAAGTCTCCGGCGGTCGCGTCGGGCCGGTCGGCGACCACCTTCATCACGACCTCGTGGATGTCGGAGTCGTCGTCGAAGTCGATGCGCGGGGGCGCCTCTCCGGCTTCCCACGACGATCCGTCGTCGTCATCGTCGCCGTCGAACGCGGCGGGCACCGCCACCAGCGCCAGCAGCAGGGTCGAAGCGGCCACGACCGCGATGACCTTGCCGGTGTTGCGGTCGTCGCGGCCCCGTTCCCTGGCCCGGCGGCCGAGCACGGCGAAGACCAACGCCGGGATCCACATGAGCCCGAAACTCGCGAATCCGAGGACGAAGCTGACCCACGCGGCGACGGAATAGGCCTTGCCCACGTCGCGATTGGGCTGCGGCGGGTAGACGGGCGGCGCGTAGGTGACCGGTGGATGCGGCGGCGGTGCGAAGGGCGCGGCCGACGGCATGAGGGGCATGCCCGGGATCGGCGGCAGGTCCTGCATCAGTTCGTGGAGATCTCTCCAGGTCACAGCGGTCTGGGCGGCCGCGATCCGGACCGAGAGCTCCTGGTCGTCGAGCCGCCCGAGGGCGTAGTGCTCACGCAGAACGGCGCAGGCGCGGTCGCGCTCCGCGTCGGATACACGCATGTGCTGCAATTCCGACCTCCCCTGTGTGCCTTCCAAACTAGCCCAACCGCCAAGGGGTGATTCGGGGGATTTTCCGAGAGAACCCGGTCTGGTGAATTGGCCTTGGGGTTCACGGGACACGTGCTCCGCAAATTCACAATTTCTCGACATTCGCGGCTTTGTCGGTGGGTGTCTCTAATGTCCGGGGGCATGACCTCAGCGACGCAGGCGTACAGCTACGCCGCGCCCTCCTCTCTCGTCGACGGGCGTCTCGGGCTTTCGACGTCCGGCGGGCGGGCCCTCTCCGGCCCGGCCGCGGCCCCGAAGTTCTTCAGCGGCCTGGTCACCCAGGCGGCGCCCGCCGCGGCCGCCCTGCTCGGGGTGGCCGACGTCGCGATGGCCCGCTACCACCAGCCGCAGGCGCGGCCCGCGTGGGTGCGCGACCCCGTCGTCACCTGCAACGGCGACCGGTTGCGGTTCGAGTCGTTCTCCGCCTGCGGCGGCGTCTACGCCCGGCTCGACCTGCTGTCGGGCGCGCTCGACGGCGAGGTGTACGACCGGGGCACCACCAACGTCGACGTCAACCCGCCCCTTCGCGAGGCGCTCGCCCGCGTCGGCGGGCGTGACCCGCTGCACCTCGGCGTGGGCGTCGACGAGCTGGTGGTGACGACGTCCGACGGCGCGGTCGTCGAGAAGAAGGTGCCGCTGCCCGAGCGGTGGTTGCGCGGCTTCGCCGAGGTGCAGGTCATCGCGGCGGGCATGGACCAGCGCGGCGAGTCGGCCGGCATGGCGGCCGTGCGGTTCCTGCGCGGGCTGCCCAAGAAGGCCGACGGCTGGGTCGTGCAGCAGGGCCGCGACCTGCGGTTCTGCGACCACTCGGTGCGCGGCTCGGTGTACGTCGGCGGCACCCACCGGCTCGCCACCCTGCTGCCGCTGCTCCGCTTCGCCAAGAGCCTGCGCGTGTACGGCCCTGCCGACGCCGCCTCCAGCGCGTGGGAGCTCGAACTGCCCGGCATGCGCTACACGCTGACCCTGTCGCCCGAACGCTGGCGCGGCTTCTCCGGCGAGGGCGCCGTGCTCGACGACCTGTCGACCGACCAGGCCGAAGGCGACGCCGACGTGGTCGGCATGCTGCTCAACTTCGAGCCCGAGGTCGAGATCGGCCTGCTGGCCGACCGTTCGGGCCTTCCGGTCGACCGCGTCAAGGCCGCCCTCACCCAGCTCGGCGTGGCCGGCCGCGTCGGCTACGACCTGGCCGAGGCGGCCCACTTCCACCGCGAACTCCCCTACGACGGCGCCCACGTCACCCGCCTCAACCCGCGCCTGGCGGCGGCCCGCGCCCTCGTCGAGGCCGGCGCCGTGCGGCTCGACGGCGGCCGGGCCACCGTCCGCACCTCCAGCGGCCTGCGCGAGGTCACCATGTCCGACGGGTCGTGCACCTGCCCGTGGTGGTGGGACCATCGCGGGTCGCGCGGGCCGTGCAAACACGTGCTGGCCGCCCGGATCGTGGCCCGCGCCGACGTGGAGGTCGCGCTGTGAGGCAGATCTTCGACCTGATCCGGCGCAACCAGATCCACGAGCTGACGCGGCGGCTGCTCACCCTGACCGAGGCCGAGCGCGGCGAGATCGGCCGCGCGTTACCCGGCCTGGTGAAGGACCTGCGCGCCGAGAAACTGGCCGAACTGTCCCGCCGCGACTACGCCGCCGAGTGGGAACTCGCCTGGAACGAGGGCTTCGAGGTCGACGAGATGCTCGACAAGCTCGCCACCGCCCTGCTGCTGGCCGGCCTCGGCACCATCACCGGCCCGGCCGCCGCCGTCTCGTTCGTCACCGGCCGCGACGTCAACCGCCGATGGGCCGCCGGCCTCAACGTCGCCGACGCCGTCAAGGTCGCCGCCTCGCGGCCGATCGAATGGCAGCGCGACGTCGCCGTACGGCTCGCCCGCCGCATCCGCCGCCCCAACGACCGCATCGCGCCGCTGGCCGTGGCCCTGCTGCGCGCCTCGGGCGCGCAGCCCCCCGACCACGACCCGCTGGTGGCCGCGTGGTTGCAGATGATGACCCATCCCAACGACCCGCTGACCTCGACCCTCCTGCTGCGGATCTTCGACGCCGAGGGCGCCGGCCGCGAACTGCGCGACGAACGCCTCACCCCCGCCCCCACCCGCTGGCTGGCCCGGGTCCGCAGAGACGTCCCCCGCGACCAGGCCCTCGACGGTTGCGTCAGCCGCTTCCTGCGCGGCGGCGACGCCCAGGACCTGCGTTTCTTCGTCCGCCTCCACGACCTGCTCGCTCCGACCCCCGAGGAGACCGCCGGCCGCCTGCGCGACTACCTGCGCCTGCTCCCCACGGCCCCCGGCCCCGTGGCCGAACTCGCCGCCAAGCAGGTCAAGACCCTGTTCCCGATCGACCGCGCCGACCTGGTCGAGGCGGTCGAGTCGCTGACGTTCCGCGCGGAGGCGAAACTCGCCACGATCGGCCTGCGCTGGCTCGACGCGGAGCTCAAGCGCACCCCGTCGGCGGTGGCGGAGTTCGGCCCGGCGCTGGTGACGGCGTACGGGCACACGTCGTTCGACGTCCAGTCGAGAGCGGTCGACCTCACCCTCAAGCACGTGACCGACGTTTCCCTGATCGCCGACGGGATCGCCACCCTGCCCGCCGACCTGGCCACCCGCCTGTCGGCCCACTTCGCGGCCGAGTTCGCGGACGCCGAACCCCAGCCCGCCATGACCTTCCCGCCCCTGCCCGCGCCCTCCGAGCCGAAGCCGTTCCCCGAACCGACGTTGTCGGCCTCGGGCACGACGTGGACCGGCATGGAAGGCTGGCTCGCCGCCTTCACCCGCGAGGCCGCCCGCGACCGCACGGCCCTGCGCCGATCGCTGAAGCGCCGCCACGACTGGTGGCACTCATCGCCTGTGTGGGCCGACCCCCGCGACTGGATGGCGGCCCTGACGGCCGAAGTGATCACCCCCGGCTGGGTGCCCGACGAGCCCCCGGGGTGGGAACACGAACACGTGCATCTGATCGTCTCCACCGAAGAGGACACCACCGACGACTCGGTGATCCGGGGCCCGCTCCAGATCTTCTCCGGCGACGACATCCACGAAGAGCGGCATCACGGACTGAGCGGCTACGAATTCATGGGGCGCTCACCCGGCCCTTGGGACGACGGCCCGCGTTCCGCGGAGAACCGCGACGTCAAGCGGTTGCCGGCGCCCCGGCACGCGACCCCGCTGCACCTGTTCCTGCTGCACCGCTTCAGCGAGCTGTACGACGCCCTGCGCGGCGGCACGCTCCCGCCCGTCCTCCTGGCGACCCCCACGCTCGACACCGGCCACCTCGACCCGGAGGTCCTGGTCGACCGCCTGGAGACCTGCGCGGAATCCGGCCGTGAGCCGCTCCCTGCCGACCTCGCCCAAGCGCTGATGCGCCTGCCGAGAGGCGCCTGCCCGGCGGCGGCCGAGCGGGCCGCGAAAGTCGACTCGGCGGCGGCCCAGACCGTGGCCGAGTGGCTGGCCGGCGAGGGCCTGCCCGACCCGGTGACCGGGGTCGACTGGACCGAGCACGGCGAAACCGTCGACCGTCCTGTCCCCTACCTGCGGCTCGCCACCCCCACCGGCAACACCCTGCTCGACGAGGTCATGCTGGTCCGGCCCGGCCGCTACGTGGCCGGCCACCACTCCCTGGAGATGGACTGGTACGCCGCGATGGTCCCGTCGCACCGCGAGGTCGCGTCGGTCAGCAGCCTCGCCCAGACCAGAGCACCCTGGGCCCACTACCGCCTCAACGTGACCGACTTCGCCCACCACGCCACCACCGACGGCCCTCTGGGCGACGCGACCGCCCTCATTCTCTGCGTCCTCCTGGCCGACCGCACACCGGGCGACCCCCTGATCGGCCTGCTGCTCGCACTGGCCGCCCGCGACGCCCTCCCGACCGAGGCCCTCGCCCGCCAGCTCAACGCACTGATCGAACGCGAACGACTGACCATCCGCTCCCTGATCGCCGCCCTGACCGAACTGGCCCAGGAGGGCGCGCCCCACCAGGTGTGGGCCCTCCTGCGCAGACTCCTCCCGCATCGCCTCCCCCGCGCGGGCAGCCGCCCCACCACCCCGCAGACGGAAGCGGTCGCCTTCACGACAGAGGTGGCGTCCTGGATCGGCGCGACCGGCGAGATCCCGGAAGTCACGATCCACGCGGCAAAGCCGAGCACGAGCCGCTTCACGAGAGAATGCCGCCGCCTACGAGACCAACTGACCCCGAACTGAGCCACCCAAATCCTCCGCAGACACCTCACCTCTCAACCACAGACACCTCGCCTCACCGTGCGGCATTCGCGGCCGAATCGGAAACCGCACAGATCACCCGCGGACCTGTCGCGAGACGTCCGCAGCCAGGTCGACGTCACAGAAGAGCGCGCCGCCCGCCACCAGGCACCTGCGGCGCGGTCTACTCACTAGACGTGCCCGTCATCTGCGGCGAGGTCTGCTCACCAGACGTGCCGTTACCTGTGGCGAGGCCCACTCACCAACGCGCCATCACCTGTGGCGGGGTTTACTCACCAAACGTGCCGTCACCTAGGGCGAGGTCCGCTCACCAGACGTGCCGTCGTCTCTGGTGAGGTCCGCTCACCAGACGCGCCATCACCTGTGGCGATGTCCGCTCACCAGACGCGCCATCATCTCTGGTGAGGTCCGCTCACCAGACGCGCCATCATCTCTGGCGATGCCCGCTCACCAAACGTCCCGTCACCAGTGGCGAGGTCCGCTTACAAGACGTGCCCGTCATCTGCGCCACCCCGTTGGTTTTCGTGTCCTGGGGCGATGTCCCAGACGCCGGGCTCGAAGATCCCCCTGCCGGATGACTCCGCCGCACCGTCAGGGGGACGACTCCCCGGGCCTCCCTCCCTAGCGTGGGTCGTCGCCTTCAGTGGGGAGATGACATGCGTCGCGGTAGGGAACGGGCGATGTGGCTGGCCGTGGGGATCGCGGCCGGGCTGGTCGCCGGTGGGGCCGGGGTGGCGGTCGCGGTGGCCGACGATCTGCGGATCACGGCCTGTGTCGGGGCCGACGGGGTGCTCCGGGTGCCGGGGCCGGTCGAGCAGACGATGTTGCGGCCGGTGCCGACCGAGTCGCCCGGCGACACGTGCCCGCTCGGATACCGGCAGATCACCTGGAACCAGACCGGCCCCACCGGGCCGACGGGCCGCACCGGCGCGCAAGGGGCCACCGGCCCCGAAGGGCCCAGCGGACCGCAGGGGGCCACCGGACCTCAAGGGCCCGCCGGGCCGCAGGGAGAGCGAGGGGTTCAGGGCGAGCAGGGGCTGACCGGGCCTTCGGGCGCGCAGGGGGTGAAGGGCGATCAAGGCGCTTCCGGTCCGCAGGGGCCGCAGGGTGAGCGGGGGGTCGCGGGAGCCGATGGGATCGCCGGGTTGCAGAAGGTCGTGGCGACGAACAAGTACCCGGCCAACACCGCGGGCACGACCCAGGCCAAGTGTCCGGCCGGCAAGGTGCTGCTCGACTCCGACTTCCAGGTCACCTCGCCCTACGTACCGTTGCTCAATCCGCATTCCGTCGCCTGGGCGCGGCTCTACTCGCAGACCGGTGGGGCGCTCGACGACGCCGTGAACGTCCTGTTCCCGGTCAACAACACCAACTCGACCGTCACGGTCACCGTCACGGCGCTCTGCGGGAAGTCGTAGGAGAGGGACTTGTCGCCTGTGGGTTAGTTTGACGGCGGTGATCAGTGGTGGAGCATGAAGCCGTGCCCCAGCCAAGATCACAGCCGTCTCGCCCGGCCGTTGGAACGGTCCTGCCATGAGGAAGTCCCGGGTGAGCAAGAGCAAACGGGAGCCGTCCTACTTCGAGGCTCCGGCCGAGACGATCGTGATCCAGGAGATCGATCCGCTGCCGCAGCTCGAACAGGTGGTGCGCGACTACGCGTACAAGAACACCTCGATCGTCATGCGGATCGACTACCAGGCCACGACGGTGCTGCTGAACCGGCACGGGATGGCGGGGTGCCTGCACCGGCTCTGCACAGACCTCGGCTTCCAGAACCCGAAGCTCGGTCAGCAGCTGGTAGACCGGTTCCCGAAGGACGGGCTCGCGTGGCTGGTGCGGGCGTTGACGATCTACGTCCACAACGCCGAGAAGCTGGCGGAGCTCGGCGTCGATCATGCGGCGGTCCTGCGGCGGCTGCTCAAGATGGTGGAGCGCGGGGTGCTCACGCAGCCGGGCGCGGCCGAGAACGGGTTCGAGAACGAGATCATCCTGTGCGGCGGCTGGATGCAGGCCTCGTTGTGCGCCACGCCGCTGAACGTGGAGCCGGCGGTCCTCAAGCGGCTCAACGGGCTCTACTTCCCGGGCGGGCTTCCCGGCAAGCGGCAGCTCATCGGAACGCTCGACCCCGGACTGCTGCGTTCGGGGATGCAGACAGCCCTCACCCGGGTGCTCGACGAGCAGCTCAAACCGTGGACGCCGCCGCCCGGCGAGAAGCTCGAACGGGTCGACTTCACCGAGATGGCCAAGATCGCCGACTTCCTGCAGGGGTTCGTCTGCACGGTGCTCACACCGTTTCCGCTGGCCTACGCCGACGGCCCCCTCTACCAGGCCCCCTACTCCGGCTGCCTGGCCAGTTCGGAGGAGGTGACCGTCGACCACGACACGCTGCTCGGCTGGATGTCGAACCGGGGCACCCGCGTCGGGCGCGACGACGTCTACGGGTCGCCCATGAAGGCGGCGAACTTCCATCCGGGCCGCCCGGCCGACCAGGAGGTGCTCGACCAGATCTACGCCGACCTGCTGGGCGAGCCCGAGTTCGCCGGGAAGGTGGCCCGGCTGATCAACCACACGCCGCAGCACGCGTCGGCCGACGGCATGACCTACCTGCTGCCCTGCTATCCGAACCCGGCCGAGCGGCCGCGCGAGATCTGGCGGTGGCGCATGACGCGCACCCTGATCCACGAGTTCATGCACCGCATCACCCACCCCGACGTGGTCGGCGCGGCGGGGAAGGTCGACCAGCCGCAGATCCTCAAGGAGGGCTTCGTCGAGGTGTTCACGGCGCTGGTGCTGCGGCGGTTGTCCGACCGCGCCGCCAACGACCCGGAGCTGTGCACGCTCATCCTCGGCCCGGGAACTCCGTTCACGCCCCCTCCGGCCGCCTACCTCAAGGCCGGCTACGGCCAAGACGGCGTCGACGCGCAGACGATCACCAACGAGATCGGCCTCGGCCAGGTGGCGATCGGTTACTTCCTCGGCGACGTGAAGCGCCTGGCGATCACGGAGCCGCAGTGATCATCCCAACCTCTGAGGACGGCAGATGACGCTCAGCAAGACCAAACGCGGCGACGGCGACGCCGGCCTGGCCGAGCGGTTGCGCGACGGGGCCGAGGCGGCGTTCCGGTCGATGGAGGCCGAGTTGCTGGGCGCCGGCCCGCGCGGCTCCCACTGGATCAACGTCGCCGCGTTGTCGCTGCCGCAGCAGGCGTGGCTGATGCACGCCCTCCACCTGCTGACGCGCCGGCCGGCCGACTACCAGCGGGCGCCCGCCGTGGCGCGGCTGGTCGGGCACGCCCGCCGCTACGCCGCCGAACCGGGCGACGACGCCTTCGAGCACGAGGTGCTGGCGGTGAGCGGCTGGACCGAGGCGGTCTTCCCCGCCACGCTCACCCTGCCCGAACCCGTCGAGCTCTCCGTCGAACCGGCCGACCGCGACTGGGTCTCCGAGGAGGTCGACCGCCGGCTCGCCGCCGCCCCCGAGGGCGGGCTCGACCTGTTCGCCGCGGCCGACCTGGGGGCCGCCGTCCAGGCCGGGCTGCGCGCCGAGTTCCCCGGCAACCGCTACGACGGCCCGCTCTACGACGGCTTCGACCTGGGCGCCCGCGTCCGCGACTCCGTCGAGCTGCCCGACGACGCGGCGGCGCGGGCGGCCTACGTGACGACGCTCGGCGGCGACCCGGCCGTACTCGACGCCGACACCCGGCTGGCCGACCGGGTGCGGCGGCTCATCAGGCGGGACGCCTCCCACGGGCCGGGCCGGGAGGTCTGCGTACCGGCGGCGGACCGGGCGCTGCTGACCCACGCCTTCCTGCATCTGCTCGCCCATCCCCGGTTCCGCGCGCGGGCCGGGTGGCTGGAGGAGGACCTGGTCGCCCTGTTCACCGCCGAATACGGCGGCGGCGTCGCGCCCGCCGAAGGGCCGGCGGTGACGCTGCCGGCGGAACTCGGGTCCGACCGGCTGAAAGTGGCGTTCTTCTTCGGCCGTACCGAGTACCTGGGCGTCTGAACGGCGTCTAGATCTTGTCGGGGATCTCGTGGCGGTGCCGGGCCCCCTCGACGACGCCCTCCTTCGTCAGCGCCGCCGTGATCAGGTCGGCGAGCTGTTTCTGGCCGGTCACCTTCGGGTTGTCGGCCAGCACCCGCGCGATGACGGCGGCGCGGGTCTCGGTGAAGCTGCGGCCCCCGGAGTCGGGCAGGTAGTCCTCGGCCTCCTCGGCCCACGCGACCCCCGGGGTGATGATCGAGTAGAACGGGCTGACGGACTGCCCCGCCTCGCCCGGCGGGATGGCCGCGGAGATGGTGCGCACGAGCTCGTCGCCGATGACGTCGTCGTCGCCGCCGGACGTGGGGTCGATGGCGTAGTAGACGACCATCTTGTCGTGCTTGACGTTCCGCTGGGGGTCGGCCCAGTTGGAGAGGTACATCTTGAACTGGTAGAACCTCGGCCCGATGTCCGGGTCGGCGAACAGCGGGGCGAGCGCGTTGCCGATCGCCAGCGCGGTCTGCTGGTTCTGTACGTTCACCACCAGCCGCCGGGCGCGGTAACGCATGTCCTTCGGTTCGGGGTGGCTGCGGTTGCGCACCCGGAAGTAGTCGCCGGCGGCCAGGGCGGCGGAGAACGGCCCGCCCGACTGGTTCTCCACCTCCCATCGCCCCTCACCGGCCACGATGAGGTCTTCGACCTGACGCCGGGTGACCGGCCGGGCGAGGTAGCCGGGGCCGCCGACCCCCATCAGCCGGTAGACGTCCGACAGCGTGTCGTCGTCGAGGTCGACGCGGGCGCCGCCCTTCGTCGGGTCGTAGTAGCGGCGGTAGAGGTCGCTGATGAACCGGCCGTCGCGGGCGCCGTTCATGCGGTAGCGGCCGACCCGCGCGGCGGGGGTCTCCTGGACCCCCGTGGGCGAGGCCACCATGTCCGACACGACCGGACGCCGGTAGGGGATCTTGATCGACGACGGCTTGGGCACGCCCTTCTTCTTCTTGAACGACATGGTCTCCTCAGCTCGGCTGACTGTGGCGGTGGCGCTGGTTCCACGGGATGCCCTGGACGTCGAAGACGTCGAACACCGCCTGGGCCAGGTCGTTGGCGTCCGCCATCGGCTTGCCGTTGCCGAGGACCTCCCTGATGAGGGCGGCGCGGCTGTCGGTGAAGCTCTTCCCCTCGGCCCACGGGGCGAAGTGCTGGGTCTCCTCCCCCCAGGTGACCGCGGTGGCGACCCGGGACAGGAAGGGGCTGGTGATCATGACGGCCTGGTCGGGCGGCAACATCGTGTTGACCGCCTCGAGCAGGCGGTCGCCGACCACGTCGGGCCCGCCGTCGACGGCGTCGTCGGCGGTCTGGTAGTAGAGCACCAGCTTGTCGGTCTTCACCGGGCTGTCCACCGCGACCTCCGACAGGAAGACCTTGACCTTCCCGAAGTAGGGGCCCACCTGGCGGTCGTCGAACAGTGAGGTCAGCCCGCCGGCCAGCAGCAGCGCCGTCTCCTGGGTCTTCACGTTGACCGCCAGGCGCCGGGCCCGCCCGGCGTTCCGGCCCGGATCGGCGGGGTGCTTGTGGTTGGCGAGGTGGAAGTAGTCGCCCTCCTCGGCGGCCTGCGCCAGATCGGCGTACTCCTGCGGGACGGTGACGAACCGCTGGGTCCGCACGCCGAGTGAGGCGAGGGCGAGGACCGAACCCTTCTCGAGCGGTTCGCGCAGGTAGTCGGCGTACTCCAAGGGGTCGTCGGTGCTCATCAGGCCGTAGAGCAGCCGCTCGCTCACGGTGTGGACGCGGGCTCCGGTGCTCCTGTCGTAGTAGGTCTCCCACAGGGATTGGAAGAACTCCATGTCGCGCTGGTAGTTCACCGATCTCCGGTCGGCGGCGTCCTGGGTCTCGTCCCGCTGACGGGGGGAGGCCGGGCCGGGCAGCGCGGCCGGTTCCGGCACGTCCCACAACCGCACCGGCGGGAGGTCCCCGACCTCCTCCGGTACGTCGAACTCCTCGGGTACGTCGAACTCCTCGGGTACGTCGAAGTTCTCAGGTACGTCGAACTGCTCCGGCGCGTCGGCCGGGTCGGTCTCCGTCTCCGGGGCACGCGGCACGGGCGCGCTGGCGGAGCGGGCCCTCGGCCCGGCCGACGGCCGGACCGGGGTGGACAGGCTGCGTCTCTTCTTGAACGCCATGGGGCTCCTCGTCAGGACAGGCCGATGAACTCGGTGCGGCCCAGGAAGTAGGCCGCCTTCAGCCGGTCGGGCCCGGCCGACTCGTAGAGCTCGACGGCGGCCGCGCCGGAGGAGCCGTAGCCGACGTCGCCGACCTCGGGCAGCAGGTCGGCGGTGAGCACGTCGGCGACCCCCTCGACCAGGATCTGCGGGTCGGCCGTCTCGGCGGCCCGCGCCAGGTAGTGGGGGTGGGCGAGGCGGTGCAGGAACTCGTGCGCCAGGGTCCGCCGCAGGTGCGGCCCGTCCGGAATCGTGGCCGGCACGTAGACCGGGCTCCGCAGCCCGGTCTGGTGAGACGGGCTGACCTCGATCAGCTCGGCGACCAGGGCGTCGAGCTCGGGCGAACCGGCCAGCCACTCCGTCAGCAGCGTGTCGAGCCGCTCGCGGTGGACGGCGTGGTCGTAGCCGTCGAGCAGCGCCCCGGCGGCCAGGTCGCGGCCGAGCAGGTGGACCTGCTGCCGCAGGTGGGCGAGCCGGTCGCCCTCTCCTGTCGGACGGGCGGCCGACGGGAGCACGTTGTCGGCGAACACGTAGCCCTCGTGCAGCGGCCCGTCGGCCCGCGCCATCGCCCACATCGACGGGTCGGCGCGGACCAGCGACTCGATCTCCGCGGCGGCGCGCCCGAGAAGGCCGGGGTCGGCGAGCTCGTCGGGCTCGGCCGCGGTCGCGTCCCTGACCTCGACGAGCCGACCGGCCAGCAGCGGGAGCAGTTCGTCGGTGAGCCGGTCGGGGTCGAACCGTCCGACGGCTGGGAAGAACGCGGCCGGCCTCGGCCGGGCCAGCGACGCCGGGAGGGCGGTCTCCAGCCAGCCGGAGGCGGTGAGGATCTCGAACTCGAACCCGGGGTCGCCGGGTTGGTGGCGGCGGCTCGCGGCCTGGTCGACCAGGAGCGAGCAGGCGCGCCCGCCGTCGAAGCCGGGCCCGGCCCCGTCGGTGTTGTGGACCAGCAGGTCGAGGCCGTGCAGCAACCAGCGCTGGGCGGCGGCGTCCTGCCCGGCCACGTCGTCCCACCGGGACGCGAAGTCGTCGTAGGCCAGCGGACCGCGCAGCCGGGACTCGAAGGAGCGGAAGTCGTTCTCGACGTCGATCGGGGCGGTGGGCAGGTCGCGTTTGGTCTTGGCTAAGGGCATCAGGTCACCTACAGGCCGATGAATTTGACGGCGCCCAGGAAGTAGGCGGCCATCAGGTTGTCGATGCCCACCAGGGCCTTGATGATCTTCGCCTTCTCGCCGGCCGCGCCGTAGCCGACCTCCAGGTGCTTGGCGGCGGGTTCCTCGAAGGGTTCGTCGCCGAGGATCAGCCGCCGGATCTCCTCGTTGCTCCGCACCTCCTGCACGAGCTGGGCGAAGAACTGGGCGGTGAGCAGGTCGGTCAGCCCTTCGGTCAGCACCTGTCCCTCGCCGATGTTCCAGCTGGCCTCGGTCAGCTTCTCGTGGGTGAGGGCGTGCAGGAACTCGTGGATCAGGGTGCGGGCCTGCCGCCAGCGGAACTGGGTCCGGCTCATCACCTTGGTGCTCGGGAACAGGGGCTGCACCATGATCTTGCCCTGCCCCTTGGAGCAGCAGGCCGTCAGCTTGCTGACCGCCTTGAGCGCCTGCTTGAACTGCGGGTTCGCCAGCAGGTCGGCGTAGATCGTCTGCAACGCCTCCCGGTCCTCCTTGCGGGACGGGTCGTAGCTGGTCGTCTTGAAGGGGGCGCCGTAGTTCTGCCCCCAGCCGACGAGCTGGCCCCGGTTCATCAGCCAGCCGAGCAGCTCGTTGTCGTCGCCCGGTTTGCTCAGGGTGCTGACGAGCTGTTTCTCGTACGTCCACCCGTTGTGGTAGAGGCTGTCGACGGCGGCCAGCGGGAAGGTGCCGAAACGTTCCTTCAGCCAGCCCTGGAGGAAGCCGGCCACCTTGGCGATGTCCTCGATGGCGTGGCGCGCCATCGGCTTGCCGGTCTCCCGCCACGCCTTCCACTCGCTCATCACGACCTGATGCATCAGGTTCTTCATCTGGACGCCGAGCTGCTGGAAGTCGAGCGGCGGGAGGAGGACGACCTCGCCGCGCTCGGTCCGGGCCGGGTGGTAGAGCGACAGCAGCTTGAGGCAGGTGGGCCGGTCGGGCGGGAACAGGCTCGACAGCAGCTTGCCCTCGACGAAGCCGCCGACCTGGAGGACCTGCATCTCGAACCCGTGCGACGGGGCCGAGAGCGACAGCCGGCTCTGCTTCTTGGCCATCGCGATGAGCCGCTGGACCGCCGCCCCCGGGTTGACCCCCATGGCCGACAGCGCCTCGGCGTTGTCGGAGAGCAGGCACAACGCCCGCATCACCCAGACGGTCATGCGCGGGTCGCGGGCGCCGTACTTGTGCATGAACGCCGCGCCGAGCGGATGAGGCCGGCCCAGGATGCGTTCCAGCCGCGTGTCGATGAAGTCGGCCTCCTCGCCGTCCTCCATGCGCTGGAGCGGGGTGTAGTCGATCTTCAGGGTGAGGCCGAGCTGGCTGACCGGCAGGTAGACGGCGTCGTCGGCCCCGGGGAGCTGGAGGACCTCCTCTATCTCATCGAGCATCTGGAGCACTTCGGGCGAGATGCCCTGGTCGGCGCTCGACTCCCCCGACTCCTGCGGGGCGTCGGGCACCACCACGACCTTCTCCCGCTCCGAGGAGGAGGAGTTCCCCTCGCCGGGCCGCCGGATGTGGATCGTGATGTCGCTCCGGTTCGTCCGCGGCGTGGGGGTGGAGTGGTTCCACCGTGTCGGGGGCGAGATCGTCGTCGTGGTCGTGGTGGTCGTGGTGGTGTTCGACGGGATCTGCTGCGGTGTCTGGTGCGTGGTCTGCTGCGGGGTCTGGTGGGTGGTCAGGTGCGTGGTCTGCTGCGGGGTCTGCTGGCGGGGCTGGGTGCGGCCCAGGCCGAAGACGCTGGCCAGGCTGAAGCCCGGCGACGGCACCCGGTTCCCGGTCTGGGACGCGGGTGTCGTCGTCGTGGTGGTGGACTGCTTGTTCTTGTTCTTTTTCTTCTTCTTCAGCATCACGCCGCCCGGTAGGTCAGGATCAGCCCGACGTCGGCCAGCGCCTCGCGGTCGCCGTCGCCGGTGAAGGTCAGGGTCTCGGCCCGCAGCCCCGGCACCCGGAGCATCGTGCCGTCGTTGACGGCCTGGCCGTTCAGCAGCAGCCGGGCCGATCCCCAGTCGGCCAGGTCGTAGCGGGCGTACAGGCCGGTGAGCTGGACGCCGACGATGTCGGGGAACAGGTCGGGCGTGAGCGGCAGCACCAGGTCGCCGCCGCCGGCGAAGACCTCCCACTCGGCCGGGAACTCCCCGGCGACGTCGACGTACCGGGCGGCGGCGTACGGCTTGCGCATGCCCCTGACCGCGTTGGCGAAGACGTCGCCGCCCTGCTCGGCGGTGTACTTGACCAGCAGCGTCACGTCGTAGAGGTCCCACGGGCGGCGGCCGGTGACCTCCATCTTCCACGTCGAGACCGCGCCGGTGCCCTCGAAGGGGAGGTAGCGCTCGTCGTCGAAGCGGAGCTCGAACAGGCCGTTGTTGTCGCGGTGCTGCTCGGTGTCCGACAGGGCGATCTGCTGGCTCGGCCGCCAGTCCGACCTGATGGACTCCGGTAGGTCGCCCTTGGCGTCGAGCAGGTAGCGCACCGCCTTCGGGTCGGGGGTGAGCACCGTCTTGTGCCCGGTCTGGGTGAGCACGGCGTTCACCTCCAGCGGGCCTTCGGGTCCGTCGAAGACGACCGAGACCGTCTTGATGCGGCGGGCGTAGTGGCCGGGGAAGTCGCGGTCGAACAGCGCCTCGGTGAGGGCGAACTCGCAGCGGCCGTCGTTCTTCAGGTTCAGCACGGCCAGCGGGTCGAGCTGGAGCAGCGAGATCCGCTTGGTGATCTCGAAGCCCCGGCCGTCGGCCGCGACGTAGGCGCTGCCGAGGCGTTCGAGGTCGACGCCGAGGGCCTCGCCCGCGAGCAGGCCGGCGCGACGGCTCTCCCAGTAGACCGGCTGGATGTGGGAGTCGCTCACGCCCTGTTCGTACTGGTAGGCGCGTTCGGCCGCCTTGGCGGTCTCGTGGGCGAGGCCGTAGCTGGCGAAGTACATCTGGGCGAGCCGGCCGGCCTGCCACTGGTAGAGCTCGGCGTTGGTGAACTTGCCGGTGAGGAAGGTGGCGACCGCGTCGAGATCGGCGATCTCCTGGTCGATGATCTCCAGGTCGCGCTGGGCCTGGACGAGCTGCGCCCGCGCCGAGGCGACCTGGTGGCCCAGTTCGCGGTGGTCGGCCTTGGCCAGCATGACCTGGTAGTTCCAGTCGGCCTCCTGGCGTTCCTGCTCGACCCGCACGCCGTAGAGCTCGCCCAGCACGCTGAGGCCCTCGCCGAGCGCCTCGGCGATCTCGGCGCCGGTCTCCATGGCCTTGCCGACCTGCTCGCCGCCGATCATCGTGCCGAAGATGAACGGACCGGCCAGCACCTGCGGCGCGGCGTACGCGATGACCGCGCCGACCTTCAGGCCCGCGCCCGTCAGGTGGGAGGCGGCGGCGGCCGTCATGATGTCGAGCTGCGAGCGCTGGAGCGAGGTCAGCCCGTCGGCGATCTGCTTCTCGTAGTACTTCTGCCGCGCCAGGGCGGCCTCGCGGGCGGCCTCCATCTGCGACAGGTACTCGGTGGCCATCTCGACCTGCGCCTCGCGGACGGCCCGGCTCATCTGCCGGATGTTCGCCTCCTGCTTGTTCTGCAGGATCGACAGCTCCTCGCCGTCGCGGCGTTCGAGCACGCCGAGCAGTTCGCCGCCGAAGGCGCGCAGCCGGTCGACGAGGTCCTGCGCCTTGCGGTGCAGGAAGCCGAACCGGTAGTGCGGCACCGGACCCGCCAGGCCCGCGCCGACCTGGTCGGGGGTGAGCCCGGCGGCGGCCCCTCTGACCAGCGCCATCACGTCGGCGGGCGGCTCGAACAGCGGCAGCGGGCGGCTGACGCCGAGGATGTCGAGCGAGGCCCTGATCTTGCGCAGCCGGTCTTCGACCCGGTCCCAGTACTCGCCGAGCACGGCGTTGCCGGGGATGAAGAAGTAGCCGTCGGCCACGCCCCGGTGGATGGCGCCCATGCCGTCGAGCAGGCTGCCGCCCGCCGTGACGCGCTCGGCGTAGGGGTCGCTCTCGTCGGCCGGGTCGAGCTCCTCGTAGGTGCGGGCGATGGGCAGGTGCCGCCGCCCGACGCCCTGCGGCCGGTCGCCGAGCAGGTCGTGGGCGAGGATGTAGAGCAT
Organism: Herbidospora daliensis; assembly: GCF_001570585.1. Classification (GTDB taxonomy): domain Bacteria; phylum Actinomycetota; class Actinomycetes; order Streptosporangiales; family Streptosporangiaceae; genus Herbidospora; species Herbidospora daliensis. Next base: position 18,197 of record NZ_BBXF01000008.1, on the reverse strand, counting down.
CCGCGCCTCGTCGACCGACTCCATCGTGTACTGCCGGAACAGCAGGTCGCCCCAGTCGAGCAGGTTGTCGACGTACGCCATCACGACCGCCCGCCGGTAGGCGGTGGGCCGCAGCGCGGCGATGGCGTGGGGGTCGAACGGGTCGTCGAGGTAGCTCTTCAGCAGCGCGCCCCGGTCGCCCATGAGGTCGTACTGGCGGCGCAGGCGGGCGATCATGCCGGCCTTCTCGCGGAGCCGGTCGTAGGCCGCGAACGGCTCCGCGCGGGCGGCCAGGCCGTCGAGGAGGGTCTCGTCGGCGTCGGTGCAGGCGCGGGCGTGGTCGAACAGCGGGGCCAGCGTCTCGAGGTCGGCCAGCAGCGGGGCCATGTCGACCCCGACTTGGGCGGGCAGGTTGCGCAGGTCGATCCGGCAGCCTTCGACGAGCGCCCGCAGGTCGATCGCGAGGAACGGCAGGAAGCGCCAGTAGCGGTCGGGCTCGGTGGGGTCGAAGACGTACTCGTACCAGCGTTTGGCGTCCTCGAAGCGCTGGGCCGCGTTGAGCGCCTGGGCGATGAGCATCGGCGCGTGGAAGAAGATCTCCCAGTAGTAGCGGCCGTTGGCGCTCTGGAAGTCGAGGTGGCTGCTCACCGGCACGCCGTCGATGTTGGGCTGCACCTGGATGGTGGTGGAGCCGGAGGTCTTCGTACTGAAGGCGGGCAGTTCGTCGATCTCCTGCGTCTCCGGCGCGAGCAGCGCCGGCACCCCGCCGACCAGCAGCCGCCGGTTGAGCTCGAACGCGGTGCTGGAGGTGAGCCGGACGATCTCGTGCTTCAGCGAGGCCCACTCGATGGGCCGCTGGAGCACGCCGCCCTTCGGGTTGCTCTGGTAGTTCGGGCCGAGGAAGAGCAGCAGTTCGGCGTCGGCGTCCATCATGCCGTTGTAGGTGGTGGCGAAGGCGGGCGGCAGCGAGCGCCAGTTGCCCTCGATCGGGATGAAGTCCTTGATCGCGGTGAGTTCCCGGTCGGCGGGGATGACCGTGTAGGAGTCGCCGGCGAAGACGTAGCGCTGGTCGTCGCGCCGGAAGGTGCCGTCGATCCGCTGCGGCAGCGTCTTGGGGTAGCCGGCGTCGGCGACGGCCGGGATCTCCGACCCGCTCACCTTGTAGCGGAACAGGTCGAGGCCGCTGACCAGGTAGAGGTAGGTGCCGTCGGTGCGGACGTCGACGTAGGCGGCGTCGACCGAGGCGCCGGTGTTGAGCCCGGTGGAGATCCGGCCGAGCGGGCGGGTCGGCCGGGCGGTGGCGTCGGCGCCGACGGTGTAGGTGTCGTCGCCGAAGTAGTAGGGCGTGCCGTTCATGTCGATCGCCGACCGGATCTTGCGGTCGGTGGGCAGCTGGTCGGGGTTGCCCGCCAGGTCGCGCGGATAGTCCTTGTCGGGGGCCGTGTTGGCGACGTCGGAGAAGCGCGCGTACGTCGTGCCGAAGAACAGGAAGAGCGTCGTGCCCCGCGTGAGGGTGGCCAGCACCCTCGGCTTGACGCCCCAGCGCGCCGCCACCTTGGCCGAGGAGAACGCGCCGGTGTCGAGGTCACGGGTGACCAGGTCGGAGCCGTTGATGAAGTACTCGGTCCGGCCCATCGTGAACGCCGCGTCGACCGAGGTCCACGTGGGCAGCTGGTCGGGGTTGGTCCTGATGGCCTTCGGATAGCCGAGGTCCATCCGGTTCAGGCCGGTGAAGCGGTAGTACTCCGCACCGGTGAAGATGAAGTGGTGGTCGCCGCGCACCAGGACCGCGTCGACCCGGCCGGTCTGGGCCAGTTCGGAGTCCGTGACGTTCCCCCACCGGTCGGCGATCTTCTCCGTGGTGGTGCGGACCGGGCCGGTGGGCTTGATCACGACGAAGTCGCCGCCGTTGAAGTAGTAGCGCGAGTCGCCGAGCTGGAACCCGGCGTCGATCTTCGCCCACTGCGCGGCGCCGGTCCGGTCGCCGCCCTGGCCGGGCAGCCGGTGGTTGTTCTCCTTCAGCGCCAGGACCGGCGCGTCCTCGCCGGGGTCGGCGATCATCGGGCGGACCAGGAAGCTGCCGCCCTTGTGGTCGACGCTGAACCACGGCCCGTCGGTCGACTCGGCCGGCATGTTGAACCGGACCACGCCGCCGACCGTCTCGGCGAACACCTTGCGGGGGTCGATCAGGCGCGGCATCGGGGTCGGCGCGGAGATCGGGATGGCGTACAGCTCGGGGGTGAGGGCGTGGGAGCGGGTGTACTGCGTCCCGCCGGCCCGGTAGGTGGCCGCGACCACGATCGAGTCGTGGACGCCGGCGCCCGGCACGGTCGACGACGCCTGCACCGACAACTCCTCGATGACGATCACGCCATCGTGCAGGGCGCCGGGCGGGAGGGTCTGGGTGGCGACCCACTCGCGGTTGAGGTTCTGGAAGGAGTAGCAGACCCGCACCCGCTTCTTGGGCGGCGGGGCCGACACGTTCTGCTCGTCACCCTTGGTCGTGGTGGTGAGGACGGTCTTGCCGGTGTCTTCGGGGGCGACCGACTCGACGACCGTCCAGAAGACGAAGACCCGGCCGAAGGCGTGCACGGGGTGCACCTGCTCGGCCTCGATCTGCACGTCGACGCGCGACCACGGCTCCCAGCTGGCCGACAGGCGTTCGCCGTCGCGGAACTCGGCCTCGCGGAAGTACCACCGGCGCGGTTCGGTGCGGGTGCGGCCGAACAGCACCAGCTGGCGGGTGCCCTCGGCGTCGTCGTCGGCCTTGTAGACGTAGGCGCCGGCGATGGCCAGGCGGCTGACCTCGGTGTACTCGTCGAGGTAGCGCTTGTAGGCCCGCTGCACCGAGTCGGCGGTGATCTCGCCCTGGAGGAGGTCGTCCTCCAGTTCCTTGAACGCCGGGGTCTTGGTGTCGCGCAGCTCGGGGCGGATGTAGTTCTCCGGGTAGAGGAAGACCTTCCGGTTGGCCTCCCAGATCCGGTAGTTCTTCAGCCACGTCCACCAGCTGCGCAGCTTCGGCTTGACGTCCTCCTCCGCGGTGAGCTCCTCCAGGTCGAGCAGGTAGCGGTGCAGGTAGAGCTGGGTGGCCGCGATGGCCTCCCGCACCCGCGAGGTGACGCCCTCCCGGCCCATCTCGACGTCGATGAGGGCGTGCTCGTAGATCTGGGCGGCGGTGGCGAGGTCGGGGTGCAGGTGCAGCACGGCCGGGACCAGCGCGTCGCGCCTGAGCACGTTGAGGTCGCCGTGCGCCAGGGGCGCGACGGCCTCGGGCAGCAGCGCCTCCAGCGTGTCGGCGGTCGCGCCGTGGAGCTTGGACGGCCCCGCCCCGGTCTTGGCGGCGACCGCGAACAGGCGCACCAGCTTGAGCAGGAACTCGATCTCGAAACGCTCGTCCTCGACGGGGAACTCGGTGATCAGGCCCGCGTTGCGCTTGGCCCAGCGCAGTTCCTCGACGTCCCAGGGGAAGATCTCGGCCAGCTTCTCGTACGGCTCCGCCGCGCCCTTGGCCAGCAGTTCCGCGAGCCCGCCGTGGCGGCGGCTCAGGTCGGCGAACTCGGTGATCGTGTGGACGTCGGACAGCCGGTAGTCGGCGGCGTCGGACCACCGGTGCCGGAACAGCTGCGGGAAGGTGCGGTCGACCACGTCGAGGCGGCCCGAGTAGCGCACGTATTCCAGGTCGTGGACGAGGTAGGTGGCCTCACCCAGGGTGAACGCGCCGGTGACGCCGTCTTCGAAGGTGCGGGGCAGGTCGCCGAAGTCGTCGCGGATCGTCCGCGGGAAGCCCTCGTCGGCGTGCTTCAGGTCGGCCGAGGAGTAGCGCACGTACTGGCCGCCCCGGAAGACGTAGAGCTCGCCGCGCGGGGTGACGAACGCCGCGTCGACGGTCGAGCCGTCGGCGAAGTCGTTGCGGATCCTCCCGAACGTGGTGGCGACCTCGCCGAGCACGCCGTCGGCGGTGAACCTCGTGCCCTTGAAGAAGTGCACGACGCCCTCCCGGAGGAACGCGGCGTCGACCCCGTCGCCGAACTCGGGCGGCAGGCCGGTCCAGTCGGCCTCGATCGTGCGCGGGAAGCCCTCGTCGACGTAGAGGTAGTCGCCGCCGGTGTAGCGCACGTACTGGTCGCCGGAGAAGAGGTAGGTGTGCCGGTCGCGCACCAGCGCGGCGTCGACCTTCCGCCGGTCGGCCACGGTGTTGCGGACCCGGCCGAGCAGCCCGAGCGGATAGCTCGCGGTCAGGGCCGTCGACACCGCGAACACGGTGCTCCCGACGACGAGGTGGGCGGTGCGGCCGTTGGCGACCGCCGCCGCCACGGGGGTGTTCAGCACGGCGTCCTCGAACGCCTCCGGCAGCCCGGCGAACGCCGCCTCCCGGCGCAGCTCGACCGAGATCGGCTTGGGGTAGCCCGGGTCGGTGTGGCGATACTCCGTGCCGGTGTAGCGCACGTACTGCGACCCGCCGAACAGGTAGGTGTGCCCGCCGAAGACCACGGCGGCGTCGACGCGGGAGCCGAACGGGTTGACCGACCGGCCCCACCGGGCCCGGATCTCCTCCGGCGCGGAGAAGGCGCGGTCGGCGTACCGGGTCCAGGTCTCGGTGAAGAAGAAGTACGTCGCCCCGTCGGCCCCGGTGAACGCCGACCGCAGCCGGTCGCCGGTCGCGACCGAGAAGCCGCGCCACACCCGCTCGATCGGCCGGGGGTAGGACCACAACCCGGTCGCCTCGCTGAACTGCACGCAGCGTTCCCCGGCGAGCAGCACCATCGTGTCGCCCTCGAACAGCACCGCGTCGGGCATCGGGAACCCGTCGGGCGCCTTCCAGAACGTCTCGTCGGTCAGCGTCGGGTAACCCGGGTCGGGGGTGGTGTACGCCCCCTCGTCGCCGGAGTAGACGAGGTGCCGCATCATGCCGGAGGCGTCGGGGTGCTCGAACACGTACGTCTTGCCGTCGCGGTAGTAGGCCAGCCGCACCCCGGTCAGCCCGCCCCAGTGGTCGGCGATCGGCTTCGGCTCGCCGTCGATCACGTCGGGCGAGTCGCCGTAGACGACGAACTGGTCGCCGGAGAAGAGATAGGTGCGCCCGTCGCGGCCGACGAACGCGGCGTCGACGGCGTTGTCCTGGTAGATCGTGTTGCGCGGACGGCCCCACTCCTCGTCGAGCGGGTAGTCCTTGCCGATGGCGGTGTTGAAGCACATCGGGCCCTTGAACAGGTAGACGTTCCCGTCGGCCCCGGTCAGCACGGCGTCGAGGCCGCTGCGGTAGTCGGCCGGCACGGTCCGCAGCGCGAGCGGCCGGGTCTCCGCGCCGGACGCGGGCCCTTCGAGGGCGTGCTGCCGCCGCCACCCGGCCGAGGTCTGCACCATGACCGAGCCGTGGTCGACGTAGGCGGCGGTGACGCCGGGGAGCTCGTACGACCGGGTGAGGGAGTCGGAGACCGCGTGCCACCGGTCGCCCCGGAACAGGTAGACGGTCCGGCCGTCGGCGAACGCCGCGTCGACCCCGTCGAGCTCGACCGTCAGCGCCTTCAGCCGGGGCTCCGACTTCAGCGACGACAGCGCCTTCGGGTAGCCGAACTCGACGTGGTCGTAGTCGTGGTCGCGGTAGCGGACGTACTGCGCGCCGGAGAAGAGATAGGTGTAGGTGTGCGTCGACTCGATCCCGTCGGCCTTCTCGGTCACGTCGACGACCAGCGTCGCGTCGACCCGGCCGGTGCGCTGGATGGTGTTGACGACGTTGCCCCAGAAGCCGGCCGTCGTGGCCGGGTAGCGGTCGTCGATCTCGGTGTAGTCGGCGGTGGAGTAGCGCACGTAGTCGGGGCCGGAGAAGACGTAGGTCTTGCCGTCCTTGCCGACGAACGCGGCGTCGACCGTCTCGAACGGGATGCTGTCCCACCTGCTGGTCAGCGGCCTCGGCTCCGACCACCAGCGGTGGCGGTTGTCGAAGACGGCAAAGTCTCCGCCGCTGAACAGGCAGGTCTCGTTGTCGCGGCCGGTGAAGACGGCGTCGATCGAGCCGAACGCGTCGGGCAGGTTCAGCCAGTTCTCGGCCAGCGGCTTCGGGTAGCCCTCGTCGGGCCGGGTGTAGTCGCGGGTGGAGTAGCGGACGTAGAAGGGGGTGTCGTCGCCGTACACCTTGATGCGGTCGCCGACGCGGCGGATGGTCAGCCGGATCCCGCCCTCGGCGCCCACCTCCCACTGCGGCGCGGCCCCGGTGACCGGGGCGGTGGCGGCGACGGTGACGCCGTGGGCCTGGAGGCGGCGGCGCAGCGCGGGCGAGCAGTTCCCGTCGGCGAGTTCGGCCTCGTAGTCGGCCGGCAGGTCGAGGATCAGGCCGACCGGGCCGAACAGGTGGGCGGAGCCGTCCATGACGAACGCGGCGTCGACCCGGTCGAGCCCGCCCCAGTCGCCCTCGATCGCCCTCGGGTAGCCGGGGTCGACGACCGAGTAGTCGGCCGAGGAGTAGCGGATGTACCGGTCGCCGCTGAACAGGTAGGTCTTCCCGTCGAGGCCGACGAACGCGGCGTCGACCCGGCCGCCGGGCAGCGCCTCGTTCGGCACGCCCCAGACCTCGGCGGTCGGCCGGATCTGGCCGCCGGGCAGCGCGACGGTCCGGCCGTCCTTGAACAGGTGGACGGTGTCGCCGGCCGCGAACGCCGCCTCGACGGCGCTCTCGAACTTGACCGGCAGGCCCGGCCACCAGGTCTCGATCCGCTGCGGGTAGCCGTCGGCGACCCGGACCCCGTCGTTCTCGGGGTTGTCGGTGTAGCGGACCACCTGGTTCCCGGCGAACAGCAGGTAGCCCTCGCCGTCGGCGTAGGCGGCGTCGACGCTGGTCGCGCCGTCGAAGGTGTTGCGGACGCGGCCCCAGCGGTCGGTGATCGGCTGCTCCTGGCGGCCGTCGAAGGTGCGGTCGCCGGAGAAGACGTGGGTGCGGCCGTCGTGGCCGTGGAAGACGGCGTCGACGGCGTCGCGGAACCGTTCGGGCAGCGGGGTCTCGCCCTGCCACCACTCGGCGATCGACCTCGGGAAGCCCTCGTCGGCCACGGTGAACGGGCCGTCGGCCGAGTAGCGCAGGTACTGGTCGCCGGTGAACAGGTGGGTGTGGCCCTCGGCGTCGACGTAGGCGCCGTCGATCTTCTTGGGGGCGGTGAAGCCGTTGCGCACCGAGCCCCAGGTCTGGGCCTTCGGGGCCCAGCGTTTCTCGCCCTTCGCGCGGGTGAAGGCGTGCGACCTGCCGTCGTCGCCCCGGCCGACCAGCCAGTCGACGCCGTCGCGGGTGAACGCGGCGTCGATCGCGGTCAGCCCGGAGAAGCGGGGCGACAACTCGGTGAGCGCCTTCGGCCGCTGGTCGGCGAGCTCGTGGCCGGCGGCGGAGTAGGTCCAGTAGGACGCGCCCCGGAACAGGTGGATCAGCCCGTCGTGGCCGCTCAGCAGGGCGTCGAAGCGGTCGACGCCACGCGGCAGCGCGAGCGGCTCGGGGAACTTCCCGGCCAGGTCCTGGTCGCGGAAGGCGACGGCGACCTCGTCGACGTCGAGGCCGAGCTTGGCCGCCAGCCGGGCGAAACGGCGCAGCCGCCGGTAGACCCGGCGGAAGTCGGGCCCGGCCGTCCCGTCGGCCGCGGGGGCGACCAGCACGTCGAGGGCGCCGGGCGCGACCGCCGCGCCGATGGCCTCGACGACCTGCGACGACACCCCGAAGACGTCCTGGAGCACGTTGAGCAGCGTGCGGTGCTGGCGGCCGGCGAGGTCGCCGAGGGTGGCCGCGATCTCGGTGATGGCGGCCAGCTGCTCCTTCGCGGTGGCGTGCAACACGAAGAAGACGTCCTTGGCGTAGTCGTCGACGCCCGGCAGGGTGAAGTCGAGCGCGCTGGTGATCTGCCGGAAGTAGCCGATCCGGCCTTCGGGAACGGCCAGCGACGGCGTCAGGTGCCCGGCCTCGACCAGCATCTCGACCAGCCGGGGCCGCTCGTCGTCGTCGAAGCCGAGCTCGGCCAGGGCGGCGAGGTCGATCCGGTAGGGGGCCTGGGCGCGGGTCAGCGCCGCGATGCGCTCGAAGACCAGCTCCCCGTCTCCGGCGGTGAAGCCCTCACCCAGGTCGACGGTGCCGTCGGCGTCGTCGAGCTCGGCGCGCAGCTCCTCGTGGATGCGCCCGCCCCGGGTGATCGGCCCCTCCAGCCGCGCCACCACGCGGGCCGCCATAGCGGCGTCGGCGAGTGCGGCGAAGTCGTCGGGGGCGACCAGGTGCATCTCGGCCTTGACGGCGGCCAGCTGCGCCTTGATCGCGTCGAGGACGACCCGGCGGACCGGATAGAACTCCAGCGCGATCCCGAAGTCGGCGACGTCGAGCACGGCCAGCGCCGCCTTGTCGGTGAAGCACAGGTCGGCGTCGAGGAAGCCGTTGAACCGCAGGCTCTGGGTGAGCGAGTCGAGCTGCTCGGCGGTCAGCCTGAGCTCGGCGAACGCGGCGCGGTCGAGCTCGATCCGGGCCGCGCGGAAGGCCGCCACCCGGTCGCGCAGCAGCGCGAGCACGGCCGGGGCCACGTCGTCGAGCGGCGCGTTCACCCGGAACTCGGTCACGTTGACCGGCTCGGCGAAGAAGTCGGGGTCGGTGACGTCGCCCTCGTCGGCGAGGTGGCCGTTGTGGACCAGGTTGTCGTAGAGCTCGGCCCGCTCGGCCTCGGTCAGCTGCGGCAGCGCGCTCGCCAGGTCGGAGGGGTAGAAGGCCCCCTGGAGCCCGGCGATGACGGCGAACAGCTCGTCGCGGTGGACGGCGAAGTCGCCGGCGAGCGTCAGCTGCTCGGGCAGGTCTTCGGTGGCGAGCAGCCCGTCGGGCCGCAGCACGCCCCGGATCACCAGGTTGGCGAAGATCTTGGACGTCAGCCGGTCGGCCAGCCCCAGCCCTTCGAAGTCGCCCGCCGCCAGCACGCCGAGGTCGTCGACCGCCCGGTAGGCGGCGGTGGCGACGACCGCCGGGTCGAGCCGCAGCAGGCGCGGGTCGTGCGGGGAGACCACGCCGTCGCGGCGGGCGGCCAGCGCCTCGTGGATCACCCGGGCGGCCCGTTCGTCGAACCGGTCGGAGACGAACACCTCGGGGGTCAGCGCGACGGCCGCGAACTGGTCGGCGATCGAGGCGACGACCTCGGCCTGCTCGGCCGCCGACTCCGGCGTGGCCGGTTCGCCGAGGATGCCGGTGAGGTCCTCCCCCGCGAAGCCCCACGTCCGCATCCACCCGACCACCTCGACGAGGGTCTGGGCCAGCCAGAGCGAGGAGACCGGGTCGTCGTCGCGTTCGAGCATGCGGTAGACGTCGGCCGAGGTGGGCGCGAGCACCGGCAGCACCGGGAAGGTCGAGTGGCGCTCGATGGCGGGGTCGTTCTCCAGCGCGGTCAGCACCGCGAACAGTTCGGCGACCGAGAGCCCGAGGTGGCCGGTCAGCCGGGCGACCCGGTGGAGGACGACGATCGAGGCGCGGCTGATCTCCCGGTCGAACGGGCTCTCCTCCAGCGGCCCGGCGTAGCGGTCGCGGAACCGGCGGACGGTGTCGACCAGCTCCGACTCGGCCATGTCGATGGAACGTGCCAATTCGCGGCGGAACGTCCGGTTCTGCGGGGCGAGGATGTCGCCCGCCGGGCGGGGGCGCTCGCCGACCTCGGCCGGGAGGGTGCGGGTGGTCAGCGTCTCGACCAGGTCGAACGGGACGTCGTGGGTGCGGTGGAGGTGGGTGGCGGCGGCCACCGCGCGTAACGTCTCGCGTTCGAGGGTCGAGGTGAACGCGCCGACGACCCGGTCGAGGTCGGTGAACGACAGGCCGGTCTTCTTCGCCAACCGGATGAACCGGTGGGCCCGGTCGAACCAGACGTCGGGCGGGTCGCCGCCGCCGCGCAGCTCCAGCGTCCGGCCGTCGGCGGCGACCTCGACCACGGCGCCCTGGTGCACGAACGTGCCGGTGAGGGAACGGTCCAGATCGGGGTCGCCGTAGAGGAGCTCGGTCAGCTCCGCGCCGGTGAGCGAGGCGGCCTCCAGGAACCGCTCGACGTCGTAGAGGACCGAGATCGGCTGGTCGCCGAGCCCGTAGGCCTCGGCCAGCCCGGCGGCGTCCTCGCGCGGGGTGGCGATGACCTTGACGTCGTCTCCGGTCAGGCCCAGGTAGTCGCGGGCGACCCGGTCGCGGTCGACCTTGGCGGCGAACAGCCGGTAGAACTCGACGGGGTCGACGCCCAGGTGGCGGAGGTAGGTGGTGAACCTGGCGGCGTCGAGCGAGAACGGCAGCGCGAGCGGGTGCTTCAGCTCGGTCAGCCGCACGTAGGGGTCGTCGCCGACGAGCGCCTCCAGCACCTCGTTGACGATGTCGAGGTAGGGCACCGTCGTGGAGGTGTTCTCCTCGTCGAGCCGGATCTTCCCGATGCCGGGACGGCGGCCCAGCAGGGAGACGTCGTGGAAGGTCTCCTGCAGGAACGTGAGCAGGTCGGTCAGATAGGCCGCGGGCGAGTAGACCGAGCGCGCCTCATCTCCCGTCCGTAGATCGAGTTCTCCGAAGAGTCGTTCATAGCTCGGGATCGAAGCATCGCTGCGCACGCGGAATATCCCCTCCATCGACGGCCCCCGAATCGGCCGCCTCATGCTCGCCGATCCGGCAAAGAAGAGCTATCTACCGAAACGGTGACAACTCCGATCACTTCGGTTTGTCCGGCGATGCAAGACTGAGCGACATGACCGGAAATGTCGGCACATGAACGTCGTCCGTCCTGATGTGACCCTCGACCAGGCCCGAGAGATCGCCGACACCTGCTTCGGCGTCCGCGGCGAGGTCAGGGAGGTCGGCAGCAATCAGGACCGCAACTACGTCGTCGACGGCCGGTACCTGCTCAAGGTCGCCAACACCGGCTACACCGACGCCGAACTCGACGCCCAGGACGCCGCGTTGCTGCACCTCCGCGACCGGATGAGGGTGCCCCAACCGCAACCCGCGGCCGAGGGCGGCTACGTCGCCCGGTTCGGCGACGGCCTGCGGGCCCGGTTGCTGACCTTCGTGCCCGGCCGGCCCCTGATCGAGCACGCCTACCTCGCGCCCGTGGTCGTCGGACGGCTCGGCGACCTGGCCGGGCGGCTCGCGGCCAACCTCGCCGACCTCGACCACCCCGGCCTCGACCGCGTCTCCCAATGGGACCTGCGCCGGGCCCGGACCGAGATCGACCAGATGATCGGCTCGTTGTCGACCGGCCGCGACCTGGTGCGCCGGGCCGCCGACCTGGCCTGCGACCGGCTCGACGCCCTGGCGGGCGACCTGCGGACGCAGGCCGTCCACGGCGACCTGACCGACGACAACGTGGTCTGCTCGATCGGCCGCGACGGGCGTCCGGTGCCCGACGGCGTGATCGACTTCGGCGACCTCGGGCACGGCTGGATCGTCGGCGAGCTCGCGGTGACCTGCGCGTCGCTGCTGCACCACGCGCCCGAACGGCCGCTGGCGATCCTCCCGGCGGTGCGCGCCTTCCAGCGGGTGGTGCCGCTGAGCGGCGACGAACTGGCCGCGCTCTGGCCGGCGATCGTGGCCCGCACGGCGGTGCTGGTGGTCAGCGGGGTCCACCAGGCGCTGCTGGAGCCCGACAACGACTACGCGACCGAGCGGCAGGACGCCGAGTTCCGCGCCTTCGAGACCGCGCTGAGCCTGCCGTTCGAGGTGGCCGAGGCGGCGTTCCGGGAGAGTCCGCCGGCCCGGTTCTCGGGCGCGCCGATCGTGCCGGTGCTGCCGGTGCGGGACCTGTCGGTGACGGGCGAGCTGCCGGGCGGGGTGCTGGAGACGTACACGCCGGAAGAGGGCGTCGCCCACCGGGCCGGCGAGCCCCGGCTGACCGAGACCCGGATCCACTCCTTCGACGCGCCCGCGACGGTCCCGCTCGGCGTCGAGTCGCGCCTCCCGGCGGGCACCGCGGTGCACGCGCCCTTCGACGGCGAGGTGCATCTGGGGGTGCTGCACGGCGCCACCCTCGACCTGCGGCTGAGCGGGGTCGAGATGTGGGAGGGTCCGGTCCGCGCCGGCGACCAGATCGGCGCCGTCTCCGGTCCGGTCTACGCGACCCTCTGCTCGGTACGCGACCTCGAACCCCCGGCCTTCGTCACCCCCGAGGAGGCGGCCGCCTGGCAGGCCGTCTGCCCCGACCCGGGCCCCCTGTTCGGCATCCGCCCGGCCCCCGAACCGGCCCCCTTCACCCGCGACGCGCTGGCCGCCGTCCAGGAGCACTACTACGCCGACCCGCCCCGGATCGAGCGCGGCTGGCGGCAGCACCTCACCGACGTGCACGGCCGCACCTACCTCGACATGGTGAACAACGTCGCGGCGATCGGGCACGCCCACCCGCGCCTCACCGAGGCGGTGTCGCGGCAGCTCGCCCTGCTGAACACCAACTCGCGGTTCAACTACCGCGCCATCGCCGACTTCTCCCGGCGGCTGGCCGACCTGGCCCCCGATCCGCTCGACACGGTCTTCCTGGTCAACAGCGGCTCCGAGGCGGTCGACCTGGCGCTGCGGCTGGTCCAGGTCGCCACCGGCCGCGAGGAGATGCTCTGCGTCGCCGAGGCCTACCACGGCTGGACGACGGCCTCCGACGCCGTCAGCACGTCCACGGCCGACAACCCGAACGCGATGGCCACCCGCCCGGCCTGGGTGCGCCCGGTCCCGGCCCCGCACCGCGACCCCGACGCCCTCGCCAAGGCCCTCGCCATGATCGGCGAACCGGCGGGCTTCATCGCCGAGGCCTTCTACGGCAACGCGGGCGGCATCCCGCTCCCCGACGGCTACCTGTCGGCCGTCTACGAGAAGGTCCGCGCCCACGGAGGTCTGTGCGTCGCCGACGAGGTCCAGGTCGGCTACGGCCGCCTCGGCCGCCACTTCTGGGGCTTCGAGCAGCAGGGCGTCGTCCCCGACGTGATCACGATCGCCAAGGCCATGGGCAACGGCCATCCGCTGGGCGCGGTCATCACGACCCGGGAGATCGCCGAGACCTACCGCAGGGTGGGCTACTTCTTCTCCAGCGCGGGCGGCAGCCCGGTCAGCTGCGTCACCGGCCTGACCGTGCTCGACGTCATCGAGGAGGAGGGCCTCCAGGCCAACGCGGCCCGGGTCGGCGACCGCCTGCGCGACCTGATTGAGAGTCTGGCCGCCGAGCACCCGATCATCGGCGCGGTGCACGGCCTGGGCCTCTACATGGGCGTCGAGCTGACCCGGCCCGACGGCTCCCCGGCCACCGAGGAGACCTCGGCGATCTGCGACCGGATGCTGGAGCTCGGCGTGGTCGTGCAGCCGACCGGCGACCACCTGAACATCCTGAAGATCAAGCCGCCGATGGTGCTGACGGAGGACAGCGCCGCCTTCTTCGCCGCCGCGCTGGCCCGCACCCTGTCGGAGGGTTGGTGAATCCCCAGGTGGGGGCAGTGGACGGGGTATGAATCCCCGTCGCTGGCGTGCCCTGGCCGTCTGCCTGGTCCCGGCGTTCATGACGCTGCTGGACGTCTCGATCGTCAACGTGGCGCTGCCCGACATCCAGGCGGGGATCGGCGCCAGCGACAGCGGCCTCCAGTGGGTGGTGTCCGGCTACGCCCTCGCCTTCGGCCTCGCTCTGATCCCGGGCGGGCGGCTGGGCGACGCGCGCAGCCGGCGGGCGGTGTTCATGTGGGGCATCGTGTTGTTCACCGTCGCGAGCGCGGCCTGCGGCGCGGCCCAGAACGAGTGGTGGCTGATCGTCGCCCGGCTGGTGCAGGGGGCGGCGGGCGCGCTGATGATGCCGCAGGTCAGCGGCTACATCCAGGAGATGTTCCAGGGTGCGGAGCGCGGCCGGGCCTTCGGCTACCTGGGCGCGGTGATCGGCCTGTCCACCGCCGTGGGCCCGCTGCTGGGCGGCGTGCTGATCCAGCTCTTCGGCGAGGAGAACGGCTGGCGCTGGGTCTTCTACGTCAACCTGCCGATCGGCCTGCTGTCGTTGCCGTTCGCGCTGCGGCTGCTGCCCGCCGAGAACACGCGCCGGACGTTGAAGGCGGGGTTCGACCCGGTCGGCGTGGTGCTGCTGGCGGGCGGGCTGCTGCTGGTGCTGCTGCCGTTCCTGCAGAACCAGCAGTGGCCGGGCGCGCCGAAGTGGCTGCTCGTCCCCGCCGGAGTGGTCGTGCTGGCCGGGTTCGCCGTCTGGGAGCTGCGGGCGGCCCGGCGCATCGAGCCGCTGGTGCACATGGACCTGTTCCGGTCGCGGGCGTTCACGCTCGGCGGGCTGATCGGCGTGCTCTACTTCGCCGGGTTCACCGCGATCTTCTTCGTGTTCACCCTGTTCCTGCAGAACGGCCTGCAGTATTCGGCGCTGATGGCCGGGCTCGCCTCGGTGCCGTTCGCGGTGGGCTCGGGCATCTCCGCCGGGATCAGCGGGCGGCTGGTGCACCGCTACGGCCGGGCGCTGGTCGCGTGGGGGTTGTTCATCGTGGCGGTCGGGTTCGTGGCCACGATGCTGGCCGTGCACGAGGTGCCCGGCCAGCACGCCGGGTGGGCGGCGGCCGGGCCGCTGCTGCTGTCGGGCGTCGGCAGCGGGCTCGTCATCTCGCCCAACCAGACCCTCACGCTCAGCCACGTGCCGGTCGGGCGGGCCGGCAGCGCGGGCGGGGTGCTGCAGACCTGGCAGCGGATCGGCTCGGCCGCCGGGATCGCGGCCGTCGGCGCGGTCTACTTCGCCCACCTGGCGACCTCACGCGGGAACTGGGCGGAGAGCTTCCAGATCGCCATGCTCACCTCGTCGGCCTTCGTGGTGGCCGCGCTGCTGGTCGCCCTCTACGACCTGTTCGGGCCCGGCCGGTAGGTCAGCTCGACCACGCCGTCGCCGAACGGCCGGGTCTCGATCAGCCGCAGGTCCATGACGAGGCCGGGCGGGAACAGCGGGGTGCCGCCGCCGACCACGACCGGGTTCAGGAAGAGCCGGTACTCGTCGACCAGGCCGTGGCGCATGAACTGGGCCATCAGGTTCGCCCCGCCGAGCGCCATGTCGGCCCCCGGCGTCGCCTTGAGCTCCCTGACCCACTCGGGGTCGAGCTCCCGCACCACCTCGGTGTTCCAGCGGTCCTCGCGGAGGGTGCGGGAGAAGACGTACTTCTTCTTGGCGACCCAGATCCGGGCGAAGTCGGCGGTCTCGCGGGAGGCCGCCGGGTCGTCGGCGGCGGTCGGCCAGTAATCGGCCATCAGCTCGTGGGTGACCCGGCCGTCGATGAAGGCGCTCAGCGGCGCGAGCAGGGCGTTGAAGTGGCGGTGCAGCTCGGCGTCGACGCGGTGCCAGGAGATGTCCCGGCCGGGACCCTCCATGTAGCCGTCGAGCGACACCGCCGACATGATGACGATCTTCCGCATCCCCCCAGGCTAGCTAGTGGGTCGCGTCGAGCGCCGCCCGCTGCTCGGCCGTCAGCTCCAGGTCGACGGCCGCCAGGTTCTCCTCCAGCTGGGCCAGGGACGAGGCGCCCGCCAGCGGGATGATCGGCACCTCGTGCCCCATCTGCCAGGCCAGCACGACCTGGTTGACGGAGGCCCCCGTCTCGGCGGCGATCTCCCGCACCCTGGCGAGCCGGGCGTCCACGCCCGGGTGCCGGAAGTCGGGCGGGAACTCCTTGTCGGCCCGCGTGTAGCGGCCCGACAGCAGCGGCGAATAGGCCACCAGCACGAGCTCCTTCTCCTCCCTCAGGTACGACATCAGGTCGGGCCCCGCCGCCCCGAGGTTGCCGTCGCGGAACAGCGCGTCGGGGATGTCCACGCGGGGGCGCAGGTAGCTGTGGGCGTACTGGAGGATCTCGTAGCCCGGCAGCCCCCGCGCCGCCGCCAGGGCGCGGGCCCGCTCGACCCGCCAGGCGGCGTGGTTGCTGACCCCGAGCATGCCGACCAGGCCCTCGGCGACCAGCGCGGCGAAGCCCTCGACGGTCTCCTCGACCGGGGTGCGGGGGTCCTCGATGTGCGCGTAGAGGACGTCGATCCGGTCGAGGCCCATCCGCTCCATGCTGCGTTCGGCCGACTCACGGATGATCTTCGCCGACAGCCCCTCGGGGTTGTCGGTGTAGCTCGTGCCGGGGGCCAGCGGCCGGCCGCCGACCTTGGTGGCGATCACGATCTCGGCGCCGACGCCGCGCGAGCGCCGCCAGCGGCCGAGCAGTTCCTCGCTGTGCCCGCCCTGGCCGCCGTCGGTCCAGAAGGCGTAGTTGCCCGAGGTGTCGATGAAGGTCCCCCCGGCCTCCACGAACCGGTCGAGGATCGCGAAACTGGTCGCCTCGTCGGTCACCGAGCCGAACAGCATCGCCCCCAGCGACAGCACGCTGACCTCCCGCCGGGTGGCGGGGGTGGCGCCGATCGTGCGGTATCTCATGTGGTCCTCCCGTCGTCGCGACCGAGTCTGGGTGCTGGACCGCGCTCCAGGTCAAGCTGTTACGTCACGACAAGTCCGGAAATGTCGGGAGGGGTATTTCCCGGAACTCCAACGTATTCGTCATGGGAAGACAACCTTTCCCCTATTCACGGCATCCTGTGGCGTGTTCCCTCGTCATTCGGAGTGCCAATGTCCCGCGTCGCCGTCGCAGTTTCCGTCATATTAGTCATGTCGGGCCTGGGGTTATACGTCCTGTTTTGGGCAGATAACCGGACACCATGCGAAGCCGCCGTCGAAATCGTCGCCCAAGTTCAGCAGATTGATCCTAAAAGTCCGAATCTCGCGAACACGCTCACCGTGATCGACGGCCTGGTGGGAGGCCGCCTCGACAACGTGTCCGATCGCGCGAACCCCGTGCTCACCGCCGATCTGACGCGCCTGCGCTCGGCGCTGCGGGGGGTCACGGCCGAAGATCTGAGCGACCCGACCAGCGAAGTCCGGGAGACGATGGCGAACGTCCTCTCATGTCAGAACGTCGGCGCTTTTCCTGCGCAATACAAACTCGTTTACGTTAGTTAGCTATGTCCAGCTTTTCGCTTTTTGGTACGCCGGGCACCCTACTCAGCATTACGGAATCAATTCAGATCCCGTAATTCGGATGCACGTACCAAAGAGCATGGACTGACATGACTTTTCAGGATAAAGGGCGCGAGTTCGGTCGTCGCGCCGTTCGCGGCGCCAAGGCGCTCGCCGTCGCAGTAGCGGCGAGCGGCCTGGTTCTCACCGGGGCCACCGGCGTCAGCGCCAGCACCTCCTCCGTCACCGGCGCGAGCGTGCTGAGCGACAACATCGGCGCCATCGGCTGGAAGTTCCACGAGAAGCGGCCGCTGAAGCGCGTCAAGATCAAGGTGATCAAGCGCTTCCGCCACCACCACCACAGGCACCACCGCTTCTTCCACCGTCACCACCGCCAGCACTTCGTCCACCGCAGCCACCACCACTGTGACCACGGCCACCACCACGGCGGTCACCACGGCTGGGACGGCGACGGCTACGAGAGCGGCTGGAGCGACGACGAGGGCGGCTACGGCGCTACCCGCAGCTGGGGCGGCGACGGCGACTGGGGCCACGGCGGCCACCACTACGGCGACCGCTGCAACCACCACCACCACGTGCACGAGCGGCACCACCACCGCCGCGACCACCACCGCTTCGAGGAGCACCACAAGCACCACAAGAAGAAGCACCGCCACCACGAAGAGGAAGAGCGCGAGCACCACGGCCACCACGGCCACCACGACCGCGGCTGGGACGACAACAACGACCGCGGCTGGGACAACGAGCAGGGCGGCGGCGGCTGGGACGGCGGTTGGGACGACAACGGCCAGCAGCCTCAGATGCCTGAGCAGCCGCAGCCGCAGTTCCAGCCGGCGGCCCCGCAGGGCCCGCAGGGTCAGCAGGGCGCAGTGGTTCCCGGCACGCAGCAGGGGGCCCAAAACCCTAACGTGCCCGTCAGCTCCACGGCCCCGCTGCGGGCACAGAGCGTGGCGGGGTGGCACGACGATCCTCGCTGGAAGAAGCACCACCACCCGGTCATCATCCGTGGCCCGCGCGGCCCAATGGGCCCCATGGGTCCGCAGGGCCCCCAGGGTCCGTCCGGTGGCCCCATGGGCCCCCAGGGTCCGCAGGGTCCCCAGGGCCCGGCAGGACCCATGGGACCTCAGGGTCCTTCGGGTTCGAACGGAGCCCAGGGCCCGGTGGGCCCCCAGGGCCCGAACGGACCGCAGGGTCCGATCGGTCCCCAGGGCCCGATCGGTGAAACGGGTCTGATCGGCCCGGCGG
>NZ_BBXF01000007.1:201507-409142 GCF_001570585.1 Herbidospora daliensis | reverse complement strand
GTCGGAGGGGTGGGCGAGGAGGGCCGGGCGGAGGGGGTTGGCGGCGAGGGGGCGGGAGCGGTCCTTCGCCGGGTCGGCGGGGGGTTCGCTCACCGGGCGGATCAGGCGGGGGGGCTGGCCGAAGGTCGCGGGGCGGCGGCCCTCGGGGAGGGCCGTCTGCTTGTCGTCCGGGTGGCCGATCAACCGGCGGGGCGGTTCGGGGGACGCGTGGGCCGTCGCCGTGGTGGTCAGCGGGGGCTTCACGCGTACGGGGATCTCTTCGACCACCGGCGCGGCGGCCGCGGCGGCGGCGGCCACCGCCGGGCGGACCGTCGCGCGCTGGGGCTCGGGGGCGCGCTTGGGCTTCTTGACCCGCACCCGCTCGGTGCTGGCGCGCCAGACCTTGGCCTGGAAGTCGATCACGTCGGGCTCGCCCGAGGGCGCGAGGCGGCACCACGTCTTGGGCTCGGAGAAGTAGCGGGTCTGCGACTGGAGCAGTTCGGTCAGTCGTTTGCCCTCGATCACGGGACGGGTCGACAACCATGTAACGATCCCGGGCGGAACCAGATAGATCACATGCCAGGGCGCGTCGAAGGGCAAACCGACCACTTGGAGGAGGACCCACCAGAAGGCGGAGACGCCGACGAAGACACCGATCCAGACGATGGGCAGCGGCATGGGCAGCCGAAGGTCGTAGAGCTTGTAAAGCCGCTTCTCAATTCGCCAGATATTGGTGTATGTAGGCAGATCCACCCGAATCCTCCTCTCCGCAACGTGCCAAAGGTCACTGGATGCCGAGCGCCCCCGCGATCGCCTTGGCCGTCACCTCGATGATGTTCGGCACATAGAAGATCACACCGATGGCGATCGCCAGGATGATGAACTGGACGAACCGCGTGATCTCCCTGGTGAAGAGGAAGAACAGCGCCACGACCGACACGATCACCAAGAACAACGGCGCGAAGAATCGGCGCAGGAACTCGGCCAGGCCTTCGGTGTTGAGCCCGGTCCCCGTCCCCGGCGCGGGGGACGGCGCGAGCGCGGTCACGGTCTCGACAATCGTTTGGAGAATCAATTCTCGCCCTCCCGGGGGTGTGGATCAGCGACGTCGTGGTCGTTCATGCGCTACCCCACGGACCGGCTCGCGCCCTGGACCTGCCGGACGAGCCACTTGTCGCCCTGCTTCTCCATGGTGAGCAGGTAGGCCTGCTCCAGCAGCGCGGGCTGCGCGGCCGGATCGGCCGGGTCGGCGGTCGGCACCGCGGCGGTGTCGGCCGCCGTGATGGACCAGGTGACCGTCACGGTGACATCGCGGCCGGTCTCCCCGCCGAGCGGCGCGACCACGCTGTTGAGCTGGGCCAAGGTGAACTGCCCGCCGAGGCCCTCGATCGTCGCCCCGTCGGCGGCGTAGAGCTTGAGCTCGGCGGAGTTGCCGGAGGCGTAGGCCCGGAAGAAGCCTTCGAGCGTCTGGCGCAGCTGGTCTTCGAGGTTGGCGTCGCGGTCGGGACCCGCGATGGCCGGCAGCCCGGCCGCGCCCCCGGAGGGCAGCAGGGCGGGCAGCCCGGACACGACGAAGCGGCCGTCGGCCTGGAAGATCGGCACCGACAGCAGCCAGCGCCGCGCGCCCGACTGGAAGCTGACCTGCACCCGCGCGTTGTTCGCGTCGGTGACCTCGATGGAATGGAATTGAATGGCGCCGGCCGCCATGCGGCCCGACCCATTCCAGCCGAATCGCCTTTCGACGCCGTCGGCGAGAAAATCGGTGAGCCGGGTGTCGCGCTGTTCTGGATTCGTCGCGTCGAAATTCAGATAAACGGCGGCGAACTGATTCGCGAACGCCGCTCCCTGCTGCACCGGGAAACCGGAATCGGCCGGCACGGACGGTGCGCCGGTGGCGCCCTGATTCGACGTGAAACGCTCGAACGGCGCCCTCACCCCGTTGACGACGATCACCACGATGAGCGCCCAGAGCACGGCCCGGCCGGTCCAGACGAGCCAGCGGCCCCCGCCGCCGCTCCAGCCCCTGCGCCGCATCGGCTCCCGTTCAGGCAACGGCGGATCCGTAGGAGGGTATGACTCTGGGTCGCCAGCGATCCGAGGATCCTGCTGGACGGTTGACCTGCGAGCCATCACGCCTCCGCTCGCGCCGATCCCCCCGGCTGGCGCGGTGTCGTCTTACTCTCGATCCGGTTATCCATGTTGAAGTAATCACCTTAGCGGCCTCGCCAATTGTTCCAGGAAAGCCACGCCCATGCTGCAGGCATCGCCGTAACCGGCCAAACCGAGTGTGCATGACACTGAGAGTGTCCGTACCGGCATGGATGACTACATAACGACGTTTGCGCAGGCCACCGTGGCAAAATGTAACCCGCGAGCCATCAGGAGGTAACCAAAGGGCTCTGACACTCAGTCCGGCATCCCGCACTCGTAGTGGAAACCCGTCGTGTGATCATCTTAGTGGCCGAGGCCGCCGATCGGCGCTGCTAGGACGCGCGGTGGTGTCGCCAGGCGACGTACAGCAGGACCAGGGCGAGCGCCCACTCCAGGCCGAGGCCGGTGCCCACTCCGATGGCGTCGCGCAGCGAGAAGTGGTCGAAGTGCCTGACGTGGAAGATGAAGTGCGTACCGGCATAGATCAGGTATCCGATCAGCGCCGTCAGCACCACCCTGCGGTCCATCACCCAGGCGGCGTAGAAGAGCATGGCGGTCAGCGCCAGCCCGAGCCCGCCGATGTCGGAGACGAAGTGCTCGTTGTACGGCGGGTCGAGGCTCACCGTCGGGAAGTCGTCGAAGAACGAACGCGGGAAGACGTACTGCCAGACCGAGACGAGGGTCTGCAGGGCGGCCAGGGCGAGCAGCCCGGCACGCAGCCACTTTGCGGTTGAAGTCATGCACGACCGACATCCCTGGCCGGGCCGTTCGTGACACGGCCCCGATGTGAGCATGCTCACGGGCCCGCAATGTCACGAAAGCGCCGCCGCCCTCCGCCACAGCGGTCATGAGAATCGTGGTGGCCGGTGGAACCGGCGTGGTCGGGCGGTACGTCGTGGCGGCCCTGCGGGCCCGGGGGTACGAACCCGCGGTGCTCTCGCGGGCGACCGGCGTCGACCTGGTGAGCGGCGCGGGGCTCGACGCGGCGCTGGTGGGTGCCGAGACGGTCGTCGACGTCGGCAACGTGACCACGTCGAGCCGGTCGGCGGCGGTGAGCTTCTTCGACAGGACGGGCCGCAACCTCGCGGCGGCGGCGGAGCGGGCCGGGGTGCGGCATCTCGTGACGTTGTCGATCGTGGGGGTCGACCGGGTCAGGCTGGGCTACTACGCCGGGAAGCTGCGCCAGGAGGCGATCGTCCGGGAGGGCGCGGTGCCGTGGACCATCCTGCGGGCCACCCAGTTCCACGAGTTCGCGGGCCAGTTCCTCAGCGGGATCCCCGGCCCGGTCGCGGTGGTCCCGACCGGGCAGGTGCAGCCCGTCGCCGCCCGCGAGGCAGGCGAGGCGCTGGCCGGCCTCGCCCTCGGAGCGCCGATGGGCATGGCGCCCGAACTGGCAGGCCCGCAGGTCGAGTCGCTGCCGGGCATGGTCCGCCGCCTGATCGCGGCGGGCGGGGCGCGGCGGCGGCCGGTCCTGCCCGTCTACCTTCCCGGCGGGATGAGCGCCGGGGGCCTGCTGCCGACCGGCCCGGGGCCGCGAGGGGTGCAGACCTTCGAGGAGTGGCTGAGGCTGCGGTGACCTGTGCTCCGGAGTGCGGCCGGCCACTCCGGAGGCGTAACGGAAAAAGATCTTCACACGTTGAAGCGGAACTCCACGACGTCGCCGTCGCGCATCACGTAGTCCTTGCCCTCGATGCGGGCCTTGCCGACCGCGCGGGCGGCGGCGACCGAGCCGGCCTCCATCAGGTCGGCGAAGGAGATGACCTCGGCCTTGATGAAGCCGCGCTGGAAGTCGGTGTGGATGACGCCGGCGGCCTCGGGGGCGGTGGCGCCCTTCTTGATGGTCCAGGCCCGGGTCTCCTTCGGGCCGGCCGTCAGGTAGGTCTGCAGGCCGAGGGTCTCGAAGCCGACGCGGGCGAGCTGCGACAGGCCCGACTCCGACTGGCCGACCGACTGGAGCAGCTCCAGCGCCTCCTCGTCGGAGAGCTCGACGAGCTCCGACTCGATCTTCGCGTCGAGGAAGACGGCCTCGGCCGGGGCCACGATGGCCGACAGGCGGGCGCGCAGCTCCTCGTCGACGAGTTCGTCGGCGTCGAGGTTGAAGACGTACAGGAACGGCTTGGCCGTCAGCAGGTGGAGCTCGCGCAGGTCGGTGAGGTCGGTGCCGGCCGCGTAGAGCGTGGTGCCGCCGTCGAGGACCTTCATGGCGGCCTCGGCGGCCTCCAGGGTGGCCTTGCGGTCCTTGTTGGTGCGGGCCTCCTTCTGGAGCCGCGGGATCGCCTTCTCGATGGTCTGCATGTCGGCGAGGATCAGCTCGGTGTTGATCGTCTCGATGTCGCGGCCGGGCTCGACGCCGCCGTCGACGTGGGTCACGTCGGGGTCGGTGAACACCCGGATGACCTGGCAGATCGCGTCGGTCTCACGGATGTTGGCGAGGAACTGGTTGCCCCGGCCCTGGCCCTCGGAGGCGCCCTTCACCAGGCCGGCGATGTCGACGAACTCGACCTTGGCGGGCAGGATCTTGGCCGAGTCGTAGATCTCGGCAAGCTTGGCGAGCCGGTCGTCGGGCACGCCCACGATGCCCACGTTGGGCTCGATCGTGGCGAACGGATAGTTGGCCGCGAGGGCGTTGGCGCTCTTGGTCAGCGCGTTGAAGAGGGTGCTCTTGCCGACGTTGGGGAGGCCGACGATCCCGATGCTCAGGCTCACGGAATTCGAGTCTATTGGAATCCGGTACGCCGCTCGTCAAACCCCGTCGCAGGCAAACTCTGGGTCGTGGCGGGGTATGCGGAGGGCGAGCCTCCCTCTTCTGCCGGGAAAAGCCTGGGATCATCCAGGACGTGGATGTCCTGGCTCTCGCTCTCCAACTGCTGGTGGGCCTGGCGGCCGGGCTCGCCATCGGGTTCGTCGTCGGGCGCGCCCGGTCGGCGGGCGCGAACGCCGAGGCCGCCGTCAAGCTCGCCGACGCCGAAGCGCGCGCCCGGGCGGCCGAAGAGAAGGTGGTGTACGTCGAGGAGCAGCTCGCCGAGCGCTTCCAGGCGCTGTCGGCCCGCGCGCTCGACGTCAACAACCTGCGTTTCCTCGAACTCGCCGAGAACCGCCTGAACACGACCCGCGCCGAGGCGGCCGGCGACCTCGACCTGCGCCGCGAGGCGGTGGAGAACCTCGTCGGGCCGTTACGCGAGACCCTCGCGAAGGTCGAGGAGCAGCTCCGCGAGAGCGAGTCGGGGGCGCGGGTGGCCCGCGCCGAGCTCGCCCAGCAGATGGAGTTCGTCCGGCACAGCTCCGAGCAGCTCAAGTCGCAGACCTCCGCGCTGGTGCGGGCGCTGCGGCGGCCCGAGGCGCGCGGCCGGTGGGGTGAGCTGCAGCTGCGCCGGGTGGCGGAGATCGCCGGCATGGCCCGGTTCTGCGACTTCGACGAGCAGGTCACCGCGATGACCCCCGACGGGCCGGTCAGGCCCGACATGATCGTCAGGTTGAGCGGCGGCAAGAACATCATCGTCGACTCGAAGGTGTCGCTGGCGGCCTACCTGGAGGCGTCCGAGGCGGGCGACCCCGACCTGGCCGGCGCCCGGCTCGACGCGCACGCCCGCCACCTGCGCGACCACGTCGACCGGCTGGCGGCCAAGACCTACTGGCAGGCGTTCAGTCCCGCGCCCGAGTTCATGGTGCTGTTCATCCCGGGCGAGGCGTTCCTGGCCCCGGCGCTGGAGCGCGACCCCTCGCTGCTCGAGTACGCGATGAACCGCCGGGTGCACATCGCCACCCCGACCACGCTGATCACGATGTTGCGCACCGCGAGCTACGCCTGGCAGCAGGCGGCGCTGAGCGAGAACGCCAAGGCCGTGTTCGACCTCGGCAAGGAGTTGTACGACCGGCTCGGCAGTCTCGGCCGTCAGGTCGACGGTCTGGGAAGATCATTGGCACGGGCCGTGGCGGCGTACAACCGGACGGTCGGCTCTCTTGAGAGCCGCGTGCTGGTGAGCGCCCGCAAGATGACCGACCTCGGCCTGGTCGACACCCTTTTGCCGGCCCCGCAGCCGGTCGAGGAGTCGACCCGGTCGTTGTCGATGCCCGAACTCGTCGGGGACGACACCGGATATGACGGTAGCTTGAGCCACCAGGGAGGGGGGCCGGAGAGATGAAGGTGACCGCGCGCGGCGCCATCACGTTGTTGTTCTTCGTCTGTCTGCTCGGACAGTTCACCCTCCCGGGGCCGTTCTTCCTCGTGGGGGTGCTGGCGGCGGTCTGGCTGGTGAACCCCCGCGACCTGCTGACCCTGGTGGTGTCGCCGCCCCTGGTCTTCTTCGTGGCCGCCCTGCTCGTGGAGATCCTGAGCGCGATGGGCGCCGACTCGGCCCTGCAGTCGCTGGGCTTGGGCATGTTCACCACGTTGTCGGCCGCCGCGCCGTGGTTGTTCGCCGGATCGGCGCTCTCCCTGGGCCTGGCCTGGTATCGGGGGTTGCCGCAGAGCGTGCGGGCGACCCGCGAGGACATGAAGACGCGGGTGCCCGCGCCGCGCAAGAGCAAGGAGTTCGACGCCGAGCCCGAGGGCTACTTCGAGCCCAAGGTCTACGGAACCGCGAAGGAAGAGCGCCCCCAGGCCTGACGGCCCGGGGGCCGGCGGGTCAGGCCCGCAGGTCCTTGCGGAGCTCGTGGGGCAGCGCGAAGCGCATCCTCTCGGTCACCGACTCGACTTCCTCGACGTCGCCGAAGCCGTGGGCGGCCAGCTTGGCCAGCACGCCCTCGACGAGGATCTCGGGCACCGACGCGCCGCTCGTCACGCCGACGGTGGTGACGCCGTCGAGCCAGGCCGGGTCGACGAACGAGGCGTGGTCGACGAGGTAGGAGGCGTCGGCGCCGTAGTCGAGGGCCACCTCGACCAGCCGCTTGGAGTTGGACGAGTTCTCCGAACCCACCACGATCACGAGCTGGGCCTCGGCGGCGATCTCCTTGACCGCCGTCTGGCGGTTGGACGTCGCGTAGCAGATGTCGTCGCTCGGCGGGTCGATCAGGTCGGGGAAACGGTTCTTGAGGCGGGTGACGGTCTCGGTGGTCTCGTCGACCGACAGCGTGGTCTGCGACAACCACACGACCTTCGACGGGTCGCGCACCTCGACGGTCTCGACGCCTTCGAGGCCGTCGACCAGGCGGACGTGGTCGGGCGCCTCGCCCGCCGTGCCCTCGACCTCTTCGTGGCCCTCGTGGCCGATGAGGAGGATGTCGTAGTCTTGCGCGGCGAAGCGCTTGGCCTCGTTGTGGACCTTGGTGACCAGCGGGCAGGTCGCGTCGATGGTCTTCAGGCTGCGCTGGGCGGCCTCCTGGTGGACGGCCGGAGAGACGCCGTGAGCCGAGAACACGACGATGGCCCCTTCGGGGACCTCCTCGGTCTCGTCGACGAAGATCGCACCGCGCTCTTCGAGGGTCTTCACGACGAAGGTGTTGTGGACGATCTGCTTACGGACGTAGATCGGCGCGCCGTACTGCGCCAATGCCCGCTCCACGGCCTCGACGGCCCGGTCGACGCCGGCGCAGTAACCGCGCGGCTTCGCCACCAGGACACGACGGCGATCTGTAATGGTCGCGGGGGTCTGTGACGTCATGGTCTCATGCTACGTGGATGGTCTGCAGTGGCTTGACCTCCGCCCGCGCCAGTCTTGCCAGACTGCGACATCAACGGAATATCTCCTGGGAGCTGCCCATGTCCCTCTTGCGTACGATCACAAAGCCCATTCGCGAGGCGTATAACAACCGTGACGAGATAACACAGAAGGTGAAAGACCTGCCCATGATGGCGCTCCAGGGCGCGCTCAGCGGCGTGGGTCAGGCCCTCCTCCTCGGCGACCGCGTCCGCACCACCCTGAAGCGGGTCACCGGCAACGCCCCGGCCGAGGAGACCCCCACCGACCCCTCGCGCCCCGGCGTGAAGTCGGTCTCCGACATCGTGGTCGAGGGCGACGACAAGCCCCGCCGCGAGCCGGTCATCTTCGCTCCCCGCCCGGCCAAGGCCGACAAGCCCGAACCGGTGATCTTCCAGCCCGGGGGTAGCGCCCCGAAGGGCGACCGCCTGGTCGCCTCGGGCGCGAAGGCAGAGGAGACCCCTGTGAGCGAAGCCGCCGAGGCATCCACCGAGACCACCCCGCACGCCGCGACCGACCCCGCCCCCGCGGAACCGGTCAAGGCCGGGAAGACCGAGGAGAAGGTCGCCGAGACGGCCGACCACGCGGCCACCACCCCCGCCGCCACCCCCGAGGCCACCGAGAAGGCCAAGGCGAAGCAGGAGGAGGAGCCCACCCCCGTCGCCGCCGAGCCGCAGGGGCAGAAGACCACCGAGCCCTCGTCCGACCCCGCGCTGGCCTCCGAGCCGGCCGTCCCGTCGAAGATCCCGCCGGCCCCCAAGCCCGCGAAGAAGAC
Organism: Herbidospora daliensis; assembly: GCF_001570585.1. Classification (GTDB taxonomy): domain Bacteria; phylum Actinomycetota; class Actinomycetes; order Streptosporangiales; family Streptosporangiaceae; genus Herbidospora; species Herbidospora daliensis. The sequence goes on along the minus strand of NZ_BBXF01000007.1, from coordinate 400,601 downwards.
CCCCGGCGAGCCGGTCACCGACACGGCCGTGCCCGAGGTCGTCCCCGGTCACACCGAGGAGCCCCCGGCCCGCGACCTGCCCGCCGAGCCCATCCCCGGCTACGCCGACCTGACCTTCGCCTCCCTCCGGGCGCGCATGCGCGGCCGGTCGAAGGAGGAGATCCAGAGCTGGATCGACTACGAGAAGGCGAGCACGGCGCGCCCGGAGGTGCTGCGGATGTTCGAGAACCGGCTGGCCAAGCTGGAAAGCTGAGCAGGTGAGCGCGAAGACCTCCCCCGAGGCGCCCCTGCCCGTCAGGTCGGTGCTGCAGATGGTCGCCCAGTGGATCGGGAAGCTCGGCACGGTCTGGGTCGAAGGCCAGATCACCGAGCTGACCGCCCGGGGCGGCACGGTGTTCATGACCCTGCGCGACCCGGTCGCGAACGTGTCGGCCCGGGTGACGTGCGCCAGGAACGTCTACGAGTCGAGTCTCCCGCGCCCGGTCGACGGCGCGCGGGTGGTGGTGCACGTCAAGGCCGACTTCTGGGTCAACCGGGGGTCGTTCGCGTTCACCGCCATGGAGATCCGGCCCGTCGGGGTCGGCGAGCTGCTGGCCCGGCTGGAGCGGCTGCGGCAGGTGCTGGCGGCCGAGGGTCTGTTCAACAACGACCGCAAACGCCGGCTGCCGTTCCTCCCCGGAACGGTCGGGCTGGTCTGCGGGCGCGACTCGGCGGCCGAGCGCGACGTGCTGGAGAACGCGCGGCGCAGGTGGCCGGCCGTCCGGTTCAAGGTCGAGCAGGTGGCGGTGCAGGGCGGGCTGGCGGTCGCCGAGGTGACCGACGCGCTGCACCGGCTCGACGCCGACCGCGAGGTCGACGTGATCATCGTGGCCCGGGGCGGCGGGTCGCTCGAAGACCTGCTGCCGTTCTCCGACGAGTCGCTGGTCAGGGCGGTCGCGGCGTGCCGCACCCCGGTCGTGAGCGCGATCGGGCACGAGCAGGATTCGCCGCTGCTCGACCTGGTGGCCGACCTGCGGGCGTCCACCCCCACCGACGCCGCCAAGAAGGTGGTGCCCGACGTGGGCGAGCAGCTCGCGCTGGTCCACCAGCTGCGCGACCGGGGCAGGCGCGTCATGGGGGGCTGGCTGGAGCGGGAGCTCGCGTGGGTGACCGCGGTGCGGTCGCGGCCGTCGCTGGCCGATCCCGTCCGCGAGATCGACCGCCGCGCCGAACAGGTCGACCAGCTGCGCGACCGGGCCCGGCGGGTGCTCGACCACTCCCTCCACCGCAGTTCCGACGGGCTGGAGCACCTCCGGGCCCGGCTGGTGGCCCTCTCCCCCGCCGCGACCCTCGAACGGGGCTACGCGATCGTGCAGAAGCCCTCGGGCGAGGTGGTCAGGAAGGCCGCCGACCTCGCCGAGGGCGAGGCGCTCACGGTCCGCTTCCCCGACGATCGGGTCGGGGTCGAGGTCACCGGCCTTTAGGGTGGGCAGCGTGGCTGACGAGAAGACGCCGTCCTACGAGAAGGCGCGCGAGGAGCTGACCGAGGTGGTGCGCCGCCTGGAAGCGGGCGGCCTGACCCTGGAGCAGTCGATCGAACTGTGGGAGCGCGGCGAGAAACTGGCCGCGATCTGCGAGAACTGGCTCCAGGGCGCCCGGGTCAAGCTGGCCGCCGCGATGGCCGAGCGCCGACCCGAGCCGGCCTCCGACGAAGCGCCCTTCTAGACGTCCCGCTCGACCAGGCTGGCCGCGAGCGCGCCCAGCTCCGGCCAGTCGGCCGAGCCGGTGACGACGACGGTGCGGCCGTCGGCGACCCTGACCAGCGATCGCTGGTTCTTGTCCTCGCGGAAGCGCTTCTCCCACGTCGTGCCCTTGATCACCTCGGTGCCGATCGAGGTCTCGGTGTTGGCCAGGCGGTTGGCGAACCCGGCCGTGGGCTGCTCGTTGCTCTGGGCCAGCATGGCGTGCATGCGCTTGCCGGTGGCGAAGCCGAGCCGCCAGGTCACCACGCCCTTGGTGTTGGTCAGCCGGGAGCTGGTCGGCACCCAATCGGCCAGCACCGGCTCGGGTACCGCGACCGGGAACTCGGCCGCGCGGGCGGCGTTGTCGGCGTCGACGGCGAAGTCGACGCGCGGGATGTGCTCGGTCCGGCTCTGCGGCGTGATCAGCAGGAACAGGCCGACCCCGGCGAAGCAGACGAGCAGCGCGAAGGCGTAGCCGTAGAGGCCCTGGGTGAATCGGCGCACGTGCCGAGACTACCGGCTCGGGTCAGGGGTTCCTGATCCGGCCGATGATGCCGAGGGCCTGATCGGCCATCAGCCGGGCCGCGTCGAGGTCGGCCGACAGGGTCAGTTCCTGGACGACCGCCGCCAGCGCCCCCGTGATCACCACCACCAGCGCGTCTTCGTGCTCGAAGAGCGAGGCGTTGCGGCGGGCCCAGGTGCGCAGCCGCTCGCGGATGACGACCTCGAACCCGGGCGGCCCGTCGCCCCGCAGGAACAGCGCCGCCAGGTCGCGTTCCTGCACGCAGCCGTCGAGGTAGGCGCGCGCCCCGGCCAGGAACAACCCCATCGGCTCGGTCTCGCCGCCGGTCCGGGCGTCGTGGACGGCCGTCTTGGTGCGCTGGGCCTGCCGGTCCTGGAACTCGTCGAACAGCGCCCGGTAGAGATCGGCCTTGCCGGAGAAGTGGTGGTAGAGGCTGCCGACGCTGGCCCCGGCCCGCTGGACCACCTCGGTGACCCCGGCCTCGGCGAAGCCCTGGGTGATGAACACGTCGCGGGCGGCGTCGAGAAGGGCGACCCGGGTCGCCGCGCCTCTTTCCGAGGTGCCCCGGCCGGTCTCCTTGATGTTGTCGCCGCTCATGCAGGCGAGATTATCGAGGCGGCCGGGTGGTGTGGCACGACTCACGCAGAATCAACGGGCGATACCGGGTAAGGCAGTGTCATACCTCAAGGAGACACGATGAACTCAGACCAGTCCGTACCGCCGCCGCTTGCCACCGACCGCCACGCGCCCGACCGCAACCTGGCCCTCGAACTGGTCAGGGTGACCGAGGCGGCGGCGATGGCCAGCGCCCGCTGGGTCGGCCGTGGTGACAAGAACGGCGCCGACGGCGCGGCGGTCAGCGCGATGCGCCAGTTGATCAACACGGTGTCGATGCGCGGCAAGGTGGTGATCGGCGAGGGCGAGAAGGACCAGGCGCCGATGCTGTTCAACGGCGAGGAGGTCGGCGACGGCACCGGCGCCGAGTGCGACGTCGCGGTCGACCCGATCGACGGCACCCGGTTGTGCGCCCTGGGCATGAACAACGCCATCTCGGTGATCGCGGTGAGCCCCCGGGGGTCCATGTACGACTCCAGCGCCGTCTTCTACATGGAGAAGCTCGTCACCGGCGCCGAGGCGGCCGGCGTGGTCGACATCGAGGCCCCGGTGGCTCACAACGTGGCCGCGGTGGCCAAGGCCAAGGGCGGCAAGGCGTCCGACGTGACCGTGGTCATCCTCGACCGGACGCGGCACGAGACGATCGTGCGGGAGATCCGGGAGACCGGCGCCCGCATCAAGTTCATCACCGACGGCGACGTCGCGGGCGCGATCATGGCCGCCCAGCCGGGCACCGGCATCGACCTGATGCTCGGCGTCGGCGGCACCCCCGAGGGCACCGTCGCGGCGTGCGCGATGAAGTGCCTCGGCGGCGTCATCCAGGGCAAGTTGTGGCCCCAGGACGACGCCGAGCGGCAGCGCGCCCTCGACGCGGGCCTCGACCTGAACCGGGTGCTCACCACCGACGACCTGGTCAGCTCCGACGACGTGTTCTTCGCCGCGACCGGCGTGACCGACGGCGAGCTGATGAACGGCGTGCGCTACCAGGGCGGCCTGCGCAACCGGGGAGGCGTGGCGCACACCCACTCACTGGTCATGCGCGGCCGGTCGGGCACCATAAGGCGGATCGAGAGCGAGCACCAGCTGTGGAAGCTGGGCGCCTACAGCGCGATCAACTTCGACACCGCCCTCTAGCGCCGGCGGCCCTTCTTCGGCGGCTTCGGCGACTTGGCGATCACCCGCCCGCCCCAGACGTACCCGGCCAGTTCGATGACCGGGCAGTCGGGGTCGGCGGGCACCCGGGTCTGGTCTTTGAACTGGCCGATCCGGGCGGCGGGGGCGACCACGATGCGCACCCCCTCGGGCACGGTCATGTTGACCGTGCCGGCCACGACGGCCAGCTGCACCACGATCCGGCGCGACTGGAGCAGCGCCTCGCGCAGGTCGAGGTCGACCTTGCCCCCGATCGAGCTGACCGGGACGGTCGAGGGCACCACCCAGCGCCCGCCGCGTGACTCGTTGCGGAACACGGCCGCGACGGGCCGGCTGTGCAGGGCGAACGGCTGCTGGTCGGGCGGCAGCAGATCCCGCGTGAGCACTGTGAGCTGCCCGAGCGTCTGGGAGCGGTAGGCGGCGTCGACCCGCTCCTCGTGTTCGAGGCGGGACAACCGCCCGTCGGCGGCGGCCTCAGTGAGCACGGCGATGACGTGCTCACGGTCGGCGTCGGAGGCCCGCAGTTCTTCGGGCCGCGGGCCCGACTGTGCATCCCTGGGGGCGACCAGGGCGGCGATCCATTCGCGGAAGTCGCTACTCACCCCTTGAGATTACGGCGTGAGAGCCCGATCCCCACCAGGGACGGACCCCGACATGCAACGGCTCCGGCCCTGACGCGCTCTAAGGGAACATGCGGGAAGACGACCAGTTCGAGAAGTTCGCCGACGGGCGGGCCGCGCGGCCCCGGCGGCTGCGCGGGCAGCTCAAGTCCGACGGGTTCAGGAGGGTCTGATGCGCGACGAGTTCGAAGTGCGCCTGGAATCCGGCCTCCGGCTCCTGGCCGACCGCGCCCCCACCGCCCCGCCCGACCTGCTGGCGCGGGTCCGGGCCCGCCGGCCCCGGCGCTGGTGGAAGGCGCTGGCGGCGTTCGTGACGACGGGCGTGCTCGTGGGGACGGGCGTGATCGTCACCTCGCCGGGCGCGGAATCGGTGGAGCGGCCCCTCCTCATCGAGAAGGCGTTTCCGAAGGCGGTGCACTCGGTTCCCCTGCTGATGCCCGGCCGCCGCCAGTACGACGTCGTCGCGATGATCGACCGGGGGCACGCGCTGATCCGCACCGGCCGGGCCGACCTGACCAACGGGTTGTGGTCCCTCGATCTGGCCAGCGGCCGGGCCAGGCGGCTGGTCGAGGTGTCCACGCCCAAGGGCACGGTGGTCAGCTTCTGGTCGGCCGCGGTGGGCGAGGGCCTCATCGCCTGGTGGACGTCCAGGAAGGTCAAGGGGAAGATGACCACGACCTTCTTCACCGCGCCCGTCACCGGCGGCCCCCAGCGAGTGGTGGCGCAGGCCCCCGGCTCACCGCTCGATCACACGATCTCCGACGGCAAGATCATCTGGACCCGGAGCGGCGCCGGAGGCGCTTACGAGGTGCCGCTGTCGGGCGGCGAGCCGAGGCTGGTCGCGGGCACCGAGGGCATGCACATGGTTCAGTGGCCGTGGGTCGGCAGCCCGCCCTTCCGCCAGCAGAAGCCGGCCGTCGTCCACGGCGAGATCGTCGACGCGCTGACCGGCGAGCGGCGCACCGCGTCGCGGTGGAGGCCGCCCGCCATGTGCTCGGTGACCTGGTGCGTGTCCCGCGACCGGGTCGGGCGGCGTGACGGCACCCGGACAAGGGTGGTGCCGGAGATGCCCATGATCGACCCGCCCGCCCTCGACCGCTTCCTGCTGCCGCGCAGTCCGGGCCAGGGGCTGATCGACCTGGCCACGGGCCGGACCTACGAACTCCGCGCGAGCAACAACCCCGTGCTCGACTACCGCATGAAGACGCTGACCTACGTCAAGGGGGGCCGTCTGATCATCGTCGACCTGGCGGCGATCCCCGGGTGAACCCCTAGTCGCCGCTCCGGGATCTCCGCCGCACGGAGGAGGTCCCGGATCGGCCTTTCCGCCGATTCCCACGGGCTTCACGAGGGCGACGCTGAAGCCATGAATCCCCGCATCGCCTTCATCGGCGCCCCGCTGCTCACCCTCGTCTACGGGGTGATCCGCCTGCTGAGCGAGCACGGTCCCGGTCTCGCCTGGACCACCGGCCACATCGCCTTCCTCGTCGCCCTCGGCCTCTACGGCGTGGTGCTGATCCACCTCGACCGGCACACCCACACCGCCTTCACCGTCGTGGGCTTCGTGGGCCTGGCCGCCTTCGCCGCGCAGTTCGTCATCGACCTCGTGGTGGGCTTCATGGCCGCCGACCGCGCGGAGATGAGCGACCTGTTCGGCCGCGTCTACGACACCCCGGGGCTGGAGACGGCCGTCCAGCAGGTCGGTCCGCCGCTGTTCTACCTCGCCCTGTTCGCCGCCATGACCCACCTCGCGATCCAGCGCCGGACTCCCTTCTGGATCCCGGTCGCCGTGCTGGTGGCCAGCGTGCTCCCGGCGTTCGAGCTCGACCTGCTGCCGGTCTCGGCGGCGATCATCCTGGTGGCTTTCGCGACCGCCGTCCGGGGGATTGTTGACCTGGAGGAGGCCCGCCCCTAGCCTGATCGAAATCTTGAACTTCGCTCATGTTCGGAGGCTCTCGTGCCTCGTGACCGGCAGGCCCGTCTCGCCACGTTCGCGGTGTTCTTCGTGCAGGGCCTCACGTTCTCGACGCTGCTCACCCAGGTCGCGGCGCTGCAGCACAAACACGGCCTCGACGAGGGCGAGCTGACCCTCCTCCTGCTGGTCGTGCCGGTCATCGCGGGCGTGGGCAGCGTCGTCGCGGGCCAGGTGGCCGCCCGATGGGGCAGCCGGTTCATGCTCCTGTACGTCCAGCCGCTGGCCTGCGCCGCCGTCGCGTTCAGCGGGTGGGCGGGCAGCGTGCCGGTCCTCGTGGCGGCGCTGGTGCTGTTCGGGCTGGGCCTGGGCGGGGTCGACGCCGGGATGAACATGCAGGGCACCGCCGTCGAGCGGCGCTACGCCCGGCCCGTGATGACGGGGTTCCACGCGCTCTGGAGCCTGGCGGCGGTGATCGGGGCCGCGTGGGCGTCGAACGCGACGGGGCTCGGCCTCGACCTCGGGCCGGCGTTCACGATCGTGATGGTCCCGGCCGCGGTGATCTCGCTGGCCGCCAACCGGTGGTTGTTCGGCCCGGCCGAGGAGCACGTCGAGACCACCGTGGAGACCGGCCCGGTCGCCATCCCCTGGCGGCCGATCCTGCCGCTGTTCCTGGCGATGGCGTTCCTCTACGTCGGCGACGCGTCGGTGTCGAACTTCGGGTCGGTCTACTTCGACCAGGCGCTGGCCGCCGAGGCGTGGATGGCCCCGTGGGCCCTGGGCGCCTACCAGGCGACGACGTTCCTCGTCCGGGTCGGCGGCGACGCGGCGGTCAGCCGGTTCGGGCCCGCCACTATCGTGCGGGCCGGCGGGCTGGTCGCGGCGCTCGGATTCCTGCTGATCGTGGTCGCGCCCAACGAGGCGACGGCCATCGCCGGGTTCGCGCTGACCGGGGTGGGCCTGTCGGTGGTCGCGCCGCAGTCGTTCTCGGCCGCCGGGCGGCTCGACCCGGCCGGGACCGGGGTGGCCATCGCGCGGGTCAACATGTTCAACTACGTCGGCTTCATCGTCGGGGCCGCGCTGGTCGGCGGCGTCGGCGACGCCGCCGGGTTCCAGGCCGCCTTCCTCGCGCCGCTGATCCTGGCCGCCGGCATCGTGGTGCTGGCTAGGGGCTTCGCATCTCCCGTACGGCTCCCGCGAGCCGATGGCCGGGCCACCGGGCGAACCCCATGACCACCGCCGGGCCGTCGACGTCGACCGGCTCGGCGGCCAGCCCGGCGGCCACCGCCTGAGCGGCGAACGCGCGGGCGTCCCAGTCGGGCGGCAGTTCGGCGAACAGGTGCAGCCCGGCCGAGATGCCGCACACCTTCACCTCGGGGAACCGCTCGGCCAGCGCGCCCACCAGGGCGTCGCGGCGGGCCCGGTATTCGCGCCGCATCCGCCGCAGGTGCCGGTCGTAGGCGCCGGTGGCGATGAAGTGGGCCAGGGTGTACTGGTCGAGCACCGGTGACCCCAGGTCGAACTCGCCCCGGAACCTGCGCAGCTCGGCGGCGAGCGAGGCGGGCGCGACCAGCCAGCCCAGCCGCAGGCCCGGCGCGAGCGCCTTGCTGACGCTGCCGGCCAGCACCACCCGGGCGGGGGCGAGCCCCTGGAGGCAGCCGACGGGTTCGCGGTCGAACCGGAACTCGGCGTCGTAGTCGTCTTCGAGCACGGTCGCGCCGGTCCGGGCCGCCCAGGAGATCAGCTCGGCCCGGCGGCGCGGCGACAGCACCACCCCGGTCGGATAGTGGTGGGCCGGGGTCAGCAGCACCGCCGTGGCGCCGCTGCGGGCCAGTTCGGCGACGTCGATGCCCTCGTCGTCGACCGGGATGCCGACCAGGTCGGCCCCGGCCCGGCGGAGCAGCGGCGTCTGCCGCTCGCTCGTCGGCAACTCGGTGGCCAGCCGCAGCGGCCCGAGCGCCTGGACGACCAGCGACAACCCCTGCGCCACCCCGGTGACCACCACGACGTTCTCGGGCTCGGCCCGCGCCGCCCTGACCCGCCGCAGGTAGGCCGCGAGCTCGCCGCGCAGCTCGGGCACGCCGCCGGGATCGCCGTAGTCGAGCGCGTCGTGCGGCAGCGTGGCCAGCACGTGGCGGTAGGAGGCGCTCCACGCCTGCCGGGGGAACGCCCCCAGGTCGGGCGAGGTCGGCCGGCCGCCGAACTCCCCCGACGCGTCGGCCGGGGAGGCCGGTTCCTCGATCGCGACGGCCGCCACGGTCGTGCCGGCCCCGATCCGCGACTCCAGGAAACCTTCGGCGACGAGCTGCTCGTACGCCTCGACGACCACCCCGCGCGAGACCGCCAGATCGCGCGCCAGATCACGGCTCGCGGGGAGCCGTGTGCCGGCGGGCAGCCGGCCGGTTCGCACCGCCTCGCGGAGTTCGCCGGCCACCTGGCGGGCGAGACCGCCGGCCTGGCGGTCAAGGGAGAGATGCAGGTCGGCCAACGATTGGTCCTCGTTTTACCGGAGGGATTGGACTGATTCTGTGAACCATTTCATTCCTAGCATCCATCGTCATGAGCAAAGGCACGACGGTGGCCGCGGCGGCCGGGGCGATGTTCCTGGTGGGCACTCTCGCCGCGGTGAGTGGCCTGATCAAGGACTATCCCCTCTACGGCGGGCAAACGGTGCGTTACGCCGTCGCCGCCCTGATCATGTTCGTGATCATGAAGATGAGTTCCAGGCCCATGGCCCACCTCACGGTAAAGGATTTCGGGCTCCTGGTCGCACTCGCGCTGACCGGCCTGGTGCTGTTCAACGTCTGCGTGGTCGAGTCGACCAGAGGAGCCGGGCCGGCACTCGTGGGGACCATGCTGGCCACGGTGCCCCTGGTGATGGCGGTGGTGACCACCCGCAGGCCGAGGCCCCGGCTGGTCGTGGCGGCCGGGATCGTGGTGGCCGGGGCGCTGCTGGCGACCGGGCTCGGCGAGGGCGGGGCCGGCGCGCTGTCCTGGGCGCTGGGGGCGGTCGCGTGCGAGGTGTGCTTCTCGCTGCTGGCGCTGCCGCTGCTGCCGAAGCTGGGGGCTGTGGGGGTGACGGCCTGGTCGGTGGCGCTGGCCGTGCCGCTGCTGGCCGTCACGGGGCTGGCCGTCGACGGCGCGGCGTTCCTGCGCGTGCCGACGGTCCCCGAGGCGCTGGGCTTCGCCTATCTCGCCTCGGTGGTGACGTGCGGCGCGTTCTTCCTCTGGTACACGGCGCTCCCGCGCCTCGGGCCCGGCCGCGCCGGGTTGTTCGCCGGGGTGATCCCGGTCGGCGCGATCACAACCGGGACCCTCATCGGGCTGGGCCTTCCCTCGGGCGCCGAACTGGCCGGCGCCGCGATCGTGGTGGGCGGCATCGTGGTCGGACTGCTACCCGATCGGCCAGTGCGGGTGGGGGTCGTCCATGTTCTTGCGGACCGACCGGATCAGCATGAAGACCAGGGCGCCCACGATGACGACGACACCCACGATTCCGATGGCGATGACGAATCCAGCTGCCATGATTCCTCCCGCGTTCAGGTCTGATGTCTAGTTTCTCACTATTTGTCCCTTCGGGCAGGGGTGTCGGGTGGTTGCCGTACAGTCTTTGCAGACTCACACCGGCGTGATCAACGGAGGCTCGACCCCATGCCCGAGTTCAGCTACACCGACCTCCTCCCCCTGGGGGCCGATGAGACGGAATACCGGCTGATCACCTCGGAGGGGGTCAGGGTCGTGGAGGCGGCCGGGCGGCGGTTCCTCGAGGTCGAGCCCGAGGCGCTGCGGTTGCTGACCGAGACGGCGATCCACGACATCTCCCACTACCTGCGCGCCTCCCACCTCGCCCAGCTCCGCAAGATCGTCGACGACCCCGAGTCGAGCGGAAACGACCGCTTCGTCGCCCTCGACCTGCTGAAGAACGCGTCGATCTCGGCCGGCGGCGTGCTCCCCATGTGTCAAGACACCGGCACCGCGATCGTGATGGGCAAGCGCGGCCGCCACGTGCTGACCGACGGCCGCGACGCCGAGCACATCTCGCGGGGCGTCTACGACGCGTACACGGAACTGAACCTCCGCTACTCCCAGATGGCCCCCATCACCATGTGGGAGGAGAAGAACACCGGCTCCAACCTGCCCGCCCAGATCGAGCTCTACGCCGAGGGCGACGACGCCTACAAGCTGCTGTTCATGGCCAAGGGCGGCGGGTCGGCCAACAAGTCGTTCCTCTACCAGGAGACCAAGGCGGTCCTCAACGAGAAGCGCATGCTGGCCTTCCTGGAGGAGAAGATCCGTTCTCTCGGTACGGCCGCCTGTCCGCCCTACCACCTGGCCGTCGTCGTGGGGGGCACCTCCGCCGAGTTCGCCCTGAAGACCGCGAAATACGCCAGCGCCCGCTACCTCGACGCGCTGCCGACCGAGGGTTCGCCCGAGGGCCACGGCTTCCGCGACCTCGAGATGGAGCAGAAGGTCTTCGAGCTCACCCAGAAGCTCGGCATCGGCGCCCAGTTCGGCGGCAAGTACTTCTGCCACGACGTGCGGGTGATCCGGCTGCCCCGCCACGGCGCCTCCTGCCCGGTCGCCATCGCGGTCTCCTGCTCGGCCGACCGCCAGGCGCTCGCCAAGATCACCGCCGAGGGCGTCTTTCTGGAGCAGCTCGAGACCGACCCGGCCCGCTTCCTGCCCGACACCACCGACGAGCACCTCGGCGGCGACGTCGTGAGCGTCGACCTCAGCCGCCCGATGTCCGAGGTGCTGGCCGAGCTCTCGAAATACCCGGTGAAGACCCGCCTGTCGCTGACCGGCCCGCTGGTGGTGGCCCGCGACATCGCCCACGCCAAGATCGGCGAGCTCCTCGACGCCGGCGGCGAGATGCCGCAATACCTGAAGGACCACGCCGTCTACTACGCCGGGCCCGCGAAGACGCCCGAGGGCTACGCCTCCGGCTCGTTCGGCCCCACCACCGCCGGCCGCATGGACTCCTACGTCGAGCGGTTCCAGGCGGCGGGCGGCTCGATGGTCATGCTCGCCAAGGGCAACCGGTCGAAGCAGGTCACCGACGCCTGCAAGTCCTACGGCGGCTTCTACCTCGGCTCGATCGGCGGCCCGGCCGCGCGGCTCGCGCAAGACTGCATCAAGAAGGTCGAAGTCCTGGAATATCCGGAACTCGGCATGGAAGCGGTCTGGAAGATCGACGTGGTCGACTTCCCGGCCTTCATCGTGGTGGACGACAAGGGCAACGACTTCTTCACCGACACAACTGGGCCGATTCTGTCCATCGGACGCCGAACCTGACCGAGTTTGACAAAAGTTCTCGACAACGAATCGGCCCGGTCTCTACAGGCACTCGTACACAAATCGGTAAGCTGCCACCCATGCGTGCGCCGTCCGGATACCAGTTAGCCGCGCGCTACCGGCTCCTCCAGCCGGTAGGCCGCGGCGGCATGGGCACGGTGTGGCGTGCGCGTGACGAGCTTCTCGACCGCGATGTGGCGGTCAAGGAGGTGCGGCTGCCCCTCGTCCTCGACGAGGAACTGCGGGCCGAACTCTGCGCCCGCACCGAACGCGAAGGCCGGGCCACCGCGATGGTCGCCCACCCCTCGGTGATCACCGTCTACGACGTCGTCACCGAAGACGACCGCCCGTGGATCGTCATGGAGCTGCTGAAGGCCCAGTCGCTCGAAGAGCTGGTCAAGGCCCAGGGCCCGCAACACCCCATCAGGGTCGCCGAAATAGGCCGTCAGGTGCTCGGCGCGCTGCGCGCCGTCCACGCGAAGGGCATCCTCCACCGCGACGTGAAGCCCAGCAACGTGCTCGTCACCCACGACCGGGCGGTGCTCACCGACTTCGGACTGGCCGCACTCGAAGGTGACGTTTCCATTACCCAGGCGGGCATCGTCCTGGGCTCCGCCGGTTACATCGCGCCCGAGCGCGTCCTGGGCGACAAGGCTTCCCCCGCCGCCGATCTGTGGTCGCTCGGGGCCACCCTCTACACCGCCGTCGAGGGCCGGGGCCTTCACGGCCGCCGTACGGCCGCCGCCGCGCTGGCCGCCCTCACGAGCGGCGCCCCCATACCGATGGACAACGCCGGCCCGCTGGCCCCGGTGCTCCGCGGCCTGCTGCAGATAGACCCGGCGGTCCGGCTCGACGGCGTACGGGCGGCGTTGATGCTGGCCAGGATCGCCGCGGGCGGAACGGCCGAGGAGCCCATCGCGGTCCACCGCCCCCCGGTCAGGCCGTCGCCGCCGCCCGCGTTCGCGCCGCCGCCCGTCCGCAAGCCGCCCCACCGGGGCCAGCACCGGGCCGACAACCGCCCAGCGGTCCCCCGGCCGCAGAGCCCGCAGGTCTTCCCCCGCGAACCCCACCCGACCGGGGAGTTCCAGGCGGTGCCCGTCCCGGCGCAGCGACGCCGGCCGGCCGAAGGCTCACACCGGAAGCCGGCCACCTACGACGCACCCATCGGCCCGCTGACCCGGAGCTTCTGGAACTTCGTCCGGATAGTGCTGCCCCGGCGGTTCTGGCCGAAGAAATTTCGCAAGTGAACCTAAAGCGTTCCTCAAGGCCTAGGACGCTATCTTTCTAGTCATGCAGAGCAGGCTGCTGGCGGAGCGCTACGAACTGATATCTCCCCTCGGGCGCGGCACGATGGGCACCGTCTGGCGTGCCGTCGACCGGACGCTGGGGCGTGACGTGGCGGTCAAGGAGATCCGCCAGGATCCCGGGCTGACCCAGGACCAGCGCACCGAACTCCGCGAACGCATGATCCGCGAAGGCCGCGCCGCCGCCCGGGTCCACCACCCCTCCGTCGCGACGATCTTCGACGCCATAGAGGTCGGCGGCGTGCCGTGGATCATCATGGAACTCGTCGAGGGCCGCTCCCTCGAACAGGTCGTGGACGAAGACGGCCCCCTCCCACCCCGCCTGGTCGCCGAGATCGGCGCCGACCTGCTGGGCGCGCTGCGCGCCGCCCACGCGTCCGACATCCTGCACCGCGACGTCAAGCCGAGCAACGTGCTGATCACCCACTCGGGGCGAGTGGTTTTGACCGACTTCGGCATCGCGAAGTCCCGCGGCGACTCGGCCCTGACCCAGACCGGAATGGTGATCGGCTCCCCCGGCTACACGGCCCCCGAACGGGCCCGTGGCGACTACACGGGCCCGGAGTCCGACCTGTGGTCCCTGGGCGCGACCCTCTACTTCGCGGTGGAGGCCCGCCCGGCGTACGAACGCCGCTCGATCGCCGAGACGCTCGCGGCGCTGATGACCGAGGTGTGCGACCCGCCCAGGAACGCCGGCCAGCTGCGCCCGGTCCTGGAGGCGATGCTGGAGAAGGACCACACGAAGCGCATCACCGCCGAACGCGCCTCCGTCCTCCTCCGCGCCGTCGCCGACACCCCGACGATGACCCAGTTCCCGGCGGCGGGCGCCCCCAGACCAAGCGGCGGCGCCTTCGCCCCCGACGCGGTCTCGCCCTACGGCGACAGCGGCCGAGACCCGAGCGTGGATCGGCCGTTCGGCGCCCCCAGGCCGGTACTCGGCAGCACGACACCCCCGCAGGACCCGAACCGGACCACGACACCCACCCCTGCCTCGGGGGTCGCGGGCGCGGCTCCGGACACCGGTGGGCAGCCCGGAGCATCCCGACCCGACGGTCCTGAGGCTCCCGTTCCCGGCCGCAGCTATCTCGGAATCGTGCCGTATAACACGAACGTCAGGCCAGGCGCGGGGGCCGGCGACGCGGGCACCACTCCGTCGGGACCGGGCGGACGGGCACAGGAACCCGGCGCGGCCACCCCCGGTCCTGAAATTTCGACATTTGGCGGCCCTGGTGCGAGGGGCCCGCATTCCGGCGCATCAGGTTCCAGCGCACCCGGCTCCAGCGGACCAGGCTCTGGCCAGCCAGGTTCGGAATCAGGCGGCCGCCCGATCGTCCCGGATGCCGAAATTTCCGGATCTGGGGCTGGCGCATCACCAGCAGGCGGAGTCTCAAGCGACTTCGCCGCAGATGTTCATCCGACCTGGGCAGATCCGGAAATTTCGGCATCTGGCTTCGTGAGCTCGCGGTCTCCCGACGCCCCCCGTTCCGCGCATGGGCCAGCAGCAGAACACCAGCGCTCTGCCGGTAGTTCGTATTCAGCAAGTGCTCACCCTGGGGCGAATGCCGAAATTTCCGGACCTGGAGCAGGTCCCGACTCCGTCGGCGCATGGCCTGGGACTGGCGGCTCTGGTTCGGGTGGGGAGCCCCCGCATGCGGGCACCCCGCTCGGCGGTGGTCTTCCCGCTGGCGCAAGCGGCCCCGGCGCGAGGGGCCCACAGGCAGCAGGTCGCAGCCTGGGCGGTCCGGCGGATGGCCCTGAGGCAGGTGCGCCAGGAATAGGCGGCCCAGGTGCCGCAAGTCCGGGTTCCGGTGGACCGGGTGCCGCAGGTCAGGGTGCCGCAGGTCCGTGGGGGCCAGGCCCGGGTTCTGGCGGACCAGGTGCTGGCGGCCCGTTCACGGGTAGGCCAGGCACGAGCGGCCCAGGATCAGGCGGCCGGGGCACCGGAAGTCCGGGGCCTGGTGGCCCAGGTTCGGGCGGCCCAGGTTCCAGCGGTCCGGGCCCAGATGATTTCGGCGTAGGTGGTCCCGGTGTGGGCGGTCCGGGCATGGGTGGTCCCGGCGCGGGCGGTCCCGGCGCCAGTGGTTCGGGCATGGGCGGTCCCGGAGGTGGGCAGTCTGGGGCGCCTGACTTTGAGGACCCCGATGCCACTCGTTTCCGTCGGCCCACCGCTCCCGATGACCAGACCGTCGTCGTAGTCAAGTCCGAACCCCCCGGTCTCGCCGACGATGTCACCGTCGTCCAGGGCCAGCTGCCCGGCCGTCGGGTCTACCCGCCCGACCCCGGTGCCCGGCGTCTAGACGTCGACACCGACGCCACTCCCCCTTCCGCCCTCCCCCTGCCGCCGCACCCCCAGCAGCCCCCGCAGCAGTGGGCTCCCCCGCCCGTCGGCGGTTACCCGCCGCCACAGCAGCCCCCGGCCCAGCCCGGTTTCCCGCAAGGCCAGCCCCACCACCCCGGCGAGCCCGACCCCAACGTCACCCAGGCAGTCCCGCGTGGTCTCGGCACCGACATCTTCTCGATGCAGCGCACCCCGCCCCCTCCGGCCGCGAAGCCGAAGGGCAAGGGCAGGCTGGTTCTGCTGCTGGTGCTGGCGTTCGTCGCGTTCGTGGCGCTGGCCGTGGTCGCCGTCTCGGCGTTCGGGGCCAACTCGGCCACGCCGGTCAAGACCGCGGGGCGGATCATTCCGCCCAGTCCCACTTCGGCCACCTACCCGCCGGAGCCTCCGGCCCCCGCCCCGGCCAAGGGGACCAAGCGCCAGCAGGGCGACGGCTACACCGTCGACATCCCGGCGGGCTTCATTCGTACGGAGAAGGGAACGCAGGTCGCCTTCTCGGCCAAGGGCCGGGCTGTCATCCGGGTGGCCGAGGTTCAGATCACCACCGATCTGCTGAAGTCGATCGAGGCGGCCGAGGCCAAGCAGCCCTATGAGGGCTACGAGCTCATCCGGATCGCGCCGCTGGAGACCTCCCCCTACAAGGGGGCCGACACGGCCGAGTGGGAGTACGCCTACGAGGGCAAGGACGGCCTGGTCCACGTCGTGGCGCGGTGGGTCGACGTGCCCGACGCGGGGGCGTTCGCGATCTACTACGCGGTTCCCGAGGCGCAGTGGGCCAAGTCGAAGAAGCAGCGGGACGCCGTTTTCGCCTCGTTCCGGTTCCAGCGCGACCCCAACTGAATCATCCGCCCGTCTGGGGACAGACTGGGTTGTATGACGCGCATCGAGCATGACTCCATGGGCGAGGTCGAGGTACCCGATCTCGCCAAGTGGCGGGCGCAGACGCAGCGTGCGGTGGAGAACTTCCCGGTCTCGGGACGGGGGCTGGAGCCGGCGCACATCTCCGCGCTGGGCACGGTCAAGGCCGCCGCGGCCGTGGTGAACGCCTCCTACGGCCTGCTGGAGCCCGACATGGCGGCGGTGATCGCCGAGGCGGCCGGTGAGGTGGCGGCGAACAAGTGGGACGAGCACTTCCCCGTCGACGTCTTCCAGACCGGTTCGGGCACCTCGTCGAACATGAACGCCAACGAGGTGATCGCGACGCTGGCCGAGGAGCGGCTGGGGCGGGCGGTGCATCCGAACGACCACGTGAACGCCGCGCAGTCGTCCAACGACGTATTCCCCTCGTCCATCCACGTCGCGGCCGTGATCGAGCTGACGGGGAACCTCACCCCGGCGCTGGAGCACCTGGCGACCGCGCTGGAGTCGAAGTCGGTCGAGTTCGCCGAGGTGGTGAAGTCGGGCCGCACCCATCTCATGGACGCCACCCCGGTCACCCTCGGCCAGGAGTTCGGCGGGTACGCCGCCCAGATCGAGCTCGGCATCGAACGCCTGCAGTCGGCCCTCCCGAGAGTGGCCGAGCTCCCCTTGGGCGGCACGGCCGTCGGCACCGGCGTGAACACCCCCGACCGCGAGTGGGCCGGGAAGGTGATCGCGGAGATCTCGCGTGCCACCGGGTTGCCGTTCACCGAGGCCAGGAACCACTTCGAGGCCCAGGGGGCGCGGGACGCGCTCGTCGAGGCGTCGGGGGTGCTGAAGACGATCGCGGTCTCCCTCAACAAGATCGCCAACGATCTGCGGTGGATGGGGTCGGGGCCGCGTACGGGATTGGGCGAGATCAACCTGCCCGACCTCCAGCCGGGGTCGTCGATCATGCCGGGGAAGGTCAACCCGGTCGTGCCCGAGGCGGTGACGATGGTCGCCGCGCAGGTCGTCGGGAACGACGCGACGATCACGATGGCGGGGGCGTCGGGGTCGTTCGAGCTGAACGTGCAGATGCCGGTGATCGCGCGGAACCTGCTGGAGTCGATCAGGCTGCTCGGGAACGTGTCGCGGCTGCTCGCCGACCGCTGCGTACGGGGGATCACGGCCAACGCCGACCGGCTGCGGGAGTACGCCGAGTCGTCGCCCTCGATCGTCACCCCGCTGAACCGGTACGTCGGCTACGAGGAGGCCGCCCGCATCGCCAAGCAGGCCCTCCAGGAGCGCAGGACCATCCGCGAGGTGGTCGTCCAGCGGGGGCACGTGGCCGACGGCACGCTCACCGAGGAGCAGTTGGACGAGCTCCTCGACGTCCTCCCGATGACCGGCCACATACCGGAAAAGACCGTTATGTCGGATCCCCACATGGGCGGCGGAGAGGCCACCCCGTAGATTCCTGTCGCATGACGGAAGACCTCGCCGGGCGGACGGCCCTGGTGACGGGCGCGGGCAGCGGCATCGGACGGGCGTGCGCGATCAGGCTGGCGGCGGCGGGGGCCCACGTGGTCGTCGCCGACCTGCGGGAGGCCGAGGCGGCCGAGACCGCGGCCATGATCGGAGGCGTCGCGGTCACGGCCGACCTGGCCGATCCGGCCGTCTTCGACGACGGGCCGCTGATGGAGCACGCCGCCCGCGCCGACGTCATCGTCAACAACGCCGGGTTCCAGCACGTCGCGCCCATCGAGGAGTTCCCGCCGGAGGTCTTCTCCCGTCTGATGTCGGTGCAGGTGGAGGCGCCCTTCCGGCTGGTGCGCGCGGCGTTGCCGTACATGAAGAAGAACCGGTTCGGGCGGGTGGTGAACATCTCGTCGGTGCACGGGCTGCGGGCCTCGCCGTTCAAGGTGGCCTACGTGACGGCCAAGCACGCGCTCGAAGGCTTGTCGAAGGTGATCGCGCTCGAAGGCGCGCCCCACGGCATCACCTCGACCTGTGTCTGCCCGGCCTACGTGCGCACCCCGCTCGTCGAGAACCAGATCGCCGCGCAGGCGGAGGCGCACCGGATCTCGCCCGAGGAGGTCGTCGAGCGCATCATGTTGCAACCGGCCGCCGTCAAGCGGCTGGTCGAACCCGAAGAGGTGGCCGAGATGGTCGCCTATCTGTGCGGCCCTGCGGGATCGTTCATCACGGGGGTGTCCATTCCGCTCGACGGAGGCTGGAGCGCGCGATAGATGAACGTCTTCCTGGAACTGCTGGCCAGGGAGGCCTCGGCCGTCGAATTCGAGGGGCCGGTGCTCCAGGCGCGGGCGGCGGGAGCCGACCCGGCCACGCTGGAGGAGCTGGAGCGCGAGAAGGTCGCCGCGTTGCGGATCAGGGCCGTGATGCGCCGCCGGGCCCGCCGCGAGGCGGAGTTGTCGGCGCTGTTCGACACCGCCAAGGACCTCGCGGGCCTGCGTGACATCGACGCCGTCCTGGCCGCCATCGTGCGCCGGGCGCGCGGGCTGCTCGGCACCGACGTGGCCTACCTGACGCTCAACGACGCCCAGAACGGCGACACCTACATGCGGGTCACCGACGGCGTGATCACCGCCCGGTTCCGTTCTGTACGCCTCCCTCTCGGCGCCGGCCTCGGCGGCCTGGTGGCCCAGACCGGCGAGGGGTACGCGACCTCCGACTACTTCGCCGACGAGCGCTTCCGCCACACGACCTCGATCGACGACGCCGTCACCGAAGAGGGCCTGGTGGCGATCCTGGGCGTGCCGCTGCGGCTCGGCGGCCAGGTCATCGGCGTGCTGTTCGCGGCCGACCGGGGCGCGCGGCCGTTCGCGCGGGAGGAGATCGCGTTGTTGTCGTCGCTGGCCGCGCACGCCTCGGTCGCCATCGACACCGCGCGGCTGCTGGAGGAGACCCGGGCCGCGCTGACCGAGCTGAGCGAGGCCAACCGGCTGATCCGCAACCACTCCACGGCCATCGAGCGGGCCGCCGACGCCCACGACCGGATGACCGGCCTGGTGTTGCGGGGCGGCGGCGTCGAGGACGTCGCGGCGGTGGTCACCGAGGTCATCGGCGGCAAGCTGACCGTGCTCGACGGCGCCGGCGAGCCCCTGGTGGGCGATCCGGGCGACGTCGACCCGGCCGTGCCCGACGCGGCGCGCGCCTCGCGGGCGCTGGGCCGCTCGGTGGAGCGCGGCCGGAACCTGATCGCCTCGGTCGACGTGGGCGGTTCGGAGAGTTCGCCGCTCTGCACGCTGGTGCTGCGCACCGCCGGACCGGTGGCCGACACCGACCGGCGCATCCTGGAGCGGGCCGCCCTGGTGACCGCGCTGCTGCTGCTGTTCCGCCGCAGCGTGGCCGACGCCGAGGGCCGGGTGCGCGGCGAGCTGCTCGACGACCTGATCGCCCGGCCCGACCTGGCCGGGCTGCCCGAGCGGGCCCGCCGCCTGGGCCTCGACCTGGCCGAGCCCCACGTGCTGGTGACCGTCGCCCACGACGGGCAGCGGGAGCGGGCCGCGTTCTGGGCGTCGTCGGAGGCGGCCCTCACGGGCGGCCTGGCGACCGCGCGCGGCGACGAGGTGGTGCTGCTGCTCCCGGGCGACAAACCGGGCGTGACGGCCAAACGGCTGGCCGCCGAGCTGTCGGCCAGCCTGGGCCGCCCGGCCACCGCGGGCGCGGCACAGGCGCGTTCCGACGTGGCCGCCGCCTACGAGGAGGCCCGCCGGTGCGCGGCGGCCCTGGTGGCGCTCGGCCGGGCGGGCGACGGCGCGGGCGCGGCCGAGCTCGGCTTCGTCGGCCTGGTCATCGGCGAGGGCCGCGACGTGGCCGGGTTCGTGCGGGGCACGATCGGCGCGGTGGGCGACTACGACGAGAAGAAGGGCACCCAGCTCGTCCAGACTCTGGCCGCCTACTTCGGGTGCGGCGGGCAACTGACCAAGACGGCCGAGGCCCTGCACATCCACGTCAACACGGTCACCCAGCGGCTCGACCGGATCAGGCGGCTGCTCGGCGACGACTGGCAGGAGCCGGAACGGGCGCTGGAGATCCAGCTCGCGCTACGGCTCGGTAGCGCCTTCCGCCACCCGGGCGGCCGGTGATGTGTGCGGTACGCCCATGGTTGTGATGGGCGTCACTCCTTAGGTTGTGAGCATGAAAATGGAACGAATCGGCACCGCGAGGTTGACGCAGAACGTCCGGTCGGTGCCCGGCGCCGAGGGCGAAGCGGTGCTGTTCGTGCACGGGAACGTGTCGTCGGGCGCCTTCTGGGAGGACACCCTCACGGCGTTCGCCGCCACCCACCGGCCGCTCGCGGTCGACCTGCGCGGCTTCGGCGACACCGACCCCGAGCCGGTCGACGCCTCGCGCGGGGTGCGCGACTACAGCGACGACGTGCTGGCGCTGCTCGACGCGCTGGAGATCGACCGGGTCCACCTGGTCGGCTGGAGCCTGGGCGGCGGCGTGGTGCTCCAGGCGCTGATGGACCGGCCCTCGGTGGTGGCGAGCGTGACGCTGGTCAACCCGGTCTCGCCCTACGGCTTCGGCGGCACCCACGACGTCGCGGGCACGGTCACCCACGCCGACCACGCGGGCAGCGGCGCCGGCGGCGCCAACCCCGACTTCGTGTCGGCCCTGGCCAACGGCGACACCGGCGACGGCCCGGTGACGCCGCTGCGGGTCTTCCGCACGACGTACGTGAAGAACCCGGTGCCCGGCGAGGACCGCTGGGTGGCCTCGATGCTGACCACCCGCATCGGCGACGACCACTACCCGGGCGACGCGGCCCCCTCGGAGAACTGGCCCGGCGTCGGGCCCGGCACCCGGGGCGTGCTGAACACCCTGTCGCCCGCGCACTTCCGCATCGACCTGAGCGGCGTCGACCCCAAGCCGCCGATCCTGTGGCTGCGCGGCGCCGACGACGTGATCGTCTCGGACGCCTCGCTGTTCGACCTGGCCCACCTGGGCGCCCTCGGCGCGATCCCGGGCTCCCCCGGCACCCCGGCCCAGCCGATGATCGGCCAGACCAGGGCGTTCCTGGAGGCGTACGGGAACCACACCGAGGTCGTCATCGACGACTGCGGCCACAGCCCGCACATCGAGAAGCCCGAGGAGTTCCGCGAGGCGCTGCGGAAACACCTCGGTTAGAGCATCCCGTACCGGCGCTTGAGGGTGTCGGTCATGCGCTTCCATCCGGTGGGCGGGCGCGGGGTCTCCAGGGGCCGCACGACCGCCTTGCCGCGCTGGGTCTCCACGGCGAAGCGGAGGTCGACCAGGCTGCCGTCCATGCGCAGCTTGGGCCGCCAGACCCCCCGGGTGAGGCCGCCGCGCCCGGCGGGCAGCTTGGCGATGAGCTGGCCGGCGAACTTGCCCGGCTCGCCCGGTTCGATGAGGGCGGGCGCCACGACCGTCTTGCCGCCGACCCGGCGCAGCACCAGCTCGGCCGCCGGGCCGCCGTTGGGCGGCACGTAGGGCACCGGGACCGACACGAACACCGCGCCGTCGTGGGCCGAGACGGTGGCCTCCTGGGAGACCAGGGCGATCGACTCGGCGAACGAGCGGGGCTCGACGCAGACGCTCAGCTCGCCCCGGTCCGACCAGCACGGGACCACGAGCCGCCGGGGGTACTCGGCCATCATCCCGGCCGAGGTGAAACCCCGGTCGGGGCGCATGACCCGGGTGCGCGCCGGGTTCACGCCGCGCATGCGCACGTGCACCTCCCACACGCCCGGGTCGAGCGGGCGGCCGAAGGCGGCGGTGGCGACGTCGAACCGGGCGTCGCCGGAGGCGCGCAGCCGCACGCCGCCGTCGACGGGCAGCCGCTTCAGCTCGCCGGTGACCGGCAGGAAGTGCATCTCACCGGTCTCCGAGTGGCGGACGTACACCTCCATCCGCACCTCTTCGGCGGCGTCGGTGATCTCGCGCAGCGCGGGGTCGAGCCGGTCGACCCGCGACGGCGGCACCCACCAGACCCGGTCGCCGTCGGCCGCGAACACCATCGGCGTGCCGTCGGCGGCGACCAGCTCGGCGGCCAGGGTGAGCGACAACACGTGGCCCTCCCAGCGCAGGTCCCCCAGCTCGGCGTCGAGCCGGGTCCCCTGGGCCGCGGCGGCCAGGTCGACGATCCCCTTGACGTCGCCGGTACGCAGCAGCGCCGCCCTGGCCCTCAGGTGGACCGGCAGATGGGTGTCGAGGGTCTCGGGGAACCTGGTGGCGGTGATGGCCTTGAGATGGCCGTACAGGAGCTCCTGGCGCTCGGCCGGCAGGCCGAGGAACGGCGGGCCGAGGCGGCGCAGGGCGACGCTGCGGAAGAAGTGGGCGGCGATGCGGTCGCGCTGCGCGCCCGGCTCGGTCTGGGCCTCGACGATGTCCATGATCGCGCTCAGCCCGGCGACGAGGTCCCAGTCCCCCGGCTCGGGCTCGCCCGGCGGCGCGACGTGGCAGACCACGTGCCCGGCCGCCACCGCGATCACCTTGGCCGACAGGTAGGCCCGCAGCACGAACGCCTGCTCCGACAGCGCCCGGTCGGCGAACCGGAGCTGGTGGGTCTCCAGGAACTCGCGCCGGAACAGCTTGTGCGCGGTCACGGCGGTGAGCAGCCGGTCGCGGAGCAGGTCGGCCCGGTCGCGGTCGCGGGTGAACGCGGCGGCCACCGGCCCGTCGCCGCTCAGCCGCCCGACCAGCACGTCGGCCTCGGTCTCCTTGGCCCGCTCGAACAGCCGCCGCAGCGCGCCCGGCTCCAGCCGGTCGTGCGCGTTCATCAGGAACACGAACTCGCCCAGCGCCACCGACAGCGCGGCGTTGCGGCCCCGGGCCGGATCGCCGGTGCGGTCGAGGTGCAGCACCCGCACGTTCGACCGTGTGGCCGCGAGGGCGTCGAGGCGCTTACGGGTCCCGTCGGTCGACCCGTCGTCGGCGAAGATCACTTCGTACTCGTCCGGCGGGAGCTCCAGCAACGAGCGCACGCACGCGTCGAACGAGTCGCTGGCGGGCCCGGCATTTCCGACAGGGACCGCGACGGAGACTTTCAGCCCTTGGCGCATCCCCCCAGCGTGCGGGGGATGCGCCAAACCGCTGATCAGCCTTGCCGAAGGATGGCCATTCCTTACCTAGTACCAGCCCACCCGCTGGCTGTGCCCCCAGGCGCCACAAGGTGAGCCGTAACGGCCCTTGATGTAGCCCAGACCCCACTTGATCTGGGTGGCCGGGTTGGTCTGCCAGTCGGAGCCCGCGCTGGCCATCTTGCTGCCGGGCAGCGACTGCGGGATGCCGTAGGCCCCGGAGTAGCGGTTCATCGCCCGCTCGTTCCAGTGGCTCTCCTTGTCCCAGAGCTTCTCCAGGCAGCCCCACTCGCTCTCCCAGCCCATGGCGGCGTTCATCTGCTTGCCGAGGGCCTTGTTGGAGCCGGGGTCGGGCGAGGAGCCGGGCGGGAAGTCGGCGGGCAGGAAGCCGCCGCCGCCGGGCGCCTCCTTCGGGATCTCGACGCTGTCGTCGGGGCCGAAGGGCTTGCGGCCCTCACGGCTGCTCGCGAGCTTCTCCTCCTGCATCGCCGAGGCGGCGTCGGCCTTGAGCGCGTCGATGCGGGGGTCGTTGCCGATGATGTCGGGGTTGAACCCGAGGATGTCGATCGGCGTCTTCGGCTGGTTCGCGTTGTCGATCGCGGTGCGGACCAGGAAGGTGGTGAAGCCCGCGATCACGGCGACCGTGACGCCGGCGATCACCAGGCGCTTGGTGGTGAACAACGGCCCCCTGGGCCGTTTCGGTGGCGGCGGAGGCTCTTCCGACAGCCTCGGCTGGGACGGCGGCGGCGGGGGTGTCGTCGGCGACGCGGACCGGCGGGCACGACGGGCCCCGGGGCGGCGTTCCCTGACAGGCTGACCAGAACTCACGACCTATGAGCTTGCCGTGCGGGGGTGGGTGGTCCGCAACCGATTCACGAAACCCGCTTGACCACTTCTTTAGACAAAGGGGTCTAACAAGCACTTTCTTCGCTGATGTGATTTTGCTCACACCCGATTTCGTCGCCTTATGCCAGCTTCTTCCGGTCCGGGCAGGCCGCATAATGACCGGATGGCTGGCATCCTCCTCGTAGAAGACGACCCTTCGGTCCGGACCGGACTGGAGCTCGCGCTCGCCCGCCAGGGTCACTCGATCACCGCGTTCGGCACGGGCGAGGAGGCCCTGGAGCACATCCGCGCGCGGCGACCCGAGATCGTCATCCTCGACGTGATGCTGCCCGGGATCGACGGCGTCGAGGTGTGCCGCCGCATCCGCAAGCTCGACTCGCTGCCGATCATCCTGCTGACCGCGCTCGGCGACGACCTCGACGTGGTGGTCGGCCTGGAGGCCGGCGCCGACGACTACGTGGTCAAGCCGGTCGAGCCCCGCGTCCTCGACGCCCGCATCCGGGCGATCCTGCGCCGCATGGAGTCGGCCTCCACCGACCGCATCACCTTCGGCGAGCTGATGATCGACCGCGGCGCGCTCAAGGTCACCCTGGAGGGCCGCGAGGTCCACCTCACCCCGACCGAGCTGCGGCTGCTGCTCGAACTCGTCCGCCACCCCGGCCAGGTGCTCAACCGCCGCTACCTGCTGCGCTCGGTGTGGGACCACACCCACGTGGCCGACTCGCGGCTCGTCGACGCGTGCGTGCAGCGCATCCGGGCCAAGATCGAGCCCACCCCGGGCGACCCCGTCTACATCCACACGGTGCGGGGGTTCGGCTACCGCTTCAGCGGCCCGTGAGCAGCCTGCGCAAGCGGCTCGTCGTCACCTTCACGGTCGTGGCGGTGACGGCCTCGTTCATGGTCGCCGGGATCGGCTACCAGATCGTCAGGGGCGAGCTGCTGCGGCGGGCCGAGTCGAGCGCGATCGACGACGTCCGCGACACCATGGACCGGCTGACCCTCCCGATCGGCACCAGCGACCTGCTGTGGCCCAACGACGCCTCGGTCACCGACGACGACCTCAGCAACCTCGTCGCCAGCCTCAGCGGCCCCGACCGCCAGGTGATCGTCGAGTACGGCCAGGAACCCCCCAGGTTCTCCGAGAGCGCCCAGGTCACCCCGGCCGACATCCCCGACGACCTGCGGGCCGCCGCGCGCACCCGGATCGCCTACCGGACCATGACCCTCGCCGACCAGCCGACCCTCGTGGTCGGCACCGACGTCAAACGCCAGACCGGCAGCGGCGCGGTCCGCTCCACCGGCATGTCGATCTTCGTGTTCGTCTCCATGACCGACGTCGACCGGGTGCTCGCCAACCTGCGCGCCGCCCTGCTCCAGGCCGGCTCGCTCACCCTGGTCATCGCGCTCACCGTCGCGCTGCTGTCGGCCCGCCAGGTCCTCCTTCCGGTACGCCGCCTCGGCGAGGCCGCCCGCGCCCTGGGCGCCGGAAAGCTCGACACCCGGCTGCCGGTCCACGGCCGCGACGAACTGGCCGAGCTGACCGCCACGTTCAACGAGACGGCGCGGGCGCTGGAACAGACCGTCCAGGAGCTCTCGACGCTGGAGGCGATGTCACGGCGGTTCGTCGCCGACGTCTCCCACGAGCTGCGCACCCCGCTGACCACCATGACCGCCGTCACCGACATGCTCTCCGACGAGGCCGAACGCCTGCCCGACGACGCGGGCCAGGCGGTCCACCTGGTGGTCGCCGAGATCGAGCGGCTGCGCTCGCTGGTCGACGACCTGATCGAGGTCAGCCGCTTCGACTCCGGCGCGGCCGTGCTCCGCCGCGAGACCGTCGACGTCGGCGACGAGCTGACCGAGTGCCTGGAGATCCGCGGCTGGACCGACCAGGTGACCCTGCGGGTGCCCGACGGCCTGACCTACCAGCTCGACCCGCGCCGCTTCGACGTGATCGTCGCCAACCTGGTCGGCAACGCGCTCAAGCACGGCGAACGCCCGGTCACGGTGACCGCCAAGGTGCTGCCCAGCGGCCTGGAGGTCCGGGTCAGGGACCACGGCGCCGGCATCCCCCGCGAGGACCTGCCGCACGTCTTCGACCGCTTCTTCAAGACCGGCGCCAACCGGGCCCGCTCGGGCGGCAGCGGCCTCGGCCTGTCGATCGCCAAGGCCAACGCCGAACTCCACCGCGGCACGATCACCGTCAAGCTCGCCGACCCCGGCACCCAGTTCACGTTGTGGATACCGCGCCCATGAGGAGACAGCTCGCACTCCTGCTGCTGGTCGCCGCCTGCGGGGTCACCCCGACCGGGGTCCAAGACGGCGGCCCGCCGCCGGTGATCAGCCCGAAGGCCGCCGTCGCGACGGTCTACCTGCTGCGCGACGGCAAGCTGGAGCCGAGCAGCGTCGCGGTCGCCTCACACTCGATGGACAACGTGATGGCCGCCCTCTTCGAGGCGGGCGCCCGCTCGACCGCGGGCCTCACCACCCAGCTCACCGGCCTGTCGTGGCAGACCAGCCAGCTCACCCGCTTCGGGACGGTCCGCAACGACCCCGACAACGCCGACGGCTTCCGGCTGTCGCTGTTCGTCAGCGGCGGGCGTCCGATCACCAAGACGGCGCAGGCCCAGATGACCTGCACCGCCATGCGGCAGCGGCAGGACATCTGGGCCGTCACGATCACCAGGACCGACGCCACCGGCCCGGTGTCCTACGGTGAGCACACCTGCCGCGAGTTCTGGCACCTCGCGGCCCCGGGCCGGCAGCTTCCCCGCTAGTCCTACGGGGTGATGTCTTCGAGCATCTCCGTCACCAGTGCGGCGATCGGGGACCGTTCCGAACGCGTCAGGGTCACGTGGGCGAAGAGCGGATGTCCCTTCAGCTTCTCCACCACCGCGACGACGCCGTCGTGGCGGCCGACCCGCAGGTTGTCGCGCTGGGCGATGTCGTGGGTCAGCACGACCCGCGAGTTGGCGCCGATGCGCGACAGGACCGTCAGCAGCACGCCGCGTTCGAGCGACTGGGCCTCGTCGACGATCACGAACGCGTCGTGGAGCGACCGGCCGCGGATGTGGGTCAGCGGCAGCACTTCCAGCATGCCCCGGTCGAGGACCTCCTCGATCACCTCGGGCGTGGTCACCGCGCCCAGCGTGTCGTAGACGGCCTGGGCCCACGGGCCCATCTTCTCGTTCTCGGTGCCGGGCAGGTAGCCGAGGTCCTGGCCGCCGACCGCGTAGAGCGGGCGGAAGACGATGACCTTGCGGTGCTGGCGGCGTTCGAGCACGGCCTCCAGACCGGCGCAGAGCGCCAGCGCCGACTTGCCGGTACCCGCGCGGCCGCCCAGCGAGACGATCCCGATCTCCGGGTCCATCAGCAGGTCGAGCGCGATGCGCTGCTCGGCGCTGCGGCCGTGGAGGCCGAACACCTCGCGGTCGCCGCGCACCAGGCGCACCGACTTGTCGGGGAGCACCCGTCCGAGCGCGGAACCCTTGCTGGTCAGCAGCCGCAGACCCGTGTGGGTCGGCAGGTCGCGGGCCTCTTGGAGCTCGGTCGAGCCGTGTTCGAAGAGCGCCTCCACGTCTTCCGTGGTGACCTGGAGCTCGTCCATGCCGGTCCAGCTCTCATCGGACTCGGCGACCAGCTCCGCTCGGTATTCCTCGGCGGCCAGGCCGATCGAGGCGGCCTTGATGCGCATCGGCAGGTCTTTGGAGACCAGCACGACGTCGTATCCCTCGGACGCCAGGTTCTGCGCGACGGTGAGGATGCGCGTGTCGTTGTCGCCCAGCCGGAACCCGGCCGGCAGGCCGGACGGGTCGCTGTGGTTGAGCTCGACCCTCAGGGTTCCCTCACCCATCGGGATCGGCTCGTCGAGACGGCCGTGCTGGACACGCAGATCGTCCAGGAATCGCAGGGCTTTGCGGGCGAAGTATCCCAGTTCGGGATGGTGCCGCTTACCTTCCAGCTCTGTGATCACGACAACGGGGAGCACCACTTCATGTTCGTCGAACCGGCTCATGGCGGCCGGGTCTGCGAGCAGGACAGAGGTGTCCAGGATGTACGTGCGCCGGGAGGTGCCAGACGAGTGACCGGACATGGACGGGTTGGACAATGCCACGCGTTCTCCCCCGGGCGCCGGGGGTCGGCGCCCTGCCTTGACTGGTGGTGAACGGACCGGGCCCGGACGCCTTCACGGCGGTGCCGGGAACCGGCCCCACCTGCGAAGTCATCAAGACGCAAGAACGGGCCCTCTCCCGAGGTGAGCGTGGATGCTCACGTCTTACGGTACGTCCTGAATCCCCCCGCGCCAACGCTCCAATCCTGTCCGAAAGGGGGTGTTCACGTGCCGTTTCAGGAGCCGTACCGACGGTTACGCGCGGCGTAGGCGCGGAGTGCGCGCAGAAAGTCCACTCTGCGGAAATCGGGCCAGTAGGCCTCGCAGAAGTAGAACTCGGAGTGAGCACTCTGCCACAGCAGGAATCCGGAGAGTCGCTGCTCTCCCGAGGTCCGGATGACGAGATCCGGATCGGGCAGGCCGCGCGTGTAGAGATGCTCAGCGATGTGCTCCACATCGAGGACCTCCACGAGGTCCTCGATGCTCGCCCCCTTGCTGGCGTGCTCCTGGAGGAGGGAGCGCACCGCATCAGCGATCTCACGTCTTCCTCCATACCCAACGGCCACGTTCACAATCAGCCCAGGCCGGTGTGATGTTGCCTCTTTCGCATTTTTCAGGACATGAGCCGTGTGATCGGGCAGCAGGTCCAGCGACCCCATGGGCTTGACGTGCCATCCCTGTTCGACCAGGTCGTCGACCAGGTTCTCGATCACCTGGAGGAGCGGTTCGAGCTCCTTCTTGTCCCGCGAGAGGTTGTCGGTGGAGAGGAGCCACAGGGTGACGTACTCGACGCCGGCCTCCTTGCACCACACGAGGAGCTCGGAGATCTTGTCGGCGCCCTTCTGGTGGCCGTGGCGCACGTCTTCGTGGCCGTTCGAGCGGGCCCAGCGGCGGTTGCCGTCGACGATCACGCCGACGTGGCGGGGGGCCTGGATGGAGGTGAGCTTTCGTTCGAGCCTGCGTTCGTACACCTTGTAAACAAGATCGCGCAGGTCCATGACTCCCCCGGTGATTCGCTTGAGCCAGCTGTCACATGACAGACATGGTCAAGCAATTATCGGGGGCGAGATGCCATCCCCGCTCCCGAAATGAGGGAGCTGTTACGTTCCATCCCATATTGTGCGCCAAGCCGGACTTCTGCCTCTGTCACGAGAGACATCAGAAACATCAGGAGTTCTCCTGAAGTGACCACCGCGCGCAGCCCGATGCCCGGCGCGCCCCACGCCTCGACGCAGGCCCGGCGGGTCAGCCGCCAGCGGCCGGTCGCGCCCCGGCCGGGCACCCAGACGGGGATGAGCCGCAGCTGGCAGCGCAGTTCCCCGCCGCCCACGACGTCGGTGCGGCTGCGGTAGCGGAACCCGAACAGCTCGGCCTCGTCGGCCTCGCCCGGGAACCGGTCGTCGGGATCGCTCCAGGAAAGCTGGGACTCCCGGGCCTCGGCCACCGACCGGGCCAGGCGGGCCAGGAACCAGCCGCAGCGTTCCCCGACCGAGCCGTAGGCCGCGCCGTCGCGGAACAGCTCCAGCGTGACCTCGTAGGGCACCCCGGCGCTGTCGCGGCATGCCACGGGATCAACGGTCAGGTACGACCCATCAACGCACCGTAGTCCACCCACGCCACAGAGGGTATCCCGGGCGGACCCCCGCAAACCGGCCCTACCGTGATTGATCCCTCTTTGGGGTGAGCCGCCACCAGTGCCGCTTTTGCCGGAGCTCCGGATCGGGGGCGTCGAGCAGCCCCCGGCCCCGCAGCCAGTCGGCGAACGCCGCCGCGTCGGCCCGCGAGCCGCCCTGGGGTTTCGGCCGGCCGGAAGCGTAGGCGTGGAACTCCCGGGCGAAGCCGTTCCCGAGCGCCTGCACCACGTCGGGCCGGAGCACCGCGACCAGCCCCCGCCGCTTGGCGATCAGGCTCCCGGCCTGGATGCGCAGCCGCTCGGCGTCGAAACCCTCGGGCGCAGCCGCCCCGGCCACCAGCGCCGACAGCAGGGCCCGCTGCTGATCGGCGAGCCGGGCGCGGGGGTCATCCATTCTTCGGCTCCGTTACGGCTCCGCCCGGCCGGCGCCGACCGCCGCCGTGGGCCCGGCCCGCAGCCGGCGCCGACCGGCCGCGCCGGTTCGGCTCAGCCACGGCCCATCGCCGCCCTGATGCGGTCGAGTTCGGCCGCGAGGTCGGCGTCGCTCGGATAGTCGGCGTCCCACTCCAGCAGCGCGCCCGGCGGCCGGTGGCGGGCGCAGAGCTCGGCCAGCAGGTCGAGCACCTCCTCCGGCGGGGACGCGGTGTGGGTGTCGTGCCACACGTCGCCGTGGCCGTGGCCGCCGGCGACGTGGACGTAGGCGACGTGTTCGAGGGGCAGCGCGTCGAGGGCCTTGACCGCGTCGAGGCCCAGGTTGACCTGGTTGGTGTAGAGGTTGGCGACGTCGATCAGCAGCTTCACCCCGGTCCGCTCGACGAGCTCGCCGAGGAACTGGGCCTCGGTCAGCTCGTCGCCCGGCCAGCCGAACAGGGCCGCGACGTTCTCCAGGGCCAGCGGCACCGGCAGGCAGTCGAGGGCGATCCGCACGTTCTCCACGATCACGGCCAGCGCGTCGCGGGTGCGCGGCACCGGCAGCAGGTGCCCGGCTTCGAGGTCGCCCGAGCGGACGTACGCGAGATGTTCGGACACCAGCGGAGACCCGAGCGCCTCGGCGGCGGCCGCCAGGTGGTCGAGCCGGGCCCGGTCGGGCCGTTCGGCCCCGCCGAGCCCGAGCGCCACCCCGTGGGGGATCACCGGGACGCCCCGGGCACGCAGCACCCGCAACGACTCGGGCACCCGGCCGGGCTGCACCGTCTCGGCGATGACCTCGGTGAACTCGACCCCGGGCAGGTGCTCGACGGTCAGGTCGATCTCCGACCGCCAGCCGATGCCGACGCCGAGCCGGTCAGCTGCCACCACCGCAACCTCCTCCGCCGCAGCCACCCCCGCAGCTCGACCCGCCGCCGGAGTCGCCGCCGCCTGAGTCGCCCCCGCCACCGCCGAAGTCGCCGCCGCCGAAGTCGGAGCCGGAGCCCCATCCGGCGTCGGAGCCCGACGGGCCGCCGCAGGCCCCCGCGCCGCACCCGGCGCCGTTCTGCAGCTCGGTGTGGCCGGGCCCGGTGTAGATGGCGATGCCGTAGAGGGCGAGCGTGCTGTCGTTGCCGCTGTTGTGGGCGTAGGCGAGCTCCCGGGTGCGCGGGTAACGCGCCATGGCCGACCTGAGCGCGGCGTGCCCGGCGTCGGTCAGCACGCTGCGGTTCTCCTTGGCGTAGCCCGAGGAGATCGCCAGCGCGATGATCCACGTCAGCGTCGAGATCACCAGGGTCAGCACGTTCCAGACCAGGAAGTCGAACCAGCCCAGCGCCATCGTCACGATGCTGACCGGCACGAGCAGGCCAGGGATGATCACCAGCCGGCGCAGCGTGGTGTTGGCCCGCCGGGCCACGGTGAGCGCCGACTCGGCCACCACGAGACCCTGCCCGCGCAGCCCGTAGTCGATGCCGGTCACCGCCGGCCCGACGGCGGCGGTGCGCCGGATGTCGGCCAGCGAACGGCCGTTGCTCCCGGCCGCCAGGTCGAGCACCTCCTGCTCGATCCGCTCGGCGGGCGCCCCGGAGATGCCCCGGACCGCCGTGACGGTGCCGTCGCGGGAGATGCGCACCCGCCCCTGGGAGACGAGCACCGCGACCGCGGTGTTCACCACCCGGCGCGGGCCGCCGGCGAGGAAGGCCAGCGAGTAGGGGTCGGGCGGAGCCGTGGGATGGTAGCCGCCGGCTTTGACCCGGCGCTGTTCCTTCTTCACCCGTCCCGCCTGACGGAAGACCACGACGGACGCGACGGACGCGAGGACGAAGAGCAAAAGGGAGCCCATGCCGCCTCCAGGGGACGACTCCGAGGGGAAGTTCAACCGATTAGACGATCGCATGAGGGTCGCGGTTCGCACATCGTCCGCAATGACGAAAGCCGACCGTTAATACCCGCCGCCACAACTCGACGAGCTACAGCTCGACGAACTGCAACTCGACCCGGTGTAGCTCGACCCGCCGCCGGATTGTGCGGTCGCGGAGCCGCCGGAGTCGCCGGAATCGGCGCTCCGCACCTGCTCCTGGTCCGGGCCGACGTAGGCGGCCATCCCGTAGATCGCGACCTGGACGACGTCCTCCACGGTCGACGGCGACGGAGGAGGGATCGCGGCGCGGCGGGGATGCCGGGCCTCGGCCGCCCTGACGGCCGCGCGGCCGGCGTCGGTCACCTCGCGGCGGTTCGCCTCGGCGTAGGCGGCGGCGACGGCCACCCCGATGATCACCGTGAGCAGGGAGACCGTCAGCGTCAGCACGCTCCACAGCACCGTCTCGAACCAGCCGAGCGCCAGCGAGAGGAGGCCCAGCGGCGTGAACAGGGCCGCCGCCCAGCACCACCCGCGCAGGATGGCGACGGCCCGCTCGGCCGTGGCGCGCGTCGCCTCGTTCAGCAGGCCCGCGTCGTGCAGTTCGCGGACGACGCCGTCGGTGTGCACGCCGCTCCGGCCGAAGGTCAGCCGCAGATCCGGGACCGTCCAGCCGCCGGAGGCGCCGATCAGGTCGAGCAGCCCCCGCTCGACCGGCTCGGCGGGACCGCCGGGCACACCCCGGACGGCCGTGACGAGGCCGTCGCGGGAGATCCGCGCCCGGCCCTGCATGACCAGCGCCGCCAGGGCGGTCCGGAAGACGCGGTCCCGCCCGCCGACGAGGTGGGCCAGGGCGTAGGGACCGAGATCGGCGGGGACGGACCCGGCGCGCGACCGGACCCGGCGCAGTTCCCGCCGCAGCCGCCACGCCTGGACCAGGACCGCCACGGCGACGACGAGCGCGGGGACGAAGAGCAGGAAGAAGTCCACACCACCTCCAGAAGTGATCGTCTCGTCCCTGAACGATCACATACGACCCCCGGTCGGCGCATTCACGATTTCCGCCGACGCGAGACGACCCGCGCCGTGATGGCGCGGGCCGTCCGCAATGGGGGAGGCCCGACGTCGTTGGCGGGACTCCTGCTCGGGGTGAGGTCAGCCCAGGCGGTCGACCAGGGTGCGGTACTCCTCCCAGAGTCCTTCGGGCAGGTGCTCGCCGAAGGTCTGGAAGTGGGCCGGGATCAGGGCCGCCTCGCGGCGCCAGACGTCGCGGTCGACGGTGAGCAGCAGCTCCATGTCGTCCTCGGCAATGTCGAGGCCCTCGGTGTCGATCTTGACGGGCAGGCGTCCGATCGGGGTGTCGACCGCCTCGGCCTGGCCGTTGAGGCGTTCGACGATCCACTTCAGGACCCGGCTGTTCTCGCCGAAGCCGGGCCACACGAAGCGGCCCTCGGCGTCCTTGCGGAACCAGTTCACGTAGTAGATCCGGGGCAGCCGGGCGCCCTTCGTCTCGCCGATCTCCAGCCAGTGGGCGAAGTAGTCGCCCATGTTGTAGCCGCAGAACGGCAACATCGCGAACGGGTCGTGGCGCAGTTCGCCGACCGTGCCCTCGGCCGCGGCGGTCTTCTCGGAGGCCACGTTGGCGCCCATGAACACGCCGTGCCGCCAGCTGCGGGCCTCGGTGACCAGCGGGACCGCCGTCGCGCGCCGGCCGCCGAAGAGGATCGCCGAGATCGGCACGCCCTTCGGGTCCTGCCACTCGCGGGCGATCGTCGGGCACTGGTGGGCCGGCGTGGTGAACCGGGCGTTCGGGTGGGCGGCGAGCTCGCCCGAGTCGGGCGTCCACGGGTCGCCGCGCCAGTCGGTCAGGTGGGCGGGCGGCTCGTCGGTGAGGCCCTCCCACCAGACGTCGCCGTCGTCGGTCAGCGCGACGTTGGTGAAGATGCTGTTGCCCCACAACGTCTTGATCGCGTTGGCGTTGGTGGTCTGGCCGGTGCCGGGCGCGACCCCGAAGAAGCCAGCCTCGGGGTTGATCGCGTAGAGGCGGCCGTCGTCGCCGAACCGCATCCAGGCGATGTCGTCGCCGATCGTCTCGACCGTCCAGCCCGGGATGGTCGGCTGGAGCATCGCCAAGTTGGTCTTGCCGCACGCCGACGGGAAGGCCGCCGCGATGTAGCGGGTCTCGCCGCTGGGCGGGGTGAGCTTGAGGATCAGCATGTGCTCGGCCAGCCAGCCCTCGTCGCGGGCCATCGTGCTGGCGATCCGCAGGGCGTAGCACTTCTTGCCGAGCAGGGCGTTGCCGCCGTAACCGGAGCCGTACGACCAGATCTCGCGGGTCTCCGGGAAGTGGCTGATGTACTTGGTGTCGCTGCACGGCCAGGCGACGTCGTCGTGCCCGGGTTCGAGCGGGGCGCCGACGGAGTGCACGCACTTCACGAAGTCGCCGCGTTCCTCGATGAGGCGCAGGGCCTCCTCGCCCATGCGGGTCATCACGCGCATCGAGACGGCCACGTAGGCCGAGTCGGTGATCTCCACGCCGAGCTGGGAGATCGGGCCGCCGAGGGGGCCCATGCAGAACGGGACCACGTACATGGTCCGGCCGCGCATCGAGCCCTTGAACAGCTTCCCGAAGGTACGGCGCATCTCGCCGGGAGCGATCCAGTTGTTGGTCGGACCGGCGTCCTTCTCCTGCTCGGAGCAGATGAAGGTGCGGTCTTCGACGCGGGCGACGTCGGACGGGTCGGAGGCGGCGTGGAAGCTGTTGGGCCGGGCCTTCAGCCGGGTCAGGGTGCCCTGCTCGACGAGCATGTTGGTGAGCCGGGTCCATTCGACCTCGGACCCGTCGCACCATTCGATCCGGTCGGGTTCGGTGAGTTCCGCGATCTCGCTGACCCAGGCGGCCAGCGCGGCATGAGTGGTCGGATGCGACACCTGTACTGACACGGACACGAGGTCGGCTCCTTAATGTACGTCAGGGCCAATTCATCATCCGCGACGATTACCCACTAAATCCAATTGGTGTGGACCAGTGCGTATTCGCCACCACAACCGCTGGTCAGCGCGTGGATGATGGGAGGAGCTTACCCCTGACGAACCATTTCAAATTGTGCCGCCACCCTCTTTCCCGTAGATAACCGACTAAACATTGGTATAGGCCATGATGAATGGTTTAGACCATTCGGCGAATTGGTTCAGTCCACTCCGCCGGGGCCCGCGGCCCGCACGCGGTCGACCGCCTGGAGGGCATCGCGCAGGTCAGCGAGCCAGGTGTCGGTGTGGCGGCCGACCAGGCGCACGCACCAGGCGAGGGCGTCGGAACGGCTGCGCGCGACCCCGGCGGCGACGAGCGTGTCGAGCACCTGCCGTTCGCCCTGCCGCAGCCGGGTCATGACCGGGACCGAGAGTGTGGTGAACATCACCACGTCGCCGCCGATCTTCACCCCCCAGGAGACCTTCCGGCGGAAGCGGTGCTCGGCCTGCCGGGCGATCTCGATGCGCCGCTCGCGGGTCTCTTCGCGGAACCGCTCGACGTAGCCCTCCTCGGCGGCGGCCCGCTCGGGGTCGGGCAGGCCCTCGGTCACGGTCAGCGGGGGAAGCGCGCCGACGACGGTGATCTCCTCGCGGTCGACGACGACCTCGGGGCGCTCGGTGAACCAGTTCTCGGGGAGGCGGTGGGCGAACCACTCGGCTTCTGCACTCATGTAATCAACATTACATCGTTGCTCGCGACGCAGCACGATATTGACAGTAACTACTTTTTGAGAGCTACTATCAAAAAATGACGACTTCATTTGGGCAGATTCCCGAACGCGAGCCACGGTCGGCCTCCGGCCGCCCGCGTCTCGCTTCCAGATGGTGGGCCTTATCAGCCCTGGTTCTCTCCGTTCTCGTGATCGGGCTCGACGCGACCGTGCTCAACGTCGCGCTGCCCACCCTCGCCGTCGACCTCGGCGCGACCACCGGTGAACTCCAGTGGATCGTCGACGCCTACCTCGTCGTGTTCGCCGCCCTGCTGCTGCCCGCCGGGGTCTTCGGCGACCGGTTCGGGCGCAAGAAGCTGCTGGTCGCGGGGCTGGTGGCGTTCGGCGTCGCCTCGGCCGTGGCGATGCTGGCCGACTCCACCGGGTGGCTGATCGCCGGGCGGGCGCTCATGGGCGCGGGGGCGGCCCTGATCACGCCGCTGTCGACGTCGATCCTGCCGACGATCTTCCCGCCCGCCGAGCGGGCCAGGGCCATCGCCGTCTTCACCGCCGGCATGGCCGTGGGCCTGCCGCTCGGCCCGATCGTCGGCGGCTACCTGCTCGACCACTTCTGGTGGGGCTCGATCTTCCTGATCAACCTGCCCGCCGTGGTGGTCGCCCTGGTCGCGGTGGTGGTGCTGGTGCCGGAGTCGCGGGATCCGCAGCGGAAGGGCGCCGACGTCCCCGGCACGCTGCTGTCGGTGACCGGCCTCGCCGCGCTGGTCTTCGGCGTCATCGAGGCGCCGGTGCGCGGCTGGGGCTCGCCCCTGGTGCTCGGGCCGATCGCCGCCGGACTGCTGCTCCTTCTTCTCTTCGTACGCGTGGAGGCCCGCGCCCAGGCCCCGATGATGGACCTGGCGCTGTTCCGCGACCGCACCTTCGTCTGGGGCGCCCTCGGCGCGACCGTGGTCTCGCTCGGCATGATGGGCGTGCTGTTCGTCGCGCCGCTCTACCTCCAGGCCGTCCAGGGTTTCGACGCGATGGGCACCGGGTTGCGCATCGTGCCCATGGTCGCCGGGCTGATGGCGGGCGGCCTGGTCGGCGAGCGCCTGATCAGGCTGCTGAGCCTGCGGGTCATCATGGCCGCCGGACTGCTGCTGCTGGCGGCGGGCCTGATGGCGGGGGCGGTGCTGCCGGGCGACTATCCGTACACCGCGACCTGGCTCGCCCTCGCCGGGGCCGGCGTGGGTCTGACCATGGTCCCGGCCATGGACGGCCTGCTCGCCCTCCTCCCGCCCGACCGCACCGGCATGGGCAACGGCGTGCTCCAGGCCCTCCGCCAGACCGGCGGCGCGTTCGGCGTGGCCGGGCTGGGCAGCCTTCTTTCTTCCGTGTACGTCCACGCGCTCCCCCCGGCCGCCCCCGCCCCGGTGCGCGACTCGGTGGCGACGGCGGTGCGCGTGCCCGGCTGGGCCGACGCCGGCCGGGCGGCCTTCGCCGACGCCATGGACGCCGTGTTGTGGGCCTGCGGCGGCCTGATGGTGCTCGCCGCGCTGCTGATCGTGACGTTCATGCGTTCCGCTCCCGCGGAACCGGCGGGAGAATCGACCCATGAACTCGCCGGGACTGCGTGAACGCAAGAAGGAGAAGACTCGGCGGACGATCCAGGAACACGCCCTGCGGTTGTTCGCCCAGCAGGGCTACGACGCGACCACGATCGAGCAGATCGCCGAGGCCGCCGAGGTGTCCCCCAGCACGCTCTTCCGCTACTTCCCCACCAAGGAAGACATCGTCGTCCAAGACGACTACGACCCGCTGCTGGTCGAGCGCCTGACCGCCCAGCCGCCCGACGTGCCGCCGGTCAGGGCCCTGCGCAACGCCTTCGGCGAGGCCATGCGCGGCATCCCCGACCACGAGCTCACCGAGATCCGGGCCCGCGCCCGCCTCCAGATGGGCGTGCCGGCCATCAGGGCCCGGATCTTCCAGAACATGCTCGACACGATGGACCTGCTCGCCGACGGCATCGCCGCCCGCACCGGCGCCGACCCCGCCTCGTTCCCGGTACGCGTCCTCATCGGCGCGGTCATGGGCACGATCATCCCGGTGCTGCAGACCTGGGCGACCGCCGAAGACGACGTCCCGTTCGCCGACATGGTCGACGAGGCGTTCGCCCTGCTGGAGGCCGGCCTGCCTATCGAACCTGCGCCGCGACCTGAGGGCTGACCCGCACCACTCCGGCGAGGTTGCGCATGTTGATCGGGGCGATCTTCACGACGTCGCCGGTACGCGGCGAGTGGAGCATCTTCCCGTCGCCCCAGTAGATGGCCACGTGGGAGATGTAGCCCGGGTTGGTCGGGTCGCTGCGCCAGAACAGCAGGTCGCCCGGCTGGGCCTGGGCGAGCGAGACCTGCGGCCCGGTCGCCCACTGCTGGTTGGTCACCCTCGGCATCTTGATGCCGGCCTGCGCGAAGGCCCACTGCACCAGGCCGGAGCAGTCGAAGGTGTCGGGGCCCTCGGCCCCCCACACGTAGCGGCTGCCGAGCTTGGAGGCGGCCGCCTGCAGCGCGGTCTGCATCTGCGGGCTGGTCATGAACGCCGAGGCCGGCCACTGCACGACCTGCCGCGGCTGGGCGATGTGCTGGCGCGGCGGCGCGACCACGACCGGGTTGATCGTGGCGATCTGGCTGCCCGGCAGCACCTTCAGCAGCGCCTTGCGCAGCTTGGCGGAGTCGACGCTGGGCGCGCTCACCACCATGGCGTTGCCGTGGGGCAGCCCGAGCCGGGTCGCGGTCTCGCGGGAGACCACGGCGTGGATCGACCCCATG
Source organism: Herbidospora daliensis (assembly GCF_001570585.1). Classification (GTDB taxonomy): domain Bacteria; phylum Actinomycetota; class Actinomycetes; order Streptosporangiales; family Streptosporangiaceae; genus Herbidospora; species Herbidospora daliensis. The sequence goes on along the minus strand of NZ_BBXF01000007.1, from coordinate 361,856 downwards.
CCGACCGTGGCGTAGGCGCCCACCCGCAGCTCGGCCCCGGGGCTCGCGACGTCGCCGCCGAGCTTGAGGCCGCCCTCCTTGCCGAGTTCGTAGGAGACCACGACGTCGCCGGCGGCCACGTTGGTCCAGAGTTCGTCGGAGGAGGCGGTCTTCTTCGGGGTGAACCGGCGGAACGTCGAGGGGTCGACGCCCATCGTCGGCACCCGCCAGCCGCCGAGGTTCACGTCGGCGGCGTCGGCGAGCTCGACCGCCTTCACGCCCTTCTGCCTGCGGACCTCGTCGACCTGCTCGGGCTTGAGCGCCGAGGGGGCGACGACGAAGAGGTGGGGGCGGGCCAGCTTGCCCAGGGGGGCGACCGCGTTGGTGGGGACCTGACCGCTGGCCGCGACGTAGTCGCCGGCGGCGGGCGGGCGGGGCAGGTCGAGGGCGGCGCGTTCCTGCACCCCGTCGAGCCCGGCGAGCACGAGTAAGTCGGTGATCAGCACCACCGCGAGCGCGACCCCGATGACGGGGACGGCCCGTCGGGCGAGGTGGGGGCGGCGAAGCCGGGGGCGATAGGCGAGATCCTGACGGGCTTCGTGGAGGAAGCCTCCGACCCGCAGGGGCACGCCACCACTCCCTCCGAAGACGTTCATCGGGCTGTCCCGTTCCACGACTGTGCCCAATGAGGCCCGAGAAGTCAAAATCCGCCGGAGCACGCTTCTCCGGCGGATTCGATGTCAGACGAACGCGTCAGCTCCCAATGTAGGGAACCGCCTCCAGCACCTCGACGGTGATCGAGCGACCGTTGGGCATGGTGTAGCTGGCCTTCTCGCCGATCTTCTTGCCGTTGATCGCAGCCCCCAGCGGCGACTTCGGCGAATAGACGTCGATCGGCGAACCGCTCTCCTCGCGGGAGGCGAGCAGGAAGGTGACCTCTTCGTCGTCACCCTCGAACCGGATCGTCACCGTCATGCCGGGACCCACCACACCTTCGGTGCGGGGCGCCTCGCCCACCTTCGCGGTGTCGAGGATCTGCCGGAGGTGGAAGATCCGGGCCTCCATCTTGCCCTGTTCGTCCTTGGCGGCGTGGTAGCCGCCGTTCTCCTTCAGGTCGCCCTCCTCGCGGGCGGCCTCGATCTTCTTGGCGATCTCGATCCGACCCGGGCCAGAAAGGCGGTCGTACTCCTCTTTGAGGCGGTCGTACGCCTCCTGCGTCAGCCAGGTGACGTTCTCGTTGTGGGAGACGGCCACGCGGGTTCTCCTTGCTTCCCTAGGTGAGTCGAAGGGCTAACAAGTTAACGCCTTCGAACGCTTCCCCAAAGATTCCAGTCTATACGAGGGAGCAGCCCTGAACATCTACGCTTGTGGCTTGCGCGTTGATCCTCACCTGTTCGGTCAGGGTGACGTCACCGTCGCCCGGGGGAATGGTGATCTCCCGGGTCCCGACCTCGACGTGGTGGACGTCGACGGCCCGCAGACGGCACGTCGCCGCGCGGTCTTCCGGCTTGTGCACCATGAAGGTGATCTCGGCGGAATCGGGGCGGCTGGTGTCGAAGGTCATGACGTCGGCCCGCACCTCCGGGTTGCCCCGCGCCGACAGGATCACGTAACCCCAGCCGCCGGCCACGATCGCGACGACGACGGCCATGACGGCGTACACGACGAACCGGCCGCGCCCCATGGGCGGCCTCGGCGGGAACTCGTCGGGGGTGCCCAGGATCGGGCGCGGAGCTGGTGCCGACATGAAAGGAATCTCCCTGCGAGGTCCCGGCGTTGTCCGAGACAATTCTCACCAACGCTATTGGATGCTTTGACAAGGAGAGCCGTGACGAACGCGCTGAGGCTGATGGCCGTGCACGCGCACCCCGACGACGAGTCGAGCAAGGGCGCCGCGACGATGGCCCGGTACGCCGCCGAGGGCGTCGAGGTCCTCGTCGTGACCTGCACGGGCGGGGAACGCGGTTCGATCTTGAACCCCAAGATGGACCGCCCCGACATCCTGGAGAACATGGGCGAGGTCCGCCGGCTGGAGATGGAGCGCGCGAGGGAGATCCTCGGCGTGGACCAGCGGTTCCTCGGCTTCGTCGACTCGGGCCTGCCCGAAGACGAGAACGAGCCGCTGCCTGAGGGCTGCTTCGCCCTCCAGCCGATCGAGGTCGCGTCGGCGCCGCTCGTGGCGGCCGTCCGCGAGTTCCGGCCCCACGTGATCCTCACCTACGACGACGACGGCGGCTACCCGCACCCCGACCACATCAAGACCAACCGGGTGTCGGTCGAGGCCTTCGACGCGGCCGGCGACCCCGACCGCTACCCGGGCACGGGCGAGCCGTGGCAGCCGCTCAAGATGTACTTCCACGGCGGTTTCACCAAGGCCCGCTTCGAGGCGCTCCACGAGGCCATGAACGCCCGCGGCCTGGGCTCCCCCTACGCCGACTGGATCGCCCGCTGGGAGGACCGCCCGCAGAAGTGGGAGACGACCACCCGGGTGCCCTGCGGCGACTGGTTCGAGACCCGCGACCGCGCCCTGATGGCCCACGCCACCCAGGTCGACCCCGACGGGTTCTGGTTCGCCTGCCCGCGCGAGATCCAGCAGGAGGTCTGGCCGACCGAGGACTACCACCTGGCCCGTTCACTGGTCGACGTGACCCTCCCGGAGGACGACCTGTTCACCGGCATCCAGGTCCCCGCCGGAACCGGCGCCGCCCCCTGCTCGTAGACTACATACCGTGATTTCGATCGCTGCTCCCGCCACCGACCCGACGGCAATCGGCCCCGGCCTGCTGGGGTTCATCGTCGTCGCCTCCATCGGCGTGGCCCTGTTCTTCCTGATCAAGTCGATGAACCGGCAGATCGCGAAGATCGAGGTGCCCCACGAGGGATCCAAAAGTGACTGACGTCGCCGACGACGCCGAGGCCGGGCGCTTCGAGATCAGCGTCGACGGCGCGGTCGCGGGCTTCGTCAAATACCGCCTGCCGCGCCCCGGCCGGATCGTGTTCGTGCACACCGAGATCGATCCGGCCCACGAGGGCAAGGGCCTCGGCTCGAAGCTGGCCCGCGCGGTGCTCGACTCGGCCCGCGAGCGTGGCCTCGAGGTGGTGCCGATGTGCCCGTTCATCAAGGGCTACATCGAGCGCCACCCCGAATACGCCGACCTAGTCGCCTGACCAGGCGCGTTCGAGGGCCTTGGGCAGGCCCCACCAGCCGAGCGGAGTGAGCACCTCGGCCTTGTCGACGATCCCGAGATGGGCCCACAACGGGGTGACCGAGGTGAACAGCATCTCGGTCGCCTCGAGCTCCTCGGGGTCGTCGGGCTCGCTCACCAGGTCTTCGGAATCGGCGATGAACCGGGCGATGCGCTCGGGCGAGGCCAGCACCCCGGGGCCGTAGCGGGTCAGCGCGACGATCGCGGCCAGCCAGTCGGCGTGGTGGATCGCGCACAACGACGCCAGCACCGAGTCTTCGTGGCTGAGCTCGCCGTCGAGGTCGAAGAACCGGGCGGCGTCCTCTTCGTCGGGCAGGTCGGAGATCGGCGCGGCGATGCCGGCGGCCACCCGCAACCACAGGTCTTCGTCGGCGTCGGGCAGCCGGTCTTCGTCGAGGCCGGCGCAGGCCCGCAGCACGTTGCCGGGGAAGCCCGGCGAGACCAGCGAACGCCGCAGCCGGTCGGCCGCCGCCTTCAGGTCGCCCGCCGGGAAGGGCGGCTCGGGCAGGTCGTCGAGGGCCCTCCTGAGCTCCTGGAGGGCGTAAGCCTCCTCCTCGTCCCAGGCGGCGTAGAGCTCGGCGTCCTGCTCCTCGCTCACCGAGACGCCCGGCACCCGCCCGTCGGGCAGCCCGGCCGTGAGCCAGCGCTCCTGCAGCTCCTCGTACGCCTGCCGCGAGGTCACGTCGCCCTGGGCGAGCGCGTCGGGGTCGATCACCCCCGCTTCGACGAGCTCCTCCAGGTGGGCGACGAGGCGGCCGTACATCTCGGTGGCCACCGGGCCGCGTTCGCTCTCGTCGGGCCAGACGAAGTAGCTGCGGGTCAGCAGGATCGGCTCGGTGCCGGTCGACTCGAGCCAGCGCTGCACGTCGCCGACGGTGGCCACGCCCGACTCGATACGGGTCAGGGTCGACTTGGCCGACTCCCAGAACACCACCGTGAGGGGGTTCCCGGCCGCCATCAGGTCGCGGCGCAGCTCGGGCAGCGACACCAGGGCCTGGCCCGAGGGCACGGCCAGCAGGGCGCGGGCGACGTCGCGCCGGGTCAGGTCGCGGGCGGGCCGGCCCGCGTGACGCGCCGCGAAGTCCAGATCGACGCTCACGCGGTCTCCTCCGTCGGCGGGTGCTTCCGGCTCGTGTGCCCGACGGCTCGCTCGCTCACGTGTCGTGAGCCTACGCCCGCCGGTCGGACGCGGCTAGCGGGGTGACTGGGCAAGGGTCATCCGCAACCGGATGCGGGATCGGCCGACCATCTGGGAGATGCTGAACTCGTCGCACAGCTGGCCCATGAGCCACAGGCCGAAGCCCCGGGGCGTGCTCGACGAGGGGCGGCTGCGGTGGATGTCCTGCGGTTTGAGGGTGCCGGCCGAGTCGGTCACCTCGACGGTGATGCCGTCGGCGTCGTACCAGATCTCGACGAGGCCCTCGCCGCCGCCGTGTTCCAGCACGTTGATCACGGCTTCGTTGACCGCCGTGACCAGGTCGTTGAGTCGGTGGCCACGCAGACCTGCTTCGGTGGCCACGCCGGACACCCGGCCGCGCAGGCCGATCAGGTCGGTGGTGATCGCCCACCGGAGATGCTGGTCGGTGTTCACTCCGTCCCCCTGTGATAGCTCGTCGCACGCTAACTACCCGGCACCCGCCGGTCAATTCACAAGCTGCATGATTGCCATCTTTACGGGCAATATCGCAGGCACGCGTCGACGCTGACCCCGACGGGTAAAGTTGAGCGATCCTCGCGCGAAAGGTCCGGTGATGGATTCGGTAACGCATGCGCCCTCGACAGAGGTACTGCGGGCGATCGTGGAAGCGGCCGCCGACGGAGTCGTGCTGTGCGACGCCGACGGCGCTGTCGTGCTGGTCAACGCCGCCGCACGGGAGATGGTCCCGGGCGACGTGATCAGCCTGCTCGACCGCGCCCGCGAGCCCGGGGAGACCTACGAGACGGCGCTGGGCGACCGGCTGCTCCGGGTCCGCCGCGAGATCTTCGGCATCGTCCACCAGGCGTGGTATCTGCGCGACGTCACCAACGAGACCGCGCGCGCCGACGCCCTGCGGGCCGAGCGCGAGCGCACCCAGTTCCTCGTCGAGGCCGGCCGCCGTCTGTCCGCCTCGCTCAACACGCGCCGCTGCGCCCGCGCCACCGCCGAGCTCGCGACCGGTCTGCTGGCCGACGCGGCGATGGTCGTGCTGCCGCCGGGCGGCCTGCGGCGCACCGCCTGGCTCCGGTCGTCCGACGCGGGCCTCGAAGAGGGCGACATCCCGGTCGCCCACGCCGACCAGGTGCCCGGCCTGGCCGAGGCGCTGGCCGGGTTCCCGCCGGTGCCCAGCCGCTGGCTCGACCCGCACCAGGCGCCCGAGTGGCTGCTGCCGGCCGGTTTCGGCCCCGTGGGCCACCTGCTGGTGACCCCGCTGCCCGGCAACGGCGTGCCCGCCGGCGCGCTGGTGCTGGCCCGCCGCGAGGGCGGCGCCGGTTTCGACGACGAGACCGAGACGCTGGTCCGGGTGTTCGCCGCCCGCGCCGGCGCGGCGATCTCGGCCGCGGTGCTCTACCAGGAGCAGAGCGCGACCAACGCGATCCTCGCGGGCGACCTGCGGCCGCCGCCGCTGCCCGTGGTCGAGGGCCTCGAACTGGCCGGTTCGCTGCGCTCCGCCCAGCAGACCGCGCTGATCGGCGGCGACTTCTACGACGCGCTGCCCACTCCCGACGGCCCGCTGGTGACCCTCGGCGACGTGTGCGGCAAGGGCCCCCGCGCGGCCGTGCTGGCCGGGCAGGTGCGCCACAGCCTGCGCGCGCTGCTGCTGCTCGAACGCGACCCCGAACAGCTCATGCACCTGATCAACAAGGCGCTGCTGAGCTCCTACACGCCGCGGTCCCACGTGACGCTGGTGCTGGCGGCGATCCACCCCGGCGAGGGCGTGATCGACCTGGCCGTGGCCGGTCACCCGGCCCCGCTGCTGCTGCGCGCCGACGGCGCGGTCGAGGAGGTCGACGCCCGGGGCACCCTCCTGGGCGCGATCAAGTCGGGCGCGATCAGCCTGCGCACCGCCTCGATCGAACTGGCCCCCGGCGACCTGCTGCTCCTCTACAGCGACGGCATCACCGAGGCCTTCGGCGGCCCCACCGGCCGCGAGATGTACGGCTCCGACCGCCTCAAGACCGCCCTGGCCACCTGCGCCGGCATGCCCGCGACCGCCGTCGTGGAGCGTCTGGAGCAGTTGAACAGCGACTGGCTGGCGGGAGGAGTCTTCGACGACCGCGCCCTGCTGGCGATCCGGCGGTCACGATGAGCGTCGCGGTCGACGTCGTCGACGACTACCTCGAGAAGGTCGGCACGGCCGACGAGTTCGGCGCGATCGACCTCGTCCTCGGCCTGCTCGGCGAGGGCGTGCCGGCCGAGTCGCTGCTCCTCGACGTGATCGCCCCGGCGCAGCGGCGCGTCGGCGAACTGTGGGCGGCCGGCACCTGGTCGGTGGCCCGCGAACACGGCGCCACCGCGATCAGCGAACGCGCCGTGGCCGCCATCGCCACCGCCGTGCGCCCCCGCCCGACCCGCAGCCGCATCACCGTGGCCTGCACCGACGGCGAATACCACGCCCTGCCGACCCGCCTGCTGGCCGAGGTCCTGCGGCTGCGCGGCTGGCACGTCGACTTCCTCGGGGCCAACGTACCGGGCCCTCATCTGATCACCCACCTCCACCAGACCGGCCCCGACGCCGTCGCGATCGGCTGCGCCCTCCCCACGAGGCTGCCGCGCGCCCACGCGACCCTGACCGCCTGCCAGGCCGTCGGCATCCCGGTCCTCGCGGGCGGCTCCGGCTTCGGCTTCGACGGCCGCTTCGCCGCCAAGCTCGGCGCCGACGGCTGGGCCCCCACCGCCGACGCGGCGGCCGACCTGCTCGAACAGGGCAGGCTCCCGTCGTTCCCCACCCCCGGTGCGACCCTGGCCCACCTGGCCGACGAGGAGTACACCCTGTTCACCAAACGCCGGGGAGAGATCCTCGCCGGCGTGATGGCCGAACTCCCCCGCCGTTTCCCGCCGATGCGCGACTACACCCAGGCCCAGTTCGATCACACCGCCGACGACCTGGCCCACATCGCCGACTTCCTCTCCGCCGCCCTCTACATCGACGACACGAGACTGTTCACCGACTTCGTCACGTGGACCTGCGACCTCCTGCACGCCCGCGGCGTGCCGTCCCGGTCGGTGGCGCTGGCCCTGCGCCTCCTCCACGACGAACTGCATGATTTCCCGCGCGCCCGCCACCTTCTGGCGGAGGGCACGCTCGCCGCAGATGGAGCCTGATGGAAACCGCGCCTTTCCTGATTGAGATCGAGAATCCGGAGCCCGACACCACCCGGCTGACGCTGTCCGGAGACTTCGACTACACGACGTCGGCCGACCTGGCCGCCATGACGCCGACGCTGATGACCAGCGCCCTGAGAGTGCTGGAGGTCGACCTGACGGGGGTGACGTTCATCGACTCGTCGGGCCTGGCGACCTTGATCCACCTTTATCACGCGGCCGAAGAGCATCCGGCGGAGATGCGATTTGTGGGGATGACTCCATATATCGCCCATCTTTTCGAGGTGACGGCCCTCGACCAGGTGTTCAACCTGCCGACGTCGGCTGCGTAGCATCGCTGGATGCACCTGGAAATCCGGCCGATAGGGCTGTCCATGGCGGCCGATCTGGCCGCCGTCTATCAGGAGAACCGCGATTTCCTGCGGCCCTATGAGCCGGAACGTACAGAGGCCTTTTTCACGATCGCCGGCCAGCGCGACAACATCCGCATGATGATCACGGCCGCGCGCGCGGGCGACCGCTGGCCCGCCATGATCTACCTGGGCGACCGCCCGTGCGGGTTCATCACGCTCAACACGATCCTCCGCAGCGCCCTCCAGTCGGCCCGGGTCGGCTACTGGGTGGCCGAAAAGGACGGCGGCCGCGGCGTCGCGACCAGGGCGCTGGGGGTGGTGCTCGACATCGCGTTCTGCGAGCTGGGGCTCCACCGGGTCGAGGCGTCGGTGCGGGTCGACAATCCCCGGTCGAAGCGGGTGCTGGAGAAGAACGGGTTCCGTACGATCGGGATCGCCCGCCAGCACGTCTTCCTCGATGGGGCGTGGCGGGACGAATATCTGATGGAGCGCCACGCGCCCCCCATAGGGAAATAGCCTGACCTTCGATTCAGCCGACCAGAGCCGGCAGGCTCAGCCCGCCGGGACCTGCGGCGTCGGAGCCGTCGGAGTTGCTCACCTAGGCTTGGCCGTATGAACCGGCTGGCCGGGGCCACGAGCCCCTACCTGTTGCAGCATGCCGACAACCCCGTCGACTGGTTCGAATGGGGCCCGGACGCCTTCGCGGAGGCCAGACGCCGCGACGTCCCTCTCCTCATCTCCGTCGGCTACTCCGCCTGCCACTGGTGCCACGTCATGGCCCATGAGTCCTTCGAGGACAAGGGCACTGCGGCGATCATGAACGCCCGGTTCGTCAACATCAAGGTCGATCGGGAGGAACGTCCCGACGTCGACGCCGTCTACATGGCCGCCACGCAGGCCATGACCGGGCAGGGCGGCTGGCCGATGACCGTCTTCGCCACGCCCGACGGCCATCCCTTCTACGCCGGCACCTACTTCCCGCGCGCGGGGTTCCAGCGGCTGCTGATGGGCGTCCACGAAGCCTGGACCACTGACCGTGAGGCCGTGCTCGATCAGGGCGGGAAGGTCGTCGAGGCGCTCAACGAGCGGGCCGCCCTGCCGTCGGGGCCGCTGCCGACCGCCGAGACGCTGGAGGCGGCGGTGCGGAGTCTCCAGGAGGGCTTCGACGCCGAGCGCGGGGGGTTCGGGGCGGCGCCGAAGTTCCCGCCGTCGATGGTGCTGGAGTTCCTGCTTCGGGTACGCACTCCCGACGCCCGCGCCATGGCCGACACCACCCTGGAGGCGATGGCCCGGGGCGGCCTCTACGACCAGCTCGCAGGCGGGTTCGCCCGCTACAGCGTCGACGCGTCGTGGGTGGTGCCGCACTTCGAGAAGATGCTCTATGACAACGCGCTGCTGCTGCGCGTCTACGCCCACTGGTGGCGGGACACCGGCTCTCCGCTCGCCAGGCGCATCGCGCTCGAGACGGCCGAGTGGATGATCGCCGAGCTGCGCACCCCCGAGGGCGGTTTCGCCTCGGCGCTCGACGCCGACAGCGAGGGTGAGGAGGGGCGGTTCTACGTCTGGACGCCCGATCAGCTCCAGGAGGTCCTCGGGCAGGCCGACGCCGCCTGGGCGGCCGAGTTGTTCGAGGTCACCGGGACCTTCGAGCACGGCACCTCGGTGCTGCAGCTGCTCGCCGACCCCGACGACCAGGAGCGCTACGAGTCGATCAGGGCGCGGTTGCGGACGGCGCGGGAGCTGCGGGTGCGTCCCGGGCGTGACGACAAGGTGGTGGCGGCCTGGAACGGGCTGGCCATCGCCGCGCTCGCCGAGACGGGGGCGCTGTTCGACCGGCCGGCCCTGGTCGAGGCGGCGGCGCGGGCGGCCCGGCTGCTCGACGAGGTCCACATCAGTGACGGGCGGCTGCTGCGCACCTCGCGTGACGGGCAGGCGGGCGGCAACGCCGGGGTGCTGGAGGACTACGCCGACGTCGCCGAGGGTTTCCTCACCCTCTACGGCATCGCGGGCGACGTCCACTGGTACCGGCAGGCCGAAGCCCTGCTCGGCACGCTGCTCGACCGGTTCCCCGACGGCGCGGGCGGCTTCTTCGACACCGCCGCCGACGGCGAACGCCTCTTCCAGCGGCCGCAGGACCCGACCGACAACGCGACGCCCTCGGGGCAGTTCGCGGCGGCCGGGGCGCTGTTGTCGTATGCGGCGCTGTCGGGTTCGGCCCGGCACCGCGAGGCGGCCGAGGCCGCGATCGGAACGGTGTCGACGCTGGCCGACCGCTACGCCCGCTTCGCCGGGTGGGGGCTGGCCGTCGCGGCGGCGGCGCTGGCGGGGCCGATCGAGGTGGCCATCACCGGCGACCCGTCGGACGACCGCGTCAAGGCGCTGCACCGCGCCGCCCTCATGTCGGGCGCGCCGGGCCTGGTCGTCGCCCTGGGCGAGGGCGACGTGCCGCTGATGACGGGCCGCACCCTCGTCGACGGCGAGCCCGCCGCCTACGTGTGCCGCAACTTCGCCTGCCGCCTCCCGGTCACCACACCCGCCGACCTCCGAGCACAACTGGCCACCGGGCCCGCTTAGCGGGTGCCCACCGGCACGTCGGGCGGGTTGTTCTCATCGGGCAGGTCGGGCTGCTGGTTGCCGGGTTCCTCCGTCGACGGGGGTTCGTCGTCAGGGCCCCCGCCGTCTGAGGGCGGCGGGGTGACCTCGGGCTGACCGCCGTCGTCTCCGGGCGGCGGGGAGTTCCCGTCGTCGCCGGGGGCCGTCGGGCTCGGGTCGGGGCTGGGCTCGCCGGAGGCGAACTCGCGTTCCTCGTCGTCGGTCGGGCGGTAGTAGTCGTTGTCCCACCGGTAGTAGGTCACCGGGTCGGGGAACTCCTTGACCGGCTTGCCCTCCATCGCGGTGGTCATGAACGCCTTCCAGATCTGGGCCGGAAGGGTGCCGCCGTAGAGCTCGCCGTAGCCGGGGATGGTCACCGGCAGGTTGTCGTCGCGGAACATGTCGACCGCCACCGACAACTGCGGGGTGAAGCCGTTGAACCAGACGGCGGCCGAGGCGTCGGTGGTGCCGGTCTTGCCGGCCACCGGGCGGTCGTAGAGGCGGGCGCCGGTGCCGGTGCCCGAGGTGACGACCTGTTCCATCGCGAAGGTGGCGTCGGCGGCGGTGTCCTCGGTGAAGACGCGGCGGCCGGTGGTGTCGGTCTTGCGGGTCTTGCCGCTCCCGTCGGTCACCGACCTGATCACGTGGGGGTCGTGGTGCACGCCCCCGGACGCGAACGTCGCGTAGGCGCCCGCCTGCTGGACGGCGCTCACCGACGCCACCCCCAGCGGGAAGGTGGCGGCCTTGCGGTGCTGGGCGAGCTGGGCGGCGGGGATGCCGGCCGCCTCGGCCGCAGCGGCGATCTTGTCGAGGCCGATCTGCTGGCCGAGGTCGACGTAGGCGGTGTTCACCGAGTATTGGGTGGCCTGCACCAGGTTGACCGAGCCGTAGGAGGAGCCGCCGGAGTTGGGGATGGCGGCGCCGTTGACGTACATGGGCGAGTTGCCGTAGTAGCGCTGGGTCAGCGGCACGCCGTCTTGCAGGGCGGCGGCCAGCGCGTAGGCCTTGAAGGTGGAGCCGGCCTGGACCTTGGCGTCGAAGGCGCTGTTCCACTCGCTCTGGGCGTAGTCGCGGCCGCCGTAGAAGGCGACCACCTCGCCGTTGCCCGGGTCGACGGCCGCCAGGCCGGCGCGGACCTTCTTGGGGGTGCCCTCGGGCAGGATCTCGGCGACGGCGTCGGAGGCGGCGGCCATCAGCTTCTTGTCGAAGGTCGTGGTGACCTTGAGGCCGTCTTGGAAGATGTCCTCGTCGCTGTAGCCCATGCGGTTGAGCTCGCCGACCACCTGGGCCAGCATGTAGCCGTTCTGGCCCGACAGCGACAGCGGCTTCTTCTGCTTCTTGAGCTCGGGGAAGGTCATCTGGGCGGCCTGGCCGGCGGTGATCGCGTTGATCTTGACCATGCCGTCGACGACCGACTTCCAGCGGGCCTGCGCGGCGGTCAGCATCGCGCCGGTCGGGTTGGCGAAGTTGGACGGCTGCTGGATCACCGCGGCCAGGTAGGCGCCCTGGGCGGGGGTCAGCTTGTCGACGTCGACCCGGAAGTAGGCCTGGGCCGCGGCCTGGATGCCGTGGGCGCCGCGCCCGAAGTAGATGGTGTTGAGGTATTGCTCCAGGACCCAGTCTTTCGACTTGGATCGATCCACTTTCAGGGAGATCATGATCTCCTTGAGCTTGCGCATGATGGACCGTTCCTGGCTGAGCCCGCTGTAGTAGTTGCGGACCAGCTGCTGGGTGATCGTCGAGCCGCCCTGGATCTGGGCTCCCGTGAGGGTCGACCACATCGCTCTGGCCGTACCTGAGAGAGACACGCCCTGATCCTGGTAGAAGGTGCGGTTCTCGGCCGCGATGACGGCTTCCCTGACCGGCTTCGGCACCTCGGAGAGCGGCACGTTCTTACGGTCGACGCCCCGGCTGGCCAGCACCGTCTTGCCGTCGCGGTAGTAGAACACCGAGCCCTGGGCGGTCGCCAGTTCCTGGGTCGTGTCGGGGATGGGGGTGAGCACCCAGATCACCGCGAAGGCGCCGATCGCGGCTACGGCGGCGGCGCCGAAGCCGATGAGGGCGATGCGCAGGAACCTCCGTCGCGGCCACAAACCCGCGATCTTCCTGCCGATCCCCACGCGCACCCCCCGGCCGACGATGAACCATCACCGTAAACGATACGTCGTGATGCTCCGTGCACTTAGCGCTGTGCCGCCCTGACCAGCGGAAGTGTGCGGTAAGGGACGGGTGTGTCCAGTGCGATCACCGATTCGGTGCGCATGACCCCGTGGAGATCGACGATCAGGTCGATGACCCGCTGGAGATCGGCGTTGCTACGGGCGACGATACGGCACAGCATGTCGCCGCTGCCGGTGATCGTGTGGACTTCGAGCACCTCGGGGATGCGGCCGAGCCGGTCGGCGAGCGGCTCGTGGCCGGACACCTGCCGGATCTGGAGCGTCACGAACGCCGTGACATCGTAGCCGAGGGCGGCCGGGTCGATCTCGGGTCCGAAACCGATGATCACCCCGCGGGCGACCAGCCGGTCGAGCCGGGCCTGGACGGTGCCCCGGGCGACGTTGAGGCGGCGGCTGCACTCGAGTACCCCGATTCTGGGTTCCTCATTCAGCAATGCCACAAGTCGGATATCCAGCTGGTCAACGCTCACAACATTGCTCTTCCCGATCCGCCCAGCACTAGACACATTGTCCACTGTTTCCGGACACAGTTGCACAGGTTGGACACTGAAGAACAGAGTGGGCCCCATGAGCGATGACGTGTTCCCTGTCCACGGCATGGACGCGGTCGTGTTCGCGGTAGGCAACGCGAAGCAGGCCGCCCACTACTATTCGACGGCCTACGGCATGACCCTGATCGCGTACAAGGGGCCGGAGACCGGCAGCCGCGACGAGGTGGCCTATGTGCTCAAGTCGGGCGGCGCCCGGTTCGAGTTCCGGGGGGCGGTCAGGCCTGACACCGACCTCGCCCGCCATGTGGCCGCGCACAGCGACGGCGTGATCGACCTGGCCATCGACGTGCCCGACGTCGACGCGGCGTACGCGCACGCGCTGGCCCAGGGCGCCACGGGCCTGGCGGAGCCGTATGTGGTCGAGGACGAGTTCGGCAAGGTGGTGCTCGCGGCCATCGCCACCTACGGCGAGACCCGGCACACGCTGGTCGACCGGTCCAACTACACCGGCCCCTACCTGCCCGGGTACGTCGAGGCGAAGCCGATCGTGGAGCCCGGCAAGCGCATGTTCCAGGCGATCGACCACTGCGTCGGCAACGTCGAGCGCATGGAGGAGTGGGTCGAGTTCTACGAGCGGGTCATGGGCTTCACCCGGATGGCCGAGTTCATCGGCGACGACATCGCGACCGAGTACTCGGCGCTGATGTCGAAGGTGGTGGCCGACGGCACCCGCAAGGTCAAGTTCCCGCTCAACGAGCCGGCCCTGGCGAAGAAGAAGTCGCAGATCGACGAGTACCTGGAGTTCTACGGCGGCCCCGGCGTGCAGCACATCGCGCTGGCCACGGGCGACATCCTCGATACCGTCGACCGCATGCGCGCCGCCGGGGTGGAGTTCCTGGAGACGCCCGACTCCTACTACGACGACCCCGAGCTGCGCGAGCGGATCGGCAACGTGCGCGTCCCGGTCGAGGAGCTGAAGAAGCGGCGCATCCTGGTCGACCGCGACGAGGACGGCTACCTGCTGCAGATCTTCACCAAGACCGTGCAGGACCGGCCGACGGTGTTCTTCGAGTTCATCGAGCGGCACGGCTCCCTCGGCTTCGGCAAGGGCAACTTCAAGGCCCTGTTCGAGGCGATCGAGCGGGAGCAGGAGCTGCGCGGCAACCTGTAGATCTTTACTTCGCGGCGGATTTGTCCTGGTCCGCGACAGGTGATCACCTCGGCATGGCTTCTCCGACACCGCCGCCGGGCGATCTGCCGGGCCAGGACCCGTCCCAGCCCTGGACACCGCCGCCCGCGCCGGGCGGGCGTCCTCCGTACGGGACGCCCGGACACGGCGCCCCGCCACCGGCCGGCCAACCCCTCGCCGGCCGGTGGCGGCGACTTCTCGCGGGCGTCGTGGACGCCGTCATCGTCGGCCTCATCTCCTCGCCGTTCACCTACGAGTCGTGGTCGGCGGTCTACGACGAGCGCACCGGGACCTGGCACGGCGAGCAGGTCACCCACTGGTTCTGGGGCTTCCTGATCGGGTTCCTCTACTACTGGCTCTTCCACGCCTACTGGAACGGCCAGACCCCCGGCAAGAAGATCTTCCGCATGCGCGTGGCCCGCGAGGACGGCGGCCGGATCGGCGTCGGCCAGGCGGCCCTGCGCTCGATCGTGTACGTCGTCCTCACGGCGACCTGCTGCCTCGGCTTCGTCGACCTGGTCTGGATTTTGTTCGACCGCAGAAAGCAGGCGTTGCACGACAAAGCGGCATCAACCCTGGTCGTCGATGCCTGAACGTGTCCGTGACCTCGCATAAGGTGTCCCGGCAGGGTCGGTTCGGGGAGGGGCACCCATGCGGTTGGCCAGGGCGCTGTCAGGCGCGCTCATCGTCGTCACACTCGTGAGTTGTTCGCCGTCGGGGGCGTCCGACCAGCCGGTCGCGGGGTCGGGCTCGGCGGGCGCGTCCGGGATCGGCGACGACGACTTCCCCACCGACGGCAACGGCGGCTACGACGTCGGCCACTACACCCTGGCCCTGGGCTACGACCCCGCCACCCGGCAGTTGTCCGGCACCGCGACCATCGACGCGACCGCGACCGAGAACCTGTCGAGCTTCAACCTCGACCTCCACGGTTTCACCGTCAGCGCGGTGACGGTCGGCGGGCGCCCGGCGGCCTACACCCGGTCGGGCGACGAGATGACCGTCACGGCCGAGTTGTCCAAGGGGGCGCCGTTCCGCACGGCGGTCACCTACCAGGGCGAGCCCCAGCCGGTCCGCAACTCCCCCAACCTCGGCACCTACGGCTTCGTGCCCACGAGCGACGGCTCCTTCGTCGCCTCCGAGCCCAACGGCGCCAAGACCTGGTTCCCCGGCAACGACCACCCGGCCGACAAGGCGACCTACGAGTTCCGGCTGACCGTGCCCGACGGCGTGACCGCCATCGCCAACGGCGAGCTGGCCGGCCAACCCGCGTCGGCGGGCGGGAAGACCACGTTCGTCTGGCGCGAGACCAACCCGATGGTGAGCTACCTGGCGACCATGACGACCGGGAAGTTCCTGGTGAAGACAGGCGACACCGAGGGCGGCATCCCCGTCTACGCCGCCGTCGACCCGCGCTACCAGAGCCAGCTCGACCGGGTCTTCGAGGTGTCGGCGCGCATCACCGACTACTGGGTGACGGTCTTCGGGCCCTACCCGTTCAAGTCGACCGGCGGGATCGTCGACGACTACGCGTCGGGTTACGCGCTGGAGAACCAGACCAAGCCGATCTACGGCGGCTTCGAGCCCGACGAGGGCATCATCTCCCACGAGCTGGCCCACCAGTGGTTCGGCGACAGCGTGAGCATCTCCCGCTGGAAGGACCTGTGGCTCAACGAGGGCTTCGCGACCTACGCCGAGTGGTTGTGGACCGAGCACCGCGGCCAGGCGACCGCCCAGCAGACCTTCGACCGCCACTACGCCAACGCCACCGACCCGATGTGGAACTACCCGCCCGGGGTGGCGCAGAAGGCCGACCTGTTCAACAACTCGGTCTACGCCCGGGGCGCGATGACCCTCCACGCGCTGCGCGCGACGGTCGGCGACGACGCCTTCTTCAAGATCATCCGCCAGTGGGCGAGCGACCACCGCCACGGCAACGCCACCACCGAGCAGTTCACCACCCTGGCCGAGAAGGTCTCGGGGCAGAAGCTCGGCGAGCTTTTCGGCCAGTGGCTCTTCGACAAGGGCCGCCCGAACCCGATCACGAAAAGATGAGCTTGTAGCCGTCTCGCCTGAGGGCGGCCAGCACGTCGTCGCAGTGGTCGGGGCCGCGGGTCTCCAGCTGGAGCAGCACCTCGGCCTCGTCGAGGTGGAGCCGGGCGCCGACCCGTTCGTGCACCACGTCGAGCACGTTGGCCTTGAGCTCCGCCAGCCTCCTGAGCAGGGCGGCGAGCGCGCCGGGCCGGTCGGCCAGGCGGATGCGGAAGGCCAGGTATCGCCCGGCGGCGGCGAGGCCGTGGCGCAATACCCGGGCCAGCAGCAGCGGGTCGATGTTGCCGCCCGACAACACCGCGACGACCGGGGGCTCGAAGGCGCGCGGCTTGTCGAGCAGGGCGGCCACCCCGGCGGCGCCCGCCGGCTCGACGACCATCTTGCCGCGTTCGAGGCAGAGCAGCAGGGCCCGTGACAACGACTCCTCCGAGACGGTCACCACCTGGTCGACCAGGTAGTGGATCATCTCGAACGGCAGGTCGCCGGGCCGCCCGACGGCGATGCCGTCGGCCATGGTGAACTGCGGCTCGACCATCACCGGGTGGCCGGCCGCGAGCGACTCGGGATAGGCGGCGGCGCGTTCGGCCTGGACGCCGACCACCCGTACACCCGGACGGAGGTGTTTGGCCGCCAGGGCCACCCCGGCCGCGAGGCCCCCGCCGCCGATGGCGACCACGATGGTGCCCGTCTCGGGGAGCTGTTCGATGATCTCCAGCCCGATCGTGGCCTGACCGGCGATGACGTCGGGGTGGTCGAAGGGGTGGATGAAGATCGCGCCGGTCTCGTCGGCGTGGCGGCGGGCGGCCTGCAGGGCGTGGTCGACGGTGTGCCCGGCGAAGATGACCTCGGCGCCGTAGCCCCGGGTGGCCTCGACCTTGGGCAGCGGCGCGCCCTCGGGCATGTAGACGGTCGACTTGGCCCCCAGCAGCCCCGAACCGAAGGCCACTCCCTGGGCGTGGTTGCCCGCGCTGGCCGCGACGACGCCCCGGGCCCGCTCCTCCTCGGTCAGCCGGGCGATGCGGACGTAGGCGCCGCGCACCTTGAACGACCCGGCCCGCTGGAGGTTCTCGGCCTTCAGGTAGACCGGCCCGCCGATCGTCTCGGACAACACCCGGGAGTGCACGACCGGGGTGTGGGCGATCACGCCCTTGAGGAGTTCACGGGCGGCGAGCACGTCGTCGTACGTCACCTGTGGTGCGGCCATGCGCGCAATCCTGCCACTACCCTGCCGCTACGACGTGGGCAGCACGGCCTTGGAGCGGTCGACGGCCAGGTGCACGGCGAAGGCGCCGAGGACGGTCCCCGTGACGTACCGCTGCATCTTGACGGCGGTCGGACGGGTCGACAGGTAGGCGGCCAGCCCGCCCGCGCCCAGGATGATGAGCCCGTTCACCAGGATGCTGATGCTGATCTGGACGGTCCCCAGCGCGAAGCTCTGCAGGATCACGTGGCCGTGGGCGGGCTCGATGAACTGCGGCAGCAGCGACATGTAGAGGATGGCGGCCTTCGGGTTGAGCAGGTTGGTGACCAGCCCCATGGTGAAGAGCCGGCCGTTGGAGTCCTCCGGGAGCTCCTTGGTGTCGAAGACCGACTGCCCGCCGGGCTTGACGATCTTCCAGGCGAGATAGAGCAGGTAGGCCGCGCCCGCGAGCTTGATCGCCGTGTAGGCGGCCGGCACCAGCGCGAAGATCGCGGTCAGGCCCAGGCAGGTGGCGATCAGGTAGACGACGAACCCGACGAACGTCCCCAGCAGCGAGACGAACCCGGCCCTGCGCCCCTGCGAGATCGCCCGCGAGGCGAGATAGATCATGTTCGGTCCGGGAGTCAGCACCATCCCGAGCGAGACGACGGCGATCCCCGCCAGCGCAGTCCACTCCATGAAGGCGTCAATCCCTGGCCGAACCGGGAATATTCCCGGGTGACCAGTAGCGGTCGCCGCCCACGATCAGGGCCGCCGCGCCGATCAGCCCCGCTTCCTGGCCCAGCAGGGCGGGGACCACCCTCACGCGGGACGAGAAACCCATCCGCGCGTGGAGCCGCAGGGCCTCGTCCAGGGGCTCGAAGAGCAGCGGGCCCGACTGCGACAGGCCGCCGCCGACGGTCACCAGGTCGACGTCGCACAGGTGGGTCGCCGAGGCGATGGCCAGGCCGAGGGCCCAGCCCGCCCGGTTCATGGCGGCGACCGCGATCTGGTCGCCCGCCGCCGCGTCGGCGGCCAGCTGGCGGCCGGTCGCCTTGGCGTTCTCGCGGTAGAGGGCCGCGGCCTCCCGCTCGGAGAGTTCGGGGTCGATGGGACCGGCGGCGGGGGTGCCGGGCACCCAGCCCTGGTCGACCGCCCAGGCCGCGAGGGCGGGGCCCCGGGCGATCGCCTCCAGGCAGCCGTTGCCGCCGCAGCCGCAGGGCGGGCCCGCCGGGTCGACGACCACGTGGCCGATGTGCCCGGCGTTGCCGGTGCCGCCGTTGATCAGGCGGCCGCCCAGGATGAGCCCGCCGCCGACGCCCGTCGAGACGACCATGCCGATCATGTCGTCGACGCCCCGGCCGGCGCCCTTCCAGTGTTCGGCCGCCGCCAGCGCGATGGCGTCGTTGTGGACGCGGACCGGCACGCCGGGGAAGCGCTCGCGAAGGCGGGCCACCACCGGGAAGCCGTCGCGCCAGCCGGGCATGTTGAGGGGGGCGACCACGCCCTCGGGCCAGGCCATCGGGCCGCCGCAGCCCACGCCGACGCCGTCGACCGTCTCGGCGCCGACCGTGGTCTCGATCAGCGACCACAACGACTGCCAGAGGGTCTCGGCGTCACCGCCGGGCGGGGTGGGCGCCACTTCCGAGGTCAGGATGTCTCCCGACGCGTCGGTCAGGGCGACCGCGCACTTCGTACCGCCGATGTCGATCGCCAGAACCGCCACGAAGCGGACTGTCTCACGACGAGGACGAGAAGACCAGGACGGAAGCCGTGAATCCGTGTACGTGGTTCACTCCGCCCACCGGCCCGACCTCCCCCGCGGCGAAGAACCCGGCGATCCCGATGGGGCCCAGGGTGTCGCGCAGCGCGAGGGCGTCGTGGTCGGGGGTGCCGAACATCGCCGAGCCCCGGCCGTTGCAGGAGAACAACAACGCGCCGTCGACCCGGCCGCCGGCCTCGATGTGGGCGTCGAGCAGTTCGTAGAGGTCCTCGTCGGCCGTCTCGGCGTCGCGGACCTGGAAGCGGACGGTGCGGCCGATCTCCACGACGTCGCCGATGGCCACGGCCTCGCGTTCGGGGTCGATGCCCAGCACGCCCCGGATGAGGAAGTCGCCGCGCTCGTGGCGTTCGGCGTACTCGTCCATGGCCACGCCGATCTGCAGGCCGCTGGCGACGAGTTCGCGGTCGTCCTCGTCGAGGGAGCTGACGATGTCCTCCAGCCGGGCCAGCGCGGGCTGGCCGGCCAGTTCCAGGAGCAGGTTGTCCTCGGCCGCCGTGACGATCATCGTCGGGCCGATCGGGCGGCACCCCTGGCTGACCACGGTGCTGATCTGGACGGGGCCGCTCAGCAGCACCCCGATCGCGCCCTCGGTGTAGACCTCGCCGTCGGCGAAGAGCCGGACCGAGCCGCGCCCGCGCAGCCCGTTGGCCAGGCCGCCGATGATCGGCAGGTTGCCCAGCACCTCGCCGGAGTGCTCGATGAAGGCGTCGGTCGGAAAGCTGTAGGGGTCGGCGAGCATGATCGCCACCCGGTCGTCGGGGTCACGTTCCGGCAGCCCGATCACCACGAACCGGTCATCGGCCCGCAACGACTCCAGCGCGAAGGTGGTCACCCGCGCCTCGCCGAGGCTGGCGGCCCACGCCGACACCGCCGGCGTCAGCTCGACCCCCTGCGCGTCGCCGATCACGCCGGTGGCGCTGCACCCGATCACCGCGGCGTCGGGGACCAGCGCCATCGCCCGTTGCCCGGCGCGGGCGACGTCGTCGGGGTCTTCCCCGCAGATGAAGAAGCAGACCAGGTCGGCGGGGCCGGAGAGACCTTCGACGGCCTGCCGGATGGCCGATTCGGCACTCTCCACGAGATTGGGCCCGACGGCGAGACCGTCGGCGAACCGGCTGGTGATTACCGCCATCGTCTCGCCCCCTCTTTACCGACAAGTCGTGCTATCTCGGGTAGTTGCCTTGCATAGGCTTCATGCCCCGTTTCTCCCCAGTAGCACGTTGCCGACGCGTACGGATCGTCACGCAATGGTCAAGATCCGAATCCCCCATTGGGGTGCCGGAACTCCGATCGCGACGTAGTCTCGATCCCGTGCACAAATCGCCAGCACCTGCTCCGACATTGAGCACTCTGCGCGAACTGCGCGAGAGCGGACATGTCCACCGGTCAGTCAAAGCCGAGATCCGCGAGAACCTGCTGGCCAGGCTGCGTGCCGGCGAGCCGAGGTTCCCGGGCATCGTCGGGTTCGACGACTCCGTGCTGCCCTACCTCGAACGCGCGCTGATCGCCGGGCACGACATCGTGCTCCTGGGCGAACGCGGCCAGGGCAAGACCCGGCTGATCCGCACGGTCGTCGGGCTGCTCGACGAGTGGACGCCGGTCGTCGCGGGTTGCGAGATCAACGACCACCCCTACGCCCCCGTCTGCGGACGCTGCCGCGCGCTCGGCGACGACGAGATCGTCGTGGCCTGGAAGCACCGCAGCGAACGCTACGGCGAGAAGCTCGCCACCCCCGACACCTCGGTCGGCGACCTGATCGGCGACGTCGACCCCATCAAGATCGCCGAAGGCCGCACCCTGGGCGACCCCGAGACCGTCCACTACGGCCTGGTCCCGCGCACCAACCGCGGCGTCTTCTCCGTCAACGAGCTGCCCGACCTGGCCGAGCGCATCCAGGTCGCGCTGCTCAACGTGCTGGAGGAGCGCGACATCCAGGTCCGCGGCTACAACCTGCGGCTTCCGCTGGACGTCCTGCTCATCGCCTCCGCCAACCCCGAGGACTACACCAACCGGGGCCGCATCATCACCCCGCTGAAAGACCGGTTCGGGGCCGAGGTGCGCACCCACTACCCGAGGTCGGTCGACGACGAGCTGGTGCTGATCCGCCAGGAGGCCATGGCCGACATCGGCGCCGACGTGCCCGACCACCTGGTCGAGATCATCGCCCGGTTCACCCGGCTGGTCCGCGAGTCGTCCGCCGTCGACACCCGCTCGGGCGTGTCGGCCCGGTTCTCGATCGCCGCCGCCGAGACCGCCGCCGCCTCGGCCGTGCGGCGGGCCGCCCTGACCGGGGAGGACCTGCCGGTGGCGCGGGTCTGCGACCTGCCGGGCATCGTCCACACGCTGCGCGGCAAGGTCGAGTTCGAGGTCAGCGAGGAGGGCCGGGAGATCGAGGTGCTGGCCCACCTGCTCCGCCGGGCCACCGCCGAGACCTTCCGCGGCACCCTGGGCGGCGCCGACCTCGCGCCGCTGCTCGACAAGTTCGCCCAGGGCGCCCAGATCGAGTCGGGCGAGCTGGTCGGCGCCACCGAGCTGCTGCGCCGGATCGGCCGCGTCGAGGGCCTGGCCAAGATCATGTCGCGGATCGGCATGGGCGAGGGCGACGAGTCCCCCGGCCACGCCGCCGCCGCGCTGGAGTTCGCGCTCGAGGGCCTCTACCTGATGCGCCGCCTGTCGAAGGACGACGTCGCGGGCGCCGCGGTCTACCGCACGTGACCTCCTACCGGTACGGCGAATACCAGGACGGCCCCGACCCCCTGGCGGCGCCCTACGACGTCAGGGGCGCCCTCGACGAGATGGGCGACGCCATCCTGTCGGGCTCGACCCCCCTCGACGCGCTGCGTGACCTGCTGAAACGCGGGCTGCCCAACGCGCCGGGGCGGCGCGGGCTCGAAGAGCTGCTCCGGCAGGTCCGCAAACGCAGGCGCGACCTGCGGCAGAACACCCGGCTCGACGGGATCCTGGAGCAGGCCAGGGAGCTGCTCGACCGCGCCCTCGACCAGGAGCGCACCGAGTTGTTCCCCGACCCGTCCGACGACGCCCGCTTCCGCGAGGCCCAGCTCGACAACCTGCCGGGGGACACCGCGAGGGCCGTACAGGAACTCTCCGAGTACGACTGGCGCTCGCCGCAGGCGCGCCGGTCGTTCGAGGAGCTGCGCGACCTGCTGCGGCGCGAAGTGCTCGACAGCCAGTTCAAGGGCATGCGCGACGCGCTGGCCAACCCCGACCCGGCCGCGATGGAGCGGGTCAGGCAGATGATGGCCGCCCTGAACGAGATGCTCGACCGCGACGCCCGGGGTGAGCACACCCAGCAGGACTTCGACGACTTCATGCGCGACTACGGGGACATGTTCCCGGAGAACCCGCGCAACCTGGAGGAACTGGTCGACCAGCTGGCCCGCCGGGCCGCCGCCGCCCAGCGCATGCTGGCCTCGATGACCCCGCAGCAGCGCGCCGAGCTGGCGAGCCTGATGGACCAGACCCTCCAGGACAGCGGCCTGGCCGACCAGATGCGCCGCCTCGGCGACTCCCTGTACACCCGCCGCCCCGACCTCGCCTGGAACTCCGCCGAGCGGGTCGGCGGCGAGTCGCCGATGAGCATGGGCGACTCGGTCAGCGCCCTCCAGGAGCTCGCCGACCTCAACGACCTGGAGTCGTCGCTGCGCCAGGACTACCCGGGCGCGCGGCTGTCCGACGTCGACGAGGAGGCGATCCGCCGGGCGCTCGGCCGGACGGCCGTCGACGACCTGCAGGCCCTCAAGCAGATCGAGCGCGAGCTGGAGCAGCAGGGCTACCTGCGCCGCAACCGCGGCAAGCTGGAGCTCACCCCGAAGGCGGTGCGCCGCCTCGGCGAGACCGCGCTGCGCCGGGTCTTCAACTCCCTGGAGAGCACCCGCCGGGGCGACCACGACCAGCACGACGCGGGGGCCGCCGGGGAGCTGACCGGCTCGACCCGGCAGTGGCGTTTCGGCGACGAGCAGCCGATCGACGTCGTCCGCACGGTGATCAACGGGGTGCGCCGGGGCGGCGGCGCGCCGGTGACCCTGAGCGTCGACGATTTCGAGGTGGCCGAAACCGAAAGGCGCTCGGCCGCGGCCGTCTGCCTGCTGGTCGACCTGTCCTATTCGATGGCGCTGCGCGGCACCTGGGCGGCGGCCAAGCAGACCGCGCTCGCCCTCCAGGCCCTGGTCGCGTCGAAGTTCCCGCAGGACTCGGTGCAGATCATCGGCTTCTCCAACTACGCCCGGGTGCTCCAGCCCGACGAGCTGGCCGGGCTCGAATGGGACATGGTCCAGGGCACCAACCTGCACCACGCGCTGCTGATCGCGGGCCGCCACCTCGACCGCCACCCCGACTTCGAGCCGGTCGTGCTGGTCGTGACCGACGGCGAGCCGACCGCCCACCTGATGCGCGACGGCACCCCGCAGTTCGAGTGGCCCCCCTCGAAGGAGACCCTCGAACTGACGTTGGCCGAGGTCGACAAGATGACCCGCCGCCGGGCCACGCTGAACGTCTTCATGCTGGCCGCCGACGAACGGCTCAGGGCGTTCGTCGACGAGGTCGCCCGCCGCAACGGCGGCCGGGTGTTCGCCCCGAACGTCGACAAACTCGGCGAATACGTGGTGAGCGACTTCCTGCGGGCCCGCCGCCGGTCATAGTGGACGAAGGGTGATATCGGTCTAACAGCAGGTGAGATCACCCTGTCCGGCGCCTCACAACCGGGCGACTCCGCGACCTCATAACGTGCGAGGCACCGCAGCGATTGGAGTCGCGCACATGTTGTCCAGTTTCATCCTCGTCGTCTCGCTCCTGCTCGCCTTCGGCGCCCTGGCGGGTTTCGCCCTCCTGGTGCACAGCAT
Source organism: Herbidospora daliensis (assembly GCF_001570585.1). GTDB lineage: Bacteria > Actinomycetota > Actinomycetes > Streptosporangiales > Streptosporangiaceae > Herbidospora > Herbidospora daliensis. The sequence goes on along the minus strand of NZ_BBXF01000007.1, from coordinate 337,689 downwards.
CAAGCGGGAGGACCGCCGGCGCAGCCTCACCCTCAGCCCCCAGAGCGCCCTGTCGTCGTTGTCGCGGCGCATGCTCGGACTCAACGTGGACCACACGGCGTGTGTGATCCACCCCGAGCAGGCCTGCCCGACATGCGCGAAGGTCGACGACACCCTGACGGTGTGAGGCGTGATCGCGATAGCCTTCGGCGCATGTCGTTCCTCGACAAGCTGCTGCTCTGGCTGCACATCGCCTTCGCCATCTTCACGATCGGCCCGCTGACCGTCGTCACGAGCTCGATCCCGCGCTACATCCGCAAGCAGGACCTGAACGTCCTGCACTACCTGAAGCGGATGGGGCGGGTCTTCGGCCTGCTGACCCTGGGCGTCTTCCTCTTCGGTCTGCTGCTCGGGGGCAGCAACCTGGGAGAGGTCTACCTCACCGTATCCATGACGCTGTTCATAGTCGCGGCCGTGATGCTCGTCATCATCGACCGCGACACGAAGAAGGCGATCGCGGCTCTGGAGAACGACGACCCGTCGGACGACGGGCGGGTCCAGACCGCCAAGATCGCCGCACTGGGCGGCATCGTCGCCCTGATCTGGCTGGTGATCCTCGTCCTGATGGTCTTCTTCAACCCGTAGGACGGGTCAGCCGAGGGCCTGCGAGAGGTCGTCGAGGAGGTCTCCGACGGTCTCGATGCCCACCGACAGACGCACCAGGTCGGCCGGAACCTCCAGCGGCGAACCCGCCGCGCTCGCGTGGGTCATCCGGCCGGGGTGCTCGATCAGCGACTCGACCCCGCCGAGCGACTCGCCGAGCGTGAACAGCCGGGCCCGGTCGCAGACGTCGACGGCCGCCTGCTCGCCACCCGCGACCCGGAACGACACCATGCCGCCGAAGCGCTTCATCTGCTTGGCCGCGACCTCGTGACCGGGGTGGCGCTCGATGCCCGGATAGAAGACCTCGATCACCTTCGGGTGCGAGAGCAGCAGGTCGACGACCCGCTCGGCGTTGTCGCAGTGGCGGTCCATGCGCACGCCGAGGGTCTTCACGCCGCGCAGGGTCAGCCACGCGTCGAACGGGCCGGCCACCGCGCCCATGGCGTTCTGGTGGTAGGTGAGCTCCTCGCCCAGCGTGACGTCGCGGGCGACCAGCGCGCCGCCGATGACGTCGGAGTGGCCGCCGACGTACTTGGTCGTCGAGTGGACGACCACGTCGGCCCCCAGCGCCAGCGGCTGCTGGAGGTAGGGCGAGGCGAAGGTGTTGTCGACCACGAGCAGCGCGCCGCCCTCGTGGGCGATGGACGCGAGCCGCTCGATGTCGGCGATGCCGAGCAGCGGGTTGGTCGGGGTCTCGACCCAGATGACCTTGGTCTCCGGCCGCATCGCCGCGCGCACCGCCGCGGCGTCGCCGAGCGGGACGGGGTCGTAGGCCAGGCCCCAGCGCTCCAGCACCTTGGCGAACAGCCGGTAGGTGCCGCCGTAGGCGTCGTCGGGGATGATCACGTGGTCGCCGGGCCGGCAGACCGTGCGCAGCAGGGTGTCTTCTGCGGCCAGGCCCGAGGCGAACGCGAGCCCGCGCACCCCGCCTTCGAGGGCGGCCAGGCACGACTCAAGGGCGGTCCTGGTCGGGTTCGCCGAGCGGCTGTACTCGTATCCGCCCCGCAGTCCGCCCACGCCGTCCTGCTTGTACGTCGAGACGGCGTAGATGGGCGGCACCACGGCCCCGGTCAGCGGGTCGGGTTCCTGTCCGGCGTGGATGGCCAGGGTTTCGAAGCCTTCAGTCATGGAGTCGAGCGTATCGGCTAGGCCGCCTTGCGCTTTTCCTTCGTTCCGAAGTCCGACTCCTCGAAGCGAGAGAGCAGGACGGGGTCGGCGAGCGCCAGCACGCCGACGAGCACCAGGCCTAACGCCACCAGGGCGATTGCGATCACGGTCACGGTGACCACCTCCACTCTCAATAGAACAAGACGGACATTCATCTCCATCTCGCCCATGGGAACGGTTCACCGTGCCGGGGTCGGCCGATCGGCCGATGCCCGGTCTACCCCTTTCGTCGTAGCCTCTGCGGTCGTGTGGGAAAGACTGAGCACCTGGACGCAACGGGCCGGCGAGATAGCGCTGCTGGGCCTGCTCGGCCTGCTCTGGGTGTTCGACACCATCCTGACGACGGCCCCGGCCGACAGCACGGGGGCGGTCGTCTGCTTCCTCGGCGGCGGCGCCGGCATCCTGGCGGTGGTGCTGCGCAAACGGCGGACCTGGCTGGTGACGCTCGCGCTGGCCGCCACGTCCCTGGGGTTGTCGGCGGTCATGGCCGGGGCGGACGACCTGCGGGCGGTGGGGTTCACCGAGGCGGGCGCGTTCATGGTCCTGACCATCACCGTGCTGCGCCGGGTCGAGCCGATCAGGAACGCGGTCGTGCTCGCCGTCGGGATCCTGGTCGTGCTGCTCAGCCTGCCCTCGCTCCGGTTCGAGGGCCCGGCCGACGGCTACGCGAGCGCGGCCACGCAGGCCGCCACGGTCGTGTACTTCCTCGGGTGGGGCGCGGGCGCCGGTATCGGCGGCTATCTGCGCGTCCAGCAGGAGCGCCGCAAGGTCGGCGAGGAGCGGGTCAGGCGGGGCGAGCGCCTCGAACTGGCCCGGGAGCTGCACGACCTGGTCGCCCACCACATCACCGGCATCGTCGTCCAGGCCCAGGCGGCCCGCGCGGTCGGCGAGACCCACCCGGAGGCGGTGCTCCCGGCGCTCGACGCCATCGCCGGGGCGGGCAGCGAGGCGCTGGCCTCGATGCGGCGGCTCGTCGGCGTGCTGCGGGCCGACGACCACGCCACCCGCAACGTCGGGGTCACCCTCGACGACCTGCGGACGATGGTCGGCCAGTTCTCCCCGGCCGCCACCTTCGACCTCGGGCCGGGCGTCTCGTCGCTGACCCTGGCCCCGGAGGTGCTGACCACGCTGCACCGGGTGCTGACCGAGTCGCTCACCAACATCCGCCGCCACGCCCCGCACGCGCCGTGGGTCGAGGTGCGGCTGACCACCTTCGACGACTCGGTGCGGCTCCGGGTCGCCAACCCCCTGTCGGCCGCCGACCCGCGGTTGTCGCGGCTCGGCGGCGGGTTCGGCCTGGTGGGCATGGCCGAACGGGTGGAGACGATGGGCGGCCACCTCATCGCCGGCCCGGTGGCCGGGCACCTGTGGGAGGTGGCCGCGGTGGTCCCCCTACCGGCCCGATAGGAAGGCGAGCAGGTCCTGCCTGGTCACCAGGCCGGCGGGCTTGCCGTCTTCGAGCACGACCGCGGCGTCGGCCTTCTCCAGCGCCTCGATGGCGCGGGCCACCGCCTCGCCGGAGCCCACCATCGGCAGCGGGGCCGACATGTGGTCGCCCAGCGGGTCGTCGGCGTGCACCTTGCCCCGGTAGAGGCCGTCGAGCAGGTCGCGCTCGACGATCGAGCCGACCACCTCGGCGGCCATGACCGGCGGCTCCTCCTTCATGACGGGGAGCTGGGAGACGCCGTACTCGCGCATGATCGCGATGGCCGTGGACACGGTCTCGTGGGGGTGCACGTGGACGAACTGGGGCAGCACCCCGCCCTTGCGCCCGAGCACCTCGCCGACGGCGTGCTCGTCGGCGGCCGTGGACAGGAAGCCGTAGTCGGCCATCCACTCGTCGTTGAAGATCTTCGACAGGTAGCCGCGGCCGCTGTCGGGCAGCAGCACCACCACGACGTCGTCGGGCCCGGCGTCGCGGGCCACCCGGATCGCCGCGACCGTCGCCATCCCGCACGAGCCGCCGACGAGCAGCGCCTCTTCGCGGGCCAGCCGCCGGGTCATGCCGAACGAGTCGCGGTCGGAGACCGCGATGATCTCGTCGCAGATCGTGGTGTCGTAGGTGGCCGGCCAGATGTCCTCGCCGACGCCCTCGACCAGGTAGGGACGGCCGGTGCCGCCCGAGTAGACCGAGCCCTCGGGGTCGGCGCCGATGATCTTCACCCGGCCGTTCGAGATCTCTTTCAGGTACCTGCCGGTGCCGCTGATCGTGCCGCCGGTGCCGACGCCCGCCACGAAGTGGGTGATCCGGCCCTCGGTCTGCTCCCAGATCTCCGGGCCGGTCGAGTGGTAGTGGCTGGCCGGGTTCTCGGGGTTGCTGTACTGGTCGGGCTTCCACGCGTTCGGGACCTCACGCGCGAGGCGGTCGGACACCGAGTAGTAGGAGTCGGGGTGGTCGGGCGAGACGGCCGTCGGGCAGACCACGACCTCGGCGCCGTACGCGCGCAGCACGGCGATCTTGTCGTTGGCGACCTTGTCGGGGCAGACGAACAGGCACTTGTAGCCCTTCTCCTGCGCCACGATGGCCAGCCCCACGCCGGTGTTGCCCGAGGTCGGCTCGACGATCGTGCCCCCGGGCTTGAGCGCGCCGCTGCGCTCGGCCGCCTCGACCATGCGCAGCGCGATGCGGTCTTTGACCGACCCGCCGGGGTTGAAGTATTCGACCTTCGCCAGCACCTGCGCCGGCGCGCCCGCCGTCACCTTGCGCAGCCTCACAAGCGGGGTGTTCCCCATCAGCTCGATCAGCGAGTCGTGTACGCGCACCGCGAGAACCACCTTGCGTTCTTTGCCGAAGCTTTGTCGGCCGGACGGCTGCCGCAGCCCGGAGAGGGTGGCCGGGGCTCGGCTAGTTTTCACCTCACACCGTATAGGGGGTTGGGCCGGTGATCTGGACTCCGGGTGCGGCGCGGGCCGCCAGGCGCATCGCGACGGCGGCGGCGCTGGGCGGGGGCGGCGTGACCGCTCTCGGCGCGGCGACCTACGCGCTCCTGCTGGCCGAGGGCGTGCTCGCCCGCCGCCTCGTCGGCCGCCCGGTCTCCGAGGACGGCCCGCCCTCCGACGGCCTCTACGGCGACGGGACCGGCGAGCCGATCTCCATGGTGGTGCTCGGCGACTCGACCTCGGTCGGCCTCGGCATGACCGACCCGATGGACACCCCGGGCGTGAACCTGGCCCTCGGCCTGGCGTCGCTGGCCGAGCGGCCGGTCCGGCTGACCGTCGTCGGCCGGTCGGGCGCCATCTCCCGCGACCTCGACGCCCAGGTCGACCGCGCCCTCGACGCCCGCCCCGACCTCGCGGTCGTCTTCATCGGCGCCAACGACGTCACCACCCAGACCCGCCCGGCCACGGCGGTGCGCCACCTCCAGGACGCCGTGCGGCGGCTGCGCGAGTCGGGCGCGCAGGTGGTCGTGGGCACCTGCCCCGATCTCGGCACGGTCCGGCCGATCGCCCAGCCGTTGCGCTGGGTGACACGCCGGTGGAGCCGTCAGCTCGCCGCGGCGCAGACCATCGCGGTGATCGAGGCGGGCGGGCGCACCGTCAGCTTCGCCGACCTGCTCGGACCTTCGTTCATGACAAATCCGGCAGAGATGTTCGGACCCGATCGATTCCATCCAAGTGCCCGAGGCTACCTACAGGCCGCTTACACAGTGCTACCTTCTGTATGCGCCGCGCTCGACCTGTGGCCAGAGCCCTCCCCCGAGCGCGTCGAAGGCTCGCAATACCTTCTGGCGGCGATGGCCGTTGAGGAACCCGGAACCGAGGTCACCGCGACCCGCGTCGCAGGCCGGGCGGTCGGTCCCCACGGACGGTGGGCCATGCTGCTCCGCCGCAGGCGTGACGTGGTGTCTCCGCACACCTAGATCCGGTCACCCTCGGCGTCCGGGCCGTCACCCCCTGGAGGAGTGAATCTTGATACGGCCCCATGCCCTCGCGCTCGCCCTGCTCACCTGTGGAGCCCTGGCCGCCTGCTCGGGCAGTGACGCCGCCATCGCCCCCGCCGACTTCCCGACCTGGAACAACACCCAGGTCAACGTGGTCAGCCGGACCACCATGGGCGCCGGGGTGGCCGCTCTGACGTCGATGCGGGCCGATGGAAGCCTGGAGACCGTGGCCGTCGAGCTGACCAGCGGAAAGAAGCTCTGGGCCCAGCCCGCGACGATGGCCGGGCGGCTGCCCGGCATGGGGGTGCAGGCCCCCGCCACGGTCGAGACCGCCCCCGGCCAGGGGGTCGTGGTCGCGCTCGACCCGGCCAAGCAGGGCCGCTGGAACGCGACCCTGATCGCGCGCGACGCGCGTACCGGAAAGCAGCTCTGGACCCGGCCGGTCCACTCGACGTTCGGGCCGCAGCGCTGCGGGGCGTACGTCTGCATGTCGGAGCACACCGCCCTGGCCAACGCGCGCATGATCGTGCTCGACCCGAAGACCGGCAAGGTCGTGTGGAAGATGCCCGGCATCGCCGAGGTCGAGTGGTCCGACGACAAGCACGTCGTCATCCTGCGCCTGGCGGCCGACCCGGTCGTGGAGGCCTACTCGCTGAAGGACGGCACGCCCCTGTGGCAGCAGCCGGTGCAGGCGGCCCTCGGGAACGGGGTCGACCTGTCGGGCGGCTGGGCGTTCGGGGTGTCGGGCGACCGGCTGGTGGGCTACATCGCGCCGTACACGCACCCGAAGACCGGGAAGACCTCCACGTTCGGGATGTTCTCGATCCGGCTGGCCGACGGGGTGATCGACTGGGTGCGGCCGTCGGTGGTGCGGGTCTACCCGAGCGGCAACCCGGCGGTGTCGCCGGTGGTGCGGCCGGTCGACGGCCAGGGCACCTACGGCGGGTTCGCCCGCCTCGACGGGCAGAGCGGCCGGGTGATGGGGCAGATCACCGCCACCCAGGTGCCGGGTTCGGGCTGGTGGCTGGCGTTCCCGCAGGCGATGAACACGCTCGGCTTCCTCAAGCACAACGCCCCCGGCTCGGCCTTCGACCTGTCGAGCGGCCAGGCCACCCAGGTCAAGGGCATCCGCAGCTGGTCGTTCTGCGTGACCGACCCGCAGCCGCTGGGCAAGGCCGCCGCCGGGTTCTACTCGGTCGCCTCGCTCTGCGAGTTCGACCTGTCCACCGGCAAGCGCACCACCGACGCGGGCGCCCCGCCGGCCTGGTTCACCGGCGCCCAGAACGGCTGGCGCCTGTGGCGCGACGAGAAGGGCGCCCTCCACGGCGTCAAGGACGCCACCACGACCCTGCCGGGAATGTACGGCTGAGTTGTGCAACAGTACAAAGTTCTGTTTTCTGGCACCCTGCCGCCGAATTCCGGAATACCAGGTAGTAGCCTCCGGGGAGAGGTCCGCCGTCACACTGGAGAGCCCCCATGCCTGAGGCAGTCATCGTCGCGACCGCCCGCTCCCCCATCGGCCGCGCCAACAAGGGATCGCTCAAGGAGATCCGCGCCGACGACCTGACCGTCCAGATGGTCACGGCGGCGCTGGCGAAGGTGCCGCAGCTCGACCCGCACGAGATCGACGACCTGCTGCTGGGCACCGGCCAGCCGGCCGGCGAGCAGGGCTTCAACCTGGCCCGGGTGGTGACCGTGCTGCTCGGGCTCGACGGGGTGCCGGGCACCACCGTCAACCGCTACTGCTCCTCCTCGCTCCAGACCACCCGCATGGCCTTCCACGCGATCAAGGCGGGCGAGGGCGACGTGTTCGTCTCGGCCGGCGTCGAGTGCGTCTCGCGGTTCGTCAAGGGCGCCGCCGACTCGTGGCCCGACACCCGCAACAGCCGTTTCCTCGACGCCAAGGCGCGCACCGAGGCCGCCGCCGCGGGCGGCACGCCCCCGTGGCACGACCCGCGCGACGACGGCGACGTGCCCGACATCTACATGGCGATGGGCCAGACCGCCGAGAACGTCGCCTCCTCCCGGGGCATCACCCGCCGCGAGCAGGACGAGTTCGGCGTACGGTCGCAGAACCTGGCCGAGAAGGCCCTGGCCAACGGGTTCTGGGAGACCGACATCACGCCGGTCACACTGCCCGACGGCACCGTCGTCAGCAAGGACGACGGCCCCCGCGCGGGCACCACCTACGAGGCGGTCTCGCAGCTCAAGCCGGTCTTCCGCCCCGACGGCACGGTCACCGCGGGCAACTGCTGCCCCCTCAACGACGGCGCCGCCGCCGTGGTGATCATGAGTGACGTGAAGGCCGCCCAGCTCGGCATCACCCCGCTGGCCCGGATCGTGTCGACCGGCGTGACCGGCCTGTCGCCCGAGATCATGGGCCTCGGCCCGGTCGAGGCGTCGAAGAAGGCGCTGGCCAAGGCCGGCATGGCGATCGGCGACGTCGACCTGGTGGAGATCAACGAGGCGTTCGCGGCCCAGGTGATCCCGTCGTACCGGGACCTCGGCATCGACCTCGACCGGCTCAACGTGAACGGCGGCGCCATCGCCGTCGGCCACCCCTTCGGGATGACCGGGGCGCGCATCACCTCGACGCTGCTGAACAGCCTGCGTTTCCACGACAAGACCATCGGCCTGGAGACGATGTGCGTCGGCGGCGGCCAGGGCATGGCGATGGTCGTGGAGCGGCTCTCCTAACCGTGGAAGTCGGGACCGGCCCTGGTGACGGTGACGCGCATGATCACCCGCCGGTCCCGCTCCATCGCGGCGCGGTAGTCGTCCCAGTCGGGGTGCTCGCCGCTGATGCGCCGGTAGTAGTCGACCAGCGGCTCCATCGCCTCGGGCAGCGAGACCACGTCGGCGGTGCCCTCGATCTGCAGCCACTGGCCGTAGAACGCGTCGGTCATGACGGTGAGCACGACCTCGGGGTTGTGCCGCACGTTCCGGGTCTTGACCGCGGTCTCGCGGCTGCTGATCACGACGTGGTCATCGGCGTCGACCCCGACCGTGACGGGTGACGACTGGATGCGGCCGTCGGCGTGGCGAGTGATCAGAACGGCGCGGTGGTTGGCCCGGACGAACTCCAGGGCCTTGCTGATGTCCATGGACACAATGATGCGCCCGCGCCGGAGGGGGCGCGGGCGCGGAAGACCGGGCTTTAGAACAGGTGGCCGCGTCGGCGTCGCTCGTGCTCCAGCACGATGGCGGCGGCGTAGCCGTGGGTCAGCCCGTGTTCGTCGGCGAGCCAGTTGGCACGCTCGTCGCAGCGAGAGAACGACGGACCGTTGTCGATGGCTTGAAACCACTCGGGGAGTTCGCGTCCGGTGATCGTGGGGACGCGGGCGATGAGCTTTGTTTGGGTCTCCGGTGAGTGGTTCAACGACATAAGCACCTCCACGGATAAGGCTCTTTGAGTCGACACTGCCTCACGGCCAGGGGCTTGACAAGACCCAACAGACATCTCTTCGTTACGAATTGTTGATCTTTTGTTCCTCGCCGTACAACGGAAAACGCCCCCGGCCGGAAGCCGGGGGCGTGCTTTCCGTCGTTCGATCAGTCGTCGCCGGAGAAGTACGACAGCAGACGCAGGACCTCGAGGTAGATCCACACGATGCTGAGCATCAGGCCGAAGACGAGCAGCCAGGACGTGCGCTCGGGAGCGCCAGCCTGGACCGCGTGGTTGATCTCGTCGAAGTCGAGCAGCAGGAAGAACATGCCCAGCAGGATCATGGCGGCGCTGAACACGATCGCCAGGGTCCCGCCCGAGCGCAGGCCCAGCCCGCCGGGCACCCAGATGCCGACGAGCATGTTGACCAGGATCAGGCCGATGGCGCCGACGGCGGCGCCGATCACGAACTTCGCGAACTTCGGCGTGGGCCGGAAGATGTTCAGCGCGTAGACCGACAGGACGCCCAGGACGGCCATCATGGTGCCGACGATCGCCTGGAGGACGATGCCGTTACCGAACCTGGCCGCGAAGATCAGGCTGATCCCGGCCAGCGCGACGCCTTCGAGCACCGCGTAGGTCAGGATGAGCGCCGGGTTGGTGCTCTGCTTGAACGTGATGACGAGGCCCAGGATCAGCGCGGCGATGACCGCCACGATCGCGATCCCGATCGGGACCTCCATCACCCAGGCCACGCCCGCGGACGCCAGCAGCGTGCCGAGGACGATGAAGCCCTTCATGACGACGTCGTCCATCGTCAACGTGCGGCCCACGGGGGTGGGCGGCGCGTAGGACGGCTGGTTGTACATGTCCTGCAGGTGCTGGGGGCTCGGCGTCGGCCCCGACCACTGTCCTTGGCCGACCGGGCCACGCCGACTGAAAATCGGGTTTCTGCTCTCCACCGTGCCTCCACGATGCGGATTTAATGATCAGCTATCTCGCCATGGTCCCGTGGAGTCAGTGACCCCGCAAGACCAAGGGATGGTTCTCACCGCCTCCTCAACGAGTGATCCGCTGGAGAAGTTCCGGGGTGGTGATGGTGGTTTTCCGCACGGATGATGTGAATGATCGCGTTGATCAGCGCGAGGTGGGTGAACGCCTGCGGGAAGTTCCCCAGCTGCCGTCCGCTGACCGGGTCGATCTCCTCGGCGTAGAGGCCGAGCGAGCTGGCGAACGAGAGCAGCTTCTCGCACAGCCGCCGGGCCCGCTGGAGCTCCCCGATCTCCGCCAGGGCGCTGACCAGCCAGAACGAGCAGATCGTGAAGGTGCCCTCCTCGCCCGCCAGGCCGTCGTCGGTCTCCTTGGTGCGGTACCGCAGCACCAGGTCGTCGACCGTCAGGTCGTCGGCGATGGCCAGCACGGTCGCCCGCACGCGCGGGTCGTCGGCCGGCAGGAACCGGACCAGCGGGATCAGCAGCAGCGAGGCGTCGAGCGCGTCGGTGGCGTAGTGCTGCCGGAAGATGCCGTTCTCGCTGACGCCGTTGGTGCAGATGTCGTCCTTGATCTCGTCGGCGACCGCCTGCCACGTCTCGGCCAGCTCGGGCTCGCCGCGCAGTTCGGCCAGCCGGGCGCCCCGGTCCATGGCCACCCAGCACATGACCTTGGACGAGGTGAAGTGCTGCGGCTCGCCGCGCACCTCCCAGATGCCCCGGTCGGGCTCGCGCCAGTGCTTCATCGCGGCCTCGACCTGCCGGACCAGGATCGGCCAGATCCGGTCGTCGAGCCGGTCGCGCGACTTGATGTGGATGTAGAAGGAGTCGAGGACCGCGCCCCAGACGTCGTTCTGCCGGTGGTCGAACGCGCCGTTGCCGATGCGGACGGGCTTGGCGCCCTCGTAGCCCTCCAGATGGTCGAGGATGCGTTCGGTCAGGTCGCGTTCGCCGTCGACCCCGTACATGATCTGGAGTTCCTCGTCGCGCTCGGCCACGTCGGCGATGAACCAGAAGAAGTCGTCGGCCTCCCAGTCGAAGCCGAGCGTGTAGAGGCCCCACAACGCGAACGTCGAGTCGCGCACCCAGGAGTAGCGGTAGTCCCAGTTGCGCTCGCCGCCCGGGGTCTCCGGCAGCGAGGTCGTCGCCGCCGCGACCAGCGCGCCCGTCGGGGCGAACGTGAGCCCCTTCAGGGTCAGGGCGCTGCGCTCCAGGTAACCGCGCCACGGGTGGTCGGGGATGTCGCCGCGGGCCAGCCAGTGCTGCCAGTGGTGCGCGGTCCAGACGAGCCTCTTGTACGCGTCCTCGAAGGTGTAGGGGGGTTCGTGCTCGGTCCAGGAGAGCGCGACGAAGCGCGTCTCCCCTTCTTTGATGAGGGTGCGCGCCATGGCGCGACCCGCCTCGAAACCCAGCCGCATGTCGGTGGTGAGCCTCAGCCTGAGGTCACTGCCCTCTGCGGTCGCCAGTCCCTGGTGGTAACCCCTGCCGGTGTATGACCAGTTCACGGGCTTACGGCCGTAGTCGAGGACCGGTTCGCAGTCCAGTGTGATCTGCAGTTCCCCCGACACGCAGCGCACGGTCCGGAGCAGGACGTGGTCGCTGTCGTAGTCGGTGGGGGCCCTCCGGTGGGTGTGGGAGAGCTCGTTCTCGTGGTGCCAGGGGCCCATGAGCAGGACGTCCCTGACGATGATCCAGCCCTGGGGGGTGCCCCAGGAGGTCTCCAGGACCATCGTGCCCGGGAGATATCGGCGGGCGGCCGGCACGAACGTGTCGGCCGGGCCCAGCCGGAACCGCCCCGCGCCCCGGTCGAGCACCGCGCCGAAAACCGACGGGGAGTCGAGCCGTGGCAGGCAGAGCCATTCGATGTTTCCGCTGCTCGCGACCAGTGCGGTCACTTCGCAGTCGGACAGGAAGCCGTAATCCGCGATAGGGGGAAAGGGGGAAGATCCGTGAAGCGTGTCCATGTTCCACCCGTCCGATCGCCGTACCGTGTTCCGAGCCACGATACGCCGCGATCATCGCCAACAAGATCATTTCTCGCCGACTCGCGGCAGGTTCGCCCGCTCGGCCGAAAGGACGAGCCGGGCGAAAGGGATCTGGCCGTTCGGGTCAGGTTCCGGGCCGCCGCCGTGACCAGACTTCAGCGACATGTCACGGCAATCCCCCCGGCCACGCATCGTGGCTCTCGACGTGATCCGCGGCTTCGCGCTCTGCGGGATCCTCGTCGCCAACGTCAGGCCCATCGCCACCACGGTCGGGCTGCTGCCCCCCGACGGCGCGCCGCCCACCACCGCCGACCTGTGGCTCGGGCTGCTGGTCGACCACCGTTTCTTCCCCATCTTCTCACTGCTGTTCGGCATGGGCTTCTGGCTCCTCTACGAGTCGGCCGGCACCCGGGTCGTGCTGCTGCGGCGGTTGCTGGCGCTGCTCGTGCTCGGGCTGGCCCATCGGCTGCTCTGGGACGGCGACATCCTGGCGATCTACGCCGTCGCCGGGCTGGCCGTCCTGCTGCCGTCGACGTGGTTGCCCCGATCTGTGTCCGCCGCGCTGTCGGCGGTGGCGCTGGGGCTGGCGCTGTTCTTCGGCGGCGGGATCCTCGTGGTCCCCGGCCTGTTCCTGCTCGGGTCGGCGCTGGTCCGCTACGGGGTGGCCGACCGGCTGGATTCGTCCACGAAGGTTCCGGCGATCGTCGGCGGGGCGGCGCTGGTGCCGGCCGTCGTGCTGGGGCGTCTGCAGACCTCCGACGCCCAGCTGTTCACGGCCGCCGGGCTGGCCGCCGCCGTCGTCTACGTCTGCCTGTTCCTGGTGCTGCTGCGCAGCCCCCTCCGGGGGTTCCTGTACGCCCTGTTCGCGCCCCTCGGCCGGATGGCGCTGACCAACTACCTCACGGCGACGCTGCTCGTTTTGGCGCTGCGGCCCCTGGTCGGCGGCACGGCCGAGAGCTGGTCGACGGGCACGGTGCTGGGCATCGCCGGGGGTGTCCTGGCCGTCCAGTGGGTGTGGTCGACCTGGTGGCTGCGGCGTTTCCGGCAGGGACCGGTCGAACACCTGTGGCGGCTGGTCACCTATCCGCGACGGGCCCGGCGGGGTGATGATCAGGTGTGAGGTTACGGGGTGTCAACTGGTTCCTGTGCGCCTTCATCGCGGGCCTGCTCGCCGTGAAGGGAGCTCTCGGGGGATTTCTGGAAGGCGACTGGGTCGACGGGTGGACCGCGGTCGGGACGGGCGCGTTCGTGGTGGCGGTCGGAGTCGCGTTGCGGGGCAGGCGACGGCCCGCGGACCTCGCGCCGCCGCCCAGCCGGGTGATCCCGCTCCTGCCGCTGCGGGAGACCGCCCGGTTCGGCAGGTCGCTCGTCGACCCGGTCTCCTGCTCGGTGCCCTTCGTCGGCCGGGAAGAGGAGATGGCCCGGCTCGGCGCCTGGCTCGACGATCCCGACGGCGATCGGCTGATGGTCGTGGCGGGCCCGCCCGGGGTGGGCAAGTCGCGGCTGATGATCGAGTTCGCCCGGACCCGCGAGCGTGAATGGACGTGCGGCCGGCTCGCGCCCGGACCCAGCCGGGGCCTGATCACGCGGCTGGCGGCGATCGGGCAGCCCACCCTGATCCTGGTCGACGAGGCCGACCTGCGCGACGACGTGCCGCTCCTGCTGGCCGCCCTCCGCGAGCACCAGGGCCGGCAGCCGATCCGGGTGATCGCGGAGGCGCGGCGTCCCGGCGGGCTGGAGGCCCCGTTCGGCCCGGTGATCCGGGTGGCCGACCCCGACGACCTCGGCCGGTGCTTCACGCTGGCCGTCGACGAGTTCGAGGGCGAGGCGCCCGACGAGGCGCCCGAACTCACCGGACCCGTCTTCGACGTCATCGATCGCGCCCGGCTGGCGGCCCGCCCCCACGCGGTCCCCCTGCCGATGAGAAAGGGGGACGACGTCGTGGTGGAGTTGCTGGTGGGAGCGCGGCCGGAGATCCTCCAGCGGCTCGCCACGCCGGCCGACCGGCCCCGGGGCGGCATAGTGCCCGGGTGGGTGATGGGCGAGCCGCTGCGGCCCGTCCTCGTCGCCGCGCGGGTGCTCGCGGCGGCGCGGCCGGGCGTCATCGACGCGATCACCCGTGACCTGTCGTGGCAGGACGCCCGGCGGGCGTTGTGGTGGCTCGGCATCGTCGCCGACGAGTCGCCGGAGGCCGCGGCGGCGTTCCTGCGGCTGGCCGCCTCACACGACCTGCTGCTGCCCCGGGCGGTCTGCTGCCTGGTCGGAGACGGGCTGGCCGAGCCGCTGGCGAAGCTGATCGCGGCCCGCCACTGGAACCGCGACGAGGTCGACGCGGTCGACTCCCCCGACCTGCCCGAGGCGGTCAGATCGGCGCTGGCCGCCGCAACCTGAACGGAACCTGGCAACTTTCGGCCGAGAAAGGGCCGGTCACCAAAGTGACGGATGTTACCTGACGGTTCTCCGACGAACTTGAGGGAAACTTTACCGCTTTCCGGGAACCGGCCCGGAGCCCCTCTACATGGGGCCGACTCACACCCTTTCCCCGAGCCGCCGCAAATGGTCTCCGAAGATCACCGCGACCCCCAAGACCGCCTCCCACCTGCGAAAACTGGCGCGTCGGCACGTCATGTCCCATTGAGAACGAAATCGAGAAGGCTCGGTCGCGGCGCTTTTCGCGTATATGAAAGCTGGTGAGATCGGCCTTTGTCTTCGATCCGGGCTTCGCCGATGACCATTCACCGGAGATTCACCCTTCCGCCGCCACGAGAATGGCCACTACCGCCGTGCCCGCGAAACAGCGTCCACGATCCCGCGACAACCAGCCCATTCCTGATCAGGGATTTATCGGCCGGGCCTTGGCGGCGTTCTCCGGTTTCCACCACTGACCAAAAGGGAGAGGCCGACATTCGGGCACGGAATGGGATTCTCCCCTCAAGGCAAGGCACCGCCAGGCGGTCGGAGCCGGGCCCGCCGCCGCCCCTCCACCGGTCCCCCTGACCCGGCCACCCTCAGACGGCCGCCCCGGCACCCCGATCAGGCGTGCCCGACGGGGATCCCGGCTTGACGGGGGCACTGACAACCCGCTCCCGGGGCACCCCGGACGATCATCGTCGCAGGTCAGTTCCGGCACCCCGAAACGGCCATCCTGGAATCACAACGGCCCGCGACCGCATTTCTGCTGGTCACGGGCCGAATTACGCCACCAAACGGTGCCCCCGGCGGGACTCGAACCCGCACTAAAGCCCTTTTAAGGGGCTTGCCTCTGCCATTGGGCTACGGGGGCGCCGCGATCATACGTCACGGAGCGCACAACTGTAACTGGTGAGACCTTACGCCGCATCCCCCGTACGATCCATCAAACTGGGCGGCAATACAGTAGCAGGGAGAATGGCTGGCGAAACGGGATGAAACACTCTCGCCTACCAATGTGATAACGGCCCGCGCCTGATGGTAGGCGCGGGCCGTTAACAAAGGGAGATGCCGGGGTTACCCGGCGGCAGCGGCTCTGAACTGGTCGCGGGGGTGCTCGATCTCACCGAGCGACACGGTCTCCCGGCGGAAGAACAGCGAGAGGGTCCAGTCGGCCATGACGCGGACCTTCCGGTTGGTGGTCGGCACCCGCGACAGGTGGTAGGTCCGGTGCATGAACCACGCGGGCCAGCCGCGCAGCTTGACTCCGTAGACGTTCGCGACGCCCTTGTGCAGGCCCAGTCCGGCGACCGAGCCGACGTACTTGTGCTTGTAGTCCCTGAGCGGACGGCCGCGCAGGTAGGCGGTGATGTTGTCGCCGAGGACCTTGGCCTGGCGGACGGCGTGCTGGGCGTTGGGCGCGCAGTACTCCCCAGGGTGGGTGAGGTCGGGCACGCCCGCCACGTCGCCGGCCGCGAAGGCGCCCTCGACGCCGCTGACGGTCAGCTGGGTGGTGGTCTTGATCCGGCCGCGCTCGTCGAGCGGAAGGTCACCCGAGAGCACGATGGGGGCGGCCTTGACGCCGGCCGTCCAGACGACGGTCGCCGCCTCGAAGGAGTCGCCGTCGCTGGTCTCGACCTGCCCGCCGACGACCGAGTTCAGCCGGGTCGACATCTTCAGCTCGATGCCGCGCTCACGCAGCTGCTCGGCGGTCCAGGTCCCCATCTCGGGCCCGACCTCGGGCAGGATGCGGTCGGTCGCCTCGATCAGCACCCACCGCAGGTCGCCCTTCTTGATCGACGGGTAGTAGGAGATCGCGTCGTCGGTCATGTCCTGCAGCTCGGCCAGCGCCTCGATCCCGGCGAACCCGCCGCCGACCACGACGAAGGTGAGCGCCCGGCGCCGCACGTCCTCGTCGTCGGCCGACTCGGCCCGGTCGAGCAGCGCCAGCACCCGGTTGCGCAGCGCGATGGCCTCCCCGACCGACTTGAACCCGATGGCCGCGTCGGCGAGCCCCGGGATCGGCAGCGTGCGCGAGACCGACCCGGCCGCCATGACCACGACGTCGTAACCGATCTCGCGGGGCTCGCCCACGATCGGCTCGAAGGTCAGCTCCCGCTGCTCGTGGTTGACCTTGGCGACCTTGCCGTTGAGAATCCGGATCTTCGGCAGCACCCGGCGCAGCGGCGCGACGACGTGCCGCGGCGAGATGCTCCCCGCCGCCGCCTCCGGCAGGAACGGCTGGTAGGTCATGTAGGACTGCGGGTCGATGAGGGTGATCCGGACCGATCCGTTCCGCAGTTCGCGACGGAGGGTGCGCTGGAGCCGCAGGCCGGTGTACATGCCCACGTATCCACCGCCAACGATGACGATGTGCTTCGACGTGCGGTCCATCACGGATGCCCTTCGTGTGTGCCGGTCGCTTGTGAAAGCATTCACAAGCTACCTGAACAACACCCGGCGAAGCCAATCCCTTCCCAAGGGAACTTGACCGAACTTTCCAGATCAAGAATTTTCGGTACGACTTGACGTGCGAACTTTGCCCGAATTTTCGAACGTGACCGACTTCACACATGTGAAGCAATTCACAAGCCTGGTGACCTGGGAGAACGCGAAGGCGCTCCAAGGCCGCGAGCGCCCGCGTCCACCAACCGAGACGACATCGGCTGGGCGGGGGCACATGGCCGGAAATATCCGGCGATCGAGAGGCTCCCGGGCGGTTCCGTCGGGCGGAGATCAGGGCCTCACGGTCGACACGCCTGCTGCGGCAGTGCCCATATCCCGAAATTTCCGGCGCCCTCTAGGCTGTCGGGCGGAGAGCGGGCGACCTCATGGTCGGCACGCCTACCGCAGCATCGCGGAGTGCCCGGAGCCGGAAATATCCTGCGTTCTCTAGGCTCTATGGCGGTTCCGTCGGGCGGCGAGCAGGCGATCACCCGGTCGACACGCCTGCTGCGGCAGTGCCCATAGCCCGAAATATCCGGTGCGGAGCGCCGGATGCTGGGTGAAGCTCCTCTGGAGGGCTGTCGCACACCGGCCACCGGACACCCCTCCCCCTGCGAGCAGTGGATCGTCAGGAGCTTTCACAGGGCGGCGGCGCGGGTGAAGATCGCGTCCAGCATCGTCTCCGTCACTCGGCCGGTGAAGGTGTTCTGCTGGCTGGGGTGGTAGCAGCCGATCAACGTCGTCTCCCCCTGGGCGGGGGTCGGTGGGGTCAGGGGCACTTCCACCCCGTGGCCGAACGCGGGGCGGGGGGTCGGCAGGCCGTAGCCCGTGGCCTTCAGGGCCAGCCAGATCGCCTGCCAAGCGAAACCTCCCAGCGCCACCACGACGCGGGGGCGTACAAGACGGAGCTCCTGGAGTAGCCACGGGAAGCAGTTGTCGCGCTCCTCCGGGGTCGGTTTGTTGGCGGGAGGCGCGCAGCGGACGGCGGCGACCATGCGGGCGCCGATCAGGCGTTGGCCGTCGCCCGCGTGGACGCTCGTCGGTTGGGCGGCCAGGCCCGTGCGATAGAGGGAGGCGAAGAGCCAGTCGCCGCTTCGGTCGCCGGTGAAGATGCGGCCGGTGCGGTTGCCTCCGTGGGCGGCGGGGGCCAGGCCGACGATCAGGACCTTCGGGTCGTCGTCGCCCCAGCCGGCGATGGGGCGACCCCAGTAGGTCTCGGTCTGGTACGCCCGTCGTTTCACGTCGGCCACCTCCTCCCGCCAGGTCACCAGCCTCGGGCAGGCGCGGCAGACCGACTGGCGGGCGGTCAGCTCAGCCAAGGACGGGCTGTGCGCGGCCAGGTCGGCCACCTCCGCTGGCGTGGTCGCGACGGGGGTCGAGGGCGTGGCCGGGTCGTCCGGCCAGCCGGTGCCGGGAGGTACGAAACTCATGGCCCCAAGCGTGCCAGCGGAGGCGGCGGGGAAGGACAACGCCGTGTCCCTCCCTCCGCTTTTCGGGCCCGCCTTCGACGCCGACCCCTATCCGGCCTACGACTGGCTGCGGCGCAACGCCCCGGTCGTCAAGGTGCCGCTGCCGGGCTGCGAGGCCTGGCTGATCACCCGTTACGCCGATGCGGTGACCGCGCTGACCCATCCGGCGCTCGCCAAGGACCCGGCGCTGGGTTCGCCCGAATGGTTCCGGGCGCAGCTCGGTCTGCCGCTCGACCACCGTTCTTCGCTGGCGCGGCACATGCTGAACGCCGACTCGCCCGACCATCCCCGGCTGCGCCGCCTGGTCAGCGCCGCGTTCACGCCCCGGAGGGTGGCGCGGTTGCGGGCCCGGGCCGAAGACCTGACCGAGGGGCTGCTCGCGGTGATGGCCGCCAAGGACGAGGCCGACCTGGTCGCCGACCTGGCCTATCCGCTGCCGATCGCGATCATCTGCGATCTGCTGGGCGTGCCCGAGTCCGAACGGGCGGTCTTCCACCAGCTGGCCTCGGTGATCGACTCCGCGGCGGCTTCGGAGATCGACCAGATCGCGGCGGCGACCGACGGCATGGAGCGGTTCCTGGGCGACCTGGTGGCCCACAAGCGCACCCATCCGGGCGACGACCTGCTGACCGAGCTGGTGCGGCGGCCCGACATCAGCGTCGAGGAGCTGACGTCCACGGCGTTCCTGCTGCTCATCGCCGGGCACGAGACGACGGTCGCGCTGATCGGCAACGGGCTGCTGGCGTTGTTACGCAACCCCGCTCAGTTCGCCGCGCTCAAGAAGGATCCGTCGACGTTGCCCGACGTGATCGACGAGATGCTGCGTTACGACGGTCCGGTGCGCAACGCGACGTGGCGGTTCCCGACCGAGCCCGTCGTGATCGGTGGGCAGGAGATGTCGCCCGGCGAGCCGATCCTGGTGTCGCTGCTGGCGGCCAACCGCGATCCCGAGGCGTTCGACGACCCCGACGCGTTCCGTCCGGGGCGGATCGACGAGCCCCACCTGGCGTTCGGGCGGGGGCCCCACTACTGCGTGGGGGCGGCGCTGGCGAAGATCGAGGGCGAGGTCGCGATCAGCGGGGTGATCCGGCGCTTCCCCGACCTGGAGCTGGCGACCGACGATCTGGTGTGGTGGCCGAGCAACATCATGCGCGGCCTGTTCTCGCTGCCGGTGCGGCTGAACAGGTAGGGCGGCCGATGCTCCGGCGGCCCACCATCGTGCTCGTGCTCGTCGCGGCGACCGGCTGCATGGCCAAGCTCAGCGGAGAGACGGCGGTCTACCAGGGCCCGGCCGGCCCGGTGGCGCTGATCAGGTGGTGTGTGCCGCCCACGTCGGTGCGGGCGGACATCGGCGTCTTCGACGACGACTCGAACTGGCAGCCGGTGGCCCGCTACACCTCGGTGTCCCCCCTCGCCGCCGAAGGGGCCTCGCTCGACCTCGCGTCGCCCGGCCCCGCCTGGCGGCTCGACACCGGCGACCCCACGCTTTCCCCGGGCGTCGAATACAACCTCTCCGCCACGCGAGGCGACAGCGGAGGAGACATCCTGTCCACCGCGGCGCTGCCACCCGGCCGGGTGCTCACGGGGACCGCGGGCGCGGTCGGCGTTCCTGGCCGGGGACCGTGACTACTGCTAGGCGATCGACCAGGCGATGCCGTCGAGGATGTCGTGTTCGCTCACGACCACCTCGGTGAAGCCGAAGTCGCGCACGATCCGGTCGAGGATGATCGCGCCCGCGCAGATCACGTCGACGCGGCCCGGGTGCATCACCGGGATCGCGGCGCGTTCCTCGCGGGTCATCGTGAGGAGCCGTTCGGTCACCTCTTGGACGTCACCTGCGGAGATGCGCGAGTGGTGGATGCGCTCGGAGTCGTAGCGGGGCAGGCCGAGGGCGATCCCGGCGACGGTCGTCACCGAGCCGGCGAGGCCGACGAGGGTCCGGGCGTCGCTGACCGGCACCGCGTTCGCGACCACCGCCAGGGCGGCGTCGACGTCGGCGCGCATGGCGGCGAAGTCGCCGTCGTGGCGTTCGGTCAGGCGGACGCAGCCGATGTCCATCGACAGGGCGCCCTTGACCGCCGTCGAGCCGACGACGAACTCGGTCGAGCCGCCGCCGATGTCGACGACCAGATAGGGCCCCGGCGGGTCGGAAATGCCCCTTACGGCCCCGTTGAAGGAGAGGGCGGCCTCCGCGTCACCGGTCACCACTTCGGGCTCCACGCCGAAGATGGCGCGCACGCCGTCGACGAAGACGTCACGGTTCCCGGCGTCGCGGGTGGCGGAGGTCGCGACGACCCGGGTCTTCCCCGCGCCCGCGTCGAGGATCTCGGCGGCGTAGCCGCGCATCGCGGCGAAGGTGCGCTCCAGGGCCTCGGGGGCGAGCATCCCGGTCTTGTCGACGCCCTGCCCGAGCCGGACGATCTCCATCCGCCGCACGACGTCGGTGAGCGTGTCACCCTCGACGTCGGCGATGAGCAACCGGACCGAGTTGGTCCCACAGTCGATGGCGGCCACACGCGTCACTACTCAACCCACCCCATCAGCACGGCGATCAGGCCCGCCAGCATATTCGGCCCGGCAACCACGCCATCCGACGATCACCCCTCGCCGTTGGTCTCCCAATCCCCACCACGTGCCATCAGCCGTTGCGGCGGAAGCCGGAGCGGGCGGCCGGCGCCGGAGACAGGTCCGATCCGACGACGGCGGGTGGTGCCGGGGTGGGCGGAGCCGTAACGGAAAAGGAGAATCCCAAGGACGGCGCCGAGTCCCACGAGAGCTCGCGTCGCAGCAGGAAGCCGAGGTGCCAGACCTGCATCAGCAGACGCAGGGACCCTCGGACCACCATTCCGGGAGGGCGTCGAGGGCTTCGCGGCCGAACGGGTTGGTGCCCGGGGCGGCGAGTTCGTGGCCGACCAGCGCGTGGAGGCATTTGACCCGGTCGGGCATGCCGCCCGCCGTCTGGGTTCCCCGGGGAAGGGGCTCCAGGCCGTCTTCGGCGGCGGCCTTGTCGCGGCGGGCCAGGTAGTCGTCGTGGGCCGCCTGGTAGCGCGCGGCCAGGTCGGGGTCGGCGGCCAAGCGGTCGCGCATGTCCTTCATGACGCCGCCGCCCTCCAGGGTGCCGATCGCCGAGGCGGCGCGGGGGCAGGTCAGGTAGAAGGTCGTCGGGAACGGGGTTCCGTCGGGGAGGCGGGGGGAGGTCTCGACCACGTCGGGCAGGCCGCACGGGCAGCGGTGGGCGATGGCGCGCACGCCGCGGGGCGGGCGGCCCAGCTGGGCCTCTACCGCCGCCAGGTCGTCTGGACTGACCCCGGACACCTATCCCCCCATTTTCTTGCCTTGCCCCCGGTCGGCCGATTCGACCGACTGCCAGAGCGAGATGTACCACGGCGAGACGGCGGCCTTGCGCTGTCCGGCCGAGGCGGATGTCTTCGTTCCGTCGTCGAGGACCCCGTAGCAGTGGGCGCCGGGCTCGCAGAAGTGCAGTTTCTCGCGGGCCTCGCGCTTGATGTATTCGGGGTCTTCGAGTCGTTTGCGTTCCTCTTCGAGCGAGCGCAGGTCGGCCAGGGCCTTGGCCTGCTGCTGCTCCAGCTGGGTGATCTGCCGCCGCTGGGCGAGGAATTCGCGCACGGGATAGGCCAGGCTCATCGCGATCGCGCACACCACGACCGCGAGGATCGCGGCCCGGCCGGTGAGCTGCGGTCGTTTCGCCATCTGAACCCCGCTTTCGGTAGGGCCCGCGCCCGATGGGGACGCGGGCCTCACCGGTAAAACCTAGCCCTGGAAGCGCGGGAACGCCTTGCGACCCGCGTAGCGGGCGGCGTCGTCGAGAAGTTCCTCGATGCGCAGAAGCTGGTTGTACTTGGCGACGCGGTCGGAGCGGGCCGGGGCGCCGGTCTTGATCTGGCCGGCGTTGACGGCCACGGCCAGGTCGGCGATGGTGACGTCTTCGGTCTCGCCCGAGCGGTGGCTCATCATGCAGCGGTAGCCGCTGCGGTGGGCCAGGTCGACGGCGTCGAGGGTCTCGGTCAGGGTGCCGATCTGGTTGACCTTGACCAGGAGGGCGTTGGCGGTGGCGGTGTCGATGCCGCGCTGCAGCCGCTCGGGGTTGGTGACGAACAGGTCGTCGCCGACGATCTGGACCTTGCCGCCGACGGAGTCGGTCAGGGTCTTCCAGCCCGCCCAGTCCTCCTCGTCGAAGGGGTCTTCGATCGAGACCAGCGGGTAGTTGCGGACCAGGTCTTCGTAGTAGGCGGCGAGCTCGTCGGCCGACAGGCCCTTGCCGTCGATGGTGTAGACGCCGCCGTTGTGGAACTCGGTGGCGGCCACGTCGAGGGCGAGCGCGATGTCGGTGCCGGGGGTGTAGCCGGCCTTCTCGATCGCGACCAGGATCAGGTCGAGGGCGTCGCGGTTGCTGGGCAGGTTGGGGGCGAAGCCGCCCTCGTCGCCCAGGCCGGTGGCGTAGCCGCGCTCCTTGAGCACCGACTTCAGCGAGTGGTAGGTCTCGGCGCCGATGCGGACGGCCTCGGAGAACGTCTCGGCGCCGATCGGCGCGATCATGAACTCCTGGATGTCGACGTTGGAGTCGGCGTGGGCGCCGCCGTTGAGGATGTTCATCATCGGGACCGGCAGCACGTGGGCGTTGGGGCCGCCGACGTAGCGGAACAGCTGCAGGTCGGACGACTCGGCCGCGGCCTTGGCGACGGCGAGCGAGACGCCGAGGATGGCGTTGGCGCCGAGGCGGGCCTTGTTGGGCGTGCCGTCGAGGTCGATCATGACCTGGTCGATGATGCGCTGCTCTTCGGCGTCGATGCCGAGGATCTCGTCCTGGATCTCGTCGGTGACGGCCAGGACGGCCTTCTCGACGCCCTTGCCCTTGTAGCGGGAGCCGCCGTCACGGAGCTCGACCGCCTCGAACTGCCCGGTGGAGGCGCCGCTCGGGACGGCGGCCCGGCCGGTGCTGCCGTCTTCGAGCAGGACTTCGACCTCGACAGTCGGGTTACCCCGCGAATCGAGGATCTCGCGGGCGTGAACGGCCTCGATGGAAGCCACGAAGCACTCCTAAATGTCGAAAGACAGTTTGCGACAAGAGCCTATCGACGCCTACTCGCCGGTAACGCCCATCTGTCCGCCATCTGAGACGGAGTTCCGCTCCCACGCCTCGACCCTGGCCCGGTAGTCGCGGGCCGCCCGGCGCAGCGCCGCCTCGGGGTCGTCGCCGGCGTCCTGGATTTCGCGTACGAGGTCGAAAAGCCGCTGACCCGCGGAGACGGGACCGTCGGCCAGGTCGGCGGGGGCGCCCGCGCGGGCGGCGCGCCGCAGCAGCTGGGCGGCCAGGGACACGGCCGGCTGGCCCATCGGGACGCCCGACAGCGCCGACTCCGGCTCGCCCTTGGCCGCGCGTTCGGCCTTCTTGATCTCTTCCCAGTTGGCCGCGACCGTCTCGGCGCCGTCGACGCTCACGTCGGCGAACACGTGGGGGTGGCGGCGGATCAGCTTGGCCACGATCGCCTCGGCGACATCGTCGACGTCCCAGCCGTCGTCGCCGCGCTCCTGCGCGAGCCGGGCGTGGAAGACCACCTGGAACAGCAGGTCGCCGAGTTCCTCGCGGAGCCCGGCCAGGTCGCCGTTCTCGATCGTCTCGACGACCTCGTAGGACTCCTCGACCAGGTAGGGGATCAGCGACTCGTGGGTCTGCCGGCCGTCCCAGGGGCACTCGCGGCGCAGCCGGTCCATCACGGCGACCATGTCGAGCAGCCGCGCGCCGGGCAGGTCGTAGGAGCCGGGCACGACCTCGATCTCGGGCGGATCGGGCAGCGCCAGCGCCGCGTGGCCGACGGCGCGGAAGAACGCCTCGTCGCCGTCTTGCGCCGCGAGCCAGACCAGCGTCGTGGTGACCGCCTCGCGGGCGATGGCCGCCGGGTCGTCGCGGACCTCCGCGCCGGGCACGAACGGCAGCAGCGGATGGTCGGCGGAACCGGTGAAGACCTTCCCCGCCCGCAGGGCCTCCCACGCGGGAGCGCTGAGGATCCCGGGGGCGACCCGGGGCGAGGAGGTGACGACGATCAGCGGCACGCGTCAGCCCGCAGCGGCGCCGTTGGCGGCCGGCGGGGTGCCGAAACGGTCGCCCGGCAACCAGCCCTGGGCCGGGTCGAAGGCGCCGTAGCGGGGGCTGAAGTTGACCGGGATCTGGCCCGCCAGCTCGTTGATCTTCTGCTGGCCGGCGGCCATCTGCTGCTCGCCGGTGCCGCCGCCGAGCTTGGCGGCCAGCTTCTCCGAGCCGATGGAAACTTTCAGCCAGTCGCGGGCCAGCATCGGGGACACGCCGCGCTGCAGGAGGATCTGGTCGACGGCGGCCTGGCCGTTGTTGCTGGCGTAGAAGGCGTCGACCTCGCCCTCGGAGACCGTGATGCCGTTGCGCTCTTCGAGCTGGCTGAACTGGCTCACGTTGACGAGCTGGAGCAGCACGGCCTGGGTCATCGTGCCGGGAAGCTGCTGGAGCTGGTCGGGCGCGATCTTGGCCGCCTCCAGCGCCTTCTGGAACTCCGCCACGTTCTCGTCGAGCGTGGCGATGGTGATGCGGCGGTCGCCGACCGTGGCGGCGGAACCGGCCTCGATCGGCCCGCTGCACGCGGTCAGCGCCAGCCCGGCGGCGACGGCCACGGCGGCCAGTTTGAGCTTCACGGACGACCCTCCAGGTCCCAGTTGTTCGGGGCGCGCCTACTTTACTCGGTTGGGCTCCAGGAAAAGCGCCTCGACCAGGTCTCCGCACCAGCGGAGCATGTCGAGGTCGCGCAGGGGCTGCCCGCCGATCGGCTTGGTCTTCGGCACCGGCACCAGCAGGGTCTCGGTGGCCTGCTTGAGCAGCGCCTTCGGGTAGAGCCGCTGGAGCCGCACCTGCTGGGAGTCGCGCAGGCTCACCGGGGCGAACTTGATGTTGGCGCCCATCAGCTGGACGTCGGTCAGCCCCGCCTTTCGGGCCCTGATCCGGAAGCGGGCCACTTCGAGCAGGTTGTCGACCTCCTGCGGCGGGCGGCCGTAGCGGTCGGTGAGCTCGTCGCGGACGGCCGCGATGTCGTCTTCGGTGACGATCGCGGCGATGCGCTTGTAGGCCTCCAGCCGCAGCCGCTCGCTGGTGACGTAGTCGTGCGGGATGTGCGCGTTGATCGGGAGCTCGACCTTGACGTCGGGCTGCTCGGTGACCGTCTCGCCGGAGAGCTTGTTCTTCTGTTCCTGTACGGCCTCCGCCATCATCCGCACGTAGAGGTCGAAGCCCACGCCCTGGATGTGGCCCGACTGCTCGGCGCCCAGGATGTTGCCGGCGCCGCGGATCTCCAGGTCCTTCATGGCGACGTACATGCCCGCGCCCATCTCGGTGTGCTGGGCGATCGTGGCGAGGCGCTCGTGGGCGGTCTCGGTGAGCGGGTTCTCCGGCGGGTAGAGGAAGTAGGCGTAGCCGCGCTCGCGGCCCCGGCCGACGCGGCCGCGCAGCTGGTGGAGCTGCGAGAGGCCGTAGTTGTCGGCCCGGTCGACGATCAGGGTGTTGGCGTTGGGCACGTCGAGGCCCGACTCGACGATGGTGGTCGAGACGAGCACGTCGAAGTCGCGCTCCCAGAAGCCCACCATGATCTTCTCGAGCTGCTGCTCGTTCATCTGGCCGTGGGCGACCGCCACCCGCGCCTCGGGCACCAGTTCGTGGAGGCGTGCGGCGACCTTGTCGATGCTGCGCACCCGGTTGTGGACGAAGAACACCTGGCCGTCGCGCATCAGCTCGCGCCGGATGGCGGCCGCGATCTGCTTCTCGTCGTAGGGGCCGACGAAGGTCAGGATCGGGTGGCGCTCCTCGGGCGGGGTGAGGATGGTCGACATCTCGCGGATGCCGGTCAGGCCCATCTCCAGGGTTCGGGGGATCGGCGTCGCCGACATGGCCAGCACGTCGACCTGGGTGCGCAGGTGCTTCATCGCCTCCTTGTGCTCCACGCCGAACCGCTGCTCCTCGTCGACGATGATCAGGCCGAGGTCCTTGAACCGGACCTCGGGCGAGAACAGCCGGTGGGTGCCGATGACGACGTCGATGCCGCCTGCCCTGAGCCCTTCGAGGGTGTCCTTCACCTCGCCGTCGGTCTGGAAGCGGGAGATCGGCTTCACGGTCACCGGGAAGTTGGCGAACCGCTCGCCGAAGGTCGACAGGTGCTGCTGGACGAGCAGGGTGGTCGGCACCAGCACGGCGACCTGCTTGCCGTCCTGGACCGCCTTGAACGCCGCCCGCACCGCGATCTCGGTCTTGCCGTAGCCGACGTCGCCGCAGATCAGCCGGTCCATCGGGACGGCGCGCTCCATGTCGCGCTTGACCTCGTCGATGGCTTCGAGCTGGTCGCCGGTCTCGGCGTAGGGGAAGGCGTCCTCCATCTCGCGCTGCCACGGCGAGTCGGGGGCGAAGGCGTGGCCCGGGGAGGCCATGCGGGCGGAGTAGAGGCGGATCAGCTCGCCCGCGATCTCCTTGACGGCCTTCTTGGCGCGGGTCTTGGCCTTGGCCCAGTCGGCGCCGCCCATGCGGTTAAGCGTGGGCGACTCGCCGCCGACGTAGCGGGTGACCTCGTCGAGCTGGTCGGTCGGGACGTAGAGGCGGTCGCCCTTGGCGTACTCGATGACGAGGTATTCGCGGGTCGCGCCCTGGACGGTCCGCTGGACCATCTCGATGTAGCGGCCGACGCCGTGCTGCTCGTGGACGACGTGGTCGCCGATCTTGAGCTGGAGCGGGTCGACCATGTTCCGGCGCCGGCTCGGCAGCCGCCGCATGTCTTTCGTGGACGCCTTCTGCCCCACCAGGTCGAGGTGGGTCATGACGGCCAGCCCGGAGGTAACGAACCCGTGCTCCAGCCGGCCGGTGGTGACCTGCACGACGTCGCGGCCCGGCGGCTCGTCGATCGACCTGACCAGCCGGGCGGCGACGTCGACCCCCTTGAGCAGCTCGACCATACGCTCGGCGGGCCCGTGACCCTCGCTCATCAGCACGACCGAGCGCCCGGCCCCGAGCCAGCCCTTGATGTCGCCGAGGGCCCGCTGGGTGTCGCCCCGGTACGCCTCCACGTCGTGGGCCCCCAGGTCGAGGCCGTCGCCGAAGGGCGCGATCGACCACCAGGGCTGGCCGAGCTCACCGGCGTGCTCGCGCACCTCGTCGAGGGTGCGGAAGGCGGCGGCGTCGAGGTCGATCGGGGCCTCTCCCCCGGCGGCGGCGGTGATCCACGACGCCTCCAGGAACTCCTGACTGGTGCGGACGAGCTCGACCGCCCGGCCCCGGATGCGCTCGGGGTCGCAGACGAACACCCCGGCGCGCAGCGGCAGGTGGTCGATCAGCAGGTCCATGTCGCCGGCCAGCACGGGCGCGAACGCCTCCATGCCCTCGACCGGCACGCCCTCGGCCAGCGACCCGAGGATCTCCGCCAGCGCCGGATGGCGTTCGGCCAGCTCGCGGGCGCGCTCGCGGACGTCGGCGGTGAGCAGCAGCTCGCGGCACGGCGCGGCGAACAAGCCGCCCTCGGCCACTTCGAGGGAACGCTGGTCGGCGACCTTGAACCAGCGGATCTCCTCGACGGTGTCGCCCCAGAACTCCAGCCGCAGCGGGTGCTCCTCGGTCGGCGGGAACACGTCGAGCAGGCCGCCCCTGACCGCGACCTCGCCGCGCTTCTCCACCATGTCGACCCGGTGGTAGCCGTTCTCGACCAGCCGGACGACCACGTCTTCGAGGTCGGCGTCGTCGCCGGGGAGCAGGCGTACGGGCTCGAGATCGCCAAGGCCCGCCACGATGGGCTGCAGGATCGCGCGGACCGGCGCGACCACGACCCGCAGCGGCCCGGCGGTCGCGTCGCCCGCCACGGGGTGGGCGAGCCGCCGCAGGACGGCGAGCCGCTGGCCCACCGTGTCGCTGCGCGGCGACAGGCGCTCGTGCGGCAGGGTCTCCCAGGCCGGGAACACGGCCACCTGCGACTCGGGCAGCAGGCTGGTCAGGGCGGTGGCCAGGTCTTCGGCCTCGCGCCCGGTCGCGGTCACGGCGAGCACCGGACGGGTGCGCGCGACGGCGGCCACCCCGAACGGCCGCAGGGCGGTCGGCGCGATCAGATCGGCGCCGGTCACCTCCTGGCCGAGCGCCTCGGCCAGCTCTGGCTGCGCTGCGACGAGGTCGAGAAGTCCGGAAAGTGTCATGCCGCGGGCCCCCACGTGAGTTACTACAGCCGCCTGCCGGACGAGTCGACGGCACGCGGACGACCCGGCGCCTGAACGGGCCCGGGGTACCACACAAGGCTACTGTGCTCGCGACTCGCCCATGATGGGACCTGATTTCGTGAGCGGATGACTACGCTTTGTGACATGTCGTCTTTCGGAAAAATCATCGGCGAACGCGCGGCGGAGACGCCCGGGAAGCCGCTCGACGTCCTGGTGGCCGGCTGCGGCCGGGGCGAACCGCTGGAACTCGGCGGTGTCGACTGCCGGGTTACCGGGGTCGATGAGGATCGGCCCGCCCTTCGCGCCCACACCGTCGAACGCCCCGATCTGCACGTCTACGCCCTGGGCGACCTCCGCTCGGTGCCCATGACGCCGCGGGGCTTCGACGTCGTCTGCGTGGAGTTCCTGCTCGAACGCGTCCAGTACGCCGAACTGATCCTTGACCGCATGGTCGGCGCGCTGCGCCCCGGCGGGCTGCTGCTCATCCGGGTCCGCGACCGCGAGTCGGCCTACGGCTTCGTCGACCGGGTCCTGCCCGGCTGGCTGCGCGGCCGGTTCGGCGAGTCGCTGCCCGCGGTCTACGAACCGGTCTGCTCGCGGGAGGGCCTGCGGGCCTACTGCCTGATGCGCGGCCTGATGATCGCCGAAGACCGAGGCGACACCACCGGCCCGGCCCGTCTCGGCCCTCGCGGCAAGCTGGTCGAGACGGTGTGCCGGGTGGTGGCCGCGCTGTCACGGGGCAAGCTCGACCCCGTCTACGACGAGGTCACGCTGATCGTGCGCCGGCCGAAGAACCACTTCGCCCGGATCCTCTAGCGGCGCACCAGGACCGGCCGCCACGAGGTGCGCGCGTCGCGGTAGGAGGCGAGTCGCGTCGTCTCCTTCCCGTCGACGCTCACCATGACCAGCGTGTTGTCGAACTCGTTGTCGCAGGCGCGGGCGCAGCCGAGCCCGATCAGGTGGTCGTCGTCAACCCAGGCCCACAACTGGAGCGTCTGCTGGCGGCCGACGACCTCACCGGTCTCGACGTCGGTGACCTCCGTGGGCAGCCCGGCGGGACCGGCGCGCAGCCTGCCGTCAGGCGACACCCCTGCCTGGTTCATGCGGCGGGGGTCGTCGTCGGCTCCGAGGTGGCCGCCTTCCGCGTCGTAGAGCCACCGGCCGCCGCCCGTGGTCTTCTGCGCCCACAGGCGGACGCCGTCGTCGTCCCAGCGCAGGTCTTCGCGGCCGCCGACGCCGTCGGGGTCGGGCGGCAACCGCCGCCAGGCCATGGTCCCGCCGGCCGGATCGATCACGTAGAAGCCGGTGCGCGACCGGGACACGCTCACCTTCTCGTCAGGGGGACCGCTGTAGGTGGTGAGGACCAGCTTCGAGCCGTCGGGCGACCAGAAGACCGAACCGGCGGCCTCGTCCAGGTCCCACCACCGGGTGTACATCATGGTCTCCAGGTCGACCAGGCCGAGCCCCTGAGAGGGCAGGTCGCCCACGAGCACCGCCGCCAGGCCCATGCCGGGCAGCACGTCGACCCATTGGTAGGGGGTGCGGACGTAGCGACCCTTGCCCCGGTCGTAGACGCTCCAGTCGTAGCGGAGGGTCTCAGTGCCCCGGTCGGTGGAGACCCATCGGGTCGTGTAGTAGGAGCCCACCGCCCACGGACCGGCGGCGATCAGGTTCACCGGAGGGTCGTTCTCGGTGTCGGTGCGGACGTCGGCCGGCGCGGCCGCCGCCCTCGGCCGCTCGGCCACGATCGTGCGCTCGGGCGAGGCGCCCGGCAGCAGGGTGACGACGGCGGTGACGGCGGCGGCGACCAGGACGACGCCCGGCCCGGCGAAGCCGAACAACCGCCTCCTGCGCGCCCGCAGCGCGCGGCCGGCCAGGTCGGCGGGCACGCGGACCTCCTCGGCCCACTCCCGCAGACCCTCCTTGATCAGGGTGTCCTCGTTCATCCGATGAGCTCCCTCAGGTCGGCGGAGCGCAGCCTCGCCAGTGATCGGTGGGTGGTGCTGCGGACCGTGCCGATCGAGCAGCCCATGAGGCGGGCGATCTCCTGTTCGGGCAGGTCCTCGTAGTAGCGGAGCACGAGCATGGTGCGCTGGCGCCGGGTGAGGGTGGCCAGCGCCTCGCGCAGCGCCAGGCGTAACTCGATGGTCCGGGTGGAGTCGTCGGCGCCCTTCTCTGGCAGGTCGGCGACGGTGGTCTCGTGCCGTCGCCAGGCCCGCCGCCACAGGCTGACGTGCTGGTGGTACATGACCCGCTTCACATAGGCTTCGGGGTCGCCGACCTTCTCCCACCTTCCCAGGGCTCTGACCAGGGACGACTGCACCAGATCCTCGGCCGCGTGCTGGTCGCCGGCCGTCAGCAGGTAGGCCAGGCGCATCAGGGCAGGGGATCGCGCGGCCACGAATTCGCGGAAACTCAGTTCTGCCGCCGAGTCCACGGTCACCTCCTGGAGAATGTGTCAGCCTTCAAGACGCCGCCGTACGGCTCCTCCTATGCCTGCCGAGATCGGAAATCGACCACCATGACCGACTGGACCCCCGACGCCCGCGAACTGGCCGACCTCGAACTGCTTCTCTCGGGAGCGTTCGCGCCGTTGACCGGTTTCCTCGGGAAGGCCGACGCCGCCTCCGTCGAGGAGACGGGCACGCTCGCCGACGGCACCCCGTGGCCCGACCCCGTCACCATCGCACTGCCCGACGAGATCGCCGTCGGCGACCGGGTCACCCTCACCGATCCCGAGGGGGCCGCGCTGGCGGTGCTGACGGTGACCGAGCGCGACGGGCACCACGCCGCGGGGCCGGTGGAGGCGCTGGGCGCGCCCGTCTACGGGCCGTTCGCGCGGCTGCGCCGTACACCTGACGAGGTGAAGGCCGACGGCGAGGTGCTGGCGGTCACGATGCGCGGGCCGCTCGACGGGCCCGCGCTGGCCGACGTCGCCGCCACGGCCGACGAGCTGGAGGCGACGGTCCTGCTGATGCCGCTGGTGTTCGGCGAGGCCGGGCCCGCGGTGGTGCGGGCGGCGCTGAAGGCGCAGGCCGAGCTGCCGGGCTCGCAGGTGGTGGCGGTCCCGCTGGCGCCGCGTGAGGACGTCGAGATCGACCTCGAACTGCGCGAGCACGTCGCCCGCAACTACGGCGCGACCGAGCACTACGCCGGTCCCGCTCCGGTCCGCATCCCCGGGCCGCCGCACCGGCGCGGGCTGGTGGTGTTCTTCACCGGGCTGTCGGGGTCGGGCAAGTCGACCGTGGCGCGGGGCGTGCGCGACGCGCTGTTGGAGAAGGGCAGCCGGACGGTCACCTACCTCGACGGCGACGTGGTCAGGCGACTGTTGTCGAAGGGGCTGGGCTTCTCGGCGGAGGACCGCGAGCTGAACATCCGCCGGATCGGCTACGTCGCCAGCGAGGTCGCCCGGCACGGCGGCCTGGCCATCTGCGCCCCGATCGCGCCGCACGCCCACACCCGCGAGGAGGCCCGCGAGATGGCCGAGGAGGTCGGCGCCGACTTCCTGCTGGTGTGGATCTCCACCCCCGTCGAGGAGTGTGAGCGCCGCGACCGCAAGGGCCTCTACGCCAAGGCCCGCGCCGGGCTGATCACCGACTTCACCGGGGTCTCCTCCCCCTACGAGGAGCCCGAGGACGCCGATTTGGAGATCGACACCACCGGCCTGCCGGTCGAGCGGGCGGTCTCGCTGGTGATGAACGCCCTCACGACCGGCGGCTGGGTCAGGTAGGGCGAGTTCCCGAGCCGCCGGAACGCCTCGGCGGCGTCGGGGGTGGTGTCGAACCGGGTGTCGCCCCGGGGCGCCCACGGGGAGTCGAAGTAGACCAGGGCCTTGATCTGCGGGTAGGCGCCGATTTGGCGGCGTACCGAATCGAAGAAGGCGGCCTTGAAGCCGGGCCGCTCGAAGACCCCCCACTCGGCGACCATGATCGGCTTGGCCGGGAAACGCGACTGGGCCCAGCGGTAGAAGCCCGGCCAGTCGGGGTGGTCGGGGCGGCGTTTGTCGACGAGCGAGGCGAAGTCGGTGACGCGGTCGTCGGCGTAGGGGTCGACGCCGATCCAGTCGACCACCGCGTCGCCCGGGTAGAGGCGCTCGAACCACGACGCCGACGACCAGTTGGGCGCGCCCATGTAGGTCATCACGGTGACCGCGTTGGTGACGCCCTTCTCCCGCAGCCGCAGCACGACGTGGCGGAACATCGCCGCGTAGTCGTCGGCGGCCATGCCTTCGACGGGCCGGACGTCGTTCTCCGGTTCGTGGTGGATCGTCAGGAAGAAGCGCTGCGGGAAGGTCGCCGTGATGTGCGCGGCCAGCTTGTCGATGCGCCGGTCGAGCGCGCCTGAGGCGATCTCGGCCCAGGTGTGGCGCAGTGACGGCTTCCAGTTGACCAGCAGCAGCCGGTCTTTCGCGAGCAGGCGCTCCTCGTCGGTCGGGAAGAGCTCGCCGGCGCGGTGGTAGACGTGCAGGATGTCGGCGCGGCGGCCCATGCGCTGCTCGGCCCGTTGCAGGCCGCGCGCCGGGCCCCGGCCGGTGAAGACCTCGGGCGCGATGCCCCACCAGGCGCCGCAGGTGGGGATCAGCACGCCGGTGACGGCGCAGGGCGCGGCGATCGGCGGCTCGGTTCTCGGCACCTTCCGCTCGGCGGCTCCCGAAGCCAGGGAGCAGCCCGCCATCATCAACACGACCACCGTGATTGCCCAGCGCATGGATTCACCTTTCCACTGCCGGGGGAGAACATGTGACCTCCTTTTCCAGAACGCAGCTCCGACATGTCCGGCGAATCGCCGTTATTGTTCCGTGATTCGCCAGCAGAAATTCTGTAATTAGCACCGGGGTAATCACCGCACCCGGCTAGGGTTCGTAGTCGCTTCACCCCCATCGGAGACCGACATGAGCCTGCCACCGCCGCACAGCCGGGACCTCGCGGAGTACGGCTCCGTGTTCCGCCGCCGCTGGATCACCGCCTTGACCTGCCTGTTCCTGGGCGTCGCCGGCGGTGTCGCCCTGCTGTGGACGGCCCCGACGGCCTATCTCGGGGTCGCCGAGGTGCAGGTGTCCCCGACCGGGCTCGGAGAGCCGCAGAACGTGGTGACCGCCCGGCAGCGCGAAGCTCTCAATCTCGACACCGAGGTGCAGATCGCACAATCGTCCGTGGTGGCGACGAATGCGTCACGCGTTATTGGAGGCGACCCCGAAGACCTTCGGGGGCAGGTTTCCGTTGATGTGCCGCCCAATTCGGGAATTCTTCGGATTTCGTTCACCTGGCCCGACGCCGACGGCGCCGCCCGGGGCGCGCAGGCGTTCGCCGACGCCTACCTGGCCCACCGCCTGGCCTCGGCCGAGGCGCAGCTGACCGAGCAGAAGCAGGCGATCCTGGCCAAGCTCCGCCTGGTCAACAGCCAGCTGAGCACCGCGCTCGTCACGATGTCCCGGCACCCGAAGGGCACCCCGCAACGCGCCCTGGCCGCCCACCAGCAGACCGTGCTGACCCGCCAGGCGACCGCTCTCACGCTCCGGTACGACGTGCTGAAGACCACCGCCGTCACCCCCGGCACCGTGATCACCCCCGCGTCTCCCCCGGAGACGGCCAGCGAACCGCGCCCCTCCCTGTACGTGGGGGGCGGCCTCTTCGCCGGCATCCTGCTCGGCGTGGGAGCGGCCTTCGCCCGCGACCGCTCCGACCTCCGCCTCCGAACCCCGGCCGACGTCGAACGGCTGACCAACCTCGCCCTGCTTCCCCAGGGCGAGGAGTTCGCCGCCGTGGTGACGGCGGCCGGGCACCGGAGCGTGCTGGTCGAGGGCCTGGGGGTCGAACCGGCCCACGTGGCCTGGACGCTGGAGGAGGGCTTCCCGCCGGGCGGCGGCGTCTTGCTGGTCACCGCGGGCCCGACCGACGCGGCCGTGCTGGCCGTGGCCCTCGGCCGGATCCGGGCGCCGTGGGTCATCCGCGCGGCCAAGTCGCTGAAGCGCCGGGGCGTCGACGTGCTGGGCGTGGTCGCCGTCGACCCGGCGGGCGCGCCCGGCACGCTCGCCGTCGACGCGCTGCGCTCGCAGCAGCCCCCGACGGTCGACATCCCCCAGCAACGCCGAGATCTGCTGTGACCTGGCGGCCGGCGCCCGCCGCGTGGCCGATCGCGGCGTTCCTCGTGGGTTACCCCGTCTGGTGGGCCCTCGGGTTCGGCGGGTTGTCCATCGTGGTGGTCGCCGTGCCGATGGCCGCCGTGCTCTGGTTACGGCGGCCCATTCTCATTCCCCGGGGCATGGGCCTGTGGGCGCTGCTCATCGTCGGCTACCTCATCAGCGCGGTCATGCTCGACGCCACCCCCGCCGGGACCTACGGCGAGTTCGGAATGGGCCGGGTGGTCGGCTGGACGATGCGGCTCACCGTCTACGTCGCGCTCTTCGTCGTGGTGCTCTACCTGGGCAACCTCACCAAGGAGGAGCTCCCCCAGCTCACCCTGGTCAGGATGCTCGGGGTGCTGTTCCTCACCACGGTGGCGGGCGGGCTGCTCGGCGTGCTCGCGCCGGAGTTCGAGTTCACCGCGCCGATGGAGCACCTGCTGCCCGACCATGCCTTCGTCACCAACCTCGTCCACCCGACGGCCGCGCAGATCCAGTGGGTGCTCGGGCACCCCTCCCCGCGGCCGGAGGCGCCGTTCGAGTGGGCCAACGCCTGGGGCGGCAACGTCTCGATCCTGCTGGTCTGGTTCGTCGTCGGCTGGTGGGTCTACGGCGGGCCCGCCCGCCGGGTGGTCGCGGTGGTCGCGGTCGTCGTCGCGGCCGTGCCGATCGTGTACTCCCTCAACCGGGGGTTGTGGGCGGCGATCGCCGTCGGGGTGGCGTACCTGATCGTCCGGAACCGGAACCGGGCGGCGCTGCTGACCCTCGCGGCCGCCACCGCGGCGGCGTTCACGTTCTCGCCGCTGGGCCAGGTCGTGACCGCGCGGGTCGACCGGCCCCACTCCAACGACATCCGCGCCTTCACGGTCGCGACCACGGTCGCGGTCGCCGCGACGTCGCCGGTCATCGGCTACGGCAACACCCGCAACGCGTTCGGCAACCACCGCACGGTCACCACCGGCCGGACCGGCTGGTGCCGGTCCTGCGGGCATCCTCCGCTGGGCTCCGACGGGCAACTCTGGCTGCTGCTCATCACCCAGGGCTTCACCGGGGCGGCCCTCTACGTCGCCTTCTTCGCCGGGGCGGTCAGGCGGCACTGGCATGATCGGTCGCCGATCGGGCAGGCGGGGAGCCTGGTCATGCTCCTCGTCCTCTTCTACATGTTCATCTACGACGGCCTCGTCAGTGCCCTGACCCTCTATCTGATCTCGTTCGCGGTCCTGTGGCGGAACGCGACGTGAAGGACTTCCGCATACGTCTGCGCTATCTGGATGAGGTGATCTCCTTGCTGTTCCCGCCGTCCACCACTTCTTCGGCCCGGACTCTGGTGCCGAGCCGGCTCGTCCCCCGGCGGCTGGTGCCGCGCGCGGCCTGGCATGTCGGCGGGCGGGTGCTGGTCCCCGACGGGCCCGACACCATCGAAACCCACCTCGGCGACGTGCTCGGCCGCCGGGTGCGGGCCACACTGCACGTGCGCCCGGCCCGCCGCGCGAACCGCAAACCCGTCCTGGAGCTGTACGGCGACGCCGGCCTCCTGGCCTTCGTGAAGATCGGCGACCAGCCGCACACCCGAGACCTGATCCGCCACGAGACCGACACCCTGCGGGCGATCGCCCGCCACTCGTTCGACGTCGTCGTCGCGCCCAAGGTCATGCACCACGGGGTGTGGCGCGACCTCGACGTCCTGGTGTTGACGCCGCTGCCGGTCACCAAGGGCAGGCCGTCGGCCGACCTGCTCGCCGCCGCCGCCAAGGAGATCGCCGCGCTCGGCAAGGGCTCCTGGCACGGCGACTTCTCGCCGTGGAACGTCGCCCCGATGGGCGACCGGCTGCTGGTCTGGGACTGGGAACGGTTCGGCACCGGCGTGCCGCCGGGCTTCGACACGCTGCACTACTTCTTCCAGACCGCCCTGCGGCGCATGCGTCCCGTGTCGGCGGCGAAGGCGTGCGTCGCGCAGTCGGGCCGCCTGCTGGAACCCTTCGGGATCTCTTACGAAGAGGCCCGCGTGACCGCCGCCGCCTACCTGATGACCCTGGCCGAACGCCACCGCGCCGCCGGCCACGAGCCGCTCGGTTCGCCCGCCACGTGGCTGAACCCCGCCGTCGACGGGCTGGAACCCCTGACGTGAACGCCCTGAAGACGACCGCCCACGCCGTGTCGATCACGGCGGGGCGGCTGACCGGGGGCGCCCGCATGCTCCCGTCGTTCCTCATCGTGGGCGCGCAGCGTTGTGGCACGACCTCCCTCTACCGGGCGCTGTCGCAACACCCGATGGTGGCCAAGCCGGTGCTGCGCAAGGGCGTGCACTACTTCGACATGGCCTACGGACGCGGTCTGGCCTGGTATCGGGCCCACTTCCCGCTGCGGCGGCCGGGGCTGATGGCGTTCGAGTCGTCGCCCTACTACCTGTTCCACCCGCTGGCCGGGCCGCGCATCGCGTGGGACCTGCCGGACGTGAAGCTGATCGTGCTGGTCCGGGATCCGGTGGAACGTGCCATTTCGGCCCACGCCCACGAGCTGGCCCGGGGGTTCGAGTCGGAGCCGTCGTTCGCCCGCGCGATCGACCTGGAACCCGAACGGCTGGCCGGGGAGAGCGCCCGGTTGTGCGCGGCCCCGCTGTCGTCGAGCCACGCCCACCGCCACCACGCCTACCTGGCCCGGGGCCGCTACGCCGAACAACTCGCCCGCCTCGAACCGGTGATCCCCCGCGACCGCGTCAAGGTCGTCGACAGCGGCCGCTTCTTCGCCGACCCGCTGCCGGTCTACGACGACCTGCTGTCGTTCCTCGGCCTGCCGCCGATGGCCGACCCCGTCTTCGACCGCCACAACGCCCGGCCGCACGCGCCGGTCCCCCGCGCCCTGCACGCCCGCCTGTCGGAGCACTTCCTGCCGTGGGACGCCCTGCTCCTGTCGTGGCTCGACGCGACCCCTTCATGGCGCGTCTGAGATCTGTGGCGGGCCTGGCCACAGCCGGGACCACCGCGACCGCCCAGTTCGCCGTCACCCTGCTCGTCACCCGCACCCTGCCCCCGGCCGAAGCGGGCGCGTTCTTCACCACGACGACCTTGGGGCTGATGCTGGCCGGGGTGTTACGCCTGGACACGGGCAACGGCCTGATCTACTTCCGCGCCCGCGAACCAGCCGCATCGTCGCCCGACGCGGACCGCAACGTCCCGGACCAGGAGGCCACCTCCAGGCCTGACCACCTGGGCCAGGAGGCCGTCCCCGCCGGGCAGGTGGCCGTCGTCACCACCCGGCCCACGACCGGCAGGCTGCGTGAACGGGCGTCGGGCCAGAACTCGTCCGGAAATTTCGGGACAACGGCCGGCCGGTCCCTTCTCGCCGTGGCGCTGATCCCCGTCGTCGCCGGGGCGCTGGCCGCCGCTGTGCTGCTGGCCGGTGCCGAACCCGCGCTCGCGCTCGTCCTGCCGTTCGTCGTCGTGGCCGATGTGCTGGTGGCGGCCACGCGCGGGACCGGGGCCATGCGCGAGACGCTGCTGCTCAGCGGGCTGGTTCAGCCGGTCGCGCAGCTGCTGTTCGTGGGCGGCGCGCTGGCGGCCGGGCTGTCCGCGCCCTGGCTCATCGTCGCGTGGGGCGTCCCGGCGGTTCCGGTGCTGGTGCTCGCCGCGTTCCGGCTGCGCGGCACGGAGACCCGGACGACCTGGCGGGAGTTCTGGGGGTACACCTCACCCCGGTCGCTGGCCGCCGCTCTGCAGGCCGTGTTCCAGCGGCTCGACGTCGTGGTCGTCGCGCTGCTGGCCGGCCCGGCCGAGGCCGCCTTCTACGTCGCCGCGACGCGCTTCAAGGTGGTCGGGCAGCTCGTCGGGCAGGGGCTGGCGCAGGGCGTACAGGCGGAGCTGGTCAGGAAGTTCGCCCAGGGAGAGCCGGCTGCGGCGCGCGCGCTCCATCGGCGGGCGGCCCGCACCCAGATGGCCCTGACCTGGCCTCTCTGGATCGGGTACGCCGTCTTCGCGCCGCAGATCCTCCCGGTCTTCGGCGACGGCTACGCCCACGCGGCCGACGTCGCGGTCGTGCTGGCCCTGACGATGATGGTCGCCTCGGCGTGCGGGATGGCCGACGTCGTGCTGATCGCCTCGGGGCGGACGGGGGCCAGTCTCGGCAACGTCGCCGCCGCGCTGGCCGTCACGGTCGGGCTCGACCTGCTGCTGGTCCCGGCCTACGGCGCGTTCGGCGCGGCGCTCGGCTGGGCGGGCGGGGTGCTGGTGAAGAACCTGCTGCCGGTCGCCCAGCTGGCCAGGGCGACGGCATGATCCTCGTCACCGGGCTGCCCCGCAGCGGCACCTCGTGGGCCGGGCGCATGCTCTGCGCCTCGGGCGAGCTCGTCTACGTCAACGAGCCGCTCAACCCCGAACGCCCCTACCGGGGGGTGCTGAACGCGCGGGTCGGGCACCGGTTCCAGTACATCTGCCGCGACAACGAGGCGGCCTGGCTGACACCCTTCACCGACACGCTGCGCCTGCGGTTCCGCTGGCTCGCCGAACTCCCCTGGCCGCCGTCGCCGGCCCGCTACGTGAAATACGCGACGGCGTTCACCCACGGCCGCCTCACCGGCCGCAAGGCCCTCCTCGACGACCCGTTCGCGCTCTGGTCGGCCGAGTGGTTCGCCGACCGCCTCGACTGCCGGGTGGTCGTCCTCACCCGGGATCCGGTCACGTTCGCCGGCAGCTGGGAGCACCTCGGCTGGACCGCCGACCCGGCCGACCTGCTGGACCAGCCCCTCCTCCTGCGCGACCACCCTCACGTGTCGGCGCTGGCGCAGGCCCCGCCCGACCGGCTCGCCAGAGTCTCGGCCCTGTGGAAGGCGGCGCACGAGTCGGTGCTCCAGATGCGCCACCCGAACATCCGCGTGGTCTCCTACGAGGCGCTGGCCGCCGATCCGCACTTCGGCTTCCGCAGCCTGTACGAATGGTGCGGCATCCCCTGGACCGACCGCTCGGCCGCCACGATCACCCGCTCGTGCACCGGCCCGGCCCGGGAGTCGGGCTTCGCCTGGCGGGGCACCTCGAAGACGGCCTTCCGCCCGACCGACAGCAGAACGGCGGCGGCCAGGTCGCGCCTGTCCGCCGCCGACGCCGAGAGGGTCAGCCGGTTGACCCTCAGGTGAACAGCCGCCGCACCGCGCACACCGTCAGCAACCGCACCGCGAACGGCAGGTCGTCGACGAGATAGCGCCTGGCCAGCCGAGACGGCTCGCTGAGCAGCCGGAACAACCATTCGAGCCCGCGGTCGCGCATCCAGACCGGCGCCCGCACCACGGCGCCCCCGGCGAACGCGATGGCCGACCCGCAACCGACGAACCAGGTCTCGGGCAGGTCGCCCCGCAGCCGCTCGATCAGCAGATCCTGCTTGGGGAAGCCGAGCCCGACGAACACCAGCAGCGGACGCGCCGACGTCAGCGCCTCGCGCATCGCGGCGAACTGCTCGGCGTCGTCCTCGAACCCCCACGGCGGCGCGTCGACCCCGGCGATCGACAACCCGGGATACCGCTCGCACAACGCGCGGGCGGCCCGGTCGCCCACCCCGGGCGGCCCGCCGAGCAGGTAGATGGGCACCCGGTAGAAGGCCGCCGCCTCCGACAACGACCAGATCAGGTCGGCCCCGGTGATGCGGGCGGGCACCGGCTTGCCGAGCAGCCGGGTCGCCCACACCAGCGGCATGCCATCGGCGACCGCGATGGTGGCCCGCAGGACCAGGGCGCGCAGCGCGGGGTCGCGCGCGCACGCCCGGCAGATGTCGACGTTGGGCGTCACCAGGTGCCCGCCCGACCCGCGCCGGATCGCCCCGATGACCCGGTCGACCACCTCGATCTCGGTCAGCCGGTCGACGACCACCCCTCCCACGGAGACGCGCCGCCGTTTGGGCGGCGCGACGATGCGCGTGCGCATCAGATTCCGTGACCGCGGGTATACAGCGCGCTCAGCACGGCCGGAGCCGAGACGAGCCCGGCCGCCACGGCCAGCGCCAGCGCCGCCCGGGGCTCCCGGTGCCGCGAATGGAAGGCGAGCCTGGCGAACCGCCGGGCCTCCTTGCGCCGTCCGAGCGCGGCGTGGTGGAAGGCCAGCTGCCCGTAGACGCGGGCCGCGCCCCGGGCGTCGTCGGCGATCTCGGGGTGGCGGGCCAGCATCCATTCGAGGCCGCTGATGCGGTCGGCCCAGCGGGTCGCGTAGTGGGACCGGCCCCACCGCACCCGCACCAGCGGCCGGTCGACGTGGGCGATCGGCTGGCGTTTGGCCGCGCGCAGGGCCAGGTCCCAGTCTTCGTTCTGGCCGGCCGGCGCGCTCTCGTCGACCCACAGGGCGCCGCGCCGGAACACGTAGGTGGAGGCGTGAACCATCACCATCCGCGACCGGGTCAGGTCGGCGGCGGTGATCTCGGCGGTCCCGGCCAGCCGGGTCAC
Source organism: Herbidospora daliensis (assembly GCF_001570585.1). Lineage (GTDB taxonomy): Bacteria > Actinomycetota > Actinomycetes > Streptosporangiales > Streptosporangiaceae > Herbidospora > Herbidospora daliensis. The sequence continues at coordinate 296,557 of NZ_BBXF01000007.1, read as the reverse complement.
CCGGCGCGAGCCGTATTCGACCTCGATGCCGCAGCTGGCGAACTCCGCTCCCGTCCGCCGCAGCAGGTCGACCTGCGCGTCGAGTTTCCCGGGCAGCCACACGTCGTCGTCGTCGCAGAAGGCCACCAGATCGGTGTCGAGCGCCGCCGTGCCGGTGTTGCGCGCCCCCGGCAGCCCCGGGCTGAGGCAGTTGGGCAGCACCTTCACGCGGTCGTCGTCGACCGAATCTAACGGCGCCCCGTCGACGACGACCACGACGGCGGCCGGGCGGTTGGCGAGCACGCCATCGATCGTCGCTCGCAGGGGACGGTCACCACGGGTGGGGATGACGACGCCGACGGTCGGGGTCATCGTTGGCCTCCGATCGGGAGTTCAGTAATTGAGGCGGTAGCCGTACCAGAGGAGCAGGGGGAACGTCAGCGCGGTGACTGCCCAGCGGTGGGGGAAGGGCAGGTCGGGGCGCCGGTCGCGGAAGCGCACGCGGCCCACGTGGAAACGCATCGGGTTGCCCGAGACGGTGTGGGCGACGCCCAGCCGGGCGGTGCGGCCCGTGATGAAGGCGAGCGCCTCGTGGTCGGCGGGCAGCCCGAGCTTGCCGGCCAGCGCGCGCAGCGTGTCGGCCGGTTCTTCGACGAGGTCTTCGTAGTGGACGCGGACGATCGGCACGCCCTTGCCGCGCAGCACCTCGTAGGCGAGGTTCTGCACGAACCAGTGGACGGCGGTGCGCGCGGGCGACCACCGGGCCATCGGCCGGCCGTCTTCCGGCCGCGCGACCTTGCGCCGCCACGACGCGGCCACCGCGCGCGGATCGCGCACGACGTGGACGACCGTCAGGTCGAGGATGGCCGACAGGCAGTAGGCCAGCGAGGCGTGCTTGCTCGAATCGATGACGACCTGGCCGCGGACGACCTCGGCCGCCGCCGCGTAGATGCGGTGATACGCGGCGACGTACTCGGTCAGCTGGGCCTCACGGCTGATGAGGCCCAGCACGAACACCGGAACGCGGCGGGTGCGGTCGACCTTGTGGCGCAGTTCGAGCAGCCGGTCGGCCTTGGCCGGCCGCCAGCCCCCGAAGGCGCGGTCGCCGACCTCGTGCCAGAACCGGCACTGGGCGAACGGCCGCCCGCAACCGCAGGGCTCGTTGGCGCGCACCCCCCGGTGCCACAGATGGACGACCTCGCCGAGCGGCGCGACACCGGGAAGCTCCCCGAGAAGGCGCTCCAGCAGCGTCGTCCCGCTGCGCCCCAGCCCTCCAACAAAGATCATCGGCTGAGCGTCAGACACGTGCACGACCCCCGAAGTGGATACGGAACGTGCTGACGCTACAGCGGAGAGTAACTAAGCGTTCACCGAACGTCCAAGGATCTACCTAGGCACCGGTTTACAACTAGAGGATCATCCCCGCGCCGACGGTGCCGTTGGTGGCCTCGTCGATCAGGATGAACCCGCCGGTCTGCCGGTTGCGGGCGTAGTCGTCGACGAACAGCGGCTGGGTGATGCGCAGCGACACCCGGCCGATCTCGTTGAGCGACAGGCTCGTGGCCGTCTCGTCGCGGTGGAGGGTGTTGACGTCGAGCCGGTAGTGGAGGTCCTTCACCAGCGCGCGGGCGGTCCGGGTGGTGTGCTTGATGGTCAGCTTGGTGCGCGGGGTGAGCTTGGCGGTGTCGGCCATCCAGCAGACCATCGCCTCGATCTCCTGGCTGACCTGCGGCTGGTTGTTCGGCCGGCAGATCATGTCGCCGCGCGAGATGTCGATGTCGTCTTCGAGCCGGAGCGTCACCGACATGGGCGCGAACGCCTCGGTGACCGGGCCGTCGAAGGTGTCGATCGAGGCGATCTTCGTGGTCAGGCCCGACGGCAGGTGCATGACGTCGTCGCCCGGCTTCAGCACGCCGCCCGCGACCTGACCGGCGTAACCCCGGTAGTCGTGGAACTCGGTCTTGTGGGGGCGGATGACGTACTGGACCGGGAACCGCACGTCGACCAGGTTGCGGTCGGAGGCGATGTGGACGTGCTCCAGGTGGTGGAGCAGCGATGGGCCCTGGTACCAGGGCATGCTCTCGGACCGCGAGACCACGTTGTCGCCGTGGAGGGCGGAGATCGGGATGAAGGTCAGGTCGCTCGCGTTCAGCTTGGACGCGAACTGGGTGAACTCCTCGCGGATCTCCTCGAACCGCTCCTCGGAGTAGTCGACCAGGTCCATCTTGTTGACCGCGAGCACCAGGTGGGGCACCCGCAGCAGCGTGGTCAGGAACGCGTGGCGGCGCGACTGCTCCAGCACGCCCTTGCGCGCGTCGATCAGGATGATCGCCAGGTCGGCGGTCGAGGCGCCGGTCACCATGTTCCGGGTGTACTGGATGTGCCCCGGGGTGTCGGCGATGATGAACTTCCGCTTCGGCGTGGCGAAGTAGCGGTAGGCCACGTCGATCGTGATGCCCTGCTCGCGCTCGGCGCGCAGGCCGTCGGTCAGCAGCGACAGGTCGGTGTATTCGGTGCCCCGGTCGCGGCTGGTGCGCTCGACCGCTTCGAGCTGGTCTTCGAAGATCGCCTTGGAGTCGAACAGGAGGCGGCCGATCAGGGTGGACTTCCCGTCGTCGACACTGCCCGCCGTCGCGAAACGAAGGATGTCCATTAGAAGTAGCCTTCCTTCTTGCGGTCCTCCATGGCGGCCTCGGACGCGCGGTCGTCGGCGCGGGTCGCGCCGCGCTCGGTGATCCGGGTGGCGGCGATCTCAGCGATGATCTCGTCGACCGTCGCGGCGCTCGACGAGACGGCGCCGGTGCAGGTCATGTCGCCGACCGTGCGATAACGCACCAGCGACTCGAACAGCGGCTCGTCGTCGCCGCGCTGCACCACGTCGGCGTCGGGCAGCAGCATGCCGTCGCGCTCGAAGACGCTGCGGGTGTGCGCGAAGTAGATCGACGGGATCTCGATGCCCTCGCGGCGGATGTAGTCCCACACGTCGAGCTCGGTCCAGTTGGACAGCGGGAAGACCCGGATGTGCTCACCCTTGCGGATCTTCGCGTTGTAGAGGTTCCACAGCTCGGGACGCTGGTTCTTCGGGTCCCACTGGCCGAAGTCGTCGCGGAAGGAGAACACCCGCTCCTTGGCGCGGGCCTTCTCCTCGTCGCGGCGCGCGCCGCCGAACACGGCGTCGAACTCGTGCTCCTCGATCGCGTCGAGGAGGGTGGTGGTCTGGAGCCGGTTGCGCGAGGCGCGCCGCCCGGTCTCCTCGACCACGCGGCCGGCGTCGATCGAGTCCTGTACGGACGCCACCACCAGCCGCGCCCCGAGCTCGGCCGACCGCCGGTCGCGGTAGTCGATCACCTCGGGGAAGTTGTGGCCCGTGTCGACGTGCATGAGCGGGAACGGGATCGGCGCGGGCCAGAAGGCCTTCTCCGCGATACGCAGCATGACGATCGAGTCCTTGCCGCCGGAGAAGAGCAGACAGGGCCGCTCGAACTCGGCCGCGACCTCACGCATGATGTGGATCGCCTCGGCTTCGAGGACGTCAAGCTGTGACGTCGTGTAGTCATGCTGAAGCAAAACGGTTCCTTCTCGGGTTACTGGTGAAGATCACGGATCCCGGCGAGCAGCGTCGGCGCCAAGTCTGGTAGGGAAACCAGGATATCCGGCAACGAGGGGTCGGCCTGGTTGTAGATCAGTTCCGACCCGTCGATCCGGCTCGCGTGGGCTCCGGCCGCCAGCGCCACGGCCACCGGGGCGGCCGAGTCCCATTCATACTGCCCACCCGCGTGGACGTATGCCTCGACCTGACCGGTCAGCACGGCGGCGATCTTCGCGCCGGCGCTGCCGATGGGCACGAGGTCGGCCCCGACCAGGTAGGCGAGCTTCTGCACGAACTCGGGCGGCCGGGTGCGGGACACCGCGATCCGGGGGCGCTGGCCGTTGGGGGCCGGCAGCTTCGGCGGGTTGGCCGTGGTCAGCGTCGCGCCCTGGGCCGGGAGCGCAATGGCCCCGGCGGCGAGCCGGCCCTCTTCCCACAACGCCACGTGGACGGCCCAGTCGGTGCGGCCGGCCTCGGAGAACTCGCGGGTGCCGTCGAGCGGGTCGACGATCCAGACCCGGTTGGCCGACAGCCGCGCCGGGTTGGTGCGCTCGCCCTCCTCGGACAGGATGTGGTCGCTCGGGCGCAGCCGTTCGAGCGATTCGACGAGGAAGTCGTGGGACGAGCGGTCGCCCGCGTCCTTCAGCGCCTTGGCGTCGTCGAACCCGTATTGGGCGCGCAGGCGGAGCAGTTTCTCACCCGCCTCCGTCGCGAGGTCTCCGGCGAGCGAATGATCGTCTCTGATCGTCATCACTGGTTAGTAGGCTCCCGATCCGCGTGCCACGGCCGACCACGTCTTCCACATGATCTGGAGGTCGAGGGTGAGTGACCAGTTTTCCATGTAGCGCAGGTCCAACCGTACAGCTTCCTCCCACGACAGATCCGATCGGCCGCTGACCTGCCACAACCCGGTCATGCCCGGTCGCACGAGCAGCCTCCTGCGGACGTCGTCGCCGTAGCGGGCGACCTCCTCGGGCAGCGGCGGGCGGGGGCCGACGAGGGACATGTCGCCCTTGACCACGTTCACGAGCTGGGGCAGCTCGTCGAGGGAGTGGCGGCGCAGGAACGCGCCGACGCGGGTGACGCGGGGATCGTGCTTGATCTTGAACAGCACGCCGTCGATGTCGCTGGCCAGCTCGATCTTGCGGCTCTCGGCGTCGACGCCCATCGTGCGGAACTTGACGATGGTGAACGTGCGACCGTCCTTGCCGACGCGGGTCTGCCGGAAGAAGGCCGGCCCCGAACTGGTCGCCCGCACGGCGGCCGCGATGAGCAGGAACAACGGGGAGACCAGCAGCAGGCCGACCCCCGCGACGACGCGGTCGAAGACGTTCTTGACGAGCCGCCGCCCGCCGGCCAGTTCGGGGTGCTCGACGTGCAGCAGCGGCATGCCCGCCACCGGCCGGATCGTCGTACGCGGCCCCGCGACCTCCATCAGCGCCGGCGCCACCACCAGATCGGTGCGCGACTTCTCCAGCCGCCAGGCGAGCCGCCGCAACGCCGAACCGTCGAGCTCGGGACAGGCGAGCACCGCGACGGTGTCGGCCTGGGCCTGCGCCACCACGAGGGGCACGTCGGAGAACCCGCCCAGCACGGGCACGCCCACCTCTTCGGAGGAGGCGCGGTCGTCGGGCAGGCACGCCCCGACGATGTGCATGCCGTGGTAGCGCTCCTTCTGGAGCAGCCGCACGAGGTCGGCGACCGACCCCTGGTGCCCCACCGCGATGACCCGCCGCATGCACTGGAGCTTCGTCCGCTTGTGGTGCAGTCTGCGCCGCAAGGCATAACGGGCGAGCAGCGTTAAAAGGGTCATCACCGGTAACGCGATGATAACGTAACCCCGTGCGACGTCGATCTTGGTCACGTACGCCACCACGGCGACGGCGGCGGTGAGCATCACCCCGGCCCGCGCCACCCGCCGGAACTCCTCCGACCCGACCCCCGCGAAGCGCGGCTCATAAGCCCTGCTCAGCCCGACGACGACCACCCACAACAGCGGCAACGCCGCGCTTGACAGTGCGTAAGGCTCGACGTAGGGAGTAACCTCGCCGAACCGGACGACGACCGCCAGACCACCGGCGAGAAGGGCGCACAGAATGTCGGAGACGATCACCGTGGCCCGATATCGCGCCGCCCACCCGGGACCCATGCGCTTCACGGCCGTTCTCGGCCGGTCGACGACAGTCACCCACAAGCCCCCTTTACCGAACGTTTACCAACCGCAGGAATGCTAGCGCCAGCTCCTGGGAGAATTCAGTGAAAGCCGAGACGTACATTTCCGTCGACATCGAGGCGGACGGCCCCATTCCCGGCCCATATTCCATGGTGAGTTTCGGGATGACGGTCGCGGGCCGGCGGCTCGGGCGCGAGTTCACCCGGAACGATCCGACCACCACCACCTTTTACGCGGAACTACGGCCGATCAGCGACGAATTCGTGCCGTCAGCCCTGGAGGTCAGCGGCCTCGACCGTGACCTGCTGCTACGTGAGGGCCGCGACCCCAGAGAGGCGATGAAGTCGGCGGCGGCGTGGGTGCGAAAGGTAAGCGACGGGACGACTCCGGTGTTGGTCGCGTTTCCGTTGTCGTTCGACTGGATGTGGATGTACTGGTACTTCATTCAATTCGCGGGGGATTCACCGTTCGGGCATTCCAGGGCGCTCGACATCAAGACCTTGTATGCCGCGAAAGCGGGTGTTCCCCTCACTTGGTCGTCGAAACGACAGATGCCGAAAGAGCTACGTTCCACGCATCCGCACTCACATCACGCCCTCGACGACGCGATCGAACAGGCGGAACTGTTCCAGAACATCATGGAATGGCGTGTATGACTGCACGTGCTCCGCACACGCGGGCCCGAGCGCTCTGATCCGGCGTCTTCCCTCGTGCCTTCTTAGAGTCACCTTCGATGTATGACCAAGTCATCACATCCCGGCCGATCCGCGTGATCGTCGCGGGCTGATCGGTGACGCCAACGAGTCGGCGAAGATCGCCCAGCGGATCCGGCGGGACATGGCCGCAACGCCGCCGAAGGCCGGCCGCACGGGCTGCGCCCGGCGGCCACCGAGTGGTGACCGCCGGAGGCGGGGCAATCAGCAGCAAGCCTGCTTGGGCTCCACGTCGAGGACATCGGTGCCGGCCGGAGCGCAGCACGCCGACTCGGATTCCTTGACCAGCGTCGGGGAGTCGGCCTTGACCGTGTAGACCTCCCACGGCTCATCGCCGGGGCCGTGGACCCAGACCTTGTCCTGAACGGCGTAGCAGCAGGCGGTGTCCTGTTCGTCGGCGGTCGACAGACCTTCCGCCGCCAGACGGGAGGAGGCGGCCGTGACCGCGTCGGTCGTCTCGACCTCGACGCCGAGGTGATCCATCACGGTCGGCCGGCCGGGCTCGCCCTCCAGGAGCACGAGCTTCAGCGGAGGTTCGGTGATGGCGAAGTTGGCGTAGCCGGGCCGGCGCTTGGCCGGTTCGGCGTCGAACAGCTTGCTGTAGAAGGCCACGGACGCCTCCAGGTCGGAGACTCGGAGGGCGAGCTGAACGCGGGACATGTGATCGTCTCCTTGTATCGATGAGCATCTAATTAGCCCGTCGAGGCACAGTTTGCGTCCCTGGATCGACTGATGTCAATATTGACCTATGTCGAAGCAGACCCCGTTGCCGGTCATTGCGGAAGAATGCTGCGCCCCCCTGGCCCGTGAACCCATCAGCAAGGACGACGCGGCCGAGCTCGCGAGAATCCTCAAGGCCGTCGCCGATCCCGTCCGGCTGCGCCTGCTGTCCCTCATCGCCGCCCGCGACGAGGAGACCTGCGTCTGCGACCTGCTCCCCGAGTTCGACCTGTCCCAGCCGACGATCTCCCACCACCTGAAGACCCTCCGGGAAGCCGGGCTGATCGGCTCCGAACGGCGAGGTACCTGGGTCTACTCGTGGGTGATCCCGCAAGCGCTCGACCGGCTGTCCGCGCTGTTCGCCACGTCCAAGGAAGACACCGGCGTCCGGTGACATCCCTGCCACGACGCGCCACGGCGGAGTTCGTCGGAACCGGCCTGCTCGTCACGGTCGTCATCGGGTCCGGCATCGCCGCCGCCCGCCTGTCCCCGAACGACGTCGGTCTGCAACTGGCCGAGAACGCCGCCGCGACCGCCGCCGGGCTCGCGGTCGTCATCCTCATGATGGGGCCGGTCTCCGGCGCTCACCTCAACCCGCTGGTCTCCCTCGTCGACTGGGCGCTCGGCAGACGGGAACGGACCGGCCTCACGGGAACCGCTCTTGGCGTGTACGCGCTGGCCCAGACCGCGGGCGCCATCAGTGGGGCCGTACTGGCCAACCTGATGTTCGGCCTCCCCGCCGTCACGATCTCCGCCACCGTCCGAAGCGCGCCGTCCCTGTGGCTGTCCGAGGTCGTCGCGACCGCCGGCCTGGTCGCCCTGATCCTCAGCCTGACCCGCACCGGCCGCGCCCACCTGGCCGCCCCGGCGGTCGGGGCCTACATCGGGTCGGCCTACTGGTTCACCTCCTCCACCTCCTTCGCCAACCCCGCCGTGACCATCGGCCGCGCCCTCAGCGACACCTTCGCCGGAATCGCCCCCGCGTCGGTCGCGCCCTTCATCGCCGCCCAGCTCGTCGGCGCGTTCGTCGGCGCAGCCCTGGCGCTGGTCCTCCACCCCGCAGCCGCGCCTTCCACCGCTCCCGCCTCCAAGGAGTTCGCATGACCGCCGCCGTGCCCGAGGTCCTGTTCGTCTGCGTCCACAACGCCGGCCGCTCCCAGATGGCCGCCGCCCTGCTCGACCACCACGGCAAGGGCAGCGTGGTCGTCCGCTCCGCCGGGTCCGCCCCCGCCGACACGATCAACCCCGCCGTGATCGCCGTCATGGACGAGATCGGGCTCGACCTGTCCAAGGCGTTCCCCAAGCCGTTGACGGACGAGGCGGTTCAGGCGTCCGACGTCGTGATCACGATGGGGTGCGGTGACGCCTGCCCGTTCTACCCGGGCAAGCGCTACCTGGACTGGGAGCTCCCCGACCCGGCGGGGCAGGGCATCGACGCCGTCCGGCCGATCCGCGACGAGATCGAGCGCCGCGTTCTGACGTTGCTCCAGGAGCTTTCATCGCCTATCGTCGATTGACGATGAATGGACCACTCGACCGCGACACCGCCGAGAAGTACGCCACCTGTTTCCGCGCCCTGTCCGACGCCACCCGCGTGCAGATCGTCACCCTGCTCGCCCGCGCCGGACAGCCCATGGCGGTCAAGGAGATCGTCGAAGCCGTCGACGTCAGCCAGTCGACCGTCTCGAACCACCTGAAGATCCTCGCCGAAGTGCGGTTCGTGCTGGTCGAGCAGCTCGGGACCGCGCGCTTCTACCGGATCAACGACGCGTGCGTGGACTACTTCCCGACCGCCGCCGACGTGGTCATGGGACGCCCCATCACCTGAGGAGACCGGGATGGCCGACGACATCGACGACCGGCGAACAGAGGTCCTGCGGCGCTACGCCGGACTCGCCCTCACCGCCCAGGCCGGACAGCCCGTCACCGACACATCGGCCGACTGCCTCGGCTCCAACGCCTACCCCTGCGACACCGACATCCCCGAGGGAGCGTTGGGGGCGAGCCTGGGATGCGGCAACCCGGTGGCGGTCGCCGACCTGCGGCCCGGAGACACCGTTCTCGATCTCGGCTCCGGCGCAGGGCTGGACGTCCTGCTCTCCGCCCGCCGCGTCGGCCCGACCGGCAAGGCATACGGCCTGGACGGCACCCCCGAAATGATCGCCCTCGCCCGCGCCAACGCCGCCGAGGCCGAGGCGACCAACGCCGAGTTCCTCCACGGCCACATCGAAGACGTGCCGCTCCCTGACCGTGCCGTAGACGTCGTGATCTCCAACTGCGTCATCAACCTGTCCGCCGACAAGCCGCGCGCTCTGGCCGAGGCGTACCGCGTCCTCAAGCCCGGCGGACGGTTCGGCGTCAGCGACATCATCGCCGACGACGACCTGGAACCGTTTCGCCGTCAGGAGGCCGAACGGTCGGTCGGCTGCACCATCGGGACCCTCACCGAAGCCGACTACCGCGCCCACCTGACCGCGACTGGATTCACCGACATCCGCGTCACCCGGACATCGCCGCCGGCCGAAGGGCTCCACAGCGCGATCATCCAAGCAACCAAACCGGAGATCGCCGTCCGCCCGATGCGCGACGACGACGCCGCCCAGGTCTTGGCCGTCTACCAAGCCGGCCTGGACGGCGGGCAGGCCGGCTTCGAGACCACCGCTCCGGCGTGGGAGACCTTCACTACGGCCAAACTCCCCGGCCACCGGCACGTTGCCGTCGACACCGCGTCAGATGAGGTGATCGGGTGGGTCGCCGCTTCGGCTGTCTCCGACCGGTGCGTGTACGCCGGAGTCGTCGAACACTCCGTCTACGTCTCCCCGGCCCATCACGGACGCGGCGTCGGCACTCTGCTCCTGAACGCTCTCATCGACTCGACCGAGGCCGCCGGCATCTGGACCATCCAGTCCGGCGTCTTCCCCGAGAACATCGCCAGCCTGCGACTACACGAGAAAGCCGGATTCCGCCGTGTCGGCATCCGCGAACGCATCGGACGTCACCACGACCGATGGAGAAACGTCGTCTTCATCGAGCGCCGCAGCAAGATCGCCGGAGGCGCGACCCCGCCGGTCGCCATCGCCAACCTTGATCAGTAGCACTACGGTTCAACATCATGAAACGACGGTGGGGGTGTCTGGCAGCCGTCTCTTGATCATGACCCCCGTCTGGCGCGACGACGCACGTCTCGACGCCTTCCGCCAAAAGGCGATCAGCTACCCGCGCCCACCGTATACGCGCGAGTTCCACCACAGGCACGACGCGACATCCGGCCCCAATCACGCTGCTGACCACCCTGCCCCCGCAGAGAATCCGCGACCACTACAGCATGGCCAAAATCCCAGGGTTCCAACACGACGTGATGGTCTCCGTCTACTTCAAGGATCCCGAATCCGGCGAGAGCCAGTTCATCGTCGAGTTCATCGATACCTATCGAAACCCCTGGGACTTGCTCTGCGGCACCCTGCGATGAAGACCTGTACCGCCCCAGCTCGGAACACAGCACCCGCCCCCATTCGATCTGCCGAACCATGTGAATGAAGGTGGGGCGGGGAGCGCACCGGTCGCATGCGCGGGGAACACACGCGACAGCTCGTCTCTTCGGGTCCGCTACCGAGTACCCGGGAAGCGGCCTTCTCAGCCCACCTTCAGCGCCCTCAATCTGCACCGCCGTACAACCGCCGTCTCCGCCGCAGCGCAAGCATCTCGCCGCCTGGCGCCATGTCACGCGGGGGGTTCTGTGCGGGCCGGGTGGAAGATCTCTTCGATGGTGAGGCCGAAGACCTCGGCCAGGGTGAAGGCCAGGGGGAGGCTGGGGTCGTAGCGTTCGGTTTCGATGGCGTTGATGGCCTGGCGGGAGACCTGGCAGCGGTCGGCCAGGTCGGCCTGGCTCCAGCGGCGGGCCGCGCGCAGTTCGCGGAGTCGGTTCTTCACGATCGCCGTCAGCGGTGGAAGCGGGTGCGCAGGTCGGCGACCAGGAGCCAGACCCACACACCGCCCAGGATGATCAGCTGGGCCACCTGGTGGAGTTCGATGACGCCGGCGGCGTCCAGGAGCGTCGCCACCTGCAGGCCCACGAGGACCGCGGCGAAGCCGACGGCCATGCTCTCCAGCTGGATCCGGCGCACGTATTCGTCGGCGCGCCGGAACGCGCGCACGAGGACCCAGGCCACCGCGAGGGTGAAGACGGTGGTGATCGCGATCCACCAGGTCTGCTGGGTGGCGGTCTGGTCGGGGGTGCTGCCGAGGGTCAGGGCGACCACGCCCAGCGCCGCGACGGGGATGCCGTCGATGAGGACGGCGCGCCGCGCCGCGCGCGTGACCTGGTCGTGCCGCATCTGCTCTGCCATGCGATCAATGTAAGGTTTCCCTTCCATCTCGTCAATGAGACCTGACTTAATGGAAGGGACGCTTTACTCCTCGCCCGAGAAGCGTTCCCAGGCCGACTGGCGGGTGATGCCCAGCGATTCGCCGATCTTCGTCCAGGTCACGCCCCTGCGGCGGAGTTCGCGGACCCAGGCCACCAGGTCGGCCTCGGTCGCGTCGATGTGGGCGGAGACCCGGGGGATGTGGTTGAGCATCTCCTCGTCCGAGAGGGAGCTCCACATCGGGAGCTTCGGTTTCGCCTCGCCCTCTTCGGCCAGGGCGGCGCTCTGTTCGATGACCGTGACGGCCAGGCCGACGCACTGGTCGCAGATGTAGACGCCGGGGCCGGCGACGATGCGTTCGACCTCGCTGTCGGGCTTGCCGCAGAAGGAACACCGGATGCGCGCTTCCACCGCCATGAAAGAACTCCTTCGTCAGGGATGTCCTGACAAATTAGTACGTCAGGGTCTCCCTGACAAGCCGGTGAACAGGATCAGCACCCCGGCTGCCACGATGGCCTCGCGGGGGCCGATGACGGCGGCGAGCAGGCCCCAGATCGCGGTCAGGGCGGCGACGGCGAGGCTGCCGGTGACCGACCAGGCGGTCAGGGTGCGGGCGACCCGGTCGGGGGCGATGCGCTCCAGCCGGTACGTCGCCAGCACCGGCGCGAACACCGCGCAGCAGAACACCAGGCCCGACTGGACGACGATGACCAGCACGATCCCCGGCACGCCCGGCTGGACGAACGCCAGCCACACCGGCCAGCACGTCCGCAGCACCCCCGCGACGCGCAGCACCCTGCCCTGGCCGAACCGGGCCGCCAGCGGGCGGGCCAGCCGCGCCCCGGCCAGGCCCAGGCACGGGAGCGCGAACACCAGGCCGTACTGCCAGGGAGTGAAGCCGAGCCGGTCGAGCAGCAGGATCGCGAGCAGCGGTTCGGTCGCCAGCAGCAGGCCGTTGAACAGGACCGTGGTGCAGAACAGTCGCCGCAGCGCCCGATGGGCCCAAATCTCGCGCCACCCGTCGAGCAGGCCGCCGGGCCGGGACCGCCGTTCCCGACTCGGTTCACCACCCCCGATCGCGCGCACGCAGAGCGCCGACACCAAGTAGCTGACCGCGTCGGCCAGCACCGTCACCACCGGGCCGAACAGCCCGATCGCGGCCCCGCCGAGCGGCGGGCCGACCACGCTCGCCGACCACATCGTCGACTCCAGCCGACCGTTCGCGACGAGCAGCTCCTGCGGGGAGAGCAGGCCCTTCAGGTACGCGCCCGCCGCCGCGTTGAAGGCGATCTTCGCCGCGGCGGCGACCACCGAGACGACCACGAGCTGGCCGAAGCTGAGCCACCCCAGCCCATACGCGACGGGCACGCTCACCAGCGCCGCGAACCGGATCAGGTCCATCGCGACCATGACCTGCCGCTTGGCCCGGAACTCCACCCACGGCCCGAGCGGCACGGCCGCGACCGCCCCGACAGCCAGCCCGGCCGCCGACAACGCCGACACCTGCGCCGGGCCGACGTCCAAGACCAGCACCGCGATCAGCGGAAACGCGCCGAACCCCAGCCACGTGCCATACGCGCTCACCGCGTACGCCGCCCACACCCACCCGAATCGCCGATCCACGGTGAGCATCGAAGCGGGTCGGGGCGAACCGGCTCAAACAACTATCGATCCGGGCCGCACAACGGAGCGTTGTACCGTACCCAGGTGGATCTGGACGTCGTGCGCAGCTTCGTGGCGGTCGTCGACGCGGGCCGTTTCCAGGACGCCGCCGACGACCTGGCCATCACCCAGCAGGCGGTGTCCAAGCGCATCGCCGCGCTGGAGCGCACGCTCGGGGTGCGGCTGTTCACCCGGACCGCGCGGGGCGCCCGGCTCACCGTCGACGGGCAGGCGTTCCTCCCCCACGCGCGCGACCTGCTCGCGGTGGAGGAACGGGCGCTCGCCAGCGTGCGGCCGGGCCGGCGGGCGCTGCGGGTCGACGTGATCGGCCGGCGGCTCGCGCCCGCGTCGGTGCTGGGCGGCTTCCATCGGGCGCGTCCCGAGGTGGAGCTCGACGTCGTGACCCTCTTCGACGCCGGCGCGGCCGTCGAGGCGCTCACGTCGCGCTCGATCGACGCGTCGTTCCGGGCCGTCGACCGGTCGCGGCTGCCGGGTGACATCGGGGCCGTCCGGGTGTTCGACGAGCCCGTCCAGCTGCTCACCGGGCCCGGCCACCCGCTGGCCGACGCCGGGGCGGTCACCCCGGCCGACCTGGCCGGGCACCGGATCTGGATGCCGGGCATCGTCGCCGGGACCGAATGGGCCGCCTACTACGACACGCTCGCCGCCGCGTTCGGGCTGACCATCGAGGTCACCGGGCCCGATTTCGGCACCGACCCGCTGCTCGACACCATCGCCGGGTCGCCGTCGCTGGCCACCTTCGTGGGCGAGCTGACCCGGCTGGTCTGGCCTGCCGAGCAGGGGTTGCGCCGTGTTGCCGTACAGGAGCCGACCCCGGTCTACCCCCACTCGCTGATCTGGCGGCACGGCAACCCGCACGCCGCGCTCGAAGACCTGCGCGGCCATCTGGGCACGGTGCGGCCGGAAGCCGGCACGTGGACGCCCCGATGGGCTACCGAGGCGGCTTGACCTGGTTGAGGTCGGCGGCGTGGAACTTGTTCTGGGTCGGTTCGAGCCCGTCGGTCATCAGCGCCTCGACCATGTCGGCCGCCCGGTCGACCAGGAACGGCAGGTCCTTGCGCTCGGCGGTCGCGAAGTCCTTCAGCACGTAGACGGCCGTGTCCATGCGCCCCGGCGGCCGCCCGATCCCGAACCGCAGCCGCAGGTATTCGGGCGTCATCGCCTTGGTGATCGACTTCAGCCCGTTGTGCCCGTTGTCGCCACCGCCCTTCTTGGCCCGCAGCGCGCCATAGGGCACGTCGAGCTCGTCGTGGACGACGATGAGGTTCAGCCCGGTCTTGTAGAAGTCGGCCAGCGCCTTCACGGGCCCGCCAGAGAGATTCATGTACGTCATGGGCTTCGCCAGCACCACGGGAACCCCGGCCAGCCGCCCTTCGAGCACCTCCGCGCGCGACCGGTGGGCCTTGAACCGCCCACCGGCCCGCGCGGCCAGTTCGTCGGCCACCATGAAGCCCGCGTTGTGCCGGTTCCCGGCGTACTCGGGCCCGGGATTGCCCAGCCCGGCGATCAGCCAGCGGTCCACTGCATGTCTCCTCACACGGAAAGGTCCCCCACAGGATCTCCCTGTGGGGGACCTTACAGAAACGCCTTATTCGGCGGCGGCGGCAGCCGGCTCGCCCTCGGCGGCCTCGTCGCCGGCCTCGGCGGCGGGCGCCTCGGCAGCCTCGGCCTCGCCCTCCTCGGGCAGGTCGACGGTCGGCGCGGCGATGACGTGCAGCACCAGCGTGTCGCCCTCGACCGCGAGGGTGGTGCCCTTCGGCAGGTCGAGGTCGCCGGCGTTGACGGTGAAGCCGACGTCCTTGCCGTCGACGTCGATCTCGACGCCGCTCGGGATGTTGGTCGCCTCGGCCTCGACCGAGACGGCGACGAGCTGCTGGTCGAGGATGGCGCCGTTGACGACGTCACCGGTGGTGGTGACCGGCAGTTCGACGGTGACCTTCTCGCCCCGGCGGACCAGGATCAGGTCGACGTGCTCCAGGAAGCCCTTGATCGGGTCACGCTGCACGCCCTTGGGCAGAGCGAGCTCGTTGACCGCGCCCTCGATGCGGATGAGGACGTTGGGCGTGCGGAGCGCGAGGAGCAGGTCGTGCCCGGGCATGGTGAGGTGACGCGGCTCGGTGCCGTGCCCGTAGAGGACGACGGGCACCTGGTTGGCGCGGCGGATCTTGCGAGCGGCGCCCTTGCCGAACTGGTCACGCAGCTCGGAAGCGATCTTGACTTCGGACACGACGATCTCCTAGGGATCTCGATTCGGATTTAGCGCCACCCCTCACCCGCCCTAGCGGAAGGCGTTACAGGCACTCCTTCTAGCCTAACGGCACGAAAGACCCGCCAAGCCGTCACACTGGGTGCCCGGAGGTAGGGGCACGGTGATCGACTTCTTACTCGGCTGGCTCGCGGAAGAGGCCCTGGCCAAGGGCAGTCAGCGGCTGTTCGCCGAGCCGGACATCCAGGCGGTCCGCAAGAGGGCGCAGCGGAAGATCGAAGACCGCCTGCCCGAGCCG
Organism: Herbidospora daliensis; assembly: GCF_001570585.1. GTDB lineage: Bacteria > Actinomycetota > Actinomycetes > Streptosporangiales > Streptosporangiaceae > Herbidospora > Herbidospora daliensis. Next base: position 280,832 of record NZ_BBXF01000007.1, on the reverse strand, counting down.
ATCCCCGAAGCGGTGCACGCGATGCTGGCCGACCCCTCCTGGTTCGCGGCTCCCGGCAGCGGCGCGGTCGTCTTCAAGGACGAGTTCGCGGCCCGCCTGGCCCCGCTCGCGCGGGCGACCATCCAGCGCGGTCCGCTGACCGGCCGCACCGCGGCCGACATCCTCATCGAGCACGACCTCACCGTCGACGACGTGGCCGGCATCGTCGCCGACGCCATCGAACTCTCCGTCCGCGAGGTCGCCGCCGACCAGGGAGGACTGCCCGAACTGCTCCGCCAGGCCGACACCCGCTCCCTGCTCGACAGGGTGAGCGCCCCAGCCGGTCTCCCCCGGGCCGCCGACGTCAGCGCCGCCCCGGGGCTCAACAACCTGCCCCGGCCACCCGCCAGGATCTTCCTCGGCCGGGAGGACGCGCTCCGCGACCTCGGCGCGGCGCTCGACGGGGACACGAACGTCGTGATCACCCAGAGCCTGTTCGGGATGGGCGGCGTGGGCAAGTCGGAACTCGCCCTGCACCACGCCCACGCGGCTCGCGATCGTCACGACCTCCGTTGGTGGATCACCGCAGCCGACTCAGGACAGTTGGACGTCGGCCTGGCCGCACTGACCCGTCGCCTGACCGGGCGGGAGCCGGAATCGACCGAGCAGGGCGTCGAGTGGGCCGTCTCCTGGCTGCAGGCCCACCGAGGCTGGTTGCTGATCCTCGACAACGTCGAGCACCCGAAGGACATCCAGCCGCTGCTCGGCCAGCTGACCCACGGTCACGTGGTGATCACCAGCCGCCGTGACATCGGCTGGCACCGGAATTCGGCGCCGACCTGCTCGTCAGTCTGACCGGGCGATCCTCGCCCAAGGAACGACCGGTGGCGGAAGAGATCACGGCCGAGCTGGGCCACCTCCCGCTGGCCCTGGAGCAGGCCGCCGCGTACATCACCGAAACCGGCCTCACGTTCGCCGGCTACCTGGCGAAACTCCGGGCCCGCCCGGCGGAGATGCACGCCGCCACCGGCGACGGAAGCCTGGCCTACACCACCGTCAACCGGCTGTGGCAGATCACCTTCACCACCATCGCGGAGCGTCGCCCGATGGCAGCCGGTCTGCTGCACGTCCTGGCGCACTTCGCGCCCGACGACATCCCCAGGGTGGTCCTTCCGGAGAGATGGGCCGAAGACGAGACCGCCGAACTCCTCGGTCTCCTCGCCTCCTACAGCCTGATCACCCGCACTGACGACTCCATCGGCATGCACCGCCTGATCAGGGCCGTGCTCCTATCGGTGGAGCCGGTCAAGGAGAACCTGCACACCTTCCACGATCTGGCGGTGGACCTCCTGGCCGCGGCCGTGCCCGAGAACCCACACCGGAACGTCGGCGGCTGGCCGCTCTGGCATCGGCTGATGCCGCACATCCTCGCGGTCGCCTCCGACGAGCACCTCGGCGAGACAGGTGCGCACCTCATCAGTCAGGCCGCCGTCTTCGACCTCGACCAGGGGAACGAAGCACGAGCACTGGCCCTGGCCACCCGGGCTCTGCGCATCGTCGAGGCCGCCCACGGGCCCGATCACCCGAACGTCGGGCCGCACCTTTCCATGGTCGCCTCCGGCCTGCGTAATTCGACACGTCCAGCTGAAGCGCTCCCCTTGGACGAGCGCGCCCTCGCCATCGCGGAAGCCACGGAAAGCCCTGATCATCCGAACGTCGCCGCGTGCCTCGCGAACCTCGCCCTCACGCTGTTCCAGTTGGAGCGCCTCGCCGAAGCACTTCCGCTCCAGCGCCGCGCCCTCGCCATCATCGAAACCGCCTATGGCCCGCATCACCCCGACGTCGCCACACACCTCGGCAACCTAGCCGACACCCTCCTGGTCCTCGGACACGTCACCCCGACGCTGCCCCTGGAAGAGCGCGCCCTGGCCATCGCGGAAGCCGCTCACGGCCCCGACCACCCGGTGACCGCAAGTTGCCTCGGGAGAATCGCGTCGAGCCTGCGGGCTCTCGGCCGGCCTCAGGAAGCGCTCGTCCACAGTGAGCGTGCGCTGAGCATCAGCGAGACCGTGTTCGGCCCCGGCCATCCCGATGTCGCGTATCGGCTCGGCGGAGTGGGGGCCGACCTGCTGGCGATGGGACGCGCCGTGGAAGCACTCCCCCTGAATGAACGTGCCCTGGTCATCGCCGAGACCGCTTTGAGCCCGGACGATCCGGAGCTCTCCTTCCGTCTCGACGCGCTCGCCCGCAACCTCCAGGCGCTCGACCGTTCGGCCGAAGCGCTCCCGCTGCACGAGCGCGCCCTCGCCATCGCCGAGACCGCATACGGCTCCGACAACCTCCGCGTCGCCGACTTCCGGGCCCGCCTCGGCCTCAGCCTGCGGATGCTGGGACGCGCCGCCGAAGCACTTCCTCTCCAGCAGAGCGCGCTGAGGACCGCCGAAACCCTCCACGGTCCCCGGCATCCCGCGGTCGCCCATCGCCTCGCCGAGATGTCGGTGACCTTGTATGCCCTGGGCGACCTCGCGGGGACGTTGCCCCTGCTCAACCGCGCTCTGGACATCACCCAAGCTGGACCGGAGCATCGAAATGTGCGACGGCAGTTGTCACTGATCCTCAACGACGCCTGTCCCTGCGGCTCGGGCCGGAAGTTCAAACGTTGCCACGCCGTAGAAAGGGCCGACCGGTGAGTCACCGATCGGCCCGTCAGAGCTCCAGGTCTACGAGTCGCCCTCGAACAGGCTCGTCACCGATCCGTCGGTGAAGACCTCGGTGATGGCGCGCGCGATCAACGGTGCGATCGACAGCACGGTCAGCTTGTCGAAGCGCTGCTCCTCCGAGATCGGCAGCGTGTTCGTCACGATGACCTCGGAGATCGCCGAGTTCTTCAGCCGATCCACGGCCGGGTCGGAGAACACCGCGTGCGTCGCCGCCACGATCACGTTCGTCGCCCCGTGGTCGTACAGCGCGTCGGCCGCCTTGCAGATCGAGCCGCCCGTGTCGATCATGTCGTCGATCAGCACGCAGGTCCGGCCGCGGACCTTGCCGACGACCTCGTTCACCTTCACCTGGTTCGCCACGTCGAGGTCGCGGCGCTTGTGGATGAACGCCACCGGCGTGCCCAGTGCGTCGGACCACCGTTCGGCCAGGCGCACGCGCCCGGTGTCGGGCGAGACGATGGTCGTGGTCGCGGGGTCGATCTTGTCGCGCAGGTAGTTGATCAGGATCGGCATCGCGAACAGGTGGTCGACCGGGCCGTCGAAGAAGCCCTGGATCTGCGAGGTGTGCAGGTCGATCGACATCAGCCGGTCGGCGCCGGCCTGCTTGAACATGTCGGCCATCAGCCGGGCCGTGATCGGCTCGCGGCCCCGGCCCTTCTTGTCCTGACGGGCGTAGCCGAAGAACGGCATGATGACCGTCACGCGTTTGGCCGAGGCCCGCTTCAGGGCGTCCACCATGATCAACTGTTCCATGATCCACTGGTTGATGGGAGCCGTGTGGCTCTGGATCACGAACGCGTCGCAGCCCCGGACCGATTCGAGGTAGCGGACGTAGATCTCTCCGTTGGCGAAGTCACGCAGGGAGGTCGGGGTGATCTCCACCCCCAGGTTGCGCGCGACCTCCTCGGCAAGCTGTGGGTATGCCCGGCCCGAGAAGAACATCAGGTTCTTCTGGCCCATGGTCTGGATCCCGCTCATGCGACTTGCTCCTCCTGGCCCCGGGGAAACCGAGTGATACGCGGGCTGCCCGCGCCTTGAACCGTTATGAACCTTCTTCGAGGGCCCGCTGGGCCGCCTCGGCCGACTTGCTGCCGGACCTGCGGCGGATCACCCAGCCCTCGACGTTGCGCTGGCGGCCGCGTGCCACGGCCATCGCGCCGGGGGGGACGTCGTTGACGATCACCGAGCCGGCGGCCGTGTAGGCGCCCTCTCCGATCGTCAGCGGCGCGACGAGCATGGTGTCGCTGCCCACGCGGGCGTGGTCGCCCACGGTGGTGTGGTGCTTGTCTACACCGTCGTAGTTGACGAAGACGGTCGCGGCGCCGATGTTGGCGCCCTCGCCGATCGTCGCGTCGCCGACGTAGCTCAGGTGGGGCACCTTGGAACCGGTGCCGATGACGGCGTTCTTGGTCTCGACGTACGTGCCGATCTTGCCCTTCGCGCCCAGCCGGGTGCCGGGGCGCAGGTAGGCGAAGGGGCCCACCGACGCGCCGGGGCCGATCTCGGCCGAGTCGCAGACGGCGTTGCGGACCACGGCGTCCGCGCCGACGACGGTGTCGGTCAGGGTGCTCGCCGGGCCGACCTCGGCGCCCGCGCCCACGGACGAGGAGCCGTGGAGCTGGGTGCCGGGGTGGATCACGGCGTCGGCTTCCAGCGTGACATCGGCGTCGATCCAGGTCGAGGCCGGATCGACGATCGTCACACCGTTGATCATGTGCTCGTGGAGGATGCGGTCGTTGAGGACCCGCCGGACGAACGCGAGCTGGGCCTTGTTGTTGACGCCCTCGACCTCGACGTGGTCGGCGGCGACGTGGGCGCCGACGCGGTGGCCCTCCTCGCGGAGGATCGACAACACGTCGGTGAGGTACTCCTCGCCCTGGGAGTTGGCGGTCGACACGCGCTTGACGGCATCGGCCAGGAGGGCGCCGTCGAAGGCGTAGACGCCGGAGTTCATCTCGTCGATGGCCAGCTGCTCGGGCGTGGCGTCCTTGTGCTCGACGATCGCGAGCACCGCGCCGTCGTCGCCGCGGACGATGCGGCCGTAGCCGGTCGGATCGGGCACGTGGGCGGTCAGCACGGTGACCGCGTTGCCCCGGGCGGAGTGTTCGCCGAGGAGGCCGGCCAGCGTCGATCCGCGCAGGAGGGGCGTGTCGCCGTACACGACCAGGACCGTTCCCTCGATCACGCCGACGTTCTCGAGCACCATCCGGACGGCGTGGCCGGTGCCGTTCTGCTGGTCTTGGACGACCGGCGTCACGTCGGGGAAGTCGGCCGACAGATGGGCCGAGACCTGCTCCCGGGCGTGCCCCACCACCACGATCAGCCGCTCGGGTTCGAGCTCCTGGGAGGCGTGCAGCATGTGGCCGACGAGCGTGCGGCCGCAGACCTCGTGGAGGACCTTGGGGGTGGCGGACTTCATCCGGGTGCCCTCGCCGGCGGCGAGGACGATGACGGCGGCCGGGCGCGGCGCACTCACTGTGGGAGCTCCCTCGGATCCGCGAACGAAACGGTCAGCTGACGGATGCCGCACGGTCACCCGCTCGACAACGTGAGCTTACCTGAGACGCAAATTGGTTCCGGCGCCTGGACTCGAACCAGGACAAACCAACTCCAAAGGTTGGCGGGCTGCCAATTACCCAACGCCGGATCGCCCCCAAGCTTACCGGGCACACCCACGGAAAGGATGGTGGTTAAGCGTCACTTCCGGAACGTGCCACGCCATAGCAGACCAGGAGCTTTGTCGGCAAGACAGTTTCGCGCCATGAGATGGCCGCCCACGATACACCTTCTCCCCATTCTCGACTTAGGACTTCCTAACTTACGATGGCGTAGGTTACGGTGGCGTAACCGGCACTACCTACCACAGATCGTGAGGTACTTCATGACCGTAGTCTCGGAGCGCCCGGGGCCCAAGCAGCCCAAACCTGACATGGACCCCGAGAGGAAGACCACTCCCGAGATCATCACCTTCGGGGTCGTGGTGGGCCTGCCCCTGGTGGCACTGGCGCTCGCGGTGCCGGTGGCCTGGGCCTGGGGCTGGCTGAGCTGGGTCGACGTCATCATCGCGTTCGTCTTCTACATGTTCACCGGTCTCGGCGTGACGGTGGGCCTGCACCGCTACTTCACCCACGGCTCCTTCAAGGCCAAGCGGGGGCTGAAGATCGCCCTGGGTGTCGCGGGCAGCATGTCGCTGGAGATGTCGGTGCTCGACTGGGTCGCCACCCACCGCAAGCACCACAAGTTCTCCGACAAGGAGGGCGACCCCCACTCGCCGTGGCGCTTCGGCACCTCGTTCTGGGCCGTCACCAAGGGCCTCCTGTACGCCCACATGGGCTGGCTGTTCGAAGCCGAGCGCGCCAACCGCGAGAAGTACGCCCCCGACCTGGTCAAAGACCCCGACATCGTGAAGTTCCACAAGATGTTCCCGGTGCTGGCGATCACCTCGCTGGTGCTGCCTGGCCTCCTCGGCGGTCTGATCACCTGGTCGTGGCAGGGCGCCGCGACGGCCTTCTTCTGGGGCACCCTGGTCCGCATCGGCCTGCTCCACCACGTCACGTGGGCGATCAACTCGATCTGCCACGTCTTCGGCGACGAGGCCTTCGAGTCGCGCGACAAGTCCCGCAACGTCTGGTGGCTGGCGCTGCCCTCGTTCGGCGAGTCGTGGCACAACCTGCACCACTCCGACCCGACCTGCGCGCGGCACGGCGTGCTGAAAGGTCAGATCGATCTGAGCGCCGGCCTGATCAAGATCTTCGAGCGCTTCGGCTGGGCCTATGACGTGCGGTGGCCCAATCCCGAGCGGCTGGCGGCGAAGCGCATTGCCTAGCCCATACCGAGGGCCGTGTGAGGGCGTGCCTGTGCCGTCACTCTCACGGCCCGCCATTATGGTGCCGTGACCGAATCCAGATCCCGCAGGCGAATGACGGGCGCGGAACGGCGCGAGCAGCTGATTCAGATCGGTCGCTCCCTCTTCGCGGAGAAGGGCTTCGACGGCACTTCGGTGGAGGAGATCGCCGCACACGCCAGCGTGTCGAAGCCCGTGGTGTACGAGCACTTCGGCGGCAAGGAAGGCATCTACGCCGTGGTCATCGACCGCGAGATGCAGCGCCTGCTGGTCCTCGTCACCCAGGCGCTGTCGGCGACCCACGCGCGAGTGAAGCTGGAGCGGGCCGCCCTGGCGCTGCTCCAGTACATCGAGGAGAGCAGCGAAGGCTTCCGCATCCTGGTCCGCGACTCCCACGCCGCCTCCGGCACCGGCACCTTCGCGAGCCTGATCAGCGACATCGCCAGCCAGGTCGAAGACGTGCTGGCCGACGAGTTCGCCGGCCGGGGCTACGACCCCAAGACCGCCCCCATGTACGCCCAGATGCTCGTCGGCATGGTCGCCCTGACCGGCCAGTGGTGGCTCGACGTGCGCAAACCCAGCCGTGAGGCGGTCGCCGCCCACCTGGTGAACCTCTGCTGGAACGGGCTGAGCGACCTCGACCCGGTCCCGGCGCTGACCAACGCCTCCCGGGGCCTGGTGCTGGCCCCGCCGCTGCCGGCCGGCCCGCTGACCGACCCCAAAGAGCTCAGCCGTCAGCGCAAGGAGCAGGAGAAACTCTGGCGCGAGGCCGAGAAGCAGCGGGAGCGCGAGGCCAAGGAGGCCGAGAAGCTCCGGCGGGAGCAGGAGAAGGTACGCGCCCGCGAGGCCAGGGAGAACGAGAAGCTCGCACGTGCCCGCGAGGGTGAAGCGTGAGACTGGCAATTTCGTTGCGGGGAAGTTAACACGTCGTTCAACAAACTCGGGCATATTCAGGACATGTCCGCCGAAATTTCCGTGCCCATCTCCCCGGAGGAGCTTCCCCTCCCTCACGAGCGATTCCTCAACCGAGAGGAGAGCTGGCTTCAGTTCAACGAACGTGTGCTCGAACTAGCCGAAGATCCCAAGCTCCCCCTCCTCGAACGGGTGCGGTTCCTGGCGATCTTCGCGAGCAACCTCGACGAGTTCTTCATGGTGCGGGTCGCGGGCCTGAAACGGCGGATGGCCACCGGACTGCTGCTGAGAGCGCAGAGCGGGCTGAAGCCCAGCGAGGAATTGGAGCGCATCAACGGGATCGCCAACGTCCTGGTGCAGCGCCATTCGGCGATCTTCCACAAGACGATCGTGCCCGAGCTGGTGGCCGAGGGCATCGAGATCGTGCGCTGGGCCGACCTGGGGCGCGACGAGCGCACGGTGATGCGGAAGTTGTTCCGCGAGCGGATCAGGCCGGTGCTGACGCCGCTGGCCGTCGACCCGGCCCACCCGTTTCCCAACATCTCGGGGTTGTCGCTCAACCTGGCGGTCACGGTCCGCAACCCCGTCAACGGCAACACGGTCTTCGCGCGGGTGAAGGTGCCCCCGCAGCTGCCCCGGTTCGTGAAGGTGGCCAAAGACCGGTTCGTGCCTCTTGAGGACGTCATCGCGGCCCACCTCGGCCAGTTGTTCAAGGGCATGGAGATCGTCCAGAACCACGTCTTCCGGGTCACCCGCAACGAGGACCTCGACGTCGACGAGGACGTCACCGAGAACCTGATGCAGGCCCTGGAGCGCGAACTGCGCCGCCGCCGGTTCGGCTCGCCGGTGCGCATCGAGGTCGAGGACACGATCACGCCCGAGGTGCTCGACCTGCTGGTCGAGGAGCTGGGCGTACACGACCACGAGATCTACCGGGTGCCCGGCCCGCTCGACCTATCGGGGCTGCACACGATCGCCGACCTGGGGCCGACCCACAACCGGGGCGAGCTCAGCTACCGGCCGTTCGTGCCGTCGGAGGTGATCCACGCCGACGACGACATCTTCTCGATGCTGCGCGAGAAGGACATCCTGCTGCACCACCCCTACGACAGCTTCTCCACCAGCGTGGGCCGGTTCATCGAGCAGGCGGCGGCCGACCCGGCGGTGCTGGCGATCAAGCAGACGCTCTACCGGACCTCCGGCAACTCCCCCATCGTCGACTCCCTGATCGACGCCGCCGAGGCGGGCAAGCAGGTCGTCGTGGTGGTCGAGATCAAGGCCAGGTTCGACGAGCACGCCAACATCTCGTGGGCCAGGAAGCTGGAGAAGGCCGGCTGCCACGTCGTCTACGGCGTGCTCGGCCTGAAGACCCACTGCAAGCTGGCCCTGGTCGTGCGCCAGGAGCAGAACGGCGAGCTGCGCCGCTACTGCCACATCGGCACCGGCAACTACAACCCGAAGACCGCCCGCATGTACGAGGACTTCGGCCTGCTCACCTCCGACCCGCTCGTCGGCGAGGACGTCACCGACCTGTTCATGCACCTGACGGGCTACTCCAACCACTCGGCGTACCGGCGGCTGCTGGTCGCGCCCCACTCGCTGCGGCACGGCCTGCTGGCCCGCATCGACCGGGAGATCGCCCACCACAAGGCGGGCCGCGCGGCCCGCATCCGGATCAAGACCAACTCTCTTGTCGACGAGCCCGTGATCGACGCCCTCTACCGGGCCTCGCAGGCGGGCGTGCCGATCGACCTGTGGGTCCGCGGCATCTGCACCCTGCGGCCGGGCGTACCGGGTTTGTCCGAGACGATCAGGGTCAGAAGCCTTCTTGGGCGCTTCCTGGAGCACTCCCGCATCTACGAGTTCGGCGGCGGACGGCGGCCCGAGATGTGGATCGGCAGCGCCGACCTGATGCGACGCAACCTCGACCGAAGGGTGGAGGCCCTGGTGAAGGTGACCGGAGCACAACACCGGTCGTACATCGCCGACCTGCTCGACCGCGCGTTCTCCGACGGGACGGACACATGGTGGCTCACCTCAGATGGCCGTTGGCTTCGCCAAAACGGCGGCGCCGATCTGCAGCAACATCTCATCGGCACGCGACGCTGGCGGACCGTGGACGACGGCAAATGACCGACGTGATCCACGCCGCCGGCGCCGTGATCTGGCGCGGCGCCGAGACCTCCCCCGAGGTCGCGCTCGTGCACCGGCCCAAGTACGACGACTGGTCGTTCCCGAAGGGCAAGCTCAAGGCGGGCGAGCACGTCATCACCGGGGCGCTGCGCGAGGTCCGGGAGGAGACCGGCCTGTCGGTCGTGCTGGGCCGCTCGCTGCCGCCCGTCCACTATCTGAAGGACGGCCGCCTCAAGCGGGTCGACTACTGGGCCGCGCGGGTCAGCGCCGAAGACGACCTGACGGCGGTCGACGAGGTCGACGAGGTCGTCTGGATGCCGCTCGACGAGGCCCGCGACCGGCTCACCTACGAGTGGGACGCGGGCCTGCTGCGGGCCCTGACGGCGGCGCCGCTGGTGACGGTGCCGCTGATCCTGGTCAGGCACGGCCTGGCGGGCAGCCGCTCGGAGTGGAAGGGCCACGACGACCGGCGGCCGCTCGACGCCGACGGGCTGGCCCAGGCCGAGGTGGTCGCCGAGGCCCTGTCGGCCTACGCCCCGCGCAACCTGGTCAGCTCGCCGAGCCGCCGCTGCACCCAGACCCTCAAGCCCTACGCGACCGCCTCGGACCTGTCGATCCGCAAGGAGAAACTGCTCTCCGAGCCCGGCTACGACCCGAAGGACACCCTCCGGCTGGTCCGCAAGCTGACCGAGCCGACCGCGGTGTGCAGCCACGGCAAGGTCCTGCCCGACCTGCTGGGCGCCCTCTGCGAGGGGCGGATCGGCGACACCCACCTGAGAAAGGGCGGGTTCGCCGTCCTCCACCACGCGGAGGGTGAACTGGTCAGCGTCGACCGTTACGTCACGTGAGCTTGTTCCAGAGCTTCGGGAACTTGTCGCGGGCGCGTTCGGCGGCGGCGCGCTCCAGGCCGGCCAGCACGCCGTAGGTGAAGGTGTCCTCGCCGGCCGCGCGGGCCTTGGCGGCCTCCTTCTCCAGGGTCTCCTGGGCGACCACGCCGTCCTGGTAGGTGCCCAGGGCCTCCTGGATCGCCTCGGCGCGGGCGGCCTCGTCGCCCATGCCGGCCGCCTCGGCGGTGTAGCGGGCGCGCTTGGCCGCCTTGCGCACGTCGTGCATGGCGATCTCGCGCTCGTGCATGTCGTCGATGGCCTGGGCGGTGTCGTGCTTCTTGTGCACCCTCTTCCACTCCCTGGCCACGATCTTGGCCAGCGCGGGCCCGGCCTCGCGGGTCGCCCGGTGGGTGAAGACGTAGGGCTCGTCGAGCGCGTCGAGCAGCGCGAAGTAGCGTTCGCCGTTCATGGCCTCGCGGGCCCGCTCGTAGCCCTCCTGCTCCTGGAGCTTCAGGTCGTCGAGCAGCCGCGCCCTGACCGGACCGACGATCAGGTGGTCGTCGAGCCCGTCGAGCTCCTTGCCGAAGCGGGCCTGGATGACCTCCAGGTCGCGCACCTCGCCGAGCACCTCCCCGAGCCAGCGCAGCTCCTCCTGGAGCGCGTCCGACTCGGTCACGATCGAGGAGAAGGCCTTGAACGCGCTGCGCATGCGCCGGCACGCCACGCGCGCCTTGTGCACGGCGTCCTCCTCCTGCCGCCGCACCCGGCCGTCCTGCGCGATCAGCGCGTCGGTCTGGCTCCGCAGGTAGGCGAACACCGCGGCGCCGACCGTCCCCTCGGTCGGCGACTGCGGCAGTTTCTGTACGGCTTCGCCCAGCAGCCGCCCCAGTTTGTTGGCGGAGCCACCCGTGGCAGCCCCCGCCTTGATCACGCGCTTGCCCACCCGCTTCAGCAGCGCCTCGTCGCCCTTGACGAGCTCGACCTCGACCTCACGCCACCGCTCGATCCGCGGCGGCTCGCCGTAGACGGTGCCCTTGACTCGGTCGTCGGCGATCTCGGCCAGCACCTGCTCGTCGGCGTCGAGCAGCCGGGTCACCGACCGCTTGGTGTCGAGCTCGGCCACCGGCACCAGCGCCTGCCCGCGCGTGTAGACGAGCACCATCGCGGCCAGGTCGGCCGGCACGATCTTGGCGCTGCGGGTGAGCGGCCGCTGGATCTCCTGCCGCACCCCGGCGGACTTGGGCAGCTTCAGGTGCCAGCCGGGGTCGTCGCCGCCGCGCCGCCGCCGCAGGGTGATGCCTCGGGTGGCGAGCCGCAGATCGGGGGTGTCGAAGTAGACGGCCACGAGCTGGTGGGACTTGGGCCCCGACTCCGCTTCGACGCCCTTGACGCCGAGCAGGTCCGGCACGACGAACTCGTCTGGGACATCGAACTTGTCCTCGATCTCGATCGCCACCAGCACCTCCAGGTAAACGTGAAACGGCCGAATTGCGGCCATGATGCCACCTGAAGGTGAACAAATCGCCTATCGCGACACGGGCTGGATAAGTTCTAGACGATTTCCCACCGGATCGTGGATGTAACTGCGTACATATCCCGGCAGCAGCCGATCGATTTCGCATTCGGGAAATCGTGCGAGCACCTCCGCGAGGTCCCGCACCAGCAGCGCCGGATGCGCCTTCCGCGCGGGCCGGAAGCCCTCCTCGACGCCGAGGTGCAACTCCGCGCCCTCCCCGCGGAACCACACGCCCCCGCGCCCGGCCAGCCCGGCCGGTTTCGGGATCTCGGTCAGGCCGAGGCGGTCGCGGTAGAAGGCGCGCAATTCGTCCTCGCGACCGGGCGGGACGGCGAGTTGCACGTGGTGAATCCCGGTGATCATTTGTGCGCCACGGTGAATATGCGGCGGAACTCGAACGGGGTGCCGTAGTCGCGGCGGGGATAGGCCTCGGCCAGCACCCGGCCGGCGTCGGCGAGAAACCGTTCGCGGCGGTCGGGGCCGAGGCGGGTGAGCATGGGGCGCAGCGCCGTGCCGCTCACCCAGCGGAGCACCGCGTCGTCGCCCTGGAGCACGTGGAGATAGGTGGTCTCCCAGGCGTCCACGGTCAGGCCCTCGCCCGCCAGCAGCTCCAGGTAGCCGGCGGCGGAGTCGACCGGGTCGCGCCAGGCGAGGTCGGCCAGCTCTCCGGCCCATTCGGCGCTCTGGCAGAGCTCCCTGATCACCTGGTGGCTGGGCGCGGTGAAGTTCCCCGGCACCTGGAAGGCCAGCCAGCCGTCCGGGTTCAGCTCCCGGGCCCACCGCACGAGCAGCTCCCGGTGCTCGGGCACCCACTGGAGCAGCGCGTTCGACACGATCACGTCGACCGGCTCGGCCGGAGTCCAGTCGCGCACGTCGGCGACCTCGAACGTGGCGCCCTGCGGGGCCTTGGCGATCATCTCGGGCGAGGAGTCGACCCCGTGGATGCGCGCGTGCGGCCAGCGAACGGCCAGCGACGCGGTCAGGTCACCGGTGCCGCAGCCCAGATCGACGACGTGAGCGGGGTCTTCGGCCCTGATCCGCCCGGTCAGCTCATAGAAGGGCCGGGCCCGCTCATCGGCGTACCGCCCATAGACGGTGGGGTCCCAGATGGAATCTCTTGACATAAAGATACTTGATATCAAGAGAGATGTCTTGACGTCAAGAAAAGCTAGACTCGTCATCCATGAGCTCAGCCGAGGATGAAGTCGACCGGCTCGTCGCGGCCTGGCGGCAGGAGCGCCCCGACCTCGACGTAACGCCTCTCCAGGTGCTGAGCCGCGTGTCGCGGCTGAGCCGGCACCTCGAGCGGGCCAGGCGGGCCGCCTTCGCCGAGCACGGGCTGGAGCCCTGGGAGTTCGACGTCCTCACGGCGCTGCGCCGGGCCGGTTCCCCTTATGAGATGAGCCCGGGGGCGCTGCTGCGGGCCACTCTGGTGACGTCGGGGACCATGACCAACCGCATCGACCGGCTGGCCGCCGCCGGGCTCGTCACCCGCAACCCCGACCCCGACGACCGGCGCGGCGTGCTGGTGCGGCTCACCGTCAAGGGGCTCGAACGGGTCGACTCGGCCTTCGCCGACCTGCTCAGGCGGGAGCAAGAGCTGCTCGCGGCCCTCGGCCGGCAGCAGCAGCAAGATCTTTCCGGGCTGCTGCGCACCCTTCTCGTACCGTTCGACACATCCGACACTGCGTAGTCGTGTCGGACTAAGACGGTCTTAACCCACGATCTGGTTCCCCTCAGAGTGGTGTGATTTACATCACACGTCTGAGCTGGATCGATCCATGGCGTGACAGATCGACATGCCCTGCGATCAGCGGAAATAACGGAATCTTCACAGGAACCCCACAGGTTTACAGCAACTTTCCCCATCCCAGCCGCCCCGGGCAGTTGGTCTTTTTGCTTTCACACCCCCTTTCCGTCTTATAGCTTCTTGAACGTTCCTTTCCTGACGCATGGGGCGCAAGTGACGTCCCACGACAGACCTGGGAGTTCCACATGAAGCGCACGCTCATTCTGGGCGGTCTGAGCGCGGGGCTGCTTGCCTCCGCGGTCGTCGCCGCCCCGGCGCAGGCTGCTGGCGACGTCGCCTCCGACAGCCTGGCCAACACCAACCTCGCTGCCCAGCAGGTCGCGGCCTTCTGGTACGGCGAGATGAAGGCCAACCTGATCGGCGCGACGCCTTACAACGTCGAGACTCAGGTCGTCGGCAAGCACGTGTCGACCGGTGGCCCCACCGCCGACACCAAGCCCGGCATCGTTCCGGCCATCGGTGACGAGAAGAAGACCACCAGCGTCTCGAAGAACGTCAACCTGCCCAAGACCTCGGGCAAGGTGTTCTTCATCGGCGCTGACGGCAAGCCGCACTGGTGCACCGGCACCTCGCTCCAGAGCAGCTACAAGAACCTCGTCGCCACCGCTGGTCACTGTGTCTACGACACGGCGTCCAACAAGGCCACCCTCGACAAGTGGGTCTTCATCCCCGGTTACTACCAGGGCAAGACCCCGTGGGGCATCTACGTCGGCAAGCAGGCCTTCACGCACTACGACTTCGACGTCTACGAGGACGGCGACCGCAACTACGCGTTCGTGAACGTGTACAACGGTGTCCTCCCCGTCGCCGGCGAGGTGTACAAGGACCGCGAGCTCAGCAAGCACGAGACCAAGGCTGCCGCCGAGGCCGCCAAGAAGGCTCTCGAGGACAAGAAGGAGACCGGCGCGTCCCGTCTCTGGATCGTCGAGAAGGTCGACGACGACCACGTCACCGCTGGCCCCGAGGGCAAGAAGGTTGACGGCGTCACCTGGAACGAGTTCAAGAAGTTCCAGTCGTACAACGTGAAGGCCGACGCTCCGGCGCACACCTTCAAGCCGGGCACCGGCGTCACCGACACGTTCATCAGCCAGGAGGAGTTCCGCTCCGCTCCCGGCACCCAGAACGACGGCGACTCCTACTGGCAGCCCGGTTACAAGACCTTCGTCTTCTCGTACAAGTGGGGCAACACCTACAAGTACGTCAAGCGGACCTTCTGGCTGAACTACGACGTCGACTACATCCTGTTCGGCTCGACGCTGAACATCGGCCTCAAGGACGTCGGTCGCCTCGGTGACAACGTCGGTGGCCAGGGTCTGGCGTACAACCAGAAGGTCGGCCAGTCGGTCTACGTCTTCGGTTACCCGAGCGGCAAGCACCCGGACGGCAACCACGCCTTCACCGGGCACACCCTGAAGTGGACCTACGGCAAGACGTTCGCGGCCAAGGCCTCGGACATCAAGGCTGAGGAGATCATCGGGGTCAAGTCGTCCTTCACGGGCGAGGGCTCGCTCGGTTCGTCGTGGCTGGCTCAGTACAAGAGCGCCCGTCGCCTCGGCTACCTGAACGGTGTGACGATCGGTGTCGCTGACACCGACAAGAACAACCGTTACGACACCTCGGTTTCGCCGTACTTCGACGGTGAGACCTACGGCGTCTACAAGGTGGCGGCGGCTCTCTGGTCCGGCAAGATCGTCTGATCTGCCACCAACGCGTAGTGCTGAGATGACTCGGAAGGTGCCCCAAGTCATCTGAAGCTAAAAGAAGGAGCCCGGTCGGCCAACCGGGCTCCTTCTCATTTGTATGGAAGACCTGGACTACTCGCCGATGCGCTCCGCGAGCTCCATCCACTCGAGCTCGGCGGCCTCCTTCTGGGCCCCGAGGTCGCGCAGCTCGGCGTCGAGCTTGCCGAGCTTCTCGAAGTCGCTGGCCGCCTCGGCCATCTGGGCGTGCACCTTGGCCTCACGCTCCGACAGCTTGTCGACCTGCCGCTCCAGCCGGCTCAGCTCCTTCTGGAGCTCCCGCAGCTCCTTCTGGGAGACCTTCTTCTCTGCGGCCTCGGCGACGACCGTCACGGGCTCCGCTGCGGCCGCACGGGCCGACACGGCGGTTCCGGCGGCGCGGCGCTCCAGGTATTCGTCGACCCCGCCAGGCAGCATCGACAACCGGCCGTCGCCCAGCAGCGCGACCGTGCGGTCGGAGACCCGCTCCAGGAAGTAGCGGTCGTGGCTGACCACGACGAGGGTGCCGGGCCAGCCGTCGAGCAGGTCTTCGAGCTCGGTCAGCGTCTCGATGTCGAGGTCGTTGGTCGGCTCGTCGAGCAGCAGGACGTTGGGTTCGTCCATGATGAGCCGCAGCAGTTGGAGCCGCCGCCGCTCGCCGCCCGACAGGTCGCCGACGACCTTCCACTGCGCCTCGCCCTTGAAGCCGAGGCGTTCGAGCAGCTGGGAGGCGGTCCATTCCTTCTTGCCGACGGTGATGTACTTGCGGATCTCCTCGACCGTCTCCAGCACGCGCCGGGTCGGGTCGAGCTCGGCGAGCTCCTGCGACAGGTGGGCCAGCTTGACGGTCCGGCCCTGGACCAGTTTCCCCTCGTCGGGGGTGACGGTGCCGGACAGCAGGCGCAGCACGGTCGACTTGCCCGAGCCGTTGACGCCGATCAGGCCGATGCGGTCGCCGGGGCCGAACTGCCAGGTGCAGTGGTCGAGCACGAGCGGGCCCGTGTTCGGGCCACCGGCGTGGAGGGTGACGTTCTCCAGGTCGTACACGGTCTTGCCGAGGCGCGCGGTCGCGAACCTGAGCAGTTCGACGGTCTCGCGGGCCGGCGGCACGTCGGCGATGAGCGCCTCGGCGGCGTTGATGCGGAACTTCGGCTTGGACGTGCGGGCGGGCGGGCCGCGCCGCAACCAGGCGATCTCCTTCCGCATGAGGTTCTGCCGCCGGTCTTCTGCCGCCTGGGCGATGCGCGCCCGTTCGGCCTTGGCCAGCACGAACGCGGCGTAGCCGCCCTCGTAGCGTTCGACGGAACCGTCGACGACCTCCCAGGTGCGGGTCGAGACGGCGTCGAGGAACCAGCGGTCGTGGGTGACGACGAGGAGGGCCGACTTGCGCGCCGACAGGTGGCCGGCGAGCCAGGCGATGGCCTCGATGTCGAGATGGTTGGTGGGCTCGTCGAGCACGATCAGGTCGTGGTCGCCGATGAGCAGCTTCGCCAGCGCCGTGCGGCGGCGTTCGCCGCCGGACAGGGCGCCCGCGTGGGCCGACAGGTCGAGGTCGCCGAGCAGGTTGGCGAGGATCTCGCGGACCTGGGCGTCGCCGGCCCATTCGTGGTCGGCCTGCTGGCCGAGCACGATGTCGCGGATCGGCGCGTCGGGATCGAAGAGGTCGCGCTGGGCGAGCACCCCGACGCGCAGGTTGCGCGTGTGGGTCACCCGCCCGCTGTCGGGGGTGAGCTCACCGGCGATGATCGAGACGAGGGTGGTCTTGCCGCCACCGTTGCGCCCGACGACACCGATGCGCTCGCCCGCTTCGACCCCGAGCGACACCCCGGTGAGCAGCGCCTTCGGGCCGAAGGCATGGGAGACGGATTCGAGATTGACCAGATTCATCGCCCGCCAAGCCTATCTAGACGATCGCGGCTCCCGGCACGGGTCCGGAGGCCACGACGGCCTCACGGCAGCTGGTGAGCGAGACGGCGAGTTCGCGGGCGTGCATCTCGTCGGCGGCCAGGAACGCGCAGGTCGGCCCGGAGCCCGACACGAGCGCGCCGAGCGCGCCGAGCGCGCGCCCTTCGTCGAGGGTGCGGTGGAGGGAGCGGCGCAGCATGATGGCGGCGGGCTGCAGGTCGTTGACGAGCGCGGCCCCGAGCGCGGCGGCGTCGCCCTCTGCCAGCGCCCTGGCCAGTGGGTCGCTCAGCACCGGCCAGGCGGCGTGGTCGCCGGTGGCCTCCCTGATGCGGTCGCACTCGCCGTAGACCTGCGGCGTCGACAGGCCGCCGTCGGCCAGCGCGAACACCCAGTGGAAGTCGCCCGAGACCTCCATCGGCGTCAGGACCTCGCCCTTGCCGGTGCCGACGGCGGTGCCGCCGAGCAGCGCGAACGGCACGTCGCTGCCGAGCGTGCCGCCGATCTCCATCAGCTCCTCGCGGGTCTTGCCGAGGTTCCACAGGGCGTCGCACGCGACGAGCGCGGCGGCGGCGTCGGCGCTGCCCCCGGCCATGCCGCCGGCGACCGGGATGGTCTTCTTGATCTCCAGCCGGACGCCCCGGCCGGGCGCGAGCGCGTGGGCGGCCCTGGCGGCCAGGTTGTCGGCCCCGAGCGGCACGTCGGCGTGGTCGCAGACGACCTCGACCCGGTCTGACTCCGACGCGGTCACCTCGTCGAACAGGGACACGGCCTGGAAGACGTTGACGAGGTCGTGGAAGCCGTCGTCGCGGAGCGGGCCGACGGAGAGCTGAAGATTGACCTTGGCGGGCACACGCACGGTAATCACGTGACGGGAGCCTAGCGGCGGTGTTCGGCGATCCGGGCGAAGTCGGCCACGTCGAGCTGTTCGCCCCGGGCCTGCGGGTCGACGCCCGCCTTCACCAGCGCCTCCTCGGCCAGCGCCGGGGAGCCCGCCCAGCCCGCCAGGGCGGCGCGCAGGGTCTTGCGCCGCTGGGCGAACGCCGCGTCGATCGCGGCGAACACCTCCTCCCTGGTGGCGGTGGTCGCCGGGGGCTCACGACGGACAAGAGAGACCAGGCCGGAGTCGACGTTGGGGGCCGGCCAGAAGACGTTGCGGCCGACCGGGCCCGCGCGGCGGACGTCGGCGTACCAGGCGGCCTTGACCGACGGCACGCCGTAGACGCGGGAGCCGGGGCGGGCGGCCAGCCGGTCGGCGACCTCCGACTGCACCATGACCAGGCCGCGGCGCAGCTCGGGCAGGATCTGCAGCAGGTGCAGCACGACCGGGACCGACACGTTGTAGGGCAGGTTGGCGACCAGCGCGGTCGGCCGGCTCGGCAGGTCATCCGGAACGATGCGCAAGGCGTCGGCCTGGACGACCCGCAGTCGGTCGGCGTAATCAGGAAGCATGACCATGACCGTCTCGGGGAGCTGGCGCGCCAGCACCGGATCGATCTCGACCGCGACGACCTCGGCGACCTCCGACAACAGCGCCAGGGTCAGCGACCCGAGCCCCGGACCGACCTCGATGACGACGTCGTCGGCCGTCACCTCGGCGACTCTGACGATCTTGCGGACGGTGCCGCCGTCGATCACGAAGTTCTGCCCGAGCTTCTTGGTGGGCCGGATGTTCAACTTCTCGGCTAGCGTGCGCACCTCGACGGGCCCGAGCAGACTCATGCAACCAGTGTCGGGCATGCGAACGCGTCGAATTACCTGTTCGCGACCCCCGCGGGCAATCCATGCTGGCGATTGCCCCGAATCCCCCATGAACGCGCACAGGCCCTAGGAGAGCCCTCAGATGGAACCGACCGGCGCCGAGCCGCTCCGCCCCGACGATCCCGCCACGATCGGGACCTACCGGCTTCTGGGCCGCCTGGGTGAGGGCGGCATGGGCACGGTCTACCTGGCCGTCACCGAAGGCCGCCTGGTCGCGCTCAAAGTGGTCCGCTCCCAGCTCGCCGACGACGCCTTCGCGGCGCGTTTCCACGGCGAGGTCGAGAACGCCCGCAAGGTCGCCTCGTTCTG
This sequence comes from Herbidospora daliensis, assembly GCF_001570585.1. Classification (GTDB taxonomy): domain Bacteria; phylum Actinomycetota; class Actinomycetes; order Streptosporangiales; family Streptosporangiaceae; genus Herbidospora; species Herbidospora daliensis. The sequence goes on along the minus strand of NZ_BBXF01000007.1, from coordinate 261,401 downwards.
CACCGCGCAGGTGCTCGACAACGGCAACACCCCCGACGGGCGGCCCTACATGGTGACCGAGTACATCGCCGGCACCCCGCTCAACCGGCAGATCGCCCAGGAGGGCCCGCTCGAACCGGGACCGCTCCACGGCGTGGCCCTGGGCGTGGCGGCGGCCCTGGCGGCCATCCACGTGGCGGGGCTGGTCCACCGCGACCTGAAGCCGGCCAACGTGATCCTGTCGTTGTCGGGCCCGCGCGTGATCGACTTCGGCATCGCCCGCGCGCTCGACGCCTCCCACGACTTCACCCAGGCCGGGGAGCTCCTCGGCAGCCCCGGCTGGTGGGCGCCCGAGCAGGTGCGCGGCGAGCCGGTCAGCCCGTGGACCGACGTCTTCGCCTGGGGCTGCCTGGTGGCGTACGCCGGCACCGGCCGCCACCCCTACGGCCAGGGCAACATGGTGACGCTGGCGGCCCGCGTCCTGAACAGCCGCCCCGACCTGGGCGCGCTCCCCGAGCCGCTGAACGAGCTGGTCCGCCTCGCCACCGACCCCGACCCGACCCGCCGCCCGACCGCGCAGGATCTGCTGATCGCCCTGGTCGGCGGCGCGCTGCCGGCGGTCTCCGCGCGCGACCCGGAGGTCCGGCAGGCCGAGCCGCTGATGCCGGTGGAGGAGCTCAACCGCACCCTCCAGGCGTCCTTCCCCGAACCCGTGGAGGAGGCGGCCCCCGTCACCGTCGTCACCGCGAACGAGGCCGACACCACCGAAGGTCCACCGATCAAGCCACCGCGGTCGCGGACCGACCGCTGGCTCATCGGGGCCATCGTGATCTTCGTCGCGTTCGTCGTGAGCGTCGGGGTGCTGGTCGTGTCGGGTGACAACGAGCCGCGTACCGCCGTGCAGATCGCCGCGCAGGAGGCCGCCGACGGCGACGTCGGCCGGCGGATCACCGTCGGGGCCGGGTTCGGCGTCGACCTGGTCGTCACCAAAGACCCGCGCTGCGGGCTGGCCGACTTCGAAGGGGTCGCGGCGACGCAGGGGGAGTTCTGCGTGATCCCGTGGAGCATGGTCAACACCGGCGGCGAGCTCGTCTCGATCGCCGCCACGCCCGTGCTGCTCGACGACACCGGCACCGCCTACCAGGCCCATCGCCTCTCCACTCCGCTGCCGAGCGGGCTGCGGCCCGGCGGCCGCTCCGACGGCATGCTCGTGTTCGACCTCCCCGACGACCGCGTCCCCGCCCGGCTCCAGTTCGGCGGCGGCCTGGAGGTGGCCCTGTGACCCGGCTGCTCGCCGCCCTGCTGCTCGGCGCGGCCTTCCTTCCTTCCGGTACGGCCGCCGCCGCGCCCTGCGCCGACACGGGCCACGCCGTGGGCGACCCCTTCGCCGAGACCGTCACCTTCGGCGGCCAGACCTTGAAAGCTCCCGGCGGCGAGGCCAACACCGGCTTCGGCTGGGCCGTGGCCACCGCCCACGTCGACGGCGACCGCTGTCTCGACGTCGTCGTCGGCGCCCCCTACGCGGGAGCCCGCGACGAGGGCGCGGTCTACGTGTTCGGCGCGGGCGGCGTGCGGACCTTGACCGCGCCGGACCCGGAGAAGGACGCCCACTTCGGCTGGTCGCTCGCGGCGGCCGACCTGCCGGGCGGCGCGGTGCTGGCCGTCGGCGAACCGCACTCCGACGACCCGCTGACCGACGCCGGGGCCGTCCACCTGCTCTCCCCCCAAGGGAGGGTGCGGCTGAACCAGGAGTCCGAAGGCATGATCGGCAACGGCGAGGTCGGCGACATGTGGGGCTGGTCGCTGACCTTCCACGGCGACCCCGACCGGCCCGACCTGGCCGTCGGCGTGCCCTACGAGGACAACGACGGCACCGGCCGGCAGGTCGCCAGCGGCATCGTCGACGCCGGGACGGTGGTCGTCGTCCAGGACGTGCTGGCGGGGGCGCCGTACAAGAGCAAGAAGTGGGACCTCGGGCAGGCGACCACGGAGGTGGCGGAGGAGGCGGGCAACCGCTTCGGCTGGACGCTGGCCACCGCCCGGATCGGCGGCGTCTCCTACCTGGCCGCGGGCGCGCCTCTCGCCGGGCCGCGCGACGCCGGGATGGTGCAGCTCTGGGCCGACCTCGAACCCGTCAGGGCCATCACCGTGCCGGGCACGACCGGTCTCGGCTGGGCCCTGGCGTTCACCGGCGACGGCAGGCTCGCCATGGGCCACCCCTACACGAAGGGGGCGACGGGCGGCGTACACACCAGCACGGTCGACGGACGGGTGACCGCGCTGCCGGTCCCGCCCCAGCCGGGCCAGCGCTACGGCTGGTCGCTGGCGGCCGACGGGCCCTCTGGGCTGCTGATCGGCGCACCCGACCGGAACGGCGTCGGGGCGGTCTTCACCTCGGCGGCGACCCCCGCGCCGACCGGCTCGGTCGACTACGGCCATGCCGTCGACTAGCGGCTCAGAGGCGGTCGCCGCACTCCGGCCAGGCGCGTTTCCAGTCGCCGGCCAGCCGCTGGTAGAGCAGCTGGGCCCGGTAGGTCTGCTCGGCCTCGGGCCAGTCGGCCGGCCGCTTCTCCCCGCCGACCGCGCGCCACATCTTCAGCCCGAACCCGTAGAGCCCGCCCGGACCCGACACACACCGCGCCAGGGCCTCCCAGTTCAGCGCGGCCACGTCGGGCGAGATGGGGATCGTGTGGGGCGGCAGGCCGGGGGTCACCCGGATCACCGTGTCTTCGGGCGGGAAGGTCGACAGGCCGGGCGACACCTTGTCGCCCTCGCCGAGCTCGACGCTCGCCTCTTTCAGGACCTCCGCGACGGTCCGGCCGATCGTCGTGGTCTCGATGCGCATGCTGCCGGCCACGATCGTCACCTTGCGGTGCGACCGCGCGTTCAGCTGGAACCCCTCGACCGGGATCTGCCGCAGTCTGGTCGTCGACAACTGCAGCTTGTTGGGGTTCATCTTGAGCTCTTCGAGCGCGTCCTGGACGTTGAGAGCCGTGGTCAGATGGGTGCTGGAGGTCCCGTCGAGGGTGAGCGTCAGCGGCCGGGCGTGCCTGACCACGATCGTCATGTCGTCGCCGATCTCGGCCGACGGCGGGGGCGAGACCATGTCGCCCTCCTCGTAGGGCACCCCGGCGGCCTTCAGCACGCCGTTGACGTCGGCCGCGAACGACCGGTGGGTGGTGAGCTTGCCGTCGACGTCGAGGGTGATCTCGCGGGCCAGCCCGACCCCGGTGACCAGGCCGACCGAGGCCCCCAGCGCGGCGGCGCACACCACGGCCAGCCACGGGCGGACCAGCGCCCTCAACCGTGACGGCGCCTCAGCGGGTTTCTCGACCGGATGTTCCCAGCCCGACAATTGGCCGCCCGTGTCATGCGCGGGGCTCTCCAATGTCGGGGAATACACGGATGCGTCCTTCCGGAAGCGCCATGGTCAACTCACACCGTACCGTGACATCCCATTACCAATCACCGAAAACGCGCGGACCGTTCACATTGATGATCTCCGCGAGCGCCTCCGGCGTCGTGCCCTTCACCTCCGCGATGCAGCGCAGCGTCAGCGGGATCAGGTAGGGCGCGTTGGGCTTGCCGCGGTGGGGCGTCGGCGGCAGATAGGGCGCGTCGGTCTCGACCAGGATCAGCTCGGCCGGGGCGACCTTCGCGGCCTCCCGCAGGTAGGCGGCGTTCTTGTAGGTGACCGGGCCCGAGAACGACAGGTAGTAGCCCGCCGCGACGCAGCGCTCGGCCATCTCGGCGTCGCCCGAGTAGCTGTGGAAGACGACCACGTCGGGCGCGCCCACCTCGTCGAGCACGTCGAGGACCGCGTCGTGGGCGTCGCGGTCGTGGATCACCAGCGCCTTCCCGGTGCGCTTGGCGATCTCGATGTGCGCCCGGAACGAGGCGTGCTGGTCGTCTTTGGAAGCCCAGTCGCGGTAGAAGTCGAGCCCGGTCTCGCCCACGGCCCGCACGTGATCGAGCCGCGCCAGCGCCTCGATCCGGTCGAGCACCTCGGGGGTCGCCGCGTGAGCCTCGTTGGGGTGGATCGCCACGCCGGCGTAGACGCCCTCGTGGTCACGGGCGATCTCGGCGCCCCACTCGGAGGAGCGCAGGTCGTAGCCGATCGTGACCAGGCGCGTCACCCCGACCGATTTGGCTTCGTCGAGGATGCGCTCGACGCTCGCCCCGGCCGCCTGGGCGGCCAGGGCGACGGGATCGCCGGACGACGCCTTGCGCTCCCCGACCATGATGTCGAGGTGGCAGTGACTGTCGAACACCTCGGCGCCGAGCGCCTCGGGGAGCGGAACGGACATCAGCTTTCCAGTCTGGCCAGTTCTTCGTCGACGATCTTCGCGTCGAGCTTGGCGAACAGCGGCTTCGGCGGGGCCAGCGGGGTGCCCGACTGGATCGGCGTGTGCTCCCACTTCGCCGCGCCGTTGTAGTCACCGGTGATCACCGGGTAGGAGCGCCCGCCCTGCTCGTCGACCTCGCGGATCTCCGGCATGCCGGACCAGACGCCCTGCCCGCCGAGCATCTCGTGGATCTTGTTGGACGAGTTCGGCAGGAACGGCGTGAGCAGCGTCTTGGCGTCGTCGACCACCTGGAGCGCCACGTGGAGGATGCTGCCCTGGCGGACCGGGTCGTCCTTGATCTTCCAGGGCTCCTGCTCGGCCAGGTAGCGGTTGGCGTCGCGCACCACGTCGAACGCCTCGGTGACCGCGTTCTTGAACCGCGACCGCCCCAGCTCCGCCCCGACCGCAGGGAAGGCCGACTTCGACCGCTCGAGCAGCGCCCGGTCGGCGTCGGTCAGGTCGACCGCGTCGGGGATCTTGCCGAAGTTCTTGGACGCCATCGAGATCGACCGGTTGACCAGGTTGCCCCACGCCGCGACGAGCTCGCCGTTGTTGCGGTTGAGGAATTCGGACCAGGTGAAGTCGGTGTCCTGGTTCTCGGGCCCGGCGACCGCGATGTAGTAGCGCAGCGCGTCGGCCGAGTAGCGCTCCAGGAAGTCGCGGACGTAGATCACGACCGACCGCGAGGAGGAGAACTTGCGCCCCTCCATGGTCAGGAACTCGCTCGACACCACCTCGGAGGGCAGGTCGAGCCGCCCCAGCGACCCGGCCGCGCCGCCCCGGGCGCCCTCTCCGTTGTAGCCGAGCAGCATCGCCGGCCAGATCTCGGAGTGGAAGACGATGTTGTCCTTGCCCATGAAGTAGTAACCCCGGGCGTCGGGGTTCTGCCACCAGGCGCGCCACGCGTCGGGGTCGCCCGACCGGCGGGCCCACTCGACCGAGGCGCTCAGGTAGCCGATGACCGCGTCGAACCAGACGTAGAGCCGCTTGTCGTTGCGGTCGCTCCACCCGTCGAGCGGGATCGGCACCCCCCAGTCGAGGTCACGGCTGATCGCCCTCGGCTGGAGGTCGCCCAGCAGGTTGAGCGAGAACTTCAGCACGTTGGGCCGCCACTCGCCCTGCTTGCCCTGGAGCCAGGTGCCGAGCGCGTCGGCGAAGGCCGGCAGGTCGAGCATGAAGTGCTCGGTCTCGATGAACTTCGGCGTCTCGCCGTTGATCTTCGACTTGGGGTTGATCAGGTCGATCGGGTCGAGCTGGTTGCCGCAGTTGTCGCACTGGTCGCCACGCGCCCCGTCGTAGCCGCAGATCGGGCAGGTGCCCTCGATGTAGCGGTCGGGCAGGGTGCGCCCGGTGGACGGGGAGACCGCGCCCATCGTGGTCTTGGGGAAGATGTAGCCGTTCTTGTGCAGCCCGAGGAAGATCTCCTGGGCGACGGCGTAGTGGTTGAGCGTGGTCGTGCGGGTGAACAGGTCGTAGGAGAGACCGAGGGCCGTCAGGTCTTCGGCGATGACCCGGTTGTAGCGGTCGGCGAGCTCCCGGGCGGAGACGCCTTCCTTGTCGGCCTGGACCTGGATCGGCGTGCCGTGCTCGTCGGTGCCGGAGACCATCAGCACCTTGTTGCCCGCCATCCGCTGGTAGCGGCTGAAGACGTCGGACGGCACGCCGAACCCGGAGACGTGCCCGATGTGGCGAGGCCCGTTGGCATAGGGCCACGCGACGGCGGTCAAGATGTGCTGAGACATGCCTCAAGCCTAGAGGCATCCGACCACCGGATCGGAGCCTTATTCCCGCCCTGCGCCCGCACGAAAACGGCCTCCTCCGCGATCGGGCGATCGGGGAAGAGGCCGGTGACGTGCGGCAGGAGGGTCGTGCGGTCAGAGCGTCGGCTGCTTGTTGACCGCCTCCGCGGCCTCCTCGGCGGCCGAGGCGGCGATGTCGGCCGGGGTCTCGCGCGAGCGGCGGATGCCCAGGATCGAGATGAAGAGCGAGGCGAAGATGGTCTGGAAGCTCATGATGAAGGCGGTCGCCGACGGCACGACCAGACGCAGCGACTCGGCCGGGATCAGCTCGCCGAAGCCCTTGCCGCCCCAGTGGGCCAGCGAGGCCACCAGGCCCAGCAGACCGGCGAGGGCGAGCAGGCCGCCGATGATGAGGCCGCGTTCGAGGGTGACGATGTCGATCAGTTTCCTGATCCGCGGCGACTCGGGCAGGAAGCCCTCTTCGGCGGCGTACACCTTGGTGAACAGGGCGAACAGCACCGCCTGGAAGCCGATCACCACCATCGCCGAGGCGCCCACGAGGGTGTCGACGTCGAAGGCGAGCTGGCCGATGTAGACGGGGCCGAAGGTCAGCGCCGTACCGACGATCAAACCGAAGATCATCAGGGCCAGGCCCGGGATGAAGAACAACCAGCGGGGGCTGTAGAGCAGCAGGAAGCGCAGGTGGCGCCAGCCGTCGCGCCACGACCGCAGGTGCGGCGGGCGGGAGCGGCCGTCGGGGGCCAGCGTGGTCGGCACCTCGCGCACGTCGAGGCCCTGGAGGGTGGCCTTCACCACCATCTCGGAGGCGAACTCCATGCCGCCGGTCTGCAGGCCCAGCTTGAGGATCGAGTCACGGCGGAAGCCGCGCAGGCCGCAGTGGAAGTCCTGGATCGCGCTCGGGAAGAACAGGCGGCCCACGAACGACAGGACCGGGTTGCCCAGGTAACGGTGCAGCGGGGGCATGGCGCCGGGGGCGATGCCGCCCCTGAAGCGGTTGCCCATGACGAGCTCGCCGCCCTTGCGCAGCTCCTCCACGAACGGCATCAGGTTGGTGAAGTCGTAGGAGTCGTCGGCGTCGCCCATGATCACGTACTTGCCGCGGGCGGCGCGGATGCCGCCGATGAGGGCGTTGCCGTACCCCTTCTGGTCGATGTGCACGACCCGGGCGCCGGCGTCACGGGCGAGCTGCTGCGAGCCGTCGGTGCTGCCGTTGTCGGCGATCACCACCTCGCCGTCGATCCCGTTCTCGCGCATGCAGGCCAGGGCCTTCGTTACGCACACCTCCACGGTCTCCGCCTCGTTGAGGCACGGCATGACCACTGTCAGTTCCACGTTCGTTACCCCTGCCGTTTACACCTGTGATCGCCGGTCAGTAATCAGACCATGATGCCGTCTGCCCCAAGGGGGGCGGGTCAAGTCCCGAAAACCCCTGGCATTCTGTAACCATGGTCGCGGTCGCGGAACCCGCCGTCACAGGCGCCCCCCAGGTCACCTGGAAGGAGCGTCTCGTCGTCACGCTGCGCAATCATCGCTGGTTCGCCGCCGCGCTCGCGGTCGGCGCGCTGCTGCGGCTCGTCACGATGCTCGGCTTCGGCCCGGCGATGTGGTTCAACGACTCCTACGACTACGTTTCGGTCGCGCTCCACCCGAGGCCCCACCCGATCAGACCGGATGGCTACGCCTTCTGGATGCTGCTCCTGCGACCCTTTCACAGCTTCAGCCTCGTTGTCCTCACGCAACACCTGATGGGCCTGGCCACGGCCGGGCTGATCTACGCGTTGCTGGTCAAAAGGTTCGCCATGGCCGGGTGGGCCGCCACTCTGGCCACCGTCCCGGTGCTGTTCGACGCCTACCAGATCCAGCTCGAGCAGCTGATCATGAGCGACGCGATGTTCACCCTGCTGGTCACCGGGGTGATCGTGCTGGTGCTCTGGCACCGGTCGATGACCTGGAAGGTCGGCGCGGCCGTCGGCGGGCTGCTCGCGCTGACCGCGCTGACCCGCAGCATCGGGCTGCCGATCCTGGCGCTCGTGGTGGCGTTCATGCTGATCAAGCGGGTCGGCTGGAAGCCCATCGTGGCGATGCTGGTGGCCTGCGTGATCCCGGTCATCGGCTACATGGGCTGGTTCAAGGCGGTCAACGGCCCTTTCGCGATGACCCAGAGCGACGGCGTGATCCTCTACATGCGCACCGCCCTGTTCGCCGACTGCGACAAGATGGGCCTCGACCCGCGCGACGACCTCGATCTGGCGCTGCTCTGCATCAACACGCCGGTGGCCGAGCGCGAGAAGTCGGCCCAGGCCTATCTGTGGTGGGACAACGAGAACCAGCTCCACGTCTTCGGCGCGGGCCGCAAGTTCGACGCCGAGACCAACCAGATCGCCAGCGAGTTCGCCAAACGCGCGATCATGGCCCAGCCGCTCGACTACCTGGCCGCCGTCGCCAAGGACTTCTTCCGCGCCTTCCAGTGGGGCCGCCCGGTCTTCCCCGACAACAAGACCTTCGGCCTCTACGAGTTCAGCAACAACACCACCACGAAGCTCCCCCAGTGGAGCTCCTACCGGGGCACCACCAACGGCGACGCCACCCGCTACGAGAACGGCGAGGCGGCCACCGTCAAGGTCGCCCCGTTCTCGACGTTCATGATGAGCTACCAGTCGGTGGTGCGGCTCCCGGGCACGGTCCTGGGCCTGCTGCTGCTGGCCGGGCTGGTCGGCGTGGTCCAGCGCTGGCGCACGCTGGGCGGCCCGGTGCTGCTGCCGTTCCTCGGGGCGGCCGGCCTGGTGCTGGCCCCGGCGGCCACCGCCGAGTTCGACTACCGCTACCTGCTCCCGGCCGTGCCGCTCGCCTGCCTGGCGGCGGCCATCGCGCTGCGGCAGGTGCGCTTCACCAGGAAACGCGCCGAAGAGCCGCTGGCGGCCGAACCGGTCGTGTCCTAGCCCGCGTGCACCGCGTTGTAGAGGTCGCGCTTCGAGACCCCCGCGTCGCGGGCCACGTCGGCGATGGCCTGCTTCCGGGTGACCCCGGTCGCCTCCAGCCGGGCGACCTCGCCGAGCAGGTCGTCCACCGAGACCTCCCGGGGCGCCGCGCCGGCCACCACGATCGTGATCTCGCCCTTGGCCTCGGGCGCCCAGGCGGCCAGCTCGGCCAGGGTGCCGCGCCGCACCTCTTCATAGGTCTTGGTGAGCTCGCGGCACACGGCGGCCTCCCGGCCGGCGCCGAACGCCTCGGCCATCGCCAGCAGTGAGGCCTCCAGCCGGTGGGGCGCCTCGAAGAACACCATCGTGCGCTCCTCGTCGGCGAGCTTCTCCAGCCGCCGGCCCCGGTCGCCGGGTTTGCGGGGCGGGAAACCCTCGAAGCAGAAGCGGTCGCTGGGCAGCCCCGAGACCGCGAGCGCCGTGGTCACCGCCGAAGGCCCGGCCAGCGCCGTCACCCGCACGCCCGCGTCGACCGCGAGCCGGGTCAGCCGGTAACCGGGGTCGGACACGCCCGGCATGCCCGCGTCGGTGATGACCAGCACCTTCTGCCCGTCGAGCAGGTGGCCGAGCAGCTCCCGGGCGCGGGCGGCCTCGTTCTGGTCGTAGTAGGAGACGATCCGCCCGGTGATCTCCGCCTGGAGGTCGGTGGCCAGGCGGCGCAACCGCCGGGTGTCCTCGGCGGCGATCACGTCGGCGCTCTCCAGGGCGGCCCGCAACCGCGGCGAGGCGTCGCCCGGCTGCCCGATGGGGGCGCCGGCCAGCACGAGGGTCCCGTAGTCCGTCACCACTCAAGTATGAAAGCTTCACCGGGTGATGGCCGCGCCTCCGGCGCGGCGGTCCTCGCGCTCAGGTCCGACGCTGCGGCCGCGCCGCTGCGTCAGGAATCGGGGTGTACGTCGTGTTCGTGACGGCGTGTCGCCAGTAGTGTGTCGCCGTGGCCGTGACAGATTTCGCTGACAAGGCGCCCGAACAGCCCGACCCGGAGGAGCGCGTGCTCTCGGTACGCGAGCGGCTGCTGCCGCCGATGCCGGGTGACGGGTTGTGGGCCTGGCTCGGCCCCGCGCTCATCGCCCTGTTCGGCGGGTTCCTGCGGTTCGACCGCCTCGAGGTGCCCAAGGCGGTGGTCTTCGACGAGACCTACTACGCCAAAGACGCCTGGTCGACGCTGAAATACGGCGTGGAGACCCAGTTCCTCGACGGCGACGCCGCCAACCAGGCGATGTTGCGCGGCGACGACAACATCTTCAAGGTCTGTCAGAACGTCGTCGACTGCGGCTCCTACGTCGTCCACCCGCCGCTCGGCAAGTGGATGATCGGCCTCGGCGAGTGGATCTTCGGGCTGAACCCGTTCGGCTGGCGGTTCGCCGCCGCGCTGGTCGGCACGATCTCGATCTTCCTGCTGGCCCGGCTGGCCCGCCGGATGACCCGCTCGACCGTGCTGGGCTGCCTGGCCGGCTTCCTGCTCGCGGTCGACGGCCTCCACTTCGTCCTGTCGCGCACCGCGCTGCTCGACATCTTCCTGATGTTCTGGCTGCTGGCCGGGTTCGCCTGCCTGGTCGTCGACCGCGACAAGTCCCGCGAACGGCTGGCCGACTGGTACGAGAACTCCCCCATCAGCGACCTGGGCCCCAAGTTGGGCCTGCGCCCGTGGCGGCTGGCCGCCGGGTTGTGCCTGGGCGCCGCGCTGGCGACCAAGTGGACCGGCATCCTGTTCATCGCCGCCTTCGGGATCATGACCGTCCTGTGGGACCTGGGCGCGCGCCGCGCGGTCGGGCTGCGCCGCCCGCTGCTGGCGACGCTGAAGCTCGACGTGCCGCTCGCCTTCGTGTGGGTGGCGATCCTGTCCCTGGTCGTGTACGTCGTCTCGTTCGTCGGCTGGTTCGCGGGTGACCGCGGCTACGGCCGCAACTGGGCCGAGGCCACCTCGGGCGGCTGGCAGAACTTCGTGTTCAGCTCGATGCGGTCGTGGATCGACTACCAGACCCAGATCCTGTCGTTCCACACCGGCCTGGAGACCACCCACCCCTACCAGTCGCAACCGTGGCAGTGGCCGCTGCTCACCCGCCCGGTGGCGTTCTTCTACGAGTCGCCCTCGGGCTGCGGCACCGACAGCTGCTCGTGGGCCGTGCTCGGCACCGGCACCCCGATCATCTGGTACGCCGGTCTCGCCGCCCTCATCGCCATGATCGCCTGGTACGTCGCCACCCGCGACTGGCGGGCCGGGGCGGTTCTGCTGGGCTACGCGGCGGGCTGGTTGCCCTGGTTCTACTTCGCCTGGGCCGACAACCGCACGATGTTCCTCTTCTACGCCATCCCGATGGTGCCGTTCATGATCTTGGCCATCGTGCTGGCGGCGGGCCTGCTCATCGGCCCGGCCGAAGCTCCGCTGCAGCGGCGACGCGCCGGAGCGATCGCCGTCGGCGTGTTCGCCCTGCTGTCGTTGCTGAACTTCTGGTGGCTCTATCCGGTGTTGTCGGCGGAACTCCTGCCGTACCAGGACTGGTATGACCGGATGCTCTTCAAGAAGGGCTGGATCTGACCTCTGGCGGGGCGGTCCGTATCGTGAGTCACTAGGGGGGTGGTCCCGAGTGTCTCTCGGTCGTCGTCAACGGTGGGTGCCATACGGCAGACTGCGGGTCATGCCCGCACCTGACGTGGCGGCCCTCCTCGCCGAGCTGGAGCGAGCCGAGCCGGATGTCGCCGACTCGGCTCGTGTCGCCGTGGAGTGGCTCACCGGCGGCGAGGCCCTTGAGACGATCAGCCAGCTCGACGTCTGCGAGTTCCTCTGGTACGCCCTTCCGATCAAGGTGACGGGCGACCGCCACGGGATCGCCCGCGCCCTCGGGCGCCTGTTCGAGCTGGGCGGCATGGAGCGTTATGCCGCCCTCTGCGACTCGCCGACGACCACCCGCATCCTGCGCGTCTACGCCCGTGAGGGCGAGGAGGCCGGCACCGCCGCCTACCAGGACGCCGTGGAGGCGACCGGAGTCCTTCCTCCCGACGTCCCGGAGCTCAGTTGGAGCTCCATCATGGGTCCGGAGGAACTGGGCGCCCACGTGGCCTGCGCGGCCGCCCTCGAACTGGCCCTGGTGTCGGGCGAGCTGCCGCAGCCCGGCGCGAAGGCGTTCCTGAAGGGCCGCCTCGACCTCACCCGGCGGTGGCTGACCAGCCCGCGCCCCGAGCTCGGCGGCGACTGCTGGCTCCACCGCGTCCACGGCGAACGCCTCAACCGGTGGGTGCTCGGCCGCGGCCGGCCCCGGCGGGAGCTGGCCCAGCCGTTCGAGGTGCGGCTCCACGCGCCCGTCACGCCACCCGACGAGCCCCATCTGGCCTCGTTGTGGTGGCTGCTCGACTGGGCCGAGACCGGCGGGGTGCCGCTGACCCAGAAGTTCAACGTCGCCCGCGCCCTGGTGGTCGAGTCGGTCGAGCTGTTCGGCTGGGACACGCTGACGTCGGGAACGGTCAGGGGCGAGGCCGACGTGCCGACCCTGACGATGCTGCGCGAGATCATGATGGGCGAGCTGAAGGCGGTCCGGCGCACCGGCCGCAAACTCGTGCTGACCTCGGCCGGCCGCAAGCTGGCCGACAACCCCGATGTTCTCTGGACGGCCGTCACGGCGACCCTGCTGACCCCGGCCAAGGGCGAACACGACTTCGAGGTGTCCATCCGCGAGTCGGCGCTGATGCTGCTGGCCGACGGGGCGGCGTACAACTATCCAGATCTGTGCGAACGCGTCGCCGAGGTGGTCAACGGCGAGGGCTGGCGCTCGGCCGCCGGCGCGCAGGTGAGCGCCCGCGACCTGGGCGGCCCGATGGGCGAGTTCCAGCGCCGCCTCGACGCGCTCGACCTGCGCGTGTCGTGCGACTGGCGCTCGACCTGGCAGCTCACCCCGGTCGGCCAGGCGGCGGCTCTGTCGGCGCTGCGCACCCAGGCCCTGCGGCCCCGGCGATACGCGGGGCTCGGCTGAATTAGGTGCCCGGCCTCGCGCAGCGGATGCGGGGGGTCGGGCGTTCTATAGACATGACGGGTGACATGCTCCAGGAGTCGGGCGATGTTCTGGTCACCCTCTATCGCGAGAACCGGCTCGAACTCATCCGGCTGGCGCTGCTGCTCGTGGGCGACCGGGAGACCGCGGAAGACATCGTCCAAGACGTCTTCGCCCGCCTCCACGGCCGTCGCCCGGGCGTGCTGACCCTGGCCTATGTCCGGTCGAGCGTGCTCAACGGGGCACGTTCGGCGTTACGCCGCCGCAGGGTGGCCCTGCACAAACCGCCCCCGGCGCTGGTCCCGGCGGAGTCGGCCGAGGCGGCGGCGCTGCTGGGCGAGACCCGCCAGGAGGTGCTGACCGCGGTGACCCGGCTGCCCGCGCGGCAGCGGGAGACGCTGGTGCTGCGCTACTACCTCGACCTGTCCGACGCCGAGATCGCGGACGTGACCGGCCTGCGCCAGAGCACGGTCCGCTCGACTGTCATGCGGGCGCTGCACCGCCTCGAACGAGAGCTGAGGGCGTCGGGATGAGCGACATCGAGAAGCTGCTGAAGGACGCCTTCACCGCGAAGGCCGCCACCGTCGCCGACGACGGCCTCACCCACCCCGTGCCGCCGCCGCACCGCCCGGCCTCGTCGCGCTGGCTCGCGCCGCTCGCCGTCGCGGTCTCCCTCGTCGTCGTGGCGAGCGGCATCATGCTGGCGGTACGCGGCCTCGCCGACCGCCCACAATTCACCGGCCCGTACGCCGCCCCGCCGGTCGCCCCCATCGAGCGGGTGTGGCCAAGGGCCGTGCACCAGGTTCCGGCGCAAGGGCCGGGCGGGGTCGCGTTCACCCCCGCCGACGTGGTCGGCGACCTCGTCGTCGGCAAGGGCGAGCAGCAGTCGATCCTCCTGTACGACCTGGCCCGCCGGACCTTCAGCGTGCTGGCGACTGTGAACGCGTACACGACGAATCTCATCGCGGGCAACGGCCACGCCGTCTGGTGGAGCGCGGGAGCGCTCTGGTCGGTGCCGCTGACCGGCGGCGATCCCCTGCGGCTGACCACCCTGGAGCCGTCGCCGTCGTCGCTCACCGGCCTCGGCGTCGCCAACGGCATGGTGGTCTGGTCGACGGTCGACGCGGCCGTCAGGCAGATCCCGCTGACCGGGGGCGCGGTCAGCGAGGTGCCGGGTTCGACGGGATACGTCCTGATGGAGTGGCCGTGGGCGAGCCGGGGACGCGAGGAGCTGCTCAACCTCCGCGACGGCACCCGGTCGCGGAAGCCCATGCCGGAAGGCCGGCAGACCTGGTTCGGCTGCGGCCCCGAATGGTGCGCCGACCTGGTGGAGGCGTGGCGGCGCGACGGCACCGCCGCCCGCCCCTTCCCCGGGCGGCCCTCGGCCCGGTTGTGGGGCGGGCACGTCGTCCACCTCATCCAGCCCGACCCCTACGGCGCGCCCGGCTCGGCCCTCTACGACCTGGCCAGCGGCCGGGCCGGCCACATCCTCCTGGGCTACGGCCCGGGCGGCGGCCACCCGAGCCTGGTGCTCGGCGACAAGGCGACCTACTACCGCGACGGCGACACGATCACCGTCATCGACATGGACGCCCTGCGCTGACCGCTCAGGGCACCGCGGCCAGGAACAGGTAGCTCCCGCACAGCGCGAGATGCACTCCGGCCTGCAACAACGTCGCCCGCCCCAGCAACACGGTCAGCGTGCCGACGACGGCCGTGAGCATCAGCAGCACGATGTGCACCGCCCCCAGCCCCAGCATGAGCGGCCCCGAGAGCCAGATCGACGCCACCGCGATGGTCGGGATGGTCAGCCCGATGCTGGCCATGGCCGACCCGAGCGCCAGGTTGAAGCTGATCTGGGTGCGGTCGCGCCGCGCGTTCCGGGCGGCGGCGAGGGTCTCGGGCAGCAGCACCAGCAGCGCGATGACGACGCCCACCACCGATGGCGGCAGCCCGGCGAAGGCGACGGCGTCCTCGATGCTCTTCGACTCGACCTTCGCCAGCCCCACGACGGCGACCAGCGCCAGCACCAGCAGCCCGAGACTGACCAGCGCGGCCCGGTGAGAAGGCACCCAGGAGTGCGGAGCGTCGTCTCCCTCGGGCACGAAGTAGTCCCGGTGCCGCACGCTCTGCACGAACACGAACAGGACGTACAGCCCGAACGACACCACGGCGGCGAAGACGAGCTGCGGCCCCGAGAACTCGGGCCCCGGGTTGCTGGTCGTGAACGTCGGCAACACCAGCGACAACGTCGCCAGCGTGATGACGGTGGCCAGCGCCGCCCCGGTCCCTTCGGGATTGAACGGCGCGGTCCCCCGCTTCAGCGCCGAGACCAGCAACGACAACCCCACGATGCCGTTACAGGTGATCATCACCGCGGCGAAGACGGTGTCGCGCGCCAACGTGGCGACCCCCGGCCCGCCCGAGAGCATCAGCGTGACGATCAGCCCGACCTCGATGACGGTGACCGCGACGGCGAGGATCAACGACCCGAACGGCTCCCCCACCCGATGCGCCACCACCTCGGCGTGATGGACGGCCGCCAGCACACACCCGGCCAGCAACAACACCACCACGACCTCGACGGCCACGGGCAGCCCCCGCCCCCAGACGATCACGAGCGCCAGCACGGCGACGGCCGGGGTGATCGACGCGGCCAGCCTCAACCGGGCGTTCACCGAACCCCGCCCCGTCGCTGCGCAGAGTGATGAATCTGATCACGGATAGTCACCATTGCAGCATAAGAACCCGACGGTCACCGATTTCCACAGGTCGCCTCTTTACTGGGGCGGGTCAAGTTCGGTGTTGTGTAGTGTCGGCGGCCGAGCCGAAGATCCGGGGGGCCAGTTGAGAGACGCACGGGGAGACCGGCGCGGCCGCAGACCCAACCGCCCCGATCCGGCCGCGGGCCCGGTCGAAGCGTTCGCCGACCGGCTGTGGCAACTCAAGATCGCGGCCGGCGACCCTTCGTTCGCGGAGATGTGCGCCCAGGGCGCCGCGGCGTCGAAGTCGTCGCTGGCGGCCGCGGCTCAGGGGCGGGTGTTGCCGAGCTGGGGGGTGACGTGGGAGTTCGTCCGGGTGCTGGCGGTCGGGCGGCTGGGCCAGGATCCGGCAGCGGCCGAACGGGAGTGGCGATCCGACTGGACCCGGACGAAGGCCCTGACGGAGGTGCTTCCCGAAGGCATCGCCCTGTCATCTGCGGCCCCGACACCGTCCTCGACGGAGTCGGGTGTTTCGCCGGGCATCACCCCACCTCCAGCGGAAGGGCTCATCGTCACCTTTCCTGGGCCGGTGTCGTCGGGCTCGCGAGCGGCTGCGCGGTTCCGACCGAAGGTTCTCGCCGCCGTCGTCGCGGTGTTCGCCGTCGTCAGTGCCGGGGTGGTCCTGTTCGACGGCGGGTCGCCGGAGACCTCCATGCTGACCCCCGTCCCCCTCGACGAGTCGGTCTTCGAGGCCGACGTCACGATCCCCGACGGCACCCTGGTCGGAAAGGGCGAGGCGTTCGAGAAGGTGTGGCGGATCAGGAACGCCGGCAAGGTCGCATGGGCCGGGCGTTTCCTCATGCGAGTGAACGACACCCTCTGCGCCGCCCCCAGAAGGGTCGAGATCCCCCACACCCCGCCGGGCAGCTCGGTCGACGTCCGGGTGACGGTCGAGGCGCCCGCGACCTCCGGCGCCTGCAAGATCTTCTGGAAGATGGTCGACGCAGAGGGCCGCCTCCTGTTCCCCGACAAACGCCCGATCTTCCTGGACGTCCGAGTGAGCTGACCTGCGGTTTCATTTGTCCAATGTCCACCGGACAAATGCCGGACGGAGATCGCTACCGGTTGGACGAAAACCCGTGCCAGCGTGAAGCGCACCGACCTCTCACAGCGAAAGGGATCTCTGTCGTGCGCATCCTGAGGAAGGCCGCCGCGCTGGGACTCACCGACGCCGCCACGGTCGTGGCAGCCGCCATGCTCTACGGCGACCAGCGCGGCTCCGGCTAAGTGTGTGTCTTCCCCGACGGCCGAGGCACGGTCTACCTGACCTACAACGCCTCGACCAAGAAGAACCGCGTCGTCACCCTGCGGCAGACGCCGGGCGCCGCCACCTTCGTGGAGGCCCGCATCCGCCGCTCGGGCACGACCACCTGGTTCGAAGACAGCGGCACCTTCACCACCTACGCGGGCCCCGTCCACCTGTCGGCACCGGGCTCCTGCGTCGACTGGGGCGGCACGTTCGGCACTCACAGTGGGCCGCGACCGCACCAACTGCGGCTGACGTCGCAGCATCCGTTCTCGAAGGCATTGGAAGGGGACCAATGAAACTCGTCACGAAGGCCACCGTCACCACCGCGTGCGCCACCGCCGTGCTCGCCGCGACACTCACCTCGGCCCAGCCGGCCATGGCCGCGTCCTACGGCGGTGAGTGCGGCGCCGGCTACGGCGTCGTCAACTCCGCCCCGATCGGCACCAAGGGCACCGTCTTCCTGACCTACAACTCCTCGACGGGCAAGAACTGCGTCGTCGCCAAACGGAACAGCGTCGGCACCCGGGTCCTGGTCGAGGCCGGTCTGGCCCTCAACCCGGTCGGCACCCACTGGCCGCTGTACGAGGGCGGCAAGTACACCTCCTACGCGGGCCCGATCTACATCTCGGCGGCGGGCCGCTGCGTCGACTGGATGGGCCGCATCTCCGGCACGGAGGGCGGCAAACGCGGCACCAACTGCGGCTGACCCGGGCAACCACAAGGGCGACCGAACCAGCAGCGGACCGCTGCGTCGACTGGATAGGCCGCATCGTCGGCACCGAGGGTGGCAGCAACTGTTGCTGATCCGGGCGACAAGGGGCCGACCGCACCAAGTGACACCTGGATGGCGGGCGCGGCCACGACGGGCTTGTCGCCGCCTTCACCGACCAGCGGAGCGGTGCGGCACGGTCCGGCTACCGGTTCAGGTGACCCGCCCGAAAGGGGACGGCGGACAGCCTGAGGACCGGCCTCGGAATGATTCCGGGGCCGGATCCTTGGACGATCCGAGGACCGGCCTCGTAGTGATTCGGGGCCGGACCCTCGGGTCTGCCGCTCGTCCGGCTCATAAAACCGATGGCCGGAGATGTGGTGATTCGAGAAGCTGGTACATATGCAGGCCACCGTCACCGTCACGCCGGCCGCGCTTCCCGAGGTGTTGCTCAACGTCGCCCTGGTGCGTCCCGTCTTCCTCTGGGGTGCTCCCGGCATTGGGAAGAGTTCGCTGGTCAGGGCGTTCGCCGAGTCGCTGGGGCTCGAGTGCGTGACGCTGCTCGGCACCCAGCTCGCGCCCGAAGACCTCATCGGCGTGCCGCAGATCGTCGGCGACCGCAGCCGGTTCGCGCCGCCCGAGTCGATCGCCCGCGACGAGCCCTACTGCCTGTTCCTCGACGAACTCAACGCATCCTCGGCCGAGGTGCAGAAGGCGTTCTACTCGCTCATCCTCGACCGGCGGATCGGCACCTACGAACTGCCCAAGGGGTCGGTCGTCATCGGCGCGGGCAACCGGGCCACCGACAACGCGCTCGCCCGGCCGATGCCGTCGGCCCTGATCAACCGGATGATCCACCTGCACCTGCGGGCTTCGGTCGACGACTGGCTCGCCTGGGCCTCGGCCAACGGGGTGCACCGGTGGGTCGTCGACCATCTCGTACAGCGGCCGGATCACCTGTGGAGCCCGCCGCCGAAGACGGAGGAGGCGTTCTCCACGCCCCGGGGGTGGCACATGTTGTCCGACGCGCTGCACGCCTACGGCGAGACCGTCGACGGCGACACGCTCGCCGTGCTCGCGCACGGGATCCTGTCTCCGGTGCACGCGTCGGCGTTCCGCGCCTATGTGAAGACGGTCAGGCACGCCTTCGACCTCGACGCCGTGCTCAAGGGCGAGGTGGCCTGGCCGCGCGATCCGCAAGACCGCGACCTGCTGTTCTTCCTGTCGGAGGCGTTCCGGGCCCGGCTGGCGAAAGACCTGCCGGCGTCCAAGAAGCACGCCTCCCCCGCCCTGCAGAAGCTGGCGTTCCGGGCCAAGGCCCTGCTGATCGAACTGGCCGAGGTCAGCCTCGAATGCGCCCAGCTGGTCATCGCGACCGACGACAACGGCGTGCCGGTGCTGCCGTCGTGGTTCCTCATCGAGGTCGGCCGCGACCTGCCTCGCCTGGCGGCGGCGCGGGCGTGATGGCCAAGCAGCGCAAACCCAACCCGTGGCGCATCGCCGTCTATCAGGGCTGGCACGAAGTCGCGCAACACCCGCTGTTCCGCACCATGCACTTCGACCTGATCGACGACGAAGACCTGCCCAACGACGTCTGGGCCGACATCCTGCCTGACCGGATCCGCTTCAATCCACGCATCCGCGCCGAATCCGACCTCTGGGCCTGGGTCTTCGCCCACCTGTTCCTGCACGCCGGCTTCGGCCACCTCGACCCGAGCACCGCCGAACCCGGCGACCTCGACCGCCCCTCGGGCCGCGACAGGCGACGCGCCCCGAAGGTCCACTACCAGGCGGCCTGCTGCGTGGCCGTCGACCGTTTCCTCGGCTCGGTCGGCATCGGCCGCCCACCCCGTCCACTGCCGGAACTCCCCGTCGAAGACGAGGCGACCCTCGCCCGCCGCTGGCAGCCCGGCGTGCCGGTCGAGCACACCCCCCACGCGCACCCCGACTTCATCGTCGCCACCGAACGGGAAGCCGAGTGGTACAAATACCCCGCCGAGCTGGCGGTCGGCGTCTCCTCGGCGGCGACGGCGGCCGTGACGGTCGCCTCCGGCGGCGACCCGCTGCGCCGCAAACCGCCGTGGGAACTGGCTCTGGGCTGGTTCGTATCGTCCTATCCGCTGCTAGGCGCTCTGGCAGCCGGCCTGAAGATCGTCGCGGACGCCGACGTGGCCCGAGGCTGGGACATCGCGATCGCCGCCGTCAGCGCCGAAGCGGGCGAGATCTACATCAACCCCCTCCGCGACCTGCCCACGGAAGAGTGGCGTTTCGTGCTGGCCCACGAGATGCTCCACGCCGCCCTCCGCCACGGCGACCGGGTGGGCGGCCGCGACCCCTACCTGTGGAACGTGGCCTGCGACTACGTCGTCAACGGCTGGCTCGTCGAGATGAACGTCGGCGAAATGCCCGAAGGACTCCTCTACGACCCAGACCTGAGGGGCCTTTCCAGCGAAGAGGTGTACGACCGCATCAGCACCGACCTGCGCCGAATGCGACGACTGGCCACCCTCCGCGGCAAGGGCCTGGGTGACCTCCTGAACGAACCCGCCACCCCCGGCCGCTACGCCGACCTCGACGCCTACTACCGCAGCGCCCTGGCCAACGGCCTCGAATACCACCTGTCGTCCGGCCGCGGCCACCTGCCGAGCGGCCTGGAACAGGAGATCCGCGCCCTCGACCAGCCCCCACTGCCCTGGGACGCCCAACTGGCCCGCTGGTTCGACGAACACGTGCCCAGCCCCACCCGCAAACGCACCTACGCCCGCGCGTCACGCCGCCAGTCGTCCAGCCCCGACATCCCCCGCCCCGGCTGGATCCTCCCGGAGGAGGTGGTGCGGCACGCGACGTTCGGCGTGGTCCTGGACACGTCGGGCTCGATGGACGTCCGCCTCCTGGGCAAGGCCCTGGGCGCGATCGCGTCGTATGCAATGGCGAGAGACGTACCGCATGCGCGGGTGGTGTTCTGCGACGCGGCAGCCTATGACGCCGGATATCTGCCGGTCGAGACGATCGCCGCAAAGGTCCGCGTGCGCGGCCGCGGCGGAACGGTGCTGCAGCCCGGGGTGAACCTGCTGGAGAAGGCCGACGACTTCCCTCGCGCCGGCCCGATCTTGATCATCACCGACGGGTGGTGTGACGTGTTGCGGGTGCGGCGAGAGCACGCGTACCTGATCCCTGAAGGGGCGTCACTCCCCTTCCGTCCACGCGGACCGGTGTTCCGAATGAAGTGACCGCCTCAGAGGGAGTCGATCCAGGCGAGCAGGCGAGCGCCCTCGCGTTCCATGATCCCGGGATCGCGTAGGGCGTTGGCCAGCAGAGACATGCCCTGGTAGGCGCCCACGAGGGTGAGCGCGAGGCCGTCGGGCTGCGGGAGGTTCAGCTCGCGGAACTGTGCCTCGGCCCAGGTGAGCAGCAGGCGGATGACCTTGCCCGCTTCGACGTCCAAGCCGCCTTGGCCTTTGTCCAGCTCGACGGCGAGCGTGCCGGTCGGGCACCCGTAACGGGCGGCGAGGTCACGCTGGGCCACCCAGGCGCCGATCAGTCCCTTGAGGCGTTCGCGAGGGTCGGGGAGCCGGTCGAGCTCGCCGGTGAGCAGGTCGAGTTGGTGCGTGTGCTCCGAGAGGGCGGCGACGACGAGCTCGTCCTTGGTCTTGAAGTAGTAGTAGACGTTGCCGACGGGCACCTCGGCCGCACGGGCGATGTCGGCGATGGTGGTGCGCTCGGCTCCCTGCCGGTGCATGACTTCGGCGGCCGCCCTCATCAGCCGCTGGCGCTTGGCGCTGGCCGTGCGGGCTCGGGCGGAATCTTTCAAGTCAGTCACCTGACTAACTTTAGGTGATCGATCCGTGCTACGTTCTCTCTGAAGTGAGTCAGTCAACTAACTTATATGGAGATCACATGATCGTCGTCACAGGCGCCACCGGCAACGTCGGCCGCACGCTGGTCCGCCTCCTCGCCGAACAGGGACACCAGGTGACCGCCGTCGCCCGCCGCATCACGGGGGCGGACGTGCCGGTCGGCGTCCGCGCGCTCGCGACCGACCTTTCCCAGCCCACTGCCGACCTTTCCTCCGAGGTGGACGCGGTCTTTCTGCTGGTCGGAGGAGAACTGATGATGGCCGGGGACGCTTCCCAGGTCGTGGGTGCTTGGGCGGACGCCGGAAAGATCGTCCTGCTCTCGTCGCAGGGAGTGGCGACCCGGGCGGACTCTCCGTCACACGGGCTGGCCCTGGCCGCCTTCGAACAGGCCGTCATGGCTTCCGGCACCGACTGGACGTTCCTGCGGCCCGGCGGCTTCGCCTCCAACGCCTTCGCGTGGGCGCCATCCGTGACGGCGGCCCGCACGATCGCGGCTCCGTTCGGCGAAGTCGGCCTTCCGATCATCGACCCCGACGACATCGCGGCCGTGGCCGCGGCCACCTTGACCCAGCCGGGACACGAGAAAGCGATCTACGAACTCACCGGCCCTGCGTTGACGACGCCACGTCAGCGCGCGACGGCCATCGCGGAGGCCATCGGCGAGCCCGTCACGTTCAGGGAGCAGACGAGGGAGGAGGCTTACGCCCAGATGCTCGGGTTCATGCCGGCCCAGGTGGTGGAGACCACACTCGACATTCTCGGCACGCCGACCGTCCAGGAGCAGAGGATCAGCCCAGACGTCGAGAAGATCCTCGGCCGCACGCCGGCCACCTTCGCCGACTGGGCGAACCGCAACGCGGCGGCTTTTCGCTGACGGGTTGACCGAGCGGCGCAACCTGATGCCCGGCCGACGTCTCCCGGTGACCACTCACGCTGCATCAAGGTTTCTTCAAAGCCAACTGGGTCAGACGCCGGGTATGCGTCGGGCCAGCTGTCGTGGTCGAAACCGCCAAGCGCCTATTCACGTCAGAACCCTCAGAGCCCGGCCAGAACCCGTCCCACGAAGGCACCCTGCAATGATCAACCTATGGAATTGGTGCTCGACCCTCCTCACGGGGTGGGTCCGCTGCGGCTCGGGATGACGCCGGACGAGGCTCGAGCAGCGCTCGAAACGTTCGGCCCGCTGACACCGACCGCTTACGGCGAACTGGCGCTTCACCTACCAAGCGGTCTTGGATTCAGCGTGGGCTTCGGCGTGGGGCTGACACGGAACCAGGTCAATGCGATCGAGGTGTGGCGCCCTCACGAGCGCGACGTGGTGCGTTACCGCGACATCGACATCTTCGGCTTGCCCGCGCTGGAAGTTGTGAAGCGGCTCGAAAGGTACGTCGACCTCACATCGAACGAAGACGACGACGGGTTCACGGCACGAGAGTCATACCTCGCACTCTGGCGACCGTTCGAGGCCGATGACGATCCAGATGAGACGCAGGGGCACTTCTTCCAATCGGTACTCGTGGCCCGGCCAGGCTATGACGACACTCCTGTCGAGGCAGCAGCCCGGCTGGCCGCCGGTGGGCAGCCCGGCTACTGACCGCCCCGGGACTCGCCGCAATCAAGGGCCGTCCAATAGCGACGGAGTGATGTCCTACCTGGTTCGCGCAACAGGGCGACCTCCCTCAGGCCCGGAGGCCTCGAAGGTCGATCTCCGCATCAACGACAAGGGACTTGTAGTCCCTGCTCGCGAGGGGACTGTCTCCAGCGCACTTCATCCAGTCAAGGCCAACCAGCCAATCTGAGGTGGCCTGAAGTCTCGCGGAAGTCGCGTTGAGCGAGCAATCGTCAAAACATCGGCTCCCGAATTGGCTCCCGGGATCAGAGAGATGAGGACAGCAAGATCGTCATCGGCCTTACTCGGTCATCCGTCAGCCGCGCAGAAAGAGAGTCGAACGAAGCGAGCACGATCCGAGCGAAGCGAGTTCTTCCAGGGAGCGCGAGGGCGAAGCCCTTCGCAAGGAGCAAGAACGACTCGGAGCCGACAGCGATGTTGGGCCGCGTAAGCGGACCAGTGGGAGCGCGACGGGGCGACAGCCCTCTCGTATAGCGGGTCCGGGGGTCGCCCCCGGAGTAAACGAGGAACGGCTCGTGGCAGCCGCCCTGAAGGGGCGTCAACCACGGGCTCCGACGCGGTGGCCATCCTCGACGGGGTGACCGCGCCGAACGCCGTGAGCGAATGGCCGGTCCGGAATCCATCCGGGCCGGCCATTCTGCGCGTCAGGCGGAGATCTCGGTCCACACCGCGGCGGGGCTGGTGCACGGCGCCTGTTGGGTGATGCTGCCGGATGCAGGCCCGGAAATGAGGCAGTAGCCGGAGTTCAGGTTCTGAAATCTCCATTTCTTGCTGCTCACGTTGACGAGTTTCCAGTAACGCGAGGGGTCCTTGTCACAGTGATACTGGACGCCCTGCGCACCGGACGTCTTGCTGCCCCCGGCGATCGTCAGGCAGAGGTTGGTGTAGATGTTTGTGATGGTGGCCTTGTTGTGATTCGTATCGTTTTTCCAAATGTTCCATCCCGAGGTGCAGCTTCCCGTCTTGGCTTGGGCGTTGGCGCTGTTGCTCGTCATCGTCAGGCAGTAGCCCCAGTACCCCTGCCAGCGCTTCGTCGCGGCGGCGGATGCGGGCGGCGTCATCAAGGCCATGACCGCCATGACCGTTGCCGCCGCCGCGACCATTCTCTGCGTGTTTCTTCTCATCGGGTCGTCACCTTTCCGCGGCCCCGGCATTCGCCCGGGGCAGCTAACTCCCTCTGAGCCTAGAAGCGGCGAGTACATTTCCCGTATATTGGTAACAATGGCCGATGACCATACAAAACCAATTAAGTCAAGACCAGATGGTCAGGTATTCATGCCTTCGAGCAGGGCCGCCGGTAGCGGTGGCCGGTCTCGATCCGGATGCGAGATCGCCGCCGTGGACGGTCATGGCGTGGGCCATGCCACACATGAGCGGCACCAGGTCGGCGACGCCGAGGTCGCGCCTGATGGCTCTGGCGGCGTGGGCCCGCTCCAGGAGCGTGGTGCCGGTAAACACATGCGCTGTGGGGCCGTTGAGCTGGCCCTAAGGTGTCTCGCGGTTCGACGATGTTCCCGGGAGTTCGCCCCCGTTGTCACTCAATTGGTCACTCACCTTGAGCCACTTCTGCGCAACTGGAAATGCGGTCGTCGGTGGGCGGCCCGGCTGATGCGCCTGTTGGGGTTACAGAGCCGGCACCGGCGCCGCCGTCAGGTCACCACGATCCCGACCCGGACACCGGGAAACGGCCCGACCTGATCGGCCGTGGAATTCCAGCCCGGCCCTTCGGCGATCGGCACCCGCTGGTGCGGGGACATCACTTACATCGCCACCGATGAGGGCTAGCTGTATCTGGCCGCAGTCATCGACCTGGCCTCACGCCGGGTGATCGGCTGGGCCACTGCCGACCATCTACGCACCTACCTGGTGACCGACGCCTTGCAGCGGCCATGGTGGAACCGCCGTCCGGACGCCCGGTGATCTACCATTCGGATCGCGCTCCCCACCCACCGGTGTTGCGGGAGTTCAGGTCAGCCGGGGGAGGAACCATGGCAACGGCCGGGTGAAATGTTCGGCCGTGAGCCGCGCCCCCGTCAGCGCCTCCACCGTGGCGAACGCCATGTCGATGCAGTCCGGGGCGTCTTCGCCAGCGTGCTCAGCCTCCGACCGGGCCTGGAGCTCGTGCAGTACGGCGTCGAGCGCGTGCGGATCGGTGCCCACGCGTTCGTCCGGGTAAGGGCTCCAGACATCAACCTCGGTCACGAGGTGGCCGTCGGCGGCGTAGAACAGGCTGTTGGTGTTATTGACCAGGTACCAGAACCCCCACACCTCAGCGTTCTGGGAAAGGGCCGGCATCGCGGAGGCGGGGACGAAGACGTTAGCCAGGGCGACGATCACGTCAGTGCCCACCTGCTCGGCGACAGCACCTTCGCCGTTCTTCAGGAGCGGTTGGACCCTGGTGAGGCCGGGGTCGACGCCTAAGCGGCGGACCACGTCCTCAACGCTCAACGAAGTGTCCCGGCCACGCAGAACGATCCACCCCATGGAATTGCAGATGTACGAATTGACCTCCTTCAGTCGCTCGGAGAGCTCGGTGTAGTGGTCGATCATCTCGGGCGTCACCATGGTCATGGAATCCACCCTGGCAGGTGCCTGTATGCGCCGTATACCTGCCGGTCCCCTCGAAGGTTCAGGGTGCCCGCACCGGATTGAGCGCTGAAGACCGAGCGGCTGGGTCACGAGGACACGTTCCATGTCAGGCCGGATACGGGCAGCGCGCCCCCAGTCGAACTGACCGATGTCACTCAGTTAGTCACTCAGAAGATCAATACGGCAAACCGCACTCTTGGGATGCTGTTCGGAGTCTGGCTATACGAGCGAAGCGAGTTCCACCCGAGCGAAGCGAGGCCTGTCCAGGGAGCGCGAGGGGCGGAGCCCTTCGCCAGGGAGCAAAGCGACCCCGGAGCGACAGCGACGCCAGGGCCGCGTAAGCGGACCAGGGGGAGCGCGAGGGGGCGACAGCCCTCTCGTACCGGGGGTCCGGGGGTCGCCCCCCGGAGTAAACGAGGAATCCACTTGAGCACCTTGCACCGTCCGGCCTTCCAGGCCGTTGAACTGCGGTTATAGTCCGTCGATGATCTGCGGCGTCCATCCGTGTGCGTCCCCGTTGTCACTCAGTTTGTCACTCACCCCTCATGGCCTAGCCTCTCCATCGGCCCGGAACGCGAGGAGATGCGATGGACACCTCAGCCCTCATTGAGCCTGAGAAGTTGTGGCGAAGGGCCGAAGTGCTAACAAACCCCAGCCCAGTCCCTGCGGCCTCCGGCGTCTACGGGTGGCACTTTACCGAGTCGCCTGATCCCCAGTTGCCGACTGACACCCTGCTCTATGTCGGCATTGCTCCTCGTCGGATGACGACGCGCACAAGCAAGCGGAACCTACGCAAGAGGATCCAGTACCACTACAGGGGCAACGCTGAAAGCTCCACTCTGCGGCTCACACTGGGCTGCTTGCTCGGGCTCGAACTGCGTCGCGTGGGCAGCGGCCGGCGGCTGACCTTTGGCCCAGCCGGAGAAGAGCTACTGTCGACTTGGATGGGCGATCATGCCCATGTGTCATGGATTCAGCATCCAGAACCTTGGCTCGCCGAGTCCGCCGCTGATCGCTCGGATAGATCTTCCGCTCAACCTTGACCAGAACCGGAACAACAGCTTCCACCGTTACTTGAGCGACGTTCGAGCGCGCGCAAGGACTCTCGCCCGAAAGCTTCCAATCTTGTAGCCAAGCACGCGTTGCCACGGGACAGCGTCGCTCGCCCCGAATTTTATCGTGCGTTGAATCCAGCGATGCTCAGCAAGACTTCAATCACCCCTGTTTCCTTACAAGATACACCCTAAACATAAAACGGATTTGGCGAACTATTTCTTCTTAAACGAGAGCCAATCAAATGCGCCAAGCTCACGCCTAAAGAACTCGCCCGTGGAAATCTCGATACCTCCTCGAATATCACCATCGAATGCTTCGGAGAGTCGGCGATTGAAGTCCTGCTTGCGTGATTCATCCAGATTTTCCATTGATGATCGCGCAACCGCCATTTGGGCCGCCTCAATTATTCGAGTTGTGACAACGCGACTACCCGCATCCCGCGGCAGAATTATCTCAGGTAAAGGAACACCCGTAGGTGTCACACCTGTGGGCTCTTGGATTTTGAATCCAAACAACGACTCTCCGGACACCAGTTCAACCCTAATTTCGCCTGGATGGAAATCGAAGTCAACCGTTCCCGCCGATATATATGCCGAAACTACCCTCACGGGATGATCCCCGCGATTCCTAGCCTCAAGAGTAATCATGCGGAGCGTTCCACCATCACGTGAACCAACCCTAGTAGGAACTATGTCTAACTCCATTCTTTGTTTGCGAGAAATTCTAAGCAGCAAAAATGGAACAACCACTGCGATAGTTGCGACGACGGCAGCGTAGATGGCTATGATCTCACTTACATTCACTCGCAACTCCCAATTCTCAAACCAAAGCAGTTTACCTCAACAAGCATTCTGAACTCAATGCATTATTCCAATGCCTGCTTTTCAATCCATCAGGATGCCGTCCACTCATTCACGGAATCAACCACAGTTTTGATTTTGCTCCAGGACTGTAAGGCGGCACAAGCTCAGCATCCAACCTGATCACCTCGTACGCCGTTGTCCCACCCCGGAGGGGCAGCGGGCCGGTGGCGGAGGGGCAAGCTCGGCTTCGCGTGTACATGCTCCCGGTGACCTTCCTCGCCCAGTGGTTGCCCTACCTGCACAGCCGGGCTTGAGCCGGAGCCCCCGGTCTGCTGGGCTTACCTGGGACGACGGCCTGCGAGGTGATCCCCCCACCACCAACTACGAACCCGCCAGGTCTTACGAGCCCGATCACCTCGGGGCCGGAATCCCCTCGCCGGAGGCAAAAGCTTCTGATCTGTTGTGGCCGGCACCACCGTCATTTCGGCGCGGGGATCAACCCGCAGCCGCGCCGTCCCAAGATTGATTTGGCATCTGACCAGCGCTTACTGGCGCCAACTCAAAGCAGGAGATGAGCTGCCGGGAAACCAGCAGAACTCAATCACCCTCTTCCCTCACAAGAAGTTCAACTGCATCTTTCATTAGAAATTCGTTCACGACGAGGAAGGACTCACCAAGATCATTAAGCGTTAGCTCCAGTCGATAATGAGCAACCTCCCCGGCGGTATTGGAGTAAGGGCGAATCCCAGGCCCAAAATAGTCTTTGCGCCACTCGCGGAAATCTTCAAAAATATGGTACTTCCCATCTTCGCCATCCCAGATGCCGCACTCCAACTCGAACTGGGCATAGTCATGCTCATAGTAGTAGTCGGTGTCAATATTGAGTTCGGCCCAGGCAAAAAAATCGTGAGTTCGTTCTTCATGTAATCCAGCGATGAATGCCCAGCTACCGAGCTCTACGTCCTCACCATCCTTCCCTTCGGCAAAAATCGTGACAGTCCCACGCCCTGACGTCTTATTAACCCAGTCGTCATATTCAACGAAGAGTCGGGATCCCCTAGAGAGCATCTCGATCCAGGGATGAGCTAGCTGCAGGCTACGCAACCTAAGCACATATGGGTCCCCTTCGGCTAATTTCGACAGGGGTCTAGCTGACGAAACTGACAACTCTTGGAGCGAAGGTATGTGCAGCTTCCATCCATCCTTGCCACTTCGAGAGAGAGTGTGTTTTGAGACTGACTGCCAATAAGCCTTATTTGATTTTGGATCGAAAATCACGATGATTACAGGAAGCGCATGTGCGAGCCAGTATCGAACATGTTCACCCTTGGGGCGAAAGGTCCATCCACCATCACTCTTTTCTCGGAAATAACTATCTCCAGATTTTATCTGGACGGCAATAAGCTTGCCCTCAACTCTATCGTCATCGACAATCTCGACCTGGGCATCAATGCCATAGTCGCCGATAGTCTGTTCACGGAAAATCCACCCGAGATCTACGTCAAAAAAAGACTGACAGTAAGCCACACCCTGCCTTTCAATGCGATGTCCATCAGGCCTGCGCATCTAATCCTCTATTTCGCAAAGTCGACCAATGATTGATACCCGCAATTCTCATCTTACGCTTTTAGGTAGGAGCTGTCTTCCCACTACTTGAGGCAACGGCAACGCTAGCGTCTTCTAACTACGAGATCGAGGCATCTTCGCCACCGCCGTTCGTGGCCTTCGGTCGGTGCTAGTACCGTCTGCACAGGTTGGAAATCAGACCGAGACCTCGAAAAAAACCCGTAAAGAAGGTTGTAACCAGCTTGCGGCATCGGAGCTACTGAGCACGCCCCGCCAACAGGTCAGACCACATGGCCCGCCCCTCGTTCACGTTCACCCGGGGTGTCTCCTCGACCTTCCCGCGGCTGGTCCGGCGCAAGTACGCCTGTCCCCCGCTCTCGCAGAGCTCGAAGATCGTCGACCGCGCCACTGGCGAGATCAAGAGGGACGCCGAGGGCCGGGAGCTCTACACCGTCCCGCTGCTGCCCAAGCCGAACGACGACCGCCGCAACCCGGTGATCGTCGTGACCTTCCCGTCCGCGACCTTCCCGAGCCTGCCCGAGGGTGTGCAGGTCCGGCCGGTCGGCCTGGCCGCCTTCTTCTGGCAGATGAACGGCCGGTCGGGGCTCGGCTTTCGGGCCGAAACGATCGTCCCGGCCAACGGCAAGGCCGCCTG
This sequence comes from Herbidospora daliensis, assembly GCF_001570585.1. Taxonomy (GTDB): domain Bacteria; phylum Actinomycetota; class Actinomycetes; order Streptosporangiales; family Streptosporangiaceae; genus Herbidospora; species Herbidospora daliensis. The sequence goes on along the minus strand of NZ_BBXF01000007.1, from coordinate 231,476 downwards.
AACAACAGGCCACGTCAACACCCCGGGAGCGGGTCTAAGCCTGCCAGCTCCCCTGCTCCCGGGGCCTTCCCTTCGCTCACCGAAGAGAGGCACCAAGTATGACCGACCTGCTGGTTTCACTCGCCCCGATCGGGGGTGTCCTCGCGTTCCTCGCCGCGCTGCTGGTGACCTGGCGTCACCTGCACCCCGCCTCGTTCTGGCTCGGCGTCGGCTACCCCCTGCGGGCCGCGCGGGTCTACCTCACGTGGGGGAACGTCGCGGCCGGGTGCGGGCTCAGCACCAAACGGCGCCGCATCCGATGGACGCTCGACGGCGTCACCGCCCTCGACCTCCTCACGAAAGGGCGGGAGGACAAGCGCCGACTACGCCGTGTCCAGATCGACAAGGCACCCGGGCTCGGGCTGGTGCTGCCGCTTCGACACGGCTTCAAGCTGTGGGTACGCCTCCCGGACGGCCAGACGCCCGACCACTACACCGCCAAGCTCGACCACCTCGGCCACGCATGGCGTGCATTCCGTCCGGGTGCTGCGCTGGAAGCCTGGCAAGGTCCAGCTTCAGGCGACCGTGTACGACCCGCTTACCTCGGTCAGCGCCTCCGTCGTCGACCAGTTCCTCAAAGTCTGTGTCGGACGCCTGGAAACCAACGCGCCCTGGGTCATCGACTTCACCACCATGCCGCACTGGCTCATCACGGGGGCAACGCAGTCAGGCAAGTCGACGCTCATCAACCGGCTCATCTGCGGTCTGGCACCGCAACCTCTCGCCATCATCGGGTGCGACCTCAAGGGCGGGGTCGAGCTCACCCCGTACGAGGACCGTCTGACGGCGCTCGCCACCGACCGCGCGCAGATGACAGCGGTCCTGAACCGGCTCATCGACGAGATCAAGCGGCGCATGGCGACCTGCCGTGACAACCGGGTGCGCAACATCTGGCAGCTTCCCGAGAGCGCCCAACCCGTCCCGGTCATCATGTTCGTCGACGAGGTCGCCGAGCTGTTCCTGATGGCCGACAAGTCGGAGAAAGACGAGATCGCCGCGACGGCGACCAACCTCATCCGCATCGCCCAGCTCGGCCGCGCGTTCGGCGTCTACCTCGTCATCTGCGGCCAGCGCGTCGGCTCCGACCTCGGCCCCGGAGTCACCGCGCTCCGCGCCCAGCTCTCCGGCCGGGTCTGCCACCGCGTCAACGACCCCGAGACGGCGAACATGACGCTCGGCGACATGGACCCGGCCGCACTCAACGCCGCCCGGCTCATCCCCGCCGAGACGCCCGGCCTGGCCGTCGTCACCGGTGCGGACGGCCGTTGGTACAAGGCCCGATCCGAGTACGTCACCGAACAACAGGCGGAGCAAGCCGCGGTGACCTACGCCCATCTGCGCCCGACCTGGGCCGACATCACGACCGCCGACGTCGTCCCGATCGGCGACGACGAGTACGACGCCTACGCGGCCTGAAAGGGGACTCACATGCCTCGGAAGAAGAAGCCCGTCCCCTGCCTCACCTGCGGTGGCGAGGGCTAGATCGAAGACACCGTCATCGTCAGGCGTGGCCGGACCATCGCCGAGTTCGACACCTGGGCGTTCTGCCTCGACTGCAGTGGCACCGGCATCCTGTGATCCGCTCCCGCTGCTGCACCTGTGGTGGAACCGGTCTCGTCAACGACGACCAAGGCGAGGCCGTCACCTGCCTCGACTGCCTGGGCACCGGCATGGACAACCACGGCATCTGAACTCTCGGCGCGAGGCGGTCGACGCCTGCCAGCTCCCGCCTCGCGCCGCATCTCATAGCTCACCAGGAGAACCGTTGTCTTTCGCACGCCCTGAAGTCGCTCAGATGACGCCGACCGCGCTGAGCGACCTCATCGGCCCGGTCATCCGCGACTTGGCCCGCCGCTCCGGCCACGACCTGAACCGCTGGCTCGAACAGGTCGAGCGGCTGGGCGGCTGCCGGGAACCGATGCGGCTTACCGGCCACACCGAAACGCTCGACACTCAGACGGGCCAGATCGTCGCCACGTACAACACCAGTGCCGAACCGCACGGACACCTCTTGCTGAGGTGCGGCAACCGCCGCGCGTCCCGCTGCCCGGCGTGCGCCGAGGTCTACCGCCGCGACACCTTCCATCTCATCCGGGCCGGTCTCCTCGGCGGAGACAAGGGTGTCCCCGCGACGGTCAGCGCACACCCGCGTGTGCTGGCCACGCTCACCGCGCCGTCCTTCGGCCCGGTCCATCGAGGTCCCGGCAAGGACGGCAAGACCGTGGTCTGCCACCCTCGGCGAACCGGCCCGGCCTGCCGTCGGTGGCACAAGGCCGGCAACCCACTCGTCGGTCAGGCCATCGACTCGACCACCTACGACTACACCGGCCACGTCCTGTGGAACGCCCACGCCGGAGACCTCTGGCGGCGCTTCACCATCTATCTGCGTCGTCACCTGGCCAACGCCGCCGGTCTGTCCAGGACCGCCTTCGACGCCACCACTCGCGTCTCTTTCGCCAAAGTCGCCGAGTACCAGGCGCGCGGCCTGGTCCACTTCCACGCGGTCATCCGACTCGACGGCCGCTCATCAAACGGGCTCGTCACACCGCCGCCATGGGCCACGGCGGAACTGCTCAGGGAAGCGGTCCAGTCGGCCGCGCTCGCGGTCAGCCTCGACGTCCCCGGCCAGGACGAGCCGCTTCGCTGGGGCCGACAGATCGACGTCTCGGTCATCACCGCCGACACCTCCGGCTCCATCACCGAACGCGCGGTCGCGGATACGTCGCCAAGTACGCCACCAAGTCGGCCGAGACCTCCGGCACCCTCGACCGGCCAGTCAGGGCTCACGACATCGCCCGGCTCAAGGCCCAAGGTGTGCCCGACCACACCGCCCAACTGATCCGCACCGCCTGGCGGCTCGGCAACCACCTCGCCCATCCCGAGTACGCCCACCTCCGGCTCCGTGAGTGGGCTCACATGCTCGGCTTCCGGGGCCACTTCTCGACCAAGAGCCGCTGCTACTCGACCACGCTGACGCGCCTCCGGCAGGCGCGCGCCGACTTCCGAATCCGCATCACCCGCGACCCGGCGACGACGCTCGTCCTCGGCTCGTGGACCTACGCCGGTCAGGGCCTCACGGCTGGTGAAGCCGCCCTGGCCGCCGAGCTCAAGGGAACGGGGACCGCCCATGGCAAGTGAGCTGACGTCCTTCCGCCTCTACCGGGTCGCCACCGCGATGGAACTGCTCGGCCTGAGCCGCACGGTGATCTACGAACTCATCCGGTCCGGCCGTCTGCGGTCGGTCAAGGAGGGTCGGACCCGGCTGGTGCCCGCGAGCGCCATCGCCGACTACATCACTCTTCTGGAACGGGAGGCGGGAGCCTGATGACCAAGCGACGTAGCCCAGGAGACGGCGGTCTCCATTGGGACGAAGAGCGTCAGCGCTGGATCGCGTCCCTCACGGTGGGCTACACCCCGAAGGGCAAGCGCATCGTCAAGAAGGCCAGCGGCAAGACGAAGACCGAAGCGAAGGCACGCCTGAAGCAGATCATCCGCGACTGGGAGGAGGGCCTCCTCGTCTCCTCGGCCGGATACACCGTGGCGAACGCGGTGGAGAACTGGCTCCTGTTCGGCCTCAGCGGCCGGGACGCCGCCACCGTCGAGAAGTGCAAAATCCTTGGCCAGAAACACGTGATCGCATGCTTGGGCGCCCGCAAGCTGGCCGAGCTCTCCGCCGACGAAGTTGACACCTGGCTGGCCGACCGCTCGAAGGTCCTCAGCACCCGGTCTCTGCGTGAGGTCCGCTCGATCCTGCTCCGCGCGGTCAACCGCGCCCAGGCCCGCGACAAGGTGAAGCGCAACGTGGTTCTGTTGTGCGAGATCCCGAAAGGCCGGCCGGGCCGCCCGTCCAAGTCCCTGACCTTCAACCAGGCGGAAGCCGTCCTGGACGCGGCGGACGGGACGTTGCTCAACGCGTACATCGTCCTGTCGCTGCTGATCGGAGCTCGTACCGAAGAGCTCCGCGCCCTGACCTGGTCGCACGTCGACCTTGATGGCGAACCCGCGTCCATCATGGTCTGGCGGTCCGTCCGGGCCGGTGGCGACACCAAGACTCAGATGTCCCGGCGCACGCTCGCCATGCCGAAGCGCTGCGCCGAGGCCCTCAAGGCCCATAACGAACGCCAAGCCGTCGCCCGCAAGGCTGCCGGGAAGCGGTGGCAGGACAACGACCTCGTGTTCGCCTCCACTGTCGGCACTCAACTCGACTCACACAACGTCCGCCGCGCCTTCCGGAAGGTCCTCAAGAAGGCCGGTCTGAACGAGAAGGAGTGGACGCCGCGCGAGATGCGGCACAGCTTCGTCTCCCTGCTCTCGGACAGCGGCGTCCCCATCGAGAACATCTCGCGCCTAGTCGGCCACAGCAACAGCAAGGTCACCGAGCTCGTCTACAGGAAGCAGCTTCGCCCGATGCTCATAGAGGATGCTGAAGCCATGGACAGCATCTTCGCGTCGGAGTGACCTAGTTAGAGCTCGGAAGGTCGAAAAGACCAGTTCCGTCCAGCGGAACTGGTCACTAGCTAGTAGATAGCTGTAGGACTGCGACGTTGCGAGTGTCAGACAATCACGGCGACCTGGGAAGAGCAGCCCTGCTGAAGCAAGACATGGCCTGACCTGTCAGAACGATGACCGTGTGATACCTTGAGGTTGTCTGCCGGGTGGCAACACTCCGTGGACAGGCCTTCAGTGGTAGCTACTACTGAGAGCCAGTCTCAAAGAAACGTAGTGACGGTACGCAGAGCTCCATCGGGCTAAGACTACGCTATCGCGTTCGGCGTTACACGCTGAATGCCACAGACTTTGAAGTTTTAATGGGCGATCTGCATCGTACTGTCGCGCAAGTTCTTGAGATTAAGCCCCGATGAAATGCCCCGCCATGCGGGGCATTTTTTTTATCACTTTTTTCGACGCGCCTGGCTACGAGCCGCTTTTGGCGTCTTCGGCTTACTCGAGCCAGCGGAAGACGGGTATTTCTTAGTAGCATGACCGCCCCGCACCATAGCATCTGGGTGAATATTTGTGTAGCCACCTTTCGGCAGATGCCACACCTCCCAACCCGTTGCGATAGTGCTATTGCGCGCCGCCTGAACGTCCCAATGGAATCCAATCGGCAGAGTCGTCCCCGCAACTTGAATTAGATCACGCGAATGATCTGGCCCTCGCTGCCAAGTACGGCCGCATGCATCCGTGAGATGCTTGCTCGACTTTGTCTCTTTATGCAGCGCAATGAACTCCTGGCGCCCCGCTGCACTGTCTAATGAACATTCGCCCTGGGCATCAAATGCTGCAACAGGAAAACAGCGCGGGTCATTCGGGCCCTCACAGTGACGCTCATTCATCCAATCCAGGGCCTTCGCCCAGCCCTTTTCAACCTCTTCCAGCCTACTGATCAATACATAGAAGCACTTGTATCTAATGAATTTTTCCAAAGACATGCAGCCCTTGTTGCTGGGCAACTCCCTACCATCCAGGAGAATTTTTGCGCTGCCGAACGCAATCACTACCGTCCGAGCCCGATGAGCTCGACGATAAAGGCCAGAAATATCCTGCGCAGAGATAAGCGGGAAAACCATACCCCCAGCGCCCCTTCTTTCCTCAATCCGAACTTCTGATACCGAGATCTCCTTCTCATTACCAAACTGTGCGCGAAATTTCTTTATCGTCTCGAGCTGTGTCTTGCTGGGATTCGCTGGCAGTACGAGCCAAAGGCTGCGAGGCCACGTAAGGGAGCTAGGAGTATCACCTGGCCCCAGACCCTTCGGAACGCTTACTTCCGCCTCCGAGACTTCGGCCACCCCTACCGACTCTCCTGATCTGAAGCGCGAAGCATGACTGACGCCGGCAGCGTAACCTGGACGAGCTCTTCATAGGTCATTACCCGAATGGCGCGGATTATATAATCTCTCAACTGTCTCGTATGAACAACTTCTTGAATTGCTTCAGCAGGCGGGACAACTCGGCTATTTGGCGTCTGAATCAGGTCCTTGGGCGGCGACTCGCCCAGCCTGTCAAACCACTCAAACAATATGCCGCTTACTTTTTTCTTTATGAATCCCGACCAAAGCCCGCGGACACTATGAGGAAGGTCAGACTGGCGCCCTTTACCTGCCTTCCATACCCGTAGCTCTTCAGCAAACTTTTCCGCTACTGGTAGCGCGAGCGACTCGATAAACTCATTCCTCCACGACGCAACGGCGTCGCTGGAAACTGTTGGGGCGAGCGGAAGATTCGAGTCGTTCGATGTCCCCGGCCGAGCATGGCCGCTTTCAATATCCAGTACGTAAGTCTCTCCGCTCGCATAGTCCAGAACCGCACGCCACAAATCATCTCTAATTCGCGCCTTGCGCCAATCCTTCTCCGTTAGTGGAGCGAACGTTCCTGCGCTAACAAGGGGGGGTATCCCCTGATCGACCTTAATTTCTTTTGAGCTTACGGCGGCAGAGTTGATCCTCAGATTGAATGGCGGCTTGCTGCTAGTAACGCTAAGGAGATCCGGGACTTTATGCACAAGATGGATAAAGTTCGGAGATCCGTAACGACTCTCCGTGAACTGCCCTTGCGTAAGATTGAGCAACCGATTTTTCAGGACAGCCGAAGTCATTTCCTCCCAGGTCGACTTCCCACTGCTGAGCGCTTGCTCAAACGCCGCCTTTACGAGAGCTCGGAACTCGTCAAGATCCCCGCCTTCGCTATCCTCGGCAGGCAGCATGCGGTCACGATCGTCGGTCATTGTGGCATCGTAGTCCTGATTAGCCCCTCGTTAGCAGGCCTGCGAGCCAAAACATGTCCTCTGTTGACTGGAATGTCGCAGGCCATCGCTCCAGCGCAGAAGTGGTGCCTTCACGTTTATAGGCACCGACGCTAGATAGCCCCGTTTCTCCAGCTCAGCGGGTGTGCAGGCTTCAGCTGCCATGCTTTGCGGACATGCTCCGACCTTGCTGGTAGGGACTACCCATGCGGACTCAGTTCCTTCCGAGAATGCAAGACATGGGGCTCTGCAGCCATACGGCCAGGCGGCTATGCCAGCGACCACAGTCAAGACGGTGAACCACAACTCGGTTGCAACGCTCAGAGCTTCGGCACCAGAGGAGTGATGGGTCCTGGCTACAGCGTTCGCCACGGTGAGACTGCGGCTTGAACCTCAGCAGCATGCTTAACACCTGATCTGCGCAGTGGGGTAATCACCTCATATCCGGCGTGATCCCTGGTAACCGCAGCCTTGTAGCACTCTGCAGGCTTACCTACGTTGTGCTCCTCATTGGCGCACGCCGTTGGATGCCGCTCTCGGCGAGCCAGCCGCCATCCACGTCGGCATACATGATCTCGGATCGTCGAGGACAGTCACTCAGTTTGTCACTCAGAAGATCAAAAAGGCCAGCCCCGCTAAGCGGAACTGGCCTCTGACCTGCAGGTTCATGAGTGGAGCTATGGGGATTTGAACCCCAGACCCCTTCGATGCGAAGCCACTTGCCCAGCCTGCTCTATCCAGCCTGTTGGGCCGTTGACCTGGTGATTCGGTCCATCGATGATCGGCAGCGTCCGCCGGTGTACGCACCCGTTGTCACTCAGTTTGTCACTCACCCTGCATGCCTTAGCGTTCCGCCATCGACGCGGACCCGAGGGGCGATGGACGCCTCAACCCATCGAGCCTGAGTCGCTCTGGCAAGCGACCGACAGGCCGACCTAGCAAACCCGCCCACTGAGTCATTGGTCATTTTTAGATGTCGGGACCGCGCTTCACCAACCCGCCCGCGTAGAACCTGCGGCAGGGATCTGTACTCAAGCAGCAGAGGTGCAGCTGGCTTTATAGCTCACTGTGAGAGGCCAAAGCTTGTACCGTATCGGCATGGCGACATGTGTCAGATGCGAAGAGAGCTTCGACGTCTCGGAAGCGCGAGCCGACTACAAGTCAGCGTTCAATGGAGAACTCGACTATGACTACAACTATGGTTGCGAAGTCTGCGCGAATTGCGCCATACCTGACTCTGAAGGTCTCATCAACCAGGGTCGCGCAATCCTCATGATGAATGGAGATGAGGACTATGACGATGACTTCGTACAAGAGTGGCTATGAGGCCTGCACCGCATGAGCAGTCCACCACGCCGGCAGGGCGCGCAGATTATTTCAGTTCCGGGTATTCCCTGAACGCCGAAATAACTTCAGCAGAAAGCAGCAGCCCAGGATCTTGCGCTTCCGAAAAGACCTTTACCATTGCCACTCTGACCGACTGAAAAGGGTACTCGCGCAACACCTTAAGAATCTTGAATGCCTTATCTGAGTAGCCGCTCTCCAGAGCTTTAACATACGAAGGGATCAGGTATTCGATCGCCGTCCATGCATTCGATCTTCCGCTTGCACATACGTCCCGATTCAATCCACAGACGCCGATAGTTGCATCGCCCTTCGCATCTATACCTACATAGAGACCAGTAGTTGGGGTCAACTGCAAGTGAGCCGAAGGGTCGTCTACCGTGGGATCAATTAGAAGAGCATCACCATCAGAGCCCAACGGAAACAAAGTACGTTTATGGTTGCTGTTACAACGCGTGCAGGCCAGTAGGTAGTTCAGCCAAGAAAAAGCATGATCTGGATATGCAGACTTGGGTCGAAAATGTTCAATGTCAGTCCCCTGGCTATCTTCGCAGTACATGCATCGCTCAAGCCCTGAGCTCATCCGGGCAAGGACAGCCTGAACTTCACTTTTTAGTCTTCGATCCAGCTTCTCCCAAAGCTTCGTCGCCGTAGCTTTCGGATCCTTGGAGCGTGCAACTTCCAAGGAAAGATCATCAAGCTTCTTCTGCTCCAACTTGCCGAGCGGGAGCCTCTCAATCTTCTGCATCGTCGAAACTTAGCGTCAACTGCTGGATAGCATCCGCTACATCCTTCGACGGAGTCCGCGGCAGCCTGGATTTTATCTCCTTGAGTCGAGCCTGCTCGCTAACAGAGATATGTTCAGAGGCCGCCTTCATCTCTAGGCTTGCCGCCTCGTTTCGCAGCTCAAGCGTAGGCCGCGAATAAGGGGTTTCCAAACCGAACAGATCAGTCAGAACCGCGTCATCCGCCGTGCCATTTACGACTCGATTAAACAACTCTCCTTCCACGATTCTTGCCCCCTCTCCTTCACCGGGAGCGGAAAGGCGAACTAGGCCCTTATCATCGGCAGCCTGACAAATGAAAGGGCTGTGCGTACTAACAATGAATTGCAGGTTAGGAAAGTGCTCTTTTAGCCAGAAGCCAATCCTCTGCTGCCAGGAAACATGGAGATGAACATCAATCTCATCAATAAGAACGACACCCGAATGGCCAAACGCAATCTTTTCCCCACCTATTTCTTTGAGATCACCAAATGCGGCGTATAGCTGCTTCACCAAGTCGAGAACCAGTGCAGCAACTGTTCGATATCCGTCACTTAGCGACCGAAGAGGAAGCTCTATACCGTCCGGAGTGGTAATCCACAAGCCATCCGAAGTTACCCGCTTTACTGTCATGCCCTCTGGCAGTAGCCCATCCCCCAAGAGCTTCAGTACGGCTTTCTCTACACGGTCGGCGTCTTCAGAGCCCTCAAGCCTTCGGAGATAGAGTTGTTGAAGCCACAGAACAGACTCAGAGAGAGACGCTTCTTCTCTAAAGAGGCTCGCCAGGCTGGAAGGTCTACCTGGAGTCATCATCAGTCGCTGCGCTTCGGTTGGAGCTAGCGAGAGACGTCGAAATGGTCCGTAACCTGCTAGAAACCATCCCTGCGGATTGGCCGACCATGGACCCCGCACCGGATCCCAATTCTCGCGTACCTTGTCTCTTGTCTTTTCGATAGACGGTTCCGGACCTTCCTCTTGACGAATCCACTTCAAGCCCGACCATGGCTCAAACTTCGGAACTCGCCCAGGAGCAAAGGCATCAAAGTCAGAAAATCGCAGACGTGTCTTCACGTAGGCTTCGTCGACGTCCTCTCGAATCCAATCTGCGAATGTCTCACGAAGGGTTCTTGCAGCGGATGGTCCTGCAATAGCCAGCGCAATCGACTGAAGAAAGGACGACTTACCCGCCCCGTTCCGGCCTGCGACTACAACCCATCTGGGTAGACTTCCATCTTCCCGTACGAAGTCGAGCGCTACACCGGCTTCTTTTGCTCCGAATCCCTTAATGTTCTCGATCACTATCTCGCTGATAAGCATCTCAGCCGCCCGGCTCCCTGCTCCTGGTCATTAGTTTTTGTGATGCATTATCCGACGCTAATCTAGCTCTCGGATCTTGCCTCGCCTGCCAGAGGCGAGCCGGTAGATGAGAACCAACTGTTGCGAGACTAGCGGTGCTAACGCTATGTATCAGCAGGAGCTAGAAGCAAACCTTTCCGCATCAACTGATCACCTCGTACGCCGTCGTCCCACCCCGGAGGGGCAGCGGGCCGGTGGCGGAGGGGCAAGCTCGGCTTCGCGTGTACATGCTCCCGGTGACCTTCCTCGCCCGCTGGTTGCCCTACGTGCACAGCCGGGCTTGAGCCGGAGCCTCCGGTCTGCTGGGCTTGCCTGGGACGACGGTGTGCGAGGTGATCCCCCCGCCACCAACTACGGACCTGCCACGTCTTGCACCCGCGATCACCTCGGGGCCGGACTCCCCCGCCGGAGGCGAAAAGGCCCTTGGCTCCTTGTGGCCGGCACCGCCGTAGCTCCCGCCCGAAGCTGGTTCTCACCCGGCTACGCGGTCAAGACCGCCGTCCCTGGATCGGGCGCGGGAAGGTGGCGCGGACGGGTCGGCCCGAAGAGGCCGCATGCCCGGCCGCGCCTGGCCGCCCCGCGCCGCCGACGCCCGCAGGGCGGCGGCTTGAACCCGTAAAGAAGGTTGTAACCAGCTCCCGGCATCAGAGCTACTGAGCACGCCCCGCCAACAGGTCAGACCACATGGCCCGCCCTTCGTTCACGTTCACCCGGGGCGTCTCCTCGACCTTCCCGCGGCTGGTCCGGCGCAAGTACGCCTGTCCCCCGCTCTCGCAGAGCTCGTACACCGTCGGCAGACAGTCACACGTCCACTCGATCACCCGTGGTGGCCGATCCCCAACCGGCGCCCGCCACGTCAGCTCCCGCTGATCCTCCTGCGCCCGTTCGGGATGCGGGCTCAGGCACTCCTTCCTGAACAGGGCAACCGGGGCGACAGCGAAACCGTCGCCCACACGGTCCGGCTCCGCTCGTCCCCGTGAACGCCCCACGACTCCGCCAGGTGGTCAACGAGGTCAAGCCCTCGTCCACCTTCAGCCCGCTCGTCGGCCTTGCACACCTCGGGCACGGCCCGGCCGCCCTCGTCGAGAACCCCCATCCACAGCTGATCACCCTCGACCCGTAACGTCACCGAGAACCGGCCTCCGGGCTCCCCGCTGTTCGTGTGCCTCACGGCGTTCGCCGACAGCTCCGAAACGATCAGCTGAGCCGTATCGACCTCGCGCCGGTCCCCCAGGTGCAGCGCCACGAATCGGCGCACTCGCGCGACCTGCTGGGCGGTTCCGGGGAAGGTCTGACGCCACTCGACGGCGGGGGCGTTCATCTCGGGCACCTCACGATCACGCAGGCCAAACGCGGTCAGATCGCTATCGGTACTTAAAGTACTGTTATGGTATTGAGAGTACAAGCCACTTCGAGTACTTGCCCCGCACAATAAGTGCTGATCAGATGCGAGGTGGCGTTTCCGACACGTCCACCACGAGGGGAGAGGTGCCATGTTCGGGCTAGTAGTCCGCTTCACCTGCAAGGACCAGGCCGCCGCCGACGCGTTCGATCAGCTCATCGGCGAGACCATCGAAGGGATCAAGGCGCACGAGCCGGGCACGCTCGTCTACACCGTCCACAAGGTCGACGGTGAGCCACTCCTGCGGATCTTCTACGAGCTCTACCGCGACCGCGACGCCTTCGACGCTCACGAGGAGCAGGAGCACACGAAGCGGTTCCTCGGCGCCCGTGACGAACTGCTGTCCGGCGTGGAAGTCGACTGGCTCGACCTCCAGGTCGGCAAGGTCACGACCCCATGAGCGACGAGTACCAACGCGCTTTGGGCCGACGCATCGCCCAGGAGCGAAAGCGACGCGGTCTCTCCCAAGTAGAGCTGGCCCAGCTCGTCGGCCGCTCGGTCGCCTGGGTCTCCCAGGTCGAGCGCGGCGTGCGCAAGATCGACCGCATGTCGGTCCTGGAGAAGGTCGCCGAGACCCTCGAAGTCCCCCTATCGGAGCTCGCCGCCGAAGCCCCCATCGTCGCGGCCACCACCGAGGAGATCCCCGGCTCGGCCAACCTCCGCCTGGTGCTCTCCGGCGCGCACATCCTCAAGGCGATGCTGCACGCCGCCCCCGTTCCCCCGGCCAACGAGATCCGCCCGCAGGTCGAGCGGGCTTGGCACCTCACCCACGAGAGCCAGTACGTCGAGCTCGGCGACCTGCTGCGCAGTCTCATCCCCGTACTGGAAGGCGCGGCCCGCTCGGCTCCGGAAGAGCGCCGCCCGGAGCTGTACGAGATGCTCGCCGCCCTCTATCAGGCGTGTTCGGCCGCGCTGGCCAAGCTCGGTGAGCCTGAGGCCGCGTGGATCGCCGCCGACCGCGCGATGGTCGCGGCCGAGCGTGGCGGTGACCCGTTGATGGTCGGGGCCGGCGCTTTCCGGCTCGGCTTCGTCTTCCTCGGCGCGCGCCACTTCGACCAGGCGGAGGAGACCGCCCGCACCGCCGCAGAGGCGCTGTGGTTCCTCGCCGAGCAGGGCAAGCCCGAAGCCATGTCTCTGTGGGGCGGCCTCACCTTGCAACGCGCCGTCGCCGCTTCTCGCGTCAACCAGGCCGACGCCGCGTACGAGCACCTCGCCCGCGCCCGGAGCATCGCCGAGAAGCTCGGCGAAGGGCGTAACGACTACAACACCGAGTTCGGCCCGGCCAACGTCGCCCTCTATGAGGTCGCCGTGGCGGTCGAGCTCGGCGACGCCGGTCACGCCCTCCGGGTCGGCACGGCCGTCGACACGTCCACGCTGTCGAGCGAGCGCCGCGCCCGGCTGCACATCGACCTGGCCCGCGCGCACGCTCAGCGCCGCCAGGTCGCCGAGGCCACGAGCGCACTCCTGGACGCGGAGAGGATCACGCCGGAGCAGCTCCGGAACCACCGCATGGCGCGTCAGCTCGTGTCCGACCTGCTCACCATGCAGGACCCACCCGCCTCTGACCTGCGAGAACTCGCTGATCGGATCGGCGCGTAGAAAAAGTACTAGGACTAGTACTTGAAGTACTAGCTAATACTGCAAGTACCAGGTAGCGTCTGTGTTGGCGCTGAGGTCCCTGCTACACCGGGGGATCGCAGCACCAGCACAGGCGCTTTCTGCGTTCTCAGGCCGCCACCGATCGCGGCAACAACCAACCGACAAGAGGTGTGTTCAGCATGCGCAACATCCCCGTGGACCTCTCGGCCCTGTCCTTCGTCGTCGCCGGTGAGGCGGAAGCGAAGATCGTCGACCGCGCCACTGGCGAGATCAAGAGGGACGCCGAAGGCCGGGAGCTCTACACCGTCCCGCTGCTGCCCAAGCCGAACGACGACCGCCGCAACCCGGTGATCGTCGTGACCTTCCCGTCCGCGACCTTCCCGAGCCTGCCTGAGGGGGTTCAGGTCCGGCCGGTCGGCCTAGCCGCCTTCTTTTGGCAGATGAACGGCCGATCGGGGCTCGGCTTTCGCGCCGAGACGATCGTCCCGGCCAACGGCAAGGCCGCCTGACCAGGCCACGTCTACGCCCCGGGAGCGGGCCTAAGCCTGCCAGCTCCCCTGCTCCCGGGGCCTTCCCTTCGCTCACCGAAGAGAGGCACCAAGTATGACCGACCTGCTGGTTTCACTCGCCCCGATCGGGGGTGTCCTCCCGTTCCTCGCCGCGCTGCTGGTGACCTGGCGTCACCTGCACCCCGCCTCGTTCTGGCTCGGCGTCGGCTACCCCCTGCGGGCCGCGCGGGTCTACCTCACGTGGGGGAACGTCGCGGCCGGGTGCGGGCTCAGCACCAAACGGCGCCGCATCCGATGGACGCTCGACGGCATCACCGCCCTCGACCTGCTCACGAAGGGCCGGGAGGACAAGCGCCGGATACGCCGCGTCCAGGTCGACAAGGCACCTGGGCTCGGCCTGGTCCTGCCACTGCGGCACGGCTTCAAGCTGTGGGTACGCCTCCCGGACGGCCAGACGCCCGACCACTACACCGCCAAGCTCGACCACCTCGGCCACGCATGGCGCGTGCACTCCGTCCGGGTCCTGCGCTGGAAACCCGGCAAGGTCCAGCTTCAAGCGACCGTGTACGACCCGCTCACCTCGGTCAGCGCCTCCGTCGTCGACCAGTTCCTCAAGGTCTGTGTTGGACGGCTGGAGACCAACGCGCCCTGGGTCATCGACTTCACCACCATGCCGCACTGGCTCATCACCGGGGCGACCCAGTCAGGCAAGTCGACGCTCATCAACCGGCTCATCTGCGGTCTGGCACCGCAACCTCTCGCCATCATCGGGTGCGACCTCAAGGGCGGGGTCGAGCTCACCCCGTACGAGGATCGGCTGACGGCGCTCGCCACCGACCGCGCGCAGATGACGGCGGTCCTGAACCGGCTCATCGACGAGATCAAGCGGCGCATGTCCACCTGCCGTGACCATCGGGTGCGCAACATCTGGCAGCTTCCCGAGGACGCCCAACCCGTCCCGGTCATCATGTTCGTCGACGAGGTCGCCGAGCTGTTCCTGATGGCCGACAAGTCCGAGAAGGACGAGATCGCCGCGACGGCGACCAACCTCATCCGCATCGCCCAGCTCGGCCGCGCGTTCGGCGTCTACCTCGTCATCTGCGGCCAGCGGGTCGGCTCCGACCTCGGCCCGGGAGTCACCGCGCTCCGCGCCCAGCTCTCCGGCCGCGTCTGCCACCGCGTCAACGACCCTGAGACGGCGAACATGACACTCGGCGACATGGACCCGGCCGCGCTCAACGCCGCCCGGCTCATCCCCGCCGAGACTCCCGGTCTCGCCGTCGTCACCGGCGCAGATGGCCGCTGGTACAAGGCCCGATCCGAGTACGTCAGCGAGCAACAAGCCGAGCAAGCCGCGGTGACCTACGCCCATCTGCGCCCGACCTGGGCCGACATCACGACCGCCGACGTCGTCCCGATCAGCGACGACGAGTACAACGCCTACGCGGCCTGAAAGGGATTCTCATGCCTCGAAAGAAGCCCGTCCCCTGCCTGACCTGCGGTGGCGAAGGCCAGATCGAAGACACCGTCATCGTCAGGCGTGGCCGCTCCATCGCCGAGTTCGACACCTGGGCGCTCTGCCTCGACTGCAGCGGCACCGGCATCCTGTGATCCGCTCCCGCTGCTGCACCTGCGGCGGAACCGGTCTCGTCAACGACGACCAGGGCGAGGCCGTCACCTGCCTCGACTGCCTGGGCACCGGCATCGACAACCACGGCATCTGAACTCTCGGCGCGAGGCGGTCGACGCCTGCCAGCTCCCGCCTCGCGCCGCATCTCATAGCTCACCAGGAGAACCGTTGTCTTTCGCACGCCCTGAAGTCGCTCAGGTGACGCCGACCGCGCTGAGCGACCTCATCGGCCCGGTCATCCGCGACCTGGCCCGCCGCTCCGGCCACGACCTGAACCGCTGGCTCGACCAGGTCGAACGACTGGGCGGCTGCCGCGAGCCGATGCGGCTCACCGGCCACACCGAAACGCTCGACACCCAGACCGGCCAGATCGTCAGCACGTACGACACCAGCGCCGAACCGCACGGGCATCTCTTGCTGAGGTGCGGCAACCGCCGCGCGTCCCGCTGCCCGGCCTGCGCCGAGGTCTACCGCCGCGACACCTTCCACCTCATCCGCGCCGGACTCCTCGGCGGGGACAAGGGCGTGCCCTCGACCGTCAGCGCACACCCGCGCGTGCTGGCCACGCTCACCGCGCCGTCCTTCGGCCCGGTCCATCGCGGTCCCGGCAAGGACGGCAAGACCGTGGTCTGCCACCCTCGGCGAACCGGCCCGTCCTGCCGCCACTGGCACAAGGCCGGCGACCCGCGTATCGGCCAGGCCATCGACCCGGGCACTTACGACTACACCGGCCACGTCCTGTGGAACGCCCACGCCGGAGACCTCTGGCGGCGCTTCACCATCTACCTGCGCCGTCACCTGGCCAACACGGCCGGACTGTCCCGGACCACCTTCGACGCCACCACCCGGGTCTCCTTCGCCAAGGTCGCCGAGTACCAGGCGCGCGGCCTGGTCCACTTCCACGCGGTCATCCGACTCGACGGCCGCTCATCAACCGGGCTCGTCACACCGCCGCCGTGGGCCACCGCTGAACTGCTCGGGGACGCAATACGGTCGGCCGCGCTCGCGGTCAGCCTCGACGTCCCCGGCCTGGACAAGCCTCTCCGCTGGGGACGACAGATCGACGTCTCCGTCATCACCGCCTCCGGCGCTATCACCGAACGCGCCGTCGCCGGATACGTCGCCAAGTACGCCACCAAGTCGGCCGAGACCTCCGGCACGCTCGACCGGCCGGTCAGGGCTCACGACATCGCCCGGCTCAAGGCCCAGGGCGTGCCCGACCACACCGCCCAACTGATCCGCACCGCCTGGCGGCTCGGCAACCACATCGCCCATCCCGAGTACGCCCACCTCCGGCTCCGCGAGTGGGCTCACATGCTCGGATTCCGGGGCCACTTCTCGACCAAGAGCCGCCGCTACTCGACCACGCTGACGCGCCTCCGTCAGGCACGCACCGACTTCCGCATCCGCATCACCCGCGACCCGGCGACGACGCTCGTCCTCGGCTCGTGGACTTATGCCGGTCAGGGCCTCACCCCTGGTGAAGCCGCCCTGGCCGCCGAGCTCAAGGGAACGGGGACCGCCCATGGCAAGTGAGCTGACGTCCTTCCGCCTCTATCGGGTCGCCACCGCGATGGACCTGCTCGGCCTGAGCCGCACGGTGATCTACGAACTCATCCGGTCCGGCCGTCTGCGGTCGGTCAAGGAGGGCCGGACCCGGCTGGTGCCCGCGAGCGCCATCGCCGACTACATCACTCTTCTGGAGCGGGAGGCGGGAGCCTGATGACCAAGCGACGTAGCCCGGGAGACGGCGGTCTCCACTGGGACGAAGAGCGTCAGCGCTGGATCGCATCCCTCACGGTGGGCTACACCCCGAAGGGCAAGCGCATCGTCAAGAAGGCCAGCGGCAAGACGAAGACCGAAGCGAAGGCACGCCTGAAGCAGATCATCCGCGACTGGGAGGAGGGCCTCCTCGTCTCCTCGGCCGGATACACCGTGGCGAACGCGGTGGAGAACTGGCTCCTGTTCGGCCTCAGCGGCCGAGACTCCGCCACCGTCGAGAAGTGCAAGATCCTCGGCCAGAAACACGTGATCGCCTGCCTGGGCGCCCGCAAGCTGGCCGAGCTCTCCGCCGACGAAGTTGACACCTGGCTGGCCGACCGCTCGAAGGTCCTCAGCACCCGGTCCCTGCGTGAGGTCCGCTCGATCCTGCTCCGCGCGGTCAACCGCGCCCAGGCCCGCGACAAGGTGAAGCGCAACGTGGTCCTGTTGTGCGAGATCCCGAAAGGCCGGCCGGGCCGCCCGTCCAAGTCCCTGACCTTCAACCAGGCGGAAGCCGTCCTGGACGCGGCGGACGGGACGTTGCTCAACGCGTACATCGTCCTGTCTCTGCTGATCGGGGCTCGTACGGAGGAGCTCCGCGCCCTGACCTGGTCGCACGTCGCCCTGAAGGGCGAACCCGCGTCCATCATGGTGTGGCGGTCCGTGCGGGCCGGTGGCGACACCAAGACTCAGATGTCCCGGCGCACGCTGGCCATGCCGAAGCGCTGCGCTGAGGCGCTGAAGGCCCATCAGGAGCGTCAGGCCGTCGCCCGCAAGGCTGCCGGGAAGCGGTGGCAGGAGAACGACCTCGTGTTCGCCTCGACGGTCGGCACTCAACTCGACTCACACAATGTCCGCCGCGCCTTCCGGAAGGTCCTCAAGAAGGCCGGTCTGAACGAGAAGGAGTGGACGCCGCGCGAGATGCGGCACAGCTTCGTCTCCCTGCTCTCGGACAGCGGCGTCCCCATCGAGAACATCTCGCGCCTGGTCGGCCACAGCAACACCAAGGTCACTGAACTCGTCTACAGGAAGCAACTCCGGCCCATGCTGTTGGAGGGCGCTGAGGCCATGGACGATATCTTCAAGGCTTAACCATTTAGAAAATCAAAAGGCCAGTTCCGGTCGACGGAACTGGCCTTTGACCTTGGTGAAGCTGGACACACATCTCACTGCGCCAGGCAAAGCCGACCTGGAATCATGACGTGCGTTGCTATCCTTCGACGTAGCGGGCCTCCGCAGCCCGTGGGTGCGTTCTACGAAGGCCCGCGCGTTAGAGGCGCTGCTAGGAGTTGGCTACATGGCTCCTAGCAGCTGCCCGACGATTTATCCCCCTCGCATGAGACGGTCGAGGATTGCCCCGACCGTCTCAGCAACGACTCTCGCGAGAATCGACACCCAAGCCGGTTCCCCGGCGTCGGACGGGCCCCGATTCTTGCGCCGCCCAGCCATTTGCGCCACCCCCTCTCACTGTTGACTCGGCAGGCTCCTGAGTCGACCGGGCGCGCGGTCCGGCCGCTATGACGAGCAACTTCGAGCCCTTCTTTGTTAATAGCCCATTACAAGCACACGAAGAATGTGGAAGCAGTGTCTGGCGCGTGAAATAAAACTAGCGACAACATCTGCGGAGAAGTTAAGTTGCGGACCCAAAGCGCGATTTGATCGCGACATAAATCTATTCATGGACTGGCATCGCACTTTTTAACGGCGACAAGCAACCACTTCGACCATCCAAAACTACAGAACACAAGGGGGTCTCGCGTAATGCGCGAAATTAGTCAGTCACTATATAGATTTAGGCATGCCCCAAAAAAATTCCATTACGTTGGATTTATTGGCACCAATGGCATCAATCAATCGGCCGCAAGCACAGGAAGTACATCAATTCGGATTAAACTCTCATAGTTGACATAACTTGGACGATCGTGCATATAAAGGAAAATCGACAGTCCCAGCGATGGCCGCGTTGAGGAAGTGAACGTGACCCCCGTCCCTCGCATGGGTCGCCGCACGTAGGGAGCGGCTGTCAGCGACGGCGTTCTCGTACTTGAAGGCCAGCGCCGCCCTCAGCTGGGCGTGAAGCCCAGCAGCGCTTTGGAGGATTTGCCAAAGGACGATCTAGATACACAGGTGGCCGCAAGCGCGCCTTGAGGCCCCTCAGGACGCGATCGGGCGCAGTCACTCAGTTTGTCACTCAGAAGATCAAAAAGGCCAGCCCCGCTGAGCGGAACTGGCCTCTGACCTGCAAGTTCATGAGTGGAGCTATGGGGATTTGAACCCCAGACCCCTTCGATGCGAACGAAGTGCGCTACCGGACTGCGCTATAGCCCCGTGAACGAGATCTAGGCTACCAAACTCCAGCACCCCTTCGCGCCATCCACGCCTAGTCCCCCACCGCTCGCCGGTGATCCGCGTACTGGTCGAACACGCCCCCGCGCTTCTTCTCCAGTTCGATGATCTCGGCCTCCAGAGCCGCCTCGGCGGCCCGCCGGGCTTCCTGCCGCGCCCGTCGCATCCGATCGGCCCGTACGCGGGCCGCCAGGTCCTGCTGCTCGTCTTCCAGCTTGGAGGCCACTCGCAGCAACGTCACGTACAGCCCGAGAAGGAGCGCGGCCGGCACGACGCCCCACCACGGCACCGCGCCGAGGAAGGCGGCCACGGAGGAGACGAGCACCATGGCCACGCACCACAGCAGGGTGCGGCGCCGGCGGACCCGGATGCGGGCTCTGCGGCGGTTGGTGGCGTACTGGGGGTCGGAGGAGGCCGCGGGGTCGGACACCGATGCCTCCTCTTCCGGTGATTGCGACGATTCCGCAGTCGTGGGTGAGGGGGTGGCTTGATCGGGGGTTTCGATCAAGGTGTCGCCCTCGGTGTTGTCCTTGTCTTCGTCCATTAGGACATAGCGGTCGCGGCGTAGCCACATCGGAACGAGGACGCCGAGCCACATTGCGACGATGGCCAGATATAGGAGGACGCTGCTCATCGGCTGCTCTCCTCCCGGTCTCCGCCCGCCTGCATGCTCACGTCACGCACCGTAAGGCGGCGTGTCACTGATTGACGAGCATTCGGTCCGGTGTGTCGCGAGATCGTCGAAGCTGTTGTCGCCTACGGGGACTCGCCGTGACGTGCGGCCGATGAGTCTCGGGCGCGGCGCCACTGGACGAGCAGGCCCCTGGGCACGTCTTCCACGGTCAACGCGTAGCAGATGTGGTCTCGCCACGCTCCGTCGATGTGGAGTTGCCGTCGGCGTACGCCCTCCTCGCGGAAGCCGAGTTTTTCGACGACGCGGCGGCTGGCGTGGTTTTCGGGGCGGATGTTGGCTTCGAGGCGGTGGAGGCCGGTGGTGAAGAAGCAGTGGTCGACGGCCATGGCGAGGGCGGTGGGGATGATGCCCTTGCCGGCCTGGGCGCCGTCGACCCAGTAGCCGACCTGGGCGGAGCGGGCCGAGCCCCAGACGATCGCGCCGACGGTGAGCTGGCCGGCGAAGGCGCCGTTGTACGTCACGACCCACGGCAGGGCCAGGCCCTGTCTGGCCTCGCGGCGGAGGGTGCCGACCATGGAGACGTAGGGGCTGAGGCCGGTGCGGAACAGGGGCGTCTCGGGGTTGCTGGGTTCCCAGGGGCGCAGCCAGTCGGCGTTGCGCAGGCGGGTTTCCCGCCAGACGCGCACGTCGCGGAGCCGGAGCGGCCGGAGGCCGATGGGGCCCTCCGCCAGGGTCGCGGGCCAGCCGCGAAGTCGATCCACTTGTCAATCATCCCTCTTGTTCACCGAATCGCGCCATCAGACGCGATGGTCACCGCCGCGGATCTGGTCGACCACGTGGCCGAGGATGGGGCCGAGGACGGCCATTCCGTCGCGTACGCCGCCGGTGGAGCCGGGCAGGTTGACCACCAGGGTCGAGCCCGCCTGGCCCGACAGTCCGCGCGAGAGCACCGAGGTGGGCACCTTCTCGCGGTTGGCCTGCCTGATCGCCTCGGCGATGCCGGGGATCTCCCGGTCGAGCACGCGCCGGGTCATCTCGGGGGTCAGGTCGGTCGGCGTCAGCCCGGTTCCCCCGGTGGTGACGATGACGTGGTACGCCGACTCGAGCCCCTTCACCAACGCTTCATACACCGGTTCACCGTCGTGGACCACCACGGGGCCGTCGACCGTGCAGCCGTGCTCCTCCAGGAGGGTGTGGAGGATCCGGCCCGACCGGTCTTCGTACACCCCCTCGGCGGCGCGGTTGGAGGCGGTGATGACCAGGGCGCGGATCACGGGCGCCGCCAGTCGCCGGTCTTGCCGCCGGTCTTCTCCTCGACGCGCACGTCGGTGATGACGGCGGCGGGGTCGACGGCCTTGATCATGTCGATCAGGCCGAGGGCGGCCACGGTCACGGCGGTGAGGGCCTCCATCTCGACGCCCGTCTTGTCGGCCGTTTTCACGAACGCGGTGATGTCGACGCCGGAATCGACCACCGTCAGCTCCACTTTCACGCCGTGCAGGGCGATGGGGTGGCAGAGGGGGATCAGGTCGGGGGTCTTCTTGGCGCCCATGATCCCGGCGATCCGGGCCACCCCGAGCGCGTCGCCCTTCGGGGTGTCGCCCGACCTCAGGATCGCCACGGCCTCCTCGGAGAGCAGCACACGACCGGAGGCGGTGGACGTACGGACAGAGACGGGTTTTTCTGACACGTCGACCATGCGGGCCTGGCCCGATTCGTCGAGATGGGTGAGATTCACAGCGGGATCACCTCAACAGTCGTCCCCTCGGGGACCTCGGTCACGTCTTCGGGTACGACGATCAGCGCGTCGGCGGCGGCCAGCGCGGCGAGCTGGTGGGAGCCCTGGCCGCGCGCGGGGGTGACCCGGTCGCCGGCCAGCACGGCGCGCAGGTAGGAGCGGCGGCCCTGCGGCGAGCGCAGCCGGCCGGTGCACACGGCCCGCACCGAGGCGGGCAGCTCGGCGGGCAGGCCCTGCAACCGGCGCAGGGCCGGGCGCACGAACAGGACGAAGGAGACATACGACGAGACGGGGTTGCCCGGCAGGGTGAAGATCGGGATCTCGTCGTCGCCGACCACGCCGAACCCCTGGGGCATGCCGGGCTGCATGGCGACCTTCTCGAACTTGACCGTGCCGAGCGGGCTCAGGCCCTCTTTCACCGGCTCGTAGGCGCCCATCGAGACCCCGCCGCTGGTGATCACCGCGTCGGCCCGGACGAGCTGGGCGTCCAGAGTCTCCATGAAGACACGCGGGTCGTCGGTCACCGAGCCCACGCGGAACGCCTCGCCGCCGGCCTCGCGGACCGCGGCGGCCAGCATGAAGCTGTTGGACTCCCAGATCTGGCCGTGGCCGAGCGGGGTGCCGGGCTCGGCGAGTTCGGCGCCAGTCGAGAGCACGGCCACCCGGGGCACCGGCCGGACCAGCACGCGCCGCCGCCCCACGCCGGCGAGCATGCCGATCTGGGCCGCGCCGATGCGCGTGCCCGCGGCCAGGACCACGTCTCCCACCCGCACATCTTCACCGGCCCTGCGGATCGCGTTGCCGCGCTCGACCTGCTTGTGGATGACCACGTTGGCGGTGCCGCCGTCGGTGTACTCGACCGGCACGACCGCGTCGGCGCCCGCCGGCAGCGGCGCCCCGGTCATGATCCGTGCGGTGAGGCCCGGCCCGATCGCGCGGACCAGCGGGTCGCCCGCCGCGACGTCCTCGGTCACCGGCAGCGTGACCGGCGCACCGGCGAGGTCGGCGGCGACGACCGCGTAGCCGTCCATCGCCGAGTTGTCGAAGGGCGGCAGGTCGACCGGCGCGGTCACGTCTTCGGCGAGCACCGCCCCCAGCGCCCGCTCGAGGTCGAGCTCGAGCGGCGCGAGAGGGCGGACGGTCGCCAGGATGTCGGCGAGGTGCCGATCGACCGGTTTGAGATCGCTAGGGCTGTGCCTCATTCAGGAATTCTCGCAGCCAGGGCAGGAACTCGGGGGCGAGGTCCTGCCGCCGCGCCGCGAACTCCACCACGGTCTGCAGGTACTGCAGCTTGTCGCCGGTGTCGAAGCGGCGGCCGCGGAAGAGCACGCCGTAGACGGGGCCGCCCTCTTCGGGGGTGCTCGACGCGAGCGTGCGCAGCGCGTCGGTGAGCTGGATCTCGCCGCCCCGGCCGGGCGGGGTCTTCTCCAGCACCTCGAAGACGGCCGGGTCGATCACGTATCGCCCGATGATGGCCCAGTTCGAGGGCGCCTCCTCTTTCGGGGGCTTCTCGACCAGGTCGGTGATCCGCACGACGTCGTCCTCGTCGGTCGCCTCGATGGCGGCGCAGCCGTACTGGGAGACCTGCTCCTCGGGCACCTCCATCAGCGCGATGACGCTGCCGCCGCGCTGCTGGCGTACCTCGATCATGCGGTTGAGCAGCGGGTCGTTGGGGTCGATGATGTCGTCGCCGAGGAGACACGCGAACGGCTCGTGGCCGACGTGTTGCTTGGCGCACAACACGGCGTGGCCGAGGCCCTTCGGCTCGCCCTGGCGGACGTAGTGCATGGTCGCGAGGTCGACGGGTTCCTGAATCTGCGAGAGGCGCTTCTCGTCGCCCTTCGCCCGGAGGGCGCCCTCCAGCTCCGCGGCCACGTCGAAGTGGTCTTCAATGGATCGTTTGTTGCGCCCGGTGACCATCAGCACGTCGAGCAGCCCCGCGGAGACTGCCTCCTCGACGACATACTGGATCGCCGGTTTGTCGACGATCGGCAGCATCTCCTTCGGAGTGGCCTTGGTCGCGGGCAGGAATCGCGTCCCGAGACCGGCGGCGGGGACGACGGCTTTGGTTACGGAGTCGAAGTCAGCACCCATGGATGAAGGCTAGTGGAGGGCTCTTTGGACAAGTTCGAGCTGAGGCGCGAAATTCTGCGTGAACGTTCCATCATGGACGCCGACGATCGCCGTGAGAGCGCTCGCCGGATCAGGGAGACCCTGCTTGACCAGCCATGGGTCCAGATGGCCGGCCTCGTCGCCTGTTATTGGTCGACCGGAACGGAACCGTCCACCGAGGGCCTGGTCTTCGCCCTGTGGAAACACGGCGCGACCGTGATCCTGCCGGTGCTGCGCGACGACGACGACCTCGACTGGGCGGTCTACGACGGTCCCGACACCCTGGCGCCGGGCCGCCACGGGATCATGGAACCGGTCGACACCAGGCGCGGCGTCGACACGATCAGGACCGCCGCGCTGGTGATCGTCCCGGCGCTCGCCGTCGATCCCCATTCGGGTGTACGCCTCGGGCGAGGCGGCGGCTCCTACGACAGAGCCCTGGCGAGAGTGGGCCCCAACGTGCCGACCGTGGCCCTCCTCAACGAGGGGGAACTGCGTGCGGGCGTGCCCGCCGAGCCGCATGACCAGCGCGTGCGGTACGCGGCGTTGCCGTCCGGGATCCGTGTTGTTCCTGTGAAAGAATCTACATAAATCACGAAAGGGGACCTGGTGCGTCTGGACATCGACGGATGGCTCCTCCTGTCCGCCGTGATCGTCCTGGCGGCCGTGGTCTCGGTCAGAGTCGCCCACCGCACCGGCCTGCCCTCACTGCTGCTCTACCTCGCCCTGGGCGTCGCCCTCGGCGAGTCGGGCCTCGGCATCCACTTCGAGGACGCCGAACTGGCCAAGCAGATCGGCCTGATCGCCCTCGCGATCATTCTGGCCGAAGGCGGCCTGACCACCAACTGGGAACACGTGCGCAAGGCCGTACCGACCGCATTGGTGCTGGCCACCTTCGGCGTCGCGGTCAGCATCATCGTGCTGGCCCTGGCCGTGTTCGGCTTCCTCGGCATGGACTGGCGCACGGCCATGCTCCTGGGCGCGATCCTCGCCTCGACCGACGCCGCCGCGGTCTTCAGCGTGCTGCGCCGCCTCCCGCTGCCGCCCCGCCTGGCCGGCACCCTGGAGGCCGAATCGGGCTTCAACGACGCCCCCACGGTGATCGTCGTCGTGATGCTCAGCCAGGTCAGCGCGCCCATGCCCACCACGTGGAACGTTCTGGGCACCGCCCTGTGGGAACTGGCCGCGGGCGCGGCGGTCGGCTGCGCCGCCGGCCCCATCGCCGCCTACGCGCTGCGCCGCGTCGCGCTGCCCGCCTCGGGCCTCTACCCGATCGCGGTCTTGGCCGTCGCCTTCATCGCCTACAGCGGCGCGGTCCTGCTCCACGCCTCGGGTTTCCTTTCCGTGTACGTCGCCGCGCTCATTATCGGCAACAGCCGCCTCCCCCACCGGGCCGCGACCAGAGGCTTCGCCGAAGGGGCGGCCTGGCTGGCCCAGATCGGCCTGTTCGTCATCCTCGGCCTGCTGGTCAGCCCCGACGAGCTGCCCAGCCAGATCATCCCCGGCCTGGTCGCCGGCCTGGCGCTGGTGCTGCTGGCCCGCCCGATCTCGGTGGTCCTGTCGTCTCTGGCGGTCCGTCTCACCCGCATCGACCACGTCAGCTGGCGAGAACAGGTCTTCCTGTCGTGGGCCGGCCTGCGCGGCGCGGTCCCGATCGTCCTGGCCACCATCCCGTGGGCGGCCGGAGTGCCCGGCGCGAAGGCGCTGTTCAACGAGGTCTTCGTGATCGTGGTGGTCTTCACCCTGATCCAGGGCCCCACCCTGCCGTTCCTGGCCCGTGTGCTGGGCCTGTCGAACGACGGCGAGGCCCGCGACCTCGACGTGGAGGCCGCCCCGCTGGAGGAGCTCAACGCCGACCTGCTCCAGGTGCGGATCCCGCCCCAGTCGAAGCTCCACGGCGTCGAGGTCTTCGAGCTCCGCCTGCCCGCCGACGCCGCCGTCACCATGGTCGTCAGAGACGGCCACTCGTTCGTCCCCGACGGCAGCACCCGCCTGCGCCGCGACGACCAGCTGCTCGTCGTGACCACCGCGGCCCAGCGCCGCACCGTGGAGAAGCGCCTGCGCGCGGTCTCTCGCAGAGGCAAACTCGCAGGCTGGTATGGGGAGACAGGGGACTAAACTCCCCCACGGCAACGTTGCAGCTTGCCGATTGCCTTATCATTTAGCAGTCACTTGGGTCGAGTGCCAAGTCGAGGAGGACCGCGTGCCCACCTATCAGTACGCCTGCACCAGTTGTGGTGAGCAGCTCGAAGTCGTCCAGAAGTTCACCGACGACGCCCTGACCGAGTGCCCCGCGTGCCAGGGCCGCCTCCGCAAGGTCTTCAACGCGGTGGGCATCGTGTTCAAGGGCTCCGGCTTCTACCGGACCGACAACCGGTCGTCGACGTCGTCGTCCACGACCTCGTCGACGGCGTCCAAGCCTGCTGCCGAGAGCAAGCCGGCCGAGACGAGCACCCCGGCCAGCACCACTCCCGCGAGCACGCCGGCGGCCTGACCAGCGCCGAAGTGGGTTGTCCACAGGAAGGCGGAGACGGCCTCACCGGGTGGGGCCGGGGGCGCTAGTGTCGGCGCCATGGTCAATCGTGCAGACATCGGTGTCATCGGCGGTTCAGGGTTCTACTCCCTGCTCGACGACGCCGAGGAGATCGATGTCGCGACCCCCTACGGGCCTCCCAGCGACAAGGTGACGGTCGGGCGCATCGGCGGCCGCACCGTCGCCTTCATCCCCCGCCACGGGCGGGACCACGGCTTCCCACCCCACCGCATCCCCTACCGGGCCAACATGTGGGCGCTGCGCTCCCTGGGCGTGCGCCAGGTGCTGGCCCCCAGCGCCGTCGGCTCCCTGCGCGCCGAGCTGGGCCCCGGCGCGTTGGTCGTGCCCGACCAGCTCATCGACCGCACCTCCGGTCGTGTCCAGACTTTTTACGACGCGGGCGGCGCCGTCCACGTGTCGTTCGCCGACCCCTACTGCCCTGACGGGCGTTCCGCCGCCGTGTCCGTGGCGGGCGCTGCTGGCTGGGATGTGTCCGACGGTGGGACCCTGGTCGTCATCGAGGGGCCTCGGTTCTCGACCCGGGCCGAGTCGAAGTGGTTCGCGAGCATGGGGTGCTCGATCGTCGGGATGACGGGGTTTCCTGAGTCTGTGCTGGCTCGGGAGTTGGCGCTCTGTTATACGTCGATGTCGCTTGTCACCGATCACGACGCGGGGGTCGAGGCGGGCGAAGGGGTCACCCATGAAGAGGTGATGGCGTTCTTCGCGCGCAACGTGGAGCGGATGCGGTCGCTGGTGGGGCAGGTGGTGCAGGCGTTGCCGGAGGAACGGGCTTGCGCTTGCGGGAACGCGCTGGACGGGATCAAGCTGCCGTTCGAACTTCCGTAGTCGGTGCTGTGGGCGGCAGGGGTCTGTCGTGATCGATGGCTGCCGCCTTCCTATGCGGGTCCTCTCGACGACTTGGCCGCCCCTCCTAGGCGGGTCCTACGGATCAACGACCTGATTGCCTCTCTCCTGGGGGAGTTCCTCGACGAGTTGGCCGCCGCCCTCCCGGGCGGGTCTTGCGCTATCCATGAGTTGGCCGGCGCCTTCCAGGGTGGGTCCAGAGGATCGATGACTTAGCTGCGGCCCTCCTGAGTGAGTTCTACGTGATCGATGATTTGCCTAGCCCTCTCGGGGGTGGTTCTTACGTGATCAATGACCTAGCCACGTCTTTCGGGGCGGAACTTGGGTGATCGATCAGTTGGCCGCCGTCCCTCGGGTGGGTCCAATGTGATTGCGCCTGCCCGTGTTCTTTGTGTTCGTCTCGCCGCGGTTGGAACGATTCACTCCTCTGGCCATGGTGGGAGCGGTTCGGTTCTGTGGTGCGGGCTCGATGGGTGGGTGCCGCGTCCCCTTTCTCGCCTGGAGTTCTGTCATGCGTGTCGTGGTGCCGGCGCGGTGGGCTCGTGTGCTCGCTCGGCGGCGGCGGTTGATCTCGGCTGTTCTGCTTGGGCTGGCGGTGGCGGGGGCCCTTGTCTCTGTACGGGCTCCGTCGGGTGTGGCGGTTCTCGTCGCGGCTCGTGATCTTTCTGGCGGGCGTCTTGCGGCTGGGGATCTTTCCACGGTTCGGGTGCCGGCGTCCGTTGTGCCTGACGGGTATCTGGCGGCCGGGTCCGCTGTGGTCGGGAGGGTGTTGACGGGGGCTGCTCGGCGGGGGGAGGTGCTCACCGATGCTCGGTTGCTCGGGGGTGGGTTGCTCGGATCTGATGCGCGGGGGGTGGTGGCCACGCCCGTGCGGGTTGAGGATGCGGACGCCGCCGGGTTGGTGGCGGCCGGGGATGTGATCGACGTTCTGGCCGCTTATGAGACGCATGCCGAAACCGCGGCCGAGCGGGTGACCGTGTTGACCAAGGCGCAGTCGGACGAGGGTGGGCTGCTCGTGTTGGCCACGACGACCGGGCAGGCCGCCTCGTTGGCTCGGGCGCAGGCGGGGGCGCGGTTGTCGATCGCGATCCATCCGCGTTAGGTGGTCTTTGGGGCGGTTCCAGTCGTTGCGGGGCGGGGATGGCGCGGCCGGTTGGCGCCGGGGGCGGCGCGTGGTCTCGGCGGCGGGGGGTGCCGGGGTGGGCGGAGCCGTAACGGAGACTGCTTTTTAGAGGAGGGAGCCGATCTTGGGGTCGTATTCCCAGTGCCAGGGTTCGAAGGGGCTCACGTAGGCCCAGTCGGGGTGGATCCAGCCGAATTTCTTGCCGTTCTGTTCGAGCCAGACGAATTCGGTGGATTTGTACACGCGGATCGGGCCGCAGAAGTCGATCGCCAGGCCGAGGCCGTGGTTGCTGCGGCCGGGGATGGCCGCGAGGCCGGGGCGCTGGTAGTAGACGATCTGCTGGTCGCGGAGGCTGCGGTAGCTGTCGACGACGCAGAGGGGCTGTCCGAAACGTTTCTTGTACGCCAGGTTGAGGTCGGCGAAGGCGATCGCCGCGTCGGCGCGGAGTTCCTCGCCCTTGAAGGGCAGCGGGCAGAGCACGTTCGTGGGCAGCAGGCCGTTGGCGTACTCCTCCGCGAGCACGACCCTCGTCGGGTCGCACGCGCCCCCACCACGCTTCACGCCGAGTTTGGCGAGCGCCGACGTAAGGGATTTGACCGTCTTCTGCGACTGCTTGCGCAGCGTGTCGATCTCGAACGTCAGCTGGGCTTCTTGGAGGAGCTTGGTGGCCCGCAGCTCCTGCGCCTCCGAGGCCAGCTGCTCGCGATCCTGGAACAGGCGGGTCGCGTCGACGACCACGATGTTGCGCCCCGCGATCAGCTGGTTGGCGTCGCTCATCGCCCGCAGCGACGCCTCGCCGTTCGAGCTGGTCAGCATGGAGGCCATGTTCCGGCTGGCCGGATTCTGGTACATGACCTCGATCAGGTCGGACAGCGGCTGCCGGATCTTCGCGAGCTCCTGGTCGGCGGCGCGAAGCTGGGTGAGTTTTGCCTCAAGCTGCTTGTTGGAGGAGTCGAACTCCTTCTGCCGCGCGACGAGCGCCTTGGTGGCGGCCTCGATCCCCTTGGCCGCCTCTTCGGCGTCGCGCCGGAGCTCGGTCAGCGTGGCCGGGTCTTTCGACGGAGTGGTCTGCGCCGGCGCGGTCCGTGCCGGCGCGGCCTGAGCTGGCGCAGCGATTGAGAGCGCCAGCATGAGGGCCGCGACCAGTCCCGCTGATCGCACGCTCGACTCCTCCGTTTGCGAATTCGTGACCTCGGTCAGGGACGCACGTTACTACAGCAGGATGTGTGGTCGTGGCCGAGTCGTAGGAGCCGTTACATACCGATTGGCGTGTCTTGTTCCATGTGCGCCTTGTGGACCGTTCGCATGGGTTGGCGCGGGGTTTTCAGGCCGGCTTGCGCGCTTCCTCCTGGCACATCTCCCAGAGCCACGTGTCGGTCCATTCGTCGGGGCAGGGTTGGCGGGGGGCTTGTCTCGGGGTTGGTCTTGCGGGGGTGGCTGGTCTCTTTGGGGCGGTTCTGGGTTGTTGCG
>NZ_BBXF01000007.1:0-201142 GCF_001570585.1 Herbidospora daliensis | reverse complement strand
GGGGGGTGGTCGTGGTGGTGGCGGCTGCGGCTGCCGCCTGGATGGGGGGCGTGCTCTTCGGGGGCCGTTTCTTTTCTGGGGCGGGGATCCTGCCTTCGTAGAGGCGGTCCGGGGTGGCCGGGCGGGGCAGCTGCGTGGGGGCCATCAGGACCGGGGGGTGGGCCGGCTTCGCGCGCAGGTACGGAGGGACGCCGAATTCGGTCAGTTCGGCGACGAATAACCCTAAGGCGAGTACGGCGGGGGCTAGCAGGGCGGTGAGCAGGACCGCGGGGCGGAGTGCGCGGCTGCCGGGTCGGCGTCCTCGGTTCACGTGTGCGAGGACATCACTCTTGGTTGGGTGGCGGGTGGGGGTTGTCTTCGCTTTACCGTTGGGCGGGAGGACTTTGGGGTGTGGTGGGTGGCGCGCGGGGGGCTGTGGTTTCGCTAGGCTTGGGGGGTCGGCTCCCGTAGCTCAGGGGATAGAGCACAGGTTTCCTAAACCTGGTGTCGTAGGTTCGATTCCTACCGGGGGCACTTGATCGTCTTAGCTCTGACCTGCTGAAACTCTTACTTAGAGATCATTTATCGGCAGGCTTGGGTGCCCGATTTATGCCGTCAGATGACACCGTAGGCGGCCGTATGTCAGTCGTCACGGAGCATTCACGTGATGATCTTGCTGCATTTTGCCCAGGTCATCGCCAGAATGGAACCCTCGTACACGCCTTCTCGACTTGCGCCGCGCAGTTGGAGTGCAGGCTCCACCGACTCCCGTGTTCCGGGCTTGGCACCGACAACGCGGAGCGACGCCCGGACACGCTGTCGGACGCCTAGTTCGCCGATGTGAGGGGCGCGGTCAGATCGTCCTCAACGGAGACCAGTTCGGCAATCTTGCTGGCGATTTCTGCCATCGAATCATCCGCCGTGTTCAATCCGTTGCGGGAGGCAAGCAAGGGGCTGACCTTACGGAGTTCCTCGTAAGTCGTCTCGTGCACGACCGGGAGCAGCAGGTCACGTGCAAGGAGCTCCGAGAGCTCCTTGTCAGAGACGCCCCGGCTGTCGACTCGTTTCAGTAGCGCTGGAGTGACCAGGACAAGACCCGTACGCGACTTCGCCAGGCCTCTGTCGATCTCCCGCATGAACGGTTGGCCGAGCACGATGTCCTTCTCGCTGAACCAGACCGACACGCCCTCTGCATCCAGCAAGTCGTGCAACTCCTTAGCAGCACCGCGCCGGTCATCCCACGCGTGGCAGAGGAAGACATCGCGAAGTTCTGGCTCTGTACGCGCACGCAACTCGACGGTGCGGCGAACGGGAGTCAGCGCCCGCACCTCGGCAGGCGTGTAAGTCACGGAGGAGGTGCTCGGCGACCAGGACGGCCGCGTTCTGTTGCTAGTGGAGCCACCTCTACTGCTCACGCCACCCCCGCCACTGCTCCGCAACACGTAATCCGGCTGCGGATAGTAGGACCGGGGCAATGAGTACCCGGAGCGTCTGCTGCTGCACGCAGGGCAAGCCGCAGCTGCGCTGGCGGTTCGATGGCCGCGGACCGGGGCCGTACAAGAACTCATAGCCACACGGTAGTCCACGCGGCCTCTAGAGCTATCTCGTTAACGCGTAGACCGGGGTCGTCGGCACATTCCAGCAGGTTGCGATTCCCCAAGGAAAATGACGAAGGCCCCGGCATCTGCCGGGGCCTGTCTCAATAAGCGTTACTCACTCCTCCAGGGCCTTTCCGATCGGACCGTTCACACGAGCCTGTTGGCCGTCGATGCATTTCGCGTAGACCCTCAGGAGCACGTCGACACTGTGTCCCGCGCGCTTGGCGACCTCGGGCGCCGGAACACCCGCGTTCAGCCAAAGGGAGACCGCCGCGTGCCGCAGATCGTAGGGACGAGCGGCGAGGCGCGACACGTACTGTTCGGGAGTCAGCGCCAGGCGGCGAGCTTCCTGCCAGGTCTGCGAGATCGCCGACGACGAGTAGCTCGTTCCCTTCTTGCTGCGAAACAGCCGGCCGTCCTCGGCCGTGCCGTAGGTGTCGATGTGCTCCCGGAGCAGCGCCACCAGGACGGGCGGGATCGGAATGATCCTGGTCTCCTTGTCGGCCCGGTGCTTGAGGCCTCGGTCCTCCCGGGTCTCCCCCGTGTCGCTCCAGCGTTTGCCGCTCTGCGGACGAGCCGCCTTGAGGGTGACTGTTCCCCATCCCTCGTCTGGCAGGTGGCAGTCATGGCGACGGAGCGCGGCCACTTCCTCGGAGCGCATGGCCGCGTAGTACATGCACGCGAACATGGCGACCATGCGTGGTCCGCGAGTCCGCCCGACCCGCTTGAGTGTCGCCAGCAGTTCGCGCGCCTGGGCGGGATTGACGACCACGCCGGGGTCGAGCTCGCCCGATGCACGCGGGCGCTTCCATTTGATCGCGTGCAGGGGGTTGGAGGGCAGGTCCTTTCGTTCGACCGCCGTTTCCATCATGTGGTGCAGGATGGCGCGCTTCCTGCGAACCGTGGTCGCCGCCGCCGGCTTGCCCTTGAAGGTGATCGCGATGGCGTCCAGCGCGAGCCGGATCACGGCCGGTTCGCTGAGGTCGGCCAGGGGCAGCGAAGCACCTTCCAGCCATTGCAGCGACTTGCCGAGGTCTGGCGTAAGAGGTTGCCTGCGCTTCTCGGGGAGGAGCACGTGGGTGCGCAACACGGCCCGCAACTTTTCGTCGTCCGGGCGGTGCGGCGCGTCCTTGACCAGTGCGGGGACGATCGAGAGGAGCGCGTACACGATTGCCTCACGGCTAAGGGCCGACAGGTGGACCCAGCGGGTCGTGACGTACCACTGGGAGAAGGCGAGGAAGGTTGGGCCGGCCTTGACCACGGTCAGCATGGAGATCGGGAGCCCGGTTCCCATGTCGAAGCCCTCACCGCGTTTCGCGGCCTGCCGCAGGTCGGACAAGAAGCTGTCGGCCTGCGCCTTGGTCCGGATTGTTTTGGACTTCTCCCGCCCGCCGACCTTCCAGCGCACCATGTAGGACGGCGTCTTACTCGACGGGTTGCGGCGGATCTCCCAGAACTTCACGTCGTACGAGAGGTTCACACCGCCTCCTGGAGGCTGAGAAGCCAGGCGGCGAGTTCGCTACGCCAGACGCGCAGGTCACCGCTCGGGAGCTTCACGCACTTGGGTGCCCGACCCAATTCGCGCCAGCGGTAGAAGGTCCGGCGCGAGATCCCGAGTTCGTCGACGACCTCGGACACGGGCAGGAGTTCGTCACGGCGGCTCATATGGCACCGCCCGTGATCGCCGCCGCGATGGCCTGGTCACCGAGGTTCAGGCCACGTCCGACGTACTCCCAGGTGGCGACGATCTCGGGGTCGTCGTCGAGGAGCGGCAGGCGTGCGTGTGCGGTTCGGTCGGCGCGGATGTCCCCGATCCCCACCGAATAGTGGCGGGAACGCGTCGAGAAGTGCCCTCGGAAGCCGAGCATGTGAGCCCAGTGGGCAAGCCTGAGATCTGCCGTGGCCTCGTGGTCGTTCAGGCGGAAGCACTCGGCGATGAGGCGTCGGGCGTGGTCGCGGACGGGAAGGGCGGCCAGGTCGTCGGTCAGCCGTATGGGCCGGTCGAGGGTGCCGACGCATTCGGCGGCTTTGGTGGCGTACTTGGCGATGTAGGCGGCGACCGCGGATTCGGTGAGGTCGCCTGACAGGGTGATGGGGCGGATGTCGAGTTGGGCGCCCCAGCGCAGGACGCGGGCTGGCTCGTCGTCGAGGGCGGGAACGTCGGTCCGGACGACGCGCGCGGAGTGGGTGACTGCCGCCGCGAGCAGGTCGCAGGTCGCCCAGGTCGGAGGTCGGGAGTTGGGTCCGTCTGGGCCGTCGAGGCGGATCACGGCATGGAGGTGGACGACGCCCCGGCGCTGGTATTCGGCGACTTTGGCGAAGGAGACGGCCAGGTGGTCGCGCATTTCCTTGAGGGTCAGGCCGCCGGACTTGGCGAGGTGCCGGCGCAGGGCGTCGGTGAACCGCTTCCACAGCAGCGGGGCGAGCGCGTTGAACAGGACCGACCCGGCGTGGTCGTAGCAGCCGGGGCAGAGCGGTTCGCCGAGCACGGGCTCATCGATGCGGTGCCGGGCTTTGCAGGACAGAACGCGGCCGTGCCCGCAGGTGGGGGCGGCGCGTCGGGCGTGGCAGGGGTGGGTCTTGCCGTGGTGTTCTCTGTGGGTGTGGACCGGGCCGAAGGAGGGGGCGGTGAGGGTGACGAACAGGCACGGGTGTGAGGCGACCGAGGCGGGGACGCCCTTGCCGCCGATGAGGCCGGCGCGGATGAGGTGGTAGGTGTCGGCGCGGTAGGTCTCGGCGCATGCCGGGCAGCGGGAGGCTCGGCGGGTTTTGCACGGCAGGCGGAGGACGCCGTCTGGTTCGGTGCGGGTGGTGTAGCGGTGGAGCAGGGCGCCGGTCTGGCGGTCTCGGTATTCGGCCCTGCCTCGGAGGTGGATGGGCTGGGCGCAGCCGCCGGCCCGGCGGATCTGGACGGCCCATCGGTCGTAGTCGGGGGCGTTGAGGCGGGAGATCATGCCGTCGATCGCGTGCGCGTTGCGGGTTGTGGGGGGCAAGATGGGGTCCTCCTTTCACTCGTTGGGGTGGAGGGATGGCCCCCGACCCGGCGTGTGTCTTGGCGGATGTGCGGCCAGGCCGGGGGCGCTCACAGACTCAGCAGAAGCCGAGCCCGTGACAGTGGTGGCAGGTGTCGCCGTAGGAGTCGACGCCGGTTGCGCCGCAGTGGCAGCACCGCCAGCGCTTGGGCGTGATCTCCTCCGGTTCGAGCTGCTCGTCTTCGGTCATGTCTCAGGCGACCTGCGACGGCGAGACCTGGACGTTGTCCTCATAGGAGCTCTGGGCCGCGTACCTCTCGCGGGCCTGGCGCATGATGGCGACGGCTCCATACAGCACCGGGCCGAAGCTGCGGCAAGTGGAGTAGTGGCCATGGGACAGGTCGCTCGGCTTGATCTCGGTGCCGAGGCCGGCCGCCATGGTGTCGACGACGGCGCGCATCTCCTCGTCATCGGCCCGGGGCGGGTAGACGGTGATCGCGATTTCGGTGCTGGGGACGGGGACGCCGGGGTTGGCGTCGAGGAAGTCGGCCAGGTCGCGGAGTCCGGCGATGAGGGCCGAGTGGCGGTCGCGGGTCATGGTGGTGCTCCTTTCTGTTAGGCGGGTTCCGGTGCGGCGCGGAGGTCGCGCAGGAGGGCTGAGGCGAGTTGGCTGGAGACGCCCAGGCGGGCGCGGAGCGCGTCGCCGGTGATCGGTTTTCCGTGCTGGATCCGATGTTCGTCGGCGATGCGGCGGGCGTAGTCGAGGAGTGCAGGGGACGGTCCGTGCGGGTCGGCGGGGACGAGTGCGGACGGTTCCGGTTCCGTTCTGGTGACCGGGGACGGTTCGGGACGGGGTTCGCCGGCGCGGCGTTCGAGCATGGAGACCGCGATCAGGAACGCTCCCGCCGGTGTTGCGGCGGTCAGCCATCCCCAGGCGGTTGGTTCGGCTTGGTTGAGATTGGCGGCCAGGGACAGGGCGATTCCGCCGATGAGGACGAGGGTTGGCCAGGATGTCCAGCCGCGTCGGGGACGGCCGGTCTTCTTGTCGCGTTGGCGTTCGCGGGCGGCCATGACGCAGGTCAGGTCGATGCATATGGCGACGGCCCAGGCCATCCAGCCGTCTTGCCCGTGTTCGGTGGCGGTGTCGCGGATGTGGGTGAAGGAGCCGATTCCGGCGATGAGGGCCAGGACGAGGACGGGTCCGGTGTCCAGGAGTCGTTCTCTCACGGCGTCCTCCCTTCGGTACGGGTCAGACGTAGTCGGGGACCTTGTGGTCTGCGGTGAGGTCGGCCCAGTCGGGGGTGAGGTAGGCGTAGGTGGTGGCCGCGTGTTCGGCGGTTTGTTCGCTGACGTAGAAGGAGCGGGCGCGGTACCACTGGCCGTCCTGTCCGGCGACGATCGCGACGCCAGGCGTTTCGGCGGGGATGGCGCGAGCGGAGTCCAGGGCGGCGGGGTCGAGGTCGCCGAGGGTCATGGTCGCGGTTTCGGGGTCGTTGACGCGGTGGCAGACGCGGCCTGAGCACTGGGCGCGGAGCGCGGTCACGCCGGGGCCGAGGTCGGAGCCGATGCGCTGGCCAGAGCAGAACAGGTAGATGCCGAACGCCCGGCCGAGCTGGGCGATGCGCAGGAGCGCGGTCGAGGTGCGGGCGATCTCGTCCTTCTCGCTCTTGTCGGCCATCAGGTACAGCTCTGCCAGCTCGTCGACCAGGACCACGACGGGCACCGGGCGGACGGCGGGCGGGAGCTGCCAGATGTTGCGGGCGCCGGCCGAGCGGCAGAGCCCCATTCGGCTGATCATCATGCCGACCAGATCGGCGAGTAGGGCGCTGCATTCGGTGCGGCTGGTGGCCAGGGCCGACAGGCGGGGGCCGTACGGGGCGAGTTCAACGCCGCCTTTGAGGTCGAAGCCGACCAGCGCGACCGGTTGCCGGGCGAGACCGACGATGAGCGCGTTCGCGAGGTTGGACTTCCCGGACTGGGTCGCGCCGGCGTTCAGGTAGTGCGGGACGGTCTTGAAGTCGATGACCCACGGGCTACCGGTTTCCAGCCTGCCCACGGTGACCTTGAGGAGTTCCGTAGAGGGTGGGACCTCGTCGACGTTGACGAGGGGATCGCGCAGGGTGACGTGTATCCGCAGACGGCCGGGTTTGTCGCTGGAGACGCGGACGGCGTGGACGCCCCAGGAGTGCGCGAGCCGCTCGGCCGCCTCGGAGTAGTCGGCGGGGATCTGCCCTTCCAGGAGTCGGAGGGTGACGCGCCAGCCGGTGCGGGTCGGGACGGGGAACCACATCCACGGCTTGGTGTCGACGGCGACCCGGCGGAAGCGCCGCCGGACGCTCACGTTGCCCGTGGAGACGATCGCCAAGGGAGTGATCGTCCACCAGAAGCGTTGGCGTTTCTTGGTCAGGCCGCAGCCGAGGGCGACCTTCCGCCAGGTGAAGCGGACGTTCAGAGCGGCGGCGACGTAGCCGACCACGTACCAGAACGACCGGTAGTGGAAGTGCCGCCAGGCGCCGAGCGTGGCCACCAGGGAGAGGACTAAGGCGAGCAGGGTTTCACGCATGGTCGCCGGCCTTCCTGGCCTGCTGGAAGGAGGCGGCGCGGTAGGAGATGCCCCACCGGCCGCCGACCTCCCAGACGTAGCCGACCAGGCCGACCGGGATCACCGAGTCGCCGACCTTGATGGGCGGCTCTCCGGAGACGCCGATCTTGGCGAGTTCGATCCGGTCGAAGTCGTCTTCGACGGAGACCGTGACTTCGAAGACGGCCTGTCCGGTCTTGTCGAGCTTGATCTCTCCCGTCTCTTTGTTGAGGATGCGCGGCCGAGGGGCCTTGACGCAGGTGAAGACGAGCTTGTCGGTGTCGACGGGGATGGGGATCGTGCGCATGTTCGGACCTCCTTAAGACTCGTTGCCAACATAGTTAACCTAGTTGGCTTGGCTGTCAATGACACATGGTTGGCTTGGTCGGCTATGCGTGGTGAGATAGGAGCGATGGTCAAGAAGACCGGCCGGCCCGGCTACCTCCAGATCGCCGACGAGCTGCGTGAGCAGATCCGCAGCGGCTCCATCGCGCCCGGGGAGCCCTTGCCATCCACGGCTCAGCTGGCCGAGACGTTCGGCGCGTCGCTGTCGGTCGTGAAGATGTCCGTAGGGCTCTTGCGGAATGAGGGCCTGGTGGTCGGCCAGCAGGGCAAGGGTGTCTTCGTCCGGGAGGATGCCCCACCCGCCGACGACGTGCGCGCCGAGCTCACCGCGTTGCGTGCAGCGGTGGCCGACCTGACCAGCCGCCTGGAACGGCTCGAACGAGGCGCGTCTCCACGCAGCGCGAAGAGTTAGGCTGCCTCTCCCGGACGTGGCAGCCGACCACCCGCCGGGCGAACCCCGCCGAAGCGGTGGGCGCAGACTCGGGCAGGTACCGGCGATGGTCCTCCTGACGCATCCCGACCAGGACGACCACGAAGCAGATCAGGATGACCACGGCCAGGACACCGGCCAGGATCAGCGGCAGCCAGCTCATCGGGGTACCCCCGGTGTGCGGACCTTGCGGGAGTCCTTCGGCGGCCGGCGGTTGCTGTTGCGCCGGACCTTCCGCCGCCGTCGTGACTTCTCGTGCTTGGCGAACCGGTCGCGAGCCATGCACTTACGGCATCGAACCTGACCGTGGACCAAGAGTGCGCCGCACTCGCAGCCGGGCGTCTCCGGCGTTAACGCAGTCGTGTTTGCCATGCTCATTGCTCCTCTCGTCGCGGTTTCCGTGGCTTGTGACACACAGATTGCGGCGAGAGGCCCGGACGAGATCACTACACGACGGGACGTGTTCAAGACGTCCGGC
This sequence comes from Herbidospora daliensis, assembly GCF_001570585.1. GTDB lineage: Bacteria > Actinomycetota > Actinomycetes > Streptosporangiales > Streptosporangiaceae > Herbidospora > Herbidospora daliensis. Next base: position 192,759 of record NZ_BBXF01000007.1, on the reverse strand, counting down.
CTACTATGGCCACGTCCCCGGAAGTCCCTAACGCGGCTGGTGAGATGGCGAACGAGAGACTGCGCGCGGCTCTCCTGGAGCGCGGGAAGAGCGTCGCGGACTTGGCGCAGGCCATCGAAGTCGACCCCAAGACGGTCGAGCGGTGGATCACCAAGGGGCGCGCACCGTACCGAAAGCACAGGTACGCGGTCTCTGCCTACCTCGCCATGGACGAGAGCTACCTGTGGCCCGAGGCCCTGACACGCGAGCAGGTCGCCTCAGCGTCGGAGAGCGAGATCGTCAATCTCTACCCGCACCGCTGGGCCGTCCCCCGGGACACTTGGGGACGACTGTTCTCATCCGCTGAGGACGAGATCGGGATACTCGTCTACAGCGGCATGTTCCTAGCGGAGGATTCCGGCATGGTCCGCATGCTGGGAGAGAAGGCCAAAGCGGGAACCCGGGTGCGAATCCTGCTCGGCGACCCCGACAGCGCCGAAGTCGCCAAGCGCGGAGCTGACGAGGACATCCACGACGGCATGGCCGCGAAGATAAGGAACGCCCTCGTCCTTTACCGACCCATCCACCGGCTCAAGGGCGTCGAGATCCGGTTGCACGACACCGTTCTCTACAACTCGATCTACCGCGCCGATGATCAGATGCTCGTCAACACCCACGTGTACGGAGCTCCGGCGGCCAACGCCCCCGTTCTGCACCTCCGGCGGGTGGCCGGCGGCGACATGGTGAGCACGTACGCGGAGAGTTTCGAGCGTGTATGGTCCCAGGCGGTCCCGGTAGAGTCCTGATCATGGCGAAGCGGATCGACTTCTACGACGACCCGGACGCTCCAGCGCCCAACAGCCTTGTCCCGTCCGTGAACGTCGTGGTCACCAACGACGCCGGGGACATCCTCATGATCCGGCGAAGCGACAACGGTAACTGGGCCGTTCCCGGCGGGGCCATCGATCTGGGCGAGTCCATTCCGCAGGCTGCCGTACGGGAGACCCTCGAAGAGACCGGGGTCCTGTGCCGGATCACCGGGCTTGCCGGCACCTACAGCGACCCGAAGCACGTCATCCTGTACACCTCTAATGGCGAAGCGCGGCAGGAGTTCTCTCTCGTCCTGGTCGCCCAGGCCGTCAGCGGCGAGCCAACCCCGAGCAGCGAGTCGACCGAAGTGCGGTGGGTTCCTCGCGATCAGGTCGCCACGCTGACGATGGACCGGTCAATGCGCCTGAGGATCAGCAACTACCTAGGCGGGGCAGCCCAACCGCACATCGGATAGCGCAAGCTTCGCCTCCACCGACCGCACGGCCCGCAGGATGTGAGGTTCGGCCTGGTTGATCGACCAGGTGACCGCGTCGTCAGGGCCGTAGCGGGAGCGGATCTCGGCGAGCCGCTCGACCACCGTGAGGGGGATACCGTCCGGGCTGGTGGTCATGTCGCAGAAGGTGAGCGCTTCGACCAGGTCCCCGCGCTCTTTGGGGAACTCGCCCTGAAGGATTTCGAGCAGGCCGCGTTCATCGGCCTCGATCTCGGCGCAGGTGTGGTGGGCAACCAGGCGGCACAACAATTCATCGGCGCCGTGTACGTCGCGGAGGTAGCGCCCGCCGTCGATGGGGTGGAACCCGACGTCGATCAGGTCCGGGGCGTACCCGATGTCGTGGAGCCAGGCGGACGCGGCGAGGATCTCGGCGTCCTTGCCCAGGATAGGCGCGAGCTGTTCCGCCCGCCGGCCGACCCCTTGCGTGTGCTCCCAACGGCGCGGCAGGTGCCGCTCAAGAACCTTGCGTGCCAGGTCACGTGCCCACTCAACTTGTCCCATGCCGTTCACGGTAGGCAGGGCGTCCGGGACGCACCAAGAGGAAGAACTTGGACGTCCCAGGACGTCCTACCCGTCCTGGTCAGCGCCACGGACGAAGCGCCCCTTGCCGTGCTTGACCACGATCAGCCCTTCACGCTCCAAGACGATCAACGCCTGTCTGACCGTGTTCCGCGAGGCGCCGAACCGTTCGCGAAGCTCGCTCTCGCTCGGGATCGGCGCCCCGGGCCGCAGATCTCCATTGCTGATTCGCTCCCGGAGGTCGCGGGCGATGAACTGATAGTGGTACGGCTCTGATAGCGAGCCGCCGCTGGCCACGAACCGTCCACGCGACGGGACCGTAACGAGCAGGCCCTCCCGTTCGAGTTCGGCGAATGCCCTGCGGACGGTGTTACGGGCCACCCGGAACTCCCGGCACAGCTCTCCCTCAGAGGGCAGCGCGACTCCCGCCGCGTACTGACCTGAGGCGATTCGCTCTCGAAGCTTGGCGGCGATCTGCGGGAACACCCGCCAACCGACCAGCACCGTACTTTCGTTCATTCCGGGCGGCTCAGGCTCGGTAGGCATCGGCGATGTTCTGCAAGTTCACGGTGAGTTCTCCCTGCTCGCCAGCGCGCCAGCCCACTTCCGCCGCGCGTCTGATGAAGGCAACCGCGTGCGGCAGTTCCAGGCAGGAGACTCGCTCGTCGGGCTGGTCTCCCCAGTAGAACCACCAGAACCCGGTGTGGACGTAGACCCGGCGCATCCGCATGTTGCAGTCCTCCACTTCCAGGGTCGGCCGCGAGTTCTGGTCGACGAGGTAGACGGCGTTGAGATGCCGGAGAGTCAGTTCGCGCCTGAGTCCCGTTAGCGCCGCCTCCTGATAGATCCGTAGCTGCTCCTGTGCTTCGTTCATCAGCGCTCCTTCGACTTTCTGTGAGGCGCGAGTGCCGCGCCCAGGTCGAACGAGCTTCCGTTGTGAGGCAGGAACCTCTACACCACGACTTAGGGACGTCTTGGGACGTCTCATGTTAGCGTGGGGCGTAAGGCCCGCGTTCCGAGAGGTAAGCGTGAGCGACAACCTGAAGTACGCCCTCGCCCGAGCACAACTCCGGTCCGCCGATCTCGCCGCCGCTCTGGCCGTAGACCCCAAGACCGTTGACCGTTGGATCGCCGGCCGAGTGCCCTACCCGCGCCACCGCTACGCCATAGCCGACTTCCTCCAGGTGGCCGAGAGCGACCTATGGCCGGAGATCGCACAGCGGCAACGAGTCATCGCCGACGAGGTGCAGACGGTGTACCCCCACCGATGGGCTGTGCCGCAGGCCGCGTGGAAGCAGCTCTTCAGAAGCGCAGCGAAAGAGATCGGCATCCTGACCTACAGCGGGTTGTTCCTCGCTGAGGACGCCGGGCTTCTCCGGCTGATCGCGGAACGCGCGCGAGCAGGTGTCTCGGTGCGCATCCTTCTTGGCGATCCGGACAGCCCGGAAGTCGCCGCCCGAGGCGCTGAAGAGGGCATCGGGCCAGAGGTCATGGCCGGGAGAACTCGGAACGCGATCACCCTCTACGGGCGACTGCGGGACGTCGAACGGGTCGAGGTCCGGTTGCACGGGACAGTGCTCTACAACTCGATCTACCGAGCAGATCGGGACGTCCTGGTGAACACCCATGCGTACAGCACTCCGGCGGCGGACGCGCCCGTGATTCACCTACGGAGCAACAGCGACGCGGGAACGGCAGCGGTCTACCTGACGAGCTTCGAACGCATCTGGAACCAGTCGCAACCACTGATGGACGCCTGATCAGTTCTGGCGGCTGACGTCAGCCATGATCAAAAAGAAGAATATCTGTACGTCTTCAAGGCGGCGCGCCTTTGGCCCGCCGCGCTAGGCGGTCGCTGACCGCGCTGCGGCTCTTCGGCCGGTCGCGGTCAGCGCCGCCCGCACTGGTGATCATCCTTACAAGGCGCTCTGTTTACAGCCGTCGAAAGACTAGGACATATTCCCTGTCGATGCTGGCCGAGTTTCTCCTCGCATAAGACATATACCGGTTTACGATTGGATACCACAGCTGCTGATCAAGGACAAAAGAGCTACTACACATCTCCGCAAACAGGTCCCGAGTAGGAATCTCCTTCCCATTCCATACGGAGTGACCCACAACGAAGACCGCCGGAGACCCGCTAGCAAGGAGCCTAGAAAGGCCACTGAAAGCCATTGTCATAGCAGTGACATAATGACGAAAGTCTAGTGCCCTCTGAAGGTTAACTTCTCTGATGCTTCGCTCCCACTCGTCTGCCAATGGTCCCGGATTCCACGGCATCCCGAGAAGCGGATCCTTTGCTGCGATACGCGGTCGCCCAATGTAACCAGGAAGTAGTTGAAGCCGCTCCTCTTGAGACACTGTCAGACCAAGCCAAAACATCTCCAGCTGATGTCGCCTATAATAATCCACCGCATTATGATAGGGCGGTGACGTTATAACGGCATCGACTTTGTCTAGCCCAAGAGAGTCAATCCTTGTCGCATTTCCATGCACCAATGTCGGCTGAAGGGGCGACTCCGCTACGGCTGACCTGTACTGCTGCACCGCAGGAAGCATTCTCTTAAGTGCCGTACGGAGCAGTGCAAACGGATTCACAAGTCGCCCTTTTTCGTCACGGGCTTTCATGTGGCTGGTATATTCGAGACCCGAAACCGGCACAGGATCCGCATTCGAAGAATTTCGGATGATCGACGCAAATGCAATATCGATAAGAATACGCGTGCTGGGCATCGCATCTATCTCAGAAATGAGCCTCTTGATGCGCGCGAGATCGATTGTGACGTAGCGTCGAAACCAATGATCCAGACGGGGGATCTCGGGTATCCATAGATTTTCGCCGGAGATTAAGTTATCAAACTCCTCCGTCGAGATATCCGCGAACATCCGGCGCTCATATTCAGCAGCTGGCCGCTCGATACCATTCAAGCCCTTATGCAAATCAGCAATCGCTGCGGCGACATCATCTAGGTCATATTCCCTGGTCTTCGCAAGAGCAACCTGGATAGCAAGAGGATCTATATCAACTCCCACGCTACGCCGACCAGAGACAGCACATTCGACAAGCGCCGTTCCGCTACCCACAAATGGGTCAAGAACTACATCACCAATACTAGTGAATCTCTCCAGTAGAGCACCGACAACAGGCGGATGAAACTTCGCTGGATATCGAAAAAGTTGATGCGTATACTTATTCTCGAACTTTGGCACAAGCAACTGAGGGACACTTGTCGCAGACCGCTCGCCCATGAGTACACCCTCGACATCAGGCCTCCAGCAGGAGGCGCTTTCCCTTTACAAGGCCGGCGGGCGGCATACCACTACCGGAAGATCGCGGCGCGCAGTTGATATCGATTACCTATCAGTATCGCCAATGGCCATTGACGCATGCGCGATAGGCGTGATACTAGCACAGGTAGAGGTAGCGGGCATACAGATGAGGAATCGCCCATGGAGAGCATTTCCGAGAGAGTGGCGCGCTTCGGTGCCGAGGAGGACGAACTCCAGGTAGTGCTTTCTAGCGAGATTATTGGCCTTCTTTCTGAACAGCTCTACAAGTCGCCAATTAAGGCCATAGAAGAACTTGTAGTGAATTCCTACGACGCCGACGCTACAGAATGTCGAATAGGAATCTCCCCTGGCGCCGAGGGTTTCTTTCTGAATGCCGTATACGTCTTCGACAATGGCACGGGAATGGATCATGCCGGACTTGAAGACCTGTGGCATGTCGGCCATTCCAAAAAGAAGGGTGACCGGCTCTCATCCAAGAAGAAGAGACGTCAAATCGGGAAGTTCGGGATTGGCAAGCTAGCCACTTACTCCCTCGCATACCGAGTTACATACATAACCAGGTCAGCTGGAGATGATGAGGTTAGGGCGACCACCTTGGATTACAGAAAATTCATTTCTAATCCACAAGGCGCCGGCATACCCGTGAAGCTACCCGTCCGTCGACTCAGCATCTCCGAGATACTCGCACAAGAAGACCTCGTTGAGAATCTGAAGTACGTAGGAATTCAGCCAGAGCAATTTGCTGGCGCTAAAGAGTGGACCCTTGTTGTACTTGAGGACCTCCGTGAAGGGGTCCGAGAAATCCAGACAGGGCGACTCTCCTGGGTCTTGTCCACAGCTATGCCTCTGGGGGACGAGTTTCGTTGTTATCTAAACGGCGAACAAATTCGCTCCTCGAAGGAAAAATACGACATCATTGCAAGCTTTTCCGTCGCCGAACTCTCCGAAAAGCGCATTAGCGCTCTTAATGAGAAATCCGGCGAGGATTGGCGTGTGTCTAATAATTCATTGATTAGTAGCTCCTTTCCTAGCGGTGTGAGCGGCACCGCCATCGTAACCCTCCAGTCCATCTATGGGCTTAAGAGTGATGACATAATCCGCTCCAATGGATTTTTCGTGAAAGTCCGGGGTCGACTTGTCAACATCGATGATCCGCTGTTTGGCCTACGCCCACTGTCCTATGAAACATTTTCTCGTTTCAGGGCAGAAATAACCGCTGATGATCTAGACCCGATCATTACTGCGCCACGCGAAGGGGTAGAACAAGGGAATCTACGGCAACGTTTCTCTGCCCTTCTGGAAGCGGTTTATTATGAGGCGCGTGCTCGATATGAGGAAGCCGCAAGGAAGAAGGTAGAGAAGGAGAAGCTGAAAAACGAAGGTGCACGCAACTTCGTCGAAAAGAGGCTGGTTGAGCGCCCAACAGCCGACGCGTTAGTAACCGCCGACGCGGAGAAGTATGAAAGCAACGAAGGTTCAGGCGCAGAGGCTGATGGAAGTTGGTTTTACATAGACGTCCCAGCCGACGCCGATCTCCGCGAAATCGCGAATAATCTCTATGGCCCCGACAGAGACCAAGTCTACCGATATGAGCGAATCAATCTGGGTAGATCAGCGAGGATGGTTTCATTCGATCCCGTTAAGGCTGTCTTCTCTCTCAACGCTGACCATGACCTAGTCGTTGCGAACGACGATGATGCACCCTCCCGGAAGTTGCTAGAGGATGTTGTTAGCGCTGAGGCTCTTCTAGAGGTCTATCTTCGAGAGCACGGAGTATCGAAGAACGTTATTGGGGAAATCCTTGAACAGCGGGATCAACTTTGGCGCAGTCTCGTACGAGACAACATCTACTCGCTTGCCGCCATATCTCGGAATTTGCTGGACTCAGCAAAAGATGAGCGAGACCTAGAAGTAAATCTAGTCGTTGCTGCTAGAGCGTTGGGTTTTGTCGCCAAGCACCTCTCCGGCGCAACCAATCCTGACGGGATAGCGAGATTGACCGACTACCCAAATGGTGAAAAGAAGATCACCCTAGAAGCGAAGTCCTCTGTTGAAGTTCCGAGTCTAAGCGCTATCGACTTTGGAGGACTTCGAGAGCACGTGGTTAATGAACGCGCTGACGGGTGCCTGCTCATTGCGCCATCTTACCCAGGCCAGTCCAGAGACGATAATGCAGCTGCGCGGAGAGCGGATGACCTAAAGATCTCCTGTTGGACCGTCCGCCAACTATCGAGCGTCATCGCCGCTGCTGAAAGTCGGCATCTTACCGCCCAGCATGTGTTGGACATTGTTCTCACTAAATTCCGTCCTAGCGATGTTGAAAGCGCTGTCGCCACTCTCCTTTCCGAAAGCAAGCCAAATAATCGCGCCCTGTACGGTGCAGTTATCAAAGCGCTTTGGAGTGTAGAAAAAAGGCTTGTTGACAGACCGAGGACAATGGAGATCGTCGCCACAGCGGTCTCCATGCAACCTGGCTTCGAAGAAGTACGTGGTACTGATGTGAATCGCGCAATCGTCGACCTTGCCGGCGCAAGTCGTGGTGCTATGGAAATCTCTGGCGAAAGGATCATCCTCAGAACCAGTATTGATGAGCTAGCGCGCCGTGTTGGACAGCTAGTTGGCGACCCGGGCCCGGTACCAGGACCTGGAACATTCCGAATTGCTTCGCCTTCTCCGAACAATGGCGAGATCGATTGATTGTCGAATACAACGGATCAGCGGCGAGCTGGGTAATGCTTCCCGTCCGTTGCGCTAGGCGGAGCATTGGCTGCCGCGCCGCTTCCGGTGCTCGGGCCTGACGGCCCTGCGCTCCGGGTCGGCTTGCCACCGGAGTAAGTCGAGTTGATCGCTGATGGGCTACAACGCGGGTACACGAACCCGAGGAAACAGCCGAAAGGGATGTAGCCGCCAGACCTCTTCCCAGGTCACTGCCCAAATGCCGGAATTAATCCACGTCTTCAGGCGAGCTTAAGCATTCAAAAATGGTCAGTCTCCATCCTTATTGGGCGTCCGCGAACTGCTACCCAATTCCTAAGCCGACCTAATCCGAACCGAAAGATTTCCCGAGAGGGCAGCGACTCCAGTCCTCGTAGCGTAGACATACACGCTCGATACCGTTTTTTCTGTAAGATGCCCATCTGATACCGCCATGGTGACTACAGGTTCCACGGCCAGTCGATGGAGAACGCCAGCCATCTGCGCATATATATCCAACGAATGACCATGACAACATCTCCTGTAATTCTGCTTCAAAATCGGGCGGCGCCTGGGTCTTGCTGGCAGATATCGAAGGGGTTGCTGAAGGAACTTGATAAACGGCTGGATTTGAATGAACTCGGATACCCGTGATAACGCCCATTACCATTATGAATATCGCAAGTACGCCAACATGGCCGAAGGCGATCATCGCGACCAACCATGACCAGCCTTTTCGAGGTCGGCGCATGAGTGCCTCCGGTTCATTCAAGACTGCCGGTACTCGAATGTGACGCGTGAGGCAGGTGTGAGGTTGGCAAAGAACGCCCAGCCTTTTTGCCGAGGGGCAGTTCCTCCCGCCTCTCTCGTGAGCAGATGTCATTACGGAGGCCGGGCGTTGCCGGCCTGGTGCTCGTCTAGCGGAACTGCCGTCCTGCTCCTGGGTGCTCAGGCTGGAAGCTGGTCCAAGCGACTCGATGCCATACAGCTCAGTACACGAGACCGAGGATCATCCCGAGGGGGTTGGCATCGGCTTGGGTTTGTTCTTCTCACCCGTAGATTGATGGCGCTCAATCCAGGTTGCGGTGCGCTCAGCAGCGCCATAGCCATCTAGAGCAAGATCCGGAGCATCCGTGGAATCATCGGCTCCATCATGACCAACGATTGATGCGTCTTCCCAGTTCAGCGGTGTGTCCAGCCTCTTAACCGACAGAGCTTCCTAAACCTGGTGTCGTAGGTTCGAATCCTATCGGGGGCACCAATAAAAGAGGCCCTGACCTGCACGGATGCAGGTTCAGGGCTCTTTCTTGTGTCCGGGTGTGATCGGCTAAAGCTGATCGTTTACGGGTGTTCTTACCCAGTTCTTACCCACGATTTCAGTGCGCTGCGAGTGCCTCCGCGATGCGCTGACGTGCGATGGCGTCCTGTCCCGTGACGCATTTGGCGTAGATCCGGAGCAGCACCTCGACGCTGTGGCCTGCCCACAGCGCTACCTGAGTCGCGGGCACGCCCGCGTTGAGCCACGTGGACACGCACGCGTGCCTGAGGTCGTAGGGGCGCTTGGCCAGGGCCGAATCGACTTGGGCCAGGCTGAGGGCCTGCATGCGCGCTGCGCTCCACGCCCGCCGGTAGGTGATGTTCGGCAACTCGTTCCCGCGCACGCCGAAGAAAACGCGATTGTCCGGCCCATTCGGAAAGTCGGTCAGATGCGCCCGAAGGATCACGGTAAGCGCGGGCGGCGTCGGAACGGTCCGTGAGTGGCCGTCGGGGCGGTGTTTGAGCGAGCGTTCCTCGCGGATCGTGCGGGCATCGGTCCACTCCCGACCGGCGTAGGGCGCGGCCTTTCTGAAGTGGAGTTCGCCCCAGCCTTCCTCCTCCCCCTCTTCGAGTTCGGGGAGGATCACATTGTCGATACGGAGATTGACGGCTTCTTCAGGACGCAGACCCGCGTAGTACATGACTGCGAAGAACGCCACGAGGCGGGGCCCGCTCGGCTGCTGCTCGCGTACCGCGTCCAGAAGTTGGCGGGCTTGGGCGTGATTGATCACGCTGGCCCGGTCGACCTCGTAGGTGCTTTTCGGGGGTTTCAGTTGAGTGTCTTGAGCGGGTTGCTTTCCAGGAGCTTCAGTTCCACGGCGTAGTCGAGTGCGTTGGAGACGATCAGCCGATGCTTCCTCGCGGTGTTCGGCGCGGCCCGCGTGCCGGCCACGGTGGACGTCGCCTTGTCGAGAACGTCTCGGATGAGGCCTGGGTCGGTAAGAGCCGATATCGGCTTGCTGTGGTCGGCCAGCCATTTCAGGGTGTCGGCCACTTCGTCAGTCGCAGTCTCCCGCTGCTGCATGTTGAAGGCGTAGCGGTGGAGCGCCGAACGGAGAGCCTTGTCGTCAGGCTTGCCCCGCCTCGTCGTGAACATGGCTGGGGTGGCGGCCGTCAGCGCGCGGGCGATGACCTGGCGGTAGTTGGCCGATGCGCCTTTCCATTTCATGTCGACGTACTTGCAGAGGAAGGCGTACCAGGTCATTTCCGGGGTCTGCGTCCGGCTCCAGGAAACCGGTTCTCCCGTTACCAGGCTGAACGCCTCACCGCTGCGTGCCGCAGTGATCAGGCTGCTTCGGTAGGTCTCGGCTTGGGCCGCCAGAGGAAAGGACTTCTTCCAGATCTTGCGGCCTTCGGTCTGCCACTGGACGCGGTAGGACGTGACCTTTCCTGCCGCCGTCTTTCTGACCTCGGTCTTGAAGACGCGGACCTTGTACGTGATGCCGCTCATCAGGCGTTGTCCTCTCGGGTGTCGAGCCAGTGGTCCAGGTCGGCACGGCGGATGCGCAGGTCGCCGTTGGGGAGCTTGAGGCACTTGGGGGCGCGGCCCTTGGCGCGCCTGTCGTAGAAGGTGCTGCGGCTGATCTGGAGCTCTTCGCAGAGGTCGACGAGGGTGAGCATGCGTGGCGTGGGCATTGGCGTCTCCTCAGGCAGAGCGGTGCAGGTCAGGGTGCACGGCGTAGCGGGGTGAGGGGTTGCCCCTGCTCGTGGTCGGGTCGGGTTCGCGGCGGATCCAGCCGGACTGCTCCAGCAGGTCGAAGGCGGGGTCCAGGTCGACGGCTTTCTTGAACTTGCGCTGCAGCGCGCGGTGGGCGTCGCGGCGGGTGAAGTGTTCTGGCCTGGCTTTGGTGAGCCAGGCGTGGACGGTGCGGGCGGCTTCGACGCCGGGGTCTTGGCCCATAGCGTCGAAGGTGGCCAGGGCGTGGGCGGTGAAGTACTCTCCCAAGGCGATGGCGGCGGTCATGGTGTCGGCGGCGATGGGCTTGCGCCAGCCGTCACCGATGTGGGCGGCCAGGTGGAGCAGGCCAGCGATTCGGGCAACGGCGCCGTCGAACTTGGCGGCCCAGTCGCTGATGTGCGCCAGGTCGCCGGCGTCGGGGCGGAGCCGAGGTTCCGTGCGCTCCCGTTGAGCACGGAACAGGTCGGCCGCTTCCGGGGACAGGACGAGGCGGGCGGGATCTTGCCAGCCGTACATCTCGGTGACGAGCCGCCCCAGACTGGCCGCGTATTCCGCCGCAACCTGTTCGGGGACGGCGGGCGGATCGATCAGCCGGTATCCGACGTTGCTGGTCGGCAGGCTGTACAGGATGCGCCCGAGCAGGCCCTTGCCCCGGAAGCCGGGTGAGCTGGCGATCTCGGTCACGATGTCGGGCTGGACGGCCAGGCCCAGAGTGAGCGCGGCGTGGTCGACGCGTTCGCGGCGGCTGCGCCGGTCGACGATCAGTAGGTCTCCGGCGTGGCCTTTGAGGAACAGGTCCAGGTTGGCCACGCCCGAGTAGCGTCCGGCCAGGGTTGCGAAGATGCCGCCCTCGGCCGACAGCACGGCCAACCGGCCGCCCTGTTCGGCAAGCAGGCTGGCGGCTGCTTCCGGTGTGATGTCGTCGGCAATCAGGCGCGGTTCGGCCGGAACGGTGATGCCGTCGACGACAAGGGCCGCGCTGGTCGCCTCGGCCAGAGCGTCCCCAGCGGAATCGCCACGTGCCGAAGCGGCCACCCGAGCGGCCTTGTCGGCGGACTCTTGAGCGACCTTGCGCGCCAGCTCGGCCTCAGTGATCAGCGGGCGCACGTGTTCCTGTAGCGCCTTCTCGGCCGCCTGGAGCGGCGCGACGATCGCGCGGAACACCGGTGACTTGCGCGAGCCCGGCGGCATGGCAACGACGACGAACAGGTTGACCGGCTCGCACCAGCTTCCCCGGACGTTAACCAGCGCCCGCCCTCCGGCGGCCGTCGACAGCGCGGCGAGCACGATGCATCCGGCCAGGTCCACCGGGGTCTGCGTCTCCTCCGCTAGCGCGGCGGTGAACTCGCCTGCCCAGGCTGGGAGCGCGTGTGCGGGAAAGGCCGGCAGCGTGCCGCGCGCGACGAGCGGGACCGGGGTGTCCCAGGGCTGGGCGTGCATCGCCGTCAGGACCTGGTCGGCGTTGAGTGTGGAGAGCAGGGCCGTTGCGCGCTCTGCGGGTGTGTTGGTCATCGTGCGTCCCGGCGTGGCTGGCGGGCTCCGGCGGTCAGGCCGGAACGGATGGTGGTGGCGGCTTCGTGCGCGGGGAAGGCCGATGGTCTCGGCGGCTTCGTGGAGTGCGCTCTCCACCAGGTGGCGCGGGAGCAGGCCAGTTCCGATGAGCTGGCCCAGGGCGAACGCGGCTTGGTTGAGCGTGCTGTTCCTGGTTCCAGGTCCGGCGCTGAACAGGCGTTCCGTCTCTCCGTGGAGGGCACGCCAGGCGTAGCGGGTCGCTTGGTCACCTTTGGGAGTCGCCGTGCTGACGCGGACGGGCGGCTTGTCGGTGAGCCGTGCGGCCAGCCAGCCCGGGAGTTCGGCCGGGGCGGTGGCGTTGGTCACCTCGTATTCGCCGGTCTCTCCTGCGGTCGGGACTCGACTGCCGGGGGCGACCACGTAGCCGCCGTTGGCGCGGGTGTCGATGAGCCAGCCGAGCCGTCCGGCGGTGTTGCCGAGCGCGGGACCGATTGGTGCCGTGAAGTACAGGTGGGTTCCTCCGTTGCGGGTGCGGACGGTGAAGGTGTCGAACGGGAGCGGCTGACCGGCGCGTTCGCAGAGCAGGGCCAGGGCGTCGGCACCGTCGGTGACGCCGGGTTCGTAGAACGCCTCCGGCGGTGCCGCGCCGGGCTTGGGCCGGTCCAGGTCAACGACCACCAGGCCGGACGGGCCACATGCGATGCCGATGTTGAACGGGTTCGCGCCCCAGCACCGCGCGATCAGGTCGCGGTTGGTGGTGGCGTGCTTCTCCCAGGCCGTGAAGCCGCGGAGCGGGGTCTTGGCGTTCGGAGTGAGCGGGAAGACGTGCCAGCCATGGTCAGCGGCGGCACTCGCGTAGGCATGACGGATGTTCATCGGGCACGTCCGAAGCGGGTCACGTAGACCCAGACCTGCCAGCCCGCGCGCTGACGCAGGCCAGTGCCGTTGCAGGCGCGGCAGTGACGGGACCGGCGCTTGTTCCGGCACCGGACGCAGGGCTTCCATGGCGACCCGGCGCACAGGCCGATGTAACCGAGAGTGACGACGAACAAGCAGAGGACTAGCAGGGCTATGGCGATGGCCACAGGTGGCTCCTAGGGGCGTTTCCCTGGGTGATGCAGATGGGCTGCTAGCGCGCTAGATCACGTACAGGCAGGGCCTTGAGGCGCTAGCAGGGGCGCTAGGTCTAGCGGGGGTGGCCGCTAGACCTAGCGGCGAGAGCAGCGGCTACGAACGGTCGGCGAGTGCCTTGGCGATCTCGTCGCGGGTGATCCCGCGACGGTTCGCGCCGCGTCCGTCCTCGGTGTTGCCCCAGACCTGGCCGGTGCGGACACCATAGGGCTTGAGTGCCGTGGTGAGCTGAGCCGCCCGCGCTTCGGGCTCCAGATCGGCCCACGGGCCGTAGACGGCCGGGCGGAGTTCGGCCAGCCGCGTCACGACGGTCTCGTTCCAGACCTTCGGTTCGCCGACCACGCCCAGAATGTCGGCCAGCAGGTCGAAGGCCGGGGCGGCGTCGGCCTCGAACCCGTCGCCCAGGGCGTGGCCAGACAGCGTTCCGGCTTGGACTCGCAGGGCACGCGCCCGAAGGGCGATCTTCTCGGCGGCCGGGGCGTCGATGTAGACAGACTTGGTGATGCGCGGGGCATCCCCTTCGCCCGCGTAGTAGCAGATCCCCTTGTCGGAGAAGCTGAACATGGTGGCCCTGATGCCGTTCTTGTGCGCGGACGTGCCTAGGACCATGTCGTTCTCGGTGTGGCCCATCACCTTGAGGCACAGGCGAAGGACGGCGTTCGCGCTGATGCCAGTGGGCAGTGACTTGGCGTCGGGGCGCTGGGTCACGACGACCAGGACGATGCCCAGTGCCGGGCCGCGTTTGACCAGGTCGGTGCAGATCGATTCGAACTCGTCGCCGTACTTGGCGTGCTCGAACCAGACCTGGCACTCGTCGACGGCGATCACGATCGGGTGCAGCCCAAGACTCTTGTTACTGGCCAGCTCGGGCGTGACCTTCGACTCGGGGCAGACGTCCTTGGGCAGGTTCCGGATGACCTTGGCGCGGCGGCGGAGCTCCTCCTTTAGCGTCCGCATGTCGGAGATCGCGTACGCGATGTCCTCGTCTTCCTCACCGGCGCGGTACCGGTGGGCGACTGACTCCAGCGGCGACAGGTCGCCCGTGCCCTTGAGGTCGTACAGGTGTAGTTCGGCACGCGAGTCGAGCGCGGCGATGAGGCAGAGCAGGCGGAGAAGGAACGTCTTGCCCATGCGTGGGATGGAGCCGATGATCACCGAGACGAACATCAGGGTGATGGACGCGAACCGTCCCCGCTGGTCGGTGCCGAACGGCTGTGCCTTGAACAGGTCGACGGCACCCGACTTGAGCAGCGGCCAGGCCGGCTGCTTGGCCTTGTTCATGTCCTGGTCGCCGACGAACAGCACCATGCGGCCGGTGTGCTGGTCGGGAACCGCCTCCGGCCACACGCAGCCCAGCGGGCGGCGCAGGCCGGACGCCAGCTTCTCCCGCCGGTCCATGACCTCGGCGACCGTGACGCCGTAGGGCAGGTCCAGGTCTGCCCGGTAGCCGGTGCCGCCGTCGCGGGTGATTGGGGCGACGAAGTTGATCCCGGACCCGCCACGGGCCAGGGCCTGGTTGATGGCAGGCACGCCCAACGCGCCCAAAGCGCGGATCACGATGTCGCTGATCAGCTTCTCGTGGGCGGTCGGCACGACCGCCCAGTCGATGAGCGGCCGGTCCGCCGGGCGACCGGCGATGCCCAGGACGACCACCAGGACCACCAGGGCGCAGAGTTGAGCCCCCGGCGAGGCGAACGCTATCACCAGCCCGGCGGGCACGACGACGCCCAGGGCGAGCAGCGCGATCACCACGCGCAGCCGGACGCGGGCGTCCCGCTGACGCGACAGCTTGAGGTAGACCTCGGCATCGGCCCGCCGGACCGCGTCCAGGCGGACGGGCCGCCCTTCGAGGTCGAACGTCCAGGACAGCGAGCCGTTGACGACGCGGGCCAGGCCGACCGGGGCGCGCATGGCCAGCCGACCGGCGTACTTGGGCGAGCGGGTCACGTGGTACCCGGCCACGTAGGTGTAGTGGGCGGCGACCCACTTGACGGTCGCGGTCCGTTCCGGTCCCGACCGCATCCATGTCGGGACGATCGGGCGACGGTCCTTCGACCGCTCGGCCAGGGCGGTCAGCCAGTCCGGGCCGTCCGCGTCGGGCCGGTCGACGCGGACGATGACGCCCTCGACCGGGCGGTCTTCGGCAGCCGACCGGCGTTCCCGGGCGGCGTCGAGCTGGACGACATCAGCGGTGGGCTCGTGATCCGTCATGAAGAGGTCACCTCGTGAGCCTTGAAGCGGGCAGAACGGCGCGGAGGCGTCTCAGACCGGAGACGGGCGAGCAGCGCCCCTGCCCGGTCAGTAGAAATGGTCTGGCCGGTCTCGCGGACGGCGTCCCGAAGACGGTCGCGGGTGAGTGGCGTACCGGCTGCGTCGTGGTCGGCGAGGATCTGCCAGCCGAGCGACATGAGGTCGTCGACGGTCCGGCGGCCGTTGACCACGGGCCGCTCTGCGGGCGTGAGCTCGCCCAGCCGGTAGAGCGCACGCTCGCGGCGGCTCGCCTTGAACCGACACAGGGCGCCGTAGCGGTCGTGCAGGTCGATCGTGGCCAGGACGCGCTCACGCTCGCGGTCGAGCGCATCCCCGTAACTGCGGATCTCCCAAAGGACCATGCGCCGCCACAGCATGCCGGTCGAGATCGGGGCCAGCATCCAGCGCGAGCCCCGGATGCGGTCCATCCGCGCCGGGTTGGCCAGGTTGGCGCGCTTGCGGATGACATGCGCGCCGACCTCGACGGCGACCACCCACAGCAGTGGCAGCACCGCGTGGGCGACCATGCCGAACACGTCCGCCTGCGTGGCGACGTTCAGATAGATGGTGGCGGCTGTCAGCGTCCACGGGATCAAGCGCAGCCAGCGCACCCGCATGTCCAGCCGGGCAAGGACGATGTCCAGCGCGGCGAACACACCGATCCCCAGGTCGACACCGAGGGGCAGCAGGAAGGCCAGACCGCCGAAGGCGGGTTCGGCCGCCTCCGCGACGGTGGCGAACGAGATGACGAAACCGATCAGGCCCAGCACACCGACCGCCGCCGTGGTGACGGAGACGGCGGTGTGCTCGCCCTCGGTGAGCGGGCGCATCATCGGTTCCGGCTCCCTCCGCAGCGCGGACATACCGGGTTGGCGCACTCGCGCCCGAGGTCTCGCGACCAGAAGTGGGCCATCAGCTCCCACGACCCGCCCAGCTTGCGCTGATCGTTGAGCAACTGGCGCGCCTTGATGCGGGCGACGAGGCCACGCAGACGAACGAACACGCAGGCCTCCTATCGGCCGGACTGGGAGCGGACGAGAGCGCGGCACGAGCGACAGCCGGCCACACAGCGCATGGCGTGAACGACACACATCTGGATCTGCGGGTACGGCGTGCCGCACCGGCACCCGAGGGCCGAACCATGGCGGTGTCCGCAGTCGGGACAGGCGAACCGCATGTCAGCCCTCGATCCCGCTGAAGTCCGCCGACACGCCGGACTCGCGCAGCGTGTTCATCGCTTCGGCGATGGCGAGGGCGTTGCAGGAGGAACAGATGGCGGGAGTCGGAGCCTCGTCGCCGGGCTCGCACTCTTCAGCGCCGTCGCAGACGAGGCAGATCCACTGGACGCCCGCGAAGGCGTCGTCCCGCCCGAAGTCGAGTTCGACGCGCATGACGGGAAGGTTGGGCAGGTTGGACCCGTAGGTCATGATGAGTACGCCTCTCTAAAGGGGTGCCGGGGTGCGGATCTGGTTTGGCGACTTGGGCCGCGTCCCGGCTTTTCTGTGTTCGGAGGTAAGTCCGCTTGTACGTTGAGTACGTACTCACCTCTGTGTACGTACAGTGCTACCCAGCGTGACCAATGTCAAGCACGTTGGTACGGTGAGTACGTACACCGACACAGAGAGTTGAGAGGGGTGCGCCAACGTGCCTGCGGGAGCGGACACACGCGCGCTGTACGAGCGCGTCGCAGACGATCTCAGAGCCGCCATCGTGCGCGGCGAGTTGAAGCCCGGGGACAACGTCCCCGCAGAACAAGAACTGGCGGCGAACCACCAAGTCAGCCGCCAGACCGTACGCCAGGCCTTGCAGCAGCTCACGAATGAGGGGCTGCTTTCCAGTGGGCGAGGCCGCGGGCGTGTCGTCCGTTCACAGACCCGCTTGCGCTGGCAACTGTCCAGCTTCGAGAGCACGGCCCGCCACAACGCGGACGGCGACGCCTGGAACAACGACGTCCGCACCCAGGGTCACGAACCCCGACAAGAGGTCACCGTCGGGATCGACACGCCGTCACCGAAGGTCGCCCAGCGACTCGGCGTCGACGAAGACGACCTCGTCGTGGTGCGTCGGCGTGTCCGCTACGTCGACGACACGCCGTTCCAGCTCTCGGACAGCTACTTCCCGATGGACATCGCCCAAGGAACCGTCCTGATGAAGCCGGGCGACATCGCCGTGCCCGGCGGCATCCTGTCCTCCCTCGGACACCCGCAGGTGAAGACCCTCGACGAGATCCAGGTCAGGATGCCGACCAAGGACGAGACCACGCGCCTTGGCCTGCCCGCCGGAACACCCATCGCGGAGCACACCCGGACCGGCTACGACGCTGACGGCCGACCCGTCCGCGTCATGGTCTCCGTGCTCCCCGGTGACAGACACGTCATGGTGTACGAGCTGGACGCTACGTGAGCGCCCCCGAGCTCAACGTCGACGACCTGTTCGCCGACGACCCGATGACTGCCCCACTCACCTATCCCGGTCGCATCCCCCCGACCTCCGGCCTGTTCGCCGACGGCAAGTACGCCCGCCTCAACGTGGTCGACGGAGAGCCGGCCGAAGCATGGGTTCTCGACACCGACCTCGGCCGCCTGGACTACCGCCTCGACCAGCTCGGCGTCGCGCCGATGTCCGAGCGACACCGTGTGATCGCGGTCGGATCCAACGCGGCCCCCAGTCAGCTCCACCGCAAGTTCGTCAACCACGACGTCCGGCCGGTCATCCCCTTGACCTTGGCCGACGTCACCGGCATCGCCCCCGGCGTGTCGGCCCACATCAACCGGAACGGCTACATCCCCGCAGCCCCCATCGCCGTACCGGGTGAGACTTCACGCCTGTTCGTGCTGTGGCTCGATGAGCCACAGTTCGAGATCCTCGACGCCACCGAACCCAACTACGACCGGCGGCTACTCCCCTCCGACAACTTCCCCGTGATGCTGACCTCGGGCGTGCCGCTCCCGGCCTGCTTCGTGTACGTCGGCAAACACGGCTACCTCAGCGACGAGACCGGCCAGGCGCTGAGGCTTGGCGAACAGAGCGCGCTGATCGCTCGGGTGATCGCGCTGTCCGCTGAACTACGGAACCTGTGCGGGAGCACGGTTTCTGAGTTCATCGAGCAGGCCCAGGACGTGACGGTCCGAGAGGCCGTGTACGAGACGTTCCGGCTGCAAGGCTGGGCACGTCCGCAGCCCGAGTTCGGCGGGACTCCCTTGCCGAGCATGTGAACTGAAACGGCGGGGTGGAGAGCACACCAGACCGTGCTCAGCCACCCCGCCGCTTGCCGCCAGACCTGGCCGTCCACGCTGTGGGGGCAGTACGCGGACGACCTCCCTCCGGGCCACGGATTCCCGGAGATCAACGGCCCAACGGCAGCCTCATTGGCCCGACCACGCGCCCCATTCCTCGTCGGTCATCGGGACCAAGCTCTCTTCGGCGGCCCGCGCGTCGATCCACGCGCGGTCGACGCGCCCCAGTTCTCTGAAGCACTCCCGGAACAGCCGATCACGCACCACGTTGGCCACGGCCTGCGCTGAAGCGGCCAACGCCCGCGTCACGCTGCACCCGTAGGAGGTCCCATCGCAGGTGACAGCTCCACAACCGCCAGGCCCTCTGTCCAGAACTACCCCGCTCACAGCGCCTCCATGATCGTCGCGTAGACGACCTTGCCCCCGAAAATCGCTGGCCGGTGGTAACCCCACCCCTGTGTCAACGCGGCCACCAGCAGCAGCCCTCGGCCGCCTTCGGCGTTCTCATCAGGGCAGAGCACACGGGGAGGCTCGCGGGAGCAGTCCCAGACCTGCACCACCACCCCGGACGCGTCCGAGTTCGGCAAGAGGTAAACGTCCAGGCCGATCACTCCTGTAGGGATCTGGCGGTCAGAGTTCGCCCGCTCCGTCGCCGTGATCGCGTTGGTAGAAAGCTCGCTGACAACGAACTCGGCGGCCCCGCTCAGCTCCTCGCGCCCCCAGGCCACGACGAGGCGCCGCACATGCGCCCGCGCTTTCGCAACAGATTCAGGATGTGCCACCAGGCGCAGATAGTTCCCCGGCGGAATCGCCGCGCACGAATTCAAGCGGCAATGGTGAATGCCGCCCATCGCAGTTCTGCCGGCCTGTCCGTGATCATCTCGCTTAGTCGTTCTTCCAGCCCTATCGTGTGCCATGGGTCGCACCTCCGAGTGCGATCTATGGGACCCGTAGGACGTGGCGACGTTTCTGCGGGTCCCGCTTATGTCCGGTGGAGAACTGCGGTGCAGTGACATACTTAGGCCACGGGCAGTAACCGAGAAGGTTCAGTGCGTGGCAAATCCCGTATGACACGCCGCGATACACCGGAGATGGTCGATGACCGAAACCGAGATCTCGCCCGAGGTTTCCGACATCTGGGAACTCTTCGGCCGCCACATCCGTCACGCGCGTAACGCCAAAGATCTCAGCCTGCGCCAACTCTCAGGCGTCCTGAGCTGGCACTTCTCCTTGATCGGCAAATGGGAACGAGGCATAAACCGCCCACCGGCGGAAGCTGTCGAAAGGCTTGATCGCACCCTGGAAATGGATGGCCGACTTGTCAGCCTCTATGCCGTTGTGGTCGAACTCGACCAGTTCCGCAGGCGTATGCTCAAGATTCGCCCATCAGCCTCAGTACGCAACGAGGATGACGATATGGACCGCCGCGCAGCTCTGCGACTCATGAGCGCGTTAAGCGCCGGAGTCACCGTGCCCGTAGGAACGCTGGAAACAATTCTCGGCAGCGTCGAACGATCATTCGACCTGAGAGATGACCACCACATAGACGACTGGCACAGGACCGTTCAAACGTACGGTCAGCTCTATTACGCCCAGCCGCCCAACGCCCTGATCCCAGACTTAACGGCTGACCTGCTTGAGGTCGGGCGCCTTCTCCAGGACCCGCGAACCGGTCTTCCGCGCAACGAACTGCTTCGGGTGGGGTCGCAGCTCACGGCCTTGATGGCCACCGACTTCAACGACGCCGGGAACCGGCGGTCAGCACGGCTGGCCTGGCAGACCGCCCGCCGTACCGCCGACGCCTCCGCAGACAGGAACCTGGCCGTGTGGGTACGAGCCCGCGAGGCTGACTGCCTGTTCTGGCAGGACCAGCCGCAATCCATGATCGCGGCCCTGCTAGACGACGCCCTCGCTCAGTCCCATGCCACCCCCAGCACGGGGCACGCGATGGCCCTGGAAGTCCGCGCTAAGCTCGCCGCCCTCGACGGCCGGTCCGCGGACGCCATTGCGGCGCTCAACGAACTGACCGACACGTACGAACGGCTACCCGACCACGCCACTACGGCCGGGGCGATCGGCTCGTCAGTGGGGACCAGCTACCCGGAGGCGTCCGTGCATAGAAGCGCGGCCTACGTGTACGCGTTCCTCGCCGACACGAAGAAGTCGTCCGCCGCGATCGACCGGGCGATCGCTACCTACCCGTCGAACCTCGCGGGCGGCAACCTGCGCCTGATCCAGGCGCTGTCAGCCGTACACGGGGGCGACCTAACGCACGCCCTTTTGGATGCTCTGCGCATCGCAGAAGGAGTTCGGCAGCTCACCCCCATGAGGCAGCTCATCATCCGCCGCATCGTCGACGCCGTTCCTCGCGAGTCCGCGAATCTGCCGACGGTCAGAGAGCTACGCGCGCTGGCTCACCCCGTCAGCGCTTGAACAACGTCTTGCACACCTGTGCCTTGTAGCCCTCGAAACGGGCGCAGGGTTGATGTCGAACGAAGTGGTGGCGTTTCGCTGCTGGCTTCTTGGCCTTCTTGCTCACCCTGACGAGTGGCGCTCGGTGCTGTTCAGTCGGCTTGGCTGGCGCCGCATTGTTGTCCACCCGTGGGACATGGGGCGCGCTCACTGACGCGGCTCTCAGCGCCACGGGAGCAGGCGGAATCGTATCCGCTGCAGCACCCGGCGCAACCGCGAAAGCGGCTCGTGCGGGCGCCTCCGCTTGAACGACGACCCCCAAGGAATACCCGAACCCCGCGCCGAACCCTACAGCCAGGGCCAGCGTCACGGTTCTGCGGAGCAAGCTGTGCCGACCCCAGAGGAACCGGCCGAAGGGCTTAGTGGGCGGACGACGCTTGTAGGCGGACGGCGGCAGCTCGTTCACGGAAACCCCCCGATATCCAGTACGACCGGCCAACCCAACGATCGCTGACGACGGCGATGTTCCCTCGCTGTCGAAACTTGGGGATCTTGCGGGGACACCGGTGACAACGGCGACAAGCATGCTTGCCCATGGATCCACCGAGAGTTTCGCGGGAAGTCTCTGACGGTGACACCCGATGACAGCCGTTGACGCTGGCCTTGGTGTCAGCGGCTGTCACGCCGTGTCATCGCGAAGCCATCAAGCGACTGGGCCTCTGAGAACATGGCCTAGCGTTGTCGTGTCATCGCCGTCATCACTGTCAGCAGGTCGTTGTGCCGGGTCGGAACCCCCCGCATTCTCCCCCTGCGACTGTTCCGTCGCTGTGGATCACATCTGTAGCGGAACCACTTACCTCAGCCGAGGTTGCTCTCCGTAAGCGGCCTCAGTTTGAGTTCAAAATTGGCGGTGGGTGAAACGGCCAGCGCGGCCGCCGCCATACACGCAGTGAGGCCAAACACAACCTGATACCAGGCGGGGAACTCAGCAAAATTCTTATCGGGCCCCTCCACCAGCGATTGTGCCGGCGAAGGACTCTTTCTTGTGTCCAGTGGTGATCGGCCAAGTTTGATCATTTGCAGATATCCTTACCTACCCACGGATCTAATCTACGGATAGGGCTGCAGCGATGAACAGACGAGCCGCGACGTCCTGTCCGGTGACACAAGTGGCGTAGATCCGGAGCAGCACTCCCACACCGTGGCCCGCCCAAGAGGACTATCTGGGATATTGGGACGACCACAGCAAGATTTAAGGAAGCCCGGCAACCGCCTGGGCAACAGGGCCGCGGCGACACTCGAAGCGAATAGCCCAGAAGCTACAATCGGACTCATCTCTCACAAAACACATTTCTAGCCGAAACTACCACAATCCGGATATCACATCTTCGCCAATCGAACATGATCACGCGCCCCAGGAAACCTGAACCCATTCAACACTCGGTTTAGGTTCAGGATGACGCCATGAGCAGCGGCGATTCTCGCACACCCCAACCTTGGCGAGCCGCCCGAAAGATCGACTACAGGTGGTGTCGATCTACGACGACGCGCCACCTCCGGCGATCTATTGTGCCCGGTGGAAATACGAACTATGGTGCGAAACTGAGAACGCACTTGAGTGCTCGACCTTGAGAGACCCGACCGTCTTCAAAATGGAGAATGATCTCTACATTTAAGCGTACATTTGTTGCCGAAAGCGGTGATCATGGGTAGCAGGAATGGCGCAGATATAAAGCTTGTCGAGACGGAACGACGCAGCGAGTCCCATTTAACCCCAATCGAACCGCTGGAGGCACCGTCTGGCATTCTAGCCGCCGTTGGCGGCACTCCACTGGTCGAGTTCAATCGACTATACCACCCAAGCAATTTCCGAGTCTTCGCTAAATTAGAAGCACTTAATCCAGGCGGCAGTATCAAAGATCGGCCGGCGAAGGCCATCGTGAGTCAGGAGATCCGCGCCGGTCGAATCGTCCCAGGCCGGACCACCATAGTCGAATCCACCTCGGGGAATATGGGCGTCGGATTAGCACAGGTGTGTAAATATTACGGGGTGGATCTCATTTGTGTCGTGGATCCAAAAACGCCCCGCCCAATCCTTTCCGTTCTGCGAACCTACGGCGCCCAAGTGGACATCGTCACCAACCTCGACTCGGAAACGGAGGAATATCTTCCGTCGCGTCTGCGCCGGGTCCAGGAACTCCTCGACGAGTTATCCGATGGATACTGGCCTGATCAATATTCGAACACGCTCAACGCCGCAGCACACGTGAACACCATACGCGAGATCATCAATGTTTTAGGCACTGTCGATTATGTTTTCTGTGCGACCAGCACGTGCGGGACACTCAGAGGATTTTTCGAGTATCTGAGCGAATCTGGACTGACCACCGAGTTGGTCGCAGTGGACGCGGCGGGGAGCGCTATTTTCGGTAACCCCGCTTGTCGTCGACTGATCCCCGGTCACGGCGCGACCATCGTCCCCGAGCTGTATCGTCCAGACCTTGCCGACGCGGTGGTGCACGTAACGGACCGGGAAAGCCTTATCGGTTGCCGAATGCTGCTGGGCCGGGAGGCTTATTTGGCCGGTGGCTCCTCAGGCGCAGTGGCCGCAGGCGTCGCGAAGTACGCACACCGCATCCGGCATGGAGCCACCTGCGTGATCATTCTGCCCGATAGGGGGGAGCGATACGTCGACACGATTTATGACGGGTCGTGGGTTGCCCAGCACTTCGGAGGTCTGCGCGAGGAGGAAATCTCCTGGAGCTCTCTCGAAAGGGCCGGAACGTGCTGATCATCGGAGGTCACGACGTCGAAGAACTGCTCAACGGCGACGAGGAAGAAGTATTACGTACGGTGCGGGCGACGTACATAGCACACTTCCGGGAACGGACTAGCGTCCCACATTCAGTCTTCCTGCGACCTGACGTGTGGGGCGACAACCGGATGATCGCGCTACCGGCATTTCTACAGTCGGACGAATCCGTCGCCGGGATGAAGTGGATCGCGTCGTTCCCCAAGAACGTCGAGCGGGGACTAGCGCGCGCATCGGGTCTCATCGTTCTGAATTCGTACACCACCGGGGTGCCAGTTGCGGTCCTAGAGGGGTCCACGATCAGCGCGCAGCGTACGGCGGCGAGCGCGGCAATAGCTGCAGCGACGCTGCGGACCGATCGGCGGCAGGAAACCGTCGGCTTGATTGGCTGCGGACGCGTCAACGCTGAGGTATTGCATTACCTCCGGCATACCCCGGTGGCGGTGAAGCAGGTGCGCGTCTTCGACCTCCGGCCGGACAAGGCCGCACAGTTCGTCCGCACTGCGGCCGAGCGGTTTCCTGATCTGGACGTGGCCGTCAGCGACTCGCTCACCGCTGTTCAGCGGGAATCCTCCCTGCTGTCGATCGCCACCACCGCCGCAAAACCGTACCTCGAATCGCTGGCAACCCCCTCTGACTCCATCGTTCTTCATATCTCGCTGCGTGACCTGTCTCCGTCCGTCATCACCTCTTCGAACAACATCGTGGACGACAGCGATCACGTGTGCCGTGAGCGGACGTCGCTACAACTAGCCGAAGAGCAGACCGGAGGCCGCCGATTCATCGACCGTTCGCTCGGTGAACTGCTCGCTGACCCGAACCGCATCTCGTTCCGACCGAATCGCCCGCTGATCTTTTCCCCTTTCGGGCTCGGGGTACTGGACATAGCAGTTGCCCAGCTGGTCATGAAGCGCGCCGCATCGACTGGTCGGGGAACGATCGTTGCCGACTTCCTGTCAGGCGCGCATGAATAGGTCTCCGGGCGAGCCGATCACGTACGACTACGGCAGTGAGCTTTTTCCCTCAGAGTTGCCCACCAAAATGTCCATGTGGCGTTACGCCCGGCTGCTGCCGCTGGAACCGGGACGGATCGCTTACCCTCTCCCGGTCGGCGGCACTCCCTTGCTCGCGGTCGGACCGCTGCGGCGGGGGATGGCGATGCCCCGGTTGCACCTCAAAGATGAAACGATCGGCCCCAGCTCGTCCAACAAGGACCGTGCGACTGCCCTCGTGATCGAGAACGGCCTGCGGCACGGAGCAAAGGCGATCACGACCGCCTCCACCGGCAATGCCGCGCTGTCCACCTGCATCGGCGCCGCCGCTGCGGGGATGCTCGCCATCATCTTCGTCCCTTTCGGCTGCGACCTCCGTAAGGTCGCCCTGATGGCAGGGACCGGGGCGGCAGTGTTCGAAGTCGCGCGAGGCTATGACGCTGCGGTGGAGTTGTCGCTCGCCGCGAGCCGCGAGTTTGGCCTCGTCGACCGGAACACGGGCATCAATCCGCTCACTGTAGAGGCTAAGAAGACCGTCGCATTCGAAATCTGGGAGCAGCTCGGCCGCCGGGCGCCCGACGTCGTCGTAATCCCAGTAGGGGATGGCACCACGCTCGCCGGCATAGCCAAGGGGTTCCGGGAACTAATCGCCTGTGGCGTCGTGGAGCGTTCCCCCAGGTTGATCGGCGTTCAGGCGGCGGCCTGCCAACCGCTGGTGTGCGCGTGGGAGGGACGCCGACCGGGTGCCGCCGAGCTGAACGCGAAGGGAACCAGCGCAGCGGGCATCGCCGTCGAAGTGCCGTCCCTCGGTGAGCAGGCATTGGCCGACGTGAAAGCGAGTGGGGGCGCTTTTCTTGCCGTACCGGAGGCGGCGATCGCATCGGGCAGGCGTTCGTTGGCCAGCGCCGGGATCCTCGCCGAGGAAGCCTCGGCCGCTTGCCAGGCCGGCCTGATGGCGGCGCTCGAATGCGGCCTCGTCGACCGGAACGAGCTGACGGTTCTGCTGGTTACCGGCCGCGGGCTCGGGGTGGTGCCGCACCACACGAAAACACAGAGACTGATCGTCGACGGAGGCGGCCTCGTGGAGGTCGCAGCAGTAATAGATCGTTTATTAGGCAGCTGACGAGGTCTGGTGAACGGAGCGTTCATGGAACTACTGTCTAATCCCACTGATCGGCCGAGGAATGGCAGCGTCGTTTCGATTCGCGATTTCGGCCCCGAACGAACCATAAAGATGGTCGAGGACATCGTCGCGGGCAACGATACACTTCCTCAATCGCCTGGGTCCCTGGTGGCAACGCTTTTCCTCAACCGGTCGCTGCGGACACGCCTAGGGGTTGCCAAAGCATGCGCGGTGCTAGGCGCGTCGCATATCGATCTGGAGCCGAACCGCATCTATTCGCCGATCATCAGCGGTCCGGGCGAACCGTACAAACAGGAAGCGATGGAGGATATCGTTCGGGTTATCAACCTAAACGCCGACTGCCTCGCCGTCCGAGCGTACGGCCCCAGTTCGTCAGTTTCAGTAGGGGCGGGTGACGCAGTATTTGAGAGAATGCTGCGCTCGGTGACCGTTCCGGTTATCAACCTGGAAACTGATTCGGGGCATCCCATTCAGGCGATGGCCGATGTCGCCACGGTCGTGGAACACTGCGGCACCGCACGCGGCCGGAAAGTCGTCATGGCTTGGGCGCATTCGCCCGAGCCGAAGCCCATCGCGGTGCCAGCGAGCTTCGTGATGGCCGCCTCCGCCGCCGGTGCGCACCTTGTGATCGCCGCTCCATCGGAATTCTCGCTCCCGGCCAGCCTAACCCGGGCGGCCCGAGACTGGGCGGGCAAGGCCGGCGGAAGCCTGACCGAAACAAGCGACCTCGGACAGGCGCTTGACAATGCTGACATCTTGTATATGAAGTCGTGGATGTCTTGGGAACAAAAAGGACGCGGCCATCAGGAGATTGCAGGCGTGTATCACCACTGGATGGCAAGTGAGGAACTCTTCCATCGAGCGACCCCGAAGGCAGGTTACCTGCATTGCCTTCCGGCCGACCGAGGGTTGGAGGTGACGGATGACTTGCTGGATGGTGAAAGGTCGCTGATCTGGCGCCAGGTCGAGATGCGTCGTCGCGTCACTCAACAACTGCTGGCCAATGCACTGAGGCTATAGACTGAGATTTGTAGTGGCGCTATTTAGCACTCGGGAGAGGTATCGCTATGAACGTAGTCCTCTGCGGTGGAGGGTCACTGGGCCTCGCGTATGGAGCCCTTATGTCGACATTCGTCAATCCAGAGTTGCTGGTGAGGGGCGTGTCGCAGGCAAATGCAATCGAATCGGCGGGCGGCATCACGCTCACCCACGATGGTTCCACTCAGCACGCCGCCATCACCGCGTCGGCTGACCCTGGCCTGCTCGCCCGGGCGGACATTGCCGTCTGCCTAGTGAAATACCCGGACACGAAAGCTCTGGCCGACGTGCTGGCCGAGTGGCTGTCCCCGAACGCGACGGTGGTCACACTCCAGACCGGTGTGCGGCCCTTGACTGAGTACGGCGAGCGTCTCGGCGTCCATCGGGTGGTGGGCGGCGTCTCATACCTGGGTGCTAAGCGGACGGGTCCCCACAGCGTCGAGGCTGGCAGCAACATGCGCACCGTTCTCGGCCTTGACGGCGTGGACGCCGAGCACGCTGACCGCATCAAGTCGTTCGTTGGCAGGCTGCAGGGCTCGCCGCTCGTTTTCGAACTCTCGATGAATATCAAGCGCGTCATCTGGGACAAAATGGTCATCGCGTGCAGCCAGAACGCTGTCAGCGGCCTTACTAGCGCCACGTTCCGCGTGCTCCGCGAGTCGGCTGTGTGGCACCACACCCTGAACAAACTCATCGACGAGATCGTCGCGGTAGGTCGCGCCGCTGGCGTCGACCTGCCGGACGGCCAGCTCGACCGGGCCTTCGCAAACTGGGAGAGCCTTCCCAACCATCGGGCGTCGACCTTCGTCGACCTGGAACAGGGCCGACTCACCGAGGTCGACGCGCTGAACGGCACCATCGTCGAACTCGGTGCGAAGTACGGCATCCCGACACCAATCAATGAGACGCTCACTGCTCTGGTGCACCTCGGGGAAATGGCCAAGTCCGGGACTTGACCGGTCCGTCAGATTAAGGGAGTCCTAGCCACCGAGTAGAGGAGCATTTTGCGGTGGAGCCTTCGTACGACATATTCGACGTCGCCATCGTTGGTGCTGGCGTCACCGGCATGCTCGCTGCCTGGCACTCGGTCCGGGTGAAGCGTCTTCGCACCCTTCTGATCGAGAGCCGGGTGACATGTGGGGCAGGGACAACCTTAACCAGCGGAGGCTCCATTGGACTGCAGGACAAAGCCACCGACGAGTCGATCCGCATGGCGCTCGAGGCGATCGAGCTCTACAAGTCGATCGGAACGGTGAGTGACGCCCCCTTCGCCCAGGTGATCAATTGGTGTGGCGGGATAGTCACTTATTGGAATGAGACCGATCGGGCTGTGTGCGAGGGAGTTGCGAATCAGCTGACAGCGGCCGGCGTGGAGGTGGAGGACATTTCTGGTACACGGCTGCGGAAGCTTGCGCCTTACATGTCCGGCGACATCCCTGGCGCATTCCGCTGCTCGGCGGAGGGGCGCATCGAACCTCGCCGCTTCGCGCAGTTGATGCTCGATTATCTGCACACCAAGCACGGCGCCCTCCTCCACTGGATGCCTTCTGTCAAGATCGAGGCGATAGAGTTTAAGGGCGGGAGATACGTGCTGACGGCTCACGGCGAGGACTCCGACCGGACAATGTCTGCCCGGTCAGTGCTCCTCGCCACCGGCGCGTATCACAACGAGGTTGACTGGCCGGTGGACCGCTCGATCAACCCCCGGCGCGGAATCATCCTGACCTACGACTCGCTGGGCAACATGGACTACGTCATGCATGACAGCTCCTACCTCGCCCGAAAGGAGTCGAGCGACATCGACTTGGGTGTGGCGTTCTCATTCGAACAGCGCAACGCCCTTTGGCGGATTGGCAGCTCGCGCGAGGTGGTCGGCCAGTCGCACGACAATCTCGATTACGTCGTGCAGCGGATCCGCGCGGAGGCCGAGCGCCACATACCCGGGCTGATGGGGCGCACTCTCCGATCAATCGACATCTGCTTCCGGCCCTTCGAGTTGCACCGCAAGCAGCTCATCGTCCGCGGGCAGGGTAACTACCGTGGGGTCGTCTCGGTTAACGGGCAGGAAGGCGAGGGCATGACCCTTGCACCAGCACTGGCCCGGCGAGCGGTCGATTTGCTTACCGATGACTAACCGGCATTTCGCCATACGGCACGACGGCGGCTGGACTCACCTGATCCACCCAGGTGCGGCGATCTGCGCTGGCATCGCGACCGACGACGACTCGTATATCATCAACTCCGCACATGGCCAGTTGGTGCGGCGGCGGCTGTCGGACTTCGGCGTCATGACCCGCCTCAATGGCCATCGCATGACCGTCGCGGATGTCACGGTCTTGTCTCCTGCCCTGGCGGCATCTTGCAGCGCCGACGGAACAACGCGTCTCTGGGACTTGGTGACCGGAGCTCAGCGCACCGTGCTACGACATGACACGCAAGCGATCATCGTCCGGCGTGTTTCGAGCACTACCGGCGTCTCCGTCCTGACAGACGGGTCTGTCTGCTACTGGAACGGCGAATCGGGTGACGTCGAATGGCAGCGAGCCATAAGCCAAGGCCGACCGATGGCGGCCGCAGTCGACGATCGAGCCGGGAAACTTTACTTAATCGACGACACTGGTGCGGTTTGGCAAGTCGATATCGGCGACGGTAGCTCAGTTGCGGTGGTGCCCGCCGGTCCAAGTGGCGCCCAGTTCACCTCGTGTTTCGCGCTCGGCGGCCCTGAGAATGAATATCTGACGTTCTGCATGGTCGAGGACACCTCCGCAACACAGTGCCTCATCTCCACCACAGGTGAGGCCATCGCCACCGTTATCCTCGGCTCAACGCCAGCGCGATGTGCCGTCTGGACTGGCACCGACCAGCTGGCGATCGGTCTCGACGACGGCCGGGTCGCGGTGTACTTATGCAACGAAGAAGGCTTCCAGCTGGTCACGGAGCGCGCGACCCACCGCGACATCGTTTGGACCATCGACTACACGGCAGAGTTACACTGCCTCGTTACCGGCAGTTCGGACGGCACGGTGTCCCGCTTGTCGGCTTCGGATCTGTCGTCGAAGGCTGTCCTGGGCGGTCTAACGCGCGGCGTGTGGACAACATCCTGGCACCCAGACGGTGAGCGTCTGCTCTCCGCTGCAGGCGACGGCACGGTCGCGCTATGGAGCACCCGGACCAACGAGCGGCTCGCCCATTCTCAGTTGGCTGGTGGCTGGATTCGGAATGTCTCCTGGTGGAACGACGAAGTCGCGGTCGCGGTAGCGCAAAAGGGTGTGCTGTATGTCGTCGGCCTCGACCTGCAGCCCATCACCGAACGCTCTCTCGGCGTCACTGGCAATATCTGGTCGGCTGATCTCGACCGCAAGGCGGGACGTGTGGCGTACGGCACCGACCGCGGCGAGGTTGGCATCGCCGATTTGACCTCGGACACCAATGTCGTCATTCGCCTTCGTGATCGGCTGGTCTCGGCGGTCGCCTGGCGGGCAGACGGATCCCTAGTGCTCGGCACAGCATCGGGCGAGGGCTTCGAGGTCACCCGAACGCCTAACGGAGACCTGGAGACTCGCGTCATCACCGCATTCCAAGACCACGACGAGATCACTTCGCTGCTGGAGATCCCAAAGGTCGGAGTCGTGGTGGGCTTCTCTTCCGGACTGCTGGCGATTCTTCGCGACGGGTCGACCGAGCTCGATAAGATCGGGCACCACGAAGGCCCCGTACAGTCGCTCGCGTTGACCGACTCCTATGTGCTCAGCTCTGGCGCTGACGGCAATATCGACTGCCGTGATCCGGAGAGCGGTCGTCTGGTCCACCAGCACTCGGTTCAGGTCTCCACAGCCGGACTCTCGGTCGCGGGCAACCGCGTCTCGTGCGGTTCCGGTGGGGTCTGGGTCTTCGACCTGTTGACCAGCAGCACGTCCGCAGGCCGGGAGAGCATCAGCCTGTGGGACCCACCGATCGGCCTAGTCGACGCACCCGTGTCGACCGACACCATCGGCCGCAGCAGCCTTGTCGACGAGCTGGTGTTCCTGTGCAGCCGGACCGCCACCGAGCTCGAACGGCAGCTGGAGAGCTCCGAGGTCGAGGAACGCGGCTTCCTGGTACACATCGGCGGTGAGTGGGGCGCTGGCAAGACCTCGACAGCACAGATGCTGGTGGACCAATTGACTGCGGACGACCACATTGATCAGTGGGTCTCCGGAACCTTCAACGCGTGGCAGCGCGGGCAGTCGATGCCGCTCGTCGACCTGCTCAACGTGCTCGAGCGGAGTTCCTCCGACGCTCGACCGTGGTTCCTGCGCCGACGCGACGCGTTGCGCCGGTTCTGGGTCACGCGTCCCGGCCTATGGCGGGCACTCGCATCGAGTCTGATCTTCTTTGGCGCGCTGTACTTCGGCCTCCGGATCTTCCTCGAGGTGCTGGTGATCAAGCCCGCAGGCGCAACCAAGGGCGCGATCTTATTGGACGCGGACAACCTTTCCGACTTCATCGCCGTGGCTGGTGCCCTGCTCGCGCTCGCCTCGTATTTCACCGGACGGGCCCGGCCGGCCTTTCGCAGCGTTCATCTCCCCGACCTGGAACCGGAGATGAACCGGATCAGCAAGTATGAGCGAGCGGTGCTCCGGCGGTTGCCCCGCCGAGTGATGGTGGTCATCGACGAACTCGACCGCTGCGACCCTGCGCGGGTGCTGGAGGTGCTGCGGGCCTGCAACAAACTGCTCTCTCGCCCGCATGGCTGGCGGATCCGGAACCGCTCGGTCATCGCGTTCATCCTGCTCGCCGAACGCAACTGGCTCTATAACGCAATCGAGACATGTTACGGCCCGCAAGAGGGCAATTGGCACTCGCGCACGAAGCAGCTCGGTGCCTCCTTCATGGAGAAAATCGCCCTGCTGTCTTTCGATCTGCCGCCCCTGTCCCACCGGGCACGCGGAGCTCTAGTGGCAAGCGCGACTGGGGAGAACTACACGCCCGCCTTGGTCGACCCGCCGACACAGAACACGACCTCCTCCGTGTTCCGGGTCTCTGGCACCGTCCCGGTAGCGGTCGATGTGACGACCATCGCCAAGTCGGGCAACACGGCCGCACGATCCATGGCCGCCAGAAGCGGGCTCTTAATGCCCGTGCTGTCCAGCACCGACGATCCGCGCAACCTGGAACTCGTTGCCCGCGCCGTCGAGATCGAACGCCGGATGCGTATCGAGCGGAGATACCTCTCCCAGTACGCTGGACTCATCGGCGCGAACCCCCGAGAGATCAAGCGCGTCCTGATCCGATACTGGCTGGACCGGGTTGTCGCCTTATCAGAGGCTCGCGACGTCTCTATGTTCGTGGAGACGATCCTGTTTGAGAGCATCGTTACGGTGCGTTGGCCGAACCTCTCGCCAGCGGTCCGGTCACGTCAGGTGGGCTCGCTGGAGTCGCTACTCCAAGAGCTCGGCGTCAGCTCAACGGAGGAGGATCTCACCGTGCTGATCGGCGCGCTGAACAGCGGCTGGCGCATGGAAGAGCAGCGACGCAACGGAACATTCGCTATTCCGTTGCTAACACCTAGACCCGCCAACTAACGGGCCGACGATCGCATACGCCGATGACAGAGATTGTTACCTTCTTCGCTGTGGGCGTCATGCTCGGACGCAGGCAAGGCGCATCCGAAGCGGCCAGCCAGCTTCTGGATCGTGCCGTGCTTGACTGGTTGCTGCCGCTGACCATTGTCTTCCAGGTTTCCCGGGTCGTATGGGGCCTGCACTCGCTTTGGATCATCGGGCTCTGTTTCGCTATCACAGCGCTCGACGCCGTGCTGATCTTCCTGGCATGCCGTTGGTTTCGCATCGACGGTGCGACCCAAAGGACGCTGCTCTTGGTCGCCCCGCTCGGCAACACCGCCTACTTCGGTTTTTCAGCGGTGACGGCGATCATGGGTGCCGATGGGCTCCCCGACGCGATCGTCTTCGATCAGCTAGGTACAACGCTGATGTTTGCCACCTACGCGAACTGGGTGGCGAACTCGCAGGTCGTGGTCGACCGCACGACCGTATTGCAGTTGACCCGGATGCCAGCGCTCTGGGGGCTCGTCGGCGGAACGCTGCTGAGCTTGACTGGCGTCGATCTGCTAAACGGCCCTGTAGGGTCACTCGGCCTCGCGATCAGCGCCTCGCTGCTGCCACTCTCGATGATCGCGCTTGGCACCCGCGTGACGCTGAGCGGCTTGAAGCGCTTCCGCGAACTGGCGATAGGCATTGGCGTCCGCACCGTGGTTGGCCCAGCCTTGCTACTGACTGCGGTGGTGCCGTTGACTGATCTCGACTCGTCCATGCCTGCCGCTCTGCTGCAAACCGGAATGCCGTCCATGATCGGCGCTGCTCTGCTCGCGGGGCGGCACGGGCTTGACAAGGAGCTCGCATATTCGATGTGCGTAGTTGGGGTGCCGGTCGCACTGGTGACGCTTCCACTGCTGCACCTGTTCATTCGCTGACACCGAGGGCTGTCGTGAAGCATCTTTGTCTGGACTATTACCGGACCCGCCGCCTCATCGCCGATCCGAACACGCCAATCGACCGCTGGGGGCAGGCACCGGATACGCGTGACATCGACGAGCTGGTCACCAATCTGCGTCCGCTGGTGGAGCGGCACGGCATCAGTGTCCTCATCGAACCGTTCGCCGGGCTGGGGTCCGGCGCGCTGGCAGCGCGCATGCTGCGTCTTATGTACGCGGGCGCCGAACTCAATCCGAAACGTGCGGACGTCGCGATCGCCAAAGCATTCGCAAGCACAGACGTAACATTGGCAGTCTTGGACATGCTGGCGATGACGTACGGTTCGCGGGAGCGGGCCTTAGAGATCGTGCGGGAGGACCTGGCTGCTGCTCCCGAGCCCGTTGTTGGAGAAATCTACGTCGGCAATTTCCGAAACTTCCGCCCCGATCTCCCGGAGAACGGTAAGCGGCTATTCCACCTTTGCCCACCATTTCCCCGCAGACCCGCCACCGTCGAACATTTCCAAGCACTCATGCGGGACACGCTCGCATGGCTCCAAGGCTTGGTCCGAACGGGAGATCTGTTGGTGGCGGAGTATTTCAACTACACCGCTCGGTTTGATGTTGGGCTGGAGATAGAGAGAGGATTCCGCACACTGGTCGATGACGCGACGATCGTCGTGACATCCTTGGATACGACATACGACGACGGAGGCTACCAAGACCGCGAGACCGGATATTCCGGATTCGTGCTCGGCTCTCCCGGCTTCTCGCTGCAACCGCCACCCGAATGGTTCGTCGACCACTGAGACTGATGTGACTAGTAGCCGCTGCCCAGGAGCGCACGTTTCCCGGTTTCGGCGACTAGGAGGAGGTAGCCATGAAGTACATGCGAAATGATCTAGCAGGGCATTCGACACAAAGGCACCTGGAGCATCGGGCGGAATTTGACGCCAGATCCATCCGGAATAAAAGGCTGCATCGACCAACTCGATTGGCGAGTTGGCCATTCCTCATACTGCGGGAATTGCGGGCTTGCCAGTCGTTAGCGTGGGAGAGCTCGCGTACGAATAACCAACTTGGCTGAGGTGCGAACCATAGAACTTTGCCGACAAGACAAGGGCAACCTGACTGGTCCACAGCTTGCGATCCCAATGCCTACCCGCGAGGCGCATCTTAGACGTGGGGCTCTTACATTTTAGCAGGTCAGGAAGGCCAATCCCCATCGAAGCTACCCTCCTTCCTAAACCTGGTGTCATAGGTTCGATTCCTACCGGGGGGCACCCTTGAGATGGCCCGTAACCTGCTGCTCAGCGGGGTTGCGGGCGTCTTTTATTGTTCGGCTGTGTGCGACTGACGGTGATCGTTTGCGGGTGGTTTCTGCCCAATGTCCACCCAAAGGATCAAGGTCTCAGGAACTGACTGATCACCCAGCAGCCACCGGCGCCACCCTTCGTGGTCACGCAGGCAAACCGTTACTGCTATACGACCTCGACAGTCGAGGCGATCGGCGGTAGTGCCCAACCTCGCCATGGCTCACTCTGACCCGTAGTCCAGCGACCCGTCGATGACGTTAAGAACGCTCGTGGGTGAGTTCCAGCAACGACGGGGGTGGGTGGGCGTCTGGAATGTCGGTGAAATACAGCAACACCGCCGGTGCCGCAGGAGTACCGACGACAGTGCTGCTGACGCGCCGACGGAACGGGCGGCATCATGACTAAAATGCCGCCCATTCTGTCTCGTCAATCATCGCTGCGGCTGGGCAGTTCCGGGGCGGCGGTCCGCAGGTGAAAGACCGCCCAGGCACAAGCCTCCCGCGCCTCTACACGTGCTTCGATCCCGAGACATGGGGCGGCGAGCCCTCCGCCCTGTCGTGGGAAGAACCAGTACTGTCCATCTTCCTCCAGACCGGGAAGATCAACGGGCACAGCGTGGCGAGCAGATACACACCGCCAACCGTCAGCAGCGTGCAGGGCAGGCCAGCCGAATCCACGAGGAAGCCCGCAGCCAGTCCGCCCATCGGAGTGACCAGTTGGACCGAGGCCGTCGTCGCACTCAACACGCGGCTGCGCAGTTCCTCCGGCACCGTCTCATACGTCACTGTGGCCATGATTGGGTTGAGTACACCGAAGGCGAGACCCTCAAGCGCCATGATCACGGCCAGCGGCGCGAAGGTGTCGGTGAAGGCGGCGACCACGAAGCGCGGCGCTCCCCCAATGAGAAAGGCGCAGGTGAACACTGGCCACCGCCGAAAGCGGCTGCCTACCGCCCCGAAGACCAGCGCCCCCGCGAGTGCGCACACCCCGAAGGCTGCGTTCAACAGACCGAGATCGATGGAACCGCCAAGCTCCACACCGGTATCCACGGGGAGGAGCACGGCGCTCCATGCTTGGTCGAGGCCCCTGGTGACCAGCGTCATCAGGCATAGAGCCAGCAGCAGCGGAGTCGCTGCCAGGAAGCGATAGCCTTCCGCGAGTTCACGACGGTAGGCACGCAACGAGGTCGGCTCGACCCGCCGCTGGGCTTGTGCCTCGGGCAGGCCGCGCACCCCGAACGCGAACAGCGGCGCGGACACGGCGAAGGTCGCGGCATCCACCCACAGGACGTTCTCGGCTCCGAGTACGGCGATCAGCACGCCTCCGAGAGCCGATCCCGTCAGCGCCGCACAGCGGGCCGCACCGTCGTACAAACCGCTAGCTCTGATCAGGGGCATTCCGGCGCGTTCGGCGAGAGTGGGCAACAGCACGCCACGGGCGGTTTCACCCGGCGAACGGAACAGTCCTGTCACCGCCATGAGCACGCACAGCATCCAGAAACGCAGGACGCCGGCGGAGTGCAGCAGCGGGATCGCCGCAACTGCGACTCCACAGACGAGATCCGAGGCGACACTCATCCTCAGTCGCCCGATCCGGTCGATGATCGGACCGGTGACGAGCGCGGCGAGCACCGCGGGCAGCAGTGTGCAGAACGCGACGATCCCGGCCTTGGCGGCGCTGCCCGTGCTCTGCAGCACGAACCACGGCACGCCCATGTACGTGAGGCAATTCCCAGTGATCGAAAGGAGGTTGGCGGCAAGAACCATTGTCAGAGGACGGCGATCGACCGTCCTGAAGTCTTCGGGCACGACGGTGGTCTCCCATGAGGGGAAG
Organism: Herbidospora daliensis; assembly: GCF_001570585.1. Lineage (GTDB taxonomy): Bacteria > Actinomycetota > Actinomycetes > Streptosporangiales > Streptosporangiaceae > Herbidospora > Herbidospora daliensis. Next base: position 155,809 of record NZ_BBXF01000007.1, on the reverse strand, counting down.
CGCCCACCGTGAACGAAGCAGGTCAGCCGGTGGGCGAAGCGAAGTCGTCAGCGTCTGGCGCGCACAGCGAGGCGCACCGCGGTGCGGTGTTCACAAGCAGCGCCTCCAACACTTCGCCGGGATGACCACCCGGCACCTCCACGCATTGTCACCTCGGACGCCCTCCTCTGCAACGATGATCCGTTCGCAGTGGGCAGCTCGCACAGGGAGTCGTCCGAGATGCGCGGATGAAGGCCGTCGGTGCCTCCCTGCGGTCAGGTATCGGCTGACCGCCCGGCCTTGTTCTGGGTGTGGGGGAACCGGTAGCAGTACACCCGCCTCGACGTGGTCGACGGGGAGCCGGCTGGAGCGTGGGTTCTCGATACCGATCTAGGCCGCCTGGACGACCACCTCGACCGGCTCGGCGCCGCGCCCATGCCGGAACGGCATCGGGTGATCGTGGTCGGCTCCAACGCTGCCCCTAGTCAGCTTGGCTTCCTCCCAGCGGAGGAAGTACCGCTAGACGGTCTGCCAGGGTGGTTGCCGCCAGAGCAGCCGGTACGCACTACGTACAAGACCGCGTCCACGACATCACGACGAGCGTGCTTCTCCGGCCGGCCGGCCGTGTTCGGGGCGGGTAACAGCGGCTTGATCAGCGCCCACTGCGCGTCGGTCAAGTCGGATGGGTAGCGCCGTTCTCGGGGCATCAGACCACGCGACACTCCGGCCCTTACCGGCTGGAATCACCACTTCTCAAACACCCACTGACACTCGCCATTACGTAGACGCTGACACGTCAGCCGCCTCCGCAGCTCGGCGGATGTCATAAGCGACGCCCAGCCGATCCGCCTCCTGCATGGCCTTCCAGGCCGTCTTCCGCACGGGCATCCCCGCGGTCCCCCGTAGAAGCACTTGGCCCCACCCCAACCGCGCCGCCGCGCCCGGGTAACGCGCCGCATAGCCGCGTATCCCCCGAAGCACCGTCCGCACCACCGCCGGGTCAGGCCGGCGCAGCTCCCACAGCAGCTCGGCCAGCCCCGACCAGCACTCCAGCATGCCCGGCTGCGCCGACGGCAGCTTTCCGGCCAGCGCCACGATCTCCGGCACAGCCTCCGCAGCGCGCTCGGGCCGGCCATCGAGCAGGTCCGTCCGGGCGAACCCCGTGAATAGTCGCATCCGCTGGATCACCTCGACGATCGGGCCGTTCCGTAGCCCGAACGCCTGCTCAAGCGCCCGCCGACGGTTTGTGGCGGCCTGGGCGGCCGTCAGGACCTCTCGGATCCGCGCCGACGGCACTCCCTCCTGGCGCAGCAGCGCTTCCGCCTGGCCCGTTAGGCACCAGTAGCGGCCGATGTCGTCGCCGCCCACCCTTCGCGCGGACAGTTCGCCCGTCACCACGAACAACTCGGCGGCTCGGGCGAATTCGCCTCGCCACATCGAGGTCTCTGCCAGGAGGCCTGTGCAGACTTCCGCCAGTCTCGGTTCCAGGGTTCGTGACCGGGCTTCCGTGAAGGAGCGCCAGGCCGCTTCCAAGGCCCCGCATGACAGCTGGTCGATGCCTCTCGCCACCCGCGCTCGGTTCGCCGCTTCGCTGACGTGTGTTCTGGGGAGGGAGGCCAGCGCTTCGTCGGCTCGCCTCGCGTAGCGTCTCGCCAGGCGGGACTGGCCGGCGGTTCTCACTGCGGTGGCGACGTTCGCGTAGGCCTCGGCGCGCAGTTCCGGGGCGGCCGACCGGTTCACGGCGTTGAGCTGCAGCAGCGTTGCCGACAACATCGTGGGGAGGTCTTGGCGGTAGTAGGCGAACATGGCGATCAGGGACAGGGCTTGGGCTGCCTCTGCCTCGCGCGGGGTCGGGCTTGCGGGTGAGCACAGGTGTACGACCGTGCGGCGCCACCCGGATGGCAATGGGCGGCCCAGTGCTTCCAGTGCCTCTTCGGCCAGGTGCAGGGCGCGGCGTTCTTTGGCCAGCTGGTAGTAGCTGACTGCGGCCATGCGCAGCCGGCGGGCTCGTTGCTCCGGGGTTGGACGATCGGCTTCCAGGTTGGTTTCCACTATCGCCGCGGACTCCTCGTACAGGCCGAGTCTCAGGCAGAGCGTCCAGTAGAGGTCGAGGAAGCCTGGGTTGGGGGCGTGGGTCCAGGCCAGGCGGATGTTGTCCAGTTCTGCGGCCAGCAGCGTGGGGGTCTGCTCGTCGGTCGCGTCGTGGAGGCCGTGGGCGTGCTTCTTCAGCAGGGCTTTGAAGTGGTGGGCGTGGCGTAATCGGGTCGGTTGCTCTGTGGTCAGGTGCTGGGTGGCGAAAGCCTGGATCAGGGGGTGGATGAGGTAGCGGGCCGGGGGCTGGAAGGTGATCATGCTGTGGTCGACCAGGTGGACCAGCACTTCGGGGGTGGTCTCGGCGACGTCCAGAGCGGCTTCCAGGGTGAAGCCGCCGCCGAACGCCGACAGGATCGGCAGTACGCGGCGGGCTTCGTCGGTGAGCAGCGTCCACGAGGTCTCGAAGACTCGGCGCATCGTGGCGTGTCTGGGCCGGGGGGTGAGGGCGTCCGCGCCCAGCAGGCCGGTGTTCAGGTGGTCGGCGAGGTCGGCGCACGACAGGGCGCGCAGGAGGCTGGCGGCCAGTTCGATCGCCAGTGGTAAGCCTCGGGTGGCGGCGCAGATGTCGGCTACCAGGGCGGATTCGCGTCCAGGGTCGAAAGCGGGGCGGACGGTGCGGGCTCTGACGGCGAACAGTTCCTCGGCCGCTGGGGGTGATAGGCCGTCCACTACTACGGCGAAGCTCGGGAGGGTCAGGCGGCGTCTGCTGGTGGCCAGGACGCGCACTCCGGGGCAGGCGGCTATGAGTTCGGCGATCACGGCGTCGAAGTCCGGCAGGTGTTCCAGGTTGTCGAGCACCAGGAGCAGGCAGCGGTCGGCCAGGGTTTCGAACAGCAGCTCTTTCGCCGGGCGGGGAGACGACAGGTCCATGCCCAGCCGTCGGGCCACCGTGGTGACCGCGGCTTCGGGGCCTACGCCGGCGAACGTGACGAACGCGGCGCCGGGCACTCGTGCTGCGGCGGCCAGGGCCAGGCGGGTCTTGCCCACGCCGCCCGGGCCCAGCAGGGTGACTATGCGTTCCCTTCCTAGTAGGGCTGCTACCTGGTCTACCTCGGCTTTTCTGCCCACGAGTGGGGTGCTGGGGACCGGAAGGGCGGCGGGCTTTCGTTGCGGGCCCAGGGCCTGGCGGATGGCTCGGGTTTCCGCGGCCGGTTCGACGCCCAGGTCGGTGGCCAGGCGGTCGCGCAGGTTCGCGTAGGCGAGCAGGGCGGGGGCGCGGTTGCCTGTCTCCGCCAGTGAGGAGATGAGGAGGCGGTGTACTTCCTCGTCGTACGGGTCCAGTTCGCTCAGGAGTCTGGCCAGTTTGACGATCTCGTGGGCGGGGCCCGCCTGACGTACAAGAAGGTCTCGGAAAAGGGCACGGACCCGCAGGCGTTCGGCGGCGAGCCACTCGGCGAAGGCGGGGGCGTCGACGAAGGCGACGCCGTCCATGAACTCGCCGCGCCATAACTTCAGGGCTTCGCCGATGGTGGTGACGCCGGTCAGCTTCGCGTGGTCGACGTGGCAGCACTGGTCGGCGCGGAAACCCACGTGGTCTCGGGTGATGTCGAGCCAGCCGCCGACCTCCTTGCGCAGCTCCGACAGCGCCAGGCGCAGGCTGCCTCGGGCGTGCGCGTCGGGGCGTTCACCCCATAACAACCCCGCGAGTTCGGCTCTCGACCGTGGGCCCGGCGCGGCGGCCAGGTGACAGAGCAGTGCCCGGCTCTTGGCCGACCGGACGGCGACAGGCGTCTCCCCGATCGCCAGGTACGGAGGGCCGAGCAACAGAAGTGTGAGTTGGTCCCCCATGACAGGGCGAGCGTACGTCTGGCCGAGCCAGGGGTCCACGCGTTAAAAGTACGCAGAAGCTGGGGTTTAACGGTGTGCTCACGGTGGTCCTCGCAGCCTGGGGCGGCGCTCGCGACGGTCGTGGGCGTGCAGTCCCAAGGAGGACCGATCATGCGAAGACTTCTCGGCGTTCTCGCCCTCAGTGCCGCTGTGGCGGCGCCGGTCGCGGTCGCGGCCCCGGCCTACGCCGCGGTTCCCTGCCGCGTGGAGCTCTACTCCATCTACGCCAACAACGTGGACGAGTCGGACGGCAGGGACGAGCTCCGGTTCTCGGTGGGCGGGAATCTCTACCCGACGGTCAACTACAACCACGTGAAGATGGTCACGGGGGACACCAAGTACCCGGCGTCGTTCGAGAACCCGAGTTCGGTGATCACGTCGGTGGGCGGGTCGGTGTCGTTCTCGCTGCGTGAGGTGACGCTGCCGTCGCCTGGGTCGGGGACGTCGCTGGGGTCGGCCACCGCCAACGGCGGCAACTGCGCGGGGCTGGCGGTGGGGCAGTCGCTGGTGCTGCCCACGCAGTTCATCAGCGGGACGAACTCGACGTGGTACTCGTACGAGGTCAAGCTCGAGGTCACGGCGATCTGACCTGGAACAGGGCCGCCCGCACCGCCCCGGGCGGCCTGCCTGCCCCGGTCGTTGACGACCAGGGCCCGTCTGATCGCGCCTGGCCCACAGTGCTCAGGCATCGTTTGCCTGCGCCTCCATGGGCAGTCTGATCCCGTCATCAGGTGATGTCGACGTACCAGCGGTCGTGGCAGTGGTAGCCGCCCTCGACGGGGTAGATGCAGGCGCGGATCGGCACGTGCCAGTTCTCGATCGACGGGGTCTGTATGTAGTTGGCCCCGCTCCCGCTGAAGCTTCCAGAGCAGGTGATGTACGAGGAACCGGACACCTGTGCCGTCGTCACCCACCTTACGGTGAAGGTCTTGCTGCCTCTCTGCAGGACCAGGACGTCTCCTCTGCGGACGTTGGTCGCCGTGGCGAAGGTGTAGTTCCGCTGGGTTCCGTTCTTGAGGCCGACGTGCCGGCCCGCGTAGTCGAACGGGTAGTACGTTCCGATGTTGCTGTAGACGTCGGTGCGCTGACCGCAGGACGCCGCGTGAGCCGCCGTGGGCAGCGCGACGGCCGCGCCTCCCGCCACGAGCGTCGCAACGCCGAGATGGCACAGGATCTTTCGCATGTCGCCTCGAATCAGTCGTGGTTTCGCTGATACGAGAAGTGTCAATGCGGTGAGTATATTCGGGGTATATGGGCTATTCGGCCCATAGGTGACCACTCACAACGGTCTGTATGGGGATTCGCCGTTATGCGCCGAAGTCCGGGAGCGATCTTGTGAATTACTGGGGCTCCGCGTCAAGCCTGAAAGATGGTCTTACGCGCGGCCTCGAAGGCGCATCACGCACGCCCATATCTGTGCGCCGCATCCGGCCATGGCGGCGATCATTCCCAGATTCGCCGCCAGGGCCAACACTGCGACGTCCGCGGATGTCGTCGCCATCAGCGCGAACGGCAGGAACAGGGTCCCCATGCCGACGAGGACGACGAGTGCGGTGAGACCGGCGACGCATACCTGCAGGATCGCGAACGGGTGCGCCAGGTGCGGGCGAGCGAGGGGTGCGATGGCCAGGAGCACGGCGACGAGGCCGAAGAACGCGGTCCAGCCTCGGGCGCCGGTCAGGAACGCCATCGGCGACAGCCAGTTGACGAAGAACACCGGGAGTTGAGGACCGAGCACACAAATGCCGGCGCCGCCGATCAGCATTCCGTCCCAACGGGTCGGCGCGGCCCAGCGGTCGATCGAGGAAAGTGACACGGGCTCTCCCTGGAGTGAATCGGCGAGGATTCACATACTGGAATGAGTCACCCACTTGCCGGTGCGCGATTGGTCGATGTTATTGAATTGCTAGGATGTTGGACGCTTTATAACTCCAACTTTCACCATTTGCGATGAATGCCGGGGCTCCAAATATCGGGTTGGATACGGAGATCACCGCCTCCGACCACCTCGCCCGAGAGCACCGTCTCGCGCCGGCCTACTCGACCAGCGCCGAGACCAGCGCAGGAGACCAGATCCGGGGCCGTGTTCGCGATCGCTCGCAGCCCTTGGAAGCTCTGCATTGACACCGATGGTTGGTGGTCCCTGCGGGACTGCGGCGCATGGCTGGCCTTCGGTGTAGTCGAAGACCACGTTGCGGGTGGAAGTCCCGGGCGAGCGATGCGCGTCCGGCGGATCGGTCTGGATCGTGTCGATCAACGACTGAAGATCACCCCCAAGGCACCATCCTGACCGTCTCGGTCGCCGGGCGGTCGGTGCGGCTGCCGATCACGATCGGCGTGCGGACGCAGACGGTCTACGACTTCGACGACAACGTGCTGACCCGCTGGCGGGACATCAGCACCACGTCCACCAAGATTTCGGCCGACCCCGACGGGCTGCGCATCGACTTCAACGGGATGCGCAACGTCGGCGTCGGCACCCCCGACCGGGGCGGCGGTGGACGCGCGGCAGAACGCCGATGAGCGGTGGATCGAGGCCCAGGTGCGGGCGTTCGCGCAGTCGATCACGCTGGGGGCGCCCGCGTCGGTCGCGGTGGGCGAGACGGCCGTCCTCTCCGGGAGCGTCGTGCAGCCGCAGGGCGTGGCGACCGGCTCGCGGGTGGTGCCGCTGCGGTATCCGATGTCGGTGGTTCGCCCACGCTGGCGATCGGCAGCGGCGAGAAGGCCGTCGACGCGGCCCGCGCGGCGGGCAGGGTCGCGATCCTCGACCCCCGGACGCGCACGCTGACCGCGTTGAACCCCGGCACGGTCACCGTGTCGGTCACCGGCGACTCGATGCGGGCGTACACCGACGAGGGTTCGCTCGCCCCGGTCATGACCTTGAAGGCCAGGCACCCGTCGACATATGTGCCTATTCTTCTCGCGTGACACTGCGGTTCGAGACGCGCGCGTCCGACTCTGCCTGGGTCGACTCCGTCTGGACGTGCACGAGCGAGCGTGTCACCGAGATGACCTCGGTGGCGACGGCGTGCTGGGGGCTGGTGTTCCACGAGCGCGAGGGCGTCGCGTACGCGAGCGTCACCGGCCCCGAGAGCACGACCGGCACCGCGCCGGTTCCCGAGGGCGCGGCCTTCGTCGGCATCGAGTTCGCGGTGGGCACCTCGCTCAGGGCCGTGCCCACCGCGGAACTGGTCGGCGGGGGGCTCGAACTGCCCGACACGACGCACCGGACGTTCCGGCTCGACGGGCTGCGCTGGGAGACCCCCGGGCCCGACGACGCCGAGGCGCTGGTCGAGCGGCTGGTGCGGGCGGGGGCCGTGGTCCGTGACCCGCTCGTCGCCGAGGTCCGCCGCGGCGCCCTGCCCGACGTGTCGGGGCGCACGGTCGAGCGCCGGTTCCGGGCGGCGACCGGGTTCACGCAGGGGGCGGTGCGGCAGATCGAGCGGGTGCGCACGGCCTCGATGCTGCTGGCGGCCGGCACACCGGTCGCCGACGTCGTGGCCGAGTTCGACTACTTCGACGAGCCGCACCTGGCCCGCGCGCTGCGGCGCTACGTCGGGCGGACGGCGGGGCAGCTGCGCGAGGGCGCGGGTGGCGCGATCGCGCTGAAGCTCGATCAGCCGGCGACGTCGTAGATCACCTTGAGGACGCCGTTCGGGTAGGCCTGCGACTCCCGCAGGCGCAGCACCTGCTTGTCCTTGTCGGCCCTGCTGAACAGGCCCTTCCCGGCGCCGAGCAGGACGGGGAAGACGAGCAGGTTGTAGCGGTCGATCAGGCCGGCGTCGGCGAGGCGGCGGGCGAGGTCGGCGCTGCCGTGGATGAAGATGCCGCCGCCTTCGGTCTTCTTGAGCGCGGCGACGTCGTCGGCGGAGCGCAGGATCGTCGTCTCGCCCCACCCGTCGACGAGGTCGTCTTCCGAGAGCGTCGAGGAGACGACGTACTTGGGCAGGTCCTTGTAGGCGGCGTGGTCGTCGGAGTCGCGCCAGACCGGGGCGAACGCCTCGTAGCTGTGGCGGCCGAACAGCAGCGCCGTCGTGTCGGCGAGTTCGTCGCCCTTGAGCGAGAACGCCTCGGGCAGGAACTCGACGTCCTTGACCACCCAGCCGCCGCTGCGGTGGCCCTCGCTGGGTCCGCCCGGCGAGTCGACGACGCCGTCGAGGGAGACGAACCCGGTGTAGACCAACTCACGCATGTGCTGTTCTCCTCAGTACGGGGTGCTGGAGCCACGCCCATGCTAGGAGCCGCCGCCACGGCCGTCTTGTACGGAAACGACGGATCAGCGGCCGGTCGCCTGGATCGCCGTCCCGCCGACCGCCCAGACCGAATGGCTGCCCAGCAGGTTCGCGAGGTCGCGGACGGGCTGGTTCGACGGGAAGGCACCCGTCTCGACGCTCTCGGGCTTGATGTGCAGGTAGCGGTTGCCCGAGTAGGCGATCCAGGCCCCTCCCCTGCCGTCGGGTTCGGCCTGGGCGCGCGGCCGCACGCCCAGGTCGGCGCGGGCCTGGTAGGCGAAGTCGCCGAGGTAGCCGGTCAGCAGCAGGGTCTCGCCGCAGGTGGCGGCGCCGCACGGCCAGGCGGCCCAGCCCACGGCCATCACCCTGCCGGTCTCGCCGTCGACCGCGACGTCGGTCAGCTCCGACCGCTGGCCCAGATGCGACGAGGGAAGCGCGGGCAGCGGGACCGCGCGCCAGGCCGTGCCGGTCCAGCGGGCCAGCGCCGCCTTGCCCTTGGCCGAGCCCGCCGCCCACTTGCCGTCGAGTCCCTTGACCACGATCGGCGTCGGGACCTTGCGCCAGGTCGACCCGGTCAGGCGGCGCAGCGTCGACCGGACCGGCTTGGGGTGGTAGCCGACGTTCTCGACGACCCACAGGTTCGCGCCGATGGAGTAGGCCCGGTCGACCCGGCCGTGCTTCCACGGTTTGACCTGCCAGCGTTTGCCGTCCCAGCGGGCGTACTTCGACGTGCCGAACGCCCAGACCCGGGTGTCGGAGGCGGAGGCCAGCCTCTTCACCCGGAAGCCGGGGCCGGTCACCTGCTTGAACGTGGAGCGGCCTTTGAGCAGCAGCGGCTTGCCGTCTCGGGCGCCGGCGACCCAGACGGCTCCGCCGGGGGTCACCGTCACCGCGTCGTAGGAGTCGCGGCGGTCGGTGCGGATGGTCTTCCAGTCACCGGCCGCCGTCATGGCGTGGGCGGCCGCCGGTTCGGCGGCGACGATCAAGGCGACGGCGGTGGCGGTGACACGCTGCGATATGCCCATAAAGGTATGACGCGCCCATGAGCGGAGAAGTTGTCACTCAGGACCGCTTCAGCGCCATCCCGCCCAGCGCCAGCGCCACGAGCCCGAGCACCAGCGCCACCAGGCCCCCGACGAGACCCGACCCGCTGCCGGGGCCGCCCTCGGCGACGGCCACGACCCACCCTCCCCCGGCGAGCCCGAGGGCGCCCGCCGTCAGGGCGATGACCGCCCGCCGCCGGACGAAGCGGAACAGCGCCAGCCCGCCGTAGACGGCCCCGGCCAGGGCGACGAGCGCGGCGGCGAAGGCCCACGCGCGGGGGCTGGTCCAGCCGTAGACGGGCGCGGCGGTCAGGGCGAGAGCCCATCGAATCGACATGAGGCAGATGATGTCTCCGGCTCCCGGCCGCTGTCGTCCGCCGGCCGCAGGTCAGGGCATACCGCGTCCGCGGTAGCCGGCCGATCCTCCGCCGGCAGGAGTCGCGGGCGGCGGCCCCCGGGTTAGGGTGCGCGCATGAACTCACGGCGGGCCGCGGTCGTCGACGGGGCGATCGCCGTCTGCGTCGCGACGGCGCTGCTCGTCACCGGACTGTCGGAGCCGGGGTCGGCCGCCGTCGGCTACGTGCCGCTGGTGGCGGGCGGGCTCGCGCTGGCCGCGCGCCGCCGGGCGCCAGTGGCCGTGCTGGTCGTGACGGGGGTGTGCGCGGTCGCCTACCAGGCGGCCGGGTTCGACGTGCCCGCGGTCGCCTTCCTGTTCGCCGTGTACGCCGCCGTCAGGGCCGGGCACCGGATCGTCACCGTGGTCGCCAGTGTGCTGATGCTGGCCGCGCTCCCCCTGGCCGCGCTGGCCTCCGGGCTCCACGACACAGGTGAGGCGTTCGCCCAGGCCAGAGGCGCTCTGGAGCTGGCCTGGCTGGTCGCGGCGGGGGCGGCGGGCGAGGCGCTGCGGCAGGCCGAGCGGCGGGCCGACGAGGCCGAGCGGACCCGGGAGGAGACCGCGCGGCGGCGGGCCGACCAGGAGCGGCTGCACATCGCGCGGGAGCTGCACGACTCGCTCACCCACCAGATCTCGGTGATCAAGTTGCAGGCCGAGGTGGCCGTGCACGTCGCCCGCAAACGCGGCGAGGAGGTGCCCGAGTCGCTGCTGGCGATCCGCGACGCCGGTCGTGAGGCGGCCCGGGAGCTGCGCGCCACGCTGGAGGCGCTGCGCGACGACGCGAAGACCCCGCCGCGCGGGCTCGACGACGTACCGGACCTGGTGGAACGCGCGCGCACGACGGGCCTCGACGCACGGCTGACGATCGAGGGCCCGAGGGCCGACGTGCCGGCGGCGGTCGGCCGGACCGCCTACCGGATCGTCCAGGAGTCGCTGACCAACGTCGCCCGGCACGCCGCCGCGGCGACGGCGTCGGTGCGCATCGGCTACCGGCCGGGCGCGCTGGTCGTCCAGGTCGACGACGACGGCCGGGCGACGCCCGGCGTCGCGCCGGTTCCGGGGGTCGGGCTGCTCGGCATGCGCGAGCGGGTCACCGCGCTCGGCGGGCGGCTGCGGGCCGAACCGCGCGGCGGGGGCGGCTTCACCGTCGAGGCCGAACTGCCCGTGGACGAGACGCCGTGATCCGGGTCGTGCTGGTCGACGACCAGCCGCTGCTGCGCGGCGGGTTCCGCGCCCTGCTCGACCTCGAGGACGACATCGAGGTCGTCGGCGAGGCCGGTGACGGGCTGGCCGGGGTCGCGCTGGTCAGGGAGCTGGTGCCGGACGTCGCCCTGGTGGACGTCCAGATGCCGGTCGTCGACGGCATCGAGGCGACCCGGCGCATCGCCGCCGACCCGGCCCTGGCCGGGGTGCACGTCGTGATCCTCACCAACTACGGCTTCGACGAGCACGTCTTCGACGCGTTGCGGGCCGGCGCGGCCGGGTTCCTCGTCAAGGACGTCGTGCCGGAGGACTTCCTGCACGCCGTGCGCGTCGCCGCCCGGGGTGACGCGCTGCTGGCCCCGTCGATCACCCGCAGGCTGATCGACGTCTACGTCACCCAGCCGCCCCATTCGGCCGCCGCGCTGGCGGAGCTGACCAACCGGGAGCGCGAGGCCGTCGCCCTGGTGGCGAGGGGCCTGACGAACGACCAGCTCGCCGAGCGGATGGCGATCAGCCCGCTGACCGCCAAGACCCATGTCAACCGGGCCATGAGCAAACTGCACGCCCGCGACCGCGCCCAGCTGGTCATCGTCGCCTACGAGTCGGGGCTGGTCGCGCCGCGCGGCCCTCAGCCGCCGAGGCGGTCGGCGTAGTCGCGGGCGAACTCGGCGAAGGTCCGGCCCGGCCGCCCGGTCACGGCGCTGAAGGTGGGCGTGGTGTAGTCGCCCCAGCCCGCGTCGTACGCCTTCAGGTATTCGGTCGTGACGGCCGCGTCCCACTCCCGCATGCCGGCGTTCAGCAGCACGGGGTAGGCGTCGTCGGGGCGGACCGGCTGGAAGTCGAGCGGGCCGCCGGACACCTCTTCGAGGGTGCCGGTCACGTCGCGCAGCCTGACCGACTCGGGCCCGGTCAGGGTGTAGGTCTGCCCGTGGTGCGGCGTGGGGTCGCGGAGCACGGCGGCGGCGAAGTCGGCGATGTCGCGCACGTCGATCATGCCGATCCGGCCCTCGCCCGGCGCCCCGTAGAAGGTGCCGCCGTTGACCGAGCCGAGAATGTTCTGCATGAAGTACGCCGGGCGGACGATCGTCCAGCCGAGGCCGGAGGCCGCGAGTTCGAGGTCGGACAGGGCGTGCAGCCGGCCGTTGCGGGTCGGGGCGTCGTGCCCCGCGCCGATGGCCGACATGCGGACGACGTGGCGCACCCCCGCCTGCCGGGCCGCCCACAACGCGTTGCTGCTGGCGTGGGTGGCGTCGGCCCCCATGGCGGTGAGCAGCCACACCGTGTCGACGCCCTTGAACGCCGGTTCGAGCGTCTCGGGGTGGTGCAGGTCGCCGACCACGGCCTCGGCCCCCGCCGGCGCCTTGGCCTGGTCGCGCACGAGTACCCGCAGGTCGTCGCTGCCCTGGAGCGAGCGCAGCACCTCACCGGAGACGGTGCCGGTGGCGCCGGTGATCAGAATGGTCATCGCGATGTTCCCCTCTTCCATGCGATCGAAGACGTCCCCGACGATATAGTAAGAAATAGTGACAGTCAAAAATGGTGACTAATTTGGAGGCCGGCAGTGCGACGGAGTGAGCGCAAGCGGGAGCGGCCGGACCTCGGCATCCTGTCCGGACGCACGCTGTTCAGCCTGCAGAAGGACCTGTTCACGCGCCTGTCGGCGATGGGCCACGCCCAGGTCAGGCCGCGCCACGGAGCCGTGCTGGCCTACCTCGACGCCGAGGGCAGCCGGGCCTCCGACCTGGCCGCCCAGTCGGGCCAGCACAAACAGGTGATCGGCACCCTGGTCGACGAACTGGTCGCGCTCGGGTACGTCGAACGCCGCCCCGACCCCGCCGACCGCCGGGCCAAGCTCGTCGTGCCCACCGAGCTGGGCCTCGACCACATGGAGAAGTCGGACGCCGTCCTCGTCGAGATGGAGGCCGAACACGCCCGCGCGGTCGGCGAGGAGGCGTACGCGGAGTTCAAGCGGGTCTTCCAGCTCGTCGCCGAGCGGTCTGTCAGCTCAGGCTGATCGCCGAGCAGGGGCAGTGGTCGGCGGCGTCCTCGACGGCGGCGTGCAGCTCGGGCCCCGGTTCTGGCCGCAGGAGCAGCACGGTGCCGTCGTGCTCGTCCTGGTCGAAGACCTCGGGGGCGATCAGCGCGCACTGGCCCGACGAGCAGCAGCGCTCCCTGTCGACGGTGACGATCACGGCAGTCTCCTCTCCAGGCCGGCGGCCAGCAGGCCGATGACCTCTTCGGTCTGTTCGCGCAGGGCGGCGTGGTCGGCCGGCTGGTCGAGCCATCTCTCCAGCACCACCCGCATGGCGGTCAGCGCCGTGGCCGCGCAGACCGCCGGATAGAGGTCGTCAGGCGAGCGCCCGAGCCGGTCGGCGATGGCCTCGGCCAGCGCCTTCTCGCGGGTGGCGTAGACGGCCAGGCGCTGCGGCAGCAGCGAGGGGGCCCGCACGATCAGCCGCAGCGCCTCGGTGTCGCTGACGGCCATCACGCAGGCGACCGCCTCGCGCAGCGCCGCCAGCACCGGTTCGCCGGGCGGCCGGGCGCGGAACTCGGCGATCAGCGCGTCGGCCTCGGCGGCCACGGCCGCGACCATCGCCTCCTCCTTGCTGGAGAAGTAGTTGAAGAAGGTGCGCACCGCGATGTCGGTCTCGGCGGCGATCTGCTCCACGGTCACGTGTTCGACGCCGTGGCGCAGGGCCAGCCGCAGGGCCGCGTCGCGCAGGGCGGCCCTGGTCGCCAGCTTCTTGCGTTCCCGCCGGCCGACCACGGTCATGACCAGGTCACCGGCAGCGAGTGCACGCCGAAGACGAGCATCTCCTCACGCAGCGGCACCTGATCGGCCGGCACGGCCAGCCGCAGCTCGGGCAGCCGGGTGATCAGCTCGCCCAGGCCCACCTTCATCTCCACCCGGGCCAGCTGCTGGCCGAGGCACTGGTGGACGCCGTGGCCGAAGGCCAGGTGGGAGACGCGGGGGCGGCTCAGGTCGAGGCGGTCGGGATGGTCCCAGTGGGCGGGGTCGCGGTTGACCTCGGGCGTGGCGATGATCACGGTGGCGCCGGCGGGGACGGTCACGTCGCCTATCGTCAGGTCTTCGGTCGCGACGCGGCTGACCCCCATCTGGACGATCGACAGGAAGCGCAGCAGCTCCTCGATCGCGGTGTCGAGCAGTGCCGGGTCGGCACGCAGCCGGGCCAGCTCGCCGGGGTTCTCCAGCAGCGCGAACGTGCCCAGCGCGAGCATGTTGGCGGTGGTCTCGTGGCCCGCGCCGAGCAGCACCAGCGCGATGTCGACGAGCTGGTTGTCGGGCAGGTCGAGCAGGCCGGAGATCAGGTCGTCGCCCGGCGCGGCCCGCTTGGCCGCGACCAGCTCTCCCATGAACGTGTAGAGCCCCAGCCCCGCCCGCGCCCGTTCGTCGGGCGGGCTGGTGGAGTCGAGGGCGACGGCGGTGTTGCGCTGGAACCGGTCGCGGTCGGCGTAGTCGACGCCGAGCAGCTCGCAGATCACCAGCGACGGGATCGGCAGCGCGTAGGCGGGCACCAGGTCGGCCTCGGCGCCGGCGGCCTTCATGGCCTCGATGTGCTCGACCGCGATCTCCCGGATGCGGTCTTCCAGGGCGCGCATGCGCCGGACGGTGAACTGGCCGGTCAGCAGCTTGCGCAGGCGGGTGTGCTCGGGCGGGTCCATGAACACGAACATGCCGTCGTCGCGGGTCTCGACCTGGCGCGGCTCGGCGTCGGTGGTGGCGTCGGGGTGGCGGACGCGGTCGGAACTGAAGCGGGTGTCGGCCAGCACGGCGCGGGCCTCGTCGAGGCCGGTGACCAGCCACGCGTCGGCGCCGTTGGCGAGCCGGAGCGGCTGGACCGGGCCCTGCCCGCGCCGCCCGGTGAGCCCGGCGGGCGGGTCGAACGGGCAGCCGGCGCGCTCCACGAGATCGGCGGGCAGCAGGCGGCGGAGTTCCGTCGGGGTCTGTGCTGCGGATGTCATGCCGTCGGGTCTACCCGGCCAAGTTGCACATTATGCATCGATGCATGACGTGCAATTTTCCAGATCATTGACAGGCGCGGTCATTTGTTAGGAAACTTTCTTAAGAAAAACCACCGTTCAAGGGCAGGTATCCCGTGAAACGTCTGTTCGCCGCCTTATTCGGCCTCGTCCTGATCGCCGTCCTCGCCCCGCCCGCGCAGGCCGCGCCGTTCAAGGTGCTCGCCTTCTACAACGGCACCTGGGACGCCGCCCACATCGACTTCACCAAGGACGCCAAGGAGTGGTTCCCCGGAGCCGCGGCCCAGAACGGGTTCACCTGGGAGGCGACGACCGACTGGTCGCGGCTCAGCTCCTCGACGATCTCGCAGTACAAGGTCGTCATGTTCCTCGACGACGCCCCGCCCGCGAGCCAGCGCCAGGCGTTCCAGAACTACATGAACAACGGCGGGGCCTGGCTGGGCTTCCACGTCAGCGCGTTCACCACCGACCCCAACTCGTGGAGCTGGTACTACAACACCTTCCTCGGGTCGGGCGCGTTCGCCACCAACACCTGGTTCCCGACGGCCGAGACCCTGAAGATCGAGAACCGCAACCACCCGTCGACCGCCGGGCTGCCCGCCACGATCCAGTCGTCGGTCAGCGAGTGGTACTCGTGGAGCCGCGACCTGCGGCAGAACCCCGCCATCAACATCCTGGCCTCGATCGACACCTCCAGCTTCCCGGTCGGCACCGACCCCAACCAGCAGTGGCGCAGCGGGTTCTACCCGATCATGTGGACGAACACCAACTACAAGATGCTGTACACGAACTTCGGCCACAACGGCATGAACTACTCCACCAACACCCGCACCTCCTCGACCTTCGCCAGCGCGCAGCAGAACCAGTGGCTCATCCAGGGCATCCGCTGGCTGGCCGGTGAGGGCGGCACCACCCCGCCGCCCACCGACACCATCTCCCCCTCGACCTGGTACACGGTCGTGAACGAGAACAGCGCCAAGTGCGTCGACGCCCGCGCGGCCGGCACGGTCAGCGGCACCGCGATCCAGCAGTACACCTGCAACGGCACCGCCGCCCAGCGTTACCAGTTCACCCCGACCAGCGGCGGCTACTACCGGATCTCCGGCCAGGGCAACTCCGCCCAGGCCCTCGACGTGACCAACGTCTCCACCGCCGACAACGCCCCCATCCAGACCTGGACCTACGGCGGCGGCAACAACCAGCAGTGGCTCCCGGTCGCCGAGGGCGACGGCTACTACCACTTCGTCAACCGCAACAGCGGCAAGTGCCTGGACGTCCCGGCCGCCTCGACCGCCAACTCGGTCCAGCTGGTCCAGTACGCCTGCAACGGCACGGCCGCCCAGTCGTTCCGGTTGGCCGCGTAAAGACTGGGCAGGGGAAGGGTCCGCACCGCTCAGAGGGGAGACTGACATGCTCGAAGGCAAGACCATAGCCTTCCTCGCCGCACCGGCGGGCGTCGAGCAGGTGGAGCTCACCGAACCCTGGAAGGCGATCAAGGACGCCGGTGGGACGCCGAAACTGATCTCCACGAAGGAAGGGGAGATCCAGGCGTTCGACCACCTCGACCGAGGAGACAAGTTCCCGATCGACGCCACCGTCGGACAGGCCCACGCGGCCGACTTCGACGGGCTGGTGCTGCCCGGCGGGGTCGCCAACCCCGACTTCCTGCGGATGAATCCGAAGGCGGTCAGGTTCGTGCGCGAGTTCTTCGACCAGGGCAAACCGGTCGCGGCGATCTGTCACGCGCCGTGGACGCTGATCGAGGCCGACGTCGTACGGGGCCGCATGATGACCTCGTGGCCGAGCCTCCAGACCGATCTCCGCAACGCCGGGGCGACCTGGCAGGACAAGGAGGTCGTGGTCTGCACCGAAGGACCGTCGACGCTGGTCACCAGCCGTATGCCGGATGACCTGAAGGCCTTCTGCGAGGCCACGATCGACGCCTTCGCCTGATCGACCCGATTCCTGAGGACCCGGCGGTTTTCGCCGGGTCCTCAAATCATGGGCAAGTCAGGTCCAAGTCGGCGCTGCCACGCTCCCGAAAGTGAACGTGAGAGTACCGGTCCGGCTCCAGTCGGGCCTGGCCGAATGCGGGGCCGCCTGCCTGGCCATGGTGCTGAGCCACCACGGCCGCCACACCGGGGTCCGCGAGGTGTCCGAGCAGTGCGGGGTCGGCCGCGACGGCCTCTCGGCGCTGGCGATCGTCAAGGCGGCGCGCGGCTACGGGCTGACCGCGACCGCGTACAAGGCCGAGACCGTCGCCGACGCCCCTCTCCCGGCAGTCGCCCACTGGCGGCGCAACCACTTCGTGGTGGTCGAACGGGAGACCGCCCGCCACGTGGACGTCGTCGACCCGGCGGCCGGCCGCCGGAGGCTGACCCGGGAGGAGTTCGCCGAGGGCTACTCGGGGGTGCTGCTCACCTTCGCGCCGGGCGAGACGTTCCAGCGCAGGAAACGGGCCCGCCGGACGTGGGTCGGACCGCTCGCCCGGACCGCGCTGCAGAAGGGCCTCATCGCGCGCATCCTGCTGGCGTCGCTGCTGCTCCAGGTCATCGGGCTGGCGGTGCAGACCTTCTCGGGCATCCTCGTCGACGGGGTGCTGCCGACGAAGGACTCGGCGCTGCTGGTCTCGCTGGGGCTGGCGCTGGCGGCGGGCGGCGTCGTCCACCTCGGGCTGACCTATCTGCGCGCGGCGACCGTGCTCAAGCTGCGGTTGCGGGCCGACCGGCTGCTGACGTCGGAGGTGGTGAACCACCTGTTCCGGCTCCCCTACCGCTACTTCGCCACCCGGGGCTCCGGCGACCTGGCCCAGCGCAGCGCCAGCGTGGGCCGGTTGCGGCAGCTCATCTCCGGGCCGATCACCACGGCACTCCTCGACGGGCCGCTCGCCGTCGGCTACGTGACGATCGTGTTCCTGTCGTCGGCGCCGCTGGGGCTGTGCCTGCTCGCGCTGGCGTCCGTCCAGGCCGTGCTGCTGCTGCTCACCCGGCGGCGGCGCGCCGACCTGAACCTGGCGGCGCTGTCGGCGCAGGTCCAGACGCAGGGGCAGCTCATGGAGGCCATCAAGGGGGTGGAGATCCTCAAGGCCGGGGCCATCGAGGACGCCGCGCTGAGCCGCTGGTCGCAGCTGTTCCTCGACCAGCTCAACGCCGACGCGCGGCAGGGCCGGATGGAGAACCTGGTCACCTCGGTGCTCGACAGCATGCGGCTGGCCGCCCCGGCGGCGCTGCTGTGGACCGGCGGCTGGGAGGTGCTGAACGGCCGTCCCCTCGGCCAGACGCTGACCCTGGTCGCCCTGGCGGGCGCGGCGCTGACGCCGATCCTGTCGCTGGTCGGGACGGTGCGCATCCTCCAGGAGGCGGGCACCCATCTCGAACGGCTGGCCGACATCCTGGAGTTCACCCCCGAGCCCTACGGAGAGGTGCAGGTCGGCCACCTGCGCGGGCAGATCGAGCTGCGCGACGTGTCGTTCCGGCACGCCCCCAACGGCCCCTGGATCCTGTGGAAGGTCTCGCTGACCATCGGCCGGGGCCAGAAGATCGCCCTGGTGGGCGGCAGCGGCTCGGGCAAGAGCACCCTCGCCCGCGTCATGGTCGGCCTCTACGAACCCACGTTCGGCGCCGTCAGCTACGACGGCGTGCGGATGGAGGCCCTGCACCGCTCCTCCCTGCGGCGGCACTTCGGGGTGGTCACCCAGGAGGCCCACCTGTTCACCGGCACCATCAGGGAGAACATCGCGCTGGGCCGGCCGGGGGCCACGCCGCAGGAGATCGTGCGGGCGGCGAAGACGGCCTGCGTCCACGACGAGATCATGGCGATGCCCATGGGCTACGAGACCAACCTGTCGGAGGGCATGGGCCTGTCGGGCGGGCAGAAACAGCGGCTGGCGCTGGCCAGGGCGGTGCTCGGGCGGCCCAAGGTGCTGCTGTTCGACGAGGCCACCAGCCACCTCGACACCGTCACCGAGGCCGCCATCGAACGCAACCTGGCCGCCCTGACCCAGACCCGCATCGTGATCGCCCACCGGCTCAGCACCGTCCGCGACGCCGACCTGATCGCCGTCGTCGACGACGGCCGCGTCGTCGAGCAGGGCACCCACGACGAGCTGGTGGCGCTCGACGGCCACTACGCGCGGCTGGTGGCCCACCAAGAAAACACACCAAGAAGCACCAAGATCCCACCAAACGTCCCTTGCGACTCTTGAGTCGCAAGGTTCACCGAACGAAGGGGGTTGTCATGGACGACTTCACCAACACCGCGAACGAACTCACCGAGACCGAGCTCGCCGAGGTCACCGGCGGTCTGCCGTGGAACTACGACTGGGCGAACTACGACTGGCGCGACGCGGTGATCGAGGCGCTGCCGTAGTCGTGTCCGACTTGGAGCGGGCTCTGACTCACGCACAAGTGATCGCCAAGTGAGTGCTGGGACCTTGATTGCGCAAGGTTCACGGAACGAACGGAGGGGGTTGTGATGAACAACTTCGAGAGCACCGCCCAGGAACTCGCCGACACCGAGATCGCCGACGTCACCGGCGGCATGTGGGCGAACTACGACTGGATGAACTACGACTGGCGCGACGCCGTGATCGACGCCCTGCCGTAACCAGCGTGATGGAACGGGGCCGTCCCTTCGGGCGGCCCCGTTTTCTCGTGTCAGGCTGTACGCATGATCGAAGCCATCGTTTTCGACCTCGACGGGGTCGTCGTCGACTCCGAGCCCGTCTGGGAAGAGGTCCGCCGGGCCGTCGTCGCCGAGTTCGGCGGCACCTGGATGCCGGACACCCAGAAGCGCCTGATGGGCATGAGCACCCCCGAGTGGGCCGACTACCTGACCGGCGAGCTCGGCGTCTGGCTCTCCCCCGACGAGACCGCCGCGACGGTGATCGAGCGTATGGCCGAGCGCTACCGCGACCACCTGCCGCTGCTGCCGCACGCCGCGGCGACCATGCGCGCCATCGCCGACCAGTGGCCGATCGGGGTGGCCAGTTCCTCCCCCGCCGTGCTGATCGACACCGTGCTGGCCGCCCTCGACGTGGACGTCCGGGTGGCGATCTCCACCGAGACCATGAAGCGCGGCAAGCCCGCCCCCGACGTCTATCTGGCCGTCGTCGAGCGGCTCGGGGTCACCCCCGAGCGGTGCGTGGCGGTGGAGGACTCCAGCAACGGCCTGCGGTCGGCCGCCTCGGCCGGGCTCATCGTGGTCGCGGTGCCGCAGGCGGCCTACCCGCCCGACGCCGACGCGCTGGCCGGGGCGTCGCTGGTGCTGACCGACCTGGCCGCGCTCACCCCCGAAGCGGTGGCGCGGTTGGCCTAGTGCCGGGCCAGGCCCGGGATGACGACGGCGGCCTCCGGCGGGTATTCGCCGATCAGCCGCTCCTGCCGGCCGATCTCGTAGAGGCGCTGCACCCGGTTCCCGGGCTCGACCACGACGTAGCCGTCCGCGGCCGGGCCCACCGCGTAGCGGCCCTCCGGGAGTGACAGGTAGGCGTCGGCCCGGCCGTTCGGGGCGACCATCTGGATGACGTGCTTCTCGCCGTATTCGTGCAGGTAGAGCTGGTCGCCCCGCGACTGGATCCACAACCCGTGGTCCTCGTCGGCGAACGGGCCCTTCTGCGCGCGGAAGACGACCGGCCGCCCGGCGACGGTCAGGGTGAGCTCACGGGCGACCTTCTGGGGCGGCTGGAGGATCAGGTCGCCGCCGCCGGTCAGACCGACGATCTCGGTGTCGGCCGCGACGTCCGGGCGGCTCGTCTCCAGGGTGCGCAGGTCGACGTCGAGGTAGTGGGAGACGTCGCCGTCCCGGTGGTGGGCGAGGATGATCCGGCTCGAATCGGCCGCCCACACCCAGGGGGCGTAGACGCCGCCCAGTTCGGCGGGGATCTCCAGGTTGGGGCCGCTGAGCAGGTCGTTCAGGCGGTAGCCGCCGTCGTCCTCGGGGATGCCGAGCCAGCGGCCGTCCGGGGAGATGGTGTAGTTTCCGGGCGGGTTGACCGTGTCCGAGCCGACCCGGATGTCGATGTCGCGGCCGTCGGTCAGCCGCAGCACCGTCGGGCAGCCGGTGCGGCAGCCGGAGAAGAGGGAATGGGCCCGCACGCCGGCCTGCGGCGGCTCGCCGAGGACGGGCGCCGCCTCCGGCTGCGGACGCAGCCACGTGAACAGGGCGATCACCGTGACCGCGACGGCCACCGCGCTCCAGCGGGCGGCGCGGCGGCGGCCGGCGGTGTCGATGGCGCGGTCGGGGTCGCCGTAGTCGCGGGCGTCGTCGGCCAGGTCGAGGTAGGCCTCACGCGGGTTCATGGATGCCTGCCTTCCGCAGCCGCTTCAGGGCGTCGTGCGTGTGCCGCTTGACCGTGCCGACCGAGCAGCCGAGCCGGGCGGCGATCTGCGCCTCGGGCAGGTCTTCGTAGAAGCGCAGGTAGAGGACGATGCGCTGTTTGGCCGTGAGGGTGGTCAGGGCGTGCCGGAGCACGATCTTCAGCTCGGTGTCGGGCGGGGGCGCGCCGGAGTCGGGGGGCTGCGAGGTCGGGAAGAAGACCAGGCTGCGGGGGCGGTGCCAGGTCCGTAACTGGTTGATCATCATCGTCTTCAGGTAGGCCTCGGGGTCGTCCGCGGCCGAGATCCGCCGCCACTTGGCTGCCGCCTTGGCCAGGGTCTCCTGCATGAGGTCCTCGGCCTTGGCGTGGTCGCCGGTGAGCAGATAGGCGGCACGCGAGAGCGCGCGGCCGCGTACGGCCACGAACTTCCGGAACCCCTCCGCGTCGTGCATCGCCCTATGGACTCCGCCCGGGGCCGGAAGGTTGAGACGCCAGGAACTCCGCCAGGTGGAGGGCGTGGATCCCCATGCCGTGCTCGATCTGGGTACGGCAGCTGAAGCCGTCGGCCAGCACCCGGGCTCCCCCGGCCGCCCGGAGGGCGGGGAACAGGGCCTGCTCGGCGACGGCCGTCGACAGGGCGTGGTGGCCCGGCTCGAAGCCGAAGTTCCCGGCCAGGCCGCAGCAGCCCGCGTCGAGCTGGGTGACGTCGGCGCCGGTCCGGCGCAGGACCCGGAGGTCGGCGTCGGCGCCCATGATCGCGTGCTGGTGGCAGTGGGGCTGGGTGACCACCCGGCCGGGGAGGTGCGGCGGGTCGACGTCGTGGTCGTCGAGCAGTTCGGCCAGGGTCCTGGTCCGGTCGGCCAGCCTCCTGACGTCGGGGTCGCCGGGGAGCAGTTCGGGGGCGTCCGACCGGAGGACGGCCGTACAGGAGGGTTCGAGGCCGACGAACGGGAGGCCGGCGTCGAGGTCGTCGCGCAGGACGCGGGCGGTTCTGCGCAGCACGAGCCTGGCCACGCCGAGCTGGCCGGTGGAGATCCAGGTGAGGCCGCAGCAGATGGGGGCGCGCGGGATGCGTACCGAGAAACCGGCTCTTGAGAGCACCCGGGTCGCGGCGACCGCGACGCCGGGGGTGAAGTTGTCGGTGAAGGTGTCGGGGAGCAGCAGCACCTCCGGGCCGCGTTTCGGGGCCCGGAAGGTGTCGCTGAAGCGGACCCGGGCCGGGCGCGGCAGGGGGCGTTCGGTCGTCAGGCCGGGCACCCTCGGGACGCGCAGCAGCAGCGGGAAGCGCGCCCAGAGCGGGAGCCAGCCGAGGGCGTAGTGGGAGAAGGGGCGGATCCGGCCCTGGTAGTGGTGGTGCAGGAACTCGGCCTTGTAGGTGGCCATGTCGACGTGGACGGGGCAGTCGGAGCGGCAGCCCTTGCACGCCAGGCACAGGTCGAGGGCGTCCCTGACCTCCTCCGACCGCCAGCCGCCGGTGATCACGTCGCCCCGGAGCATCTCCGACAACAACCGGGCCCTGCCCCGGGTCGAGTGGGTCTCGTCGCGGGTGACGCGGAAGCTCGGGCACATCACGCCGCCGGTGTCGCGGCGGCACTCCCCGACCCCGGCGCACGCCGACGTCTCGGCGGCGAAGCCGTCGCGGAAGCTGAAGACCGTCGCCACCTCGCGCGGACGGGACTTCAGGTGGTCGTCGAGCCGGTCGGGGTCGATCAGGCGGCCCGGGTTCATCCGGTTCCGTGGGTCGAACAGCCGCTTGAAGCGGATGAACGCCGCCATGACCTCGTCGCCGAACATCCTCGGCCACAACTCGCCCCTGGCCAGGCCGTCGCCGTGCTCGCCGGAGAACGAGCCGCCGTAGGAGACGACCAGGTCGGCGGCCTCCTCGACGAAGGCGCGGTAGTCGTCGCGGCGGAACGGGATCCGGGTGTGCACACACCCGTGGCCGAAGTGGCCGTAGAGGGACGACGCGCCGTAACCGTGGTCCTCCTGGAGTCGGCGCAGGTCGCGCAGGTACTCGCCGAGGCGTTCGGGCGGCACGGCCGAGTCCTCCCAGCCCGGCCAGGCGTCGCCCGCTGTGGCCCCGACGGCCGCCTCGCGGATGGCGGCCACCGAGGCGACGTCGTTCGTGATCACCGGCCGCACCCCCAGGTCGGCCGCCATGGCGCGGGCCAGCGCGGCGGCCTCCTCCGGGGTGTCGGCCCCGAACTGGACGACCAGCCAGCCGCCGCCCTTCGGGAGCCGGTCGATGGCCGCCAGGTTGAGGCGGCGGGCGCGTTCGTAGCCGATCAGGCGGTCGTCCATGCCCTCCAGGGCGATCGGGTCGTAGGGCGCGATCGACGGGGCGGCGTCGGCGGCCTCGAAGACGTCGCGGAACCCGATGATCGCCGCTGCTCCCGCCCTCGGCCGGGGCACCATCCTGAGCCGGGCCCGGAGCACGGTGACCAGGGTCGACTCCGAGCCGACCAGCGCCCTGGCCAGGTCGCGGCCGTTCTCCGGCAGCAGGGCGTCGAGGCCGTAGCCGGAGACCCGGCGCGGGATCTTCGGGAACCGGGCCCTGATGGCCTCGGCGTGGTCGGCGGCGATGGCGTCGACGGCCGTGCGCAGGGGCTCGGGCGCGGCGGAGGCCCAGAAGCGGGCCCCCTCGTAGGTGAGCACCTCCAGGTCGAGCACGTTGTCGGAGGTCTTCCCGTACGCCTGCGCGGTCGCGCCGCAGGCGTCGTTGCCGATCATGCCGCCGATGGTGCAGTGGTTGTGGGTGGCCGGTTTCGGGCCGAACATCAGGCCGTCGCCGGTGAGATCGTCGAGCACCGTGCCCGGTTCGGTGACGACGGAGCCGTCGTCCTCGCGCCGAAACCGGGTGCAGTACGTCGACCAGTCGACGACCACGGCCGTGTTGCAGCACTGGCCGGCCAGGCTGGTGCCGCCGCCGCGCGACAACACGGGCACGTCGTGGTCGGCGCAGATCTCGACCGTCAGGGCGGCGTCCTCGATCGTTCTCGGTACGACCACCCCGATCGGCACCTCGCGGTAGTTCGAGGCGTCGGTCGAGTAGGCCGCCCTGGTGCCCCGGTCGAACCGGACCTCGCCGTCGACGTGGGCGCGCAGGGCGTCGTGGAGGCGGTCGAAGAGCGCCATACGCACGCCCCTTGCCCGGCCGGGGTAGGTCCATACGACTTTGCGGGCAAAGGTACGCCATGACAGTGATTCCGACGATCCGCTATCACGACGCCGACAAGGCCCTGGCGTGGCTGACCGCCGTGCTGGGTTTCACCTCTCCGGAGGTCTACCGCTCCGACGACGGCGTGGTCGTGCACGCCGAGCTCAGCCGGGGCGCCGGCATGGTCATGCTGGGCTCCGTCGGCAAGGGGCTCGACGTGGTGACCGGACCCGCGAGCACCTACGTCGTGGTCGACGACCTGGAGATCGACGCCCTGTACGAGATCGCGAAGGCGGCCGGGGTGGAGGTGATCCGGGAGCTGCGGTCGGAGGACTACGGCGGGCGGGGATACACGATCCGCGACCCCGAAGGGCACGTGTGGAGCGTGGGGAGTTACGACCCCGTCAATACGGCGTAGCAATGGCGCGAGGACGACATATAGATCCCCATTTATTGCTTTTTGGGTGCTTAGTGTCGGTTCATGGATTTGGCTGATATCGCCCGTCGATTCGGGACCCCCGCGTACGTCGTGGACGAGGACGCCGTCCGGGCCCGCTGCCGCGACTACCTCGCCGCCCTGCCGTCGGCGACGGTGGCCTACGCCGGGAAGGCGTTCCTCACCCAGGCCATGGCGTCGTGGGTGGCCGAAGAAGGGCTCTCCCTGGACGTCTGCTCCGGCGGAGAGCTCACGCTCGCCCGGTCGGTCGGCTTCCCGGCGTCCCGGATCATCTTCCACGGCAACGCCAAGACCCCCGCCGAGCTGCGCGAGGCCGTCGGGGTCGGGCGCGTCGTCATCGACAACGTGGCCGAGATCCACCGGCTGGCCGCGCTGGTGCCCGTCGATTCGCGCCAGGACGTCTACCTGCGGGTCACGCCCGGCATCGAGGCCGGCGGGCACGCGGCCATTCGCACCGGCTCCGAGGGGCAGAAGTTCGGCATCCCGCTGGCCGAGCTGCCCGACGCCGTCGCGCGGGTGCTGAGCCAGCCCGAACTGCGGCTGGCCGGGCTGCACTGCCACATCGGCTCGCAGATCACCTCGGTCGCGCCGTACGAGACCGCGGCCAAGATCATGGTCGACCAGCTGGACATGGTCAGGGAACGGTTCGCGACCACGCTGCCCGAACTCGACCTCGGCGGCGGCCACGGCGTCGCCTACCTCGACGACGAACACGGCCTCGACCTCGGCCACTTCGGCGCGGCCGTGCCGAAGGTGATCGCCGAACGCTGCCGCCACCTGCGGCTGCCCGAACCCCGGCTGACGGTCGAACCCGGCCGGGCCATCGTGGCCGCCGCCGGGGTCACCCTCTACCGGGTGATCTCGGTCAAGCGGCAGGGCGGCCGGACCTTCGTCGCCGTCGACGGCGGCATGAGCGACAACCCCCGCCCGGCCCTCTACGGGGCGCGCTACTCGGTCTCGGTGCCCGGACGATCCGGGGAGCCGGTGACGATCGTGGGGCGGCACTGCGAGGCCGGCGACGTGATCGCCGAGAACGTGCCCGCCGGGGACGCCCGGCCCGGCGACCTGGTGGTCGTGCGGGTGACCGGGGCCTACCACCATGCGATGGGGTCGTCGTACAACCTGACGTGCCGCCCTCCGGTGGTCGCCGTGCGGGGCGGGACGGCGCGGTTGATCGTCCGGCGCGAGGAGACCGCCGACCTGATGCGGCGCGACGTCGGCCGTTAGACGGCGAAACGCCGTCCCGCCACGTGGCGGGACGGCGTTTCACTCGTCCTAGAGAGCGGTGACGCAGACCACCCTCGGGGTCAGCACCGTCGGCAGCAGGCCGCCGTTGAACAGGCTCACGTCCCACGACAGACCCGACACGTTCGGGACCGAGCTGGTGACCGGCTGGGTGATCGGGGCGAGCGAGTAGCCGCCGCCGACCGCGCGCTTGCCGAGCGGGCAGACCGCCGGAGCGCTGCACGCCGACAACGGCGCACAGGTGACGGGCAGCCCCTCGACGATCTCGTAGCCTGAGACGCCGTTCAGACCCGGCTCACCGTTCAGCCCGTTCAGCCCCGCCGGACCGCTGGGACCGACTGGACCCACCGGGCCGACGGGACCCTCGGGACCGACCGGGCCGGGCGCACCCGCAGGACCCGCCGGACCGGTCGCGCCCAGCGGCCCCATCGGACCGGGAACGCCGGGGAACCCGGGCGGTCCGGGAGGACCGGCCGGACCCATCGGGCCACGCGGACCACGCGGCCCCTTGCAACACGGGTGACCGGCGGTCGCGGCACGCTGCACCTCGGCCTTGGCCGTCTCGGCCGCCGCGGGCGTGGCCCCGGCAGCCCCGGCGAGCAGCGCCTCAGCCCGCACCTGCCCCTCCACGGCAACCGAAGCCGGAGCAGCAGCGGCCTCGGCAGCGGCGACCGGAGCGGCCTTGTCGAGCGGCGTCGCGGCCTGCGCCGGAACGGCCGACATCGCCGCCGCGGCGGCCTTGGCGGCGGCCTTCGCAGACCTCTCGGCCGGGGTGTCGAAGGTCGCCATCGGAGCGGCGCCCTTCGCGACCAGCGCGGCCCTGAGCGCGGCGGCGGCGCGCTTCTCGGCCAGCTTCTGCATCATCTCGGCCCGCTTGGCGGCGGCCTTCCGCATCATCTCGGCGCGCTTGGCAGCGGCCTGCTGCATCGCCTCGGCCTGCTTGGCGGCGGCATGCTCAGCCAGCATGCCCTGAACGGCAGAGGCGTCCATAGCCGCAGCGGCAGTCGCAGCCTCAGCGGATGCCGGAGCAACCTCAGCCCGAGCGCCAACCTTGGCCGAAGCAGCAGCCTTAACCGGAGCGGCCTTGGCCTGAGCGGCAGGCTTGACCGGAGCAGCAGGCTTGGCCGAGACGGCAAGCTCGGCCGAAGCAGCTGCGGCCGGGGCCGGAGCAGCCGGAACGGCGGCCTTCGGCTGAGCGACCGCAGCCGCAGACTTGGCGGGAGCAGCAGCCGGAGCGACGGGCTTCGCCTGAGCAACCGCCGCAGCCGGCTTGACGGGAGCGGCCGAAGCAGCGGGCTTGGCCTGAGCAACCGCTGCGGCGGGCTTGGCCTGAGCGGCCGCCGCAGCAGACTTGGCAGGAGCAGCGGCCGGGGCGGCGGGCTTGATCGGGGCGGCCGGGGCTGGGTCGTCCTTCTTCTTGGACGAGGTCGCCGGGGCGCCCCACTGGGCGACGGCCTTCTTGGCGGCGGCTGCGGCGGGCTTCTTGGCCGACTTCTCGGCGCCCGCGGCACCCGGGATGTTCTTCGCGGCCGGGGCCGGCTGGATGGGCGTGTCGATGGGGTTGATCTGCGCCGAGGCGGCTGCCCCGGAGAAGGTGACCAGGGCGGCGGCGAGCACGCCCGTCAGCCCCAGACTCCATTTGTTGGCACGCGTATGCATATGCACTTCCATGCGAGTTGTCATTCCAAAAGGACCGAACACCATTGAGGTGTCCGGCCCGGAAAATACCCGCATGGATTCTGACGTCAGCCCTGGAGGACGCTAATTCAGAACAAAGTCTTATGGTGTGCGAATCGGCCTATAGCCCGATATTCGGTGAGACCGGCACCCGCACCGGCGCCCCCACCGCCATCCGTTCCGGCACCCGTTCCGGCACCCGTTCTGACACCCGCTCCGACATCGGCTCCCGAGCCTGCTCCGGCATCCGTTCAGGCACTCGCCCCGGCATCCGGGCCGGCATTCCTTCCGGCATCCGTTCCGGCACCCGGGCCGGGGCCCGCGGGGAAACTCGCCCACCCGCCCGCAGTGGCATCGGGAGCCGTAGCGCCGCGCCCACCAGC
Source organism: Herbidospora daliensis (assembly GCF_001570585.1). Lineage (GTDB taxonomy): Bacteria > Actinomycetota > Actinomycetes > Streptosporangiales > Streptosporangiaceae > Herbidospora > Herbidospora daliensis. The sequence goes on along the minus strand of NZ_BBXF01000007.1, from coordinate 127,800 downwards.
CCGGCCCCCGTCAGCAACCCCAGCCGCAACCAGTCGCCCGTCGTGAACGTCAGCTCGCCGAGGCCGTTCACCAGGAAGCCCGTCGTCAGGAACCACGCGATCACCCCGGCCGCCGCGGCCGCCGCCGGGCGTCGCACGATCAGTCCGATCGCCGCCGTCAGTCCGGCCATGGCCGCGACCCGTTCCGACACGTCGGGGACGGCCACGGCCACCGCGACCACCGCCCCGACCGCCAGCACGGCCGCGCCGGGAATCAGCAACTCCAATGACGTCGTGTGCCGAGAAACCATTTCCCGCCCCCTTTCGCTCATATCCAACAAGCGAGAGGGGCCCTGACGGGCCATATTGATGCCATTCCTACGCCCCGTTGACGCGATGACTACGCGTCAAAAAAGCGTCAGCATCGGCGGTGCGCCCGTCGGATCGCCGTAGGGAAAGCCCCACGGCCTTTCTCCGCGTCCTAACGTCGTCTCCGTGAACGTGGAAGGGAATACGACGATGGACGTGCCGCTATTCGTGCCGGTCCGGAAGACCGGCTGCGCCGACGCTCTCCGGGTGTTCCGCACCCCCGAGGGAGCCCGCACGGCGGTGGCCTTCACCTCTCCGGTCCGGCTCGCCCTCGTGCTGGGCGGCGACCAGCCCTGGATCAGGCTCTGCGAACCGGCTCTGCGTGCTCTCCTCAGGGACATCGGCGTGCCGGGCATCGTCGTCGACCCTCAGGCGGCCTCCGCCCAGCCGGTGCCCCACGCCGCCGCGTAGTCCCCGCATAGACCCGCCTCGGGGCGGCGCCGGAGCCGTCCCGAGGCGTACCAAAACCAGCAGCTAGCGCTCCAGGAAGTCGAGGAGCTCCTTGTTGACCTCTTCGGCGTGCGTCCAGCCGATGTTGTGGGGGCCGCCCTCGATGGTGACGAAGGTCAGGTCCTTGATCAGGCCGGGCAGGCGGGCGGCGGTGCTGGCGTAGGGCAGGATGCGGTCCTGGTCGCCGTGGACCAGCAGGACCGGCACGTCGATCTTCGGCAGGTCGTCGCGGAAGTCCTCCAGCCAGGTGTCGACGCACTTGTAGGCGGAGTAGGGACTCCCCAGGCAGGCCGTGATGAAGCAGTTCTGGTAGGCCTCCCGGCTGATCCGGGTGCCTTCGTACATGTCGACGTTGAAGAAGTCGTCCAGGAACTTGCGGAAGTAGGCGGGGCGGTCGTGCGCGACGGCCTCTTTGATGCCGTCGAAGACCGACCTGTCGACGCCTTCGGGGTTGTCGGCCGTCTTGAGCAGGAACGGCGGGATCGCGCCCAGCAGGACCGCGCGGCGGACCCGGGCGTTGCCGTATTTGGCCAGGTAGCGGGTGACCTCTCCGGTGCCCATCGAGAAGCCGACGAGGTCGACCTCGGGCAGGTCGAGGTGGTCGAGGAGGATCTTGAGGTCGTGGGCGAAGGTGTCGTAGTCGTGGCCCTGGGTGGGCTGGCTCGACTTGCCCCAGCCGCGCCGGTCGTAGGTGATGACCCGGAAACCGGCGTCGAGCAGCACCCGCAGCTGCTTCTCCCAGGACGCGCCGTTGAGCGGATAACCGTGGATCAGCACGACCGGCCGCCCCGAGCCGTGGTCTTCGAAGTGGATGTCGATCGTGTCGCTGTTCTCCCGGCCGACGGTGACCTTGCCCATATCGTTCCCCCTGACATCGACTGGACCCGGGCCACGCTAGCAATACGGCATTTGCCCCGTTTTGCTACCGAAAGTCCCGTTCATGGACGACCTGCGGCCCGATCCCCCCGCCCCCTCGCTTGACCTGGTTGGGGGAGACTTGTCCCATGGCCAACGAACCGGTGGTGCTCGACGGCGGCGACCGTCGTTGCGTGCTGCTCCTGATCGAGCTGCGCCGGCTCGTCGAGACGCTCGACCCCGGGGCGGTCGTCCACCTTCGCGCGACCGACCCGGCCGCGCCCATCGACCTCCCGGCCTGGTGCCACCTGACCGGCCACGACTACCTCGGCGTGGTCGGCGAGCACGTCTACGCCGTGCGGGTGGTCGGCACGGCCACGCCGACCCAGGCCGACCGGCCCTGGCACGTGAAAGATTCATCGCGCTGAGCTGCGGTGACGTGCGGTTTCGTTGACCGGGAACGGTCCGCAACAGACCATCCGGCCATGAGGATCCTGACCGCCCTCGCCGTCGCCGCCGCACTCGTGCTCGGCACCTCCGCTCCCGCCCACGCGATGTCGTACTCCTGCGACGTCACCTACGACGCCACCGTCTGGACCGGCGGCTTCGTCTCGTCCATCACCATCGAGAACACCGGCACGTCCACCTTCTCCCCCTGGCTGCTGCAGATCGTCTTCGCCGGGAACGAGACGATGAGCTCCGGCTGGTCGGCCACGTGGACCCAGACTCCCCCGAGCCTCCAGGCGGCCAACCCGATCTGGGCCACGTCGATCGCCCCGGGCACCACCTCGGCGGCCATCGGCTTCGTGGCGACGTTCACCGGCACCTACACGAACCCGACCGGCATCACGCTCAACGGAGTTCCCTGCACGGTCGCCTACATCTGATCGATAATCGGCGGAATGACGACCATCGAGGCCGCCGTCGCCGACGTGGCCGGGGTGAACGCGTTCTTCGCGCTCGGCGTCGGCGGCGGGGTCCCGCTCGCCGAGCGGCTGGCCGACGGCGCGGTCATCGACGCCACGGCCAAACGGCTGCTCACCCTCGACCGCAGGGCGGCGGCGTCCATCCTGTTCCAGGGGGCGCTGGCGCGATTGTGGTCTCCGTACGTCGCCCTGCGGGCCGCCCACGGCATCTCGATCGACCTGGCCGACGCCCGCTGGGACGACGACGGGGTGCGGGTGCCCGAGCTGCGCGAGGGGCCGAGGTTCGCCCTCGAACCGCTGGTGGCGGCGCTGCCGTGGGTGTCGCCCAAGGTCCTCTACGGCAACGCGGCCGCGGCGCTGACGGGCGCGGTGGGCGCGTTCTCCCGGGCCCGCCCCGGGCACGCGGCGCGGGCCGAGGCGCTCCAGCGCGAATACCTGGACGAGGGCCCGCTGACCGGCACGCTCGACCGGCGGGGGATCCGCCGGTCGTGCTGCCTGCACTACCGGGTGGGCGGCATCTGCGGCGACTGCGTGCTCACCGCGATCCGCTGACGATCAGACCTTGGTGCCCGACCAGCGGCCGTCGGCCTTGGCCTGGTCGACCTGGGCCTGCCCGGCGGGGCGCATCCGGCCCTCGTCGATGAGCCGCTGGGCCAGGTCGCTGTTGCGCGGCGACCACTTGGAGGTCTTCTTCCTCGGCTGGTAGCGGAGGATGTAGTAGTCGTCGTCGTAGCGGTACATCTTCGAGTCGACCCAGCCGTAGCACGACGAGCTCTCCAGGGCCTCCTCGAAGGTGATCGTCGCAATCCCGCGCCCCTTCTTCGCGAACTTCAGCCACAGGCCGGGCTCGTGGGCGTGGTTCTTCTCCAGCCAGTCTTCGAACGCCTCGGCGGAGGCGAACGGGATGATCAGGAATCCGTCGGACTCGTGGCGCTCCATGGCCGGAGTCTGCCACCAGGGGTGGGGTTCTAACGGGGGTGTCCTTTTTACCCGATATTGAAGGTTGGCGAAGGTTAGCCTAACCTAAGTCCACGTGACCGAAACTCTCGCGTTGCGCGGCTCCGGCCTGTCCCTCGCTTACCAAGGCGCCCCCGTCGTCCACGACGCCGGGATCGAGCTGCGCCCCGGCCGGGTGACCGCGCTCGTCGGCCCCAACGGCAGCGGCAAGTCGACCCTGCTGCGCGCGCTGGCCCGGCTCCACGAGCCCGTTTCCGGTTCTGTACGGCTCGGCGACGACACCTCGGCCTTCGACCTCGCCCCCCGCGAGTTCGCCAGGAAGGTCACCCTGCTCTCCCAGTCACGGCCGACGCCTTCGGGCGTGCTGGTGCGGGACGTGGTGGCGTACGGCCGCCATCCCCACCGGGGCCGCTGGCGGGCCGGCGACGCCGAGGGCGCGGCGGCGGTGGCGCGGGCCATGGACCTGACCGGGACGACCGCGATGGCCGACCGCCCCGCCGACGAGCTGTCCGGCGGCGAACTCCAGCGGGTCTGGCTGGCCACCTGCCTGGCGCAGGAGACCGGCGTGCTGCTGCTGGACGAGCCCACCACCTTCCTCGACCTGCGTTACCAGGTCGAACTGCTCGACCTGGTCCGTGACCTGGCCGACCACCACGACGTCGCCATCGGGGTCGTGCTGCACGACCTCGACCAGGCCGCCGCCCTCGCCGACGAGGTCGTGCTGCTGCACGGCGGCCGCATCAAGGCCGTCGGCTCCCCCGCCGAGGTCCTCACCGAGGCCCTGCTGACCGAGGCCTACGGCATCCGGGTCGAAGTGACCCACGACGGCGCGACGATCCGGACCCGTCCGGTCGGCCGTCATTCGAGAAGCACCAGTTAAGGAAGACGTTCAATGAAGCCCCTGCGCACCGCGCTCCTCATCGCCGCCGTCCTGGGATTGGGCGCGTGCGGGACGACCGAGCCCGCCGCAGCCCCCGCCCCCGCCGCCGCCGAGACTCAGGCCCAGGCCCAGGCGATCACCGTCACCGACGGCCTCGGCCGCGAGGTCAAGCTGGCCAAGCCCGCCACCCGGGTGGTCGGCCTGGAGTGGGGCGAGATCGAGATGCTCGTCGGCCTCGGCGTGATGCCGGTCGGCGCGGCCGACGTCAAGGGATACGCCACCTGGGTCACCGCCGCGCCGCTCGACCCGTCGGTCAAGGACGTCGGCACCCGGGGCGAGCCGAGCGTCGACTCGATCGTGGCCCTGCAGCCCGACCTGATCGTGATGGAGGCCGCGGCCAACAGCCCGCTGGTCGCGCAGCTGGAGAAGTTCGTCCCGGTGCTGGTGCCCAAGGGCTCCTCGGCCACCGACAACCTCGGCCGCATGCGCGCCGACCTGAAGATGATCGCGACCGCCGTCGGCAAGCAGGCCGAGGCCGACAAGCTGCTCGCCGACATGGACGCCAAGTTCGCGACCGCGAAGTCGGCCATCGAGGCCGCCGGGCACGCCGGCAGCGCGTTCGCGATGGCCGACGGCTGGTCGGAGGGCGGCAGCGTGTCGATCCGCATGTTCGGCAAGGGCGCGCTGGTCGCCGAGACCGCCGAGGCCATCGGCCTGCGCAACGCCTGGACCGGCGAGGTCGACCCCGACTGGGGCCTGGGCACCACCGACGTCGAGGGCCTGAGCCCGCTCAAGGACGAGAAGATCCGCTTCTTCTACAACGCCAGCGACGGCCTCGACGTCTTCGCCGACGACCTCAAGAACAACGCGATCTGGACCTCCCTGCCCTTCGTGAAGAGCGGCCAGGTCACCAAGCTCCCCAACGGCATCTGGACGTTCGGCGGCCCGCTCTCCGTGAGCCAGTACGCCGACGCGCTCGTGAAGGCCTACACGGCTTGAGCCCCGATCAACGGACGGCGACACCGGAAGTCGCGGCCCCCACGCGCGGGCCCCGGCGTCTGGGCGTCGCGGGGGTCGTGCTGATCGCCGTCGCCGCGATCGTCGTGGTCGCGGCGGTGCACCTCACCCAGGGCACCTCGTCGGTCGGCCTGTTCGACCTGCTCGACACCGGCGACGAGGCCATGCGGGTGCTGCTGGCCTCCCGGTTGCCGCGCCTGCTGGCCGCGGTCGCGGTCGGGCTGGCGCTCGGCGCGTCCGGGGCGCTGCTGCAGTCGATCTCGCGCAACCCGCTGGCCTCGCCCGACACCCTGGCGGTCTCCTCCGGCGCCTACCTCGCCGTGGTGGCCGCCGCGGCGCTGGGCGTCAACCTGCCGACCCTGCCGTCGGGCGGGCTGGCCTTCCTCGGCGGCCTCGCGGCGGCCGGGCTCGTCATGGCCGTGTCGGCGGGCGGGCGCAGCGGCACCACCCGGCTGATCCTGGCCGGGTCGGCGGCGGCGCTGGCCTTCACGGCCCTGACGAACCTGATGATGATCCTGTTCCAGCAGGAGACGACCGGCCTGTACGCCTGGGGTTCCGGCGCGCTGACGCAGAAGGACCTGTCGGTCGTGACGCAGGTCGGGCCGGTCATCCTCGTCGCGCTGGCCGCCGGGATCGTGCTCGGGCCCCGGCTCGACGTGCTCGGCCTCGGCGACGAGGGCGCGACCGTGCTCGGCGTCAACGTGCGCCGGCTGCGGTTCGGGGTCACCCTGCTCGCCGTGCTGCTGGCCACGGCGGCCGTGGTGATCGCCGGTCCGGTCGGGTTCGTCGGGTTGTGCGCGCCGGTGGTCGTCCGGCTGGCCGGGCGGTGGTTGCCCGGCCTGCTGGCCCACCGGGCCCTGGTCCCGCTCTCCGGCCTGGCCGGAGTGCTGGTGGTGCTGGCCGCCGACGTGTCGCTGCGGGCACTGTTCGGCGGCCAGTCGGGGGTCGACGTGCCGCCCGGCGTCGTGACGGCGCTGGTCGGCGCGGCGGTCATGGTCTACCTGGCCCGGCGGCACCGCGACGGCGGGCCGGCCCGCCGCCCGCCCGGCATCCGGGCCGCCGCCCATCGGTCCCGCGCCGTCTTCACCACCTTCGTGGTCGGCGGCACGGTCCTGCTCGCCGGGGCCGTCGTGCTGGGCATGCTCCTCGGCGACACCTTCCTGCGGACCGGCGACGTGGCGTTGTGGTTCCAGGGCCGCACCAGCATGGGCATCACGTTCGTGCTCGACCAGCGGTATCCCCGGGTGCTGGCGGCGGTGCTCGCCGGGGCCGCGCTCGCGGTGGCCGGCACGATCATCCAGGCCGTCTGCCGCAACCCGCTGGCCGAGCCGAGCGTGCTCGGCATCACCTCGGGCGCGGGGGTCGGCGCGATCTCGGTCATCTCGTTCGCCCCGGCGGCCGGGCTCTGGGCCGTCACCGGGGCCGCCGGGCTGGGCGCGCTGGTGTCGTTCGCGCTGGTCTACGGCCTGGCGTGGAAGGGCGGGCTGAGCTCCGACCGGCTGGTGCTGATGGGCTTCGCGGTCGCCTCGGCCGGCACGGCGCTGACCGTGCTGATCATCGTGGAGACCGACCCGTGGAACACCGCCATGGCGCTGACCTGGCTCTCCGGGTCGACGTACGGCCGGGTCCCGCTCCAGCTGCTGCCGGTGGCGGTCGCGCTGGCGATCGTGGTGCCGCTCGTGGTCGCGCAGCGCCGGGAGCTCGACCTGCTCTCGCTCGACGAGCACACCCCGCGCATCCTGGGGGTGCCGGTCGAACCGGCCCGCCTCACCGCCCTGGCGGGCGCGGTGCTGCTGACCGCGACCGCCGTCTCGGCGATCGGCGTGGTCGGCTTCGTCGGGCTCGTCGCCCCGCACGCCGCCCGCGCGCTCGTGGGCGGCAGGCACACCCGGGTGCTGCCGGTCGCCGCCCTGCTGGGCGCGCTGCTGGTCAGCCTCGCCGACACCCTGGGCCGGACGGTCATCGCCCCCGCCCAGATCCCCGCCGGACTGGTCACCGCCATGCTCGGCACACCGTATTTCGTCTGGCTGCTGTGGCGGTCACGAGCGGGACAGGAGTCCTGACATGCACGACCCGTGGCACGTCTTCCAGGTGCGGGTGCGCCGTGTCGAGCGGCTGAGCCCGGCGTTCCTGCGCGTCACCTTCACCGGCGACGACCTGGAACACTTCGCCGACCCCGGCTACGACCAGCGCATCAAGCTGGTCGTCCCGATCCCCGGATACGGCACGCTGCTGTTCCCCGACGGCCCCGACTGGTACGCCCGCTACTGCGCGCTGCCCAACGACCAGAAGAACCCGATCAGGACCTACACCGTCCGCGCCGTGCGCCCCTCGGTCGCGGAGGTCGACGTCGACGTCGTGCTGCACGCCGACGACGGCCACCTCGGCCCGGCCGCGCGGTGGGCCGCCGACGTCCAGGAGGACGACCGCTGCGCCCTGTGGGGGCCCGACTCCCGGCACGGCGGCCCTTACGGCGGGCTGGAGTTCAAGCTGCCCGCCGAGGGCGGCAACCTGCTGCTGGCGGGCGACGAGACGGCGGTCCCGGCCATCACCCGCATCCTGGAGCAGCTCCCCCCGAACGCCACCGGCGAGGCGCTGCTGGAGGTGCCGGAGACGGCGGACGTACAGAAGGAGACCGCGCCCCCCGGAATGCGGGTCACCTGGCTCCCCAGGAACGGCCTGGCGCACGGCGCGCTGCTGGTCGACGAGGTCAGGGCCGCGGCGGCGCGGCTCATCCCGCCGGCCGCCCCCGCGCAGGTCGAGGACGTGGACGTCGACGAGGACATCCTGTGGGAGATCCCCGAGACGCCCCCGGCGGCCTGCTCGGTGTGGCTGGCCGGGGAGGCCGCGGTGGTCAAGACGCTGCGGCGGCACCTGGTCGGCGAACGCGGGCTCGACCGCAAGGCGGTGGCGTTCATGGGCTACTGGCGCAAGGGCCGGGCCGAGTCGATCTGAGGTCACGAACTGACCGCAAGGGTTCCTAGGGTCGGCGGCATGACACGCATCCTGGTGACGGGCGCCACCGGCAACGTCGGCCGCCCCCTGGTGAACCGGCTCCTCGCGGAGGGCCACGAGGTCGTGGCCCTCACCCGCGACCCCGGGAGGGCCGCCCTCCCCGAAGGGATAGAGGTCGTGAAGGGCGATCTGGCGGACCCGTCGGGCCTGTTCGACGGCGTGACGGCGGCCCACCTCATCACCTTCGCCGGCGACCCGGCCGCCATCGCCGAGGCGGCCCGCGGCCTGACCCGGGTGACCCTGCTCCAGGGCTCCCTCACCACCGACCCGCTGGAGGAGGCCCTCCGCGCCGCGGGCCTGCGCCCGACCTGCCTGGCCCCGGTCGAATTCATGTCGAACGTGCTGGAATGGGCCGACTCGATCAAGGCGGAAGGCGTCGTCCGCGACGGCTTCGCCACCATGCCGAGCTCGATGATCCACGAGTCGGACATCGCCGACGTCGCCGCCCGCGCCCTGACGGAGGACGGCCACCAGGGCAGGGAGTACTGGCTCACCGGCCCGGAGGCGCTGACCGCCCCCGAGAAGGTGGCGGTCCTGTCGAAGGTCCTCGACCGCGAGATCCGCTTCGAGGAGCTGACGACCGACCAGATGGTGGCGCTGTGGACGTCGTGGGGCTTCGGCGCGGAGGACGTCGCCTTCATGCTCCAGGTCCGCACCGACCCCCCGATCCAGGGCCGCACGGTCCTGCCGACGGTGCAGGAGGTCACGGGCCACCCGGCCCGCACGTTCGCCGAATGGGTCGCCGAGAACACGGCGGCCTTCACGGACTGACGGCGGATCGCCCGCGTCCTCGGCCGAGGACGCGGGCGACCTTCGCTATTCGGTCAGAGGGCGAGGCGGGCGACCGCGAGGGTGCCCATGCCCGGGACGTACTGGCTGGTGCTGTCGCCCATCGGGGCGCACGTCGCCTCGGCGGTCATGGTGCGGCAGGCCCAGCTCTTCTTGGCGGCCTTGACCTTGACCTTCTTGGCGTACTTCACGAACTTGTGGGGCTTGTGGTGGTTCTTCCAGCCCCATTGGGCCCAGCCGCGGTGGTGGTGGCGGTGGTGCCACTTGCCGTGGTGGTGATGGCCGTGGTGCCACTTGTGGTGGTGCCTGTGGTGCCACTTGTGGTGATGGTGCTTGCCGTGCCACTTGTGGTGGTGGCGGCCCTTGTGGTGCTTGCGGCCCTCGTCGAGGTCGTCGTCGTCCTCGTCGAGCTCCTCTTCGCCCTCGTGGCCGACCGGCTCGATCGGCAGCGGCTTCACCGGCTTGTGCGGCCGGGGCCAGTGGCAGTGCTTCTTCTTCCAGTCCCAGCCCCACTTGCAGTGGTGGTGCGGCGGGCGCGGCGGGAAGGCGCGGCTGACGCCGACGGTCACGGTGCACGGCGCGGCGCTCGAGCCGGGCAGGCAGATCGTGTCGGCGACGGTGGTGGTGATCTCGTCGACCAGGTTGCGGCCGCCGGCGTTGCTGTTCGCCCTGATCCGGAAGGTGATGACGACGTTCGCGTTGTTCGCGAGCGAGCCCTCCCAGTTGAGGGTGGCGCCGGTGATCGAGGCGGTGCCGGTCGAGGCGGTGACCGAACCCGGGACGAGCGTGCCGTTGTTCAGCACGTCGGCCAGGGCGGTGTGGATCTGCAGCGGCGAGAGCGCGTACCCGGAGAGGTTGGTGATGGTCTCCGTGATGGTGACGATCTGGCCGGCGCGGACCGGGTTCGGGGTGGCGGTCTGCGCGACCGACACCTTGGGCAGCAGGATCCTGACCGGGACGGTGGCCTGCGTCTCGTTCGAGAGCAGCGGGCCTTCCTCGTCGGTGCCGGAGGCCCGGACGTTGGTGGTGAACGTGCCGGTCTTCGACTCCTCGCCGGTGATGACGTGCGAGGCGGTGCACACCATCGTCGCCGACGGGGTGCCCTGCGGGCCGAGCGTGGTGCTCGGGCAGACGATGTCCGACAGGTCGGGGTCGTCGATGACGATCCCGGTGACGTTGCCGAGGCCCTGGTGGGTCAGCGTGAACTGGTACTGGACGGTGTCGCCGACCTGGAACGGGTTGTCGGGCGTCCGCGGGTTCAGCACCGTGGTGGTGAGCTGCAGCTCCTGCGGGTCGGCGTTGATCGTGACGACCGGGCCGCACGGTGTGGTGCAGGTCGCGCCCGGCGTGGCCGAGCTGACGTGGTCCTGCATGGTGTCGCCGCCGGCGTCCTGGCGGACCGTCACCGAGAAGGTGATGGTCTCGGTCTCACCGGGGACGAGCGAGTCGACCCAGGTCAGGTTGCCGTTGGAGATGCCGGCCACGCCGGAGGAGACCGCGAGGTCGTTGTTGTAGTTGGCGTGGTTGAAGACGTTCGACAGGTTGTCGACGAGCTGCGCGCCCGGGATGTCGAGCAGACCCGCGTTGGTCACGTGGATCGTGTACGTCACCACGGCGCCCGGGTGCGTCGACGTCGTGCTGACCGACTCGGCGATGTTCATGATCGGCCGGACGACGACGGTCGGGACCGAGGTCTCGGTCTGGTTCGACGCGATCGGCGAGCCGCCGTCGACGCCCTGCGCCTGGGCGAGGGTGGTGAAGGTGCCGTCCCTGGCGTCCTCGGCGGTGATGACGTGCGAGGCGGTGCAGGTCATCGTGGCCGTCGCGGTGCCCTGCGGGCCGAGCGTGGTGCGCGGGCAGGTGATCGGGCTGACGTTCTGGTCGAAGATCGCGACGCCGGTCACCGACCCGATGCCCTGGTGGGTCACCGTGAAGGTGTAGTTGACCGTGTCGCCGACCTTGAACGGGTTGTCCGGCAGACGCGGGTTCGAGACCGCGGCCGTCAGGATCAGCTTCTGCGGCGCGGCGGCGACCGCGACCGTGCTGGTGCACGGAAGCGTGGTGCTCGGGCCGGTGGCGCAGGTCGCGCCGGAGACCGGCGAGGTGATCGAGTCGGTCAGGTTGGTGCCGCCCGCGCTCTGGTCGGCCGTCACCGAGAACTTGATCTGCTCCGACTCGCCCGGCGCCAGGTTCGACGTCGACCAGTTCAGCGTGTTGCCGTTGATCGCGGCCGTGCCGTGCGTGGCGGTGAGGTCGTTGTTGTACGTGGCGTTGTCGAACACGTTCGCCAGGTTGTCGGCGATGCTCGCCGGCGCGATGGCCAGCTTGCCGGTGTTGGTCACCGTGATCGTGTAGGTGACCGTGCCGCCGACGTCGATCGTCTTGGCCGAGACGGTCTCGGCGATCGTCATGTGCGGCGTCTCGACGGCGACCGGAACCGAGGTCGTCGTCTGGTTCGAGGTCTCCGTGGCGCCGTTGTAGGTGCCGGTGGCCGTCGCCTTCGTGGTGAAGGTGCCGGTCAGCGTCTCGTTCGGCTGGATGACGTGCGAACCGGTGCAGGTCATCGTCGCCGACGGGGTGCCCTCAGGGCCGAGCGTGGTGCTCGGGCAGACGACGTTGGTGACGTCCGGGTCGTTGATCTTGACGCCGGTGACCGTGCCGATGCCGCCGTGGGTGACGGTGAAGCTGAAGTCCACGGTGTCACCCGCCTTGAACGGGTTGGTCGGCGGGCGCGGGTTGGTGACCGTGGTGGTCAGCGTCAGCGACTGCGGGTCGGGCGTGATCGGCACCGACTGCCCGCAGGGCAGCGGGGCGGCCCGGTGGGCGCGGCGCTGGATCGAGAAATCCGTCGGGGTCACGACGCAGTCGGCCCCGGCGGTCGTCGAGGTGATGACGTCGGTCAGCGTCTGGCCGCCCGAGTCGAGGTGCGTCGTCACCGAGAAGGTGATCTTCGTCTGCGCGTGGACCGGCAGGTTGCCCGACCAGTTCAGCGTGGTGCCGTTGATCGAGGCGGTGCCGACCGTCGCGGTCAGGTCGTTGTTGTACGTCGCCTTGTCCAGCACCTTCGACAGGTCGTCGCTCAGCGTGGCCGGGTTCAGGTCGACGCCGCCGTTGTTGGTGGCCGTGATGGTGTAGGTCACCTTCTGGCCGACCTTCGCCGGGTCGGGCGTGACGGTCTCGGCGATGTCCAGCATCGGCGTGAGCTGCCTGATCGGGACCGTGGCCGACGACGGGTTCGAGCTGATCGGCCCGCCGATCGAGGTCGCGTTGGCGGTCGCCGTCGTGGTGAAGGTGTCGTGACCGGTCGCGTCCGCGGTGGTGATCGTGTGCTGACCCGTACAGGTCATCGACGCCGTCGCGGTGCCCGCCGGGCCCAGCGTGGTGGTCGGGCAGACGATGTTCGTCGCGGTCGGGTCGGACACCGAGACGCCGGTGAGCGGGCTCGGTCCGGTGTTGGTCACCAGGAAGTCGTAGTGGACGACGTCACCCACGACGTGCGGGTCCGACGGCGGCCGCTGGTCCTGCTGCTGGACGGTCGTCGCCAGGTCCAGGAGCTGGAGCGGCGTCACCGAGCCGACGACCAGGTTGCGGATCAGGTGGGTGTCGATCAGGCCGCCGGTGGAGGCGCTGAAGCCGAACTTGACCGTCTTCGGGGCGTCGTCGGCGAGCTGCTTCTCCAGCACCCGCTGGTAGCCGGCGCCGTCGTTGAAGTCGATGTCGACGTGCAGCAGCTCGGTGGAGCTGAGGGTGATGCGGACCCTGCGCAGCGCGGGGCCGGGGCTCGCGCCGGGGTCGCGGAGGCTGCCGGGCAGGGTGGTGACGAAGCCGGACGGCTTGCTGGGGTCGGGCGCCATCGTGGTGGCGATCCAGCAGTAGTCGATCAGGCCCTGGCCGGGACCGCGCACGGTGACGGTGTCGGTGACCTGGATCGTGGTCGCGATCGGCGACCTCTGGTCCGCCGGGCACTCATTGCCGCGGTTCTCGCCGTCGTTGGCGAAGTTGCCGTAGGCGTCGAAGCCGACGCCGAGGTAACCGCCGTCGACGCCGGGGGTCAGGTTGCGCTGGGCGTATCCGAGCGATCCGCCGTCGGCGCCGTCGTCCATCAGCTCGGTCTCGCCGTCGACGAGGAAGAAGCCGATGCCGTCGGCGCCGTTGCCGCCGTACTGGAACTGGTCGAACTCGACGACGAGGCCGTTGTTGTTGGACAGCGCCCGGTTGTAGACGATGCCGCCGACCCGGTAGTTGGCGTTGTCGGTCAGCTGCAGGTAACCGGGGATCACGCCGGGTGTGGGCACCGGCGGGGTCTGCTGCGTCGCCTGGTTGCACGGCCCGGTGGCGGAGACGCCGGGGGGCGGGGTGACGGTCGCGCCGGTGAGGCAGACCGTGCCGAGCGGCACGAAACCGGAGTCGGCGATGGTCGCGCCGGTGAAGGTTTCATTGAGCAGCAGCGAGGCGGGCTGCAGGCTCTTGCGGACCTGGTGGACGCGGGTCTCCTTGCGGAGCCGGTCGGCGACCTTCTGCTGGTACCGGTTGAGTTTGACCGGTTTAGCCTTCTTCACCGCTTTCACGGCCTTGGCCGACTTGCCCGGCTTGACGGGCTTGGCCGAAACGGTCGCACGGCTGACCTGCGACCGGACGCCGGAGGGGCTCTTGTCCCCCGGCTCTGCGAGGGCGACGGTCGAACCGGCCGTCCCTGCTATGAAAAGCGCCAAAGTGGCGACGGAAAAAGGCCGCACTAGCGACCTTGATGCGAAGATCACGCATTCACGCTAAGAGTGTGACCTCGTATAACTACGGAGCGCAACCGTTCGTGTTCGGTCAACGATCACCAATCGGCGGATGTGCCGGTAATAGAACGGCCGGGGTGTCTGTCGCGTATCTCCGGTCATGAGCGTTTCCTTTCGGCAGATTCAGAGCGCGAGCCACAGCCGGCCTCCGGCCGTCCGCGTCTCGCTTGGGCCCTTGCCTCTCTGATCGTTCCTGGGAGCATTGCGGTCGTGGACATCAGCGGGCCCGGCTTACGCGTCGCACGCGCGGCGCTGTTCGCCGTCGTCTGCGCGCTCGCCTCGCTGGCCATGCACCTGCTCGCCGGCGGCTCCCCCGTCCGTCTCCCGCTCGTCGGCGCGGCCGCCTTCGCGACCGGGTGCGTCGCGTTCGCGCTGGCCCGTCGCCGTCTCTCCGGCCCGGTCCTGCTCGCGTTCTGCTTCCCGTTCCAGTACGGCATGCACCACCTGTTCGCCCTGGGAGCGGTGACCCCGCCGGCCGACCACCACACCGGAGGCGCGGCGGCCACGCTCGGCATGGCGGTCGCCCACGGCGTGGTCGCGGTGCTCTCGGCGGCCTGGTTGTCGCGGGGCGAAAGCGCCCTCGCGGAGCTGCTGCACCTGCTGGTGGCCCGGCTGCTCGTGCTGGTGCGGCCCAGGATCCCGGCCGTCGGGGTCGCGGTGTTCCGCGGCGCGGCCGAGGCCCGGCCCGACGGGCGTCTGCTCGCCTCGGTCGTCCGGCGGAGAGGTCCACCGGTTCAGCCCGCCCGCTGAACCCCGTCGACCTCTCACCCCGGAGAAGAAACATGACCACGACCGACGTGCGTCCGACGACGCCCGAAAGCGACCCCAGAGCGTCAACCCACAACTACCGCCTGCTGTGGCGATGGCACTTCTACGCCGGGGTGTTCGTCGCCCCGATCCTGTTCGTGATGGCCGTGACCGGCGCGGTCTACCTGTTCAAGCAGCCCTTCGAGGCGTGGTCGCAGCGCGACGTGCGGGAGGTGGCCGCCGTCGCCGACCCGGTGCCGCTCGCCGACCAGGTCGCCGCGGCCCAGGCCGTCAAGCCGGGCGTCGGCATCAGGGCGGTGATCCCGCCCTCGGGCCCCGACCGGTCGACCCGGATCATCTTCCAGGGCGCCGACCCGGGCCCGTTCGCCGACGGGATCTCCGTCTACGTGAACCCGGGCGACGGCACGGTCCTCGGCGTGGTCGACGACGCCGGCACGTTCATGGCGGCGGTCCGCAAGATCCACGGCGAGCTGATGGCCGGGGTCGTCGGCGACCGGATCGTGGAGACGTCCGCGTGCTGGTCGCTGATCCTGATCGCGACCGGCACCTACATGTGGTGGACGACCAGGAGACGCGTCGCCCCCAAGAAGCGGACCCGCGGTTCGCTGCGCCGCCTGCACATGTGGACCGGCGTCGGCGCGGGCGTGGCGATCGTGTTCCTGGTGCTCTCGGGCCTGCCCTGGTCGGGCTTCTGGGGCGACTACGTGAACAAGGCCCAGGCGTACTTCGACTCCGGCTACCCCGAGGTGACCTCGACCTCCACGCTCAGCGGCGACCTGTCGCACCACCCCGACGCGAAGGTGCCGTGGGCGGCCGAGAACCTGCCCGTACCGGAGTCGGAGCCGCACCACGGCGGTGGCGGCGGGGTGCTCCAGCCGGGCGCCATCGCCCTGGAGGCGGCGCTGGCGGCGGCCCGCCCGGCGATCCGCGACTGCCCGCCCGGCCAGTGTGACCTGAAGATGCTGCTGCCCAGTGAGCCGACCGGCGTCTACACGGTCGTCACCGACCACCACCGCGACCCGTCGGCCGGCCAGACCCTGCACGTCGACCAGTACAGCGGCAAGATCCTCACTGACTACGGCTGGCAGGAGTACGGCGTGATGGCCAAGGCCGTCGAGCTGGGCATCGCGATCCACGAGGGCCGCCGCTACGGCATCGTGAACCTGCTGGTGATGCTCGCGGCGTGCCTGGCCCTGATCGGGCTGATCGTGACCGGCGTGTGGATGTGGTGGAAGCGACGTCCGAAGGGCTCGGTCGGCGCCCCCCGCCGCCCGGCGAGCGGGCGCACCACGTGGGGCGTGGTGGCCCTGCTCGCCGTGCTGGGCCTGCTGTTCCCGCTGGCCGGGCTGACGATGGTGGTGATGCTGGTGGTCGACCGCGTGGTGCGGAGGGTGACCGCCTAGGCGCTAGGCCGCCGGGGTCAGTTCGGCCTCGGCGGCCTTGGTCTTGCGGTGTTCGCCGACCGAGTAGACGATCGCTCCCGCCCAGACGAGCGCGAGGACGACGTACACGACCGTCTGAACCGCGCCCGAGGCGGCGATCCAGTCGCTGCGCAGGAGAGTGCGCACGTTGGTGAGGATGATCAGGCCGCCGACGGCGGAGCCGAGGATGCGCGGCGCGACGTAGCGCACGATGAAGGCGGCGATCGGCGCGGCGATGACGCCGCCGAGCAGCAGCACGCCGACCCAGGCGAAGTCGATGTTCTCCGAGCCGATGCCGAACAGGAAGCCGAGCGAGGCGGCGACGGCCACCAGGAACTCGCTGGCGTCGATCGAGCCGATGACCTTGCGCGGCTCCATCCGGCCGCTGGCCAGGATCGCCGGGGTGCCGACCGGGCCCCAGCCGCCGCCCCCGGTCGCGTCGACGAACCCGGCGAGCAGGCCGAGCGGCGCGAGGAAGCGCTTGCGCATGGGCTTGCCCAGGTTCTTCTTCGGCAGCCCGAACGCGGTGAAGCGGATCAGGATGTAGAGGCCGAGCGTCAGCAGGATCAGCGACATGATCGGCGCGGCCGACTCGGTCGAGAGGTTCGACAGGAAGGTCGCGCCCGCGAACGCGCCGACGGCGCCCGGGATGCCGATCTTCGCGACGACCTTCCAGTCGATGTTGTTGAAGCGCCAGTGCGCCACCCCCGAGGCGAGGGTGGTGCCGATCTCCGCCAGGTGCACCGTCGCCGACGCGGCGGCGGCGTTGACGCCGACGGCCAGCAACAGGGTCGTCGAGGTGACGCCGTACGCCATGCCGAGGCTGCCGTCGACGAGTTGGGCGGCGAACCCGACGAGCCCGAGCAAGATCAGTGACCGCACGGCATCTCCCTTCGATTCCTACTTTGCCCCTAGGTTAAATGATGAGCTTTCTGCGATGAAACAGCCGTTCTGTGCCATCTACATAAGGCCAGGTAGCGGTAAGGGTCTCGCCACTCGCCCGGCCCGCCCTCCCGCGCCTTCCTAATGTCGGCCGTGTGAACGCATTGACGAGCGGAGACCTCGCCCTCGGCGCGGCCGTCGGGGTCGGCGGGCTGGGCCTGAGCATGGTCGGCCTCTGGGTGAACCGGCGCACCCTCGACGTACCGGGCCCGCCCCCGGTGGCGTGGCGCATCGCGCGGGTGCGCGGCACCCAGTCGCTCTGCTGGCTGACCAACACCGGCACCGACCGCGCCATGTCCGTGACGGCCGACTGGCGCAAGGCCGGTCCGGGCCTCGGCGACCTGCCCGCGCAGGTGGCGATCGGGCCGGGGTCGAGCTGGCAGTTCCTGCTGCGCCCGGCGGCCCGGCACCCGTCGGTGATCTGGCTGACCTGGGAGGGGCAGCGGGAACCGGTGGCCGTGCCGATGCCTTGACCCGACGTTGACGGCGAGCTCGCTAGTTTCGGAGTTATGACCGTTAAAACGCCTTTTGGGGCTGATTCCACGGCGAGTGAGGTCATCGAAGGCATCGACCTGGGCGGCAAGCGCGCCATCGTCACCGGCGCCAACTCCGGCATCGGCCTGGAGACGGCGCGGGTGCTGGCCGACGCCGGCGCCGAGGTCATGCTCGCGGTCCGCGACGTCGACGCCGGCATCCGGGCCGCCGAGGAGATCGGCGGCAAGGTCGCCATCGCGCACCTGGACCTCACCGACCAGACCTCGGTCCGCGACTTCGTCGCCGGGTGGGCCGGTCCGCTCGACATCCTGGTCGCCAACGCGGGCGTGTCGGCGCCCCCGCTGACCCGCACGCCCGAGGGCTGGGAGCTGCAGTTCGCCACCAACCACCTCGGTCACTTCACGCTGGTCACGGGCCTGCACGAGGCGCTGGCCATGCGGCCGGGCGCGCGCGTGGTGGTGCTCAGCTCGGTGGCGAACCTGCGGTCGCCGGTCGTCTTCGACGACATCCACTACCTGCGCCGCGAGTACGACCCGATGGAGGCGTACGGCCAGTCGAAGACCGCCAACGCGCTGTTCGCGGTCGGCGCGGCCGGGCGCTGGGCGGGCGACGGGATCATGGTGAACGCGGTGATGCCCGGGGTGATCCCCACCGGCATCCAGCGTTACTTCACCAAGGAGGGCTTCCAGTCCCTCATGGACAACACCGGCCGCCCGGAGGGCAAGACCATCCCGCAGGGCGCGGCGACCAGCGTGCTGGTGGCGACCTCGCCGCTGCTCGACGGCGTCACCGGCCGCTACTTCGAAGACTGCAACGAGGCCGAGCCCTACCCGGGCACCGGCCCGAGGCGCGGCTACGCGCCCTACGCCGTCGACCCGGAGCTCGCGATGCGGCTCTGGTACGTCTCACAAGAGATGCTCGGAACCTGATCTACTGACCCTTATGTCGTCTCTCACCGAGAAAGCCCGTCTCTTCCGGTCGCTGCACGTGCCCGGCGACCCGCTGCTGCTGCCCAACGCCTGGGACGTGGCCAGCGCCCTGCTGACCGAGGCGGCGGGGGCCAAGGCGGTCGCCACCACCAGCGCGGGCGTGGCCTGGAGCCTGGGCGTGCCCGACGGCGACAACCTCGGCCGCGACCGCGCCGCCGAGGCCGTCAGGCGGGTCGCCGGCGCGGTCGGGGTGCCGGTCACCGCCGACATCGAGGGCGGCTTCGGCGCCACGCCCGACGAGGTCGCCGTGACGGTCACCAGGATCCTCGAAGCGGGCGCCGTGGGCGTCAACATCGAAGACGGCGCCCGCGACCCCGGCGACACGGCCGCCCGGCTGGCCGCCGCCCGGCGGGCCGCCGACGACTTCGGGGTCCCGCTCTACATCAACGCCCGCATCGACACCTACCTCCGGGGCGGCGACGACCTGGCCGACACGCTGCGGCGGGCGTCGGCCTACCTGGAGGCGGGTGCGACCGGCATCTTCGTCCCGGGCGTGCGCGACCCTCAGCTGGCCGCCCAGCTCGTCAAGGAGATCGACGCGCCGGTGAACATGCTGCTCGGGCCGGGCGCGCCGCCGATCGGCGTGTTCGCCGAGGCCGGGGTGGCCCGCGTCAGCCTGGGCTCGTCGGTCGCCGCGGCCGCCTACGCCGTGGCCAAGGCCGCGACCGAGGAGCTGCTGGCCGGGGGCACGTACGACTCGATCGCCGGGGGCCTCCCCTATGGTGAGCTCAACAACCTCCTGCAAAAGGGGTAGGACGCCAGTTATGGGGATCATTTCGCGCGCTTTCCAGGGCCGCCCGAGAGACCACGACGAGAACCTCCCGCCGGGCCAGTACCTGGTCCACGACTTCCCGGTCCTGTCGGCCGGGCCCACCCCCCGGGTCCCGCTCGACCGGTGGGAGTTCTCCATCGACACCGCCGAGGGCGAGGTCCACCGCTGGTCGTGGCAGGAGTTCCAGGCCCTGCCGCAGGAGACCCCGACCGTCGACCTGCACTGCGTGACCAAGTGGTCGAAGTTCGGCACCGGCTGGAAGGGCGTCAGCCTCGACGTCCTGATGGAGGACGTCGAATCGGCCGCCGAGTACGCCCTGGCCTACAGCTACGGCGGCTACACGACCAACCTGCCGCTTGAGGACCTGCTCGACGGCAAGGCCTGGATCGTCCACGAGTACGACGGCGAGGAACTGGCCCCGGCCCACGGCGGCCCGGCCCGGCTGCTGGTGCCCCACCTCTACCTGTGGAAGTCGGCCAAGTGGATCAAGGGGATCCGGCTGCTCAACGAAGACTGGCCGGGCTTCTGGGAGACGGCTGGCTACCACAACTACGGCGACCCGTGGCGCGAGCAGCGCTACCAGGGTGATTAGGCGACTCGCCTGGCGGGTGGCCACGCTCACCGAGATCCGCCAGGAGACCCCGACGGCCCGGACGCTGGTCTTCGACGTGCCCGGGTGGCCCGGCCACCTCCCCGGCCAGCACGTCGACGTGAAGCTCACCGCCGGCGACGGCTACAGCGCCCAGCGCAGCTACTCGGTCGCCAACGGCGACGACGGCGAGCGCGTCGAGCTCACCGTCCAGCTGGTCGGCGACGGCGAGGTGTCGCCCTACCTGACCGAGGTGCTGGAGGTGGGCGACCAGATCGAGCTGCGCGGCCCGGTCGGCGGCTGGTTCGTGTGGCGTCCCCACTCCTCCCCGCCGGTGCTGCTGATCGGCGGCGGGTCGGGCATCGTGCCGCTGATGGCGATGATCCGCTCCCGCGGGAAGTCCGACACGCCGTTCCGGCTGCTCTACTCGCTGCGCGACCCCGGCCAGCTGTTCTACGCCCGCGAGCTGGAGAAGGTGACGGCCGGGATCGAGGTCGCCTACCTCTACACCCGGACCGCCCCGCCCGACGCGGGCCGCGCCGCCGGGCGGATCAGGGCGGCCGACCTGGTCGCCTACGGCTGGCCGCCGGACACCGCCCCCGACGTCTTCGTCTGCGGGCCGACGGGCTTCGTCGAGGCCACGGCCGACCTGCTGATCGAACTGGGCCACGACCCGGCCAAGATCAAGACCGAGCGTTTCGGACCCACCGGAGGCTGACCATGGACCAGCTGGACTACCAGGACGGCAACGCCCTCGCCGGGCCGCTGAGCGAGATCTTCACCCTCGACGTCACCACGGCGGTGGGCACCTGCGCGGGCTGCGGCCGCCGGGGCACCCTGGCCGAGCTGCGCGTCTACGGGCCCGAGCCCGGTCTGGTCGCCCGCTGCCCGGGGTGCGAGGAGGTCGTGCTGACCCTCGTGCGCGGGCCGAAGGACGCCTGGCTCGACCTGCGCGGCTCGGTCTCGTTGCGGATTCCCATCACTGAGTAGCCCCATACTCATGCCAAAGCCCGGAAACAGGCGGATATTCGGGCCATGCTCATCATTCGCGCACGGCGCGTCTTCGACGGCAGAGAGCTGACCGCCAAGCGGGCCGTCGTCGTCTCCGGCGGGAAGGTCGTCGAGCTGCTCGACGACGCGCCGGAGCACGGCGACGTCCGCGACCTGGGCGACGTCACCCTGCTGCCCGGTCTCGTCGACACCCACGTCCACCTCGCCTTCGACGCCTCCCCCGACCCCGTGACCGCGCTCGACCGCGAGGGCCTGTACGACCGGATGCGCGCCCACGCCCGGCAGCAGCTGGCCGCCGGGGTCACCACGGTCCGCGACCTGGGCGACCGCGGCTACCTGGCCCTCCGGCTGGCCGGAGACATGCCCGACGGGCCGGAGATCCTCAGCGCCGGCGCCCCGATCACCTCGGTGAAGGGGCACTGCTGGTGGCTCGGCGGCGAGGCCGAGGGGGTCGAGGGCGTGCGGGCGGCCGTCCGCGAACGGGCCGCGAAGGGCGCGCACGCGATCAAGATGATGATCACGGGCGGCGAGATGACCCCCGGCACCCGCTCCCACGTCAACCAGTTCACCCAGGCCGAGATCGACGCGGCCGCCGACGAGGCGCACCGCCACGGCTTACCGATCGCCGGGCACGCCCACGGCGGGCCCGGCATCGCGGCGGCGGTCGCCGCCGGGTTCGACTCGGTCGAGCACGTCACCTTCCTGACCGCCGACGACGTCGTGCCCGACCCGGAGACCATGGCGGCCATGGCCGCGAACGGCGTCGCCGCCTCGCTGACCGTCGGCGTCCGGCCGGGGATGGTCCCGCCGCCGAGGATCGCCGCGCTGCTCCCGAAACTGGGCCACAGCCTGCGCCTGCTGTACGCCTCGGGCGTCACCATCGTCGGCGGCAGCGACGCGGGCATCGGCCCGCCCAAGCCCCACGGGATCCTCACCCACGGCGGGGAGATGCTGACCACGGCCGGCATGTCGCCGGTGCGGATCCTGCGCGCGTTCACCTCCGACGCGGCCAAGGTGTGCCGGGTCGACGACCGGAAGGGACGGATCGCGCCGGGCTTCGACGCCGACCTGCTCGCGGTGCGCGGCGACCCCACGACCGATCACACCGCCCTGCGCGAGACCGCCGCCGTGTTCCGGAAGGGCGCATCACTCTGAGTGTCTGCCGATGTCCTGATGTAATCACGCCCTAGCATGCGGAACCGGACTGTTCGTCTTTCCCGGGGGGGAAATCCAGTGACGCATGCGCTCGCGCATCAGTACGTCTTCGACAACGACGGAGACCATTCGGCCGACCAGCACCGCTGCCTGGCCGACCTGCTCGACCCGCTGACCTTCGGCCGGCTCGCCCAGACGGGCGTCGGCAACGGCTGGAACTGCCTGGAGATCGGAGCGGGCGGCGGCAGCGTCGCGCGGTGGCTGGCCGACCGGGTCGCGCCCCGCGGCCACGTGTTCGCCACCGACATCAAGCCGGGCCTCATCCCGGCCTACGAGAGGCTGACCGTCACCCGGCACGACATCGTGCACGACCCGCTGCCGCCGGCCGCGTTCGACCTCGTCCACGCCCGGCTGGTGCTGAGCCACCTGCCCGAGCGGGCGGCGGTGCTGGCGCGGCTGCGCGAGGCGCTGCGGCCCGGCGGGTGGTTGCAGATCGACGAGATCGACGTCACCCACTGGCCCGCCCTGCTGGCCCCCGACCACGGTTCCCGGGAGCTCTACGAGACGTTCCTGCGCGCCATGGCCTCGGTGCTGGTCGGCGTCGGCAGCGACCCGACGTGGGGCCGCTCGGCCGCGCAGGAGATCGCCGGGGCCGGGTTCACCCAGATCGACCCGTGGTGCCACGTCGAGGTGTGGGGGCCGAAGTCGCCCGGCCTGGAGCTGCTCACCAGCAACAGCTTCCACCTGGAGGACCACTTCCTGGCCACCGGCCTGACGAAGGACCAGCTCGACGAGGTGCGCGGCGTCATGGCCGACCCGGGGTTCCGCGCGGTGTCCTTCACCGTCCACTCGGTGCTGGCGCGCCGGCCAGAGGAGACCTGATGGAGCTGGTGCGGACGGTCCCGATCCCGGACCCCGGACCGCTCATCGACGCCGCGCCGTTCGCCGACAGCCTGCTCTGGCTGCACGGCGACGAGGGCATGGCCGGATGGGGGATCGCGGCCCGGTTCGAGGTGAGCGGGCCCGGCCGGTTCGAGCACGCCCGCCGCTGGTTCCGGCAGTGGCTGGCCAGGCGCAACGTCGACGACCGCGTGGGCCTGCCCGGTTCCGGGCCGGTCGCGTTCGGCAGCTTCACCTTCGACCACGGGCCCGGACGGTCGGTGTTCGTCATCCCGCAGGTGCTGATCGCCCGGCGCGACGGCGCGTCCTGGATGACGACCGTGGGCGACCCCTGCCATCCCACTGGAACGGTCCCGGACCCGCTGCCGAACGTGCGGTGGCTGGCCGAGCCCGACGCCGAGGAACGTTTCCACAAGCAGGTCTCCCGGGCGGTGGAGGACATCAGGGCCGGGCGGCTGCACAAGGTCGTGCTGGCCAGAGACGTGCGGGGGCTGCTCGGCGGGCCGTTCGACCCGCGCATGGCGGTCTCGCGGCTGCACGACCGGTTCCCCGGCTGCTGGACGTTCGCCGTCGACGGCCTCGTCGGCGCCTCGCCCGAGCTGCTGACCGGCCGGTTCGGGCGCATGGTGAAGTCGCTGGTGCTGGCCGGCACCGACTGGCCCGGCGGCGCGATCGGCCTCGGCACCGAGAAGACCGCGGTCGAGCACGAACTGGCCGCCGACTCCGCCGAGGACGTGCTGCGGGCCCACTGCTCGCAGCTCGACGTCCACGAACCGCACGAACTGCAGCTGGCCAACGTCACCCACCTGGCGACCCGCATCAGCGGCACGCTCAGCCACAACGTCGACGCGCTCACCCTCGCCTCGCGGCTCCACCCGACGGCCGCCGTCTGCGGCACCCCGTTCCGGGAGGCCCTGTCGCTGCTGCGCGAACTGGAGAACCTCGACCGGGGACGCTACGCCGGCCCGGTCGGCTGGCAGGACGCGCGCGGCGACGGCGAATGGTGCATCGCGTTGCGGTGCGCCGAGGTGAAGGGCCCCGACCTGCGGCTGTTCGCCGGATGCGGCATCGTCGGCGACTCGAACCCGACGTCGGAGTGGCACGAGACCGAGGCGAAGCTCGGCGCCATCCGGGATCTGTTCGCCGACCCCACTTGCGTAAAGTGAGACAGCATGGTTTCTGAACTGTTCGACGAGAAGGCGTGGCGCCCCGTCGAGGGCTTCGACTTCGCCGACATCACCTACCACCGCGCGGTTGACCAGGGCACGGTTCGGATCGCCTTCAACCGTCCCGAGGTGCGCAACGCGTTCCGCCCGCAGACGGTCGACGAGCTGTTCCAGGCGTTCGACCACGCCCGGCAGCAGGTCGACGTCGGGTGTGTGCTGCTGACCGGCAACGGGCCCTCGCCGCGCGACGGCGGCTGGGCCTTCTGCTCCGGCGGCGACCAGCGCATCCGGGGCAAAGACGGCTACCAGTACGCCGACGGCACCCCGGCCACCGGCCGCCTCCACATCCTGGAGGTGCAGCGGCAGATCCGCTTCATGGGCAAGATCGTCATCTGCGTGGTGCCCGGCTGGGCGGCGGGCGGCGGCCACAGCCTCCACGTCGTGGCCGACCTGACCCTCGCCAGCCGCGAGCACGCCAGGTTCAAGCAGACCGACGCCGACGTCGCCAGCTTCGACGGCGGCTTCGGCAGCGCCTACCTGGCCCGCCAGGTGGGCCAGAAGTTCGCCCGCGAGATCTTCTTCCTGGGCGACACCTACGACGCCGAGGCCGCCCACCGGATGGGCATGGTCAACGCGGTGGTGCCCCACGAGGAGCTCGAGGTCGTCGCCCTCGAATGGGCCCGCAAGATCAACGCCAAGAGCCCGACGGCGCAGCGCATGCTGAAGTACTCGTTCAACCTCATCGACGACGGCCTGGTCGGCCAGCAGGTGTTCGCCGGGGAGGCGACGCGGCTGGCGTACATGACCGACGAGGCGGCCGAGGGCCGCGACTCGTTCCTGGAGAAACGTTCACCCGATTGGAGCCCGTTCCCATGGCACTTCTGAGCGGGAACGGCTCTACCGCGCTGGCCGGGGTGGTCGTCGACGAACTGGCCCGCTGCGGGCTGGCCGAGGTCGTCGTCTCCCCCGGCTCGCGCTCCACGGCGCTCGCGCTGGCCTTCCACAACAACGAGCACGTGCGGCTGCACGTCCGGGTCGACGAACGTTCGGCGGCGTTCCTGGCGCTGGGCCTGGCCCGGCGCTCGGGCCGCCCGGTCGCTCTCGTGTGTACGTCCGGCACCGCCGCCGCCAACTACCTGCCCGCCGTGGTCGAGGCCGCCGAATCGGGCGTCCCGCTGCTGCTGCTGACGGCCGACCGGCCGCCGGAGCTGCGGGCGACCGGGGCCAACCAGACGATCGACCAGATCAAGCTCTACGGCGGCCACGTGCGCTGGTTCTGCGAGATGGGCGCGGCCGAACCGGGCCAGATGCCCTACTGGCGGACCACCGTCGACCGGGCGTGGTCGGCGATGCTCCATCCCGACCCGGGCCCGGTCCACCTCAACCTGGCCTTCCGCGACCCGCTGATCCCGTCGGGCGACGCCGACAAGCTGCTGGAGGGCCGCGCCGACCGCCGTCCCTGGACGTCGATGACGCCGCCCTCGATCGCGGCCGACCCCTTCGAGCTGCCGGCCGAGGAGCGCGGGGTCATCGTGCTCGGCGACGGGGCCGAAGACGACGACTGGGAGGGCCTGGCCGAGGCCACCGGCTGGCCGATCCTGGCCGAGCCCACCAGCGGCCACCGCAGCGGCCCGGCGGCCGTCTCGACCTACCGCAG
The DNA here is from genome assembly GCF_001570585.1 of Herbidospora daliensis. Classification (GTDB taxonomy): domain Bacteria; phylum Actinomycetota; class Actinomycetes; order Streptosporangiales; family Streptosporangiaceae; genus Herbidospora; species Herbidospora daliensis. The sequence goes on along the minus strand of NZ_BBXF01000007.1, from coordinate 101,911 downwards.
CCTGCTCGGCGACCCGGCGTTCGCCCGGGTGTTCCGGCCCGGCCTGGTCGTCACCTCCGGCCGGGTGGGGTTGTCACGCGCGGCGCTGGCCTACGTCCGGTCGGCCGAACGCCACGTCGTGGTCTCCCGCGCCGCCCGCCATCCCGACCCGACCCGCACCGCGATGGCGGTCGTCCCGTCGGTGCGCGCGGGCGAGTCGACCGGCCCGACCGAGTGGACGGCCACCTGGCACGAGGCCGAGAAACGCGCCCGCGACGCGATCGACCTGCTGCTCGACGCCACTCCGGTGAGCGAGCCGAGGCTGGCCCGCGACCTGGTCGCGGCGCTGCCGTCGGACGCGTTGTTGTTCGCCGGGTCGAGCATGCCGATCCGCGACCTCGACCTGGCGATGCGGCCGCGCGACGGCGTGCGGATCCTGGCCAACCGGGGGGCGTCCGGCATCGACGGCCTGGTGTCGTCGGCGATCGGCGCGGCGCTGGCCCACGACGGCCCCTCTTATGCCCTGATCGGCGACCTGTCGCTCATCCACGACCAGAACGGCCTGGTCATGGGCCCGATGGAGCCCCGGCCCGACCTGACGATCGTGGTCGTCAACAACGACGGCGGCGGCATCTTCTCGACCCTCGAACCGGCCGGGCGGCCGGAGTTCGAGCGCCTCTTCGGCACGCCCCACGGCGTCAGCGCCCGCGACGTCGCCGCGATGGCGCAGATCCCGTACGCGCGCGTCAACGGCGTGAACGAGATGCAGCCCAGCACCGGCCTGTGGGTGGTCGAGGTGGTCACCGAACGCGACGAACAGGCGGCCGTCCGGCGGCGCATCCAGGAGGCGGTGTCTCAGACCTTGGCGACCGGCCGCCTGCTGTAGGCGTGCTGGACGAGGGTGATCAGCACCTCCTTGCCGGAGGCGCGGCGGCGGGCGTCGCACAGCAGCACGGGGATGTCCGGCGGCAGGCTGAGCGCCAGCTTCACCTCGGCCAGGTCGTAGACCGGGGCGCCCTCGAAGCAGTTGACCGCGACCACGAACGGGGTGCCGCGCCGCTCGAAGTAGTCGACCGACGGGAAGCAGTCGGACAGCCGGCGGGTGTCGGCGAGCACGACGGCGCCCAGGGCGCCCCTGGCCAGTTCGTCCCAGACGAACCAGAACCGCTCCTGGCCGGGGGTGCCGAACAGGTAGAGCACGTAGTCGTCGCCGACGCTGATCCGGCCGAAGTCCATCGCCACCGTGGTGGTGGTCTTCCGCTCGACGCCCGACAGGTCGTCGACGCCGACGCTGCGGTCGGTCAGCACCTCTTCGGTGCGCAGCGGCTTGATCTCGGAGACCGCGCCGACCATGGTGGTCTTGCCCACCCCGAAGCCGCCCGCGATGAGCAGCTTCACGGGGGTGGGCATCCGTGGCTTGTCAGAGGGCACGGAGGCCATCGAGCACCGCCCTATACATTCGCTCGTCGAGTACGTCCACCTCGGGCTGCGGGTCCTGGACCGCCACGAAGCCCGAGTCGAGCAAATCGCCGAGCAGCACCCTGACCGTGCCCGCGGGCAGGTCGAGGGCGGCGGCGATCTCGGCCACCGACAGCGGCCGGCGGCACAGCCGCACGATCGCCAGGTGCTCGGGGTCGAGCCCGACCTCCAGCCCGGTCGGCTGCCTGATGGCGACCGCCAGGGAGATCAGGTCGAGGTTGGCGCGGGCCTCGGTCCGGCCGCGCGAGATGACGTAGGGACGGACGACCTGCTCGTCGTACAGCTGCTCGTCTGGGTTCACGGGTCGCTCCTGCCCGTAGAAGACGACACCGACCGTGCGGGAGACGTCAGATACTGCCCGACGCGGACGACGAGCATCGCCATCTCGTAGGCGACGAGGCCGACGTCGGCGTCCTCCTCGCAGAGCACGGCCAGGCAGGCGCCGTGGCCGGCGACGGTGACCACCAGGTAGGCCGACCGCATCTCGATGATGGTCTGCCGGACGGCTCCGCCCTCGAAACGTTCGCTCACGCCCCGGGCCAGCGACTGCACTCCGGCGGCCACCGCCGACAGGTGCTCGGCGCTGGATATCTCCAGGTCCCGTGAGCTCGCGAGCAGCAGCCCGTCGGAGGAGAGCACGATGCCGTGCCGCACCTCCCGGACGTTGCTGACCAGGTCGTCGAGGAGCCAGGCGAGGTCGGCGGCGGTCACCGATCGTCCCCTTCGTTCTGTTGGAGTTTGCGGGCCGCATCGGACCGGCCCCGCCGGGTGCCCGACTGGAACGAGCCCATGATGCGCTGGATCTCTTCGGGTGACCGTTCGTCGTCCTCGTCCTCCGGTTCGGCGAGGTCGTCGACCGCGTCGCGCAGCGACGGGGCGATGCTCGCCTGGGGAACACGGAAGGGCAGACCAGACGGGGTGAACTCGGTCACGGTGGCCTCCGGGACGCGCGGAGCGACAGGGGTGTCCTGCTCGGGCTCTGGGCGGCGCTGGGTGAGCTGCGCCACGGGCGCGGCGAGCATCGTGACCTCGGCCAGTCTCGGAAGGGCCTCGGGCAGCTGCTCGGCCGGGGGGATGTCGGCGGGCCGGTCGTCGATGACCAGCTCACTCGGCAGCAGTACGACGGCGGTCGTGCCGCCGTAGGGGGAGCTCTTGAGGGAGACGCGGATGCCGTGGCGTTCGGCCAGGCGGCTGACGACGTAGAGGCCGAGCCGGGCGGTGCTCGACAGGTTGAACTCCGGCGGGTTCAGGATGCGGGCGTTGGCCTCGTCGAGGTCCTCCTGGGTCATGCCCAGACCCCGGTCCTCGATCTCGATGGCGTAGCCGCTGGCGACCTGGTGGCCGCCGACCTGCACGACCGTGTAGGGCGGCGAGAACGACACCGCGTTCTCGATCACCTCGGCGAGCAGGTGGATGACGTCGCCGACGGCCCGTCCGGTCAGGTCGACCTGGCCCATCGGCATGATCGTCACCCGGGTGTAGTCCTCGACCTCGGCGAGCGCGCCGCGCACCACGTCGACCATCGGGACCGCGCGCCGCCAGGCGCGGGCCGGGCTCGCGCCCGACAGGACGATGAGGTTCTCGGCGTTGCGGCGCATGCGGGTGGCGAGGTGGTCGACCCGGAACAGGTCCCTGAGCTCGTCGGCGTCGGTCTCGCGGCGCTCCATGACGTCGAGCAGGGTGAGCTGGCGGTGCACGAGCGACTGGGTGCGGCGGGCCAGGCTGAGCAGGATGTCGCGGATCGACTGCCGGAGCTCGGCCTCCTCGACGGCGGTCCGGATCGCGGTCTCCTGCACGGCGTTGAACGCCTGGCCCACCTGGCCGATGACGTCGCCGCCGAACTCCAGGGGCGGCGCCTCCTTGGCGACGTCCACCTTCTCGCCGTGGGCGAGCCGTTCGACGACGCCGGGCAGCCGCTCGTCGGCGAGCTGGTGGGCGGCGTCGCGGAGCTTCTCCAGCTGGGCGACCAGCCGCCGGGCGGTGGTGATCGACAGGATGACCGACGCGACGACCGCCACCAGGCCGAGGCCGCCGGCCAGCACGAGGCGGATGATGACGCCCAGCGCGACCGGCGTGGCCCGCTCGACGACCCGGTCGCCGCCCGCGAGGACCTCGTCCATCATCCGGCCGAGGGCGACCGAGGTGGTCTGCTGCCACTGGTCGGCGGTGACGGGCGGCGCCTCCAGGGTCCGGCCGCGCTCCATCACCGCGTTCTCGGTCTGGCGGAGGCGGGTGAACGCGTCGCTCTCCAGCAGCGTGTCGAAGTAGGCCCGGTCGGTCGGCCGCAATTCGCTGACCTGCTCGGCCGTGTGGAATCGCTGGGCTCCGACGATCTGGACGAATTTCGCGTGTTCGGCCGCGCCGAATCGGCCGGCCGCGATGGCGCCCGCGAGCAGCGCGTCCTCTTGCGAAAGAACTTCACGTGCGCGCTGAAGACTGATGTAAGTGCGAGCATCCTTCGCGATTTCGTCGTCGTCGAGGGTCGCGACGGAGAAATACGTGCGGAAGATGGCGTCGAGCACCTTGGTGTAGCCGTCGGCGGCCTGGTCGCGGTTGATCCGGCCCTGGTCGACCGCCTTGCGGATGTCGGTCAACCCCGACAGCAGGCCGAACAGCTCGTCGAGGCGCTTGACGGTGTCGGGGCTGGAGGCGAACCTGACGTCGTCGCCCTTGGCGAGGCTCTCGAAATGGGTCCTGGTCTGGTCGGTCTTGACCCGCAGACCAGACATGGCGGCCAGCGGGCGGCGGCCGGCGAGCTGGACGACCGACGCGCGCCGTTCGTCCTGGAGGGCCAGCACGAGCGCGTCACTGGGTTGCGCGACACCCTGGTCGAAGGTGTTCACGAACAGGAGGTTGACGCCTTCCCGGAGCGTGACCCAAGCCGCGAACCCCCAAAGGGCCGCGAGGGACAGCAGCAGTGCCACCACCTTGGTGCGCACTCGGGAATTGCGGAAGCGCATATCAACCACCCTGGGACGTTTCCCGGCGATTACTAACTCGTCACCGCTTAGCGGGGATTTCCGGGGCGCAAGCCGCAGGCGCCCCGGGGAACCTTAGCAATGCCGGGAAACACACTCAACACGTGTCCCTTTATGTACTCATATCTGAAGATAGGTCGCTGCATTCTGTTGCGTAAGATGACGCGCCGCGATCATGGCCGCTCTGACGATGGAAACGGGCAGGTACAGGTCCTTGTCGTGCCACAGCGGCGGCCATTCCGAGACGTCGTCGTCATCGGTCAGAAAGGCGTGTCCGCGGGCCACCGCCTCGCGGTGCCGGAGCCCTCCGATGAGCAGTAAGATCTGCAACGCGTAGGCGGTCTCCTCCGGGGTGCCGGTCCACCTGCCCCACGATCCGTCGTCCCGCTGGTTGGCGAGTGTCCAGGTCAGCGCCCTGTCCACGCTCTCTTCCGCGGCCGGGCCGCCATACTCGCGCAGCGCCAGGGCGGCGCAGGCGGTGGCGTAGAGGGGGCTGGCGTGCCAGCGGTCGCGCCACGAGCCGTCGGGCAGCTGTTTCGCCATGAGCCACGCGGCGGCCTTCTCCACGCGGGGGCGGTAGCGGCGGGCCTCCGGCGCCAGCTTTAAATGGCGGCCCAGCGCGTCGAGCACATGGGCGTTCGTGCTGATGGAGGCCCCTTCTTCGCCCTGCCACGTGCAGAAGTGGGTGTCGAGTTCGTAGGCCAGCAGGCACTCGGGGTCGTACGGGATCCCGAACAGCCCAAGGGCGTAGAGGGCCACCGAGGTGGTGTCGCAGTCGGGCGGCAGGCCGGGGCCGGCCGGGCTGCCCGAGGGGCCTATCGCGGCCACCAGATCGGCCAGCATCTCGGCCGGGGGATCGACCGGCACACCGGCTCTGACCAGCGTGCTCAGCACCCAGCCACGTTCGAAGACGGTGATCGGCAGGCCCACGGGGACCGGCCCGCCGAACCGCCGGGCGACCGCCTCCAGGTGCAGGCGGGCCGGGTTGCCGGCGTCCATGAGTCCCCGGTCTCCGAGGTAGGCCGCGGTGGCGGCCGGGGAGGCTCCGACCGTACCAATAGAAGTAACGCCCGTTTGCGCAAAAGTCGCGGAATCTCCCGCTATTTCCAGAGCATGAAGCAATTTCTCTGGAACTTGCGCACCCGATTTCAACCAGCCGCGAATTCGGCCGAGCGGAGCCGTGCTCATGCCGGGCGGGATCGGCAGGCCCGGATCACCGAGACGTACGTTGATCAGGCCGATCAGGTGCGGCACGATGAGCTCGATCGCCGGCATATCGGGCAGCGGCCGCCACGGTTCGCCGCCCAGCAGCCGGGCCAGCGCGGCCAGCCCGCGCCGCGCGGCGGCCTTCGGATCGCCTCGGCGCGGCGCCGGATCACCCCGGTCGACGGCGGACAGCAGGGCCTCGGTCGCCGACAGGGTGGGCACCAGGTCGTAGCCGTCGGGCGCGCCCCAGCCGCCGTCGGGCCGCTGCCGGGCACACAGATACTCGATCCGCTCGGCGTGCCCGACGAGCCAGGGCGCGAGGGTGACCAGGCGGCCGGTCTCGTAGACCGACGGCGACACGTCGCCCCACGGCCGCGACATCAGGTCGCGCACGAGTTCGTCGGCGTTCACCGGTTCCCCCAGTAGTCGGCGACGCCGTAGAAGCCGGAGCTGTAGCCGATCTGCCGGCCCAGGTAACCGGCCTGGGGGCCGTCGCCGATGAGCTTGCGCGCGGTGCCGACCAGGTGCGTGATGTGCGAGCGGACCTCATCGGGCGTGGGGCCGAGCATCAGCGCGTTCAAATCGCCCCAGCTGACGTCGCGGTGGTGGGTGGCCAGGTCGTTCAGCAGCCGCAGCACCTTCTGCACCTCGTCGCTGGCCGGCAGCAGGCCGGGGATGTCGGCCACGTTGTTCCTGGTCCAGTGGGCGACGTTGACGAAGGTCGAGCCGAAGTTGGCCGCGTTGCCGAGATAGACCTCCAGCGTCGGCCGTTCGCCGGCCGCCTTCCAGGCGAACTCGCGGCGCATGGCGTGCAGCATCCGGGCCAGTTCGGCCTCGAACAACCCCCGGGTGTCGGCGACCTCCTCGCGGATCTCGCCGAGGAAGGCGGTCAGCGGGCTCGCGGCGCCGCCGCCCAGGCACTCGTCGACGATCGCGTCGACCTCGCCGGGCTCCGTCGCCCGGTGGTCGATCAGCCAGTCGACCGCGAAGATCCACAGGGACAGCCGGTTGGCCACCCGGAGCTCGGCCACCGTCGCGTCGGGCGAGCCGAACGCGTTGGCCAGCGAGACGGCGGTGAAGAGCGTCGCGTCGAACGGCCGGGCCGGGAACAGATCGGGGTACGCGGCGGCGCGGGCGGTCAGATCGCGCGCGGAACCCGCCGCCAGCCCGCTCGCCCGGCCGGCGGAGTAGGCGTCGATCACGGGGTCACCGGGCGCAGGATCATCTCGATCTTCTTGCGGCTGCGCAGCGTGCCGGCGGGCTGCACCGGGAACGGGGCCTCGGTGACCAGCTCCGGCCGGAACCGCTTCAGCAGCCCGGCGATCAGCAGCGGCGCCTCGATGAAGAACAGGTGCTGCCCGAGGCACAGGTGCGGCCCGGCCCCGAACGGCAGGTAGGAGTAGCGGTGCCGCTTGTCGCGGTCGCCCTCGAACCGGGTGGGGTCGAAGGTCAGCGGGTCGGGCCAGAACTCGTCCAGGCGGTGGGTGATGTACGGGCTGATGAGCACCTGCGACCCGGCCCTGAGCGTGACCCCGCCGACCTCGTGGGTTCTGGTCACCAGGCGCGGCATGGCCCAGCCGGCCGGATAGAGGCGCATCGTCTCGCGCAGCACCATGTCCAGGTAGCGCAGCCTCGGCAGCGTGTCCGCGCCGACCGGCCCGTCGCCGGTGACCTCGTCGATCTCGGCGTAGAGCCGGGCCGCCACGTCGGGGTGCTCGTGCAGGATCGGCCACAACCAGGTCAGCGCGACGGCGGCGGTCTCGGTGGCGGCGCCGTAGATGCTGGCCAGGTCGTCGCGGAGCTTGCGCTCGGTGAGCTCGCGACCCTCGTCGTCGCGAGCGCGCACGAGCGCCGAGATGATGTCGGGCCCGTCGCTGCGCTCCTTGCGGGCCTGGCGGATCAGCGGGTAGAGCACGTCGTCGATGGTCCTGCGCGCACCCATGAACTTCTTGTCGCCCGGCAGCGGCACCCGGTCGGGCACGAACGGCAGCGCGATCCGGAAGCCGAGCGCGGTGTTCGCGGTCGTGTACGCCGGCCCGAGGACCTCCGCCTCACTCGGGGAGATGCGGTCGCCGAAGAGCACCGAGACGACCGCCCGGGTGACGATGCGGTTCATCTCGTCCATGGCGTCGATCGGCACGCCCGGGGTGAGCTCGTCGAGCCCCCGGTCGATCGTGGCGGCCATGTCGTCGGTCAGCGAGGCCACGTAGCGCGCGGTGAAGAGCGGCTGGAGCACCTTGCGGCTGGCCGCCCAGCCGGGCCCGTCGCCGATGACGCTGTCGCCGAGCAGCCGTTCGACGGGCTTCCAGAACATGCCCTTGCGCAGGAAGCTGGTCCAGTCGCCGCGCAGCGCGTGCTGGAGGTGGTCGGGGTGGCTCAGCAGGTAGGGCCGGAAGGGGCCGACGTCCAGCCGGACGATCTCCCCCCGGGCATCTCTGGCCACGTCGGTCAGACCTTCGAGGGGGGCTTTGACGACCATGGGCAGCAACCGGCGTAACGGCAGGTTGCGCGGGGGGCGGGCAGGTCTCGCGGGTGTCTCGACGGACATTTCTCGGTGCTCCCCACAGTGAAGGATTTGCGCAGCACAGTCAGCGCCCATGGCGGAGGAGCGCTTGGAGGGTCCAGGAGATCGTGCGTACGTGACCAGGAACGGCGACCGGTTTCGACGGCCTGTTGAATGCCGGTTACCTCCCGATTTTTCACTTCACTAGCTGTATGTCGCACCTGTGATGTTTTGCCGTAACTTCGGCACCACCGGCGCAGTATCACATGATCAAATGATGATGATCAAGATTGCAGTGGAGTGACACTTTTGTAGGCACCTGACCGAAATACCGGGATCGGTCCTAATTTGCTGTGCTTTACGGTGAAATGCGCAATCTGACCAGCGGTGGACACCCCTAGTCGGGAGGCCAGTGGGGCTGGTTGGATCACGGGGTGCCCCGTCTCGCCGCCGTGGACCCCACCGCCCTCCGCGCCGCCGGCGCCGGGTCCGCCGTGCTCGCCGGGTTGCTGCTGACCTTGGACCTCGCCGATCCGACGGGCCTGCTCGCCCCCGGCCGCGCCGAGGCGGTGCTGACCGTGACCGCCTTCTTCGGCGGCTGCTACCTGCTGCGGCGGGGCTTCCTGACCGCCTGGGGCGTGCTGGTGCTGGCCGCCGTCACCGGGCGCTTCCTCGGGACCGTTCCGCTGGGCGAAGGACCGTTCACGACCGCCTGGTCCGCCGGCTTCACCGGGGTCTACCTGGGCGTTCTCTGCTGGCCTGCCGCGATCCCTGCTTGGATCGTGACACGCCGCACCAAGCGGGCCTGGGGACGGCCGGTGCCGGAGTTCACGGTCATGGCCGCGTTCGCGGGGGTCGGCGGGCTGATCGTGCTCGGGCCCGGGTGGTGGACGCACTCCCCCGTCGGCTACGCCTTCGGGGGCGGCTGGTGGTTCTTCGCGCCGACCGCCGGGGCCGGGGTCGTCGGCGGGCTGATCGGCCTCGGGGTGTTCCTGGCCGCCGTCCACCTCGCCTCGGCGCGGCTGGTCGCGGGGCCCGGCCGGTTCGTCGGGTGCTGGCTCGCGTGCCTCTGCGGCGGGCTCTTCCTGGGCTTCGCCCAGAGTGTCACGGCACTTCTCGCGTACGGACCCGCCGACGCCCTCTCCGGCGACGCCTGGCCGCTGTTCGCCCTGCTCATCAGGATGGCCGTGGGGGCCTCCTACGGCGCGGTGATCGGCCTGTTCGCCGCCACGGCCACGATCCTGCTGCCCGGGAGGAAGAAGGCGGCCGTGCCCGTCCTGGCCCTGGCGATCACGCTCGCGCCCGAGGCCTCCGCGCTGCCCGACCGGGCCATCACCGACGGTCAGGGCCGCCAGGTGCTGTTACGCGGGGTGGGGGTGAACCAGCTCGTCGACTACTGGAGCGGCGACTCGACCAAGGAGACCGTGCGCCCCCTCACCGACGACGACTTCCGCCAGATGGCCGCGATGGGCTTCTCGGTGGTCCGGCTGGCCGTCTCGTGGTCGCTGCTCGAACCCACCCCCGGCGCCCTCGACGCCGGCTACGTCGCCCGCATCCGCCGGGCCGTCGACCAGGCCGCCGCCAACGACATGGTCACCGTCATCGACCTGCACCAAGACGCGTGGGGCCGGGGCGTGGTGGCCCCGATGGGCTCCACCTGCCCGACCGGCACCACCCCGATGATCGGCTGGGACGGCGCGCCCGGCTGGGCCACCCCGTTCGACGGCAGCAAACGCTGCCAGTTCCTGGTCAAGGAGCTGGCCCCGGTGGTCAACCGGGCCTTCGGCGACTTCTACGCCGACCGGGGCGGCGTGCAGACCCGGCTGGTGGCGACCTGGGGACGGCTGGCCGGCGAGTTCGCCGACTCGACCGCCGTCGCCGGGTTCGACCTGATGAACAGCCCCGGCCTCGGCGAGACCCCGCCGCTGACCTCCTCGGCCGCGCTCGGCCGCTTCTACGCCCGCGCCGTCGCCGCCATCAGGGAGGCCGAACGCGCGGCGGGCGGCCACCGGCACCTGATCTTCTTCGAGCCGGGCCCGCTGTGGGCGCCCTGGCCCGGCTTCGCCGCCGACCCCCGGCTGGTGCTGGCCGTCAAGCCCGCCGACCTGCCGATCGACCCGGCCCGCGCGGTCGCCCTCTCGGCCCGGATGGCCGACCGCTACGGCACCCCCCTGTGGACCAGCGCCTGGGGCGGGGGGCGGCTGGCGGCGTACGCGAAAGCCGAGGACAGCGCCATGATCGGCGGGGCCTTCTGGGTCTGGAAGCAGGCCTGCGGCGATCCGCACCTCGCCGGCGCCGACCCGGCCACCGCCGGGAACCTGGTGACCGTCGACTGCCTCACCGGTAGGGAAAGGGGACCGTCACGCTCCGTGAGCAACGCGGTGAGCAGGGCCTACCCGAGGGCGGTGCCGGGGCGGCTCGCCTCGTTGTGGTCGGATCCGGAGCGTCGCCACCTGCGGCTGACCGGAACCAAGGGGACCGGGCGGTGCGACCTCGACGTCTGGGCGCCGGGCCCGACCCGCCCGGCGGTGACGACCTCGGGGATCTCCAGCGTGGCCTTCCGGCAGGTGCCCGGCGGCTGGCGGCTCTCGGGCTGCCCGGCGGGCGACTTCGCGCTGGAGTTGCGTTAGGGACCTAGGCGGTCGCGGTGACCAGCCAGGCGAGGCCCAGCAGGATGACGACCGGGATCAGCCAGACGACGACCTCGATCGCGAACTCCTTGTACATGAGCCTTCCTTCCTTGAGGGCCGCGGTTTCGTTTGGGCAGCATATTGGGTGACCCGAAATCCGCCGAAGTCAACGTTCCACGGTCACGGTGACAGAACTCTCCGTGACTGTAAAGCCGGGCAGAATCGGGCGTATGCGTTACATCATCATCGGGGCCGGCGGCATCGGGGGCACCATCGGCGCCCGTCTCCACCAGTCCGGCCACGACGTCGTATTGTCCGCCCGAGGGTCTCATCTGGCCGCGCTCCGCTCAACCGGGCTGCGTTTCGTCACTCCCAACGGAACGGAAACACTTCGGATCCCGGCCGTGGGCGGCCCGGCCGACCTGGAGTTGCGCGAGGGCGACGTGCTGGTCGTCGCGACCAAGACCCAGGACACCGCCGCGGCCTTGGGGGCGTGGGCCCCGCACGCCGACGGCCTGCCGGTGGTCTGCGCGCAGAACGCCGTCGAGAACGAGCGCCTCGCCCTGCGGCTGTTCGCCGACGTCTACGGGATGCTGGTCTGGATGCCCGCCCTGCACCTGGAGCCCGGCACGATCGTCGCCTACGGCACCCCCAAGTCCGGCATGTTGCCCGTCGGACGTTATCCACAGGGTGTGGACAAACTGTCCGAGACGATCGCCGCCGACCTCGACCGCAGCGGCTTCGCCTCCTGGGCCGACCCCGCGATCATGCGCTGGAAGTACGGCAAGCTCCTCGGCAACCTCGGCAACGCCGTCGAGGCCCTGACCGGCCCCGACCCCGCCGGGCTCGACCTGGCCCGGCGGGCCCGCGAGGAGGGCGTCGCGGCGCTCACCGCCGCCGGGGTCGACGTGACCACCCCCGACGAGGAACACGCCCGGCGCGGGCAGCTGGTCGAGCACGGCGAGATCGAAGGGGTGCCCCGGCCCGGCGGCTCGTCGTGGCAGAGCCTCGCCAAGGGCAGCGGCACGATCGAGGCCGACTACCTCAACGGCGAGATCGTGCTGCTCGGCCGCGTCCACGGGGTCGCGACCCCGGTCAACGCCGCGCTCCAGCGCGAGGCCAACCGGGCCGCCCGCGAGGCGCGCCCGCCCGGCTCGCTCTCCGTGGCCGAGCTGACCGCCCTGATCTGAAACGTACATGCGTCATCCCAGGTCAGAGCTCTGAGTCAGAAGAAGTTTCTAGGAGCTGACCGATTCGACTTCTTACCATCCGCCCGTGAAGACGTCGAAGATGAGCGCCCTGGTGGCGACTCTGGTGCTACTCGCCGCGTTCTTCGTCACGCGGCCCGCCGAGGCGGCCACGGTGCGGATCATGCCCCTGGGCGACTCGATCACCGGCTCGCCCGGCTGCTGGCGGGCCCTGCTGTGGCAGCGCCTCCAGCAGACGGGCTACACGTCGGTCGACATGGTCGGCACACTCGGCCCGCAGGGGTGCGGCTTCAGTTACGACGGCGACAACGAGGGCCACGGCGGCTACCTGGTGACCAACGTGGCGGCGCAGAACCAGCTCGTCGGCTGGCTCAACGCGACCAGCCCCGACATCGTGCTCATGCACTTCGGCACCAACGACGTCTGGAGCAACCGCTCGACCCAGCAGATCCTCGACGCCTACTCGACCCTGGTCACCCAGATGCGGGCCAAGAACCCCGCGATGAAGATCCTGGTCGCCAAGATCATCCCGATGAACCCGTCGACCTGCGGCGCCTGCGCCCAGCGCACGATCGACCTGAACGCCGCGATCCCCGCCTGGGCCGCCGCCCGCACCACGGCCCAGTCCCCGATCGTGGTCGTCGACCAGTGGACGGGCTTCAGCACCGCCTCCGACACCTACGACGGCGTCCACCCGAACGCCTCGGGCGACCAGAAGATGGCCAACGCCTGGTACCCGGCCCTGACCGCCGCCATCAACGGCACGACCCCGTCCCCCACGCCGACCCCCACCCCGTCACCGACCCCCACGCCCTCACCCTCGCCCTCACCTTCTCCGACGCCCGGGGGCTGCACCGCGACCTACACGGCGGGCGGCCAGTGGGGCGGCGGCTTCCAGGGCGAGGTCACCGTCAAGGCGGGCAGCGCGGCGATCACCGCGTGGACGGTCCGGTGGACCTTCGCCAACGGCCAGCAGATCACCCAGCTCTGGAGCGGCTCCCACACCCAGTCGGGAAGCCAGGTGACGGTCCGCAACGCCGGCTACAACGGCAACCTGGCCGCGGGCGCCACCACCACCTTCGGCTTCCTGGGCTCCTGGAACGGCGCCAACACCGCCCCCGTGCCCACCTGCACGGCAGGCTGACCCCCTCGCGGGCCCGCCCCGGGAACGGCACCCGCGAGGTAATCGAAGCCCGGTCGCGCCAACCCCCTGGGCGCGGCCGGGCTTTGCCCTTCCGGAAGGGCTACGGCTGGAAGCGGTAACCCATCCCGGGTTCCGTGACCAGGTGGACCGGGTGGGCCGGGTCCGACTCCAGCTTGCGGCGGAGCTGGGCGAAGTACTGGCGCAGGTAGTGGGTCTCCTTGAGGTAGGCAGGGCCCCAGACCTCGGTCAGCAGCTGGCGCTGGCTGATCAGCTTGCCGGGGTTGCGGACCAGGATCTCCAGGAGGTGCCACTCGGTGGGCGTCAGGCGCACCCCGCCCGAGATGGTCTTGTCGGACAGGTCGACCACGTGGTCGCCGATCTTCACGGTCACGGGTTCGGCCCCGGCCGAGGCGCTGCGGCGGGTGACCGCGCGGATGCGGGCCAGCAGTTCGTCGATGCCGAAGGGCTTGGTCACGTAGTCGTCGGCGCCCGCGTCGAGGGCGCCGACCTTGTCGAGGCTGCCCGACCGGCCCGACAGCACGATGATCGGCACCTTCGTCCAGCCGCGCAGGCCGTGGATGACCTCGACGCCGTCGAGGTCGGGCAGGCCGAGGTCCAGCACGACCAGGTCGGGGTGCCAGTCGGCGGCCAGGCGCAGCGCGGCGGCGCCGTCGGCCGCCACGGCCACGTCGTACTCGCGGGCCGCCAGGTTGATCCGCAGCGCGCGCAGCAGCTGGGGCTCATCGTCGACAACGAGGATCCGCGTCATGAATGCGAGGCTACGCCGCTCTTGGGCAGAGATATCCCGCTAGGGTGCTGATCGCGTATCTGAGGAGGAAATCATGAGCGAGTACGCTCCCACCTTCGCCCTCGTCGACGCCGATGGCGACGGCCTCATCTCGGCCGAGGAGCTGACCCGCCTGGCGGATCTGCTCGGCCAGCCCCTCGGTGAGGCGGGCGCCGCCGCGGTGATCGCCAAGGTCGACGGCGACGGCGACGGCCTCATCAACCTGTCGGAGTTCGGCGCCTGGCTGGAGTCCTCCCGCTAGGCGCGCAGAGCGACGACTCGGCCGGGGTGCGGGCGATCGTTCACCCCGGCTTTTTCACGCCTGCTCGGCGAGGAGCTCGCCGAGGCGGCGGGTCACCATGCCGCGCCAGCCGCCGCCCATGATGGTGCGGGCCTGCATCTGCATCGGGTCGTCGGGGTCGAAGCCCTCGTGGGTGAGGAAGAGGCGGGTGCCCCCGCCTTCGGGGACCAGCGTCCAGGTGATGGTCCAGCCGGCCTTCCCGGGCGCGGCGGCGTCGTCCCAGCCGATGCGCAGCATGCTCAGGGGTTCGAAGGCCAGCACCTCGGCCTGCACCCGCCCCGAGAAGCCGGTGGCCGGGATGGCGCGGGTCTCCATGGTGTAGCGGTGGCCGACCTCCAGCCGGAAGTCGCCGGGCATCAGCCATTTGGCGATGAGGTCGGGCTCGGTGAGCACCCGCCACACCTTCGCGGGCGGATGCGCCAGGAACTGGTCGACCCTGATCGTGGTCAGATCGTCGTCGCTCACGGCTCGTCACCTTCCAGGGAGTCGAGGACGTCGCCGATGGCGGTGAGCCGGTCGCGCCAGAAGCGTTCGAACGGGTTGAGCCATTCCTGGACCTCGTAGAGGGCCGCGCCCTCCAGGCGGTAGAGCCGCTGCCGGCCGGCGCGGGACTCGCTGACCAGACCAGCCTCGCGGAGCACGCGCAGGTGTTCGGAGAAGCTCGGGCGGGCCATGTCGAAATGGGCGGCCAGATCGGTGACCGGCTGCGGGCCCGCGTCGCGCAGCAGCCGGAGCACCTCCCTGCGGACGGGGCTGGCCAACGCGCCGAACACCCGTTCCTCGCCTGACAAGATGTGCATGTCAGGCACTATACGTAGGAAATCTCCTACTTGTCGACCGGGGCCTCGGGGGCGACCGCGCAGCCCGCGCCGGCGCACTCCTGGTCTTCCTCCCGGTAGCCCTCGGGGAACGGCGACGTCCCGTCGCCCAGTTCGCCTCCGTCGCCGGTCGGGCAGCCGCCCTCGCAGACCAGGTCGACCTCCGGGGCCTCCATGGGGGTGGCGCCCTCCATGCCGGGCGAGATCACGGGCGCGACGGGAGCCGCCGACGCGGTCAGGACCGCCGCCGACAGCAGGGCCACGACGAGCTTGCCGAGCAACGAGGCCGTCCGCCCGACCGTGTCTCCTTCGACGGTGATCTCCTCGCTCGTCCCGAAATCCGCCATGCCGGGCAGTAGATCATGTCTCGCCGCTGGTCCGCAGGCCGCGGGCGCTTTCCCTCGGGTGGAGGCCGAACCTCGGGTCGACGGCCGTCTCCCCGTCCAGGATCGAGGCCAGGTACGACGCCAGGACCGGCGCGTGCTTGAAGCCGTGGCCGCTGTCGCCGCCGAGCACCCACACGCCCTCCTCCATCTCGGCGATGACCCACTCGGCGTCGGGGGTGCCGGCGTACTGGCAGACCTGGGTGAGGCCCAGCGGGACCCCGGCCAGCGACGGGAAACGACGGGCCAGGTAGTCGCGGGCCCGCCGCTCGCTCTCGGCCAGGATCTCGCCGCGCGGCGTCTCCGGGTCGAAGCCGGGCTCCCCCTCGACGTCGCTGGTGATCTTCATGCCGTGGCCGCCGACGTCGCCATGGCCGTAGGCGGAGGCGCTGTAGTCGCAGAACGCGGGCACGCCGGTCCAGTCGGCGGCGAAGTGGGTGGTGTCCTGGCGGGTGACCGTGATCGGCAGGCCCTCGAACAGGCCGGGCAACCAGGCCCCGCACGCCCAGACGACCCGGTCGGCGCTCATGCGCTCGCCGTCGACGACGACCCCGCGCCCGGCGGGACGGGCGGTTCCCCTGACCAGGGTCACCCCGGCGTCCACGGCCAGGGCCGTCGTCACCTCGGTGGCGCGCCGGGCCCGGACCACGCCCGCCTCCGGTTCGTAGAGGACCGTGGCCAGGTCGTCGTGGCGCATCTCGGGGTAGAACCTCGCCGCCTCGGCGGGGTCGAGCAGCGTACAGGGGATGCCGAGCGACTTCAGGACCTCGGCGCTGCGCAGTTCCCAGCCGTCGGCCTCGCGGCCGAACCACATGAGGCCCTGCGGCAGGAAGATCTGCTCGCCTGCCCGCTCGTTGAGGGCCAGCCACGCGCGGGTCGACTCCCAGGCCATCGTCGAATAGAACTCCGAGGTCCCGTGGGCCGAGCGCACCAGGCGGGTCTCCCCCGCGCTGGCCCGGCGGGGGTCGTCTCCGTCGAGGCGCTCGATGAGGGTCACCCGGCGGCCCGACTCCGCCAGCCGGAGGGCCAGCGACGCACCCCAGATCCCCGCGCCCACCACAATCACGTTCTGCACCGTTTCATAATCGTCCCCATGGCTGTTGAGTCGGCACAGACCCTTGAGCGCGGGCTGAGACTGCTGCGTCTCCTCGCGGAGACCCCCACCGGGATGACGCCGACGGAGCTGGCCGCCGCGCTGGGCGTCAGCCGGCCCGTCGTCTACCGGCTGGTCGCCTCGTTGCAGAACGAGGGGTTCGCACGGCGCGACGCCGCCGGGCGGGTGCTGCTCGGGTTCGGGGTGGTCAAGCTGGCGCAGGCGGTCCAGCCGCTGCTGATGGCGACGGCCGTGCCGGCGCTGCGGCGGCTGGCGGAGGCGTCGGGGGCGACCGCCCATCTGACCGTGGCCGAGGGCGGCGAGGGGCTGGCCATCGCGGTGGTCGAGCCGTCGTGGACGAATCTGCACGTCGCCTACCGGGCAGGATCCCGGCATCCGCTGTCGAAGGGGGCCGCCGGGCTGGCCATCCTGTCGGCGCGGGAGGGCAAGCCGCGTATTCAGGCCACCGAGGGGCAGCTTCAGGAGGGAGCCCGCGGGGTGGCCGCGCCGATCACGGGGCTCGGGTGGCTGGAGGCGTCGGTCGGGATCATCTCGTTCGGCGATCTCGACGTCTCGGTCGCCGGGCCGCTCGTGTCGGAGGCCGCCAAGGAGCTCGGGGAGGCGCTTGACGTATAGTGGACGTCAGCGTCCGGTATGCGTACAGGGAGGCGACGATGCCGCACTATCGCACCGTGGGAGAGGTTCCCCGGAAACGTCACGTCCAGTTCCGCCGTCCGGACGGCGGGCTCTACGCCGAAGAGCTGATGGGCGAGGAGGGCTTCTCCTCCGACGCCTCGCTGCTCTACCACCGCTACGCCCCCACGGCCATCACCAAGGCCGAGGCCGTGCAGAACGGCCACCGCCCCCTCGAACCCAACCTGCCGCTGTCGCCGCGCCACTTCCGCACGCAGGACCTCGGCCCCGAAGGCGACCTCGTCTCCGGGCGGCGGCTGCTGGCGGGCAACGGCGACGTACGCCTCGGCTACGCCGCCACCGACCGGCCCAGCGAGCTCTACCGCAACTCCATGGGCGACGAGTGCGTCTACGTCAAGTCGGGGCGGGCCCGGTTCGAGTCGGCCTACGGCGCGCTCGACGTCGGCGCGGGCGACTACGTCGTCATCCCGACCGGCACCATCCACCGCTGGGTGCCCTCGGGCCCCGTCGAGGCCCTCACGATCGAGGCGTCGGGCCACATCCGGCCGCCCAAGCGCTACCTCTCGCAGTTCGGCCAGTTCCTGGAGCACGCCCCCTACTCCGAACGCGACCTGCGCGCCCCGAGCGAGCCCCTGATCGTCGAAGGGGAGGACGTGCCGGTCCTGGTCCGCACCCGCGGCGGCCTCACCCGGCTCACCTACCGCAACCACCCGTTCGACGTGGTCGGCTGGGACGGGTGCCTCTACCCGTACGTCTTCAACATCGACGACTTCGAGCCCGTGGTGAAGAAGACCCACGCGCCGCCGCCCGTCCACCAGACGTTCGAGGGGCCGGGCTTCGTGATCTGCTCGTTCTGCCCCCGGCCGCTCGACTTCCACCCCGAGGCCGTGCCGATCCCGTACAACCACCACAACGTCGACTCCGACGAGTTCATGTTCTACGTCGGCGGCGACTACTCGGCGCGGGCCGGTTCGGGCATCGACGTCGGGTCGGTGTCGCTGCACCCGGCCGGGTTCACCCACGGGCCGCAGCCGGGCGCGGTCGAGGCGGTCATCGCCTCGGGGGCGACCCAGACCTCCGAGCTGGCCGTGATGGTCGACACGTTCCGGCCGCTCGACCTCGGTCCCGGCGCGCTGGCCTGCGAAGACGGCGACTACGCCTGGACCTGGGCCCGGTGAGCCCGCTGCTGGCGGCCCTCGTCGACGACGCGGGCCTGTTCCCGCCGACCTCGTTGCCGATGGCCGAGGCGCTGGCCCGCCACGAGAGCGACCGGGCGGCCGGCAGCCGGGTGCTCAGCCACCGCTTCCTGTGCCTGGCCAGCCGCCTCCACGAGATCACCGCGCCCCGGCCCGCGAAGATCGGGGTGATCGTGGACGACCCGCTGGTCGCCCTCCCCGACGTCGATCTCATCGAGGTGCGGCTCGGCAAGCCGGTGCCCCGGAGCGACGCCCGGTTGTTCGTCGAGGTGACCGCCGACGAGCTCGACGGGCTCGACGCCGTCGCGCATCCGCACCCCTCGACCGGGGCCGGGTTCAAGATCAGGTGCGGCGGGCTGACCCGGGAGGCGTTTCCCTCTCCCGAGGAGGTCGCCCGGTTCATCACGTTCTGCACCCGGCACGGCATCCCGTTCAAGGCGACCGCCGGGCTGCACCACGCCGTCCGGCACTACGACCCCACGCTGGGCGTGTGGCGGCACGGGTTCCTCAACCTGCTGCTCGCCACCCACGCCGCCCTCCACGGGGGTGACCCGCTGCCGATTCTGGCCTCGGCCGACGCGGATCGGCTGGCGCGTCTGGCGGTGGCCGTACCGGACGGAGAAGCTCTCAAGACCCGGGAGACCTTCGTCTCCTACGGCTCCTGCAGCACCTCCCAACCCCTCAAGGACCTGCGGGAACTCGGCCTGATCGGAGAAGACGCGTGAGTTTCGGGCTCGACAACCTCCCCTATGGCGTGTTCTCCGTCGACGGCGGCCCTCCCCGCGTCGGGGTGCGGCTGGGCGACCAGGTCGTCGACCTGGCGCCCCTGCTCGGCGACGACGTGTTCCGGGAGCCGACCCTCAACCCGTTCATGGCCCGCGGGCGCGGCGCGTGGCGGGCCACCCGGGGCCGCGTCCAGGACCTGCTCGCCGACGACCGCGGCGACGAGCACCTCATCCCCCTCGACCGGGTACGGCTCCACCTCCCCGTCGACGTCGCCGACTACGTCGACTTCTACGCCTCCCTCGAACACGCCTCCAACCTCGGCCGCATGTTCCGCCCCGACGAGGAGCCGCTGAAGCCCAACTGGCGGCACCTGCCCGTCGGCTACCACGGGCGGGCCGGCACGGTCGTCGTCTCGGGCACCGAGATCCGCCGCCCCTGCGGCCAGCGGCCCTCGTTCGGCCCCTCGGCCAAGCTCGACATCGAGGCCGAAGTGGGCTTCGTCGTCGGCGCCGGCACCCAGTTGTGCCAGCCGGCCGGCGCGTTCGAGGAACACGTCTTCGGGGTCGTGCTGGTCAACGACTGGAGCGCCCGCGACATCCAGGCCTGGGAGTACGTCCCCCTCGGCCCCTTCCTCGGCAAGTCGTTCGCCACCTCGATCTCGGCCTGGGTGACCCCGCTCGACGCCCTCGAGCACGCCCGCGTCGGCGGCCGCGAACAGGATCCGGCGCCGCTCGACTACCTGCGGCGCAACGCCGAATGGGGCCTCGACCTCGCCCTGGAGGTGCGGCTGAACGACGAGGTCGTCTCCACCCCGCCCTACCGCGACATGTACTGGACCCCCGACCAGATGCTCGCCCACATGACCGTCAACGGCGCGTCGCTGCGCACCGGCGACCTCTACGCCAGCGGCACCGTCTCGGGCGCGGACGCCCCCGGGTCGTTCATCGAGCTCACCTGGAACGGCGCCCGGCCCATGAAGAGCGGCCAGTCGTTCCTCGAAGACGGCGACACGGTCACCATCACCGCCACGACCCCGTCAGGGCTGTCCCTCGGGGAGGTAACCGGGCGTATCCTGCCCGCTACCGTTCGGTAGCGTTGGCGCGGTGCCGCGCTTCTTCTGCCTGTTCACGGCCCTGACCATGCTCGTCGCCTGCTCCCCCGTGACCGCCCTGACACCCGTCGGCGTCGCGATCTCCCCCGCCCTGGGCGAGAAGCGGGCGGTCCCCGACCGGGGCCTGACGATCAGGGCCCTCGGCGGCACCCTCAGGTCGGTCACCGTGACCGCGGCCGGCCTGCCCGTCCCGGGCAGATACAGCCGCGACCGCAAGGAATGGCGCTCCTCGTGGTCGCTGCGCCCCGGCACCGACCACCTCGTCACCGCCGTCACCACCGACCGCCGCGTCAGCGGCCGATTCCGCACCCTCACCGCCACCCCCGCCACGCCCCCCAAGGTCGACCCGGAACCCGGCGAGACCGTGGGCGTCGGCATGCCGATCGTGGTCGAGTTCAAGGTGCCCGTCCCCGACCGCGCGGTCGTCGAGCGCGCCTTCGAGGTCGTGCCCGACCGCCCCGTCGAAGGCGGCTGGCACTGGTTCTCCGACACCCAGGCCGTCTGGCGCCCCCGCTACTACTGGCAACCCGGCACCCGCGTCCGCTTCACCGCCCACCTCACGGGTCTGCGCTTCGCTCCGGGCGTGTACGGCACCACCGACCCCACGGCCACCTTCGTCGTCGGCCGCAGCATGACCAGTTACGTCGACACGGCCAACCACCGCATGACCGTGCACCGCGACGGCCTGCTCGCCCAGGAGCTGGCCATCAGCGCCGGCATGGCCACCACCAGGGAATACACCACGACCAGCGGCGTCCACCTGACCATGGAGAAGAAGGAGAAGGTCCGCATGGTCTCCCCGCGCCGCAAACCGGGCGACCCCGAATACTACGACCTGATGATCGACCACGCCGTCCGCATCTCCAACAGCGGCGAGTACGTCCACGCCAAGGACAACACCTGGGCCCAGGGCCGCCTGAACGTCAGCCACGGCTGCGTCAACGCCCGCCCCGACCAGGCCAAGTGGTTCTTCGACAACTCCCTGCGGGGCGACCCGGTGGTCATCGTCGGAACGGACAGACCACTCGAACCGGCCAACGGGTGGGGATTCTGGCAACTCGCCTGGAACGCATGGAAGGCGGGCAGCGCTCTCGCTTCCTGACGGGTAGGTTGATATTAAGAACCCCCTATAGATAGGGCGGTGCAATGGACTCGTGGATCGTGTGGCTGATCCTGGCGGCGGCGCTGGGAGTCGCCGAGCTCTTCACGCTCACCGCCGCCATGGGCATCATCTCGGTCGCGGCCCTGCTGACGGCGGGCGTGGCCGCCATAGGGCTGCCGCCCGGCCTGCAACTGCTCGTGTTCGTCCTGGCGTCCGGCGGCGGCCTCCTCGGCCTGCGCCCCCTGGCGATGCGCCACCTGAAGCAGGCCCCCGCCCAGAAGTTCGGCGTCTCGGCCCTGGTGGGCAAACCGGCCTACGTGACCCACGAGGTCACCGGCCGAGGCGGCCGGGTCAAGATCGGCGGCGAGGAGTGGTCGGCCCGCGCCTATGACGAGACCCTCGTCATCCCGGTGGGCGCCACCGTCGACGTGTTCGAGATCGAGGGCGCCACCGCGCTCGTCTATCCACGGGATTGACATCCTCCGCTCCCGGCAGGGAAGGGATTCCAACTCGTCTGACGTCGTCTCACGCGGAGAGGAGGACAAGTTGAGGTTCGCGCTTCATCGGCCCGGTGCCCCGGTCGCCTCCACGCGCGTTCACCGCGTGCCCCGCGGCGAGATCTCGAATGTTCCTGGCCGTGTTGACATCGGCGTCGTCCTGGTGCCCGCAGGCGACGCAGCGGAAGAGAGCTTGGCTCTCGCGACTCTCCCGGGCGACGTGCGTGCAGGCGTTACAGGTCTGCGACGTGAACGCGGGGCTGACCCTGACGACCCGGCCGGGCGCCTTGTGCTCCAGCCGTTCGACCAGCCGACCCCAGCCGGCGGCCAAGATCCCCCGGTTGAGGCCGGCCTTCTGCCGGACGTTCCTCGCGGACCCCGCCCGGGTCATGCCGGCGATCTTCAGGTCTTCGACGGCGATCACGTCGAAGCGGCGAGCGAGGCCGGTGCTGGTCTTCTCGACCCGGAATCGCACCCAGCCGACCTTGGGAACTTTGACTTCGCCGACGTTCCGAGAGAGCCGGCGGATGTCATCGCCTTGCACGGCGACGATCCGAAATCCTTCGTCCCGACCTCGCCGACGCCATTTCGGCCGCCTATGCGTTCCTCTGTACACGTTCGCCATGGCCTGCGCGAAGTCTTTGAGCGCCTGCTGCTGGACGACCACGGAACCCGCCCTCAACCAGGCGTTCTCGGCCCGCGCCTCAGTGAGCTGCCGGCACTGCTCGGCGAATCCGGGAGCGCTTTCCCGGCCGGGCTTCCAGTACGAATGCTGCTCGACGGCGAGATTCCATACATATCGTGCGTGCCCGCAGTGCTCCAGCAACGCCGCCTCCTGGGTAGGCGTCGGAGTAAGCCGATAGCGGGACACGGCCAGAAGATTACGCAAATCCGCCGGAAGACAGGGGTGGTTCCGCGCTCCCGCCCCGCCATAGAAGGAATCTGGTGACACCAATGGAAGTCGCGCTGCTCGTCATCCTGATCCTGGTCGCGATGTTCGCGGTCGTCACCGTCTTCCGTACGGTGCGGATCGTCCCTCAGGCGCGCGCCGCCAACGTCGAGCGCCTGGGCCGTTACAGCCGCACCCTCGATCCCGGCCTGAACTTCGTGATCCCGTACATCGACCGGGTGCGCCCGCTGATAGACCTGCGGGAACAGGTCGTCAGCTTCAAGCCCCAGCCGGTGATCACCGAGGACAACCTGGTCGTCGACATCGACACGGTCCTGTACTTCCAGGTGACCGACCCGCGCGCGGCGGCGTACGAGATAGCGAACTTCATCCAGGGCGTCGAGCAGCTGACCGTGACGACGCTGCGCAACGTGGTCGGCGGCATGGACCTGGAGAAGACGCTGACCAGCCGAGACACGATCAACAGCCAGCTGCGGGGCGTGCTCGACGAGGCGACCGGCAAGTGGGGCATCCGGGTCAACCGGGTGGAGATCAAGGCCATCGACCCTCCCAAGACCATCAAGGAGGCGATGGAGAAGCAGATGCGCGCCGAACGCGACAAGCGCGCGGCGATCCTGACGGCCGAGGGCCTGCGGCAGTCGCAGATCCTCACGGCCGAGGGCGAGAAGCAGTCGGCGATCCTGCGCGCCGAGGGCGAGCGCACCAGCCAGATCCTGAAGGCCGAGGGCCAGTCGCAGGCGATCGACGAGGTGTTCCAGGCCGTCCACCGCAACGACCCCGACCCGAAGCTGCTCGCCTACCAGTACCTCCAGATGTTGCCGCAGCTCGCGTCGGGCCCCGGGAACACGTTCTGGGTGATCCCGTCGGAGGTGACGTCGGCGCTCCAGGGCGTGTCGAAGGCGTTCACCGAGGCGCTGCCGCAGTCGGCGGCGACCCGGGAACAGCCCGACCGCGACCGCCCGGCCGGTTCCGAGGCGGTCCGCGAGGCGGAGGCGGCGGCCGCCGAGGCCAAGGCGGAGGCGGAGGCCGATTCGCTGCCGAGGTCGATCGAGCGCGGCCAGGCGGTGCCCGACCCGCTGGGCGACCTCAACCGGTCTCGCGACCGGGCCTAGCTCCCGAGGCCGAGGACCTTCCGCAGGTCGCCGACCGGCAACCAGGCGAAGCCCCGGCCTTCGGGCACCCTGTTCAGCAGGCCCCGGGTCTCCAGGGCCTGCAGGTCGGTGCGTGCGGTCTGCACGGTGATGTTGTGGCTGCGTGAGTGCGACCGGACGGTGTAGCGGGCGTCGGACTTCTTGATCGCGTTCTGGAGGAGCGCGATCTGGCGGTGGTTGAGGTGACCGGCGAGCGCCGGCACGGCCCGCTGGAGATTGCGGGTCTGGCCGACCTTGCGATCGAGGTATTCGTGCAGGTCGGTGATGGCCTGGCTGATGATGGCGAGTTGGGCGGCGATGAAGTAGGTGAGGTCGCCCTCGTCCTGTTCGCAGTGCAGGAAGCTGCGGCCGTATTGGGCCTGTTTCTGCTTGATCAGGCGGGAGATCGAGAGGAACTCGGTCAGCCAGTAGTCCTGGTTCAGCATCGACCAGTAGAAGAGCACGCGGGCGGTGCGGCCGTTGCCGTCGACGAACGGGTGGTCGAAGGACAACATGAAGTGGACCACGATGGCGCGCACGACCGGCGGCACGTAGGAGGTGCCGCTCTCGCCGTTGGCGAAGGCGCAGAGCGCCTCCATCCGCTCCGGCAACTGCTCCGCCGGCGGCGGGGTGTGCAGGACGTTGCCCTCCACGTCCACCACGACGACCCGTTCTTCGCCGGGCAGTTGCACCCGGCCCGCCGTGGCGGGGTCGTCGAGGGTGCCCTCGGTGACGATGCGGTGGATCTCGGCGATCAGCGCCGGTGTCAGGCGCTCGCCTCTCAGTTCGCCCACCCGGCGCATGGCCAGATAGTTGTTGAGGATCATCAGTTCGTCGCGGGTGCGGGGGTTGCGGCCGCTTCGCAGCATGTGTTTGGCGACCTGGTAGGTCGTCGAGGCGCCTTCGAGCTGGGAGGAGGTGATGGCCTCTTCGATGAGCGAGTTGACGACGTACTGGTCGCGGGTCGGCGCGTCGTGGGTGACGGGTTCGGGCACCCCGATGCGGCCGCTGGTCTGCTTGGCCACGTTCTCGATGCCGCGCAGCACCTCGTCGGGCAGGGCGTAGGCGAAGGGGACGTCGTCCTGGAACCGCAACGGCAACCGCCGCCGGACCACCGAGCGGGCGATCTTCGTGGCCGCCCACCATTCGTCGAGGGTGAGCCCTTCGGGGACCGGACGCCAGCGGAACTCGTCCCAGGGCAGGTATCGCTCGCCGGCGATCGACATGCCGTGGCGCATCACCTCGACGAGACGATCGCCCTGGAGGGAGGCCAGGATGGGCGACAGCGGCGGGGGCGGTTGGGGAATGCGCACCGGACCTCCGACCGCCAGCTGCTAATTCTGTTCAGATTAGCAGCTAATTAACTGCTAAGTTCGCCAGAATTAGCTGCTCGCTGTCGTGGCCTGTTCGACGAAGGTCGTATAGCGGGTCTGTTCGTGGTCGATCGGGGCGATGACCATCCGGTCGGCCACGTCGGAGACGTTCTGCCGCAGGATCTTCGCCGATCTGCGCGCCTTCCTCCGGCTGCCGATCCAGGCCAGCCCCCGTGTCAGCAGGGCCACCACCACCCCGATGACCGCCGCCCCCACCAGCAGCGTCGTCGGCCACGGCACGTCTCCGGCCGTCGGCGTGTAGAGGCTCGGCAGTTGCAGGAAGCCGAGCACGTACAGAACCACCAGCCAGCCCAGCCCGGCCAGCAGCGTCACGAACAGCAACCATTGGAGGGCGTTCACGGCGCGCCACCACAGCGGGCGGCGTTCCATGCCGAGGTCGCTGCGGCCCACGGCCTGGTCGAGGGCGTCGGCGAGGCCGTCGTGGTGTTCGCGGGCCGAGCGGCGGATGGCGGCGGCCCACGGTTCCGGGACGCCTTCCGCCGCTTCCAGGCCGACGGCTCTGACGGCCGCGTCCATCTGGGACGTCTGGATGGCCGACGCCTGGGGCAGGGAGGTGCGGCCCGTCGTGGGGCGCTGGAGGTGCAGGCGGCGCAGGGGGTCGGGGCGGAAGCGGCGCAGCCAGCGGGTGACCGGCCAGCCCATCGCCGCCACCGCGCGGTGGCGGTGGGCTTTGGCGACGGCCCTGACCACCAGGGGCACCCCGGCGGCTTCGGCCAGCGCCTCGTCGAGGGCGTCGTGGTCGGGGGTGCGGGGGTCTGACTTCGGCAGGCCGCCGGAGGCGGCGATCAGGTGGTCGGCGGCTCCGGCCGTGTCGGCCTCCAGCCGGGCCGACCACGCGTGGCGGCGGCCGACCAGTTCGGCGAGCAGGTCCTTCAGTTCTTGTACGCCCTCTCCCGTCACCGTCGACACGGGCAGGATCGGCACGTCGCGCAGGCCGTCTTCGGCCAGCAGGCGGCGTAGGTCGTCGAGGCAGCGGCGGACGGCCTCCGGGGGCAGGCGGTCGATCTGGTTCAGCACCACCAGGGTCACGTCGGCGTGCCGGGCCAGGGGGCGCAGGTAGCGCTCGTGGATGGCGGCGTCGGCGTACTTCTGGGGGTCCATGACCCAGACGAGCTGGTCGACGACGGCGACCAGGCGGTCGACCTCCAGGCGGTGGGAGAGCTCGATGCTGTCGTGGTCGGGCAGGTCGAGCAGGATCAGGCCGGGCAGGTCGTCGGAGTGGACGACGTGCCGGGTGGGCACGTCGAGCCAGTCGAGCAGCGGGCCCGAGCCTTCCGGCGACCAGAGGGCGCCCTGGGCCTTGGAGGTGGTGGGGCGGGTCACCCCGACCGTGGCGACGTCGCCGCCGGCCAGCACGTTGAACAACGACGACTTGCCGCTGCCGGTGGCCCCGGCCAGGGCGACTGCTGTGTGGTCGACCGAGAGGCCCGCGCGGGCGCCGGCTCTCGCGACGACGGCGCGGGCGTGCTCGACGGGTTCCCTGGCGACCCTGCCGTCGGCCAGGTCGGCGGCGGCGCCGAGGGCCTTGAGGCGGTCGTCCAGGGAGATGTGGGAACGGCGCCGCAGGAGCTTCACACGGCACCGCCCGGGATGTCGCTCTTGCGGCTTTCGACGGCCTCGGCGGCGGCCCGCAGGGCGTGCGTGTCGGTCGTCTCCATGCCGGCGAGCAGGGCGTAGAAGCGGCCGGCCTCGTCGTCGAACAGGTCCCTGACCCGCTGTCTGAGGTTGGCGCGGGCGGCGTCGGTGAGGCGGCGGACGGCCTGGTCGCCGAAGACCGCCTCCAGGAGTTTCTGGCTCAGGACCGTGGTGCCGCCCGCGACGCCGATCTCGATGCCGGTCAGGCCGCCCGTGGACGCGAACACCGTCAGCATGATCAGCAGGCCCAGGCCGTTCACCCCGAACGAGGCGGCCCTGGCCATGCTGCGTTTGTCGGCGCCCTCGTCGCGGACCAGGTCGAGCACGTAGCCCTGCCAGTCGCGCACCGCCTTGGCGGCCTTCGGCGGCAGATCGGCCGAGACCCGGCCGAGTTTCCCCGCGGTTTCGATTCCGGTACGTTCCAGCAGGTCACGCCCCTGCGGAGTGGAGAGCCACGCGTCCACGGATCGTTCGGCCGACCCGTCGGCGGTGGTCCTGATCAGCGACTCGACGCCGCTCTCCAGGGCCACCCTGAGCCGTTTGTCCGGGGCGGGACGCCCGGTGAAGGCGGCCACCAGCTTGTCGCGCAACCAGCCGACCCGGGTCTCCAGGGAGCGCATGAGGTCGCCGGTGCCGACGAAGTCCTGCCAGCGGTTCAGCACCTCGCCGCGCAATAGGGTGCCGTCGCGCATGGCCTCGTCGAAGTCGGCCATGCCGACGTCGTAGCCCTTCTCGACCAGGCCACGCAGTTCGTTGGCGCCGAGCAACTGCCGGTCGGCCGCCTCGGCCAGCGCCGGGACCCGCACGGCCAGGCTGTCGAGCGCGCCCGACAGGGTGCGGCGGACGACGTCGGCGCGGGCCTCGTGGTCGGCGGAAAGGCCGTCGAGCCACTGCTTGATCGGCCTGACCGCCGTCTCGGGCAACCGGGCGCGTTCGCTCGGCAGCGGCAGCTCCGGCACCTCGAAGAGGGGCGTGCCCGACAGGCCGTTCTCCTGGAGCAGGCGGCGCAGGTCCATTGCGACCGGCACGCGGGCCTCCTCGGGCACCCGCTGGAGGATCACGGCCATGGCGGTGCTGCGTTCGCTGGCGATGCGCAGGAAGCCCCAGGGGACCTCGTCGGCGTACCGGCTGGCGGTGGTGACGAACAACCACAGGTCGGCGGCGGCCAGCAGCTGGGCGGCGAGCTCGCGGTTGGCGGTCACCACCGAGTCGATGTCGGGTGCGTCGAGCAGCGCCAGACCCGGCTTGACCTGCGGAGACGTGACGATCTTGAGGGTGCCGGGCTGGCCGTCGCCGGTCGATCGGGGCAGTCCGGGCAGCACGTTCATGGAGGTGAACCAGGGCGCGTCGGCCGGGGAGGCCACCAGGGTCGGGGCCAGCGTGGTCGGGCGCAGCACGCCCGGGGCGGTGACGTCGTCCTGGACGAGGGAGTTGACCAGGGTCGACTTGCCGGCCCCGGTGGAGCCGCCGACGACGGCCAGCAGGGGCGCGTCGATGGCGGCCAGGCGCGGGATGAGGTAGTCGTCGAGCTGCCCGGCCAGCTCCTTCTGGGCGTGCCGGTCGGCCTCGACGTTCCCGATGGCGAGCGGGAACAGGTCACGGCCGAGCTGCGCACGCAGGCTCTTCAGCGCGGTCGCCAACCCATCGGACATATGGTCCGACTTCCCTCAAAGAAGCGTGCGCAACGTGGCGGATGCGCCAATTCACCGCAAAGGCGACCCGGACGGCATCAGGGGGCGGCACTTCTCCAGCGCCTTCTTGATCGCCGGGTCGTCCCGGTCCACGTCCCGGAAGCCGGTCACCTCGGCGCCGTTGTCCTTCATGCAGGTACGGAAGGCGTTGAGGGCCGAATCATCCATCCGGCGGCCGCCACCACCACAGGCTTCGAAAGCCTCCCGCATCTTCCCGTCCATGGACGGAAAACCCGAAGGCCGCGCCCTCGGCTCCCCGGAAGGCCGACTTGAGGCCCCGTTGCCCCATCGGCCACCATCGCTAGGCGCCCCCGACGGCCTGGTCCGGAAGCCGCCCTCGGGCAGGGCGACCCCGTGCTCTTTGAGGCACTTTGCCATGGCGGTGCGGTCGCCGGGTCCGCCCGGCGAAGACGGCGCGGGGGCCGCGGTCGTCTCTCCTCCGTCGCAGGCGGTCAGGGTCAGGAGCAGGGCCGCGGTCAGGGCGGCGAAGGCGGTCTTCTGCACGGGATCCATCGAAGGGCCCCGGAATATGAGGCCGTTGAGTCACTCCTGTGAGGATGCTGGCAACCCCGCCTGCAACCCTGCCCGCGACTCCCCCTGCGACCCCGCCTGCGACCCCGCCTGGGACCCCACCGGCAGTTCCACCCGGAACACCGCGCCTCGTTTCCCGTTGGCCGCGCAGATCCGCCCCCCGTGCGCCTCGACCAGGGCCGCCGCGATCGACAAGCCCAGCCCGGCGCCGCCGTTCCTGGCCCCTCGGGTCCGGGAAGGGTCGTCGCGGTAGAAGCGCTCGAAGACCCGCTCGGGGCAGCGCAACCCCGGGCCCTCGTCGGCGACCTCGATCACGACGTCGGTCCCCGTAGCGCCGACCGCGACGGTGAAGGCGGTGCCCTCGGGGGTGTGCTTGAGCACGTTGCCCACCAGGTTGCCGAGGACCTGCCGCAGCCGGGCCTCGTCGCCGACGATCGTCAGGGGGTCGTCGGAGTCGTCCAGACGTACCAGATCGATCTCGCGCTCCGGAGCCAGGAGCCGGGCGTCGAGGACCTCCCCGGCGGCCAGGCTGAGCACGTCGACCGGTTCACGTTCGAGAGGGCGCTGCTGGTCGAGGCGGGCCAGCAGGAGCAGGTCGTCGACCAGGACGCCCATGCGGGACGCCTCTCCCTCGATGCGGCCCATCAGCTTCTCGGTGTCGGGGTCGGCCTCCTGGCGGTAGAGCTCGGCGAAGCCCCTGATGGAGGTCAGCGGGGTGCGCAGCTCGTGGGAGGCGTCGGCGACGAAGCGGCGCATGCGCTCCTCCGAACCGCGTGCCTCGGCGGCCGACCGGCGGGCGGCCGTCTCCGACTGCTCCCGGTCGCGGAAGGCCAGCTCGATCTGGTGCAGCATGCCGTTGATCGCCCCGCCGAGCCGGCCCATCTCGGTGCTGCGGGGTTGTTCGGGCACCCGCTGCGACAGGTCGCCCCCGGCGATGGCGGCGGCGGTGTGCTCGATCTCCCCGAGTGGACGCAGGCTGCGACGTACCAGCCAATAGCAGGCGACGCCGAGGGCGAGCAGCACGGCCGCGCCGACCCCTGCCACGATGACGGTCAGCCGGGAGACCGTGTGCTCGATGTCGCCCAGGCTGACCGCCACCACGCGGGTGCGCCCGTCGTTGGTGGGCACGGCCATGGCCCGCCATTCGGGGCCCGCCGGGCCGGCCGATCCGACGGTGAAGGGGCGCCCGCCGAGCGCGGCGACCTTCGTGTGGTCGAGGCCGGCCAGCGCGGGCTCCTCCGGCGTGGTCGAGGTGGCGATCTGATCGGCGACCTTGCCGTCGGCTTCGAGGATGAGCACGTGGAAGAGGCCCGGCAGCCGTTGCGGCCGGGCTTTGAGCACCTGCGGCAGCGCCGGCTTCAGGGTCACCTCGCGCAGCGGCGGCCCAGCGGCGGTGAGCTGCTGGTCGATGCGCTCGACCAGGTAGCCGCGCAGCAGCCGGACCGCGAACACGCCGGTGAGCGTGATCGCGAGGGTGACCAGGAGGAGGGTCCCGGCCACCAGCCGCGCCCAGAGCGGCACCCGCCTCATCGGCGGGGTGCGCGCAGCACGTAGCCGACGCCGCGCAGGGTGTGGATCAGTTTGGGGTCCCGGGTGTCGATCTTCTTGCGCAGGTACGACACGTACGACTCGACCACGTTCCGGTCGCCGCCGAAGTCGTAGCGCCAGACGTGGTCGAGGATCTGCGCCTTCGAGAGCACCCGGCCCTGGTTGACCATGAAGTAGTGCAGCAGCTTGAACTCCGTCGGCGACAACCGGACCGGGCGGCCCGACCGCCAGACCTGGTGGGCGTCCTCGTCCATCTCCAGGTCGGCCACCCGCAGCCGGACGGGCGCGGGGTCGGCGGCCCCGGCGCGGCGCAGCACGGCGCGGATGCGGGCCAGCACCTCGTCGAGGGAGAAGGGCTTGGTGACGTAGTCGTCGCCGAGGGCCAGGCCGGCGAGCTTGTCGTCGTGTGACTGGCGGGCCGTCAGGAAGACGACGGGAACCCGCCGTCCGGCTGCGCGGAGGCGGGTGGCGACGGCGATGCCGTCCATGTCGGGGAGCATGACGTCGAGGATCATCAGGTCGGGCCGGAACCGTTCGGCGGCCTCGACCGCCTCCCTGCCGTCGGAGGCAGTGATCACCTCGAATCCGGCGTAGCGGAGGCTGGTCGACAGCAGCTCCCGGATGTTCGGTTCGTCGTCGACGATCAGGAGCCTGGCCTCACTCATTGGTTCGCTCGCATTCTCGGCACGCCACCGCCCTCGGTCACGCTGGTGGCCGCCACGTTCCCGTCGGCGTCCCTCGCGCCCTGGACGACGACCGACGCGCCCGGCTTGAGGTCCGACAGCTTGCCCTCTTCGGAGATTCGTACTTCGGTGTCGTCACTGGTGGTGACGACAGTGGTGGTGCCGTCGGAGCCCTCGACGTAGACCTTGTCGCCGTCGACCAGCTTGACGGTACCGACCGTGCCCTGCCGGGCCGGCTGGCCCCCGGCCTGACCGCCGGCCTGGCCGCCGAACTGACCGCCTCGTCCGGCCATCAGCTGGCCGATCATGGCCGTCCGGTCGTCGGCCGCGCCGAAGGTCTTCTGGGCCTGGATCCCGATGAGGATCCCGGCCACCAGCACCACCCCGGCGGCCAGGAACAGGGTCAGTCTGGGGAGTTTCGCCCGCTGCGGGCGGGCGGTCAGCCGCTCGGTGAGCTCGCCGCGGAACGGCGAGGTCTCCAGCAGTTCGTCGGCGGTCATGCGCCTGGGCACCGTGACTCCTTAACTCGAAGCTACTCGAAGCGCAGGGCTTCGATCGGCCGCAGCCGGGCGGCGCGGTTGGCGGGATAGCTGCCGAAGAACAATCCGATGGCGACCGAGACGCCGAGCGCCAGCACGACCGAGCTCGGCACGACCACGGGCGTGATGCCGGCGATGGTGAACTGCGCCCCGGCCACCGCGATGGCGACCCCGAGCAGGCCGCCGATGAGGCTCAGCAGGGTCGCCTCGACGAGGAACTGGCCGAGGATCGCGCCGCGCGGGGCGCCGATCGCCTTGCGGATGCCGATCTCGCGGGTGCGTTCGGTGACGGTGACCAGCATGATGTTGGTGATCCCGATACCGCCGACCAGCAGGCTGATCGCCGCGACGGCCGCCAGCAGCACCGTGAACGTCGAGGTCGCCGCGCTGACGGTCTCCTGGAGGGTGGCCTGGTTGAGGATCTGGTAGTCGGCCGCGACCGTGCCGCCGACGCCGTGCCGCTGGTCGAGCACCGAGGTGATCTCGGCCTGGGCGGCGGCCACGTCGCCGGCCGACCCGGCCTTGACGAGGATCTGGTTGAGCGGCCCGAACCCGGTGAGGCTCTGCTGCACCGAGGTGAGCGGCGCGATGGCGACGTCGTCGGCGTCCTGGAACCCGCCGGTCGACCCGGCCTCCTTCAGCACCCCGACCACGGTGAACGGCACCCCGGTCAGGGTGATCTGCCGGCCGACCGGGTCGAGCGCGCCGAACAGGTTCTCGGCCACGGTCTGCCCGATCACGATGACCTTGCGGGCGGCCAGCACGTCGTCGTTGAAGAAGTACGTGCCCTGCGCGACGGGCTTGTTGGAGGCTTCGAAGTAGCTCGGATAGGTGCCGATCACCTGCTGGATCGGGTGGGACGCCCCGTCGTACGACGCCGCCTGCGCGTTCGCCGAGACGACCGGCGACACCGAGCTCACGTGGGGCGCGGCGGCCCTGTCGGCGAGCGCCCTGGCGTCGTCCACGGTCAGCGGCCTGGCCTGGGTGCGCGGCCCGGTGTCCTGCTGCTGCCGGGCCATCCGGAAGCCCCCGCCGCCACCGCCCCCACCGGTCGAGGAGCTGACGGTGAGCGTGTTCGCGCCGAGTTGCTGGATGTTCTGCTGGATCGACCGCGAGGAGCCCTCGCCGACCGCGACCAGCAGGATCACCGCGGCAACCCCGATCAGGATGCCGAGCGTGGTGAGCGCGGAACGCATCTTGTTGGCCGCCAGCCCCCTGACGGCGAACCGGACGATCTCCACGGCGCTCACGCGGTCACCTCCTTGAGCCGGGGCGGCAGCCCGTCGACGGGGGCGAGCCGGGTGTCCTCGATCACGCGGCCGTCCCGCAGCCGGACCACCCGCTTGGCGTGTTCGGCGACGTCGGCCTCGTGGGTGATGACGACGATCGTGCGGCCGGCTGCCGACAGGCGGTCGAAGATGCCCAGCACGTCCAAGGTGGAGGTGCTGTCGAGCGCGCCGGTCGGCTCGTCGGCCAGCAGCAGGGTCGGCGAGGTGACCAGCGCGCGGGCGATGGCGACCCGCTGCTGCTGGCCGCCGCTGAGCTCGTTCGGCTGGTGGCCGACCCGGTCGGCCAGGCCCACCAGGTCGAGCGCGGCCAGCGCCCGGCGGCGGCGTTCGGCCGGCTTGACGCCGCCGTAGGCGAGCGGCAGCTCGACGTTCATCAGCGCGGTCATGCGCGGGATCAGGTTGAACGACTGGAAGACGAACCCGATCTTGCGGTTGCGCACCACCGCCTGCCGCCGGTCGTCGAGCGCGCCGACGTCGACGCCGTCGAGGTGGAACTCCCCGGCCGTCGGCACGTCGAGGCAGCCGATGATGTTCATCAGGGTCGACTTGCCGGAGCCGGAGGCCCCCATGATCGCCACGTAGTCGCCGGGCTCGACCTGGAGCGACACCCCGCGCAGGGCGTGCACCGCCGTCTCGCCCGCGCCGTAGACCTTCGTGGCGTCCCGTACGTCCAGCACCAGGCTCACGGCCGCCCACCGAACCCGCCGCCGCGGAGGAACCCGCCGGTCTGACCGGTCGGCGCGACGACCGGCCGCACCACCTGCTCGCCCTCCTGGAGACCCGAGACGATCTCGGTGCCCGTCGTGCCCTTCACCCCGGTCTCGACGACCTTCACGGTCTGCCGCCCGTTCTCCAGCACGGTCACCGTGCTGCGCCCGCCGGCCGTGGTGATCACCGCCGACGGCAGGGTCAGCACGTCGTCGGCCCGGTCGACGACGACGCTGACCGACGCCGTCTGCCCGAGCCTGACCTGGTCGGGGATGTCGGTCAGCGCGATCGTGGCCGCATAGGACACCACGTTGTCCTCCGTCTGGGGCTGCGCCCCGATGAGCGCGACCTCGCCCGTGGCGGTCACGCCCGGGATGGCGTCGAAGGTGATCTGGGCCGCCAGGCCGACCTTCAGCCTGGTCACGTCGGACTCGGTGAAGTTCCCGACGATCTGGAGCCTGCCGGGGTCGGCGACGTCGACGAAGCCGCCCTCCTGAACCTGCGAGGGCCCGCCGACCGTGCCGCCGACCGCCGTGACGGTCCCGGCGAACGGGGCCTTGAGGACGGTGCCGGCGAGGGTGCGCTTGGCGGCCTGGTAGGCGTTCCTGGCGGTGACGTACTGCGCGTGGCTCGCGGCGGAGCCGGTGTCGCCGTCCTCGGCGGCGTCGAGGCTCGCCTTGGCGGCGTCCACGCCTTCGCGGGCGCTCGCGTCGTCGAGCCGGGCCAGCACCTGGCCCTTCTTGACCTTCTCGCCGGGTTCGACGGAGATGGACGCGACGGTGCCCTGGGTGGCGAAATTCAACGAACGGGCCCGGGAGCTCTCCACGGCCCCCGAGGCGGTCACGGCCGACTCGACGGTCCCGCGGGTGACCCTGGTGGTCAGCACGTTCCCCGACGCCGCCGGCTCGCCCCCGCCCCCGAGGGACGCCCAGGCCGCTCCGGCCCCGCCGAGCAGCAGCACCCCCAGCGAGGCGTTCACGATCAGCGCTCTGCGCTTCGTCGACAACTTCACAGGGATGGACACTGCCGGTCCAGGTTTGGAGCGCCCTCCGCCGCCCCTGAACGTTTCCTGTCAAGGGTCCACAGGCAACTCGCAGTTTCGGCTCAGCGGAACATGACGCGCGGTCACCAGGATGACGAGCCATGACTCCTACCCGGCTCCGCGCCGGCGGCCTCGCCCTGGCCGCCGTCGCCCTGGCGACCACCGGCGTGATCCTGCTCTCGGAGGACCCGCCGGCCCTCCCTGACGTGGAACTCGTCGCCGCCGCCCGCGGCGACGTGACCTCGGTCGCCTCCGCCGCCGGGAACACCGTCGACGACGGCATCCACGACCTGGCCTTCTCGACGGCCGGAACAGTCGAGAAGGTGTACGTCAAGATCGGCGACCGAGTCCGCAAGGGCGACCTGCTGGCGCGCGTCGACGACACGATCGCCCGCGAGGACTACGAGGCGGCCAAGGCGAACCTCGACGCGGCGGAGGAACAACTCGACGAACTCGACGGCTCAGGCTCCTCAGGCGGCCCCTCCGGACCCCCGAGTCCCCAACCTCAGGCGAGCTGCCCACAACCCTCACCATCGCCCTCCACCTCACCATCGCCCTCCACGGGCGTCCGAGCTGCGGCGGTGTCGTTCACCAAGGCCCCCAGGCCGTGGGATCAGGGAAAGCCTGAAGTCCACCTCGACCCCACGATCGAGCCGTCCCCGTCCCCGTCCCCGTCTCCGACGCCGTCTCCGACCCCGCGGCCGCAAGAACAGCCGTGCGACCAGACGCAACAGCCCCAGCAGCAACAGCGGCCCCAGGGCGGCGGAACCCGGCAGCAGGCCGGTGGCCCGCAGATGACCGAGGCCGAAGCCGAAGCGGCCGTCACCAAGGCCGAGAACGAGCTGACCGCCGCCAAAGACGCCCTGAAGGGCGTCGTCATCAAGGCCCCGGCGGCCGGAACAGTGCTCCAGGTCAACGGCGTCGCGGGCGACCCCTACACCGAAGGGGCCTTCGTCAGCCTCGGCGACCTGACCGACCTCCAGGTCAAGGCCCTGTTCACCCAGTCGGACATCGGCACCCTGAAAACCGGCCAGCGGGCCGTCATCACCCTGGCCGAGGGCGCCTACCAGGGCACCGTCTCCCACATCGACCCGATGGCCACCACGACCGACCGCCTGGTCCGATACGGCGTCACCATCTCCTTCGACGACCAGCCCGCCGGCCTCCTCCTGGGCCAGACCGCCACCGTCCAGGTCGTCACGGGCCGGTCCCCGGACGTCGTCTACGTCCCGGCCAGGGCCGTCAGCGACGACACGGTCACCCTGTCGGGCGGCACCAGGCGCAAGGTCACCACGGGCGTGCGCAGCGACACCACGGTGGAGATCACCGGCGGCCTGGCCGAAGGCGAGAAGGTCGAGCTCCCGGGAGCCTCGGCCCTCAACGGCGGCTTCCCCGACGGCGCCTTCCCTGGCCTCTAGTCCTGCTCGGGTTCGAGGCGCAACACCACCCGGAACGCCGCACCCGCCCCCGGCGACGTCGTCACGGTCACCGTCCCCCCATGGGCTTTGACCAGCGACGACACGATCGACAAACCCAGCCCGGCGCCCGACGACTCGTCGTGGGTCCGGGCCGGGTCGGCGCGGTAGAACCGTTCGAAGACCCGCTCCGCCTCGTCAGACGTCATCCCGGGCCCCTTGTCGGCGACCTCGACGAACGCCTCGGTGCCGCCCGCGCCGACGGTCACCATCACCGGCACCCCGTCGGGCGTGTGGGCCAGCGCGTTCGACATCAGGTTGCCGACGACCTGCCGCAGGCGCACCTCGTCGCCCGACACGATCGGCGCGGTCGTGCCCTCGACGGCGAGGGAGATCGACCGGCCGGGCGACAGGATCCGCGCGTCCTGGACGGCGTCGCCCGCGATGGCCAGCAGGTCGACCGGCTTCGACGCGAGGGGGCGCTGCTGGTCGAGGCGCGCGAGCAGCAGCAGGTCCTCGACCAGCAGACTCATCCGTTCGGCCTCGCTCTCGATGCGCCGCATCAGCCGCGTCACGTCGGTCTGCGGGGCCTGGCGGTGGAATTCGGCGTACCCGCGGATGGAGGTCAGCGGAGTGCGGAGTTCGTGGGAGGCGTCGGCGACGAAGCGGCGCATGCGCTCCTCCGACTCCCGCGCCGCCGCCTCGGAGCGCGACCGGTCGTCGAAGGCCTTCTCGATCTGGGCGAGCATGCCGTTCAGCGAGTGGGCGAGGCGGCCGACCTCGGTGCGCGGGTCGCGGTCGGGGATGCGGCTGCTCATGTTGCCGGCGGCGATCGACCCGGCCGTGCGCTCGATCTCGGCAAGAGGCCGCAGGCTGCGCCTGACCAGCAGGATCCCGATCGCGCCCGCCAGCGCGAGCACCACCGCGCCGCCCAGGATGACGATCAGGCCGAGCCGGCTGGTGATCTGGGTGACCCCGCCGAGCGCGATGGCCGTCACCAGGGTCCGGCCGCTCGCCAGCGGCACCGTCTTGACCCGCCACGACACGCCGTCGGACGACCGGGTCGCGATCTCGCCGGGAGGCGGCAGGTCGGCCGGGCTCGGGCCGCCGGACACCGAGTCGCCCGCCGCCGTCGGTCCGATCGAGCCGTCGGCCTCGACGACCTGCACCAGGCCCTCGGGCGGCAGCCGCTGCATCGAGTAGGTCAGGTCGCCGCTGTGCGCGAGCCGGGCGAGCGTCTGGACGCTGAGCTTGGCCACCTGCTCGTCGACGCGGTCGATCAGATAACTGCGTAACAGGGAGACGCTGGCCGCGCCGATGACGAGCAGCGTCCAGGCGACCAGGGCGAGCATCGCCGCGATCAGCTTGGTGCGCAGCGAGACCCGGCTCATGTCGTCAGGCCGAGGTTCGCATCACGTAGCCGACACCACGGAGGGTGTGGATCAACCTCGGCGCCGACCGGCTGTCGATCTTGCGCCGGAGCACCGACACGTAGGACTCGACGATCCCGGCGTCGCCCCGGAAGTCGTAGTCCCACACGTGGTCGAGGATCTGCGCCTTCGACAGCACCCGCCCGGCGTTGGCCATGAAGTAGCGCAGCAGCTTGAACTCGGTCGGCGACAGCGGCACCGGGTGGCCCGACCGCCAGACCTCGTGGGACTCCTCGTCGAGCTCGATGTCGGCGAAGGTCAGCCGGGGCGGCGGGGCGGTCGGGTCGCCGGCGGTGCGGCGCAGCACGGCCCGGATGCGGGCGATGACCTCTTCGAGGGAGAACGGCTTGGTGACGTAGTCGTCGCCGCCCAGCGTCAGGCCCCGGATCTTGTCTTCGGTGGCGTCGCGGGCGGTCAGGAAGACGACGGGGGTGAAGGTGCCGCCGCCGCGCAACCGGCGGACGACGTCGAAGCCGTCCATGTCGGGCAGCATCACGTCGAGCACGATCAGGTCGGGCCGGTGACGGGTGGCCGCGGCGACTCCCTCGGTGCCGCTGGACGCGGTGCTGACGTCGAAGCCGGCGTACCGCAGGCTCGCGGCCAGCAGTTCGAGGATGTTCGGCTCGTCTTCGACGATCAGCAGTCGGGCTTCGGGAGTCACCATGAGCATCTTCTCGGACGATGGGGGGCGTACCTGAGCACTTTATGAAGAATCGCTTAAGGTTGCCGTCAAATCAGCCACATGCCGGGCGATGGCGAAGCTCGACGTGGCCGCCGGAGAGGGCGCGTTGCGCACGATCAGGACCCGGCCGTGGCGGTCGATCGCGAAGTCGTCGATCAGCGCGCCGTCGCGGCCGACCGCCTGGGCCCGCACCCCGCTGCCCGCCCTGACCAGGTCGCCCGGCGAGAGCTCGGGCACGTAGCGGCGGGCCGCCTGGAGGAAGGCCGAGGGCCGCAGCGAGCCGTTGAGCTCGCGCAGGCCGGTCAGCCAGTGGCGGCGGGCCATCTTGCGGGTGCCGGGCCAGGCGAGGATGCGGGCCAGCTCGCCGAACCGCACGTCGCGCCACGAGTAGCCTTCGAGCGCCAGGGCCATGATCGCGTTGGGTCCGACCAGCACCTCGCCGTCGACCCGCCTGGTGAGGTGGACGCCGAGGAAGGGGTAACGCGGGTCGGGCACGGGATAGATCAGGCCCTTGACCAGGTCTTTCGCTTGATCGGTCAGCCGGAAGTACTCGCCGCGGAACGGCACGATGCGCACCTCTCCCCGGCCCGCCAGGGCGTCGGTGCCCAGGCCCGCGCAGACCACCAGGCGGTCGAAGCGCAGGCCGCCCGCCGCCACACCCGTGGCCGACTCGTGGATGGCCGGGACGGGGTGCGAGAGCCGTACATCCAAAGATGCGGCGAGATGCCGGGCGACGGCGGGAAAGTCCGCGACGGCGGTCCGGGGCGAATGAACGGCGCCGACGCCGACCGCATGGGGTTCGATCTCGCGCAGGCCGAGGGCGTCGAGCTCGGTGATGTCCGGTACGCCGTTCGCCCGCGCCCTGGCCGCGATCTCCCGCAGCCCCGCCCGCTCGGCCCTCGTCGAGGCGATCACGAGCTTGCCGATCTCGTCGTAGGGCAGCCGGTGCTCCCGGCAGTAGTCGCGCAGCAGCCCGACCCCCTCGCGGCACAACCGCGCCTTGAGCGACCCCGGCCGGTAGTAGATCCCGGCGTGCACGACCCCGCTGTTGTGCCCGGTCTGGTGGGCGGCGACGCGGTCTTCCTTCTCGAGCACGGTCACCTCGGCGCCCCGGGAGGTCAGCTCACGCGCCACCGCGAGCCCGAGGATGCCGGCGCCGACCACCCCGATCTTCATGCCTTCGATAATATCGAACACGTGTACGTTCCACCGGGATGGCCACCCGAAGTACGCCCGCCGGGCAGCCCCGACTGGCAGACGTCGGCCGTCAACTGGCTGCTCGACGCGGTGCCGCCCGACTACCGCGCCTACGGGGTGCTGCGCCGCCATCCGCTGGCGCTGGCCCGCATGGCCGGCCACACCGTGCGCGCCCAGGTCGAGGGCGCGCGGGCGGGCTACCGCGACGCCGCCGTCGACCTCAAGGAGCACCTGCCGCCCCACGTGGTCGAAGCGGTCCTGGAGGTCTACCGCCGGGAGGGCCCTCGCCTTGTGGCGCTGGCCGAGTCGATCGCCCTGGTCGAACGCGCCCTGCGGGGCGAGGAGTTTGTCGCACGCTTCACCGCAGACCCCGGATCGCCGCGCCGACCCGCTTGACGTCCCGGATCCGGCTCTCGTACGTCGCCCCGACCAGCAGCAACAGCAGCCCGCCCAGGGCCATCGGCACCCACCGGGGCACCAAAAGCACCAGATCGGCCACCCAGGGCGCGATCCCGTGCACGGTCACCGCCGCCAGCGTGAACCCGCCGAGCACGGCGGGCGCCTGCAACCGCCGCAGCGCCCCCACCACCAGCACGGCCAGCGCGACGACCCCGAGCGCCAGCGGCCTGACCCACCCCTCGGGCTGGTCGTAGAGCACGAACAGGCTGGGCAGCAGCGTGAACGTCAGCCCCGCGCCGTAGGCCCGCCACGACGACCCGGTCCGCGCCTTCCACCACCCGAACACCAGCAAAACGGCCGAGAAGGGAGCGGTGTAGGCCTCGACGAGGGTGACGTCCTCGGCGACCAGCCGAGCCCACGAGGCCGTCAGCAACAGCGCGGTGGCCAGGTATCCGACCTTCCCGCGGTCCTTCCGCAGCGCCACCCCGGCCGCGATCACCCCCGCCGCCGCGGCGGCGAGACTGAACATCCTCAGGTCCTGTACGAGGGCCAGCCCCGCCAGCCCGGCGATCCCGGCCCCGATCTCGGTCCGCCGCCAGGGCGCCGCCACGGCGGCCACCGCGAGCAGCACGAACGGCAGGAACCGAGGCTGGAGATCGGCCGCCAGCCAGGCAGCCGCCGTGAACCCACCGGCGTAGACGACCGCGACGTTCGCCGCCCACGTCCGCACCTTCGAATCCCGGACCTTTGTGCCCCAGATCGCCACCCCCGCGGCGATCGAAGCGAGCGCGGCCAGCACCACGAGCGTCGCCGCCTCGCTGACCAGCCCCCACCCCACGGCGATCACACTGACGCCCAGGGCGAGCCGCCCGAACGCCGGCTGCCGCACCGCCGCGATCCCGGCGGTCAGCACCAGCAGCACTGCGATCATGACCGGATAGGGCAGGTCGAACACCGGCGGCACGAACCCCACCGCCAGCGCGCCCGCGAGAGTCGCGACGACCTTCTGCTTCACCGCCAGCGCCAGCGCGACGGCGATCAACCCGAGCAGCAGCAGATCGGGCACCCCCGGCACCCACGGCGACCGGCTCAGATACTCGCCCGCCCCCGCACTCCAACCGGCCGACCAGACGCCGTGCCCCCAGCCGAGCGGCCCCCGCACCACGACGAGCACCGGCGCCAGCACGCCGATGGACGCCAGCGCCCCCACGACCAGCGCGGTCGTCCGGGCCCGCCCCCGCAACACCAGCGCGAACACCCCCGCCGCCACCGGAGCGACCAGGACGGCCCACGTCAACGGCACCACCGCCGCGATCGGCGCCCGCACCGCGAAGACCCCCGCCACGACACCGCCGACGATCGGAACCAGCGGGAACCTCTTCGACCTGGGAGCCAGGAACCCCGCCTCGGCGGCCGCCACGGCGAGGATCGCGCCGTAGAGTGCCCCCTCGGCCGGCCCAGACAGGGAGACCGTCGACTGGAAGTACGCGATGTAGACGCCCACGACCCAGGTGACGAGCAGCCCGGCCAGGGCGACCTTCCGCCGGGTCCGCGCCCAGACGGCGACGTCGAACGCGGCCGTGAGGATCAGCGCCCCAGCGGCGTGCGCCACGGTCTCGTCGGCGACGAGGATGATCAGCGGGAACTGCGCGAGCCCGATGGCGACCGGGACGGGAAGCGACAACCGGGCGTAGCCGCCGTAGAGGGCGAACACTCCGGCGGCCAGCGCGATCAGCACGGCGGTGTAGGCCAGCGCGTCGACGTCCGGCTCGAACCAGACCTGGAAGGCGGCGTAGCCGTCGAGCAGGAACAACGCGAGCCCGAGAAGGGCGACGGTCTCGGCGGTGGCCTTGAGGTTGCGCCTGACCAGCAGGAACGGCGACGCGAAGGTCACCGCGGTGAACCCGACGAGAATCGCCGCCCGCCCCCCGATCCCCACGGAACCCCAGCTGACGATCGTGAACACGAACGCCGCCACGACGAGCAACAGGCCCCCGAGCCCGAGCAGCAGATTCCGAACGGCAGAGGGCGACATCTCCCGCTTGGCCGAAACGGGCCCCTGGAAACCAGGGCCGCCCGACTGCCAGCCCTGACCATGGGCACCGGCCTGCCACCCGGCCTGGCCTTGCACGGCCTCCGGCTGCTGACCGGCTCGCCCTTGAGCAGCCCCCAGCTGCTGACCTTCCTGATCTTGTGAGGCCGCGAGCTGCCCCGGGGCCGCCGCTTCCGAACCCGGGTGCCCCTGGACGCCCATCTGCCGCCCCGCCGCCTCCTGGTCGGAGGAGCCACGCGCGAAGCCTTCTTGTGCGTCCGTAGGGCCGATCACCGGCGCTTGGGCTCCCTCGGCCCAGGCGCCGGTGGGCTGGTGCTCTCCGGCGGCGCGGAGTGCGGTGAGCAGCTCCGCCCTCCTGCCCAGCAACCGGGCCTCGCGCCCCCGTAGATCGTTCAGAGCGAGGTCGAGCTGCCACAACTCCGCCGCGATCGGACCGTGGAGCGGAAGCTCGCAGGCCGGGCAGCGGCGGGGCGACCCGTCGAGTGGG
This sequence comes from Herbidospora daliensis, assembly GCF_001570585.1. Taxonomy (GTDB): domain Bacteria; phylum Actinomycetota; class Actinomycetes; order Streptosporangiales; family Streptosporangiaceae; genus Herbidospora; species Herbidospora daliensis. The sequence goes on along the minus strand of NZ_BBXF01000007.1, from coordinate 59,353 downwards.
GCGCCGCAGTCGGGGCAGGCAGGAGAGCCGGCGGAGTGCATACGGGAACCATCCCGCTCAACCCCACGCGGGCGCTATGGAGCACCTACTCAATTCGCGGTGAGTATCCCGGTATGTGGCTGACAAAAGCACTCAAATCCCAAGCTCATCGCCCAGCCCAGCGCGCGATCCCGACGATGATCCCGACCGCCCCCACGGCCACCCCGAGCCACAACGCGATCATGAGCCCGGTGTTCGCCCCCTGCGACTCCGCCGACACCGGCCGCGCCGCCGCCGGACTGGCCTCGGGCGCCTCGGACAACGTCGGCGAAGGCGACGGACTGGGCACCGCACTCTCCGGCAACGGCACCCGCACGACCGGACTGCGCCCACCCTCCGACCCCGTCAGCAACGACTTCCCGTCAGCCGCGTAGGTGATCGACTCCGCCTGCCGCAACATGGGCATCGCCACCCCCGAGATCTCCTCATCGATCTTCCGGTAGAGGGTCGCCGAGAAGTAGGTCCGGATCACGAAACTCGACCCGTCCGGCGCGAAGGCGGCGTCGGTCGCCATGGTCGGAGCCGACCCCACCCGCTTCAGCACGTTCACCCGATCGGTCCGCAGCTGCTTGGGCGCGGCGTAGACGAGCCCGTCGAACTCCTTGGTCACGACGTAGAGACGGCCGTTCCGGGGGTCGACCATGAGACCTTCGGCGTTCCGCGCCTGGTCGGCGTACCGGAACCGATACCTCACCGCCGAGACGCTGCCACTGCGCAGCCGGGCAGGTTCGGTGACCTTGTAGACGGAGATGTCGGGCCAGGCTCCGTCGAGGTTGTCGCCGATGTCACCGAAGAACAACACCCCGCGCCCCGACGAATCGCGGTAGGCCGCCATACCCTCCCAGTCGCGGGCCTCGGCATTCGTGACTGTGTACGCGGCCTTGGTCTTCCCCGTCTTGGAGTCGACGGCGTAGAAGACGGCTCCCGCGTCACTGTCGTTGTGGGTGTAGACGATGCCGGGATGGGTCGGAGAGACGGCCAGCCCGCTCGACTCGGTGATCCGGGGATCGGCGAACTCGAAGAGCTCATCGTCGTCGGCCTGCGCCGGCACCGCCCACAGGACCACGACCAGCAACGCGAGCCCGATCCCCCGATATGTCCACCCCATGGGACCATCCTGCCCTGTCTGGAGCCCACCCCTCGGGCACGGCGGGCCGGGCGCTCAAATCCCCACTTTGAGTCCGTGTGGCAGGTGCCCATTCGGAGTCCATGTGGCAGGCGCCCCCGCGGAGTCCATGTGGCAGATGCCCCCCGCGGAGTCCATGCGGCAGATGCCCCGCACGGAGTCCATGCGGCAGATGCCCCCCGCGGAGTCCATGCGGCAGATGCCCCGCACGGAGTCCATGCGGCAGATGCCCCGCACGGAGTTCGGTGCGGCGGGATGCCGCACCGGACTCTGTTGCTACCAGGCGTAAGCCTCGGGGGCGGTGCCGCCGGGGCCGGGGAAGATCTCGTCGATGCGGGCCAGGGCCTTGTCGTCGAACTTGATCTCCAAGGCGCGCAGGGAGCCGTTGAGCTGGTCGGCGGTGCGGGGGCCGATGATCGGGGCCGTGACGGCCTTCTGGTGGAGGAGCCAGGCGAGACCCGCGTTGGCGGGGTCTTCGCCCAGGTCGTCGCAGAAAGCCTCCCACTGCTCGATCTGGGGGCGGACCTTCTCGAGGTTCTGGAGCATGTCCTCGGTGGCGCTGCGGCCCTTGTCGATCTTCCGCAGGACGCCGCCGAGCAGGCCGCCGGCCAGAGGGCTCCACGGGATGACGCCCAGACCGTAGTCCTCACACGCCGGGAGGACCTCCAGTTCGACCGAGCGCTCCAGCAGGTGGTACTTCGACTGCTCGCTCACCAGGCCGAGGAAGTTGCGGCGGCGGGCGGTCTCCTGGGCCTTGGCGATGTGCCAGCCGGCGAAGTTCGACGAGCCGACGTACAGGATCTTGCCCTGCTGGCGCAGGACCTCCATGGCCTCCCAGAACTCCTCGAACGGGGTGTTCCGGTCGACGTGGTGGGCCTGGTAGACGTCGATGTAGTCGGTCTGCAGGCGCTTCAGCGAGGCGTCGCAGGCGCGGCGGATGTTCAGCGCCGAAAGGAAGGTGTCGTTGGGCCAGTCGCCCATCGAGCCGTAGAGCTTGGTGGCGATGACGGTCTTCTCCCGGCGGCCGCCACCCTGGGCGAACCACCGGCCGATGATCTGCTCGGTGACGCCCTCGCCCTTCACCCATCCGTAGACGTTGGCGGTGTCGAAGAAGTTGATGCCCAGCTCATGGGCACGATCCATGATCGCGAAGGAGTCCTCCTCCGACGTCTGCGGACCGAAGTTCATCGTGCCCAGGCAGAGCTTGCTGACCTTGAGGCCGGTACGACCGAGCTGCGCGTAGTCCATGCTTCCACCATAGGAACCTGGAGTGGACTCCAGGCCAGCCCTCTCACCTGGACGTGTTCCGACTCGTGGACGATGAGGTGCAAGAAGGTGTAGTCGCAGGCCAGCCCCTCTCCCGGCGGCGCGCGCCGATGACTAGGTCGAGGAAACTGGCCGACTCTCTGGCACGGGCCGACCCGTCGACCGAGGAGGTGGTGGCAGGTGGACTGGGGACAGCCCTCACGCCGGGGCAGCCGACGCGGCGTCCCGACGGCTGGACCCCATGGAAGGAACTCGCAAACGCGGCGGATGAACAACCTCCACCTTGATCCCACAACTGACGCGTTATCTCGCCGTGCAGGTGACGGGTGCCGGACTCCCGACGGTGCCGCCTTGCCAGCCGATCCCGAACGGCACCGTCACCAGATTGCCCGGCGGCAGTAAGCCGTTCTGAGTGACGGTCACCGTGGCTCCTGTCGGGTGGTAGCCGTTCAACTGCACGTAGGTCAGCCCGGTGGGCACCTTGAAGGTGACGGTCCACGAGGTGATGGGCAACGTTCCCGTGTTGCGCACCGTCAGCTCGCCCCAGGAGGCGGTCGTCCACTGCAGAACGAACCGGATCGTCGCTTCACACGAGGGCGCACTCGCGGACGGCGAAGGACTGGGCGAAGGTGACGGGCTGGGCGAGGGAGAAGGGCTGGGCGACGGCGATGGGCTAGGTGACGGCGAGGGGCTGGGCGAGGGAGATGGGCTGGGCGTTGGCGAGGGGCACGGCGATGGGCTGGGCGACGGCGATGCAGTAGGCGAGGGCGACGGGCTAGGTGAGGGTGATGCGCTCGGCGACGGCGAAGGGCTCGGGGACGGCGATGGGCTGGGTGAGGGCGAAGGGCTCGACGACGGGCTAGGCGAGGGCGACGGGCTAGCTGACGGCGATGGGCTGGGCGAGGGCGAGGGGCTGGGCGAGGGCGATGGGCTGGGCGAGGGCGATGCGCTCGGCGACGGCGACGGGCTGGGTGTCGGCGACGGTGAAGGGGTGGACCCAGGAGAGGGGCATGGTGAGGGCCCGCCCGGCGATGGTGAAGGGCTGGGCCCGCCCGGCGACGGTGAAGCGCTGGCCGACGGGGATACCCCCGGGCCCGATGGCGACGGACCGGAGGGAATGACCGGTGGGATTCGGATGATCAGGTCGTCGCCGGAACGTACCGTGCCCCTGCCGTCGCGGTTGCTCGTCGACACCCAGAGCCAGCCGTCCGGACCGAGCGCCACCGTGCGCAGCCGGCCCGGTCCTGGCAGTTCGGCCACCGGAGTGCCCGCCACGTTGCCGCCGCTGACCGGGACCGTCCACAGGCGTTTGCCCGCGAGGGCTGCGGCGAAGAGCGTGTTGTTGGCGTACGCCAGGCCGCTGGGGGACGCCTCGGTTTGGCTCCAGGTCACCAGGGGGTTGGTGAAGCTCGGGCTGCTGCACGGGCCCTCGCAGGCGGGCCAGCCGTAGTTGTGACCCGGCCGGATGTGGTTGATCTCGTCTGTGTGGTTCTGGCCGAACTCCGTGGCGTACAGGCGGCCGGCCTCGTCCCAGGCGAGCCCCTGGACGTTGCTGTGGCCGTAGCTGTAGACCGGTGAGCCGGCGAACGGGTTGTCCGCGGGGACCCCGCCGTCGCGGGTGATGCGCAGGATCTTGCCGCCGAGGGTCGAACTCTGGGCGTTCGGGGGGTAGCCCGCGTCGCCCGTGGCCACGTACAGCATGCCGTCGGGGCCGAACGCGATGCGCCCGCCGTTGCGGGACTGTCCCCGGGGGATCCCGGCGATGATCACCTGCTGGATCGAGGGTGCTCCGAGCCGGAAGCGCACCACCCGGTTGTCGGCGGCGGAGCTGATGTACGTGTACACATACTGGTCCTGCGTGAACGTGGGAGAGACCGCGATGCCGAGCAGGCCCCCGTCACCTCCGGGGTACACGTTCGGGACGATGGCCACCTGCACGGGCGAGGCGCCGGGACGGACCCGCACGAGGGTCGTCGCGTCGCGTTCGGTGACGAGGGCGCTGCCGTCGGGGAGGAAGGCCATGCCCCAGGGCACCCGCAGCCCCGTGGCGACGACCTGTGGCCGGCTGAAGTCGAACCCGCCCGCCCCCGCAGCTGCCGGCTGGGTCACGACGAGCGCCGTGGCGGCGATGACGGCGCAGAGCACGATGGACAGTGCCGAGGACAGCTGCTTGGGCATCGCACGCTCCCGGGTGGGACGGGACTACCGGCTCGTCCCCATCGAAAGCGCCGATCGCGCCGGGATCAATCACCGAGGGATCACCCGCTCGCCGATCTGCGCCTACACCCCCGTCCTCGCCCTGGGACGCGAAACTTTCACAACCCGGGCGCGGGCCGTCAACGGCGCCTCGCCGGTCAACCGGTGCAGGCGTCCTTCAGCGCAAGCCGGGCGCGGTGCGGAGGGTCACACTTGACCCTTCCAGGCGGAGCTCCAGCCGCCCCCGATGACAACACACGATCATGGACGCTCGATCCGGGTCGGCACCCCACAGTCCCTGCGGCTCAAGCGTCAAGAGCGGTCCCGGCCCGCGGCCGTCAAGCAGGCCCACTCATCCGACCAGTGCGCCCACGACGACGAGCAGCATCAGCAGGCCGAGTACGGTCGGCAGCAGCCAGCGGCGGGGACGTTCCACGGCGTCGAGCCTAGCCAAGCCCATGGGGTGCCGCTGACCATCCTCAGACCGCGATCGTCGCCGCGGCCGGGTTCAGGGTCATGGCCTTGCGGGCCGCGACCAGCCTCGTGATGAGTACCGCCAGCGCCACCCCGGTCAGGCTGAGCAGGCCGGAGACCATGATCCCGACCCGGGGACCGGCCAGTTCGGCGATCCAGCCGATCAGCGGGGCGCCGATCGGGGCGCCGGCGGTGAAGACCAGAACGTAGATCCCCATCACCCGTCCGCGCATCTCGTTGGACGCCCCGAGCTGGAGCGTCGAGTTCGCCATCGTCTGCACGGTGATCATGGCGAGCCCGGCGGGGACGAGCGCGATCAGGAAGGCCCAGTACGCCGGCGTGACCGCCGCCAGGATCTGGGCGGCCCCGAAGGCGACCCCGGCCCCGACCATGATCCGCCGCGATGGGGTGACCCGCCGGGCGGCCAGGAGGGCTCCGACGACGGCTCCGATGGCGAAGGCGCTGCTGCCGATCCCGAACGCCGACGCCCCCGCGTCGAACACCTCGGTCGCCATGAGCGCGATCGACGTGGAGAAGCTCTGCGCGAAGACCGCGACGAAGCCGACCATCAGGACGGGCAGCAGCAGGTCGGGGTTGCCCAGCACGTAACGGAGACCTTCTCTGGCCTGGCCCTTGCCGCGTTTGACCGGCTCGGGGGTGCGCAGTTCGGCCGTGCGCATCAGCAGCAGGCCGCCGATGGTGAAGGCGAAGGTGAGGGCGTTGACCAGGAACAGCGGGCCGGTGCCGCCCAGCCAGTTGATCAGGAGCCCGGCGACGGCCGGGCCGACCACGCGGGCCAGGTTGAACGAGGAGCTGTTGAGGGCGATGGCGTTCGACAGGTCGTCGCGGCCGACCATCTCGACCACGAACGACTGCCGGGTGGGCACCTCGACGCAGGCCAGCAGCCCGAGGGTGAAGGCCATCACGTAGACGTGCCAGACCTCGGCGTGGCCGGTGACGGTCAGCACGCCCATGGCCAGCGCGAGCGCCGCCATGAGGGACTGGGCGGTCATCAGCAGCCGCCGCTTGGGGAACCGGTCGGCGAGCACGCCGCCCCACATGCCGAACAGCATGACCGGCAGGAACTGGAGCGCCACGGTGATGCCGAGCGCGGTGCCCGACCCTCCGGTCAGGCTCAGCACGAGCCAGTCCTGGGCGGTGCGCTGCATCCATGTGCCGACGTTGGAGACGACGCTGCCGGAGAGGAAGAGCCGGTAGTTGAAGTTCCGCAACGACCGGAACATGCCGGAGGCGTCGTCGGCCGGTGCTGGGCCGGGCTCCCGAACCGCCCCAGCGCCCGTCCACTTCGCCAGATCGGCCGCGGTGCGCAGCCTTCTCACATTTGGGAGAGCTTTTCCAGGATGGGGGCGGCCCTGCGCAGGATCGCCTTCTCCTCGGGTGTCAGCTCGCCGAGGCGCTGGGCCAGCCAGGCCTCCTTGCGGCGGCGTTCCTCCTTCAGCAGCGAGGCGCCCTCCGGGGTGACCGACAGGGTCACCTGACGACGGTCGGTGGGGTGCGGGGAGCGGGCCAGCAGGCCGCGTTCCTCCAGATGGGTGACCACCCTGGTCATCGAAGGCGGCTGCACCTTCTCGTGCTCGGCCAGTTCGCCGGGGGTCATCGTGGTGTGCCGCTCGACGGCGGCCAGGGCCGCGAGCTGCGTGGGCGTCAGGATGTGACCCACGGCCTGCTTGCGCAGGCGACGGGTCAGCCGGGCCAGCGACACGCGCAGCGCGGACGCCAGACCGGCGTCGCTGCGCAGGTTCGCAGCCGGATCCGTGTTCTGAGGATTCGTTAGCATGAGTCATTACCTTTGCTAACTATATGGCACACCATGGCATTCCTGCTCAGGGATACCTTCCCCGAAAAGGCCGGGCACGGCCCCCGATGGAGGCCGTGCCCGGGTCAAGAATCAGGCGCAGGTGTAACCCGACGCCGTCGAGGTGTCGCTGCTGGGACGCGCCACCTGGAAGCCGAACGTCGTGCTCGCGCCGGAGCCGAGGTTGCCGTTGTAGTTGGCGTTGCGGGCCGTCACCGTGTTCCCGGACACCGTGAGGGTGGCGTTCCAGGAGCCGACGAGGGTGTGGCCGGAGGGCAGCGTGAAGGTCACCGTCCACGAGGTGCGGGCGGAGCTGCCGTTGGTCACGGTCACCGGCTGGACGACGTAGCCGCCGCCCCACTGGGTCTGGATGGTGGCCGTGGCCGAGCAGCCGCCCGAGGTGCCGCCCGTGGTGGTGAAGGTCACCGACGTCGAGTTCGACGACAGGTTGCCCGCGCCGTCACGCGCCCGGACGTAGACCGTGTACGCCGTCGAGGCCGACAACCCGGTCAGGGTCACCGAGTTCGTCGTGGACGTCGCGATCTGCGTACCGGAGGAGTTGTAGACGTTGTACCCGGCCAGGCCCGAGCCGCCCGAGTCGGTCGACGCGGTCCACGACAGGCTGGCGCCCGACGAGGTGATGCTGGAAGCGGTGGGGGTGCCGGGGGTGGTGGGGGCGGTGGTGTCGCTGCTGCCGCCCGTGGTGGTGAAGGTGACCGAGGTCGAGTTCCCCGAGAGGTTGCCCGCGCCGTCACGCGCCCGGACGTAGACCGTGTAGGCCGTGTTGGCCGACAGCCCCGTCAGGGTCACCGAGTTGGTGGTGGACGTCGCGATCTGCGTACCGGAGGAGTTGTACACGTTGTATCCGGCCAGACCGGAGCCGCCCGAGTCGGTCGAGGCCGTCCACGACAACGAGGCGCCCGACGAGGTGACGCTGGACGCGGTCGGGGCGCCCGGTGTCGAAGGTGCGGTGGTGTCGCTCGGAGTGCCGTTGTCGAGGGCGTTGTGGACCGCCGTGTACGACGGCTTCTGCGAGTAGTTGTTGTCGTAGATCAGCGCGGAGCCCTCACCCGGGAAGGTGTCCGGGACCCACGAGTACTTGTCCGTGAAGCCCCAGATGGTCACGCCGGCGCAGGCCGTGACGGCCAGACAGGCGTTCACCACGTTGGTGTAGTAGGTCGCCTGCTGGGTGTCCTTGGCCGAGGTGCGCGAGCCCTGGATGCGGACGTCGAGCTCGGTGATCCTGACCTGGACGCCGAGGTTCGCGAACCGCTGGAGGTTCTGCTGGAGGTCGTTCGGGAAGCCGTACTGGGTGGACAGGTGGGACTGGAAGCCCACGCAGTCGACCGGCACGCCCTGCGACCGCAGCTGCGAGACCAGGTTGTACATCGCGGTGCTCTTGGCGTTGATGCCCTCGACGTTGTAGTCGTTGATGCACAGGCGCGCGTCGCTGTCGGCGGCGCGGGCGGCGCGGAAGGCGTCGGCGATGAAGCTGGAGCCCAGCGTGTTGTACCAGAACGAGGAGCGGAAGCTGCCGTTCTCCTCGAAGACCTCGTTCACCACGTCCCACGAGACGACCGCGGGGTTGTTGGCGTAGCGGCCGACGACCGTCGCGATGTGCTCGTTCATCGCGTTGCGCATGTTGGTGGCCGACAGGCCCTGGACCCAGCCCGGCGTCTGGTTGTGCCAGACGAGGGTGTGGCCGTGCACCTGCTGGTTGTTCGCGGTGGCGAAGTTGACGATCTGGTCGGCGCCGGAGAACGTGTACTGGTTGTCGTTCGGCTCGGTGTCACTCCACTTCATCGCGTTCTCGGCCGTGATCTGGTTGAACTCGCTCCCGGCGATGTTCCGGTAGGCCGTCTCGTTGGCCAGCGGCGAGGTCGCCAGCGCGGTGCCGATGAACTTGCCGCGCGCCTGGGCGTGCACCCGCAGCGCCGCGCTGGCCGAAGCCGGCGTGGCGACGAGCACTGTCGCGGCGGCCGTGGCGAGGGCGCAGGCCGCCGCCATCAGAGATCGCCATTTAGAGGTACGCACTGGATCTCCTGTTCCGAAACCTTTCGGTAACTCCCGTGTCGCACGGAAGGCTAGAATTGGCCGCAAAATACGGTCAATGCACCAGCCGCGCGACACGGGTGGTCCTGCGGAGATCCGGCAATCTATCGGCAAATAGTTGAAAGTTTCAGAAGCCGAAGAGGATCTTGATCGGGCCGAGCGCGAAGTAGATCGTGAACAGCACGGCCACCAGCCACATGAGCGGGTGCACCTCGGACGTCTTGCCCTTCACCGCCTTGATCAGCACGAACGTGATGAAGCCCGCCCCGATGCCGTTGGCGATCGAGTAGGTGAACGGCATCAGCACGATCGTGAAGAACGCCGGGATCGCGATCTCCAGGTCGGTGAAGTCGATCTCCCGGATCGAGGTCATCATCAGGAAGCCGACGACCACCAGCGCGGGCGCCGCGGCCTCGTACGGGATGATGTTGACCAGCGGCGCGAGGAACATCGACGCGAGGAACAGCAGACCGGTCACCACCGAGGCGAGCCCGGTCCGCGCGCCCTCGCCGACGCCCGAGGCCGACTCGATGTAGGTCGTGTTCGACGACACAGACGCCGCGCCGCCGGCGGCGGCCGCGATCGAGTCGACCAGCAGGATCTCCTTGGTCTTCGGCAGCGTGCCGTCGGCCTGCACCAGGTTCGCCTGCTTGCCGACGCCCACGATGGTGCCCATCGTGTCGAAGAAGTCGGTGATCAGCAGCGTGAACACCAGCAGCACGGCCAGCACGACCGACAGCTTGGTGAACGCCCCGAACAGGCTGAACTGGCCGATCAGCGAGAAGTCGGGCAGCGCGAAGATCTGGTCGAGCCCCGGCAGCGCGGGCACGTTGAGGCCGAAGCCCTGCGGGTTGGTCTTGTCACCGTCGACGGCCGGGCCGATGTTCCCGATCGCCTGGACGACGATCGCGAAGATCGTCGCGCCGACGATGCCGATCAGGATCGCGCCCTTCACCTTGCGGGCCACCAGCAGGACGGTGCCGAGCAGGCCGACCACGAAGACCAGGATCGGCCACGAGGTCAGGCCGCCGCCGATGCCGAGCTCCAGGGGCGGCGCGGGGGCGGCCGTCTTGCGCACGAATCCGGCGTCCACGAAGCCGATGAGCGCGATGAACAGGCCGATGCCCACCGAGATCGCGGTCTTCAGGCTGGCCGGGATGGCGTGGAAGACGGCCGTCCGGAACCCGGTCAGCACCAGGACCAGGATGACCAGGCCCTCCAGGACCACCAGGCCCATGGCGTCCTCCCAGGAGACCTGGGAGGCGATGCCGTAGGCGACGAACGCGTTGAGGCCCAAACCCGCCGCCAGGGCGAAGGGCACGTTCGCCACCACGCCCATCAGAATGGTCAGCAGGCCGGCCACCAGCGCCGTCGCGACGGCGATCAGCGACAGGTTCGGAGCCGATCCGTCACCGAGGAACTGGCCGTCGGCGTCCTGGACGAAGCCCAGGATGATCGGGTTGAGCACGACGATGTAGGCCATCGTGAAGAACGTGGCCAGACCACCACGGACCTCCGCGCCGACCGACGAGCCCCGAGCCGAAATCTTGAAGTAGGTGTCGAGGAAACTACTGCTTTGGGGGGTTTTGACGTCACTCACCCGCGCAGAGTGACACCCCTTACCACCAGGGAAAAGACCCAGGTCGCCGACGTGACTTTTTCGTTGCGCTTTCGTACGCGACCCGCGTCGAACCTCACGTGGGCCATCTGTGACCTGCCGGATTTAGGGTGACAGGGTGACCCAGCAGCGGCGGCCCGATCCAGAGCCCCTCAAGACCAACGACTCCGCCACGATCACGGTCGGCATCGTCCTGTGGGCGATCGCCCTCATCGTCTTGCTGATCGTCCGGCCCGACCAGAGCTGGTATTCGTGGACCTGCGTGGCCGGGATCGGCATGGGCTTCTTCGGGCTCTGGTTCGTCCGGCGGCGCGACCGGAAGGTCAGGACGTCCGCTTCAGCAGAAGCGTCACGAAACCCAGCACCCCCCGGTAGCCCTTGAGCCACATGTCGCGGTGGGCCAGCGCCGCCGCCCGCGCCGTGTCGCCGTCGGGGCCCGGGTGGTCGGCCGCCCACCGCAGCAGGCTGCCGGTCCACGACCACTCGTAGTCGTCCCACTCCGACAGTTCGCTGGTGTAGGCGTAGACCGTCGCGTAGCCCGCGCTCTCGGCGCGCTCGACCGTGCCGGCCAGGTCGGCGTACTCCCCTGGTTCGGCGCCCAGCGTGATCAGCGTCTCGGCGTTCGGCGGCACCTCCCAGAAGCCCTCGCCGATCAGCGCCAGGCCGCGCGGCTTCAGGTGCTCCTTGAGCGCATTGGCGGTCTCGACCAGGCCGCCGTAGGCGTGCGTCGCGCCGACGCACATGACCAGGTCGTAGAGGCCGTTCTTGTAGTCGGTCGCCGACGTGTGGTGCAGGGTGAGCTGGTGGTCGAGGCCCTGCCGCTCGGCCATGATCCGGCACGACTCCAGGCCCTCGCGGTGCAGGTCGACCGCGTCGGCGGTGGCGTCTTCGTGCATGGCGAGCGCGCGGAGCGTCCAGACGCCGTGGCCGCAGCCGAGGTCGAGCACACGCGGCTGGGCGCCGAGCTTGGCCCGGCGCAGGATCCGCGTGATCGTCTGGCCGCTCACCGGGGCGGCGATCGGGTGGTCGGTGTGCGCGATGTGACTGATCAGGTGACGTTCCACCTTTTCAGTGTTTCAGCCGTCGAGGTCGGCCTCGGCCAGCAGCAGCGGCACCCGATCGGGATCGCGCAGCAGCGCCTCGACCGCGAGCCGGTCGCCCCACTGCCCCGCCGCCCACGCCAGCCCCCGCGCCAGCCCCTCGACGCCGGACGCGTGCACCCGGCCCTCGAAGAACCGCCACGGCACCGGCCTGCCGTCGACGAGCAGCTCCTCATGCTTCATGTACGACCCGGGCGCCCCCGGCAGCAGCCTGCGCACCTGCGGGGGAACCGGGGTCTCCTCACCCGACGAGGTGACGTCGCCCGTGACGACCTCGCCGACGAGCGGCAGGTCGAGCACCTCCGACAGCGCCTCGGCCTGGTCGAACCCGACCAGCACCAGCGGCCGGTCGGCCACCAGGGCGAGCAGGTCGGGCGCCTCGACGACGACCGGTTCGAGCTCGCCGTCGACGTCGGCGACCACGATCTCGCCGTTCTGCACCGCCCTGATCGCCGCCGGGGGGCTCACCCGTTCGGGGCCGACCTCGGCCAGCGCCTTCCACAGGGCCCGCAGCTGGGCCCGGTCGACGGGCCGCGCGGCGTCGGCCATCAGGTCGAGGAGCTCCTCGGGGCCGCCGTGGGAGGCGAGCAGGTCGGCCAGGGTCGACCGCACCCCGATCATCGTGAGGGCCGACTCGTCGGCGACGGGGGGCGCGTCGGCGTACAGGCCGAAGAGCAGGGGGTCGGCCGACGGCAACCGCAGGGAGGTCGGCGGCTTCCCGTCGATCACCGGGTGGTGCGCCAGCCACCAGCCGGTGTAGGAGGGCACCTCGTGGACCTCGCCGCCGGCGAAGACCCGCATGGGCTGCAGGGCGGCGCGCAGCGGCGGCCGGGCCAGCAGCGGCAGCGCGGCGGCCCAGTCGGCGACGTATTCGAGGTCGCGGATCGCGGTGAACTCGCGCGCCACGGGCGGCACGTCGAGCTCGGGCAGCAGGTCGAGGATCGCGTCGAGCCACTCGTCTTCGCGGTCGAGGTCGTGGTCGCAGTCGTCGGGGTCGAGCACCACGTCGGCGTCGTTGACCACGGCGAACCCGTCGAGCACGCCCGCGGCGGCCAGCACCCGCGAGCCGAACTTCTCGACCAGGTCGGGCGCCGCGAAGGGGGCCTCCTGGTCGATCAGCTTGGCCAGGTCGCCGCCTTCGAGCAGCAGGTCGCCGGCGGCGTAGACCTCGCCGTCGGCCCCGCGCAGGGCCAGCGCGGCCAGCCAGGGCGCCTCACCGGCGGTCAGCCCGGCGGCGTCGACCAGGGCCAGCACGGCCTGGGCGACCGGCTCGGGGTCGGCCGACCCGGCCGACTCGGTGACGGCGGCGTGGGTGAGCGGGTCGTCGAGGACGGTCCGCGGCGTCGCCTCGGCCGCCCCCAGCCGCAGCAGCAGCGGGTGGGCGGCGTCGTGGTGGACGATCCGCAGGCCCAGCGGGGCGAGCAGCGCCGCGTCGAGCGCCTTCTCGCCGTCGGTCAGGATCAGCGTGCCGCGCGCGCCCCGGACCAGCCGGCCGTCGGCCAGCGGCACCGCCACGGCCCCGACCGCTTCGAGGTCGTCGGCCGGGAGCACCTGGTAGAGCGCCCGCCACCAGGCCGGGTCGCGGTCTTTCACCGCGTCGCCGGTGAGCATGTCGATCACGTCGGCCAGCTCGACCCGGCGGATGGCCAGGCCCGGCAGCGCGTGGTGGCGCACCGGCCACCCGGCCGGGAGCAGGCCGGGCACCATGTCGGCGATCATCGTCAGGAACTCGCCGGGCCCGGCCACCACCCGGGCGTCGCGCCCGGCGATGACCAGTTCCTCGTCGTCGGCGAAGGAGAGCGGCGCCAGCCCGTCGGCCGCGCGCCGGGCGTTGACGACCTCGGCGTAGCGTTCGGCGGGCTCCTCGGGGGCCGAGATCGCGGGCAGCAGCGGCAGGTCGGGCAGCAGGGCGAGGATCTCGCCCCGGATCGCCGCGTCGAGCTCGCCCTTCGCCAGCACCTGCGGCACCAGGTCGAGCAGCCGGGGCGTACGCGGCAGCGACCGCAGGAGGTCGCAGTAGACCTCGGCCGAGCGGCGTACCAGGAAGTCGGTCAGCGGCCCCGTCGCGACGTGACGCCGGTCGGTGGCCAGCGGGAACGTGGCGATCAGCAGGGCGGGCAGGTCGAGCGGCTCGTCGGAGGGCGTCGGCGCATGGACCGACGACGGCACGTCTTTCGGCAGCGGCAGCGCCTCGCCGTCGCGCCGGGCCTGGTCGCCCCACGCCCGCGCCTGACCGTGGGCCACCGCCCCGGCGATCGGCACCGCCCACCGCACCTGCCAGAACGGACGCGCCCGCTCCTCGGTCGGCCGGTCGGCGAACAGGTCGCCCACCTGCTCGGGCGTGAACTCGCCCGACGCCTCGACGACGTGCCACCCGGCGGCGGTGACGCTGCGCCAGACGCCGTCGACCTCGATGTCGATCGCCGACAGGGCGGGCATGACCAGCGGCAGCGCCGGGCTGGTCTCCTCGAGCATGCGCCGGACGGCGTCTTCGGCCGCGGCGTTGCGCAGCGGCAGCCGGACGACCGAGTCGAAGCCCTCGGGCACCGTCAGCTCGGCCGGGAACGGCAACCGCAGCAGTGGCACGTGGCCCTCGCGCCCGGCCAGTTCGCGCTCCAGCTCGGGGACCGCCGCGACCAGCTCGGTCGTCAGGGAACGCGACCAGCGCACCCCGCCGGTCGCCCGCGAGGCGACGGCGGGCTCGTCGCTGACCGACACGACGGCCGCGAAGCCGACGCCGAAACGCCCGGCCGCACCGGCCTCGTCGCGCTTGCCGGAGACCCGGAGCGTCGACAGGCCCTCGACCCCGGCGGCGTCGAGCGGCCCGCCGGTGTTGGCGGCCTCGAGCACGCCCTCGCGCAGGGTCAGCCGCAACCGGCCGGGCACCCCGGCGCGCAACGCGGCGTCGGCGGCGTTCTGGGCCAGTTCGACGATCAGGCGGTCGCGGTAACCGCCGAGGGCGAAGTCCTCCTCGGCATTGGCGTCCTCGCGGAACCGGGCGGGCGAGGCCGTCCAGGCGGCGAGGACGTTTTCACGCATGCGGGTGGTGCCGAAGAAGTCGTTCATCACACGCTTCCGGGAGTTAAGGGAGGTCAGCCTTCCGGCATGGGGTCGTAACCCAGGTCGTCGAGGATCGGCTGCGGAGCCTCGACGGCCGCCGACGGCGCCGGAGCCGCCTCGGAGTGGGCGCCGCAACCATGATCGGCGGCGACGACCTTACCGTCGTCGGGGGCGAACTCGTTGGCGCACACCCCGAAGCCCAGGCGCAGCGCGCCGGCGAGGGGCCAGTAGAAACCGCAGGTGGAGCACTGGGCGGGGGCCGCCGTGGCGAGCGGGGAATCGGGGCCCGATTCGCCGCTGTGCCAGCGGTTGACGGCCAGGTCGCGGCCGATGGCCGACAACACCCGGGCCCGCCCCAGGCCGTATTCGAAGAGCATCTGGTGGTCGGTCTCGTCGTCGGCCTCGGCCTCGGCGGTGAAGCCGGGCGCGAGCCGGTCGTCGTCGGCCTCGGCCGGCAGCAGGTCGCCGGGGCCCAGGTCGCCGGGGCGCAGACGGCGGCTCCACGGCACCCAGGTCGGCGCCAGCAGGGCGCCCTTGCCGGGCAGCAGCACGGTCTCACTGACGGTGACGGCCTTGGCACGCGAAGCACGGGCCACTGTGATCGCCCAGCGCCAGCCCTCGTATGCTCGATCGAGGCAGGCGAAATAGTGGGTGACCACCCGGTCGCCCTCCGCGTCGAAACCCAGGTGTTCGCCGACCTCGCCGGGCCTGGCGATCTCCTCGGCCGCCGAACGAGCCATCTCGACGGCGGCGGCGCAGGCCTGGTCGGCGGCGGGGGTTCTCACGCGGGTACGGCTCACACTCCATTTTCACCTACCTGAGGAGCGATTTTCACCCTCCTCGGGAGCGGACAGCACCCGAGTACGTCGGTAAGACTGGAAATTCGACACGAGAGGAGCGGATGGGGTGGCGGGTGCCTGGGGCAAGGTCCGTGACGCGGGCCGCGCGATCATGTCCGCGAGCGCCCGGACCGGCCGCTCGATCGGCCGCGGGGCGGGCAGCGTCGGACGGGCCGCGGGCAGCGTCGGGCGGGCCAGCCGGCGGCTGACCCATTCCAAGGGCGCCGACCGGACCGGCCTCGGCCGTCTCATCGAGGTCACCGCCGTCCACAGCGCGGGCGACGCGTTCATCACGGTCGCGCTGGCGGGGGCGCTGTTCTTCGGCATGCCCGTCGGGCAGGCGCGCGGCCAGGTCGCCCTCTATCTGCTGGTCACGATGGTGCCGTTCACCGTCGTCGCCCCTTTCGTGGGCCCGGTGCTCGACCGCTTCCGGTCGGGCCGCCGCTACGTCATCGCGGGCACCCTGTTCGCCCGCGGCCTGCTCTGCTGGGGCATGGCCTCCAGCGTCGTCTACGGCGACACGCTCTCGCTCTTCCCGGCCGCCCTGGCGGTGCTGGTGTTGTCGAAGGCCTACAACGTGTCCCGGGCGGCGATCATGCCGAGCGTGTTGCCGGCCGACATAGGGCTGGTCACCGCCAACGCCCGGGTGGCCCTGTTCGCGCTGGTCGCGGCGGGCGGCGCGGCCGGGCTCGGGGCGGGCCTGGTGGCCTGGCTGGGCGCCGAGTGGGTGCTCCGGATCGCGATGGTGCTGTTCCTGACGGCCGGGGTGGTGGCGGTACGGCTGCCCCGCCACGTCGACTCCCCCGACGAGGAGGAGGCCGCGAAGCCGCCGGGCGTGCGGGCGCTGCTGAACGTCGGGCCGATCGTGGCCGAGTCGATGCGGGCCAACGCGGCGATCCGCATCCAGGCCGGGTTCCTGGTGTTCTTCCTGCTGTTCCTCGTCCAGGACAAGCACCTGCCGGGCCTGGCCCCCGAGATCACGCTCGGCCTGCTCGCGGCGGCCGCCGGGGGCGGCGGCCTGTTCGGCGCGGCCGTGGCGTCGTGGGTGAAGTCCTACCCGCCGCAGCTGATCGTGTTGTCGACGCTGGCGCTGACCACGCTCACCACGCTCGTGACGGCCTTCTTCTTCAGTCTGTGGACGGCCGTCGCGGTCGCCCTCATCGGCGCGTTCGCGCAGGGGCTGGGCAAGCTGGCGCTCGACGCGATCGTGCAGCGGGAGATCGGCGAGGAGGTCAGGTCGTCGACCTTCGGGGTGGTCGAGGCGCTGCTCCAGATCGCCTGGGTGTTCGGCGGCCTGATCGGCCTGATGTTGTCGCTGTTCGCGCAGGGCACCGCGGGGTTGTCGGTGATGGCGGCGGTGCTGGTGCTCTCGCTGGGCTGGTTGCTGGTCATGCGGCGCAGGCGCAAGGTGGCCTCGACGTCGACCGCCGTCACCGTGCCGTTGCGGCCGGTGGCTCAGCCACCGGCCGCGGCGGGGGACACGAAACCTTTGACCAATCCTTTTTAGGCGTCAATGTCGTCCGCAATTGCGCGAATCACGGTCGCGACCTTCTTCGCGTGGACGGGTTCGGGGAGTTTGCCCTTCTGGTAGGACGAGGTCGACAGTTCGTCGAGCAGTTTGATCAGGTCTTCGACGATGACGACCATTTCGTCGGGCTTTTTGCGCTTCCCCTTCGGACGCGGCGCCTTCGCCAGGGTCGGGGGCTGCTCCAGCACCCTGACCGACAGCGCCTGCTGGCCGCGCCGCCCCTCGGCGACCCCGAACTCGACTTTCTGGCCGGGCTTGAGGGCTTCCACGCCTTTGGGCAGCGCGGATGAATGCACGAAGACCTCACCGCCGTCGTCGCGGGTGAGGAAACCGAAACCCTTGGTTTCGTCGTACCACTTGACCTTGCCGCTGGGCACAGGAGTGACCTCGTTCAAACTGTCGTGGAAGGGAATGGATGTAGGTTATGCCCACTAGGGCTACCAGGTGACCGCCGAAAGGCCGTCAAATTACGCGGGAATCGACGTCCGGGTGGTGTACCAGGACACGAACTCGGTGAGGTCGGCCATGACCACGTCGGCGCCCTGCTCGGCCAGTTGCGCGGCGGTGCAGCCGCCCGTCGCCACGGCCACGCTGATCGCCCCGCCCGCGCGGGCCGCCTCGACGTCGGCCACGTGGTCGCCCACGTAGACCGCCGCCCCGAAGGCGGCGATGGCGGCGCCCTTGTCGGCGCCGAAGACCGATCCGGCGATCTCGTCGACGTCGAGGCCGAGCGCGTCGACCGTGCGCCGGGCGTCGAGCGGGTTTTTCCCGGTGACCACGATGATGCGGCCCCCGGCGGCGCGGATGGCCGCCAGCGCCTCGTGGGCGCCCGGCATGGCGACGGTGGCGGGCAGCGCGATGCCCGGGTAGAGGGAGCGGTAGAGCGTCACCGCGGCCGGGATCTCGTCGGCCGGCAACCATTCGGCCAGCTCGACCTCCAGCGGCCGGCCGATCCGCGACACCGCGACGGCGACGTCGATGGGGGTCTGGAGCGACGGCAGCATCGCCTCGTAGACGGCGGCGATGGCCGCGCGTGTGTCGGCGAGCGTCAGGTCGAGGTCGAAACCGACGTTGATCCCCATGCTGTGCACGGATCAAGGATGCCAAAGTGCGCGATCCGCCGCGAAGTGGATCTTCCTTTTAAAGCTGGGCGGTCTACGCTGTCCCTCGCGGGAGGTACAGATGAGCACACGGGGTCGCATCATCGAGGAAGCGCTACGGCTGTTCGCCGAGCGCGGCTACAACGCGACCTCGGTGGCCGAGATAGAGGCCGCCGCCGGCCTGTCCCCCGGCGCCGGCGGGCTCTACCGGCACTTCAAGTCCAAGTACGAGGTCCTCGCGGCCGCCGTCGCCGACCGCGCGGCCCGCAACGAGATCACGCTCGACGTCGCCCAGACCGAGCCGATCGAGGTCCGGCTGGCCGCGATGTGCCACGCGGGCCTCGGCAAGATGGACGAGGAGCGCCGGCTCGCCCAGATCTTCTTCCGCGACCTGTCGCAGTTCCCCGACCTGGTCGCCGTGGTCACCGAGGGCCTGCTCCAGCCCATGTTCGACGCGCTCACCGAATGGTTCGCCTGCCAGCCCGAATACCTCGACGCCCAGGTCGACTGGGCCGGGGTCGGCTCGGTGCTGGGCGGCTCGATCATCAACTTCCGGCTGATCGAGTACACGACCGGGGAGGCGCCCGGCCGGGTCGCCACCGAACGTTTCGTGTCGGCCTGGATCAGGCTGGCGCTCGGCCTGCTACCGCCGGGCGTGTGTGGAGACGGGTGGGTCGAAGAGCCGGTAGAGCAACCACGTCAGCCCCACGGCGGTGCCGATGATGAACGCGATGCCGGCGACCTCGTTGAAGCGCGTTAGCAACCCTTCGACGGAGGTCCGCTCGGGCCCGGTCAGCGCGAGGATCCCGCCCCCGAAGACCCACGCCAGCACGGGCGCCCCCAGCCCGGCCAGCCGGTCGGGCATGTTCCACCCCTGACACGACAACGTCACGACCGCCCCGACGGCCCACACGATCCCCGGCACCGGGAAGATCGCCACGGTCGGGAACCTGATCGGCACCAGCAACGCGGCCAGCGCCAGCAACGCCAGCGCCACGACCTCCCGCCGATGCCCGTGCAGGATCGACCAGGCGTCGGGCGTCGGCCGCCGCTTCCACCGCGGCACCAACCGCCCCCCGGGCGCCCCGGCCCTCCAGACCCGCCGAGTGGGACTGATCACAATCGGCTGCGGCAACTCGTTCCGCTCAGAGCGACCCGAACCGGGCTGACTCGAACCCGACAGGCTCGCTCCGGATCCGCCCGAACGCGACGAACCCGATTGCGGGCCGCCGGCTGGGCCGGGCCGTCCGCGGCGGAAGTCGGGGTTCGGGGGGAAGGTGCGGCGGAGGGCGCTCATCGGGCGGGTCTGCTGGGCCGGGGGTTCCGGGGGGAGGTCGCCGCGTAAGCGGCGGACCTCGCGGTCGACCATGTCCTCTGGGGTGCCGAAACGGGCCAGGAGGCGGGCGACCGATTTGGGGTTCTCGTCGCCTTTGCGCTCCTGGTCGACCCGTTCGCGGACCCGCCGGACGTAATCGAGGCGTTCCTCGGGGCGCATCCGGCCGTGGGCGGCGTCGGCCACCCGGCTCACGAATTCCAGCACGAGCTGGTCGGCTCGCTCGATCACTCCGTCATAGTGCCCCAGCGTCGCAGTCCATGCGAGCTCCTACGATGGAAAGGATGAGCGAGGGGTTCACCGAGTGGCTGCGCAGCCGGAGCGACGAGCAACTGCGCGTCCTCGCCATGTCCCGACCTGAGCTGATCACCCCGGTTCCGGCGAATGTGCCGGGTTTGGCGGCCCGAGCGGGCACCCCGTCGGCCGTCGGCCGGGCCCTCGACCGGCTCGACGGCTTCACCCTCGCGGTGGCCGAGACCCTCGTCGTCTTCCCGCCCGACCAGCTTTCACCGGCGATCCGCCGGGCCACCTGCGACGCCCCCGGCACCGACGAGGCGATCGGCCGGGCGCTGGCCACGCTGACCGAGATGGCCCTGGTCGACGACGAGCGCAGGCTCGCCCCCGGCGTCCAGGACGCTCTCGACCCGCCCGCCGGGCTCGGCCAGCCGGCCGACCGGGTCTTCCGCCACGACGAGCGCGCGATCACGCTGGCCGATCCCCGTGCCGTCAGGAAACTGATCGCGCAGGTCGGACCGCAGGCCAGAGCGGCGCTCGACGAGCTGGCCTGGGGGCCGCCGTCGGGGCGGGTGCCCAACGCGCGGCGTGAGGTGTCGGTCGAGACCGCCCAGTCGCCCATCGAGCAGCTGCTGGCCCGGGGCCTGCTGGGCGCGATCGGCGACGAGACCGTGACGCTGCCGCGCGAGGTCGGGCTGGTGCTGCGCGACGACCGCTTGCACCGCGACCTGTCGCCGGTCCCGCCGCCGCTCGAGGGCGTCACCCGCCGCGCCGACCTCGCCTCGCGCACCGCCGCCGGTCAGGCGTTCAGCTTCGTGCGGTCGGTCGAGGAGCTCTGCGAGCTCTGGAGCGTCGACCCGCCGGGGGTGCTGCGCACGGGCGGCCTGGCGATCCGCGACCTGCGGCGCGCGGCCCAGCAGCTCGACGTGCCCGAATGGACGGCCGCTCTGATCATCGAGGTCGCCCACGCGGCCGGGCTGATCGCGGCCGGCGGCCCGGCCGACGCCGAGTGGTTGCCGACCCTCTCCTACGACCTGTGGCGGGCCCGCCAGACCGAAGACCGCTGGGAGGCCGTCGCGCGGGCCTGGTTGTCGCTCGACCGGGTGCCGGGCCTGGCCGGGAGCCGCGACGACCGCGACCGGCTGCTCAACGTGCTCCATCCCGACCTGCGCCGGGGGGCCGCCGCCGAGATCCGCCGCCGGGTCCTGACGGTCGTCGCGGCGACCGAGCTCGCGCCGTCGCAGGAGTCGGTGCTGGCCCGGCTGACCTGGGAGCGCCCCCGCCGCAGGGGCGCCCATCTGGCGCGGCTGACCGAGTTCGTGCTGCGCGAGGCCGAGGTCATGGGCCTGACCGGGCTCGGGGTGATGTCGCCCCACGGCCGGGCGGTGCTCACCGGCGTCAAGGCGGCCGACCTGCTGGCCCCGCTGCTGCCCGAGCCGGTCGACCACGTGGTGCTGCAGGCCGACCTGACCGCCGTCGCCCCCGGCCCGCTGACCGGGGAGCTCGACCGGTGGCTGGGGCTGGCGGCCGACGTCGAGTCGAAGGGCGGCGCGACCGTCTACCGGTTCGCCGAGGGTTCGATCAGGCGGGTGCTCGACGCCGGGCAGAGCGCCGAAGAGGTGCTGGCGACGCTGGCCCGCCACTCGACCACGCCGGTGCCGCAGCCGCTGTCCTACCTGGTGACCGACGTCGCCCGGCGCCACGGCCGGCTGCGGGTCGGGTCGGCGTCGTCCTATCTGCGCTGCGACGACCCGGCGGTGCTCGACGAACTGCTGGCCGACCGGCGGGCCGGGGTGCTGCGGATGCGGCGGCTGGCCCCGACCGTGCTGGTGTCGAAGGCGTCGCGGGCGACCATGCTCGACTCGCTGCGCGCGATGGGCTACGCCCCGGTGGCCGAGTCGCTCGAAGGCGACGTGCTGATCACCCGGGCCGACGCCCGGCGGACCGAGGCGCAGCCGGTCAGGCAGGTCAACGGGCTGGCCGCGCCCGAGGCCGAGGTGGTCACGGCGGCGATCCGGGCGCTGCGGGCCGGCGACCGCGCGTTGTTGTCCCGGCCCGACCCGGTGGGCGAGCCGGGCGGGGCGGTGCCCCGAACCCCGGCGACGGCGACGATCTCGGCGCTCCAGGAGGCCATCAAGCAGGGCTCCCGGGTTTGGATCGGTTACCTAGACTCACAAGGTCAGGCCACGAGCCGGATCCTCGAACCCGCGAGAATAGAGGGTGGCTACCTGACGGCGTACGACGAGACGAGGGCGGCCATCCACCGCTTCGTACTCCACCGGATCACCGGCGTCGCCGACGTCAACTGATTAGGGGGCTCCACCCGTGAACGACGGGCCGCTCATCGTCCAGTCCGACAAGACCCTGCTGCTGGAAGTCGACCACGAGCGCGCCGACGAGTGCCGACGGGCCATCGCGCCGTTCGCCGAGCTCGAGCGCGCGCCGGAGCACGTCCACACCTACCGCATCACCCCGCTCGCCCTCTGGAACGCGCGGGCCGCCGGGCACGACGCCGAGCAGGTGATCGACGCCCTGATCGGGTTCAGCCGCTACCCCGTCCCCCACGCGCTGCTGGTCGACGTCGCCGAGACGATGGCGCGTTACGGGCGGCTGCGGCTGGAGAAGCATCCCGTCCACGGGCTCGTGCTGACCAGCACCGACCGGGCGGTGCTCGAAGAGGTGCTGCGCGCCAAGAAGGTGCAGCCGATGATCGGCGAGCGGCTCGGCGGCGACTCGGTGGCCGTCCACCCGAGCGAGCGCGGCAACATCAAGCAGATGCTGCTGAAGCTCGGCTGGCCGGCCGAAGACCTGGCCGGCTACGTCGACGGCGAGGCCCACCCGATCGCCCTGACCGAGGAGGGCTGGTCGCTGCGGCCCTACCAGAAGGAGGCCGCCGACGCGTTCTGGCACGGCGGCTCGGGCGTGGTCGTGCTGCCCTGCGGCGCGGGCAAGACGATCGTCGGCGCGGCGGCGATGGCCCACGCCCAGGCGACGACGCTGATCCTGGTCACGAACACGGTGAGCGTCCACCAGTGGAAGACCGAGCTGATCAAGCGCACCAGCCTGACCGAAGACGAGATCGGCGAGTACACCGGGACCAAGAAGGAGATCCGCCCGGTCACCATCGCCACCTACCAGGTGATGACCGCCAAGCGCGGCGGCGTCTACCGGCATCTGGAGCTGTTCGACGCGCGCGACTGGGGTCTGGTCGTGTACGACGAGGTCCACCTCCTGCCCGCCCCCATCTTCCGGATGACGGCCGACCTCCAGGCACGCCGCCGGGTGGGCCTGACGGCCACGCTGGTGCGCGAAGACGGCCGCGAGGGCGACGTGTTCTCCCTCATCGGCCCGAAGCGCTACGACGCGCCCTGGAAGGAGATGGAGAACCAGGGCTACATCGCCCCGGCCGACTGCGTCGAGGTACGCGTGACGCTCCGCGACGACGAACGGCTCGCCTACGCGATGGCCGACACCGACGAGCGCTACCGCTTCGCCGCCACGACCCCGTCGAAGCTGCGCGTCACCGAGGCGCTGGTGAAGAAGCACGCCGGCGAGCAGGTCCTGGTCATCGGGCAGTACATCGACCAGCTCGACGAACTCGGCGAGCACCTGAACGCGCCGGTCATCAAGGGCGAGACCAAGGTGAAGGAGCGCGAGCGGCTGTTCCAGGCGTTCCGCGACAAGGAGCTGCAGGTCCTCGTCGTGTCGAAGGTGGCGAACTTCTCGATCGACCTGCCCGAGGCGGCGGTCGCCATCCAGGTGTCGGGCACCTTCGGCTCGCGCCAGGAGGAGGCGCAGCGCCTCGGCCGGGTGCTCCGGCCGAAGGCCGACGGCGGGGGCGCGCGGTTCTACTCGATCGTCAGCCGCGACACCGTCGACCAGGACTTCGCGGCCCACCGGCAGCGCTTCCTGGCCGAGCAGGGCTACGCCTACCAGATCATCGACGCCGACGACGTCCTGACGTAAATAAAAGACCCGGCGGGACAACTCCCGCCGGGTCTACTTAGAAAACATACTTAAGTCCACGAAATTCCGTAGGCCCGAGACAACCTCATCACCCCCTCGTGCCCTTGGCCCCCACAGCCAAAGATGGCATCAACGCCCAGGTTCGGGCATACCCCCATTGTCCTGGGCAATCACCTAATTTGCCGCGCTTTTCTAGGGCTTTTCCCATACCGATTGATTAAGACTTCGGAGGGTATTCGCGAGATTACTGCGCGACCAGACCTCCGACGAATAGTACGCCTTCCGCCGCCATCCAGGCGGCGATTGCGTACACGAGAAGACGGGCGCGCCACGTCAGCCACGCGCCGATCGTGAGCGCCGTCGCGACGACCGCGAAAAGCGACGAGACGGCCGTCACGAGGGCCATGCGGCCGCCGCAGTCGTCGGCCGGTTCGCCGCTGGCGCAGAACGCCTCCAGACCCCAGCCCGCGTACACGGAAAGCCCCCACAATGCGGCGAGCAGCAGCATGACGGCGGCGGGCAGCGCGGGCGGGAGCGGGATCGGGCCACGGAACACCTCTGCCCTCCTACCCAGCCACGACGTGAGTCAGTCGGCCCATAAACCTTTTGGCCTGGCCTCGGCGGACGACTAAGCTGGCCGGTTCGCCCACCCGAACCACTCCGGCAGGAGGCACTCCGTCATGCCCCAGCACACCCTCGCCCCCGACATACCCCCGGCCGACGACCTCGCGGAGGAACGGCGGCACCTCGACGAGTCGCGGGCGGCCCTGCGCGCCATGCGGGAGCACGCGCAGTCGTTGTCGTCGGACATGGCCGGAGACTGGGTCTCGCAGCAGGTGCTCCAGGGGCTGCTCGACCAGCGGGTCGCGGCGCTCGCCGACCACCCCGACACCCCGCTGTTCTTCGGCCGCCTCGACCGCGACGCCGACGACGACCTCCCGCCGCTCCTGTACGTCGGCCGCCGGCACGTGCACGACGGCGGCGGCCGGGCGCTCGTCATCGACTGGCGTGCCCCCGTCTCGCGGGCGTTCTACCAGGCCAGCCCGGCCGAGCCGATGGGCGTCGACCGGCGCCGGCGGTTCGGCTACCAGGGCGGCGAGCTCACCGCGTTCGAAGACGAGGACCTGGCCCACGGCGGCGACCTCGGCCCCTCGCGCATCCTGACCGACGAGATCGAGCGCCCGCGCACCGGCCCCATGCGCGACATCGTGGCGACGATCCAGCCCGACCAGGACGAGATCGTGCGCGCCGACCTCGGCGTCACCGTGTGCGTGCAGGGGGCGCCGGGCACGGGGAAGACCGCGGTGGGCCTGCACCGCGCGGCTTATCTGCTGTTCACCCATCGCGAGAAATTGTCTCGCGCCGGCGTGATGATCGTGGGCCCTAACCGCGCCTTCCTGTCGTACATCTCCTCGGTGCTGCCCGCGCTCGGCGAGGTGAAGGTCGACCAGACGACCGTGGCGGGCATCCTGGGCGACCACGCCCACCCCGAGGAACCGGCCGTCTCGGCGGTCAAGGGCGACGCGCGGATGGCCCGGGTGCTGACGCGCGCCCTGTGGCTCCACGTGGTGAAGCCGGTCGAAGGGGTGCTGGTCACCAAGGGGGCCAACCGCTACCGCGTGGCCGACCACGAGGTGCGCGAGACCGTGGCGTCGCTGCGCGGCACCACCCGCTACAACCCCGGCCGGGCGACGCTGGCGCAGCGGCTGGCGCACCAGGTGCTCGTCCAGATGGAACGGCGCGGGGAGTCCCCCGACGACCGCGTGCAGGACGCCGTGGCGCGCTCGAAGCCGGTCAAGGCCGTGGTCGACCAGGTCTGGCCGAAGCTGACGCCCGAGCAGGTGCTCTTCCGGCTGCTCTCCGACGCGGCGTTCCTGGCCAGGGCCGCCAAAGACGACCTGACCCCTGAGGAACAGGCCGCTCTTCTCTGGACGAAGCCCTACAAGTCCCACCGGAGCGCGAAGTGGAGCGGCGCCGACGGAGCGCTGCTCGACGAGCTCGCCGACCTGATGGACCGCACCCCCTCCCACGGCCACCTCGTGGTCGACGAGGCGCAGGACCTGTCGGAGATGCAGTTGCGCGCCCTCGGCCGCCGCTGCCGCACCGGTTCGGCGACCATCCTGGGCGACCTCGCGCAGGGCACCACGCCGTGGTCGGCCCGCTCGTGGACCACCGTGCTGCGGCATCTCGGCTTCGCCGAGGGTCTGGTGACGGAACTGACCCTCGGCTTCCGCGTCCCGCGCGAGGTGCTCGACTTCGCCGCCCGCCTGCTGCCCGGCATCGCCCCCGAACTGGCCGCGCCGCGCTCGCTGCGCCCGGGTGCGGGATCCCTGAGGCTGGTGGAGACCTCCGATGTCATCGGAGGCGTGAGAGACGCCGTGAGCGCCGCGGGCGAGGGTTCGGTGGGCGTCATCGTCCGCGACGCCGACGCGGAGACGTTCGCGACCGCGCTCGGCGCGCCCGTGCTGGGCCCCGACGGCGACGGCGCGAAGGTGCTCGTCGTCCCGGCCGGCCTCGCCAAGGGCCTGGAGTACGACCACGTCGTCGTGGTGGAACCCGCCGACATCGTCGAGGCCGAACCGCGGGGCACCGCCCGCCTCTACGTCGTCCTGACCCGAGCCGTCACCACCCTGACCGTGGTGCATGCCAAGCCGCTCCCGGAGGCCCTGTGATCCGCCCCGCCACCCTGGCCGACGTCGACACGATCCTGAAGTTCTGGGTCGCCGCCGCCGAGGGCACCGACCGCCACGACGACCCCGCGAAGGTGGTCGCGCTCATCGAACGCGACCCCGAGGCCCTGCTCGTGTACGAAGTCGACGGCGCCGTCGCGGGCACGGTCATCGCGGGCTGGGACGGCTGGCGCGCCCACCTCTACCGGCTCGCCGTCGCACCCGAGCACCGCCGCACGGGCATCGCGAGAAAGCTCATCGCCGCCGCCGAGGAGCGATTCAAGGCGTTCGGCGCGTTCCGCGTCGACGCGATGGTCCTGCACGACAACACCGACGCCCACCCCGCGTGGGCGGCGACGGGATACGTCATGCAGGAACAGTGGGGCCGCTGGGTGCGGCACTTCTGACGTACCGGAGAACAGAAGAAGGCGGCCCCGGAAGGGACCGCCTCATCTGTTGAACGGGATGGACTTAGAAGTCCATGTCCCCGCCGCCGGGCATGCCGCCGCCCGCGGGAGCCGGGTTCTTCTCCGGCTTCTCGGCGATGACGGCCTCGGTGGTGAGGAACAGGGCCGCGATCGACGCGGCGTTCTGCAGCGCGGAGCGCGTCACCTTCGCCGGGTCGATGATGCCCGAGTCGAACATGTTGACGTACTCGCCGGTCGCGGCGTTGAGGCCCTCACCCGGGGTCAGGTTGCGGACCTTCTCCACCACGACGCCGCCCTCGAGGCCGGCGTTGACGGCGATCTGCTTCAGGGGCTCCTCGAGCGCCTTCTTCACGATCGCGGCGCCGGTCGCCTCGTCGCCCGACAGCTCCAGCTTGTCGAACGCCTTGGCCGAAGCCTGCAGCAGGGCCACGCCACCGCCGGGGACGATGCCCTCTTCGACGGCCGCCTTCGCGTTGCGGACGGCGTCTTCGATGCGGTGCTTGCGCTCCTTGAGCTCGACCTCGGTGGCCGCGCCCGCCTTGATGACGGCGACGCCGCCGGCGAGCTTGGCGAGGCGCTCCTGGAGCTTCTCGCGGTCGTAGTCGGAGTCGGTGTTGTCGATCTCGGCGCGGATCTGGTTGACCCGGCCCGCGATCGCCTCGGCGTCACCGGCGCCGTCGACGATGGTGGTCTCGTCCTTGGTGACGACGACCTTGCGGGCGCGGCCGAGCTGGTCGAGCGTGGTCGACTCGAGCTTGAGGCCGATCTCCTCGGAGATGACCTGGCCGCCGGCCAGCGTGGCGATGTCGCCCAGCATTGCCTTGCGGCGGTCGCCGAAGCCGGGGGCCTTGACGGCCACCGAGCGGAACAGGCCGCGGATCTTGTTCACGACCAGGGTCGCCAGGGCCTCGCCCTCGACGTCCTCGGCGATGATCAGCAGCGGCTTGCCGGCCTGCACGACCTTGTCGAGCAGCGGCAGCAGGTCCTTGTTGGCGGAGATCTTCGAGTTGACGACGAGGATGTAGGGGTCCTCCAGGACCGCCTCCATGCGCTCGGGGTCGGTCACGAAGTAACCCGAGTTGTAGCCCTTGTCGAAGCGCATACCCTCGGTGAGCTCGAGCTCGAGCCCGAAGGCGTTGCTCTCCTCGACGGTGATGACGCCTTCCTTGCCGACCTTGTCCATCGCCTCGGCGATGAGCTCGCCGATCTCGACGTCACCGGCGGAGATCGAGGCGGTGGAGGCGATCTGCTCCTTGGTCTCGACGTCCTTCGCGAGCTTGGAAAGCTCCTCGCTGACGCGCTCGACGGCGGCCTCGATGCCCTTCTTCAGGGACATCGGGTTGGCGCCGGCGGCGACGTTGCGCAGACCCTCGCGCACCAGCGCCTGGGCGAGCACGGTGGCGGTGGTGGTGCCGTCACCCGCGACGTCGTCGGTCTTCTTCGCGACTTCCTTGACGAGCTCGGCCCCGATCTTCTCCCACGGGTCTTCGAGCTCGATCTCCTTGGCGATCGAGACACCGTCGTTGGTGATGGTGGGGGCGCCCCACTTCTTCTCCAGCACGACGTTTCGGCCCTTGGGGCCGAGGGTCACCTTGACGGCGTCGGCGAGCTGGTTCATGCCGCGCTCGAGACCGCGCCGGGCGTCCTCGTCAAACGCGATCATCTTGGCTGCCATAAGGCTGGACCTCCCAGTAGCAGGGTGGCTTCGAAAAAGAGGGACCGAGCCGACGCCCGCGACGGCAAGGCCCGCACACCCTTGGCAGGCCCCATCGCCTCGATCCGTATTGGTTGGCACTCCCGGCCGGGGAGTGCCAACCAACTGTTTAGCACTCTACCTACGCGAGTGCAAGCCGGAGAGCGAGAGGGGCAGGTCAGGCGGGGCGGCAGCAGAAACCCGGCCCGCAGGCTGCGGGCCGGGTTCCAGGTCGCTGGGGTGGTGGGGTTGGTTACAGCCGAACCGTTCGCGGCCGCTCACGCGGATGGGGCCGAAAAGGTTCGCGGTCTGAGGGGATCAGACGGTCCGGACAGCCTCCGCCTGCGGGCCCTTCTGTCCCTGCGTGATGTCGAACTCCACACGCTGGCCCTGCTCGAGGGCCTTGTAGCCGTCCATCATGATTGCCGAGTAATGGACGAAAACGTCCTTACCACCGTCTACCGCGATGAAGCCGTAGCCCTTGTCCGCGTTAAACCATTTGACGGTGCCCTGCGCCACTTTCCGACTCCTCTTGCTGGGCCTGGCAACGGACCCGCCCATTCCACCGCTGGTCCGTGACCTTTCGTGCCGTTCTCCCCGGCTACGTCGATCGTTCTCGACCATACACATGCCAAGGCGTGGGACAACAGAGTCAATCGGCCCCTGACTTGTTGTCGTTCGCCCAAAGCGAGAGGGCTTCTTTTTCGGTTAGTGATTGGTTGGTTGAGAATTGCACCATATGCCATGGCACTCATTAAGCTTCGATAACGATAGAAGTGCAGGTAAACATAGAAACACCCACGCACTGTAGGAGTACGTGGGTGCGGGAAAGGCTGCGGAAGGTCACCCTCCGGCTACGGCCGGGATCACCGAAATCTGTACGCCCGCCGGGGTTGGAGTGTCCAAACCTTCGGAGAATCGGACGTCCTCTTCTCCGACGTAGACGTTGACAAAACGTCGCACCTTGCCCGATTCGTCGAGGATCCTGGCCCCGATGCCGGGGTAGTCGGCGTCGAGTTTCTCGAACACCTCGCGCAGCGTCGCCCCTTCGCCGGCCACCTCGGCCGCGCCTCCGGTGTACGTCCGCAGAATCGTCGGAATCCGCACGGAAACACTCATTGTTGGCCCTCCTTGACGAACAGTTAGATTAGTTGGCGAAAGCCGTGCGGAACGCGTCGAGAGACGGCCGGATGACGGCCGTCGGACGGGCCTCCGACTGGACGGCGTCGAGGGTCTTGAGCCCCTCGCCGGTGTTGAGGACCACCGTGGTCGCGTCGGGGTCGATCACCCCGGCCTCCGTCAGCTTGCGCAGCACGCCGACCGTCACGCCGCCCGCGGTCTCGGCGAACACGCCCTCGGTCCGGGCCAGCAGGCGGATCGCGGCGACGATCTCGGGGTCGGTGACGTCTTCGACGGCCCCGCCGGTCCGCCGGGCGATGTCGAGCACGTAGGGCCCGTCGGCCGGGTTGCCGATGGCCAGCGACTTGGCGATCGTGTCGGGCTTCACCGGGCGCACGACGTCGTGCCCGGCCTTGTACGCCGCCGACACCGGCGAGCAGCCCTCGGCCTGCGCCCCGAAGATCTTGTAGGGGGTGTCCTCCACCAGCCCGAGCGCGATGAGCTCCTTGAAGCCCTTGTCGATCTTGGTGAGCTGGGAGCCCGAGGCGATCGGGATGACGATCTGCTCGGGGATGCGCCACCCGAGCTGCTCGGCGATCTCGTACGCCAGCGTCTTGGAGCCCTCGGCGTAGTAGGGCCGCAGGTTCACGTTGACGAAGCCCCACTTCTCGCCCAGCGGGTCGCCGATGAGCTCGGAGCAGAAGCGGTTGACCTCGTCGTAGGAGCCCTCGATGCCCACAAGCTTGCCGCCGTAGACGCTGGCGACGACGATCTTGGCCTCTTCGAGGTTCGACGGGATGAACACGCACGAGTCGAGCCCGGCCCGCGCGGCGGCGGCGCCGACGGCGCCGGCCAGGTTGCCGGTCGAGGAGCAGGAAAGCGTGGTGAACCCGAAGTTGCGGGCCGCCTCGACCGCGATCGACACGACGCGGTCCTTGAACGAGTGGGTCGGGTTGCCCGAGTCGTCCTTCACGTAGAGGTCGCGCAGCCCGAGCTCGGCGCCGAGGTTGCCGGCGTGGTGGAGCTTGGTCCAGCCGGGCTGGAGGTTGGGCTTGTCGGCGACGTTCGCCGGGACGGGCAGCAGGGCCTTGTAACGCCAGATGTTGGCCGGACCGGCGGCGATGTCCTCGCGGGTCACGGTTCCGAAGTCGTACGCCACCTCAAGTGGCCCGAAACAGTCCTGACAGGCGAAGATCGGACCGAGGTCGTAACGGGCGCCACACTCGCGGCAGGAGAGGGCGACGGCGGGTCCGAAATCGTGCTGAAGCGCCATGAAGCGAGGCCTTTCCCTCATCTTCGCCTGCGACCGCCTTGATCACAGACCGGAATTGGCACCTGTTCCGACCGGCCCCGCCACGTAGCGAGTTGAGTCGGAATGGTTGCCGGGGCTTCGCAGGGCCGGTCCCTCCACCCCTCTGGATGAGCAAATATTCAGTTGTCCTGAAAACTGTACCCCGGGCTCCTCAGAGTCCGAATCGGCATCTCACCTACCGAGATAGCCGTCGCCGAGCGACGCCTGGATGTGCTTCCTGGCCTGGTGGATGCGGCTCTTGGCGGTGCCGAGGGGGATGCCGAGCTGCGCGGCGATGTCGGAGTAGTCGAGCTGGACGATGTCGCACAACACCAGCGCGCGGGCCAGGTCGGGCTTCTCGGCCTCCAGCGCCTCGATCGCGTCGAGCAGGTCGAGGCGGGCGCCGGCGATCACGCTGACCCGGTGGGGATCGGGCCGCTGCTCGGCCAGGTCGTCGCTCGACTGCTCGGCCGCACGCCGCTTGAGCGTGCGGTAGGTGGTGCGGGCGCAGTTGGCGGTCACGATGTGGAGCCAGGTGGAGAACCGGGAGCGCCCCTCGAAGCGGCCGATGTTGCGGGCCACCGCGAGCAGGGTGTCCTGACAGGCCTCTTCGGCGTCTTGGCGGTAGGGAAGCAGGCGTTCGCAGTGACGCAGCACGTCGGGTTCGACGCGGCGCAGCAGTTCGCCGAGGGCGACGTGGTCGCCGGTGGCCGCGGTGCGGGCCAGTTCCTCGGTGGTCTCGTCAAGCGGCATTGACTGCCCCGATTCTTCGGCGGCCGGGGGTTTCCTGACATCCTATTGCCGACGACATCTTTTCTTAGTCCTCCGGCCATCTGGGGTGTGCCCACCGTGAGTTCAACGCTGATCGCCTCCAACCGCGGGCCCGTCTCGTTCATCCTCTCGGATGACGGCGCGCTGACGATGCGGAGAGGCGGCGGCGGGCTGGTGTCCGGATTGTCAGACGTCGCCCGGGGCGACGACCACCTGTGGATCTGCGCCGCGCTCTCCGACGGCGACCGCAGCGCGGTCAGGCTCGCCCCCGAGGGCCGCATCGACCGCGCGGGCTACGACACCGGCCCGGTACGCATGCTCGACATCCCCCCGGCCGTCTTCCACCGGGCCTACAACGCGGTCGCCAACTCCACCCTGTGGTTCGTCAGCCACCTGCTCTACAACACCCCGTTCGCGCCCACCTTCGACACCCGGTTCCACCGCGAGTGGGAGTCCTACCGCGAGTACAACGGCGCGTTCGCGCTGGCCCTGGCAGAAGAGGCGGCCCACGGCGCGAAGGTGATGATCCAGGACTACCACCTGACGCTGGCCCCGGCGATGCTCCGCGTCGACCGGCCCGACCTGCGGGTGGCCCACTTCTCCCACACGCCGTGGGCGCCGCCCGAATACTTCTCGCTGCTGCCCGACGGCATCGCGGCCGAGATCCTGCAGGGCGTGCTGGGGGCCGACCACGCGGGGTTCCTGACCGACCGGTGGGCGGCGGCGTTCATGGACTGCTGCGAGGCGGTGCTCGACGCCCGGGTCGACCGCGCGGCGAAGACGGTGGAGTTCGACGGCCGCCTCACCCGGATCGGCGTGCACGCGCTCGGCGTCGACGGCGACGCGCTGGTGGCCCGCGCGTTCGAGCCCGACGTCGAGTCGCACATGCTGGCCATCAAGGAGCAGGTGGGCGACCGGCGGCTGATCGTGCGCATCGACCGGACCGAGTTGTCGAAGAACATCGTGCGCGGCATGCTCGCCTACCGCGAGTTCCTGGCCGAGCATCCCGAGTGGCACGGCAAGGTCGTCCATCTGGCCTTCGCTTATCCCTCGCGCCACGACCTGCCCGAATACCGCGAATACACCGCGGCCGTGCAGCGCTGCGCCAAGGAGATCGAAGACGAGTACGCCACCGACGACTGGGACCCGCTGATCCTCAACATGCAGGACGACTATCCGCGCTCGCTGGCCGCCTACCGCATGGCCGACGTGCTGCTGGTGAACCCGATCCGCGACGGCATGAACCTGGTCGCCAAAGAGGGGCCGATCCTGTCGCCGCGCTGCGTGCTGGTGCTCTCGCGCGAGGCGGGCGCGGCGGCCGAACTCGGCCCCGACTCGCTCCTGGTCAACCCCTACGACGTCTCGGGCACCGCCGCCGCCCTGCACGAGGGCCTGGTCATGCCCGACAAGGAACGGGCCGAACGCTGCACGCGGCTGCGCCGGGCGGCCACCGCGATGCCCCCGGAAAGGTGGTTCGCCGACCAGTTGGCCGCCCTGACGTGACGTTGTACCGTTTCCCGATATAACGATCTATATCGGGGGAAATGCCGGTGTCCACGCCTGCGATCACGTTCACGAGGGACCGGCCCACCTGGTTCGTCTACCTGATGCTGGCGACCTTCGCCACCTACCTCTACGGCCTGTCGTCGGCGCTCCCCACGCTGCGCGCCGAACTCGAGGTCACCCAGGCGGTCGCCGGGCTCCACGGCACCGGCATGGCCGTCGGCAGCATCCTGACCGGCCTGTCGCTCCCCTGGCTGACCCGCCGTTACGGCCGCCGGTTCGCCGTCTGGGTCGGCATCGGCGGCATGAACGCCGGCGTGCTGCTCGTGGGCCTCGGCCCGACCCTGCCGTTCACGCTGGCTGGCTACACGATCGCGGGCGGCTTCGCCGCCATCGCCCTGTACGTCTCCATGGCCGCCCTCAGCGACCACCACGGCCCCGCCGGACCGGCGTCGATCAGCGAGGCCAACGCCGTCGGCGTGCTCGCGGGCATCTCGGCCACCTACGCGTTCAGCCTGCTGGCCGAGTCGGTGCTGGGCTGGCGGGCGGCCATGTTCATCCCGGTCGTGCTCACCGCCGTGCTCGCGCTCGCGATGGGCCGGGTCTGGTTCCCCGAGATCCCGGCCGAGCACGCCGCCCAGCGGTCGAAGCAGCCGTTCAGCTGGCGGTTCCACTTCGCCGGCGCGGTGCTGCTGTGCTGCGTCGCCACCGAGTTCACCTTCAACCTGTTCGCCGCCGAGTTGTTCTCCCAGCGCACCGGCCTGAGCCTGGCCGAGGCGGCCACCGGCCTGACCGCCATGCTCTGCGGCATCGCCGCCGGACGCTTCGCCGGGGCCGCGCTCACCCTGCGCTACCCGGTCTGGCAGGTGTTCCTCGGCACGATGGCCGTCACGGTCGCCGGCTGGGCGGTGTTCTGGTCCACCACCTCCGTGGCGGTCGGCTACGCCGGGCTGGCGATCAGCGGCGCCGGGATCGGCATGCTGTTCCCGCTGGGCCTGGCCCGGATGATCGAGACCTCGGGCGGGCGGCCCGACCAGGCCAGCGGGATCGCCTCGGTGTGGGCGGGGGTCGGCTCGGGCACCGGGCCGTTCGTGCTCGGCGCGCTCGGCGACGCCTTCGGCACCCACGCGGCGTTCCTGCTGGCCCCCGCGCTGCTCGGCCTCGCGGCCGGCGGCCTGCTCAGTTCCAGGTCGCAGTTCTGAGAATGGTCGCCAGGCCGGGCGTCTTCCACTGGTCGACGACCAGGATCTTCGACTTCGGCAGGTACCACTCGCGCTGGGTGAAGCTGCCCGCGTAGTTGTACTTGGGCGGCCCGTAGACGCAGTTGCCCGTCCACTCTCGGTAGTGGGCGTTGTGGCCGGCGCCGACGAGCTTGTAGCCCTTGACCACGGGCTTGGTCCGGAACGAGCTCATCCACAACTTCTTGTTGTAGACGCAGGGGCCGACGTCGGTCGCGGGGCTGTAGGGGCGGCTCGGGTCGTAGGGGTTGAAGGTCTCGTGCCCGACTCTGATCGCGGCCGGGCCGAACACCCAGAAGCTGCGGCAGCCCGAGTCGCGGTAGCCGAAGTCGCGGGTCCCGGCAGTGGCGCACGCCCCGGTGACCACGCGCGTGTAGTCCTTGGCGACCTTGTAGACCTTCCAGGTCGACGGGATCTTGATGGTCAGGCCGTTGCGCAGGTGGACCTGCTTGACGCCGGGAGCGGCGGCGGCCGGGGAGGAGACGAGCGCAGCCAGGGCCAGGCCGGCGGCGGCCGCCGCCAGGGTTCTGGAGATCATGGCGCCGACGCTACTGCTCGCGGCTTGCAATCGACTTGAGGAGCTGTTCGAGGAACGCGACGACGCCGTCGGGGCCGTCGACCACGACGTCGGCCTGTTCGGCCAGCGCGGTCACCTCGGCCGAACCGGAGCAGACCCGCAGGCCGGGGATGTTCACCGAGGCGACGGCCTCGAAGGCGGCCAGGTCGCCCAGGTCGTCGCCGACGAACATGACCGAGCGGGCCCGCTCGGCGATCAGCAGCTCCTTGAGCGCCTTGCCCTTGTCGACGCCGGGCCCGCGCAGCTCCAGCACCTTGCGGCCGGGCTCGACGACCAGCCCGTTCTCGGCCGCCAGCGCGACGAGCGGCGTCCGCAGCGCCTCCAGCACCGCGTCGGGGTCGGGGCAACCGCGGGTGTGGACGGCCAGCGCGCGTCCCTTGTCCTCGATCGTTACGCCCTCGTGGCCCGCCAGCAGGCCGGGCAGCGCGGCGCGGATCGTCGTCAGCCCGGCGGGCGGGGGCGGCGAGGTGATCTCCCCGCCCTCCCAGCGCTCGATGCCGTACTGCCCAAGGATGACCAGGCCCGGGACCTCGACCAGGTCGGGGCCGTCGGGGGTGTCGCCCAGGGCCAGGGCGGTGCCGGGCGGGCGGCCGGTGACCACGGCGATGCGGCGCACCACCTCGGCCAGGCGGATCAGGGCCGAGGGCGCGGCGGGGTGGATCCAGGCGGCGGAGGGGTCGGCCACGATCGGGGACAGGGTGCCGTCGAAGTCGAGGCCGATGACGGCGCCGCCCGGGTCGGTCACCATCGCCTCAAGACCGGCCCGGCCGCTTTCGGTCCGGACGTCCGGCATGTCCCCCACGTTTCGCCCCTTTCGTCGTGCGACGGTCACTCTGTCAATCGCAGGTTAACGCGATCTGAACTCAGGCTGACCGGCCGCGTCCCCGGCGCCGGGCGTCGCGACGCTCGCGCAGGCGGTTGACCAGCGCCGGATCGGCGGCGAGCGCCTCGGGGCGGTCGATCAGCCCGGCGAGCACCTGGTAGTAGCGGGTGGTGGACATGCCGAAGGTGTCCTTGATCGCCTGCTCCTTCGCGCCCGGATGACGCCACCAGCCGCCCTCGAACGCGAGGATGTCCCTGTCTTGAGGGGAGAGACCGTCCACACGGGCAATGCTAACTGTCGCCATTTTCCGGGGAGGCGACGTAATGTCACCAGGTGTGACGCCTGTTATCACTCTCCTGACCGACTACGGTCTCGAAGACGGGTTCGTGGCCGCGTGTCACGGCGTTATCGCCGGCATCGCCCCCGAAGCCCGGATCATCGACGTCGGCCATCTCGTCCCTGCGGGCGACGTCCGGCGCGGGGCCGCGATCCTCGCCCAGACGATCCCCTACCTGCCCCGCGGAGTGCACATCGCGGTGGTCGACCCGTCGGTGGGGTCGAGCACCCGCCGGGCGGTCGCGATCGAGGCGGGCGGGCGGGTGTTCGTGGGGCCCGACAACGGGGTGCTCTCGTGGGCGGTGCACGCCGTCGGCGGCGCGACCGCGGCCTACGAGCTGACCAACGAGGACGTCTGGCTGAAGCCCGTGTCCCGGACCTTCCACGGGCGTGACATCTTCTGCCCGGTCGCCGCCCACGTGGTGGCGGGCCGCGAGGTGGCCGGGCTGGGCACCCCGATCCCGCCGCGCGAGCTGGTGACGCTGCCCGAGCCGACCTCCCGGCTGCGCGACGGCGCGTGCGAGGGCGAGGTGCTCTCGGTCGACCGCCACGGCAACGTCCAGCTCTCCATCACCGCCGCCGACCTCGGCTTCCTCGGGGTGCGCGACGGCGACACCCTGGCCGTCTGGCTCGGCCGCCGGCAGCTGGCCATGCCCTACCGCGACACGTTCGCGGCGGTGCCGCCGGGCGATCTGGTGGCCTTCACCGACTCGGCCGGCCTGGTGGCCGTGGCCGTCAACGCCGGTGACGCCGCCCAGCGGCTGGGCCTGCCGCCGGGTGCGCATGTACGTCTCTCGCCCGCCCGGACATAACGCACTGTATTTGAATGTTCACGGAAAGGTCAGATTCGGCGGCGTGAGCGTGCCAGAATAGGCCGCCGTGACCTTCCTGGCCAAGCCGTTCCCGCTGCTTGCCGTGGTCTGCCTGCTCGCCGGATTCGTCGTCGCGCCGCCCGCGGTGGCCGACGATCCGGGGGCGGCGGCCCGGGAGCGGCAGTGGCCGTTGGAGGTCATGGGCGTACCGGCCGCGTGGGAGCTCAGCCGGGGCGAGGGCGTCACGGTGGCCGTCCTCGACACCGGCGTCGACGCCCGCCACCCCGACCTCGCCGGCGCGGTCGTCGAGGGTCCCGACCTGACGGGGGCCGGGACCGTCCACGCCGGCCATCACGGCACGTCGATGGCGAGCCTGATCGCCGGGCGCGGCCACGGGCCGGGCCGCGACCTCGGGGTGGTCGGGGTGGCCCCCCGCGCGACGGTGTTGTCGATCCGGGTGACCCTGGAGACTCACGACCCGGCCCGCACCGACCCGCACGTCGCCCGGCAGGTTCGGGGCGCGGTCGCCCGGGGCATCCGCTGGGCCGTCGACCACGGGGCCGACGTCGTCAGCATGTCGCTCGGCGGCGCCGGCGGCAGCTACGAGGGCAGCCCCGACGAGGCGGCGGCGGTCCGCTACGCCCTGTCGAAGGGCGTGGTCCTGGTGGCGGCGGCCGGCAACGACGGCGCGGGCGCCAACCGGCCCACCTATCCGGCCGCCTACCCGGGGGCGATCGCGGTCGGCGCGGTCGACCAGCGGCTCGGCCCGGCCCCGTTCTCCAACCGGCGCAACTACGTCTCGGTGACCGCCCCCGGCACCGGCATCGTCAGCGCCGACGCACGCGGCTCCTACGTGGTCGGCGACGGCACCAGTTCGGCCGCCGCGTTCGTGGCGGGCATCGCCGCACTGGTGCGGGCCCGCCATCCCGGCCTGGGCGTGAGCGACGTGCGGCGGGCGATCCTGCAGGGCGCGGTCTGGCACAACACGGGGCGGCGCGACGACGCCTTCGGGCACCGGGTGGCCAACGCGCGGCGGGCGCTGCTGGTGGCCGGCGCGCCCCGGCGGGCGACGATGGCGATGCGGCCGCGGCAGGCGAGCGTCGCGGGCCCGTCGGAATCTACCGGTTCGGGGCCGTTGATCTGGTCTGCCCTGTTACTCCTTGTCGCCGCGTTGGTGGCGAGGCTGGCGCTTCGCGCCTGACCATTGCGGCTTCCTTGCCGCTCCCTGACCGGATGGGGGGTCCTCCCCTTACGAAAGACCGGGTAGACATGTCTACGACTACACAGAGTAGTCATCCGCGTGCTCAGCCGCCCGGACATACCTCAGGGAGAAACACATATGATCCGCCGCATCGTCGTCACCTCGGCCGCCGCTGGTCTCGTCGTCGTCGCCCCCGCCAGCATGGCGCACGCCGACACGCCCGTCACCAACCTGCTGAACACGCAGTGCGTGTCGTCGCCCGAGCACCTCACTGGCCTCCCCGTGCTGGCCACCCTGCTCTCGCCGGTCTGTGGCCTGGTCAAGAGCCTGCCCGGCCTGGTCGGCCAGGTCGTCGGCGGCGCCACCAACGGCCTCCCGCTGCCGTCGCTGCCCTCGGTCCCGGGCCTCCCGGGCGTCGGCTCCGTCACCGGCCTGCTGCCGGTCAGCGCCGTGTCGGTCCGCTAGTTCTCGAGCACCACATGCGAAAAGGCCCCCGCCTGGATCCAGCGGGGGCCTTTCCCGTTACTGCGCGTAACCGACTACGAGGCGTGCACCACGTCGTGGGCCTCCGCGAAGTGGCAGGCGCTCTCGTGGTCCGTACCGGGACGGATCTGGAGCAGCGGCTCCTCGACGGCACAGATCTCCTGCGCCTTCCAGCACCGGGTCCGGAACCGGCACCCCGACGGCGGGTTGGCCGGCGACGGCGGGTCACCCTGCAGGATGATCCGCTCCCGTGACTCCCGGCCCTCCGGGTTGGGCACCGGCACCGCCGACAGCAGCGCCTGCGTGTAGGGGTGGCTCGGCTTGTCGTAGATCTGGGTGTCCTTGCCGATCTCGACGATCTTCCCCAGATACATCACCGCGACGCGGTCGGAGATGTGCCGCACCACCGACAGGTCGTGCGCGATGAAGATGTACGCCAGCCCGAACTCCGACTGCAGCCGCTCCAGCAGGTTGATGACCTGCGCCTGGATCGACACGTCGAGCGCGGAGACCGGCTCGTCGCAGATGATGATCTCGGGCTGCAGCGCCAGCCCCCGGGCGATGCCGATGCGCTGCCGCTGACCACCGGAGAACTGGTGGGGGTAGCGGTTGATGTGGTCGGGGTTGAGGCCGACCACCTCCAGCAGGTCCTGCACCTTCTTGCGGCGGTCGCCCTTCGGCGCCACCTCGGTGTGGATCTCGTAGGGCTCGCCGATGATGTCGCCGACCGTCATACGCGGGTTCAGCGACGTGTACGGGTCCTGCATCACCATCTGGATGTTGCGCCGGAACCGCTTCAGGTTGCTGCCCTTGTGGACGTCGACGAGCTCGCCGTTGACCTTGACCGACCCGGAGGTCGGCTTCTCCAGCGCCATCAGCAGCTTGGCCAGCGTCGACTTGCCGCAGCCCGACTCGCCGACCACGCCGAGGGTCTCGCCCCGGCGCAGGTCGAAGCTGACGCCGTCGACCGCCTTGATCGCGCCGATCTGGCGCTTCATGACGATGCCCTGCGTCAGCGGGAAGTGCTTGACCAGGTCGCGGACCTCGAGGATGGGGTCACCCTGCGGTGCCATCGAGGACCTCCCTCCAGTAGTGGCACGCGCTGCTGCGCGTACCGCTGATCTCGTGCAGCGCCGGGACGTCGGTGACGCAGTTGTCCTGGCGGAACGGGCAGCGGGGGTGGAAGGCACAACCCGTCGGCATGTCGAGCAGGTTGGGCGGCAGGCCCTTGATGGCGTACAGCTCCTGGCCCTTCATGTCGACCCGGGGGATCGACTCGAGCAGGCCCTTCGTGTACGGGTGCGCGGCGTTGCCGTAGATGTCGTGCACCGGGGCGTTCTCGACGATGCGGCCGCCGTACATGACCGCGATCTTGTCCGCGACGTCGGCGACGACGCCGAGGTCGTGGGTGATCAGGATCAGGCCCATGTTGCTCTCGCGCTGGAGCTCGGCCAGCAGCTCCATGATCTGGGCCTGCACGGTGACGTCCAGGGCGGTCGTCGGCTCGTCGGCGATCAGCACCTCGGGGTCCAGCGCGATCGACATCGCGATCATGATGCGCTGGCGCATGCCGCCGGAGAACTGGTGCGGGTAGTCGTTGACGCGCTGCCTGGCGGCCGGGATGCGGACCCGGTCCATCAGCTCGATCGCCTTGGCGTAGGCCGCCTTCTTCGACATGCCCTTGTGGACGCGGAACATCTCGGCGATCTGCCAGCCCACGGTGAAGACCGGGTTGAGCGCCGAGAGGGCGTCCTGGAAGATCATCGCGATCTGCTGGCCGCGGATCTGGCTGCGCTGGGCCTCCGACAGCTGGAGGAGGTCGGTCCCCCGGAAGCGGATCTCACCCTTGGGGATGCGCGCCGGCGGCATGTCGAGGATGCCCATGATGGCCTGGGCCGTCACCGACTTGCCGGAGCCCGACTCGCCCAGCACCGCGAGGGTCTCCCCGGCGTTGAGCGAGTAGGACACGCCGTTGACCGCGCGGGCCACGCCCTGCCGCGTGGTGAACTCCACGTGCAGGTTGTCGACCGCGAGCAGCGGCTCGGTGCCGATCGTGCCGCTGTCGGCCGGAAGCAGGTGCGTGTCGACGGACGGGTTCTTCATGTACGCCCCTCCTATCGAAGCTTCGGGTCGAGAGCGTCGCGGACGGCGTCGCCGAGCATGACGAAGGCCAGCACCGTGAGGCTCAGGAACAGGGCCGGGAACAGCAGCGCCTCCGGGGCCTGGAGGAACCGGTTGCGCGCGTCGGCGATCATCAGACCCCACGAGATGTCGGGCGACTGGATGCCGACGCCGAGGAACGACAGCGCGGCCTCGGCGGCGATGAAGACGCCCATGTTCATGGTCGCCACGACGATCACCGGGGCCACCGCGTTGGGCAGGATGTGCCGGCTCATGAGCCGGCCCGGACCCGCGCCCAGCGCCCGCGCCGCCAGGACGTAGTCCTGGCTCTTGGCCGACATGACCGCCGCCCGCATGATGCGCAGCACCATCGGCCAGGCGAGCACCGACAGCGCCAGCACCACGGTCCAGATGCCCGCGTTGTCGCGGCCCACCAGGGCCAGGATCAGCAGCGCGCCCAGGGTCGAGGGGATCGCGAAGAAGATCTCCGCGACGCGCGACAGGATCGTGTCGGTCCAGCGGCCGTAGAACCCGGCCAGCAGGCCCAGCAGACCGCCGATGAGCGTGGTCACCAGCGTGGAGAACACGCCGACCATGATCGAGATCCGGGCGCCGTAGATGACCCGTGAGTAGGTGTCGCACCCCTGGTTGTCGGTGCCGAACCAGTGGAGCCCGCTCACGCCCTGCCGCGCCTTGGTCAGGTCGCACGTGCTCGGATCAAATGCGTTGACCGAGGAGAACAGACCCGGAATGATCGACATGACCACGAGGACGGCGATCATGACGGCGGCGATGATGAAGACCTTGCTCCGCCGCAGGTCGTACCACGCGTCCGACCACAGGCTCGCCGGCTTCTTCTGCTTCGGCGGCTTGACCGATTTGGGCTTCTGCTCGGTGAGCGTGTCACTCATAGCGGATCCTGGGGTCGAGGACGGCGTACAGCAGGTCGACGATCAGGTTGGCGGCGATGAAGATCAGCACCAGGACGGTCACGATGCCGACGACGACCGAGTTCTCCGACAGGTAGACCGAGTCGACGAGCTGGCGGCCGATGCCGTTCAGGTTGAAGATGGTCTCGGTGATCACCGCGCCGCTCATCAGCGCGCCGAGGTCGGCGCCCAGATAGGTGACGAGCGGGATCAGCGAGTTGCGCAGGGCGTGTCTGCCCAGCACCCGGCGGCGGGGCATGCCCTTGGCGATCGCGGTCCGCACGTAGTCGGCCCGCAACGTCTCCATCAGGCTGGTTCGCGTCAGCCGTGTCAGGTACGCGATCGACGTCCCGGCCAGCACGATGCCCGGCAGCAGATAGCTGCGCCAGCCCGCGGAGGTGCCGGCCACGGGGAAGAAGTCGATGCCCGTGGACGTCTTGAGCTGCAGGCCCAGCACGAGCTGGAGCACGAAGCCGCTGACCAGCGTCGGGATCGACACCAGCAGCAGGGTGAAGGCCAGGATCGCGGTGTCGGTGGCCTTGCCGCGGCGCAGGGCGGCGACGAGACCCAGGCCGATGCCGACGATCGCCTCGATGACCAGGGCCGTCATGGCCAGGTTCAAGGTGATCTGGAACTTGCCTTCGAAAATGGTGGAAACCGGCAGACCGCGGAAGGTCGTTCCGAAGTCGCCGGAGAAGATGCCCTGGATGTAGTAGCCGTACTGGACCACCAGGGGATCGTCCAGATGGAACATCTCACGCATCGTGGCCCGGAACACCGGGTCGACGGCCCGGTCTCCGGCGAGAGCCTGAATGGGGTCGCCGGGGAGCCAGTAGACGAGCGTGAAGATGAGAAACGTGGTGCCAAGCAGCACAGGGATCGCCTGGAGCAGGCGCCTGACAACGTAGCGGCCCATTCGGTCTCCCGATCATGACGAAGGGCAGCCCCACCGCAACCAACTAGTAGGGCTGCCCCAAGAGTGAAGGTCCATCCCGGGCGGCTCAAGGGGTTCCGCCGCCCGGGTTGGATGCCGTCCTAGGCCCTTTCGACGTTCGCGATCTCGATGCGCTCGAACGGGTCGATCTTGACGTTCTTCACGTTCGACGAGAAGGCGCCGTTGGTCTGGTAGAAGTAGACCGGGATGTAGGGCAGTTCCTTCAGCAGGATGTCGTCAGCGGCCTGGTAGGACGCGATGCCCTCTTCGACCGTGGGAGCCGAGTCGGCCTTCTTCAGCAGCTCCTCGAACTCCTTGTTGTTGAAGCCCGAGTAGTTGGAGCCGGCGTTGGCCGCGAAGATCGGCTTGAGGTAGTTCTCCGGCGACGGGTAGTCCATGATCCAGGCCATCCGGAAGAGGCCCTTCCACTTGTCCGCGCCCAGGTCGTCGAGGATGGTGGCGAACTTCTCGACCGGCTTCGGCTCAACGGTGGCGCCGAGGTTGGTGCGGAGGTTGTTCGCGACGGCCTCGATCCACTCCTTGTGGCCGCCGTCGGCGTTGTAGCCCAGCTCGATCGAGCCGGCCTGCGGGCCGCCGTTGGCGTCCCACAGCTCCTTGGCCTTCACCGGGTCGTAGGTGCAGGCCTCGCCGCAGGCGCCCTGACGGTAGCCGGCCACGACCGGGGAGATGAAGTCGTCGGCCGGGACACGGGTGCCGGAGAAGACCTGCTCGGTGATGGTCTTGCGGTCGATCGCCATCGAGATGGCCTTGCGCAGCTCGGCGCTCTTGGCGTAGTCGGCGCCGACCTTGGTCGGGAAGCCCAGGTAGCCGATGCCCGAGGAGGGCTGCTCGATGTAGCGGTCGCCCAGCTCGGCCTTGGCGGAGGCGATGACCTCGGCGGGCAGCTGGTCCATGATGTCGATGTTGCCGGCCTGCAGGTCGCGGTACGCGGTGTTCAGGTCGGTGTAGATCGCGAAGTCGACGGCCTCGACCTTGGCCTTGGCCTCGGCGTAGTCGTCGTTGCGGACCAGCGAGATGCGGGTCTCGACGCCGCGCTTCCACGGCTTGGCCATCTTGAAGGGGCCGTTGCCGATGGGCGACTCGCCGTAGGCGGCGGTCACCTTGCCGTCAGGGCCGAAGGCGGCCTTGGGCATCGGGTAGAAGGCGGTGTAGCCCAGCATCGTCGGGAAACCCGAGAACGGGTTGGCCAGCTGGACCGTGAAGGTCAGCGGGTCGACGACCTTCAGACCGGAGAGGGTGGTCGCGGTGGCCGCGGGGGCGGCCTTCGGGCCGTCGCCGTCGGGGTCGACCGGGTTCATCTCGCCGTAGCCGGCGATGGAGCCCATGAAGTAGTTGGCCTCGTACGCGTTGGCGCCGTTGGCGGTGTAGTTCCAGGAGTCGACGAAGCTCTGGGCGTCGACCGGGGTGCCGTCGTGGAACTTGTAGCCGTCCTTCAGCTTGATCGTCCAGTTGGTCTGGTCGTCAGAGGTGATGGACTCGGCGATCTGGTTGATCGGCTTCTTGTCAGCGTCGTAGTTGACCAGACCGATGAACAGGGCGTTGAGCACTTCGGCGCCGCTGGTCTCCGCGGTGTTACCGGGGACGAGCTCGTGCTGCGGCTCGGCGATCTCGACCACGATCGGCGCGGCGGCGGATCCCTCGCCACCCGCGGCAGGGTTGGGGGCCTCTTCGCCGCCACCACAGGCGGCCAGGCCGAGCGCCAACACGGCAGTGCCGGCGATGATCTGTGCGCCCTTGAATACGCG
Organism: Herbidospora daliensis; assembly: GCF_001570585.1. Taxonomy (GTDB): domain Bacteria; phylum Actinomycetota; class Actinomycetes; order Streptosporangiales; family Streptosporangiaceae; genus Herbidospora; species Herbidospora daliensis. Next base: position 14,912 of record NZ_BBXF01000007.1, on the reverse strand, counting down.
CATAGTGAGTAGATCCTCCCTCAAAGGATGGGCGTTGGCGCTGAGCTGCGAGATGTCCAGGCCGGCACCCCCTGGGCCCCTTGTGAGGACCTCGGATTTGCAGACACGGTCAAACGAGCTGACGCCCTGCCAGTCGTCCGCGAGCATCCCTCACCACACACCGCAGTGTTGTCTCTGCTGCGTTGCAGTTCGGTCACACGTGCGTCAGTCGGGCGTCACACGCATACCAAGAAGGTCGCCTCAAACCTCTTAACTGGCTCCAAAACTCCCATAAAGGTACACATGTCCCGAGACTGGTAAAGACACGGTACGTGCTTTGCCGTACCGATCGTGGCGTTGTCCCCATATCAGGACGTGGTGGGCTACCTTTGACCAAGCCGTGGCACCCCCGCCACCGGCCGCTTCACCCAACCCCCACGAGGAGCCAACAGGTGACCATCGCAGGCTTCTCGTTCACCAGCATCCAATAGAGTCCTTGCCATGAGCCAGCCGGATTCCGCCGTCGCGGACGCGCAGGGCGGCGCAGCGACGGAATCGCTGGCCGCGCTCGCGAAGCGTCACGGCCTCCGTCGCGCGATCGCGCGCCCGAGCCTGCCTTTCTACGTCGGGCAGCTCTGGGCCCGACGGCACTTCGTGCTCAAGTACGCGACGTCGCGCAACGTCTCCAAATACAGCCAGTCGATGCTGGGCCAGCTCTGGCAGCTCCTCACGCCGCTCCTGAACGCCGGCGTCTACTACCTGATGTTCGGCGTCATCCTCGATCAGAAGAAGGACATCTCCAACTACACGGCCTTCCTGATCACCGGCGTCTTCATCTTCACCTTCACCCAGCGGACCGTCAGCGGCGGCGCCAAGTCGATCTCGAACAACCTGTCGCTGATCCGCGCGCTGCACTTCCCCCGGGCCGCGCTGCCCCTGGCCTACGCGGTGCAGGAACTCCAGCAGCTGCTGTGGTCGATGCTGGTGCTCATCGGGATCGTGGTCCTCACCGGCGAGCCGATCACCCTCTACTGGCTGCTCATCCCGGTCGCGCTGGTGCTGCAGCTCACCTTCAACATCGGAGCCAGCCTCTTCATGGCCCGCGTCGGCGCCTTCGCCCGCGACATGAACCAGCTGCTGCCGTTCATCATGCGGACCTGGCTCTACGCCTCGGGCGTCTTCTTCAGCATCCCCGACCGGGTCGCCGACCTGCCCGAGTCACTGGCGTTCGTGCAGTACATCATGGAGCTCAACCCGGCCGCGGCCTACATCGAGCTCATGCGTGACCTGCTCATCCAAAGCCACACCCCGCCCCAGTGGGCCTGGACGACTGCCATATTCTGGGCCGTGTTCGCCCTCGTCATCGGATTCTGGTACTTCTGGCGCGCCGAAGAAAGGTACGGACGTGGCTGAGGCGAAGCCGATGGCGATGGAAAGGGTGTGGCCGTTGACCGCCGAAGAGCAGGAGGCGACCACGAAGCCGTCGGCCGCCGGCACTCCGACCGTCATCGTCGACGACCTCCACATCGTCTACAAGGTCTACGGCGCGACCTCGGCCGAGGAGAAGGGCAACGCCGCCACCGCCCTGCTGCGGCTGGTGAAGCGCCAGGGCCGCCCGCAGATGCGCGAGGTCCACGCGGTGAAGGGCGTCTCGTTCGTGGCCCGCCACGGCGACGCGATCGGCATCATCGGCCGCAACGGCTCGGGCAAGTCCACCCTGCTGCGCGCCATCGCCGGCCTGCTGCCGCCCCACTCCGGCGCCGTCTACACCGACGGCCAGCCCTCGCTCCTGGGCGTCAACGCCGCCCTGATGAAGGAGCTCACGGGCGAGCGCAACATCACCCTCGGCTGCTACGCGATGGGCATGACCCCCTCCGAGGTCAGGGCCAAGTACGACGAGATCGTCGACTTCTCGGGCATCGGCGAGTTCGTCCAGTTCCCCATGTCGACCTACTCGTCGGGCATGGGCGCCCGCCTGCGGTTCGCCATCGCGTCGGCGAAGGTCCACGACGTGCTGCTGATCGACGAGGCGCTGGCGACCGGCGACCGCGAGTTCCGCAAGCGGTCGCAGAAGCGCATCATGCAGATGCGCGAGTCGGCCGGCACCGTCTTCCTGGTCGCCCACAACCTCGACGTCATCGAGGAGACCTGCAACCGGGTCATCTGGCTGCACAAGGGCAAGATCAAGATGGACGGCGACCCCGCCGAGGTCATCGGCGCCTACAACAAGGCGTGAGTGGTAGAGGATAGGCCCGCAGGAAGATCGCGACCTATCCCGAGCGGAGTGCGCCATGCCGACGCCAGCACCCATTCCCTACGACCACCTGCCGGAGGTCCCGGCGCTCACCGTCGAGTCCGCCGGGTTGTCCGACGGCGCGACGCTGCCCGACCGCCACGTCTTCAACGACTGGGGCTTCTCCGGCGAGAACGTCTCCCCGCGCCTGACCTGGTCGGGCGCCCCCGAGGGCACCCAGAGCTACGCGGTCACCTGCTTCGACCCCGACGCCCCCACCGGCAGCGGCTTCTGGCACTGGCTGGTGTTCGACATCCCGGCCTCGGTCACCGAACTGCCCGAAGGCGCCGGCAACGGCCCCGGCTTCGCGGGCCTGCCGGAGGGCGCCGTCCACACCAAGAACGACTACGGCCGCAAGGAGTACGGCGGCGCCGCGCCGCCCCCCGGCCTGCCGCACCGCTACCTGTTCGCCGTGCACGCCCTCGACACCGACAAACTCGGCGTCGACCCCGACTCCAACCCGGCCGTGGTGGGCTTCAACATCACCGCCCACACCCTGGCGCGCGGATTCATCGCACCGGTGTACGAAAGCTGATGCCGCTGCGCCCGGTGTTCCATTATGATTCGAACGGGGATTCGATCTAAGGAACGCCGATGAACTGGGAGGGCGGGATGAGTGAGCTGGTTACGGCCATCGATCATCTGGCCGACGAAGACCCGTCTGAACTTTCACCTGCCCTGCTGACCGAGCAGCTCATCGAACTGCACTGGCAGATGGCCAGACTGCAGGCACAGATCGCCAGGCGCACCTCGGTGCGCCCCTGGGCAAACTGAAAACGGCCGGTGCCTCGCGAAGGCACCGGCCGTTTTCACATGTCAGAGGTACGGAAACGTTGACGTGGCCACGCCAACGTGTCCGAGAGGCACTTAGCGGGTGCCCGAGACGATGTTCTTGACCGCACCCGACAGGCCCTGGGCGGCCTTGCTCACCTGGGTGGCCGAACCGGTCAGGTCCTTGCTCGCGCCGCTGATCTGGTCGGCGCCACCGGCGATCTGCCCCGCGGCGCCGGTGAGGGCGTCCAGCGCGGGGGCGAGCTGGGTCGAGACGTCGTTGCTGCGCGCGGACATCGGGGTCGCCACCGGGAGCGCGCCGGTGACACCGGCCAGCTGCGCGCCGGGGAGGGCGCCCGTGACCGCGCCGGTCGGGAGACCGTTCGTGAGCCCCGCGAGCGGGTTGCCGCCGCCGGCGAGCAGGCCCGCGACCGGGTTGCCCGCGGCCGCGCCGTTGAGCAGGCTGGAGATCGGGTCGTCCGCGGCCTGAGCGGGCGCGGCGAACATCGCTGCGACGCCGAAGGTCGCGACGACGATGGCTGCCTTGATCATTCGCTTCATGTTTATGCCTCCTGAGTCCCGTCCCAGGTCAGGGAACGGGAACCGAGAACCCCCGCGTAACCGGCGCGGGTTCGCGCCGGCCGATTGGCTAGGCCGAATTTCTATCACCATGGGAAACGGCCCGATGACCGGGAGTCACAACGCCAAGAGGCCGGAGGGCGCCCGACTTGGCGGCACATGATGGGAATTCACATCCGGCCCGGGAGAAAGGCACGGTAAACGCGGCTCCCGGGCCGGGGGCAATTGTTTTCCGTCTCCTTGGGGTCAGGCCGCGACGGGAGCGGCCGGCTCGAAGGGGAAGCGGTCGGCGAACGCGGGCCGCAGGTCGGTCAGCCAGACGGCCGTGGGGTCGTACCGCGCGAAGAAGGGCCGGCCGACCAGGCCGGGGTCACGGGCCTGGATGAAGTGGAGCACGAACACGCGCTGCCCGTTGATCTCGGTCACGCCGTCGACGCAGACCTTTCCGGGGGTGGCCGACATCGAGGGTCCCCTGACCGTCCGGCAGAGACCGGAGACCTGGGCATAGGCGTCTCTGAAGGTCTCGTACGCGTCGGCCAGCGGCACCGCGAAGTAGTCCTGCGGCCCGGTGTCCCGCTCGACGAACATGTAATAGGGCACCATGCCCATCGCGTTCTGCCGGCGCCACATGTGCGCCCACGTGGCCGCGTCGTCGTTGATCGTGCGGATGAGGGGCGCCTGGGTCCGGACCGTGGCGCCGGTGTCGAGGATGCGCCGCACCGCCGAACCCACCGCCTGGGGTTCGAGCTCCCGAGGGTGCGAGAAGTGCGCCATGAACGCGAGGTTCTTGCCCGACCTGACCACCTGCTCGAACAGCTTGAGCGTGTCGTCGGCGTCGGGGTCGGTGACGAACCGGCCGGGCCAGTAGGCCAGCGACTTGGTGCCGATGCGGATCGAGTCGATCTGCGGGATCTCCAGCAGCGGCTCGACGTAGCGGCGCAGCACCGGCTCCCCCATGATCATGGGGTCGCCGCCGGTGAACAGCACCGACGTCACCTCGGGGTGACGTCGGATGTAGCCGACGAGCGCGTCGACGTCGCCGGAGGCGAACTTCAGGTCGGGCTCGCCGATGAACTGCGCCCAGCGGAAGCAGTAGGTGCAGTAGGCGTGGCAGGTCTGCCCCTGCTTGGGGAAGAACAGCACCGTCTCAGGATATTTGTGCTGCATGCCGGGCACCGGCTCGTCGCCGATCTTGGGCACGTTCAGGTCGAGCTGACCGGCCGGATGGGGGTTGAGCCCCATGCGCACCTCGTTGGCCGCCGCGGTCAACTGCTTGACCGGGGCGTTCGTCCTGATGAGGTTCGCCAGACGGGAGACATCCGCTTCGGGCAGCATGTCCTCTTGAGGAAAGACGAGCCGGTAGATCGGGTCGTCGGGGACCGCGGACCAGTCGATCAGCTCGTCGACGACGTAGGCGTTGGTGCGGAACGGCAGCACGGTCGCCACCGCGCGGACCCGTAGCCGCGCCTCCTCGCCGAACCCGGCCTTCTCGCGAAGCAGGTCGTCGAGATGTTTCGTCGTGTATGCCCGGAAGCCGCGGGTTCCCTCGTTAAAGATCACTCGGCCTTCCCTTCTCGGTAGTTTTTCCGATCTCGTGTAAACCAAGGAGGCCCTTCAGGCGTCTGGGCATCCTCTATACCGGTATCGGCCCATCCCGACAGCCGAATTCAGGATTTGGTAAAGACCGTAGTCATGATTTTTGCCTCTCGCGACATATCTCGAATGCGAGTAATCTGGGACATGTGATGACAGAAGACCCAGGTCAGCGCGCCTCCGACGCCGACCGCGACCGGGTGGCGGCGATCATCGCCGAAGGGCTCGCCAGCGGCCGCCTCACCACGGCCGAACACGCCGACCGCCTCGAAGCCACCTACGGCGCGGTCACGATGGGCGAACTGGTCCCGATCACCAAGGACCTCCCCTCGACCGTCGCGCACACGGCCGCGCCCGACGTCGGCCGCAAGAACATCACCGCCGCGTTCAGCAAGGTCATCAAGAACGGCCGCTGGGTGCCCGGCCGCCACCTCCGCCTTCAGGCCCGGTTCGGCGCGCTGATCATCGACCTGAGCGACGCCGTACTGCCCGGCCGCGAGATCACCGTCGACATCAGCGCCGCGTTCAGCAAGGTGATCATCCGGGTGCCCGACAACGCCAACGTCATCGACGACGGAAGCGCGGTCTTCGCGAAACGGATCGTCTCGGGCGGCGAGAAGGACGACGGCCCGGTGATCCGGGTGACCGGCAACGCCGCGTTCTCCAAGGTCATCGTGTCCCGAAAAGTGTGGGACCCGAATCTGCGCGGATAACGCGAGCCGACGGACGGCGCACCGACCCGCCCCGCCTACCATTCACTGAGATTCCCGGATCGATTGGATGGCGCCGTGGCCGTATCGTCGCCGGTCGCGCTCGACGCCATGGGCGGCGACCACGCGCCAGAAGAGATCGTCGCGGGGGCCGTCGTGGCCGTCAGGGAGCTCGGGATCCCGGTCGTACTGGTCGGCCAGCCCCGGCCGCTCCACGACCTCCTGTCCCGCTACGGGGCCGCGTCCGAGATCCCCATCGTCCGCGCCGAAGAGGCGATCTCCATGGACGAGGGGGCGCTCGCCAGCCTCCGCCGCCCCCGGTCCAGCATCGCCGTCGCCTGCCACCTCGTCCGCAGGGGCGACGCGTCGGCGGTCGTGTCGGCGGGCTCGACGGGCGGCGTCGTCGCCACCGCCAAACTGCGCCTCAAGACCCAGCCCGGCGTGCTGCGCCCCGCCATCGCGGTCGCGCTGCCGACCGTGCCCAACCCGACGATCCTGCTCGACGCGGGCGCCAACGCCGACGCCAAGCCCGAGATGCTGGTCCAGTTCGCCCACCTGGGCGTCGCCTACGTCGCGACCGCCCTCGGCCACGACAACCCCCGCGTCGGCCTGCTCACCATCGGCGCCGAGGCCGAGAAGGGCAACAAGGTCGTCAAACGCGCCCACGAGCTGCTGGAGACCGCCCCCGGCATCCGCTTCGCCGGCAACGTCGAGGGCCACGACCTGCTGACGGGCCGCGTCGAGGTCATCGTCGCCGACGGCTTCACCGGCAACGTGGCGCTCAAGACCATGGAGGGCAGCGTGCGCTACGCCTTCGGCCAGATCCGCCAGGCCGTCGACGGCAGCGCGGTCGCCAAGATCGGCGGCCTCCTCCAGCGGCCCCGCCTGCGCGGCCTCTACGAGCGTCTCGACCCCGAGGCCCACGGCGGGGCGGTGCTGCTCGGCCTCAACGGCTGCGTCGTGATCGCCCACGGTTCCTCCCGCGCCAAGGGCGTCGCGGCGGCCTGCGAACTGGCCTCCCGGCTGGCCGCCGAGAGCGTCGTCGGCAAGGTCGGCGAGCGCATCGCGGCCATCCCCCGGTCGCACCGGTTGTGGTTCTCCGACCGGCGGTAACCCTGGCGACGACGACGGTTTCGCGTCGCTAGGCTTTGGTGTATGACCGACCCACAACTCGTGCTCGCCGAGCGTGTCCAGCAGGCGCTGGCCACCGCGTTCGGCCAGGAATACGCCGCCGAGGATCCGCTGATCAGGCCCTCCCAGTTCGCCGACTACCAGGCGAACGTCGCGATGAGCCTGGCCAAGCGACTCCGGCGCGCGCCGCGAGATGTGGCCCAGGAGATCGCCGCCAACCTCGACCTGCCCGGCACCGTCGAGGTGAGCGGCCCCGGCTTCCTCAACCTGCGCTTCGACGACGCCTGGATCGCCGCCGAGGCCGCCGCCGTGCTGGCCGACGACCGGCTCGGGGTGGCCCGCGAACTCCCGTCGAAGACGGTCGTGGTCGACTACTCCGCGCCCAACGCCGCCAAGGAGATGCACGTCGGCCACCTGCGCACCACTGTCGTGGGCGACGCGCTGGTCCGCGTACAGGAGCATCTCGGGAACCGCGTCGTCAGGCAGAACCACCTCGGCGACTGGGGCACCCCGTTCGGCATGCTCATCGAGCACCTCCTCGACATGGGCGAGGAGGCGGCGGTCGCCCAGCTCGAAGCGGGCAACGGCAACGACTACTACCAGGCCGCCCGCGCCAAGTTCGACGGCGACGCCGAGTTCAACCGCAGGGCCCGCGCCCGCGTGGTGACCCTCCAGGCCGAAGACCCCGAGACGATGCGCCTGTGGCGCATCTTCATGGACGCCACGGTCCGCTACTTCAACAAGGTCTACGTCCAGCTCGGCGTCACCCTGACCGACGACGACATCGCCGGCGAGAGCATGTACAACCACGCCCTCGCCCAGGTCTGCGACGACCTGCAGGAGCGCGGCATCGCCGAGATCAGCGACGGCGCGTTGTGCGTCTTCCCGCCCGGCTTCACCGGGCGCGAGGGCGCTCCGCTCCCGTTCATGATCAGAAAATCCGATGGCGGGTACGGATACGCGACCACCGACCTGGCCACCATGCGCTACCGGGTCCAGGACCTGAAGGCCGACCGCATCCTCTACGTCATCGGCGTCACCCAGTCGCTGCACATGCAGATGCTGTTCGCCTCGGCGAAGCTGGCCGGCTGGTTGCCCGAGCACGTCTCGGCCGAGCACATCCAGATCGGCAGCGTGCTCGGCAGCGACGGCAAGATGTTCAAGACCAGGGCCGGCAAGTCCATCAAGCTGCTCGAACTCCTCGACGAGGCCGAGACCCGGGCCACCGCCGTCCTGGCCGAGCGCGACTACGACGACGCCACCCGCACCGAGATCGCCCACGCCGTCGCCATGGGTGCGGTCAAGTACGCCGACCTGTCGGTCAGCCACGACAGCGAATACGTCTTCGACTTCGACCGCATGCTCGCCCTGACCGGCAACACCGGCCCCTACCTCCAGTACGCCGCCGCGCGCATCCGCTCCATCTTCCGGCGCGGCGATCTCGACCCGGCAGGCTCCTACGGGCCGATCGTCATCACCCACCCGGCCGAACGCGCCCTGGCCCTCGAACTGCTCGGCTTCGGCCCGATCGTCGCCGAGGTGGGCGCGCGCAACGAGCCCCACCGCCTGTGCGCCTACCTGTTCGACCTGGCCAGCGCGTTCACCACCTTCTACGACAACAACCCGGTCCTCAAGGCCGACTCCGACGAGGCGCGCCAGTCCCGGCTCGCGCTGTCGCAGCTGACCATGCGGGTGCTCGTCCAGGGCCTCGACCTCCTGGGGATCACGGCGCCCGAGCGGATGTAAATCCACGGATCGGCGCGCCTCAGAACACGAACAGGTCACGGCCGTCTAGTGTGGGCGCGGTCAAGGGAGCGTCTGCGGTGCGTAAAGCGGACGTCCACCTGCCGTGGGGGAGTCAGCGCGTGAGCATGGATGTAACAGCCCGGCCGGGGTCGTCCGGTAGCGCCGACACCACTGAGCTGCACCGCTACGCCGAAGCGCTACTCGTCCACCTCACCGCCGACGGCGGCCCGCCCCCGTCACCGCCCGGGGCGATCGACGTCCCGGGCTACTGGCTCTCCCCGGCCGTGCGCGCCCTGGCGCTGATCCTCAGCGGCGACGACGCGATGGAGCCGCTGTCTGAGGCGGCCCAGCTCGACGGCGCCAAGACGGCGCTGTTCCTGTGCCTGGCCTTAGCCGTCTGCGGCCACGGCGACCGCATCCACGCCTCGTGGCTCGGCACCGCCTTCGGCGACCTGTCCGCCGAACACCCCGTGACCGCGGGCCAGCGCGCCCTGTGGCTGGCCGCCGCCCGGGGGGCCTACGGCCCGGCCGGCAAGATCTTCGTGCTGCGCAAGCTCGACGCGGTCGAGGTGCTCCGCGACGACGACGTGTGGCTCAAGGCGCTCGTCCCGGCCGAACCCGGCCTGGTGGTCCCGCCGTCGCTGAACGACTTCCCCGAGCTGGCCCAGATCCCGGCGCTGGGCGGCCCCGTGCAGGCCGCCGCCCGGCTGGCCAAGCTCCGCCACCGGTGCGAGGAGATCACCTCCGTACCGCCGCCCACGGGCGCGCTGCCGCAGAGCCGTGCGGTGTGGCCCGACACCGAACCGATGGCGGTGTTGTCGGCCCTCGTCGGCTCCCCCGAGCCCGAGGGCCCGCTGAGTTCCCTGCACGGCCACCTGCTCGACGACCTGAAGCCCGGCGCCGACCCCTACCTCGCCGCGCTCGCGCTCCACGTCGCCGCGCCCGCGATCAGCACCGCCGCCGCCCACCTGTCCGACCGCACCGACGCCGAGCAGCCCGAGACGCTGGTCCTGCCGATCCTCGGCCACTCGATCACGCTGCGTCCCGACGGCCCCGACGTCGACGCGATGGCCGACGCCGAACGCCGCATCATGGCCGGCTACATTCCGCGGCGTCCGTCGCCCATGCCCGGTTATCTGGCGGCGCTCGGCGGCCTGGTCGTCTTCACGCTCGGTTTCGTCTTCTCGATGATTCTGGCGGTCGTCGGAGTCGGAATGGGTGCTTTCGGGGCGTGGTTGTTGTGGCGTTTCCGCGCCCGCGAGAAAGCCGATCTCGCCCTGGTCAACGCACAGGTGGCCGAACTCCACGAACTCGCCACGTCGGCGGTCTGGGCCCTGCACGAATACGCACGAGAAGCCAAAACCCGGAGAGATCAGGCCATCGCCGACGTAGCAGAAGTAGGACGCCTGCTGAAGCGGGGGCCACGCGCCGGCTGAAAGGCCGGAGAAACGAGAGACCCGGCCTGCGGAATCCCATCGCAAGCCGGGTCGAATTGGTCGGTCGGGGCTGGTCGGAACATTCCCCTGAGTGTCGGACGGTGTCACGTGTGCGGCCGGCGGAGGGGCCGGCAGGGGTGGGTGGTGAGAGGCCTCGGCGTCGCCTCTCCACCCGCTCGGCGAAGTGACCGTTAAGCGGTGGTCACCTCGACGTTCGACGGCGTGAGCAGGAACACCTTGTCGGCGATCCGCTCGATGCGACCCTCACAGCCATAGGCGAGGCCGGCCGCGAAGTCGACCATTCTGGTCGCCTCCAGGGTCGACATCGTCGCGACGTCCATCACGATCGTGTGGCCCTCGCGGAAGTGACGGCCCACGGTGAGCGCGTCGTCGTACTTCCTCGGACGTACCATCACGATTCGCGACGGTTCGCCCGCCGGCTGCCAGCGTTTTGCCGCCCTTTCGGAGGCCGGCATCCAATCGTCGTCGTATTCCTCTTCCCCATAGGGCTCTTCCGAATATTGCTCGGCTCCGCCCAGGCCAAGGTAGGTCGCTACCTTGCGCACTGCCCCCATCGGCTTCGTCCTTTCCGGGTTTGTCCCGACACAAGGGACGCTAACCGACCATTCTCTTATGGCGACTCGACACGCCTATACATGGGATTCTCTTTGTCGCGGGTCGTCAGTAGCCCCGTGACATGCGCGCCTGCACCGTAGATTCGTTTACCGACCAGCCATTCAAGGGTAACCCGACGAGCTTCCGCCTGCTGGAAGGTCAGATAACCAGATCGACGATGAGCACCATTGTGGCGGAAATGCGGCATTCGCTAAACAGATTATTCGAGTGCCGAATCAATTCGCTGGACAACGAACTCCGACCACAGAGCGTGACCAACCGGATCCCCCGGACGAATTGCACAGAACATGGGAACTACCCGTGCCCACCGGAGCGCCATATATGCGGGAATGCCCGTCGGGCACCGAAGGCGAAGACTGCGGGGGCACCTCACACTCCCCGCCACTTTCAACCTATAGCCGACTCCCGGGCTTGCCGCAAGACCCCCCTGACCCCGCACAATCGGTGGCCCGAACCACTTCCAGGGGGAAAACCCATGCGCGTACTGCTGTCCACCATCGGCTCACGGGGCGACGTCCAGCCGCTGGCGGCACTGGCCACGGAACTCCGCGCCCTCGGCCAGGACGTGCACCTGTGCGTCCCACCCGACTTCCGCGACTGGCTCGAAGGCCTCGGCCTGACGGTCACCCCGATCGGCCCCGAACTCCGCACCCTGACCGCCGGCACCACCCCACCGACCCCGGAGCAACTCCGCCGCCTGACCGAAGCCTCGGTGACGACCCAGTTCGAGACGGTCATGACGGCGGCGAAGGACTGCGACCTGATCGTGGCCGCCACCGCCATCCAGGTGGCCGCCCGCTCGGTCGCCGAGGTCCTCAAGATCCCGTACGTCTTCACGGCCTTCTGCCCGATCGTGCTGCCCTCCGCCCATCACACCCCGCCCGGTCGACCCCCGGTCGACGGCGACAACCGCACGTTGTGGGCCGAAGACGCCGCCCGCTTCACGTCGACCTTCGGCGCCGCCCTCAACCACCACCGCACGACCCTGGGCCTGAGCCCCGTGACGGACGTACGCGCCCACATCTTCGCCGACCACCCTCTACTGGCCGCCGACCCGACCCTGGGCCCGTGGCCCGAGCCTGCCGTCGGGGTAGTGCAGACCGGGGCCTGGATCCTGCGCGACGACCGCCCCCTGCCGGCCGAGCTGTCGGCGTTCCTGGACGCCGGCGACCCACCGGTGTACTTCGGCTTCGGCAGCATCCGTGCCCCTCACGGGGTGGCCGAAGCGATGCTCGAAGCGGCCAGGGCGACCGGACGGCGAGCCATCCTCTCCCGAGGCTGGGCCGACCTGCTGCCCGACTCACCCGGCCCAGATGTGCTGTCGATCAGCGAAGTGAACCAGCAGGCCCTCTTCCCCCGCGTGGCGGCGGTCGTCCACCACGGCGGCGCCGGGACGACGACGGCGGCCGCACTGGCCGGGGCACCGCAGGTCGTGGTTCCGCAGGTGTATGACCAGTACTACTGGGCGCAGCGGGTGCACCGGTTGAACGTGGGCATCGCGCATCCTCCTGGTGTCCCGACGGCCGAGTCTCTGACGGTGGCGCTGAGCGAAGCGTTGTGGCCTGACATCGCGAACAACGCTGCCGGGCTGGCGGAGGAGATCCGAACCGACGGGGCGAGGACTGCGGCGAACCATGTGCTGAAGCTGGCCGCGGAGGCGAGCGTCTAAGGTCGATAGCCGGGAGCCATCGAGCGGGAGACCTGGCCGTAGCTGGACTCGCAGGAGGCAAGGTAAGCGACACGCTCGAACAACTACTGCAGCTGGCCCGGGACGGGTGAGCATCTGATCAGCCTGCGAGGGAGTGTGGCCTCAGAAGATCCCAGGCAGGACCAACAGTCGAAGTCTGCAGGGGCCTACTCCTGGCTGTATGCCGGAGTTTCCTTGAACAGATCGCCCCAGCTCGGAGATCAGCCGCAGAACGCACAAAGCCCGGCTGTATGGCCGGGCTGAAACACACGATCCCGCAAGCCGACCCTCACAGCTGATGCTCAGCTCACACCGATGGCGTGCCGGCAACCTGACCTCAGCGGCCAAGAACCGCCGCCTGCCCTGGCGACTCCGACCCTGAACACAGTCGCATCCGAGACCGGCCCGCCTTGGCAGGAAGACTGCGCCCGATCCTCGCCTGAACCGCCCCAGAAAACCCGGCTGCCGTGGCCGACTTCAGTCCGAAGGCCCATGAAAAGGATGAAAGCTCAGCCTCATGGCCAGGCAGACAAGCACGCTATGGGTACCCGACGCCACCACCAGATCCAGGCCGGCGGACACCTCAAACGGCGAAAGCCTGGGCGCGGTGGCCAGACAAGGCGCACCTCCGCGGAGCCCGACTACCACCGGCTCAGTGCCACAGACACCTCCGCAGAACGACGAACCTCGCCACATGGTGGGCAGGAAGTACACCTACACCCCGAACCCCGGCACCACCACCAGCGCTGCTCCACACCGCCAACGACGCAAGCCCGACCGCAAGGGATGGGCCGAGATCTCGATGTCTTCCCCTCAGCAGGCCAGCCCCTCGGCCATGCGCCTAAGCCTCAGCATCGCCCCAGATCGCACGAGGCCGTCCTGCCTGGACGGAGGGTCTGCGCCTGCTCCCCGGCTGGACTGCCAGCGCGCTTGCGCCGCCTGTGATCACTCATGACATGTAGAAAGCCCGGCCGCAGTGGCTGGGCAAAAAGCGCCTGCACAGAACCCACCAGTGCAAGCCCCGCAGACACCACACCGGACAGGACGAAAGCTCGACCACCGTAGCTGGGTCTAATCCACAACCCGTGAAACGATAAAGTTTGGCCACGTGGCCGGTCAGCCAAGCACATGCGCGCGGAGCCCGCCACCACCCACCAACGCCAGGTCCACGGAAACCCAAAGCGCTTGAAAGCCCGGTCACGCAGCGAGTAGGACACACCTCTGGAGAGCCCGGCTTCCGTCACCGACGCAGGCCAGCAGAACAGCTCGGAAACAACGAAAGCCCAGCCATGCCAGCCGGGCTCACCCCACAACTGCGAAGGCCGGCCGCAAAGCTGGGCAGACAACGCTCACGCGGAAGCGCCACCACTGGCGCAGACTCGCAGAACAGCCCGGAAACATCGAGTGCGCGGCCACAGCGGCCGGACTCGCTCCACAACCCGTGAAGTAGTGACGCCCGACCACATGGCCGAGCCAAGAACGCGCCGTGGCGGAACCTCGCCTACCACTCGCGCAAGCCCGCGAACACCCCGGAGACGGCAGAAGCCCAGCCATGCCAGCCGAGCTCATCCCACAACCCCTCGAAACGGCGGAGGCCAGCCGCACAGCTGGCAGGCAATGCGCCCCCGCGGAACCACCACCAGCACCGGCCCGAGAACGCCACCCAGGGAACGGCGAAAGCCCGGCCGCAGTAGCCGGGCTCAACCCACTCCCCCGGAACGAAGAAAGCCCGGCCAATCCTGGCCGGGCTAAATAGACAACCACTGAAACGTCGAAGGCCCCAACCATCACTGGCTGGGGCCTTCGGTATAAAGATTGTCCGGCGGTGTCCTACTCTCCCACACCGTCCCCGGTGCAGTACCATCGGCGCTGGAGGGCTTAACTTCCGGGTTCGGAATGTAACCGGGTGTTTCCCCTCCGCCATAACCGCCGTAACTCTAGCGAACCTGCTTGTGGTTCGAGAGTTGCATAGTCGACGCGAACATTTATGGTCAAGTCCTCGGCCTATTAGTACCGGTCAGCTCCACACATTACTGTGCTTCCACTCCCGGCCTATCAACCCGGTCGTCTACCGGGGGCCTTACCCCAACAAAGGGTGGGAGACCTCATCTCAAGACGAGCTTCCCGCTTAGATGCTTTCAGCGGTTATCCCTTCCGAACGTAGCCAACCAGCCGTGCCCTTGGCAGAACAACTGGCACACCAGAGGTTCGTCCGTCCCGGTCCTCTCGTACTAGGGACAGCCTCTCTCAAGTCTCCTGCGCGCGCAGCGGATAGGGACCGAACTGTCTCGCGACGTTCTAAACCCAGCTCGCGTACCGCTTTAATGGGCGAACAGCCCAACCCTTGGGAC
>NZ_BBXF01000006.1:266382-544672 GCF_001570585.1 Herbidospora daliensis | reverse complement strand
CAGTGTGGCCGGTCGCCCTCTCAGGCCGGCTACCCGTCGTCGCCTTGGTAGGCCACTACCCCACCAACAAGCTGATAGGCCGCGAGTCCATCCCTGACCGAAAAAACTTTCCACGTCCATCCGATGCCGGAAGACGTCACATCCGGTATTAGACCCAGTTTCCCAGGCTTATCCCAGAGTCAGGGGCAGGTTACTCACGTGTTACTCACCCGTTCGCCGCTCGAGTACCCCGAAGGGCCTTTCCGCTCGACTTGCATGTGTTAAGCACGCCGCCAGCGTTCGTCCTGAGCCAGGATCAAACTCTCCAAAAGATGTCTTCAGAGAATTTTCCCGGCTGACATAATGTCAACCAAAGGAATCCGTCTAATAGACGGGGTTGTGCATCATGCACTGGCTTTTAGCACACTGTTGAGTTCTCAAGAAACGGACTTGCTTTGTTTTCGTTCTTTTTTCTTGCTGTTGTGCCTTTATCTTTTCAGCGTTTCCCGCTAGTGTCAAACTGGCACTTTTTGCGGTTCCTGCCGAAAAGCAACCCCTCTAACTTAGCCAGATCCCAGTCGATGTCAAATCGGCCGGAGTTCCGGTTCTTGTTGTGTGGGGTTTGCCGAACCAGGTCGACGTGTTAAAGATTAACAGCTCGCCGGAGTGCTTCCGCACGGCCGCGAGGTCACGGCTCGGTCAGTTGATCGCCAACTCTGGATCTCCGCCGGTCAGAGGGGTAGAAACGCCTCATGATCGAGCTGCCGCGCGCACTGGTCGTCCTGCTGACCGCGGCTGCGGCGGTCGTGACGCTGGCCGGAGTCCAAGCCGTGGGGTCGATCGTCGGCCCGGTGATGCTGGCGCTGGTGCTCGTCGTGGCGGTGTCGCCCATTAGGGGTGTGCTCGAGCGGAAGGGCGCGCCGACCTGGGTGCAGGTGGCGGTTCCCTTCCTCGTCGTGCTGCTGGTGCTCGCCGGGATGGTGGCGATCATCGCGGTGGCGGCGGCGCAGCTGGCGACGATCGCGCCGTCGTACACGGACAAGTTCGCGGCACTGGCGGCGCAGGCGCGGGCCTTCGCGGCCGGGATCGGGTTCGGGGCCGACCAGATCGACAAGGCCGTCGCCTCCTTCGACCCGAGCAAGCTGCTGCCGGTCGCGCAGGGGCTGCTCGCGGGGGCGCTGGGCGCGGGGTCGGCGCTGTTCCTCATCGTGGTGTTGTCGTTGTCGATGAACCTCGACGCGCCGGCGTTCACCCGGATCATCAGGGTCGCCAAGGTCGAGCGGCCCGAGCTGCACGCGGCGCTGACCACGTTCGCGTCGCGGACACGCCGTTATCTGCTGGTCTCCACGGTGTTCGGGATCATCTGCTCGGTGCTCGACGTGATCGCGCTCGTCATCTTCAGCGTGCCGCTGCCGCTGCTCTGGGGCATCCTCGCGCTGATCACGAACTACGTGCCGAACATCGGCTTCATCCTCGGGCTGGTGCCGCCGGCGCTGCTCGCGCTGCTTGACGGGGGCTTTTCGACGATGTTGCTGGTGATCCTCGCCTACATCGTGATCAACGTGGTGGTGCAGTCGTTCGTGCAGCCGAAGTTCCTCGGCGACGCCGTCGGGTTGTCGACCACGATGACGTTGATCTCGCTGATCGTGTGGGCCTTCGTGATCGGGCCGCTGGGCGCGCTGCTGGCCATCCCGCTCTCACTGCTGGTGCGGGCGCTGCTCATCGACAGCGATCCTTCTGCCCGGTTCGCGCGGGCGCTCGTTTCGGGGGAAGCGCCCCCGCAGGGGCGTACCCCGGCATAGGGTCGCGGCGTGCGCAGATGGGACATCGATGAGCGGCACACCGGGATCGCCGACGGCTCGGCGATGGATCCGCAGGTGCAGACGCTGGTGGCGGCGATGCGCCGCGACGGCTGGGTGACCGAGGAGCCGGAGGTCCACCTGCTGCCGCACCTGAAGAAGGCGTGCGGCGAGCGGTGGCGGATCGTGGGCGAACGGCTGCTCGACGACGGGGTCTACGAGGTGCGGCTGACGATCGGCGAGGACCTGTCAGGTGTCGCGCTGCACCGTGCCGCTGTCGGACTTCTGGCGGCCGTCGCCGAGCCGGTCTTCTTCGTCCTGCAGAGCGAGCCCCGGGTCTTCGACTGCGTCACGGGGGTGCTCGACGCCGACCCGCCCGGGTTCAAGAGTCACGGGCACCTGGTCCGCCTGATCGTCGAATGACCGGCGGGCCCACGGCATCGCGGCGATGAGCAGCGGGAACAGGACGATCGAGCTGATCGCCCACGGCGCGTGCAGGGCGCCCCAGTCGGCGCCGCGGAACTGCGTCAGCACCAGATAGCCGGTCGCGGCCCACAGGGAGCTGCCGATGATCGCCGGCCAGGCCCACTTGGTGGGGCGGGCGACCAGGAACGGCATGAACCAGAGCAGATACTGCGCACCCAGGCGGGGCGTGACGACCATGAAGCCCAGCAGGATCGCGATCGACACGTCGATCGGGTCGGCCTTGCGCCACCACCACAGGCAGAACGCCGCCACGGCGTAGATCATGTACTGGCCGACGACGAGCTTCCACGGCGTGAGGTCCCACTGCCCGCCGTTGATCACGGCGGTCCAGCCCCAGTCGCCGGTGATCGGCCGCACGTCGCTCGGCCGCAGGCTGATCTCCTTGAGCACGTCGACGAGCTGGTCCCAGCGCACCCAGCCGCCGAGCGGCATGGTCAGCAGCACCAGGATCGGCGGCACCGCCACCGACAACCCCGACACGATCCGGGCCCGCACCCCCGGCAGGAACATCAGCATGCCCGGCACCAGGATGACCGGCCAGCTCTTCGCACACAGCGCCAGCCCCATCAGCAGGCCGGCGTAGACGGCGCGGCGGGTGACCCCGGTCGCGTCGCGGGTGAGGAGGCTGCGCACCATCCGGTCAGGCCGGTCGAGCAGCGGCTCGCTCCCCCGGAACTCCCCCGGCCCCCGCGCCACCACGTAGGCGGCCACGGCGAACACCAGCGAGACGGGCTCGACCTGGCCGTGGACCGAGGCGACCAGGACCGCGAGCGGGTTGCAGGCGTACTGGAAGGCCCGGAGCCGCTGCCGCCCCTGGCCCGCGAGCTTGCCGACGAGGGGGATCAGCGCCAGGTCGGCGACGACGGTGACCAGCCGTCCGGCGACCTCCCACGGGATGCCCAGCCA
Organism: Herbidospora daliensis; assembly: GCF_001570585.1. Classification (GTDB taxonomy): domain Bacteria; phylum Actinomycetota; class Actinomycetes; order Streptosporangiales; family Streptosporangiaceae; genus Herbidospora; species Herbidospora daliensis. The sequence continues at coordinate 541,502 of NZ_BBXF01000006.1, read as the reverse complement.
CATCAGCGCCCCGTAGACATAGGGGATCGCGGGCAGGAAGTGCCAGCCGCTGTTGACCGGGTTGCGTCCTTCGAGGATCGCCTCGCCGGCCGGGCGGAAGCTGTTGACGAAGTCGATCGGCTGCCACGAGTCGGCGGCCGAGAACGCCATGATCAGGACCCGCACCACGACGCCGACGCCGAGGATCGCCAGGAGCGAGGGTTGCCACCCCCTCCGCTGGGCGAGGACGGCGAGCACGACACCGGTGACGAGAAGGATTCCCGTGGGGATTGCGTAATCCATGACGCGCCAACCTTAGCCATTCCGCATGCCTCGCCGTCGTCAGTCGCGCGCCGCACTCCGGGGAAGAACCGGCTTCCGTTACGGCTCCGCCCACCCCGGCGCCGCCCGGCCGCTCCCGCCCCCCGCCGCATCCGGCGCGACGCCCCGCTCCCGCCTCGCCCCGAGACGACGTGGAACTTCGACGACACGGAACCCGCGACGCCGCGAAGAGAGCGGTGCCGCACCCCGGCGTCCCGGCATGGGTGCGGCACCGCCCTCGGTTCCGGGACCGTCGGGGCGCCCGGTCAGAGCGCCCCGACGGTCGTGACGGTCAGAAACCCGCGGTGATCCTGGTGAAGTCCCAGTTCGACTGGCTGATGCCGGAGCAGTTGGCGACCACGCCGCCGCCGGGGCACGGCCGGTCGCGGTTGACCGACCAGGTCGCGAAGCGGGTCAGGCCACGCTGGAGGGCGTAGTCGCGGATCGCCGTCCAGGCCGCGGGGGTGGTGGTCTCGAACTGGTCGGAGAGGCCGACCATGCCGGAGATGCCCATCTTCGCGTAGGCCTGTGCGTCGGTGTAGCCGTAGGCCGACTTCAGGACGTTCTTCAGTCCTTCGGAGGCGTTGATCGTGTCCTGCTGGATGTTGGAGCTGCCGAAGTCAAACGTCATGATCGTGAAGTTGTCGATCGGCACCGCCAGGGCGCGGGCCTGGTTGATCAGGCGCACGCCGTGGGAGGTGGGGCCGGTCGTCGACGTCCCGAAGGTGACCGCGATCTTGATGTTCGGGTTGTTCTGCTTGACGATCTTGAGGCCGTTCAGGATGCGGTCCTGGACGGTGTAGTTCTCGAACTCGTCGGTGTTCTCGATGTCGAAGTCGACCACGGCCGGCCCGGTGGCGTTGATCACCGTCTGCACGGCCTGCGCGTACGCCTGCGGCGTCGAGCAGTTCGGGCCGAGCTTGTTGCCCTGCCAGCCGCCGAACGAGACCTGGATCGACCCGCCGGCCGCCTTGATGGCGTTGATGGCGTTGACGTCGGCCGCGTTGTTGAGCGGGCGGTTGCCGTCCCAGGCCGGGTTGCAGCCGCCCGACGACAGGATGAAGGCCATCGTGAACGACTTCACGCCGCTCGCGGCCATCACGGTCGCGGGGTTGGGCGGGTCTCCCCAGCCCATGTAGAGGTAGGGCGCGCCGGGCATCCGCGCGCCGCCGGTCGGGCAGCCCGTGGTCGAGCCGGTGACCGAGGCGGACGAGGACGATTCACCCACGCTGTTGTACGCCCTCACCGAATAGGTCTTGGAGGTGCAGGCCGCGATCCCCGAGATGGTCGCCGAGGTGCCGGTGACCTGCGCGCGCTGGGTCGAGCCCTCGTACACGCGATAGCCGGTGACCGTGCCCGAGGACGCGCCCCACGAGAGGGAGATCGACGAGCTGGTCGAGCCGGTGACCGACGGGTTCCCGGGGGTGCCGGGCGCGCCCGGGTTGGTGGTGCCGCCGCCGCAGGGCTGGCCGTTCAGGGTGCAGTTGGCGGGCACGGCCGAGCCGGGCGAGGCGATGAAGCCGAAGCTGGCGGTGCCGCCGGGCGGGATGGAGCCGTTCCAGCCCACGTTGGAGAGGGTGAAGCGCTGGCCGCTGCGGGAGAGCACGGCGTCCCACTGGGAGCTGACGTTGCCGCCCGAGGGCAGGTCGAAGGCGACCGACCAGCCGCTGATGGTCGAGGTGGTGCCGTTGGTGATGACGTACTTGCCCTCGAAGGCGGACCCCCATTCGGAGGTCTTGGTGAAGACGGCGGTGGCGGGCGCGGCGTGCGCGGGGGTGGCGACGAGGACACCCGCGAAGGCGATGGAGGCCGCGAGGAGCACGCGTAAGCGTTTCATCGGTACACGTCCTATCCGAGCGCGTTGAGGTAGGAGCGGTGGCTGCGGGAGAACTCGAAGTTGTTGAACCGGTCCCAGTTGATCGACCAGGTCATCAGACCCCGGAGGTTCGGGTAGACGCCGCGCGGCCGGTAGGGGCCGCAGTTGACGCCCTTGGCCAGGCAGTCGAACGCCTTCTGGACCTCGGCGACGGTGGTGAAGCCGTTGCCCGCCTGCGGGGAGGACGGCAGGCCGATGGCGACCTGGTCCTGCCGCAGCGCCGGGAAGACGTTGTTCGTGTTCCCCTGGATCGGGAAGCCGGCGAGCAGCATGTCGGTCATCGCGACGTGGAAGTCGTGGCCGCCCATCGTGTGGTACTGGTTGTCCAGGCCCATGATCGGCCCGGAGTTGTAGTCCTGCACGTGGAGCAGGGTCAGGTCGTTCCGCATCGCGTGGATGACCGGGAGGTACGCGGCCGCGCGCGGGTCGGCGCCGCCCCACTGGCCCGAACCGTAGAACTGGTAGCCGAGCTGCACGAAGAACGTCTCTGGAGCCATGGTCAGGATGAAACGGCTCCCGTAGCGCGCCTTCAGCGAGCGCAGCGCCGCGATCAGGTTGACGATCACGGGGGTGGTCGGGTTGCGGAAGTCGGTGTCACCGGCGTTCAGCGACAGGCTGTGGCCCTCGAAGTCGATGTCGAGACCGTCGAGGCCGTACTTGTCGATGATGGCGCCGACCGACTGGACGAACTTGTCGCGCGCGGCCGTGGTCGTGAGCTGCACCTGGCCGTTCTGGCCGCCGATCGAGATCAGCACCTTCTTGCCGGCCTGCTGCTTGGCCCGGATGGCCGCGATGAACTGCGCCTCGGTCTCCACGTTGGGGCACTCGGCGACCGGGCACTGGGTGAAGCGGATGTCGCCCGAGGTGACCGAGGTCGGCTCGCCGAACGACAAATTGATGACGTCCCACTCGTTCGGCACGTCGGCCATCCGCGTGTAGCCGGAGCCGTTGGCGAACGAGGCGTGCAGGTAGCCGACCATGACCCGCTTGGGCAGGCCGGTGGGCGGCGGCGGCACGCTGCCGACCGTCGCGGTGACGGTGTTCGACCGCGCCGACTCGCCGGCCGCGTTGACCGCGCTGACCTGGTAGCCGTGGGTCCCGGCGGAGGGCCGGTCGGTGTAGGCCGTCGCGGTCGGCGAGGAGATCAGCGACCCGTTGCGGTAGACGCGGTACCCCGTGGCGCCCGAGACCGCGGGCCACGACAGGTTCACGTCGGTGGTCGTCTGGCTGTACGACAGGACCGGCGCGGCCGGGGGCTGCGGGCCGGGCGGGTTGCCGCCGGGGCCGTCGAGCACGACGTCGTCGGCGTAGTAGGTGCCCTGGCCGTACCAGCCGTTGAGGTAGATCGTCACGGAGGTCTGGGAGGCGCCGGTGGTGAAGGCGCGGGTGAGCTGGGCCCAGCTCGCCCCGGGCGCGGCCCAGGTCTCGGAGAACCCGATCGCGCCGAGGAAGACGTAGGGGCCGCGCACCCACGCCGAGAGCGTGTAGGCGGTGTTCGGCTGGACGGTCACGGTCTGGGAGCAGCGGGCGAAGTCGCTGCCGGCCGGGGTGGCGGCCAGCGCTCCGGAGCCCGAACGGACGGGGGTGGTGACGGCCTGGGCGCCCGAGGAGCACGTCCAGCCGGTCAGGCCCGACTCGAAGCCGGGGTTGGCGGCGATGTTGGCGGCCTGGGCGGGCGACGCGACGAACGCGCCGCCCAGCACGAGGGCCGCAGCTGCTATGAGGCTGCGGATCTTCATCTACGGCAGGGTGTTCAGGTGGGGGCGGACGGTCCGGGAGAAGTTCCAGTTGTTGCTGGCGTCCCAGTTGATCGACCAGGTCATCGCGCCCCGGATGCCCGGGTAGGCGCGCGGCGGCACGAAGCTGCCGCAGTTGGTGCGGGTCGCCAGGCACGTGAGGGCCTGGTTGACCATCGACGGGGCGACCACGCCGCCGCCGGCCGCGCCGGGCCCGGCCGGGAGGCCGAGGGCGACCTGGTCGTCGCGCAGCCCGTTCTCCAGCTGGATGCAGGCGAGGGCGGTGAGGAAGTTGATCGAGCCCTGGCCGTAGGCGAACGCCTGGTCGCAGCCGAGCATCGAGCCGGAGTTGTAGTACTGCATGTGGACGACCGTGAGGATGTCCTTGATGCCGAGGGCCAGCTTGAAGTACTCCATGCCGGTCGACTGCATGTCGATCGTCTGCGGGGCCATCGTGATGATCAGCGACGAGCCGACGCGGCTGCGCAGCTGGCGCAGCGCGTCGCCCATCCACTGGGCGTTGAGGCCGTTCTCCAGGTCGATGTCGACGCCGTCGAAGCCGTAGGTCTGCATGATCGAGTAGACCGAGTTGGCGAACTGGGTCGCGGCGGCGCTGCTGGCGACCTGCACGCGGCCGGTCTCGCCGCCGACCGAGATGATGACCTTCTTGCCCGCCGCCTTCTTGGCCTGGACGTCGGCCTTGAACTGGGCCTCGGTGTATCCGCCGACGGCGGCGGCGAGGCCGCTGTCGAGGGCGAAGGTGACCTGGCCCGGGGTGCTGGTGGCCTCGGCGAACGCGACGGCGATCAGGTCGTACTCGTTCGGCACCGCCGACAGCTTCAGCTCGGTGGCCGGGTTGACGAAGTTGTGCCAGTAGCCGGTGAGGAAGTGCTTGGGCAGCGGCCCGATCGGGCAGCCGGTGGTGGAGCCGCTCACGGCGTCGCTGGCGGTCGACTCGCCCTGCGCGTTGTAGGCCCTGACCGTGTACGTCTTCCCGGTGCACGACGCCAGCCCTGAGATGGTGGCGGTGGTGCCGGTGACCTGGGCGCGCTGGGTGCCGCCCTCGTACACGCGGTAACCGGTGACGGTGCCCGACGAGGCGCCCCACGAGAGCGAGATCGACGAGCCGGTGGTGCCGGTGACCGACGGGGTGCCCGGCTTGCCGGGCACGCCCGGCTGCGGCGAGGGCGAGGGCGACGGCGAGGGGTTGGTGCCGCCGCCGCACGAGACGCCGTTGACGGTGCAGTTGGCGGGGGTGGCGTTGCCGGGGCTGGCGATGAAGCCGAAGCTCACCGAGCCGCCGACCGGGATGGTGCCGTTCCAGCCGACGTTGGAGAAGGTGAAGCGCTGGCCGCTGCGGGTGAGCGTGGCGTCCCACTGGGAGCTGACGGCGCCGCCGGAGGGCAGGTCGAAGGCGAGCGACCAGCCGTTGACCGCGTTGGGGCCGCTGTTGGTGATGACGTACTTGCCCTCGAAGGCCGACCCCCACGAGGAGGTCTTGGTGAACGTCGCCGTCGCGGCGGCGCTGGCCGGGCTCGCGGCGAAGGGGATCACGACGAAGGCGAGCGCGAGCGAGAAGACCGCCGTCAGCGTTCGCCAGACATACCTACGTTGCATGTCACAACCTCTGGTGGGGGGAGTGGGAGGACAGGCTGTGGATGCGTCCGGTGACTTGACGCGGTGAGTCGAAGCTTCTTTTAGTAAAGTTTCCTAAGAGTTGGGGGGATCGTAGCCCGCCGATCCGCGCGTCACAAGGCCCATCCCGTTATCCGGTGAAACATGACGAAACCGCCCCGGAACTCCGAGGCGGTCTATGTCAACAAGTGTCAGACCACTCTGTCAGTCAGAGCCCATGTTCGATCTTGTACTTCCGCCAGAGGTCCATGAGCATCGGCAGCGACTCGTGGACGAACTTGAAGTATTCGTTCATGGTCATGACCCGGCGGGCCGCCGGGGTGTCCTCCCCCAGCGCGACGCCGATCTCCTCGGCCATCGCCGACAGCGAGATGAACAGGTCGTTCTTCAGGACCGTCGCCTCGTACCAGGGATTGTCGGGCAGCCGGTAGACGTCGCTGCGCGAGCCGATCTGCGGCTCCTTGGCCAGCATCCCCACCTGGAGCAGGTAGCGCACCGCCCCCGACACCGCCGCCGGGCTCACCCCCAGGCGCTCGCCGATCTGCCCGGCCGTGAGCGCGTCCTCGTCGGCGATCATCACCGTCATCAGCACCCGGGCGGCCATCCGGGGAAAGCCCCAGCCGGTGAACACCATGGCCATCCGCTCGGTGGCCATGCGTACCTGTTCTTCGTCTCGCATCCAACCTCCCCACCAAAATATATACGCGATTCATACGCGTCATAGATTTCACAAATTTGTGAAACGAGCGTACGGTCCGAACCATGGAAAACGCCATCCTGGTGTCCGGCCTCCACAAAACCTTCGGCCGGACGCACGCGCTCAACGGACTCGACCTCACGGTCAGGACCGGGGAGGTGCACGGTTTTCTGGGCCCGAACGGATCGGGGAAGTCGACCACGATCCGTGTCCTCCTCGGGCTGCTGCGCGCCGACTCCGGGTCGGCCCGCCTGCTGGGCGGCGACCCGTGGAAGGACGCCACCGCGCTCCACCGCCGCCTCGCCTACGTGCCCGGCGACGTCACCCTGTGGCCGAACCTGTCGGGCGGCGAGGTCATCGACCTGCTCGGCCGGCTGCGCGGCGGGCTGAACCCCCAACGCCGCGCCGAGCTGCTGGAGCGCTTCGACCTCGACCCGCGCAAGAAGGGCCGCGCCTACTCCAAGGGCAACCGGCAGAAGGTCGCCCTGGTCGCCGCGCTCGCCTCGGACGTGGAACTGCTCATCCTCGACGAGCCCACCTCCGGCCTCGACCCCCTGATGGAGGAGGTCTTCCGGGAGTGCATCGCGGAGGAGAAGACGTCGGGCCGCACGGTCCTGCTGTCGAGCCACATCCTGGCCGAGGTCGAGCAGCTGTGCGACCGGGTGAGCATCATCAGGAACGGCCAGACCGTCGAGAGCGGCACCCTGACCGACCTGCGCCACCTGACCCGCACGTCGATCAGCGCCGACCTGGCCACCCCCCTCACCACGATCCCGGGCGTGCACGACCTGGTCGTCGACGGCACGAGGGTGCGCTTCGAGGTCGACACCGACCGGCTCGACGACACGCTGAAGCACCTGACGGCCGCCGGCGTGCGCAGCCTCACCTCCCAGCCGCCCACCCTCGAAGAGCTCTTCATGCGCCACTACCAGGGGGCGGCGAGATGACCGGCCTCCGGCACCTGATCCGCCTCATCCTGCGGCGCGACCGGGTGCTGCTCCCCCTGTGGGTGCTGATCCTGGCCGCGCTCCCGGCCGTGTACGCCGCCAGCTTCGCCGAGCTCACGCCCACCGACGAGGCCCGGGAGCTGTACGCCCGGACCACGGCGGGCATCCCCTCGATCGAGGCGATGCTGGGCCCGATCTACGGGTCGAGCGTCGGCGCCCTGGCCACCCAGCGGGCCGGGCTGACCCTGCTGATCGTCGCGCTGATCAACGTGCTCGTGGTGATCAGGCACACCCGTACCGAGGAGGACGCCGGGCGGCGGGAACTGGTCGCCGCGACCGTCGTCGGACGGCACGCCCCGCTCGCCGCCGCGCTGGTCGTGGCGGTCGGCGCCGACCTGGTGCTGGGCCTGCTGACGGCGGCCTTCATGGGCTTCTCCAGCGGTTCGCTGCTGCTCGGCCTGTCGCTGGCGTTCGCCGGGATCGTGTTCGCCGCCGTCGGCGCGGTGGCCGCCCAGCTCACCGAGAACGCCGGACCGGCGCGCGGGCTGGGGCTGGCCGTGCTCGGCCTCGCCTACCTGATCAGGGCGGCCGGCGACGCGACCGGGTCGGGCCTGTCGTGGGCCTCGCCGCTGGCCTGGGGCCAGTACACCCAGCCGTTCGCCGACGAGACCTGGTTGCCGCTGCTGGCCTCCTTCGGCCTGGCGGCGCTGCTGGCCGGGCTGGCCGGATGGCTCTCGGTCCGCCGCGACGTGGGCGGCGGGTTGGTGCCGACCCGGCTCGGCCCGGCCGGTTCGACCTCGCTGACCGGCCCGTTCGCGCTGGCCTGGCGGTTGCAGCGGGGGCTGCTGACCGGCTGGAGCGTCGGCTTCCTGATCTTCGGGCTGGCCTTCGGCGGCGCGGTGTCCGGCGCGACCGAGGCGTTCAACGGCAACCCGGAGCTGGCCGAGCTGTTCGCCCGCCTGGGCGGCGGGGTGTCGCTCACCGACACCTTCATCTCCACCCTGCTGGGCATCGCGGCGATCGCGGCGGCGGCCTACGGGATCCAGGCGGCGCTGCGGATGCGCGCGGAGGAGAGCACGATGCGCGCCGAACCGGTGCTGGCCACCGGGACCGCGCGGGTGCCGTGGGCGCTCGGCCACGTGGTCTTCGCGGTGGCCGGCCCGATCGTGGCGCTGCTCATGATCGGCGCCGGTCTCGGCCTCACCTACGGCGCGGACGTCGGCGACCTGGGCCAGGTCCCCCGGCTGATCGGCGCGGCGCTGGCGCAGGCTCCGGCGGCGGCCACCCTGACGGGCCTGACCGTCGCGCTGTTCGGCCTGCTGCCCCGGCTGACGGGGGTGGCGTGGGGGATCCTGGCGATCTGCCTGCTGCTGGGACAGATCGGCGCACTGCTCCAGCTCAGCCAGGCCGTGCTCGACCTGTCGCCGTTCACCCACACGCCCCACCTCCCCGGCGGCGAGGTGACCGCGCTTCCGCTGGTCGTGCTCGCCGTGGTGGCCGTGGTCCTGACGGCGGCGGGCCTGTGGGGCTTCCGCCGCCGCGACGTCGGGGTGTGAAGCTACCGGCAGGGTGACGCCCCGAACAAGGGGCGTCACCCTCAGGCACGTTCCAAGCTCCGGATTGTGACTTACCTCACACGGTGAAGCCGCTGAAGAGCAGCAGCGCGAGCCCGAGCGCCAGGACCAGGTTGAGCACCGCCGCGCTGCCGAACACCACGACCGGCCGCCAGCCGGCCTCGCGCAACGAACTCACCTTGAACTCCAGGCCGATACTCACGAAGGCCAGGATCAGGAACCACACCCGCAGGTCGTTGGCGACCGCGATGACCTCCTTGCCGTCGGCGGCGGGGACGGTGCCGAGATACCAGGTGGCGATCACCGAGGCGGCCACGAACCCGAGCACGAACTTCGGGAACCGCGTCCAGAACTCCCCGATCCCGGGCGCCTTCGCGCCGGGCGTGCGCTCGACCCGGAACGCGAACCACGCGGTCAGCGCGATCACCACGATCCCGATCAGCGCGTTCTGGGTGACCTTCACGATCGAGGCGACGGCCAGGGCGTCCTCGCCGACGAGCGCCCCGGCCGCGGTCACGGCGGCGGTGGTGTCGATGTTGCCGCCGATCCAGGCGCCCGCGACCTCGTCGCTCAGCCCGAACACCGAGGCCAGCCACGGCACCAGGAAGATCGACGGCAGCGCGAACGCGATCACCAGGCTGGCCGTGTAGGCGAGCTGCTCCTTCCGGGCCTGGACGGCCCCCGCCGCCGCGATGGCCGCGCTCACCCCGCAGATCGACACGGCCGACGACAACAACGCGCGCAGCTTGTCGTCGATCCCGAGCCGCCCGGCGAGCCACCAGGTGAAGAGGAACACGCTGGTGATGAGCAGGATGCCCTGGATGACGGCCGGCCCGGCGGCCGTGACGATCACCTTGAGGTTGATGGACGCCCCGAGCAGCACGAGCCCGGTCTTGATGAAGAACTCGGTCCGGAAGCCGCCTTCGAGCCGCTCCCGCCACCCGGTGGCGGTGAGGATCGCATTGCCGATGAGTCCGAGGACGATGGCGTAGACGGGATATTCGATGGCCTTGGCGACATCGCCCTCGAACCAGACGGGGACGTTCTTCTCCAGGAACCGGGTGGCCGCGCCGAGCACCAGCACGACGACGACGCCGAGGACGGCGTGAAGACCGGCGTTCCGGGCCGGCGACTGAGCCTGAGACCGCGTTCCGGTCATGGGATCAGCCCCGGAGGGATCACGCCGACGATGACGAGCACGAGCAGGACGAGCCCGATGACGGTGGCCGCCCAGTCCTCGTTGAACTGGGTCCGGCTCTCCTGCCGAGTGGGGGGTTCGGTCATGCATTTCATACTAAACATATAGGAATTACCGGTAAAGCCCCACGGAGTATCGTGACCACGTGTTCTTCGGCATCACCGACATATGGACCTATGTCATCGGCGCGTTCCTGATCGTCCTCCTCCCCGGCCCGAACTCCCTGTTCGTGCTCTCCACCGCGGCCCAGCGCGGCGTGCGCGACGCCTACCGCGCGGCGGCCGGCGTCTTCATCGGCGACTCGGTGCTCATGATCGCCTCGGCGGCGGGCGCGGCCTCGCTGCTCATGTCCAGCGAACTGCTCTTCACGATCGTGAAGTACGCGGGCGCCGCCTACCTGGCCTACATCGGGCTCACGATGATCTGGGGCGCGTGGCGCAGGCGCTCCGTGACCGGCGAGATCGAGACCCCCGCGCCCTCGGCCGACCCCTTCCGCAAGGCGCTGGTCATCAGCCTGCTGAACCCGAAGGCGATCCTGTTCTTCGTCTCGTTCTTCATCCAGTTCGTCGACCACACCTACGCGGCCCCGGCCCTGTCGTTCCTGATCCTGGGCGCGATCCTGCAGGTGTTCTCGGTGCTCTACCTGTCGGCGCTGATCTTCGGCGGGACCTTCCTGGCCGGGCAGTTCCGGCAGCGCAAGGTGCTCTCGGCGGGGCTGACCACGGGCGTGGGCGCGGTGTTCCTCGGGTTCGGGGCGAAGCTGGCGACCACCAGCCTCTAGACCCGCGCGCCGGTTGCCTCCCAGACCGCCGCGCAGCCGCCTTTCGGGCTCGACAGGCGCAGCCGGGCGTCGAACGCGGTGACGAACCACAACCCGGCCTCCGGGTCGAAGGCGGCCCGCGCCGGTTCGAACGTGAACCGCCAGCGGGCCCCCTCGCAGCCGGCGACCTCGGCCGCACCCGCGGCCTCTCCGCCGGCGACCTGCTCACGGCCCGACCACGCATGGGAGACGCACAGGCCGCCGTCGCACGGCTCGACGGTGACCGGGTTGGCCTGCGCGCACTCGGGCAGGCCGTCGCACCGGGTGTTCGCCAGCCCGGCCACGACCTTCGCCCGCAATCGGGCCCCGGCCAGGGTCGAGGCGGAGACGGCGCCCTTGGCCTCGTACACCTCGATCGTGTCGCGCAGGCCCGCCACCTTGGCGCGGGCGATTAGCGCCTGGGCGACGACGAGGGCGGCCAGCACGCAGACGAGCGCGACGAGCGCGCGGGCGCGGGTCATGCCAGCGACACCAGCACGAGCCCGGCCAGCGCCAGGGTGGTGATCACGGCCACGACCGGCAGCAGCCACACCGGCAGCGCGGGCCGGGGCACGACGGGCGGGGGCGGCGGCGCGGCGGGCTCGATCGTGGCCGTCGGGATCCTCGGCACGCGCAGCTCCCGGGTCGGCTCGGCGGGCTCGGCCCAGAAGGCGGTCCGGGGGTCGAAGGCGCCGCGTTCGCAGGTGGCGACCGGGACCCACCGGCCGTCCATGGCGATGCCCCGGTGGTGCCAGTGCAGGTCGCCGCCCCCCTCGGCGGCCAGCCGGTGGCAGCGGTCGGAGGCCGCCGCCGAGGTGAAACAGAGCAGCACGAGTTCGCTCTCGGCCGTCACCTCGAACCCGATCCCGCCCGGCCAGGGGAAGCTGCGCGCTCGGTCGGGGCCGTCCATGGCCACCCAGGCGCCGCGCAGTTCCCCCGCGCCGAACTCCGCCGGCCCGCTCAGGGCCCGGACGTAGTCGTCGTCGGACGGCCAGACGACCAGTTCAGCTGGCATAGATGACCCGTCCCGGCGTCTCGATCCCGTGCACGCTCGACCACGCCCGCACGCACGCGAGCACCTGGCCGGGCCGTTCGGGGTAGTGGATGGCGATGTCGTGGCGGGTCAGGTCGCCCGCCGAGCGGTAGCGGCCCGGCGGGAACTTGACCGTTCCCGCGCCGGAGTCGAGCGCGGCGTCCGACAGGGCGTCGTTGCAGGCGATGCGCCACTCCCCCCACCAGGAGTCCTCCGGCGCGGGCGGCAGGTGGACGACCGAGCAGAGCGCCTCGTGCAGGCGGACCACCGACTCCAGCCACGGGCCCGAGTGCCTCGGCCGCCCGGCGACCTCCTCCAGGCGCTGGTTCAGCTGGCCGACGTAGCCGGTCAGGGCGGCCGGTTCGGCCAGGCCGCGCAGGCCGGAGAACTCCAGCGCCTGGAGGCAGTGGTGCAGCCCCGGGTCGAGCCCGGCCAGGACCGGCACCATCGCCGCGAAGGCCGCCAGGTCGGCCGGGACCGGCCCGCCGGTCTGCGGCGCGCCGCCGACGCCCACCGCCAGGCCGGGCGCGACCGTGCGGCCGCCGACCTTCAGCGCCGGGATCAGCCGTTCGTCCTTGGGGCCGGGCAGGGTGACCGCCGCCCCCGGTTTGCCGGGCCGGGCCCCCGCCCTGAGGGCGGCCTCCTCGGCGGCCCGGCGTACCAGGTCGGCGTCGCGGCGGGACAGCCGCAGCGCGTTGAGGTGGACGGCGGTCCACAACACGCCCTCGTCGTGGGCGGGCGAGGTCGAGCCGGGCGCGATCCGTTCGGCCAGGTCGAGCAGGGCCTCGCGCAGCGGGCTCGCGGCGCTCGCCACTGCGACCGGCCGCTGGGGTTCCGGCGCGGCCAGCACGGCGTCGAGGTCGGCGGCCAGTTCGGCCGTGCCCGGCCCGGCCGGCAGGGCGTCCAGCGCGGTGCGCAGCCCGGTCAGGAATCCCTTCGTCAGCGCCGCGGGCGCGGTCGCGGTCTGGGACAGGACCGCGCGCAGCGTCTCCTCCAGCGCCATCAGTGGCTGCCGGTGAACGGGTTGAGCTTCTCGTCGACGTCGGGGTCGCCCGGGGTCATCGCGACGCTGAACACCGACCCCGGGTCGGCGACGACGTCGGCCGGGGACCGCGCCTCCCGGAAGCGCACGTAGCCCGACTCCACGGTCAGCCGCCCCTCGGCGTCGAGCACCGGCACCATGTCGGCGCCGAGCAGCCCCGCCTTCGGGGCCCGCACCGACTCGCCGATCTGGGTCAGGGAGTCGGGCCGGCCGGGCTCGGGGGTGTAGAAGGTCCAGAGCCCGTCGCCGGGCACGTCCTTGGGCAGCGGGCGGCCGATCAGACCGGCGGCGTGGCGGCCGTCGTCGGTGAGCAGGCGGTCGCTCAGCACCGTCCCGGCCGCGAAGATCGGCTGCGGGGCGGAGGCCAGGCCGCCCGCCGTGTAGGGGTTGACCACGATGTCGCGCTGGAGCACGAAACGGCCCGCCTCGTCTCTGGCCACCAGGCCGCGGGTCGCCTTGGCCGGGCCGAAGCGGGGCGCGTGGACGGGGCCCGACTGGTGGCAGAAGTGGGCGGTGACCATCTCCCGCTCGTTCACCTCGAACGTCACCTGCACCTGCCGGTGCCAGTCGGCCTGCTGCTCGGCCGGCACCCGGCCCCTGAGCAGGTCGTGCGTGTTCAGGTGGCTCCACAGGCTGCGCTCCTCCTCGACCGCGAACGGCTGGCGGTAGATCGCCATGTTCTGCGGCACGGGGATCCAGTCGCCGTAGCGGCGGCGGCCCTCGATCTCGCCGTCGACCTCGATGCGGTCGAACCGCTCGCCGACCTGGAAGATCGGGAACAGCTGGCCGCCGGTGGCGTCGAAGACCAGCGAGTTGGGCAGCGCGTGGAACAGGTTGTCCACGTCGATGTAGAGCTCCGTCAGGCCGCGCCGCACCCGCTGGGTCGCCTGGGAGGCGCTGGCGTAGCCCTTCTGGCGGACGTGCTCGGCCCAGCAGGCGCCGATCGAGGTGCCGGTCTTGGCGAAGACGGGGTCGTACACGACGTCGAGGGGGTTCCAGTTCACGTGGTCGCCGGCCTGCGCGAACGTCTCCAGCAGGACCCTGCGGACCTGCGGCAGCGCCGACGTGCCGCCGGAGATGATGACCTTGTCGAGGACGTCGGGCACGCCCTTCTCGTCACGGCCCAGCCGCCGTTTGACCACGCTGAGGGCGATGGCGAAGGCGTCCCTGACCACCTCCTCGACGATGCGGTTGATCTCCTCCTGCTTGATCACCACCTCGTCGGGCTCGGTGAGGTCGCGGGCCCGGCCCTCCAGCTGGAGCAGCTCGGGCACCCGGCGCACCACGTAGTCGCCCTCGTGGCTCGACTGCTGGCGTTTGGCCAGGTCGGCCTGGCTCCACAGGCGCCGGAACCGCTCCTCGGCGGCGTGCCGGTCACCGGCCGCGCTCGCCCAGCGGGTCGGCACCACCTTCTCGATCAGGTCGGCCCGGCGCTGCTCGGCGTCGGGGCCGGCAGCGGGGGCCAGCAGCGAGCCGGGGACGTAGACGCCGCCGGTCAGGTAGCCCGGGTACTCCTCGCGCACCAGCCGGGGCGACCGGGTCAGCACCGCGTCGGCCAGCAGCGCCTTCAGGTGCTTGAAGACGCCCAGCGTGATGCGGTCGCCGCCGAGCTGGGCCCGGCCCGCCTTCGCCAGCACGGCCGGGCGCAGCGCGTAGTAGCGGCCCTGGACCCGCTCGTCGCGGCCGGTCCCGTAGACGGTCTGGTCGAGCAGGGTGATGCCGAGCAGCGCGATGTCGGTGGTGCCGCCGCCGATGTCGACGACCAGGATGTTGCGGTGCCACTGCTTGTCGCCCACCTGGCGGGTGTGCGCCCGGAACGCCTCGATGCCGACCGCCTGGTCGCCGGCGAAGTCGCGCATCAGGTAGAACATCGCGGCGGCGGTCGCCTCGTCGTACGCGGTCACGACCTGGCGCATGCCGATGCGGCGGGCCAGCCGTTCGACGTCCTGGCGGATGCGGGGCGGCGACACCGTCGGGTAGGTCACCACCGCGTGGGTGATCGGCTTGGTCGACACCTCGTCGGGGTGGTCGTGGCAGTACTTGGCGACCTTCTCGGTCATCAGGCCGGCCCAGGCGGCGGCGATCACGTCGTCGGGCGTCACCGGATGGCCCGCCGGCAGGCCCGGCAGCGACCGGGCGGAGCCGAGGAACTGCTTGAGGCTGCGCTGCGACCGCACCTCCGGCGCGAGCGGCTCGGCCGACCCGCCCGGCCGGTGGCCGTCGGCCGCCATGCTGACGGTCAGCGGGTCGAGCCCGTGGACGGCGATCTCGCTGTCGATCGTCTCCTCCCCCGCGTGCAGCGGGATCCTGATCATCCGCTGCTCCCGGATCGGCGGCACGTCGAAGGCCGCCCGGTAGAGCCCCTGGAGCGCCTGGGACACGATCGGCTGCCGCACCTGGGCGGCCTGGCGCTCCATCGTCAGCAGCAGCCGGTAGAGCCCGGCGCCGCTGGTGGAGGTGTCGTTGTCGAGGACGGCCCTGGCGGCCTGGAGCGGGTCGGCGCTCCCCCCGGCGGTCGCCAGGGTGCTGCCGGTGGCGGCCAGGAAGCGCTGCCAGCTCTGGCCGTCGAGCCCGAAGCCGGGGTGCCCGTCGAAGCGCAGGGTCAGCTCCCGGCGCAGCACCTCCCGCTGGGAGGGCGGGAAGCCGATCAGGGCGTGCTGGCGGCGCTGGTCGAACAGGGTGATCGAGGTCGTGCTGGTGCCGTAGTCGAGCGCGATCCAGCCGCTGTTGACGTCGAGGTCGGGGGTGGGCTCGGGACTGACGGTGACACGGCTCTCGGCCATTCGGCGGTTTCCGCCCTCGTACTCGTAGGTGATGGTCCAGGTGAAGACGGCCGGTTCGGCCGGCGCGTCGGAGGGCCCGGCCGACACCGGCCCGAGCAGCCGCCACGCGCTGCCGCCCCGCAGGCTCATGCCGCCCGGCGGGACCTGCGGCGTCCAGCGGGCGGCGAGCGCCCCGGCGGGTTCGACGGTGATCGACCGGATGACGGCGTCGCGCTCGGGCACCACGATCGGGAGCGGCAGCGGTCCGGGCACTCTGACGTCGGTCACCCGGCCGCCGTCGGGGCCGGCGAGGTAGATCTCCATCTACGCGCCCTTCTTCCAGTCGGCGAACCGGGAGAACCCGACGTTGACGCCGCCGCTGGGGTAGGCGGCGCGCAGCTTGCGCAGTTCCTCCAGCAGCGGGGTGCCCTTGGCCTGCGCCGGGCGGCGGACGACGTCGGCGCGGATCTGCTCCAGGATGTCCTCCAGCGTCTCCAGACCCCCTCTGATCTGCGCGTCGGCCAGCGGGCGCAGCGCGTCGAGCCAGTCTCGGACCACCATGTCGGCGGCGTCGACGACCTGCTGCCGGAGCCGGATCACGTGGACGGGGTGCAGCTGGTGCACGAACCAGGCGTCCTCGGCCGGGCGATCGTCGTGGGGGATCGACCAGGCGAACCGGTGGGGGCGGCGCATCGGGAAGGCGTGCTCGACCCCGCGCGTGTCGGGCTGCGGCAGGTCGGCGGCGGCGTTGGTCAGGATCCCGCGCCACTCGGCGGGCCTGATCAGCGCGGCCAGCGTCTCGCGCTCCTGCTCGGGGAGGTCGACGGCGGCGAGGCGGCGGCGCAGGTCGTCGGTCACGAGGGTCTGGGCCTTGGCCAGCACCGCCTGCTCCCAGCGGACCAGCGCCAGGTTCCGTGAGCTCGCGTAGACCTCGTGGCAGACCGCGGTGAAGGGGCCGACGAACTCTTCGGTCGACTCGGGACCGGCGCGCAGCTCGGTGCCGGTCGCGGTCGACATGATGGCCCACCACTGGGGCCAGGCGAAGACGCGGGCGATGAGGTCGGCGCGGATCTCGTCCATGAGCGAGGGGTTGCCGCCGCCGAGGGTCTCGGCGAGCAGCGGCGGCAGGTCGGCCTTGAGGCTGCTCAGCACGGTCTTGACCTGGTTGACCAGGTTCTCCGTCTCGGCCCCGGCCGAGGCGAAGACCATCCGGGACGCCTGGTCGAGCGCCGCCTCCAGGTCGCCTTCGGCCAGGTCGAGGGCGGCGCGCTCCTTCACGACCCGGCTGTGGCGGGCGGTGAGGCCGTAGCCGGCCAGCCGGTCGGCGAGGCGGTCGAGCACCAGTTCCTTGCCGCCGTCGCGGGCGGTCGCGGTCAGCAGGGTCCGCAGCCGGCTCGACTGCGGCAACCCGGCGGCGACCGCCCCGGCGGCCTCGACGACCCTGACGGCCTCCCCGACCCGGTTGTCGAGCGACCCCGAGAGACCCATGTGGTGGAGGGCCGTCAGCCCCGAGTAGAAGAAGGGGTCGTCGTCGGGGTTGAGCCGCCCGGCGGTGTCGAGCAGCTTGCGCAGGGTGGGCACCTGGGCGAGCACCTCGTCGTCGGACTGCGCCTGCCGCAGGGCCGGGGTCTCGAACCGCCGGACGTCCTGGACGTCGCCGAGGTTGCCCACCCCTACCAGCACCCGCCCGCGCCGGTCGGCGGGGTAGACCTCGCGCAGCAGCGAGGTGAGCTCGTCGGACGCCATGCCGTCGGGATTGCCGCCCTTGAGCAGGGCGATCACGGTGTCCATGTCGGGCAGCAGCGTCTTGGTCAGCGTCAGGTCGCGCTCGCCGGAGATGTCGTTGAGGAAGCCCGGGAAGTCGTAGACCACCATGCGGTCCTTGGAGACCTCGTGGTTCCAGGAGGCGTCGCCGAGCAGCCGGTCGAGGTCGAGCACCTCGGGGGCGACCTCCACGGTCACCGCGATGTGGTCGACGATCCAGAAGGGGTCGGGCTCGGAGACCGGCCGCCGCTCGGAGATCAGCAGCAGGTCTTCGGCCTCGGCCTCGGTGATCGACGGCCGGGCGCCCAGACGGCTGCCGAACTCCCTGACGGCCAGTGCGATGGCCACGAGCTGGGCCGACAGGCGGCGGACCTGGTTGGGGGCCTGGGCCGCGTGGGCCTGGTGCCAGCGCAGCAGCGTGCGGCCGTCGCCGCTCCTGGCCGCGGCCTCCCAGACGGCCTGCTCGAACCCGGCGGCGGCCGGGCCGGACAGGGCGCGGCCGGCGGCGTGCAGCTCCTGGCCGATCGACTCCCGGCGCTGGGCGACGGCGGTCTCGGTGAGGTAGATCGCGTGCCGGCCGGTGACGACCGTGGGGACGCCGGAGCGCCCCTGGCGCACCCAGTAGGCGGTGACGTTGCCCGTGGTGGGCTGGTCGCCGATGAGCAGGCCCTCCAGCCCGAGCAGGGAGGCGATGAACATCGTCTTGCCGGCGCTGAACTCGCCGAGCACGCCGAGCTGGTAGGGACGCCGGGTGGCGTCGAGGAGCCGGCCCGCCTGGTCGCGCGTGCGGGCGACGGCCGGTCCCAGCTCGTCGGGCAGATCGGGATGTTCCAGCAGGCGCCGGATCCCGGCGGCGTACTCCTCCGCCGTGCGGATGTCCTGTCTCATGTGCTCGACCGTCACGTGGTCCCTCCTGGGGTGGCTACGTCCACCTCAGCGGAGTCACGGGCCTTCCGGCATCAGGGACGAGCCCGGAGAAAGGGCCGAGAACGCCCTGTTGTCCTGAGGGTTAGATCCCTCTAACTCCGCAGATGTCCCTTAGGGGGTAAGCCCGACCACCCTTAGGGGTCGGGTACTGTAACGAATCGGCCACGGCCTCCCCAACGGGTTTTCACACACTGCCCCATGGGTAGGCGCGGAAGCTTTAGCGTCGGTGCTCCGACGCCTGAAGGAGCAGCATGACCCACCCTCAGTTCGCCCTTCCCCGGCTGACCGCCCTGATCAAATCGGCGATCCCCCGGTTGCTCGAGGGGGTGGTCGCGCCTCTCGCCGTGTTCTACACGGCGTTCGCGCTGCTCGGGCTCGACGGCGGGCTCATCGCCGCCGTCTCCTGGGTCTACATCGGGGTGGCCTACCGGCTGGTCCGGCGGCGGCCGGTGCCCGGGACGATGGTCCTCGCGGCCATCGCGATCACGGTGCGGGCGCTGCTGGGGTGGTGGACGGGCGACGCGGTGGTCTACTTCATCCAGCCCGAGCTCGGCACGATCTGCATCGCGCTGGCCTTCCTGGCCTCCGTACGGCTGAACAAGCCGCTGGTCCAGCGGCTCACGCTCGACTACATCCACCTGCCGCAGTTCGTGCTCAAGCACGAGCGCATGCGCCAGTTCTTCGCCCGGATCACTCTGCTGTGGGCCTTCGTGCTCATGTGCAACTCGGCGGTGAGCATCTGGCTGCTGCTGCACAACAACGTCTCGACCTACCTGCTGGTCCGCACGTCGGCGGTGGCGTTGATCACCGGGGTGGCGTTCGCGGGGTCGGTGTGGGCGTTCAAGCGGGTGCTGAACCGGCTGCACGCCGAGCCCGCCGCTTGACCTGAGCTCCTGCGGGCAGGGGTTCGGTCATGAGCACTCTGACCCGGTATCGCTGGCCCGGCCTCCTCGTGTTCGCGCTGGTCGTGGCCCTGGTGGCGGTTACGGGCGGACTCGCCGCCTCGAACGCCGGCGCCGTCTACGTCCGGCTCGACCTGCCCCCGTGGGCGCCCCCGCAGTGGTTGTTCGGCCCGGTCTGGACCGTCCTCTACGCCCTGATCGCCATCTCCGGCTGGCTGGTCTGGAAGTCCCGCGGGCTCGACCGCTCCTTCGTCCCGTACGTCGTGCAGCTCGTGCTCAACGCCCTCTGGACGCCGCTGTTCTTCGGCGCCGGGCTCTACGGGACCGCGTTCGTCGACATCACGCTGCTGTGGGCGGCGATCGTGGTGAACATCGTGATGTTCCTGCGCCGCAGCCGCGCCGCCGGATGGCTGCTGGTGCCCTATCTGCTCTGGGTGACCTTCGCCGCCGCGCTCAACCTGTCGATCTGGCTGGCGAACTAGCCGAACGTCTCGTCCCTGGCGGCGTCGAGGGCGAGCAGTGCGGCGCCGAGCAGCACCGGGTTGTCGGCCACCGTGCTCGCGGTGACCCGCACCGGCACCGGGCAGAGCTCCTCGACCGCCCGCTGGACCCGCGCCGCCAGCTCCGCGCCGCCCCGATGGCCCGCGCCGCCGCCCAAGACGACCAGGCCCGGGTCGACGACCTCGGCGATCGCCGCCACGCCCAGCGCGACCCGTTCGGCCAGCACGTCGAGCGGGGCCTCGAAGACGAGGTCGTGCAGGTCGCCGCCGCGCAGCGGCAGGAAGCCCACCTCGCCCGCCGCCCCCGAGACGCCCCGGCGCAGCTTGTGGTCGAGCACCAGCGCGCCGCCGGTGCCGGAGTCGAGCCAGAGCAGCGCGAAGTCGGCGCGGCCCACGGCCGCCCCGGCGCGGTGTTCGGCGATGGCCGCCAGGTTGACCTCGTTCTCGATCACCACGCGGGCGCCCAGCTCGTGTTCCTCCTCCTGGCCGTCGCGGGAGCCGTGGCCGGGGGCCCCGACGACGACGGTGTGCAGCGGCCCGCGCGCCACCGCCCGCACCGCCGCCACGATCCCCGGCCGGCCCGGCAGCTCCGCCTCGCCGACCGTCTCGCCCGCCAGGTCGGCGCAGACCGCGCTCACATGATCGGGGCGCACGTCGACGCCCACCACGTGGGCCCGCGCCGCCGCGACCCGCCACAGGCGCGCGTTGGGGCCGCGCCGGTCGGCGCCGGTCTCGCCGGCCGGCTCGATCAACCGGGCGTCGTGGAGCCGTTCGACCAGGTCGGAGACCGACGGGCGGGACAGGCCGGTCAGTTCGCGCAGTTGCGGGGCGGTCAGGGGGCCCATCTCGACCAGCAGGTCGAGCGCCATCCGGTCGTTGATCGCCCGAGCTGTGCGGGGGGTCGCCTTAATCATCAGGAAGCCTAACTGTTAATTTGATCGTACCCCTCGAACCATGGAGTACGAAAATGCGTCGCGCGATCTCACTGGTCTTCCTGTGCCACGGAATGGTGGCGGGAAGCTGGTCCACGCGCATCCCCTGGATCCAGGAGCACCTGGGTCTGTCGGCCACCACCCTCGGTCTCGTCCTGCTGGCCACGGCGGGCGGCTCGGTCGCCGGCCTGCTCGCCGCCGGGCCCCTGTTGGCCCGATTCGGGGCGCGGGACGCCACCGTGATCCTCGTCCCGATCTACTGCCTGACCCTCGGGCTCCCCGCGCTGTCCCCCAGTGTCCCCGTTCTCTGCCTGGCCCTGGTCCTCTACGGCGCGGCCGCCGGGACCTCCAACGTCGCCGTCAACGCCGAGGCGTCCGGCATCGAGAAGGCCGCCGGGCAGCCGATCATGACCCGCCTGCACGGCATGTGGTCGGTCGGCATGCTGCTCGGCGCCGGTGCCGGCGCCCTGGCCGCCTCCTTCTCCGTCGCCGCGCCGCTGCACCTGGGCGCCGTCGCCGTCGTGGCGGC
Source organism: Herbidospora daliensis (assembly GCF_001570585.1). Lineage (GTDB taxonomy): Bacteria > Actinomycetota > Actinomycetes > Streptosporangiales > Streptosporangiaceae > Herbidospora > Herbidospora daliensis. Next base: position 520,349 of record NZ_BBXF01000006.1, on the reverse strand, counting down.
GGGCGGCGCCTGGTCGGCCGCCCGGTCCCTGCCGGTACGCCCCTCCTCCCCCGCCCCCGAACGACGGCTCGGCCTGCCGTCCCGGTCGGTGGTCGCGATCGGGCTGGTGGCCTTCTGCTCCTCCTTCGCCGAGAGCTCCGTGGTCAACTGGTCGGGCATCTACGTCCGCGACGTGACCGGGGCCGACGCCGTCGCGGCGGCGCTGGCCTACGTCGCCTTCGCCTGCACCTCGGCGTTCTCGCGGCTGGGCTCGGTCGCGGTGATCGTCCGGCTCGGCATCGTCCGGACCGTCCGGGCCGGGGCGCTGACCGCGCTGGCCGGCGGCCTGCTGGCGGTGTTCGCGCCAGCGACCTGGGTGGCCGCCCTCGGGTTCGCGCTGATCGGGCTCGGGCTGGCCACCGTCGTGCCGCAGTCGTTCAGCGCCGCCGCCGACGCCGCGCCCACGCCGGGCGAGGGCGTGTCGGGGATCGCCATGATGACCCTGTTCGCCGGGCTCGGCGGGCCCACCCTCTTCGGCGTGGTCGCCGACGCGTTCTCCCCGCGCGTCTCGTTCCTCCTGGTCACCGCGGCCGTGGCGGCCATCGCCCTGGCGGCCTCGGTGCTGCGTCCACGAGTATCGGCACCTGTCCCCGTCCCGGCGTGAAAGAAGGAACCCTCTTGTCTCTCGGAACCGCTCTCGTCACCGGCGCCAGCCGCGGGCTCGGCGCCGTCATCGCCGAACGGCTCGCCGCCGACGGGTGGCACGTCGTGCTCAACTACGCCCACGACACGGCCGGGGCCACGGCGGTCGCCGACCGCGTGCGCGCCCGGGGCCACTCGATCGAGACCTCCCGGTTCGACGTCACCTCGGAGGAGCAGGTGGCCGCCGCGCTGGCCGCCGCCGGGCCCGTCGCGGTCGTGGTCAACAACGCCACCGGCCCCCAGCCGGAGATCCCCGTCGAGGACCTGACCTGGGACGACCACCTCGACCAGCTGAAGTTCTTCGTCAAGGCGCCGCTGCTGATCCTCCAGGCGGTGCTGCCCGCCATGAAGGCCGCCGGGACCGGCCGGATCGTCAACATCGGCTCCGAGGTCGCCGACCTGGGCAACCCCGAGTTCAGCCAGTACGTCTCGGCCAAGATGGCCATGCACGGCCTGACCCGGTCGTGGGCCCGCGCCCTCGGCCCCCACGGGATCACGGTCAACACCGTCGAACCCGGCTGGATCCCGGTCGAGCGCCACGCCTCCGTCCCGGCCGACGACCACGAGGCGTACCGGAAGACCCTCGCCCTCCCCCACATGGGCACCCCCGCCGACGTCGCGGACACGGTGGCCTTCTTCGCCTCCGACGCCTCCCGGTTCGTGACCGGGCAGCGTATCGCCGTCAACGGCGGCAAGACCATGAGCTGACCCCCGGTCTCCGCCCGGGGTCGCCCCAGGGATGACCGGTCGTCATCTCAGGGGCGATCCCGGATGGATCTCCCACCCGTTTGAACCAGGCTGCGGTTAGCAGTCAGGCACGACAGCGGAAATCTCCCACGAGTTCCCGAACCGGACGCCAATTCGCGGCGTTGCGGCCACTGTGCCATGGCTTCATCCAGGGGAAAGGAGACCGCACCATGACCATGCTCGCGGCGGCGCCGTCCGCAGGCGTAGCCCTCGTCGGTTCGCTCTTCTTCGCTCTCGGCGCGGCCCTCCAGCAGCACGTCGCGGCCACCGGCAACGAGCCCCGCCTGCGGGTGCTGCTGCGCCGGCCGCGCTGGCTGCTCGGCGGGGCGGTGATCGCCGCGGGCGGACTGCTGCACATCTACGCCCTGAGCATCGGCCCGCTGACGATCGTGCAGCCCATGGGTGTGGCCAGCCTGCTGTTCGCACTGCCCATCGCCGCCGCCCTGCACGGACGCCGCACGTCCAGGCACGAGCTGGCGGCCGGGGCGATGGTCGCGATCGGCCTGATCGCGCTGGTCCTGATGGTCCCGGTGCCGACCGGGCCGCCAAGCATGACCGCCGCCGAGGTCACCCTGATGCTGGGCCTGGCCGGCGGCGGCGCCCTCGTCTGCCTGGCCGCCGCCACCCGCATCGGCCCGCCGGGGCGCACCGCCCTGCTGGCCGTCTCCGCCGGGATCATGTACGGCGCCGCGTCGACCCTGATGCGCGTCATCGCCGACGGCTGGCCCGGCCAGTTGTGGTTCCTGCTGGCCCTCCCGATCCCCCTGGTCGGCGCGCTGATGCTGCTCCAGAAGGCGTACGCCATCGGGCACTTCGGCGTGGCCTTCGCGGCGCTGCAGGTCGCCGACCCGGTCACCGCGGTGTCCTTCGGCGCGCTCCTGCTCGGAGAACCCCTGCCCGCCAACGGCCTCGCGGCGACGGCGGCCGCGGCCCTCGCGGCGGCCGGCACGGTCGCCCTCGCCCGAACGACCCCCCTGTCAAGGTGAACGGAGCCCCCATGAGCCTCACCCTCGCCGAGGCGTCCGTCGCGCATTCGCGCCCCCGCCGGGTGCTGATCGCGACCGACACCTACCCGCCGGACGTCAACGGCGCCGCCTACTTCACCCACCGCCTGGCCTCGGGCCTGGCGGCCCGGGGGACGGAGGTCCACGTCGTGTGCAGCTCCGACGACGGCCCCCCGGTCACCGACGTGATCGAGGGCGTGCTCGTGCACCGGCTCCGGTCGGCCCGCCTGCTGGTCCACCCGACGATGCGGTTCACCGTCCCGGCCGGGCTCGGCCGCACGATGGACCGGCTGGTGCGGCGGATCGCGCCCGACGTCGTGCACACCCAGGGCCACTTCGTGGTCGGCCGGTCGGCCGTGGCCGCCGCCAAGCGGGCCGGGCTGCCGGTCGTGGCGACCAACCACTTCATGCCCGACAACCTCTTCCAGTTCACCGGGGTGCCCGCCCGGCTGCGCCGCCGCGTCGGCGACCTGGCCTGGAAGGACCTGAACCGGATCTTCGAGCGGGCCGACCACGTCACCACCCCGACCCCGCTGGCCGCCGACCTGCTGTCGGCCAAGGGCCTGCGCGCCAAGGTCGAGCCGGTGTCGTGCGGCATCGACCTGTCGCGGTTCCGCCCGCAGCCGCAGACCTGGGCCCGCCGCCGGTTCGGCGTGCCAGAGCGTCCGACGATCCTGTTCGTCGGCCGCCTCGACGAGGAGAAGCACCTCGAAGAGATCGTGCTGGCGCTGCCGAAGCTGCTCAACGACCTCGACTGCCAGGCCGTCTTCGTCGGCCAGGGCAACCGCCGCGAGGCGCTGGAGAAGCTGGCCCACCGGGTCGGCGCCGGCGACAACGTGCGCTTCCTCGGCTTCGTCGAGGACGCCGACCTGCCCCAGGCGTACGCCGTCGCCGACGTGTTCTGCATGCCCGGCACGGCCGAACTGCAGAGCATCGCCACCCTGGAGGCGATGGCGAGCGGCCTGCCGGTGGTGGCCGCGAACGCGATGGCGCTGCCGCACCTGGTCGAGGGCAACGGCCACCTCTACACGCCGGGCGACGTCTCCGAACTGGCCCGGCACCTCAAGGCGATCCTCACCCGGCCCGACGAACGCGCCGCGATGTCGAAGGCGAGCCTCTCCCTGGCCGCGACCCACACGCACGAGCAGTCGCTGGCCCGTTTCGAGTCGATCTACGGGGAACTCGTGCACCGCGCACCCATATCCGCTGTTCACTGAACCGGGGGACTGATGATCCTGATGGCCACGGCGGGCCCGGCGACGGCCCTGCTCCTGATGCTCGGCCTGCACCTCTTCTTCGCCGACCTGATCAATCCGATGACCGGCCTGCTGAGCGACTACGCCGTGACGAACACCGCGACCGAGACGATCTTCGCCCTCGGCATGATGGCCCTGGCGGCCGGCTGCGTGGCCACCGCGTGGAGCCTGACCGAGCCCAACCCGTCGCGGACCGCGGCGACCCGGGTGCTGCTGATCGTGGCGGCGGCCGGGCTGGTCCTGGGCACCATCTTCCCGACCGACCTGTCGGCCGACGTGACCACCCTGGGCGGCGAGATCCACCGCTGGTCGACGGCCGTGGTCTTCACCGCGCTGCCGGTGGCCGGCTGGATCCTGACGCGGCGGGGGCCGCTCGGGGCGGTCGGCGTGCTGGCCCGCGCGAGCGGCGTCTTCCTGGCCTTCTACCTGCTGAGCCACCCGACGTCGCCGGTGTCGGCGCTGATCGGCGGGGAGGCGTACTTCGGCCTGCTGGAGCGGGTCGTGGTCGTGCTGGAGATCCTGCTCGTGATCGCGCTGGCGAACGCGGGCAAGGTCGCCCTGCGGGCCGCCGCCCCGGCGGCGCGGCCGGCACCCGCGCTGAACGGCTGACCCTTTCACCGCCCCTTTTCAGCACAAGGGGCGGTGTCACAAAAACCAATAACTCCGGCAATTCACCAGGCAGGTCGCGCGAACTCGGCCGAAACCGCAAATCCGGCAGCGTGGCGATGAATACTCCCGTTCATGGGAAACGCGCCGATCGCCGGCCGGATCGCAGCCGCGGCCTGCGGGATCGCAGCCGCCGCGACCTGGGCGTTCGTAGATCCGGACTTATCCGGAAAATACCTGGGGCCGGTCAGCATTTTCGCCGGATTCGCCGCTTTGGCCCTTTTGATTATCGGCCTTCGCGGCAAATCCGAACTCCTGCCGTTCGCCGTCGCGGGATTGGCGCTGACGGTCACGGGTCTCGTCATCTCCCTGGTGCGGCAGACCGGATTCGCTCCCCCGGTCGCCGCCGTGACGCGGGCGCCGCTCGCGGTCAACTACGGCATGGTGCACATCACCCGGCCCGTCGACGGCGGCTTCAGCCCGACCTGCACGACCGTCACCGGCACCGCCATCCCGCCCGGCACCGGGTCGTTGTGGCTGGTCGCCGGAGGCGTCGTCCACGAACTGACCCCCGGCGACGACGGCACCTGGCGGGCGCCGGTCCGCATCGGGGCCGACGACCCCCGCGACGCCGACCGCGAGTACGACATCCGGGTCTACTGGGTGCCCGGCGGCAGCCGGCCGCCCGCGATCCCTCCGCAGGGGCGGATCCTGGCCGAGATCACCGTCGTGAAGGACCCGGCCAAACTGGCCTGCGCCTCCCCGGAGCCGACAAACGCTAACACTCCGGGGTAAAGGAATCCCAAGAATGGCCTGATCACGCCTCAAAATCGGCTAATGTCCGGTCATGTTCGAGGCTCGTATCCAGACCGTCGCCGGGACCGTCCCGGTCAGTTCCGTCGAAGGCCCGGTGCTCCCCTGGGAGACCCTGCGGGCCGACACCCGCTGGGGCGTCGGGGTCGAGTCGGATCCCGAACGGTGGCTCGACGAAGAGGGCCACGTCACCGCCGAGCTGACCCGCCTCAACCGCGAGTTCGGCCTGTCCCTGATCGTCGACCACACCGGCCTCGGCATGGGGCGCGACACGACCGCGCTCACCCGGATGGCCGCGGGCAGCCGGGTCGCCATCGTCGCCGCCACCGGCTTCGGGCCCGAGCCGTTCGCCGGGGAGCTGATCAGGAAGTCGGGCGTCGACGACCTCACCGGCGACCTGCTGCGGGAGATCGGCGTCGGGCTCGACGGCACCTCCGCGCGGCCCGGCCTCATCGTCGCCACGGCCCACGACGAGACCCCCACCCCCGCCGAGGAGCGGGCGACGGTCGCCGCCGCCCGCGCGTCGCTGCGCACCGACCTGCCGATCGCGGCGTCGGGGCTGGCGCTGCTGGAGACACTGCTGCACCACCGGGTGCCGCCGCAGCGGGTCAACGTCAGGACCGCCGACCCGCTGGCCCAGCGCAAGATCTGCGAGACCGGCGCCTACGTCACCGTCACCTGCCCCGACGACGTGTTCACGCTGCTCGACGCCGGGCACGGCGAGCGGGTGCTGTTCACCTCGGGGGTCTCCCGCCGCGACGAGCTGTGCCCCTACGGCGGCGAGGGCTACGCGAAGCTGTTCGACGTCGAGGGCGTGCCCGACCTGGTCACCCGTGTGAACCCCGTGCGGTGGCTGGCAGGTGGACGCTGAGGAACTCGCCCACGGCCGCGACCGCCTGGGTGACGTAGGGCTCGGTGTCGTAGAGGTCGACGTGCTGCTTGGCGTCGAGCCAGACCAGCTTGCGCGGTTCTGACAACCGGGCGTGCGCCTCGTGGGCGCCCTCGGGCGCGCAGAAGGCGTCGACCACGCCGTGGACCAGCAGCCCCGGCTTCGGCGACAGGAAGTCGGCGCCCATCATGTTGTCCATCGTGATCAGCTCGCGCAACGAGGCCCTCGTCACCTCGTTGACCCAGCCGGGGGTCTCGCCTCGGGCGGTGCCGTAGTACTCGAACGGCTCGTCGCCGGCCATCGCGGCGTCGGGGCCGCCGACCGCCGGTACGTATTCGGGCCGCGCCCCCAGGTCCTGCCGCTCCAGCGCCTCGGTGAACGACTTCAGCGCGCCGGGCCACCAGTCGCCGGTCCGCATCGTGTAGGGGCTGTTGTAGCCGCCCGCGATGCCGACGAACACCCTGACCCGGTGATCGAAGGCGGCGAACTTCAGCGCGTAGCCGCCGCCGAGGCAGATGCCGACCGCGCCGATCGCATCCGACCGCACCTCGGGGCGGGAGCGCACGTAGCTCACGGCGGCCCGCAGGTCTTCGAGCTTGCCCTGCGGGTCTTCGTGCCGCCGGGGCTGGCCGTCGGACTCACCCCAGTTGCGGTGGTCGAAGGCCAGCGTGACGTAGCCGAGATCGGTGAGGCGGGCGGCGTACAGGCCGGTGACCTGTTCTTTCACGCCCGTGAAGGGGCCGGTGAAGACGAGCGCCGGGTGGGGCCCCGGGCCCGTGGGCACCCTCAGCTCGCCGGCGAGCCGGAGGGTGCCTGCGGTGAACTCGACTCTCATTCCCTCAGTGTTGACGTAAAGATCTCATGAGTCGAATCCCAGCCCGAGCCGGTCGAGGGTGCGCAACCACATGTTGCGGCGCCCGCCGTTCGCGTCGGCCCGCGCCAGCGACCACCGGGTCAGCTGGATCACCCCCGACCTGACGGGCTCGGGCGGGAACGGCACCGGCTTCTGGCGCACCATGTGCAGCCGGGTGCGCTCGGTGTCGCGGCCGTCGAGCAGGTCGAGCATGACGTTGGCGCCGAAGCGGGTGGCCGCCACGCCGAGACCGGTGTAGCCGACGGCGTAGGCGAGGCGGGTGCCGTAGCCGGTGCCGAAGAACGCCGAGAAGCGGCTGCACGTGTCGATGACGCCGCCCCACTTGTGGGAGAACCGCACGTCCTCCAACTGGGGGAAGGTCTCGTAGAAGTGCTCGGCCAGGGTGTGGAAGGTGGTGTCGCGCTGGTCGTAGGTCGGGCGCACCCGGCCGCCGTTGTAGTAGACGGCGTCGTAGCCGCCCCACAGGATGCTGTTGTCGTCGGTCAGCCGGTAGTAGTGGAACTGGTTGGCCGAGTCGCCCATGCCCTGCCGGTTCTTCCAGCCGATCGAGTCGAGCTGCGCTTCGGTGAGGGGCTCGGTCATCAGGGCGTAGTCGTAGACGGGGACGACGTAGTACTTGAGCCGCCGCAGCAGGGGCGAGAAGACGCCGGTGCCCAGGGCCACCCGGCGGGCGCGCACGGTGCCGTACATCGACTTGAGCTGGAGCGAGGGGCCCAGCGAGGAGATCTCGCGGACCGGCGAGTGCTCGTACATGCGGACCCCGAGCTTCAGGCACGCCTGGCGCAGGCCCCACGCCAGCCGGGCCGGGTCGATCATGGCGCACTCGCCGCGTTCCCAGACGCCCGCGATGTAGGTCGGGGAGTTGACCTCGGCCCGCACCTCGTCCTGGTCGAGGTACTGGATGTCCATGCCGAGCTCGCGGCCGATCGTGTGGATCTCGCGCATCTCGTCGATCTGCCACTGCTCCGTGGCGACGTTCATCTCGCCGGTGCGCTCGAAGGAGCAGTCGATGCCGTAGCGCTTGATCGTCTCTTCGATCTCGTTGAAGTTCTCGATGCCCATGCGGTGCAGGTCGGCGATCTCGTACGGCCACCGCTCCAGGCCGTTGCCCAGCCCGTGGGTCAGGCTCGCGTGGCAGAAGCCGCCGTTGCGGCCGGTGGCGGCCCAGCCGACGGTCTGGCCCTCCAGCAGGACCACGTCGCGGCGGGGGTCGCGCTCCTTGGCCAGCAGGGCCGTCCACAAGCCGGAGAAACCGCCTCCGACGATGGCCAGGTCGGCGGTGGTGTGGCCGAACAGACGCGGCAGCGTCTCCGGCTCCAGGGGGTCTTCGTGCAGCCAATAGGGTTTGCGCTCGGCGTCGGCCAGCGCCTGTCGGGGGTCCATCTTCGCCTCGAAAAGGGTCGTCACCTGTGGGGGTACGGGAAAGCGCGGCGTGACGGGACGTCACACCGGGCTTCGGGGAATACAGGCATGGCCCCGGAGCTCGGCTCAACGGGGCTTGGCGGCGTCAGATCAGGTGGGCGCGGCGGATACGCCGAATGGACTACTGGCGGTGCGAGTGTGCGAGAGGCTCACACATTTCACGTCCCTTAGTGGGTCGTCTTCCTGCGGGCGGATATGGCATTGGCGACGGCGAGCAGGACGCCGATACCAAAGATAAGGGTTCCCATGACGTTCACCTGCGGCGGGATGCCCACCTTCACGGCGCCCACGATCCACAGGGGGAACGTCTGTTCCGAGCCGTTGACGAAGCTCGTCACGACGTAGTCGTCGATCGACAGGGCGAAGGCGAGCATCGCGCCCGCCGCCACGCCCGGCATGATCGACGGAAGGGTGACCAGGCGGAACGTGGTGAACGTCCCGGCCCCGAGGTCGCGGGCGGCCTCCTCCAGCGAGGGGTCGAGGCCGACCACCCTCGCCCGGACCGTCACGACGACGAACGCGAGCGAGAAGAGCGTGTGCGCGATGATGATCGTGATGTGGCCGCGCGGCGCGTTGGCCGACACGAACAGCGACAACAACGAGGCGCCCATGACGAGCTCGGGCGTGCTGATCGCGGCGAAGATGAGGAAGTCGGTGACGCCCTTGCCGCGGAAGCGGTAGCGGCCGACGGCCAGGCCGAGCAGGGTGCCGAGGACGGTCGCCAGGATCGTGCTGACCACCGCGATGATCAGCGAGTTGACCAGCGCGTCGGTGAGGCCGTCGATGGCGAACAGCTGCTGGTACCACTTGAACGTGAAGCCCTGCCACGAGGTGTTCGACTTCGACTGCTTGTCGTTGAAGCCGAACAGGATCATCACGGCGATGGGCGAGGCCAGCCAGAGGATGATCAGCCAGGTGTAGACGTATAGGGCCCGGTCGCCCAGCTTCCCCCTCATCGGGCCGCCGCCTCCAGGACGTTCTCGGTGCCGAGGGCACGCGCGTAGATGAAGATGCCGATGAGCAGCACGGCCATCAGGGTGAACGAGATCGCCGACGCGGTCGGGTAGTCGTTGTTGACCAGGTATTCGGTCTGCACGATGTTGCCGATCATCGTGTTGCTCGTGCCGCCCAGCACCTGGGCGTTGATCGGGTCGGCCGTGGCCGGCACGAACGTCATCAGCACGCCGGCGAACACCCCCGGCAGCGACAGCGGCAGCACGACCCGGCGGAAGGTCGACAAGCGCGAGGCGTACAGGTCGTAGCTGGCCTCGATGACGCGGGGGTCGACGCGCTCCAGCGCCACGTAGATCGGCAGGATCATGAAAGGCAGGAAGTTGTAGACCAGGCCGCCGATGACCGCCACCGTCGTGGCCAGCACGTGGAAGTCCTGCGGCAGCACCCCCCAGCCCTTCAGCGTGCCGAACAGGATGCCGTCGTCGGCCAGCAGGAAGCCCCACGAGATCGTCCGCAGCACGAACGACACGAAGAAGGGCAGCAGCAGGAGGAACAGGAACATGGACTTGCGGTGCCCGGCCTTGAAGGCGATCCAGTACGCCACCGGATAGCCGAGCACCAGCATGATCACGGTCGCGACGCCGCCGTACACCAGGGAGCGCACGAGCTGCGTGCTGTACTTGGCGATCGCGTCGGTGTAGTTGGAGACGCTGAACGTCTGGGTGAACCCGTCGATGAGGTTGCCCGTGGTCAGCGACACCGAGGCCATGGCGGCGATGGGCACCACCAGGAAGATGGCGAGCCACAACCACGCGGGCAGGGCCAGCCAGTAAGGCGTCCAGCGTCTCATTCGATCAGCCCTGGGTGATGGTCTGGAAGAGGCCGTTGTAGACCGGCTCCTCGGCGTTGGTGAGGGTTCGGTAGGGCCGCAGCTTGGCGTAGTCGGCCTCGGTCGGGAAGATCAGCGCGCTCTCGGCCAGGGCCTTGGAGTCGTCGTCGCTCTTGCCGGCCAGGATCTGCTGCACGCCGTTCACCGGGGTGACGTACTGGATGTAGGCGGTGAGCTCGGCGGCGATCTCCGGCTTGTACAGGAAGTCCATCAGCATCAGCGCGTCGACCGGGTTGGCGGCGCCCTTCGGGATGGCCATGTTGTCGATCCAGATCGTGCCGCCCTCCTGGGGCACCACGAACTTGACCGGCTCCCCGGCCAGCTGCCGCTGGAACACGTCGCCCGACCACGCCTGGCTCAGCCACACGTCGCCCTTGGCGACGGCGTCGATGTAGTCCTGGGCGTAGTACTTGCGCACGATGCCCTGGTCGCGCTGCTCCTTGAGCTTGGCGGCGGCCTTCTCCCAGTCGGCATGGGTCGACTTGTCGGGGTCGACGCCGACGGCGAACATGCCGAAGTTGCCGACCTCCTGGGCGTCGGCCATCATGCCGACCTTGCCCTCGTACTTCTTGTCGAACAGCGACTGGATGCTGGTGATGTCCTCGTCGACGTACTTGGTGTTGTACGCGATGCCCGTCACGCCCGCCTGGTAGGGGATCGTGTACGTGTTGTTCGCGTCGTAGGCCGGGTTCTTGTACGACGCCCCGGCGTTGGCCGCGAAGTTGGGCAGCTGCTTGTGGTCGAGCGCGGTCAGGTAGCCCAGCTGGATCATCTTGCCGAGCTGGAGACCGTTGGTCATCACGATGATGTCGTAGCCGAGCGGCTGCCCGGCCCGCAGCTGCGGCTCCGACTTGCCGAAGAACTCGGCGTTCTCCTGGATGACTTCCTTGTACTCGTAGGAGATCCCGGTCGCCTGCTGGAACTGCTTGAGCGGCTCCTGGTCTTCGGGCATGTACTCGGGCCAGTTGGCGAAGACGACCCGGCCGTTCTTCTTCTGCGTCGACCAGAAGTCGGCGACGGCGCTGGGAGAGGGCGCCGCCGCCTTCTGGCCCTGCACGCCGCAGGCGGCCAGGGCGAGACCGGCGGCCGAGAATCCGGCGACGCGGAGGGCGTCGCGGCGGGAGTATCGGGACTGCGTCAGACCACGCAGGAGGGGATTGTTCATCAAAGCTCCGAGGGGGTTTCTATCTGGACGATCCTGAAGTTATCCGCAAAATTCCCCCGCTTACGACAGCGTGTACGAGTGCTGCGGGCGCCACGAGAGCCACACCGTGTCACCACGTTCCGCCGTCACCGAGCTGTCGATGGCGTTCTGCTGGAAGACCGTGATCTCCGTGCCGTCGGCCAGCGCCACCGCGTAGCTGTTGTAGGTGCCCAGGTAGGTGAGCTCCCCCACGGTCCCCTTGACCATGCTCAGCCCGGCCTCGGGCTGCTCGGTCGAGATCGTGATCTTCTCGGGCCGCACGGTCAGGTCGACGGTGTCCCCCGCCGCCGCCTGCCCCGGCACCAGGATCCGGTCGGACTCGCCCAGGCGGACCACCAGCAGGTCGCCGTCGACGGCGTCCACGGTGCCCGAGAGCAGGTTCGAGGTCCCGATGAAGCCGGCCACGAACTTCGACGCCGGCCGCTCGTAGATCTCCCTGGGGTCGGCCAGCTGCTCCACCAGGCCGTCGTTCATGACGGCGATCCGGTCGCTCATGGTGAGCGCCTCGGACTGGTCGTGGGTCACGTACACGAAGGTGATGCCCACCTCGCGCTGGATGCGCTTGAGCTCGGTCTGCATCTGCTGGCGCAGCTTCAGGTCGAGCGCGCCCAGCGGCTCGTCGAGCAGCAGCGCCCGGGGCCGGTTGACCAGCGCGCGGGCCAGCGCCACACGCTGCTGCTGGCCGCCGGACATCTCGCGCGGGCGCCGCTTCTCGCGGCCCGTGAGGTCGACGATCTCCAGGATGTCGCCCACCCGCTGCTTGATCTCGGCCTCGGCCACCTTCTTGCGGCGCAGCCCGAACGCGACGTTCTCCCACACGTTCATGTGCGGGAACAGCGCGTACGACTGGAAGACCATGTTGATGTCGCGCTTGTTCGGCGGGACGTTGGTGACGTCCTGCCCGAGGAGTTTGACGAGGCCCTTCGTGGGCTCCTCGAACCCCGCGATCATGCGCATCGTCGTCGTCTTGCCGCAGCCCGACGGGCCGAGGAGGGAGAAGAACTCGCCCTCCCCGATCGTCAGGCTGACACCCTTTACCGCCTGAACCGTCTCGCCGTGCGCGAGGTATTCCTTGACGACGCCGTCAAGCTCGATGGCGGGGACATCCTCGGGCATATCACCTCTCGCTAACTCATTCGCCGATGTAGTGCATGACGTGCTTCACGCGGGTGTAGTCGTGCAGGCCGAAGACCGACAGGTCCTTGCCGTACCCGGAGTGCTTGAAGCCGCCGTGGGGCATCTCCGACACGAACGGGATGTGGGTGTTGACCCACACGACCCCGAAGTCGAGCCGCTTCGACATGCGCATCGCACGGCCGTGGTCGGAGGTCCAGACCGAGCTCGACAGGCCGTACTGCACGCCGTTGGCCTTGGCCAGCGCGTCGGCCTCGTCGGTGAAGGTCTGCACGGTGATGACCGGGCCGAAGACCTCGGTCTGGATCATCTCGTCGTCCTGCTTCAGCCCGTCGACCACGGTCGGGGCGAAGAAGTAGCCCGCGTCGCCGACCCGCTCGCCGCCGGTGAGCACGGTGGCGTGCTCGGGGAGGCGCTCGAAGAAGCCCTGCACCCGGGCCAGCTGGTTCGGGTTGTTGAGCGGGCCGTAGAAGGCGTCGTCGCCGGTGCCGGTGACCGTCGCTTCGGCGGCCTCCTTCAGGGCGCGGGCGAACTCGGCGTGGATCGACTCGTGGACGAGCACCCGGCAGGCCGCGGTGCAGTCCTGCCCGGCGTTGTAGAGGCCCGCGCCGGCGATGGCCTCGGCGGCCGCCTTGACGTCCTTGATGTCCTCGAAGACCACGACCGGGGCCTTGCCGCCCAGCTCCAGGTGGACGCGCTTGAGGTCGTCGGCGGCGCTCTTGGCGACGGCCATGCCCGCGCCGACCGAGCCGGTGATCGCGACCATCGAGGCGGTCGGGTGGGCGATGACCAGCGAGCCGGTCTCGCGGTCGCCGGTGACGACGTTGAACACGCCGGCCGGGAGCACGTCGCCGATGATCTCGGCCAGCTTCACGGTGGAGACCGGGGTGGTGTCCGACGGCTTGAGCACGATCGTGTTGCCCGCGGCCAGCGCCGGGGCGATCTTCCACACGGCCATCATCATCGGGTAGTTCCACGGCGTGACCTGGCCGATGACGCCGACCGGCTCGTGCCGGATGACCGAGGTGTGGTCGGCGAGGAACTCGCCGGCCGTCGGGCCCTCCAGGGTGCGCGCCGCGCCCGCGAAGAAGCGGAAGTGGTCGGCGGCGACCGGGGTCTCGTCCTCGCTCATGCGGGCGTAGGGCTTGCCGGTGTTGCGGCACTCGGCCTGGTTGATCTCGTCCGCGCGCGCCTCGATCGCGTCGGCTATCTTCAACAGCAGGTTCGCGCGCTCACCCGGAGTCGTCTGTCCCCAGGTCTCGAAGGCCGCCGCGGCGGCCTCGTAGGCCGCGTCGACGTCCTCCTGCCCTGACAGGGGGGCCTGCGCGTAGACCTCGCCGGTGCTCGGATCGACCACGTCGGAGAAGCGTCCGCTCCTGGCGTCGACGAACTTCCCGTTGATGTAGTTCTGCAGGCGGGTGGTCACTTCGACCTCCTGTGAAGGTGTTCAAAGTTGTCGCGACTCTGACAGACATATCAGACAACGACAAGGGATTTCGTAGCGAAAGATATCAAATTGCTACGGAATCGCTTGACAAGGGACGCTGAACTGACAACATGTCGCACCTACGCGGCAACCTGTCGGAAACATGAAGGGCTTATGCGGGGATGACCACGCCGAGAGTTCGGACCACCAGGAACGGCCCCGTGGTGCTCGACGAGATCTCCAAGCAGATCGTCGAGCAACTCCAGGCCGACGGCCGCAAGCCGTACGCCGCCATCGGGAAGGCCGTCGGGCTCTCCGAGGCGGCCGTCCGCCAGCGCGTCCAGCGCCTGCTCGACGCCGGTGTCATGCAGATCGTGGCGGTCACCGACCCTCTCACTCTCGGGTTCCCCCGGCAGGCCATGATCGGCATCAAGTGCGAAGGCGACCTGGAGGCCGTCGCCGACGAGCTCGGCTCGATCGAGGAGGTCGACTACGTCGTCCTGACGGCCGGCTCGCTCGACATCATGGTCGAGGTCGTGTGTGAGGGCGATCAACACCTCCTGGAAATTCTTGGCAAAATCCGGGCGATCCCGGCGGTCAGGGCCACCGAGACCTTTGTCTACCTGAAGCTCCACAAACAAACGTACTCGTGGGGCACACACTGACGTGACCGTCAACCTCTAACCTTCAAGATTCCCGGCGCGGCGGCTCTGTTCGAGCATTCCGGTGTGGGCGAAACCGCCCAGCCAGCGAACAGAGGAGACGGAACGATGAAGTCGAAGATGCTCTCCGCGCTCAGTGCCGCCGCCCTCGCGGTGACCGGCCTCACGGTGACCGTGGTGACGGCCACGCCGGCCTCCGCCCTCGCCTGCCCCGCCTCGGTCAACCCCTCGTCGGCGACCGGCGGGGTGACGCAGCGGACCAAGGCGCTCCCCGGCGGCCGGACGCTGGAACTCCGCAGCGGCTACGTCAACGGCGTGCAGTACGCCTGGGCCCGGGTCGTGCCCAACTCGCTCAACGGCGAGAACATCTGGCTCGACTACTCCACCACCTCGGGCAACGGCTGGGCCCAGTGCGACCTGCGCACGCTGAGCAGCAGCGGCCGCAACTACGGCCAGGGGTTCCGGACCAGCTCCAGCTCCGCGGTCGTGATGCGAGCGGGCTACCGCACCGGCGGCGTCAGCTACCTCACGACCTGGTGGTAACCGGCCACGCCTGAAGTGCGCTGGTTCGGGTAGCGGCGGCGGCCATGAGCATGCCCGCGTTCAAGGTCGCCCAGTTACCCGAGCCCCAGCCGCTACGCCGCGTCCTCGGGCCGGGGGTGATCGCGGCCGGGGTCGGGCTCGCCTCGGGTGAGTTCGTCATCTGGCCCTACATCTCCGCCAACGTCGGCCTGGTGTTCCTGTGGGCGGCGGTCGTCGGGGTGGTGGCGCAGTTCTTCCTGAACATGGAGATCGAGCGCTACACCCTGGCCACCGGCGAGACCGCGCTCACCGGGTTCTCGCGGCTGGGGCGCCACTGGGGCGTCGTGTTCGCCCTGATGGCCCTGCTGGCCAACATCTGGCCGGGGTGGGCGACCTCGTCGGCCACCGTGTTCACCTACGCGATCGGGCGGGGGGACGTGACCGTCATCGCGGTCATCGAGCTCGTCGTCATCGGGATCGCACTGACCCTCTCCCCCGTGGTCTACCGGACCCTGGAGGCCACCCAGTTCGTCAAGGTCGCGGCGGTGCTGGTCTTCCTGGTCGTCGCGCTGTTCGTGGCGATCACGGGAGAGGCGTACCGGGGGCTGGCCGACGCGGTCACCGGCATCGGGACCGTGCCCAGCCAGCTCGGCACGGCGCTGGTGCTCGGCGCGCTGGCCTTCGCGGGGGCGGGCGGCGGCCAGAACCTCGTCCAGAGCAACTGGATCAGGGACAAGAACATGGGCATGGGGGCCCGGATCCCCCGGCTGGTCTCGCCGCTCACCGGAGAGGACCAGGCCGCGCCGGCGACCGGCTACACCTTCGAGCCGACCGAGGAGAACCTGTCGCGGTGGCGGGGGTGGTGGCGGGTCGCCAACGTCGAGCAGCTCATCTCGTTCGTGGCGATCACCATTTTCACGATCTTCCTGACGTCGATGCTGGCCTACTCGACCGTGTTCGGCTCGGGCGCCACCAACGACATCACCTTCCTGCGGGCCGAGGGCGAGGTGCTGAACCAGCGGCTGAGCTGGTTCGGCACGTTCTTCTGGGCCATCGGCGCGGTGTCGCTGTTCGCCGCCGCGATGGGCATCTGCGACTACGTCGGCCGGATGGTCGCCGACGTGGTGAAGACCGTCTACCTGCCCGCCTCGGCGCGGTGGACGGAGAGCCGGATCTACTCGCTCGTCGTCTGGTTCATCGTGGTCTTCGGCATCCTGATGCTGACGATCGGGTTCGACCAGCCGATCACGCTGCTGGTGATCTCCTCCAGCGTCGGCGGGATCATGATGTTCGTCTACTCGGCGCTGCTGGCGGTCCTGAACCGCAGGATGCTGCCGCAGGCGATCAGGATCCGCGGCTACCGGATGGTCGCGGTCCTGCTGACGTTCGCGTTCTTCGGGTTCTTCTCCGTGCTCGTGCTGATCGACCAGGTCGGCAAGCTCCTGTAAGGGCGGGCCGCGGCACGGCCCGCCCTTCCATCACAGGGACGGCTTCTTCGCCGTGTAGAGCCACTTCTTGAAGAGCGGGCCGAGGTCCTTGCCGCTGAGCTCCTCGGCGAGGGCGACGAAGTCCTTGGTGGTGGCGGTCTCGTGCCGGTTGCGGGCCGCCCACTCCTTCAGCAGGCCGAAGAAGGTCTCGTCGCCGATCTCGGTGCGCAGCGCGTGCACGGTCATCGCGCCGCGCAGGTAGATCGCCTCGAAGTCGAACATGTTCTTCTTGCCGGGGCTGCCGGTCTTGACGTCCCAGAAGGCGCCGGTGCTCTTGTAGTACTTGTCGAAGGTCGTCTGCGCCTTCGGGCCGTTGTGGGTCTCCTCGTAGAGCCACTCGGCGTAGCTGGCCAGGCCCTCGTTCAGCCAGATGTCGTTCCACGACTCCAGGCCGACGCTGTTGCCGAACCACTGGTGCGCGATCTCGTGGACGATCAGCAGGTCGTCGCTGGCGTCGCCGTCGTAGACCGGGCGGCCCTGCGTCTCCAGGGCGTAGTGGACGTCGAGCTTGTCGGCGATGCCGCCGGTCGAGCCGAACGGGTAGGGGCCGAAGTGCTCCACGCCCCACTTCGTCGCCTCGGCGGTCTCCTTGTGGAGGTGCTTGGACGTCTTGGCCAGCGAGGGGTCGTAGGCGGTGATGTTCAGCACCCCGGCGGCCGTGCCCTCGCTGACCTTGTACTTGCCGATGGCGATCATGGCGAGGTAGGGGGCCATGGGCTGCTTCATCCGCCAGCGGGAGACGACGTAGCCCTTCTTGACCCGGACGATGCCGGAGTTCTGCGGCTCGCCGTTGGCCAGCACCGTGACGCCGACGGGGGCGCTGATCTCGTACGAGAACGTCGCCTTGTCGCGCGGGGTGTCGTTGGCGGGGAACCAGGTGCGGGCGCCGTCGGGCTGGGAGACGACGACGGCGCCGTCCTTGGTGCGGATGAAACCGGTGACGCCGAGTTCGTCGTCCTCGACGGGCTTGGGGACGCCGTCGTAGTCGACGACGACCTTGAAGGCGGCCTCGTCGTCGATGCCCTTCTTGGGGGTGACGGTCAGTTCCTGACCCTTGCGCGACCACGTGGCCTTCCGGCCGTCGACCGTGACCGACCGGACGGTGAGCCCGGAGAGGTCGAGGTTGAAGCGCGACAGGCCCTTGGTGGCCTTGGCGGTGATCGTCGCGGTGGAGTCGAGCCGGCCGGACTTGGGGGTGTAGCGGAGCTTCAGGTCGTAGTGCTGGACGTCGTAGCCGCCGTTGCCGGCGTGCGGAAAGTAGGGGTCGCCCACACCGGAGGAGCCCGGGGAATGAGCGTCGGCCCATGCCGGGGCTGAGGGGGCGAGTAACGCGGCGACCGCGAGCAGCGCCGCGCCGGAGATTCGTGTGCGAAGCATGCCGCACATTATCGAGATGAATCCGGCAACGGACACAATCAACCTAATATCGGTGAAGTGCGTGCGACCAACGTCTCCTTCCGTTACCGGCGGGGCGATCCCTGGGTGCTCTCCGACGCCTCCCTCGACCTCGCCCCCGGCGCGGTGGCCGAGATCACCGGGCCCAACGGCACCGGCAAGTCGACGCTGCTGCGGCTGCTCGCCGGCCTGTTGCGGCCGGTCAGGGGCCGGATCGACGAGCGCCCGGCGGTCATCGGCTACGCCCCCGAGCGGTTCCCCGCAGACCAGCCCTTCACCGTGGCGGGCTACCTGCGGCACATGGCGGCGGTCCGCCGGGTGGCCGTGCCCGAGGAGCTGACCGCCCGGCTCGGCATGGACCACCTGCTCGGCCAGCGGCTGCCCGACCTGTCGAAGGGCAGCGCCCACAAGGTCGGCCTCGCCCAGGCCCTCGCCGGGGAACCGGGGCTGCTGATCCTCGACGAGCCGTTCGCCGGGCTCGACGTGACCGCCCGCGCCGAACTGGCCGTGATCGTCGCCGAGGTCGCCGCGCGGGGCGGCATCGTGGTCGCCAGCGACCACCAGGGCGACCTGCGCACGGTGCCGGGCGTGACCCGCTACGAGGTGCGTGACGGGAAGACGACCCGGGTCGCCCGGGTCGTCGAGGACGACCCGCCGACCACATTGACCATCAAACTGCCGAAGTCGAAGGCGGAAGCACTGGCGGCCCGGCTCCGGGCGGAAGGCCACGAGGTCTCATGATCCCCCTGGTCACGTTCCGGCTCTCGGGATACGTCCGGTCGCACCGGATCTTCCAGCCCCTCGTCGGGCTGCTCGCCGTCCTGTCGATCATCTACGCCACGGGGGTGCCCGCCGGCGGGGAGCTGCCCAGCTACTCCGACTCGGCCGGCATCCTGATGCTGGTCTTCGCCTGGGGCGCCCGCGGCCTGCTCGACAACGAGCCCGACGAACAGCGCCTCATCGCGATCACCGCCGTGGGCCGCCGCCGCGAACTGGCGGCCGGGCTGCTCGCCGCGCTGCTGCTGACGGGGGCGCTGGCCCTGGTCGCCCTGGTGTTCCCGCTGATCGTCGGCTTCGCCGCGACCCCCGGCGCGGCCGACCTCGGCTACGGCGCCGGGCTGCACCTGCTGGCCGTGCTCGCCGGGACCGCCTTGGGCGCCCTGACGAGCCGCCCGGTGCTGGCCTCCCCCGCCGCCTCGGCCGCCGTGCTGGTCGGCGGATACATGGCGATCCTGCTGCTCAGCTCGGCGAGCCCGTGGGCGTCGGTGCCGGTCTTGGACTGGATGAACGCCGCCCACCACCACGAACTGCCCGACCGGGCGGCGGTCATCGCCGCCTCGGCCGTCGCGTGGAGCGTCGCCGGGCTCGCCGGTTACGCGGCGGTACGCCGGGTCAGGGGTTAGCCGCGGCGAGCTGGCCGCAGGCGCCGTCGATCTCGCGTCCACGGGTGTCGCGGACCGTCACCGCGACCCCGTGGGACTCCAGGCGGCGGACGAAGGCCCGCTCGTCCTCCGGCCGGGAGGCGGTCCACTTGGAGCCCGGGGTCGGGTTCAGCGGGATCAGGTTGACGTGGACCAGCTTGTTCTTGAGCAGCTTGCCGAGCAGGTCGGCCCGCCACTCCTGGTCGTTGACGTCCTTGATGAGGGCGTACTCGATCGAGACCCGGCGCTTGGTCTTGGCGGCGTAGTCCCACGCCGCGCCGAGGACCTCGGCCACCTTCCAGCGGGTGTTGATCGGGACCAGCGTGTCGCGCAGCTCGTCGTCGGGGGCGTGCAGCGAGACGGCGAGCGTCACCGGCAGGCCCTCGTTCGACAACTTCTCGATCGCCGGGACCAGGCCGACCGTCGAGACGGTGACGCCGCGCGCCGAGATGCCCAGGCCCTCGGGCGAGGGGTCGACCATGCGGTGGACCGCGCCGATCACGGCCTTGTAGTTGGCCATCGGCTCGCCCATGCCCATGAAGACGATGTTGCTGACCCGGCCGGGACCACCGGGCACCTCACCCTTGGCCAGCGCCCGCTGCCCTGCGACGACCTGCTCGACGATCTCGGCGGTCGACATGTTGCGGGTCAGCCCGGCCTGGCCGGTCGCGCAGAACGGGCAGTTCATGCCGCAGCCGGCCTGCGACGACACGCACATCGTGACCCGGTCGGGGTAGCGCATCATGACCGACTCGACCAGGGAGCCGTCGAACAGCTTCCAGAGGGTCTTGCGGGTCATGCCGTCGTCGCAGGTGATCTCGCGGACCGTGGTCAGCAGCGACGGCAGCAGCTGCCCGAGCGTCTCGCGGGAGGCGGCCGGGAGGTCGGTCATGTCGTCGGGCGACTCGGTCAGCTTGGCGAAGTAGTGGCGCGAGAGCTGGTCGGCCCGGAACGGCTTCTCGCCGAGTTCCGCGACGGCGGCACGGCGCTCGGCCATGGTCAGGTCGGCCAGGTGGCGCTGCGGCTTGGCCCGTCGCGGTGCGACGAACGTCAGCTGACCGGCCTTGGGGGCGGCCTCGGACATAACGAACCCTCACGATCTCAAAACGACGACTGCTCTTACGGCCGGGCGGCACCGGGCTTAGAGTCCTGATCTGGGAGGTCAGGCGTGGACAGCACCATCGTGCTCACCAGCACCAATCCCTACGGGAGCCGCACACTTACCGTCGAGCGCGATCAGGTGTCCTCGGTAGCTTACCTGCGCGACCCGGCCGGATCCGTCCGTGGAGCGGTCTGGCTGGGCAACCACGTCACCGCGCCCATGTCACTCGACCTCGCCCGTCTCAACACCGGCCGGCCTCCGGTCATGCCCAGAGCGGGCACCCGCCGCCCTTTCGGCACCGCCCACCTCGACGCCTCGCGGCTGCGGGTGTTGTGGTTCGAGGAGGGTGACGGCGTCGCCCTCTACGACGACGAGGGCCTGCTGGCCGTGATCCCCGGCTGGGCCGATCTGGAACGTGGCATGCCCGGCTACGCCCGCGAGGCCGTCGGCGAATGGCCGTTCGCCTGGGCCCTGTCGGAGGCCCTCGAAGGGCTGAGCCCCCGGGTCGCCAAGGCCGAG
This sequence comes from Herbidospora daliensis, assembly GCF_001570585.1. Classification (GTDB taxonomy): domain Bacteria; phylum Actinomycetota; class Actinomycetes; order Streptosporangiales; family Streptosporangiaceae; genus Herbidospora; species Herbidospora daliensis. Next base: position 499,342 of record NZ_BBXF01000006.1, on the reverse strand, counting down.
GCCTACTGGCAGTGGCGGGCCGGAGAGTCGTCGTGGACGTCGTTCCAGCAGTTCGTGATGGGCCACCTCGACGGGCGGCTGGGCCCTCCGGGCCGCTTCTGGGACGCCGGCGGCGGCCGGCTGCCCGCCCTCGGCGTCACCGAACGCCCGCCCGCCTACGACCGCGACTTCACGGTCCTGTCGACGGTGGGCATGAGTTGCCAGCGCATGCCCTCGGCCGAGCTCTACGACACCCCGACCCGCGTCGAACTGGCGGTCGCCACCCGGGGCGATCCGCGCGCGGCGGCCCGGCTGTTCCTGTGGCTGGGCCAGTATCCGTGGCGCTCGGTGACCTGGCTCGGCGACGGCCACACGGCCCGCTGGTATCACCAGCCCGGCACGTTCCCCCTGCCCGGCGGCTACGAAGGGGTGATGATGCTGGCCTCCCCGCGCGGCCTGCCCGACCTGTCGGGCTTCCAGGTCGCCGGAGACGTGGTGCGGTGGCTCTGGCTGGTCCCGGTGACCGACGCCGAGCTCAAGGTCGCCGCCGAACGCGGCCACGACGTCATCGCGGCCCGGCTGAGCGCCTACCACCGCGCCTAACGGACGAAGGCCGCCAGCAGCAGCCAGCAGGGCACCAGGGTGAACAGCAGGGAGTCGATGCGGTCCATCATGCCGCCGTGGCCCGGCAGCACCGAGCCCATGTCCTTGATGCCGAGGTCGCGCTTGATGACCGACTCGATCAGGTCGCCCACCGTCGCGCAGATCACGACCACGGCCCCCAGCAGCGCGCCCTGCCAGATCTCGCCCTTCAGCAACCAGGCGACCAGCCAGCCGCCGACCGCGACGCACGCGATGGCCGAACCGGCGAAGCCCTCCCAGGTCTTCTTCGGGCTGATGATCGACATCGGGTGCCTGCCGAACAGCACGCCGGCGGCGTATCCGCCGATGTCGGAGGAGGCCGTCACGGCCACGAAGATCAGCGCCCGGTTCGCGCCGTCGGGCGGCGCCAGCAGCAGGCCGACGAACCCGGCGAACAGCGCCGGGTAGACCGCCATGAAGACCGTCGCCGTCGCGTCGCGCACGAAGCCGTCGGAGCCCTGGAAGAGCCGCCAGCTCAGCACGCCCATGACGGTGACCGCGAAGATGCCGAGGAACACCCCCGGCCCGAAGTAGTAGGCGCCCGAGACCATCGCCGCCATGCCCACCAGAACGGGGATCAGCGGCACGTGGATGTCGCGGGTGGCCAGCCCCTTCACCAGCTCGTGCACGCCCACGCCGACAGCGGCGATGACGACCACGAGGAACGCGGGCTTGTACAGGTAGAGCGAGGCGATGATCACTACTGCCAGCCCGACCGCGGAGACGATCGCCGCCGGCAGGTTCCGGCCGGTACGGCTCCCGCCCGCCGGGGGTGACACCGTTCCGTCCAAGATGTCCTACTCCCTACATGCGCGCGATCCCTGCCCCTTGCGTCGCCGGGGCAAGGATCGCGATGGTGCCGTCAGACTTCGAGCAGCTCGGCTTCCTTGTGCTTGAGCAGTTCGTCGATCTTGGCGACGTGCTTCTGCGTCAGGTCGTCGAGCTCCTTCACCGCGCGGTGGACCTCGTCTTCGCCCGACTCGCCGTCCTTGACCAGCTTGTCGAGCACTTCCTTGGCGTGCCGCCGGATGTTCCGGATGGACACGCGGCTGTTCTCGGCCTTGGTCCGGGCGATCTTGATGTACTCCTTGCGGCGCTCACCCGAGAGCTCGGGGAACACCACGCGGATCACCGAGCCGTCGTTGCCGGGGTTGACCCCCAGGTCGCTGTCGCGGATCGCCTTCTCGATGGCGCTCATCGAGCCCTTGTCGTAGGGGGTGACCAGGACCATGCGCGCCTCGGGGACGTGGAAGGAGGCGAGCTGCTGGACCGGGGTCAGCGACCCGTAGTAGTCAACATTGATCTTGTTGAACATCGCGGGGGTGACCCGGCCGGTGCGGATGGCCGCGAAGTCCTCCTTCGCGACGGTCACCGCCTTGTCCATCTTCTCTTCGGCCTCGAAGAGGGTTTCCTCGATCACTGTTGGCTCCCTATTTCCCTGCCGGACTCACCAGCGTGCCGATCTTCTCTCCGCGGACCGCCCGCAGGATGTTGCCTTCGCCCATCAGCTCGAACACCACGATGGGCAGGCCGTTGTCCTTGCACAGGCTGATGGCCGTGGCGTCCATCACCGCGAGGTCGCGCGTGAGGACCTCGCCGTATTCGAGCCGGTCGAACCGGACCGCGTCGGGGTTCTTGCGGGGGTCGGCGTCGTAGACGCCGTCGACCTGGGTGCCCTTCAGCAGGGCCTCCGCGCCGATCTCCAGCGCGCGCTGGGCGGCGCAGGTGTCGGTGGAGAAGAAGGGCGAGCCCAGCCCGGCCCCGAAGATGACCACACGGCCCTTCTCCAGGTGGCGGATCGCCCGGCGCGGCAGGAACGGCTCGGCGACCTGCTGCATCGTGATGGCGGTCTGCACGCGCGTCTCCACGCCGCGCTTCTCCAGGAAGTCCTGCAGCGCGAGACAGTTGATGACGGTGCCCAGCATGCCCATGTAGTCGGCGCGGGCCCGGTCCATGCCGCGCTCGGACAGCGCGGCGCCCCGGAACATGTTGCCGCCGCCGACGACCACCGAGACCTGGACGCCGTCGCGCACCGCCTCCGCGATCGAGTCGGCGATCTTGGCCACGACGACCGGGTCGATGCCCAGGGAATCCCCACCGGCGAACGCCTCGCCGGAAAGCTTCAGCATGACCCGCTTCCAGCGCAGCGGCCCGTCATACGACGAAGCCGCCGGGGCGGGTTCGGTGTTCTCCTGCACGGCGGCGGCCTCCTCAGTGGATTTCGGGCTGAACAGGTCGTCCCGCATGATTACGGGACGACCTCGGGTGACAGCCCCAGACTATGCCTGGCCGACCTTGAAGCGGGTGAAGGCCAGGACCTTGACGCCGGCCTCGCTCGCGTACTTCTCGATCGACTTCTTGTTGTCCTTCACGAACGCCTGCTGGAGCAGCGTGAAGTCCTTGTACCAGCCGTTGACGCGACCATCGACGATCTTGGCGATGGCGGGCTCGGGCTTGCCCTCCTCGCGGGTCATCTCCTCGAAGAGCGCGCGCTCCTTGGCGATGACGTCGGCGGGGACGGAGTCGGCGTCGAGGTACTTCGGCGCCATGGCGGCGGCGTGCTGCGCGATGTCCTTGGCGACCTCGGCGTTGGCCGAGTCGAGCTGGACGATGACGCCCACGGCCGGCGGCAGCTGCGGGTCGGTCTTGTGCATGTAGGCGCCGATGTAGCCGCCTTCGAGCACGGAGAACCGGCGGATCTCGATCTTCTCGCCGAGCGCCGCGTTGGTCTCGTCGAGCAGTTCCTTGACCGTCTTGCCGTCGAGCTTGGCGTCGAGCAGCTCGGCCACGTCGGCGGGCTTGGTCTCGAGGATGAAGGCCACGACCTGGGCGGCCACCTCCTGGAAGCGCTCACCCTTGGCGACGAAGTCGGTCTCGCAGTTGAGCTCGAGCAGCGCGGCGCGGGAGTCGCCGTCCTGCTTGAGGGCGACCAGGCCGTTGGAGGCGGTGCGGGTCTCGCGCTTGCCGACGTCCTTGGCGCCCTTGAGACGCAGGAGCTCGACCGCGCGGTCGAAGTCGCCCTCGGACTCCTCCAGCGCCTTCTTGCAGTCCATCATGCCGGCGGCCGTCAGCTCGCGAAGCCGCTTGACATCGGCCATGTTCACGGAAGCCATTGTCATTTCCTCATGGGTTTCGTCGTGGAGCGGGTGGGCGCGTCATGGTCGACACGCCCACCCGGGAGAGCTTTGGGGAAGGAACTACGCCTGCTTCTCGTCGCCCTCGGCCGGAGCCTCGGCCGGGGCCTCGGCGGCAACCTCGGCCGGAGCCTCGGCGGGGGCCTCGGTCGCGGCTTCGGCGGCGGGGGCCTCCTCGGCGGCGGCCTCGGCCGGGGCCTCGGTGGCGGGCGTGCCCTCGAGCAGCTCGCGCTCCCACTCGGCCAGCGGCTCGGCCGCGGCCACACCGGCCGGCTTGTCGTCGCCGCCGCGCGAGGCGCCGGCGCGGGTCATGAGACCGTCGGCGACCGCGTCGGCGATCACGCGGGTCAGCAGGCTGACGGCGCGGATGGCGTCGTCGTTGCCCGGGATCGGGTAGTCGACCTCGTCGGGGTCGCAGTTGGTGTCGAGGATCGCGACGACCGGGATGCCGAGCTTCTTGGCCTCGGAGATCCCGATGTGCTCCTTCTTGGTGTCCACGACCCAGACCGCGCTCGGGACGCGGGACATGTCCCGGATGCCGCCGAGGGTGCGCTCGAGCTTCTCCTTCTCACGACGGCGGAGCAGCAGCTCCTTCTTCGTGAGGCCGGAGGCGGCGACGTTCTCGAAGTCGAGCTCCTCGAGCTCCTTCAGGCGCTGGAGCCTCTTGTGGACGGTCGAGAAGTTGGTCAGCATGCCGCCGAGCCAGCGCTGGTTGACGTAGGGCATGCCCACGCGCGCCGCCTGCTCGGCGATCGACTCCTGCGCCTGCTTCTTGGTGCCGATGAACATGATCGTGCCGCCGTGGGCGACCGTCTCCTTGACGAAGTCGTACGCGCGGTCGATGTACGACAGCGACTTCTGGAGGTCGATGATGTAGATGCCGTTGCGCTCGGTGAAGATGAAGCGCTTCATCTTCGGGTTCCACCGGCGGGTCTGGTGGCCGAAGTGAACGCCGCTCTCCAGGAGCTGTCGCATGGTGACGACGGGGGTGGCCATGAAATGGTCCTCCACGATCTCGGTTATACGCACGGGCCGGCGGCCCGCGCCCTGACGCCCCGAACCGTTCCAGCCGCCTTATCGGCGGACCGAGAGGACGTTTCGTGAATGGGCGTGCGAATTCGGCCTCGGCTAAGGAGACCACCGGACAGTCTACCCGGAACCGGTGGACGACTTGACCTGCCCGCGCGCCTCGGGTGGCCGGAGCCGGTCGGGTGGCCGGCCAGGCGGAGCCGTAACGGAAGAAGAGCCTTTACGACCTCTTCGGAGCGCGGGGGAAGACGCGGAGCTGGAACTCGGTGACGCGGGCGCCGTTGGGGGCGGTCTCGGGGTCGCGGTCGGTGATGCGGTAGGGGGTGACGAGCTCGTCGACGCGCTCGGCCAGCGCCCGGATCTCGTCAGGGTCCATGTAGAGCACGATGTGGGCGAGCCGGGTCGCGTGGCGCCAGTCGGCCGACTCGCGCGACGACTGGGCCAGGTACTCCGACAGGCGCCGGGACGCCTCGTCGAGGACGGTCTGGATGACGGCGCCCTGGGCGGCGAGCAGCTCGGCGGTGAGCTCGCCGCTCTCGGGGTCCTTCATGCCCCAGCCCTTCTGGAGCGCCCGCCACACGCGCTCGCGGCCGTCGCCGCGCGCGGGGGCCTCCTCGATGAGGCCGTGCTTGGCCAGGGTGCGCAGGTGGTAGCTGCACGCGCTCGGCGACAACCCGGCGACCTCGGCGCACTCGGTGGCCGTCGCCGGGCCCTCCTCCTGGAGGCGGCCGAGGATCGCCAGCCGCGCCGGGTGGGCCATGGCGCGCAGCAGCCCGACGTCGTCGGTGACCATCCGATGGGTCGTCATAGGGCTCCACGGTAGGGCGTCGGCAGATATGAAGCATTGCCTTCATAACTCTGAAAGAGTACTTTCATAAATATGATCCCCCTTCGCCGTCAGCGCGACTACCGCCTCCTCTGGTCCGCCCGCGCCGTCACCGAGGCGGGCAGCGAGGTGTCGCGCTTGGCCGTCCCGCTCACCGCCGTCACCCTGCTCGCCGCCTCGCCGATGGAGATGGGGGTGCTCACCGCCGCCGCCTCGCTGCCGTTCCTGTTCGTGGGGCTCCCCGTCGGGGTCTGGGCCGACCGCGTCCGCCGCCGCCGACCGGTGCTGGTGCTCTGCGAACTGATCTCCGGTACGGCCGTCGTCACCGTCCCCCTGGCCTGGCTGTTCGGCCTGCTGACGGTCTATTGGCTGATCGGCGTGGCCCTGGTGGTGGGCGCCTGCACCGTGACCTTCCGGAACTTCACCATGCCCCACCTGACCAGCGTGGTCGCCGAGCCCCAGCGGACCGAGGCCATCGCCGGCATGCAGTCGGTCTTCTCGATCGCCCAGCTCGGCGGCCCCGGCCTGGCGGGCATCCTGGTGAGCGTGCTCTCGGCCCCCCTGGCCCTGCTGGTCAACGCGGTGACCTTCGTGACCTCGGCCCTGCTGCTGCGCTCGATCCGCGCCGAGGAGCCGCAACGCCCGGTCGCCCCGAGGCGGGCGCTGCGGCGCGAGATCGCCGAGGGCGTCTCGGCGCTGGCCCGGCACCCGGTGCTGCGCGCCCTGACGTTGTGCGGGATGACGGTCAACCTGTTCGCGGCGGCCCAGCTGGCGGTCTACGTGCTCTACGCCGTCCACGTGCTGGGCCTGCCGGGCGGCCTCGTCGGGATCATGATGATCGGCTTCGGCGCCGGCGGCCTCGTCGGCGCGTTCGTCGCGCCGAAATTGTCACGCCGCTTCGGCGGCGGCCCGGTGCTGCTGGGCGCGGTCCTGTTCTTCCCGCTCGGCTTCCTGGTCATGGCCGCCGTCAGCGGCCCGGTGTGGTGGTGCGTGCTGGCCATCGGAGCGGCCGAGGCCGTGGTGGGCGTGGCCGTGGTCTGCTTCAGCGTCTGCTCGGGCGCGTTGTCGCTGCGCGAGACGCCCCCCGAGCTGATCGGCCGGGTGAACGCGTCGATCAACTTCCTCACGCAGGGCGCGCTGGGCATCGGCGGCCTGCTCGGCGGCGTCGCGGGCGAACTCCTGGGTCTGCGCCCGGCGATGTGGTGGTGCTTCGCCGGCGCGCTGCTGACCATCCCCTGCCTGTGGTCGTCACCGCTGGCGGGCTTCACCAAGCGGCGGCGTGCTCCCCGGGCCGAGGCGGCGGCGCCCATACGGGCGGACGCCCGCCGATGAGCCCGGCCGGCCGGACGAAGGTGTAGCCGTCGCGCACGTCGAGGAGATCTGCTGTCTCGGGTTCGACGCCGGGCCGGATGCGGCCGAGGCCGTCGAGCCAGTGGGCGGTGCCCGCGAGGGAGAGCCGGGCGTGCCACGACCCGCCCTCCCGCTGCCGCCGGACGAGCGCGGTGACGGCCGCGAAGGCGGCCAGATAGCCGGTGGCGTGATCGAGCGCCTGACAGGGCAGCGCCCCCGATTCGGCCACGATCCCCGTGACCATCTGCACGAGACTGTCGAACCCCCGCCTGCCGTGCCACGGCCCCTGCCCGTAGGCGGAGACGTCGACCACCACGAGACCGGGCCGCAAGGCGACGAGATCGTCTATTCCAAACCCGAGCCGGTCGAGCGCCCCCGGGCGGTACCCGCGGATAACGACGTCGGCACCCCTGACGAGCTCCCTGAGGCGGCCGGCTTCGGCGGGCAACTCGACGTGGCACGAACGTTTGCCGGCCGAGGTCTCCAGCACCAGCCCCGGGACCTCGGGGATCCCCGGCCCGCAGACGTGCATGACGTCGGCGCCGTGGGAGGCGAGAAACCTGCTCGCGACGGGCCCGGCGATGACCCTGGTCAGATCGACGACCCGCAGGCGTGGTTCCTGCGGCGGCGGCCCAGGGAGCCGGTCGAGCATGATCAGCGGCTCCCGGCCGTGGGGATGCTGCGCCCATTCGGTCCTGCTGCGCATCGCGGCCGCGCATCCTCCCGCTGCGGTGACCGCCTCCTCGATCTCCTTGCCTGTACGCCGTTCGCACGCCTGTTTCACCTGCTCACGGGTGGCGTCCAGGGGAAGCCCGAGCGCGGCCAGCGCGGCGTCGCGGTGGTGGTCGAAGTTGGCGTGGATCCTGACCTGGCCGTCCTCGCTGGCGTAGTCGCCGCTGAGCGGGGCCCAGAGGGGGATCGGCTCGCCGTGGATGCGGAAGTGCCGCTCGCTGCGGAAGGCGACGGCGGCGTGCCTCATGTCGACCTCCGCCTGGCCGCGTCGCCCCTTGAGCAGGGCGACGGCGGCGGTCGCCGCCCCGATGGAGGCCGCGGCGGCGGTGCCGATGCGGAACGGGGAGGGCATGACCGGCTCGCGGCCGGTGACGGCGACGTGGCCGAGGTCGACACCGACGAGTCGCCCCAGGTCATGGATGACCTTCATCGCATCCCCACGTTTTCCACAAGCTCTTCCACAGGCCGATCCCTCAGATCCGGACATACCTCGAACGCTTTTCCACAAGCAGTCGCCAGCGGGCCGCGGTGCGTATGGATTCCGCCAGGCTGACGCCCATGTTCTTCCCAGCTTCGATGGCGCTCGTGCTCGCCGCCCAATGGGGGTGGCCGCTGGCCGGCGAACCCCGGCCCGTCCGCTACTTCGCTCCGCCGGCTGAGCGGTGGTTATCGGGGCATCGGGGGGTCGACCTGCCGGCGGTGCCGGGGCAGGAGGTGCTGGCTTCCGGCGAGGGAGTGGTGACGGTGGCCCGGCGGGTGGCGGGGCGGGGGGTGGTGACGGTGACGCACCCGAACGGGCTGCGGACGACGTATCTGCCGGTGGACGCTCTTGTCTCTGAGGGGAGGCGGGTGCGGGCGGGGGAGGTGCTGGGGACGGTGGGCGGGCCTGACGGGCACTGTCCTGCTGTTTGTTTGCATTGGGGGCTGGTGAGCGGGGACCTGTATTTGGATCCGCTGCTGCTGATGGGGTTGGGCCAGGTCAGACTGCTGCCGCTTGGGAAGGACTGACGGCTGGACTCGCCCTCACTTAGAGATCACCCTCCCTCCTGCGGACCGGTAGGAGTACCAAATCCTTCGTCGTTGCGGATTGGGGCGAGCTGGGTGGCGCGGGCCCGTCGGCTTGCGTGGCGAACCCGCAAAAGAACTGTCCAGGCCTTCGCGTGGCTTGAGAGGGACCCGTTGAAACCTCGGCGGCATCCAGCGATCAGGCTCGGGGGTGAGCCTGCTGGTAGGCGGCCCTCAGTCGCTCGATCGAGACGTGGGTGTAGATCTGGGTGGTTCCCAGCGACGCGTGGCCGAGGAGTTCCTGCACGCTGCGGAGATCGGCGCCGCCCTCCAGAAGATGGGTGGCCGCCGTGTGGCGGAGGCCGTGCGGGCCCATGTCCGTCACGCCTGCCTCGCCCAGGCGGGCGTGCACCATCCGCCGTACCGCGCTTTGGTCGATCCGGCCGCCCTTGACCCCGAGGAACAACGCTGGGCCGGAGCGCCCGCAGACGAGGATCGGCCGTCCTCGCACACACCAGGCGTCCACCGCATCTAGGGCCGGCATGCCCAGCGGCACGACCCGTTCCCTGCCGCCCTTGCCGAGCACCCGGATCGTCCGCCGCTCCCGATCGACATCGTCCACGTCGAGTCCGCAGAGTTCGCCGACCCGGATTCCCGTGGCGTAGAGGACCTCCAGCAGAGCCTGATCGCGCAGTTCCTTCGCCAGGGTGATCGGGTCGTCTTCGATCGGTTTCGGACCCGTCCTGCGCGCTTGTGCCCGATCCTGCCCTCTCTCGATATCCGCGACCGGTTCCCCAGCGTGAGGAACACGGGTGGGCTTGCGATTCGGGTTCAGGCTTCCAGCATCACGATCAAGCGAAAGATCACGGCGTCCGGAGCGACCACGTGGAGAGTCGGATGCCGGCGGATTGAAGTGAAGGCGGTCGACCTGTGGATTGCCGACATTTGCCGCCGGGCTGCTGGGGTCCCGCCCATCTCCACCTCGGCCGAAACGATCCTCACTCTCCGTCCGGAGGCACCATGAGTCGCCAGTTGGAGAGCCGCCATTGCCTGGAGCTTCCGCTGAGTCGTTGAAGCAGGGCCGGTCGACCGGATTCGTGCCCTCATAAACCGAGGTGGTCTTCGTGACCTCAGAAGCGAAGCCATTGGGGTCCGGCCCATCGCAGACCGGGCCGAAGCGATCCTCGCTTTCCCTCCACGAGTCACCACCTGGAGATTCTCCGTCGCTAGATACCTGTGCAGGATCGCTGAAGCGGGGCGGGGCAAGCCGTGAAGTGCCAGCCTGGTGAGCCGGCCCGCTCAGGTCCGGCACATCCCAGACGCACGGGTAACGATCGTCGGTTTCCTCCGACCGGCTGCCAGCCGCAAGGACGCCATCGCCTGAACCCGCCACTGAGTCGTCGGGACCGGGCCGGGAGAACCGTGGATTGCCAGTTTCCGAAGCCGAACGGGCCAGGCCTGGCCCGTCCCAGATCCCTCCGTGAAGATCGCCGGTTCCCCCCAGACGACCACCTAGGGGCGCGCCTTCACCTGATGCCTCTCCCCCGTCAGCATGATCTCCGCCGGACAGACCCGCACCGGGTCTCCTGAGGTCCAGCATCCGGACCGCTTCCGCCTGGTCGAGCACCTTCGGGAGGGTCCTCTTGGCGCGGGCCGTGCCGAGCAGGAGGCCCGGGTCGGACGACAACCACCCCGCCCGGTGGCAGAACGACGTGAAGGAGCGCACGCAGGCCGTGCGTCGGGCCAGGGTCGCGCGGGACTTGCCCGTTTCGTGCTGCTCCCCCAGCCAATCGCGCAGGACCCCCACGTCGATCAGTTCGACGCGGTCGACGCCCGCGTCGATGAGGTGTTCCGCCAGGGAGGCCATGTCGCCCGTGTACGCGCGCACCGTGTTCGCCGCCAGGCCGCGTTCGACCCGGAGGTGGCGTTCGAAGGCTCGTATCGCGTCCTCGAGATCTCCCGACATATCCGTTTATCTTCCCCTTCCTCTGGCGCTCAGCCGCCAGCCGGTCTCCTCCCGTTTCAGGTAACCGCCGGCTTCCAGGCTGCCCAGGCAGCTCAGGGTCACCGGCAACGGGAGGCCCGCCTTGAGGGCGACCTCGGCCGGGCCGATCACGCCCAGGCCGCCCGGCATGGCGTCGAGGATGCGCTTGGACTCCAGGCTGAGCAGGTCTCGGCGGGTGACGGGGCCGCGCGGGATGGGGGCGATGTCGTCTCCTGCTTGGCCGACCTGTTCCAGGATCTCGTCGGCCGACGTCACGCACATGGCTTTTCCGAGACGGATCAGGTTGTTGCAGCCGACCGAGACGTCGCTGGTGACCGGGCCTGGGATCGCCATCAGGTGACGGTTCAGCTGGAAGGCGTGGTGGGCGGTGTTCAGCGCCCCTGAGCGGGGAGCAGCCTGGACGACCACCGTCCCCCGCGACAGTGCCGCGATGACCCGGTTGCGGACGAGGAAGCGTAACCGCGTCGGGTTCACCCCGGGCGGTGATTCGCTGATCACCAAGCCCTCTTCCCGGATGGCGGCGAACAGGTCCTGGTGGGCGGCCGGGTAGGGGACGTCCACGCCGCAGGCCAGGATCGCGATCGTGGGCGACGGGCCGGCGAGGCAGCCTCGGTGGGCGGCGGCGTCGATGCCGTACGCGCCCCCGGAGATCACCGAGTAGCCGCGGTCGGAGAGGCGGCAGGCCAGTTCGGAGGCCACGTTAACCCCGTAGGCGCTGGCCGCCCGTGCGCCGACCAGCGCGATCGAGCGGACGGACGCGCGGCGGAGGTCTCCCCTGCCGTCTGTCCAGAGGCCGATGGGGCGGGCGTCGCCCAGGTCGTCAAGTTGACTCGGCCAGTCGGGGTCGCCGGGAATGACGAACCTGTAGCGCGCGAGGTCGTCGTGGGGGTCGCCGGCGGCCAGGGCCCGGGTTCGCCAGGCCGCTGCCCGGCGGTCGTCGACGCCCTGCAAGGCGCCCTTGCGGATCGCGGCCAGGACGGCCTCCGCGCCGTGGGCCGCGATCTGGCGGCCCATGGTCTCGTCGCCGGTTTCGGCGATCCGGGTCAAGGCCGCGCGTGCGGGCCGGTCACCGGTCACAGTTCTTCTCCCATCCACATCGTGAGTGCCAGTGAGATCTCGTCGGCCGACGGCCGGGGGCGCCGGCTGATGTCGGCGATCGTCCAGGCCACCCTCAGCACTCGGTCGACCCCTCGGGCGCTGAGGGTGCCCAGGTCGACGGCCCGGTGCAGGGGTGCCAGTACGCGGGGGTCGAGGCGCCAGCCGCCGTGCAGCAGCGACGAGGGGACCTCGGCATTTAGACGCCACGGGGTGCCGGTCAGGCGGGCGGCGGCGCGTTCCCGGGCTTCGACGACCCGTTCGGCGACGGTGGCGCTGGATTCGGTGAGGGCGCGGTCGGCGAGGAGTTCGGCCCGGGTGGGGGGCGAGAGCCGTACCTTCACGTCGATCCGGTCGAGCAGCGGGCCGGACAGGCGCGCCAGGTAGCGTCGCCGGACGGCCGGAGTGCAGGTGCAGAAACGGCCGGCTTCGCCGCTGAGGCCGCACGGGCACGGGTTGGCGGCCAGCACGAGGGTGAACCGGGCCGGGAAGGTGACCGAGCCGCTCGCCCGCGAGACCGTGACCTGGCCCGACTCGACCGGCTGGCGGAGCGAGTCGAGCACTCGGGGTGGGAACTCGGGTGCTTCGTCCAGAAACAGGCAGCCGCGGTGGGCCAGCGAGACCGCGCCGGGGCGGATCTGGCCGGTGCCGCCGCCGATCACCGCTGCGGCCGAGGCGGTGTGGTGGGGGGCGACGAAGGGCGGCCGGGCCAGGAGGGGGCGGTCGGCGGGGAGGGTGCCCGCTATGGAGTGGATCGCGGTGACCTCCAGCGCCTGCTCACGGTCGAGCGGCGGGATGATCGTGGTCAGCCGCTCGGCCAACATGGTCTTGCCGGTTCCGGGTGGGCCGAGGAACCACAGGTTGTGACCCCCGGCTGCACAGATCTCCAGAGCGCAGCGGCCCAGGGCCTGGCCCGCGACGTCGGCGAGGTCGAGGGTCTTCTCCTCGGCGGGGACGGCGAACTCCATCGGGTCGAAATAGGGTGCCCTGGCCCGCGCCTCGCCCTCTCGCAGGATCTCGACCAGCTCGCCCAGCGATGACACGGGTAACACCGCGAGTTCCGGTACGAGGGCAGCTTCGGCGGCGTTGGCCGCGGGGACCACCATCGTGCGCGCCCCAGCGGCGACCGCGGCGAGCGCGGCCGGGAGAACGCCGCGGACGGGCCTTACCCGCCCGTCGAGCCCCAGCTCGCCGAGGAAGAACGGTTCGGCGATGCGTTCGGGCAGGACGAGCCCCGCCGCACCCAGCACGGCCATGGCGATGGCCAGATCGAAGGAGGAGCCCTTCTTGGGCAGCGAGGCGGGGAAGAGCGAGACGGTCACCCGGGCGTCGGGCCAGTCGAACCTGCTGTTCAGCAGGGCCGACCTCACCCGGTCCCTGGCCTCGCTGATCGCCGTGTCGAGCAGGCCGATGAAGTGGGTGCCCACCAGCCCCCGGCCCACATCGGCCTCGACCTCGACGGTGTGCCCGGCCACCCCGACCAGCGCGGCGGACCGCGTACGTGCAACAGGCATCGAACAACCCCCTACGCCTTCCACCGAAGGCAGCAACATGATCATCAGAGGAACTCGCGCCAGCAGACGGCCTGACCCGACCGTTAGGGCGATCTTGAACACGGATGGCTTTGCGATCTCCCCGACCTGAAACGGCCCCCGCCTCGAAGCGCTCCCAGTCCCAATACAGCCCCGACCTCAAACCGCCCCAGACTCGAACGACCCAGGCCTCAAACGACCCGAACTCCAAACAGCCCTGGCCCGGAACGCCCCCGCCCGAACGGTCCTCGCCTTGAACAACCCCGGCCCTAAACGGCCTCAGCCACGAACGGCCTCGCCCCGAATGGGCTCAGCCGCGAACCGCCCCGGCTCCACAGGGCCCCGGCGTCAGACGGCCTGGCCTCAACACAGCCTCGGCCTCAGACGGCCTCGGTCTCAAGAAAGGCTCCAGCCCCCAGGCGGTCCCGCTCACGAACGGTCCGTCCACAAACGCTCAGGTACAGTCCCGGCCTTGATGACCCCCGTCCAAGAGCAGTCCTTGCCTCGAACGATCCCTGCCTCAGAGCGGCCCTTGCTTCGAACGGCCTCCGCCTGAAGCGGCTCTGACCTTGAACAACCCCGCACAATCGGCCTTGGCGTTGAACAGCTTCGGCCCAGACCACCTCAGCCTCAACCGCCCGCCCCCCAAAGGCCCAGCCTTCGGACGGCCTCCGGCCCAAGGCAACCGCAGCCTTAAGGCGCCGACTTCTAAACAGCGCCCCGGCCTTGAGGCAGCCCAGTCTCGAAGGGCCCCAGCCTCGGAACCGTCCAGACCTAAACGGCCAGCTTTGACCGCCCCGTCAGCAGACACCTCAGAACACCCCCTTCTCGTGCCGAACCGAGAACGTTCCCGCGAACCCATCAAGCGCCACCACGTCGATCCGCACCGACGCGAACCGCTCCGGCTGCCCCGCCAGCCACCGCGCCGCCAGCCGCCGCAACCGCGCCAGCTTCGCCTCCGTCACGGACGCGAACGCCGACCCGTAAGCCCCCGACGACCGCGTCCGCACCTCCACGACCACCAGCACCGCCCCGTCACGGGCGACGACGTCGATCTCCCCCTCACGGCACCGCCAGTTTCGCGCGAGGATCTCCATCCCCTGCCGCACCAGATAGCCGGCCGCCAGTTCCTCCCCGGCCCGCCCCAGCTCGTCCTTCGCCGCTCCCATGCGCCACAGGCTCGCAGGACACCTCAGCCCGTGAAGGACCCCAGCCGCCGCCTGTGGACAAACCCAGCCCTGTGGAAAAGCAGAAGGGCCGGGCCCGCTGGACAGCGGACCCGGCCCCGAAGACGGCGTGAGCCTCAGCTGGAGAAGCCCTCCTTCGGCATCTCCAAGTCAGGCTTGGCGAGCTCTTCGACGTTCACGTCCTTGAATGTCACCACTCGTACGTTCTTCACGAACCGCGCCGGTCGATACATGTCCCACACCCATGCGTCCTGCATCTTCACGTCGAAGAAGACCTCGCCGTTCTCTGCGGTGCGCACCTCCATGTCGACCGAATTCGTCAGGTAGAACCGACGTTCGGTTTCGACGACGTACGTGAACAGACCGACCACATCGCGGTACTCGCGGTAGAGCTGCAGCTCCATCTCGGTCTCGTACTTCTCGAGATCCTCCGCGCTCATTCCGGCCCTCCTGTTCCCAACCCCGTTTCGGCCCCTGGTTCATTCTCCCGCATCCTCATACCCGGCATCGTCCGAGCCACTGTCACGAACGAGAACCGATGGTGCTGGCTTGGCCCGTGATGCGCGAGGGCGGCTCTGTGGTCTCTTGTCACATAGCCCTTATGCCCGGCGAAACCGTATTGGGGGAATGATTCATGCAGGGTTGTCATCATGCGGTCCCGGGTCACCTTCGCGATGATGGACGCGGCCGCTATGCAGGCGGCCACCTGGTCGCCCTTCCAGACGGCGAGTGAGGGCGCCGGCAGGCCGGGGACCGGGAATCCGTCGGTCAGGACGTATCCGGGCGTGAGACCCAACCCGGCGACCGCGCGGCGCATTCCCGCCACGTTGCACTTGTGGAGGCCGCGCTGGTCGATCTCCTCGGGCGGGATGACGACGACGCTGACGGCCTTCGCGGTCGCCATGATCCTGGCGTGGAACTCCTCGCGGCGGGCCTCGGTCAGCAGTTTGGAGTCGTTGAGGCCGTCGATCTCGCGTCCGAGGACCACGGCCGCGACCACCAGCGGGCCCGCACAGGCGCCGCGACCGGCCTCGTCGACGCCGGCGACGGGCTTGAGGCCCCGGCGGGCCAGGGCGCGCTCGTAGCCGTAGAGGCCGGAGTCACGGCGGACCACGCTCGGGCGCGGACGGTAAGCGACTGTCATGACAGAAGCAGCGTACGCCCCATCACCGGACGTTGGAGAAGGTGTCCGGCTGCGATATGAATGTGAGCCGGTCAAGGGGCCAGTAACGGGCGAAGGCGAAGCCGATGACGTCGTCTTCGGAGATCGTCCCCTTGAACTCGTCGTCGATGTACGACCGGGAGTCCATCGAGTTGGACCGGTGGTCTCCCATCAGCCACAGGCGTCCCGCCGGCACCTTCACCTCGAAGGTGCGGCCGGCGTAGTCGCCGGGGTAGAGGTACTTGCCCTCTTCCTCGATCGGGGTGCCGTTGACGGTGATGCGGCGCTGGGCGTCGCAGCACTTCACGGTGTCGCCGCCCTTGCCGATGACCCGCTTGATCGTGTCTTCGCCGTCCCAGCCCTTGAAGACCACGATGTCGCCGCGGTCGATGGAGCCGAACTGGAGCACCACCACCCGGTCGTTGACCAGCAGGGTGTTCTCCATCGACTCCGACGGGATCCAGAACGACCGCATGACGAAGAAGTGGACCAGGAGGGCGACGACGATGCCGCCGATCGTGAAGGTGATCGTCTCCCGGAGGGCGGACTTCTTCTTTTTCTCCGGCTTGCCGGATTCCTCGGGCTTGCCGGAGGCGTTGGTCTCTTCTTCTGCGACGGCCACGGGCGGAAAGACTACCGCTTGACCCGTATGCGGCGCCTAAGGGCCACGAGCGGGAAGGCCCCGACGAAGCCCAGCAGCAGCGGGGCCGCGCCCGCCGCGGCGGCCAGGCCCTTCTGGCCGAAGGTCTCGGGGATCGGCAGGATCCCGGCCCGGTCGAAGGGCCAGACCTTCACGAACGCGCGGCCGATGACCTGGTCGATCGGGATGGCGCCGCCGCCCGGGTCGCCGCCGTGGGCGCGCGAGTCGAGCGAGACGGAGCGGTGGTCGCCCATGACCCACAGACGGCCGGGCGGAACCTCGATCTCGAAGTTGCCCAGTGACGGAACGTCACCGGGATAGAGGTAGCTCTCTTCGTCGAGGGGCACCCCGTTGACGGTGATGCGGCCGCCCTGGCCCTCGTCGCAGCACTTGACCTTGTCGCCGGGGACGCCGATGACCCGCTTGATGTAGTCCTTCTCGCCGGGGACCACGCCGAACGCGGTGCCGACCCAGCGGAAGAACCCGGCGACCGGGTTGGCGGGCGGGTCGAACTGGACCTCGCCGGCCCAGGAGTCGACGCCGGAGAAGACGACGATGTCGCCGCGCTCGATGTCGCGGACCCGGTAGACGAGCTTGTTGACCAGCACCCGGTCGTTCTTCAGGAGGGTGTTCTCCATCGACTCCGACGGGATGTAGAACGCCTGGACCACGAACGACTTGATGAGCAGGGCGAGCACCAGCGCGACCACGATCAGCACGGGCAGTTCACGCCAGAACGAGCCGCTCTTTTTGTCCTTGCCGGGCTTGGCGTTCTGATGGGTGTCTTCGGCGACCACGTCCACCCCGTCCTGGTCTGGGAAGTCAAGTGATGCGGCGCGCCCGCGCGTGCCTAGACGAGCCTAAATCATGGTCACAGTACGCGACGTCGCCGACTCGGCTTCCGGGCGCCAAAACTGCGAAAGCCCGCGCCGGTCAGGCACGGGCTTGCAGGGATATGCCGCTTTACTTCGCGGGCAGGGCGTCGCGGCGCTCGCGGATGCGGGCGGCCTTGCCGCGCAGGTCACGCATGTAGTAGAGCTTGGCGCGGCGGACGTCGCCACGGGTCACCAGCGTGATCTTCTCGATGACCGGGCTGTGGACCGGGAAGGTCCGCTCGACGCCGACGCCGTAGCTGATCTTGCGAACGGTGAACGTCTCACGGAGACCACCGTTCTGGCGGCGCAGCACGAAGCCCTTGAAGACCTGGATTCGGGAGCGGTTGCCTTCGACGACGCGGACGTGCACTTCGAGCGTGTCACCCGGGCGGAACGCCGGGATGTCGCTGCGGAGGGCAGCCTTCTCGAGCTCCTGGATCTGCGTGTGCATGAGTGAGGTTCCTCATCAGTTGAGAGAGCGCCCGGAGGTCCGTCCGTCCCCTGCGAGGCGGGGCGTCGAGAAGGACGCGGGCACGACTAACCTGCGAACGGCAGGCATTCAGCGCTTCAGTCTGCCACAGGATCGCCGTCGGCGCGAAACGACTCGATCGCCCGCAGATCGGCGGGCGACAGCTCCCCGCGTTCGATCAGTTCGGGTCGTTTGCGCAGGGTGCGGCGCAGCGCCTCGTCGCGCCGCCAGCGGGCGATCTTGCCGTGGTGGCCCGAGAGCAACACTTCCGGGACCTCGTGCCCGCGCCAGACCGGCGGTTTGGTGAACACGGGGCCTTCGAGCAGGTTCTCCATGGCCCCCGGCGCGAACGAGTCGTCGACCGCCGAGACCGCGTTCCCGAGCACCCCGGGCAGCAGCCGGGCGACGGCCTCGATCATGACCAGCACCGCCGCCTCGCCCCCTGCCAGCACGTAGTCGCCGATCGAGACCTCGTCGAGCCGCAGGCGGGCGCCGTACTCGATCATGACCCGGCTGTCGATGCCCTCGTAGCGGGCCGGCGCGAAGAGCAACCACGGCTCGGCGGCGTACTCCAGGGCGACGGCCTGGGTGAACGGGCGGCCGCTCGGGGTGGGCACGACCAGCCTCGGCGAGCCCTCGCCGATCACGTCGTCGATCGCCGCGCCCCAGATCTCGGGCTTCATGACCATGCCCGGCCCGCCCCCGTAGGGCGTGTCGTCGACGGTCTTGTGCACGTCGTGCGCCCACTCCCGCAACTGGTGCAGGCGCACGTCGAGGATGCCCTTGGCCCGCGCCTTGCCCATCAGCGAGACGTCGAGGGGCGCGAAGTACTCGGGGAAGATCGAGATGACGTCGATGCGCATGTCAGGCGTCGAGGTCGAACAGGCCCGGGGGCGCCGAGACGACCAGGCGGCCGGCCGCGAGGTCGACGTCGGGCACCAGCGCCTTCACGAACGGCACGTAGGCGTCGTCGCGGCCGGGCCGCTTGACGACCAGCAGGTCCTGCCCGTGGTGCAGCACGTCGGTCACCTCGCCCAGGTTCTCGCCCTCGGCGTTCACCACGGCCAGCCCGATGAGCTGGTGGTCGTGGAACTCGTCGGGGTCGTCGGAGGGCGCGATCTCGGCCGAGTCGATGACGAGCATGGTGTCGCGCAGCGCCTCGGCGGCCTCCCGCCCCTCGACCCCGTCGAGGGACAGCAGCAGGATGCCCTTGTGCCAGCGGGCCTGGCGGACCGTGAGCGGCCCCCGGGAGGCCGGGTCGGTGGCCAGCCGCGCGCCGGGCGCGAACCGCTCCCCCGGCTCGTCGGTGCGGACCTCGACGGTCACCTCACCGCGGACGCCGTGGGGGCGGCCGATCCGGCCGACGACGAGCTGCATCAGGAGTTCTCCAGAAACGACGATCCCGGGAGACCGATACGGCCTCCCGGGATGACGGGCTCATGCTTCTCAGCGGGCTTCGTTCAGGTCAACCAGGTCGACCCGGACGTACTTGCCGTCGGACAGGGCGTTGACGACGGTGCGCAACGCCTTGGCCGTGCGGCCCCCGCGCCCGATGACCTTGCCCAGGTCTTCGGGGTGGACCCGCACCTCCAGGACACGCCCGGTGCGGATCTTCCGTGCGCGGACGCGGACCTCGTCGGGATGTTCGACGATGCCCTTGACGAGGTGCTCGAGGGCCTCCTCGAGCATTTCAGGCCTCGGTTTCCGAGGTGGGCTCGGCGGGCGCCTCGGCGGCGGTCTCGGCCTTGGGCTCGGCCTTCTTCGACTTCCGCGGCGTGGTGGCGGCGCCGGTGTCGGCCGACAGGGCCTCCTTGGCGGCGGCCTCGTAGGCGGCGTGGCGGTCGGCGGCGGCCTCGGCGACGAGCAGCGGAGCCGGAGCGGCCTCGCCCTTGAACTTCTGCCAGTCACCGGTCAGCTTGAAGAGCTTCAGAACCGGGTCGGTCGGCTGCGCGCCGACGCCCAGCCAGTACTGCGCCCGCTCGGAGTTGACCTCGATGCGCGAGGGGTGCTCCTTCGGGTGGTACAGGCCGATCTCCTCGATCGCCCGGCCGTCACGCTTGGTGCGGCTGTCGGCGACGACGATGCGGTACTGCGGGTTGCGGATCATGCCGAGCCGCTTGAGCTTGATCTTGACTGCCACGGGTGTGGTCTCTCCTGCTTCAAAAATGGATGAGCGGCGTCACATCGAGTGGGGCACGAGGTGGCGGCCACTCCAGGGACAGGCGCGGGGGCGGGGATTAGAGGGCGCCCGCCGGACCACGATGTTCCAACATGACATTCTGCCAGATCCGAGCGGCTACTTCTGCCCGGGCAGCTTGAACTTCGACGGGTCGAACCCCGGCGGCAGTTCCAGGCCCGGCGGCAGCTTGCCGGGGGCGAGGTTGCCCAGCACGCCGCCCGGCTGCTTGGCCGGCGCGTCGGCGGCGGGCTCCTTCGGCAGACCGGCCTTGCGCGGGTCGCCGCTCACGCGCCGGCCCTTCTTCGGCTTGGCCTGCTTCTGGTTGCGCTTGCCCCCGGGCATGCCGGGGATGCCGATGCCCTGCGACATGCGCTTCATCATCTTCTGCGCCTCGAAGAAGCGCGTCACCAGGTTGTTGACCTCGGTGACGCTCACGCCGGAGCCGCGCGCGATGCGGGCCCGGCGGGAGCCGTTGATCATCTTCGGCTCGGACCGCTCACCCGGGGTCATCGACCGGATGATGGCGGCGACCCGGTCGAGGTCCTTGTCGTCGACCTGGTTGAGCTGGTCGCGCATCTGCCCCATGCCGGGCATCATGCCGAGCAGGTTCTTGATGGGGCCCATGCGGCGGACCATCATCATCTGCTCGAGGAAGTCGTCGAGCGTGAAGTCGTCGCCCGAGGCGAGCTTGCCGGCCATCTTGGCGGCCTCGGCCTCGTCGAACGTGCGCTGCGCCTGCTCGATCAGGGTGAGGATGTCACCCATGTCGAGGATCCGGCCCGCCATGCGGTCGGGGTGGAAGGCGTCGAAGTCTTCGAGCTTCTCACCCGTGGACGCGAACATGATCGGGCGGCCGGTGATGTGGCGCACCGACAGGGCCGCGCCGCCGCGGGCGTCGCCGTCGAGCTTGGTGAGCACGACCCCGTCGAAGCCGACGCCGTCCATGAACGCCTGCGCCGTGGTCACGGCGTCCTGGCCGATCATGGCGTCGACCACGAACAGCACCTCGTCGGGGCTGACCGCGTCGCGGATGTCGGCGGCCTGGGCCATCAGCTCCTGGTCGATGCCCAGGCGGCCGGCGGTGTCGATGATGACGACGTCGTGCTGCTGGCGGCGGGCGTGGTCGATCGACTGGCGGGCGACCTGGACCGGGTCGCCGACGCCGTTGCCCGGTTCTGGCGCGTAGACGGCGACCCCGGCGCGCTCGGCCATCACCGAGAGCTGCTGCACCGCGTTGGGCCGCTGGAGGTCACAGGCCACCAGGAGCGGCACGTGGTTCTGGTCGCGCAGCCAGCGGGCCAGCTTGCCGGCCAGGGTGGTCTTACCGGCGCCCTGGAGACCCGCGAGCATGATGACCGTCGGCGGGGTCTTGGCCAGGCGCAGGCGGCGGGTCTCGCCGCCGAGGATGTCGATCAGCTCGTCGTTGACGATCTTCACGACCTGCTGCGCCGGATTCAGCGCCTGTGAGACCTCGGCTCCCCGGGCCCGCTCCTTGACGTGGGCCACGAAGTCCTTGACCACCGGCAGCGCCACGTCTGCCTCGAGCAGGGCGATGCGGATTTCACGGCAGGTCGCGTCGATGTCGGCGTCGGAAAGCCTGCCCTTGGACCGGAGCGAGGAGAAGACCGAAGTCAGCCGGTCGGAAAGCGTCTCGAACACGTGATTGGCCAGCCTCGAAGGGAATCGTCGTGGATCAGGGGACTACCCCCGGCCCCCCAAGCCTATCCGCTCACCAGCGAGGACCGCCCACACGCGAGGTGAGCGCGTGCTCCACCAGCGTGATGAGGGCGTTCTTCACCGAATCGCGGGAGCGGGCGTCCGTACGGACGAGCGGGACGTGGGCGGAGAGGGTCAGGGCCTCCCTGATTTCGTCCTCGGCATGGGGGTAGCGGCCGTCGAAGCCGTTGATGCCCACGATGAACGGAAGCTGGGCCTCCTCGAAATAGTCGACCGCGGGGAAGCTGTCGGCCAGCCGCCGCGTGTCCACCAAGACGATCGCGCCGATGGCGCCTCTGACCAAGTCGTCCCACATGAACCAGAAACGGTGCTGACCGGGGGTGCCGAACAGGTAGAGGATCAGATCCTCCTCCAGCGACACCCGGCCGAAGTCCATGGCCACCGTCGTGGTGGTCTTGTGGGGGGTCAGCCCGACGTCGTCGATGTCCTTCGAGGCGTCGGTCATCACCGCCTCGGTCGTCAGCGGGAC
Organism: Herbidospora daliensis; assembly: GCF_001570585.1. GTDB lineage: Bacteria > Actinomycetota > Actinomycetes > Streptosporangiales > Streptosporangiaceae > Herbidospora > Herbidospora daliensis. The sequence continues at coordinate 477,295 of NZ_BBXF01000006.1, read as the reverse complement.
GATCTCGGAGACCGCTCCGACGAAGGTGGTCTTGCCCACCCCGAAGCCACCCGCCACAACAATCTTCGTCGAGGTCAGGCCGCGGCTCGCGCCGCCGCCGTGACTATAGACGTCGAAGTCCACTGAGCACCCTTTCCAACAAGCCCAAGTCCGGCATACCGGCGTCCAACTGCGGCTGGTGCACGTGCACCAGACCCTCGGCGACCATGTCCGCGATCACCACACGGATCACCCCGAGCGGGATGTGCAGCAGCGCCGACACCTCCGCCACCGACCGCACCTGACGGCACAGGGAGCTGATCGCCCGGTATTCCGGCGGCCGCTGGGACAGGTCGTGCTGCAGCGACGTGGCCGACGACACCAGCGCCTCCAGCGCGAGCTGCATGCGTGGTGTCGTGCGGCCGCCGGTGACGGTGAAGGGGCGGACCGGCGAGGCCGGCTCCGGGCGCGGTGGCGGCTGGCCGCCACCGTAGGGCGGAGACCCCCACGAGTCCATGGTCATCTCCTCGGGTTGGAAGCCTGAAGCTCCGCCCTGACCGCGGGCGTGAGTACCTGACCGGCACGCTCGACGAACAGCGTCATCTGGTAGGCAACCAGGCCCATGTCCGCGTCGGCCGCCGCCAGGACCGACAGGCACGAGCCGTCGCTGATCGACATGATCAGCAACAGCCCGCGCTGCATCTCCACGACGGTCTGCGTGACCGGGCCGCCCTCGAACACCCGGGATGCGCCCTGGGTCAGCGAGATCAACCCGGCCGCGACCGCCGCTAGCTGGTCGGCGCGGTCCTTCGGGAATCCGTCCGAGTAGGCCAGCGGAAGGCCGTCGGACGAGACGACGACGGTGTGGGCGACGCCCGGCACCGACATCACGAAGTCGTTGATCAGCCAGTTGATGCCGCGGGCGGCCTGGCTCATCTCTCTCACGCTGGTCATTCCCCTCTTCCTGGGTAACCCTCGTCCTCGCTGATCTCGCCCCGGGCCACGGCGCGGCCCTGGCGTACGCCGAACTGGAGGCTGGAGAGCCGGCTTCTGGCGCGGTCGGGGGAGAGCGACGGCGGTGGTGACGCGGCCGCCTGCCGGCCCGGCTCGGCGGAGCCCGGGACGAGGTTGGCCTTGGGTACACGCTTGGGCAGGCCGGCGGAGGTGCTGGCCTCGAACTGGGGCTGCTGGGCCGCGGCGGCGACCCCCCACGCGGAGTCGGCCTTGGTTTCCTTCCAGGTCTCCTCGGCCTTGCTCTCCTCGGCGGGCTTCTTGAACCACGCCGACTCGACGGAGGCGAAGATCGGCAGGAACTCCTCGGGCCGGTCCTGTCCGGCGGGTTCCCGGACCGCGGGCAGCGGGCCGGTGACGTCGGCGTCCCGTTCGCTCAGGCCCGACAGACCGCCGAGAGCCGAGTCGAACTTGCGCCGGGGCAGCGGGTTTCCGGGCTGCTGCGGCATCGGGGGCGGCGGTCCGAACATCGTGGGCTGACCTCCCGGAGCGCCGTTCGGTCCGGTCGACGACGGACCCTGCTGCCGGGGCGGCGGGCCGAACATCGACGGCTGCGGTCCCGTGTGCTGAGGACCCATGTGCTGCTGGGGCCCCGTGTGCTGGGAACCGGTGTACTGCGGGCCCGTGTGCTGAGGTCCCGTGTGCTGGGAGGGCGGCGCGGGCTGGGTGTTGTACGGCCCCGTCGACGGCCCCAGCGGTCCGGGCGACGGCAGCGCGGGCCGTCCACCGGGCGAGCCGAGCTGCGGCGGGCCCCAGCCGCCGGTGGTGTTGTCCTGCTGCGGCGGCATCTGGGGCAGCTGACCCTTGGGGGTCCAGGCGGGGGCGTACCCGCCGGTGCCGAAGTGCGGGCCCTGCTGGACCGCGCTCGGCGGCACCGCGATCAGCGACTCGGGCAGCAGCACCATCGCGGTGAGGCCGCCGCCGTCGTGGTTGCGGATCTGCACGCGGATGCCGTTGCGCAGCGCGAGCCGGCCGACCACGAACAGGCCCATTCGACGGGACACCGACACGTCCACGACCGGCGGGTTGGCCAGCCGCCAGTTCGTGGCGCCGATCTCATCGGGGCTCATGCCGATGCCGGAGTCGGTCACCGACACCATCACTCCCCCACCGTCTATGCGGTTGCCGGAGACGATGACGCGGGTGTCGCGGGCGGAGAACGACAGGGCGTTCTCGACCAGCTCGGCGAGCAGGTGGATGACGTCGTTGACGGCCTGACCGGCCAGCGCGACCTCACCCGGCACGTTGATGACGACGCGCTCGTAGCCCTCGACCTCCGAGAGCGAGGCGCGCACGACGTCGGTGACCTCCACCGGCTGGCTCCACCGGCGGGCGGGTTCCTGGCCGGCGAGGACCAGGAGGTTCTCCGAGTTGCGGCGCATGCGCGTCGCGAGGTGGTCGAGCTTGAACAGGTTGGCGAGCCGGGACTCGTCCTGCTCGCCCTGCTCCAGACCGTCGATCAGGGCGATCTGGCGTTCCACCAGCGTCTGGGTGCGGCGGGAGAGGTTGACGAACATCGCGCTGATGTTGCTGCGCAGCCGCGACTCGTCACCCGCCAGCCGGACCGCCTCGCGGTGGACCTCGTCGAAGGCCCGCGCCACTTCACCGATCTCGTCGGAGCCGCTGACGCCGATGGGGGCGACGTGCGGGACCGCGTCGGCCGCGGAGTCGGACTCGCGCAGGCGCTGGACCAGGTCGGGCAGCCGGTGCCCGGCGATCTCCAGGGCCTCCGACCGCAACCGCCGCAGCGGCGTGGTCAGCGAGCGCGCCATTCCGGTGGTGATGAGCAGCACCAGCGCCAGGATGACCACGACGACCAGGATGTTGACGAGCGCGCCGCGCTGGTCGGCGGCGGCCAGCGTGTCGGCCTGCTTGACGACCGAGCCGACCAGCTGCTTCTCGACCTCGTTCATGCGCTCGATGCCGAAGCTGCTCGACTCGAACCAGATCTCGGAGTCCTCGCCGGGGGTGCCGTCGAGGTTGACGAGCTGGCGGTCGAGGCGGATGCGCTCCATCGCCGAGCCGCGCAGGAACTCGGCCTGGTCGACGCGGGAGCCGGTCACGGTGTCGGCGTACAGCTGCCGCTCCGTGGGGGTGGCCGCGACGCGGAACGCGGCGATCTCGCTCTCGAACCGCTTGCGGGCGGCGGTCACGGCGTCGAGCTCGATGGGCGTGAAGTTGCGCATCTTGATGCCGAGGGAGAGCAGGCCACGCATGATCGACTGCTCGTTCTTGGCGCGGGCCAGCGCGGTCAGCGCGGCGGCGGTGCCGTCGATCGACTCGTCGGTGCCGGCCTGTCCGACCTCTTCGTAGAAGCGCAGGAGGTCGCCGATGACGAGGGAGTACTTGTCCACCGCGGGAAGCGCGGGGAGCTGGGTCTTGATGGTGATCTCGCGCAGGTTCTTGAGCTCGGAGAGCCGTCCGTCGACGCGCGTCAGCTTCTCTTTACCGAGGTCACCGAGAGATCCTTCGATCTCTGGAACGCGCTCACGCACCTTTTCGGCGAGCACGTCCACTTTGCTCTGTTGTGCGTCGATTAGGTTGAGATCAGACTCTTGACGTCGCCTGTCGGCGATCCAGGGAATTGTCAAATCTCGTTCGAGTTCGATCTCCTGGATGAGCTCGCCGAGCGTTCCCGTGAACGCGGCGATATCGCTCACCCGCTGATATTCCGCGGCACTGGTAACCGCGCTGATGACGCGCATGGCGCCGAGAACGACCGCCGCGACGGTCGGAATCATGATCAGTGCGATAAGGCGGTTACGGACCCGCCAGTTGTGCAACGCCATCCGCTTGGATGTCGTGTCCCGATGGCCGGCCGGCTCCCTTGGGGGTTCCGGCAGCGCCTCGGGCGCGGTGCGGTGATCACGTTCGATCGTTGCCGTCCTCACAGGCCGCACCCTTCCGATAAAAGAAATTTCAATTTTCTTCGGGATACCTCCCATAAGCCAGGGGCAATTGGAGCATATGACTAGGAGCTCTACCAATAGTCACATTGGTTTTGGACCGGTCCAGAGATGACGATTCATCACATAGTTATCCCAGACCAGGTCAGCGACCGACCGAATCCATCGATCAGGTCCAGCCGATGGACGGACCGGTCCAAACGCCCACTACTTCCGTAAACCACCCAAAAGTCACAGGACCTTATTTATTTACAAGTTTGGTGACATAGTGCTCTTATTCCTGTTGATGGTGATTTCGAACCGATACAGTCTTCGCCGTCGCCCGCCGGGCCCCGCGATCTTGGCCATGGGCGGGTGTGCTTCCCCCCATCTAAGGAGACTCAACCAATGAGGCGCCTATTTGCGGGCCGGACGCTCATCGTGGGCGTTCTGGCTGCGTTGACCCTTTCGGCCTGTGGCACCGGCGAGCCCGAGACCGGCGCGGCCGCCACCGGCTCCGGCGGGCTCGAGAAGAGCGCGCTGACCATCGGCGTCGTGGCCGTGCCCGACGCCGCCCCCATCCAGATCGCTCTGGACCGGGGCTTCTTCAAGGAAGAGGGCCTCGACGTCAAGATCTCCGTCGAGGTCGGCGGCGCCGCGGCCACGCCCAAGCTCGTCGCGGGCCAGCTCGACGCCATGCTCGGCAACTACGTCGCGCTGTTCCTCGCGCAGCAGGCCGGCGCCGGCAAGTTCAAGGTGGTGGCCGACAGCTACCAGGCCGCCCCCGACAACTTCGTCATCATGACCAAGGGTGACAACGCCGCCATCAACACCGCGGCCGACCTCGCGGGCAAGAAGATCGCGGTGAACACCCTCAACGCGATCGGCACCCTCGCGGTGACCGCGACCGCCAAGGTCGCCGGCGTCACGATCAACGAGAAGGAGCAGTACGTCGCCATGCCGCTGCCCGAGATGGGCGCGGCGCTGGAGACCGGCACCGTCGACGCGATCTGGGTCGCCGAGCCGTTCATCTCGGCGAACGCCAAGGCCGGCGCCAAGAAGGTCGCCGACAGCATGGCGGGCCCGCTGGAGAACTTCCCCATCGCCGGCTGGGTGATGACCGACAAGTTCACCAGCGAGAACCCGAAGACCGTCGCCGCCTTCCAGCGCGCCCTGGCCAAGGCGCAGACCCTGGCCGCCTCCGACCGCAAGGTCGTCGAGGAGGCGCTGCCGAAGTACACGAAGATCGACGCCGCCACCGCGGCCGTCATCGCGCTGGGCACCTACTCCACCTCGCTGAGCGAGGCGCGCCTGCAGCGGGTCGCCGACACGCTGACGGAGTACGGCATGATCCCGGCCGGCTTCGACGTGAAGGCCCTGATGGCGCCGGCTGCCCCCGCGCAGTGACGACGTGCCGAAGGTAAACGGGGCGAGCCTGCTCCGCGGTCTCATCGGGACCGCGGGGCTGCTCGTCGTTCTGGAGGCGGCCGGCCGGCTGGGCGCGTGGGACACCGAAAGGCTGCCCCTCGTCTCCACGGTCCTGCTGCGGGCCGGTGAGCTGCTCACCGACCCAGAGTTCCTCGTCAGCGCCCGGTCGAGCCTGACCACGTGGGCGCTGGCGCTGCTGGTGACGATCGCGATCGCCGTGCCGGCCGGGCTGCTGCTCGGCATGGTCAAACCCGCCGAACTGGCGGTGCGGCCGCTGATCGAGTTCCTGCGGCCGATCCCGTCGGTCGCGCTGATCCCCCTGGTCATCCTGCTCTACTCGGAGACCACCCACATGCGGATCACGGTCGCGGTGTACGCCGCCCTGTGGCCCGTGCTCATCAACACCATCTACGGCGTGCGCGACGTCGACCCGCTGGCCAAGGAGACCCTGCGCAGCTTCGGCTTCGGTCCCGGATCGGTCGCCTACCGGGTGGTGCTGCCGGGCGCCGCGCCCTTCATCGCCACCGGCATCCGGCTGGCCGCCTCGGTCGCGATCGTGCTGGTCGTGACGTCCGAGCTGATCGCGGGCGGCATCGAGGGCATCGGCGTCTACATCACCATCGCGGCGAGCGGCAACCGGCTCGACCTGATGATCGGCGCGACGATCCTGGTCGGCCTGTTCGGCATCCTGGTCAACGCCGTGCTCGTGGCCGGGGAGAACCGGCTGTTCCGGTGGCACCGCGCCAGAGCGGGGGCCGCCACGTGAGACGAGCGACCTCCGGCGTGCTCCGTTTCTGGATCGTGCCCGTGACGCTGGTGGTGTGGGAACTGCTCACGCGGGCGACGGAGTCGCCGTACTTCCCGCCGCCCAGCAGGATCGCCACCCAGTTCTACGACATGTGGCTGAGCGGCCCGGCCTCCCAGCTGCTGCTGACTGACAGCGCGCTCGACACCTTCGGGCCCAGCCTCGGGCGGCTGATCGCGGGATGGCTCATCGCCGGCGTGCTCGGCATCGCCCTCGGTGTGGCCCTCGGCCGGATCCGCGGCCTGTCCGAGTACACCGACCCGGTGCTGCAGTTCCTGCGCGCCCTGCCGCCCCCGCTGCTGGTGCCCATCTTCTTCGTGCTGTTCAAGATCGGCACCCCCACGCAGCTCGCCGTCATCGTCTTCGGGGTCATCTGGCCGGTGCTGGTCAACACGACCGACGGAGTAAGGGCGGTGGACAAGGGCTTCCTGGAGACCGCACGGGTCTTCCAGTTCAGCCGGTACGACATCCTCCGCCGCGTCATCCTGCCCTCGGCCATGCCGAAGATCTTCGCGGGCCTCCGGCTGAGCCTGTCGCTGGCGCTGATCCTGATGGTGGTGTCGGAACTCGTCGGCAGCAACAGCGGCATCGGCTACAGCCTGCTCTACGCGCAGCAGACCTACGACTACGCGGGGGTCTGGGCGCACATCGTCCTGCTCGGCGTGCTCGGCCTGCTGTTCAACGCCCTGTTCCTCGTCGCCGAGGGCCGCGTCCTGTCCTGGCACGCCAACGCCAGGCGCAACGTTTAGGAAGATCCGGTGCTTGAGTTAGTCGACCTGAGCCACACCTACGGCTCCTACCGCGCCATCGACCGCGTCAACCTCAAGGTCGCCCAGGGCGAGGTGGTCTGCATCGTCGGGCCATCGGGCTGCGGGAAGTCGACCCTGCTGCGGTCGATCGCGGGGCTGATCAAACCCACCGGCGGAACCGTCCTGCTCGACGGCAAACCCGTCGACGGCAGCCCCGAGAACCTGGCCGTGGTCTTCCAGGACTACAGCCGTTCGCTCTACCCGTGGATGTCGGCGGTGGCCAACGTCGGCCTGCCGCTGCGCCGCCGCGGCCTGGACAAGAAGCGGCGCGACGCCGCCGCCATGGCCGCCCTCGAACAGGTCGGCCTGGCCGGGGCCGCCGCGAAGTTCCCGTGGGAGATGTCCGGCGGCATGCAGCAGCGGGTGTCCATCGCCCGCGCGCTGGCGTACCAGCCGAAACTGCTGCTCATGGACGAGCCCTTCGGCTCCGTCGACGCGCAGACCCGCGAGGAGCTGGAGGACCTGACCCTCCGCGTCTGCGCCCACCACGGCATGACCATCCTGCTGATCACCCACGACGTCGACGAGAGCGTCTACGTAGGCGACCGCGTCGTGGTGCTCAGCAAGGCCCCCGGAACGGTGGTGGGCGACCTGCCCGTCCAGCTCCCCGGGCCGCGCGACCAGATCCACACCCGCGAACTCGACGCCTTCGTCCGGCTGCGCGCCGAAGTCGGCCGTCTCGTCCGCGGCATGACCCCCCACCGCAACACGCACGGATTTGGAGTGGAGACCAGGTGACCCAGAACGACCCGGCCGCCCCGGTATGGGATGCGATCTACGGGATCTCCCGCTTCGCCGCCCTCGCCACGATGGCGGAGCTGGGCTGCGCCGACCATCTCGCGGCCGGCCCCCTGACGGCGGACGTCCTGGCCGAGCGCTGCGGCGCCGACCCGCTGTCGCTGCACCGGACGCTGCGTGAGGTGGCGTCGATGGGCTTCCTCCGTACCGTCCCCGAAGGCTACGAGCTCACCGACTCGGGCCGGCTCCTGTGCGAGGACGTGCCCGGTTCGGTGCGCTCGGCCGTGCGCATGGTCGGCCAGGAGGCCTTCTGGTACGCCATGGGGCAGCTCCCCGAGACGGTCAGGACCGGCAGGAGCGCCTTCAAGGAGAAGTACGGCCACGTCTACGAGTACGTCGGCCGCGACCCCGAGGTCGCCGTGCTGTTCGACCACTACATGACGATCCGCGCCGAGCCCTTCGCGGCCGGCCTGGCCGACAACTACGACCTCGGCGACGCCCGCAAGGTCATCGACCTGGGCGGCGGCCGCGGCCACATCCTGGGCGCGCTGCTCGAAGCCAACCCGCACCTCGAAGGCGTGCTGTTCGACCTGGAGCGGGTCCTCGGCAGCGGGCGCGACGCGCTGACCGAGGCGGGCCTCGCCGACCGCTGCGAGTTCGTCGTCGGCGACTTCTTCGCCCACATCCCGAGCGGCCCCGACGTGTTCCTGCTGGCCAACGTCATCCACAACTGGAGCGACGAGGACAGCGTGCGGATCCTGCGCAACGTCCGGGCGGCCATGCCCGACGACGGACGGGTGCTGATCCTGGAGATCGTGCTGAGCGACGACGACTCGCCCCACGTGGGCAAGGACGGCGACATCCGCATGTTGTCGCTCTCGGGCGGCGGCATGGAGCGCACGCCCGCCGAGTATCAGACGCTGCTGGAGAAGAGCGGCCTGACCACCGCCCGGATCCTGCCGCTGACCGGCTGGGCCAGCGTCATCGAAGCAGTACCGAACTAAGACGGGACCGAGGTCCCCGGCTAGCGCTGCCAGCCGGGGACCGCGACCCGCATCGTCAGAGCGTGCTCCACCAAAGTGATCAGCGTGTTCTTCACCGAGTCACGCGACCGCGCGTCGGTGCGCACGATCGGGGTGTGCGGCGACAGCGACAGCGCCTCGCGCACCTCGTTCTCCCCGTGGGGGTAGCTGCCGTCGAAACCGTTGATGCCGATCACGAACGGGAGCTGCGCCTCCTCGAAGTAGTCGACGGCCGGGAAGCTGTCGGCCAGGCGGCGCGTGTCGACCAGCACGATCGCGCCGATGGCGCCCCGCACCAGGTCGTCCCACATGAACCAGAAGCGGTGCTGACCGGGGGTGCCGAACAGGTAGAGGATCAGATCCTGGTCGAGCGACACCCGGCCGAAGTCCATCGCCACGGTCGTCGTGGTCTTGTGGGGGGTCAGGCCGACATCGTCGATGCCTTCGGAGGCGTCGGTCATCACCGCCTCCGTCGTGAGCGGCACGATCTCCGACACCGCACCGACGAATGTCGTCTTGCCGACGCCGAAGCCACCCGCCACGACGATCTTCGTCGAGGTCAGGCCCCGGCTAGAGCCTGCGAAGTCCACTGAGCACCCTTTCCAACAAACCCAGATCCGGCTTACCCGCGTCGAGCTGCGGCTGGTGCACCTGCACCAGGCCCTCCGCCGCCATGTCGGCGATGACCACCCGCGTCACGCCCAGCGGCATGCGCAGCATGGCCGAGATCTCCGCGACCGACCTGACCTGACGGCAGAGCGACGTGATCGCCTGCCGTTCCGGGGGCATGGTCGAGAGGTCCACGTGCGCCGCAATGACAGAGGAGACGAGTGCCTCCATGGCGAGCTGAACTCGCGGGGCCGTGCGCCCACCGGTCACCGCATAGGGTCGCACCAGCGAACTTTGCTCCGCCGGGGGCTCGCCTGTCCAGCCGCCTGCCACGGCGACCTCCTAATCTCGATCAACGGGGGTGGGAAGCCTGGAGCTCGGCGCGGACGGCCGGGGTCAGGACCTGACCCGCCCGCTCGACCAGCAGCGTCATCTGGTACGCCACCAGACCCATGTCACAGTCGGCCGCGGCCAGCACGGCCAGACAGGAACCATCGCTGATCGACATGATCAACAGCAGCCCGCGCTGCATCTCGACCACGGTCTGCGTCACGGCTCCACCCTCGAAGACCCGCGAGGCACCCTGCGTCAAGGAGATCAGACCCGCGGCCACGGCCGCCAGCTGGTCGGCGCGGTCCTTCGGGAATCCCTCCGAGTACGCCAGGGGCAACCCGTCAGCGGAGACCACAACCGTGTGCGCCACACCGGGCACGTTGTTCACGAAGTCTGTGATCAGCCAATTGACGCCGCGAGCGGCCTGGCTCATTTCCCTCATGCCTCATCCTTATCGGTCTCTTGACCCTGACCCTGACCCTGGGCGGGGTTCGCCCCGGGCCAACCCTGCTCCTCGCTGATGTCTCCCCTCGCCACCGCGCGGCCCTGGCGTACGCCGGCCTGGAAGCTCGCCAGGCGGTTGCGTACACGGTCGGGCGAGAGCGACGGCGCGGGAGCCACCGGCACGGGAGCCGAGGGCGCGGCCAGTTCGGCCGAGCCCGGCACCAGGTTGGCCTTGGGCACCCGCTTCGGCAGGCCGGACGAGGTGATTCCGCCGAGTGAGGGCTCGGCGGCCGCCTGGGCGGCCTGCCAACCGGCGTCCACCGCGGGGGACGACCACGCGGTGCGCTCACCGGGGCTCTCGTCGTCGCCGGAAACCTCCGGCTGGTCCGGCGCACGCCGGAACCAGTCGGACTCCACGGCGGCGAAGATCGGCAGGAACTCGTCGATCTCGTCGAGGGGCGAGTTCCGGACCGCGGGAAGCGGTCCGGTGTTGTCGACATCAGGTTCGAAGGGCCCGCGGTTAGCGGGCGTGCCCGGCCAGGAGCCGTTCTCGGCCGGTCCGCCGGGCCAGCCAGGGGTGCCGGCCGCGGGCGTCTGCCCCGGCCACGGCGTGTCGTTGGCGCCGGGGTGCGGGTAGCCGCCCGAGGGGAAGCCGCCGATGTTGTGGCCGCCCGTGTTGTGAGCGCCGGTGTTGTGACCGCCCAGGTTGTGACCGCCGGTGTCGAAGCCCCGCTGGTCGTAGGGGGGCTCGAAGGCGCCGCTGTCGAGCGGGCCGCGGGCGAACGCGGTGCGGTCGAAGGGACCGGTGTCGGTCGGGCTCGGCCCGCCGCCGAACATGCGCGGGCCGGTGTCGAAGGAGCCCCGATCCGGCATGGGCGCGAAGGGATCGCGCTCCGGCTGGTCGAAGGGGTTGCGCGGCGCGGCGGGCAGTCCGGGCGGGCCCGCGGGGGGCATGCCCGCAGGGGGCAGGGTGTTGGCCGGAGGGTTGTCGAAGGGGTTGCGCTGCGGAAGCTGGCCGAACGAGGAGTCGAACGGCGTGCCGCCGGTGGTGCTCGCCCAGGGGTCGGGCGGCCCGTCGCTGCCGAAGGGCCGGGGCACCGTCTCGAACGGGGTCGGGCTGGCCAGCGCGGGCTGCTGCCCGAACGCGGCGGGGGCCGGCGTGCCGAACGAACCGGTCGCCGTCCCGGGCAGCGCGGGCTGCCCGCCGGTGGGCAGGCCCTGCTGGGGGGCGCCGGGGAAGGCGGCGGCGGGCTGGGAGAGCAGGGTCTCGGGCAGCAGCACCATCGCGGTGAGGCCGCCGACGTCCTGCTGGCGGAGCTGGACGCGGATGCCGTGGCGCAGGGCCAGGCGGCCGACCACGAACAGGCCCATTCGACGCGACACCGACACGTCGACGACCGGCGGGTTGGCCAGGCGCCAGTTGGCGCCGGCGAGTTCGTCGCCGGTCATGCCGATGCCGACGTCACTTACGGAGATCATCAGACCGCCGCCGTCGATGCGGTTGCTCGACACGGTGACGCGGGTCTCGCGCGGGGAGAAGGAGATGGCGTTCTCGACCAGCTCGGCGATGAGGTGGACGACGTCGTTGACCGACTGGCCGACGACGGCCGCGCCCGACTGCACCTGGATGGCGACGCGTTCGTAGTTCTCGACCTCGGAGAGGGAGGCGCGGACGACGTCGACGATCGGGACCGGCTGGCCCCAGCGGCGGGCAGGTTCCTGGCCGGCGAGGACCAGGAGGTTCTCGGAGTTGCGGCGCATGCGCGTCGCCAGGTGGTCGAGCTTGAACAGGTTGCCCAGTCGCGTCTCGTCCTGCTCGCCCTGCTCCAGGCCGTCGATGAGGGACAGCTGGCGTTCCACCAGCGTCTGGGTGCGGCGGGAGAGGTTGACGAACATCGAGTTGACGTTGCTCCGCAGGCGGGCTTCGTCGCCGGCCAGCCGGATCGCCTCGCGGTGGACCTCGTCGAAGGCGCGCGCCACTTCACCGATCTCGTCGGAGGTGGTGACGCCGATCGGCGCGACCTCGGGCAGGTCGGCGGCCTCACCGGACTCGCGCAGCTTCTGGACCGTGTCGGGCAGCCGCGAACCGGCGATCTCGAGCGCCTCGCGGCGCAGGCGGCGCAGCGGCCGGGTGAGCGAACCGGCGACCAGGGTGGTGATGACGAGGACCACCAGCAGCAGGACCACGATCAGGACGCCGGAGACGATGGCGCTGCGCTGCTCGGAGTCCTGCAGGGCGACCGACTGGGTGACGACCGAGTCGCCGACCCGCTTCTCGACTTCGCGCATCAGGTCGATGGTCGCGGTGGTCGAGTCGAACCAGCGCTGGAGGTCGTCGGTCCGGGTGCGGTCGAGGTCCTGGATCGCTCCGTTGTGCTGGCGGAGCTGGGCGAGGGCGGCGGCGCGCATCGAGTGGGCGCGCTCGGTCATCTCGCCCTTGACCGTCTGGCGGTAGAACGAGGCGTCGGCCGGGGAGGCCTCGCTCTGGAAAGCGGCGAGCTGGGCGTCCTGGGAGCGGCCGGCGCTGAGGAAGTCGGACAGGTCGTCGTAGTCGAACCTGACGTTGCGCTGCAGCGGCCGGCTCGCGAGCGTGATGGCCAGCAGGCCGCGGCTCTTGGAGATGTCCTCCTTGGCCCGGGTGAAGGCGGCCAGGGCGGTGGTGTCGGCGAACAGCCGTTCGTCGGAACCGGCGGAGCGGATCAGGTCTTCGTGGAGCGAGGTGAGCTCCGAGATCATCGTGGTGTACATCACGATGGCCGCTCGGGCGGGCACGCTCTCGTTCTCGAGAACGCCCTTGCGCAGACCGTCGAGGCCCCGGAGCCATCCGGCGATCTTCGCGGCCCGGGTGAGCACACGCGTCGAGTGGCTGGAGTCGAGCGACTGGAGCGTGGCAAGTGCCTTGCCGGAAAGGTCGTCGACCTCCGCGGAGACCTTCTGGACCTCGTCGAACCGGCTGTTCCTGCGGCCGTCCTGGATGAACAGGGCCGTGTAGTCGCGTTCCTGGGCAAGCTCGTGGTTCAGCCCGTCGAGCTGGACCACGAGCCGCGCGACCTCGGTCAGTCTCCGGTACTCGGCGGAGGTGTTGATCGCGGAGGTGAGCTGCACCGACGCGAAGATGACACCGACCACCGTCGGGAGCAGGATCAGGGCGACGAGACGGGAGCGCACCCGCCAGTTTCCCAGCCGCATGAACGCGGCCCCTGGAGCTTTGGCGGCGGGGGCGGGCGCCGCCTTCTCCTGCACGCCTGCCTCGATGCCGAGGCCACCTCTCGGGTCGTGCGTTGTCACTGGCTTTTACAACCTCTCGCCTGTCACTCCTGTTGCCCTCTATGGCACCAGAAATTGGAACACACTGTTACCAGATCAGCGAATTAACACCCGGATCGCCGAATCGGACATCAAGTGCGATTGGTGCTTCTTACTTGGCCGCGACCTTCTCAATGACGTCCGCGGCCACGCGGAGGCCGTCTCGGCGGCGGAGCTCCTCGCCCTTCGCCGCCAGGTCGGCGCGCAGGGCGGAGTCGCCGATCAGGCGGTCGACGGCGCCGATGAGGTCTTCGTCGGAGAATTTGTAGGTGTCCAGGCGGACGCCGAAGCCCTTCTCGTCGACGCGCTGGGCGTTGTCGTACTGGTCCCAGAACAGGGGCAGCACGATCATCGGCTTGCCGAAGTGCAGCGCCTCGGTGGTGGTGTTGTTGCCGCCATGGGTGATGACGAGGTCCACCAGCGGGATGATCTTCGTCTGCGGAACGAACTCGGCGCCCCACATGTTGGAGGCCAACTCGATCTCCTCGTGGAGGGGGCCCTTGGAGACGATGTACTGATGCGGTGTACGCGACAGCACGTCGATCACCCGGCGCATCAGCTCGACGTCGGCCGAACCGAGTGAACCGAGCGAGAAGTAGATCAGCGCGTTGTCACCGCGCTCGAACGGCAACGTGAAGTCCTCGTCCGTCTCGCGTACCGACGAATCCAACCGGGTCCACGAAGGCCCGAGCGGGCGCTCGACAGTGTAGTCGAGGAATTCGGGGTAAACGTAGAGATTCGCGTCACCCTCGTGGATGAAGTCGAGGTCCGGGAGCGGCGGGGCGCCCTGTTCCACGACCCACTCGTTGTACGCCGTCCAGATCTCGCGGTGGGTGCGGTCGTACTCCTCGTTGAACTCCTTCCACCCCTCACCGGTGGCCGGGAGACCCGAGAAGACCGGGGCCACGCCCTCGCCGCGCATCTCCAGCGGGTTGCACGACATGATGCGCACGAACGGCACGCCCGCGGTGAGCAGCGCGGGGAAGGTGATGACGTTGTCCTCGACGATGACGTCGGGCTTCACCCGCTCGATGATGGCCTTGAGCTGCGGCTCGCAGTACTTCGCGCCGTCGATGAGGGCGTCCCAGATCGGCTTGGTGACCGTCTCGAGCTGCTCCTGCGTCGACTTGCGGTACTCGGGCGCGGTGTCGCGGATGAAGTCCTTCCAGAACTGGCCCGCGTCCTGCTCCTCGGCGTCCTCCGCCGGCGGGGCGAGGTCGACCAGGTCCTCCTCGAAACCGAGGGCGGTCAGCTTGCCCTTCCACGACGCCTCGGCCGCGAACACCACACGGTGGCCGCGCTTGAGGAGGACGTCGCCGATGCCGATGCAGTTGTTGGTGGGCCCGTACGCGCTCTCCGGCATGAACAGGACGGTCAGCGGCTTCTCAGCAGACATTGGGGTTCTCTTCTCGCGGTAAACGATCGTTCCAACGCAGTCGGCGAAAAAGCGGCGAAGCCCCCGGAGACTCCGCCGCGGTGCCCGTCACAGCGTCACTGCGCGGCGGTGACCTCGGTCGACAGGGTCGTGTACTTCGCCGAGTCGGAGCCCAGGTCGATGATCGACTCGCCCTGCAGCAGATCGGCCGGCGTGTACTTCAGCGGCTCGTTCGAAGCGAGGACGTCGGCCGGGACCTTCTCCATGGCCGCCTTGTTCGGGACCTTGTAGAGGATGTTCTGGGCCGCCCAGCCGTGCTGCTCGGGGTCGAGGATGAAGTTGATGAAGGCGTGCGCCGCTTCCTTGTTCTTGGACGCCTTCAGGATCACCATCGTGTCCACCCAGAGGTCGCTGCCCTCCTTGGGGACGACGAAGCCGACGTTGGGCTCACCGGTGGGGCACCAGCCGTCCCAGGCCTCGGCCATGACGGCCTCACCCTTGGCGACCTTGGCGCCGAACTCGGTGTCGTCGAAGGCCAGCAGCTTGGGCTTGGCGGCCTCCAGCATCTCCTTGGCCTTGGCGATCACCGCGTCGTCGGTGGTGTTGATCGACGCGTTCATGGCCTTGAGGGCGGGCAGCGCGAGCCAGCGCTCGGTCGTCATGAGGGTGATCTTCTTCTCGTACTCCGGCTTCGGCTGGAGAAGATCGTTCCAGCTCGTGGGAGCGGGCTTCACCAGGTCGGTCCGGTAGCAGATGCCGGTCGTGCCCCAGGTGTAGGGAACCGAGAAGTTGTTGCCCTTGTCGTAGGACAGGTTCGAGGCCTCGGGGTAGAGGTTCGCGAGGTTCGGGATGAGCTCCTTGTGCAGGGGCTCCAGCAGGCCTGCCTCGTTGAGGGCCTGGGCGTACTGGCCCGACACGAACGCCACGTCGAAACCGACACCCTTGGAGGCCGTGATCTTGGCCATGGCCGTCTCGTTGGTGTCGTGGATCGCCTTCTCGATGGTGAAGCCGAGCTTCTCCTTGACGCGGTCCTTCAGGTCCTCGGGGCTGTAGCCGTCCCAGATGGTGAAGGTCAGGCTCTGCTTGGTGAGGTCGGCGTTCGGGTCGAGCTGCGCGGCGGTGGCGCTCGGCGCGGCGGCGCCGTCCGCCGTGGTGGCGGAGTTCGAGCCGCCACACGCGGCCAGGGCGAGGACAAGGCCGGCGGCGGTGACAACAGCCGGCAGATGACGGGTGTGCCGGATTCGGGACACGACCGCTACTCCTTCTGAAATTTGCCTGATGGCCTGCAGGGGGGCAGACCAAAGGGGGAGTGTTGCAGCACGTATCAACACAGATCAAGACTTTTCAGGACATTGTTAGCTGGACGTTCACACTTCGATTTGAAGGATGCTTCAGCATCCTGTCAACCAGTGAAATGGGATCCCAACTCTCACACATCCACGAACCACCACAACCCGGACAAAAACATGGGCCATCTGCCGGGGACAGATGGCCCTCAATGCCCGTGAGGTGCGGATTGTTCCCGATCAGTATTGCCGACCGTATGCGGAACGCACGGTCAGTACGTACTCAACAAGGGTGATCAGGGTGGACTTGACGGCTTCGCGGGACCGCGCGTCCGTCCGCACGATGGGCACGTGCGGCTGCAGCGACAGAGCCTCGCGAATCTGCTCTTCGGCGTGCATGAACACGCCGTCCCACCCGTTCAGCGCCACGACGAACGGAAGCTGCGCCTCCTCGAAGTAGTCGATCGCCGGGAAGCTGTCGGCAAGCCTGCGGCTGTCGACCAGTACGACAGCACCGATCGCGCCGCGGACCAGATCGTCCCACATGAACCAGAACCTGTGCTGCCCGGGGGTTCCGAACAGGTAAAGGATGAGGTCCTGATCGAGCGAGAGACGACCGAAGTCCATGGCGACGGTGGTCGTCGTCTTCTCCGGCGTGAGCCCGAGGTCGTCGATCCCCGCGCTGGCGTCGGTCATGACGGCCTCGGTCGTCAGCGGAAGGATCTCCGAGACGGCGCCGACGAACGTCGTCTTGCCCACGCCGAAACCACCCGCCACGACGATCTTCGTCGAGGTCAGGCCGCGACTAGAGCCTGCGAAGTCCACTGAGCACCCTTTCGAGCAAGTTAAGGTCGGGCTGGCCCGAGCTGATGAGCTGAGGCATGTGCAGTCGCACCAGCCCTTCGTCGGCCATGTCGGCGATCAGCACCCGTGCCACCCCGAGGGGGACCCGGAGCAGCGCGGAGATCTCCGCGACCGATCGCACGGATCGGCAGAGCGTCATGATCGCCTCCTGCTCGGGGCCGAGCAGGGAGTAGTCATCGCCCATCATGGTCGCCGTGGAGACCAGCGTCTCCATCGCCAGATGGTAACGCGGCTCGGCGCGTCCTCCGGTGACGGCGTAAGGACGGAAAAGGGGTTCGTCCTCGGTCCCCTCACCCGCGCGCATCGGGCATCACCGCCGCGCCGAGTGCAGCTCGGCACGCAGAGCCGGGGTCAGCGCCTGTCCGGCGCGCTCCACCAGGAGGGTCATCTGGTACGCGACAAGGCCCAGATCACAATCGTGTGACGCCAGTACGGCGAGGGCCGATCCGTCACTGATCGACATCACCATGAGCAGTCCGCGCTGCATCTCCACGACGGTCTGCCGGACCGGTCCGCCCTCGAACACCCGGGAGGCGCCGGTGGTCAGCGAGGCCAGTCCGGCCGCCACGGCGGCCAGCTGGTCGGCCCGGTCGGCCGGGAACCCCTGGGAGTTGGCCAGGCGCAGTCCGTCGGCCGATACGACCACCGCGTGGGCCACCCCCGGGGTGCCGCCCACGAAGTCGGTGATCAGCCAGTCGAACCGGCTGGCGTCGACACTGAGCTCAGTCACGAGCCCTCCTCCTCATTACCCGTGCCTTCCTGCGTCCTTTCGGCCCGCCCTCGTCGTACGCCCTGCTGGAAGCTGGACAGCCGGTCGCGTACGGCCTCCGGCGAGACCTGGGGCCGGGGCGACTCCGGCGGCGGCGCGCCCTGGGGCTGCGTCCCGACGGAACCCGGCACCAGATTGGCACGAGGCGTCCGCTTCGGGAGCCCCGACTGTGTGACGCCCCCCGAAGCCGGTTCGTTGGCCGCTCGGGCCGCCTGGAAGCCCTGATCGGCATGCCGGCCCCACGGAGTCGCCTCAGGCGTCACAGGGGCATCTGGAGCCCCAGGAGCGGCGGACGGTTCCGGCCGGGTGAACCAGGCCGACGACTCGACCGACGCGAAGATCGGCAGGAACTCGTCCCCCCGCTCCAGCGGCGTGTCCGCCACCGGCCGCCCGACGACCGGCGCGGGCGCCCCGAGCACGGGGAACGCCCCGGAGTGCTCGGTGAACGGCGGCGCGAGCGGCGTCGGCTGCGTGTCCCCACTGGACGGCCGCAACCGCCCGGTCGGCCCAGCCTGCTGCCCAGCCCGCCCCGCGGGACCCCCGGGACCCGCCGGACCGGCCGGACCGCCGAAGCCGCCCGAACCCGCAGCACCACCGAGACCGCCAGGACCACCAGGACCACCAGGACCCGACGGACCTCCGGACCCGCCAGGACTCCTGAAGACGTCAGACCCTGCGGGATTCGCTGCGCCACCAGGGGGGTTCGCCGTGCCGCCAGCGCCCGCGAAGCTACCGGGACCCGCCGCGCCCGCCTGGCCGATCCGGCTGATCGGGCCGGTCGAGCCCGCAGAACCGGTCGAGCCTGCAGACCCGATCGGGCCGGTCGAACCGGTAGAGCCGCTCGGACCCGTCGAACCGATCGGGCCGGTAGAGCCGATCGGGCCCGTCGCATTGATCGGGCCGGTCGAACCGGTCGGACCCGTCGCATTGATCGGGCCGGTTGAACCGATTGGGCCGGTCGAACCGCTGGAGTTGATCGGGCCGGTCGAGTTGGCCGGGTTGATTGGTCCCGTCTGGTTCGTCGGGTTGTTCGGGTGGCGGCGTTCGAAGCCGGGGAACGTGCCGCCCGGGGGCTGGCTCTGGCGGGGCACCCGGCCGCCGGGAGGCGCGAAGGAGTCGTCCGCCGGAGGGCGGGGCGACGGGGGCTTGCGCTGCGGCAGCCCGCCCGACCCCGCTCCGCCCGGCCCTGCTCCGACCGGTCCGGTCGCGTGGGGGCCGGTCGCGTGGGGGCCGGTGCCGAAAGACACCGGGCCCGTGGTGATCGGGCCCGTGTGCTGGGTGAAGGGGCCCGTCGGGAGGGCGGGCAGCGGGCCCGTGGGGAGTTCCGGGCGGGGCCGGGTCACCTGGGGCTGCTGCGGGGGCTGGGCGGGGGCGTCGGCGTTGGTGATGAGCTCGGCCGGGAACAGGACCATCGCGATGATGCCGGTGCTGTCGCCCCTGCGGAGCTGGACGCGGATGCCGTGGCGACCGGCCAGGCGGCCGACCACGAACAGGCCCATGCGGCGGGAGACCGAGACGTCCACGACCGGCGGTTCGGCCAGCCGGGTGTTGATCTCCAGCAGTTCGTCGGGGCTCAGGCCCATGCCGTTGTCGGTGATGGCCAGCAGCACCGCGCCGCCCTCGATCGGGCTGCTCGACACGATGACCTTCGTGCTGGGCGGCGAGAACGAGATGGCGTTCTCGACCAGCTCGGCCACCAGGTGCACGACGTCGTTGGCGGCGTGCCCGGCGACGGCCGGCGAGCGGTGCACCCGCACGGTCACCCGCTCGTAGTCCTCGACCTCCGACAGGGAGGCGCGCACGACGTCCACCAGCCGGGCCGGGGAGCTGCGCTTGCGCGCGGTCTCGTGCCCGGCGAGGACCAGCAGGTTCTCGGAGTTGCGGCGCATGCGGGTGGCGAGGTGGTCGAGCTTGAACAGGTCCGACAGGCGGGCGCCGTCCTGCTCACCGCGCTCCAGTCCGTCGATGAGGGAGATCTGGCGTTCGACCAGGGTCTGGGTGCGCCGCGACAGGTTGACGAACATCGCGTTGACGTTGTTGCGCAGCCGGGACTCCTCGCCCGCCAGCTTGACCGCCTGGAGGTGGACCTCGTCGAACGCCTGCGCGACCTCGCCGATCTCGTCGTGGTTGTCGACCGCGATGGGCTGCACCGCCGGGGAGGTGTCGCCCGTCTCCGACTCGCGCATGCGGCGCACGATCTCCGGCAGCCGGGTGCCGGCGATGTCGAGCGCCTCGGCGCGCAGCCGCCGCAGCGGGCGCACCATCGAGCGGGCGATCAGCACGGTCGTCACCAGGACCAGCAGGATCAGCGCGAGGATCAGCGCGGCGGCCACGATGGCGCTGCGCCGCTCGGTGGAGCGCAGGTTGTCGGCGCGGGTCCGCAACGCGGTCGCCACCTGCGCCTCGACCTCGTCGATCGCGTTGAGCACGGTCCCGTTGTCGCGGAACCAGTCCTGCGCGGTCAGCACCCGGCCGGGGATCGGCTTGAGCGGCTGGTTGCGCGAACCGAGCGCGACCGCCCACGCCTTGGCCATCTCGACGTCGGTGCTCGCCTTGCTGATGCGGGCCGCGTGGAAAGCCTGGAACTGCGCCGTGGTCGCTTCGGCGTTAAAGGCGCTCTCGTACGTCTCCTGCCGCGACCACGAGCCCAGGAAACGCTGGAGGTCGTCGGGCGTGAACGCCTGCCGGGGCTCCAGGAGCTCGCCGACCATGATGGCGCGCTGCTGCGAGGCCTCGTCCTTGACGTGGGCGAGCGCGCTCAGCGCGTTCGAGGAGCTCACCACACCGGGGTCGTCGCTGAGTTCGCCGAGGTCGTCGTGCAGGCGCAGGACGGTGGCGATGGTGGCGCCGTACTCGAAGAAGATCGAGGTCGCCGGGTCGTCGTCGCGTTCGGCGGCGTGGCTGTCGGTCACCGTCTCCAGGCGGTTGAGCACCTGGCGGGCGTCCTCGACGACACGCGGCCCGAACGAGGTGTCCACGGCGGCCAGATCGGCCGCCGACTTCTTGATCAGGCCGTCGACGACCAGCTTCTGTTCCGCGAGCGTGTCCCGATGCTGGCGGATCGTCTCGTCGGCGTTGCGCAGCGCGCTCTGTACGCCGACCAGGCCGTCGAGCCAGGCCTTGTGGTCGCGTTCGGCCGCCAGCTGCTGCGCGAGTTCCCGGAGGCGACCGGCGTACTCCGCCGCGGTCGCGGTCCGCTCATAGGCGGACAGGCTGTCTACGGAACCGACGACCCGCATGCTGGCCAGGATGACCGCGATGAGCGTCGGCGCGAGGATCAGCGCAGTGAGCCTTGTGGGCACACGCCAGTTGCGCAGCGCGAAACGGCTTGCCCGCTTGTGAGTGGACACCGGCCCCCGCCATTCGTACTTGACAAAAAGCCCTTCACACTCCTGACAGCGTGAAGTGACATAGCCATACAAGCGGGCACAATTCGACCACAAGGTCATGATCGGCCACGGGGTTACCCATCCCACAGGACACAATCGTTACCAAGTGGTAAGTGGACTGAAGCACTCAAACATGATCACCGCAGTGCAGAAAGGACATGCTCTCTGACTTGACCACGTTGCGTCTCATCGGTGATGGGGCGTCCGGCCCGGTCGACGACGTAGAACACGTCGACCGCCTCGGCTCCCAGAGTCTCCACTCTGGCCGCCTTCACGTCCAGGCCGCAGTCGCCGAAGGCACGGCCGATCTTCCACAGCAGGCCCGGCCGGTCGTGGGCGCGGACCTCGACGACGGTCGCGGTGTTCGAGGCGTCGTCCACCAGAGTCACCCGGGGCGGTGCGACCGGCACGCGGGGCGGGCGCAGCGAGCGGGTGCGGCGGGCCAGCCGCTGTTCGATGTCCAGGCGCCCGGCGAGCACCAGGCGCAGATCGGCCTCCAGGGTGGCGGGGTCGGGCGGGGAGCCGTATTCGGGCACCACCGCGAACTCGATGACGGCCGTCGACCCGGCCGAGGCCGCCGACGCCGACCGCACGACCATGCGGTGGGCGGCCAGCACCCCGGCGGCCCGCCAGAGCAGGCCCGGCCGGTCGGGGGCGACGACGGTGACCGCTCCCCCGTTCACCCGGATCGCCCCGCCGCCGTGCCGGGCGAGCGACGCCTGTTCGGCCGACAACGCGGGAGCGGGTGCGGGCGGGGTGCCCGCGAGCGCGGACCTCACCCGTCTGACCAGGTCGGCGACCAGGTTGGCCTTCCAGGAGTTCCAGGCGGCCGGGCCGGTGGCCAGGCCGTCGGCCACGGCCAGCGCGGCGAGCAGTTCGAGCACCTCGTGGGAGCCGACCGCCTCGGCCACCCGCGAGATCGTCACCGGGTCGTCGAGGTCGCGCCGGGTCGCGGTCTCGGGCAGCAGCAGGTGGTAGCGCACCATCGTGGCCAGCACCTCGACGTCGGCGGCCGGCAGGCCCATGCGGGCCGCGATGTCGCGGACCACCACCTCGCCGGTGGTCGAGTGGTCGCCGGGCCAGCCCTTGCCGATGTCGTGCAGCAGCGCGCCGATGAGCAGCAGGTCGGGCCGGGACACCTCACGGGTGAACGCGGCGGCCCCGGCGACGGTCTCGATCAGGTGCCGGTCGACCGTGTAGGTGTGGATCGGGTTGCGCTGCGGCCGGTGCCGCACCCGCTCCCAGTCGGGGATCAGGCGTACCAGCACTCCTGCCTGGTCGAGCTCCTCCCAGACGGGCACGGCCGCGCGCCCGGCCCCCAGCAGCCCCACCAGCGCGTCGCGCGCCTCGTCGGGCCAGGGCACCGGCAGCGCCGGCGACTGCGAGGCCAGCGCGGTCACCGTGGCGGGCGCCAGCGGCAGCCCCGCCTCGGCCGCTGCGGCGGCGGCCCGCAGCACCAGGACGGGATCGTTGCGCGGGTTCACCCCGCGCGCCAGCACGACCTCTCCCCCGTGCTCCACCACGCCGTCGGCCAGCGGCCGCCGTCCGCGCGGCGCCGGCCCGGACAACAGCCGGTCGACGGTACGCCACGTCGCGTCGAAGGAGTGGGCGATCGTGCGCCCGGCCTCGGCCAGGCGGCGCATCAGCGCCTCGGCGTCGAGCAGCCCGAGCGTGCCCGCCACGGCGTCCTGTTCCTGGAGCACCAGGCGGTCGGTGCCGCGCGCGGTCACCAGGTGGAGCCCGTGGCGGATGTCGAGCAGCAGTTCGTGGGCCTCCCTGACGCGCGGTCCGGGCGCGGAGGCGACCCAGGCGGCGGCCACGGCCTGCATCGCCTGGACGTCGCGGATGCCGCCGCGGGCGTCCTTGAGGTCGGGTTCGAGCAGGAAGGCGAGCTCACCGGACGAGTCGGCGCGTTTGTCGGCCGATTCGCGCAGCTCGGCCAGCCGGCGCCGGGAGTCGGACCGCCATTCGGCCAGCACCGCCTCGCGCGCGGCGCGGGTCAGCTCGGGGTCGCCCGCGATGTGGCGGGCCTGGATCAGGCCGAGCACGGCCTTGAGGTCCTCGCGCGCGACCTTGACGGCCTCGTCGACGGTCCGGACCGAGTGGTCGAGGCCGACCCCGGAGTCCCAGATGGGGTACCAGATCCGGTCGGCGATCTGGGCGACGTCGTCGCGCCCGTTGTGCAGCAGCACGAGGTCGAGATCGCTGCCGGGCGCCAGTTCCCCGCGCCCCAGGCTCCCGACCGCGACGAGCGCGACCCCGGTGAGGGGGCCGCGCTCCGCACCCCGGGAATCGGGGCCTCGTGTGTCGGGGTCGAGGAGCCCGCCCTTTCCGTTCCGCTGACTGACGGCGGTCCGGAGCAGGTCCGTGAGCCACCGGTCGATGTCCGCCGCCCGTTCCTTACGGGCGGCGGCGAACGAGCGAGCTTCCCCTCTCATCATCCGGTTACAGCGCCTCCGGGCCGCGTTCCCCGGTACGGACTCTGACGACCGTGTCCACGGGGACCGACCAGACCTTGCCGTCGCCGATCTTGCCGGTCTGGGCGGCCTTGACGATGACGTCGATGACGTCCTCGGCGTCGTCCTCCTCGGTCAGCACCTCGACGCGCACCTTGGGCACCAGGTCGACCTGGTACTCGGCGCCTCGGTAGACCTCGGTGTGGCCCTTCTGGCGGCCGTAGCCGCTGGCCTCACTGATGGTGATGCCCTTCACGCCGAACTGCTCCAGCGCCGCCTTGACGTCGTCGAGCTTGAACGGCTTGATGATGGCCGTGATCAGCTTCATGCGTCCACCTTCTTCGCCTCGGCCGGGACGGCCGGCCCGTTGAGCGAGGACACGCCCGAGGAGTGAATGGTGCCGAGGTCGTAACCGGTCTCGGCGTGGGTCGTGATGTCGATGCCGGTGACCTCGTCCTCCTGGGTGATCCGGAAGCCCATGGTCTTGTCGATGACCTTACCGATCACGTAGGTGAGGATGAAGGAGTAGAGGCCGACCACGACCGGGCCGAGCACCTGGAGGCCCAGCTGCCGGAACGACCCGGTGTAGATGAGGCCCTTCTCCTGCCCGTCGAGGAACGGGTAGTTGGCGACGAAGCCCAGCGCCACGGCGCCGATGACACCGCCGACCAGGTGGACGCCGACCACGTCGAGGGAGTCGTCGAAGCCGAACTTGTACTTGAAGCCGACGGCGTAGGCGCAGATCGCACCGGCGAGCAGACCGATGAGGGCGGCCGCCCAGACGTCCACGAAACCACACGCGGGGGTGATGGCGACCAGACCGGCCACGGCGCCGGAGGCGACGCCGAGGGTGGTGGCGTGCCCGTC
The DNA here is from genome assembly GCF_001570585.1 of Herbidospora daliensis. Taxonomy (GTDB): domain Bacteria; phylum Actinomycetota; class Actinomycetes; order Streptosporangiales; family Streptosporangiaceae; genus Herbidospora; species Herbidospora daliensis. Next base: position 452,920 of record NZ_BBXF01000006.1, on the reverse strand, counting down.
GCGGAGCTTCTCCACCACGAGCCAGGCGCCGGCCGCGATGGCCGTGGCGACCTGGGTGTTCATGAAGGCGAGACCGGCGGTGGCGTCGGCGGCGAGCTCGGAGCCCGCGTTGAAGCCGAACCAGCCGAACCACAGCAGACCGGTGCCGAGGAGGACCAGCGTCAGGTTGTGCGGACGCATCGGCTCCTTGCGCCAGCCGGAGCGCTTGCCGAGGACCAGCGCCAGGGCCAGAGCGGCCGCGCCGGCGTTGATGTGGACGACCGTGCCGCCCGCGAAGTCCTCGATGCCGAGCTCGGTGAGCCAGCCGCCGCCCCACACCCAGTGGGCGACGGGGAAGTAGACGAGGGTGGCCCAGACGACGGTGAAGACCACCCACGCGCCGAACTTGGCACGGTCGGCGATCGCACCGCTGATCAGGGCGACCGTGATGATCGCGAAAGTCAGCTGGAAGGCGGAGAACACCATCATGGGAAAGGTGTCGTTGTAGGCAGCCTCGTTGACGCCCATCAGCCCGATGTTGTCGAGCCCGCCGACGAATTTGTTCAGGAAGCCATCAGAGGCGTCGAACGCGAGGGAGTAGCCGTAGGCCACCCACGCGATCGTCACCGTGATGATGGCCACGAACGACATCATCATCATGTTCAGGACGCTCTTCGCCCTGGTCATGCCCCCATAGAAGAATGCGAGTCCCGGCGTCATGAGCAGCACGAGCGCCGTGCTCACGAGCATCCAGGCAGTGGAGCCGCTATCGATCTTCATTCGATGCGACCCTCCTTCCAATTGGCGTGTGGCCGGTTATCACTTGCGCAGTGGGCTTCACCTAGGCGTCATCGACCGGCTCGCGCACTGACGTAGTCGGGGTTGGCTAGCTATCCCGTGCACGCCAGGGTGTTCTTCCGCCGTTTCAGGTCGCGACCCTGCATGTTTCACATCTGTGAAACTCGCCACAGGGGTGTTTCGGGGGTGTTTCGGACGCTACGTACACGCAAAAAACGCCTGCCGGTAAACCGGCAGGCGTCTCTTGAGCTGGTAAGACTACGCGGCGGCGTGAGCCATCTTCCGCAGGCGGGCCAGCGCGTCGCGTTCCAGGCGGCGGGCCCGGTCACGGCCGATGCCGTACCTTTCGCCCACTTCGGTCAGCGTGTGCTCGCGGCCGTCGACCAGGCCGTAACGCCAGCGCAGCATCTCGCTGGCCTGGCCCTCCAGGCCGGTCAGCCAGTGCTCCAGGCGCTCGCGGTCGAGGGTGGCCAGGGCCTGCTCCTCGGGGTCGGCCCACGACTCGTCGGCGATCATGTCGCCCAGTTCGGTCTCGTCCTCGTCGCCGACGCCCAGCTGGAGCGAGACCGGGTCGGAGGCCCAGCGGCGCAGCTCGCGGACCCGCTCGATCGGCAGGTCGAGCACGTTCGCGAGATCGTCGTCGGTCGGTTCGGCGTCGAATTCGGCCAGCATGTCGCGGCGCACCCGCATCAGGCGGGTCATCTGCTCGCCGGCGTGGGTGGGCAGGCGCACCGGGCGGGCCTGCTCGTGGATGGCGCGGCCCACCGACTGGCGGATCCACCAGGTCGCATACGTCGAAAACTTGTAACCCCGGCGGTAATCGAATTTCTCGACCGCGCGCACCAGACCCAGGTTTCCCTCTTGCACCAAATCGATGAGCGGCATTCCGCGGCCGGAGTATTTCCTGGCCACCGCCACCACCAGGCGCAGGTTCGCCTGGATGAACTCGTCTTTGGCGCGGCGCCCCGAGACCGCGATCCGTTCGAGTTCCTCGTCGAGCGCGTCGGAGACCTTCGGCTCCGGGTCGCCCGTGTCGAGCAGCTGCTCGGCGAACAGCCCCGCCTCGATCCGCTTGGCGAGCTCGACCTCCTGCTCTGCGCTCAGGAGCGGAACGCGCCCGATCTCCGCCAGGTAGGTTCCCAGCAGATCACGATCCGCGACTTCCTGCGTCCTGTTCCCCGTCGCCATTCAAGGCACCTCGTTCCGCAGCGCGAACACCCTCGTCCTGAACGTGCCAACGGCTGGAACAGGGCAAAGATTCCCTCAAGAGATACGCCGCCAGAATGGTTTTCGATTCCTCCTAAAGGAGGATGCGCATCTCTTTATCGCGAAATCTCACACTACCCGCCGTCCGGCCTGCCACACCTGTGTGACCAACGGGACACCGGGACGGTAGGCGAGGTGCACATAGGAGGCCGCTTCGAGGATGACCAGATCGGCCCGCGCGCCCGGCCTGATCACCCCGACGTCATCGCGGCGCAGCGCCGCCGCCCCGCCCGCCGTCGCGGCCCTGACCGCCTCGGCCGGGGTCATGCCCATCTCCCGTACGGCCAGCGCCACGCAGAACGGCATCGACGAGGTGAACGAGGAACCCGGGTTGCAGTCGGTCGCCAGCGCCACCGTGACCCCGGCGTCGAGCAGCCGGCGGGCCTCGGGATAGGGCGAGCGGGTGGAGAACTCGGCCCCCGGGAGCAGGGTGGCGACCACCCCGGCGTCGGCCAGCATGCCGACGTCCTCCTGGGTGAGGTGGGTGCAGTGGTCGGCCGAGGCCGCGCCGAGCTCGCAGGCCAGCCGGACGCCCGGCCCCTCCCCCAGCTGGTTGGCGTGCACCCGCACGCCCAGCCCGGCCGCCTTACCGGCGGTGAGGATCTCGCGGCTCTGCGCCTCGTCGAAGGCGCCGCGCTCGCAGAAGACGTCGATCCACTTGGCGTGGGGGGCGCAGGCGGCCAGCATCGGCCCGGCGACCAGGCGGGTGTACTCGTCGGCGTCTGTGCCGGGCGGCACCACGTGGGCGCCCAGGAACGTCGACTCCTCGGTGAACGCCCGCGCCACCTCAAGGGAGCGCTTCTCGTCGCCGGTGGTCAGGCCGTAGCCGCTCTTGATCTCGACCGTGGTGGTGCCCTGGCCGGTCATCTCGTGGACCAGCCCGGCGGTCCGGTTCGCCAACTCCGGGGTGGTCGCCGCCCTCGTCGCGGCGACCGTGGTCCGGATGCCCCCGGCGGTGTAGCGCTCCCCGGCCATCCGGGCCGCGAACTCGGCGGTCCGGTCGCCCGCGAACACCAGGTGGGCGTGGCTGTCGACGAACCCGGGGATCACGGCCCGGCCGCGGGCGTCGATGCGGTGGTCGGCGGCCGGGGCGCGGGCGGCCTCGCCCACCCAGGCGATCTCCGCGCCGTCGACCACCACCGCCGCCTTGACGATCTCCTCGCGGCCGGGGTCGGCCGTGAAGAGCAGCCCGATGTCATAGAAGAGCGTCGCGCTCATTCAGCACTCGCAATCACGTCAGCCGCGGACCGCGCCGATGGCGTCCCGGAGCAGGTGGCCCACCTCACCGATCACGTGGCGGCCGGAGCCGACGACCCGTCGTCCACCCGACACGACGGACACGACGTCGGCACCCGTCGCCGCGAACACCACCGATTCCACTGCCGAACGGGCCGTCGCGCCAGCCGTACGGACGGAGTCGAGCCTTACTGTGACCAGATCGGCCCAGGCCCCCGGGACGAGCTGGCCGCCGTCGGGGAAGCCGAGGGAGGTGTGCCCGGCCAGGGTGGCGGCGGTGAGCAGTTCGTCGGCGCGCCAGTGGCCGCGTTCGCCGCTGACGACGCGCTCGCCGAGCTCGACGGCGCGGGCCTCCTCGAAGAGGTCGACCACGGCGTGGCTGTCGGAACCGAGCGTGATGGGGCTCCCGGCGGCGTGGAGGCGGCGGGCGGCGGCGACGCCGTCGGCCAGGTCGCGTTCGGTCGTCGGGCAGACGCAGACGTGGGTGCCGGAGCCGCCGAGCAGGGCGACGTCCTCGTCGGAGACGTGCGTGGCGTGCACGGCCGTCGACCTCGGGCCGAGCGCGCCGGCCTCGTGCAGGACCCGGACCGGGGAGGCCGCGTAGGCGGCCACGCACTGGTCGTTCTCGGCGGGCTGCTCCGAGACGTGCGCGTGCAGCGGCCCGGCGTGGTGGTGGGTGAACTCGACCACGACGGGCATCTGCTCGGGGCGCATGGCCCGCACCGAGTGGATGGCCGCGCCGATCTCGACGTCGTCGGCCCCGGCGTACGCCCCGGCGAGCCGGTCGGCGCGGTCGGCCCACTCGTGGGCGGTGCCGTCGCCGAACCGGGTCTGCACGCCTTCGAGCGGGGCGCCGAAGCCGCCGCTGAGATAACAGGTGTCGAGCAGCGAGAGCCGCACCCCGGCGTCGCGGGCGGCCCTGACCAGGGCGTGGCCCATCTCGTTGGGGTCTTCGTAGGGGACGCCGCCGGGGCCGTGGTGGAGGTAGTGGAACTCGCCCACGGCCGTGATCCCGGCCAGGGCCATCTCGGCGTAGGCGGCGCGGGCCAGCCGGTAATAGGTGTCGGGGTCGAGGCGGCCGGCGACGGCGTACATCTGCTCGCGCCAGGTCCAGAAGCTGCCCCGGCCGACCTGGGTGTGGCCGCGCAGGGCGCGGTGGAAGGCGTGGGAGTGGGCGTTGGCCAGGCCCGGGATGGTCAGGCCGCCGAGGATCTCGCCGCTGGGCGGCACGCCCTGCTTCACCTCGGAGATGCGGCGGCCCTCGACGTCGATCTGCACCCCTTCGGCGACGGCGCCGCCGACCAGGGCCAGCTCGCACCAGTACGTCTCCATCAGGCGCCGCCCCCGGTCAGATCGGCCAGCACGGCGGCCAGCGCGATCACCCCGGAGACGCAGTCGCGCGGCTCGGCGAACTCGCCGGGCGCGTGGGAGACCCCGGTGGGGTTGCGGACGAACAACATCGCGGTCGGCACCCCGGCGGATGCCAGGATCCCGGCGTCGTGCCCGGCGGCGGTCGGCAGGATCGGGGCGGGATGGCCGTCGAGCCCGGCCACGCAGGCGACGCGCAGGCGCAGCACCTCGTCGAAGGCGACCTCCGGCGTCCACGACTCCTCGGTGACCTCGGCACCGGCGGCGAGCTCGGCGACCAGGCTCCGCACCGCGTCGGTCTCCGGGCCGCGGGCGTCGAGCCAGGCGGTGACCAGGGAGGGGATCGCGTTGGCGTTGTTGGGCTCGACCCGGACCTTGCCGAAGGTGGCGCGGACTCCGTGGGCCTCGGCCTGGGCGCGGGCGGCCAGCACGGCCTGGGCGTAGGCGAGCATCGGGTCGTCGCGGTCGTCGAAGGCGGTGGTGCCGGCGTGATCGGCCGTACCGCGGAAATCGAAGCGCCAGCGCCCGTGGGGCCAGATGGCGCTGGCCACCCCGACCGGAGCCTCCAGGGCGCGGCCCTGCTCGACGTGGAGTTCCACGAAGACCCCGACGTGGGCGAGGGTCTCGTCGTCGCGGCCCAGGTGGCCCGGCTCGCGGCCCCGGGCGGTGAGCACCTCGCCGAGGCTGTGGCCCTGGTCGTCGCGCAGGCCACGGGCGCGGTCGGGGTCGAGCACGCCGGTCAGCAGCCGCGACCCGATGCAGGGCACCCCGAACCGGGCGCCCTCCTCGTCGGTGAAGCAGGCGACCGCGATGGGCCGGTCGGGCTCGAACCCGTCGCCCCGGAGCAGGTCGATCGCCTCGAACGCGGACGCCACGCCGAGCGGCCCGTCGAACGCGCCGCCTTCGCGGACCGAGTCGAGATGACTGCCCGTGACCAGTCCCGGCCCCTGCCTGGACGGGTCGCCCCACCAGGCCCACAGGTTGCCGTTTCGGTCTTCGTGGCTGGTCAGGCCCCGTTTCGCGGCCTGGTGGGCAAACCATTCGCGCAACTCCATGTCGGCGGACGACCAGGCGTCACGCCGATAGCCCCCGGTGCGCGGGTTTCTGCCGATCTGCTCGATGTCCGCCAGCATTCCTCCACCCTACTGAATGGCTTCATTCAGTCCAGGGAGGGCTACCCTGACCCGGTGAGTTTCGATGTCAGCGTGGTCGTCCGTTACCGCAAGGCGGTCACCTACGGCATGCACGCCCTGCTGGCGGCCCTCGAAGCTGCGCCCCCGGCGGTGAACTTCGAGGTCCGGTACGCCACCAGCGCCGAAGAGACGGCGATCCAGATCGGCCAGGCCGACGCCGACCGGATTCTGGTGCTCTGGTCCTTCTATTCGCCCGATTTCCCGTTAATGACGGCCGAACTGGCCGAAGTCAGGGCGCTTTCCACGAGAAGCGATGTCGTCCACGTGGCCGGCGGTGTCCACGCGACCGCCGAACCCCAGCAGGTGATCGACGCCGGCTGGGACGTCGCCGCGATCGGCGAGGGCGAGACCACGATCATCTCTCTGGTCGCCGAACCCGATTTGCGCAGGGTGCCGGGCCTGGCGGTCCGCGACCACGACGGGATCGCGCTCCGCACCCCGGGCGCGCCGCAGCTGCCGCTCGACGCCTTCCCCTCGTTCCCGGCCGGCCGGGCCGGGCCTATCGAGATCACCCGCGGCTGCCGCTACACCTGCAAGTTCTGCCAGACCCCGTTCATGTTCGGGGCCCAGTTCCGGCACCGCTCGGTCGAGAGCGTGCGCGACCACGTGCGGCGGATGGCCGCCAGGGGCCTGCGCGACGTCCGGTTCATCACGCCGACCTCGCTCAGCTACGGCAGCCAGACCGCCGAGCCCGACCTCGACAAGGTCGAGGAGCTGCTGGTGGCGTGCAAGGAGGAGGCGCCCGCGAACGGCCGGGTGTTCTTCGGCAGCTTCCCCTCGGAGATCCGCCCCGAGCACGTGACGCCCGAGGCGATGCGCATGCTGCGCGGCTACGTCGCCAACGACAACATCATCATCGGCGCCCAGTCGGGCTCCGACCGCATCCTGGCCGCCTCGGGCCGGGGCCACGGCGCGGCGCCGGTCCTCGACGCGGCCAGGATCGCGATCGACTTCGGGTTCCGCCCCAACGTCGACTTCATCTTCGGCATGCCGGGCGAGACCGAAGACGACCAGAAGGCGTCCCTGAAACTGGCCGCCGACCTGGCCGACCTGGGCGCCCGCATCCACACCCACACGTTCATGCCGCTGCCCGGCACCCCGTGGCGCGACGCCGAACCGGCGCTGATCCCGCTGACCACCTCGACCGAGCTCGACCGCCTGGCCCAGCGCGGCGACGCCTACGGCCACTGGCGCAAGCAGGCCGAACACGCCCAGGTCCTGGCCGAGACGGCCAAGCAGTATCCGCGCCGCACGCCCCGCCGCCGTGTCTGACGGGGTGTCTAGCGCGGCCTGACGATCACCTCGGTCAGATGGGCGTCGGCCGGCGCGGTCACCGCCGCGACCACGGCCCCGGCCACCGACTCGGCCTTCAGGTAGCGGTGCGGCTCGTACTCGCCGCCCTCCTGGTTGCGCACGTCGCGCTGCATGTCGGTGTCGATGCGCCCCGGGTAGACGGTGGTGACCCGCAGCTCCGGCTCCTCCTGCCGCAGCACGTCGGCGTAGGCGCGCAGCGCCCACTTGCTGGCGGCGTAGGACCCCCAGTCAGGGTGGGCGTTGCGCCCAGCCCCGGAGTTGACCAGCACGACCTGGCCCTTGGCCGCCCGCAGCGAGGGCAGCAGCAGCCGGGTCAGCTCGGCGACGGCGAAGACGTTGACCTCGAAGGTCTCCCGCCAGACGCGCAACGGCGTCTCCGCCACCGGCCCGAGCGTGACGACCCCGGCGCTGTGCACGAGCAGGTCGATGCGCCCGAGCCCTTCGACGTCGCGCCCGGTGATCTCGGTGAGCTCCACCGGGAAGGGCCGCGCGTCGAGCTCCTTGCAGATCTCGTCGAGCTTCCCGCCACCCCGGCCACCGAGGATCAGGTCGTAGGAAGGGGAGAGGGCCCGCGCGACGGCGGCCCCGAGGCCGCGAGAACCGCCCGTGATCAGGGCGACAGGTCGATCACTCATGCCGCTCACCTTAGTTGCGTGATTCCCGCCGACTCCGGATGATCGCCGCGCATCCCCTCCCCGCCGTCTCCGGTGAACTGCTTTCTTTCCGTTACGGCTCCGCCTGCCCGGCCACCCGACCTCTCCTGTCGCCACCCGAGTCACATCAGGTTCGAATCATGGGACGGCCCACCGCCGTCGCCCGCCGAGTGGGAGGAACTGTGGAGCGGGCGCCTGACGGTGCGTTCGGGCGTCGTCGCGGCGGCCGACTGGGGCGGGACCGACGAGGGAGAGGAGTTCGACCTGGGGCGGGCCGGCGCGACGTGGTCGGCCCGGCTGACCACCCGGGTCCTGGTCAACGACCGGGAGCCCGACTTCGACGCCCGCGTCGGCCTGGCCGAGCTCTACCGCGTCCAGTTCTGGCCCTGGGTTGCGACCGCTATTCAAATTTGTATATAAATTTGAGCATGTCCTCCACACGGGTTCTCATCCTGGGCACGCTGCTCGACGGTCCGCTGCACGGCTACGAGGTGCGGCGGCGGCTGGAGCTGTGGGGGGCGGGTTACTGGGCCAACGTGGCCTACGGGTCGATCTACCACGGGCTGGCCAAGATGGCCGGCGAGGGGCTGCTGGCCGTCGTCGAGCAGGGCCAGGGCGGCAAGACCGTCTACGAGGTCACCGACGAGGGGCGCGAGGAGTTCCGGCGGCAGCTGCTCGGCTACTGGTGGGAGATCAAGCCGATCGTCGACCCGTTCCAGGTCGCGCTCACGTTCATCGACCGGTTGCCCACGCCCGACCTGGTCAACGCCATGAAGGCCCGGCTGGAGCAGTTGCGGGCGGCGGTCTCCTCGACCGAGCGGGCCTTGGAGGCGAAGTTGGCGTTCGACGCCCCGCGCCACATCGACGAGTGCATCCGGCTGGCCAACGCGCAGCTCCGGTCGCAGCTCGAATGGGTCGAGGGCGCGATCGTGCGGGTCGAGAACGGCGAGCTGCCGTAAAACCGGTTGACCCTGACCCTGCGTCATCCACGACGCTGGGTCCTCCCCCTGAGCGAGAACAGGTTTTCCGAATGATCATTGAAGCGCACGGGCTGCGCAAGACCTTCCACGCCAAACGCGGGCGTGGGAAGACCGAGGAGGTCGAGGCCGTCCGGGGCATCGACCTGGAGGTCCAGAAGGGCGAGATCTTCGCGGCGCTGGGCCCCAACGGCGCCGGCAAGACCACCACCGTCCGCATGCTCGCCACCTTCATCGCGCCCACCGCCGGCACCGCCCGGGTGGCCGGGTTCGACGTGGTGAAGGAGGCCGCGAAGGTCCGCGAGAACATCGGCTACGTCAGCCAGGCCGGCGGCGTCGACGAGAACAACCCCGGCATCGACCAGCTCCTGCTCGCCGGCCGGATCGCCGGGTTGTCGAAGAAGCAGGCCCTGGCCCGCGCCGACGAGCTGCTGGCCGCGTTCAGCCTGACCGAGATCGCCCGGCGGCCCGCGCGCACCCTGTCGGGCGGCCAGAAGCGCCGGTTCTCGATCGCGCTCGGCCTGGTCACCGCTCCCCCGCTGGTGTTCCTCGACGAGCCCACGACCGGCCTCGACCCGCAGAACCGCGCCAACCTGTGGGACGAGGTGCGGGCCCTGCGCGACCGGGGCACCAGCGTCCTGCTGACCACCCACTACCTCGACGAGGCCGACGCGCTCTGCGACCGGCTCGTCATCATCGACCACGGGACCGTCGTCGCCGAGGGCACCCCCTCCTCGCTGAAGAAGGAGGTCGCGGGCGACGTCGTCACGCTGAAGCTGAAGGGCGTCGACGAGGCGGCCGAGGTGCTGCGCGCGCAGTCCTACGTCAAGGAGGTGCGCACCGAGGAGGGCCTGCTGCGGGCCTACCTCGACGACGGCGAGCACGGCCTGCCCCACCTGCTGCGCGTGCTCGAAGAGCGCGACCTCACGCTCGAGTCGATCTCGCTCGACCGGGCCACCCTCGACGACGTCTTCCTCCGCCACACGGGCCGATCCCTGAGAGATGCCGCATGATCCGCCAGACCTCCCTGTTCCTCGGCTACGAGCTGCGTTTCCTGCTGCGCAACCCGGTGTGGCCGCTGTTCGGCATCATGCAGCCGGTGCTCTACCTGCTGTTCTTCGCGCCGCTGCTCGGCAGGACCACGGCGAGCGGGTCGATGCCCGAGGTGCTGGCCATGTTCACGCCGGGTTCGATGATGATGATCGCGCTGTTCGGCTCGTTGTTCGCCGGCTTCGGCATGATCAACGAGACCCGGAACGGGGTGCTGGAGCGCCTGGCCGTCTCCCCCGCCTGGCCGCCCGCGATCATCCTGGGCCGGGTCGCCAAAGACATGCTCGTGCTGGTCATCCAGGCGATCCTGGTCATGGGCGTGGCCATGCTGATGGGCCTGCGCATCGGCCTGCCCGCGTTCCTGATCATGCTGCTGCTGATGGCGGTGACCGGCCTGTTCGCGGCCAGCCTCTCCTACGGCCTGGCCTTGGCCATCAAGGACGAGAACGGCGTCTCGCAGCTCGTGCAGTTCTTCGCGATGCCGCTGACCCTGATCGCGGGCCTGTTCCTGCCCGTCTCGCTCGGCCCCGACTGGCTGCAGACCCTCGCCCGGTTCAACCCGCTCTACTACGGCGTCGAGGCCGGCCGTTCGCTGTTCCGCGGCGACCTCGGCGACTCGACCATCCCGATCGCGTTCGCGCTGCTCATCGGCCTGGCGCTGATCACGATGGTGTGGTCGATGCGGTCGCTGCGCCGGCTGGCCTCCTAGAGGAAGACGCCGCCGCGCTCGGTCATGCGCTCGTGGTCGTCGAGGCGGGCCCTGGTGCGAAGAGGCGCGGCGTCGGCCATGGCCTCCACCAGGAGCATCGCCAGGGCCAGCGGCGCCACGTGCGAGTCGAACACCAGCCGTTCCCCGACCGGCGCGTCCAAGACGACGTCGGCGGGGAAGGGCACGTCGGGGCGGTCGGTGAGCACCGCGATCGACAGGCCCAGGTCGCGGGCCTCGGTCAGGGCCGCCGCCGCCTCGGCGGGGTAACGCGGGAGCACCACCGCCAGCAACCAGCCCGCCCCGGCCCGCCGGGCGGCGTGGAGGCCGTCGGCCAGCTCCGACCCGCCGTGGGTGAACAGCCGCACGTCGGGGTGGATGCGGCGGGCGAAGTAGGCGAAGGTCGTGGCCAGGCCGCTGGAGACGCGCAGGCCCAGGATGGGCAGCGGCTCGCTGGCGGCCAGCGCGGCCCCGACCTCGCCGACGGTCTCGGTCACCGGCCCGATGCGCTCGCGCAGTGAGCGCAGGTTGCCGATCTCGGCGTCGAGCGCGTCGGGCCCCGCCTCCACTCTGGGCGGCGGGCCGCCCAGCACGAGCGGGCGCAGCGCGTGGCGCAGCTCCGGATATCCGGCGAAGCCGAGCGCCGCGGCGAACCGGGTCACCGACGGCTGGCTCACCCCGGCCCGGTCGGCCAGCTCCACGCTCGACAGGAAGATCGCTTCGTGGAGGTGTTCGCCCAGGTAATGGGCGATGCGGCGCTGCGCCGGGGAGAGACGGCGACCGTCGAGGAGGCGTTCGAGACCGTCGACCACGGGTCAATCCTCCCGCATCGGCACCCGGACCCCCGTATCGGCCGCCACCTCGGCCGCCTCGGTGTAGCCGGCGTCGACGTGGCGGATCACGCCCATGCCGGGGTCGTTGGTGAGCACCCGGTTCAGCTTCTCGGCCGCCAGCGGGGTGCCGTCGGCGACGGTGACCTGCCCGGCGTGGATGGAGCGGCCGATGCCGACGCCGCCGCCGTGGTGGATCGACACCCACGACGCGCCGGAGGCGACGTTCACCATCGCGTTCAGCAGCGGCCAGTCGGCGATGGCGTCGGAGCCGTCGAGCATGCCCTCGGTCTCGCGGTAGGGCGAGGCGACGCTGCCGCAGTCGAGGTGGTCGCGGCCGATGACGACGGGGGCCTGGAGCACGCCGTCGGCGACCATCTGGTTGAAGCGCTCGCCGGCCTTGTCGCGCTCGCCGTAGCCGAGCCAGCAGATGCGCGCCGGCAGGCCCTGGAAGTGCACCTTCTCCCCGGCCAGCCGGATCCACCGGGCCAGCGGCTCGTTGTCGGGGAACAGGTCGAGGATCGCCTTGTCGGTGGCCGCGATGTCGCGCGGGTCGCCGCTGAGCGCCGCCCACCGGAACGGGCCCTTGCCCTCGCAGAACAGCGGCCGGATGTACGCCGGCACGAAGCCCGGGAAGGCGAACGCGCGGGCGTACCCGGCCAGCTGGGCCTCGCCGCGGATCGAGTTGCCGTAGTCGAACACCTCGGCCCCGCCGTCGAGGAAGCCGACCATGGCCTCGACGTGGCGGGCCATCGACTCGCGGGCCCTGACGGTGAAGCCCGCCGGGTCCTTCTCCCGCTCGGCGGCCATGTCGGCGAAGGCGACGCCGCGCGGCAGGTACATGAGCGGGTCGTGGGCGGAGGTCTGGTCGGTGACGACGTCGATCTCGGCGCCCATGGCCAGCAGTTCGGGCAGCGCGTCGGCCGCGTTGGCCTCGACCCCGATGCTCAGCGGCCTTCGCTGGTCGCGGGCCTCGTACGCCAGCCGCAGCGCGTCGGCCAGGGAGTCGGCCCGGACGTCGAGGTAGCGGTGCTCGATGCGGCGTTCGATCGAGCGGGGGTCGCAGTCGACGCAGATGGCCACGCCGCCGTTCATCGTGACGGCCAGCGGCTGCGCGCCGCCCATGCCGCCGAGCCCGGCGGTCAGCGTGACGGTCCCGGCCAGCGTGCCGCCGAAACGTTTGGCGGCGACGGCGGCGAAGGTCTCGTAGGTGCCCTGGAGGATGCCCTGGGTGCCGATGTAGATCCAGGAACCGGCGGTCATCTGGCCGTACATGGTGAGCCCGGCGGCCTCCAGGCGGCGGAACTCCTCCCAGTTGGCCCAGTCGGGCACCAGGTTGGAGTTGGCGATGAGGACACGCGGCGCCCACTCGTGGGTGCGCATGACGCCGACCGGGCGGCCCGACTGCACGAGCAGGGTCTCGTCGGCGTCGAGGGTGGTGAGGGTCCGGGTGATCGCCTGGAACGAGGGCCAGTCACGGGCCGCCTTGCCCGAGCCGCCGTAGACGACGAGCTGTTCGGGGTGTTCGGCCACCTCGGGGTCGAGGTTGTTCTGGATCATCCGGAGCGCGGCCTCCTGGGGCCAGCCCTTAGCGGTCAAGGTCGTGCCGCGGGGGCTCCGCACGGTCGGCATGGGCACTCTCCTGAATGAGACTATTCACGTCGTCTCACGCAGGATACGGCGGCGAGAGTCGGAGGGGCACCCCGGCGTCCCGGGGCACCCCCTCCCGGACGCGACCGCACGTACGCGTTTGACCCGGGTCCGGCTCTGTGGCGAAGGAGAGGCTCCGCTCCTTGCGGGGTGCCCCCGATCCGCTCGCGTCACCTCCCCCGCAGGGGAAAGCTCCGGCTACGAGTTGACCAGGAACTGGGTTGCCGCCAGTTCCCGGTAGAGGTCGTCTTCGGCGATCAGCTCGTCGTGGGTGCCGCTGGCGCGCACCCGGCCGGCCTCCATGACGATGATGCGGTCGGCGCCGGTGACCGTCGACAGGCGGTGGGCGATGACCAGCACGGTCGTCTCGCGGGCCACTTCGGCGATGACCTCGCGCAGCCGCAGCTCGTTGACGGCGTCGAGCTGCGAGGTGGCCTCGTCGAGCAGCAGCAGACGGGGGCGGCGGAGCAGGGCGCGGGCGATGGCGACGCGCTGGCGTTCGCCGCCCGACAGCAGGACGCCGCGGTGGCCGACCTCGGTCTCCAGGCCCTCGGGCAACCGGTCAACCAGGTCGTCGAGGCGGGTGCGGGCCAGCGCGCGCCGGATCTCCTCCTCGGTCACGCCGGGGGCGGCGAAGGTGAGGTTCTCCCGCAGGGTGCCGTCGAGCACGGGGGCGTCCTGTTCGACGTAGCCGACGGCGGCCCGCAGGTCGGGCAGGTGCCAGTCGGCGATGTCGGTCCCGCCGACCGAGATGCGGCCGGAGCCGGGCTCGTAGAACCGCTCCAGCAGCGCGAACACGGTCGACTTGCCCGCGCCCGACGGGCCGACCAGCGCCGACAGGCGGCCGGCGGGAACCTCGAAGCTCACTCCGTGGTGGACGACCGGGCGGTCGTCGCCGTACCGGAAGACGACGTCGTCGAAGACCACCCCGACCGGGACGCCGGTGGTCTGCCCCTGGGTCGCGGCCGGTTCGACCGGCAGCGCGTCGATCTCCCTGATGCGGACCAGCGCGGCCAGGCCGTTCTGCAGCTGGGTGGCCGCCTGCACCAGCTGGCCGAGCGGCGCGACCAGGAAGAACAGGTAGAGCAGGAACGCGATCAGGGTGGCGATGGACATCGACCCGGCGGCCACCCGGGCGCCGCCGACGGCCAGCACGACCAGGAAGGCGAGCTGCACCGAGAGCCACGCGGTGGTGCCGGCGATCGACTGGTAGGCCGAGGAGCGCACGCCCCGGTCGCGGGCCTTGGTCGCGGCGGCCTCGATGACGGCGATCTCGCGGGCCTCGGCGCCGGAGGCCTTGACCGTACGGAAGGCCTGGAGAGCCCGGTCGAGCGCCGAGCCCATGTCGCCCAGCGCCTCCTGGGCGAGGAGGGAGGCCCGGCGGATGCGCGGGAGCAGCAGCGACCCCAGACCCGCGACCCCGGCCACCACCCCGAGGGTGACCACCAGCAGCACCCAGTCCATGACCCCCATCAGCACGGCCGCGCCGACGAACAGCACGGCCGAGCCGACCGCGCCGACCAGGCCGTCGGTGGTGACGGTACGCAGCAGCGTCGTGTCGGAGGTGACGCGCGACAGCAGGTCGCCGGGCTTGAGCCGGTCGACCTCGGGCACCCGCAGCCGCAGCACCCGGTCGACGAGCCGCACCCGCGCCGACAACACGATGCCCTCGCCCATGCGCTCCAGCACGAACTGCCCGAGCGCCGAGATCGACGCGCCGACGAGCACGACCGCCGAGAGCAGTAACACGGGCCCGAGGACGCTCTCCCCGGCCCCGAACCGGTCGATCACCGACCGCACGAACAGCGGCATGGCGAGCCCGCCGGCCGAACCGGCGAGCGTGAGAAGACCGGCGAACACGAGCGTGCGCCGGTGTGGTTTGACGAGATCTCCGAGCATCTGCCAGGACGACGTCACGGTTTGCCCCCTTGGGACGTCAATGTAAGTTGACAACGTCAATGTAGGTTGACGCTCGCGGAAGTGTCAACCAAATTTGACGCCTGTCTGAGACTGATTCATGGCGCGAGCCACGGCCGGCCTTCGGCCGTCCGCGTCTCGCTTGAAGCTTTCATCCATCCTGGCCGGTCACCTTGGGCTTCGGCTCCTCCCGGAGACGGATTCCTGTACACCTCGCACGCCTCCCCCGACTCTGGGGTGCACGCTCCTTAACCGGTTCATGGAAAGGTCCACAACATGAGACGACAATGCGCGCTGGCATGCGCGGCCGTCCTCACCCTGATCGCGTCACTTCTGGTCGCCGCGACCCCCGCCCAGGCCGCCGTCGGCCTGCGGGTCAGCGGCCGCAACATCGTGGAGGCCAACGGCAGCGTCTTCGTCATCCGCGGCACCAGCCACGCGCACACCTGGTACACCTCGCAGACGAGCTCGATCGCGAACATCAAGGCCAAGGGGGCCAACGCGGTCCGCATCGTGCTCAGCGGCGGGCGCTGGCCCGCCAACGGCGCCTCCGACGTCGCCAACGTGATCTCCCTGTGCAAGGCCAGCAAGCTGATCTGCATCCTGGAGAACCACGACACGACCGGCTTCGGCGAGCAGAGCGGCTCGGTCAGCCTCGACACGGCGGTCGACTACTGGATCTCCCTCCAGAGCGTGCTGACCGGCGAGGAGAACAACGTCATCATCAACATCGGCAACGAGCCGATCGGCAACAACGCGGTGACCCCGGGCTGGACCCAGGCCACCTCGGCCGCCATCCAGCGCATGCGGACGGCCGGCTTCCAGCACCTGCTCATGGTGGACGCCCCCAACTGGGGCCAGGACTGGTCGTTCACCATGCGCGACAACGCGGCGACCGTCGCCGCCGCCGACCCGCAGCGCAACACGGTCTTCTCGGTGCACATGTACGGCGTCTTCGACACCGCCGCCGAGATCACCTCCTACCTGAACGCCTTCCAGACCGCCGGGTTGCCCCTGGTCATCGGCGAGTTCGGGTTCAACCACTCCGACGGCAACCCCGACGAGGACACGATCATGGCCGAGGCGCAGGCGCGCGGCCTCGGCTACCTGGGCTGGTCGTGGTCGGGCAACGGCGGCGGCGTCGAGTACCTCGACCAGGTGACGAACTTCAATCCCAACCAGCTCACCTCCTGGGGAACCCGCCTGTTCAACGGGGCGAACGGCATCGCGTCCACGGCCGTGGAGTGCACGATGTGCGGCGGCGGCCAGCCGACCGACACCACCCCGCCGACCACGCCGGGCACCCCGGCCGCCTCGTCGATCACCTCGACCGGCGCGTCGTTGTCGTGGACGGCCTCCACCGACTCGGGCGGCTCCGGCCTCGCCGGGTACAACGTCTACCGCTCCAACGGCACCCAGCTCGGCACCTCCACGACCAACTCCCTGGCGCTCACCGGGCTGACGCCGTCGACCGCTTACACGGTTTATGTCCGGGCCCGTGACGGGGCCGGGAACCTGTCGGGCAACTCGTCGTCGGTCACGTTCACCACGAGCGCCGCGCCGTCGGACACCACCGCCCCGACCACCCCGGGCACCCCGACCGTGTCCGGAGTCACCGCCTCGGGCGCCTCGCTCACCTGGACGGCCTCCACCGACTCCGGCGGGTCGGGCCTGGCCGGGTACAACGTCTACCGCTCCAACGGCACCCAGCTGGCCACCACGACGACCAACTCGGCGACCCTGACCGGGCTCTCGGCCAACACCGCTTACACGGTTTACGTCCGGGCCCGCGACGGCGCAGGGAACCTGTCGGCGAACTCGTCGTCGGTCACGTTCACCACCACCGGCGGCACGTCGGGCGGCTGCACCGCCACCGGGACCGTGCAGAGCCAGTGGGGCAACGGCTACGTCGTCCAGCCGGTGACCGTGACCAACGGGACCACGGCGCGCACGTCGTGGACGGTCACGTTCACGCTGCCCTCCGGGCACACCCTGTCGGGCTCGTGGAACGCGAACGTCACCGTCTCCGGGCAGACGGTGACCGCGACGAACATGGGCTACAACGGCGCGCTCGGCTCCGGCGCGAGCACGTCGTTCGGGTTCCAGGTGTCGCGGCCCAACGGGAACACGGCGACGGTGACGTCGTACACCTGCGCGTAGTCCCCGAGACGGCCCCCTCCGGCGGAGGGGGCCGTCTTTTTTCGGAATCGGCACCAATCCGATCGCGGCGATGGGGCGAATAGGCGGGCGAGGACTCCGGCCGGACCCTCTGGAAACCGTCCCAACGTCCCGAGAGGACTTCATCGTCATGGAGCTCCGGATCACCCCGCGATCGATGGTCGCCGTGGGTGTGGCGGGCGCCCTCGCCGCCGCGTCCTTCGTCATTCTCCGGCCGGAGGCCCCGAGCGCCTCCTCCCACCGCGAGGCCCCGCTGATCGCGGGCGACCCGCGCAACGACAACACCGACGTGTACGCCTTCACCAGCCCCGACAACCAGGACACGGTCACGCTGCTGGCCAACTGGATCCCGTTCGAGGAGCCCAACGGCGGACCGAACTTCTACTTCTTCGACGTCAACTCGCGCTACAATATCAAGATCGACAACAACGGCGACGCCAAGCCCGACGTCGTCTACCAGTGGACGTTCAAGAACGTCGACAAGCGCGGGAACTCCACGTTCCTGTTCAACAACGGGCCCGTCACGTCGCTGAACGACCCCAACCTGCTGTTCAAGCAGACGTACACCCTCAGGAAGATCACCCACCGCGGCGCGACGGTCGTCGGCACCGGGACGGTCGCCCCCAGCAACGTGGGCCGCGCCTCGATGCCCGACTACTCCGTGCTCCGCAACCAGGCCGTCGACTCGATCAGGGGCGGCGGCAAGCAGTTCGCCGGCCAGTCGGACGAGGCGTTCTTCCTCGACCT
Source organism: Herbidospora daliensis (assembly GCF_001570585.1). Lineage (GTDB taxonomy): Bacteria > Actinomycetota > Actinomycetes > Streptosporangiales > Streptosporangiaceae > Herbidospora > Herbidospora daliensis. The sequence continues at coordinate 435,058 of NZ_BBXF01000006.1, read as the reverse complement.
GCGCGTCTTCGACCTGCTCTACGGCGGCGACCTGTCGGAGGTCGGCCAGGACACCACCCGCGGCTACAACGTGCACACGCTCGCGCTCCAGGTCCCGAAGAAGGAGATCGCGCTGCGCGGCAACGTCGGGCGCAACCCGGTCGTCGGGATCTGGGCCACCACCGACAAGTGGTCGCCGAAGGGCTACGTGCAGGTGTCGCGCCTCGGCCAGCCGCTGGTCAACGAGGTCGTCGTGCCCGCGGGCCTGAAGGACGCCTTCAACTCGATCAGCCCCGACAAGGACGCCTCGATCCCCGAGGTGGTCAAGCGGGTCACCGAGCCCGAGCTGCCCAAGCTGCTGGAGGGCATCTACGGCCTGAAGGCGCCCAAGACCCCGCGCAACGACCTGGTCGAGATCTTCCTGACCGGCATCGCGAAGGGCAACGGCCCCATCGACGCCGACCTCAACTCGCAGACGCTCAACAAGGACGCCGGCAAGCTGCGCCCGGCCGAGATGCTGCGGCTGAACATGGCCGTGCCGGTGACGGCCAACCCGAACCGTCTCGGCGTGCTCGGCGGCGACCTCCAGGGCTTCCCGAACGGGCGGCGGCTGGGCGACGACGTGGTCGACATCGCGATCCAGGCCATGGCCGGCGCGGCGCAGACCGGTCAGCTGGTGCCCGCGCTGGCGGCCGGCGACAAGGTCGACGCCAACGACCAGCCCGCGCTGTCGACGTTCCCGTACATCCCCGGCCCGAGCAACGTGGCCGTGAACCGGACCTTCTCCGGGTCCTGATCCCGCGTCCTCCTTCTCTTCCTCTGGAGCCCTGCCATGCGCTTCACCAAGCGCGGCGGCGTGGCGCTGGCCGGGATCCTGGCCGCGACCATCGCCATCACGGCCGCCGCCATGCTCTCCCCGCGTCCCTCCGCCGAGGTGGTCGCGGTCGCGTCCGACCCGCTGCAAGAACGGCTGCGCCGGCTGCCCGGCGACTACGCCGGCTGGGCCGCGCTCGGCTCGGTCTACGTCGACAGGGCCCGGCTGACCGGTGACCCTAGCTGGTACGGCAAGGCCGAACAGGCCGTGGCCACGTCGCTGCGGGTCCGCCCCGGCAACCCGGCCGGCCTGACCGGCCGGGCCGCCCTGGAGGCCGGCCGCCACGAGTTCAGCCGGGCCGCCGCCACCGCGCGGCAGGCCATCGCGGTCAACCCCTACGGCGCTCCGGCCTACGGGGTGCTCGCCGACTCCTACCACCAGCTGGGCCGCTACCCCGAGGCCACCGAGGCGATCGACGACATGATCGCCCTGGCGCCCGGGGTGTCGTCCTTCACCCGCGCCTCCTACGACGCCGAACTGCGCGGCGACCTGAAGACCGCGCAGCAGATGCTCGAATACGCCCGCCGCGACGCCTACCAGCCCGCCGACGTCGCCTTCTGCGAGCACTACCTCGGCGAACTCGCCCTCCGCCGCGGCCTGTACGACCAGGCCCGCGCCCACTACGCGAAGGCGCTGACCGCCGACCCCACGTTCGACCCCGCCCACGCGGGCCTGGCCCGGGTCACCGCCCTGACGGGCGACCTCGAAAAGGCCGCTTCCCTGTACGCCGCCGTCACCGCCCGCCTCCCGCTCACCCAGACCCTGGTCGAGCAGGGGGAGGTGCTGAAGGCCCTGGGCCGCGACCCCGGCTGGACGACCCTGACGGCCCAACGCGACCTGATGCGCCTCAACGGCGTGCGCGACGACCTCACCTGGGCCGAGTTCGAAGCCGACCACGGCGACCCCGCCGAGGCCGTGACCCACGCCCAGGCCGAATACGCCCGCAACCCCAACGTGGTGGCCGCCGACGCCCTCGCCTGGGCCCTGCACCGCGCGGGCCGATCGGAAGAGGCGCTGCACTACGCCGAGGAGGCCACCGCGACCGGCTGGCGCAACGCCCTGGTCATGCACCACCGCGCCGAGATCGAGAAGACCCTGGGCCGCACGACCGCCTCGGCGTCGCTGGTCCGCGACTACAACCCCCGGTTCACCCCCGCCCTCCCGGCCCTGCAGAGGTCATCATGAAGCTCGTGCCCGCCGTCCTCGCCGGCCTGGCGGCCTTCGTCGCCCTCGCCCCGGCGGCCGTGGCCCACCCGCTGGGCAACTTCACCGTGAACCACTACAACGGCCTGCGCCTGTACGCCGACCACATGGAGAACACGGCCGTCGTCGACGTGGCCGAACTCCCCACCCTGCAAGGCGACCGCCCGACCTGCGAGGCCGTCGCCGCCGCCCAGACCCTGGAAGTCGACGGCCGCCGCACGACGTGGCGAGTGGTGGGCACCGACCTGACCCACCCCGACGGCCAGGGCGGCCTGAAGACCACCCGCCTGGAGTGCGAACTCCGCGCCGACACGCCCCCCGCCGGGACCGTCGTCTTCACCGACGACCACGCCGCCGACCGGATCGGCTGGCGCGAGATCACCGTGACCTCCCGCGAAGTACGGGTGTCACCCCCCGACGTGCCGGCCGCGAGCGTCAGCGACGAGCTGCGCGCCTACCCCGACGACCTGCTCGCCTCCCCGCTCGACCGGCGCACCGTGACGCTGACGGTGAACCCGTCGGGCGTGCTCCCCCTCCCGTCGGCCACCACCGTCCCCGGCCCCATCGGCACCTGGCTCGACGGCCTCGACCGCACCTTCACCGACCTGGTCGGAGCGCGCGACCTGACGGTCGGCGTAGGGGTGCTGGGCGTGGCCCTCGCCCTGATCTTGGGAGCCGGACACGCCCTCATCCCCGGCCACGGGAAGACCATCATGGCCGCCTACCTGGCCGGCCGCCGCGGCCGCCCCCGCGACGCCCTGGTCGTCGGCTTCACGGTGACGGCGACGCACACGGCGGGGGTCCTGGTCGTGGGTCTGACCCTGACGGCGGTGTCGTCGTTGTCGGGCGACCGGGTGCTGACATGGCTGGGCGTGGCCAGCGGCTTACTGGTCACAGCAATAGGCCTCCGCCTTTTGCAAACCGCCATAAGAGGCGACTCCCCAGACCACGGCCATGGACACGGCCACGGCCACGGCCACGGGCATGGGCACGGCCACGGGCATGACCACAAAAACAGCCCCCGGCAGGGCCACCTCCATGAGCACACCCACAACCACGGGCCTGGGCACGCGCATGACCACGAGACCAGCCGCGGGCAGAGCCGCGTCCTTGAGCACACTCATGACCACGACCACGGCCTCCACCACGACCATGACGATGAGCCCGGCCACCACCATGGCCACCCCGCTCGCGCGAATGCCGAAATTTCGGGACATGCGGTTGCCGTTCTCGACCGCGTCGAGACCACCCCCGCCCCCAAACCGTCACGTGCCGGCCTGATCGGCATGGGCATCGCGGGCGGCCTGGTTCCCAGCCCCTCGGCCCTGGTCGTGCTCCTCGGAGCCGTCGCCCTGGGCCGGACCTGGTTCGGTGTCGCGCTGGTGCTCGCCTACGGCGCCGGCATGGCCGCCACCCTCACGGCCACCGGCCTCCTCCTGGTCAGGCTCGCCGACCGGGCCGAATCCCTGCTGAGGCTGGGCCGCCTCACCACGACGGCGACCCGGCTGGCCCCGATCGGCACCGCCCTGGTCGTCATCGTCCTGGGCCTCGGCCTGGCTCTTCGGTCGCTCGGCTGACCCGCACGGGGTGGTTGGCGTGGATCAGGTCGTCGGGGTCGTAGGCCGCTTTGACCGCTCGCAGCCGGGCCGCCACCTCCGGTGTGTCGAAGTCGTCCCGTGAGCGCTCCACGAAGTTGCGGTAGCCCGTCGCCGCCTCCCACGGTGACATCGCCATGCGGAGTTCGTCCAAGGCCGCGTGCGCGGCCACCACGCCGGCCGCGTCGGGCGTGATCCCGGCGCCGAACAGCGCGAACTCGGCGTCGAGGCCGTCGACGGCGCCGCCGCGGACCGCCCCGGGTCGCAGCGCGCCGCCCAGGTGGCGGAGTTCGACCGACAGCAGCGGCAGGTCGCGGCCGGCGCCGGTCATGCCGAGGAAGGCGGCCAGTGCGCCCGAGGGCAGGCCCGACAGGAGCATTCCGTCGCCGGCGGCGGGCACCGGGTAGGGCGGGTCCATGTGCAGGAGGTGCAGGTCGCCGACGGCGGTCGTACCGAAGGTGTCGAGTTCGGGGGCGAGCACCCGCAGGGGGAGGAGCAGGGTGTCGGTCTGCGGGGCGGGCAGGTCGCAGACCGCCTCGATCGCGACCAGCGAGCGGCCGCGCAGGGGTTCGGGCAGGTCGGGCAGGGGTGGCAGGCGGAGCATGCGGGCCACCGAGGTGACCTGGTCGGGCACGTCGTCGACCCAGCGCCGCCAGGCCGAGAGCACCGTCGCGGCCTGTTCGATGGGCCAGGCCAGCATGCCCGCCTGGACCTCGGTCTTCGGGAAGAGGCGGAACTCCAGGGCGGTGACGATGCCGGCGATCCCGCCGCCGCCGCGCAGCGCCCAGAACAGGTCGGGATGGTGGTCGGCGTCGACCCTGACCAGGGTGCCGTCGGCCAAGACCACGTCGGCGGCGACGACCTGGTTGGAAGCCAGGCCGTGGGAGCGGGCGAACCACGACACGCCGCCGCCGAGCGTGTAGCCGACCACGCCGACGTCGGCGGCGCTGCCGGCCAGGGCCATCAGGCCGAACTTGGAGGCGGCGTCGGTGAGTTCGACCCAGCGCACGCCGGCGCCGACGCGGGCGATCCTGGTCAGCGGGTTGACGGAGATCTCGACGAGGCGGTCGGTGCGCAGCAGGATGGTGCGGTTCAGCCGGCCCAGCGGGGCCGCGTTGTGGCCGGTGCCCTGCGGGGCCACCCGCAGGCCCAGCTGACGGGCGGCCAGGACGGTCGCGGAGACGTCCTGGGGCGAGGCGGCGAAGACGACGGCGCGGGGCTGCTGGTCGACGGCGAGTTGCCAGGCCATGCGGGCGGTGTGCCAGTCGGGGTCGCGCGGGAGCACCAGGCGTCCGTGCAGTTCGCCGGTGAAGTCCATGTGGAGCCAACTCCTTAGGGAAGGTGATCGGCTCAGACCATAGAAATCCGGTTATGGCTCCATCTGCGGCGAATTACGGACAGTGCACCTTGCCACTCACCAGTCGGTGTCGCCCTCCTCGGGGCGGCGCAGGCGGATGTCCTCGGCCCAGGCCAGCGCCCAGGCGCGGATCTCGCGCGGCAGCGGCATCATCTCGGCCGCGTCGAGGCGGTCGGCGAGCTCCTCGGCCGCGAAGTCGTCGAGGTGGGCGCGGCCCAGGGTCTCCAGTTCCCGGTACGAGTAGAGCGCCCGCACCGAGGCCACGTTCAGCACGTCGTCGGCGGTGCCGCGTTCGTGCAGGTCGCGCATGGCCAGCCCGGCGGCGTCGAGCAGGGCGACCACCGGGGTGCCGTCGACCTCCTCGGCGGGGTCGGCCAGGTCTTCGCGCAGCAGGTCGACGGCGAAGGTCTGCTCGGTGACGGGGTCGTGCACGGTCAGCCGGGTCGCGCGGGCCGAGACCTCCTCGACGGCGACGTCGAAACCGGCCCGGTGCAGCGACTCGGTCGCGTGCCAGGCCGGTTCGACGAGCTTGACGGTGGTGGCCAGCCGCAACTCGGCCGTGTGCGCCGCGCGCATGCCGTGGAGGCGGAGCGCCGGCCCTCCGATGAGGGCCAGGTCGAGGCGCGCGGGGCGGATGGCGGCCAGGATGCGGTCGGGAAAGACGCCCAGGAAGGTCACCCGCCCAAGTATCACCGGTACCTGCGGCGGATCTCGTTGGCGACGGTCCGGATGCGGTCCTGGGTGCGGAGCAGTTTGGCCTCCGCCTGTTCGGTGCGGCCCGCGGCCACCATCGTGCGGTTGCCCGTACGCCGGCCGATCTGCTGCTTGGCCCGCGCCTTCATCTCACGGAGTTTCGCGTAGAGTCCCATGGCGTTGCGGACTGCCCGGCAAGGCGGCCGGCTAACCCATGTGGCGCCCCGACACGAACTCCTGGACGGCGATCTTCGCCTTGATGACCGGCCGCCGCCAGCGTTCCTCCCGGTGCAGCGCCTTGGCGAGCTTCACCGGCCGGGTCTCGTAGAACCAGCGGGCCCACGGCGATCCCGGGCGGGCCAGGCGCAGCGCGCCGACGTACCCGAAGACCGGCACGAAGACCCCGAGCAGGCCCGACCAGATCTTCCCCTTGAGCAGGGTGACGACGGCGAAGACGAGGTTGACGGCCAGCAGCAGGACGGCCAGCCAGAAGTCGCCGGTGACGTCGTCCCACCCCAGCGGCCGCGCCCCCAGGAGCAGCAGGCCGGTGACGGCGACCGCGACGAAGACGGCGTCGACCGAGGTGCGGCCCTCTTCGGCCCAGTAGACGTCGCGCAGGTGCAGCAGCAGCGCGAACTCGTCGAGGACGAGCCCGGAGCCCACCCCGAACACCGCCGCCGTGACGGCCAGCCAGCCTTCTGAGGCGGGCCACAGCAGCAGCGCGGTCACGCCGCTGGCCATCATCAGGATCACACCGAACACGACGTGGTGGACGTGCGTCTCGCCCACGCTGACGTTCTTGAACCACCACCGGACCTCGGCCCGGATCAGCCGCACGTTGATGCGCGTGAACACGAACGTCACGATCAACGCCACGAAGAAGCAGAACAGCGGCAGCCGGTGGGTGTCGACCACGGCCCGCTGGAAAACCTCACCCATCGGCACGCCCCCCGGGCCGACTCTACCCAGGTGATCTCCTCAGGCCAGGAACCCGCGCAGCAGCGCGGCGGTGCCCTCGAGGTGCTCGGCCACCGCCCGCGCGGCGCCGTCGGGGTCGCCCGCCAGGATCGCCGACACGATGGCCTGGTGCTGCGTGGCCGCGTGGGCGATGTTCGGGCCGAGCACCGGAATGGCGTTGAGCAGGTCGGTGACGCGCAGCCGCGCGTCGGCGCAGGCCGCGGCGAGCAGCGGCGAGCCGGTCAGCTCGGCGATCGACAGGTGGAAGGCGGTGTCGAGACGCCGGTAGTCGGCGGGCGCGGCCGCGTTCACCTCGGCCAGCCGCCGCAGCAGCATCGCGCGCTGCGCCGAGTCGAGCGTCACGGTCGCCAGGATCTGCGCCGCGCCGCACTCGACGGCCATCCGGAACGTCAGCGCGTCGGCCAGGTCGCCCGCGCCCATCTGGTTGACCGCCTCGGCGAGGTCGCCGTGCCCCGGCTCGGGCGGCAGGTAGACGACGAACGCGCCGCCGTAGCGTCCGCGCCGCACGTCGAGGTAGCCGGCCTCCTGCAGGGAGCGGATCGCCTCGCGCAGGGTGACCCGGCTGATGCCGAGGTGGACGGCCAGGTCCCGCTCCGACGGCAGCCGCTCCCCGTGCGGGACGACCCCGAGTTTGATGGCCTGGAGCAGCCGTTCGACGGTCTCCTCGAACGCGTTCCCGGCCCGGACCGGACGCAACAAAGATCCGAGTTGTGTTTCTTTCACCCCACCCTCCCCAGTTGGGCACCTTCATTGGTATTTTTTCATACCGTAGAAGGTGAGGCGCGTGTGCTGACGGTCGACGAACTACGGGCAGATGTGCAAGCGGGCCGGATCGACACCGTCCTGCTCGCCGTGACGGACATGCAAGGCCGGCTGCAGGGCAAACGCCTGTCGGCGCGGCACTTCCTCGACGAGGTGCTCGACCACGCGGCCGAGGGCTGCAACTACCTGCTGGCCGTCGACGTCGAGATGAACACGGTCGGCGGGTACGCGATGTCGTCGTGGGAGCACGGCTACGGCGACTTCGTCATGAAGCCCGACCTCGCGACGCTGAGGCGGGTCCCGTGGCAGGAGGGCACCGCCCTGCTGCTGGCCGACCTGGTCTGGGAGGACGGCTCCGACGTCGTCCCGTCGCCGCGCCAGATCCTCAGGCGCCAGACCGCCAAGCTCGCCGAGCGGGGCTGGACCGCCTTCGTCGGCACCGAGCTGGAGTTCTGCGTCTACCGCACCAGCTACGAGGACGCGTGGCGGTCGGGCTACCGCGACCTGGTCCCGGGGAACCTCTACAACGTCGACTACTCCCTGCTCGGCACCGCCCGGGTGGAACCGCTGCTGCGCCGCATCCGTCTCAGCATGGAGGGCGCCGGCCTGTACGTGGAGTCGGCCAAGGGCGAATGCAACCTTGGTCAACACGAGATCGCTTTCAAGTACGCCGACGCCCTCACCACCTGCGACAACCACTCCGTCTACAAGAACGGGGCCAAGGAGATCGCGGCCGAGGAGGGCATGTCCCTCACGTTCATGGCCAAGCCGAACCAGCGCGAGGGCAACTCCTGCCACGTCCACATCTCGCTGCGCGACGCCGACGGCACGCCGGTGATGGCCGGCGACGGCCCCCACGGCCTGTCGAAGGTCGGCGAGCACTTCATCGCCGGCCAGCTGCGCGCGATGCGCGAGTTCACGCTCCTGTACGCCCCCAACATCAACTCCTACAAGCGGTTCGTCGAGGGCTCCTTCGCCCCCACGGCCGTCAAGTGGGGCGTCGACAACCGCACCTGCTCGCTCCGCCTGGTCGGCCACGGCGGCTCGCTGCGCATCGAGAACCGGGTGCCCGGCGGCGACGTCAACCCCTACCTGGCCGTCTCGGCCCTCATCGCGGCGGGCCTGAAGGGCATCGACGACGAACTCCCGCTGGAGGACGCCTTCACCGGCAACGCCTACGTTTCCGGCGCCGACACGGTCCCCTCGACGCTGCGTGACGCGCTGGCGGTCTTCGAGGGCTCTACGCTCGCCAGGGATGCCTTCGGCGACGAGGTCGTCGACCACTACGCGAACAACGCCCGGGTCGAACTGGCCGCCTTCGACGCGGCGGTCACCGACTGGGAGCTCTATCGGGGGTTCGAACGGCTGTGAAGATCATCAACCCGGCGACGGAGCAGGTCCTGGCCGACGTCGAACTGGCCGACCCCGCCGAGGTCGACCGGGCGGTCGCGACGGCGCGCACGGCGTACCGGAGCTGGAAGGACGTCGCCCCCGGCGAACGCGCGCGGTTGCTGCGGCGCTTCGCCGCGCTGGTCGAGGAGCACGCCGAGGAGCTCGCCGGGCTGGAGATCGCGAACGCCGGGCACACCGCGGGCAACGCCCGCTGGGAGGCCGGCAACGTCCGCGACGTGCTGAACTTCTACGCGGGGGCGCCCGAGCGCAACCACGGCAAGCAGATCCCGGTGCCCGGCGGCGTCGACCTCACCTTCCAGGAACCGCTGGGCGTGGTCGGCATCATCGTGCCGTGGAACTTCCCCATGGTGATCATGATGTGGGGGGCCGCCCCGGCGCTCGCGGCGGGCAACGCCGTCATCGTGAAGCCGGCCGAATGGACCCCGCTGTCGGCGCTGCGGCTGGCCGAGCTGGCGCTGGCGGCCGGTCTCCCCGAGGGCGTGCTCCAGGTCGTGCCCGGCGAGGGGGAGGTCGCGGGCGCCCGCCTGGTCGACCACCCCGGCGTCGCCAAGATCGTCTTCACCGGGTCGACCGAGGTCGGCAGGCTGATCGCGGCCAAGGCCGGTGCCCAGGTCAAACGGCTGACGCTGGAGCTGGGCGGCAAGTCCGCGAACATCGTGTTCGCCGACTCCGACCTCGGCCGGGCCGCCGCCAGCGCGCCCATGGCGGTCTTCGACAACAGCGGCCAGGACTGCTGCGCGCGCTCGCGGATCCTGGTGGAGCGGTCCGTCCACGACGAGTTCCTCGCCAAGCTCACCGAGGCGGTGAAAGCCGTGAAGACCGGCGACCCCACCGCCGAAGACACCCAGATGGGCCCGCTGATCAGCGCCGAGCACCTGGCCCGGGTCGCCTCCTATGTGAGTGAGCCCTATTTCCAGGGCAGTTGCCCGGAAGGCCCCGGCTACTGGTTCCCGCCGACGATCCTCACCGGCGGCGACGACCCGGCGTACCGGGAAGAGGTCTTCGGCCCGGTGGTGTCGGTGGTGCCGTTCGACGACGAGGCCGACGCGGTCCGGATGGCCAACGACACCCCCTACGGCCTGTCGGGCTCGATCTGGACCCGCGACGTCGGCCGGGCGTTCCGGGTGGCGCGCGGGGTCGAGGCCGGGAACCTCAGCGTCAACTCCCACTCGTCGGTTCGCTACTGGACGCCCTTCGGCGGCTTCAAGCAGTCGGGCCTGGGCCGTGAACTGGGCCCCGACGCGCTGGCCGCCTTCACCGAGACCAAGAACGTCTTCATCGCAACGGAGTAGGAAGCACATGCAACGCTTGCAGGACCGGGTCGCCGTCATCACCGGCGCCGCCGGGGGAATCGGGCTGGCGACCGCGCGCAGGTTCGCCCAGGAGGGCGCCAAGCTCGTCCTGGCCGACCTCGACGAAGACGCCGGGCGGCGCGCGGCCGAGGAGGTCGGCGGCCTGTTCGTCCGGGCCGACGTGGCCCAGGAGGACGACGTCGTCCGGATGTTCGCCACCGCCCACGACGAGTTCGGCAGCGTGGACATCGCGTTCAACAACGCCGGCATCTCCCCCGCCGACGACGACTCGATCCTGACCACCGGCATGGACGCCTGGCGGCGGGTGCAGGAGGTCAACCTCACCAGCGTCTACCTGTGCTGCAAGCACGTGATCCCCTACATGCGGCGGCAGGGCAAGGGGTCGATCATCAACACCGCCTCGTTCGTGGCGGTCATGGGCTCGGCGACCTCGCAGATCTCCTACACCGCGTCCAAGGGCGGCGTGCTGGCGATGACCCGCGAGCTGGGCGTGCAGTTCGCCCGCGAGGGCATCCGGGTCAACGCGCTGTGCCCCGGCCCGGTCGACACCCCGCTGCTGCGGGAGCTGTTCGCCAAGGACCCCGAGCGGGCCCAGCGCCGCCTGGTGCACGTGCCGCTCGGCCGGTTCGCGCGGGCCGAGGAGATCGCCGCCGCCGTGGCGTTCCTGGCCTCCGACGACGCGTCGTTCGTCACCGCCGCCGAGTTCCTCGTCGACGGCGGCATCTCCGGGGCGTACGTGACGCCCCTGTGAGGCCCGTGATCGGCATCACGTGTTACGCCGAGCCCGCGCGTTTCACGGTCTGGGACACCCCCGCGGCCCTGCTGCCGTGGGACTACGTTCGGCACGTCGAACGGGCCGGGGGGCAGCCGGTGATCCTGCCGCCCGCCGGCGACCCGGGCGAGCTCGTCGGCCGTCTCGACGGCCTGATCGTGGCCGGGGGCGGCGACGTCGACCCCGGCCGTTACGGCGCCGAACCGCATGACCGGGTGTCCTACGTCCGCGACTTCCGCGACGACGCGGAGTTCTCGCTGGTCAAGGCGGCCCTGGCCGAGAAGCTCCCGATCCTCGGCATCTGCCGGGGCCTCCAGGTGCTCAACGTCGCGCTCGGCGGCACGCTGGTCCAGCACCTGCCCGACGTCTGCGGCACCGACCGCCACTCCCCCGCGCCGGGGGTCTACGGCCGGGTCCCGGTACGTCTCGACGACCCGCTGCGCCGCCTCTACGGCACCGACCTGATCATCCCGGCCCACTACCACCACCAGGCCGTCGACCGGCTGGCGCCCGGCCTGAAGACGATCGCGCGGGCCGACGACGGCACGGTCGAGGCGGTCATGCTCGACGACACGGTCTGGGCGGTCCAGTGGCATCCGGAGGCCGACGAGGAGGCGCCGGTGTTCGGGTCGTTCGTCACCCGCGCCGGGTTTCGCCCGGCCATACGGGGCAGATAGGCTGACCGCACACCATTGATCCCGCGCGGGAGAGCGCCCTGGCAGCCGGCCAGGGCCCCTGAAGGAGCAAGCCCTCCCCGCGAACCTCTCAAGGCAAAGGACCGTGCGGGCGAGGTGTCCTCTGGAAAGCAGGCCGATGGCCTCGCCGAAGGTGAAAGTCCGGCAAAACTCGGGCGAAGCTCTCAGGCACCCATGACAGAGGGGGAGGATGCTGACATCCGACCTTATTCGAGGTGCGCTTCATGTCCCGACCGACCCCGCTGCACGAGGTGCACAAGAGCCTCGGCGCGACCCTGACCGACTTCGCCGGCTGGCTGATGCCGCTGCGCTACGGCAGCGAGTCGGCCGAGCACACCGCCGTCCGCACCGCCGCGGGGCTGTTCGACCTGTCCCACATGGGCGAGATCCACGTGACCGGCCCGGGGGCCGCCGCCGCGCTCGACTACGCGCTGGTCGGCAACCTCGGCGCGCTGGAGCCGGGCCGGGCCCGCTACACGATGATGTGCGACGCCGACGGCGGCATCGTCGACGACCTGATCGTCTACCGGCTGGCCGCCGACGAGTTCATGGTCTGCGCCAACGCCTCCAACTACCCGCGCGTGGCCCGGGAGCTGACCGACCGCGCCAAGGACCTCGACGCCGTGGTCGACGACCGCTCCGACTCCTACGCGCTGCTGGCCGTCCAGGGCCCGCGCTCCCAGGAGATCGTGGCCAAGCTCACCGACGCCGACCTGGCGAACCTCAAGTACTACACCGGCCTGCCGGGCACGGTCGCGGGCGTCGGCGCGCTGATCGCCCGCACCGGCTACACCGGCGAAGACGGCTTCGAGCTGTTCGTCTCCGCCGGCGACGCCGTGACGTTGTGGGACGCGCTGATGGAGGCCGGCGCCGCCGAGGGCCTGGTGCCCGCCGGGCTGAGCGCCCGCGACACCCTGCGGCTCGAAGCGGGCATGCCGCTGTACGGCAACGAGCTCACCTCCGCCACCACCCCCATGGACGCCGGTCTCGGCAGGGTGGTGCGGTTCGACAAGCCGGGCGACTTCGTCGGCCGCGCCGCGCTCGACGGGGCGGAGCCCGGCAAGCGCCTGGTCGGCCTGGTGATGAAGGGCCGCCGGGTGCCCCGCCACGGCTTCGCCGTCGTCGACGCCGACGGCGCCGTGGTCGGCGAGGTCACCAGCGGCGCCCCGTCGCCGTCGATCGGCCGCCCGATCGCCATGGCCTACGTGACCGCAACCCCCGCCGCCGTGGACATCCGCGGCTCCCACGAACCGGTCGACGTCGTTGACCTGCCTTTCTACAGGAGGAAGAAGTGAGCAGCATTCCCGACGAGCTCAGCTACACCAAGGAGCACGAGTGGGTGGCCGGGATCGATGACGGGCTGACCGTCACGGTGGGAATCACCGCCTACGCGTCCGAGCAGCTCGGCGACGTGGTGTACGTCCAGCCGCCGGAGGTCGGGTCGAGCATCGAGGTGGGCGACGCGGTGGGCGAGGTCGAGTCGACCAAGTCGGTCAGCGACATCTACGCCCCGGTGGGCGGCGAGGTCACGGCGGTCAACTCGGCCGTCGTCGACGACCCGTCGCTGGTGAACTCCGACCCCTACGGCGAGGGATGGTTGTTCCAGGTGCGCGTGGCCGGCGCCCCCGAAGACCTGCTCACCGCCGAGGAGTACACCGCCCTGATCTCCGGCGACAGCTGATCGTCCGCCCATGGCGATCAGCGTCTTCGACCTGTTCAAGGTGGGCATCGGGCCGTCCAGTTCCCACACGGGCGGTCCGATGGCGGCCGCGCACAAGTTCGCGCGCGGCCTGCTCCACGACGGCCTGCTGGAGAAGACCGTCAGGGTCCAGGTCATCCTCTACGGCTCGCTCGGCCTGACCGGCAAGGGCCACGGCAGCGACAAGGCCGTGCTGCTGGGCCTGTCGGGGGAGAAGCCCGAGCTCGTCGACGTCGACGCGGTCGACGGCAAGCTGGCCGCGATGCGGGCGGCGGGCACGGTCTCGCTGATGGGGCAGCGTGAGGTCCCGTTCGTGATCGGCGACGACCTGGTGTTCGAGCGCAAGATCTCGTTGCCGCACCACCCCAACGGCATGCGGTTCACCGCCTGGGGCGACAGCGGCGACGTGCTGCGGGAGAAGGTCTACTACTCGGTCGGCGGCGGGTTCGTCGTCGACGAGAACGCCACCGGGGCCGACCGCATCAAGCCCGACGACACCCCGCTCCCCCATCCGTTCACGACGGCCGGTGAGCTGCTGGCGCAGTGCGCCGAGACGGGGTTGTCGATCTCGGGGCTGATGATGGCCAACGAGCGGGCCTTCGGCCGTACCGACGACGAGATCAAGGCGCAGCTGCTGCACCTGTGGCACGTGATGGACGAGTGCGTGCGGCGCGGGTCGTCCCGCGAGGGCGTGCTGCCGGGCGGGCTGAAGGTGAAGCGCCGGGCCCACCAGCTGCAGCGCCGCCTCCAGAGCGAACCGGCCGACGGCGACCCGCTCCAGGCGATGGACTGGGTGACGCTGTTCGCGCTGGCCGTGAACGAGGAGAACGCGGCGGGCGGGCGCATCGTGACCGCGCCGACGAACGGCGCGGCGGGCATCGTCCCGGCGGTGTTGTCCTACTACACCCGGTTCATCCCGGGGGCCGACGACGACGCGGTGGTGCGGTTCCTGCTCACCGCGGGCGCGGTCGGGGTGCTGTTCAAGGAGAACGCCTCCATCTCGGGCGCGGAGGTCGGCTGCCAGGGCGAGGTCGGTTCGGCCTGCTCGATGGCGGCGGCCGGGCTGACCGAGGTGCTGGGCGGCACGCCCGAACAGGTGGAGAACGCGGCCGAGATCGGCATCGAGCACAACCTGGGGCTCACCTGCGACCCGATCGGCGGGCTGGTGCAGATCCCGTGCATCGAGCGCAACGCGGTCGCGTCGGTGAAGGCCATCGCGGCGGCCCGGATCGCGCTGCGCGGCGACGGGAAGCACTTCGTGTCGCTCGACAAGGCGATCAAGACGATGCGCGACACCGGGCGGGACATGCACGCCAAGTACAAGGAGACCAGCCGTGGCGGGCTCGCGGTGAACGTCATCGAGTGCTGAGAAAGTTCTGGGTGTTCCCATTGGGACTGGCGGTGAAACCCCGACAGTGCTGAAATGTCCACCGGAAAGGCGGTGGACATCATTTCCGCAGGCAAGTTCATCCGGACCCACTGGCTCTTCGTCGCCCTCATGGTGTCGGGGATTGTGATCCGGGTCATCACGAGCCTCGGTTACCGTCCCGCGCTCTGGTTCTGGGCCGACTCGTTCTCCTATCTGAGCTCGGCCCTGGACCTGCGGCCGCTGGAGTCGCGGCCGTCGGGCTACTCGGTGTTCCTCGCGCCGTTCCACTCGGTCGTCGCCCTCATCACCGTGCAGCACCTGCTCGGGCTGGGCATCGCCGTCTGCCTGTACGCCGTCCTGCGGCGGCGCACCTTCCTGCCGGCCTGGGCCGCCGCCCTGGCGACGGCGCCGGTGCTGCTGGACGCGTACCAGATCCAGCTCGAACACCTCGTGATGGCCGACCTGCTGTTCACGTTCCTCGTGGTGGCGGGCGTGACGCTGCTGCTGCTGAACCCGCGCAGCTGGGTCATGGTGATCGCCGCGTTCCTGCTGCTGGCGTTCTCGGCGATGACCCGCACGCTCGGCCTGCCGCTGATCGGGGTGGCGGCGGTGTGGTTGCTGATCGCGCGGGCGGGCTGGCGCAAGGTGCTGGCCGGGGCCGGCGCGGCCGGGGTCGCGGTGGCCGGATACGCGTTCTGGTACAACGCCGCCTACGGCAGCTACGGCCTGGGCAGCAGCAGCGTGTGGTTGTGGTCGCGGACGATGACCTTCGCCGACTGCGGCCGGATGAACCCGCCGGAGGACCTGAAGGTCCTGTGCCCCGACATCGGCCCCCGGCTGGCCGCCCCGGCGTACATCTGGGATCCGCACTCGCCGATCATGAAGACCGGCAAGCAGCGCGACGAGATGGCCTCGGAGTTCTCGATGCTGGCCCTGCGCAGCCAGCCGCTCGACTTCCTGATGACGGGCCTCGGCGACGCGATGTGGGCGTTCCGCTGGGAGCGGGTGGTCTACCCGTCGCCGGGCACCCAGAGCGCCTACCTGTTCCCCGAGTACGTCAAACCGCTCACCGACAAGCTCGCCTCGGCCGGACGGTCGGCCCCGGAACTGATGCAGCAGTACCAGGGCAGCCGCGCCGACACCCAGGTGGTCGAGCCGTTCGCGTCGTGGACGCGCGCCTACCAGCGGTTCGTCTACCTGCGCGGCCCCCTGCTGGGGGCGGTCTTCGTGTTCACGTTCCTGGTGATGATCATCAGGTTCCGGGTGGCGACCCTGCTCCCGCTCGGGTTCGCGCTCACCCTGCTGCTGCTGCCCCCGCTGGTCGCCGCGTTCGACCACCGGTACGTCGTCCCGGTCGTCCCGCTGGCCTGCCTGGCGGCGGCCTGCGCGGTGGGGTGGCGCTCACCCTCGGCGAACGTGCAGCGTGACCAGGACAGGAAAGAGCGGGTCCCGGCCGGCCGCGCCGCGCACGCGTGACACCGCCTCGGTGTCGACCCGGGTGACGACCTCGTCGAGGGGGGCGCCGGGGAGGCAGCGTACCGAGACGCGGAGCCGCTCCTCCCCCACGGCCCGGACGCTGATCTTGTCGACCCCGGGCAGGTCCCGCAGCGCGATGGCCAGCGTGGCGGTGCCGTAGCCGTGCCGCACCCCGTCCTTGCCCAGCCCGAGCGAGCACACCAGCCAGCGGGCGGCGACCGACAGCAGCAGCACGACCAGCGCGGCGGCGATCGACCGGGCCCACGGGTGCGCGGTGAACGCCGCCAGCTCCCCGATCTTGTACTCGGCCCGCGCGTCGGAGGCGAACAGGACGTAGTTCCCGCCGGTCACCAGCACGACGCCCACCACCGCCAGCCCGAGACGGTCGCCGTAGGGGGTGCGCATCTTCTCCGCAACCTGCATTCCGCCACTCCTCATGAGCTCTTCCGGCGCAGCCGGACGACCACCTCGTGGCGGCCGTGCACGCCCAGGCCCTCCAGCCGGTCGCCGACGGCGGCCCCGACCTCCTTGAGCAGCCCGCCGGTCCGGTTCCCACTGGTCAGCACGGTCACCTCGATCTGCCCCCGGCGCAGCCGCACGAAGGCCAGGTCGACCCCCGAGACGGTCATCGCCACGGCGACCAGCGTGCGCTTCAGCCCCGCCCGGGTCAGCCCCATGACGAGCCCGTCGTCGGACACCTCCAGCGGCACCAGCCGGGGCCGTCCCGGGATCATCGCCAGCAGCACCAGCACGGTCCCGGTCACCACCATCAGCGACCCCGTCAGCGCGACCAGCGGCTCGCCCCAGGCCAGCCCGAGCACGCCGGGCAGCCCCGACCAGCCCGTCGGCCACCCCGCGAACGCGCACACCATCTCGCCCACCAGCGCCGTGCCCAGCACCACCAGGGCCCCCGCCACGCCCGCGCCCGCCGGGGTCCGCCCCGGCCGCAGGGCGCGCATGGCCGTGCGGCGGCGGGCCCGGCGGCGGTCCTTGGTCGTCCGGATCTCGTCTACCGCGCTCATGGTCACCCAGGGATACACGCCCGGACGGCCGCGATCAGCCCGCCGGGCCCGGATGACTCGATCTTGTGACAGGTTTTGCCGGGCAAATATGAAACATGCTCACAAAAGGCTAGAGTGCTGCCCATGAGCGACCGGCAGCGATACGACCGGGCCACGGCCCATCTCGACCCCCCGCTCGCCGTCGTCGACCTCGACGCGCTGGCCGCCAACGCCCGCTCGATGACCGCCCGCGCCGCCGGCACCCCGATCAGGGTCGCCTCGAAGTCGATCCGCTCCCGCGAGGTGCTCCACCGCGTCCTCGACCTGCCCGGCTACCGGGGCGTCATGGCCTTCACCCTGCCCGAGGCGTTGTGGCTGGCCGCCGGCGGATTCCGCGACATCCTGGTCGCCTACCCGACCACCGACCGCGCCGCCATCGCGACCCTGGCCGCCGACGAGCACCTGAGCCGCGAGATCACCCTCATGGTCGACTCCCCCGAGCAGTTCCCCCTGCTCACCGGCCGCCATCCGATCAGGGTCTGCCTCGACCTCGACGCCGCCTACGTCGCCGGCCCGCTCCGCGCCGGCGTCCTGCGCTCACCCGTGCGCACCCCGGAACAAGCCGCAGACCTGGCCCGCCTGATCACCAGAACCCCGTCCCTGCATCTGGTGGGCCTGATGGCCTACGAGGCGCAGATCGCCGGCCTGGGCGACCGCATCCCCGGCCCCTATGGCATGGCCGTCCGCTTCGTGCAGCGCCGCTCCCGCCGGGAGCTGGCCGTCCGGCGAGCAGAGATCGTGGCAGCGGTCCGCGAGGTGACCGACCTGGAGTTCGTCAACGGCGGCGGCACCGGCAGCCTGGAGACCACGGCCCGCGAGGCCGCGATCACGGAGGTCGCCGCCGGCTCGGGCTTCTACCACCCGACCCTCTTCGACACGTACAGCAACTTCACCGGCCGCCCCGCGGCCCTCTTCGCCCTCCCGGTCGTCCGCCGCCCCGCCCCCGGCGTCGTGACCGTCCTCGGCGGCGGCTACCCCGCCTCAGGCGCGGGCCCCGGCCGCGCCGCCCTCCCCTATCTGCCGGAGGGCCTGCGCCACAACGGCGACGAGGGAGGCGGCGAAGTGCAGACCCCACTCCACGGCCGAGCCGCCGACACCCTCGAAATCGGCGACCGCGTGTGGTTCCGCCACGCGAAAGCAGGCGAACTCTGCGAACGCTTCGACACCCTGCACCTGATCGAGGGAGAAAAAATCACCGCCACCGCCCCCACCTACAGGGGAGAAGGCCAAACCTTCCTGTAACGACCTCGCGGCTGCTACAAGCGCTTTTTCCGTTACGGCTCCGCCCCCCCAACCCCGCCCGCCGCCTCCGCCCCCCGCCGCGACCGGCGCACAACCGGCCGCGCCCGGTTCGCCCGGCGACGCCGGGAAGGGACACCAACCCGGCAGCGGAGCTCGGGCGGAAACGACCTACCGCCTACGGCGACGCCGCATGATCACGATGGCCGCGCCAAGGGCGACCGCCACGCCGATCCCGATCAGCACCGGCGCGATCGGCGACGCCGGATAGTCGTCGTCCCACGGCTCGTCGGCCGCCGGACGGTGGCCGTTGGGGCTCTGCGCCTGCCCCACCATGTCTCCTATGGTCGACACGACCTGCTCGGTCTGCGCCCTGACCTGGGACTTCACCTTGGCCACGCTACGACCGGCGACCTTCTTCGGGCTGACCCGGTCGGCGATCGCGTCGACCGTCTTGGCCAGTTCGGCGCGAGTGCGCTCTATGCGCCGCTCAAGCGTGTCCGGATCGGGCTCGGCCATGGGGTCGCCTCCTGTCACAGGGTGTGTTCGATCAAGTCTGCCAGGTGCGGGCCGCGCATCCCGCAGCGGCCGAACCGGTAGTTTGTTCGGGTCGAGACACACCCCATCGGAGGCGACATGACCCAGCGACTCGAACCCGGCGACGCCGCCCCCGGCTTCACCCTGACCAGCGCCGACGGCGACGAAGTGTCGCTCGACTCGCTCCACGGCAAGCGAGTCGTCCTGTACTTCTACCCAGCGGCGATGACTCCAGGCTGCACCAAGCAGGCCTGCGACTTCCGCGACAACCTGAGCGCCCTCACCGACAAGGGCATCACCGTCCTCGGCGTCTCGAAGGACAAACCGGCCAAACTCCGCCAGTTCGCCGACCGCGACGCGCTCACCTTCCCGCTGCTCTCCGACGAAGACCTCGAAGTCCACAAGGCCTACGGCGTCTACGGCGAAAAGCAGAACTACGGCAAGACCATCATGGGCGTCATCAGGTCGACCTTCGTGATCGACCCCGACGGGAAGATCGAGAAGACCTTCTACAACGTCCGCGCGACCGGACACGTCGCCCGGCTATTGAAGGAACTCGGGGTTTCCTGATGCCCAACGGCGGGAGGTAGGATCACTTCCGCCCAGCGGGGTTGTAGCCCAATTGGCAGAGGCACATGACTTAGGATCATGCCAGCGCGGGTTCGAGTCCCGCCAACCCCACTCTCGGAACGGCTCGTGGGCGGCGCCTTTGGCGCCTTTCGCGAGCCGTTCCTCATTCACTCCGGGGGGCGACCCCCGGACCCCCGATACGAGAGGGCTGGCGCCCCCTCGCGCTCCCCCTGGCCGCTTCGCGTCCTCGCGTCGCTACGCTCCGGGTCGCTCCCGCTCCGGGCGAAGGGCTCCGCCCCTCGCGCTCCCTGGACAGGCCTCCCTTCGCTCGGACAGCACTCGCTTCGCTCGCTTCTTTGTCGGTTCATTCACTGGCGTACTCCCACGTCTTCAGCTTGAGCCGCTTCTTCGAGGTGCCCGGGTAGACCACGACGAGGTGTTCCTCGTCTCCGGTGATCCGCACGTACACACGCAGCCGGTAGCGGCCCTTCCCCTTGATCGCCAGGTTCGGCATCGGGGCGTTGGCGCCCACGCCCTCCCAGGTCGCCTCCGGCACGGTGAGGTGGCCGTTGGGGGTGGTGATCGGCACCTCGGTGACCTGGTCCCAGCCGGCCAGCCGCAGCGGGGGCGCGGTGCGGAACGCCTTCACCGTGAGGCACAGGTCGCTGACGTCCTCCAGGTGTCCGACGAGCACCGCGCTGCCGGCCGCTCCGACTTGCGCCTTGTCGTCGTAGAGCCGCTCGACCGCCTGGTCGGCCCAGGTTTCGCCGGCCTTGTCCTCCGGGTCGTGGACGAAATAGCCGTAGTCGCCGTCGGCGAAGAGCGAGTAGTTGGCCGTGGCCTGGACGACGCCCTTCGTCCGGGGCCAGGGGTCGCGGCACCTGGCGTTCTGCTCGGCGATGTAGGCCTTGTGGTCCGCCTCCTCCTCTTCGGACGAGCGCAGCAGCTCCGGCTGGGTCGCGCCGACGATCTCGGGGCAGACGTAGACGAGGTCGGAGGAGTCGACGCCCCACGAGGCGCGTTCGCTCCCGGCCTGCCGCAGCAGGGCCTCCTGCTCCTCGCGCGACCTCGCGTGGCACAACGCCCGCCCGTATCCGAGGATCTGCTGGTCGGAGGCGGTGTGGGGGAACATCGGCGGGACGCCGCCCATCTCGTCGCGGGCCAGGCAGACGAACACGTCGTCGCGTTCCTCGGGTTTGAGGTCGCCGAAGCTGGTGTCCCACTCGTCGCAGCCCATCGACCCGGCGCTGAAGGTGATGCGCGGGGTGGACTCCGGCTGGATCAGCACGGCGAGGGGCAGCACGGTCACGGACGCCACCACGACGCGGACCACCCGCCGCCCGGCGGGCGAGAGCGGCTCGGCGGGCAGGCCGCCGCCGGGCATCTGCCTGGCGGTCGCCGCGAGCCAGACGGTGTAGACGAGCGCCGACACGTCCATGACGATCTGCGGGAGAAGGGCCGGGCCCGAGAAGATCTCGGCGTCGGCGCTCTCGAAGACGATGACGACCGGATACACCAGCACGGAGTCACCCAGCGACACCCATCCGGCGATCAGGGTGCCGCGGCTCCACCGGCCGTCGCGGTGCTGCCCGACGATCGTCAGCACGGTCGCGGCCACTCCGCACACCACCAGGACCACGCCGACGACGAGGCCCGGTTCGAGGTCGAGCAGGTTGACCTCGTCGAGCAGTTCGTTGACGGTCGTGGCCGTCATGATCGCGAACATCGCCCCGGCGGCCACCCGCAGCGGGCGCGACCTCCAGCGGATGACGAGCAGGAAGAGGACGTTGATCGCGCCCCACAACACGAGGCTGAACGTCAGGCCGACCTCGTCGGGAAGCCACCCCAGCGGCAACCACAACACGAGGGCGTGCGCCACCGCGACGTACAGCAGCCACCGCAGCGCCCTCTCCCTGCCGTTCAACGGCCCCGGCGCGAGCGGTCGCAGAATCAGCCACAGAAACGCGGCCTTCACCACGGCGGCGGCGATCAGCGCCGCTTTGGCCGTGGCGTCCAAGCCGTCCCGGGCGAGAAACTCCAGCTCCATATGCGGCGCCGGCTCCCATTCAGCGGCCGTCCAGAGCAGGGCGTCACTGGACACCGCCCCCGCGGCCGCCAACACCAGAACCAGGCCCACTATGACAATTCTATAAATCCGCCATAAAAGCATAGAAAGCGATCTTAGCGGGACGAATTAACCGCCAATCTCCGACAGCCGCAATTCCCGCAGAAATCAGAAATGCCAAGAAACCCTTAAGCCGAGCGCAGCGGCCTTGGACCGGCCGCCGCCGTAAAGCCGCCCTCACCCGCTTCGGCCGACGCTCCGGTCTTGTACGCCCACCCGCTCCCTCCGCGAAGCCAAGCCGACGGACATCGCCACGCCCGCCCAGAACCAGACCTGCATCGTCAGCCAGCACACACTCAAGCCGGGCCGGGTGCACAATCCCAGCCCGGCAGCGCGAACGCCGCCGCCTACATCTCCCAGTACGTCAATGGCGCGTTCACCCAGGTCACCGCCGCGGCCGGACCTCGCCCGGACGGTCCTGGAGCTCCCGGGCGCCTTCGAGAGCAGCGTCCACCACGAAGGGCGGGACACCCCAGCCGTCACGGCTGGCGCCTCCCGTCTCCGGGCGCCCGCGACCGGCCGATCGGCCCGGCGATTTGCCCCCGGTAAACAGATCGGTTTACGCTGCTGGAAACAGACCTGTTTACCGGAGGTTCCCATGAAGATCCAAGGCGCGACCGTGCTGGTCACCGGTGCCAACCGGGGCATCGGGAAGGCCCTCGCCGAAGAGGCGCTCGCGCGGGGGGCGGGCAAGGTCTACGCCGCCGCGCGCGACCCGAAGACCGTCACCACGCCCGGCGTCGTGCCCGTCAAGCTCGACATCACCGACCCCGCCCAGATCGCCGAACTCGCCGCGCTGCTCACCGACGTCGACATCGTCGTCAACAACGCCGGCGTCGCGCTCAGCACCTCGATCGTGAACGACGACCTCGAGACGATCCGCCGGGAGATGGAGGTCAACTACTACGGCCCCCTCCAGGTCAGCCGCGCCTTCGCGGCCACGCTGACCGCCCGCGAGGGTCACCTGCTGATCGTCAACTCGGCGCTGTCGTGGGCCGTGATCCCGGGCACCTCCCCCTACGCCGCCACCAAGGCCGCCTCGTGGATGCTCGCCAACGGGCTGCGCCTGGAGCTGCCCAAGGTCGGCGTGACCAGCCTCCACGTCGGCTACGTCGACACCGACATGGCCGCGCACATCACCGACTCCAAGGTCGCGCCGGTCGAGGTCGCCCGCGAGGCGTTCGACGGCATCGAGAAGGACGCCATGGAGGTGCTCGTCGACGGGACGTCGCGGCAGGTCAAGGCCGCGCTCTCGCTCGACCCGAGCGCGCTCTACGGAAGCTGAGCGTCGAGCAGGGTCCGCACGGCGGCCAGCAGGCTCTCGGGCATGGGCACCTTGCGGACCGACGCGTAGGTCATCGCGCCGTCGAAGAGCATCATCAGCTGCTCGCCGAGCTGGCCGGGGTCGGCGGCCCCGGCCAGCCGGGCCTCGGCCTCGAAGTGGGCCTGCATGCGCTTCTTGTACGTCACCGCCGCCACCCGCACCGGATGCGCGGGGTCCCGGATCTCGGCCGCCGCGTTGAGCACCGGGCAGCCCGGGTATTCCTCGACCTCCGACAGGCGGCGCGAGGTGACGAACACCGCCATGATGCGCTCGGCCGGAGACAGGCCGGCGTCGGCCGGGGGCAGCAGCTCGGCCAGGACGCAGCTCATCTCCTCGGCCAGATAGGCCTCGATCAGGTCGTCCTTGGTGCGGAACCGCTGGTAGAGGCTGCGCTTGGAGACCCCGGCCGTCTCCGACAGCAGGTCGACCCCGGTCACGTTGATGCCCCGGCCGTTGAACAGCCGGCGGGCGCTGGTGAGCACCCGGTCGCGTACGTCGTCGGAGGGGATCGTCATGGTCACCAGTCTAACCCGCGGGAAACAGATGGGTTTACTCGCGGTCGCAGGCGTCGACGGCCCGGAGGATGTCCTCAGAACACGCGTGCAGCGCGGCCAGCCGGTGCCGGTCGAGCACGTCGATCACGAACTCGCGCACCTTCGCGACGTGGCCCGGCGCCAGCTTCACGAGATGGGCGAAGCCCTCGTCGGTCAGGATCGCGTTGGTGTAGCGGCCGTCGCACGGGTCGGGCTCGCGCCGGACGAAGCCGCGCTTCTCCAGCCGCCGCATCAGGTGGGAGAGCCGCGACAACTCCGAGTTCACCAGCACGGCCAGGCCGCTCATGCGCATGGTCCGGTCGGGGGCGTCGGAGAGCCCGGCCAGCACGTGGTATTCGACGAAGTTGAGCCCGCCGTCGCGCTGGAGCTGATCTTCCAGGGCGGCGGGCAGCCGGGCCAGCATCAGACTGAACGACCGCCACGCCGCCAGTTCGCCGCTGCTCAGCCAGCGCACCCCGTCTGATGTGGTCATACTCACAGTCTAGGCTATGACTTGAACGTTCACGTCATCTCGGTCTAGTCTCAACTCGTTGAAGATTCAACTTCTGAGGAGTACGAGATGAGCAAGCTGAAGATCGCTGTGATCCTCGGCAGCACCCGCCCCGGCCGCAACGGCAAGGCGGTGGCCGACTGGGTCATGACCCGCGCCAAGGACCGCACCGGCGCCGACTACGAGCTCGTCGACCTGGCCGACCACCCGCTCCCCCACCTCGACGAGGCCTACCCGCCGAGCTTCGGCAACTACGGCGGCGACCACACCAAGGCGTGGGCGGCCACCATCGACGCCTACGACGGCTTCGTCTTCGTCACCCCCGAGTACAACCACTCGACCTCGGGCGTGCTGAAGAACGCCATCGACTACCTCTACAAGGAGTGGAACAACAAGGCCGCCGGCTTCGTCTCATACGGCTCCCTCGGCGGCGCCCGCGCCATCGAGCACCTGCGCGCGATGCTCAGCGAGCTCCAGGTCGCCCACGTGCGGCAGCAGGTCTCGTTCTCGCTGTTCCACGACTTCGAGAACTTCACCAGCTTCCAGCCGTCGCAGATCCACGACGCCTCGGCCGACACCCTGTTCGACCAGCTCGAGGCGTGGGCGGGGGCCCTGCGTCAGGTGCGCGCGGGCGTGGCCGCCTGAGCGGCTTACGAGCGGGGGAACTCGCAGCGGAAACCGGTGTCGGTCCGCTCGCAGAACCGGGGGACGTTCTGCCGCGGACCGGGCTGGTCGACGACCACCCCGAACTCGGGCCGGTCGTCCCGCCAGGGCCGATCGACCATGACCACGAGCAGGGCGCCGACGACGACGCCCACCAGGCCCGCGGCCAGCAGGGCGACCAGGCCGAAGCGACGGCGGGGGGCCGGTTCGGAAGCGGAGACGGTACGCCACCCGGGGGCGTCCCATCCGGCCCCGCCGGGTCCGAAGGCGTATCCGGCGGGGGGCTTCTTCGCGGCGGTCTGGCCGCGGAACCGATAACGGGGCGGCGCGGGCGAGGCGAAGGCGCCCGCACCAGGCGAAGCGGACGCCGTACCGGAAGCGGTCGCGGGGGCGGTCCGGGCAGGACCCGGGCCGGCGGAAGCCGCACCGGACGGAACCGCTCCGGCGGAGGCCGGGACCGAGAAATCCGTGGTGCCGAAGGCTCCTGCGCGGGCCGGGTCGGGAACGACGGACTCCGTGCCGTGAGAGGCGAAGGCGCCTGAAGAGGGGACGGCGCCGGGACCCGAAGAGGTCGCGCCGGTGGTGTCGACTGCGGGGATCTCCCTGGTGGGGGAGTCGGCCGGGTCGCGCGGCGCGGTGTTCGTGTCTTCAGTGCCGCGCGGCCCGGCGTCGTGATCCGTCATCGCGAATCTTTTCTCCCTTTAACACCCCAAGGATGCAGCTCCCGGGATTGATACTGCCTGATCGCCCGTAAGAGGCGTGTAAGCACATTCCGGTCTGCGACCTGGGTCGTAGGACCGAATCCGCCGCTAGGCGGAAGGTGCCGGGAACTGCGCATACGTACTCTTGAGGCGTGCTCGGCAAGCTACGCGCCCTACGGCGGCGACATCTCGCGTCCATCGACGCGCTGCTGGTGTCGCCGCTGGTGCTCTACTGCCTGCTGAGCGCCTCGGAGTTCGCGAACGGTTCCTACATCGGCGGCGGCAAGGCCATCGGGCTCTGGGGGGTGCTCGGGCTCTCGGCGGTGCTCGTCGGGCCGCTGTTCTGGCGGCGGCGCTTCCCGCTCCACGTCATGGCGCTCATCTCGGCGGTCAGTCTCGTCCAGTGGGTCACCGGGATCGGCGCCCTGCCGGCCAACCAGGCCGTGCTCATCGCGATGTTCACGGTCGCCGCGTCGTGTCCGCTGCCGTGGGCGATCGGCGCCGGGCTCGTCGCCGAGGTCGGGACCGCGATGGTGCTGCAGTCGTGGGGCGACCTCGACCTGGAGCTCTTCTTCAGCGCCTCGGTGTTCGTGGTCGCCATCTGGATCGGCGGCATCTACCTCAACATGCGCAGGCGCTTCGTCGCCAACCTGGTCGACCGCGCCGAACGGGCCGAGAAGGAACGCGACCAGCAGGCGCTCATCGCCACCGCCGCCGAACGCGCCCGGATCGCGCGGGAGCTGCACGACGTCGTCGCCCACAACGTCAGCGTCATCGTGGTCCAGGCCGACGGGGCCGGGTTCGCCATCGACAGCGATCCCGACCAGGCCAAACGGGCGGTCGAGGCGATCTCGGCGACCGGGCGGCAGGCGCTGGCCGAGATGCGGCGGCTGGTCGGCGTGCTGCGCGACGACGGGGCCGAGTCGGAGGAGTACGCGCCCCAGCCGGGGCTCGGGCAACTTGACGATCTTGTACGTCAGGTGCGCGCGTCCGGGCTGCCGGTGGACATCCGGGTGGAGGGCACGCCCGATCATCTCGCGGAAGGACTACAGCTGGTGATCTACCGGATCGTCCAGGAGGCGCTGACCAACACCCTCAAACACGGCGGGCCCGGGGTCAGCTCCACGGTCCAGGTCGTCTACGGCCCCCGCGACGTGCTGCTGCGCATCGCCGACGACGGCCGGGGCGCCGCCTCCGCCACGGGAGAGGGCGGCCACGGCCTCATCGGCATGCGCGAACGGGTCTCCATGTACGGCGGCGACGTCCACGCCGCCCCCAAGCCCGGCGGCGGCTTCCTCGTGGTGGCGCGCATCCCGGCGGGGGGCGCACGATGATCCGGGTCATCCTCGTCGACGACCAGGAGCTGGTCAGGGCCGGGTTCCGGATGGTGCTGGGCGCGCAGCCCGACATCGAGGTGGCCGGCGAGGCCGGCGACGGGTCGGCCGCCGTCGAGCTGGTCAAGGGCGGCCTGGCCGCCGACGTCGTGCTGATGGACGTGCGGATGCCGCGCATGGACGGGGTCGAGGCCACCCGGCTGATCACCTCGTTGCCGAACCCGCCCAAGGTCCTCATCCTCACCACGTTCGACCTCGACGAGTACGCCTTCGCGGCGATCCGGTCGGGCGCGTCGGGCTTCCTGCTGAAGGACGTGCCCCCGGCCGACCTGCTGAGCGCGATCAGGTCGGTGCACGACGGCGACGCCGTGGTGGCCCCGTCGACCACGCGGCGGCTGCTCGACCTCGTCTCCGCCTACCTGCCCGAGGCGCCCACCGCCCCCGAACCCGACAGCCTGACCGCTCGGGAGCGGGAGGTGCTCGTCCAGGTGGCGCGGGGTCTGTCGAACGCCGAGATCGCGACCCGGCTCACCCTCGCCGAGGCCACCGTGAAGACCCACCTGGGGCGGATCCTGGCCAAGCTGGAGCTGCGCGACCGGGCGCAGGTGGTGGTCTACGCGTACGAGACCGGCATGGTCGGCCGAAAGTCTGACACCCGGCTACCTCCCCGGTAGCAGCACCGGCCCCGGAGGCGACCGGAGAACCAGGCGAAAGCCGTCCGGGCGACCGAAGAAAGGTCAAGCGCGCGTCAATAGCGTTGCTGACCATGACGATGACTACCGACGTCCGCGCCGCCGTCGTGGCACGGGGGCTCAGCAAGACATACGGCCAGGGCGACGCCGCCGTGCACGCGCTGCGCGGCATCGACGTGAGCTTCGCCACGGGGGCGTTCACGGCGATCATGGGGCCGTCGGGGTCGGGCAAGTCCACCCTGATGCACTGCCTGGCCGGGCTCGACACGGTCAGCTCGGGGCACGTGCACATCGGCGACGCCGACATCACGACCCTGTCCGACAAGCAGCTCACCCTGCTGCGCCGCGAGCGCATCGGGTTCGTGTTCCAGGCCTTCAACCTGCTGCCCACCCTGACGGCCGAGCAGAACATCCGCCTGCCGCTGGAGATCGCCGGACGGCAGGCCGACCAGGTCCTGATGGACCGCGTGGTCGAGACCGTGGGGCTGCGCGACCGCCTCTCCCACCGGCCGAGCCAGCTCTCGGGCGGCCAGCAGCAGCGGGTGGCGGTGGCCCGCGCCCTCATCAGCAAGCCCCAGGTGATCTTCGCCGACGAGCCCACCGGCAACCTCGACTCCCGCAGCGGCGCCGAGGTGCTGTCCTTCCTGCGGCGGTCGGTACGCGAACTCGGCCAGACCATCGTGATGGTCACCCACGACCCGGTGGCCGCCTCCTACGCCGACCGCGTGGTGTTCCTCCGCGACGGGCTGCTGGTCAGCGAAGTGACCCAGCCGACCCCGCAGAGCGTGCACGACATGCTGCTGAAGCTGGAGGCCTGAGCCGTGCTGCGCACCACACTGGCCGGGCTGGTGGCACACCGGCTCCGGCTGCTGCTCACCTCGCTGGCCATCACCCTGGGCGTCGGCTTCATCGCGGGCACGTTCGTGCTGACCGACACTATCGAGCAGGGCTTCCGCCAGCTCTTCACGGCCGACGCCGACAAGGTCGCCGTCGCCGTCACCCCGAAGGACGAGGACATCCCGCACGAGGTGCTGGCCAAGCTCACCGCGCTGCCCGGGGTGTCCGGCGCGCAGGGGCTCGTCCGCGGCACCGCGCCGCTGCTCGACAAGTCGGGCCGGGCCGCCGGCAGCACCGCGACCAGCGGCATCTCCGTCGAGGCCGGGCCGCTCGACCGGACCAGCTACGTCACCGGCACCGCCCCCGGC
The DNA here is from genome assembly GCF_001570585.1 of Herbidospora daliensis. Taxonomy (GTDB): domain Bacteria; phylum Actinomycetota; class Actinomycetes; order Streptosporangiales; family Streptosporangiaceae; genus Herbidospora; species Herbidospora daliensis. The sequence goes on along the minus strand of NZ_BBXF01000006.1, from coordinate 406,385 downwards.
GGCCCGGGTGAGGCGGTGCTCGACGAGAACACCGCGCGGACCCGGCAGTTCGAGGTCGGCGACACCGTCACCGTGCTCGACCTCGCCGAGAAGCGCCGCCAGTTCACCCTGGTCGGCCTCATCGACGTGGGCGTCGACCAGCACCTCGCCTACACCGGCGCGGTCGGGTTCGACCCCGCCACGGCGCGGGAGATGACCGGCGAGAAGGGCTACCACGAGATCGACCTGGCCGCCTCGGCCGGGGTCTCCCCCGAGACGCTCAAGCAGACGGTGGCGGCGGCGCTCGGGCAGACGTACACGGTCAAGACCGGGGAGGAACTGGCCCGGAAGCTGGCCCTCGACAGCAACGTGGAGCTCGACTACCTGGTGCTCGTGCTGCTGCTGTTCGGGTGCGTGGCCATGTTCGTGGCGGCGCTGGTCATCTACAACACGTTCAACATCCTGGTCGCGCAGCGGACCCGGGAGATGGCGCTGCTGCGCTGCATCGGGGCGACGCGCGGGCAGGTGTTCCGGTCGATCCTGCTGGAGTCGGCGGTCGTCGGGCTGGTCTCGTCGGTGCTGGGGCTGCTGGTCGGGCTCGGGCTGGGGGCGCTCGGCCTCGCCGCGCTGGGACGGTTCGACGCGCCGGTCCCGACCGGGGCGAGCGTCGCGCTGACGCCGCGCACGATCGTGCTCGGGCTGGTCGTCGGGCTGCTGGTGACCGTGGTCGCGGCGGTGCTGCCGGCCCGCGGGGCGACCCGGGTGGCGCCGATCGCGGCGCTGCGCAGCCAGGTCGAGGAGCAGACGTTCCGCGCCGGGCTGGCCCGCTCGCTCATCGCGGGTCTGCTGCTGGCGGGCGGGCTCGGGCTCACCGCCGTGGCGATCTGGGTGCTCGACGGCAACACCGGCCTGCTGGTCGCGATGGGCGGCGGCGCGGTGTTCTTCCTCGGCGTGATCGTGATCGGGCCGGTGCTGATGAGCCCGCTGAGCGCGTTCGCCGGGTGGGTGCCGCGCAAGGTCTTCGGCGTGCCCGGACGGCTGGCCGTCGACAACTCCCGCCGCAACCCGAAGCGGGCCGCCACCACGACGGTCGCGCTGACCATCGGCGTCACCCTGATGACCCTCATCTCGGTGATCACCGCCAGCACCCGCGAGACGGTCGTCAGCAGCCTCGACGACCAGTTCCCCGTCGACTTCATGATCACCGCGCAGTACGGCCGCGCCGACGGCATGCCCCTGCTGCCCGCCGAGGTGCCCGCCACCCTGCGGACGCTGCCCGAGGTCGGGCTGGTCGCCGAGATGCGCCAGGACGACACCGGCGAGATCGCCAGCCTGCCCGACCGCGCCGTGTTCCGGCCGGAGGTCCTCTCGGGCTCGCTGGCCGCGTTGACCCCCGGCACCGTCGCGTTGTCGGAGCCGCAGGCCGAGAACCTCGGCGCCAAGGTCGGCGACACCGTCTCCCTCACCACTGCCAAGGCCGGGAAGGTCAAGGTGAAGGTGGCCGCCCTCCTCGGGCAGGACGGCCTGAACGGGACCATGCCCTACACGATCGCCGCGCCCGACTTCGAGAAGTACTTCGGCGCGGTCGGGCCGGTCCGCGTGTACGTCAAGGTCAAGGACGGCACGGCCGCCGACGTCTCCCGGCGGGCCGTCGAGGCGGCTTTGACGGCCTACCCGACCGCGCAGCTGGTCAGCGCGGCCGACGTGCGCGGCGAGTTCGACGAGGCGTTCGACATGATGTTCACGATCTTCGCCGCGCTGCTCGGCCTGGCCATCCTGATCTCGCTGCTCGGCATCGCCAACACCCTGTCGTTGTCGGTGCACGAACGCACCCGGGAGTCGGCGCTGCTGCGCGCCCTCGGCCTGACCCGGCCGCAGCTGCGCGGCATGCTCTCGATCGAGGCGCTGGTGCTGGGCCTGGTCGGGGCGCTGGTCGGCGTCGTCATCGGCGTCGCCTTCGGGTGGGCGGCGCTGCAGACGATCCCGAACGAGACCGTCTTCATCGTGCCGGTCGGGCAGGTGCTGCTCTACCTGGTCCTGTCGGCGCTGGCCGGGGTGCTCGCGGCGGTGCTGCCCGCCCGCCGCGCGGCCAACGCCTCCATCGTGGGCTCGCTCGCGGCCAGTTAACGGGGCACGTGGTCGGGCCACTGCTCGGCCACGAACTCCGGCCCCAGCAGGGGGCGGACGGCCAGTTCGCCGGTCCGCCGGTCGATGACGATGCAGCCGCCCCCGACGGTCGACGGCAACACGCTCGGGTCGTCGGGCTCGTCGTCTCGCGCCCAGGCCACGAACCCGTCGTCGAAGGCGTAGACGACCACCTCGGCCGAGCGGGCCCGCCCCCCGTTGAACCACTCCTCGGCCAGCGCGCGGGCGGTGTCCGGGCTCACACCCGCTGCCCCGCGCGGTCGAGGACCACGCAGAACACCCCCGTCACGTTCTCGTACGGCGGCTCGATGGCCATGTGTCCCCGCTGTGCGTCGATCCACAGCACCTCCCCCAGTGAGTTCACCGCGTTCCACGCGTGGCTGCCCCCTTGGGGCCAGCGCGTGATGAGCACGGTCGCGGCGCCGTGCCCGGCCGACCGCAACCGCCCGGCCACCACCCCGTAGGCGCGGCGGCCCTGCCCGACGTACTCGAAACGATGGCCGAGCCACTGCTCGGCCCTGGCCACCCCGCCCGCCTCCCCCGAGAGGACGGGTTTGCCCACCCGGTCGTACTCGGGCTGCCGGGCCGCCGCCACGACGGGTTCGCCGTGCCACGACGACATGACCGACAGGGCGCAGTCGATGGCGTTGGTCGACCGGAACGGGTCGTCGGTCGGCCCTTCGGCGTTGATCAGCCGGATCCAGGTGCCGCGCGGATCGGGGAACCTGCCGGCCAACGCCTCGGCGAGATCACGTTGCGCCTCCGGGTCGGGTCTCGCCAGCCCGCCCGGCACCCCGTAGGGCCGCGACTCCTCCAGGTGGCGCGGCCGGGAGGCCCGGTCGAACCAGTCGTCGCCCGTCGGCGGCAGCCGGGACGGCAACTGCGACGGCCACGGATCGAGGGACGGCGCGGGGGTCTCGGCGGCCTTCTCGTAGTCACGCCACCTGCGCCCGTCACCGGTGACGACGGGATTGTAGACGCCGGTCGGCAACCGCCACCGGGACTGACGCTCGGCCATCGACCCCTTCCCTTCGATGTGACCGATGGTAAGGGGGTGACTCCGATGAGCAACCGGCTTTCCCGAATCCTGCCGTCTAGGTGGTCTCGATGAGAACCTGGTGGTAGCCGGTGGCGCCGTTAGGCTCGGGCGGCGCGCCCCGGTCGGTCTGCGTCTCGCCGGTCTCGTCGGTGGCCCGGCACGACAGATTGTGCAGCCCGCTAGCCAGGTCGACCTCGATCGACCACTGCCGCCAGGTGTCCAGGCCCGGCACCTCGGCCAGCTTCGCCTCTTGCCACGGCCCGTCGTCGACCTTGACCTCGACCTTCGCGATGCCCTTCGTCTGCGCCCAGGCGACCCCGGCGATCACGTTGCGGCCCGGCTTGGTCTTGTTGCGCGGGGTGTCGATGCGCGACTGCGTCTTGATCGGCCCCTTGGCGTCCCAGCCCCGATCGGTCCAGTACGCCGTCTCCTCGTCGAACCGGGTGAGCTTGACGTCGACGACCCACTTGGTGGCCGAGACGTAGCCGTAGAGGCCCGGCACGACCTGCCTGACCGGGAAGCCGTGCGCGACCGGGAGCGGCTCGCCGTTCATGGCGAAGGCGAACAGGGCGTTGCGGCCGTCCATGACGACCTCGACGGGGGTGCCGGCGGTCCAGCCGTCGGCGCTGGTCGACAGCAGCATGTCGGCACCCGCCTTGATCCCGGCCTCGCGCAGCACCCCGGCCATGGCCACGCCGAGCCAGCGGGCGTTGCCGACGTAGGGGCCGCCGACCGGGTTGGAGACGCACGCGAGCGTGAGGTCGGCCTCGACGATGGGGCGTTTCAGCAGGTCGGCGAAGGTGAGCTCGATGGGCCGGTCGACCATGCCGTGGATCTTCAGCGTCCAGGTGTTGGGGTCGACGTTGGGCAACGCGAGCGCGGTGTCGACGCGGTAGAAGTCGTGGTTGGGGGTGACGAACGGCGACAGGTTCGGCACCCTGAAGTCGACCCCGGCGGGCAGCGGCGGCAGCGGCTTGGCCGGTTTCGGCAACTCGGCCGCCACCTGCGCCCGCTCGGCGGCCACGTTGTTGCGATCGCCGATCCACACCCCGGCCGCCCCCGTGACCACGGCCACCCCGGCGCCCGTGGCGATCCCGGTGAACAGCCGGCGCCGGTCGATGGTGCGAAGCCGCTCACCGGCGAGCATGACGGGCGGCTGCTCCAACGGCTCGGGCCCGGCGGCTTCCTCGGCCGGTTCCTCCATTGGATTCTCGACCGGCTCCTCGCCCGGTTCCTCGACTGGTTCGAGCCGCCGGAAGAGCCGGGACAACGTGGAAGCTCCGGCCCAGGCGGCGAGCAGGGACGGGAGCACGTCGAGCATGCCCGCGTCGGGGCGGGTGGCCGCCGCCCAGGCGCCGAGGACGCCGAACGCCAGCAGGGCCAGCCGGCCGTAGCCGAGCCGGATCCGGGCCAGCACCCCGAAACCGGCCGCCAGCAGGGCGATCACCACGAAGATGCCGCCGAGGAGGACGACCTTGTCGTTCTCGCCGAACGTCGCGATGGCCCAGTTCTTCAGCCACGCCGGGGACAGGTCGACGGCCGCGTTGCCGACCGCGACGACGGGTGAGGAGTCGCCGCCGATGACGCCGGACGCGAGCTGGCCGACGCCGACGGCCACGGCGGCGGCGGTCAGCCCGGCGAGGGCCGCGGCCCAGGGGGGCGCGGTCGAGCGAGAAGTCACACCTGGATCCTACGAACGCCCTGTTCGTAAGGGAGCCCCAAGTTCTTACGAAACGGAGAACACCTCGGCCAGGACCGGCACCATCGCCCGCATCGAGATGCCGCGATGGGAGATCGCGTCCTTCTCGGCGGGCGGCATCTCGGCGGTGGTGCGGGTCTCGCCGTCGGGCACGAAGATCGGGTCGTAGCCGAAGCCCATCGTGCCCCGGCGCTCCCGGATCACGTGGCCGTGCATGACCCCCTCGACCACCCGTTCCTCGCCCGAGGGCAGGGCGAGCGCGGCCACGCAGGCGAAGTGGGCCTGGCGGCGGTCGTCGGGCACGTCGCCGATCTGGGCCAGCAGCAGGTCGAGGTTGGCCTGGTCGTCGCCGTGGCCGCCCGACCAGCGGGCCGAGAAGATGCCGGGCATGCCGTTGAGGGCGTCGACGCACAGGCCCGAGTCGTCGGCGACGCAGGGCAGGCCGCTCTGCCGGGCCACGGTGTGGGCCTTGAGCAGGGCGTTCTCGGCGAAGGTGAGGCCGGTCTCGGCGACGTCGCCGATCTCGGGGAACGCTTCGAGGCCGACCAGCTCGATCGGCAGCGCGGCCTCTTCGAGGATGCGCCGCAGTTCGACGATCTTGCCCTGGTTGCGGGTGGCGAGCAGCAGCTTGGTCATGCGAGGGCGGCCTTCTGGAGTTCGGTCAGCTCGGCGCAGCCGAGCGTGGCCAGGTCGAGCAGGTCGTTGAGGGTGCCCCGGTCGAACGGCGCCCCTTCGGCGGTGCCCTGCACCTCGACGAACGCGCCCTTGCCGGTCATCACGACGTTCATGTCGGTCTCGGCCTTGACGTCCTCGACGTAGCAGAGGTCGAGCAGCGGGGTGGTGCCGACGATGCCGACCGAGACGGCGGCCACCGAGTCGACCAGCGGGTCGCCGGGGCACATGCGCTTCTTGCGCATCCAGGCGACCGCGTCGGCCAGCGCGACGTAGGCGCCGGTGATCGCGGCGGTGCGGGTGCCGCCGTCGGCCTGGAGCACGTCGCAGTCGAGCACGATCGAGTTCTCGCCGAGCGCCTTGTAGTCGACGCAGGCCCGCAGGGACCGGCCGATGAGCCGGGAGATCTCGTGGGTGCGGCCGCCGATCTTGCCGCGTACCGACTCGCGGTCGCCGCGGGTGTTGGTGGCGCGCGGGAGCATCGCGTACTCGGCGGTGACCCAGCCGAGACCGCTGCCCTTGCGCCAGCGCGGCACCCCGCTCTCGACGGAGGCGGCGCACAGCACCTTCGTGCCGCCGAATTCGACCAGGACCGACCCCTCGGCGTGGGCCAGCCAGTTCCGCGTGATCGTCACCGGCCGGAGCTGGTCGGGCGAACGTCCATCAGTGCGAGCCATGGGCCTCACCCTAGGTCATAGACCGCACCGGATCGGGCCAACTCGATCTCGCCCGAATAGCCGCCCCGGTCGGCGTCGGCGCGGACGCGGGCGTCGTCGTGCCAGGGCACCAGGTGGGTGAGGACCAGCTTGCCCGCCCCGGCCTTGGCGGCGTGCTCGGCGGCCTGGCGGCCGGTCAGGTGGAGGTCGGGCGGGTTGCCGGGCTCGTCGAGGAAGGACGCCTCGCAGAGCAGCAGGTCGGTGTCGCCGGCCAGGCCGATCAGGGCGTCGCACTCGCCGGTGTCGGCCGAGTAGGTGACCGAGCGGCCGCCGTGGGCGACGCGGAAGCCGTAGGTCTCCACGGGGTGGTTGACCAGGGCGGTGGTGACCTGGAAGGGGCCGATCTCGAAGGCGCCCGGCGACAGCGCCGTGAAGTCGAAGGCGGTCTCCATCTTCGGCTCCTGCGGCATCCCGTAGGCGGCGTTCAGCCGGGCGGCGGCCGTCGAGGGGGCGTACACGGGGATCTTGGGGTGCGGAGCGCCGGGGCCGTAGCTGCGCACGACGTGGTAGCTGCACATGTCGAGGCAGTGGTCGGCGTGCAGGTGGGACAGGCAGATCGCGTCGAGCTCGAACGGGCTGACGTGCCGCTGCAGCGCCCCTAGCGAGCCGTTGCCGAAGTCGACGAGCATCCGGAAGCCCTCGGCCTCGTAGAGGTAGCAGGACGACGGGCTCTGGGGGCCGGGGAAGCTGCCGGAGCAGCCGACGACGGTCACTTTCACGCTGTGCCTCCGAACACGGGCGCGGCCAGTTCGACCGCTTGGATCTCCGGCCCGAGGAACCGCCGCCCGAGGGTCTCGAACAGCAGCGTGTCGCCGGTCGTGCCGAACCGGTGGGCGGGCACGCCCGAGGCCCGCACCAGGCCCCGGTCGCGCAGCACCCGGAAGACGTCCTTGGCGGTCTCCTCGGCGCTCGAGACGAGCGTCACGCCGTCGCCGGCGACGTAGGAGATCGCGCCCAGCAGCAGGGGGTAGTGGGTGCAGCCGAGGATCAGGGTGTCGCAGCCGGCGTCGAGGATGGGCGTCAGGTATTCGCGCACCGCCTCGATGACGGCCTCGCTCTCGGTCTCGCCGCGTTCGACGAACTCGACCAGGCGCGGTGCGGCGACCCCGACGAGTTCGACGTGCGGCGCGGCGGCGAAGGCGTCCTGGTAGGCCATCGACGCGATGGTGGCCTGGGTGCCGATCACCCCGACCTTGCCGTTGCGCGTCGCCGACGCCGCCCGCCGGGTGGCGGGCTGGATGACCTCGACGACCGGCACCCGGTAGCGCTCGCGGGCGTCGCGCAGCACCGCCGCGCTGGCCGTGTTGCACGCGATCACGAGCATCTTGACGTCGTGGGACACCAGATGGTCGAGCAGTTCCAGGGCGTAGGACCGGACCTCGGCGATGCGCTTGGGGCCGTAGGGCTGGCGGGCCGTGTCGGCGACGTAGAAGACCGGTTCGTTGGGCAACTGGTCGATGATCGCGCGGGCTACGGTCAGCCCCCCGAAACCGCTGTCGAAGATCCCGATGGACCCCTGACCATAACTCTCCACCACGGAGTCAGCTTATGGCCGATCATGCTGCGCGTCCCCGTGACACCGAGCACACTCTTCAGCCGCGTCCGACCCTCGCGAGCTGCCGCGACTGCGCCACGAGGCGTCCGGCGGAGTCCCACACCTCGACGTCCTCGTCGAACCAGCCGTCGGCGACCAGCCGCCCGGCGGCGACCACCGTCAGCCAGCCCGGGGCGGGCAGCGCGCGCAGGTGCCAGGTCAGCTCGACGGTCGGGGCCCAGCCGCGCAGGCCCGCGTTGAAGACCACCGGGGGCAGCGCGTCGACGGCCAGGGCCAGCACGTAGGGGTCGGGCTCCTGGCCGTGCCGCAGCCGGAAGTAGGCGCGCGACTCGGGACGGCCGGTCGGCTCGCCGGTCAACCAGCCCACGGTGGGCGGGTCGAACCGCAGCTCCATCTGGCCGTTCAGGTTCATGTTCGACTCGGGCTTGGGCTCGGGCAGCGGCAGGCACGCCTCGGGCGGCGGCATCGCGTGGGCCGGCTCGCCCGTGTAGACGGGCTCGGCCAGCGGGTCGAGGGTCGCGGTGGTGACCAGCGTCTCCAGGATCGGGCCGTCGGCGCCGACGAGCGACGCACGGCTGATCGTCGTGGTCTTGCCGGTCTTCACCTGCTCCACCCTGACCCGCGCCGGGCCCGACCGGCCGGCCCGCAGGAACTGGGCGCTGGTCGAGACCGGGTGCTCGTGCGGCGAGTCGTCGACCGCCGCCCGCAGCAGCACGGCCATCAGGTAGCCGCCGTTCAGCGGGCCCCCGACCGAGTAGCCGTCGTCGAGGCGCACGTCGTAGACCCCCTCGCCGGCCCGGACCGCCCGGGTCGCCTCCCCGAAACCGCTCAACACACCCTCCCGAATGTTGTTCTGGAACACTGTATCTTGACTGGTCCATAGCCGTCCGTACAGGGAGATCCGGGCATTCACCGGCCATGACGGGACGGGAACTGATCGGTCAGTGCGTATGGGACGTACGCGGGGTGTGGGTCGGCCACGTGGTCGACGTGCGCATGGTCACCGGCAGCCGCAACCCGTTCAAGAAGGCCGCCGAACCCGAGACCGCCGGGCTGGTCGTGTCGGCCACCCGGGCGCAGTTCCTGCTCGGCGTCCACCGCGACGCCAACGGCCGCGTCAACGGAACGCTCCAGCAGCTCACCCGGCTCCTGTACGCCCGCAGCCTGGTCGTCCCCTGGGATCTGGTCGAAAGCAGCGATACCGGAGAAGTGCACCTCAAAGAGCCGAAAGATGTCCTTCAGCGCCAATAGTCAAGAAGCCTGCAAGCGGTTCGCTACCGGCACGGCATACTTTCAGACTCGTCGGAGATCACCCCACTTTGCGAGTTGACCCCATGCCTGCCGAGAACCCCCCCGGTTTCCCCTATGACATCAGCGGCGGAGACCCGGACCGGACCATCAACTACCGCACGCCGCAGCAGCAACCGCAGCCGCAGCCGCACGTAGAGCCGACCCGGATCGACTTCGGCGGCACCCAGCAGATGTACGCCCCCCAGCAGCCCCCGCAGCCCGGCCAGTGGCGCCAGCCCGAGGAACTGGGCTACGACCTGCCCCCCGTGGTGCACGCGCCGGTCCAGAAGCGCGGCCCCAAGGGCGCCATCATCGCGGTGATCGTCGCCGTGGTCGTCGGCCTCGTCGGAGCCGGCGGCGTGTGGGCCTTCTCCGCCCTGAGCGGCGGCGGCGCGCAGCCCGCCGAGGCGCTCCCGGCCGGCGCCCTCGCCTACGCCCGGATCGACCTCGACCCGGCCGCCAACCAGAAGCTGGCCCTGTTCAGCATCGCCCGCAAGTTCACCGTCACCCAGGACGCATTCTCGGGCGACGACCCGCGTGAGGCCTTCTTCAAGGCGATCTCGTCGGACAACGAGAGCTTCAAGGACATCAACTACGCGACCGACATCGAGCCCTGGCTCGGCGACCGCATCGGCTTCGCCGTCATGCCCGGCAAGGACGCGAACCAGCCCGGCTTCGCCCTGGCGATCCAGGTGAAGGACGCCGACGCGGCCCGCGCCGGCATCGCCAAGCTCGACGCCGGCTCGGACACCAAGACCGGCGTGGCCATCAGGGGCGACTACGCCATCGTCTCCACCACCCAGGCGGAGGCCGACAAGTACGCCACCGGCCCCACCCTGGCCGAGTCGGCCAACTTCTCCGCCGACATGGAAGCCCTGGGCGAGCCCGGCGTGCTCTCCTTCTGGGGCGACCTCGGCCAGCTCGCCGCGATGGGCGGTGCCGCCGTCGCCGACCCGGCGCTGACCGACCAGCTGAAGAACGGCCGCTTCGCGGGGGCGCTGCGGTTCGACGGCTCGTACGCGGAACTCGCCGCCATCACCCGCGGCGTGCAGAGCCCCGTCACCGTGCAGACCAGCCCGGTGAAGCTGGGCGAACTGCCCGACACCACCGCCGGGGCGCTGGCCATCTCGGGCCTCGGCGAGGGCGTCAAGAACGGCTGGGACCAGATCCTCAAGTCGGTGGAGAGCACCGGCGGCGGCGCCCAGTTCAGCCAGTTCGTCACCCAGGCCCAGCAGCAGTTCGGCCTGAACCTGCCCGACGACCTGGCCACCCTGCTCGGCGACAGCATCACCGTCGCGATCGACTCGCAGGGCCTCGACGGCAACATGCCGAACGCCGGCGCCGTGCTGGCCACCGACCCGGCCAAGGCCGGCGAGGTGCTGACCAAGGTCGAGCAGGCGCTCGCCGTGGCCGGCGCGCCGCTCCAGCTCGCCAAGGCCCCCGGTGACGGCAAGCTGGTCGTGGCCACCAACCAGGACTACGCGAACAAGCTCGCCGCCGGCGGCACGCTGGCCGACAGCGAGACCTTCCAGACCGCGGTCCCGAACGCCGACACCGCCGGGTTCGGACTGTTCGTCGACCTCGACAAGATCGAGAACCTCTACCTGCAGGGCATGTCGAACGAGGACAAGGCCAACCTCCAGGTGCTCCGCGCGGTGGGCATGAGCGGCGGAACTTCGGGGAGCGACGCCAACTTCTCTCTGCGCGTGCTGTTCAATTGACATACGGGAAGGACCCCGCCTCAACTCTCAGGGAGGCGGGGTCCTTCTCCTTTGTGTTTCTGTGTTTCTGGCGTTAAGCCCAGAGTTGCCCTTCGAGGCGGTCTTCGGCCTCGTCGAGGGTGCCCTCGTAGGCGCCGGTCGACAGGTACTTCCAGCCGCCGTCGGCGACCACGAACACGATGTCGGCCGGCTCGCCCTCCTGCACGGCCTTGCGGGCCATGCCGACGGCCGCGTGGAGGGCGCAGCCGGTGGAGATGCCGGCGAAGATGCCCTCGGTGGCCAGCAGCTCACGGGTGCGCTTGAGGGCGTCGGCCGAGGTCACCGAGTAGCGGGTGGTCAGCACCGACTCGTCGTAGATCTCCGGGATGAAGCCCTCGTCGACGTTGCGCAGGCCGTAGACGAGCTCGCCGTAGCGGGGCTCGGCGGCCACGATCTTCACGTCGGGCTTGTGCTCGCGCAGGTAACGCCCGACGCCCATGAGGGTGCCGGTCGTGCCCAGGCCCGCCACGAAGTGGGTGACCGTCGGGAGGTCGTCGAGGATCTCCGGACCGGTCGACTCGTAGTGGGAGCGCCAGTTGGCCGGGTTGCCGTACTGGTAGAGCATGATCCAGTCGGGGTGTTCGGCCGCCAGGCCCTTGGCCACCCTGACCGCCTCGTTGGAGCCGCCCGCCGCGGGCGACGAGATGATCTCGGCGCCGTACATGCGGAGCAACTGGCGGCGCTCCTCGGAGGTGTTCTCAGGCATGACGCAGATCAGCTTGTAACCCTTGAGCCGGGCCGACATCGCCAGCGAGATGCCGGTGTTGCCGGAGGTCGGTTCGAGGATCGTGCAGCCCGGGGTGAGCACCCCGTCCTTCTCGGCCTGTTCGATCATCCACAGGGCGGGCCGGTCTTTGATCGAGCCGGTCGGGTTGCGGTCTTCGAGCTTGGCCCAGATCCGCACGTCGGCCGACGGCGAGAGGCGGGGCAGCCCGACGAGCGGGGTGCGGCCGACCGACTCGATCAGCGAGTCGAAACGCATCGCTGATCAGCCACCGGCGACGGCGGGCAGCACGGTGACCGTGTCGCCGTCGGAGACGGGGGTGCCGAGACCGCCGAGGAACCGGACGTCCTCGTCGTTGAGGTAGACGTTCACGAACCGGCGGAGCTTGTCGTTCTCGACGAGCCGGGCCTTGATCCCCGGGTGCCGGGCCTCCAGGTCGCCGATCAGCTCTTCGATCGTGGCGCCGGAGGCGTCGACGGCCTTGGCGCCGTCGGTGTAGGTGCGCAGGATGGTCGGGATGCGGACCTCGATGGCCATGTCTCGTTCTCTCTTCTTGTCTTCAGGTCTGTGGTGTACGGGGAAATGTGAACGTCAATGACAGTCGTAGACCACGACGGAAGGAGAGTGCGCGAAGAGGTACGGTTGCACGCCCAGGGACATGTCATCCATTTTAAACGCCCGGTTCCAGGATCTTTACGTCCTCCTCCTCGATCACGCCGTCGACGATCCGGAACGACCGGAACTGGGCGAGAGCGGTGGAGTAGAGGACGTAGTGGGCTCCCGGCTCGGAGGCGTAGGAGACGTCGGTGCGCGAGGGGTAGGCCTCGGTGGCCGTGTGGGAGTGGTAGATCACGACGGGCTCTTCGTCGTTGTCGTCCATGTCACGCCAGACGCGGAACTGCTCCATCGAGTCGAACCGGTAGAACGTGGGCGAGCGCTCCGCGTTCTCCATCGGGACGAACCGCTCGGGCACCCCGGCCCGCCCGGCGATGACGCCGCAGGCCTCGTCGGGGTGGTCGGCCGTCGCGTGGGCGATGATCTGGTCGACCAGTTCGCGCGAGATCGTCAGCATGCCCGCGAACCTACCAAAGCGCCTGAACGAGGGTGTCCTGCAGGTAGGTCAGCCAGTCGTAGGTGACGAAGGCCGGGTAGCGGGGGTCGTCGTCGCCCATCTCGGCGATCTCTTCGTGGATCTCCTCGGTGACCTCAAGACGTACACCCAGCACCAGCCGCAGGTCGTTGAGGGCGCGCAACCAGGCCTGCGCCTGTTCGGGGGTCAGGGTGACCTTGCCGCCGACGGCGGTCTCGATCAGGGTGAGCGCGTCGGCCCGCTTGGCGTCGCGCAGGTCGCCCTCGGTGTAGCGGCGGAACTCGGCGGAGGCGGCGTCGTCGTCGGCGTAGGCCGACGGGAACAGGCGGGCCAGCACCGGGTCGGTCGGCTCGGTGGCGGGCCCGATGCGCAGGGCGCGCTCCAGCGGGTCGTCGCCGGTCTCGCCCGGCTCGACCACGTCGAGCACCATCGAGGCGACCAGCGACCGCAGCACGCTGGCCTCGGCCGTGTCGAGGTGGACGGACACGCCTTCGCGCGTCGCCTTGAAGCCGCGGCCCATCAGCCGTCCTTCTGCAGGGTGGCCCAGAGGCCGTAGGAGTGGAGGGTCTGGACGTCGCGCTCCATCTCCTCCCGTGTGCCGCTCGACACGACGGCCCTGCCCTTCTGGTGGACGTCGAGCATGAGCTTCTCGGCCTTCTCCCGGGCATAGCCGAAGACGCTCTGGAAGACATAGGTCACATAGGACATGAGGTTGACCGGGTCATTCCAGACGATGGTCACCCACGGCAAATCTGGGCGAACGTCAGCTATCGGACGCTCAACCTCGATCGGAGCGGTGCTACCCACATCCCCAATCCTGCCTCACCGCGGTCGTACTCTCGACTCGTGCAAACGTCCATGAGCTCGGCCTTGCTAACAGACATGTATGAGTTGACCATGTTGCGGGCGGCGCTGGCCGGCGGCACCGCCCATCGCCGCGCGGTGTTCGAGGTCTTCGCCCGCCGCCTGCCCGCGGGCCGCCGCTACGGCGTCGTCGCAGGCACCGGCCGGGTCCTGGAGGCCATCGAGGCGTTCCGCTTCGGCGAGCCCGAGCTGGAGTTCCTGCAACACGTCGTCGACCCGCCGACCCTGTCCTTCCTCGCCGACTTCCGTTTCTCCGGGGATGTGTACGGCTACCGCGAAGGTGAGACGTACTACCCGGGCTCCCCGATCATGGTCGTCGAGGGCACCTTCGCCGAGGCGGTGGTCCTGGAGACGGTCGTCCTGTCGATCCTGAACCACGACTGCGCGATCGCCTCGGCCGCCTCCCGCATGACCCACGCGGCCCAGGGCCGCCCGCTGATCGAGATGGGCTCGCGCCGCACCCACGAGAGGGCGGCCGTCGCCGCCGCCCGCGCCGCCTACCTGTGCGGCTTCGCCACCACCTCGAACCTCCAGGCAGGCCGGGAATACGGCCTCCCCACGGCCGGCACCAGCGCGCACGCCTTCACCCTCCTCCACGACTCGGAGGAGGCGGCCTTCCGCGCCCAGATCGACGCCCTCGGCCTCTCGACGACCCTGCTGGTCGACACCTACTCGGTGGAGGAGGCCGTGCGGACGGCCGTGAAACTGGCCGGCGGCGACCTGGGCGCGGTCCGCATCGACTCGGGCGACCTGGGGGTGGTCGCCATCGAGGTGAGACGCCAGCTCGACTCGCTGGGCGCCGACCGCACCCGCATCGTGGTCACCGGCGACCTCGACGAACACGCCATCGCGGCCCTGGCCGCGGCCCCGGTCGACGGCTACGGCGTCGGCACGAAACTGGTCACCGGCTCGGGCGCGCCGACGGCCAACCTGGTCTACAAGCTGGTCGACCGCGAAGACGCGACGGGCGCCATGAAGCCGGTCGCCAAGACCTCGGTCGGCAAGCCGAGCCGGGGCGGCCGCAAGTGGGCCTACCGTTCCGTGTCGGGCGGGCTCGCGGTCGGGGAGATCGTCGCCAACCACCCCGACGACTCCCTGGGCCGCCCGCTGCTGACCCCGCTGGTGCGGGCAGGCGAGATCGTCGGCCGCGAGCCTCTCGACGACGCGCGGGCCCGTCATGAGGAGTCGATGCGCGAATTGCCACAAATCGCCCACAGCCTCTCGCCCGGCGACCCGGCTGTGCCTACTATTTTCTCCTGATCGCGGGAGAGCGGCGCATGAGGACGACGCCGGTCTCCCGCGATCTTCTAGATTGGGACGTATGACCACCGCGCTTGTGATCGTCGACGTGCAGAACGACTTCTGCGAGGGCGGCAGCCTGCCCGTGACCGGCGGCGCGGGCGTGGCCGCGGCGATCAGCGTCCACGTCGCGCGGGGCGACTACGACCACGTGGTGGCGACCCGCGACTACCACGTCGACCCCGGCACCCACTTCGCCCTCGACCCCGACTACATGACGACCTGGCCCGCCCACTGCGTGGTGGGGACGTCCGGTGCGGAGTTCCACGACAACCTCGACACCGAGCCGATCGAGGAGATCTTCAGCAAGGGCGCCCACGCGGCCGCGTACAGCGGGTTCGAAGGGCACTCCGGCGACGGGGTGCCGCTGGCCTCGTGGTTGCGGACGCGCGGGGTCTCCCGGGTGGACGTGGTGGGGATCGCCACCGACCACTGCGTGCGCGCGACGGCGATCGACGCGCGGACCCAGGGCTTCGACGTGCGGGTGCTGCTCGACCTGACGGCGGGCGTGCTGCCGATCACCACGGAAGTGGCGATGACGGAGATGGCGGCGGCCGGGGTGGAACTGACGGGCCGCCCGATCGTGGCGGACGAATCGGAAGCCTGACCCGCTTCGAGTTGCCATTGCTCAACGTAGGGATACGCTTACCTAGCGTCATATCCTCTAGGTCGGCGGCTGGTCATGTTTGCTCTTGCTCTTGGTGTGTCGTGGTTGGTGCTGGCGCCCGTCTGCGTCTGGCTGCTCTTCGGGATCGGTCAGCCGCTCCGCAATCGCCTGGGCGCCGTCGCGACGATCCTCGCCCTCGAAGGCGCAACAATCTTCCTCGCCACCACCGCCCCGCATCCCGCGCCCCCGCCCGTGGCGGCGGTCATGCCGCCCCGCCCGGTCCCGTCGCCGACCGACGTGTCGTGCCCGGTCCGGCTACCGCACCCCGACGAGGTACGCCTGTCCCGCACCCACGTCACCATCCTCTGGCCCGCCGTCGTCGGCGAATGCGACACGGCGGCGGTCGTCCTCGGCGAGAAGGGCAACCGCCTGAAGGTGTGGGTGCACGAGGGCGCCCTGGTGGGCAACCACCAGGCATCGGTGGTCCCGGTCAACATCGACGGCTCGACGGCCTTCGTCGACGTCGCCCGCAAACTGGCCCGCCACCACTGGGTCGCCGTCGACGGCCGCAGCGGCAAACGCATCCCGACCATCACCCACGGGTAGCCGATCGGCGGAAGGCGGCCGGCCATGAAGGTGACGACGGCGAGCGCCGCGGCACGACCCGGCCGGATCAACGAGGACTTCACCGGAGCCACCTCGACGACGGCGGTCCTGGTAGACGGCGCCGGCATCCCCGGCGCCGAGCCGACCTGCCGCCATGGCGTGGCCTGGTACGCCCGCACCCTGGGCGGCGCCCTCCTGTCACCAGCCCCGGCTTCGACTCTGCCCACGCTCCTGGCCGAAGCCATCACCCGCGTGACGGACCTGCACCGGCACACCTGCGACGTGACGAACCCCATCAGCCCGTCGGCGGCGGTGGCCATCCTGCGAGTGCGCGGTGACCACCTCGACCACCTGGTCCTGGGCGACGCGGTCATCGCCCTCGACAGGCTCACCGGCCCCCCGATCGTCACCACCGACCCCCGCGAGGTGACCATCAGCCGGGCTTACGAATCCCGGCTGGCGGCGACCACCCCGGGGAGCGACGAACACCACCGCCTCCTCGCTGAGCTACGCGCCCACCGGAACCAGCCGGGCGGCTTCTGGGTGGCCAAAGACAACCCGCGAGCAGCGGACGAAGCGGTCACCGGCCGCCACCCGACAGCGGATCTATCCGCCGCCGCCCTGCTCAGCAACGGAGCCAGCCGAATCGTGGACCACTTCGCCCTCACCGACTGGCCACAGACCTTGGCCATCCTGTCCACACGCGGCCCCGCAGCCGTCATCGGCCAGGTCCGGCAGGCGGAGAAGCGCCACGCGACAGAACCAGACGACGCCACCATCGCCTACTGCACCGACCTCGGCAACGCCTGAAGACGACATCCCGGCGTCCTGCTCAGGCACCGGACCGAGCTCAGCCCGCCGAGCCTCCCCGACCCGCTCAAGCACTTTGCACAGACCCACCACTGGCCGGAAGAGCCTCCCCGGCCCGCTACGGCACCTTCCGCACGTACTCGACCTGGTCGATCAGCCCGCCCTCGCCGAAGTCGTAGCGCCGGCTCTCCCTCGACTCCACGAACCCCGTCTTCGTATAGAACCGCCGCGACCGCGGAGTATCCCGGAACGTCCACAGGTGAACCGACCCGTACCCGTCCCGTTCCATCCGCGACAACGTCGCCGCCATCAGCGCCGCCGCGATACCCGACCCCCACCCGTCGGGATGACCGAAGAAGTCGTAAACCTCCGCCGCCGACGCCCGATGAGCGGAAGCCCCGTAGCAGGAGAAGGCGAGAGGCCGCTCCTCAAGGCGTGCGAGGAGAACCGTCTCGGTTCCTTCGGCCGGCGCCGCGTGCCACTTCCCCCGCCGGTGCGCCACCGCCTTCTCGTAGAACGACGGCTCGAAGAACGGCTCGTAGGCGCTCCACGCCGAAGCGTGGATCTCCCCCAACGCGTCACCGTCGGAGGGGCGCGCCAGGCCGATCTCGATCGTCATTTACGCCCGGCCGCCCACTTGCGGATCATCGCGATGCGTTCGCGGATCTGGTCGGCGGTCGCCTGGGCGATGGCGGGCCCGCCGCACGACCGCCGCAGTTCGGCGTGGATGACCCCGTGAGGCTGACCGGTCCGGTGGTTCCACGCCCCGACCAGCCCGTTCAGTTCCTTGCGCAGTTCGGCGATCTGCTCGTGGGGCGCCAGCTCCACCGGCCCGGCCTTGGGCTTCTTCCTGGCCGCCGCCTGCTGGTCGGCCTGGCGTTTGCGCAGCAGCGACGCCACCTGCTCGGGCTCCAGGAGCCCGGGAAGACCGAGGAAGTCTTCCTCTTCGGGCGAGCCCGCAGCCGCGGCGGTGCCGAACTCGCCGCCGTCGTAGAGGACGCGGTCGAAGGTCGCCGACGCCTCCAGCGTCTGGAACGGCAGCTCGTCGCCGAGCACGTCAGGCGCTTTCTGCTCGCGCTGGGCCTGCTCCAGGAGCAGGTCGTCGAGGCCGTCTTCGTCGCGTTTGCGGTTAAGGACGTGGTCGCGCTCGGCCTCCATCTCGGCCGCGAAGGTGAGCAGCAGCGGCACCGACGGGACGAACACCGACGCCGTCTCGCCGCGTTTGCGCATACGTACGAAACGGCCGATGGCCTGCGCGAAGAACAACGGTGTCGAGATCGACGTGGCGTAGATGCCGACGGCCAGCCGCGGGATGTCGACGCCTTCTGACACCATGCGGACCGCGACGAGCCAGCGCTGCTGCGACGCGCTGAACTCCTTGATCTTGGAGGACGCGCCGGGGTCGTCGGACAACACGACCGTCGCGCCCTCGCCCGTGACCGCGCGCAGGTGCTTGGCGTAGGCGCGGGCCGACTCGTGGTCGGTGGCGATGATGAGGCCGCCCGCGTCGGGCATGCCCCGCCTGACCTCGGTGAGGCGACGGTCGGCGGCCTGGATGACCTGGCGGATCCAGTCGCCCTTCGGGTCGAGAGCGGCCCGCCAGGCCTGGCCGAGCTGGTCTTTGGTCAGCGGGGTGCCGAGCGTGGCGGTGATCTCGTCGCCGGCGCGGGTGCGCCACTTCATCTCGCCGCTGTAGGCGAGGAAGATGACCGGCCGCACGACGCCGTCGGCCAGCGCGGGGCCGTAGCCGTAGCTGTAGTCGGAGACGCTGCGCAGCGCGCCCTCGGCGTCTTCGGTGTAGCCGACGAACGGGATCGGGTTGTCGTCGGAGCGGAACGGGGTGCCGGTCAGCTGGAGGCGGCGGGTGGCCGGCTCGAACGCCTCGCGCACGCCGTCGCCCCACGACTTGGCGTCGCCCGCGTGGTGGATCTCGTCGAAGATGACAAGGGTCTTGCGGCCCTCGGTGCGGGCGCGGTGGAGCGCGGGATGCATCGCGACCTGGGCGTAGGTCACCGCGACGCCGGTGTAGTCGCGCGAGGTGGCGCCCTGGCTGTTCTTGAACTCGGGGTCGATGCCGATGCCGACCCGGCCCGCGGCGTCGGCCCACTGACGCTTCAGGTGTTCGGTCGGCGTGACGATCGTCACGGCCTTGATGACGCCCCGGCTCAGCAGCTCGCTCGCGATGCGCAGCGCATAGGTGGTCTTACCGGCGCCCGGGGTCGCGACCGTCAGGAAGTCGCGCGGTTCGCGGGTGAAGTAGAGGTCGAACGCCTCCTGCTGCCACGCGCGCAGCTTCGGGGCGGTGCCCCATGCGGCGCGGTCGGGATATGACGGCGACAGGTGGGACGCGGCCGACGTGCTCACGCGCGCCTCCCGCCGGTCACTCGGACATTGCCGTATCTATCGGTTCCCCTCACGTGGCCACAGACTAGCCGGACCCACCGACAAGACGTGCCGAGGCCGCGAGATCCTCGCCATCGTGCCTGGTAAGTGCTATCGCGCGCCCGTCATGATCGTGTCTATCTCGCGCCGCGAAACCGGGTCGTCGGGGTGCGCGAGACCCAGCAGCACGACGCTGCGTCCCTCCTCGGCGGTGAGCACGGTCACCCGCAGGAAGGCCGGCTGGTTCACCACGTCGCGGTATTCGGCCCGCACCGCGCGGGTGTGTCCGGTGCGTCCGCCGATCTCGACCTTCTTGTCCTCCACGACGTCGACGGTGTCGCCCTGGAGCAGCAGCCGCGAGTAGGTCTCGGCCAGTTTCAGCAGCGCGGGCCGCGGATCGGCGGCGTCGAGCTTCTCGCCCGGCCGGGCCATCACGGTGGCGCGGTCGTCGTTGACGGCGACGGAGGTGAACCCGGTGACCGGCGCGAGCGCGCCCTCGTGCCACCCCGGCGGGATCGGGTAGCTGAGCCCGGCCAGCTCGTCGGTGACCAGCACCGTCTCGACCGGCGCCTCGGGGCGGCTGAGCACGAAGAACACCACCCCGCCGATGACCGCCCCCGCGCCGAGTGAGGCCAGCGCGATCAGCAGGAGGCGGCGCAGCCAGCGGGGGATGCGGCGCGGCGGCGGAGCGGGCGTGCCGTACCAGCGGGCCGAAGGAGGCAGATCGTCGGCGTGCTCGGTGGGCGGCCAGACCCTCCGCTCGTCCATGCCGCCAAGTCAGTCACGCCGGAGCCCCGGCCGTCAACAAAGATCACGCTTTCGCTATGAGGGAAGGGCTTGGTTCCGTTACGGCTCCGCCCACCCCGGCACCGACCGCCGCCCCGGCGGCCGCCGCATCCGGCGCCGGCCGGTCGCGACGGCTCAGCCCCGGCCACGAGGCAGGAACACCGAGTACGTGTAGGGCCGAGGGGGCGCGATCGGCGCCTGGCCCGCCTGGGTGCCCAGCAGGCCGGGGCCCATGCTCGACCGCGACTGGAGGCCCGCCACGCCGCCTCGGTAGGTCGCCCACGCCTGCCGCATGCGCAGTCCCTGTCCGGCGGTGAACTGGTTCATGCAGCGGTCGTGGGCGTAGTCCATGAAGTTGTGGATCGGGTCTTCCCCGGCCGCCGTACACGAGTCGCGCCGGTCGGGGCAGCCCTCGGTGGGCGTGGCCTGGTAGGGGGTGTCGTCGACGGAGTCGCCCGGTTCGGTGCAGCCGTTCTCGAAGGTGTGCACCAGGCCGAGCCAGTGGCCGATCTCGTGGACGCCGGTGAAGCCGAAGTTGAAGTTGCGCAGCGCCCCACCGGGCAGGGTGCGCCAGTCGATCACCACGCCGTCCTGGCTGGGGCTGCCGGCGTACCAGTTGGGGTAGGTCGCGTAGCCGAGCACCAGTTCGCTGAGCTGGGAGACGTACAGGTTGAGCGTCTCGGAGCCGCCCCGGCGCAGGGTCGCCTTCATGGGGTCTTCCAGGCCCAGCGGGTTGCGGAACCAGTCGCGGTTGTCGGTGCGGGTGATGCCGCGCAGCGCGAACCGCACGCCGGTGTCGGCGCCGCCGTACGCACCGGAGTAGGCCCGGTTGAGCACGTTGACCTGCTCGCGGACCGCCGCGTCGGGCGCGCCGGTCTGGCCGTCGGTGAGCACGTGGATCCACATCGGCACGGTCACCGTGGCCGGGATCGGCCCGGGGTGGTTGCGCAGGGCGGCGTTCATCTGGGCGAACTCGGTCGCCGTCAATGGCCGGGGCTCGGCGCGGCCGGACGCGCGGCCGGGCGCCGGGCAGTCGTGGTCGTGCTCGTGCGAGTGATCGGCGCCTTCAGCAGGTGGGGCCGTCAGTGAAAAAAGGCATGCCAAAGAGACGGCGAGAAGACGCCGGGCCATTCGATTCCCCCGATGCGACCGGTCCGGACCAGAGTTCGAACGCTAGCCGCATCGGAGTCGATCAAGAAGTAGTGACACCCGTCACTTGTCGTCGCCCGACTCGCCCTTGGGGAGACCCTCGTAGATCTCCTTGCATTCGGGGCAGACGGGATACTTCTTCGGATCGCGGCTGGGCACCCACACCTTGCCGCAGATCGCCCGGACCGGCGCACCCGTGATGTAGCTCTCGGTGACCTTGTTCCGGTCGGCGTAGTGGCTGAACCGCTCGTGGTCGCCGTCGCCGCCGTGGGACGTGCGCGGGACGACCTCGGTCTTCTGGTCGGGAAGAATCTTCGTACTGCTCACGGAAACCGAGTCTACAAACTCCAGGGGCTCCCACCCCAAAAAGGGAAGGGAGCCACTGTTTGGGAGTTTCTCAGCCGATGTGCACCGCGGCGCCCTCGGTCTTGCGGCCGGCCCGCACGAGCAGGGCGATGAGCGCCGCGAAGACCGCCACGCCGGCGCTGACCTCGAAGCCGAGGTGGAGGCCGTCCATGAACGACAGGTGCGAGGCGTTGGTGACCGCGCCCGCGATCTGCTCGGGCAGGCCCTGGGGGGCGGCGCCGTAGGAGGCGGCGTCCTTCAGGCCCGCGAGCTGCTCCGGGGGGAACGACTGGGCGACGGGGCCGAGGTAGCCCTCGTACACGGAGGAGACCTTCGCCGCGACGATGGCGCCGAGGATCGCGGTGCCCAGCGCGCCGCCGACCTGCATGGCCGACTGCTGGAGGCCGCCCGCGACACCCGACAGCTCCTCGGGGGCGTTGCCGACGATGATCTCGGTGGCGCCGACGAAGACGGGCGACAGGCCGAAGGCCAGCAGCACGAACGGGATGGCGCTGTCGACGAACGTCGCGTCGATCGACAGGCGCGACATCAGGAACATCGCGACGGCGGTGATGAGCATGCCGCCCGAGATCATGATCCGCGGCCCGAGCTTGCCGATGAGGAACCCGGCCAGCGGCGAGGCGACGATCATGCCGGCGCTCATCGGCAGCATGCGCAGCCCCGACTCCAGCGGCGACAGGCCGTGCACGCCCTGGAAGAAGAAGGTCAGGAAGAACATCGCGCCGAACATGGAGAACGCGGTGAGGATCATCAGCGTCGTACCGACCGAGAACGACACGTTCCGGAACAGGCCCAGCGGCAGCAGCGGCTGGGAGACCCGGGTCTGCCACCAGAGGAACCCGGCGAGGAACACGACGGCGACGGCGAGGGAGACCAGCGTGCCGGTGTCGCCCCAACCCCACTCGGGGGCCTTGATGATCGCCCAGACCAGCGAGAACATCATGATCGACAGCAGTACGACGCCCAGCCAGTCGACCTTCGAGAGGAACTTGGCCTTGCTCTCGCTCAGCGCCCACCAGCCGACCGCGAGGGCGACGACGCCGACGGGCACGTTGATGAAGAACACCGACTGCCAGCTGACGTGCTCGACCAGCAGGCCGCCCACGATCGGGCCGGCCGCCGACGACAGGCCGATGATGCCACCCCACGCGCCCATCGCCATGTTCAGCCGGTCGCCGGGGAAGGCCATGCGCAGCAGCGCCAGCGCGGCGGGCTGGAGCAGCGCGCCGAAGAGACCCTGGAGCACGCGGAAGGCGATCAGCGGGCCGATCGAGGAGGTGAGGCCGATCGCCAGCGAGGTCAGCGCGAAGCCGACGACGCCGATCAGGAACACCCGCTTGTGCCCGAAGATGTCACCGAGCTTGCCGGCGGTGATGAGGAAGACCGCCAGGGCCAGCAGATATCCGCTGGTGACCCACTGGAGGTCGGCGAGCGAGGCCTGGAGCTCGGCCCCGATGACCGGGTTGGCGATGGCGACGACGGTGCCGTCGAGCATCACCATGATCACGCCGAGCGAGACGGCCAGGAGGGTCAGCCACGGCCGAGCCGGACCGGCTTCGCCTTGCGCCTCCTTCGGCAGGGCGGTGGTCTGTGACATAACGGGTTCTCCCCCGGATAGAAAGTCAACGCGACGTAGATTATGTCAGTCCATGACAGATGACAAAGTGTTTTATCCGACATATCCTGACAAGTGGCAGATGGTGAACTGGATGTTTCGAGGAGGTGACAGGGATGGGTCTGCGTGAGCGCAAAAAGCTCAAGACACGCGTCGCGCTCATCGACGCGGCCCTCGACCTGTTCCTGGAGCACGGCTACGAGTCGACGACGATCGACCAGATCGCCGCGGCGGTCGACGTGTCACCCCGCACGTTCTTCCGCTACTTCGGCTCGAAGGAGGAGGTGGCACTGGCCCCCGCCACCGACGCGCAGGACGTATTTCTATCGGAGCTGCACGCCCGTCCCGAAGCCGAGTCCCCCTTTACCGCACTCGCCCAGGCCATGCGGGGAGCGGTGGCCGTCCTGCGCGACGGCGAACCGGAGGACAAGCAGCGTTTCCTCAAGGCCCGCCAGGTCGTGGAGGCGACCCCGACCATCTTCGCGGGGCAGATGCGGCTGATGCTCGCCAACGAGCAGCGCATCTTAGAAGAGGTCGCCCGCCGCCGCGGCGCCGACGACCTCCGCAGCCAGTTCGTGACGGCGACGTTCACCAGCACGATCCGGGTCGGCTTGGAGAACTGCACCGTGGAGGAACTGAGCGACATCGACGGCATGACCCGACGCCTGGAAGACACCTTCACCCTGGTCGACCAGCTGATGGTGGCGAACTGGGACCGCTGACGATTTCCACAGGAGGCGAGGCGGGCTTCGGAAACGTCGGTCGGATGAGCGACGATGCGGCTACCCAGGGCGGGCGGGCCGGGTTCGGCTCATGCACGGCGTTCCGGCTTTCGGCTTGGGCACCGCGTTCTGGCCCGCAGCTCTGGCACAGCGTTTCGGCCTTCGGCTCGGGCACCCCGTTCCGGTGTTCGGCTCGGTGACGGCCTTCGGCTTGAGGATTATGTTCTGGCCGCCGCTCCGGCACGGCGTTCCAGCCTTCGGCTCGGACACGGCCTTCGGCTCAAGCAGTGCGCTCTGGCTGCAGCTTGGGCACCGCGATTCCGTGGCCGTCGACCTGGGCAGGGTGTTCGGGCGCCATCGGGTCGTAGGGCGGCAGCCTCGACCGGCTTCCGTGGTCAGTTCTGCGAGGGGTCGTCGGGGTAGCTGGCTACGAAGGCCAGTTCGCCCGGTTGTCTTCTGAGGACCGTTCGCCACAACGACGACGGATGCGGGTGGAAGGTGTCGCCCGGTTCGGAGTCGACGATGTACCAGGCGCCCTGGGCGATCTCACCCGCCAATTGGCCGTGGGTCCAGCCGGCGTAGCCGGCGAAGATCCGCATCTGGGAGATCTCGCCGGCCAGGATCTCGGGGGGCGCGTCGAGGTCGACGGTGCCGAGGCGGGAGACGCCCCGGCGGCCGGTGTGGAGGCGGCGCCAGCCGAGGGGTTCGGCGCCGCTCATGACGACGGCGAGGGCGAGGGCGCTGTCGGTCTGGACGGGGCCTCCCTCGAAGAGGACCGAGGGGCCGGTCACCAGAGGGTCCCAGGTGGGGAGTACCGACGTGACGCTGATGTCGCTGGGTCTGTTGATCACCACACCGAGCGTGCCGCCGTCTTCGTCGTGCTCCAGGATGAGGACGACACTACGTCGGAAGTTCGGATCGTCGAGCAGTGGCGTCGCCACCAGCAGCCCACCGACGTAGATCGACTCCGCCATACCCTCCATCATGCGGCAGGAAGGCCGATTCGCGCACGTCACCCCACCCCGTTACTCTGAGTTACGAAATTGGGGGACATGGGAACTCTCCGTACCAGAAGGATCTTGGGCGAGGGGGACCCGTGGGACAGACGACACCGGCACGCAGGGCGTTCGCGCTGCTCGCCACACCGATGGCGGCGGCGCTGCTGCTGCCCGCCCAGGCGGCCGCGGCCACGCCTCCGCTCCAGGTGAAGTACGAGAAGATCGACTGCGAGTCCGGCGACGTCCTCGTCAGCATCACCAACCAGGGTCCCGACGCCCACGAGTTCACCCTCTACCGCGACAACGACGTCATCGCCCGCGGCCGGTCGGCGCCCAACGAGACCGTCGAGGAGTCGGTCCGGATCACCCGGAGCGCCCGCCTCAAGGTGCACGGCGACGGCGAACAGGTCTCCGAACGCTGGATCGACGCCTGCCGCCCCGCCACCACCACCCGCACGGCCGGCCTGCAGAAACAGAACGACCAGGGTGGCGACGTCCACCACGGCCTGTTCGACTTCGGCAAGTGGGGCCAGGACCGCGAGGAGAACCGCAACGAAGGCGGCGACTCCGGCAGATGGAGTCAGGACCGTGACGAGAACCGGAACGACCGAAGCGAAGGCGGCGGCCTGTTCGACTCCGGCAAATGGGGTCAAGACCGGGAGGAGGGCGGCGACCGCCAGGGGGGTCTCTTCGACTTCGGCAAGTGGGGCCAAGATCGGGGCGAGGGCGGCGAGCGCCACCACGGCCTGTTCGACTTCGGCAAGTGGGGTCAGGACCGAGGGGACCATCACGGCGGCGGCTGGCGGGACCATGGGGATCACCACGGCGGCTGGTGGAACGGCGACCATCACGGCGGTGGCTGGTGGAACCGTGAAGAGCACAACTGGTGGAACCGCGACCACCACCATCACCACGACAACGACTGGTGGGGCCGCGACGACCGCCACCGCCACGGCGACCACGGCGGCGGCTGGTGGGACGGCGGCCACGACAACGACTGGTGGGGCCGTGAGGACGACCACGAGCCCGAGCGCGAGGCCGAGAGCATCGGCTGGTGGAACCGCGACCGCGTCCACGACGAGGACGTGCTCCCCTACACCGGCCCGCCCGCCGACCTGTGGGGCAAGGTCGCCACGGCCGGCGGCCTGGTCGTCATGGGCGGCGTCTTCTGGTGGCTGGCCCGCATCTGGCCCCGCCGCACCTTCCCGGTGACCCCGCGCTAGACCGAGACGCGCCCGCCCCAGCCGAAGACGGCCCGGTCTGGAAGCCAGACCGGGCCGCACGCTTAATGCCACCCGGCCGTCAGGAAGATGACACGCCAACGAAGCGATACAAGGTCAGGCATCAACCCGCCAACCCATGACCGGGCCCTACACCCCGGCGGAGCCGCGTCACCGCCCGCCAACCGGGTCGCGCAGGCGCCTACACCTCAGTGGAGCCGCCCACCAAGACCGGGGCCCACCGGCACCTACACCTCGGTGAAGCCCCACGCGTTGCCGTCCGCCGACCGAAGACCGGGTCTCACCGGAACTACGCCTCGGTGAAGCTCCGCGCAGTGCCACCCGCCACCGAAAACCAGGTCCCGCAGGGCCTTCGCCTCGGTGAAGCCGCACGCGTCACCGCCCGCCAACCAAAGACCAGTTCCCGCCGGGACTACGCCTCCGTGAAGCCGCGTGCCTTGCCGCCCGCCGACTCGCGGACTGCCGCCGCCACCGCGCCCGCCACGTCTGGGTGGAACACGCTCGGCACGATGTAGTTGGGGCCGAGTTCCTCCGGTGAGACCACCGCAGCCAGGGCTCGGGCCGCCGCCAGGAGCATCTCCTGGGTGACCCCGTCGGCCTGGGCGTCGAGGAGGCCGCGGAACACTCCCGGGAAGGCCAGCACGTTGTTGATCTGGTTGGGGTAGTCGGAGCGGCCGGTCGCGACCACGGCCGCGTGTTCGCGGGCGTCGTCGGGGGAGACCTCGGGCTCGGGGTTGGCCAGGGCGAAGACGACCGCGTCGGAGTTCATCGTCGCGATGTCGTCGCCGGTCAGGATGCCGGGGGCGGACACGCCGATGAACACGTCGGCGCCCTTGACCGCGCCGCGCAGGTCTTCGCTGTAGCCCTCGGCGTTGGTGTGCTCGGCGATCCAGCGCAGCGACTCGTCGAGGTCGTCGCGGCCTCGGTGGACGGCGCCCAGGTAGTCGCACACGATGACGTTCTTGGCTCCGGCGGCGAGCAGCAGCCGCAGCACGGCGGTGCCGGCCGCGCCCGCGCCGGCGAGCGTGATGCGGACGTCGGGCAGTTCCTTCTTCACGACCCGCAGCGCGTTGGTGAGCGCGGCGAGCACCACGATCGCGGTGCCGTGCTGGTCGTCGTGGAAGACGGGGATGTCGACGAGTTCGCGCAGGCGGCGCTCGATCTCGAAGCAGCGGGGGGCCGAGATGTCTTCGAGGTTGATGCCGCCGAAGCCGGGCGAGATGGCCCGGACGATCTCGACGATCTGGTCGGCATCTTGGGTGTCGAGGCAGATGGGCCACGCGTCGATGCCGGCGAACCGCTTGAACAGGGCCGCCTTGCCCTCCATCACGGGGAGGGCGGCGGCGGGGCCGATGTTGCCGAGGCCCAGGACGGCCGAGCCGTCGGTCACCACGGCGACCGAGTTGCGCTTGATCGTCAGGCGGCGGGCGTCTTCGGGGTTGCGGGCGATCGCCATGGAGACCCGCGCGACACCCGGCGTGTAGGCCATCGAGAGTTCGTCGCGGTTGCGCAGCGGCACCTTCGACTTCATCTCGATCTTGCCGCCGAGGTGCATCAGGAAGGTCCGGTCGGAGACCTTGTGGATCGCCACGTCTTCGACCTCGCCCAGGCGGTCGACGATCGCCTGGGCGTGGTCGGTGTCACGGGCGGCGCAGGTCACGTCGATGCGCAGCTTCTCATGCCCGGCGTTGGTCACGTCGAGGGCGGTGACGACGCCGCCGGCGTTCTCGACCGCATGGGTGAGCTGGCTCACCGCCTTGCCCCCTGCGGGCACTTCCAGACGGACGGTGATCGAATAGGACACGCTGGGCACGGTAGCCACGTCAATCCGCTCCTTTGCGCATTGGGTGTGCGTCCAATCGTGCCACCATCCAGCAGGTGATATGCCCGGTTCAGAAGAGCGCGGAGGCGAGACCGCGGCGCGCCTTGGCCACCGAGGGGTCGTCGGCGGGCAGGGTCTCGAACAGGCTCAACAGGTGGACGCGGGCCTTGTCGCGGTCGTCTCCGGCGCTGCGGCGGACCGTGGCGATGAGCCGGTCGAAGGCGGCGTCGACCTGACCGCCGAGCAGTTCGACGTCGGCGGCCTGAAGCTGGAGGGCGACGTCGGCGGGCGCGGCGGCGGCCCGCTTCAGCACGTCGACCGGGTCGAGGTCGAGGGTGCGGGAGAGCAGGCCGACCCCGGCGAGGCCGATCTTGGCCTCTTCGTTGCCGGGCTGGCGGGCCAGCAGCCGCTGGAACGCCTGGGCGGCGGCGTCGAGGTCGCCGTCTTCGATGGCCATGTCGGCGGCCAGCAGGTCGGGGTCGACGGCCGGTTCCTGCGGGGTGGCCTCGTCGTCCCCCTCACCGGGCGGCGGCAGTGCGACGCCGAGCTGCTCGAAGACCTGGGCGACGGCCTGGCGCAGCTGCGGCTCGGACAGCGGGCCCTCGAACAGCGGCATGAGCTGCCCCTGGAAGGCCAGGTAGACGGTGGGGATGGCGCGCATGCGCAGCGCCTGGGCCAGCTCGGGGTTGGCCTCGACGTCGACCCTGGCCAGCAGCCAGGCGCCCTTGGCCTCGCCGGCGAGCTTCTCGATCGCGCGGCTGAACTCCTGCACCTGGGCGGCCCGCGGCACCGTCGCCTCGACGACGATCGGCACCCCCATCGACCGTTCCACGACCTCGGTCGTGAAGGTCGCGGCCGTCGCGTCGATGATCTCGGGCCCCGCGCCGGGGGCGGCCGGGTTCTGCGCGGCGGCCTCCCGCCGGGCCTGCGCGTCGAGGGCCTGCTTGCGCGCGCCGAGGTCGATGGCGCCGTAGAGCGATCCGGGTCGAGAGAAGTCCGCTGCCATAAGCCCAATCCTGCCGCATCGGCGAGGGCTCCCACTCCGCACCCCGGAAAACCTCCGCTCCGTTACGGCTCCGCCCACCCCGGCCACCCCCCGCCGCCGCGGCGCACCCGCCGCCCAAGGCGGCAGGCACCGCTCCGGCGTTCCGCCGTCACGACGGCGAGACCTGGCCGATCAGAAGCGCGGCGGTTCGGTGTAGGTGCCCCACTCGTCACGCAGGACGTCGCAGATCTCGCCGAGGGTGGCCTCGCGGCGGGCGCATTCGAGCATGGCCGGAACCATGTTCCCGGTCCCCCGCGCGACCTCGACGAGCTCGCGGAGGGAGGCGTCGACCGCGGCCTGGTCGCGCGAGGCGCGCCGGGCGGCGAGCACCCGGTTCTGCTCCTTCTCCACCTCGTGGCTGATCCGCAGGATCTCCAGCGGCTCCTCGGTCGTGGCGGTGTGGCAGTTGACCCCCACGATCTTCTTCTCGCCCTTCTCCAGCTTCCGCTGGTAGTCGAAGGCCGCCTCGGCGATCTCCGACATGAACCACCCGTCTTCGATGCCGCGCAGGATGCCGCCGGTCATGGTGCCGTCGGGCCCCATCTCGCGGATCTTGGCGAAGATCGCCTCGGCCTCCTCTTCGAGGCGGTCGGTGAGCGCCTCGACGTACCAGGAGCCGCCCAGGGGGTCGGCGACGTTGACGACCTCGGTCTCCTCCATGATCACCTGCTGGGTGCGCAGCGCGATCTCGGCGGCCTTGGCCGAGGGCAGGGCGAGCACCTCGTCGAGGGCGTTGGTGTGCAGCGACTGGGTGCCGCCGAGCACCGCCGACAGGGCCTCGATGGCGGTGCGGACGATGTTGTTGTCGGGCTGCTGGGCCGTCAGCGACACCCCGGCCGTCTGGGTGTGGAAACGCAGCCACTGCGCCTTCTCGGTCGTGGCGCCGTAGACGTCGCGCATCCAGCGGGCCCAGATGCGGCGGGCGGCCCGGAACTTGGCGATCTCCTCGAAGAAGTCGATGTGGGCGTCGAAGAAGAACGACAGGCCGGGCGCGAACACGTCGACGTCGAGGCCGCGCGACAGGCCGAGCTCGACGTAGCCGAACCCGTCGGCGAGGGTGAACGCGAGCTCCTGCGCGGCCGTGGAGCCGGCCTCGCGGATGTGGTAGCCGGAGACCGACAGCGGCTTGTAGGCGGGGATCTCGGCGGCGCAGTACTCCATCAGGTCGCCGATGAGGCGCAGGTGGGGTTCGGGGGCGAACAGCCACTCCTTCTGCGCGATGTACTCCTTGAAGATGTCGGTCTGCAGGGTGCCGTTGAGGGCCCGCGCGAGCACCCCCTGGCGTTCGGCGGCGACGACGTACATGCAGAAGATCGGCACCGCCGGGCCGCTGATGGTCATCGAGGTGGTGACGTCGCCGAGCGGGATGCCGTCGAACAGCAGGTCCATGTCGAGGGCGCTGTCGATCGCGACGCCGCAGTGGCCGACCTCGCCGAGCGAGCGGGCGTCGTCGGAGTCGCGGCCCATCAGGGTCGGCATGTCGAAGGCGACCGACAGGCCGCCGCCGCCCGCGCCGAGGATCATCTTGTAGCGCTCGTTGGTCTGCCGGGCGTTGCCGAAGCCGGCGAACTGGCGGATGGTCCAGGGCCGGCCCCGGTAGCCGGTCGGGTGGAGGCCGCGGGTGAAGGGGAACTCCCCCGGCCAGCCGATGCGCTCGAAGCGGGGATCGGGCGCGTCAGGGCCGTAGACCGGGTCGACCGGAAGCCCCGACAGGGTGCGGAATTCGCGGTCGCGTTTGGGCGCCGCGTCGAATCTCGCCTGCCACCGCGCCCGGCCGGAGTTGATCTCGTCCATGTGACCTCCCGCCCAGATACTAGGACGTCCTACTAGTTATGGCCAGAGTTAAGTAGATCAACACCCCAATGTCACACATTGGTAGCGAAATTCCTCAGAGCTATGACGGGAAGCGCGCATCCCGAAATATGAGCTGCGTCCCAGATCTGCCTACAGGGAGGTGGCAGTGAAGCGCAGCATCGTCATCGCGTCCGCTGTGGTGTTAACCGCGGCGGCGCTGACGGCGCCCGCCACGACGGCCCAGGCCCACGTGCCCGCCGTCGCGGCCGACACCGCTAGTGAGTACGTCGTCCTTTACAAGGAAGGCGCCGACGCCGGCGAGGCCCAGAAGGCCGTCCAGGCGGCCGGCGGCTCCGTCGTGAAGGTCAACACCGCCGTCGGCGTCGCCACGGTCAGCACCACCAACGCCGGCTTCGCCGCCGCCGTCGCGGCCAGCCCGCTGATCGAGGGGGTCGCCCACAACCGGGTGATCGGCCATGCCCCCGAGGTCAACGCCCGCGCCAAGGCCGCGCTCAAGAAGGTCGTCGAGTCGCGCGCCCTTGAGAAGGAAGGCCGCAACCACGGCGGCCACATCAACAAGAAGTGGGGCAAGAAGCCCTCCGCCGAGCCGCTCGACGAGGCCCAGTGGGACCTCGACCAGATGAAGGCCAACGAGGCGCACAAGTACGAGACCGGCGACAAGCGGGTCCTCGTCGGCATCCTCGACACCGGCGTCGACGGCACCCACCCCGACATCGCGCCGAACTTCAGCAACCGGCTGAGCCGCAACTTCACCACCGACGTCCCGGTCGACGCCAACGGCGACTCGATCGACGGTCCGTGTGAGGCCGAGCCCGACCAGTCGTGCAACGACCCGGCGAACGTCGACGAAGACGGCCACGGCACCCACGTCGCCTCGTCGATCGCCTCGCCGCTGAACAAGCTGGGCATCGGGGGCGTGGCCCCGAACGTGACGATCGTCAACATCCGGGCCGGCCAGGACTCGGGCTACTTCTTCCTGCAGCCCTCGGTCGACGCCCTCACCTACGCCGGCGACATCGGCGTCGACGTCGTCAACATGAGCTACTACATCGACCCGTGGTTGTTCAACTGCGTCGACAACCCGGCCGACTCCCCCGCCGCGCGGGCCGAGCAGGCGACCATCATCAAGGCCACCCAGCGGGCGCTGAACTACGCGCACCGCAAGGGCGTCACCCTGGTGGGCGCGGCCGGCAACGAGGCGATCGACTACACCAAGACCAACGTCGACTCGGGCAGCCCCGACTTCGCCAGCGAGCCGGGCGAGGTCGCCTACGAGCGCACGATCCCGCCGAGCTGCATCTCGATGCCGGGTGAGGGCGAGCACGTGATCTCCGTGGCGTCGACCGGCATCAGCAAGCGCAAGTCGTACTACTCCAGCTACGGCAACGGGTACATCGACGTGGCGGCCCCCGGCGGCGACACCTACGACACGCCGGGCAACACCCGCGACGTCACCCGGGCGACCCTGTCGGCCTACCCCGAGTCGCTGGCCCGCGCCAACGAGGAGATCGACGAGAACGGCGTGCCGACAGTCGACTACGTGGTGCGCGACTGCAAGGGCTCGACCTGCGCCTACTACCAGTACCTCCAGGGCACCTCGATGGCCTCGCCGCGCGCCGCCGGCGTCGCCGCCCTGATCGTCAGCAAGTACGGCCGCCCGACGTGGGGCGGCGGCTTCGGCCTCGACCCCGACGTGGTGGAGGCCCGCCTGAAGGCGACCGCGGTGAAGACGCCGTGCCCGCCCGGCGGCAGCTACACCTACACCCGGCACCTGCCGGCCGGCAACACCGTCACCGCGACGCACACCTGTGAGGGCAACCCCCTCCGGAACGGCTTCTACGGTGCGGGCATCGTGAACGCGCTGCGGGCCGTGGGCCACTAAGCCCGTCGGCCCTGCCAAGACAGGCCCGTCCCGCCACCGCGGGGCGGGCCTTTCTCACTCGTGGAGCTCGTGGAAGTCGCCGGCCGCCACGCGCAGGGTCCGCAGGGTGCCGAACATCTCCTTGAGGGCCGTGTCGTCATACATGCCGAGACCGAACTCGGCCCCCATGAGGTCGGCCGTGGCCCCGCGCACGGCCGCGCGCCCGGCGTCGGTGATCTCGGCCAGCACGCCGCGCCCGTCGTTGGGGTTGCGCATGCGCCGGACCAGGCCCGCCTTCTCGAGACGGTCGACGGTGTTGGTCACGCTCGTCGGGTGGACCATGAGGCGCTCGCCGATCTTCGACAGCGGCAGCGCGCCGGTCCGGCTGAAGGTGAGCAGCACCAGCGCCTCGTAGCGGGCGAAGGTCAAGTCATAGGGCTTGAGCAGCGCGTCAAGTTGCGCGATCAGGATCTGGTGGGCTCTCATGATCGAGGTGACCGCGGCCATGGCGGACGACGGACCGAACCGCTCTCGCCAGGTCTCGGCGGCGCGCTCGATGGGGTCGAACGGCAGGTTGAGGGGCACGCGCCTACCGTAGCGCGGCGACAGTCCGCTTTGGGACTTCACGCACCGTGACCAAACTCAGTCCCTGACCAGAAGAAGCACCCCCCAAACATTACGCTCCGTTATGATTATCGGGGTTCGACGGGGGGTCCACATGGGGCGTGAGCACAAGGGCGTGTCACGCGAGGAGCTGAAGCAGAGCGCGGTCGTGACGGTCACCGTGCTGCTCGCCCTCGGTCTGGTGACGGCCTGGACGGTGCTCATCCCCGGGGTGATGGCCTGGGACAACATCGTGATCGCGGTGATCGGCTCGGTCCGGCTGACCGGCCCGGTGGCGTGCGCGTTCGCGGCGTGGGTGGCGGTGCGCAAACGCCGGTCGAAGAACCGGCCCGAGTCGTGGCGGGTGCTGAAGGCCCCGATGGCGATCCTCGCGGTCGTGACCGGCTCGTTCGGGGCGACCGTGATGGTGCTGTCGCTGCGGGCCGTCGCCGACGAGCAGGCCGGCAGGCTGCTGCCCAGCGGCCTGGCCATGGGCGCGGCCGGTCTGGTCCTGTACGTCGTGCTCGGCTGGGTCGCCGGCTGGCTGATCCCCTACTCGATCACGCCGCTGCTGGTCGGGTTCACCGTCTACGCGGCCTTCACCTGGATCTCGGCCCGCACCACCTGGGCCGACCGGCTCGCGCCGGGCACCCGCGAGCCCTACGACCTGTTCGAGGGCCTGAGCACCACCGCCTTCGTCGACCAGACCCTCTGGCTGCTGGGCCTCAGCTTCGCCCTGCTCATGGGCTGGACGGCCGCGGTCACCCGCCACTCGGTGGCGCTGGCGGCGGCGATGGTCGCGGTGCTGACGGCGGGGGTCGGGGTGGCCCGGCTGGTGTCCGACCACCGTCCCCACCCCGGTCAGGTGGCCTACTCGTGCCAAGACTGGCCGATCACGGTGTGTGTGCACCCCGGCATGAAAGAGGGCCTGCCCGAGCTGGGCACCACCTTCACCGGCATCGCGGCCCGGCTGAGCGGCACCCCGGCGGCGTTCAACCGGGTCGAGCAGCACTCCCGCAAGACCGGCGAGACCCTCCAGGGCGGGGTGGTGCCGATCCACGTCGACGACCTCGACACCGGCTACGCCGACCGGGCGGCCCGCGAGTTCGTCGAGCGCCTCTCGCGGCCGTGCCCGGCGCAGCGGTCGGCCGGCTACCGCGAGATCGTGCTGGCCTGGTTGCGCGGCGAGCCGCTCCCGCCGGGCGACTACCCGGAGCACCAGACGGCCTCGGCCTGGTTCGCGGTGCTCACCGAGCAGCAGCGCCGCGAGTGGTTGCGCATGTACTACGCCGACTTCGCCAACTGCCGATTGCAGGCCGCCCACTTCGGCGCGGCGGCGTACACCCATCCCGTGCCGAGCCCTACGGTGATGTCTGGCCCGCAGGCGAGGTGAAACGGCGGGCTTTGCGGGAAGATGTCCCACCGTGACCGGACAGACTCGCGCACCGCTCGCTCACCCGGCCCCCGTGCGGCGCGGCCCCCGCCGCGCCTGGCGCTGGCTCGCCGGGTTGTTGTTCGCCGCCCTGCTCCTCGTGGTGGGCGGCCGGCTGGCCTGGACGTGGCTCGACCCGTTCGGGGAGCAGAGCATCGACCGCAGCCAGCCCGCGCTGCTGCAGTCGATCCAGAACATGAGCCGCTACCAGGCGGCCACCGGCAACTTCCAGGTCATCGTCGACCTCGAGAAGGACGCCGCCTTCCTGCCCGACGCGGTCAAGGGCACCCGCACCCTGTTCGTCGGCGCCGGCACGGTCGACGCCTACGTCGAGTTCGGCGGCCTCACCGGCGAGGCGATCTCGGTCTCCGAAGACCGCAAGTCGGTGACCGTGACCCTGCCGCACGCGGCGCTGGAGAAGCCCAGCCTCGACAACAGCCGCTCCTACGTCTACGCGCAGGAACGCGGCCTCATCGACCGCGCGCAGGACTTCCTGTCGTCGAACCCGCCCGACCAGAAGGAGCTCTACCTCCTGGCCGAGAAGAAGATCACCGAGGCGGCCACGGCCAGCGACCTGCGCAACCGCGCCGACCAGAACACCAAGGCGGCCATCGAGGGCATGCTCAAGGCCCTCGGCTTCACCAACGTCACGGTGAAGTACGGCCCCCAGCCGTGACGACGGGAAGGCCCCCGGCCGGGGGCCTTCCCACCGGCGTCAGACGTAGCCCCACTTCTCCGCGACGTCGCGGAGCATCTCGGGGATCTCCTCGGGGGCCGGCAGCTCTCGGCCCGGCTGCACCCGGCCGCTCTGGATCTTGTCGCGCCAGTCGCCGATGCCCTTGGTGAAGTCGGTCGGCTTGTTGTGGCGGCCGTAGTCGAGCATGCCGTCTTCGAACGGGATGCGCAGGCTCGCGCACAACGCCCGCAGCTCGGTCTCGGGGTCGGTCGTCAGGTTCTCGTAGGTGATCTCGTGGCCGGGCAGCCGGTGGCGGGCCTCCTCCAGGTACTTCATGTACTGGAAGGTGTGCCGCACCGCCTCGTGCATCGGGCGCTTGACCGGGTCGGCCTCGTGCCACGAACGGGCGATCGAGAGCGGGTGGCGCAACAGGAAGACGAACCGCGCGTCGGGCCAGCAGATCGACAGGCGCTTCCACGCGAACACGTTGCTGGGGGTCTTCTCCACCAGGGTCGGCTTGCCCGAGCGGATCAGCTCCCGGTGCAGCAGCCGGTCCCACAGCAGGTGCTCGACGTCACTCTGGTTGTGGCCGAGCGCCACGACGGCCTGGCGGACCGGATCGGTGTTCAGGTTGGTCGAGATGCGCCGGAAGTGGGTCTCGATGGGCGAGTGCAATTGGGAGTGGCTGTTCATCATCGACCGCAGCAGGGTCGACCCCGAGCGGGGCGGCGACAGGATGAACACCGGCGCGCGCAACAACCGGTCTGATTCCAGGTCGGCGGGGGGACGCGCGACGTCGCCCTCGAGTCGGGCCGGCAGCGGGGGCGTCATGGGCTTCGGCGGCGCAACCGGCCGCGCGGGCAACTTCTGACGCTGGATCGTATAACCGGTCACGCCCTCAAGGGTCGTATTGACCACTTGCTTCCACTTCATGGCTGGCAACGTAGGGACACCAAGTTAATCGAGGGTGAACGTCGACTGGGAAACCGCGAAGTCGTCAAAGCTCCGCAATCAAATCGTCAGCCGCAGTATAAGGGTCGGCAAGGCCGTCCAACACGTCTTGCGCGAGGCGGTATAGCCGCAGGTCACGGGCCGGATCACCGAATCTGTCCCGCAATGCGCGCAAGGCGATCGCGGTGATTTCGTCACGGGCCCGCACAAGACGTCTGGCCCTTCCTTCTCCGGTTTCACTCAGATGACGGGCGTGGTCGTCGAGCGCTTTCAGGAGGTCGCCGATTCCCTCCTCGCGGACGGCCACCGTCGGCACCACCGGGGGCCGCCAGGCGGCGCCGCCGAGCGCGATCATGTTGCGCAGGTCGCGCACCGTCGACTGGGCGCCGTCGCGGTCGGCCTTGTTGACCACGAACACGTCGGCGATCTCCAGGATGCCCGCCTTGGCGGCCTGCACCCCGTCGCCCATGCCGGGGGCCAGCAGCACGATCGTGGTGTCGGCCAGCGCCCGGACGTCGACCTCGGCCTGCCCGACCCCCACGGTCTCGACGAGCACGACGTCGAACCCGGCCGCGTCGAGCACCCGCAGCGCCTGCGGCACCGCCCACGACAGGCCGCCCAGGTGGCCGCGCGTGGCCATCGACCGGATGAAGACGCCGTCGTCGAGCGCGTGGTCCTGCATGCGCACCCGGTCGCCGAGCAGCGCGCCGCCGGTGAAGGGCGACGACGGGTCGACGGCCAGCACGCCCACCCGGTCGCCCCGCGCGCGCAGCGCCTTGACCAGCGCGGCCGTCGAGGTCGACTTGCCGACGCCGGGCGATCCGGTCAGGCCGACGACGCGGGCCCGCCCCGGCGCCCGCAGCAGCTTCGCCGCCTCCCGCAGCTCGTCGTCGGAGCCGCTCTCGACCAGCGAGATGAGGCGCGCGACCGCGCGGACGTTGCCGGCGCGCGCCTTCTCGACGAGGTCGTTCACGCGGGGACGCTGATGATCAGGGCGTCGCCCTGTCCGCCGCCGCCGCACAGGCCCGCCGCGCCGAGGCCGCCGCCCCGGCGGCGCAGCTCGTGGGCGAGGGCCAGCACGATCCGGGCGCCCGAGGCGCCGATCGGGTGGCCGAGCGCGATGCCGCCGCCGTTGACGTTCACCTGGTCGAGGGAGAGCCCGAGTTCCTTGGCCGACTGGAGCACGACCTGGGCGAACGCCTCGTTGATCTCGACGAGGTCGAGGTCGGCGGCGGTGCGCCCCTGCTTGGCCAGCGCCTGGGCGATGGCGTTGGCGGGCTGCGACTGGAGCGAGTTGTCGGGGCCCGCGACGTTGCCGTGGGCGCCGATCTCGGCCAGCCAGGTCAGGCCCAGCTCCTCGGCCTTAGTCTTCGACATGACGACGACCGCGCACGCGCCGTCGGAGATCTGCGAGGCCGAACCCGCGGTGATGGTGCCGTCCTTCGTGAACGCCGGACGCAACCGGGCCAGCTTCTCGGCCGTGGTGTCGGGGCGCACCCCTTCGTCAGTGGTGAACTCGTCGACCGCGACGATCTCGTCGTCGAAGACGCCGTTCTTGATGGCGGCGGCGGCCAGCTGGTGGGAGCGGGCGGCGTAGGCGTCCTGGTCTTCGCGGGAGATCTGGAGGCGGGCGTTGTGGCGCTCGGTCGACTCGCCCATGGCGATCTGGTCGTAGGCGTCGGTGAGGCCGTCGAACGCCATCGAGTCGAGGATCTCGGCGGAGCCGTACTTGACGCCCTTGCGCAGACCCGGCAGCAGGTGCGGCGCGTTGGACATCGATTCCATGCCGCCGGCGACGACGATGTCAAACTCGCCGGCGCGGATGAGCTGGTCGGCCAGGGCGATGGCGTCGAGGCCGGAAAGGCAGACCTTGTTGATCGTGAGCGACGGCACGCTCATGGGGATGCCGGCTTTCACGGCGGCCTGACGGGACGGAAGCTGCCCCGCGCCCGCCTGGAGGACCTGCCCCATGATCACGTACTGTACGTCGGAGGGGGCGACACCGGCCCGCTGAAGTGCGGCCTTGATCGCGACGCCGCCGAGTTCGACGGCGGACAGACCGGAGAGGGCGCCGAGCAAGCGGCCGATGGGCGTGCGAGCTCCGGCGACGATGACGGAACCGGACATTGGAGGGCCTCCTACACGATATGGGGGCGACGGTGTCACCATACCCAGCAGCGTTCAGCCGATAGTCAAGGAGGGCCGGGCAATGTTTCTGCGCATCGACCATGTGGGCATCGCGTGTCACAACCTCGAGGAGAAGATCAAGTTCTACGAGGAGACCTTCGGCGTACAGGTCGTCCATCGCGAGGTCAACGAGGCGCAGGGCGTACGGGAGGCCATGCTGCACATCGCCGACGGAGAGGGCGGAGGATCCTACATCCAGTTGCTCGAACCGCTCGGTCCCGACACGCCGGTGGGCAAGTACCTCGCCAAAAGGGGCGAAGGTGTGCATCACATCGCATATGGAGTTAGCGATGTGAGAGGAGCCATGGGTGAACTCGCCGGGAAGGGCATCAGGCTTCTCGATGAAAGTCCACGTCATGGCTCTATGAACAGCTCAATCGTGTTTCTCCACCCCAAGGATGTGGGAGGAGTGCTGACAGAGCTGGTCGAGGCTCCGAGGCAGTAATGGAACGTAAGAAAGGTTCATACGTAACAAGTCGCGCAGAAAGTCCGTGGAGGCCTCCAACGGCGCACGCTCGGAGTACGCTGGCCTTCCACCGGACGTGGATCCCACCCTATTGGGCTCCTCGCCTCGGATGTCCCAAACCCCCCGTCCGGCCCGTGTAGCCGTCTCGACAACCCAGGATCGAGCCTCATGCAGTCCGACATCGATGCCCAGCTCAACAATTTCTTCGAAGACGCCCCCTCCCGGGAATTCGACGTGGTGCTTCGCGGCTATGACCGGCACCAGGTCCACGACCACTTGAAGCAGCTCGACACCGATTTGCGGCAGGCGCGCGAGCAGGTCGGCTCGCTTCAGCGCGAGTTGTCCGACTCGCAGCGTCAGTTGCAGGAGCAGGAGCGTCCGACCTACTCGGGCCTCGGCGCCCGGATCGAGCAGCTCCTTCGTCTCGCTGAAGAGCAGGCCACCGAGCTGGTGCAGGCGGCGCGGTCGGAGGCCAACGAGATAAAGGCCGCCGCCAAGGTCGACGCCGCCGACACCCGGGCCGCCGCCGAGAACGAGGCCGCCGAGAAGCGGGCGCTCGCGACGCGTGAGGCCGACGAGATGCGCACGGCCGCCGAGCGCGACGCCGAGGAGATCCGGGGCACGGCCAAGCGTGAGGCCGACGAGCTGACCAACACCACCGAGCGCGAGGTCGCCAAGCAGCGCGCCACCGCCGACCACGAGGTCGCCGAGAAGCGCGCCGACGCCGAGCGCGAGATCGCCAAGCTGCGCACCACCACCGAGCGTGAGGTCGCCCAGCTGCGCGCCAGCACCAAGCGCGAGCGCGACGAGATCCTCACCACCGCCAAGCGCCAGGCCGACGAGATGCGCGCCCAGGCCCAGCGGGTGCTCGAGGAGTCCGAGGCCAAGCGCGCGCAGGACGAGGCCGAGTTCGAGATCCAGCTCGCCAGCCGCCGCGAGGAGGCCGAGCGCCAGGAGGCCGAGCGCCACGCCACCGCGCAGGCCAACACCCAGAAGCTGGTCGCCGAAGCCGAGCAGCGCGCTGCCACCGCCGAGCAGCGCGCCACCAAGGCCACCCAGCAGGCCGAGCAGACCCGGCGCGAGGCCGACACCCACGCCAAGCAGCTGCTCGCCAACGCCCGCAAGAACGCCGACCAGCTGGTCGCCGAGGCCAAGACGAGCGCCGAGTCGATCACGACCGACGCGAAGAACGAGGCCGAGCGCACCCGCACCGCCATGCAGCGCCAGGTCGACGAGCTGACCCGTCAGCGCGACAGCATCACCAGCCACCTCGCGCAGCTCCGCCAGCTGCTCGGCGGCGCCGCCCTCCCGGGCATGGAGCCGGAGCCCGCGCCCGTCGTGGCCGCGCCGGTCAAGCCCGCCCTGTCGGCGGCCCCGCCGGTCGAGCACAAGCCCGTGCCGAAGCCGGCCGAGCCCGTTGCGGCCGCCAAGGCCGACGACGACGCGGAGTGGTGGCAGGAGTAACACTCGGATCGACTCGGGGCGAACGGCTACAGGACACGAGAAGGGCCCGGCGGGTTTCCGCCGGGCCTTTCTCGTCTGTACGCCCGCCCGCGCGGCCGGTTGGCGCCGGGTGCGGCGCGCACCCCGGGCGGTGGTCGGCGCCGGGGTGGGCGGAGCCGTAACGGAAGACCTAGATCCAGCCCTTGCGCGCGGCCTGCACCCCCGCCTGGAAGCGGCCCGTCGCGCCCAGCCTGCTCAGGAGCGTGGCGATGCGGCGGCGCAGGGTGCGCTCGGACATGCCGAGCTGGCGCAGGATCGCCTCGTCCTTCATGCCGACCGCGAGCAGTTCGAGGATCTGCTGGTCGACGCCGTCGATCGCGCCGGTGCCGTTGCCCCAGACCGGCGACGCCTCGCGCCACAACGTTTCGAAGAGGGCGACGAGGGCGTTGGTGAGGGCGCTGCGTCCGACCACGACCGAGGTGAACCGGACGCCTTCCTCCCGGTCGGTCAGCGGCAGCAGCGCGGTGGAACGGTCGACCAGGATGAGCTTGATGGGCACCTCGGCCAGGATCCGGGCCTGCTCCCCCCGGGCGGTCACCTGGCGGATCTCGTCGAGCTTCTTGGGGATGTCGAGCACCAGCGAGGAGTAGAGCGCCCGCACCCGCACGCCGCGGGCGAGCGCGGCCGACTCGGC
The DNA here is from genome assembly GCF_001570585.1 of Herbidospora daliensis. Taxonomy (GTDB): domain Bacteria; phylum Actinomycetota; class Actinomycetes; order Streptosporangiales; family Streptosporangiaceae; genus Herbidospora; species Herbidospora daliensis. The sequence continues at coordinate 365,276 of NZ_BBXF01000006.1, read as the reverse complement.
GGCGATCGACGCGCCGCTGGTGGCGTAGGGCGGGGTGTCGATGGCGAGGATCTCCTCCTGCGCCTGCGCGAGCAGCTCGGCGACCTTGCGCCCGGCGGCGGCGGCCCCTTCGACGACCTCGATGACCCGCCCGGGGTCGGCCCGCAGCAGGCCCTCCTGGAAGTCGGTCGCCAGTTCCTCGGCCTCGACGGCGAGCCGGTCGAGCTCGGCCCGGCGGCGCCTGATCGCCGACCCGATGGCCATGCGAGGGTCGGCGGGGCGGAAGCCCGCGAGGGGGTCGGACTCCATGAGGCCGGTCTCCTGCAGACGCGCCAGCGCGGCCCCGACGGTCTCGGCGGAGGACTCCAGGCGGCGGGCCGCCTCGTCCGGCGTGATCTTCGGGTCACGCAGGAGGAGCCGGTAGAGACGCTCTTCGAGGGAGCTCAGTCCGATGGCTTCCCACATGGGACAACCTTGGCAGATTCCGGTCACTGACCGGTACCGGCCACCGCAATTCACGCAATCCACGCTGAATTCACGTCATGGTTGAAGCGTCTTCAGACCGGTCGCGCCGGTCCTAGAGGGAGGAAGACAGGTTCGGCCGGCGTTGAGGGAGGCGCCGGCCGTTCTTTTTCACCGGCGGGCCCGGCCTCACATCGCCGCGTCGACCACCGCGTAGACGACCTTGCCGCCGGTCACGGGCCAGCGGTAGCCCCAGCGCCGGGTCAGCACCCCGACGAGCATGAGCCCCCGGCCGCCGATGTCGTCGGGGCCCGGGTCGAGCAGGCGCGGCGGCAGGCGCTCGCCGTCCCAGACCTCCACGACGACCGCGCCGCCCGATCGGTAGACGCCCAGGCCGACCCGGCCGCCGGGCTCGCTCACCTTCACCGCGTTGGAGATCAGTTCGGCCGTGACCAGCTCGGTCGTCTCGGCCAGGTCGTCGAGGCCCCAGTCGGCGAGCAGGGCGCGGACCCGGTCGCGGGCCAGGGCGGCCGATCTCGGCTGCGCGGGGAACAGTTCGTATCGCGTCGCGACTTCGAGTGCCATGTGCGCATACCGCCCGCCCGTCGTAAGCCTCGTTCTACGACATTTGCCTCGAGAATTACATTCCGCCGCTTGCCATATGCCTGAGCGTAAGCATCCCTACACTCGGGGTCAGCGTCCATTCACCGGCTGTCCAGTCGTGTCCGGTCAAGGACAGGACAGCGTTCCCCCCTGAGGGCAGGGAGCTGTGCGCACTATGGAGTCATTCGGGGAGGCCCTTCGCCGCCTGAGAGGTGACCTCTCCATTCGTGGCCTCGCCCGCCGGGCCAACTGTTCTCCCAGCTACATTTCCGCGCTCGAATTCGGGAAGAACATCCCGAGTTCGGCTGTGGTGTCGGCCTTGGACGCCGCGCTGGGAGCCGGCGGCGAACTGATCAGGCTGCACGACGTGGAGGTGGGTCCGACGGAACGACGAGAGGCGCTCGGCCTGATCGGAATCGTGCTGGGGGGCGCGTCCGGGGCCCTTCCGGCGACCGACGGGCTGGAACGGATCCGGATGCTGGTCGAACGCCGCCTGGGCGGTCCCGACCTGGCTTTCTGGGAGGAGGTCGCGTGGGAGCACGCCCACGGGGTCGGCGCCCACCCGGCCACCGACGGAATAGGGCGTCTGTCGGCCGACGTCCTGGCGCTGGAGACGGCGCTGACCCACGTCAAGGGAGACCCGCCCGCCTGGGCCCGGGTGCGCACCCGGCTGCTCTACCTGCTGGCCTACGCGCTCGGCTCGGCCGGGCGCGAGCACGAGTCGCGCCACTGGTGGGCAGCCGCCCGCCGCGCCGCCGTCGCCGCGGGCGACGACATGCGGGCGTTCGTCGTCGCGCAGGAGGCCATCCAGGCCCTGTACGAGAAGAGGCCGCTCACCCTGGTGCTCGCGCGGGCCGGAGAGGCCCTCGCGGCAGACCGGCCGTCGGTCGCGCGAGCCCGCGCCCTGGGCGCACGGGCGCACGCGAAGGTGCTGCTGGGCGACCTCGCGGCGGCCTACGCCGACCTCGACGAGCAGGCCCGGGTCTTCGACCGGCTGCCCGCCGACGTCACCGGCGACGCCGCCTCGGCCGAGGGCTGGCCGGCCACCCGCCTGCTGCACACCCGTTCTCTCGTCTACACCCTGGCCGGGCATCCCGGCGCCGCGAACGCCCAGGCGGAGGCCGTCGCGGCCTACGCGCCCGGCGCGATCAGGCCGGTCGCCCAGATCCGGCTGCACGAGGCGATGTCGGCCGTACGCGGCGGCGAGGTCGAGGCCGGGCTGGCGCACGCGGAGAGGGCGCTGACGGTCGCGCAATCTGCCGGATATTCCCACTATGTGGGGCAACTGGCGACTATGGTCGCGGATCAGGCCCCCGCCGGACACGAGGCACTGCGCTCCTTCCGCGACCGGGTGGCCGGCTTACGCGGAGGCATGTCGTGAACGTCATCTTCACCCACCTGACCGGCCCCGACGCGGCCGTCGTCGTCGACGACGACTACACCGCCGTCTACACCCTCATCAGGGCCGAACCCCCGTACAACTCGGGCCCCCTCTACCACCCCGACCGCTACCGCGAACGAACGGGCAACCAGCTCGACCGCCCCGGCTTCACTCTGGTCGCCGTCGAAGACGGCCCGACGCTGGCGGGCTTCGCCTTCGGCTTCACCATGCCGGCCGGCCGCTGGTGGGGCGGCGACAGCACCCCCGGCCCGCCCGAGGTCGTCGCGGCCGACAAGTTCGCGGTCGTCGAACTCAACCTGCGGGCCGAATACCGGGGCCGCGGCATCGGCAGACGCCTCCTCGCCGAACTCCTCCACGGCCGCGAGGAGCCCTACGCGACGTTGTTGTCCCTGCCCGAGGCGGCCGCCCACGACATCTACGAACACTGGGGCTGGAAGATCACCGGCACCTGCCGCCCGGCCCCCGACACGATGCTCGCCGACGTCATGGTCCTGAGACGCTGAACGGGCTGAGCCTCACGACAGGTCGGTGAGGAAGGACGCCACCGCGCGGTTGAAGGTCTCTGGGGTCTCGATCGCCGACAGGTGGCCCGCGTGGCCGATCACCACCAGGCGGGCGTCGGGGATCGCCTTGGTCATGGCCTCGGCCTCGGCGGTGGGGGTGATCTTGTCTTCGTCGCCCGCGATGACCAGGGCCGGGACCGTCAGGCCGCGCAGGGTGTCGAAGGAGTCGGGGCGGGCGGCCATCGCGCGCTGGGCCCAGGCCGCCGCCTGCGCCGGGGCGGCGCCGACGAGGCCGCGTACCCGGCCGACGACCATGCCGCGGCGCTCCAGCGACGTCGGGCCGAGCAGGTTGGGCACCGTGTCGAGCAGGTCGCCGCCGTCGAGGAGCCGCCGGGCGACCGTCTCGCGGTTGGCCGCCGCCTCCGGGGTGTCGGGGGCGGCCTTGGTGTTGGCGAGGATCACCCCCGCCAGCCGTTCGGGGTGGCGGCGGGCCAGCGCCATCACCACGTAGCCGCCCATGGACAGGCCGCCGACCACGGCCCTCTCGACGCCGAGGCCGTCGAGGAGCTCGGCCACGTCGTCGGCCATGGCGTCGAGCGACGGTTCGTCGTCGCCCAGTTGGGAGCCGCCGAAGCCACGCAGGTCGGGCGTGACGACCTGGCAGCCGGCGGCCAGGCCGCCGCGCTGGGCCAGCCACATGGCCGACGACAGCGGGAAGGCGTGCAGCAGCACGAGGGGGAGGCCGCTTCCGGCCGTCCGGGTATACAACCTCACGTCGTCACGGTACTTCGGTGGCGAGGGGCGCCGCCGCCGGGTTCAGCCTCTCGACGATGTGATCGAGCACGATCCGGACATAGGGCTCCCCCACCCACAGGTGCTTGGCGCCGTCGACGCCGACGACCTCGGCCTGCGGCACCCGCTTGAAGCGGTCGGCCGCCTCGGCGGGACGCAGGTAGTCGTCGAACTCGGGCACCAGGGCGACCAGCGGCCGGCCGAAGTCGGCCCACGCGTCGAGGTCGGCGTCGCCGGCCCGCCTGAGCGGCGGCGACAGCAGGATCGCCCCCTCGACCAGCGGGTCGCGGCCCCACCGCAGCGCCAGTTCGGTGCCGAACGACCAGCCGAGCAGCCACGGCCGGGGCAGGTCGTTGAACTCGGCGAACTCCAGCGCGGCGGCGACGTCGAGCCGCTCCCCCACGCCGTCTTCGAACTCGCCCTGGGAGGTGCCGCGTTCGGAGGAGGTGCCGCGGGTGTTGAACCGCAACACCGCGATGTCGGCCAGGGCGGGCAGCCGGAACGACGCCTTGCGCAGCACGTGGCTGTCCATCATGCCGCCGTGGGTCGGCAGCGGGTGGAGACAGATCAGCGTGGCGACCGGCGGCGTGCTCTCGGGCAGCGCCAGCTCACCGACCAGGGTCAGCTCGTCGGCGGTCTGCAGCTCGATGTCGGTGCGGCGGGCCGGCAGCACCGTCGACGCCCGGATCTCCACTGTCGTCGTCTCCTCTTCAGTAGCGGGTGCGGCCGGGGCCGCGGTTGAGGCGGTTGCGCCAGCAGGCGGTGTGCCAGTGGCGGCGCTCCTCCTCGCCGCCGGCCCAATGGGGCCAGCTCACGATGTGGGGCACACCCGGGCGGATCGACTGGTCGCAACCCGGGCAGCGGTAGGGCCGGTCGGCGGAACCGCCGGTGACCGTGCGGACCACCCAGTCGCCGTCGGCCGCCTCTTCGACGCGGTCGATCCCCGCAGGGCGGATCGGCCCTTTGGGGGACTCGTCGGCGCGGCGGGCGCGGCGGGGGCTCATACGTCCTATTCTTCCAGCTCCGGGAAATCGTCGAGCGAGCGCATCCGGAGGGCGCCGATGGTCTCGAACGGCCCCGACCGATATCCGCAGCCCAGCTTCATGGCCTCGTCGACGTCGTCCTGGGAGGCGTAGCCGCTGTTGGCCATCTCGATGGCGTCGACCAGGTAGGGCCGCAGCAGCACCATGGCGTCGAAGCCCTCCTCGGTGCCCGGTTTCCCGTCGTAGAAGCCGCCGCCCGTCTTGCGGCCCAGGCGGCCCTGCTCGACGAGCTTCTCCAGCGACCGCGCCGGCTCGTGCCGGGGGTCGCCGCCGTCGCGGTGCAGCACGCCGCAGATCTCGTACGCCGTGTCGAGCCCGATCAGGTCGAGCAGGGCGAAGGGGCCCATCGGCAGCCCGGCCTGGACGACCATCGCGGTGTCGATCGCCTCCTTGGAGGCCACCCCCTGGTCGAGCAGCCGGCAGGCGTGGTTGAGGTAGCCGAGCAGCAGCCGGTTGACCACGAAGCCGGGCCGGTCGCCGACGACCACCGGGCGCTTGCCGATCCGGCGGGCCAGGGCCGCGACCTCCTCGGCGACGGTGCTGTGGGGTGTGCCGACGACCTCGACCAGCCGCATGACCGGCGCCGGGTTGAAGAAGTGCATGCCCACGACGTGGGAGGGCCGGCCCGTCGCGAGGGCGATCTCGGTGACCGGCAGCGAGGAGGTGTTGGTGGCCAGGATCGCCGACGGCTTGCAGATCCGGTCGAGGTCGGCGAACAGCGGCAGCTTGAGCTCCATGAGCTCGGGGATCGCCTCGACGACCAGATCGGCCCCGGCGAAGGCGGCCCGGTCGGTCGCCAGGGTGATCCGATCGAGGATCGCCCGCTGCTCCGCCGCGGTGAGCCGCCCCTTCTCGACGGCCTTCCCGGTCGACCGCTCCAGGTGCCCGCGGCCCCGCGCCAGCGCCGCCTCGTCGGCCTCCACGCCGACGACCGCGAGCCCCGCGCGGGCGAACACCTCGGCGATGCCCGCCCCCATCGTGCCGAGCCCGGCCACCCCAACCGTCTCCACGAGACCACCTCCGGCTCCGAGTCTCCCAGAGCCGCGTTCGCCGGTAAGGTTCGGGCATGCGGCTGGTCATCGCGCGATGCAGCGTGGATTACGTGGGACGGTTGACGGCACACCTGCCGATGGCGCCCAGGCTCATCCTCATCAAGGCCGACGGCAGCGTGTCGATCCACTGCGACGACCGCGCCTTCAAGCCCCTGAACTGGATGAACCCGCCTTGCAAGATCCGCGAGGACGAAGGCACCTGGACGGTCACCCACAGCAAGACCGGCGAGAAGCTGATCCTCACGATGGACGAGATCATGCACGACTCCAAGCACGAGCTCGGCGTCGACCCCGGCCTGCAGAAAGACGGCGTGGAGGCGCACCTCCAGGAGCTCCTCGCCGAGCACATCACCACCCTGGGCGCGGGCTACACGCTGGTCCGGCGTGAATACATGACCGCGATCGGCCCGGTCGACATCCTCTGCCGCGACCAGAGCGGCGCGACGGTCGCCGTCGAGATCAAGCGCCGGGGCGAGATCGACGGCGTCGAGCAGCTCACCCGCTACCTCGAACTGCTCAACCGCGACCCCCTGCTCGCGCCCGTACGCGGCGTCTTCGCCGCCCAGGAGATCAAGCCCCAGGCCAAGGTGCTGGCGATGGACCGGGGCATCGACTGCGTGACCCTCGACTACGACGGCCTGCGCGGCATCGAGCCCGAGAACCCCACGCTCTTCTGACGCCTCAGCCCGACCGCTCGCGCAGGGTCGCGACGCCGGGGCCGTCGAGATCGTCCAGGAAGACCGGACGGCCGGTCATGGCCATGATCAGCGCCAGGGTCGGCCCGGTGACGAGCGGGCCCGAACCGGTCGCGAAGTCGCCGTCGTCGGCCTGCAGCCGCAGGCCCACGATGCGCCCCTTGGCCTCGACGACCATGTCGCTGCCCGCGTAATAGCCGGCCACCAGGGTCAGCGTCGCGATCGGGCTGTCGTGGACGATGCCCAGGGGGCGGCGGATGTCCGCGCCGTGCACGATCGCCTCCCCGAGCACCGCCTCGACCGGGATCGGCGCCTTGACCGTGCTGGTGACCACCCGCCGGAACCGGTCGAAGGTCTCCCGCGGTGAGGCGCCGAGCTGCTGGGCCAGCCGGTAGGCGACCATCGCGTCGAAGTCGAAGCGCTTGCGGAGCACCCCGGCCATCCAGCGGACCGGCCCGAGGCTCGCCCCGGCGGTGAGGTGGGCGAGCACCTCGCGCACGGTCAGGCCGGCGCACAACGAGGGGGTCTCCCAGCGGTCGTCGTCGAGGCCGTCGAGGTCGCCCGCCAGGGCGGCCCGTTCCGCGTGGACACGTGGCCAGATCTCCGACTTCGTCACATCGCCACCCTAGATGTCCATCGTTCGGAGGACAGGGCGGTCGACCGGGAGGAGGTCCCCGGCGGGCGCGGTTTTGGCGACGCTTTACCCATGACGACAGCGATCCACGTTCGCGGCCTGACCAAGCGTTACGGTGAGGTCCAGGCCGTCGGGGGCCTGGACCTCGACATACGCACCGGCGAGGTGTTCGCCATCCTCGGCCCCAACGGCGCCGGGAAGTCCACCACGGTGGAGATCCTCGAGGGCTACCGCAAGCGCGACGCCGGCGAGGTCTCCGTCCTCGGCGTCGACCCCGGGCAGGCCACCACCGCGTGGCGGGCCAGGGTCGGCATCGTGCTGCAGACCGCAAACGACGCCGCCGAGCTCACCGTCCGCGAGACGGTCCGCCACTTCGCCCGCTACTACCCCGACAGCAAGGACCCCGACGAGGTCATCGCCAAGGTCGGGCTGAGCGAGAAGGCCGGCGCCCGCATCCGCCAGCTCTCCGGCGGCCAGCGCCGCAGGGTGGACGTCGCCCTCGGCATCGTCGGCCGTCCCGAGCTGCTCTTCCTCGACGAGCCCACGACCGGCTTCGACCCCGAGGCCCGCCGCCAGTTCTGGGACCTGATCAGGTCGCTGTCGGCCGAGGGCACCACGATCGTGCTGACCACCCACTACCTCGACGAGGCCGAGGCGCTCGCCGACCGCGTGGCGGTCATCGCCCGGGGACGCATCGTCGCCGAGGGCACCCCGAGCACGCTGGGCGGGCGGGCCACCGCCAGCGCCCGCGTCACCTGGGCCGACGGCTACGCCGAGACCGGCACCCCCACCGCGCTGGTGCGCACCCTCGCCGAGAAGTACGACGGCGAGATCCCGGGCCTGCAGATCGTGCGGCCCTCCCTCGAAGACATCTACCTGGACCTGATCGGGGACGCCCAATGACCGCCACCCTGACCATCGGCCTCGCCCGCGCGTCGCTGGAGACCAAGCTCTTCTTCCGCCAGCGCGACGCCGTCATCTTCACCTTCTCCTTCCCGATCATCCTGCTGGTGCTGTTCGGCTCGATCTTCGAAGGCGACCTGGAGGGCACCGGCATCACGGTCGCCCAGCTCTACTCGGCCGGGCTGATCGGCGCCGGCGTGATGGGCGTGGCGTTCCAGAACCTCGCGATCGGCATCGCCATCGACCGCGACGACGGCACGCTGAAGCGCCTGGCGGGCACCCCGATGCCGCGCGCGGCCTACTTCGTCGGGAAGCTGGTCAGCTCGCTGGTGCTCTCGGCCATCGAGGTGGCGCTGCTGCTGCTGGTCGCGGTGCTGCTGTTCGACCTCGAACTTCCCACCGATTTCAGCCGATGGGCGACACTTGTCTGGGTGCTCACGCTCGGCCTGGCGGGCGCGGCTCTCCTGGGGATCGCGGTCAGCAGCCTGCCGCGCAACGCCAAGAGCGCCGCCGCCGTGGTCTCCATGCCCTACGTGCTGCTCCAGTTCATCTCCGGCGTCTACATCCCCTTCACGGAGCTTCCCTCATGGCTGAACAACGTCGCGGCGGTCTTCCCGCTGAAGTGGATGTGCCAGGGCCTGCGGTCGGTGTTCCTCGGCGACGCTGGGGCCGCCCTGGAGCTGACGGGGTCGTACGAACTGCCGAAGGTGGCGATGGTGCTGGGACTGTGGCTGGCAGGCGGGCTGGTGCTCTGCCTGGCGACGTTCCGGTGGACCAACCGCGGCGAAAGCTGAGGGCCTTCATGGGCAGGCGGCCCGAGGTCCGGGCCGCCTTCCCCGAGGAGACCAACGCGTGGGAGTCGTTCCGGGGCTGGGAGATCCTCTTCGGCCTGGCCTGGACGACGGCCCTGCTCTTCGTCCTGTACGACGAGGTGGCCACCCCGGTGCAGCGGGCCGTCACCATCGGGCTGATGCTCCTGTGCGCGGCGGCCTACCTGCTCATGGGCCGGAAGCTGATCATCGGCGACGAGGAGGACAGCCCCCGGGCGATCCTCTACGTCGCCCTGCTCTGCCTGGCGTTCATCCCGGCGACGCTGATCGTGCCGAACGCGTCGTTCGGGCTGTTCACCCTCTGCCCGCAGGTGTTCATGCTGCTCAGCGGGCGGCTGGCCGCCGCGGTGGTGGTGCTGCTCAACGTGTCGCCCGTGGCGTGGTTCATCGGGCAGACCGATCTGGAGTTCCCCGACCTGGTCAGGTTCACCGGCACCACCCTGATCGCGCTGACCTTCTCGCTGGTGTTCGGGCCGTGGATAACCCGGATCATCCGCCAGAGCGCCGAGCGGGCCGACCTGATCAGGCAGCTGGAGGCGAGCGAGGCCGAGGTGCGGCGGCTCTCGGTCGAGAAGGGCGCGCTGGCCGAGCGCGAGCGGCTCGCCGGGGAGATCCACGACACGATCGCCCAGGGGTTCACCAGCATCATCATGCTCATCCAGGCGGCCCAGGCCGGGCGCGATCCGGCGCGGCACCTCGGTCTGGCCGTACAGACGGCCCGGGAGAACCTGGCCGAGGCCCGCGCGCTGGTCGCGGCGCTCAGCCCGGCGCCGCTCGACGGCTCGACGCTCGACGACGCGGTACGCCGGCTCTCGCTGCGGTTGGCGGAGGAGATCGGCGTCACGGTGGCGCACACGGTCGAGGGCGAGTCGCGCAAGCTGCCGCCGAGCAGCGAGGTGGTGCTGATCAGGACCACCCAGGAGGCGCTGGCCAACGTCCGCAAGCACGCGGCGGCGGCGTCGGTCCGGGTGACGCTCGGCTATGGCCGTAATGACGTCACTTTGGCCGTCGCCGACGACGGCGCCGGCTTCGATCCCGCCGCGGGGGCCGGGTTCGGGTTGCGCGGGATGCGGGCCAGAATCGAACAGCAGGGCGGGCGTCTCGATCTCGTGAGCGCGCCCGGTGAGGGGACCACGGTCCACGTGACGCTGCCGATGGGAGAGAGATGATCCGGCTCATGATCGTCGACGATCACCCGGTGGTCCGTGAGGGCCTGCGCGGGATGATCGACGGCAACGAGGGCATCACGGTGGTCGGCGAGGCCGGTTCGGGCGACGAGGCCGTCGTCCGGGCCCGCGACCTCACGCCCGACGTGGTGCTGATGGACCTGCGCATGCCCGGCGGCGACGGCGTCGGCGCGACCAGCCGGATCCTCGCGGGTCAGCCGGGGGCCCGGGTCATCGTGCTGACCACGTACGAGACCGATCAGGACATCGTGCGGGCGGTCGAGGCGGGCGCGGCCGGTTATCTGCTGAAGGACACCTCGCGGGCCGACCTGCTGGGCGCGATCAAGGCGGCGGCGCGCGGCGAGACGGTGCTCTCCCCCAGTGTGGCGACCCGGCTGGTCACCCGAATGAGGGCGCCCGTAATCGAGTCGCTGTCACCCCGGGAGACCGAGGTACTGTCTTTGGTGGCACGCGGGCTGACCAACGCGGAGATCGGGCGGGAGTTGTTCATCAGTGAGACGACCGTCAAGACCCACCTGCTGCGGGTGTTCGGGAAGCTGGGCGTCTCCGACCGCACCGCCGCCGTCACCACCGCGCTCAACCGTGGCCTGCTTTAGTGACATCCGATAACCAACTTGCATAAAAGAAGCTAATTTCCCGATACTTCCGTTAAAAAGATCTTGCGTCCATAATGGTGCCTTCTGGGGGGGCCAGGACGGCGAGGTGAAACGGTGACGGGACGAGAATATCGGGGGATGTCGGCGGCCGAACGGGTCGCCGACCGCCGGGAGCGGCTCATCAGCGCCGCCTACGGCCTGTTCGCCAATCCCGGCTTCCACGCGACGACGATCGAGCGGCTCTGCTCGACCGCGCACATCTCCAACCGCGCGTTCTACGAGTGCTTCGCGGGCCGCGAGGAGCTGATGCGGGCCGTCTACGAACGCTGCGTCGACGACACCCTCAACGCGGTCGGCGCCGCCATCGAGAACGCGCCGCCCACCCTGGAAGGGCGCATCGTCGCCGGGATAACGGAGTACGTGCGCTTCGTGACGCTCGACGTCCGCCGGGCCCGCATCATGCACTTAGAGGTGCGCCGCGCGGGCGACGTGTTGTCGGGGTCGCGGCAGAAGGCGGTCGCCGGGTTCACCCACATGATCGAGAGCTCGCTGAAGGGGCTGCAGGAAGAGCTGCCCGCCGAGCTCCACCTGCTCGCGCTGGCCTTGATAGGGGCGCTCACCGAGCTGCTCATCGAGTGGGTCCTGTCGGACGACCGGCCGGAGAAGGACCTGCTGGTCGCCACCGCCGTGCACGTGTTCCGGCGGTCGTTCCAGTCGTGACCGGGCGTCCGCGGACCCTGGCCCGCCTGCAGAAAGGATCTGTGAGGGGGCCAGGGGCCGCAAATATGTGAACACCGGGACCGGCGCCCCGGAGCGGGCGAAACGAGATCACGTTCCGTAGTCACACCATGACACAGAAAGCCGTCACGAGCCCGGAACGACCCGTCAGATCCAGCCCATGTCCTGAGCAGTCCGGATCGCCCCGATGCGGTTGACCGCGCCCAGCTTGGCGATCGCGTTCGACAGGTAGTTGCGCACCGTGCCCTCGCTCAGATGCAGCGACGCGGCGATCTCGCCGACCGAGGCCCCGGAGGCGGCCAGCGCGAGGGCGTCGCGCTCGCGGTCGGTCAGCGGCGACTCCCCGGCCATCATCGCCGAGGCGGCCATCTCGGGGTCGAGGTAACGGCCGCCGGCGTGCACCTTGCGGATGGCGGCGGCCAGTTCCTCGGCGGAGGCGTCCTTCGGGACGAAGCCGCGCACCCCCGCCGCCAGCGCGCGGCGCAGGTAGCCGGGGCGGCCGAAGCTGGTGAGGATCAGCATCGCCTGGCCGGGCATCGACTCGGCGACGCTCAGGCCGTCGAGGCCGGGCATCTCCACGTCGAGCACCAGCACGTCGGGCGTGTGCTCGGCCACGGCGGGCCCCACCTCGTCTCCCCTGCCGACCTGGACCACGACGGTGATGTCGGGCTCCAGGTCGAGCAGGGTGGCGATGGCCTGCCTGATGAGGTGCTGATCGTCGGCCAGCAGGACGCGGATCACGACCGGCCCGCCAGCGCCGGTTCGCGCGCCGCCGGGGCGGCGGCCCTCAGCACGAAGCCGCCCTTCCGGTCGGGCTCGGCCGTCAGCTTCCCGCCGACCGCGCCGAGCCGCTCGGCCAGCCCCGCCAGGCCGCTGCCCTCGCCGTTCTTCACGGCGTCCTTCTGGACGCCGTTGTTGCGCACCTCCAGGATCGTCTCCTCCGACGTGAGCCGGAGAGTGATCTCGCAGGTGGTGGCGGTGCTGTGGCGGAGCACGTTGGTGACCGCCTCGCGGACCACCCAGGCGAACACCGGGGCGGTGTCGCCGGGGGCCTCGCGGTAGGGCAGCTTGAGGTCGCAGGCGATGCCGGCGGCCTCCAGCACCCCCCGTACGCTGGCGAGCTCGGCGGTCAGGTCGAGCTGGCGGTAGCCCTTGACCGCCTCGCGCAGCTCGCGCAGGGCGGTGCGGGCCAGGCCGCGCACCTCGGCCATCTCGGCGCTCGCCGGGGTGTCGCCGCCGAGCCGGACGGCCAGCTCGCTCTTGACCGCGATGGCCGAGAGCTGGTGGCCGACCAGGTCGTGGAGGTCGCGGGCGAACCGCAGGCGCTCCTCGGCGACCGCCAGGCGGGCCTGCGCCTCACGGCCCTCGTGGGCCTCCTCGGCGATGCGCCAGATCCACACCCACAGGCGGTTGGCCCACGGCAGGGTGGCGCACATCAGGGCCGTGTAGGCGAAGGAGCCGACGAGTATCCCGGCCCGGGTGGCCGAGTCGGCCTCGGCCGTGAACACGATCATCTGGTAGCCGTTGAGCGGCCCCATCACCGCCAGGGTGGCGATCGACAGGATCCAGGCGGTGCGCACCCGCACCCCGATCGCGGCGATCGACAACCAGGCGAAGGCGACGAACGACCACGAGGTCGGGGCGCCGGGGCCGACGACCGCCACCACCAGCGCGATGACCGCTCCGGCGATCAGCTCACGCTTGGCGTAGCGCCGGTCGAGGATGGCCTTGGTGACCCGGAGGAACAGGACGGTGAACACCACGACGAGGGCCAGCGCGGGGCCGAGCCGCCACCAGTCGACCGGTCCGTTCTCCTGGCCGCTGACCAGGCCGAGCGCGACGACGAACCAGACCAGCCCAAGAGTCGTGTTGAGCGTCCACCGGACGACTCGCCGCACTCTTTTGATCGCTTTGTCCATCATCGCCTGCCCATCTTAGGTGGGTCACTTCGTGCGCAGAACCTCGGAAACCTTCAACCGCCTGCCGGTACGCAGCACCGCGCGCTCGTAGATGCGCCCGCCCACCATCAGCGTCCCCGCCACCGCGAGCACCATCAAGCCGCCCGACAGCAGCACCTCCCAGATGGCCACCTCCGAGGCCGCCACCCGCACGGGCATGATCATCGACGAGAACGGCGGCACGAACGAGAGGATCTCGGCCACCGGGTGGTCGGGGCTGTTGGAGGCGAAGAACGAGACGCCGTACGAGATGAGGAACAGCATCATCATCGGCTGGAGCACGTTGCCGACCTCCTCCTGGCGCGACACCAGCGAGGCGAGCGACCCGGCGAGGGCGGCGAAGAAGGCGTAACCGAGGATCCACCAGGCGATCGCGCTCACCACGATGCCGGCCATGCCGGGCGGGAAGTCGGTGGCGAACCCGGACAGGAACGCCCCGACGAGCCCGGCGGCCACCACCGCCGTGAGGTTGATGAACCCGACCACCCCGAGCCCGAAGATCTTGCCGCCGAGCAGCTGCCAGGGCCTGATCGAGATGAGCAGGATCTCGACGATCCGGCTGCCCTTCTCCTCGACGACGCCCATGGCGACCACCATGACCGAACTCATGATCATGAAGAACAGGAGCAGCACCACCACGGTCGCGATGCCCTGCCGCGCCGACTCGTAGCGGGTGTCGGCCCCGACCGACGTCATCTCCAGCGGCGTCAGGGTCACCCCGGCCGCGCCGATCTGCGCCTCGCGGTTCGCGCTCTGCAGCAGCAGCCCGAGCTGGTCGTCGATGTCGCCGTTGGTCAGCACCCGCGTCCCGTCGACCAGCGCGACGTCGACGTCGCCGTCGAGGACCGCCGTCGTGGCGGCCCGCTCGTCGGGATAGGTCTTCCAGGTGATCTTCGCCTCGGGGGCGAGCGCCTGGACGGCCAGCTCCTGGCCGCCGACCCGGCCGAGGTTGTACTCGTCGGGCCCGCCGAACAACTTGGGCGCGAACGCGATGCCGCCGGTCAGCAGCGCCGACACGATCAGGCCGATCACGAACGCCCGCGTCCTGACCTGGGTGCGGATCTCGCGCCCGGCCACCATCAAAAGGCCCTTCATGCCACTGCCTCCCTGAAGATCTCGACCAGCGTGGGCCGCTCGACCCCGTACGACTCGACGTGCCCGGCGTCGACGGCCCGCCGCAGGACGGTCTGGTCGTCGCCGCCGACGACCGTCAGCACGTCGCGGTCGCCGTCCCTGCTCAGCTCGCCCGGCAGGCCGTCGGCCCAGCCCGGCTTGGGGTCGCGGACGACCACCCGCAGGCGCCGCCCCTCGGCGTCGCGCAGCTCCTCGACCGACCCGCTCGCCATCATGCGGCCGCCGGCCACGATCCCGACCGAGTCGCAGAGCCGCTCGACCAGCTCCAGCTGGTGGCTGGAGAAGATGACCGGCACGCCCCCGCGCGCCCGCTCGTGCAGCACCTCGGCCAGGACGTCGACCGCGATCGGGTCGAGGCCCGAGAACGGCTCGTCGAGGATGAGCAGCTCGGGGTCGTGGATGAGGGCCACGGCCAGTTGCACCCGCTGCTGGTTGCCCAGCGAGAGCGACTCGACGGTGTCGCCGACCCGCTCGGTCAGCCCGAGGCGCGCGATGAGCTCGTCGCGGGCCTTGCCGACCGCCCCCGCGTCCATGCCGTGGAGCCGCCCGAAGTAGTCGATCTGCTCCCCGACCCGCATCTTCTGGTAGAGGCCCCGCTCCTCCGGCATGTAGCCGAAGGTGCGCCGCTCGGCGAACGTCAGCGGGCGCCCCTTCCAGAGCACCTCGCCCTCGTCGGCCTGCAGCACGCCCATGACGATGCGCATCGTCGTCGTCTTCCCGGCCCCGTTGGCGCCCACGAAGCCGAACATCTGCCCGGCCGGGACCTCGAAGCTCACCCCGTCGAGGGCGACCTTGCCCGCCCCGAATATCTTGCGCAGTCCCTTGATTTCCAACATGACACCATCTTGGCTTTGCCGGTCGATGACCTGTAGACGTGGAAATCAACGGTCGGCCGGGGATTCCGCAGCCGAACGAGATGACATTTGCCACATGACTACGCTTGGCGGCATGACGCCTGACAGGAACGACCAGCCGGTGGTGCTGTCGAAGATCTACACGAAGACCGGCGACGACGGCACGACCGCCCTCGGCGACATGTCCCGCACCGCCAAGACCGACCCGAGGCTCGCGGCCTACGCCGACGTCGAGGAGGCCAACGCGGCCATCGGCGTCGCCCTCGCCATGGGCAGCCCGCCGGAGGAGATCGGGGCGGTGCTGCTGCGCGTCCAGAACGAGATGTTCGACGTGGGGGCCGACCTGTGCACGCCGGTCGTGCCCGACCCCGAGTTCCCTCCGCTGCGGGTCGAGGCGTCCTACGTTGAGTGGCTGGAGTCGCAGTGCGACGAGTTCAACGCCCGGCTGAAGCCGCTGCGCTCGTTCATCCTGCCCGGCGGCTCGGCGGGCACCGCCCTGCTGCACGTCGCCCGCACGGCCGTCCGCCGCGCCGAACGCTCGACGTGGGCGGCCCTGGAGGTCCACGACGACATGAACCCGCTGACGGCGACCTACCTGAACCGGCTGAGCGACCTGCTGTTCATCCTGTGCCGGGTGTCGTCGGACGGGAACGAGATCCTCTGGAAGCCCGGCGGCACCCGCTGACATGCTGCCCAGGAACCGGATCGGCAACTTGTTCGCCACCGGGATCGCCGCGGGCGTGGTGGCCTGGGGCGCGGTCGGCGCCTGGACCGCCCTGACGGTCGACAACTACCCGTGGAACCAGTGGATCCCGTTCACCAACGGACTGACCAAGGGCGTCGTCCTGGGCATGTTCGCGGCCGGCGCCGCGGTGATCGCGGCGGCCCTGCGCGCGGGCACCTGGGGCGTCTTCCTGACCGCGTTCACCGGCGGCGTCTGGCGCGGCACCTACAAGGACCTCAAGGGCGCACCGGACGCGATCCTCTACTTCGAGGACCCGATGCCCGACAGCGAGTGGTTCGGCACGACGATGCTGGTCCACTGGGTGACCAAAGAGGTCTCACCGGCCCTGGTGTGCGCGGGGGCGATCACCCTGCTGGCGGTCCGCGCTCATCGGCGGACCCAGACGATCGGCGCGGGCGCGGTCCTCGTGCTCACGGTCGTCGTGCTCTGTCTCGCGCCCGTGGTCGCCAGCGACCTGGCCCCGCCGGTCCAAGGCAACGGTCAGCACGTGAACCAGGGCGCCGTCGCCGCCTTCCGGTGCTGGCTCATCGCCCTGCCGCTCCTGGTGGCGGGGGCGCGCAGGCTCGCGGTGACCTTCGCGACCTGGAACCTAGACCGCGTCGAGGTGGGCGCTCGGGGGGGCTGACTCCAGCCAGGCCAGGAAGCCCGTGAGCGCGTCTTCGCTCATCGCGATGCTGACCGCGCCGGCCTCGACCGTCCAGTAGCCCTCGGGACCTTCACCCGCGTCGAGCGGGCGGCGGCGGGAAACGACGAGGCCGCGCCTCGCAATCGCGTGGCGCGGCCTCAGACGGATTCCGGCGAAAGGCACCCAGTGGAGCTCTCCTCCGGCGTAGCGGGCTACTCCGCTCTGCCATTTCCGGGTGCCGGTTCGTACACAACAGACCACCGTCCCCCGGCGGGAGGCCAGGGCGATGACACGAATGCAGAACAGGGCAGCGAGCAGAGCCAACCCTATGAGTAGCTCCACCGCTGCCCCTCCTTCTGAAACTCAGACCTCTTCGCCGGCCGCCCGGAGGCGGGCCGCGTTGCGCTTGGCCTCCAGCTGGGCGTCCGCGTCGTCCTGGCTGGACTCGATCGCGGCCTGGGCCCTCTGGAGAGCGTCCTTGGCCGCGGCCACGTCGACCTCGGAACCGAGCTCGGCCGCTTCGGCGAGCACCGACACTTCGTTGGCGGCGACCGAGATGAAGCCCCCGTGTACGGCGGCGACCAGGTCGGCGTTGCCGTCACGCTTGACGCGAAGCACGCCACCCTCGACGAGGACGCCGATAACGGGCGCGTGATTCGGCATAATACCGATCTCGCCCTCGACGGTCTTGGCAATCACCATGTCGGCTTCGCCAGACCAGATCTCACGCTCCGGTGAGACCACGCCCACCTGCAGCTTTGCCATCTCTTCCCTCCAAGAACACCGGCGCGGCCAGGAGGCCGCGCCGGCGCCGCATGATTAGCGGGTCAGTTCCTTCGCCTTGGCGATGGCCTGCTCGATGCCGCCGACCATGAAGAACGCCTGCTCGGGCAGGTGGTCGTACTCACCCGCGCACAGGCCCTTGAAGGAGGCGATGGTCTCGTCCAGCGGGACGAACTCGCCCGGCTGACCGGTGAACGCCTCGGCGGCGTACATCGGGTGGGACAGGAAACGCTCGATGCGGCGGGCCCGCTGAACGGTGACCTTGTCCTCTTCGGAGAGCTCGTCGATGCCGAGGATGGCGATGATGTCCTGCAGTTCCTTGTACTTCTGCAGGATCCGCTTGGTCTCCTGGGCCACCGCGTAGTGCTCCTCGCCGACCACGGTCGGGTCGAGGATGCGGGAGGTGGAGTCGAGCGGGTCGACCGCCGGGTAGATGCCCTTCTCGGAGATCGGACGGGACAGAACCGTCTGAGCGTCGAGGTGGGCGAACGCGTTGTGCGGGGCCGGGTCGGTGATGTCGTCGGCGGGCACGTAGATCGCCTGCATCGAGGTGATCGAGTGACCGCGCGTCGAGGTGATGCGCTCCTGGAGCACGCCCATCTCGTCGGCCAGCGTCGGCTGGTAACCCACGGCGGAGGGCATGCGGCCGAGCAGCGTGGAGACCTCGGAACCGGCCTGGGTGAAGCGGAAGATGTTGTCGATGAAGAGCAGCACGTCCTGCTTCTGCACGTCGCGGAAGTACTCCGCCATCGTCAGCGCCGACAGCGCCACGCGCAGACGGGTGCCCGGGGGCTCGTCCATCTGGCCGAAGACGAGGGCGGTGTCCTTGAGGACGCCGGCCTCCTCCATCTCCAGCCAGAGGTCGTTGCCCTCACGGGTGCGCTCGCCGACGCCCGCGAAGCACGAGGTGCCCGAGAACTTCAGCGCGACTCGACGGATCATCTCCTGGATGAGGACCGTCTTGCCGACGCCCGCGCCGCCGAACAGGCCGATCTTGCCGCCCTTGACGTAAGGGGTGAGCAGGTCGATGACCTTGATGCCGGTGGGCAGCATCTCGGTGCGCGACTCGAGCTGGTCGAAGGCGGGAGAGGGGCGGTGGATGCCCCACTTCTCGGTGACCTTGATGGACGACGTCGGCACGTCGAGCGACTCGCCGAGGGCGTTCCACACGTGGCCCTTGACGACGTCGCCGACCGGCACCGAGATCGGCGCGCCCGAGTCGGACACCGCCGCACCGCGGACCAGGCCGTCGGTGGGCTGCATCGAGATGGCCCGGACCAGGTTGTCACCCAGGTGCTGGGCGACCTCCATCGTCAGGGTCTTGGTCTGCGACTCACCGTCGACTTCGAGGGTGACGTCGACGTTCAACGCGTTGTAGATGTCCGGCATCGCCTCGACGGGGAACTCCACGTCGACGACGGGACCGGTGACACGGGCGACGCGGCCCACGCCGGTCTCAACAGTCTGTGCGGTCATTTCACTCTTTCCCCGCGGCGGAGTCGGCGAGCGCGTTCGCGCCGCCGACGATCTCGCTGATTTCCTGGGTGATCTCCGCCTGACGAACCTGGTTCATCTTCTGGGTGAAAACCCGGATGAGCTCGTTGGCGTTGTCGGTCGCGGACTTCATCGCGCGGCGCCGGGCGGCCTCTTCGGAGGCGGCCGACTGCAGCAGCGCGGAGAAGATGCGCGATTCCACGTAGCGCGGCAGCAGCGAGTCGAGCACGGCACCGGCCGAGGGCTCGAACTCGAAGTAGGGCAGCGGGCCGTCCTTGGGCGCCTCGGTCGTCTCGACGACCTCCAGCGGCAGGATGCGGTTCACCACCACGTTCTGCGTCAGCATCGAGACGAACTCGGTCGAGACGATGTGGATCTCGTCGATCCCGTCTTCGGCCTTGAACGACTCGATCAGCGTGTCGGCGATCTCCTTGGCGTCGGTGTACGACGGCTTACGGGAGAAGCCCACCCACTGGCCGCCCATCTCGCGCTGGCGGAACGCGTGCCAGCCCACGCCCTTGCGTCCGGAGACGAAGGGCGTGACCCGGATGCCGCGCGACTCCAGCAGGCCGCGCAGGGCCTCGGCCTCGCGCAGCAGGTTGGCGTTGAAGCCGCCGCAGAAGCCGCTGTCACTGGTGATGATCAGCACGCCGGCGCGGGCCGGGTTCTCCTTGGCCACCGTGAGCGGGTGGTCGACGGAGGAGGTGTTGCTGACGACACCGGTGACGGCGCGGGTGATCTCCCGCTCGTAGGGCACCGCGGCCTGCATGCGCTGCTGAGCCTTGACGATGCGCGACGAGGCGATGAGCTCCTGCGCGCGGGTGATCTTCGCCGTGGACTTGACCGACTTGATCCGCCGCCGCAGCAGTCGAAGCTGGGCGCCCATCGGCTACTTCGCCTCCGGCTTCCGCACGTGCTTGACGATCTTCTCCTGGCCGACCTCGTCGGCACCGAGCGGGGCCACCGGCTCGTCCTTGACCAGCAGGTCGCCGGACGAGGTGGTGAAGCCCTTCTTGAACTCGGTGATCGAGTCCTTCAGCACGGTGACGGTGTCGTCGGAGAGCTCGCCGCTCTCGCGGATGCCGTCGAAGACGCCCTTCTGGGTGCTGCCGACGTAGTCGAGGAACTCCGACTCGAAGCGGCGGATGTCCTCCAGCGGGACCTCGTCGAGCTCACCGGAGGTGCCCGCCCACACCGAGACGACCTGCTTCTCGGCCGGGAACGGGGAGAACTGCGGCTGCTTGAGCAGTTCGACGAGGCGGGCGCCGCGCTCCAGCTGGGCGCGGGAGGCCGCGTCGAGGTCGGACGCGAAGGCGGCGAACGCCTCCAGGTCACGGTACTGCGACAGGGACAGACGGAGCGTGCCGGCCACCTTGCGCATCGCCTTGATCTGCGCGGAACCGCCGACTCGGGAGACCGAGACACCGACGTTGATCGCCGGGCGGACGCCGGCGTTGAACAGGTCGGTCTCCAGGAAGCACTGGCCGTCGGTGATGGAGATGACGTTGGTCGGGATGAACGCCGAGACGTCGTTGCCCTTGGTCTCGATGATCGGCAGACCGGTCATCGAGCCGCCGCCCATGTCGGCCGAGAGCTTGGCGCAACGCTCGAGCAGCCGCGAGTGCAAGTAGAAGACGTCGCCGGGGAACGCCTCACGGCCCGGCGGACGACGCAGCAGCAGCGAGACGGCGCGGTAGGCGTCGGCCTGCTTGGTCAGGTCGTCGAAGATGATGAGGACGTGCTTGCCCTGGTACATCCAGTGCTGGCCGATGGCCGAACCGGTGTAGGGGGCGAGGTACTTGAAGCCCGCGGCGTCGGACGCCGGAGCGGCCACGATGGTGGTGTACTCCATCGCGCCGGCCTCTTCGAGGCGGCCCTTCACCTGGGCGATCGTCGAACCCTTCTGGCCGACGGCGACGTAGACGCAGCGGACCTGCTTCTCGGGGTCGCCGGAGAGCCAGTTCTCCTTCTGGTTCAGGATCGTGTCGACCGCGATGGCCGTCTTGCCTGTGCCGCGGTCGCCGATGATCAGCTGGCGCTGGCCGCGGCCGATCGGCGTCATGGCGTCGATCGCCTTAAGGCCGGTCTGCAGCGGCTGCTTCACCGGCTGCCGCTGGACGACGGACGGCGCCTGGGTCTCGAGGGCACGACGGCCCTCGGCCTCGATCGCGCCCTTGCCGTCGAGGGGGTTGCCCAGCGGGTCGACAACGCGGCCCATGAAGCCGTCGCCCACCGGGACCGAGAGGACCTGGCCGGTGCGGCGCACCGACTGACCCTCTTCGATCTTGCTGAAGTCGCCCAGAATAACGACACCGATCTCCCGGACGTCCAGGTTCAGTGCCAGGCCACGCGTGCCGTCCTCGAACTCGAGCAGCTCGTTCGCCATCGTCGAGGGAAGGCCGGAGACATGGGCGATACCGTCGCCACAGTCGACGACGGTCCCGATCTCCTCACGTGCCGCGCCTTCCGGCTCGTACGCCTGGACGAAGCGCTCAAGCGCGTCCCGGATCTCGTCCGGCCGGATCGTCAGCTCCGCCATCTCTTCCTGTCTCCCTATTCGCCTAGCCGGCCAACCGGCGGCGGACTTCTTCAATACGTGCGGCGATGGTGGTGTCGATGATCTCGTCCCCGATCTTGATCGAGAACCCACCGAGCACCTTCGGGTCCACCTCGACATTCAGGTGGACGTCACGGCCGTAGGTGGCCCGCAGCCAGTTCGCCAGCCGCTGCTTCTGCGCGTCGGACAGCAGCACCGCGCTGGTGACGACCGCCACCAGTCGCTGCCGCTGCAGGGCGACGAGGCGGCCGAACTCCTCCAGGCCTCGTTCCAGGCTACGTCCGCGCGGGTGTGCGGCGACCTGGGAGACGAGGCGCAGGGTGGTCGGTGCGACCTTGGCCCCGAGCAGGTCGGCCAGGAGCGTCTCCTTGCCGACGGCGGCCGGGTCGGCCAGCACGCGGCGCAGATCGGCGTTGGCGGCGAGGATGCGGCCGAACCGGAACAGCTCGTCTTCGACGTCGTCGAGACGGCCGGCCGCTTCGGCCTCGCTCGCGGCGGCGATCACGCCGAGACGCTCGACGGCGTCGGCGAGGTCACCGGAGCGCGACCACTTGGCCTCGACCGCGGCCACCGTCGTCTCCAGCGCCGCCGTCGAGACCTTGCCCTCGAGCAGGGCGCGGATGGTCTGCGCCTTCTGCTCGGCCGGACGCGACGGGTCGGAGAGCGAACGGCGCAGACCGGGCTCCCGGTCGAAAAGCGAGGCGACCGCGAAGAGCTCATCGGCCAGCGTGCCCAGGTCGGCAGACCCGGCCACGCTGTTGAAACGCTCCTCGACGTCGACCAGAGAGGTCCTGCTCAGGCCCTGCATCAGCGGACCGCCGTCGTCCCGGAGCCCTCGAGCTCCTCGAGGAACCGGTCGACGACGCGACGCTGGCGGGCTTCGTCCTCCAGCGACTCGCCGACGATACGGCCGGCGAGGTCGGTCGACAGGCGGCCGATCTCGGAACGCAGCTGCGCGAGCGCCTGCGCCTTGTCGGCCTCGATCTGGGCGTGGGCGGCCTCGACGATGCGCCGGGCCTCGGCCTGGGCCTCCTCGCGGAGGTCGGCCTTGATCTGCGCGCCCTGCTCACGAGCTTCTTCCCGGAGGCGGGCGGCCTCCTGGCGGGCTTCGTTGAGCTGGTCGCGGTACTGCTGGAGCACAGCCTGGGCCTCGGCCTGGGCGTTCTCCGCCTTCTGGATCCCGCCTTCGATCGCCTCGGTGCGCTCGGCCAGAGTCTTCTGGATGCGCGGGGTGAGGATCTTACCGACGACGAGGAAGACGAGCAGGAACGCGAGACCGCCGACGACCAGCTCGTAGGTGTGCGGGAGGAGCGGGTTGTTCTCCTCCGCCGCCAGAACCGTAGCTGCCAGAGTCATGGGCGCAGCCTTCCGTCAGATGGGATAACGCGTCAGGAGGTCGGGTAGATGAACGGCGCGACAAGACCGATCAGGGCGAGGGCCTCGGTCAGAACGAAGCCGAGCAGCATGTTCTGACGGATGAGGCCGTAGGCCTCGGGCTGGCGGGCGATGGCCTGCACACCCTGGCCGAAGATGATGCCCACGCCGACGCCGGGGCCGATCGCCGCGAGGCCGTAACCGATCGCGCCGATGTTGCCGGTGACTTCAGCGAGAACGCTCATTGCGGTTTCCTTTACTGGTCGGCCGGTGAGTTCTCTTACTCACCGGTCTGGTCACGTCAGTGAGAGGTTTTCAGTGTTCGGCGTGCAGCGAGCCGCCGATGTACATCGCGGCCAGCATGGTGAACAGGAACGCCTGCAGGAACTGGATGAAGATCTCGAAGCCGGTCATCAGCGTCGTCATGAGGAAACCGACCAGGCCGAGCGGCGCACCAAGCGGGGTGAGCTGCTCGAAGAGGAAGTGGAAGCCGACGCTGGCGAAGAAGGCCAGGATGAGGTGGCCGGCGAACATGTTGGCGAACAGTCGGACCGCGTGGGTGAACGGCGCGAGAACGAGGTTCGAGATCAGCTCCAGCGGCGCCATCAGGACGTAGACGCCCTTCGGCAGGCCGGGCGGGAACATCATGTTCTTGAAGTATCCGATCCCGCCCTGGTGCTTGATGCCCAGGTAGACCTTGATGACGTAGATCGTCACCGCGAAGATGATCGGATAGGCGATGTGCGAGTTCACCGGGATCTGCAGCACCGGGATCACACCGAAGAAGTTCCACAGCAGGATCAGCAGGAACAGCGAGAGGAGCAGGGGCATCCAGCGCTCGGCGTCCTTGCCCAGGAACGGGCGGGCGCACTGGTCGCGGACGAACGTGTAGCCGTATTCGCCGATGTTCTGGATGCCGCGCGGCACCAGCTTCGGCTTGGCGAAAGCGGTCCAGGCGAGCACGCAGATGATCAGGGCGCCGATCACCGCGAGGAGGACCGGCTTGTTGAGCCAGACCGGGGCCCCGGAGTAGAGCGGCGGGAAATTGAAGATCTCCGGCCCGGGAGCCTGGAATTCTCCGTCAGCGGCGAGGAGCGTCAGCGTAGTCACGCGGCGTTCCCTTCAACGTCGTGGACCATCATTGGAAGAATCAGAGCTTGTGCGGGCGCGTTCAGCGGCCGTGCTTGAGGTAGACGAGCCAGCAGGCCAGCCCTACCCCGATAACCACACCTATGGGGATGAACGCGTGCACGCCCGTCCAATGGCTCAGCAACCAGCCGAGGCCACCCCAAAGCAGCATTCCCGACAGCAGATAGCTGGGTACTGACCAGGCGGCGTCGGCGAAGTCGCGGCCGTCGTCCTCGGGCCTGCGCTGCTTCTCGCTCATCGCGGGCACGACGATAGCAGGCACCGCAAGGACTAGTCATATCGGACCCCATCAGTTGCCCTGACCGGGAACTTTGGAGTCGGGTTCGACGTACAGGAGCTTCAGCTTCATGAAGCCGCGCATCTCGCCGAAGGTCCACACGACGGTGAGGACGATCACGCTCAGCGCGAATGCCCTGGGGTTGAAGACGGTGGTCGTCTCGAATGCCCTAAGAGTGATCATGATAGCGATCACCTTGACGAGATAGCTCAAAACCGCCGAAGCGAACATGGCCATCGGCGAGATCCGGCCCGCCCAGGTGACCACGATGAGCCCGATCGTGAAGAAGGCGGCCACCAGGCCCAGGGCGATGACGGCGCCGAGCGCCCCCGCGAATCCGGCGAAGATCGCCGACACGATGACCGCTATGACCCCGACCGCCACCGTTGGCACGGCGGCGCCCTTGAGAACGCGCACGTCGTTGGCCTGCATGGACGACTCCAGAACATGTTGTCAACCGAGCGTTTGCTTCGCCCAGGCTATGGGTTGCTGTTAGTGAAAGCTATCACAAGCTCCGCGGGACGGGCTTTACCTGGCTTTTCGCGGCGAATTCACCCGGTTGTCGCCCGGTGGTGGCTCGCCTGCGGGTTCTCCGGCCGGTCGGCGGCGTGGGCGCCCTTGCGCCCCTTGGGCCTCGACAACACCACCAGCACCGCGATCGCGACCCCGCTGATCAGCGGGAACAGGATCAGCGGCACCCCTTCGAGCGACAGGCCCACGATCGTGAACGCGAAGATGAACGTCCAGGCGTACATGATCAGGACGCTCCGCCGGTGGGAGTGGCCGATGTCGAGCAGCCGGTGGTGCAGGTGGCCCCGGTCGGGCGCGAACGGCGACAAACCTTCACTCGTGCGCCGGATCACCGCCATGATCAGGTCGGTCAGCGGCAACACGACCACCGCCAGCGGCAGCAGCGGCAACACCAGCGCGAACCGGTTGACGTCGAGCGCGGTCGTCGGCACCGACGACGTGATGGTCACCAGCGAGGTGGCCAGGACCAGCCCGATCAGCATCGAGCCGGTGTCGCCCATGAAGATCTTCGCCGGGTTGAAGTTGTGGGGCAGGAAACCCAGGCACATGCCGACCAGCAGGGCCGCGACCACGGCGGTCAGGTTGATGCGGGTCTGCTGCTGGTCCTGCGACAACACCATGGAGTAGACCAATGTGGCCATGGCCGCGATGCCGACGATGCCGGCCGCCAGGCCGTCGAGCCCGTCGACGAAGTTGACCGCGTTGATGGCGACGACCACGACCAGGATCGTCATCACGGCCTGGAGGTTCGTGTCGAGGAAGACGTTGCCGCCCATGCTCTCGGGCAGCGGCAGCGACCGCAGCGACACCCCGTAGTAGACCAGCAGACCACCCGCCGCCACCTGGCCGCCGAGCTTGACCAGGGCGTCCATGCCCAGCCAGTCGTCGAGGAAGCCGGTCACCACGATCAGCCCGCCCGCCGCGAGCAGCGCGGGAGTGGTCTGACCGGACTGTTCCAGATTGAGCGCGTCGCCGACCCACGGCAGGTGGGAGGCGGCCAGCAGCCCGGCGGCCATGCCGCCGAACATGGCCAGACCACCCAGCCGGGGGGTCGGCACCTTGTGCACATCGCGCTCCCTGACCTCGGGAGCGGCGCCGATGCGCAGCGCGAAGGCCCGGACCGGAGGCACCAGCAGGTAGGTGACAACGGCAGTGACAAGGCCCACGAAGAAGTATTCGCGCACGGCACCAGTTTCCCGGATCAACGGACCAGTTGAGACGGGCGAAGTACCCAGACCGTCTCTTTACGACGACGCTAGCGCAGCTTTACGAGTACGCGTGCGGTGCGCCGGCCTTGCTCGGCACCCACCGGGGGGTGTCGGCGGCCTCGTCGCTGATCGACGTGAGCACGGCCTGGCGGTAAAGGCCCAGGCGGGTGCGCCATTCGGAGATCTGCTGGACGTACCGTTTCGCGACGTCGGCGTTCCACGTGTCGGTGCTCCGCGCGAGCGTGTAGGGCCGGTCGAGCAGCGTCGAGATCTTCTCCATCAGCGGCATGACCTGGAACCAGAGGTCGACCAGGCGCTGGTATTCGGGATTGAACACCCAGGTCGTCGCCTGGCCGCCCGGAATCAGCAGGTCGTTCCCGTTCGCGGCGGGCGGGGTCTCCCCCGGCTGCAGCGGCCGGGGCGCGGGCGGGTCGAGATAACTCATCGGATCTCCTTACGCGGGCTGACCGGGAGCGACGGAACCGGCGGGGCCGTCGGGCTCGATGTCCTCGGGCACCCACGCGCCCGTGCCCCACTCCCCTGCCGGTACGGAGACACTCGGCATGTCGACCGGCTCGATCTGCGCGTGGACGTCCATCAGCGCGAGAATCGCCTCATCCGAGACCGGCTTCGCGGGAGCGGACAGAACGTCGCCGGGCTGCTCGGCGGCCAGCCGCCGGGGGTCGGATTGGTCTGGACCACTGGTGTACGCCTGCCCTGACCCGTCCCCTGCGGGGCCCTGCGCGGGACCGCCCTCCGAGCCGGAACCCGCGGCGGCCATGGACGGGCTCTCCTGCGGGCCGATCTGGTCGTCGAACCCGAGCAGAGCGCCTAGTGCCTGGTCAGAGAGCTGATCGGCGGGGGCGGACAGGACGTCGCCGGGCTGGTCGGCGGCCAGCTTCCTGGGGTCGAGGTCGCCGCCCGACGAGTGCGTCTGGGCGGCGGGGCCTGACGCGGATTGGTCTGAACCATTCGCGCCGGGGCCCTGAGCGGGGCCGCCCTCCGAGCCCGAGCCGCCATCGGTCATGGACGGCATCTCCTGCGGACCGATCTGCGAATCGATGTTCAACAGCGCGCCGAGGGCTTGGTCGGAGATCGGGTTCGCCGGGGCGGACAGGACGTCACCCGGTTGCTCGGCGGCGAGCTTCTTGGGATCGATCTCGGCCCCGGCCAGGCCCGAGGACCCGGCGTGACCCGTAGGGCCGGCCTGATCGGCGGGCCCGGACTGGCCTGCCAACCCCGAGTGGCCGGTCGCACCGGCTTGGCCTGCGGGGCCGTATTGGCCGTCGGCCGTGAGGCCCGCAGGACCGTAGTGGGCCATGGTCGGACCGCTCGTGAGCCCTGCCTGCCCGGCGGTGGAGCCTTGCTGGCCGGAGGGCCCGCCGTCGCCCTTCGGAGCGCACTGGCCGTCGTTTCCTCCTCCGGCGGGTGAGGTCGTATCGCCTGCGCTGCTATGGGAGTTGCCCGAGTTTCCGCCGTCGGTGATGGTGGCGGGCGGGTTGCCGCCCGCGCCCGAGGGCGATCCGCTTCCGTCGGTGGCCGTCGGCATGCCCTGCGAACCGATCTGGGAGTCGTTGCCGAGGAGCGCGCCGAGGGCCTGGTCGGAGATGGGGTTCGCCGGGGCCGACAGCACGTCGCCGGGCTGCGCGGCGGCCAGGGCCTTCGGGTCGACGGCGTCGCCGTTCACCAGCAGGGTCGTGTCGGCGGGCAGTTGTGGAGCGGAGGCCAGGAACGGGTCTTCGGTCACGTTGTCGGCCGCTGTGCCGACATAGGCGCCGTTGGGGTCGCCCGGGGCCAGACCCGGCTGCGGCGCCGGCTGAGTGACCGGGTTGTTCTTCAGATACGGGTCTTCCGTCACGTTGTCGGCCGCCGTGCCGACATAGGCGCCGTTGGGGTCGCCCGGGGCCAGACCCGGCTGCGGCGCCGGCTGAGTGACCGGGTTGTTCTTCAGATACGGGTCTTCCGTCACGTTGTCGGCCGCCGTGCCGACATAGGCGCCGTTGGGGTCGCCGGGGGCGAGGCCCGGCTGCGGTGCGGGCTGGGCGGCGGCGGGGTTGTTCTTGAGGAAAGGGTCTTCCGTCACGTTGTCGGCCGCCGTGCCCACGTAGGGGCCCATGGGGTCGCCCGGGTCGAGGCCCTGCTGGGGGGCGGGGTGTTTGACCGTCGGCTCCAGCGGTTCGACGTAGCCCGGTTTCCCGTCGGGCTGGGGGCCCTGCGGGGGCTGCGCGTCGTCGATCGGGCGGACCACCTCGATGTCCTGATTGAGCGGGTAGGACACCACCTTCGTCCCGTCGACCTCGAGCTCGACCCGGCCCTTCGTCTGGTCGATGTCGTCGGGATGGTCCTTCTTCGGGGTGTCGATCGGCTCCTGCTTCGGAGGCGGGGTCTCGCCGTCGCTCTTCTTCGGGGGCGGGTTGGAGTCGTCGCCCCGGTTCGGAGCGGGCGTCTCGGTGTCGCCCGTCTTCGGCGGCTCGGTCTCCCCGTCGCTCTTCTTCGGCGGCGGGTTCGAGTCGTCGCCCCGGTTCGGAGCCGGGGTCTCGGTGTCGCCCTTCTTGGGGGGTTCCGTCTCGCCCGCCGGCTTCTTCGGGGGTTCCGTCTCGCCCGTCGGCTTCTTCGGGGGATCCGTGTCGCCCGACGGCTGCTTGGGCGGTTCGGTTTCGCCCGCAGGCTTCTTCGGGGGTGGGTCGGTGTCGCCCGCGGTCGGCTTGGGGGCCGGGTTGGCGTCGCCGGACGTCGTCGGGTGGGTGCCCGGTTCGCGTTCGCGCTTCTCCAGGAGGGCCAGGCGGGCGGTGACGTCCTTGTCCATCTCGGCGATGGCGTCGGCCACCGCCGAGGGCCGGTAGGTCACCGCGGCGGGCACACCCGCGTTGCGGACCGTGGTGGTCGCCTTGGCCTCGATGGTCTCCATCTCCTTGGCCGCGCTTCGCAGCTCGGCCAGGAGATCGCGGACCAGTTTGGGGTCCATCCCATCGATCTTGGGCATGCGCCAGCCTCCCGGGGTCGAAAACCTCGACTCACGCTAGGCCGCCACGCCCCCGGTGACCCGGTGCGATAGCCAGACGGTATGGATCTACTCCTCGGTCGCGAGGTACCCCACGACACCCCGGATCTTGTCGACCGGAATGCCCCCCTTGCGCAGCACCCGGGGCACCGAGGTGGTCAGGTCGAGGATGGTCGACGGGGTGTTGTCGTTGCACGGCCCCGCGTCGAGGTAGACGGCCACCGACTGGCCGAGCTGCTCCTCGGCGTCGGCCGCCGTGGTGGCGGGCGGGTTGCCCGACCGGTTGGCGCTGGAGACGGCCATCGGGCCGGTCTCCTTGAGCAGGTCGAGGGCGACCTGGTGGAGCGGCATGCGGATGGCCACGGTGCCCTTGGTCTCGCCGAGGTCCCACTTGAGCGAGCGGTTGGCCTTGAAGACGAGCGTCAGCGGGCCCGGCCAGAAGGCGTCGATCAGGTCCTGGCCGTGGGTGCCGAGCGACTCCACCAGCGCGCCGGCGGCCCTGACCGTACCGACCAGAACGGGGACCGGCATGTCGGGGCCGCGGCCCTTCGCGGTCAGCAGCGCCCGCACGGCGGAGGGCGTGAAGGCGTCGGCGCCGATGCCGTAGACGGTGTCGGTCGGGAGGACGATCAGGTCGCCGGCTCTGATGACCGACGCGGCGTCGATGAGGCCCGACTCGCGCTCGCCGGGGTTGGAACAGAGGTATCGGCGGGTCATGTGATCTCCCTTGTCACTCCAGGCCGTACTTGGCCGTCACGAAGCGGTCGCGGCCGGTCAGATCCTGGCGCAGGCGGGCGTCGCGCCAGCCGTTGCCCTCGGGGAACAACCAGTAGACCGCGTTGCCCTGCTCGTCGGCGTGTTCCACCGCGACCAGGCCGCCGGGCCGCAGGAGGCGGCGGGCCGTGGCTTCGACCGCCCGGACCTCTCCCAGGCCGTCGTCGCCCGAACCGTAGAGGGCACGGCGAGGATCGTAGTCGCGCACCTCGGGGTCGCGAGGCACCGCCCCCGGCGGGATGTAGGGCGGGTTGCTGATGACCAGGTCGACCTGGCCTTCGAGCTCGGGCAGGCAGTCGGTGAGGTCCTCCGGGTGGAGGGAGGTCCGGCCCTGTCCGTGTTCGAGGATGTTGCGCTTGGCCCAGCGGTAGGCGGCCGGGTCGATCTCCACGGCGTGCACCTGCGCGAGCGCGACCTCCTGGGCGATCGACAACGCGATCGCGCCCGATCCGGTGCCGAGGTCGACGACGATCGGCGAGGCGACGTCCATCTCGTTGAGCCGGTCGATGGCCCACTGGACGACGACCTCGGTCTCGGGCCTCGGGATGAACACACCGGGGCCGACCTCGAGCGACAGGTAGCGGAAGTAGGCGCGGCCGGTGATGTGCTGCAGCGGCTCGCGCGACTCGCGCCGGGAGACGCCCTCCCAGAAGAGGGCGTCGAACTCCGAGTCCTTCACCGTGTGGAGGGTGCCGCGGGTCACGCCGTGGACGAACGCCGCGATCTCCTCGGCGTCGGCGCGCGGCGACGGCACACCTGCCTCGGCGAGCCGGGCGGTGGCCAGCGCTATCTCGTCCAGGAGGAAGGTCATCGGCTCAGGTGGCGGCGGCGGCGAGCTTCTCCGCGAGCTCGGCGTCGAGCAGGGCCTGGATCACCGCGTCGAGGTCGCCGTCGAGCACCTGGTCGAGGTTGTAGGCCTTGAACCCGACCCGGTGGTCGGAGATGCGGTTCTCCGGGTAGTTGTAGGTGCGCACCCGTTCGGACCGGTCCACCGTGCGGACCTGCGACTTGCGCTCGGCCATCGCGGCGGCGTTGGCCTCCTCCTCGGCGATGGCCTGCAGCCGCGCCCGGAGGATGCGCATCGCCGACTCCTTGTTCTGGAGCTGGCTCTTCTCGTTCTGGCACGACACCACGACGCCGGTCGGGATGTGGGTGATGCGCACCGCGGAGTCGGTGGTGTTCACGCTCTGGCCGCCGGGGCCGCTGGAGCGGTAGACGTCGATCCGCAGGTCGTTGGGGTCGATCTGGACGTCGACCTCCTCGGCCTCGGGGTAGACGAGCACCCCGGCGGCGGAGGTGTGGATGCGCCCCTGCGACTCGGTCGCGGGCACCCGCTGCACGCGGTGGACGCCGCCCTCGAACTTGAGCCGCCCCCAGGCGCCTTCGCGCCCCTTGATGGCGACGGTGACGTCTTTGTAGCCGCCCAGATCGGAGTGCTGGGCGTCGATGATCTCGGTCTTGTAGCCGATGCGCTCGGCGTACCGGAGATACATGCGCAGCAGGTCGCCGGCGAACAACATGGACTCCTGGCCGCCTTCGCCGGCCTTGATCTCCATGATGATGTCTTTGTCGTCGTTGGGGTCGCGGGGCACCAGCAGGTGGCGCAGCCGCTCCTCCAGAGCGGGGACGCGGGCCTCCAGCTCGGCCGCCTCCTCGGCGAACGAGGGGTCTTCGCCGGCGAGTTCGCGGGCCGCCTTGATGTCGTCGCGCACCTGGCCGAGCTCGCGGTAGGTGCCGATGATCGGCGTGAGCTGGGCGTAACGCTTCCCGAACTGCCTGGCCTTCGCCTGGTCGGCGTGCACGGCCGGGTCAGCGAGCTTCAGCTCGAGATCGGCGTATTCGCTGATGAGCTCGTCGAGGTTCACCGCGCGTCCCCTCCTGCTGGTCGAATCGAGTAGGCCCTTTCACCACGAACGCCGACCCGGGCGCGTCTCCTGCGAGAGGAGGACGGTTCCGAGCCGGCGTCTGGGAAGGAGCTACTTGCCCGCGGCCTTCTTGCCGAACCGGGCCTCGAAGCGCGCCACGCGGCCGCCCGTGTCGAGGATCTTCTGCTTGCCCGTGTAGAACGGGTGGCACGCGGAGCAGACGTCCGCGTGGATCGTGCCGTTCTTGGCGGTGCTGCGCGTGGTGAACGTGTTACCGCACGAACACGTCACATTGGTGACGACGTAGGTGGGGTGGATGTCGGCCTTCATACCTATTTCCTCTCCGGGGCGCGGTCGCCGGATCGCCTCTGTCAGCCTGGAGTCCAGGGGGGCGGGAACCGGAACCGCAACGGTTCGGCTACCAGTGTGCCAGATCGGAGAACCCTCCCAGGCCATCGCGCATTCCCGGGGTCGTCGCTGAACGATGCCTGGGAAGTCCGTGAGAAGGTCACCGCGCATGTGGACTGGTCACAGGGGCCCCACTAGGCTCGCCCTGCTCAAACCCGAGCTTTTCCCTCAAAATTACCTTAGTTAGGGGATTCGATGAGGAAAGGCCTGCGACTGCTCATTGCAGGCGCCAGCGGGGTGGCACTCTTCGCCAGCGGTGTGGCCATCGCCGCTTCCCCCGCTTCAGCTGCGACCGTCACGGTGACGAACGCCGTCGTCAACGACACGTTCATCCCGCCGGTCACCCAGGACATCATGTCGTTCTCGTTCGATGTGGCAGACGCCTATCACGGGAAGTTCGGCGACTCCTGGGCTCCCAAGTACAAGATCTGGGCGCGAGTCACCCCCGACTACAACCCCGGCGCGGGCGTCACGGTGAACTGGCGGACCGCCAGCGTCACCCAGCTCGCCAAGGTCACCACCCAGCCGGGCGCGACCTCGAAGATCTCCGGCAACTTCACCGTGCAGAACAACGACAAGCCCGGTGACCGCTGGAGGCTGCAGATCTCGGCGGAGCCGATCGCGGCCCCGACGACGGCGTCTCCGTCGCCTTCTCCCACCGCGACGGCCGCGCCGGACACCTGGCAGGAAGTGAAGACCTTCACGGTCACCCCGGCCACCAGGGTCACGAACGTCGGCATCGACCCGAACCCCGTCGTGCTCAAGGGCGCGACCGACGTCGGCTTCAGCGCGACGATCGAGAAGTTCGGCGGCGAGACGCTCAAGCAGGTCCGCGCGCTGCACCCGTCGAGCGGCGAGTACTACTCGCTCGGCACCTCGCTCGAGGGCGACGACAAGAGCTACTACAACTTCGTGACGATGGGAACCGACGCTCCGGCCGGCTCCTGGCAGATCAAGTTCACGATCACGCGCGGCACGAAGACCTACGCCTTCACCAAGGGCTTCACCGTCAGCAAGACCTCCGCTCCGGCGGCGAAGGCCAAGTCGAAGATCACGATGTCCATCGCACCCACCAAGGTGAAGAAGGGCAAGTCGATCAAGATCTACGGCAAGGTCTACCGCGGCGTTAAGTCGTGGGGCGTCTGGAAGAAGAAGGTCCTCAAGCTCTACTTCAAGAAGAAGGGCACCAAGAGCTGGAAGTTCGTCGGCTACGTCGGTGCCAACAACTCCGGGAAGTACAGCAAGACGATCAAGCCCAAGTACGACGGCTACTTCCGGATGGCGGCGACCGCCACCTCCCTGACGAAGTCCTCGTACTCGCCGTACAAGCTCGTCGACGTTCGCTGATCTGTACGGCTCGCGCCATCAACCCCTGACGCAAGCCGTATAGGTGACGAATGGGCCCACGTGTGCACACGTGGGCCCATGTC
This sequence comes from Herbidospora daliensis, assembly GCF_001570585.1. GTDB lineage: Bacteria > Actinomycetota > Actinomycetes > Streptosporangiales > Streptosporangiaceae > Herbidospora > Herbidospora daliensis. Next base: position 331,690 of record NZ_BBXF01000006.1, on the reverse strand, counting down.
ACGTTATTCTCACAAGCTACATTTCTCCCAATAATCACTCATGTAAGGGGCCTTACATGCGCAAGAGCCTGCGGCTCATGGTCGCGGCCGCCACGGGGGCGGCTCTCTTCGCCACCGGCGCCGTCATCGCCGCACCCGCCTACGCCGCCGACGGATCCGTCGACGCGGTCGGCACCGGTTTCACCGACTTGTTCATTCCGCCGTCGGGCAGCGACAAGATCCCCTTCAAGCTGAAGGTGACCAACCCTTACGACAAGGGCGGCGACAAGCCGGGCAAGGTGCACGTCCAGTTCCTCAAGCCGGACGAGGCCGACGCCAGCGCCCACGCGGGCACCGCTGCCGACATCCCGGTCGTCAGCGCGACGCCCGCTCCGGCCAGCAGCGTTGAGGTCGCCGCCTCCATCCCGGTCGCGTCGAACGACAAGCCGGGCACCTGGAAGTACCGCACGGCCTACACCGAGAACGGCGTGACCACCGCACCGAACTACCCGGCCACCTGGCAGACGATCACCGTCGTCGCGGCGACCCGGGTGAGCTCGGCGAACGTCGACCCCGACCCGGTCAAGCTGAAGAAGGGCGACGAGGTCGACGTCTTCGCCAACTTCAAGCTCGAGAAGTACGGCGACGAGAAGGTCACCGGCGTCCGCTTCGAGCACGCCTCCTCCGGCGACTACTACTCGCTGAGCAGCGGCCTCGAGGCCGACGACAGCTACCACGGCTCGGCCTCGTTCGACGACCAGGCGCCGACCGGCAGCTGGCAGCTCAAGGTCAACGTGACCCGCGGCTCGAAGAGCTACAGCTTCGTCAAGGGCTTCTCGGTCGACGGCTTCACCAAGGCCGCCAAGGCCAAGTCGAAGATCACCATCGCCGTCTCGCCCTCGAAGGTGAAGAAGGGCAAGACGGTCAAGATCTACGGCAAGGTCTACCGCGGCACCAGCAAGTGGGGCGCGTGGTCCAAGAAGATCCTCAAGCTCTACTTCAAGAAGAAGGGCACCAAGACCTGGAAGTTCGTCGGCTACGTGGGCGCCAACTCGACGGGCAAGTACAGCAAGACCGTCAAGCCCAAGTACGACGGCTACTGGCGCCTTCAGGCGACCAGCACCAGCGCGACCAACTCGTCGCTGTCGGCGTACAAGCTGGTCGACGTCCGCTGACGTCGTCCTAGGCACGCATAAGGCTTCATGCGAAAGGGGCGTCCCGGAAGGGGCGCCCCTTTCTCGCGCCCGAAGGGCGGCCTTGCCTGCGCGGGTCTTGTGCCCGAAAGCCGGCGTGCCAGAGCGGGTGGCCGGCGTGCCAGCGCGGGTCTTGTGCCTGAAGGGCGGCGCGCCTGCGTGGGTCTTGTGCCTGAAGGCGGCGCGCCTGCGCGAATCCTGAGCCGAAGGCCGACACGCCTCCGGGGGTCCTGAGCCCGAGGACCGACGCGACTGCGCGGGAGCAGGTTGGAGGGCGAGGCGTGGGCGACACGGCATCGCCACCTGCAGCCTTGCAGTGGGACGGCTTGGTGCCTGAGCCGGTGCTGAGGGGTTTTCCACAGACCTGGGTGAGCGGCGCGGAAACGTCGGTCCTGTGGGCGAAGCTGATCCGGCTCCCGGGTGGGCGGGCTCGGGCGGGCCGCCTCAGCGGTCGCACTCGGCCACGGCCGTCGTAGAAGCTCAGGGTGAAGCACCTCAGCAGCCGCCCATGACCTTGCCCACCGCAGAGACCGGGCGGACACCTCATTCGCCGCCCTATACATGTCCGCCACAGATACTCCGGGCGGGTCACCTGATTCGCCGCACAGCACCTGGTTCGCCCTTGAGTCTCCCGGCAAGCCGCTCAAGCAGCCGCATGACCGCATCCGCCGCAGAAACCCCGCACCGGTCGCGTCTACAGCTGTCTTCGCTCCGGTCATCGCAGGGTCCCCCACGCGGGTCGCCTCAACGGCTGCGCTCGACCGGGTCGCCCCAGATTTTCACGTGAGCCGCCTCAGCCGGCTTCCCTGAACAGGTCGGCCGCAGGATCGACTCAGCAGCCGCGCATGACCGGGTCCGGTCCGGGACTCCGGGCAAGTCGCGTTCGCCTATGCACACGACCATGTCCGCCGCACAACTCCCGACGACTCACCTCGATGTCTGCTCACGACGCCGTCTGCAGCAGGAACTTCGCAAGTCGCACTGGTCACGACTCCAACGCCTCTGCCACGCAAAATCTTCGAGTTCACGCACATCTACGGGCCGCTCCCGGTCGCCGCGGTGACCGAGTCGCTTTGGCGGCCGCGCATGTAACCCGTGCCCGCCAGAACTGTTCGATGCGAATCGTTTTTCGCCGCTAAACAAGATCGCACTTGCCCCAGATAGTCCCTGGCGTCCATGGCCCGGATTCGCCGCAGTCGCTCGGGGCGAATCGTCTTCGCCGCGCCTGATCGCCTCTGTCGCAGAAACTCGGCGCGAGTCGCTTTGGCAGGCGCTTTGACCCGTGTCCGCTACAAGCAATCACGAGTGGATCGTCTTGGTCGCCGGGCATGGTCGGGTCTGTCGTTCGGGCGCATTCTTGGGCGTAATCATCCACGCCCGTCCGTATTGCCGTTTCGCGCCAAAGTTCCGCGGCGTTTCGGGGTCTGCCGTGCGCGGCCGGGTGGCGCCGGATGCGGGGCGCGGTGAAGACGGCGGGCGGTGCCGGGGTGGGCGGAGCCGTAACGGAAGAAGGATTTTCAGGGACGGTGCCCGAGATAGGCCAGTACTGCCAGGACGCGCCGGTGGTCGTCGGGCGCCGGGTCGAGGGCCAGTTTGAGGAAGATGCTGGAGATGTGCTTCTCGACGGCGCCCTCCGAGACGACCAGGCGGGCCGCGATGGCGCTGTTGGAGCGGCCTTCGGCCATCAAGGCCAATACGTCGGTTTCGCGGGCGGTCAGGCGTTCGTGTGGGAGTCGGCGGCGGCCCAGGAGCTGGACTACCACGTCGGGGTCGATCACCGCTCCGCCCGACGCGACGCGGCGGACGGCGTCGAGGAACTCGGCCACTTCGGCCACGCGCTCCTTCAGCAGGTAGCCGACCGCCTGGGCGCCGGCGCCGAGCAGGTCGGTGGCGTAGCGCTCCTCCACGTACTGCGACAGGACCAGGATCGGGAAGGCCGGACGCCGGGATCTGATCTCCAGGGCGGCGCGCAGGCCCTCGTCGGTGTGGGAAGGGGGCATGCGCACGTCGACGACGGCCAGGTCGGGGTTGTGTACGTCCACCGCCTCCACCAGCGAAGGGCCGTCGCCCACCGCCGCCACGGTTTCGATTCCGCCGTCGGCCAGGAGCCGCGACAGGCCCTCGCGCAGCAGGACCGAGTCTTCGGCGATCACGACACGCATGCGGTCACCATACGCACGGCAGCTCGGCTCTGATGCGGGTGGGACCGCCGGGCGGGCTGTCGACGGTCAGGACGCCGTCGATGGTGGCCGCGCGGTCGGCCAGGCCGTTGAGGCCCCCACCTGGGCGGACGACCGCGCCACCGATGCCGTTGTCGGCGATCTCCACGACCACCCTGTCGACCGCTCTGCTCACCTTCACGCTCGCCTCGGTGGCTTCGGAGTATTTGGCCATGTTGGTGAGCGCTTCGGCCACGACGAAGTAGGCGATGCTCTCGACCGCCGCCGGGGGGCGGTCGGTGATCTCCACGGTCACCTCGACCCTCACCGGGGCGCGGGCGGCCAGGGATGAGAGGGCGGCGTCGAGGCCGCGGTCGGTGAGAATCGCCGGGTAGATGCCTCTGGCCAGGTCTCTCAGTTCGGCTATGGCCGCCTTCGCGCCCGCCGCCGCGCTTTCGACCAGGATTCTGGCCTGCTGGGGGTCGTCGTCGAACTTGGCCTGGGCGCGGCCGAGGTCGAGGGCGACCGCGAGGAGGCGCTGCTGGGCGCCGTCGTGGAGGTCGCGTTCGATGCGGCGGCGTTCGGACTCGGCGGCGTTGACGCCCCGGGCTCGGCTGGCCCTCAGATCCTCGTTGCGGGCCAGGAGCAGCTTGCGGTCGTCGGTGCCCAGGAGCGCCCTGGCCACCCAGCCGTGGGCCAGTGCGGCGGCTTTGAGGGCGTACAGGGCCGCCACCAGGGTGACCACGCCGATCAGCATGACCAGCACGGCCTCCGGGACCGTCGAGACCTCGACGAACCAGGCGGTCATCGTGCGGTCGGTCAGCACCATCGGCAGCGGGAGGAACAGCAGTTCCAGGCCCAGTGACCACAGGCCGAAGACGACGAGGAACTCCAGGAGGCCCAGGGGGCAGAGCAGCAGGACGTAACCCAGGTCCTTCCAGGTGGCCAGGTCGACGAAGAGCCACCGCAGGTGGGCGTAGAGGCCGCCGTCGGGGCGGGGGCGGTAGGGGTCGGGGATGTCGACGCCGAGCGTCCAGCGGACCAGCCGGCGCTCGGCGAAGGCGACCGCCCGCCAGAGCAGGATCAGCACCGCGAGCATGGGCAGTCCGACCCAGACCAGGACCAGGACCAGGGAAAGCGGCAACGCCAGGCCGAGGCCGACGAAACAGGCGGTGCCGAGGGCGGGGGCGACGATGAAGTAGGGCGCCGCCTTCCACGTGTCCGGGTCGACGGCGATGCCCAGAGGGCCCCACGGGCCGAAGGGGACCCTGTCCCGCAACCTTCGCTCCATGGGGTCGAGGATGCCAAAGGGCAGCGTGCCGGGGGTATGGAGCGAACGGGGTGGGGGTAACCCCCCGGTTTGCCCGGTGATGTCGGGTGAAGCCGGAAATGGGCGCCGGGGCGGTGCGCATAAGGGCGTCTTAATGGACGCCTGTCGAAACACCGTCACCGAAGACGCGTTTCGGGAGCAGGCCGCCAACGAATACCGCTGATCTGCGGTCGTTGCGGTGTGGGCCGGGTGCGGCCGGTTGGCGCCGGATGCGGCACAGGGGCGGAGACGGCGGGCGGGGCCGGGGTAGGCGGGAGCCGTAACGGAAGCAAGAAAAAGACCCCGGACGGTGCCCGGGGTCTTTCGCCCGGCGATCGTGGAGATCGCCGTAAGAGGTGCTAGTCGCGGTCGTTGCTGACGGTGGTCTTCTGGACCTGCATCAGGAACTCGACGTTGCTCTTGGTCTCCTTCATCTTCTCCAGGAGGAGCTCAAGGGCCTGCTGCATGTCGAGTGCGTGGAGCACACGGCGCAGCTTCCAGATGACCTGGAGTTCGTCCTTGCCCATGAGGATCTCTTCCTTGCGGGTGCCGGACGCGTCGACGTCGACCGCGGGGAAGATGCGCTTGTCGGCCAGGGAGCGGTTGAGCTTGAGCTCCATGTTGCCGGTGCCCTTGAACTCCTCGAAGATGACCTCGTCCATCTTCGAGCCGGTCTCGACCAGGGCCGTCGCGAGGATCGTCAGCGAGCCGCCGTTCTCGATGTTGCGGGCGGCGCCGAAGAAGCGCTTGGGCGGGTAGAGGGCCGTGGAGTCGACACCACCCGACAGGATGCGGCCCGACGCGGGGGCGGCCAGGTTGTAGGCGCGGCCCAGGCGGGTGATCGAGTCGAGCAGGACGACCACGTCGTGGCCCAGCTCCACGAGGCGCTTGGCGCGCTCGATGGCCAGCTCGGCGACGGTGGTGTGGTCTTCGGCCGGACGGTCGAAGGTCGAGTGGATGACCTCGCCCTTGACCGACCGCTGCATGTCGGTGACCTCTTCGGGACGCTCGTCGACCAGGACGACCATCAGGTGGCACTCGGGGTTGTTGCGGGTGATCGCGTTGGCGATGGCCTGGAGGACCATCGTCTTGCCGGCCTTCGGCGGCGACACGATCAGGCCACGCTGGCCCTTGCCGATCGGGCTGACCAGGTCGATGATCCGCGTGGTCATGATGTTCGGCTCGGTCTCCAGCCGCAGGCGCTCCTGCGGGTAGAGGGGCGTGAGCTTGTTGAAGTCGGGGCGCTGGCGGGCCTGGTCGGGCTCCATGCCGTTGACGGTGTCGAGGCGGACCAGCGCGTTGAACTTCTCGCGGCGCTCGCCGTCGCGCGGCTGGCGGACGGCGCCGGTGATGACGTCGCCCTTGCGCAGGCCGTTGCGGCGGATCTGGGCCAGCGACACATAGACGTCGTTGGCGCCGGGCAGGTAGCCGCTGGTGCGCACGAACGCGTAGTTGTCGAGGATGTCGAGGATGCCGGCGATCGGGATCAGGACGTCGTCGTCGCTGACCACGGGCTCGTTGGCGTCGCCGAAACGGTCGCGGCCGCGGCGGTTGCGCTCGCGGAAGCGGCCACGACGGCCGCGCGGGTCGTCGTCCTGCGGGCCGCCCTGGCCGGGACCGCCCTGGTTCTGGCCCTGGTTGTCGGGACGGCCGTCCTGCCGGCTGTCCTGACGGTCCTGCCGGTCCTGGCGGTTGTCGGGCCGGCTGTCCTGACGGTCGTTGCGGCCCCCACGGTCGCCACGCTCGTTGCGGTCGCCGCGGTCCTGACGGTCCTGGCGGTCGCCGCGGTCTTGACGGTCGCCGCGCTCACGGCGCTCGCCGCGCTCGCCACGCTCACCTCGGCCACGACGCTCGCGGCGGTCGCCGCGCTGCTCACGGCCTTCGGACGGGGCCTCGGACTGCTCCACGACGGTCGGGGTCGTCTGCACCGTAGGCTCGAGGGTTGCCGGCGGGGCGGACTCGACACGCTCTGCGGGAGCCTCGGCCGGGGCCTCGGCGGGCGCCGCGGCGGCGGCGCGGGCGGAGGAACGTTCCCGACGGGCTCTGGTGGGCCGCTCAGCCGGGGCGGCTTCCGCCTTGGGCTCGCTCTTGGGCTCGGGCTTGCTCTCCGCGGCGGGCTGGGCCGTCGCCCCCTGCTTCTCCTGGATGGCCGCGATGAGCTGGCTCTTCCGCATGCGGCCGGTGCCGCTGATGCCGAGACCGGAGGCCATCGCCTGCAGCTCGGGGAGAACCATGGCCGACAGGCCGGTGCCGGAGCGGCGACGGCGCGCGGTCGTGGGGGCGTCGCCGACGGGTGCGTCGGCGAGGAGTTCGGTGGTGTCGCTCAACTAAGGGTCCTTCCCAGGGGTCGGGCGCCGGACTGTCTGATTCCGCCGTCCCGGTTATGCGACCCGGCGGGACAGACCGGGTCGGGCTTCGTGGATCTCGTGCGGTCGAGCCGGGTGCCGAGAATCACGAGCGGCAGGCTTCCAGGGGAGACCCCCTGGGATGCCACGACCGACCAGATGTCGAGGTGGCTCGAACGCGCATGTCTCCGAACACGCCGCCCCCTGCCGCGTCGGCGGATGGAGGAGGTGGGTTCAGGGAAATCGCCACGGCGGCTTCGGCTGTGCGAGGAACCGCGATGTACGAATGACAAGCACGCACCCAACACGGGGGCACCTGGTGCGGCTATCAGCCTAACATCACCGGCGCACACAGCTATTCCCTGAAGGTCGAAGAGGCATCAGCGTGTCTCGGGAAACTGAACGGTCGCACCGGAAGGGTCGACGTTCAGTGGCTGGATTTGCCAGTCGATACCCACTTCGGGCTCGATCAAATCCTGCGTATCCGGCGTGGAAAACGCAAGAACCGTGGGGCCCGCTCCCGAAACGACCGCGGGCACCCCCTTGGACCGCAGACGTTCTACCAGATCCGCGGTCTGCGGCATGGCGGGCGCGCGGTATCCCTGGTGGAGACGATCTTCCGTCGCCGCCAGGAGCACCGCGTTCTCCGGCTTTCCGGTCAGCGCGGCGACGAGCAGCGCGGCCCGGCCGGCGTTCGCGGCGGCGTCGGAATGGGGCACCTTCTCCGGGAGCAGCCCACGCGCCTCTTCTGTGGACAACCGGAACGGGGGTATCAGGACCACCGGCCGGATGCCGGGATGGGGCAGCAGCCGGCACACGCCGGAGTCCCAGGAGATGGTCAGCCCGCCGCGCAGGCAGGGCGCGACGTTGTCGGGGTGGCCCTCGATGGCCGTCGCCAGCGCGAGGGTCTTGTCGTCGTCGAAGGCGGCCCCCGAGAGGGCGCGGGCGGCCAGGATGCCGGCCACGATCGCGGCCGACGACGAGCCCAGGCCGCGCGCGTGGGGGATCCGGTTGACGCAGGTCAGCCGGATTCCCTCGGGCTGCGCGACGCCCATCTCGTCGAAGGTGCGGCGCATGGTCCGCACGATCAGGTGCCCCTCGCCGGTGTCGACCTCGCCGGCGCCCGCCCCGTCGACCTCGACGACCGTCTGGTGAGCGCCGATCGAGGCCGTCACCTCGTCGTGGAGGTCGAGGGCCAGGCCGAGGGTGTCGAATCCGGGGCCGAGGTTGGCGCTGGTCGCCGGTGTGCGCACCAGAACGGTCAAAGGGTGCTCCCGCAGGTCAGGCGAGTTCGAGTGCGGCCGCCGCCGCGTAGGCGTCGATCGGGATGGTCACGGGGGCCGGGGCGCCCGAGATGGCCCAGTCGGGGTCTTTGAGGCCGTTGCCGGTGACGGTGCAGACCACCCGCTGGCCCGGCTGGAGCAGGCCCTGCTCGTGGGCCTGGAGGAGGCCGGCGACGCTGGCGGCCGAGGCCAGCTCGACGAACACGCCCTCGCCCTGGGCCAGCAGCTTGTAGGCGGCGGCGATCTGGCGGTCGGTGACGGCCTGGATGACGCCGCCCGACTCGTCGCGGGCGGCCTCGGCGAGCTTCCACGACGCCGGGTTGCCGATGCGGATGGCGGTGGCGATGGTGTGGGGGTGGGTGACCGGGGCGCCGTTGACGATCGGCGCCGAGCCGCTGGCCTGGAAGCCGAACATCTTCGGCGGCTTGGCGGCGTATTCCTGGTAGCCCATCCAGTAGGCGGAGATGTTGCCCGCGTTGCCGACCGGGATGCAGTGGACGTCGGGGGCGGAGCCCAGGGCGTCGACGATCTCGAAGGCGGCCGTCTTCTGGCCCTGGAGGCGGTGCGGGTTGACCGAGTTGACCAGCGCGATCGGGTAGTTCTCGGCCAGCTTCTTGGTCATCTCGAGGCAGTCGTCGAAGGACCCCTCGACCTGGAGCAGCTTCGCGCCGTGGACGAGCGCCTGGGCCAGCTTGCCCATCGCGATCTTGCCGCGCGGCACGAGCACGGCGCAGGTCAGCCCGGCGCGTACGGCGTAGGCCGCCGCCGAGGCCGAGGTGTTGCCGGTGGAGGCGCAGATGACGGCCTGGGCGCCCTCTTCGACGGCCTTGCTGATCGCCACGGTCATGCCGCGGTCTTTGAAGCTGCCCGTCGGATTGAGGCCCTCGACCTTGAGGAACACGTCGCAGCCGACCAGCGCGGAGACCTTCGGCGCCGGAACCAGCGGGGTGCCACCTTCGAGAAGGGTGACCACGGGCGTCGTCGCGCTCACGGGAAGCCGGTCGCGGTATTCCTCGATGAGTCCACGCCAAACCCTGGACATGCGGATCCTCCATGTCACCTGCGTTATCGGGCACCGAGTCTACGGGCAAACGTTCGAGATCCGGGATTCGGCGTCCGCCAGGTGGGACAGACCCCCGAATACGGGGTAGCACGCCCTTTTTGTCCGCCTAATACGCTCTCAGGAATCTGCCAGGGAGGTTGACTATTGTCGATCACCGTTCCGCAGAAGACCGGCGATCGCGCGAAGGAGAAGGCATCGTGACGGGCACCGCCGCCCGGCCCCGGATCCGCCACAACGACTACTCGCCGCTGTCGCCGCCGGAGCCCGGTCACTGGACGCCGCGCCTGCCGGTGAGCGTGGTCATCCCGGCCCACGGCAACCAGCCGCTCGTCGACCTCACCCTGGCCGCCCTGTCTGCGCAGACCTATCCCGCCCACCTGACCGAGGTCGTCGTGGTCGACGACGGCAGCCTGCCACCGCTGCGGCTGCCGAAGATCAGGCCGGAGAACACCCGGGTCATCCGCTCGGGGCCCGGCGGGTGGGGGCCCGCCTTCGCGCTGAACGCCGGCATCGCGGCGACCGAGGGCACGGTCGTCCAGCGGCTCGACGCCGACATGGTCGTCTACCGCGACCATCTCGAACGCCTGCTGCGCTGGCACCACCTCACCGACTACCTGGTCACGATCGGCGCCAAGGTCTTCGTCGAGCCGCCCGCGCTCACCCCCGCGCAGATCGTCGACGCCGTGGCGAACGACCGGCTCAGCGACCTGATCGACCTGTCGGCGGCGACGCCGAGCAGCACCGAGCGCACCATCCTGCGGCTCGACGGCATGAAGAAGAGCCGCAACCCCTACCACGTGGTGACCGGCCCGACCCTGTCGCTCCACCGCGACCTGCTGGAGGCGGTCGGCGGGCTCGACGCCGAGGTGCACCGGGGCGAGGACACCGAGTTCGCCTACCGGCTGGCCCAGGGTGGCGCGGTGTTCGTGCCCGACCTGTCGGCGCGGGCCGTCCACATGGGGGTGCCGGCCCAGAAGCGGAACCGGACCGCCACCGTGAAGGCCGTGGAGCCCTATCACGCCCAGCGCATCCCGCTCCGGCGCGATCTGCGCAAACAGCGGGGGCGTACGTGGCACACGCCGTACATAGAGGTGGTGTTCGACGTGGCGAAGGCGAGCGAGCGGGAGGTGCGCGACGCGGTCGAGTCGGCGCTGACCGGGTCGATCACCGACGTGCGGGTGGTGCTCACCGCCCCGTGGTCGTCGGTCAAGAGGGGGCGCGGCGAGGCCATGGCGGGCCAGGAGTTCGAGCTGCGGCTGATCAGCGAGAGCATGCGCGGCGACCCCCGCGTCCACCTGGCCGACCGGGCCCCGGCGACGGCCTTCCCCGTCCCGTTCCGCTACCGCGGATCGGTGCACGCGCCGCTCGCCCCCGAGACCCTCGAACGTATGACACGCACGATGACCGACGGCCGGCTGGGCGTTCTGGTGACCGAATCGCCGGCCGGGACCGAGGCCGTCATGGAACGTACCGAAGCGGTTTCGCGCGCCTTGTTGCTGGCCGGTCCCGGCGAAACTCCACACGATGTCATCCGCCAGACACATGGAGTCAGACGGGCCGCCCCCGGGCTGTTCTGGCCGGGCCCCGATCCCGGTTCGGACAGGCCGGAGGAGAAGCGTCGAGGGCTAGGGTTGTTTCGCCGTTTGACGTCATGACATGTCGATTCGACGGCAAGATGTCGGTATTCCGGCCAACGAATCGTGAGAGATCTTCCAATAGAATCCCGATCCATTCCTTGTTGACACGGAGGCTGACAAAAGATGCCCACGCTCCGCCGTCTGGCGATGCTCGGCGCAGCAGCCGGAACGGTCGCGCTGGCCGCCCTCGCCGCCCTCGTCCTGATGGGCGTGCTCCCCGTGGTCGACGCCCTGATACTGGTGTTGTCGGGGGGAACCCTCGCCGCGCTCGCGCTGCTGCTGTTCAGCGTGCGGCGGCTCGACGGCAAGACCCAGCGCATCGACACCCGCGTGAAGAAGCTCGAGACCAACCTCGCCCGCGTCACCGAGACGCTGGGCACCGTCTCCGCCGAGCTGGCGGGCGCCTCCCGGCTGCTGGCCGAGGGCGCCGCCCGCCGCGACGACGACCTGCGCGCCGTGCTGGCCGCCCTGGGCGAAGACCGCGTCAACGCGATGTTCCTGCGCAACGAGGTCGAGGCCGAGATCAAGGAGATCCGCCGCATCACCGGGGCGCCGCCCCGGGTGCGGACCGATGTGGGCGAGCGTTGACGGCGCGGATCAGGCACAACGACTGGGGCTCCCTGCGCCCGGCGCCGCTGGGCGCCTGGACCCCGCGCCTGTCGGTCAGCGTGGTCGTCCCCGCCTACCAGTGCCAGGACGCGCTCGACCGCACCCTCGCCGCGCTCGCGGCGCAGAGCTACCCCGCCGACCTGACCGAGGTCGTCGTCGCCGACGACGGCAGCACGCCCGCGCTGCGGCTCCCGCCGCTGGCCCCCCACAACACCAGGATCGTCCGGGTGCCCGCCGGTTCGTGGGGGCGCGGCGCCGCCCGGCAGACCGGGGCCTCGGCCGCCTCCGGCGACGTGATCCACTGGCTCGACGCCGACATGCTGCTCGACCGCGAGCACGTCGAGGCCCACATGCGCTGGCACCACCTGGCCGAATACGTGGTCGTGCACGGCACGATCAGGTTCGTCTCGGCCGAGCAGCCCTCCCCCGGCCACGTCTACGCCGAGGTCTCGGCCGGACGGTCGGCCAACCTGTTCCCGGGGGCGGACGTCCACCCTCATGTGTGGCTGGAGAAGACGCTCGCCGAGACGCGGCACCTGCGCGACGCGCGGTCGAACCCGTCGCGGCTCCACTCGGGCGCGACCACGTCGGTGCGGGCCGCCATGCTGGCGCGGGCGGGCGGGGTCGACGTGACGATGAACATGGGCGAGGACACCGAGCTCGGCTATCGGCTGACCCAGGCGGGGGCCGTGTTCGTCCCCGACGCCGAAGCGCTGAGCTGGCACGTCGGCAAGTCGACCGTGATGGTGCGCGAGAAGGAGGTGCACCGGCACAACTGGACCCTGTTCGCCGACCGCATCCCGGATCTTCGCTGGTTGCGCACCCATCCTCGGCGGGTCTATTCGGTCCCGTACGTCGAGGTGGTCGTCGCCGCCACCACCTACGAGGAGACCAGGGGAACCGTCGACAGCGCCCTGGCCCAGACCGTCCACGACCTCTCGGTCACGATCGAGGGCCCCTGGCACGAGCTGCCCACCGGCCGCCGGGCCTCGCTCGACGAGCCGATGCTCGACCTGCGGCTGCTCGGCAACCTCTACGCCGGCGAACCCCGCGTCAACCGCGTGGTGCAGGCCCCCTACCGGCTGACCCTCCCGGCGGGCTGGTCGCTCGGCGCCGACAGCGTCGCCCGGCTGGTCAAGCTCGCCGAGACCCAGGGGTACGGCCTGCTCTGCGCCGCCCTCGCCGAGACGCCCGACGGCGTGGCGACGGCCCGGCTGGAGAAGACCGCCGCCTACAACCGGGCCCGGCTGTTCCCCGGGGAGGACCTCGACGACGTGGTCGACGAGCTGTTCGGCGCCCACTGGGTCGACGGGGCCGAGTTCGGAATCGTGCCGCCGGCGGCGGCCGAGCCGATCAAGGGCGACGCCCAGACCTGGCGGGCGCTGGCCGAGAAGCACAAGGCCGAGGCGCGCAAGCACCGGGCCGAGGCCGAGCGGTGGAAGGCGGAGGCCGAGAAGCTCGCCGCCCAGCCGCCGGCCAAGCGCCGATGGAGGGGCCGATGACGACGTACACGATCGGCTTCGAGGACGGCGGCGACGACCTCGACGGCGGGCTCCGCCTCGATCCCGAGGCCGAGGTCGCCGAGGTGACGGTGGTCGCCAAGACCCCCACCGACCTGCGCCGGGCGATGACCCTGCAGTCGACGCTGCCCAAGGCGTCGAAGGTGTCGGTGGTGATCGCGGAGGCCCCCTACTGGTTCACCGCGCCGAACCCGTCGCTCACCCCGGCCCACCGGTGGCGGGCGCTGACCGAGGTCCGCACGTTCAAGAAGGGGTCGGGCTGGCAGGTCGACGTCACCTTCAACGCCCCGACGCCTTCGGGCCGGGTGGTCACGGCGGTGGCCCGCGCGTTCTCCGGGAACCGGCTGGAGGCCATCGCCTCGCCGGTGCCGGTGGTGGCCGGTCCGGGCGCGGCCCACTGGCGGCCGGGCGACCCCAACGCGGCCGTCGCCGACCCGGCGGGCCCGATGCCGATCCGCATCGGGGCCCCCGCGGGCGATCTCGTGGTGCGCACCGACGTGTCGGTCCCCTGGGCGGGCGACGCCGTGCTCGCCGACCGGTCGGGCTCGCCGAGCTGGGAGGAGATCGGGCGTCCGGGCGGCGAGAAGCTGCTGGCCGCCGGGCTGACCGACCCCGCGCTGGTGCCCCCGGTCGACGACCGGTCGGTCAACCCGATCGGGTTCGTCAGCGTGCCGACCCAGGGGGTCGGCGAGCTCACCGTGGTCGACGACGCCTGGGTGATCCGGTACGACGGCGCGGTGCTCACCCGGATCGCCGCGTCGGGCGCGGTGACGGTCATGGACGTCAACCGGGTCCGCAAGCTGCGCGGCGTCACGATCGACTGGCGGCGCGGCCACACCGGCCCGCTGACCGCCGTGAGAGTGGTGGCCGGGCTGGCGGCGGCCGGGGTGCCGCTGGTGTGCGACCACGTCCCGGCCTGGGCCGGGGCGCTCGGCCCCGGGCTGGTCGCCCTGCTCGACGCGGCTCCCGCAAGCGTGCTCGACGACGACCTCACCCGCGAGGAGCACAGCATCCGGCTGCGGCGGCGCGCCCTGCGCGACCACGGGGTGAAGGAACGCTGGGCGCGAATGGGCGCGGTCGGGTCGTACCTGCCGACGACCTCGATCCTGCTGGCCACGCGGCGGCCCGACCAGGTCGCGTTCGCGCTCGAACAGGCCGGCCGGCAGCGCGAGGCCGACCTCGAAGTGGTGCTGGCGCTGCACGGCGTGCCCCGCGAGCACCCCGGGGTCGCGGCGGCGATCGAGAAGTTCGACCGGCCGCTGACCGTCTACCAGGCGCCGCACGCCCAGGTCTTCGGGTCGGTGCTGAACGCCGCCGCCGAACGGGCGTCGGGGTCGATGTTGCTGAAGATGGACGACGACGACTGGTACGGCCCCGACTTCCTGGCCGACCTGCTGCTCGCCCACTCCTACACCGGCGCCGACGTGCTGGGCACCTCGCCCGAGTTCGTCTACCTGGCGGCCATCGACGTCACCGTCCACCACCAGCAGATCACCGAACAGGTCACCAACTTCATCGCCGGCGGGACCATCCTGACCACCCGCTCGGCCTTCGACGCGGTGGGCGGCTTCCGTCCGCTGCCCCGCTCGGTCGACACCCAGTTCCAGCACGCGGTCCAGGTCGCCGGGGGCACCATCTACCGGGGTCACGGCCTGGGCTACATCCTGCGGCGCGGCAAGGCCGCCGAGCACACCTGGCGGGAGCCGATCGGCACCTTCCTCAAACGCAACAAGCGGCAGTGGCGCGGGTTCCGGCCCAACGCGCTGATGGAGCTCCCGGGAGGCAGGTCATGACGGCTCGCGTACCCCGCAACGACTACGGCGTGCTGGTGCCGCCGTGTCCCGGCTCCTGGCGGCCCGCCAAGACCGTGTCGGTCGTCATCCCCGCCCGCGACTGCCAGCGCAAACTCGACCTGACGCTGGCCGCGCTGGCCGAGCAGGACTACCCGGCCCACCTCGTGGAGGTGATCGTCGTCAACGACGGCGGGCCGCTCGCGGTGCCGCCGGGCGTACGCCTGGTGCCCAACGAGGGCTGGGGCATCGCGTGGGCGGTCAAGACCGGGTTCGGCCAGGCGACCGGCGAGGTCGTGCTGCGGCTCGACGCCGACGTGGTGCCCTCGCGCGGCCACGTGAGCGCCCACATGCGCTGGCACCACGCGGCCGACTACCTGGTGGTCCTGGGCGACCTGCGGTTCACCGCGTCCGAGACCGACCTGCCGTCGCCGGGGGCGCTCGGCGAGGCCGTGCGCGCGGGGCGCGAGGCCGCGCTGTTCGAGGAGTGCGAGGGCCACGCCTGGTGGCACAAGCTCATCGGCGAGCACGACGGCCTCCGGCGGGCCCCCAGCCCGGTCCTGCACCGGCTGCACGTCGGGGCGAGCGTCTCCCAGCACCACGACCTGTGGACGCAGGCCGGCGGCATCGACACCTCGCTCGTGCTGGCCGAGGACACCGACCTCGGCTACCGGCTCACCCAGGCGGGCGCGGTGTTCGTGCCCGAACTGGAGGCGCCGGCCTGGCACCTGGGCCGGTCGACCCTGATGCGGCGCCAGGCCGAGGTGAAGCGCTACAACGCGCCGTTCGTCGCCGACCGCATCCCCTACCGGCGTTTCCTGCGCACCGAGGGCGGCCGCCAGTGGCTGGTGCCCTACGTCGACGTGGTCGTCGACACCCGGGGCGCGAGCTACGAGAACGTACGCGGCGGCGCCGACGCGGCGCTGGTCAGCACGCTGCCCGACGTGCGGGTGAGCCTGGTGGGCGACTGGCCGGAACTGCACGACGGCCGCCGCTCGGCCTTCGACGACCCCCGCCTCGACGCCCGCCTGATCAAGGGCGGCTACCAGCACGACGGCCGCGTCCGCCTCGTCGAGGACGCCGGTCCGACGTCGGCCCCGGTCCCGTTCCGGCTGGTCTGCCCGCCCGGCTGGACGATCGCCGCCGAGACCCTGGCCACCCTCATCGAGAAGGCCGACAAGGCCGACCTGGGGCTGTTGCACATCGCGCTGACCGAGACCCACGAGGGCATCGTCACCGCCCGGCTCGAACGCACCGCCGCCATCGCCCGCGCCCTCCACGTGATCAAGGACGGCGAGGAGTTCGACGACGTCGTCCACGAGCTCTACGGCTCCGAATGGCTCGACGGCGAGGAACTCGGCTTCGCCCCGGTCGACCCCCGCGTCAAGCCGCCCATCGTGAGCCGGAACACCGAGGCCGCCCACTGGCGGGCGCTGGCCATCGACCGTAAGATCGCCGCCGGACGGCTGGAGAAGCAGGTCCACGCGCTCGAACGGCAGGTCGCGCTCCTGGAGAAGAAGGCCGCCAAGGGCAGCGCCGACACGGCGCGCTGGCAGGCGAAGGCGGAGAACTGGCGGGTGCAGACGGTGCGGTTGCAGCGGCGCGGTGAGCGCACGGTGTTCAAGCGGGCGTTGCGCAAGGCCCGGCGGCTGCTCGGCTGATGACCCTGACGGCGAGTCGCGGCCTCCCGGTGCGGGGGGCCGCTCGTGTTCACGGCCCGTGGGTCGGCCTGATCGTGGCGGTCGCGGCCGCCGGTTACACCCTGGTCGGCTACCTGGAGCTGCGCGGCATGCGCGCCGGGGTGCTCGACCTGGCCATCTTCGACCAGGGGGTGCGCAGCTACTCGGAGTTCCGGCTGCCCGAGTCGGTCACCAAGGAGTACCTCGACGGCTTCCACGACGAGGGGTTCTCGCTGCTGGGCGACCACTGGTCGCCGATCCTCGCCCTGCTCGCGCCGCTCTACTGGATCAACGACGGCCCGATGTCGCTGCTGTTCGCGCAGGGGGTGCTCTTCGCGCTGGCGGTGCCGCCGCTCTGGTTGTTCACCCGCCGCCGCCTCGGGCCCGCCGCGGCGTATCTGGTGTCGCTCGCGTACGTCGTCTGCTGGCCGGTCGCGCAGGCGGTCGAGTTCGACTTCCACGAGGTGGCGTTCGCGCCGCCGCTGATCGCCTGGATGGTCGAGCGGTACGACGCCGGGCGGATCCGCACCGCCGTGGTCATGGGCGGCCTGCTTTTGCTGACCAAGGAGGACATGGGCCTGGTCGTCGCGGGCTTCGGCCTCTACCTGGCGGCCAGAGGGCGGTTCCGGGCCGGGGCGCTGCTGGTCGGCGGCGGGGTCGCGGCCGTGCTGGTGGCGACCAAGGTGCTCATCCCGTTCTTCGGCGGGCGCGACGGCTTCTACTGGCGTTACGAGGACCTCGGCGACGGCCCGTTCTCCGCGCTCGCCCACGTGCTGACGCACCCGGTGCAGACGCTGGCCCTGCTCGGCAGCCCGCCCGACAAGCTGGTCACGATGGGCTGGCTGCTGCTGATGGTCTTGGGGGCGTGCCTGCTGTCGCCGCTGGCCCTGCTGTCGCTGCCGTTGCTCGCGGAGCGCATGTTGTCGTCGTATCCCCACTGGTGGGGGGTGCCGTTCCACTACAACGCGTTCCTGGCGATCCCGCTGTTCCTGGCCGCCGTCGACGGGATCGCCCGCTTCGGGCCCCGCACCCGGGTGACGTGGGCGGCCGGGGTGCTGGTGACCGGGCTGGTCACGGCGCCGATGTTCGCGTACGGGACGATCGTGAAGACCGAACTGGGCCCCGAGCCGGCCTATGTCGCGGTCGCCCGCCGCGCGGTCGCGGCGGTGCCGCCGGGACCGGCGGTCGCGGCGGCGCTGGGGGTGGGCGCGAGCCTGACGGCGCGCAACCCGGTGATCCTGTGGGAGCCGGAGCCCGGCTACGAGAACCCGCCGTGGATCGTGGCCTTCACCCGCTGGAAGACCACGCCGTTCGACAGCGTCGAACAGCAGGTGGCCGAGGTGGCGCGGCTGCGCGCCACCGGCTACGTGACGGTCTTCGACGAGGGCGGCTTCGTGGTGCTGCGCCGGCCCTAGAAGCAGGCCCTAGAACTCCTGCCAGGCCGACTCGGGGGGCACCGGGCGCGACCGGCCGCCGATCACGTCTTCGAGCGGGCGGACCGTCGTGCCGTGCTTCTTGCGGGAGTCGAGCCAGGTCAGGAACTCGTCGAGCAGCTTCTCGGTGGTCGAGTAGTCGCCGCAGACGCGCACGCACACCTTGTGGACCACGACGGGGAGCAGCCCGCCGCCGGCCCGTTCGGCCGCGGTGACCTGCTTCTTGAGGTCGTTCAGGGTGGTGTCGTGGTTGACCGAGCCGTAGGTGCGGACCGAGTAGAGCAGGGCCGGTCGCGTCGACTCGACGGGGGCGCTGCCGAGGGCCAGGCCGCCGACGGTGCGGGCGGCGTTGTAGCCGCAGAAGCGGGCGGCGGCCTGGGAGTCGCCGTTGTTCGCGCCGAAGGGGTAGGCGAACGTGGTGACCGGGATCTTCAGCTTGAGGAGGGCGGCGCGGTCGGCGCAGATGTCGACCCGCTGGTCGATGGCGGTCAGGTCGGTCAGCCGCACGTGGTGGAGGGTGTGCCCGCCGATCTTGTGGCCCTGCCGGGCGAGCGTGCGGACCTGGCCGACGCTCAGTTTTCCCTTGGTGTTCAGGTCGCCGCTGTTGATGTAGAACGTTCCGCGTACGCCGTGTGAATTCAGGATCTTCGCGGCGGTGAAGTGGGTGGCGTCGCCGTCGTCGAAACCGAGCGCGACCACCGTCTTGACCTTGGCTTTCGGGCGAGCGGCCTGCGCGGGCGTGGTGACCAGCAGCATCGGAAGGAGCGTTCCCAAAAGGACGCCCACTGCTCCTAACCGGAGCGAAGACCGCATGACCGACTCCTGTCTTCAAATGTGGAGGGGAAGGTGACCAGGCTAGCGGCTCCTGCCCCGGAAACCGGCTGCTAGACCCAATCGGTACACACGCATCACTTTCGGCCGAACAGCACCAGAACCAGACCCGGGGACCGGTCCGGCTCCCACGTCCGGACCGGTTCGAAGCCGAGCACCTTCAGCGACTTCAGCTTGGCCGGGGCGGCCCGGCCGAGGTCGTCGACGCCCAGCGCGGGGTTGCCGCGCCAGACCGCCCACACGCGGGTGGCCTGACTCAGCACGTGGTTGAGGTCGCCGCGTTCGACGAAGCCGAACGTGCCGGGGTAGTTCCCGGTGCCGCGCCGCAGCACGTCGGGCGGGAAGCCCTCCGGCGTGCGCCGGTAGTAGAGCACGCCCTCCCGCTGCGGGGCCGCGCCGTAGATCAGCACGTCGCCCGGCCGGTACTCGCGGGCGATGGTCTCGACGACGAGGGGATAGTTCTCCCGGCGGCCGTCCGGCGACCGGTTGAGGGTGAGCTCGGGCAGCGCGAGCACGCCCCCGAACAGCAGCAGCGCCAGCGCGGCCGGTGGCCTGACGCGGGCCAGGGCGAGGCCGGCCAGCAGGGCGAGGGCGGGGGCGGCGGCGAAGAAGTAACGGTCGACGTACAGGGGCATCGCCACCCGGGAGACCGCGAACAGCAGCAGCGGGGGCAGCAGCAGCCACGTCCAGAGCCCGGCGAGCCACGGTTTCGGCGCCGCCCCCGACCCGGCCACGGCCGCGCCGACCAGCAGCAGCGACAACGTGGCCGACCCGGTCAGCGCGCTGGGCAGGCCGGTGAGCGCCGTCCATTCGGGCCGTTCGATCCAGCTGACCGCCTCGCTCTGCATGACGCCCAGCACGGCCAGCCCCGCCCACGGCACCAGCCCGGCCGCGACGGCGGGCAGGAACCGCCGCAGCAGCCCGGTGCGCCAGGCCACCAGCAGGTGTGCCGGCAGCACCAGCACCGCCATCAGGTGGGTGCAGCCCAGGAAAAGCACGGTCAGCGTGTACGTCAGCCACGGCCGCCGCCCCCTCCCCTCGACCGCCCGGTGCAGGGCCCAGCAGGAGAGCACGGCCGCCAGGGCGGCGAAGGCGTAGGGGCGGGCGTTCTGCCCGTGGTAGGAGGCGAACGGCAGCAGCAGGAAGGCGGCCGCCGCCCAGATCCCGGCGGCCCGGGAGCCCAGGCGGCGGCCCAGGTCGGCCAGCAGCCCGGCGGTGGCCCCGACGGCGAGGGCGGCGGGCAGCCGCAACCACCACAGGGCGTCGCCGAACTCCGCCCAGACGTGCATGACCGCGTAGTAGGGCAGGAAGTGCGCGTCGACGTTCTGCGCCAGCTGCCACAGGCCGCCGAACGACCGGGTGATCGCGCTGTAGGTGGCCAGTTCGTCGTTCCAGAGCGAGGGCGTGGAGATGCCCGCGACCATCGCCGCCGTGCCTGCCGCGCCCGCCGCGAGCGGGATCGCGAGGTCGGTCCGGTTCATCGGGTGGGGCGGATCATGGCGATCCAGGTCGGATTGCCACCACTACTGGCCAGGACGTGCCGGTCCCATCCTTCTGCGCCGGTCGGCGGCGTCTTCTGGCTGAGGGTCGCGACGACGCCGGGGATGCCCTCGACCGCCTCGGCGACCGACTCCCCGCGTTTCACGATCCGCACGTCGCAGCCGGTCAGGAACTGGTGGGCCGGGTTGACCGAGACGCCCACGAGGGTGCAGGGCCGGGTCACCCCGGCGTCGATCATCTTCCGCACGAACGCGGCCTGGAACTGCCGCAGCGGGTAGTCCTGCCCCTTCACCCCGGTGAACGCCACGAACTGCACGACCAGGTAGGCGGCCAGCAGCACCGCGAACGGCGGCCGGAACCGCGCCGCCGTCGCCGCGGCCGGGATCATCAGCAGGGCGTAGGCGGGCAGCAGGAACCGGGGTGCGGCGTAGTCGACCAGGAACAGGTACGGCGCGGCCATCGCCAGCCCCGCCAGCAGCGGGACGGGGTGCCGTCTGGCCGAGACCAGCGCCAGCACCGGCAGGGCGAGCCACCAGATCAGCAGGTAGGGCCGGTCGAGCGGGATGTCGCACGGGCGGCAGAAGGCGGGCCCGTTGGCGGCCTTGAACTCGTACCAGAATCCGGGCGCGGGCGCGATGCCGCCCTGCACCTCCCCCGCCGCCGCCCACCGCTGGAGCAGCGACCCGAAGCTCGTGTACGCCTCCACCACCCACGGCACCGACCCGAGCGCCGCCGCGACGAGGATGGTCGCGGCGGCGGCCCACCTCCGCCAGAGCAGCGCGGCCGGCCCGGCGACCACCCCGAGCCACAACACGTCGCTCGGCCGCAACATCGCCACCCCGGCGAACCCGGCCGCGAGCCCGGCATAGGCCCACGCCGACTCCCGGACGATCAGCAACGACCCGATCGCCAGCACCGCGCCGTAGGCGACCCAGAGGTTGGGCATGACCTGGGGGCCGTACCAGACGGTCACCCACAAGGTGGCGAACAACCCGGCGGCCAGCACGAGCACGGGTGGCCTGAGCAGCTTCGTCCACGGCAGGAAGGCCAGGAACAGCCCCGCCGCCGCGAGGACCATCATCCACCAGCGGATCGCGGCCGGATCGGTGGTGACCTGGACGATCGGCGCGACCAGCCAGGTGACGCCCCTGGCGCGGGGGGCGGAGAAGACGGCGTCGGGCACCCCGGGGGCGACCTGGCTCGTGTAGACGGCCTCGTCCCATTCGAGCGTCATGTCCGCCGGGACCAGCAGGGCCTGCAGCACGAGATAACCCAGCGCAACCAGGCCGAGCAGGGGGACAGGTCGGGCAAGCACCGTCTTACCTTGGCGTAAGGCCAGCAAGAGGTGCAAATGACAGACTGTCCGGATGCGTCAGGCGAGCGCGGTGGTGACCTGCGGCGACCGAACCCACGGCCGGTACGGCCCGGCGGAGATGCCCTCCCCATGGTGGAACGACGTGGGACCGGTGACGACCTGGCTCTCGGAGGCGGTGGGCGCACCGGTCGTGGTCCTACGGCTGCTCGACGTCGAGGGCGGCGCGATGATGCGAGACGGCCACGCGACCTACCACGCGGAAGCCCTGGAAGAACCCCCGGCCTATCTTGCGCCGAACCTGCGGACAGACCTGCTGCCAAATCTGCGAGCCGGCCTTCCGCCGAATCTACAGGCGGGCTTTCCGGCCGATGAGCGGAGGGAAAAACCAGTTCCACCGGTGCCAGTGGGCCTTCCTGACGTCGGCACGCGCGAACACCCGTCGGGCCTTCCGGCCGAGCTCTGGGACGACGAGCCGCTCCGGGCATCGTGGGCGACCCGCGACGGGCTGCGCGCGGCCCTCGACTGGGCGCTGGGCATCACCGGGCCGAGTGAGATCCGGCAGGTCAAGACCTGGAATCTGGCCGGGCTCTTCCATCTGCCGGGCGCGAACGCCTGGTTGAAGACCACTCCCCCGTTCGCCGCCCCCGAGGCGTCGGTCATCGCCGCCCTGGCGGAGGTGGATCCGACGCTCGTCCCGAAGGTGCTGGGCGCCGATCCCGGTCGTGGCTGGACGTTGCTGGAGCACATCCCGGGCCAGGACTGCTGGAAAGCGGCCCCTGATCTGGTGACCGACACGGTCACAAGGTTCGCGCGGGCCCAGCGGGAGCTCGGCATCCGGATGTCTGGGGCGATCGGCGCAGAACCGGCCCTACCCGGGCTTATCGATCGGCGGAGCGTTCTCGCCGCCACCGGGCGGCTCCCCCGGGTCCCTGGGTCAGATGAGCTGCTCGAACGGGTTCCTGCCCTGGAGGAGGAGCTGGCGGCCTGCGGGGTTCCGTACACGCTGGTTCATGGGGATTTCCACCCCGGCAACTGGCGGGCGGCACCCACCGGGCCCGCCGTGGTGCTGGACTTCGCCGACGCGCACCTCGGTCATCCGGCCGCCGACGGCATCAGGCTGCGGGAGTGGACCGGCGACGCCGAAGCGTGGGTCGCGGCCTGGTCACTGCCGGGGGCCGACCCGCGCAGGGCGCTGGAGGTCGCCGCGCCGTTGGCGATGCTCGGGCAGGCCGTGCGGTACCAGGAGTTCCTGGACGGCATCGAGCCCTCCGAGCGCCGCTACCACGCCGGCGACCCCGAAGAGGCGCTGGTCGAGGCGGTCAGGGCGCTTCGTCGCCTTCGACCCGCATGACGCTGGCCACCGCGCGCACGATGTCGAGCTCGCGCAGGCCCTCGACCGTCGACGACAACGCCGCGTCGGAGGCCCGGTGGGTGACCAGGACCAGCTGGGCGTCGTCGCCGCGGCCCTCCTGGCGGACCGTCTGGATCGACACGTCGTGGCGGGAGAACATCTCGGCCACGGTCGCGAGCACGCCCGGCTTGTCGGCCACGTCGAGCGACACGTGGTAGCGCGTCACCGTCTCGCCCATGGGGTGGACCGAGAGGGAGGCGTACACGGACTCGGACGGGCCGCGGGTGCCGGCGATGCGGTTGCGCGCGACCGCGACGATGTCGCCCAGGACCGCGGAGGCGGTCGGCGCGCCACCGGCGCCGGCGCCGTAGAACATGAGGCGGCCCGCCGACTCGGCCTCGACGAACACGGCGTTGTAGGCCTCGCGCACCCCGGCCAGCGGGTGGGTGCGCGGGATCATCGCGGGATGCACCCGGACGCCGATCGTGCGGCCGTCGTCGGAGCGGGCGCAGATGGCCAGCAGCTTGATGACGTAGCCCATGGCCTTGGCCGAGGCGACGTCGGAGGCGGACACCTCGGTGATGCCCTCGCGGTGGACGTCGGCGGCGGTGACCCGGCTGTGGAAGGCGATGCCGGCCAGGATGGCGGCCTTGGCGGCGGCGTCGAAGCCCTCGATGTCGGCGGTCGGGTCGGCCTCGGCGTAGCCGAGCGACTGGGCCTCCTCCAGCGCGTCGGTGAACGAGGCGCCGGTGGAGTCCATCTTGTCGAGGATGTAGTTGGTCGTGCCGTTGACGATGCCGAGCACCCGGTGGACCCGGTCGCCGGCCAGCGACTCGCGCAGCGGGCGGATCAGCGGGATCGCCCCGGCGACGGCCGCCTCGAAGTAGAGGTCGGCCTTGTTGGCGGCGTGGAGGGTCGCGCCGTCTTCGGCGAGCAGGGCCTTGTTGGCCGAGACGATCGACTTGCCCTCGGCCATGGCGGCCAGGATCAGGCCGCGGGCGGGCTCGATGCCGCCGATCACCTCGACGACGACGTCGACGTCGGGGCGGGTGACCAGGGCGTGGGCGTCGGTGGTGAGCAACGCCGGGTCGAGCTCGACGTCGCGTTTGCGGCTCATCTTGCGGACGGCCACCCCGGCGAGCTCCAGCGGCGCGCCCACCCGGGCGGCCAGGTCGTCGGCCTGCTCCTGGAGCAGGCGGGCGACCTGGGAGCCGACGACGCCGCAGCCCAGGAGCGCCACTTTGACGGGTTTACTCACAACTGCCCCCTGAGCAAATCTTCTTCGGTCTCGCGCGCCACGATGACTCGTGCCTTGCCGCCGGCGACCGCGACGACCGCGGGCTTGGGCAGGTAGTTGTAGTTGCTGGCCAGCGACCGGCAGTAGGCGCCGGTCCCGGCCACCGCGATCAGGTCGCCGGGCACCAGGTCGGCGGGCAGGTAGAGGTCGCGGACCACGATGTCGCCGCTCTCGCAGTGCTTGCCGACCAGGCGCGACAACATCGGCGCGGCGGCGCTCTCGCGGGAGGCCAGGCGGGCGGTGTAGTCGGCGCCGTAGAGGGCGGTGCGGACGTTGTCGCTCATGCCGCCGTCGACCGAGACGTAGGTGCGCAGACCTTCGACGTCCTTGACCGTGCCGACCTCGTAGAGCGTCACCCCGGCGGTGCCGACGATCGAGCGGCCGGGCTCGACGGTGAGGCGCGGGACCGGCAGGCCCTTGCCCCGGCAGACGGTCGAGACGATCTCGCGCAGCGCGTCGGCGATGACCTTCATGTCGGGCGACTCGTCGCCGTCGACGTAGGGGATGCCGTAGCCGCCGCCGAGGTCGAGCTCGGGCAGCACGACGCCGTGCTCGTCGCGGATCTGCACCAGCAGGGTGGCCAGCCGCCGGGCGGCGACCTCGAAGCCGGCGGTGTCGGTGATCTGGGAGCCGATGTGGCTGTGGAGGCCGACGAGCTCCAGCGACGGCATCGCGAGGATGCGGCGGGCGGCCTCGGCGGCGGCGCCGCTGCTCAGCGACAGGCCGAACTTCTGGTCGTCGTGGGCGGTGGCGATGAACTCGTGGGTGTGGGCCTCGACGCCGACCGTGACGCGGATGAGGACCTTGGGCCGCGCGCCGTGCTTCTCGGCCAGGTAGCCGAGGCGGGCGATCTCCTCGAAGGAGTCGACGACGACGTGGCCGACCCCGACCGTGACGGCCTTCTCGAGCTCGGCGATCGACTTGTTGTTGCCGTGCATGGTGATCCGGTCGGGCGGGAAGCCGACGCTCAGCGCGACGGCGAGCTCACCGGCGCTGCACACGTCGAGGCCGAGGCCCTCCTGCATGATCCACCGGGCGACCTCGCGGCACAGGAACGCCTTGCCGGCGTAGTGGACGTCGCCGTCGTGGAAGGCCTGCCGGAAGTCGACGGCGTGGGCGCGGAAGTCGTGCTCGTCGAGGACGTAGAGCGGTGTTCCGAACTCTTTGGCCAGGTCACGGACGTCGAGCCCGCCGATCGTGAGCGATCCCGCAATCCGTTCGGACGTTCGCGGCCAGATGACCGGGTCGATGGAGTTCAGGTCGGCGGGCGCATGGGGAGGACGGTCCTCCGGGAGCACCTCGGCATGCCGGTCACCGGCGGGATGGGCGAATCGACTCACCCGAAGCAGGCTATCCGACTCGGGGTGTCTCCCGAGACAGGTGCTCACGTAGCGAGACGTGACGAAAAGTGGAAATACGGTCGTCTGAGCCCATCATGTCCGGAAGATCTCCTAGATCCTCTCGGACAGCCGCTCCGCGCTGATCGCCGCGAGCACCGCCGCGACCGCGTCGCCCGTCGCCACCCGCGCCGCCGACGCTCCCGTGACCGGCGCGTCCCCCCTTGGCAGGGGGTTCGCGGCCTCGAACGCGTCGTGATAGCGCTCGGCGAGGTGCTCGGCGAAGGTCCTCCACTTTCCTTTACGGCTCCGCGAACGACTGGGCAGTTCCGCGAGCAGCCGCACCACGGCCCGCCACTCGACCGGCAGCGACTCCCAGTCGGGCTCGGCGGCCTGCGCCCACCGATGGGCCCAGCGGGCGCGGGCATACGCGTAGCGGACCACGAAGCCGGGGTTGGCCCAGGTGCGGGGGAAGTCGGGCCAGGTCTCGGCGGCCAGATTTTCCGGAACCTTGGCGAGTTGGTCCCAGGGATACTCCCCGATGACCAGCTCGCCCCGGACGAGATAGGTCGCCTGGCCCGCCCAGTCGCCGACCGGGATCATCCGGGCACCCGGCCGACCACGCGGGCGTACATCCGGGTCGGCGCCACCGCGGCCGTCAGGAAGCCCGGCAGGGCCGGCAGGTCGACGGCGTAGCGCTGGAGGTCGGTGTAGAGCGCGTCGGCGGTCTGCGGGCGCTGCGCGGGCGACTTCTCCAGCAGCGCCCCGACCAGGTCGGCCAGCCCGGCCGGGATGTCGCGCACCCTCGGCGGGCGCTCCTTGACCTGGCGTTCGTAGACGGCGTAGTCGGTCGGGCCGGTGAAGAGCTGGCGGCCGGTGAGCATCTCGTGCAGCACGCAGCCCAGGGCGTAGAGGTCGCTGCGCGGGTCGGCCAGGCCGCGCTTGATCTGCTCGGGGGCCATGTAGGCGGGGGTGCCGAGGATCTGGCCGGTCCGGGTGAACTGCCCGGCGTCGGCCTCGCGCAGGATGGCCAGGCCGAAGTCGAGCACCTTGACCGTGCCGTCGGGGCAGAGCATCAGGTTGGTCGGCTTGAGGTCGCGGTGGCAGATCGACAACGCGTGGGCGGCCGACAACACGGCGCACGCCTGGGCGGCGATGGCGGCGGCCCACGGGACGGGCAGCGGCCCGTGCTCGCTGACCACGTCGGCCACGGTGACGCCCTCGATGAACTGCATCACCTGGAAGAGCCGCTGCTCGTGGGTGCCGAAGTCGTAGAGGACGGGCGCGCCGGGATGGTCGAGCCGGGCCAGGATGCGGGCCTCGCGGATGAACCGGCGCTCCAGCTCCCGGTCGGGGCCGCCGGGGGGACGGAGGAACTTGACCGCCACCTTGCGGTCGAGATGTCTGTCGTGGCCGCCGTACACGGCGCCCATCCCGCCCTGGCCGAGCGGGAGGTCGTCCAGTTCATAGCGGTCACCGATGACCATGCCGCAACTTTATTGCAGATGTCCGCCCCGTCGGTCCCTTCGGCATGCCGCGCCTGTTCTATCGCAGATGTCCGGCCGCCAGACCGTCCAAGGCGAGGCGGATCAGTTCCTGGCCTCTTCTCCCGGCCTCGTTCAGGGCGGTGTCGAGGTCGGCGAGGCGGCGGAAGGACCGGCCGTATTCGTGCTGTTCGGCCAGGGGCAGCCGGGGGACCTTGGTGCGGCGGGCGTCGAGGCGGCTGGCGCCCCGGGACACGCTCGAACCGGCGCGCAGGAATCCGGCCAGGAAGTCGGCGTCCAGGCGGGCGGGGTCGACCCGGTAGAGGGTGAGCTGGGGCCCGAGGGCCCAGCCGGGCTCCTCGACGACGCGGACCGCGCCGGTCGGGGTGGCGACCACGTCGCCGGGCTCGATCATGACCAGGCCGGGGCCGGGTTCGGTCCAGCCGGTCGGGGGGCCGCCGGCGACAAGGTCGTCGGCGGTCAGCACGGGCTGCTCGCCCGACCCGAGGCGGGCCGCGGAGTGGTGGATCGCCACCGAACCTCCCCTGGCCAGCTCGGCGATGGTCGTCATGGGCGGCTCGCGCGGCGGGTCGACCGGGTCGAGGGCGGGCAGCGTGCCGGTCAGGGCGTCGAGGGCGGAGGTGAAGCGGGCGCGGGCGCCCGCGTAGTCGGGCGGCCCGGCGGCGGCGCCGAAGCGCAGCGGGCTGACGTCGACCTCGTCGTCGAGCAGGTCGAGCACGCTGGTGCCGCCCCGGCCGGTCCGCTGGAACTCGCGCCAGGCCGGTTCGACCGACCCGAGGTCGCCGGCGGCGTCGAAGAGCAGCACCCGCGACGGCGCGCGCTCCCCCGGCTCGGGGCGGCGCAGCAGCCAGACGTCGCTGGTCCCGGCCGCGATCACGGCCCGCAGCGCGCCCGCCCGCAGCAGGTTCGACCGGATGCGGCGGCCCGGACGGCGCGCGGCGGCGGCCGGGGGCATCAGGACGGTGACGGTCCCGCCGGGACGCACCCGCGACAGGCAGTGCTGCACCCAGGCCAGCTCGGACTCGCCGCGCGGCGGCAGGCCGAACTCCCAGCGGGGGTCGGCGGTGAGCTCCTCGTAGCCCCAGGTGCGCTCGTTGAAGGGCGGGTCGCAGACGACCGCGTCGGCCCCGCCGGGCAGCCGGTCGGCGCGCAGCGAGTCGCCGGTCGCGACGGTGGCGGCGACGCCGCGCATCCGCAGCCGGGTGGCGGCGATGCGGGCGGCGGAGCCCGAGACGTCCTGGCCACGGGCGGCCTTGGCGGTGAGCAGCAGGGTGCCCAGGCCGCAGGCGGGGTCGAGCAGCACCCCGCCGCCCGACAGGCGCACCATCAGGTCGGCCAGCTCGGGCGGGGTGATCGCGAGCTGGCGGGAGTGGGCCTCGACGTAGCGCTCGCAGAGGAACTCGAAGGCCTCCAGCCGCCCGCGTTCCTCGGCCAGCCCGGCGACCAGCTGGGTGACCTCGCGGGGCAACGCCGAGGGGCGCCCTTCGAGGAAATCGCCCGCGGCCGCCACCAGCTCCCCTAGCCTCAGGTCATCGCCGCTGGCCCGGAGGCGCTGCCAGGCCAGATCGGCGGCCGACAACGAGAACGGCTTGCCGTTGCGGCGCAGCCATTCTTCGACCTCGGTGAGCGAGAACAGCGGGCTGGCGGCGGTTCCGCCGACCGGCTGGGGGAAGTCGTCGTGACGGCGACGCCAGTTGGACACCGCGGCCCGGCCGACGTCGGCGAGGCGAGCGATGTCACCGGCGTTCACGTAAGTCACGTGGTTACTCTACACGAAGCGTCCACTTGTGAAGTGCTTCAACCAATGTTTTACTGTGGACATGAACCACAGCACGCTGGGCCTCCGGTACGCCGCCCGATCCGACGTCGGCCAGCGCCGCCCGGAGAACGAGGACGCCGCCTACGCCAGTCCTCGGCTGCTCGTCGTCGCCGACGGCATGGGCGGCCACAACTACGGCCAGGTGGCCAGCGCGACCGCGATCCGCGTGCTGTCCGGCGCACATCTGGAGGGCGACCCCGTGGTCGCGCTCGAAGGCGCCATCCAGCAGGCGGCGCAGACCCTGAAGGGCATGGCCGACGCCAACCCGGCGCTCAACGGCATGGGCACCACCCTGACCGCGATGTTGTGGGACGGCAGCGGCTTCGCCCTGGCCCACGTGGGCGACTCGCGCGGCTACATGCTGCGCGACGGCGTGCTCTACCAGATCACCCACGACCACACGCTGGTGCAGTCGCTCGTCGACGACGGCCGGATGACCCCCGAGCAGGCGGCCGAGCACCCGCGCCGGTCGATGCTGATGAGGGCGCTCGAAAGCACCGGCAACGTGAGCCCCGACGTGTCGCACCGGGCCGCCTTCGCGGGCGACCGCTACCTGCTGTGCTCCGACGGCCTGGCGGGCGTGGTGTCGCCCGAGACGCTGCACGAGTTGCTCACCTCCGTCGCCGACCTCGACCAGCTGGTCACGACCCTCGTCGACCTGGCCAACCGGGGCGGCGGCCCCGACAACATCACGTGTGTCGTGGCCGACGTCGTGGCGGGCTGGAGCGGCGACGGACAACCCATCATGGTCGGGTCGGCCTCCGCCGATCAAGACGGCCGGCTAGATCAGGGCGAGGGGACCGGCGGGGACGTACCCCTCCAGACGAGCTGAGCCGAACAGGCGGCCCTCCGCGCGGGCGCGCACGCACACGTAGGAGAAGCGGTCGCCCGAGTAGACCCGGATCCCGCCGGAGCGGCACTGCCGCATCAGCGTCTCGTCCCACTCCTCGCTGAGGTCGGCGATGCCCAGGTCGACCAGCACCGACCGGCGGGCCACGACGGTGCCGCCGCCGAGTTCGGGCAGGAAGCGGTATTCGGCGTCGGGCTGGCGCAGCAGGGTCGCCCCGGCCGCGTGGGCGTAGAACGCGGCCTTGCCGACGATCTCGGTCTCGACCTCGGCGAACCGGCGCAGCGAGTCGGCCAGGTAGTGCTCCCCGTAGAGGTCGCGCGGGTCGACGATCGCCACGTAGTCGCCGTCGGCCAGCAGCAGCGCGTGGGCCAGCGCGGCCCCCCGCGTCGACAACGACGCCGACCGCACCACGAGCTCGGGCAGCACGCCCTTGTTGTAACCCTCCTCGCGAGCCTCGACGGCCTGCCGCGCGGTCTTCTCGACCACCCCCGCGTCGACGCCCTCGGCCACCACGACCAGCTGGTCGGGCCGCCGGCGCTGCCCCACGATCTGGGTGATCGCCTGGTCGAGCTCCATCTGGTCGCGTACGGCCACCAGCGCCGTCACCACCTGGGTGTTGCGCACGTCGGGCAGCCCGACGGCGGAGAACACCGGCTCCAGGCGCGCGGTGACCGGGACGGTCGCCCGCCAGGCCAGGTGGGCGCGGCGGTCGCGCTCCTGCGGGTCGGCGGCCAGTTCGGCCGCGCCGGTGGCGACGACCGGGGTGCCGCACGCCTCGATCTCGGCGATCTCGCGGTCGTTCGCGTCGGGCCCCGCGACGACCACCTCGACCCTGCGCACGGCGGTCAGGAAGTCGTCGTAGCCGGTCTTGTCGTCGCCCTGGGCCGGCAGCGGGTCGCCGCCCTCGGCGGTGCCGAGCGTGGCCACGCCCGCCGTCCGGCCGCCCTCGGCGCGGAAGGTGTTGTGCACCCGGGGCTGCACGCTGTGCGGCAGCACCTCGACGCGGTCGTGCCGCAGGGCCGCCCGCCACTCGCGGGCCCGCTGCTCGGTGGTGGCCAGCACCAGGTCGAACAGCTCGGCGACCGGCACCGCCTTGCCGAGCGAGCCGCCCGAGTGCCAGAAGACGGTCTTGATCCCGCGCTTCTTGCACGCCTCCACCAGGTCGCGCAGCGCCCGGTCCTTGCCCGCCATCGAGTCGAGCCAGCGACCGCCGTTGCCCTGGCGCGGCCCGGCGTGCACCGATTCGACGAACAACATCGAGGGCCGGTAGGAGTCGAGCATCTTCGGCCAGTCGTCCGGGCCGAAGTTGGTGACCTGCCGCCATTCGTAGCGGAGCAGGGCCTCGGTGCGCCGGTCGACGATCGCCGCGACGGTCATGTACGGCCGGGTCAGCGGCCCCTTCGGCACCGCGAAGTACTCGGTGAGCGGCGTGGAGAACAGCGGCGCGCGGGGGTCGGGCTCGACCGGCGGGGCCTTCTCGGCGGCCGGCTTCTCCGGGGCGGCGGGCTTCTCGACCGGGAAGTCGGTGCGCTTGGGGGCCTTGCCCGCGTTCGGGGAGGAGGCCCGCACCGCGCGAGCCACCGAACCGGGCTTCTTCGCCTGGACGGCCTCCCCTATCTTGATCCACCGGTTGCCCTGGAGCTTGGCCAGTTTCCACTCGGCCACCGCGGTCTGGTACCTCTGCTCGGCCAGTTGCTTGGCGAGCTGGGTGATCTGGCGGTCGGCCTGCTTCTCGGCCGCTCTGCGGGCCGTCTCGGCGTCGCGGGCCCGGGTGAGGGCCTCGGCCTCGGTGCGGGCGGCCTCGTCCAGCCGGGCCTGGTAGTCGGCGAGCAGGCGGGCCAGTTCGGCGGCGCCCTCGGCCTTCTCCACGGCCTGTGCCAGCGCCCGCCGCAGGCTCTCCAGCTCACTCATAAACGCCCACTCCTCCAGGTAACGGCGACAGTCACCATATTCTCAGATCATGGTCTACCTGCATGGAAACCGTCATTAAGGCACCAAGAGTCCACCTGACGTCCGTAAACTCGTCGGAAACCACCGATCGGGGAGGGACCTGGGGTGCGCAAGGGAGAGTGGCCGTCGTTCCGGGCGAGGCCGTACGTCTGTGGCGCCTTCGGGCCGTTCTCCCAGGAGCGGCTCGACCTGCTGGCCAGGTCGGGGCCCCATGTGGAGACCGCCTACGTCACGCGTGACGCCGCCGTGTTGTCGTCGGGCCCGCTCACCATGTACGACTCCTCGCCCACCATGGCCGCCTTCTCGTGGGGCGACCGCACCCCGATCGCCGGCGGCGACTGGCTCCACGTGGCCGAGCACTACGAGGCCCCCGGCTTCATCGACGAGCCCGCCTCCGTCACCCTGCACACCGGCGCGTTCGGCCTGATCGACGTCTACTACCTGACCGACGGCGACGCGGTCTACTTCTCGGGCCTGATCGAGCCGCTGCTCGCGCTGGCGCGCAAGCCCTACGTGGTGAACTGGAACGCCTGGGCGGCGATCCTCAAGCTGACGTACCCGCTGCTCGAGGACACCCCCTACGCCGAGGTCAAGCGCCTCCCCGGGGCGACCGCCCTGTCGTGGTCGCGCGACCGGCGGCGGTTGTCGGTCGACAAGCGGGCCCCCCGCTGGGTGCGCGAGGAGCCGTTCGACCACGGGGTCACCGCCCACGACATCGTCAGCCTGCTGCACGAGTCGCTGAAGCCGTACGAGCAGGTGCTGGTGCCCGTCAGCGGCGGCTACGACTCGCGGCTGCTGGCCAGCGTGGCCGTGGCCCAGGGCAAGGACGTCGTCTCGTGGACGACCAGCCCCGACGACGGCCTCGACAACGACATCGACTTCGCCGTCGCGGTCACCCGCGAGCTCGGCATCCCTCACCGGGTCGTCGACCAGAACGCGGCCGACTTCCCGGCCGAGGCCCTGTGGGCCGCCCGCAGGCTGGAGTTCCTGACCAGCCACCACGCCTGGTACTCGCCGTTCGCCCGCGAGGTCCACGAGGGCGGCCGTCCGGTGGTCGACGGCCTGGCCGGCGGCCCGCTGATGAAGAACTTCCTGATGTCGGCCGCCGCAGCCGCCACGACCCCGCTGGAACGCCGCCAGGCGCTGCTGAAGTCGATGACCACCGGCGACGCCCACATCCCGGTGCTCGGCGAGGGCGCGCTGGCCTGGATGGACGACGTCGTCGAGACCACGTTCGCGCAGGCCACCTCGATGCTCAACGGCCACCGCAGCGAACTCGCCCTGAGCGTGCTGCACACCCGCACCGCCCGGGGCATCGCCCGCTCCCCCGTCAACCTCGTCGGCCCCGAGGCCACCCCGGTCTTCCCGTTCCTGCACCCCGGCTTCTTCGACGCCGCCCTGTCGGTGCCGGTCGCCCGCAAGGAGGGCGGCAGGTTCTACCGCGAGATCCTGTGGGCCGCCAACCCCCGGGTCGCCTCGCTTCCGTCGACCAACGGCGGCCTGCCGCACCGCCGCGTGCCGCTGCGCTCGGCCTCGGTCTGGGCCCGCGAGTGGAACCACGCCATGCTCCGCCGGGTCGCCCGGGTGCCCGGCCTGCTGTCGCCCCAGATGGCCGAGGTGGTCGAGGGCGGCCCCGACGCGCTGGCCGCGTTCGGGTCGTGGAACTCCCGGTTCTGGCTGCGCGGGCTGGCGCTCTTCGGCGCCTGGCTCACCGACTACGACGAGGTCCTCGGCGACCTCACACCTCCGTGGAGCTCTCGTTAGGTCACGGTACGTGTCCGCACGACAACCGATGGAAAGCGCGCAGTAAGGGCTACGTAACCGTTCTTTGTCAGGGGCTACCGGGTGGTACCTTCTGCGGAAGGCCGCGCTGAGCTGCGGACATACCCGATTCTTTCCCCGTGGAGCGAGGTCTGATGACTGCGGCTGCGCCCTGCCCTGAACCCGTGTCAGAGCCGATTGAGGAATTCGAGGTCCAGGACCCCGCCTGGTACAAGAAGGCCGTCTTCTACGAGATCCTCGTCCGCGGCTTCCACGATTCCAACGGCGACGGCACCGGCGACCTGCGCGGCCTGGTCGGCAAGCTCGACTACCTCCAGTGGCTCGGCGTCGACTGCCTGTGGCTCCTGCCCCTGTACGAGTCCCCGCTCCGCGACGGCGGCTACGACATCAGCGACTACCTCAAGATCCTCCCGGAGTTCGGCGACCTGTCCGACTTCGTGGCCATGATCGAGGCGGCCCACGAGCGCGGCCTGCGCGTCATCACCGACCTGGTGATGAACCACACCAGCGACAAGCACCCCTGGTTCCAGGCCTCCCGCCACGACCCCACGGGCCCCTACGGCGACTTCTACGTCTGGACCGACGACCCCACGACGTACGAGGGCGTGCCGATCATCTTCGTCGGCGCCGAAGACTCCAACTGGACCTACGACCCGGTCCGCGGCCAGTACTACTGGCATCGCTTCTTCCACCACCAGCCCGACCTCAACTACGACAACCCGGCCGTCCAGGAGGCCATGCTGGAGGTCCTGCGCTTCTGGCTCGACCTCGGCGTCGACGGCTTCCGGCTCGACGCGGTCCCCTACCTGTTCGAGCGCGAGGGCACCCAGTGCTCCGGCCTGCCCGAGACCCACGCCTACCTCAAGCGGGTCCGCGCCGAGGTCGACCGCCTCTACCCCGACCGGGTGCTGCTGGCCGAGGCCAACGGCTGGCCCGAGGACGTCGTCGAGTACTTCGGCGACCCGTCGGTCGGCGGCGACGAGTGCCACATGGCCTTCCACTTCCCGCTCATGCCGCGCATCTTCATGGCGGTGCGGCGCGAGTCGCGCGAGCCGATCTCCGAGATCATGTCGCGCACCCCGAAGCTGCCCGAGACGGCCCAGTGGGGCATCTTCCTGCGCAACCACGACGAGCTCACCCTCGAAACGGTCACCGAGGAAGAGCGCGACTACATGCACGCCGAATACGCCAAGGACCCGCGCATGCGGGCCTACCTCGGCATCCGGCGCCGCCTCGCCCCGCTGCTGGAGAACGACCGCGACCAGATCGAGCTGTTCACCGCCCTGCTGCTGTCGATGCCGGGCAGCCCGGTCATGTACTACGGCGACGAGATCGGCATGGGCGACAACATCTGGCTGGAGGACCGCGACGCGGTCCGGACCCCGATGCAGTGGAGCCCCGACCGCAACGCCGGCTTCTCCAAGGCCGACCCCGGCCGCCTCTACCTGCCGACGGTCATGGACCCGATCTACGGCTTCCAGGCCGTCAACGTCGAGGCCCAGCTCAAGAACCCCAGCTCGCTGCTCCACTTCACCCGCCGCATGCTGCAGATCCGCCGCGAGCACCCCGTCTTCGGCACCGGCGAGTACATCGAGCTCTGGTCGCACAACCCCGCCATCCTCGCCTTCCTCCGCGAAGACGGCGACGACCGGGTGCTGTGCGTCAACAACATGTCCCGCCACCCGCAGCCGGTCGAGCTCGACCTGCGCCGTTTCATGGGCCTGACCCCCGTCGAGTGCCGCGGCGGCGTGCCGTTCCCGGTGATCGGCGACCTGCCCTACCTGCTGACGCTGCCCTCCCACGGCTTCTTCTGGTTCTCGCTCACCGAGCGGGAGGACTAGGCTTTCGCGCCATGGCAGGCCGTCCCTTAAACGAGCTAGTGGAACCGGGGTGGGCGAAGGCCCTCGAACCGGTCGCGGACAAGATCGCCGAGATGGGCGACTTCCTCCGGAATGAGATCGCGGAAGGCAGGCAGTACCTGCCCGCGGGCGAGAACGTGCTGCGGGCCTTCAAACAGCCCTTCGCCGACGTGCGGGTGCTCATCATGGGTCAGGATCCCTACCCGACCCCCGGGCACCCCATCGGACTCAGCTTCTCGGTGGCCGAAGACGTCCGGCCGATCCCGGGAAGCCTCCGCAACATCTACACCGAGCTGATGGAGGACCTGGGCCTGCCCAAGCCCTCCAACGGCGACCTGACCCCGTGGACCGAGAACGGGGTCCTGCTCCTCAACCGCGTCCTCACGGTGATGCCGGGCAAGCCGGCCTCCCACCGGGGCAAGGGCTGGGAGGAGGTCACCGAACAGGCCATCAAGGCGCTCGTCGAGCGCGGCGGCCCGCTCGTGGCCATCCTGTGGGGCCGCGACGCCCGGAACCTGCGCCCGATGCTGGGCCAGGTCCCGTGCATCGAGTCGGCCCACCCGAGCCCGCTGTCGGCCCGGAGCGGCTTCTTCGGCTCCAAGCCGTTCAGCAAGGCCAACGAGATGCTGGAGCGGCAGGGCGCGACCCCTGTCGACTGGAAACTCCCCTAGGATCTGCGACCATGAGCGATGTTACGGATACCGCACGCTATCTCCGTCTCACGGTGGATCTCGTGGTTGAAGTCACCGATGTCGGCGCCCTCCAGGCCGCCGCGCTGAAGGAGATCCGCAGCCCGGAGTCCGACCTCGAGGAGTCCGAGCGCCAGGAGCAGATCGACCTGGTGAACGCGGACGAGACGGGCGCCGCCGCCCTGCAGTGGCTGATCGAGCCCGACCACGTGCTCAGCCTCGTCGAGCACATCGACGAGGTCGAGCCGCGTGAGGCGATGCTGGGTGTCGAGCCGTCAGACGGCGCCCTTGAAGACGAAGAGGACGAGCACGACCACGATCACGACCACGTGTGAGCCACTCCCTGTCAGACGGGCTCCAGCTTTCGATGGGGCCCGTCGGGCAGGGTCACCCTGATCTGATCTCCCGGGCGGATCTCGCCGCCCGTCACGACCACCCCCATGATCCCCGCCTTGCGCACGAGCCCGCCCTCGTCGTCGCGGTCGAGCACGGCCTTCATCAGGCCCGGCCGGAATCCGTCGAGCTGGACGCAGGGGTTGCGCAGGCCGGTGACCTCGACGACCGCCTCCGGGCCCAGGTGCAGCAGGGTGCCGGTGGGCAGGCCGAGCAGGTCGAGGCCGCGGGTGGTGACGTTCTCGCCGATCTGGCCGGGGGCCACGGCGAAGCCCCGGCCGGCGAGCTCCTCGAAGAGTTCGGCGTGGATGAGGTGGACCTGGCGCAGGTTGGGCGCGTCGGGGGTGCGGGCCACCCGGCTGCGGTGGCGCACCTTCTCGCCGTAGTGGGCGTCGCCTTCGACGCCGAGCCCGGGGACCAGCCTGATGACACCCTCGTTGGGTTTGCTGAAGGTGTACTGCTGCGATCTGCTGACCGCTTCGATGGATCCCACCCGGCGTCCTTCCCCTTGAAGACCGACTACTTGTCCAGCATGACGTACACGCCCAGCAGGACGCCCGCGACCACGAGCAGGAAGCAGACGCCGCCCGCGACGCGGCCGACGACCCTGCCGGAGGAGACGCCGATGAGGCCGACCGAGAACAGCGCCGCGATCCCCACGCCGCCGATCAGCGAGGCGACCAGGACCCGCCACAGGGCGTCGCCGTCGACGTAGCTCATACCGGGGTCCTCACCTGGGTGGGCGTGCCTCGCCCGACCCAGTCGTCGTTGACGTTGCCGGCGTGCACGGCCGTCTTCCTGGACGCCAGGTAGAGCAGGGCGGCGAAGACCACGGCCGCCGTGAAGACGACGATCACGCCGAGGGCGCCGCCGATGAGCTGGGCCGCGCCGAAGGCGACCGCGCCGACGAGGGCGGCGGCCGGGAGGGTGATCAGCCAGGCGACCCCCATGCGGGCCGCGACGCCCCAGCGCACCTGGGCGAGGCGCTTGCCGAGGCCGGCGCCGATGACCGAGCCGGTGCACACCTGGGTGGTGGAGAGCGGGAAGCCGAAGTGGGTCGAGGTCAGGATGACCGTGGCCGACGACGCCTCGGCGGCGAAGCCCTGCGGGGTCTCGATCTCGGTCAGGCCCTTGCCGAGGGTGCGGATGACCCGCCAGCCGCCGACGTAGGTGCCGGCGGCGATGGCGGTGGCGCTGCACACGATCACCCAGAAGGGGGTGCCGTCCTGCTGGGTGATGGTGCCGTTGGCGATCAGGGCGAGGGTGATGACGCCCATGGTCTTCTGGGCGTCGTTGGTGCCGTGGGCGAGCGACACCAGCGAGGCCGAGCCGATCTGGCCGATCCGGAAGCCCCTGGTGCGGGTCTTCTCGTCGACCTTCCTGGTCAGGACGTACACGAGGTAGGTGCCGACGGTCGCCACGAGGACGGCGGCGAGCGGCGCGAGCACGGCCGGGATGATGACGTGGGAGACCAGCCCTTCTCCTTTGACGGCGTTGATTCCCGAGGCGAGCAGGGTGGCGCCGACGACGCCGCCGATCAGGGCGTGCGAGGAGCTCGACGGGATGCCGTAGTACCAGGTCACCAGATTCCAGGCGAGGCCGCCGACGAGCCCGGCGAAGACGACCGTGAGGGTGATCGCTCCGCTCTCGACGATCCCGTTGGCGATCGTGGCCGCCACCTTCAGGGACAGGAAGGCGCCGACGAAGTTCAGCACCGCAGACAAGGCGACCGCGATCTTGGGCTTCAGCGCTCCGGTGGCGATCGAGGTGGCCATCGCGTTCGCGGTGTCGTGGAACCCGTTCGTGAAGTCGAACGACAGCGCGGTGATCACAACCACGATCAGGAGAATCAGGTCACCAGTCATAGTCCGACATATATGTCGGAGCGTTTGAACTATGCGTCAAAGACAGTCAATGACCCGATATTCATCAGGCGTTAACCGTGCCAGATGGGGGCGGTGTACCCGAGGATCGGCGACGGCGCGCGCCAGGGTTCGTGCAGCATCATCGCCGGGATGTTCTCCAGCTCGGGGACGTAGCGGCGGATGTACTCGCCGTCCTTGTCGAACTTCTTGGCCTGGCGGACGGGGTTGAGCACCCGGTTGGGCCGGGTGTCGTTGCCGGTGCCGGCCACCCACTGCCAGTTCCCGTAGTTGTTCGGTACGTCGGCGTCCAGGAGCAGCTCTTCGAAGTGGTCGGCCCCGACGCGCCAGTCGAGGCCCAGCGTCTTGGTCAGGAACGAGGCGACGATCATGCGGGCCCGGTTGTGCATCCAGCCCTCGGCGGCGAGCTGGCGCATCCCGGCGTCGACGATGGGCACGCCGGTCATGCCCTCGCGCCAGGCGTCCTCGGCCTCCTTGTCGTGCCGCCACTCGCGGCGGCCGGGGCGGTAGTCGTCGCGCGGCAGGTTCGGGAAGGCGAGCGCGACCTGGGCGTAGAAGTCGCGCCAGCAGAGCTGGCGGACGAACTCCTCCGAGGCCCCCGACCGGGTCGCCAGCTCCAGCGGCGAGACGCAGCCGAACCGCAGGTAGGGGCTGAGCCGGGAGGTGTGGTCGCCGGCCAGGTCGTCGTGGCCGGCGGCGTAGTCGCGCAGGCAGTGGCGCAGCCACAGGTCGAGGCGGCGGCGCACCTCGCGTTCGCCGCCGGGCAGGTGGGGCTTGCGGCGGGGCCGGGGGATGTCGCCGGGCCGCACCTCGGGCATCGCGATCGTGTCGGGGGTCGGCACGATCTGCCGCCAGCGGACGTCGGACCAGGCGCGGAAGTAGGGGGTGAAGACCTTGTAGTGGTCGCCGCTCGCGGGCTTGAGCTGGGCGGGCGGCACGATCGTGATGCCGGGGAAGGTGCGGAGCTCGATGTTCTCCCGCCGGAAGCGGCCCTCCCGCCTGCGGGCCAGCGCGCTGACGTCGCCGCTGGTGTAGATCGCGGTGGCGCCGGTCTCGGCCGCGATCTTCATCGTCTCGGCGACCACGTCGCCGCGCCGGACCAC
Source organism: Herbidospora daliensis (assembly GCF_001570585.1). Lineage (GTDB taxonomy): Bacteria > Actinomycetota > Actinomycetes > Streptosporangiales > Streptosporangiaceae > Herbidospora > Herbidospora daliensis. Next base: position 292,227 of record NZ_BBXF01000006.1, on the reverse strand, counting down.
CAGGTCGGCGCCCCTCTCCCGGAGCGACTCGCGCAGGTCGTTCAGGCACTCGATCAGGAAGCCCGCCCGCCCGCGCGGCGGGATGGCCGGATCGATCACGAACAGGGGCACCACCTGGCGCGCGTCCTGGCACGCCTGCTGCAGCGCGGGATGGTCGGTGACCCGGAGATCCCGGTTGAAGAGGAGAATGATGACGTCCGGCACGACCGTACCTTCGTGAACTCCACGTGACCGGTTGCATCCGAACGACGACCGCCCCCGAAAGCACGGGTGAGGAGGTACGGGACTGTGCCGGAACGGGAACCGACAGCCCCGAGCTACGGCATCGGCGCGGTAGCCCGGCGTTTCGGCCTGCCCGCCCCCACCCTCCGCACCTGGGACCAGCGTTACGGCCTCGGGCCGAGCCTGCGCACCGCGGGCGGCCACCGGCGCTACACCGAACTCGACGTGCGCCGGATCGAGGAGATGCACCGCCTGGTCCGGTCGGGCGCGCCGGCGGCCGAGGCCGCCGAGGTGGCGCTCAAGATCTTGCGGCCCGGCACGACGGCCAAGGCCCGGGAGACCCGGCGCTCGCCCGCCGGGTGGGAGGAGCCCCTCTACTCCGTCGCCCAGGTCGCGCGGGCCGCGCTCTCCCTCGACTCGTGGTTCGTCACCGCCGCCCTGGAGAACTGGCTGCGCGAACGCGGGGTCGCCGGCACCTGGGACCACCTCGTGATCCCGGTCTTCGCCGCGATCTCCCGCCGTCAAGACGACACCGGGGCGGGCATCGACCTGGAGCACCTGTTCTCCGAACGGGTGCTGGCCGCCCTGGCCCCGCTGGTCGAGCGGCCCGCCGCGCCGGTCTGCCCGCGCCCGGTCCTGCTGGCCTGCGCCGAGGAGGAGCAGCACAGCCTCCCGCTGTTCGCGCTGGCCGCCGCGCTGACGGTGGAACACCACGTGGAGTGCCGCGTCATGGGGGCCCGGATGCCCTACGACGCCCTCGGCGACGCCATCAGGCGCCTCGCCCCGGTCGCGGTGTTCCTGTGGTCGCAGCAGGCCGACACCGGCGACCCCGCGCCGCTGGCCGAGCTGCCCCGGCTACGCCCCGCGTCCGCCCTTTTCACGGGCGGGCCGGGGTGGCGTGATCTCCCCGCAGGTGTCGTCCACCTGCGATCTCTTGACGACGCCATCACGTCGATCTGCGCTGTCCTGCGCTGAGCAGGGCATATTCCCGTCGAACTACTTGCACCTCACGGCCGAGAGTGAATAGGTTTTGAGTAAGTTCTCAATCGGGGAGGTCTCATGGACGGCGAGGAGATGGCGGTGACGGAGTGCTATCGAAGCCACGCGCCGCTGGTCCGCGGATATCTCCGGCATTTCATCCCGCAGCAGGACGTCGAGGATGTGCTCCAGGTCGTGTTCGGCGAGGTCTGGCGCTCGCGCCGGCGCTACGACCCGAGCCGCAGCCTCGAAGGCTGGGTGCTGGGCATCGCCCGCAACCGGGCCATCGACTACCTGCGGGCCCGCCACCCGGCGACGGTGCCGCTCGACGGGGTGCCCGAGCCGAGCGACCACGTCGACCCGGCCCGCCGGCTCGACGACCTCGACCAGGTCCGCCGCGCCCTGCGGCACCTGCCCGAGGTGCAGCGTGAGGCGATCACCCTGGCCTACTACGGCGACCTGACCCAGCGGGAGATCGCCGAACGCCTCGACGTGCCGCTGGGCACCGTCAAGGCGCGCACCGCGCGGGCGCTGCACAAGCTCTCGTCCGTGCTGACCGAGGCCGCATGAGACCCCGGGTCGGCGTGTCGAGCTGTCTCATCGGGGAGCCGGTCCGGTTCAACGGCGGGCACAGCCGCGACCGTTTCCTGGCCGGCGAGCTGACCGACCACGTCGACTGGGTGCCGTTCTGCCCCGAGGTCGAGGCGGGCCTGGGCACCCCGCGCGAGACCCTCCGCCTGGAGCAGCGGCCGGAGGAGGCCGAACGGCTGATGCTCCGCAAGAGCCGCGTCGACCTGACCGCCACCATGCGCGAGGTCGCCGACCGCCGCATCGCCACCCTGGAGGTCGACGGCTACGTCTTCAAGTCCAAGAGCCCCTCGTGCGGCATCCACGGCATCCCCGTGTACGAGAACGACCACCCCGTCCGCCGGGTCAAGGGCGTGTTCGCGCAGCGGATCATCGACGCCTACCCCCTGCTGCCCGTCGAGGACGAGGGCCGCCTCAACGACGCCGTGCTGCGCGAGCAGTTCGTCGAGCGGATCTTCGCGCACGCCCGGCTGCGCGTCCTGTTCGAGAGCGACTGGAAGCCGCGTGACCTGGTCGCCTTCCACTCGTGCCACAAGATGCAGCTGCTCGCCCACGACCCCGAGGGCTACCGGGCGGCCGGGCGGGTGGTCTCCCGGGCGGGCAGCGCCCCGCGCGAGGAGCTGGAGCGCGACTACACGGTCGCCTTCCAGGGCGCGCTGTCGCGCAAGTCGTCGATCGGCCGCAACGTCAACGCCCTGCACCACTGCCTGGGCATGGTCGGCCACGCGCTCGACGACGCCCGGCGGGCCGACCTGCGGGAGGTCATCGCGGCCTACCAGGAGCACCAGGTGGCGATCACCGTGCCGATGACCCTGCTGCTGCACCACGCCAAGGGCGAGGCGGCCGACTACGTCCGCGACCAGACCTTCTTCGCGCCGTTCCCGGCGGATCTGCGGCTCCGCAACCACGTACCGAATTGAACCTCTAGCGTTACTTTTGTCGGGGAATGGCCGGTTTCATGGCCGACCTTCCCTTCCACGACCAGACCGACTTCGACAACGCCGACCGGGGTTTCGTGGCCCGGCTCGAACCCGGGGTGATCAGGTCCGCCGACGGCCGGATCGTCTGGAACTCCGACGCCTACCGGTTCCTCGACGGCGAACCCCCCGACTCGGCCAACCCGAGCCTGTGGCGGCAGGGCCGGTTGTGCGCCAAGCAGGGCCTCTACGAGGTCGCCGAGGGCCTCTACCAGGTACGCGGCCTCGACCTGTCGAACATGACCGTCGTCGAGGGCGAGCGCGGCGTGATCGTCGTCGACCCGCTGATCTCCACCGAATGCGCCGCGGCGGCCCTCGGCCTCTACCGCGCCCACCGAGGCGACCGCCCGGTCACCGGCGTGATCTACACCCACTCCCACGCCGACCACTACGGCGGCGTCCGCGGCGTCACCGACGGCCGCGACATCCCGATCATCGCCCCGGCCGGGTTCATGGAACACGCCGTCGCCGAGAACGTCTACGCCGGCCCGGCCATGGCCCGCCGCAGCGTCTACATGTACGGCACCCCGCTGCCCGCCTCCCCCGAGGGCCAAATCGGCTGCGGCCTCGGCCTGACCGCCTCGCAGGGCACCGTCAGCCTGCTCCCGCCGACGATCGACGTCACGACCACGGGCCAGCTCGAAACGGTCGACGGGGTCAGGATCGTCTTCCAGCTCACCCCCGGCACCGAGGCCCCGGCCGAGATGAACTTCCTGTTCCCCGAGAAACGGGCGCTCTGCCTGGCCGAGAACGCCACCCACAACCTGCACAACGTGCTGACCCTGCGCGGCGCGGTCGTCCGCGACGCCCGCACCTGGTCGCGCTACCTCGCCCAGGCCCTCGACCTGTTCGGCGACCACGCCGACGTCGCCTTCGCCTCCCACCACTGGCCGACCTGGGGCCGCGCCGAGATCGCCGCCTTCCTCACCGCCCAGCGCGACCTGTACGCGTACCTGCACGACCAGACCCTCAGAATGATCAACCAGGGCCTCACCGGCCCGGAGATCGCCGAACGCATCGAACTGCCGCCCGCCCTGGAGACCACCTGGAGCGCCCGCGGCTACTACGGCTCGGTCAGCCACAACGTGAAGGCCATCTACCAGCGCTACCTCGGCTGGTTCGACGGCAACCCCGCCCACCTGTGGGAACACCCGCCCGTCGAACAGGCCAGACGCTACGTCGAGTGCCTCGGCGGCCCCGACGCCACCGTCGCCCGCGCCACCCGCTACATCCAGGACGGCGACCTCAGGTTCGCCGCCACCCTGCTCAACCACGCCGTCTTCGCCGCCCCCGGCCACCACGAGGCCCGCCGCCGGCTGACCGAGGTCTACACCCGCCTCGGCCAGGGCGCCGAGAACGGCACCTGGCGCAACTTCTACCTGACCGGCGCCCTCGAACTGACCGCCAAACGGGCCCTCGGATCAGGCCCGGAGACCGCCTCGCCCGACGTCCTGACCGCCCTCACCCTCGACCAGCTCCTCGACGCGGTCGCGATCAGGGTCAACGGCCCGAAGGCGTGGAACGAGACCCTGTCGATCGACTGGAACCTCACCGACACCGGCGAACTGCGCCGCACGACGTTGTCGAACGGCGCCCTGATCATCGGCCCGGGCGGCCCGGCCGACCTCAGCCTCCGCCTCACCAAACCGGAGTTCCTGGCGGTCCTGAACGGCCGGCAACCGGCCGACCACGAGGGCGACCTGGGCGTGCTCACCCGGTTGCTGGGCCTGCTCGACGACCCCGACCCGGGGTTCGCCATCGTCACACCTGGTTGACATGCCCCGTCCACGCGGAAGGGGTATCACGGTCACCCGTGAACGTTCCTGGTTCACCGCCGGTCGCCCGTCAGAGAGATCTCATCAAGGTCCTACACCGGCTCCGCAGGCGTTTCGCCTCTCCGCAAGCCCTGCGGCGAGGATGTTCTCAGCGGCGTTGACGTCCCGGTCGAGGGATGCGCCGCACACGCACACCCACTCGCGGACGCTCAGCGGCATCGAGGCGGCGCGGGCGCCGCACTCCGAGCACAACTTGCTGGACGGAAACCACCGGTCGACGACCAGCAGCTCGCGCCCGTACCAGGTTGTCTTGTACGCCAACATGGACCGCAGTTCCCGCCAGCTCGCATCGCTGATGGCGCGAGCCAGGTTTCGATTCTTGACCATGTGCCGGACGGTCAGATCTTCCACGGCGATCACTTGATTCTCGCGAACAAGCCGTGTCGTGATCTTGTGGAGATGGTCTCGCCTGCGATCGCTCATCCGAGCATGGATTCGCGCGACGACGGACCTGGCCTTGGCCCGATTGCCACTGCCCTTGATCTTACGGGCGAGTGCCCGCTGGGCTCTGGCGAGTTTCCTCCGGTCGGCCCGCTCGTACTGGGGGTTGAGAATCTTCTCCCCGGTGGAGAACGTCACCAGGGCGGTGATGCCCATGTCGACACCGACCATGGCCTCGATCGCGGGCAGGGGCTCGATCTTCTCCTCCACCCGGATCGACACGTACCAGCGCCCCGCCGCGTCTCTGGATACGGTGATCATGGACGGCTCCGCCCCTTCAGGAAGAGGCCGCGACCACACGATGTCCAGCGGCCCGTCCATCTTCGCGAGCGTCAGCCGGCCCTCGCGCCAACGGAACGCCGAGCGGGTGTACTCAGCCGAAGCCCGAGACTTCTTCCGCGACTTGAAGACCGGACGCCGGGCCCTGCGGGCGAAGAAGTTCTCAAACGCCGCCTGCAGATGCCGCAACGCCTGCTGTAGAGGCACGCAGGACACCTCATTCAAAAAGCCCAGTTCCGCCGTCCGCTTCCATGCGGTGAGCGCTGCCGAGCTCTGCCCATAGGAGACTCTTCGGCCTTCCTCGTAGGCACGGGTCCGCGCCTCCAACGCCTTGTTGTAAACCAGGCGAACACAGCCGAACGTCCGCGACAGCTCTTCAGCCTGCCCGGGAGACGGGTAGAAGCGGTACTTGTCTGTGCCACAGCGCACAACCCAAATCGCACGAACATTCGATCCTGTGATGCCAGCCTTAGGACACCTGGATGACGGCCAGGGACAGCGGCGGGAGGTAGAGGTCCTGGCCGGTCAGCATGATCGCGTCGTCGGAGGCCAGCAGGATCCGGCCCGGCGGCACCCTGACCGGTACCGAGGTCTCGCCCAGGTTGGCCGCGACGCGGATCGAGCCGCGTTCGATGACCACCCAGTTGCGGTCGGCGTCGTAGTCGACCCGGACCAGCTCGAAGCGGGGGTCGGCCAGGTCGGGGTGGGACTTGCGCAGGGCGATCAGGTCGCGGTACCAGCCGAGCAGGGCGGCGTGTTCCTCCTCGGTGTTCTCGGCCCAGTCGAGTTTCGAGCGCAGGAAGGTCTGTTCGTCCTGGGGGTCGGGGGCCTTCCAGTCGTAGCCGAAGTCGACGAACTCCTTCTCCCGGCGTTCTCCCTCGGTCGAGGAGAGGGCCGGGTCGAAGTGGTCGGTGAAGAAGTAGAACGGGGTCGAGGCGCCCCACTCCTCGCCCATGAAGAGCATGGGGGTGAAGGGCGAGGTCAGCACCAGGCCCGAGGCGACCCACAGCTGGTCGACGGTCATGCGGTCGCCGGCGGGGCGGTTGCCGATCTGGTCGTGGTTCTGCGCGCACACGACGAACCGCCAGCCGGGCAGGCCGGTCGCCGGGCGGCCGTGCGAGCGGCCGCGGAACGACGAGTAGGACCCGTCGTGGAAGTAGGCCGAGGTCAGCACCTTGGCCAGCGAGGCCGGGCCGCCGAAGTCGGCGTAGTAGGCGTGGGTCTCGCCGGTCACGTTGGCGTGGACGGCGTGGTGGACGTCGTCGTTCCAGGTCGCGTGCAGGCCGAAGCGGGTGATCAGCCCGGGGTCGTTGAGGTCGGACTCGGCGATGAGGGTGAGCGGGCGGCCCTGGATGGCCGACAGCAGCTCGACCTCGCCGGCCAGCTCCTCCAGGAAGTGCACGGCCCGCTTGTCGTGCAGGGCGTGCACGGCGTCGAGCCGCAGGCCGTCGACGTGGTAGTCGCGCAGCCACTGGAGGGCGTTGCCGATGAAGTAGCGGCGCACCTCGTCGGAGCGGGGCCCGTCGAGGTTGACCGCGTCGCCCCAGTAGGAGCCCTTGTAGTCGTGTAAATAGGGCCCGAACCGGCTCAGGTAGTTGCCCGAGGGGCCGAGGTGGTTGTAGACGACGTCGAGGATGACGCCGATGCCGTTGCGGTGGCAGGCGTCGACGAGGGTCTTCAGGCCGTCGGGGCCGCCGTAGTCCTCCCGCACCGCCCACAGGTCGACGCCGTCGTAGCCCCAGTTCCGCTTTCCCGGTACGGGCGCCACCGGCATGATCTCGATGAAGTCGACGCCCAGGTCGATGAGGTGGTCGAGCTTGGCGACGGCCGACTCGAAGGTGCCGCCGGGGGTGAACGTGCCGATGTGCAGTTCGTAGACGACCGCGCCGCGCAGGTCGCGGCCGCGCCAGTTCTGGTCGCCCCACAAAAAGTGGTCGTGGTCGTAGGCCCGGCTGGCCCCTTCGACGCCGTAGGGCTGGCGGAGGGTGCGCGGGTCGGGGAAGGGGCCGTCGCCGTCGACGTAGAGGGTGTAGTCGGCGCCGTGGGGCAGGTCGGGGCCGCGCCACCACTCGCCGTCGGCGGTCAGGTCGCGGCGTTCGCCGTCGTACTCGATCTCGACCCGTCCCGCCGCGGGGGCCCACACCTCGAACATGTTTCAGCTGCCTTCCAGGACGGCGACGGGGAATCGGGAGAGCAGGTGGGCCAGGGGCACCCGGCCGGTGTGTTCGGCACCGGTCAGCAGGCACCTCCATCGGCCGGGCGGCAACATGAGGGTGTCGCCGCCGAACCCGCCGCGCCGCTCCAGTGCGGCGGGCAGCCGCGTCGCCACGGCCACCGCCTTGTCACCGCGTGCGAAGGCGATGGCGTTACCGCCGGCCTCGATCGGTGTATAGGACTCGTTCGCCGTGAACCGGCTTCTCACACGTAGGCAGGCGGTCACGGTCTGGAGTTTCTGCCCGTCCCAGGTGTCGTCGGGGTCCTCCAGCAGGGCGCGCCGGTACGCGTAGTCGACGGGCCGGCGGTTGTCAGGGTCGACGAGGGAGAAGTCGGTGGTCTCGTTGCCCTGGTAGAGGTCGGGCACGCCCGGCATCAGCAGCTGGACGACCTTCTGGCCCAGCGAGTTGGCGCGGGCGTAGCGGTCGACGACGGCGGTGAAGGAGGCCACCGAGAAGCCGCAGACCTCGACGGCCTTGCGGCAGAAGTCGCGCAGCCCGGCCTCGTAGACCGGGTCGGGCTTGACCCACGAGATCGTGGTCTTCGCCTCGCGGGCGGCCTTGAGCAGGTAGTTCGTGAACCGGTCGACGTCGATCGGCCAGGCCGCCATGAGCGACTGCCAGGCCAGGTAGTCGAGGGCCGGGTCGAACCTGACCTGGCCGCTCCACGACTCGACCGCGTCGGCCCACACGTCGGGCAGCTCCGACAACACGGCCAGCCGCGCCCGCACGTCTTCGGACCGTTTGGTGTCGTGGGTCGACAGGGTGGTCATGGCGGTCGGGGTCATCACGGCGCAGAAGGCGTGGAACTCCTCGGGGGTGACCGAGAAGTGGTCGGGTTCGCCGCCGACCTCGTTGAGGCAGGCCAGCGGGAACCAGCGGTAGAGGGCGGTGTCTTCCACGCCCTTGGCCATGACGGGGCCGCAGGTCTGCTGGAAGCGGGTCACGGCCTCGGCGGGGCCGTACAACACCTGGTGGGCGACGCGGGCGACGGCGCCGGGGTCGGTGCGGCGGCCCGCCTCGGCGGCGGCCGACTCGACGATCCTGACCGCCTCGGCCGACGGGGGTTCGCCGGGGTTGACGTAGGCGCGGTAGACGGGCATCGCGGCCAGCATCTCGACGACCGCCTCGCGCAGGCCCGGCTCGCCGAGGGCGCTTTCGAGGCGGTCGACCTCGCCCGTGAAGAACAGCGACAACACGTGCTTCTTGGCCTCGTAGCGGACCGCGTCGTAGTCGGCGGAGACGCCGGTGCGCTGGGTGAAGGTCTTGACCAGCTTGTCGGCGCCCGCCGGGTCGACGAACAGCCGGGTGATCGCGTTGAGGGCCTCGTAGCCGGTGGTGCCCTCGCAGGGCCAGTCGGCGGGCAGCCGCTCGCGGCCGATGACGATCTTCTCCACCCACACGGGCACGTCGGTGAAGTCGCGCAGCCGCCGCAGGTAGCCGCGGGGGTCGGCGAGGCCGTCGGGGTGGTCGACCCGCAGCCCGTCGATCACCCCCTCGTCGATCAGGTCGAGGGTGACCCGGTGGGTGGCCTCGAACACCTCGTTGTCCTCGACCCGCAGGCCGATCAGCGACGAGACGTCGAAGAACCGCCGGTAGCCCGGCGGCTCGGTCCACGGGACGAGGCGGTAGTGCTGCGCGGCGAGCAGCTCGCCGAGCGGCAGCCCCTCGGTGCCGGGCCGCAGCGGGAACTCGTGGTCCCAGTAGCGCAGCACCTCGCCGTCGACGGTGAACTCGGGGTTCTCGCCCAGCACCGGCAGCGCGACCGGGAAGGTCAGGTCGAACCAGGCGGCGTACGGCGACTCGGGGCCGAGCCGGAGCACCGACCAGAGCTGGGCGTTGCCCGACTCGGGCACCGGCACCGTCATGTGGTTGGGCACGATGTCGGCGACGATGCGGAAGCCCTGCCCGGCCAGCTTGCGCAGCCCGTCGGCGCCGCCGAACTCGGCGCGCACGCGCGAGTGGTCGGTGACGTCGTAGCCGTGCTGCGACCCGGCGACCGCCTGGAGCGTCGGCGACAGGTAGAGTCCGCCGACGCCGAGACGGCGCAGGTAACCGGTCAGCTCGGACAGCTCGCCGAAGCCGAATTCAGGCGTGAGCTGGACACGGTAGGTCGACGTCACGAATGGCCCCTTACCCCGCTCCTCAGCGGGCAGAAACGTCACAAGCGGCGCAGAACCCGCACGGACCGTCCGGCGACCGGCACCGCCTCGCCGGCCCGGCACATCCGGGTGCCGGTCGCGATCGGCATCGCGGTGTCGAGTTCGGTCTCCCACATCTCGCCGTAGTCGCTGGGGATGGTGAACTCGATCGCCTCGTAGTGGGCGTTGAAGAGCAGCAGGAACGAGTCGTCGACGATGCGCCGGCCCCGGCTGTCGGGCTCGGTGATCGCCTCGCCGTTGAGGAACACCGCCAGCGCCTTGGCGTAGCCGTTGTTCCAGTCCTGATCCTCCATCTCGGTGCCCGAGGGGGTCAGCCAGGCGATGTCCGACAGGGAGTCGCCGGAGCCGCGGACCGGGCGGCCGTAGAAGAACCGCCGCCGCCGGAACACCGGGTGCTCGCGGCGCAGCTTGGAGATGCGCCGGGTGAAGTCGAGGAAGAGCCAGTTCTCGGTCCAGTCGACCCAGGCGATCTCGTTGTCCTGGCAGTAGGCGTTGTTGTTGCCGCCCTGCGTGCGGCCGAGCTCGTCGCCGTGGGAGAGCATCGGCACGCCCTGCGACAGGAACAGCGTCGCCAGGAAGTTGCGTTTCTGCTGCTCGCGCAGCTGCGCGACCGGCCCGGTCGCGGGGCCCTCGACCCCGCAGTTCCACGACCGGTTGTCGTTCGCGCCGTCGCGGTTCTCCTCGCCGTTGGCCTCGTTGTGCTTGTCGTTGTACGAGACCAGGTCCTCCAGCGTGAACCCGTCGTGGCACGTGACGAAGTTGATGGAGGCCGCCGGGCGGCGGGAGTCGAGCTGGTAGAGGTCGCTCGACCCGGTGAGCCGGGAGGCGAACTCGGGCAGCCGGGCGGGCTCGCCGCGCCAGACGTCGCGGATGGTGTCGCGGTACTGCCCGTTCCACTCGGTCCAGCGGGCCGGGAAGTTGCCGACCTGGTAGCCGCCGGGGCCGACGTCCCAGGGCTCGGCGATCAGCTTGACCTGCGAGAGCACCGGGTCCTGCTGGACGAGGTCGAAGAACGCCGACAGCCGGTCGACGTCGTGCAGCTCCCGGGCGAGCGAGGAGGCGAGGTCGAAGCGGAAGCCGTCGACGTGCATCTCGGTGACCCAGTAGCGCAGCGAGTCCATGATCAACTGGAGGGCGTGGGGCGAGCGCATGAGCAGGCTGTTGCCGGTGCCCGTGGTGTCCATGTAGTAGCGGTTGTCGCTCTCGACCAGCCGGTAGTAGTTGGCGTTGTCGATGCCGCGCATGCTGAGCGTCGGCCCGAGGTGGTTGCCCTCGGCCGTGTGGTTGTAGACGACGTCGAGGATGACCTCGATGCCGGCCTCGTGCAGCGCCTTGACCATGGCCTTGAACTCCAGCACCTGCCCGCCGCGCTCCCCCGAGGAGGAGTAGGCGTTGTGGGGGGCGAAGAACCCGATGGTGTTGTAGCCCCAGTAGTTCGACAGGCCGCGCTTCTCGAGGATGTGGTCGGTGACGAACTGGTGGATCGGCATCAGCTCGATCGCGGTGACCCCGAGCGAGGTCAGGTGGTCGATGATCGCCGGGTGGCCGATGGCGGCGTAGCTGCCCTTGATCCGGTCGGGCACCCCCGGGTGGCGGATCGTCAGGCCCCTGACGTGGGCCTCGTAGATGACCGTGTCGTGGTAGGGCGTCTGCGGCGGCCGGTCGTGGCCCCAGCCGAAGAACGGGTTGATGACGACGCTGCGCGGCACGTAGGGCGCCGAGTCGCTGTCGTCGCGGCTGGCCGGGTCGCCGAAGGTGTAGCCGTAGACCGCCTGGTCCCAGGTCACCGAGCCCTCGATGGCCTTGGCGTAGGGGTCGATCAGCAGTTTGCGCGGGTTGCAGCGTTGCCCCTGCTTGGGGTCGTAGGGGCCGTGGACGCGGTAGCCGTAGCGCTGCCCCGGCTGGATGCCCGGCAGGTAGCAGTGCCAGACGTGGCCCTCGACCTCGGAGAGGGTCACGCACTCCTCGTTGCCGTCGTCGTCGAACAGGCAGAGGTCGACCCGATCGGCGACCTCGGAGAAGAGCGCGAAGTTGGTGCCCGCGCCGTCATATGTCGCGCCGAGCGGATAAGGATCCCCCGGCCAGATCTCTCGCATCTTCATATGCTCCATCGCGGGGACTCTCTTTGCCCGCATATCGCGAGTTACTCCCACGGGCCGGGAAAACCTCGGTTTCGTGGGGAAACGGACGCGTTACAAACCAGCAACAACCTGGCAGAACAATCTTGTATGGACAGTAGCGAGGTGCGCTTCCTTGAAGTCCACGGATACAGGCGGGCCTACCGGATAGCCGGGGCGGGGCCGCCTCTGCTGCTGATCCACGGCATCGCCGACAGCTCCGAGACGTGGAAGCCCGTCATCGACATGCTGGCCGAGCACCACACCGTGATCGCCCCCGACCTCCTCGGCCACGGCGACTCCGACCGCCCCCGCGCCGACTACTCCGTGGCCGCCTACGCCTGCGGCATGCGCGACCTGCTCGGCGTCCTGGGCGTCGACGAGGTGACCGTGGTCGGCCACTCCCTCGGCGGCGGCATCGCGATGCAGTTCGCCTACCAGTTCCCCGAACGCTGCGAGCGCATGGTCCTGGTGAGCAGCGGCGGCGTCGGCCGCGAGGTCCACCCCCTGCTCCGGCTCGCCACCGGCCCGCTCGCCGCCGAGACCGGCCTCGCCGTCGCCACCTCGCCCCCCGTCCAGCAGCTGGTACGCCTGGCCGCCCCCCTGCTGAAGCGCGGCCTGCGGATGGGCCCCGACTTCGATCACGTGCTGGCCCGCTACCAGGGGCTGACCAGCATGACCGCCCGGCAGGCGTTCCTGCGCACCCTGCGGGCCGGCGTCGACATGCGCGGGCAGGTGATCACCATGCTCGACCGCTGCTACCTGACGGCCGGCATGCCCACCCTGATCATCTGGGGCGCCAACGACACGGTGATCCCGGCGACCCACGCGTCGGTCGCCCACCAGGCCATGCCCGGCAGCAGGCTGGCCGTCTTCCCCCAGACCGGCCACTTCCCCCACCACGACCAGCCCGAGCGTTTCGTCGAGACGGTCGTCGACTTCGTCAAGACGACCCACCCCCAGCGGTACGACCAGGAGAAGTGGCGCGAGTTCCTGCGCACCGGCCACACCTTCCCCCCGGAGACCTCCAGCGGCAGCTAGCGCAGCACGTCGAGGGCGAGCCTGATCCGCCGCCCGGTGATCGTCGGGCCGTGGGCGGTCGCGAGGGCGGTCAGCTCCATGGCGGCGAGCTGGTCGACGTACCCGCCGAAGACCACCGGGTCGAGCCACGCCCGCCAGGGGCTCAGGCCCGACGCGAAGCGGTCGACCGACTCCAGGTGCTCGTCGGCGGGCAGGTCGGCGGCGTTGGCCGTGGGGTGGGGCACCACCGCGCCGAAGCAGTCGGCCGACCAGTAGACGCCGGTGCGGCCGTCGTAGAGGCCCAGGGTGGCCGAGGCGTCGTAGAGGGGCGGGCGGACCGCCGTCAGGGTGCGGCCGGCCACCGTCCAGGTCTCGCCGTCGCGGATGTGCCGGATCCGGCGGCGCGGGTCGAGCGGCGGGTGGCGCAGGCGGCCGGTCACCAGGGTGGCGCGGGGGCAGGTCTCCAGGGCGGCGGTCAGGTTGCCGACGTGGTCGGCGTCGTCGTGGCTGACGAAGATCCAGCGGACGTCTCCCGGGTCGACCACGGAGAACACGTCCTCGCGCCACTGGTCGGCGTGGACGGCCGAGCCGGTGTCCACCAGCACCGGCTCCCGGCCCGTGATCACCATCGTGTTGACGAAGCCGAACCCGTCGGCGGCCGGGACGAGGCGTGGCACCAGCGTGGTGTCGGGGGCGATGCGATGCGGTTCGAGCATGGGGTCCAGCGTCGCGGCTCCGGCTTGGCCGTTTCTTGCCGGGCACTTGGCCGCCGGGCGCTCAGTGCGGCATGCCGGCCCGGCGGGCGAACTCGTCGGCCGACCTCCGCAACGCGGCGGAGTCGCGGCCCAGCACGTCGGCCAGGCGGGCCAGGCAGCGGTCGGCCACCGCCCAGCCGAGCACCCGCCCGGCGCAGACCTCCAGGTGCGGGTAGAGGGCGCGGGCCGCCTCCCGGTCGTCGAAGGCCACGATGAGCTCGGTGAGCATGTCGGGCACGATCCGGTAGGCGAGGTCGCCGACCAGCACGGCGAAGCCGTCGCGCGACAGGGCGGCGAACAGCTCCCTCGACTCCTCCTCCCGGCCGACGTCGAGCAGCAGGGCGCAGCGCAGGATCGTCCACATCTGCTCTTCGTGCTCGATCTTCAGCGCCCCCGCCGAGTCGCCCTCGGCGCGCAGCCGCAGGGCGCGCATCAGGTCGGCGCGGGACTTCGGGCCCCGGCCGCCCTCCGGGTGGGCGCGGGCGGCCTCCGCCGCCTCGGCCTCGGCCAGGGCCAGGTCGCCGAGCATGTACGCCCGGATCGCCGCCTGCCAGGCCGCCAGGCCCACCAGGGCGGGGCGGCGCAGGTCGGCGGCGGTCCGGCGCAGCCAGTCGAGGATCGGCCGGCCCTCGTCGAAGCGGCCCTGGGTGAACAGCTCGACGTACCAGGCCTCCTGGACCAGCCACTCGTCGACCAGGTCGACGCCGACGCCGCGCATCCGGTCGAGCAGCACGGCCCGCTCCTCGACGGGGGCGACGCCTCGGGACAGGAGTTCGGCCGCGCTCAGCGCCCGCAGCAGCGAACGGTCGTCGGGGGCCTCCTCGATGGCCTGGGCGGCCAGGGCGCGGCTGTCGTCCATCGGGCGGGTGAAGGCGCCGATGATCGCCGAGGCCGACAGGAGCATGGAGCGCCAGCGCGCGCCCGCCCCGGCCAGGGCCCGGTCGATGCGCTCGACCAGGACGGCGGTGGCGTTCAGCTCCTCGTACATGGCCCAGACCAGCGGGTCGGAGAAGCCCAGCGCGGCGCGGGCGAGGCGTTCGCCGTCGCCCAGTTCGTCGGCGACGGCGACGGCCTCGTCCAATACCGGGTGGACCCGGGAGTTGAGGCCCGCCACGGTCAGCGCCTCGGCCAGCTCGATCAGCAGGTCGCAGCGGAGCGCCAGGTCGGTGACGGGCAGCTGGCCCGTGAGGGCCACGGCGTGCTCCAGGTGGACGGCGGCGTCCTCGTGGGCGAACTGGCCGGCGGCGTGCCGGGCGGCGGCGCGGGCGTAGGTGACGGCCTTGGCGGCCAGGCCCGAGATGACCAGGCCCTCGCGGTAGTGGTAGGCCAGCTCCCCGGGCTGGGTGCCGCGGGCTTCGAGCACGGCCGCGACCCGGGCGTGCATGCGGCGGCGGCGCAGCGGGGCCAGCCCGTCGCGCAGCACGTCGCGCACGATGTCGTGGCTGAAGGTGTAGCCCAGGCGAGTCGTCTCCGGGAAGAACTGCCGCTCGGTCAGCAGCCGGGCCTGCACCGCCGCGTCGAGCACGTCGAGCACCTGGTCCTGCGGCAGGTCCAGCACGTCGAGCAGCACGCCCAGCTCGGTCTCCCGGCCGATCAGCGCAGCGGCGCTCAGCACGTCGTGGGCGCCCGGCGGCAGCGCGGCCAGCCGTCCGCGCAGCACCTCGGCCATCGCGCCCGGGGAGTCGCCCAGGCCCAGGAAGAACGGGTTGCCGCCGGTCCGCCGCAGCTCCACCCCGGCCCGCAGCGGGTCGCCGCCCGAGCGGGCCAGGTATTCGGCCACCGCGTCCTCGGGCAGCCCGCCCAGGGTCACGCCCTCGACGTGGGGCAGCCGGCGCAGCGCCGCCAGCGCGCGGGCCAGCGGCTCGCCCACCTCGGTGTCGCGGTAGGTCGCCAGCACGGTCAGCCCCGGGCACGAACGCGTGGTGGCCAGGAAGTCGAGCAGGCGCAACGAGGCGGCGTCGGCCCACTGGAGGTCGTCGAGCACGACCACCGCCGGGCCGGCCGCGTTGACCAGGCGGGCGACGGCCTCGTACATGGGGAACTCGCCGGTGGCGGCGGTGATCTCGGCGAGCTCGCCGTCGCGGCCGGTCAGTTCGCGCAGCGCCGTCACCCACGGCCAGAACGGCGGCGCGCCGCCGCCGTCCCAGCACCGGCCGACGACCGCCCGCGCGCCCGTCGCACTCGTCGCCTGGTGGGCGGCGGCCTCCACCAGGCTCGTCTTGCCGATGCCGGGCTCCCCGGCGACCAGCACGATCCGGTGGCCCGGCGCCTCGACGGCGGCCGCCAGCCGGGCCAGTTCGGCCGAGCGGCCCAGGATCTCCGCCGCGGGGGGCGGCGCGGCCACCCGCACGGCGATCGTCGGCGAGAGCGCGGCGTCCTGGGCCAGGATGCGCGCCTCCAGCTCGCGGGTGCGCGGCTCGGGGTCGAGGCCCAGTTCGTCGATCAGCAGCCGCCGCCCCTCGGCCAGCAGGGCGAGCGCGTCGGCCTGGCGGCCCGCCTGGTAGAGGGCGTGCGCGGCGTGTCTCCTGACCCGTTCTCTCGTCGGGTACGCCGCCACCAGCCGCACCAGCCCGGGGACCAGCTCCGAGCCCCGGCCCAGAGCCAGGTCGGCCTCGTTGGCCTCCTCGACGACCGTCAGCCGCAGTTCGTCGAGCGCCACGCGCTCCTCCCGCGCCCAGGGGAGGTTCTCGAACCCGGTCAGCGCGTCGCCGCGCCACTCGCTCAGGGCCAGCCGGAACTCCCGGGCCGCCTTCGCGGCGTCGCCCGCCGCGAGCAGCCGCCGCCCCTCGTCGACCCGCCCGTTGACCCGGCGCAGGTCGACGTCGCCGTCGGGGATGTCGAGCGCGTAGCCGCCGGCCCGCCCGACCAGCACGGCCGCGGCCCCCCGGCGCGACCGGCCCGGTTCGAGCACCCGCCGCAACTTCGAGATGTACGCCTGCACCGTGTTCACCGCGCTGACCGGCGGGTCCTCGTCCCACAGGGCGTCGATGATCCGCGTCACGGTCACCGGCCGGGGTGAGGCCAGCAGGCACAACGCCAGCACCGACCGCTGTTGGAGCGGTCCGATGTCAAGGGCGGCGCCGTCGGCGCCGATCACCGAGATGGGCCCGAGCACCCGGAATTCCATTGGGGGATGCTACCGAAAATAGGGCTAATGTCCGGCTCTGCGAAGCAGGCGGCGCGCCGGTCGCGGACCGGTCGTGCGCAACCAGATCTGGATGGCCGCGCCGCCGAGCGGCGACCGGTCGACCTTGAGGTGGCCGCCGGTCGACTCGGCCAGCCGGCGGGCGATGTCGAGCCCCAGACCCGTCGACCCCGCGCCGCTGTGGCCGCGCTCCAGCGCGCCCGCCGGATCGTCGATGCCCGGCCCGGCGTCGGCGATCAGGATGCCGACCATGCCGGAGCCCTGGTGGAGGGTGACGGTGAACGCGGTGCGTTCGGGGGTGTGCCGGAACACGTTGCCGAGGGTGGCGTCGATGACGGCGCTCAGGTCGGCCGCCGCGACGGGCACCTTGGCGGGCTCCTCGGCGCCGTACAGATCCCACGGCCGGCCCTGGTCTTCGGCCAGCGCCGACCAGAAGGCCAGCCGCTCCGTCAGCACCGCGGCGGCGTCGCAGCCCTGCACCGGGCGGGAGGGCCGTCGCGCGGTCTCGATGATGGCGTCGACCTCGCGTTCGAGCCGGTCGACCTGCTCGGCGGCCGGGCCGTGGCTGCCGACGTGCAGGCGCAGGGCGGTGAGCGGGGTGCGCAGCCTATGGGACAGGTCGGCGGCGAGCTCCCGCTCGGCCGCGAGCAGCCCGGCGACCTGGTCGGCCATGGTGTTGAACGCCTGCCCGGCGGCCACCAGCTCCGGCGGCCCGGCCGGGGCAATGCGCACCGACAGGTCTCCCGCGCCCAGGGCGCTCGCGGCAGCGCCCAGCGACCGGGTCGCCCGCACCATCCGCGACCCCAGCCGGTCGGCCACCACGACCGAGCCCGCGACCAGCGCGACGGCCACCCCCGTGAGCACCGCCCACGAGGCCGCCACTCCCCTGCTGAGGGCGGCGTCGGGGACGTACACCTCGATGACCGCCCTGCCTCCCCGGTCGAGCGCGACCGGGCGGAGCAGCGCGAACCCGCCCGCGACCCTGATCGTCTGCGCCCGCGCGGTGGCGGGGTCGAGCCCGCCGACCCGGCTGACCCCGACCGAGCCGCCGTCGAGGTGCACGGCCAGCCGGCTCGCACCCCCGGCGGCGGTGCTGGCCAGCGCCGGTTCGAGGCGTTCGGGGTCGGTGGTGACGACGAGCGCCGGCACGATCATGCTGGCCTGGCGTTCGGCGTCGTTCAGCGCCCGGCTCTCGGCGGCCTGCTTGACGGCGGCGGCCAGCGGGATCAGGAACGCGAGCGCGACCATGGCCGTCACGGCGACGGCGACGAGCGCCAGGCTCCTGCGCATGAGACAGGAATATAAGGCAGACGCCGACCCCGTCTGGAGGCCCTCCTTGCGGCGCACATCGCCAACTCCCACAGCGACAACTGGTGCGCGCTCGGCCGGACCGTCACCCGCGCAACTCTGGAACGAGCCGACCCGGTTCAACCTGGAGCTCATCGACCCCGGCACCTGGCAGTACATCGCCCCGGCAGCTCCACACGGTCACCTGGACGGCGCACCGCACCAACGTCGTTTGCGGTTCGCCGTGGTCGAACGGTTCACCCACGCGCACCGCGCCCACGTCGAACTCAACGACGCCACGGTGCGGTGCGCCTACTGAGGTGCGCTCAGCCGGACCCCGACCCCCCGCACCGTGTGCAGGTAACGCGGGCTCGACGCGCTCTCGCCGAGCTTGCGCCGCAACCACGACAAATGGACGTCGATCGTCTGGTCGTCGCCGTACGACTGCCGCCAGACCTCGGTCAGCAGTTCCTTGCGCGAGACGACCCGGTCGGGCCTCGCTCCCAGATAGGCCAGCAGGTCGAACTCGCGGCGGGTCAGCTCCAGCGGCCGCCCGTCGAGCGCCGCCTCCCGCCGAGCCGTGTCGACGGTCAGCCCGCCGACGCGGATCGCCGCCGACGCCGGGACGGTCCGGGCCCGCCGCAGCACCGCCTCGATTCGGGCGTTGAGGTGGTCGCCGGAGAACGGCTTCACGAGGTAGTCGTCGGCGCCGTCCTGCAGCAGCCGGACGATCTCGGCCTCGTCGTCGCGCGCCGTGGCGATGATGACCGGCACGTCGGAGATGGCCCGCAGCATCTTCAGCGCCTCGGCCCCGTCGAGGTCGGGTAAGCCCAGGTCGAGCACGACCACGTCGGGCGGGAAGTGCGCGATGTCGCGCAGCGCGTCGAGCGCGCCGCCCGCGCTGCGCACGGCGTGGCTGCGGCCTCCCAGATCGCGGATGATCGCCGACCGGACGAACTCGTCGTCCTCCACCACCAGAACCGTCGCCATGGCCCCACACGTTACGACACGGATCAATGGTCTTTCGGGGATAATGCCGCCATATGCGTGCGATCGGGTACACCGTGGCCTGGTGCGGGGCCACCGCCCTCGCCGTGGGAGTGGCCTGGTTCGGCGTGAGCGACGTCCTGCGGACCGCCCTCGGCGACGGGGAGCCGCTGACCCCGCTGGTGGTCGCGGCCCCGGACCTGGCGTCGGGCGTCGGGCGTGACCGTCCCGTCGCACCGGAGGACGAGCCGCTCCTTTCGGCGCCCACCCCGACCCCCGCGTCGTCCGCCTCTCGTCCTTCCGAGTCCTCGGCTCCCGGAACGACTCCCGGACCGGCTCCCGGACGAACTCCGGGGCCGACTCCCCGGCCGACGTCCAAGCCGACCTCTGAACCGGCCTCCGCTCCGACTTCCGGGCCGACGTCCACACCGACTCCCGGAGCGGGGAAGAAGCCGGCGGCGACGCGGACCCCCAGCGCCCAGCAGACCGCGGGCGCGTCTCCTTCTCCGGTCGCGGACGAGAAGATGCACACCTTCACCCTCAAGGGCGGCCGGGCGACGGTCGCCGTGGGCGAGACCGACTGCCGGATCGTGTCGGCCACCCCGGCCGAGGGCTGGGAACTCCAGACGTGGACGGAGCCCTACTGGTTGCGCATCACGTTCCTGAAGGACGGCAAGGAGTCCTCGGCCTTCTGCACCTGGAACGCCCTGCCGCCGAGGCTCGACACCTACGAGACATAGGAGTCTTGTGGTGGCGTACAAAAACAAAGCATAAAAAAAGGGGCGGCCCGAGCCGCCCCTTTCGTCATTCGATGAGTTACTTCAGCGACTTCTGGTACTTCTGCAGTTCCTTCAGGTGCTTCTGGCCCGCTTCGATGATCGCGTTCGCCATCTGGACCCCCGGCCCGTAGGCCCCGCCGGCCGTCTCCTCCTGCGCCAGGGCGAGCGCGCCCTTCTGGTGCTTGATCATCAACGCCACGAAACGCTCGTCGAACACGGCTCCCGCCGACGCGGCCAGGTCGGCCATGTCCTTGTCGGAGATCAGCCCCGGCATCGGCTTGCCGCGCGGCAGCGGCTCCACCTTCCAGTCGGCCAGCCAGCCCTTCAGGGTCTCCACCTCGGGCTCGCGGGCGGCCCGGATCTCGGCGGCGAAGTCGCGGATCCACTGGTCGCCGGCGGCGGTCCCGGCCAGGCCGGTCAGGTCGTAGGCCTGCAGGTTGTGGGTGATCAAGGTCGAGGCGAAGGCCTTGTCGGTCTCGTTCGGACCGGTCTCGGCGACGGCTTCCGGCTCCTCGGTGGCCGTGGGCTCCTCGGCCGGCTCGCTCGCCTGGGGCTCCTGCGACGCCGTCACGGTGGGGATGGGAGCTGCGGAGGAAGCGGCGGCCGGGGGCGGCGTGGCGTCGGTGCCACCCTCGGAGGAGCACCCGGAGATCAGCGCCATGACCGCGACGGCGGGCAGGGCGATCCGGTGGAAGGTCGTCATGGGGCGAGACCCTACCGAAACCCGCATAAGGGAGTGTTCAGCTAAAGGGCGAACGGTTACGGAACGCCCGTATCGTGCCACTCACCGAACTCTCCTAACTCTTTCGGTCAAACCATGATGCGCTTCCGGTGCACGTGTTCTAGCCTGCGATCATGCGCAAGTGGGCGGAAAATCGATGAAAGGTTTCATCCACTTGAAACCTCTGTTGACACGCACGAAACAGTGATACGTTCTTGGGAGCGCTCCCAAGCCGCCGCGTAACACACTTCGGGCCTGAGGAGACCGGATGGCCGATCTTCCCACCCTCGCAGAGGTAGCCGCCGCTGCTGGCGTCTCCCCGGCAACCGCTTCCCGAGTCCTGACGGGCTCGGTCAGAGTGACAACAAGCACCAGGCGACAGGTCCACGACGCCATGTCGCGCCTGGGGTACGTCCGCCGGAGAGCCCCCCGGGGTTCCACCGCGCGCCGTACGGACCAGATCGTCGCCGCAGTGGTCTGTGAGCAGACGCCTCGGTTGTTCACCGAGCCGTACTACGCACGGCTGCTGTCGGCCGCCGAAGAGGTCTTCGCCGGCCACGGGGTCCCCCTCATGGTCATGACGGCCACTCCGGCGACCGCCGCGATCGCCGCTCCGCCGCTGGTGGCGGGGGCCGTCGACGGGGTGCTCCTGATCGGGGCGCGGGCCCGCCACCCGCTCGCCGTGACGCTCGCCGCCTCGGGGATCCCGGTCCGCAGTGCCGGGCGTCCGCCGGACGGCGTGGACCTCCCGTACGTCGACATGGACAATCGCGACGGAGGCCGCCAGGCCGCCGAGCACCTGCTGCTCGGCAACCGCCGGGTGATCGCCACGATCGCGGGGCCGCCGACTCTCCCGGCGGCCAGAGACCGGCTCGACGGGTTCAGGGAGACCCTCCGCGACGCGGGGGTCACCGACATGCCCGTCGCGTACGGCGACTTCACCCACGCCTCGGGCGCGCACGCCATGCAATGGCTGCTCCAACGCGCACCCAGGCTGGACGCGGTGTTCGCCGCGTCCGACGTGATGGCGGCCGGCGCGATCCAGGCGCTGCGGCGAGCCGGGCGCAAGGTGCCCGACGACGTCGCGGTGGTCGGGTTCGACGACGCCCCCATAGCCCGGCACACCTCGCCGACGCTCACCACGGTCCGCCAGCCCGTAGAGGAACAGGCGGCCCTGGCCGCCCGGATGCTCCTCATGGCGCTCGCCGAAGGCGAGTCGCCCAAGGGGAACCCCGTCCTGCCCACGGAACTGATCGTCCGTGAATCGACCTGAGCTGGCCGAAGGCGATGTCCTGACCCGTCGCTATCTGCTCCAGGAGCGGATAGCGACGGGCGGCATGTCGGTCATCTGGAAGGCGTTCGACCAGTCTCTCCAGCGGACCGTCGCCATCAAGCTGCTCGATTCGTCCCTCGACGGCGACAACCCCGGCCGGGAACTCATCCGCCGGGAGGCCAGGGCGACGGCCCGGCTGATCCACCCCGACGCCATCGAGGTCTACGACTACGGCGAAACGGTCACCCCCCGGGGACGCCTGGCCGCCTACGTCGTCATGCGCCTGCTCGAAGGCCGCTCCCTGGCCGACCGCCTGGCCGACGGCCCCCTCCACTGGGAGGAGGCCGCCGCCACGGCGGCCCGCCTGGCCCTGGTGCTCGCCGCCGCCCACGAACGCGGCATCGTGCACCGCGACGTCACGCCGGAGAACGTCCTCCTCACCCCGGAGGGCGCCAAACTGCTCGACTTCGGCATCGCCGCCTTCGCCGGCGAGGCCGACGACGAGCTGGTCAAGGACTTCGGCACGCCACCGTACGTCGCCCCCGAACGCCTCAAGGAGTTGCCCGCCGCCCCCGCGGTCGACGTCTACTCCCTGGGTGTCCTCCTGTACGAGATGCTCAAGGGCCGCCCGCCCTATCCCGAGACGACCTGGGAAGGCATCGAACAGGCCCGCCGAGACGGCCCCCCACCGGGGCCCGACGGCGTACCCGGCCTCCCCCACGAGATCGCCGCCCTCTGCCGCCGCTGTCTGTCGCCTGACCCGACAGAACGGCCCAGTGCCCGCGAGGTCGCCGCCGCCCTGACCCCCGGCGAGGCCCAGCGCGAGCCCGGCTGGGTGAAATGGGGAGCGGCGGTGGCCGGGGTGCTGGCGCTGGGCGTCCTGCTCGTCCAGCAACCCGGCACCCCCGCCGGCCTGGCCGCCGACATCACCCTGAACGTGACCCCCACGAGCCAGGCCACCGCCCGCGCCCCGGCCGACCACAGCGTCCCGGTCCTCGACCCGGCCCCGGAAACCGAGGAGCCGAAGGCGACCGACGCGGGCTCCCCGCCGATCGTGGAAGCCGAGCCCAAACCCCCGCCGAAGAGCCCGCCACCCCGGCCCACCCCGCGCCCGGGGTCGACGCTGGGCCCCATCCCGCTCGCGAGCCCGCCGCCGGGCGCCCCTTCCGTGAAGACGGCGGCGGCGGAGTTCGACCGGCTGGTGGCGGAGGGGAGGCACGCGGGGCACATCGGCGTACTGGCGGCCGACGACCTGCGGCTGGAACTCCGCAACATGATCGCCAACAACGACGCGAACGCGATCGGCAACCTGCGCACCAAACTCGACGACCGACTCAGGGAACAGGTCCTCACGCCCGCTTTCAAGACCCGCCTGGAAAGGGCCCTGGACCGGCTGTCAGCAGCCTTCGCGGCCAAGGGGACCTGAGGTTCGGAGCCTGCCCGCACTGAGCCCGGCGGCGACGCGGCGATATCCACAGGGCATGAGGGTTTGTGGACGGAGTGTCTGCGGCGCGGGGGACGATGGTTGGGCCCCGGGTGGGCGGGCCATACAGCCTCTCTTAGCGCAAAAACTGCCGCTAGACCTGAGGCCAATCAGAATGGTTTCCCCGGCCTTTCACGGTTTCCAGGGACTCTTCCGGTCATCCACCTCCTGTGGAGACCATCCTCCATGCCCCAAAACCCCCCGCCGAGAGCCCACCTAAAGCTCTGCCGACGCGCGCCAAAACCTCCGCGAGGCTTGCGGGTTCTTCCAAGGCTCCCAGTTTCGGATTTTCTGGGCTTCGAGGCTCCTGCAGAGGCTCCGGCGAGCTCTCGGGGGGTCAGCAGCGGCGGTGCCTCGCACACCACCTGCCTACTCCTCGACGAAGAAGCTGCGACGCACCAGCCGCGTGACCTGGGTGCGTGCCTACTGGCCGATATGCCGGCGGCCTGCTGCGGCCCACACACGGGCGGTCCTCCTGGCCTCCGGACTTCTGGTCTCCCAAACTCCCGGGCTCGCGGCTCGCGGGCTCTTGAGCCCTCGACGTCTCGACCCTTCCGGGCTCTCACAGCCTCCCGTTCCCCCGCCTCCCGTTCCCCCGCCTCCCGTTCCCCGGCCTCCCGTTCCCCGGCCTCCCGTTCCCCGGCCTCCCGTTTCCTGGACTCCTGGGCTCCTGGGCTCCTGGCCACTTGATCTGCCGGGCTCCCGGGCTCTCCGCCTCGCCAGCTCTTGGCTCCTGGCTCCTGGCCTCTTGGGCCGCTGGCCTGCTGGCCACTTGACCTGCCAGGCTCGCGGCTCCCGGGCTCCTGAGCGCTCACCGTCTCTACCCCCCCGGGCTCTACCGGCCTCCCGATTTCCGCCCTCTTGGACTCATAGCCTCTTGGGCTATTGGCCGCTGGGGCTCCTGGCCTCCTGACCTGCCGTGCTCCTGACCTCCCGGCCTCCCGGCCTCCCGGCCTCCCGGCCTCCTGAGCTCCCGGGCTCCTAGGCTCACGGACTTCTGAACCCTGTGGCCTCCTGGCCACCTGACCTGCCGTGCTCCCGTGCTCCCGGCCTCCCGGCCTCCCGGCCTCCCGGCCTCCTGAGCTCCTGGGCTCCTGGGCTCACGGACTTCTGAACCCTGTGGCCTCCTGGCCACCTGACCTGCCGTGCTCCCGGCCTCCCGGCCTCCCGGCCTCCCGGCCTCCTGAGCTCCTGGGCTCCTGGGCTCCTGGGCTCCTGGGCTCACGGACTTCTGAACCCTGTGGCCTCCTGGCCACCTGACCTGCCGTGCTCCTGGCCTCCCGGCCTCCTGAGCTCCTGAGCTCCCGGGCACTTGACTGTCGGGCTCTCGGCCTCGCGGGCTCTTGCGCCACTGGCCTTCTGGCCACTTGACCTGCCGGGCTCGCGGCTCCCGGGCTCCTGAGCGCTCACCGTCTCTACCCTCCGGGCTCTATCAGCCTCCCGATTTCCGCCTTCCTGGGCTCATAGCCCTATGGGCTGTTGGCCTCCGGGGCTCCTGGGCTCGCGGACTTCTGAACCCTCGGGCCTTCTGTCCAGTCGACCTGCCGGGCTCGTGGCTCCCAGGCTCCTGAGCCCTTGGCTCTCCGGCCTTCCGGGCTCTCCCGACCCCAGGTCTCCCGAGCCCCTGGCTTCCCGACTTTCAGGGCTCTCGGCCTCCGGGGCTCTGGTGTCCCGACCTTCCGAGCTCGCGGCTCCCAGGCATCTCCACCCCCGCCATCTCGGCATTCCCGGCCCTCCCGGATTTTCGAGCTCCCGAGCCACTGACGTCTCGACTTTCCGGCTCCCCCAGCCTCCTGGGTTACTGGCCCTCTAGGCTCTCGGCCTCCGGAGACTTCTGACCCCTCTGATTTCCTGGCCTCTCGGCCTTCCAGGCTCCAAGTACCTGACGGCTCGACCTTCCGAGGTCTCCTGGCCTAAGGCTCTCGGCCGCCCGGCCTTCTGAACCTTCTGGCCCCTTGGCCTCGATCTTCAGGGTCTCCCAACCTCCCGCGCTCCCGGACTCTTGACCTTCCGGCCTCCTAGGCTCCCTTTCCTGACCCCCGACCCCAGGAGGCCCTGGCGTTCCCGGGGTTCTCCGTGAGCTTCCTGCGCCATTGCAGGCTCTCGCGAGGCTCCCGCCGATGGCGGTCTCCCCCTCGCCTACACCCCAGCGCCAGCGAACCCCTCCTGCCAGCTGTCCGGCAGCGAACCGGCCCAGCGTTCCTCCTGCGCGGATCGAGGCCAACCTCGCTTCCACAGCCTGGGCACAAGAAGAAACCGACTCTGGCTTCCCCGGCCCGGAGGCGTGCGAGCGACCGACCTCACCCTCCGCTCACCCAGGGAAATGCGTGCGGGCGAGCATCGCACTCCACCCTCAGCCCACCGAGGAACGCTCAAGCGGCACCCGAGCCCCGCCAAGAAAGCGCAGGAGAGCGGCCGACACCCCATTCCCAGCCAACCGGAAAATGCGAAATAACACCATACGAACGCAAATCATGACAAAACACCCAAAGAGTGACAGACTCGCGGCTTCCACCCAAAACAACCGCCCCCCAATCTGTCACCCGCCCCGCCCAACTCCCCCCAGGACAAGAAGGCCATTCC
>NZ_BBXF01000006.1:0-266343 GCF_001570585.1 Herbidospora daliensis | reverse complement strand
CCCCCACCCCGAGAAACCCCCACAAAAAGCCCCACAGTCCACTCTGTGGAACACGAACTGGCACCCCCCAGTCCTGACCCGGCACAGTAAAGGCCAGATCGTGCGGACCCCCGCACGTGTCCGCACGATCCGCGTTTCTCTCCGCGCAAAACCCGCGATATCCCGTGGGAGCGCTCCCGTCAATGGGAGCGCTCCCAGAATAAGCAGGTGTTTCGACCCCGTATCACCTCGGTTGCCAGACCCACCGGCCCCCTTCCCGCAAGCCTGCCGAATCTTTCGTGCGGATTCTGCACCCTTTCATTGGGTAGCCTGCGGCCCCATGAGCGGATTCAAAAAGTTCCTCCTCCGCGGCAACATCGTGGAGCTCGCGGTCGCCGTGGTCATCGGCGCCGCCTTCGGCGGTCTCGTCCAGGCCGTGGTCGCCGACTTCATCACTCCCCTGGTCAAGGCCATCACCGGCGGCGCCGAGAAGAGTTTCGGGGAGCTCACGTTCACCATCAACGAGAGCGAGTTCGCCTACGGGCACTTCCTCAACACCCTGCTGAGCTTCATGATCATCGCGGCCGTCGTCTACTGGCTGGTGGTCACCCCCATGACCCGTCTGGTCGCCATGTTCGAGAAGGACAAGGTCGCCACCGAGAAGAAGTGCCCGGAGTGTCTGAGCGACGTACCGGTCGAGGCCCGCAAGTGTGCGTTCTGCACAAGTGACCTGACGCCGGCGGCGGCGGAGCGGCCGCCCGTGTAAGAGTTCGGGCATAAGGCGGGCGTAAAAGTTGTAAGCGGCGTGAAAGGCCGCCGCAAGCGGGCTTCCCTAGTGTCCCGTCTCGTCAAAGACAACTAGGAAGGCACTCTCCCAATGAAGACCGCTCGCCTCATCCTCGTCGCCGGTGCGACCTCTCTCCTTCTCGGCACCGCCGCGTGCAGCGGCGGCAACACGACCGAGGTCTGCAACGAGGCCATGAAGGCGTTCACCGACTACAGCACCAAGGTCGGCCAGGCCGCCGGGAACCTCGACGGGATCAACACCGAGACCCAGGCCCTCGCGACCCAGCTGAAGGGGCTGGCCGGCAAGGCCGACGGCGACCTCAAGTCGTCGCTCACCAAGATGGCCGACACGTGGGCGACCCTGAAGATCGACCCGGCGAACCCGTCGGCGATCACGGAGTTCGCCACCAAGACCTCTGAGGCGACCCAGGAACTCGCCGTCGCCTGCGGCGGCTGACAAGCGCCTTCCGTTACGGCTCCGCCCACCAGGGCGCCGCCCGCCGCTCCAGGTCCGCACCGCATCCGGCGCCAAACCGGCCGCGCGGCTTCACGCCGCAACGCCGGCAGGCATGACGAAAGCCGCGGACCAAAAGGGCGGGAGCGGGAAACGGCCGGAGTCCCCATCGGCCAGAACACGACGGGAACCCGGTCCGGACGACCGGCCGGCGAAAAAGCCCCAACCGGCGGGTCGTCGGGCACGTCAATCACATAGGTCAACCCGAGATCGCCGTACCTCATGAAAAGGTACGGCGATCTCGGCGTTTACCGAACAGTCAGGCTGGGGGATCCAGGCCGGGGTGGCATTCCCTTGGCGACCCCGTCGACTCGGCGCGACGACGGGAGGGACCGAACCGAATCCACCAGGACACGGAATAGCGGGGGGTGGGGAGGGAGCCCGGCTCTGGAGGAGCCGTCACCCGGTATACATCGGACGTTTTGTAGGAGAAACCACAGATGTCCTACATGTTTCGGGACGATAGATGGGACTTATGATTTTTGTCAACAGAAGTCTGCCGACGGACGAGATTAATTGGCCTCTCCAGGCCCCATGTGACATCGCACTGTCGGCGGCTGCCAGCAGGAACACGCTCCCACAGACATCGGGAACGGTCCGGGTGGGGATCACAACCCGGGTCAGCGCCCGTTGACCCCCCTCATATCCCGTAGTAACAATGTCATCGATCAGCTCAAGGGCGGTGGCAGCCTGCGGGTCGACACAGAGTCACAGAGACGTGATCGGCGCACGCGTCCCTCACCGAAGAGGAGTAAGCGTGAGCGACACGCATGCCCAACAAGACTCCCTCCGCCGCAACCTGGGGCTGAACCGGCGCCAGTTCATTGCGGCCTCCACCGGCGTGGCCGCGGCCACGGCGCTGCCGCTCGCCCTGCCCGGGACCGCCCAGGCCGAGGAGGTGCCCGTGGCCGACCCCGCCGCCGCGGCCCTGCCCGATGACCGGAGCGCCCTGGTTCCCGCCTCGCAGCGAGGCATCATCCTCTACACCGTCCGCGACGCCATCAGCCGTGACCCGATCGCGAGCCCGCACCCGTCGGGCTTCAAGGAGGTCTTCGCGGCTCTCGCCGCGATCGGCTACAAGCAGATCGAGTTCGCCGGCTACACCCAGCACGCGAACGCCGAGGGCGGCAACAACCTCGAGTCGGTCGCCGGCGCGACGTTACTGCGCTCGTGGCTCGACGCCAACGGCCTGCGCGCCCAGGGCAACCACGGCTTCATCCCCGGCTCGTGGCCGCTCAGCACCGCCGACCTCGACCGGTGGAAGCGCACGCTCGAGATCGCCAACATCCTCGGCATGCAGCACGTGGGCACCGGCAACGACCCGACCGGCAGCAACTTCAAGGCCGACTGGGACGTCGCCATCGCCAAGTGGCACGCCCTGGGCGAGCTGGCGACCGCGGCCGGTCTGAAGCTCTACACCCACAACCACGACGCCGCCTACAACTTCCTGCTCGACAGCGGCCCGCTCGACGCCCTCGGCCGGCCGACCCGTTCGTCGGGCATCCGCAAGCTCGAGTACTTCCTCAGCCAGACCGACAAGCACCTGGTCTTCCTGGAGATGGACCTGTTCTGGGCCCACGTCGCCCAGTACAAGTTCAGCAACTACACCGCCGCCGACGGCACCGTGGTGCAGGACATCTTCGACCCGTTCACGCTGATCCGCGACAACCAGAAGCGCTACCCGCTCTTCCACATCAAGGACGGCAAGGTCAACCCGGCGATCGCCAACGGCTACGACATGGTTCCGCTGGGCACCGGCAACATCAACTACCGGGAGTTCTTCGAGCGGGTCAAGATCCGCGACAAGCACCACCCGATGTACGAGCAGGACAACGCCCCCAACGGCGCCGACCCGGCGCAGTCTCTCGGGCTCGCCCAGCTGAGCTGGAACAACTGGGCCGACATGCGCGAAGACCGGTACTACGAGTAACCACTCGGCGTTTTCGCAGCCCTGTTCCTCTACCGGACCGCCGCGCGGATCCGCCGTTGCCCCGGCGGGCACGGCGGTCCGGTCACCGATACTCCTCGTCCAAGGAGAAGTACCTTCCATGCAGCGTACCCGAAGGGCGCTGGGGGTCTTCGTGACCGCCCTGGCGCTTCCGTTAGGCATGCTCGGCGTCCCGGCGCAGGCCGCCGATGACCCGGCCGTGACCTGGTCGAACTACGAGAAGATCACCCTCACCAAGAACGTCGGCGAGCCCGTCGACATGGCCGTGCTCCCCGACCTGCGCGTCCTGCACACGGCCCGGACCGGCGACCTCCGCCTGACCGACCCGTCGACCGGCATCACCAAGATCGTCAACACGATCCCGGTCTACAACAACTCCGAAGACGGGCTCCAGACCGTCGAGCTCGACCCCGACTTCGCGAACAACAAGTGGGTGTACCTCTACTACGCCCCGCGCACGATGACCCCGCCCTACGTCGCGACCACCCCGACGGGTTCGGCGCCGAACACGCTGCCGGCGGGCCAGACCGACGCCTACTGGGACCAGTGGAAGGGCTACAACCAGCTCTCCCGGTTCAAGTGGGACGGCGAGAAGCTCGACCTGACGACCGAGCAGGTCATCATCAAGGTCGAGACCCAGCGCGGCCAGTGCTGCCACGTCGCGGGCGACATCGACTGGGACGCCGACGGCAACCTCTACCTCGGCACCGGTGACAACACCCCGGCCTCCGCGCCCGGCGCCAACGGCTACGCCCCGAACAACGACGCCCCCGGCGTCAACCCCGGCAACGACACCCGTCGCGGCGCCGGCAACAGCAACGACCTGCGCGGCAAGATCCTGCGCATCAAGGTCCAGGCCGACGGCTCGTACACGATCCCGGCCGGGAACCTGTGGCCGGTCGGCACGGAGAAGACCCGTCCCGAGGTCTTCGTGACCGGCGTGCGCAACCCGTTCCGCCTGGACGTCGACCCGTCGACCGGCACCCTGTCGTGGGCCGACTACGGTCCCGACGCCGGCTCGCCGAACGCCGACCGCGGCCCGATGGGCTACGTCGAGTGGAACACCACGCCGACGAACAAGCCGATCAACGCGGGCTGGCCGTACTGCACCGGCAACAACTTCAACTACAACAACTGGAACTTCGCGACCAACACGCCGCGTGAGTTCTTCGACTGCGCCGCCGGCCCGGTCAGCGGCTCGCGGCACAACACCGGTATCGCGCAGCTTCCCCCGGCCACCCCGGCCGACCTGTACTACGGCGACAACAACACCCACCAGCCGGCCGAGTGGGCGGGTCTGACCGACTTCGACCCGCAGGGCGGCCAGGGCCCGATGGGCGGCCCGATCTACCACTACGACGCCGCGAACCCCTCGCCCTACAAGTTCCCGCAGTACTGGGACGGCAAGGCGTTCTTCGCCGAGTTCTCGCAGGACTACCTGGCGGCCTTCACCCTGGCCGGCCCCGACGGTCCCGTCACCAAGATCGAGCAGTTCTTCCCGAACAAGGCGCTGACCACGGCCGCCATGCCGATCACCGACAGCCCGATCGACATCGAGTTCGGCCCCGACGGCGCGCTCTACGTCCTCGACTACGGCGACGGCTTCTTCCGCGCCAACCCCGACTCCGGTCTCTACCGGATCGACTACGCGGCCGACAACAAGACCCCGCAGCCCAAGATCAAGGTCGACAAGGCGTCGGCGAGCGCGCCGCCGCTGACCGTGAACTTCGACGCCTCGGCCTCGACGGACACCGAGCCGGGCGCCCTCACCTACGAGTGGGACGTCGACGGCGACGGCACCTTCGACAAGACCGGCGTCCAGGTCAGCCACACCTACGCGACCAACGGCCTCTACTTCGCCCGCCTCAGGGTCACCGACTCGGGCGGCAAGTCGGCGCTGACCTCGGTCGAGATCTCCGTCGGCAACACCGCTCCGGTCGTCAGCGTCAACACCCCCGGCAACGGCGGCTTCTTCGACTGGGGCCAGGCCATCCCGTTCAACCTCTCGGCCACCGACGCCGAGGACGGCCCGAACGCGACCTGCTCCCGGATGCAGTGGAACTTCGGCCTCGGCCACGACAACCACGCCCACCCGGAGACGCTGGGCACGGGCTGCACCGGCGCCTGGCCGACCCCGGCCAACGCCCCCGAGCACGGTGAGACGGAGAACATCTTCGGCGTCGTCGTGATCTCCTACCGCGACAACGGCGCCAACGGCCTCCCGGCGGCTCTGGGCGAGGCCAGCATCATCCTCAACCCCAAGCTCCAGCAGGCCGAGCACGCCGACATCATCAACGGCGCGGTCGACACCGACGACCCGAACGCCTCGGGCCTCGGCAAGATCACCTCGCTCGACCCCGGTGACTCGATCGCCTGGGACCCGGTGAACTTCAGCGGCATCAACAGCGTGAAGGTCCGCGCCTCCGGCGCCGGCACCCTGGCGCTGCGCTGGAACTCGGCGACGGCCACGCCGTTCGCCAGCGTCACCATCCCGGCCGGCGCCGGCTGGCAGGAGGTCACCCAGTCCCTGGCGGGCGCCCCGACGGGCACCGGTCAGCTGTACGTCACCTCCACCGGCGGCGTCGAGGTGGACTCGTTCACCTACGTCGGCGGCGGCGTGGCCGACACCACCGCCCCGACCGTGACCGCGACGCCGAACCCGGCGCCGAACGCCAACGGGTGGAACGACGGCAACGTCAGCGTCGCCGTCACGGCGACCGACAACGGCACCGTGTCCAGCCGCCAGTACAGCACCAACGGCGGCCAGACCTGGTCGAACGCCAACAACCCGGTCAACATCACGACCGAGGGCGTGACCACCTTCCAGTACCGGGCCACCGACTCGGGCGGCAACGTCTCCCCGGTCGGCACGCTCACCATCCGGATCGACAAGACCAACCCGACCGCGGGCATCACCGGGGTCACCGCCACCGAGTACGGCACCGGCGACGTCATCACCCCCGTGGTGACCGGCGCCGACGCGGGCTCGGGCATCGACACCATGACCGCCACCATCGACGGCAACCCGGTCACCCCCGGCCAGCCGTTCGACGTGTGGAAGTTGTCGCTCGGCGAGCACACCCTCGTCGGCACGGTCAAGGACAAGGCCGGCCGCACCGCGACCGCCCAGGTCAAGTTCACGGTGACCACGTCGTACGAGGACCTGGAGACGCTGATCCCCAGGCTCCGCGACGCCGGCAAGATCACCGCCAACGGCGCCACCGCGCTGCTGAACCACCTGCGCGACGCGCAGCACAGCCTCAGCCTGAACAAGCCGTCCGCGGCCAGGTCGGAGCTGAACGGCTTCATCCGCACGCTGTCGCAGCGTGACTACGTCAAGGACGCGGAGCTCCGCGCGGCCCTCGAAAGGGACGCCAACCAGCTTCTCTCCGAGATCTAGCCGGTAAGTGACGAAGAAGGTGGGGAGGCCCCCGTGGCCCCCCACCTTTTTCATTCCGGCCGAAAACGGCGGAAAGGCGAGAGGCGCCTTTCCGCCGCTTCCGTGAATGCCTAGAGGTCGAATTCGCCGCCCTTCACCCCGTGGACGAACGCGTCCCATTCACCCGGTGTGAACGCGAGGATGGGCCCGGTCGGGTTCTTGGAGTCGCGCAGCGCGATGGCGTGGCCCATCAGGGCCACCTCCACGCACTGGTCTCCCTGGCTGTTGGACTTCTCGGCCTTGCGCCACGTGGCGGCGGATACGTCGAGGTCGGTGAACTTCACGAGGTCATCTCCTTCTCTGCGGATTCGAGTACTTCCAACGACCGTTCCGGGCTGAGTGCCGCCGCCCTTAAGTGGTCGAAGATGTGGGCGCAGCGCCTGAGCTGGTCGGGGGCCTCCAGGTAGAGTTCGCCGCCCGGGTTCTCGAGCAGCACGACCTCCCCGTCGGCGGGCCCGGCGAAGCTGAGGATGCTGAACGGACTGCCCATGCCGAGATAGGCGCCACCACGCAGAGAGAGCACCTGGATCGTGATGTTGGGGCGGTTGGCCAGTTCGTGCAGGTGACGGAGTTGCTGGGCCATCACCCGCGGGCCGCCGACGCGGCGCCAGACGACGCCCTCGTCGAGCACCACCCACATCGCGAAGTCTCGCTGGTCGAGCTTGCGCTGCCGCTGGAGCCGCAGGGCGACCCGGCGGCCGGTGGCCTTCGGGGTCTCCTCGAGAGCGGCGCTGATGACGGCCCGCGCGTAGTCGGCGGTCTGGAGGAGTCCCGGGATGACCACCGACTCGTAGTTGCGCACCGACACGGCCTCCCATTCGAGCCCCACGTAGGGCCCGGGGAGGACGTCACCGTAGGCGTGCCACCAGCCGCGGTCCCCCGCGTCACGGGCGAGGTCGGCCAGGGCGGCCCGGTGGGCGGGGTCGACGTCGTAGAGTTCGAGCAGGTCACGAAGGGTCTTGGCGCGGGGGCGGGTGAGCCCCGTCTCGATGCGGTAGATGGTGGAGAACGCGACACCGAGGTGGCTCGCGACCTCCTCGCGGCTGTAGCCGGAGTCGGTGCGCAGGCGGGTCAGCTCTCCGGCGAGGCGGCGTAACCGGATCGTCGGCAGTCGCCCAGTTCCCATTGTGCTAATTACCCCCCAGCCGATTTCCCGGTAATGCCGGTGCCACGGAGTCTGCCACGCCGCATTAGGGGCTCCAGGTAATGCGGATTAGTGACGGTGGACATTTCTGCACCGCCGGAGAATCCCATGTCCTTCTTGGGGTAGCTGGCCTTGCATGAAGCAGATCACGACTGACATTCCCGCGCGGTTAGACCGACTGCCATGGTCGCGTTTCCACTGGCTCGTGCTGCTCGGGCTGGGCACCGTGTGGGTGCTCGACGGTCTCGAGGTCACCATCGTCGGCGTGATCGGGCCCCGGCTGACGAGCGACGCCGGCGGACTGAGCCTGACCGATTCCGAAGTGGGCCTCGCGGCGGGCATCTACGTGCTCGGCGCGTGCATCGGCGCGCTGTTCTTCGGCCACCTGACCGACCGGTTCGGGCGGAAGAAGCTGTTCCTGGCGACGCTGGCCCTCTACCTGGCCGCCACGGTGGCGACGGCGTTCTCGTTCGAGCCCTGGTACTTCTTCCTGTGCCGGTTCTTCACCGGCGCCGGAATCGGGGGTGAGTACGCCGCCATCAACTCGGCCATCGACGAGCTGATCCCGGCCCGGCTGCGGGGCCGGATCGACCTGATCATCAACGGCTCCTACTGGCTGGGCACCGTCTTCGGCGCGCTGGTGGCCATCCCGCTGCTCAACCCGGAGGTGCTGCCCGAGGACGTCGGCTGGCGTGTGCTGTTCGGGCTGGGCGCGATCCTGGGCATCGGCATCCTGCTGATCCGCAGGCTGGTGCCCGAGAGCCCGCGCTGGTTGTTCATCCACGGCAAGGACGAGGAGGCCGAGAGGATCGTCACCGACATCGAACGGTCGGTGCACCAGGAACTGCCGAAGGCCGACCGGCAGATCACCGTCAACCAGCGTGACCACACCCCGCTGTCG
Source organism: Herbidospora daliensis (assembly GCF_001570585.1). Lineage (GTDB taxonomy): Bacteria > Actinomycetota > Actinomycetes > Streptosporangiales > Streptosporangiaceae > Herbidospora > Herbidospora daliensis. The sequence continues at coordinate 257,632 of NZ_BBXF01000006.1, read as the reverse complement.
GAGGTCGCGATGACGCTGGTGCGGCGCTACCCGCGGCGTACCGTCGTCGGGTTGTCGCTGTTCGTCGGCCAGGCGTTCCTGTACAACTCGATCTTCTTCACCTACGCCCTGGTGCTGGCCACCTTCTTCGGGGTGCCCGACGGCTCGACCCCCTGGTACCTGATCCCCATCGCGATCGGGAACTTCCTGGGGCCGCTGCTGCTGGGCCACTTCTTCGACTCCATCGGCCGCCGGCCGCTGATCGCGGGCACCTACGTGCTGTCGGGCGTGCTGCTCGTCGGCACGGCCCTGCTGTTCGACGCCGGGGTCCTGAACGCGGTGACGCTGACCGTCTGCTGGATGGTGGTCTTCTTCTTCGCCTCGGCGGGGGCCTCCTCGGCCTACCTGACGGTCTCGGAGATCTTCCCGATGGAGACGAGGGCGCTGGCGATCGCGCTGTTCTACGCGGTCGGCACCGGCCTCGGCGGCATCATCGGCCCGGTCCTGTTCGGCCGGCTCGTCGAGAGCGAGCAGGCCGGCCAGGTGACGGTGGGCTACCTGATCGGGGCGGGCCTGATGATCGCGGCGGGCCTGGTGCAGTGGTTCCTGGGCGTCGAGGCGGCCCGGAGATCACTGGAGGACATCGCCGAACCGCTCAGCATGCACCGGGCATGAGCGCGGCCGGATGGCGGAGCAAATACCGCCATCCGGCCAAAAGGCGCATTTCTAATTAATTACTCAAATTACGCGGGTTCTCGTAAATCATCTGAATCACCGAAGACGCATTGCTAAAGTCCTGCCCCGATTCAGGTGAGGCGAGGAGTCGCGGTGACGGAGACGCACGACCCGGCACAGCAGAACGACGGCCGGGAGTCCCAGCCGTGGGGTTTCGGCGTGCTGGGCATCGCCGCCGACCTCACCGCCATCGTCGTCCTGGTCCGCGAAGGCCCCGCCAAAGCCGCACTGGGCTTCGGCATCCTCGGCATGGTCTTCGGCCTGGTGGCCCTGATCCGCCTCCGCGGCCGCCCCGTGAACCTCCGTGTCTTCCTCTGGGTCGCCCTCGTAGCGGTGGGCGCGGGCTCGGTAGGGGTAGGCCTGGCACCCGACGTCCTCCCCCTCACCGCCCTGGGCGACGTCACGCCCGCTCCGCCCGCATCGCCGCCGCCGACCCTCACCCAGGCCGTGACGAACGCCCCGGACCCCACGCCGACCCCGACCCCCACGCCGACCCCCACCCCCACGCCGACGCCGACGCCGACCGACGTCGTCGAGGTCGAGGGCGCCCGGACCGTCTATCTCAAGGACCTGCCACGCGACGAGGCCCGCACCGTGAAGAGCGACGGCGCCGAGGTCTCGGTGCAGGACGACGACTTCACCCTGGGCCGGACCACCGACGAGCGCAGCAACGTCTTCGGATCGAGCCCCTACGTCTATCTGCGGACCCCCGGCGACTTCATGTCCATCACCGTCACCCCCTCCGGGGTCGCCTACCAGACCTTCGTCGCGACGGTCGGCACGCCCAACAACGACCTGGAGGACGCCGTCGTCCGGTTCACCGTCTACGGAGACAGCGACACCATCGTCCTGAGAACCGTGCAGTCGAAGTGGATGGAGCCCAGAGAACTTCAGGCAGACGTCAGCGGACAGTCGCGGATCCGTCTGGAAGCCAAACTGATCAAGGGCTCGCCCGCGTCGAAGGGCCGGTCGTGGATCAACGCCGTCTTCGGCGACGCCCGGTTCCTCGCCTCAGTCTGAGGTGACCACCGACTTCGCCCAGGCGTAGTCGGCCTTGCCGTTGGCGTGGCGGCGGACCTCCTCCGCCCTGACGAACTGCTTCGGCACCTTGAACCCGGCCAGCCGGGCCGCGCACGCGCTCTTCAGCGCGGTGTCGTCCGGGTCGCCGGGTTTCTCCGTCTGGACGACCGCCACGACCTCCTGGCCCCATCGTTCGCTGGGCCGGCCGACCACCAGGGCGTCGACCACGCCCTCGACCTCGCGCAGCACGCCCTCGACCTCTTCGGCGAAGACCTTCTCGCCCGCCGTGTTGATGACGGTGGCTTCGCGGCCGTGCAGGTCGACGGTCCCGTCGGGCCGCCAGATCGCGCGGTCGCCCGGGATGGCGTAGCGCACGCCGCCGATCGTGCGGAAGGTGCGGGCGGTCTTCTCGGGGTCGCCCAGGTAGCCGAGCGGGATGGGGCCCGAGCGGGCCAGCCAGCCCTCCTCCGGGTCGCCGGGTGACAGGACGCGGGTCTGGTCGGCGCTCAGGACGACCGTCCAGGGGCCCGCCTCGAACCGGCCGCCGTCCATGCGCACGGCGGAGTTGCCGGTCTCGGAGGAGCCGAGGGTGTCGACGGTCCTGATCCCCGGGATGAGTTCGGTCAGGCGGGCGCGCAGGGCCTCTCCCAGGAAGGCGCCGCTGGTGCCGATCATGCCGAGGCTCAGGTCGTACCGGCGGCTCTGGAGCTCTTCCACCAGGGGGCGGGCGAAGGCGTCGCCGACGATGACGGTGCCGGTGACGCGTTCGCGTTCGAGGGTGGCGAGCAGGCTCGGGGCGTCGAAGCGGTCGACGCGGTCGGCGATGACGACGGTCGAGCCGAGGCACCAGCCGTTGAGGGTGAACCAGACGCCGGTGCCGTGCATCAGCGGGGCGGCGGGCAGGATGCGGCGGCGGCTGGCGGCGGCGTGCTCGACCAGGGCGGCCAGGGTCGGGAACGACGAGCCGTCTCTGCGGCGCACGCCGACCGGGCCGTCGAGCAGGTCGCCGATCCGCCAGACCACGCCCTTGGGCATGCCGGTCGTGCCGCCCGTGTAGATGATGTGGGCGTCGTCGGGTGAGGGCGTGACCGGCACCGGGCCGGGTGACGCGGCGGCCAGGGCCTCCTCGTAGGGGAGGGCTCCGGGCACGAGGGGGTGGCCCGTGTCGTCCATGACCTGGAGCAGCAGCGCCGACGGAGGCGCCACCTTCGCGACGAGCGGCGCGAAGGCGGCGTGGAAGACCACCGCCGACGGCGCGGCGTCGGCGAACAGGTAGGCCAGTTCGTCGGTGGTGTAGCGGTAGTTGACGTTGAACGGGGTCACCCGGGCCTTGTGCGCGCCGAGCAGGGCCTCCAGGTATTCGGGGCCGTTGTGCAGGTAGACGGCCATCCGGGCGCCCGGCCCGAGGCCCCGGGAGTGCAGCAGGTTGCCCAGCCGCCGGGTGCGTTCGGTCACGGACCGCCAGGTGGCGCGCCGGTCGCGCCACACCAGGCACTCCCGGTCGGGAACGGCCGCCGCGATCGCCTCATGCAGCGTGGCCAGGTCGAACTGGGTCACCGCACGCCCTCCAGAACAATAGTCCAGAACAATCGTCGGCGACCATTCTCACACAAACCGCATGTGTGATTACTTTCGCCCATATGGGTATGAATGTCACCGATGGCACACAGAGCGTCATCAAAGCCACTTTCGGGGGAAAAAATGGCTGAAATGCCTCAGAAGCGCCAGCCCAAGGTCTCGGGCAAGGCCAAGCGCGCCACGATCAAGGATCAGCGTGCGGCCAAGCAGGACAAGCGTGAGGGCGGGGAGAACCGTCCCGAGCGTGAGGGCATGGGCGGCGGTTCGATGGGCAACCGCATGGGCGGCGGGGAGAGCCGGCAGCCGGGGCACTCCTCGCAGCAGCAGCATCAGCAGCGCCAGGGTGGTCAGCACCACTGACCCGCCTAGTGGGGGTCTGAGGTGAAGGCTCGGGGAAGGGGCGACCCGCTCCCCGAGCCTGTTCTGGTTTCCCGGCAGGGAGGGACGGATGGCCGGCTATCTGCGCTTTCCCACGATCTTCCGCGACGTGGTGGTGTTCGCCGCCGAAGACGACCTCTGGATGGTCCACGCCGACGGCGGCCGCGCGTTCCGGCTGACCGCCGGAGTGGCCGAGGCCGCCTACCCCCGGTTGTCCCCCGACGGCACCCAGATCGCCTTCGTCGGCCGCGAGGAAGGCCCCGAAGAGGTGTACGTCATGCCGGCGGACGGCGGCGCCGCCGAACGCCTCACCTTCCACGGCGCCGACTGCCAGGTCGCCGGCTGGGACCCGCACGGCGCGATCGTCTACACCAGCGACGAGGGCCAGCCCTTCCACGGCTACCGCTGGCTGCACCGGGTCGTGCCGGGCGAGGTGCCCGAACCGCTGCCCTACGGCCCCGCCTCCGCCATCACCTACGGGCCCGGCGGCATCGTGCTCGGCCGCAACACCTCCGACCCGGCCCGCTGGAAGCGCTACCGGGGCGGCACGGTCGGCGACCTGTGGATCGGCACCCGGCGTTTCCGCCGCCTGATCGCCCTGCCCGGCAACCTCGCCTCGCCGTGCTGGGTGGACGACCGGGTGTTCTTCCTGTCCGACCACGAGGGCGTCGGCAACGTCTACTCGTGCTCCCCGGCCGGCGACGACCTGCGCCGGCACACCGACCACGGCGACTACTACGCCCGCAACCTGTCGTCCGACGGGCGGCGGCTGGTCTACCACTGCGGCGCCGAGTTGTTCCTGCTCGACCCCGACGCCGACGAGCCGCGCCGCGTCGACGTGCGCCTGGGCAGCTCGCTGACCCAGCGCAACCGCCGGTTCGTGCCGGCGGCGGGCTACCTCGACAGCGCGGCCCTCAGCCCCGACGGCTCGCGGCTGGCCGTCACCACCCGGGGCAAGGCGTTCTCGTTCGCCTGCTGGGAGGGCCCGGTGCTCCAGCACGGCGAACCCGACGGCGTCCGCTACCGGTTCCTGACCTGGCTCGACGACGACGGCGAACGGCTGGTCGCGGCGGCCAGCGACGACGGCGACCGCGAGGTGCTGGTCGTGTTGTCGCACGAGGACCCGATCAGGCTCGACGACGCCGACACCGGCCGCATCACCGAACTGGAGGTCTCCCCCAGGGGCGACCGGTTCGCCGTCACCAACCACCGCAACGAACTGCTGGTCGTCGAGCTGCACGACGACGGGGCGACGGTGACCGAGGTCGAGGCCAGCCCGTTCGGCGCCATCGAGGACCCGGCGTGGTCGCCCGACGGCACCTGGCTCGCCTACGCGTGCCCGGTCGCCCGCCAGACGACCGTCATCAAGCTGTTCAACGCCGAGACCGGCGAGATCGCCCCCGCGACCGACCCGGTGCTGGTCGACCGGCGGCCCGCCTTCGACCCCGAGGGCCGCTACCTCTACTTCATCGGGCAGCGGGTGTTCAACCCGGTCTACGACGAGCTCCAGTTCGACCTGGGCTTCCCGATGGGCACCCGCCCCTACGCCGTGGCGCTGCGCGAGGGGATCGGGTCGCCGTTCGTACCGGAACCCCGGCCGCTCGACCACGAGGACACCGAGGAACCCGACTTCGAGATCCACACCGAGGGCCTCACCCGGCGGATCGTGGCCTTCCCCGTCGACGAGAACCGCTACCAGCGGGTCGCCGGGCTCAAGGGCAAGGTCATCTACACCACGACCCCGGTGGTCGGCGACCACGGCTCGACCCTGCACTGCTACGAGTACGCCAAGCAGAAGGCCGAGGAGCTCGTCTCCGACGTCGCCGACTTCTGCCTCGGCCGCGACCACTCGACCCTGCTCTACCGGTCGGGCGACCGGCTGCGCGTCGTCAAGGCGGGCGAGAGCCCGTCGGAGGACGACGAGACCGACCGCAACGACGGCTGGATCGACCTCGACCGGGTGAAGGTGTCGGTCGCGCCCGAGGCCGAGTGGCGGCAGATGTTCCGCGAGGCGTGGCGGCTCCAGCGCGAGAACTTCTGGGACGAGGACATGGCCGGCATCGACTGGGACGGCGTCTACGCCCGCTACCTGCCGCTGGTCGACCGGGTCGGCACCCGGGGCGAGTTCTCCGACCTGCTGTGGGAGCTGCTGGGCGAGCTCGGCACCTCCCACGCCTTCGAGTCGGGCGGCGAGTACCGCGACCGCCCCCACTACTGGCAGGGCAAACTCGGCGTCGACTGGCTCTACGAGGACGGCCGCTACATCATCGGCCGCATCGTCACCGGCGACCCGTGGGACCCGCTCGCCACCTCGCCGCTGAACCGCCTGGGGGTGGACGTCGAGCCCGGCGACGCCGTGACCGCCATCAACGGCATGCCCGTCGGCCCCGACGCCTCCCCCGGGCGGCTGCTGGTCAACCTCGCCGACGAGGAGGTCGAGCTGACGATCGAACGCGACGACGAATACCACCTGGTCGTCGTGCGGGCCCTCTGCGACGAGCAGCCCGCCCGCTACCGCGACTGGGTCGAGGCCAACCGCCGGCTCGTCCACGAGCACACCGGGGGGCGGGTCGGCTACGTCCACGTCCCCGACATGGGCCCCGAGGGCTTCGCCGAGTTCCACCGCGGCTTCCTGACCGAGTACGACCGCGAGGCCCTCATCGTCGACGTGCGGTTCAACGGCGGCGGCGACGTGTCGGCGCTGCTGCTGGAGAAGTTGTCGCGGCGGCGGCTCGGCTACGACTTCCCGCGCTGGGGCGTGCCGGCCCCCTACCCCGACGAGTCGCCGCGCGGCCCGATCGTGGGCCTCACGAACGAGTGGGCCGGGTCGGACGGCGACATCTTCTGCCACACCTTCAAGCTGCTCGGGCTCGGCACCCTGGTCGGCAGGCGCACCTGGGGAGGCGTGGTCGGCGTCTGGCCCCGGCACCGCCTGGCCGACGGGACGCTGACCACCCAGCCCGAGTTCTCCTTCGCGTTCGACGACGTCGGCTGGCGGGTGGAGAACTACGGCGCCGACCCCGACGTGGAGGTCGACATCACCCCGCAGGAGTACGCGATGGGCGTCGACGCCCAGCTGGAACGGGCCGTCGAGATCGCCCTCGACTCCCTCGACCGCGACCCCGCCCACAGCGCCAACCCGGCCGACCGCCCCCGCAGGGTGGTGCCGACGCTGCCTCCCCGGGTGGCCGCCTGGCGGGAAAGCGACGATCGCCGTGGCCGGGGTCGGCTAGCGTAGGCCGGGTGCCGCGCCTGCTACTCGTATCCCTGCTCTTACTGACCGCCTGCTCCACCGCCCCCGGCGGCGACGCGGCCGTCGGGAGGACGACCGTCGAAAAGGCGGCCCCCGCGAAAACCGCGCCCAAGCCGGTCAGCGTGCCCTCCGGTGTCACCACCGGCTATGTCGTGTACGACCGGCTGCAGAAGAAGGTGACGGTCAGCCGCAACGTCCACAAGCGGTTCAGGTCGGCGTCGGTCGTGAAGCTGATGATCGCCATCGACCACCTGGAGCGGGTGAAGAAGCCCAACCTGGCCCTGCTCAAGCCGATGTTGCGGGTCAGCGACGACGACGCGGCGACGAGACTGTGGTCGCTCGGCGGCCAAGGGAAGATCATCCAGCGGGTGGCGGCCAAGCTCAAGCTGACCGACTCGGGCCCGCCCCCGGCCGGCAAGCCCGGCTTCTGGGGCTACACCGCGATCAGCGCGCTCGACATCGCCAAGGTCTACCGGTACATCCTCGAACAGGCCTCCCCCACGGTCCGGAACACGATCATGGGCCAGCTCCGGCAGGCCGGGCCGTGCGGCAGCGACGGCTTCGACCAGTACTTCGGCATCCCGCGCGGCGTCGCCAAGCCGTGGGCGGTCAAGCAGGGCTGGTCGGGCTACGGCTCGATCCCGCCGGTGCGCTGCAAGGGCAACGGCGCGGCGGCCTCCTATCAGGCCCCGGCTCCGGTCGACTTCGCCAACGCCGTGTTGCACACCACCGGCGTCGTCGGCGCGGGCGACCGCTACATCGAGGTCATCCTGACCACCCAGACCTCCCGCTGGTCCGATTCGGTCACCAAGATCACCCGGCTGGCCCGGGACGTGCACCGGGCGGCCCTCACCCGATGAGACTGGGACGACGGGTCGCGGAAGCGGCCGAGATCGCACTGGCGACCCGTAAATACGTGACGGTCGTCGACGTGCTGACGGGCCTGCGCTGGGTCCACCACCGCCACGTCGAGAGCTGGCGGCAGGGCCGGGCCGGCTCCCTGGAGGAGCTCGCCGCCGTCGACGCCGCCCGCATGACCGACGCGGCGGCGCTGCTGGCCGAGTGGGCGGGCGACAAGGGCCTGATCGCCGGGGAGACCGCCTACGTCTCCGGCAGCCGCGACCGCTCGGCGCTGCGCTTCACCCGCGACGGCTCGGAGGAGCAGGAACGCGCCTTCTGCCGTCAGTGGATCAGCCCCGCGATGTCCGACACGAGCCGCCGCCGCCTGACCGAGGCCCAGAACAGGCCGCCCGACCTGCGGGTGCTGGTCCCTCAGGAGCCGTGGCGCTGCGCGGGCTGCCGCGACACCGGCCCCTACCTGATCATGGAAGACGCCTCCCCCTACTGCCTGACCTGCGCCGACATGGACCATCTGGTGATGCTCCCGGCCGGCAACGCGGCCCTCAGCCGCCGGGCCAAGAAGGAGAGCGGCCTGTCGGCCGTGGTCGTCGAGTACAACCCCAGGCGCAAACGCTTCGAGCGGCGGGGCGTCCTCATCGAGGAGGCCGCGCTCGCCCGCGCCGAAGACCTCTGCCTGGAGGACGAGGAACTGCGCGCCCGCCGCCGCGACCGCGACGCCGACCGCCGCGCCCACCAGGACGTCGAGTTCCAGGCCCGGATGGCGGCCGAGATCCGGCGCCTGTTCCCCGGCTGCCCGAGGGCCGACGAGATCGCCGCCCACGCGGCGGTCCGCGGCAGCGGCCGGGTCGGCCGCACGTCGGCGGCCAAGGTCCTCGACGAGTCGGCGATCACCCTGGCGGTGGTGGCGTCGGTCCGGCACAAGGACACGGCCTACGACGAACTCCTGATGAAGGGCGTGCCCCGCATGACGGCCCGCACCCAGATCCGCGACCGAATCGAAGCGGTCCTGCAGTCATGGCGCGCCTCCTGATCGCGGCCTCAGTCTGATCTGACGCGGTTGAGCGCCTGTTCGGCCTGGGTGGCCAGGGTGGTGACGAGGTCCTCGGCCGAGGGGAGGTCGCCGATGAGGTCGACGGCCTCGCCCGCCCAGACCGCCGGTGGCGTGGCGCCCCGGGCCATGTCGTCGCGGGCCGTCTGCCGGGCTTCTCCCGTGAGCTCGGCCTCCCGGCCGTGCCAGCGGTCGATGTACGGGTGCGCGAGGCTCCGGCCGTCGTACTTCTCGGGCCAGTCGATGCCCTTGACGATGTCGAGCACGCTGCTGCGCGCCGTCTGCCCGCCGTGGCTCTCGACGATGGCCCGGGTGATCGCCGGGTCGACGATCGCCTCGGCGGTGGCCTGGAAGCGGGTGCCCAGCAGCGCCCCCGACGCGCCGAGCACCAGCGCGGCGGCCACCCCGCGCCCGTCGGCGATCCCCCCGGCGGCCAGCACCGGCGTCTCGCCCGCCAGGTCGACCACCGCCGGCACGAAGGGAAACGTCGACCGGCCCCGCCGCGCGCCGTGGCCGCCGCTCTCGGTGCCCTGGACGACGATGACGTCGGCCCCCGCGTCGAGGGCCTGCCGGGCCTCGGCCAGGTCGGTGACCTGGATCATCAGCAGCGCCCCGGCCCGCCTGATCGGCTGCAGGAATGGGGTGGGGTCGCCGAACGACAGCAGGACCGCGGTGGGGCCGAACTCCAGGGCGTACTCGACCCCGGCGACCTCGGCCGCCCAGCAGACGAAGCCGACGCCCCACGGCTCGCGGGTGCTGTGCGCGACGATCGGCAACTCCCGTTCGAGCCAGTCGCGCGCCCCGAACCCGCCGCCCACCAGCCCGAACCCGCCCCCGCGCGACACGGCCGCCGCCAGCTCCCCACCGGCCGAGAAGGCCATCGGCGCGGACACGATGGGGTGCCGTACCCCGGCCAACTGCGTGAAACTCGTCGTCAATGCCATGTGATCATCATGGCCCGGGGTCATTCGGGGGCCGTGTAACGCTCCTCGACCAGTTCCCTGATCCGCGCCCGGCCGGCCTCGACGCCGTCGTCCGACCGCTCGACCTCGGCGACGGCGGCGGACAGTTCCTCGTCCTTGACGCACTCGGCCATCCAGCGCGAGTAGTCGCCCTGACGGCGGTGGAACTGCCAGGTGTCCTCGTCGACGCCCTCGCCCAGCCGGAGGAACAGGTTGAGGTTGTCGGCCTTGAGGTCGAGCCGGTCGTCGGGCCCGCGGAAGCGGAAACTGGAGTCGTCGCCCAACGTCCCGGCCGCATATTTCCGGATATGGCGGCGGCGTTCGTGCTGGGACGGGGTCAGCGTCACCTGGACGGGATCGTCACCGGGCCGCCAGAGCAGCAGTTCACCGGTGTCCAGTTCGCCGGGGACGTCGGGGCGTTCGGCCTGGCTGAAAGCGTCCAGGACACCCCCGGGCTCGGCCCCGACGGCGATGACGGCGGTGAACTCCCCCAGCACCGGCGCGCTGAGCGAATCGGGATGCACGGTGATCGCCAGCATGGCCCCGAGCGTGGCCGTCGACTGCGGGTCGAACCCGTCGGGCAGCAGGTGGTGCGCCTCGTCGATCACCAGCCAGTGCGGCCGCCCGACCCGCCCCCACACGGCCCCGACCCGCATGACCAGCTCCTCGAAGTAGCCGGGCCGGTCGTCGATGGGCACGCCGAGCAGGTTGACCACCACGCTCCTGGACGCGTCGCCGACGATCTGCAGCACCTCGTCGTGCGTCGGGGCACGCCGCGGGTCGCCGAGCACGACGGCGTCGCCGAGCCCTTCGGCGTAGTCGCCCTCGGGGTCGATGAGGCAGATCTGGTAACCCGCTTCGTGGATACGCTCGACGAGCGCCGCCGCGACGGTCGACTTCCCGCTGTGCGACGGCCCGGCGATCAGAATGCGCTCGCCGTGAGCCCTGACGTGAACGTCGTCGCCGAGCAGGATGTCGTGCCGGTCGAGCGGGACGTGCGCGAGGTCCTCATCGACGATCAGCCGGACGAGCTCGGTGACATCGTCGACGACCAGGTCGCAACTCTCCTTGAGCGCCGGGATCGCGCCGCCGACGGCGACCGCGCACTCGCAGGCGGCGAGGAAGGCGTGGTCGTTCTCCGCGTCCCCGACCCCGACGACGCTGTGCGCAGAAAGACCGAGCTCGGCGAGCGCGACCCCGAGCCCGCTGGCCTTGTTGACGCCGGGCGGCAGCACCATGACCGCGCCCTTGTTGAAGACGATCTGTAACTCCAGCCCGAGGTCACGGATGACGTCGAGCACCGTGCTCTCGTGCGGCTGCCACGTGGCGACGACGCCCGCGCCGACGTGCAACGGCTCGACCCCGCGCTCACGCAGCCGCTCGACGAACTCGGCCGGCGGCGGATCGGCGAGCAGGACCCGCTCCCGCTCCTCCGGCCGGTAGAGCAGCGCCCCGTTCTCGGCGACGACACGGTCGAACAGGTCGAGCCGGGGGAAGACGTCGAGGAGGTCGTCGAGGTGACGCCCGGTCACCAGGACCAGCCGCCGCCCCGACCGGGCCAGCCGGTCGAGCGCCTCGACGGTTCCGTCGTCGACGCGGCCGTCGACGGCGATGGTGCCGTCGTAGTCACATGCCAGTGCGTGAAAGCGCATGAACGTCGGCTGCCCCCGTCAGCGGGCCTGAACCGGCGTTGCCCGGGGATCGCCTCAAGGATTTCGTCCCGCCACAAGGACGAAGCCTGGGGCGCTCCTTTCCCGAGGAGGAACGCCCGATGCGACGGTCCGTCAGGACCGCATCAGCTTCGTCGGCTCGTTCCGAACGGGGTGAAGATGAACGTGTCCCCGAACCTGCCGGTGCCGCAACGGGCCGCCAGCAGGGTCGGTTCCTCATACATGGCCGATTCGCCCAACGGGCCGCGTCCGTTCCAGAAGTGGAAGAAGACCATGGGGTCGGCGACGTTCTCGTAATGGTCGAACATGACCCGGAGGGCGACCTCGTCGCCGTACAGGCCGGGTCGGCGCAGTGCGTCGTTGAGCTGGGCGAGGAGGTAGTCGCGGATCTCCTCCGCCGAGCGCAGGGTCATCGGTCCCTCAGGGAGGTGATCGCGCCGCCCAGGTGGTCGGCCAGGTGGGTGATGGCGGAGACCGTCCGGGTCGTCGGGTCGTCGGCTTCGCCGCCCATCGCCCTGGCCCGTCGATACGCCGCCTTGACCTCCTCCCACCGCGCCTTCTGCGTGTCCGTCAGCACCCCCCGCAGCTCCGCCAGCTTCAGCAGGTTCGCCTCCGCCCCCGAGGTCAGCGTCTGCGCCTCCCCCAGGTAGTGGTCGTCGATGATCGCTTCGAGTTCGGCGTCGGTCAGCACCGGCACCACCCGCTGCGCGAGCTTGTTCATGTTCCGGTACGACCCCTGCAACAAGAAGGGGGGTTCGGTCCGGCTGGCGTCGGACTGGGCGGCGGAAGCGATGTAGGCCCGGTTGTTGGCCAGCACCACCTCCTGCAGCCGCAGCATCTTGCGCAACACGCTGAGGATCTGGTCGAGTTCGACCGTGCTGTAGGGATGCGCCAGCTGGTCGGCGCTGCCCTCCCCGCGAGCCAGCCGCACCAGCTTTTCCACCTCGCCGTGATCGGACACGGGAGCGAGCACGGAGTTGGCCGTCAGGGCGTTCTCGATGTAGCTCAGTGCGAACAGGTCGTCCTTCCCGCTCAGCACCTCGCCCAGGTTCCACACGTCAGCACGGTTCGCCAGCATGTCGGGGACGCGGAACACCTGGCCCGACTCGGTGTACGGGTTGCCGGCCATGCAGACCGCGAACCGTTTCCCCCGAAGGTCGTACGTCCGGGCCGTCCCGTTCCACACGCCTTCCATCCGGCGCTGCGCGTCGCACAACGAGATGAACTTCTGCAGCAGTTCGGGTGAGGTGTGCTGGATGTCGTCCAGGTAGAGCAGCACGTTGCTGCCCATCTCCAGCGCGAACGAGATCTTCTCGACCTCCGACCGGGAGGTCGCGTCGGGTGCGTCCGCCGGGTCGACCGAGGTCACCTCGTGTCCGAGGGCGGGGCCGTTGACCTTGACGAACACCAGGCCGAGGCGGCTGGCGACGTACTCCATCAGGGTCGTCTTGCCGTAGCCGGGCGGGGAGATCAGCAGCAGCAGGCCCATGCCGTGGTCGAGCTGCTTGGCCAGGTTGTCGCCGATCAGCGGCAGGTAGACCTGGTCGATCAGCCCGTTGCGGACGAAGGAGTCCATCACCTTGGGGCGGTATTCGTCCAGGCGCAGGCGTTTCTTCTCGCCGGCCACCAGTTCGGCGCGGCGCCGCTGGTAGTCCCGGTACGCCGGGACCCGCTCCGACCGGAAGATCCTCGTCCGGGCGAGGAACTCGTCGAGGCGCAGCGGCAGGGAGCGGCCCTGGATGCGCGGGTGGGCGCCCAGGAGTCCTTCGACGACGCCGTCGAGGGTGGCGGCGGAGTCGTAGCGGGGCAGGTCGCACAGCAGCAGCGCGACGGCCTCGGGCGACGCCTCGCCCTTGCCGAAGGCGGCCAGCCAGGCGCGGGCGAGCTGGATACGGGCGGGCAGCTCCAGGGCCGACAGTTCGGCGGTGAACGCGGCGAAGCGGTCCGCGCCGAGAGCCTCCTCGAAGGCGTCGAGGAACGCGCGGGCGGCCGTCGAGGTGACGAAGCCCGCGGGCGCCGAGGCCAGTTCCTCGATCAGGTAGTCGGCGGCCAGGGAGGCGGGGCCGTCGAGGCAACCGTGGGCTTCGATCGCCGCGGTCAGTTCGGCCGCGAGGGCCTCCAGGGCCGCTGTGCCGCCGCCGAACAACTCCCGGGCGCGGGTGAGGGACTGGGCTCTGACCTCCCAGGTCGGCGACGGGTTCGCGTGCGCCCAGAAGAACTGCGCGGTCGCCCGCGCCGACGGCAGGTGGCGCAGCAGGCCGGCCGAGGCGTGCAGGCGGGTGACGACGTCCAGGATGCGCACGGTGTCGTGGTCGTGCACGCCGCGCTCGTAGCCCTCGTCGTAGCGTGACTCGGCGGCCCGGCGCACGGCTTCGGCCACGTCGCCCTCTACTGGGAACAGCGACGCCGCCAGGTATTCGGCGCGGTAGACCTCCGTCGTCTCCGACACCAGCAGCTGGTCCCAGAAGTGCCGGGTGTCGGCGAAGCCGGTGACGGGGGCGCGGTAGTCGGTGCCGGTGACGGCGTACGACAACGCGCCGTCGTGGGGCACCAGGGTGAGGTCGAGGGGCTGGGTGTTGACGGCGAAGCGGTGGCGGCCGAGTTTCACCGTGTCGCCGTCGAACAGGTCGGTGCGGTCCTTGAGTGCGCGGCCGGCCTCCTGGCGGGCGGCGCGCACCCGGCCGTCGAGTTCGTCGGCGCGGACCGGGTCGCCGAGGTCCCGCAGGTCGGCCGAGACCGCACGCAGTTTGGCGACCATCGGGTCGGCCGCGAAGTAGGCGTTGACCTCGTCGAGCGTCGCCAGGGCCGAGGAGCGGCGGCGCACCGTGCCGAGGATGCGGTCGGCCGAGTCGGCGAGCCGGTCGGCGCGGCGGGCGCGGTCGTCGAGGAGGGTCTGCTTGCGGGCCGAGAACGCCTCGTAGACCTCCTCGCGTTTGCGTTCGAGCTGCCCGAGGAAGTCGTCGAACTCGCCGAAGCGCGATTCCAGTCCCTCGATCTGGAGCAGCAGCCGGCCGAGGCGCTCGTCGCACTTCTCGGGGCTGTCGGCGCCGGTCAGCCCGGCCGTCACGGCCTGGCCGAGGAGGCCGAACTCGGCGGCGAACTCGGCCCGGCCCTCGGCGGCGAGCAGTTCGCGCCGCCGGGCGTCGAGGGTGGCGCGCACACGGTTGATCTCGGCGAGGACCGCGCCGACCTTCTCCAGGATGACGGTACGGGCGGTCGCCTCGACCTCCAGCGTGCCGACCACCTCGATCAGCGCCTCCAGGCCGTCGGACTGGGCGGCCAGCCGTTCGGCCACCGGGGCGGCGTGGGCCACGGTCGTGATCGCCTCGGCCTCCTCCGCGAGGGCGGAGACCGTGGCGTGGAAGTCGGCGAACGCGTCGTCGCGTTGCAGGTCGGCGATCACGTGGGCGGCGGTCTCGGTCACCTCCCGCTCGACGCCGGAGGCGAGGGCGTCGAGGGCCGGGAGGTCGGCGTACCGGCGCTCGCGCAGGGTCACCAGGTGGCCCTGGGCGCGGCGCAGGTCGGCCAGCCGGGTGACGCCGGTCGAGCGGATCGCGGCGACGCGCTCGCGCGCCTCGGCCACCGCCTCGGCGGCGTCCTCGGTGAGGCGCTGGACGTTCTCGAACTCGTCGAGCACCTGCTCGGCGGTGCCCCGCAGGGCCGCGAGCGGCTCGGCGAGGGCGTGTTCGCCGAGCCAGTGGTAGGCGTCGGAGATGCGGTCGCAGGAGGCGATCAGCGCCTCGAAGACGGCCTGCGCGGGCGCCATCTCCTCGACCATGCGGGCCACCGACAGGCAGTCGGAGACACCTCTGACCAGCTCGCCGTTGCCGATGCGCTCCAGCGGGCCGGTGCCGGCCGGGGCGGCCGACTCGACCGCGAACGGGGTGTCCCACACCTGCATGGGGTGGACGCGCGACGGCTCGTCGGAGGTCGCCCGGAACACCACCAGCGTGCCGTCGTCGAACAGCGAGTAGCCGTGGCAGGGCAGCGGGTTGGCGACCTCCTTGCGGATCACGTTGTACGGCAGCAGGAGGTAACGCCCCTCCTCCCGGGCGTGGAAGACGTAGAGCACGTCCTCCTCGCTCCGGATCACCCGCTCGAACTCCAGCGCGGCGACGTCGGTCTCGAACGTCTTGGCCACGCCGGTCGTCAGGTAGTAGCCGCCGGGGAAGATGATCCCCTGGTCCTCGGGGAGCCGCTGGCACGCCTGGCCGATCCCGTCGAGCCGGGTCACGCTCTTGGTCCGGGTGTTGAAGACCAGGTGACGCCACTCGGTCTCCTTGTAGGGCCGGATCTTCAGCAGGATCAGCGGCCCGACCCGCGCGTGGAACACGTCGGCGTCGGCGAGGCTCTGCAGCCGCTCGGTGACCGATTCGGAGTAGACGCCCTCGCCCGACTCGGTGTTGTTCTCGACCTTGATGGTGAGGTCGCCGCCGACGGTCTCGACGAACAGCTCGCCGCCGATGGAGATGTGCGGGTGCCGCCCGAGCACGTGGTCGTCGCGGTTGGTCTCGATCCACTCGAAGTCGTGGGAGGGCGGCAGGACGTGGTCGCGCTCGCCCCGCGAGTCGAGGTAGGACAACACGCCGTCGGCGGTCATCGTCCAGCGCAGCACCCGGACGTCCTGCGGCCCGGTCTGGAAGATCGCCAGGAGCTTCCCGTCGGTCTTCCGCAGCTGGAGCAGCCGGGTGTCCTTGTAGTAGCGGTAGAGCTCGCCGAAGTCCTTCTCGAAGACGGGGTCGCCGAGCACGCTCCCGGAGCCCGAGAAGGTGAACGCGTCGCCGTCGCGCGAGAAGTGGTGGAAGGAGAAGACGTCGGAGACGCTGGTCTGCGGCCGAAGGCCGATGAACACGTTGTAGCCGAAGATCATGGTGTCGCCGGCGGAGACCACGTCCCGGGGCACGCAGTTGTTCTCGGTACGGATGCGCTCGGTCCCCACCAGCCGCATCTCCGAGCCGCCGAACACCGCCAGGCGCCGGGTGTTGAGCTCCTCGGCCCGGCCGGCCAGCTCCTTGGCCTGTTCGGCCAGCCGGGCGCGGAGGATCTCGTAGGTGCCGGCGTCGAGCCCTGTCATTCCCAGGGTCACTTCTCGACCGGGGTGATCGCCGGGGCGGCCCCGTTCTTCATCAGGCCGGCGAGGAACGCCGACACGGTCATGTCGCGGACCGCGCCCGAGTCGACCCCCGACACGATCTTGGCGAGGTCGCCGCTGAGGCTGGCGTCGCCGTTCAGGTAGGGCTCGGCGAGGGTGCGGGCCACCTCGGAGTTGTCGACGAAGCCGTCGATGCTCTTGCCCATGGTCACCGCGCCGACGAGCTTGTCGAAGAAGACGCTGTCGCCGCCGACGATGTCGATGTTGGCCTTCGACAGACCGGCCGACAGCACCTCGGCCTGCGCCTCGGCGACCTTGCGGTGCACCTCGACCCCGGCCAGGCGGATCTCCTTCTCGGCCTCCAGCCGCAGGCGGTACTCCTCGTGGACGCGGCTCGCGTCGGACATCGCGGCCAGCGCGGCGGCCTTCTCGGTGAGACCCTCGGCCTCGGCCTTCAGCTTCTCCCCGACCATCATCGCGGCGGCCACGGCCTTGGCCTGCTCGCCGTCGGCCTCGGCCTTCAGCCGCTCGCGGGTGCCCTCGGCGGACGCCAGCGCCTTCTCGCGCTCGACGATCGCCTCGGCCTTGCCGACCTTCTCGATCGCGGCAGCGGCGCGCTCCTTGACCTGCACCTCGGCCAGGCCGGTCGCGGCGGCCTCGGCCTGCACACCCTCGGCGAGGCGGATCTTGGCGCGGGCGTCGAGCTCGGCGGCCTGCTGGCGCGACTCGGCCAGCACCAGCGCCTCGCGCGCCTTGAACTTGGACGCGGCCTCGGCGGCCTCGGCGGCCTTGATGTCCTTGACCAGGTTCTCCTGCGCCTCGGCCTCGGCGGCGATGATGACCGACTGGCGGGTGCGCTCGGCCTCCTCGATGACGCGCAGGCGCTTGATCTGCTCCTCCTGCTCGGCCACCGTCTTCTCGACCGCGATGCGCTCGCGCATGACCTCGGCGATCGAGCGCTTCTCGACCTCGAGCTCCTTCTCCTTGGCGATGCGCGACAACTCGGTCTCCCGCTCGCGGGCGATGACCTCCAGCAGCCGGTCCTTCTCGATGCGCTCGCTCTCGATGGCGATCACGCGCTCGCGGTTCTTCTCGGCGACGGCGACCTCGCGGGCCTTGTTCTCGCTCTGGACGCCGATCTGCTCGTCGGTCTTGATCGCCGCGGCCTGGGCCTTGAGGCGCTCCTCGGCGCGCACCCGGGAGATCTCGGCCTCCTCGCGGGCCCGCATGGTCTCGACCTCGCGCTTCTGCTTGATCTCGGCGTCGGCCTGGCGGCGCTCCAGTTCGAGGATGGCCTCCCGGGCGTCGACGTTCTGCCGGGTGATCTCCTTCTCCTCGTTGCGCTGGAACTCGTTGGTCCGCACGTGCTCGATCGCCGTCAGCTCGGTGATCTTGCGGATGCCCTGGGCGTCGAGGATGTTGGCCGGGTCGAGCTTCGACAGCGGGGTCTGCTCCAGGTAGTCGATGGCCGCGTCCTCCAGCGAGTAGCCGTTGAGGTCGGTGCCGATGACGCGGATGATCTGGTCGCGGAACTCGTCGCGCTGGGTGTAGAGGTCGACGAAGTCGAGCTGCTTGCCGACGGTCTTGAGGGCCTCGGAGAACTTGGCGTTGAAGAGGGTCTGGAGGGTGCCCTCGTCGCTGGCGCGGGCGGTGCCGATGGCCTGGGCGACCTTCACGACGTCCTCGGCGGTCTTGTTCACCCGCACGAAGAACGTGATCTTGATGTCGGCGCGGATGTTGTCACGGCAGATCAGGCCCTCGTGGCCCGAGCGCTCGATCTCGATGGTCTTCACCGAGATGTCCATGAACTCGGCCTTGTGCAGCACCGGTAAGACCACGGCGCCGGTGAAGGTGACGTCGACCCGGCGCACCTTCGACACGATCAGGGCCTTGCCCTGCTCAACCTTGCGGAACAGCCGGCTGACCACGATCACCAGTGCGATGACGACGATCAGCACGACCGCGATGAATATGCCGGCTCCCGCCGAGATGACGTCCATGAACTACAGGCCCCCTTCATAAGGCATGACCCAGAAGAACTCGCCTTCCGCGTCATATTGGAAGATCAGCGCGGCCCCGCCCGCGCGGAAGACGTCGGCGCCGGTCTGGCGCACCTGGATGACCGAGGCCGAGCCGTCGACGGCGCGGATCTCGGCCTGCCCGAAGTCGGTGGAGACCGACTGGGTTCTGATGACGCAGATCTGCCCGACGAAGTCGTGCCGTGAGGGCACCTTCTCGGGCGCGGGCGTGAGGCGGCGTACCAGGAACGCGGCGCCGAGGCCCACGACGAGCGCGGCGGCCAGGACGACCCAGCCGAGCGCGGGCAGCAGCACGGATCCGGCCAGCGCCGCGAACCACCCGGCGGTCACGAACCCGGAGACCTCGGCCGCGGGAAGACCGTCGAGGTCGACCACGCCGAAGGCCACCAGCAGCCAGAACCCGATGACGACGATCAGCGCGAAGCTGAACAGGACAGCCGGGAAACCCAATGCGGCGCCCAGAAAATCGCGCAACGTTTTATCCCCCATCTTGCAAACGAGGAATCTATCAGCGCGGTTCCGCATGGAATAGGTCCATTTATGCCCTACGCCCCTGGCGGGCAATAGCCCAAATCCCCAGCGCCGCCAGCGCGGCGATCTCCGTGAACACCAGGCCGCGCTCCACCGCCCCGAGCCCGACCGGCATCGCCCGCCACCACGGGATGCCGTCGCGGGCGGCGGTGTAACCGACCAGCACGATCCCGGCGATCCACACCACGGCACCGAGCCCGAGCGCCGCCGCCACCCTCGCCATCGTGTCGCGCCACGGCCGGGCCAGCAGCAGCACGGCGACCGGCAGGCAGACGAAGGCGACCACGCTGCCGACGCGGTGCACCGACCCGGAGAACGACGGCCCGAGCGACCAGTCGTGCTTGGGGAAGGTCGCCACGATCAGCAGCCCGAGGCTCCACCCGGCCAGCGCGACCAGGCCCATCGGGCGGGCGCGGCGCTGCGCGGCGAGGGTCGCCCCGATGCCGAGCGAGCCCAGCGCGATCAGCGCCACCGAGAGCCCGAACAACCAGGCGTGCTCGCCGAGCTGGTGTTCGCTGATCGTCCGGCGCCTCAGGTCGATGCCCGAGGAGAACTCGAGGGTCAGGATGGCGGCGGCGGCCACGGCGATGGCGCCGAGACCGGCCTGGGCGGGAACGCGCATGCTCTCTAAAATGCCACCATGCTCGTGGTGCAGCGGGTGGTGACTCGCTGGTCCAAGGCCGGCCGCGGTGCGGCCGCGGCCACGCTGCGGGGGTCGCTGCCGGATCGGGTGCCGCTGCCGGCCTGCACGGGAGAGGTCGTCTTCCACGACGTGCTGCTCTCACCGCGCGCCGAGACCCTCCGCGAACTCGCCCTGCCCGCGACCATGGCGGGCCTGCGCGTGGAGCCCGGCGGCCGGGTGTCGCGGGCCGCCGTGTTCGCCGCGTATCCGCGCGGGCGGCGGCCGGTCGAGCTGTTCACCCTCGCCCCCGGCCAGCGGGCCCGCTATCGGGCCAACTTCCGGTTCAGCGGCCACAGCCTGGAGTGGTACTACGAGCAGTGGACCGTCACCCTCGCCCACGGAGTCGGGCTGGAGGGCGGGTTCGACCACGAGGTCGACGACCGCGTCAGCCTCTATCCCTGAGGGTCTTCAGCGCGCGGTCGGCGTGGTCGGTCATCATGACCTCGTTGTGGATGACGTCGAGCACCGTGAAGTCGGTGTCGATGACGAAGGTGACGCGCCGGGTGACGAACGGCCCGACGGCGACGGTCCGGCGCACCCCCATCTGCTTGGCCACCACGCCCTCCTCGTCGGACAGCAGCGGGTAGCCGAGCGAGTTGGTCTCGGCGAACAACTTCTGCCGTTTCACCTTGTCTTTGCTGATCCCGACGCGGACCGCTCCAACCGCTTTGAATTCGGCGGCGAGGTCACGGAAGTAGCAGGTCTCGGCGGTGCATCCGGAGGTCATCGCCGCCGGGTAGAAGAAGAGCACCACGGGCCCCTCTTCGAGGAACTCGCTCAGGCGACGGGTCTCCCCGTTCTCGTCCGGAAGCGCGAAGTCCGCGACGAGCTCACCGATTTTCATGGATCAATTTCTACCAGTGCGGGGTGTCGGGAATCATCCACCCGAACCACCACATCCGCCCAATCCTGCGGCCTGACCTCATCGGCGTAGCGTTCGAAGGCGGGCAACGTCCATTGTTCGCTTGTACGCCGTTCGAGCGCCTTCTTCGAAAGGCTCAGGTGAACGGAGAAATCGAGGGGCAGCCCCTGCCCGAGGAGCAGCGGCCCGTCGAGCACGACCACCGCGTTCTCCGGCACCACCTGGTAGGGCGCCCGGGTGGCCCGGTCTCTCACCGGGTCCCACAACGAGGGCACGACCCGGCCGGTGCCGCCGGGTTCGAGCGGCTGGAGCACCTCCCGGGTCAGGCCCTTCACGTCGAGCCAGCCGTCGTAGTAGGAGTCGGGGTCGTGCCGGCCGAACTCGTAGCGGAGCGAGGCGGCCCGCAGGAAATCCCTGGCCGAAACCCGGAGCACGTGCCGATGGACCCGCAGCCTCTCGGCGACCAGGTCGGCCAGCTCCCACGGCCGGGCCGCGTCGGCGCCGTCGATCGCCGCCCGCACCCAGCCGGGCCGGTCGGCGATCATCGCGACCAGCTCGGCGACGAGCCCTTCGACGGAGACCGGCCGCACACCCATCTGGCCATCATGCCGCCCTAAAGTGGGCGGATGGGCATGGTGAACACGGTCGGGCTGGTCCTGCATCCGCGCCGCGACTCCAAAGAGGCCATCGACACGATCATCGAGTGGGCCCGCGGACGCGGCGTCACGGTGGTCGGGCTGCCCGAGGAGGTCGGGCGGATCGACTGCAGCGCCCTGCCCGTCGGGCCCGCCGAACTGGCCGCGCGCTCCGACCTGATGGTCAGCCTCGGCGGCGACGGCACCATGCTGCGGGCGATGCGGCTGATCGCCGGGCTGCCGACGCCGGTGCTCGGCGTCAACCTGGGCAAACTCGGCTTCCTCGCCGAGATCGACGTCGAGGAACTGCCTCCAGCGCTGACGGCCATCGACGGCCACGAGCACTTCGTCGAGGCGCGGATGGCCATCCGGACCCTGCTGCCCGACGACGGCGAGGTGCTGGCGTTCAACGACATCGCGCTGGTCCGGCACCCCGGCGACGGGATGGCGGCCGTGGCGGTGTCGGTGGCGGGGCATCCGTTCGTCCGGCTGGCGGCCGACGCGGTGATCGTGGCGACCTCGACCGGGTCGACGGCCTACAGCTTCTCGGCCGGCGGGCCGATCGTCTCCCCCAACGTCGAGGGTTTCCTGGTGGTGCCGGCGGCGGCCCACTCGACGTTCAACCGGGCGCTGGTGCTCTCGGCCGACGAGGAGGTGACGCTGGAGGTGCTGCCGACCAGCGGGCACATCGCGGTCGAGGTCGACGGCACGATCGCCGGGCACCTGTCCCCCGGGCACCGGATCACCGTCACGGCGGTGCGGGCGGCGGCCCGGGTGGTGCGGCTGGGCACGACCTCGTTCTACGAGCGGGCCCGGCGCAAGCTGCGCGTCAACGGCAGCGCCGAGGTCGACTAGCCGCCGACCTCGTCGAGCCGGGCCCGCAGGTGGCGGCGTTCCGGTTCGCTGCCGGCCAGCTCCAGGGCCTCGCGGAAGGCCCGCGCCGCCTCGGCCGGGCGGCCCAGCCGGCGCAGCAGCTCGCCCCGGGCGGCCGGGAAGACGTGCAGGCCGCGCAGCCGGGGCTCCCCGGCCAGGTCGTCGAGCAGGGCCAGGCCCGCCTCCGGGCCGTCGCGCATGGCGACGGCGACCGCCCGGTTCAGGTCGACCACGGGCGAGGGGGTCAGCGACCGGAGGACGTCGTACAGGCCGACGATCTGGGGCCAGTCGGTCGGCTCCTCGTCGTGCAGGGCGGCGATGGCGGCCTGCACGCCGTAGGGGCCCGGCGGGCCGCCGGTCAGGGCGGCCACGACCAGGGGCTCCCCCTCGTCGATCATGGCGCGGTCCCACAGGGAGCGGTCCTGGTCTTCCAGCAGGACCAGGCCGCCGTCGGGGCCGGTGCGGGCGGCGCGGCGGGCGTGGGTGAGCAGCATCAGCGCCAGCAGGCCGGTGACCTCGCGTTCGCCCGGCAAAAGGCGGTGCAGGATGCGGGCCAGGCGCAGCGCCTCCTCGGCCAGGTCGTGGCGGACGAGATCGGGGCCCGCGCTGGCGGCGTAGCCCTCGGTGAAGATCGAGTAGATCGCGCGCAGCACGCCGGGCAACCGCGCCGGGAGCTCGTGGACGTCGGGCACCCGGAACGGGATGCGCGCCCCGCTGATCTTCTTCTTGGCCCTGACCAGGCGTTTGGCCATGGTCTCGACCGGGACCAGATAGGCCCGCGCCACCTCGACGGTGGTCAGGCCGGCCAGGTAGCGCAGGGTGAGCGCGCCCCGGTCGGCCTCCGGCAGCGCCGGGTGGGAGCAGGTGAAGAACAACCGCAGCCGCTCGTCGGGCAGCACGCCGTCGACCACCGGCGGCCCCGCCCGGTCGGCCTCGACCTGGAGCAGGGCCAGCCGGGCGGCGTACGTCTGGTCGCGGCGCAGCCGGTCGACGGCGCGGCGGCGGGCGGTGGTCATCAGCCAGGCCCCCGGGCTGGCCGGCACCCCGTCGAGCGGCCACCGGACCAGGGCGGCCTCGATCGCCTCCGAGGTGACCTCCTCGGCCAGGTCGAGGTCGCCGAACCGCCGGACGAGCGCGGCCAGCAGCCGGCCGCGCTCCTCACGGAAGATCGCCTCGACCGACGCGTTGACGTCGCCGGTCACGGGCGTCAGGGGAAGTCGACGATCGGGCGGACCACCATCCGGCCGCCGAAGCGCGCCCCCGGGCACTTCGCGGCCCAGTCGGTCGCGGCGTCGAGGTCGGGCACGTCGATGAGGTAGTAGCCCCCCAGCACCTCGTGCGTCTCGGCGAAGGGACCGTCGGTGACGACCGTCTCGCCGCCGTCGGTGAGCTGGACGGTCGTGGTGAGGCTCTGGTCGGCCAGCGGGGCCCCGCCGACGTAGACGCCGGCGTCGGTGAGCGCCTTGCCGTAGACCATCCAGTCTTCGGTCGTGCACTTCTCGCTGGCGCCGTGGATCAGCAGCATGTATTTCATCAGTACACCTCGCATTCCCGCAGCACGACCGCGCCGCCCTCCCACGAACCCGGACACCTGGCCGCCCAGTCGAGGGCGGTCTCCTTGTCGGGCACGTCGAGGACGTAGTAGCCGCCGAGGACCTCCCGGGTCTCCGCGAACGGGCCGTCGGTCACGACCCGCTCGGCGCCGTCGACGCGGACCGTGGTGGCCTGGGCGACGTCGGTGAGGGACTCGCCGGAGATGTAGATCCCGGCTTCCTTGACCGACTTGTCATAGTTCATCCAGGCTTCGAAGTCGCCCGCCGCGCCGCCGCTGTAGATCAAGAGCATGTATTTCACGAACTCGTGCTCCTCTGTTCTCGTGGTCTGACGGGATGACGACGAACGGGCCCGCGCCGGATGGACACCCGCGCGGAAGAACTTTTCTCCGACGCTACAACCGCCTAGCGTCCCCTCATGCCGACCGTGCACAACGCCGCCCTCCGCGGCCGCCCCGGACGCTGGACGCTCACCGCCGAGCGGGGCCGCCTCACCTCGATCACCCCCGACACCGGAACCGCCTCGGGCCTCGACGCCGAGGGCAACCTCGTCACCGAGCCGTTCGTGGACGCCCACCTCCACCTCTGCAAGGTCCACACGCTCGACCTGGCGGGCGGGGGGCCGCTGGCGGCGTACACGAAGGGGACCATGGGCGCGGCCATGGACGCCATCGACGGCGCCGCGGCCGTGAAGGCCCATCAGACCGAGGAGGCCGTCACCACGCGGGCGCGGTCGGCCCTGGTCGAGTCGGTGCGGCACGGGGTGCGGGCGGTGCAGGCGTTCGCCGACGTCGACCCGGTCGCCGGGCTGACCGGGGTGAAGGCGCTGCTGGCGCTGAAGGCGGAGTTCCGCGAGTTCGTCGACGTCAGGGTGGTCGCCTTCCCGCAGGACGGCCTGCTGAAGGCCCCCGGCACCGAGGAGCTGATCGAGGAGGCCGTCGCCCTGGGCGCCGACGTGGTCGGCGGCATCCCGTGGATCGAGTTCACCGACGCCGACGCCGCCGAGCACGTGCGGCGTCTGGTGGCGCTGGCGAAGCGCACCGGAAAGCGGGTCGCGATGCTCGTGGACGACGCGGGCGACCCCGGCCTGCGCACCACGGAGACGCTGGCCGCCGAACTGCTCGCCCACGGCATGGCGGGCCGCGCCAGCGCCCAGCACGCCCGCGCGATGGCCCTCTACCCCGAGCCCTACCTGCGCCGGCTGACCGGCCTGCTCACCAAGGCGGGCCTCGGCCTGGTCAGCGACCCGCACACCGGCCCCCTGCACCTGCCGGTGTTCCCGCTGACCGACGCCGGGGTGCCGGTCGCGCTCGGCCAGGACGACATCGAGGACGCCTACTACCCCTTCGGCCGCCACAACCTGCTGGAGGTCGCCTTCCTGGCCGCCCACACGCTCGGCCCGACCCGCCTCGACGACCTGTACGACATGATCACCACCACCGCCGCCCGGGTGATCGGCCGGGAGCCGGAGGGCCTCAAGGAGGGCGCCGCGGCCGACTTCGTCGTCCTCGACGGCACGACGATCAGGGAGGCGCTGACCCGCCACAACCCGCCCCGCCACGTCGTGGTGGGCGGCCGGGTGGTCGCCTCGACGAACTCGGCGACCCACTTTCCCGCGTTCCCCGGAAAATCGGCGTAACCCCCTTTATGGTGAGGTCTCGGTGCGGAGTGACCCGTGTACGGACGGTCACCGCAAGAGATCTTTCCCCTGATGGAGGCCCCGTGCAGGCGGACGACCTGGCCGGGCTGGCGACCGACGAGCGGTTCCGCCTGCTCAAAGCACGGTTCCGGCGACTGGCGCTGACGATCGTTGGAGCGTTCCTGGGCTGGTACTTCCTGTACATCGCCCTGTCGGCCTTCGCCCGCGACTTCATGGCCCTGCCCGCGATCGGCAACGTCAACGTCGCGCTGCTGCTCGGGGTGCTGCAGTTCGTCTCGACGTTCGCGCTGGCCTGGCGCTACACCCGTTACGCCCGCCGCATGCTCGACCCGCTGTCGGCCGAGCTGCGCGACGAGGCCGGGCAGCGCCAGGCCCAACGCGAGCGGGAGCGCCGCATCCTGGCCGAGCGCCACCGCATCGAGAACTGGACGCGCCGATGACCATCGGGCTGTTCGCCGTCTTCATCGTGATCACCCTCGGGGTGACGATCTGGGCCCGCGTCAACACCAAGGGCACCGACGACTTCTACGCGGGCGGCCGCACGTTCTCGGGGGCGCAGAACGGGCTGGCCCTGGCCGGCGACTACATGTCGGCGGCGTCGTTCCTCGGCATCGCCGGCATCATCGCGTTGTCGGGTTACGACGGGTTCCTCTACTCCATCGGCTTCCTGGTGGCGTGGCTGCTGACGCTGCTGCTGGTCGAGCTGATGCGCAACGCGGGCCGGTTCACCATGGCCGACGTGTTGTCCTACCGGGGCGGGAAGCGGCCGATGGTGCGCACCGCCGCCGCCGTCTCGACGGTGACCGTGTCGGTGTTCTACCTGGTCGCGCAGATGGTCGGGGCGGGCGCGCTGGTGTCGCTGCTGCTCGGCATCCACCCGGGCGAGACGTTCATGGGCATCTCGCCGGAGGCCGCCAAGGTCATCACGATCCTGGTCGTCGGCATGATGATGATCTTCTACGTCAGCTACGGCGGCATGAAGGGCACCACCTGGGTGCAGATCATCAAGGCCGTGCTGCTGATGGCCGGGACCACCGCGCTGACCGTCCTGGTGCTCAGCCGGTTCGGCTTCAACCCGAGCGAGATGCTGGGCGCGGCCGACGCCCGCAGCGGGAAGCCCGGCGAGTTCCTGAACCCCGGCCAGCGCTTCGCGAAGGACGCCGACGGCATCATCGGCGTCCTCGACTTCGTCAGCCTGGCGGTCGCGCTGGTGCTCGGCACGGCCGGGCTGCCGCACATCGTCGGCCGGTTCTTCACCGTGCCCGACGCGCGGGCCGCCCGCACCTCGGTCAACTGGGCGATCGGCCTGGTCGGCGCCTTCTACCTGATGACCCTCGCGCTCGGGTTCGGGGCGACCGCGCTGGTCGGGCAGCAGGCCATCACCGCGCAGGACCCGTCGGGCAACACCGCCGCGCTGCAGCTCGCGCAGGCGGTCGGCGAATCGGTGGCCGGGCCGGTCGGCGGGGAGATCCTGCTCGCCTTCATCGGCGCGGTGGCGTTCGCGACGATCCTGGCCGTGGTGTCGGGGCTGGTGCTGGCGTCGTCGACGTCGCTGGCGCACGACTTCTTCGGGCACGTGCTGATGTTCGGCAAGCCGAAGGAGTCGCAGGAGGTCGCGGTGGCGCGCTTCTCGGCGTTCGTCATCGGGGTGTTCGCGGTGTTCCTGGCCGTGCTGGTGCGCGACATGAACGTGGCGTTCCTGGTGGCGCTGGCCTTCGCGATGGCCGCCTCGGCCAACCTGCCGGCGATCGTGTTGTCGCTGTTCTGGCGGCGCTTCAACTCGACCGGCGTGGTCTGCGGCGTCTACGGCGGACTGCTGGGCTCGATCGTGCTCGTGGCGCTGTCGCCGGTGCTGTCGGGCGGGCCGCGCTCGCTGCTGCCGCCGCCGGTCGACTTCCACGTGTTCCCGCTGGAGAACCCGGGGCTGGTGTCGATCCCGTTCGCGTTCCTGTGCGCGGTCGCCGGCACGCTGCTGAGCAGGGAGAAGGCCGACCCGGGCCGCTATTCGGAGTTGTCGGTGCGGGCCCTCACCGGCGCCGGGGCCCACGGTCAGTCGGCGAAGAATGTCGGTGGCGGTCGTTAGCGTGGCCGCATGGCGGTTCCCGGACGACTGACCCTCGCGGTCGACGCGCTCGATCTGCGGCCCGACGCGTGGGTCCTGGAGATCGGGTGCGGCCGGGGGGCGGCGGCCCGGCTGGTGGTCGAGAAGCTGACGACCGGCCGCTACCTGGGCGTCGACCGGTCGGAGACCGCGATCAGGGCCGCGCGGGAGCGGGTGCCGGGGGCCGACTTCCGGTGTGAGGCCCTGGAGCGGTTGTCGGTCGAGGGCGAGTTCGACGTCATCTTCGCGGTCAACGTCAATCATTTCTGGGTACGCGACCCCGCCGCCGAGATGGAGCGGCTGCTGGCGCTGCTGGCCCCGGGCGGCTCGCTCCTGCTCTGCTACGAGACGCCCGGCGACCGGTCGGCCGAGCTGGGCGGGCGGTTGTCCGAGGTGTTCGCCCGCCACGGCCTCCGGCCCGAGGTGAACGTGCTCGGGCCGAAGGTGTTCGCGGTGGCGGGTCAGTCGCCCAGGGCCTCCCAGACCTCCCACAGATGACCGCTGACCGGCTGGTAGTAGACCTTCACCGTCACCGGGCCCGCGTGCCTGATGGCGTTGCGGAACGCCGTCGCGGTGCACGGCTTGGTGCCGATGCCGGCCTCCTCGTTCGGCACGTTCGCCGTCCAGCGGTCGGAGCAGCTCTTCGTCACGCGGTTGAAACCGAGGTGGGTGTAGCGGAGCTTGACGGCGGCCCTGCCGGAGCGCTTGAACAGCACCGTCCGGTCGTCGACGCGGGTGAGCTGCCCGTAGGCGGTGACCGGGTTGGTCGGGACCGCGAGGAACTCGGCGACCGTGGTCAGCGACGGCGTGATGGTGATCTTCACCGGGGCGGGGCCGAGGCTGAGCACGAACTTCAGGTCGAGGGCGTCGCAGTCGGTGGTGCCCAGGCCCTTCCTGTCCTGCCTGATGCGGCCCTCGGTCTCCTTCAGGTCGCACGCGGTGGTGATGCGGCGGAAGCGCACCCCGTCGGTGAAGACGCGGCGCTCCTTCGCGCCCGGCACCGAGGTCAGCTTGTAGCGGCGCACCCCGTGCTGGGTCACGAGCTTGGCCTTGGCGGGGGTGATGCGCAGATGGTTGGAACCGTCCGCCCACGCGTAGCCGTAGATGGTCTGGGTCTTCGCGGTCTTCGCGGTGGCGGGTGCGGCCGTGAGTGCGGTCGCGGCCAGGGCGGCCACGGCGGCGGCGATCAGCGGGCGGGTCATTCGGTTTCCCCCGGGGGTGGTCGGTTCGTGCTGAAAACGTCTTTCGGGGAGTGGGACTCGCCGACGACGGTGAAAGTTCATGGCCCTCGATGGTCGTGACGCAACTGGAATCGCCCATGGGGGCGGGATGTTCTAGCAATTCGTGGAGGTAATGAGATGTTCACACTGATGGCCGTGCACGCCCATCCCGACGACGAGGTGATGGGAACGGGCGGCACGTTCGCCCATTACGCCGCCCAGGGCGTCCGGACGGTGCTGGTGACGTGCACCAATGGAGAACAGGGAGACGGTCCCGACGGGGTCAAACCGGGCGAGCCGGGCCACGACGACGCCGCGGTGGCGAAGGTCCGGCTGGCGGAGCTGCGCGAGTCGGCGGCCCATCTCGGCATCTCCGACGTGGAGCTGCTGGGCTACCGCGACTCGGGCATGGACGGCTGGGACGGCAACAACCACGAGCGCGCGTTCGCCAACGTGCCCGTCGACGAGGCGGCCGGACGGCTGGCCGAGCTGATGCGGACCTATCAGCCGCAGGTGGTGCTCACCTACGACGAGAACGGCGGCTACGGCCACCCCGACCACATCCAGGCCCACCGGGTGGCGGCGCGGGCGGTCGAGCTGAGCGGCGTACCGGCGAAGTTCTACTACACCGCGACCCCGCGCAGCTGGATGAAGTCCATGTACGACGGCATGGTCGCCGCCGGCATGGACACCGAGGGCTGGGACGAGTACGAAGACTGGTCCACCCCCGACGAGGAGATCAGCGCGATCCTCGACACGTCCGAGTACGTCGAGCACAAGATCAAGGCGATCACCGCCCACGGCAGCCAGGGCGACAGCGCGTTCTTCCTGGGCCTGCCGGCCGACACCCAGCGGGCGATGTTCTCGGGTGAGGCCTACACGCTGGTCAGGTCGACGGTCCCGGCCCCCGACGGGGTCGAGGACGACCTGTTCCGCGGCCTGCGTTAGTCCTTGCGGCGGGCGCGTTCGGCGTCGACGTTGAGCGCCGCCCGCACCCCCGCCGGATCGGGCGCCACACCGGTCCGGCGGATGGTCTCCGAGGTGATCTTCCCGGCCTGGAAGACCTTCGTGGCCTGCACGATCGTCTCCGAGCCGAAGTAGAACGCGACGGCGACGGTCATGAACTGGCGCAGCGTGTCCCAGAACTCCTTGCGGTCGTCGAGCGGGCCGATGACGAACGCGTAGGTGTTCAGCAGCAGCCACGCCACGAACAGCGCCCCCGCCAGCGCGACCCGCATCTTCCTGACCGAGGCGTAGAGGCCGAAGAACGCGACGATGCCGGTCAGCGTGACGGTCGCGCCGACGATCCACTGCTCGGTGAGCACGGTCGGCACCGTGAGCAGGATCCACGACGTGGTGACCAGCGCGGCCAGCAGGAACCCGGTGAACACCAGGCCGCGTACCGAGACCTCCTCCGCGTCCCGCATGTCGGTCAGGGAGAACATCGCGGGGCGCGGCGGCTGCACCGGCTCGGCCATATGGAACGCTCCTGGGCGCGTCGATGATCGGGAGAGCCCAGTGTGCGGTCGGCCGGTTAACCCGTGGTTACCACCTTGAATCGGCCGGGCAACCGATCGATCTCGGCGGTCCCGGCGGCGTCGACCGATACGGACACCGAGGTCCCGGCGACCACGAACCCGTCGGCGGCGAGCGCGCCGAGGGGCGCGCCGGCCATCGGGCGCAGGTCGACGGTGCCGCCCGGCACGTCGGGGTGGAGGCCGAGCGCCGCGTGGGTGATCACCACGGCGGCCGCCGCCGACCACGCCTGCGGGCGGCAGGAGGCCGGGTAGGGCACCGGGCGGCCGACCGCGTCGCGGGCGTCGCCCGAGAGCAGTTCGGGCAGCCGGTTCTCGAACGGCTCGGCCGCGGCCAGCAGCCCTTCGGCGAGGACGGCGGCCTCGGCGCCGAAGCCCTCGCGGGCCAGGCCGGCGATCACGATGGCGGTGTCGTGGGGCCAGACCGAGCCGCAGTGGTACGACAGCGGGCTGAAGCCCTTGTCGGCCGACGACATCGTGCGCAGGCCGAACCCGGCCGACATCTCGGGTGAGGCGAGCAGGGAGGCTACCCGGGCCGACTCCTCGTGGTTGAGGAGACCGGTCCCGAGCAGGTGGCCGATGTTGCTGGTCAGCGCATCGACCGGCCGCTTGTCGCGGTCGAGCGCGAGAGCGGGGTAGCCGCCCTCGACCCAGAACCGCTCGCGGAATCGGCAGGCCATCGAGGCGGCGTAGGCGCGCCAGACGTCGGCGCCGGGGCGGCCGAAGGCGTCCAGGATCGCGGCGCCCTTGACGGCGGCCTCGTAGGCGTAGCCCTGGACCTCGGCCAGGGCGATGGGCGGGTCGGCCAGGCGGCCGTCGCGGAACCTGACCGAGTCGCCGGAGTCCTTCCAGCCCTGGTTGGCCAGGCCGCGCCCGCTGACGTCGATGTACTCCAGGAAGCCGTCGCCGTCGGGGTCGGCGTCGGTGGCGAGCCAGCCCAGGGCCGCCTCCATGGCCGGGAGCAGCGCCTCGACCTCGCGGTCGGGCAGGCCCCAGCGCCAGGCGTCGTGCAGCAGGCTGATCCACAGCGGGGTGGCGTCGATCGTGCCGTAGTAGGCGGCGGGGAGCCGCAGCCCGTTCACCGGCACCACGAACTCGCCCCTGCGGAGTTCGTGCATGATCTTGCCGGGGGCCTCGCCGGTCAGCGGGTCGCGCTTGACGCCCTGGCGGCGGGCCAGCACCCGCAGGGTGCCCCCTGCCAGGCCGGTGCCGAGCGGCAGCAGCATGCGGGCGGCCCACAGGCTGTCGCGGCCGAACACGGTCAGGAACCACGGCACGCCCGCGCCGAGGAAGGTGTCGGCGGGGTGGCCGGTCTCGGTGAGGCGCAGGCCGGCGAGGTCGTCGAGGCTCTGGGCCAGGAGACGGCTGAGCCTGCTGTCGGCGGCCTTCAGGGCAGGCCGCGTCCACTCGACGGGGCCCGTCGGCGCCGCCACGACGGCGGCCGGGTCGGTCACCATCACGCGCCAGCACAGTCTCACGCTCTCGCCGGGTTTGAGGGCCACCTCCCAGCGCAGTTCACGCCCGTGGACCTGCGCCCCCTCGCCCGTCATCGCCACGGTGGTGCCGCCGGAGACCCAGGTCAGCTCGCCGCCGACCGGGGTCACCGGTTCGGCGTCGTGGCCCGACTTCACGGTCTCGATGGCGGCCAGGTCGCAGTCGACCCGCATCGCCACGGTCGTCGTCACCGGCATGGTGGCGGTCGAGGCGACGGTGATCTCCTCGGTCAGGCCGTAGGCGCGGATCTCGCGCAGCCGGTCGACGCGGACCACCGGGTCGGGCTGCACGTCGCCGAGCCAGCGCGCCAGCGAGGTGAACCGGCTGCGGCCGGGGCCGGCGGCGGCGTGCGCGATGGGCTCGGCCTCCCGGCCGTCGATCAGCAGGACCGCCTCCGAGACCACCCGCCGGTCGGCGTGGAAGACCCCCTGCACCCCCGCCGCCCGTATCTGGCCGTCGGCCCCGCCGAGTGCGCTCGTGGGCGCCGTGACGGTGCTGACCAGGTCGTGCAGGAGCGGCTGCAGCCGGACGTCGGCGGCAGAAGGGGAGTCGGCAGGCACGCGGTGGTCCTTCACGAAGTTGTGTCTTGACAGATCAAGAGCAGGGGTGCAGATTGCGAAACAATTCCCTAACTTGAACGATCAAATCATGCATTACTTCCGTTTGATCGTTCAACCCCCCGAAAGGTGCACAGATGGCCGACAAGGTGACGATCGCCGATGTGGCGCGTGCTGCCGGCGTATCTCGCCAGACGGTCTCCAACGCTCTGAACACCCCCGAGGTGGTCCGCGCGGAGACCCGCCGCCGCGTCCTCGACGTCGTCGAGGAGCTCGGCTACCGGGTCAACCAGGCGGCCCGCCAGATGCGGACCGGCCGGTCGCGGCTGATCGCCGCCCGCATCGACCCCGAGCAGGACGGCATCAACGGCTTGGTCGGCGACCGCTTCCTGCACGGCCTCACCGAGACGGCCGCCCATGAGGGCTACCGGGTGCTGCTCTACACCGCCGACGGCGACGACGCCGAGACCGCCGCCTTCGACGACCTGCTCGGCGCGTACGAGCCCGACGCGTTCGTGCTGACGGCCACCCACCACGGCGACCGGCGCACGAGTTGGCTGGCCGGGCGCGGGGTGCCTTTCGTCACCTTCGGCCGGGCCTGGAGCGAGCCCGACGCCCCCCACTGCTGGGTCGACGTCGACGGCGCCGCCGGCACCGAGGCGGCCACCCGCCACCTGCTCTCCCAGGGCCATCGCCGGATCGGCTTCCTCGGCTGGCCCAAGGGCTCGGGCGTCGGCGACGACCGGCGCGAGGGCTGGCGGCGGGCGCTGGCCGAGGTCGGCCTCGGCGTCGCCGGGCTCCACCGCGAGACCGAAGACGACGTCGCCCCCGGCGAACACGCCGCCCGCGACCTGCTCGAACGCGACCCCGAGATCACCGCCCTGGTCTGCGCGAGCGACTCGCTCGCGCTCGGCGCCCTGCACGTGGCGCGCGCCCCCGGCCCCGCCTGGCTCGCGGGCGGCCACCCGCACCGTCCCGTCGCCGTCGTCGGCTTCGACGACACCCCGGTCGCCAAGGCGATCGGCCTCACGAGCGTCCGGCAGCCCCTGGCGGAGGTGGCGTCGAGCTGCCTGCGGCTGCTGACCCACCGGCTCGACGGAGGCGCGGGGGCGTCTCCGGAGTACCTCCTGCTTCCGCCCTCCCTGGTCGTCCGCGCGTCGGGCTGACCCCCTCCACCTGAGAACAGAAACAAAGGAAATCGCGATGAAGCGCAGCAACGTCCGGAAGGCGGCCCTGTCGACGGCCGCCGGCGCCGTCCTGTTGTCCTCCGCAGCCTGCGGCGGCAGTGGTTTCGAGGAGGCCGGCGACCCGGCCGCGCAGCCGAGCCAGGCCTCGGCCGGCCCCGCCCAGCTGCAGGTCCTCATCGGCTCCTCCGGCGACGCCGAGACCAAGGCGGTGACCGACGCCGCCGCCGCGTGGGGCGCGGCCACCGGCAACACCGCGACCGTCACGCCGGCGCAGGACCTCGGCCAGCAGCTCGGCCAGGCCTTCGCGGGCGACACCCCGCCCGACGTGTTCTACGTGGACGCCGGCCGCTTCGCCGACTACGCCAGCGTCGGCGCGCTGGAGCCGTACGGCGACAGGATCTCCAACCCGACCGACTTCTACGAGAGCCTGCGCACCACCTTCACCTTCGACGGCAAGTTCTACTGCGCGCCCAAGGACTTCTCGACGCTGGCGCTCATCGTCAACACCGACCTGTGGAGCAAGGCCGGGCTGACCGACGCCGACATCCCCACCACGTGGGACCAGCTCACCGCGGTCGGCGAGAAGCTGAAGGCCAAGGACGTCACCCCGCTGGCGCTCGGCGACACGCGCGACCGGGTGGGCGCGTTCATGGTGCAGGCGGGCGGCTGGGTCACCAGCGCCGACGGCAAGACCGCCACGGCCGACTCCCCCGAGAACCTGGAGGCGCTGACCTACGTCCAGAACCTGGTCAAGGACAAGACCGCCCAGTACCCCAAGCAGCTCGGCGCGGGCTGGGGCGGCGAGGCGTTCGGCAAGGGCGCCGCGGCCATGACGATCGAGGGCAACTGGATCAAGGGCGCGCTCACCAACGACTTCCCCGACGTGAAGTACACCGTCCACGAGCTCCCGGCCGGTCCGGCGGGCAAGGGCACCCTGTCGTTCACCACCTGCTGGGGCGTCGCCGCCAAGTCGAAGAACAAGGAGGCGGCGATCAGCTTCGTCGAGGCGATGACCACGGCCGAGCAGCAGATGACCTACGCCAAGGCGTTCGGCGTGATGCCCTCGCGCCAGTCGGCCAAGGACGCCTACACCGCCGAGTTCCCGGATGACGCCCCGTTCGTGAACGGCGCCGACTACGCCCACGGCCCGGTGAACGCGCCGAAGATGGACAGCGTGCTGGCCGACTTCGACACCGGCATCCAGCAGCTCACCTCCATCGCGCCCAAGACGTTGCTCGCGCGGGTGCAGAAGAACACCCAAGCCGCACTCGGCGACTGAGCACATGCGGCTCTCTGCGAAGGCCAGGGAGAACATCGCGGGCTGGTTGTTCGTCGCCCCGGTGATCGTGATCCTGGGCCTGTTCATGCTGCTGCCGATCCTGATGGCGATGTGGGTCAGCCTGACCGACTGGAACGGGCAGGGCAGCCCGTTCAAGTCGGGCGTGCCGTTCGTCGGCGTCGACAACTACGCGAAGTTGTTCACCGACGACGGGCTGACGCGGCAGGACTTCATGACCAGCGTGCGCAACAACATCTACTACGTCGGCATCGTCGTGCCGGTGCAGACGGTGCTCGCGCTGGGCCTGGCGCTGGTGGTCAACGCGCGCATGCTGAAGGGCAAGGGCTTCTTCCGGGCCGCGTTCTTCTTCCCGTCGGTGACCAGCTCGGTCGCGATCAGCGTGGTCTTCCTGTTCATCTTCGCCAGCTCGGGCGCGGTCAACAACCTGCTGGCGTTCTTCGGGATCCAGGGCCCGCAGTGGTTCGCCGACGCGCGCGGCATCCTGCACCTGGCCCTGGGCGGGCTCGGGCTGGTCGACGTCGACAACCCGCCATCGTGGCTGACCGATGGCGGCCCGTTCGGGCTGAGCTGGTGGGACTGGCTGGCCGGTCCGTCGGTGGCGATGTCGACGATCATGCTCCTGGTCATCTGGACGACGTCCGGCACCTTCATGCTGATGTTCCTGGCCGCCCTCCAGGACATCCCGGTCACCCTCGAAGAGGCCTCGATGCTCGACGGCGCGGGCCGGTGGAAGCGGCTGCGGTACGTCACCCTGCCGATGCTGAAGCCGACCCTGTTCCTCGTGCTGACCATGGGCATCATCGCGACCTGGCAGGTCTTCGACCAGGTCTACGTGATGAGCCAGGGCGCCCCCGGCAAGACGACGCTGACGCCGGCGTACCTGTCGTACACGCAGGCGTTCGACAACTTCGAGTACGGCACCGGGACCGCCATCTCGTTCGTGCTGTTCGCGATCATCGTGCTGTTCACGATCGCGCAGCGGTGGTTGCTGAGGGAGAGGAACGCCTGATGGCCACCGTCAGGGCAGACCACGGGGCGCGGACCGTGGCGTCGACGTTCGTCGGCTACTTCATCCTGATCTTCTTCGCGCTGGTCTTCATCTACCCGTTCGTCATCCAGCTCTCGGCGTCGTTCAAGACCGAGCCGAACGCGGCGCTCAACCCGCTGAACCCGGTCCCCGACCCGTTCGTCACCGACGCCTACCACAAGGTGTTCCTCAGCACCGACATGCCGTTGTGGCTGGGCAACTCGCTGATCGTGACGATCGCGATCACGCTCGGCCGGGTGCTGCTCGACTCGATGGCCGGCTACGCGCTGGCCCGGCTGCGCTTCCGCGGCCGCAAGGCGCTGTTCTCGGCCGTGATCGCCATCCTGGCGGTGCCGGGCGTGGTGCTGTTCATCCCGAAGTTCCTGGTGCTGAAGCAGTTCGGCATGTACGACACGTACACGGCCCTGATCCTGCCGATCATCGCCGACGCCGGCGGCGTGTTCATCATGAAGCAGTTCTTCGAGTCGATCCCCCGCAGCGTGGAGGAGGCGGCCCGGATCGACGGCGCGGGCACGTGGCGGACCTTCTGGTCGGTCGTGCTGCCGATGGGCCGCCCGGCCCTGATCACGCTGACGATCATCTCGTTCCAGAGCTCGTGGAACGAGCTCCCCCACAGCCTCGTGGCGGTGCAGAGCCCCGATCTCTACACGCTGCCGCGAGGCCTGGCGGTGCTGGTGAGCGGATCGCTCGGGTCGGGCAACCAGTATCCGCTCAAGCTGGGTGCGGCGGTGCTGGCGACGATCCCGGTCGCGATCATCTTCGTGGTGTTCCAGCGTTACTTCGTGCGCGGCGCCAACGAGGGGGCCGACAAGTAGTACCAGACGCCGAGCTGGACCAGGGCGAGCACGAGGGCGAAGGGCATCAGCGCCTGCATGCCCACGCCCTGGCCCAGCGCCCCGGCCGTCCACGGCAGCAGCGAGCCGCCGATGACCGAGCCGCCGTTGAGCACCCCGATGGCGGTCGGCACCAGGCGGGCCGGGAGCAGCTCGGGCAGGATCGCCATCGTGGTCGGGAACAGCGGGCCGAGGAAGAAGCCGAGCAGGACGAACCCGGCCACCGGCACGACGCCGAGCCAGATCAGCACCGTGCAGGCGGCGACGCCGACGCAGCACCAGAGCGACGTCTGCGCCGGGGTCAGCCGGAGCCGGCCCGCGATCGGGCTGATCACGAAGCGGCCCGCGGTGAGCCCGGCCCAGTAGCCGCTGACGGCGTACCCGGCGATCAGGTGGCTCTCCAGTTCGACCTCGCGCAGGTAGGAGTAGGCCCAGTTGCCCACCCCGATCTCCACGCCCAGATAGACCGTGAGGAACACCGACGCGAGCAGGACGTACTTGTTGCGCAGCGCGGTCGGCAGCAGGCCGCCCGTCTTCTCCTCCTTCTCCTGGACGACCCTCGCCGGGAACGCCCGCAGGAAGGCGACGGCCATGAGGGCGGTCGCGACCGCCAGGCCCCACCAGACGGCGGTCCACGAGGCGTGGGTGAGCGTCACGGCCGCGATGGCCGGGCCCGCCAGGGCGCCGACGCCGAAGAAGGCGTGCAGCCGGTTGAGCAGGGTGGCCGCGTTCGGGAGCGCCGCCAGGTGCACGTTCAGCACCGATTCGAGCACCCCGACGCCGTACCCGCAGAACAGCTGGGCGGCGATCAGCACCCAGAACGACGGCCGGGCCGCCGTGACGACGGCGGCGAGCACGAACACGGCGCTGCCCGCGACCAGGGCCAGCCGTAGCCCGAGCCGTTCGATGAGCGCGCCGTTGGTGAGCCCGGCCAGCAGGAAGCCGGCCGAGTTGGTGAAGAAGCCGAGCCCGATCAGGGCTTTGTCGACGCCGTAGTCGGCGATCTGGGCGGGTAACAACACCCCGCCGACCGCGGCGCCGATCCCGACGAGCACGAACGCCGCGTAGGAGAGATAGATCGAGGAACGCATCCCGGGGCCCCATCTGAGAGGAGTGGCGTTGGGAGCGCTCATGAACATTAACCCAAAAGTCGGCGCTGTTCCTCTTCGATGATCTGGTGCGCGAGTGCCTGTTCCGAGACGTCGACGGCGGCCGGGCTCGACTCCGCCAGATCGCTGCGGCGGGCGTACTCGTCGAACCGCCGCGTCTTGGTCGCCAGGATCTCCAGCAGCCGCTGGTCGACCGAGTCGACGGCCAGCAGCCGGTGCACCTGGACCTTGCGGGTCTGCCCCATGCGGTGGGCCCGCGCGATGGCCTGGGTCTCGGTCGACGGCTTCAGCTGCGGCTCACAGATGATCACCACGGACGCCGCCTGGAGGTTCAGCCCGACCCCGCCGGCCACGATCTGGCTGAGCAGCACGGCGTGCCCCCGGGTCGCCGAGAAGGCGTCGACGAGCTCCTGGCGGCGGTCGGGGTCGAGGTCGCCGGTCAGCTTGTGCGGGGTGCCCAGGCTCTCCCCGACGGCGGTCAGCACGTCGCGGAAGAAGGAGAACACGATCACCTTCAGCCCGTTGGCCTCGGCCTCCTCGACCAGCTCGGTCAGCCGCTTCAGCTTGGCCGACGTCGCCGGATGGGCGAACGCGGCCCGGCGCATACGCGGGAAGTGCCGGTCGGCGACCGCCTGCCGGTAGGCGTCGAGGTCGTCGCCGGAGAACTCCACCCACTCGTCGGCCTCGACCCGGTCGGGCAGCTCGTGCAGCACGTCCTCCTGGTTGCGGCGCAGGTAGGTCGCGGCCACCGACCGGCGGAACGCCTGCGGCCCGCCCTGGCTGATCTCCAGCGCGGGATTCACGTGCGCGACCAGCGCCCGGAACTCCTCGACCCGGTTCTCCATCGGCGTCCCGGTCAGGAACAGCACCCGCTCGACGGTACGGCACCAGGCGGCGACCGCTTGGGCCCGCTTGGTGGCCGGGTTCTTGACGTAGTGGGCCTCGTCGACGACCAGCATCGCGACGGCCGGCGTCGGCGTCAGCCGGTGCAGCCCGTCGAGCGTGACGACGGCGACCCCGCCCTCCTTCTCCCACTCGTCGAGCGCCGCCTCGCGGCGCGGCCCGTGCACCTTCTGCGCCTTCAGCGTGCTGCGCGCCTCGATCTCGCGCACCCAGTTGACGACGACGCTGGCCGGGCAGACGACCAGGAAGCGGGTCGCCCCCTCGGCGGCCAGATGTGCGAGCGCCGCGATGGCCTCGATCGACTTGCCGAGCCCCATCTCGTCGCCGATGATCACCCGCTTCTGCGCGAGCGCGAACCGCGCCCCGAACGACTGGTAACCCCGCAACGAGACCCGCCGAAAGGCGTCGTCGAGCGGCTGCGCGTTCACCCGGGCCAGGACGTCGTCGGGCAGCACCCCCTCGGTGACCCGCTCCCCCGCGAGGTCGGCCAGCAGGGCGTAGTAGTCGGCCGACCGGTACTCGAAATCGGCCCACGCCTCGTGCCCGCTCGACGGCGGCCGCAACAGATCGGTGATGACCTGCGGAAATTCCCTGCCAGCTTGGGCCGCGTCGTCGAGCAGCGCGTCGATCGCCGCGACGGCCTCCTGCGCCTCCGCCCGCCGCCGCCGGCCGGAGGTGACGAGCCGCCAGCGCGAACGGGCGGGGTGGGCGGCCTTCAGCAACGGGGTGAGGGAGGAGTCGACGTCACGGGCGGCCCTGACGTGGAACGGCAACTCGGTTCCGGCGTCGAGCAGCCGCTTCACCGCGACGACGAGCGCCTCGGACTTCCAGTCGCCCCGCTCGATCCGCACGCTCGCGAGCTGCCGGGCGGCCTCCTCGATCTGGTCGGCGGCGGCCCTGATCTGCCGGGCCGTCTGCGGCCCCACCCCCGGCAGCTCCTGAAGCCGGTAGGCCGACATGTCGTGGACCTGGAGGACCGTGGTGATGCCCGACCGTTCGAGCATGCCGGTGCGCAGCCGCCCGCCGGTGACGTCCTTGAGCCGGGCGACGGGCATCCGCGCCAGGTCGTCGCGGACGGCGTGCTTGCGCAGCGTGTCGAGCGCGGCCAGGGCCTGGGCCTGGACGGCGTCGTGGTCGGCGAGCAGGGTGCGGGCATCGCGCACCAGGGCTTCGGCCACCCGGCAGAGGTCGTCGGCCTCGCGTACACCCATGATCCCTCCTCTGCCCGGAAAGGTACCGAACAGGCCGGCGCCGTCGGATACCGTGCCGGCCATGACGGAACTCGCGCCCGGCGTCTACGAGAAACTCGTCACGGAAGGATGGCAGCGGCAACTGGCCGCCCACGGCGATTTGGCGCAATCCCGCCATCTCGATCCGACCGAGTCGGCCGACGTGCTGACCGCCCACATCGCCTCGCTCGTGCGGCGGCGGCTGCGCGCTGTGCGGGGCACCGACGAGGAACGGCTCGCCGAACAGCTCACCGTCGCTAATGAGCTGGCCAAGCTCGTCGGCGACCCAGACGACCAGGCGGTCGACGACCTGCTGCTGGCGGTGACCCGCACCCGTACGCCCGATGGGAAGGCGGTGTTCCCCGTCCGGCCCAGCACCCCGCTCGGCGCGAGCGCGCTGCTGGTCAACGGGCACGGGCAGCCCAACGTGGGCAGCGAGTTGCGTAAGGAGATCGGCTCCGCCGACCGGATCGACCTGCTGTGCGCGTTCATCCGGTGGCCGGGGGTGCGGATCCTGGAGCGCGAACTGGCCGAGTTCGTGCGGCGGGGTGGCGACTTACGGGTCATCACCACCACCTACCGAGGGGCGACCGAACGGCGGGCCCTCGATCGGCTGGTGGAGCTGGGCGCGACCGTCAAGATCTCGTACGAGACCAGAACCACCCGCCTGCACGCCAAGGCGTGGTTGTTCCGCCGGTCGTCGGGCTACTCGACGGCGTACGTCGGCTCGTCGAACCTGTCGAAGTCGGCCCTGATCGACGGGCTGGAGTGGAACGTCCGGTTGTCGGCGATGGAGCAGGAGCACCTGCTCGACACGTTCGCGGCGACCTTCGAGGAGTACTGGGCCGACCCGTCGTTCGAGACCTACGACCCGGCCCGCGACCGCGCCCTGCTCGACCGCGCGCTCGGCCAGGAGCGGTTCGCCGACCGGGAGATCCTCACCACCCTCGACGTCCGGCCCTACGGCTATCAGGCCGAGGTGCTGGCCGACCTCGCGGCCGAACGTACGCTGCACGACCGGTGGCGCAACCTCGTCGTGATGGCGACCGGCACCGGCAAGACGATCGTGTCGGCGCTCGACTACCGGCGGCTGCGGGCCGAGGGCGTGGTCGACTCGCTGCTGTTCGTGGCCCACACGAAGGAGATCCTCGGGCAGAGCCGCGAGGTGTTCCGGCAGGTCATGCGCGACGGGTCGTTCGGCGAACTGCTGGTCGACGGGCAGCGGCCCACCGAGTGGCGGCACGTGTTCGCCTCCATCCAGTCGTTGTCGCGGCTCGACCCCTTCGACGCCGACATGGTCATCGTGGACGAGTTCCACCACTCGGCCGCCACGACGTACACGCGGCTGCTCGAACAGGCCACCCCACGGGTGCTGCTCGGGCTGACGGCGACGCCGGAACGGTCCGACGGGCAGGACGTGCTGCACTGGTTCGGCGGGCGGATCGCCTCCGAGCTGCGCCTGTGGGAGGCGATCGAACGGCAGTTGCTGGCGCCGTTCCAGTACTTCGGCGTGCACGACGGCGTCGACCTGGCCGGGGTGCCGTGGCGGCGGGGCCAGGGCTACGACCTGGCCTCGTTGAGCGACGTCTACACCGGGAACGACGCCCGGGTGCGGCTGGTGCTGCAGGCGCTCCGCGACAAGGTCGGCGACCCGCGCGGGATGCGGGCGCTCGGTTTCTGCGTGAGCATCGCGCACGCCGAGTTCATGGCCGCCCGGTTCACCGAAGCGGGCATCCCGGCGACGGCCATCACGTCACGGACGCAGGACCGGGCGGCGGCGATCAAGGCCCTGGCCGACCGGACCGTCAACGTCGCGTTCACCGTCGACCTGTTCAACGAAGGCGTCGACATCCCGTCGATCGACACCGTGCTGTTCCTGCGGCCGACCGACAGCGCGACGGTCTTCCTCCAGCAGCTCGGGCGCGGGTTGCGGCTGGCCGAGGGCAAGGCGTGCCTGACGGTGCTCGACTTCATCGGCAACCAGCACCGGGAGTTCCGGTTCGACCGGCGGTTCCGGGCGCTGACCGGGGTGCGGCGGACCGACGTGGTCGCCGAGGTCGAGGCGCAGTTCCCCACCCTGCCCGCCGGGTGTCACATCGACCTCGACCGGGAGGTCTCCCGGCTGGTGCTGGCCAACCTGCGGGCCACCATCAGCATGCGCTGGCCGTTGCTGGTGTCCGAACTGCGGAGCCTGCCCGAGGAGACCACCTTGGCCGGTTTCCTGGAGGCGAGCGGCGTCGAGCTGGAGGACCTCTATCGGGGCAACCGCCTCGGCTGGTCAGACCTGCTCCGGGCGGCCGGACGCGGGCTGCCCGCGGGCCCCGACGACCGGCGGATCGGCAACGCGCTGGGCCGCGTCCTGCACATCGACGACGCCGAACGCCTCGACTTCATCGCCCGCGTCATGCGGGGTGACACAGCCCGGAGCGCCAGGGAAGAGCGGCTGCTCGCGATGGTGCGGACGACCGGCCTGGCCGACCTCCGCGAGCATCCCGACCGGGCCGCGGAACTCCTGGAGCTGACCTCCCTGCTGGCCGAACGCAGGCACCGGGTCACCCACGTCACCGGTGGAACACTTCCGCTGCACGTGCATGCGACGTACACGAAGAACGAGGCGCTGGCCGCCTTCGGGATCTCCAAGCCCGAACACATGCGGGAGGGCGTGGCCTTCGTGCGGGACGCCCAGGCCGACGTGTTCTTCGTGACCATCGACAAGTCGGCCACGCACTATTCGCCGACCACGATGTACGCCGACCGTGCCATCACCGACACACTGTTCCAGTGGGAGTCGCAGTCGGGGCTCCGGCGAACCACTCCGACGGCCGACCGCTACCGTTCCGGCGAGACGACGGTGCATCTGTTCATCCGGGAGAGCAAACAGGGCGCGCCGCCCTACCTCTACGCCGGGCCGATGACCTACCTGTCCGACGAGGGCGAACGTCCGGTCAGGTTCCGGTGGGAGTTGCGGCACCCGCTGCCGCCGGACGTCTTCCACTTCGCGAAGGTCACCGCCGGCTGAAGTGGCCCCCTTCGGCTCTCGACCGCGCTGGCGAATGGACCACTAAGGCGCGACTACCGCGTCCGCAATCCTGGATTCGGGCCTCGGAAAGTTAGCGTGATGCGCTCTTTCTCTCCCTCATCCAAGGATTCCGCATGCATCCCCAACCCGTCCGTCCCGCCCGTGGGCTCGCCGTCGTCGCCACGATCGCGATTGCCTTCAACCTGCTCATTGAGGCCGCCGCCGTCTTCGTCAGCCTCGACCTCTACCAGAAGATCGGGGAGGTGCTGGCGAGCCCGCTCGACGCCGACGTCGCCGAGGTCACCGAGAGCGCGAGCCTCTACGACTTCACCGGGATCCTGCAGGCCGGCACGCTGCTGCTGGCCGGGGTCTGCTACTGGATCTGGCTGTTCCGGGTGCGGGCCAACGCCGAGGCGCTGGCGCCGTACGTCAAGCAGCGGCTCGGGCGGCCGTGGCTGGTGTTCGCGTGGATCGTCCCGATCGTGTCGTTCTGGTTCCCCAAGCAGATCGTGGACGACGTCTGGACCGCGTCCGACCCGCAGAACCGCAAGCCCGGCGGGCTGGCGATGACCTGGTGGATCACGTGGGTGCTGGCGGTTTTCGGCTCCAACCTGGTCGCCCGGGGGCTGATCGGGGCGGCCGAGTTGTCCGACGTGCGGAACGCGGCGCTGGTGGAGATGCTGTTCTTCCCGCTGACGCTGCTGGCGGGTGTGCTCGCCATCGTGGTGCTCAACCGCATCACCTCGCTGCAGGCGCTCCCCCGGCCCGTCGCGCCGCCGCACGCGGTGCCGCAGCAGTACCCCCACTAGGTCAGTGGCCGGGGTAGCGGTCGCGCGGGGCGCCGCCCCGGGTCATCTCGTCGACGAAGTCGGCCGCGAGCCGCTCGATCGTGTCGCGGCCCTCGACCCGGTCGATCCACCCGGCCGGGATGCGCACGCCCTCGGCGCCGAGCAGGTTGCCGCAGATCGCGGCGGTCGAATCGCTGTCGCCCGAATGGTTGGCGGCCAAAACGAGCGCCTCGGTGAACGAGCCGCCGGCCAGCGCGCAGTAGACGCCGATGGCCAGCGCCTCCTCGGCCACCCACGCCTCGCCCAGCGACTCGACCTTCTCCGCCGACGGCGGCCCGCCGTGGGCGAGGTCGACGGCGGCCCGCAGCGCGCCGGCCGTGGCGGGGTCGTCGACGAGCTTCAACGCGGCGGCCACGGCGTCGTCCAGCGTGGTGTCGTTCACCAGGTGGTGGACGATCGCCGCCAGCGCGCCCGATGAGGCGGCGGCCGTCGGGTGGCCGTGGGTGAAGTGCGAACATTCGGCCGCCCACTCGTACGCCTGGCCGGCCGGCCACGGCCCGAGCCCGAAGGGGGCCGAGCGCATGACGCTGCCGCAGCCCTTGGAGTTCGGGGCGACGTGCCCGCGCAGCCCCGACAGGCACGCGTTGCCGGGGGCGCGGCGGGCGTAGAGCCAGGTCTGCTCGCGTAACCAGCCGGTCCGGTGCAGGACGTCGCCGGGCACCGGCGGGCCCTGGTGGTCCTGGGTGTCGAGCCAGCGCAGGTAGGCGTGCCGGACCGTCGAGGGGACGTGCCCCTGCCCGCGTTCCCTGCCGCGGACGGAACCCCGGATGAGCCCCTCGACGGTGAACAGGGTCATCTGGGTGTCGTCGGTGACCAGGCCGTCGGTCAGGTCGGTGATGCCGCCGGGGCCGTAGGCGGCCCGGATCCGGCTCAGCGAGTCGAACTCGACGGGGGCGCCGAGCGCGTCGCCGACGGCCCCGCCGATGAGACAACCGCGGACGCGGTCGGGCTTCATGTGATCTCCCTACTGAGAAAGTCGCGTAACGCCGGCGCGAGCACCTCGCCCGGCACCCCGTGCCACTCGCCCGGCAGTGTCAGCCGGGTCGCCTTCGGCAGGTGGCCGGCCGCCAGGCCGGCCATGTCGGCCAGCGGTCCCGCGCTGCCGGTGCTGTCGATCACGAGCGCGGGCACGTCGGCCGAGCCGAGCAACTCGGGTGAGG
Source organism: Herbidospora daliensis (assembly GCF_001570585.1). Classification (GTDB taxonomy): domain Bacteria; phylum Actinomycetota; class Actinomycetes; order Streptosporangiales; family Streptosporangiaceae; genus Herbidospora; species Herbidospora daliensis. The sequence continues at coordinate 212,678 of NZ_BBXF01000006.1, read as the reverse complement.
CCGTCTCCAGGAGCAGGCACTCGTAGACCAGGGTGTGGCCGACCGACCACGCCTCCGGGGGCAGGCCCGCGATCAGGTCGTCGGGCACGCCGATGGCGCGGTTGAAGAACTCGACCGTCGCGCGCGGGCCCTTCGAGGTCAGCACGTCGCGGACCGCCGCCGTGAACGCCGGGTCGGGGTCGAAGGACAGCGGCGGCTCGAACAGGGCGATCTTCGGCACGTTCAGCCCGGCCGCCGCGGCGTGCACGGCCAGCAGGCAGCCCGACGACATGCCGTAGAGGCAGGCCGAGCCGCCGGCCGCGTCGATGAGCGCGGCCAGGTCGCCGACCTCCTTCTCGACCGTGTACGTCGTCGCGTCGCCGCTCGCGCCGCGCCCGCGGCGGTCGTACACGAAGACGGAGAAGTGCTCCGCCAGGAGGTCGACGGGGGCGGCGAGGGGGCGGAAGCCGCTGAAGTTGCCGGCCGCGTCGATCACGATGAGGGCGGGGCCGCTGCCGGTGCGCGTGACGGAGAGCTCCACGCCGTCGGGTGCGGTGACCATGGGGGCATCCTCCCTCGAACAGGCCGGTGAGCACGGCCAGGCCGCCCGACAGGATGAGGTCGGACGGCACGCCAGGCACAAGTATCGGCGAGTCGGCGGGGCGACGACGTCGGGTCGTACGGACGGGTCAGCCGACGGCGAAGGCCGTGACGACCGTCCCGAGGTGGTTGAGGCCGCCGACGACGCAGGGGATGACCCACGGGTCCGGCAGTCCCTGGCTCCGGCCGAGGGCGGCGAGGCCGTCGCCGGTGAACGGGCCCGAGGTGATCGTGCCGGGCAGCAGCGTCCACTGCCGGAGGTCGGCGTGCAGCTTCGCGCCGGTGACGGTGCTGACCGTGCCGTCGTTCCAGGCGATGCTCAGTTCCAGGTCGGCCGGGTTCAGCGGGCCGGGGCACGCGCCGGTGAACGCGCCGTGGGCGCGCAGCACGCCGGAGCTGATCGACGGGTGGTCGGGGGTGACGCAGTGGCCGACCGGGCCGGCCAGGCTCAGCCACCGGTCCTTGGGGGTGAGGGTGAGGCCGGGGCTGATCGTGAAGGCGATCTCCCCGCCCGTACAGGTGATGGCGCCCGGGGCGGCGGCGGCCGACGCGGGGACCGGAGTGACAGCGGCGGCGGCGAGTGCTCCGGCGAGGAGCAGAAGGCGCATCGAGGACATGTGCTCATGATCTTCAGAGCGGTGCCGCCGGGGCGGGGAGGCGAGGTCGTCGTTTCGTCCCGGAATTGGTCAAGGTGCCGCATGCACGGTGAGCACGACGTTGGCCCGCGCGTGCTCGACCTCCATGTAGCGCATGGCTTCGGCGGCGTCGGCGAGGTCGTAGGTGCGGTCGACGGCCGGCACCACCTGACCGCTGTCGGCCAGTTCGCGCAGGGCGGTCAGGGCGGCCCGGCTCTGCACGGCCTCCAGGACGACGATCTTCTCCTTGACGAAGGGGGCGGCCAGCCGGGCGCGGACGATCAGCCCGAGCGGCCCGAAGAGGCTGCCGCCGCTGAAGACGCCGCCGCCTGAGATGACCAGCGTGCCGCCCGGCACGAGAGCTCTGCGCAGGTCGCGCAGCGACCGGTTGCCCACCAGGTCGAAGACCAGGTCGTGGCGCCCGCCGGTCAGGGCGAAGTCCTCCTGGCGGTAGTCGACGACGCGGTCGGCGCCCAGGCCCGCGGCCAGGTCGGCGTTCCTGGCGCTGCACACCGCGGTCACCCGCGCGCCCCGCGCCCTGGCGATCTGCACGGCGAACGTGCCGACGCCGCCCGAGGCCCCGTTGATCAGCACCGACTGCCCCTTCTCCAGCGACCGCAGCCCCTGGAGGGCCGTGTTGGCGGCCAGCGGCATCGCGGCGGCCTGCGCGAAGGTGAGGCTCGCGGGCTTGCGCTCGACGCGATCGGCCGGGACCCGGACGTACTCGGCGAACGCGCCGCCGAACTCGCCGTAGACCTCCTCCCCCGGCTCGAAGCCCTCGCCCGAGACGACGACCCCGGCGAAGTCGGTGCCCAGGATCGGCGCCTTGGGCCTGCGCAGCCCGAAGGCGAGCCGGGCCAGGTAGGGGTCGCCGCGCAGCACGTGCCAGTCGCGGGCGTTGAGGGAGGCGGCCATCACCTTGACCAGCACCTCCCCGGGCGCGGGCGTGGGCGCCGGGACGTCTCTGCACTCCAGGATGTCGGGCGGGCCGTAGCGGTCCTGCACAATCGCCTTCACGGGGGTTCCCCTCTCTATGGGTGTACGGCGTACACCTAGACCATAGGTGTACGCTGTACACCCGTCAAGGAGGCGACGAAACATTGGCTCGACTCAGCCGCGAACGGGTTCTGGCGGCCGCCGTGGCCCTGGCCGACGAGGCCGGGCTCGACGGGCTGAGCATGCGAAAGCTCGCGACCGAACTCGGCGTGGTGCCGATGGCGCTCTACAAGCACGTCGCCAACAAGGACGAGTTGCTCGACGGCATCATCGACGCGGTCGTCTCGGAGATCGACCTCACCCCGGTCGACGGCCACTGGAAGCCCGCGATCAGGAGCCGCATCCTGACCGCCCGTCAGGCGCTGCTGCGGCACCCGTGGGCGTCGGGGGCCATCGAGTCGCGGCGCGAGCCGACGCCGGCGGTGCTGGCGTACATGGACTCGATCATCGGCCTGTTCCGGGCCGGCGGGTTCGGCGTCGACGAGGTCCACCACGCGATCCACGCCCTGGGCAGCCGGATCCTGGGCTTCAGCCAGGAGTTGTTCGACGACACCCCGGCCGACCCCGACGCCCAGGAGCAGGCCGCGCACGCCATGGCGGCCACGTTCCCGTGGCTGGCCGAGATGGCGCTGCGGGTGGCCCACGACGAGAAGACCGTCGTCGGGTCGGGCTGCGACGACCAGTTCGAGTTCGAGTTCGCCCTCGACCTCCTCCTCGACGGGTTCGAACGCCTGCGACACGCCGGATGAAGTACGGTTTGTGCCGTGACGTTGCTGGCCGGCCGCTACCGGCTGCTCTCCCGTATCGGCCAGGGCGGCATGGGCGCCGTCTGGCACGCCGTCGACGAGCTCCTGCGCCAGGAGGTCGCGGTCAAAGAGGTGCTGCTCCCCCGTGACCTGGCCGAGCACCAGCTCGCCGAGATGCGCGAGCGCACCCTCCGCGAGGCGCGGGCCGCGGCGCGGCTGCGCTCGCACCCGTCGATCGTGACCGTCCACGACGTGGTGCTCGAAGGCGGGCGGCCCTGGATCATCATGGAGCTGGTCAGAGGGCGGTCGCTGCAGGCCGTGGTGCGGCAGGAGGGCCCGATCCCGCCGCAGCGCGCCGCCGCCATCGGCGTGACCGTGCTCGACGCCCTCTCGGCCGCCCACTCGATGGGCATCCTGCACCGCGACGTGAAGCCCGGCAACATCATGGTCACCGACCAGGGCCGGGTGCTGCTGACCGACTTCGGCATCGCCAGCGTCGCCGGCGACGTCAACCTGACCCAGACGGGCCTGGTCTCGGGGTCGCCCGGATACATCGCGCCCGAACGGCTGCGCGGCGAGCCCGACGGGCCGCCGTCCGACCTGTGGTCGCTCGCCGCCACCCTGTTCTCGGCGGTCGAGGGCGCCGCGCCGTTCCACCGGGACAACCCCGCCGCCGTGATGGCGGCCGTGCTGATGGACGAACCGGCGCCGATGCGCCGCGCCGGGCCGCTCCTCGGCCCCGTGCTCGCGGCCATGCTCGACAAGGACCCCGCCCGCCGTGTCCCGGCCCCGCACGCCGCGAACATGCTCCGGGCCGTCGCCGCCGGCACCGGCCAGACCGCCCTGTCGGTGCTCAAGCCGAAGAAGAGCAAGGCGCCCGCGTTCGCGGCGGCCGGGCTGGCGGTGCTCGTCGTGGGCGTCGGCGGGGGCGTGCTCTACCTGAACTCGACCGGCGGCACCGCGGCCTCTCCCGCCGCGCCGACGACCACGACGGCGACCAAGGTCACCACCACGACGCAGCCGCCGGGCAAGGCGGTGCTGACCAGCAACCCCGAGGCGTGCGCCCTGGTCAGCCAGGCGCAGATCCGCAAGCTGCTCGGCACGCCGGCCAAGCAGGAGTTCATGACGAACGACGCCTGCCAGTGGATGGCCCCCGGCGGGGAGTACCTCCAGATCCAGAAGGTGCAGCTCGACTCCGAGACCACGGCGCGGCTCACCTTCGACAGCAGCCGGGCCACCGAGGAGGACGAGCCCAAGCGCGAGAAGACGACGCGGCTCCGGGTCGGCGGGCGGATCGGCGACGCGACCGTCGCGTGGACCCGCGACGCGGGGGCGTACAACCAGACCCGGCTGGTGGTGCGGACCGGGAACGTCATGATGTGGCTCTACTACTCGGGCCCGAAGACGGGCTACACGACCATCGACGCGTTCGCGAAACTGATCATGGCGTCGCTGCACAAGGCGGGGTGAGGCATACCATGTTGTTTTGGTAGGAATTGTGTAGATATGCTCTGCGGGCACCATCTACGCAGCTCGAACCGGGACACCATGAAATCAATCCCCGCCATCGCGACCGCAGCCCTCCTCCTTCTCGGCCTCGCGGCGTGCGGCGGAACCGACGCCGCCCAGACCGCCGACGCCCCTCCGGCGAAGTCGATCATCCTGATCACCCCCAACCCGGTCGGCGCCAACAGCTTCCTCCAGCTCGGCGTCAAGGGCGCCGAGGCCGCCGCCCAGGAACTCGGCGCCTCCTTCAAGCTGTACGAGAGCAAGGACCCCACCTCCATCGCGCAGAACGTCGACGCGGCCGTCCGGGCCAAGCCGACCGTGATCGTGGGCATCAGCTTCTCCTTCGACGACGTGTTCGCCACCGTCCCCAAGGCCAACCCCGGCCAGCAGTTCCTCCAGGTCGACTCGTGCGCCAAGGACCAGGCGCCCAACCTGGCGTGCGTGTCGTTCAAGGAGCACGAGGCCGCCTACCTGGCCGGCGTCGAGGCGGGCCTGCTCTCCAAGAGCGGCCAGATCGGCGTGGTCGCCGCGCTCGACACCCCGTTCATCCACCGCTGGATCGAGCCGTTCTTCGCCGGGGCGGCCTCGGCCAAGCCGGGCGTCCAGGGCACCCCGCTCTACGTCGGCGGCGCCAACCCGTTCAGCGACCCGGCCAGGGCCAAGTCGCAGGCCCAGACCCTCACCGGACGCGGCGTCGACCTCATCGCCGCGGCGGCCTCGGGGGGCAACCCGGGCGTGTTCGAGGCGGTCGCGGCGTCGGGCGGCAAGGCGTTCGGCGTCGACGTCAACCAGTGCGCGCTGAGCCCCGGCAACGTGGTCGACAACGTCCTCAAGAACGTGGACGTCGCCGAGCGGGCCGCCATCAAGGAGATCTTCGGCGGCAAGACCGGCGGCGTGAAGGTCTACGGCCTGGCCGAGGGCGGCGTGGGCGTGACCGCCCTGGCCGACGACCTGGCCTCCTCCGGCTGCACGGTCGCGGCCAGCCCCGACGTGGTGGCGAAGGTCAAGCAGACCCGCGACGACATCGTCGCCGGGAAGATCACCGTCGCGGACCCGCTCCAGAGCTGATGTACGCCGCCGAACTCGTCGGAGTGACGAAGCGGTTCGGCCCCGTCCTCGCCAACGACGGCATCGACCTGGCGGTCGCCAGGGGCGAGGTGCACGCCGTGGTCGGGGAGAACGGGGCCGGCAAGTCCACTCTGATGTCGATCCTGTACGGCCTGCACCGCCCCGACGCCGGCGAGGTCCGCCGCGACGGGACCCGGATCGCCCTGCGCTCCCCCGCCGACGCCATCCGCCACGGCCTCGGCATGGTCCACCAGCGGTTCCGGCTGTTCCCCGGCCTGACCGTGGCCGAGAACATCGTGATCGGCGCCGAGCCGGTCCGGCGCGGCCGCCTCGACCGCGCCGCCGCGAACGAGGCGGTGGCCGCCCTCTCCGAGCGCTACGGCCTGCGCGCCGACCCGTCGGCCCTGGTCGGCGGGCTGCCGGTGGGGGTGCGCCAGCGGGTGGAGATCCTGCGGGCCCTCTACCGCCACGCCGAGGTGCTCATCCTCGACGAGCCGACGGCAGTGCTGACGCCGGGCGAGACCGACCGCCTCTTCGAGGTGCTCCGCACGGTCGCCGCGACCGGGGTCTCGATTCTTCTCGTCACCCACAAGCTCGCGGAGGTGCTGGCCGTCGGCGACCGGGTGACCGTGCTCCGCCAGGGCCGGGTGACCGGCCGGTTCGCCACGTCGGAGACCGACGCCGACGAACTGGTCAACGCCATGATCGGCCGCTCGCTGGCCCCCTCGGCGCCGCGCCGGGCCCGCCCGCCGGAGGGCGATCCGCTCCTGGAGGTGCGCGACCTGACCGTGCGCGACGCCGACGGCGTGGCCCGCCTGTCGGGGGTCTCCTTCGCGGTGCGCCCCGGCGAGATCGTCGGCCTCGCCGGGGTGGCGGGCAGCGGGCAGCGGGAACTCGTCGACTCCGTGACGGGCCTGCGCGGCGCGGTCCCGGGGGTGTTCCTCGCGGGCACCCCCGTCCGGGCCGGCCGCGACCCCCGGGTGGCCTACGTGCCGGAGGACCGCCACGGCCGCGGCACCGCGCCCGACATGTCGGTGGCCGAGAACGTCCTGATGGGCGCGCAGCGCGACCTCGCCTCCCGCTGGTCGTTGCCCCGGGCGGCGGTGCGGGCCCGCGCCCGCGACCTGGTCGACCGCTTCTCGATCAGCGCCGCCTCGGTCGACGTCCCGATAGGCACGCTGTCGGGCGGCAACGCCCAGAAGGCGGTGCTGGCCCGCGAACTCACCCGCCCGTCACAGGTGGTGGTCGCAGAGGAGCCGACCCAGGGCGTGGACGTGGGCGTGCGGGAACGCGTCCACGACCTCCTGCGCACGGCCCGCGACGAGGGCGCCGCCATCCTCCTCCAGTCGAGCGAGCTCACGGAGCTCCGCGACCTCGCCGACCGCATCCTGGTCCTGTACGAGGGCCGCGTCGTCGCCGAGTTCCCCGGCGACGCCCCCGAGACGGACATCGGTCGCGCGATGACGGGAGCGACCGGATGACACCCTTGGCGAAACCGCGAAGCCTTGCGAAACCCGACGCGGACCCGAGGGTGCTTACCGCGAACCTCGCGAAACCCGAAGCGGACAAGAGGACGCTTACCGCGAAACCGCGAAGCCTTGCGATGCGCAAAACGGGCCGGATGACGCCCCTCAGGAAACGGCGGATCGGGGGGCTCTTGTGAGCGCCCCCGTCGTCGCCCGCCGGGTGGTGGCCTCCGCGCCCGTCGTGGCGGTGGCCGGGGCGCTTCTCCTGACCACTCTCGTGATGCTGGTGGTGGGTGTCGATCCCACCCTGGCCTATCCGGCGCTGGTCAGAGGGGCCCTGCTCGACGGGAACCTCGAGTACACCGTCGCCGCGTTCGTGCCCACGCTCGGCATGGCGCTGGCGTTCGCCCTGCCGCTGCGGGCGGGGGAGTTCAACCTCGGCGGCGACGGCCAGCTCGCGATGGGCGGGGTGACGGCAGCGGCCGTCGCGCTGCTGGTGCCGCTGCCGCCGGGCGTGGCCGTCGTGCTGCCGCTGGCCTTCGGCGCTCTCGCGGGCGGGCTGGTGGCCGTGGTCGCGGCGCCGCTCAGCACCCGCCTCGGCATCCCGGCCATCGTCAGCACCCTGCTCGTCAGCGCCCCGGCCGTCTCGCTGGCCTCCTACCTGGTGCGTTTCCCGCTGGCCGAACCGAACACGGGCCTCGCGCAGACCCCGGCGCTGCCGGAGGCGGCCCACCTGCCCGCCCTCGGCGGCAGCGGCTACCTGACGATCGGCCTGCCGCTGATCGTGGTGCTGACCGCCCTGTGGTTGTACGCCAACGGCCGGACCGTGCTCGGCTACGAGATCCGGGCCACCGGCCGGAACCGCGAGTTCGCCCGCTACGGCGGGGTCGGGGTCGACCGGGTGGCCGCCCTCGCGCTGGCGGGCGGCGGCGCGTTCGCCGGGCTCGCGGGGGCGCTGATCGTGCTGGGGCCGCCGCACCGGTTCGTCGACGGCGCGCTCACCGCGCCCGGGTACACGTTCACCGCCGTCGCGGCGGTGCTGCTGGCGGGCGCGCGGCCGGTGGTGGTGCCGCTCGCCGTGGCGCTGCTGACGTTCCTCCAGGTCGGCGGCCAGGGCATGGAACGGGAGGCCGGCGTGCCGAGCCAGCTCACCCAGATCGTGCAGGGGCTGATCATCGTGATCGTGGCGGTGCTCGCGACCCTGCGGGCCAGGAGGGCGCGGTGAACGTCTTCGAATGGTCGTTCCTGGCCGGGGTGCTGACCGCGACCGCGCCGGTGCTGCTGGCCGCGCTCGGCGGGCTGCTCTGCCAGGTCGCGGGCGTGTTCAACATCGCGCTGGAGGGCCAGCTGCTCTGGGGCGCGTTCGTCGCCGTCGTGGTCAGCGACCTGACGGGCAGCGCGTGGACCGGCGTCGCGGGCGCGGTCGCCGCGACCGTGTTGTTCTCGGCGTTGTTGTCGGGGCCGTCGGTGGCGTTGCGGGCCGACCCGATCGTGGTCGCCGTCGGGCTCAACCTGCTCGCGCTCGGGCTGACCGCGTTCCTGATGCGGCAGATCTTCGGCAGCGGCGGCACCTACAGTTCCCCCGACCTGGCCGGCCTGCCCGACCTGGGGGAACTCGGCGTCGACGTGCCCGTGCTGAGAGAGCAGTCGCCGCTCGTGCCGGTGGCGCTGCTGCTGGTCGCCGTCATGGCCTTCTGGCTGACCCGGACCCGGTCGGGCCTGCGGCTGCGCGCGGTGGGCCAGCATCTCGACGCCGCCCAGGCCGTGGGGCTGCGCGTTTCCGGTTACCGGCACGGCGCGACGCTGGTCGCGGGCGCGTTGTGCGGGCTGGCCGGGGCGCAGCTCTCGCTCGGCAACGTGACGCTGTTCGGCGAGGGCATGAGCGCCGGTCGCGGCTGGATCGCCGTGGTGGCGGTCATGCTCAGCGGCGTGCGCCCCGGGCGGCTGCTGCTGGCCTGCCTGCTGTTCGGCGTCGCCGAGGCGTTCGGGTTCCGGCTCCAGGGCGCGGGCCTGCCGCAGCAGGCGGCCGACGCCGCCCCCTATGTGATCACCCTGGCCGCGCTGGTGCTCGCCGCCGTCTGGAGAAGGAAGGCCACCCGTGAACACGCCTGAACTGGCGAACTCGGTCAGGCTGACCGGCGACGCCGTGGAGATCCTCGACCGGCGCGTCTACCCGTTCGAGCGGAGCTGGGTGCGCTGCACGACCAGCGACGAGGTCGCGCGGGCGATCAGGGACATGGTCACGCAGAGCTCGGGCCCGCTGTTCGCGACCACGGCCGCGATGGTGCTGGCCGCCCGTTCGGTCCGGCACGAGCCCCGCGAGGCGGCCCTCAAGGAACTGCGGGCGGCCGGCGACCGGCTCGTCGCCACCCGTCCCACCAACAACCACATCCGCGACGCCGTCGCCGCGATCCTCGGGGAACTGCGCGAAGGAGACCTGGCCGAGCAGGTCGAAGCGGCGGCGGCCGCCCACGACCAGGCTTATCGCGACCGGTCGGCGGCCCTGGGCCGGCACGCCGCCGGCCTGCTGCCCGACGGCTCGACGGTGCTGACCCACTGCTGGGCCGACCACTACCTGATCGCCACCGTCCAGGCCGCCCAGGACCAGGGCAAGTACCTGGAGTTCGTCTGCACCGAGACGCGCCCCTACCTCCAGGGCGCGCGGCTGACCGCGGCGACCCTGGTCGAGATGGGCTACGAACCCACCCTGATCACCGACGGCATGGCCGCCGCCGCGCTGGCTAACCGCGTCGCCGATGTCGTTTTGGTCGCGGCCGACCGCGTCACCCTCGACGGCCACGTGATCAACAAGGTCGGCACGCTCGGCGTCGCCCTGGCCGCGCACCGGTTCGGCGTGCCCTTCCACGCGCTCGTCCAGCGCCCCGACCCGCAGGCCCCGACCCCCGCCGACGTGGTGATCGAGCACCGCGACCCCGACGAGGTGCTGCACGTCCTCGGGGTCAGGACCGCCGCCCACGGCGTCACCGGCCACTACCCGGCCTTCGACACGACACCACCTGACCTGGTCACCCGGATCGTCACCGAACAGGGCGCCTTCCGCCCGGAGGATGTGAGACAAGCACTATGACCAGGCGCATCGTCGTCGACACCGACACGGGCATCGACGACGCCCACACGCTGCTCTACCTGGCGGGCCGTCCCGACGCCGAGATCGTGGCGCTCACCTCGGTGTTCGGCAACTGCGTCGAGCCCGACGCCGCCCGCAACATCGCCTACGTCACCCGCCTGCTCGGCCTCGACGTGCCGATCGCCCGGGGCGCGGCCGAACCGCTGACCGGAACCGCGCACATCGCCGGATACGTCCACGGCAAGGACGGCCTCGGCGACGTCGGCTACGACCGCCCCCTGCCGGAGACCACCGGCGAGAGCGCCGCCGAACTGCTGGTGCGGCTGGGCCGGGAGCAGCCGGGCGAGCTCGACCTGCTGGCCCTCGGCCCGCTGACCAACCTGGGCCAGGCGCTGCGCCTCGACCCGGAGCTGTTCACCCGCTACCGCTCGGTCGTGCTGATGGGCGGCTCGGGCCCGTACGCCCCGCCCGGCAGCCTGCTCATGGTGGACGCGAACATCGACAACGACCCGGAGGCGGCCCGCGCGGTCTTCTCGGCCCCGCGCAACGAGCTGGTCATGGTGGGCGTGAACGTCACCGCGACCACGATCCTCGACGAGGTGGCCGTCAACGCCCTGCGGGCCGCCGGCACCCCGGTCGCCCGGTTCGCGACCGAGATCCTCGACGCCTATCTGGACTTCTACCAGAACGAGTGGGGCCGCCGGATCATCCCGCTGCACGACCCCCTGGCGGCCGGCATCCTGCTCGACCCCGCGTTCGCGACCGCGTGGGTGGACGGGCCGGTTAACGTACGGACCGACGGTTTCCTGGCCAGGGCCAGGCTGATGCGGACGCACGACGGCCTGCCGCCGGCCTTCCCCTACCAGCCCGCCCCGCCCACCAAGGTGATCACCGAGGTGGACGCGGCCCGCTTCGTCGCCGACTTCGTGGAGGTTCTGACCCGATGAGCTGGATCGTGCTGGACATCGAAGGCACCACGAGCTCGACCGAGTCGGTGCACGTCGGCCTCTACTCCTACGCCCGCTCGCGCCTCGGCCCGTGGATCGACGCCCACCGCGACGACCCCGAGGTCGCGCGGGCGGTGGAGGAGACCGGCGGCGCGACGACCGAGGAGACCGTCGCCATCCTGCACGGCTGGATGGACGGCGACGTCAAGGCCACCCCGCTGAAGACCCTCCAGGGCCGGATCTGGGCCGCCGGGTTCGCCGGCGGCGAGCTGACCGCCCACTTCTTCCCCGACGTCGCGCCCGCGCTGCGCAGGTGGCACGCCGAGGGCCGCCGCCTGGCCGTGTTCTCGTCGGGCGCGGTCTCCAGCCAGCGGCCGTGGTTTCGGCACAGTGCCGATGGAGACCTCTCGGTGCTGGTCGAGCACCACTTCGACACCGTCAACGCGGGCCCCAAACGCGAGAGCGCCTCCTACGAGCGCATCGCCGCCACGCTGGGCGATGACGACCTGCTGTTCCTGTCGGACGTGCCGGCGGAACTCGACGCCGCGGCGGCGGCCGGCTGGCAGGCGATCGGGCTGCGGCGGCCGGGCGAGCCCGCCGAGCGGGCCGACTTCGGCGGCCACCGGGTGGTCACGAGCTTCGAGGAGATCGTATGAACAGGGAAGACGTGCTGGCCGCCGGGGGGCGGCTGGCGGCGGAGTCGGCCAGGTACACCGCCATCGGCTGGATGCGCGGCACCTCCGGCAACCTGTCGGAGGTGCTCACCCGCGACCCGCTGCGGCTCGCGGTCACCGCGAGCGGCCTCGACAAGGGCGAACTCACCCCGTCGGACGTCGCCGTGGTCGGCGAGCGCGGCGAGCCGGTCGCGGTGGCGGGCGTCGAACCGCTGACCCCCTCGGCCGAGGCCGGTCTGCACGCGCGGGTCGCGGCGGTGACCGGCGCCGACGCGATCGTGCACGTCCACGCGCTGAACGCGGTGGTGGCGGCCCACCACTGGCCGAAGGGGGTGCTCCTGAAGGACGTCGAGACCCTCAAGGGCATCGGCCGCCTGGCCCACGACGACGAGGTCGTCATCCCCGTCATCGAGAACAGCCAGGACATGACCGAACTCGGCGACCGTTTCGAGGCCGGGTACGACCCCGCGACGCCCGCCGTGATCGTCGCCAACCACGGCCTCTACACGTGGGCGCCCACCCTGCACCGCGCCCGGCACGTGACCGAGTGCGTCGAATGGCTGCTGTCCTACCGGATCGCCATCCGTTAGGAGAGCAGGTCGCCGACCCGGTCGAACAGATCCCGGCCGGGTTCGGCGGTCAGCAGGTGCCGGGCCGCGCGCAGCGACCGCCTGATCGCCACGGCCCGCTCGGGCTCGGGCAGCGTCTCGATGTCGCTGACCCGGGCAAACCCGATGATCCGCCGGGCCGCCTTGGCCGCCCCGAACACGGCCGCGTCCGCGCGCACCGTGGCCAGGTAGCCCTCCAGCACGCCGTCGCCGTAGATCCGGGGGTCGACCCGCTCGGGCCACGACGCCCGGAACTCGGTCTCGAAGGCGGCCCAGGTCTCCTCGGCCAGCCCGAGCACCCATCGGGCGTGCGCGTCGTCTCCCTGGACGAAGCCGCGCGCCGCCGCGAGCACGTAGTTGCCCCACAGGGCGCCGAGGTCGAAGCCGACCGGGCCGTAGAAGGCGAACTCGACGTCGAACGCCCGGGTCGAGCCCGGCTTCACCAGCACCGAGCCGGTGTGCAGGTCGCCGTGGATCAGCGCCTCGGCGCGCGTCATGAACGCCAGCTTGGCCAGCCCGATCGCGGTCCGCACCTCGGGGTCGCCCGCGTAGGCGGCGACGTCCGCCTTGGTGGCGGGCAGGATCTTGTTGTGCTCGTGCTCGACGTACGGCTCGGTGAAGACCAGGTCCTCGGTGATCTCGCACAACTCGGGGTTGACGGCGGCGGCCAGGGCGGCCTTGTGCCGGTAGTTGCCCAGGCCGAACACCGAGGTGCCGAAGGCGACCCTGGCGACGTACCGGCCGAGATCGGCGGCGACCCCGTCGGTGCGCACGCCCTCGTTGAGCAGCCCGCGCCAGACCCGGTGGTCCGAGAGGTCCTCCAGGGCGACGACGTGCCGGTCGTGGTCGGCGTCGAGCAGGGCGGGCACGAGGCCCGGGGCCACCCGGCCGTGCTCGGCCAGCACGGCCGCCTCGATGCGGTTGCGGTCGGGGGTGATCGGCCACGCCGGGTCGACCCGGACGTAGGGCATCGACTGCTTCAGCACCACGCCGGGGCCGTTCCCGACCGCCACGGCGAACACGGTGTTCATGTTGCCGTCGCCGATCTCCCGTACCGAGACCGGGTTCGCGAACGCCGCCAGCGCCGGGCGGCTCGCCAGGTAGCCGGGCACGGTGTCGACGGTCAGCAGCTCATAGGCGCTCAACGGAACTCCTGAGGGTGTAGCTCACGACGAGGGCCCCCGCGAGCAGGGCGCCCTGGACGAAGGTCTGGGTGTAGTAGGGGGCGTTCAGCATGGTCATGCCGTTGATCACCACGCCGATGAAGACGGCGCCGACGACCGTGCCGACGGTGTTGGGGCGGTTGGCGCCGAGCACGGCGTAGCCGATGAGGGCCGCGGCCACCGACTGGAGCAGGTAGGGGTCGCCCGCGCCGACGTCGCCGCGGCCGAGCCGGGCCGACAACATGATCCCGGCGACGGCCGCGCAGACGCCCGACACGGCGTAGGCCAGGGCCCGGTAGCGGGCCACCCGGATGCCGGCCAGGCGCGCGGCCTCGGCGTTGCCGCCGATGGCGTAGAGGGCGACGCCCCAGCGGGTGCGTTCGAGGAACAGGTAGACGACCACCGCGACCAGCGCGAACACGATCACCGGGACCGGCACCGAGCCGACCTTGCCGGATCCGATCCAGGCGAAGCCCTCGGTGTAGCGGCCGGGGGCGGGCGCGCCGTCGACGGTCATGCCCGGCGCGACCGACTTCCCGGAGGTGATGATCAGGGCCAGGCCCTGGAACAGGAACATCGTGCCCAGCGTGGCGACCAGGTCGGGGATCCGCGCCACCACGGTGAGCAGCGCGTTCGCCCCCGCGACCAGCAGCCCGGTGAGCAGCCCGACGACGATCGCGGTGCCGCCGGTGAGGTTGAACCGGACCATCGTCAGCGCGGTCGTCATGACGACCGCGCCGACCGCCGCGCCCGCCGACAGGTCGAAGCCGCCCGTGGTCATCGACACGGTCACCCCGAGCGCCACCACCCCGACGATCGCCACCGACTGCAGGATGATCAGCGTGTTGGCGTACGAGGCGAAGGCGGGCCGGAGCACCGCGAAGACGACCAGCAGGGCGGCCAGGATGACGAGCAGGCCGTACCGGTAGAGCAGACGGGTCACGGAGCGGCCCAGGGCACCCGGGCGACGTCGGGTGTGGTCAGTTCGGGGACGGCGCCGGTGAGCTGCTCGATGTTGGCGATGCCGGCGTCGCGCAGCTGCTTCTGGGTGACCAGGGCCGGCGGGATCTTCAGTTCGGGGCCGACCTGCTGCCCGGCGACCAGCAGCGCGGCGGCGCGCACCGCGATCCGGCCGACGTTCGACGGGTCGGTCGTGGCGGTCGCCACCCACGGGCTGTTCGGTTCGGTGATGACGCCGATGTCGGCGGTGGAGACGTCCGCGCCGTAGATCTTGATCTGGTCCTGGAGGCCGAGCTCCTTGACCGCGATGGCGGCGCCCTTGGCGAACTCGTCGTACGGCGCGAAGATCGCCTTCACGTCCGGGTTGGCCTGGAGGGCGGCCTTGGCCTGGTCGGCCACGGCCGAGGCGGTGGAGTTGTTGACCACGCCGATCTGGGCGACCTCCTTGATGCCCGGGTTGTCCTTCTTGAACTGGGTCCAGACCTCGTTGCGCCGGTCGAGGGGGGCGAAGCCCGAGACGTACACGTAGAGGACGTCGCCGGTCCCGCCGGTGTCGGCCTTCAGCGCGCCGAGCGCCAGTTCGGCGATCTTGTGGTCGTCCTGCGTCAGCGCCACGGCCTCAGGCGTGCCCGGGTCGACGTCGAAGGCGACCAGCGGGACGCCGGCGTCGGCGGCCTTCTTGATGGCGGGCTGGACGGTGTCGGCGAACCCGTGGTCGACGATGATCGCGTCGGCTTTCTGCTGGACGGCCTGCTCCAGGTTGAGCGCCTGCTTGTCGTTGTTGCCGTCGCCGCTGGAGACCTCCAGCGTGATCTTGAGGGCCTGCGCCTCGGCCTGCGCCCCAGCGAGCCACTGCTCGAAGTAGTCGCCGGAGGAGAGCTGACGTACGAGAGCGACCCGCACTCCCCCGGCGGCGAACCTGGCCGGCACGGAGGCGGTGGGCGACGCGACCGGAGCCGCCGGAGCGGACGAGGGCGCGGAGGTGGTCGTGGAGGTTCCCTGGGAGCATCCCGCGAGCGCCAAAACGCCCAGGAGAAGGGATGCGCCGAGAAGTCGTGCGTGAATCACACACGGATGCTAGGCAGCGCCCGGGAGAATTGTCCACTTTTCAAGTAGGATTTACTCAGATAGCCGCTGATTAGGGACGACAGTCATGACCTACCTCACCGTGTACACCGACGGACCGGCCCCCGAGACCCTCCTGCGCACCGATGACCAGGCCGAGATCGCGACGAGCCTGAAGGAGATCGGCGTCCGCCTGCGCCACTGGGAGATCGTCGACGGCCTCGACGGCGCCACCCAGGACGAGGTGCTCGCCGCCTACCGCGACCAGGTCGCCGCCGTCGTCGCCGAAGAGGGCTACACCTTCGTCGACGTCGCCCAGCTCGGCCCCGACGCCCCCGCCGACGTCGCCGCCGCGGCCCGCGCCAAGTTCCTCAACGAGCACACCCATGACGACGACGAGGTGCGCTTCTTCGTGTCGGGCTCGGGCATCTTCTACCTGCACGTCGACGGCAGGGTGCACGCCGTCTTCTGCGAGCCCGGCGACCTGCTGAGCGTGCCGAAGCAGACCACCCACTGGTTCGACATGGGCACCAGGCCCCACTTCACCGCGATCCGCTTCTTCCACGACGACGACGGCTGGGTCGGCGACTTCACCGGCGACCCCATCGCCGCCCGCATCCCCGACTACGACACGATCGCGGCCGGCCGCTAGAGGTCGAGCAGCTGCTCGTAGAAGCCGCCGAACCCGCGCTCGGCGTCGACCAGGTGGATCTCCAGGATCCAGTGGGCGACCCGGCCGGCCTTGTCGGTGCGCCGCATCGGCGTCGTGTTGCCCTCGGCGACGTACGACTCGATGTCGTCGGCGTCGATCTTCTCGTGCGGGAACTCCCCGACGAGGTGCCCGGCGTGGACGTGCCCGAGCACCCAGCCGCGCTCCCGGGCCAGCCGGTCGACCTCGGCGAACAACCGCGCGCCCGTCATCTCGGGGTCGGCGGCGAAGAACCGCCGCCCGGCCTCGAACACGACCGGCAGGTCGGCGGCCAGCCGGTGCTTCACCGGGTCGTCGCCCAGGACGTAGGTGCGCCCGAGGTCGGCCTCGAACTCCTCGAAGATCGGCCCGAAGTCGCAGAACAGGATGTCGTCGGCCTCGACGACCCGGTTGGGCGGGTTCTCGCGGTAGGGCAGCAGCGTGTTCGGCCCCGACCTGACGATGCGCTTGTGCCAGTGGCGGGTGGTGCCGAACAGCTCGTTGGCCAGGTCGCGGACGGCGTCGCTGAGGTCCTTCTCGGTCAGGCCCGGGACGATGAGCTCCCGCTTGACGATCTCGTCGAACAGGGTGACCGCGTTGGCCTGCGCCGCCAGCAGCCGGGCGGCCCGGAACTCCTCGGCGGTGGCCGCGTCGACGTACACCCACGCCTTCTCCCCCGACCGCAGGTCGGCCTTGACCCGCAGGTAGTCGTCGACCTCGTAGGCGTCGGCCGCGGCCAGGTCGTCGGGCGTGAGGGTGAAAACCATGCCCTCGACGGCGTCACCCGGGTCGTGCGAGGGGACGGCGACGGGGTGCTCGTCACTGCCGCTGTCGGCGACGACGGAGGCGTCGGTGATCTTCACCGTCTCCAGCCGAAACCCGAGCAGGGCGTCGGAGCGGCCTTCGAGCTCCCGGCCGAACCGGGCCCGCTGGACCTGCGGGAGCCGCAGCGTGCCGTAGGAGAAGAGCAGATGATCAGACAAGGCGAACCCCCATCACGACGCCGACCTGAGTCCGCAGGATATAGGGGACGAAGGTGAGACCTCCGGACGCCTTGACCCCCCGGCCCGCCATCTCCGACGGTGCAGGGGTGAGAACTGTCGCGGCCTCGCGTGCCGCCGTCGTCGTGGCCATCGGGGCCGGCTGGCTGGCCTGGCTCCCGTTCGCCTACGCCGGGATCGTGTACTCCGGCAACTGGACCGTGTACGCGGCCCCGGTCGCCATCGGCGGGGCCATCGCGCTTCTCGCGTCGCTCGTGTGGCTGCGGGCCGACACGAACCGGTGGATCTCCTGGCTCGCGTTGTGGTTCACGGTCGTCAGCGTCGGCGCCACCGGGTGGAGCGGGGGCGGGCGCCTGGGCGGCATCGTCCTCGCCGTCGTGGGCGTGGTCCCGGCCCTGGTGATCAGCTGGGGCTTGTTCCGGCTGGGGGCGGCCGGCGGAAGAAGGGCCCCGGACGTGGTCCGGGGCCTTTCGGCGGTCAGCCTTCGGGGAGCCAGAGAACTGCGCTGACCCCGCCGACCGTGAGCGTCACGATCGGGGCGACGGGCCCCCGAAAGGGCGGCGTCGCCAGGCCTTCGGGTATTTTCCCCGGATCTCCAGCGGGGGGACGAGGGCGGCGTCCAGGGTCCGGACGTCGATGCTGGCCGGGCGGTACGACAACGTGCGGAGGCGGTTGCCCATCACCGCGTGGGGGCGGTCGACGGTGTCGCGGCGGCCGCTGATGAAGGCCCACTCGTGGGCCGCCGAGCCGAAGTAGACGACCGTCGGGAACGCCGCGATGAAGTTGTGCCATGAGCGGCGCAGGGTGGTCTGGCGCCACATGGTCGGGCAGCCGGCCTGGGTGGCGATGACGCCGCCGGGGGCCAGCGCCCGCGCGCACAGGGTCAGGAACGTCGGGCTGTAGAGGCGGTCGTGCTGGGCCGTGCCGCCGTCGGTCTCGTCGGGGAGGTCGACGATGACGACGTCCCAGGTCTGGCCGGCCGCGACGGCGGCCTCGACGAAGGCGTAGCCGTCTTCGTAGTGGACGTGGATCGGGCCCTCGTCGCCCTCGGCGGCGGCCAGTTCCTTCTCCGTGTAGCCGTAGGGCAGGCGGCTCGCGCACAGCTTGACCGCCTGCTCGTCGATGTCGACGTGGTCGACCCTGGTCGCGCCGCAGGCGACGAGCATCTGGCAGGCGACGCCCTCGCTCGATCCGATGACGAGGCAACGATCGACCCGGTCGGCCAGAAGCACCGGCGGGATGGTCAGCGCCTCGTGGTAGACCTGCTGGGTCTGCTCGCTGCTCTGCCGCTCGCCGTTGGCGAACAGGGTGATGCCGTGGGCGGTGCGGGCGAAGTCGAGCGTCTGGAACGGGGTGATCTCGCTGTGGATGACCTCGTCGACGCGCCAGAGCCGTTCCATGCCGTCGGCGATGGGCTCGGCGACCCAGGTGGTGCCGTTGATGGTGATCATGCGCGTACCTCCGACGAAGGCGGGTCGCCGCGGCGGATCACCTGGACGGTGACCTCGCCGGGCTGGAGCTCGTGGGTGAGCAGGTCGACCGCGGTGCGCGGGTCGGCCGTGCCGCAGGTGAACACGTCGACGAACACGGCGGCGTGCTCCGGGTAGGTGTGCAGCGACGCGTGGGACTCGGCCAGCAGCGCCAGGATGGTGACCCCCTGGGGCATGAACCGGTGCGAGCTCATCTCCAGGATGGTCGCCCCCGCCGCGGCCAGCGCCCGCTTGAGCGCGACCTCCAGGTGGGCGAGGTCGTCGAGGAGCCCGGCGTCGACCCCCCGCAGCTCGGCGAGCACGTGACAGCCGGCGAACTCGCCGATCGCGACGGTCATCGTTCCTCCACGCAGAACGTGGGGAGCGCGGGCAGCCCGTTCACGGCGGCGCACGAGTAGCTGGAGGTGTACGCCCCCGCGTCCAGGATCTCCACCACGTCGCCGGGCGCCAGCGCCAGGGGGAGTTCGTACTGGACGCGCTGGTAGATCACGTCGTCGCCGTCGCTGGTCGGGCCGGCCAGCACGACCGGGCCGGTGGGGCCGGTCACGCCGGGGGTGCGCAGCCGGTAGGCGATGGCCTCGTTCTCGGTCTCGACGAGGCCGTTGTAGCGGCCGACGTCCAGGAACACCCAGCGACGGTGGTCGGCGGCCCGCCCTTCCCTGACGGTCACCACCTCCGAGCGGATGATCCCGGCCGCCCCGACCATGGCCCGTCCGGGCTCCAGAAGCAGGCGAGGACGGTCACGGCTGCCGAAGTGCCGGTTCACCGAGGAGTTGACCGCCTCGCCGAACACCTCGATGAGGGGCCGGTTCCCGAACGCGGGGCTGGGGTTGTACGAGATCGGCAGGCCGCCGCCGAGATTGATCATCGGCAGCCTGACCCCGGCCGGCTCCAGCTGCAGCGCGATCTTCGCCGCCGCCGCGATGCCGACGTCCCAGGCGTCGGGGTTGCACTGCTGCGACCCGACGTGCCAGGTGAGGCCGAGCGGCCGGAGCCCGTTCGCCGCGGCGTCGGCGAGCAGCTGCGCGGCGGCGTCGGGGTCGCAGCCGAACTTGCCGCCGAAGGGCATCACCGCATCGGGCGGGTTGACCGCGATCCGGCAGAAGACGTTCGACCGGGGCGCCCACCGGGCGATGTGGGCCAGGTCGCGGGGGTTGTCGAAGGCGAAGGTGCGGACGCCGAGCCGGTAGGCGGCGGCGATGTCGGCGGCCTTCTTGACCGGGTTGCTGTAGCTGAGGAACCGGCCGGGCACGCCCCGGGAGAGGCAGCGCTCGACCTCGCCGATGCTGGCGACGTCGAACCCCGAGCCGAGGTCGAACAGCGTGGAGATCACTTCGGGTGCGGCGTTGGCCTTGACCGCGTAGAGGATGCCGGCGCCGGGGAACGCCCCGGACAGCGCGCGGTAGGCCGCGGAGACCGTTGGCAGGTCGACGAGCAGAGAAGGACTGGGCAGGTGATGGGTTCTGGCGTACGCGCGTGCGCGGAGAATGGCCGGCTCCGGCTGGGGTGACGCGCTCATTGGACCGACTCTGGGCGGAAGTACGGGTGCAGGGGCTCCATCGGGACTTTCTCCGATTCCGAACTACTACCAATTCAGGCAGGCCCGAGAGTAGTCAAGTACCTTGACACGGTTAGTTGATATTTCGACAAAGCATCGTCGTTACCATTTCGTGACAAGCGAAAGCCGGCCGGTCCGCGTGACGAAACCCCTGCTCAGAGCGTCACGCGAGACACCGGCCGGCTCACGCCGGAACGACTTCTCTATACAGATCGCGGATTATGCGATCGATGCCGGAGTGGCCTCGGTGGCGAGTTCCCGCAGCGCCCATTCCGAATGGCTGCCGGGCTCGGCCGACAGGGAGACGAATTTCTGGCCGGTGCCGCTGACCGACAGCACCTCCCACGTCAGGCTGAGGTCGCCCAGCCGGGGATGGCGCAGTTCCTTGATCTCGTTGCCGCGCGCCTGGACCTCGTGCAGCGCCCAGATACGGCGGAACTCCGGGCTCGCGGCGGTCAGTTCGGCCACCAGGCCCCGGAGGTAGGGGTCGTCGGGGTCGGCCGCCACGACGGTGCGCAGCTGGGCCGTCTTGGCGCGGGCGGCCTTCTCCCAGTCGGGATAGAAGTCGGCCGCGACCGGGCTGAGGTAGATCATGCGCACGCAGTGGTCGATGTGCGTCATGCCCTCGTACAGGGCCTCGAGGAGAGGATTGTGGGCCAGCACCTCGAAGCGGCGGCCCAGCACCAGCGCGGGCGCGTGGCGAGACAGGTTGACCAGGCGCAGCAGGCTCGGGCTGACCTGGTCCATGACCCCCGTCTCCGGTTGCGGCCGGGCCCACGGGTGGGCCAGCGAGTAGAGGTATTCGGTGGCGTCGGATTCCAGCCGCAGCACCCGGGCCAGGGCGCTGAGCACCTGGGCGGAGGGGTTGCGTTCGCGGCCCTGTTCCAGCCGGACGTAATAGGAGTTGCTCACTCCGGCGAGCATCGCCACCTCCTCGCGCCGCAGCCCCGGTGTGCGGCGCGAGGGGGCGTGCAGGAAGCCCGCCTGGGCTGGACTGGTGGACGCACGCCGGGCGCGCAGGAAGTCGCCGAGGAGATTGTTGCTACCGTTGTCCATTTCATCACCATATGTACGAATTAGCGGACTACTGCAGGGTCGTCTGCGCACGTGTCGGCGACGGCGCCGAAGAGCGGGATCCACAACACGAACCGGGCCCCCGCCACCGAGTCCTCCAAGGTCAGCTTGCCGCCGTGGCGGTGCGCGATGTCGCGGGTGATCGCCAGGCCGAGGCCGCTGCCGCCCGCGTCGAGGCGCCGGGCGTCGTCCAGTCGGACGAACCGCTCGAAGACCCGCTGGCGGTCGGCGGGCGGGATGCCCGGACCGTCGTCGGTGACGGCCACCGCCGCCTGGTCGCCGACCGTGGTCAGGCTGAGGCGAACCGAGGTGGCGGCGTGCCGCCGGGCGTTGCCGAGCAGGTTGGTCACAGCGCGGATGAGCTGGATGCGCGACCCGCAGATCCACATGTGACCCTCGACGTAGAGCCGGACCGGGACCCCGTGCCCGCTCCGGTTCGCCCGCGCGGTCTCCTGGACGAGCAGTTCGGTCAGGTCGACGAGCTCGTGCGGGACGGCGGTGTCGGCGTCGTCGACGCTCGACTGGGCGAGCAGGTCGGTGACGATCGTCTCCAGCCGGTCGACGGACGACAGGGCCGCCCGCAGGCTGCGCCGCGGATCGGTGTCCTCGGGGTGGTCGATGGCGTCCTCCAGCTCGGCGCGCAGGCCCGCCAGCGGGTTGCGCAGCTCGTGGGAGGCCAGGGCGGCGAACCCGCGCTGCCGGGCGACCGCCCCCTCCAGGCGGGCGAAGGTGAGGTTGGCGGCCCGGACCAGCTCGGCGAACTCGGCGCCCCCCGGCGGCACGGCCAGTCCCCGGCCCAGGTCGTTGGCGGTGATCTTGTCGATGTCGCCCTGGATGGCCCTGATGGGCCGCAGCGCCCGGCCGACGGCCCACCAGGTCCCGGCCCCCGCGACGGCGGTCAGCACCAGGCCCGACCCGATCAGCAGCAGTTCCAGGTCGTGCCCGTGGAGGGACAGGGAGGGGTGGAGGGGCATGACGATCGCGTCCAGCGTGATCAGGACAGCCAGGACGGTCAGGACCAGCAGCAGGGTCGCCGTGGTGCAACGCGTACGGATGGATCGGGACGGATGGACGATGGTCACGTTGACCTCCGGTCGTTCGTTCAACTGGCCGTCGCGGCCAGGCTGCCCAGGAGACTGAGCGAGTGTTCCGACGGGCTGCCGGGCTCGGCCTGGAGGGCGAGAACCCGGTAGCCGGGCAGGCGGACGACGTCGAGGACGTCGCAGAAGAGCGTGAGTTCGCCGACCACGGGGTGGCGCAGGCGCTTGACCCGGCGGGCGTCCGACGACAGGTCGTGCCCGGCGTAGATCCGCCGGAAGTCCCGGCTGCCCTCGGTGAGCTCGCCGAGCAGGTCGTCGAGGCCGGACGCCTGTCCTTCGGCGACGATCGTGTGCAGGACGTCGATCGCGGCGGCGGCGATGTGCGTCCACTCGGTGAAGAACTCGGTCGCCGCCGGGTCGAGGAAGACCAGCCTGAACAGGTTGTCGGCATGGCTCAGCCCGCCGAGCAGCGCGGCGCCGAGATCGTTGGCCGCGCGCACGTTCATCACCGGGTCGCAGAGCAGGACGGCCAGGTCCTGCCAGTCGTCCATGAGCCCCCGAAGGCCCGGATCGGACGGGAAACTGCTGTTCATGCCACCGAACGTAAGCCGGATCGCCTGACCGTGGGTGGCCGTGGCACACCCAGGCAAAACAGACATAGGGCGCATAAGGTGCGTATATGGAAACCGACAGAAAGCTCGGCGAGTTCCTCCGGGCCCGGCGCGAGATCACCGCTCCCGCCCGAGTCGACCTCCCGGACGCCGGCTCCCGCCGCACCCCCGGCCTCAGACGGGAGGAGGTCGCGATGCTGATCGGCGTCAGCACCGACTACTACGTCCGCCTGGAACAAGGACGCGAACGCAACCCCTCCGACCAGGTCATCGCCGCCCTGACCGAGGTCTACGCCCTCGGCGCCGACGCCGTCGCCCACCTCTACGCCCTGGCCAGGGGCCCCTCACCCGCCGACCCGGAGGAGAGCCCCTCCGACGAGGTCAGCCCCCACCTGATCCGCCTGATGGACAGCTGGCCCCGCACCCCCGCCTTCATCGTCAACCAGTACATGGAGACGGTCGCCCTCAACCCCTCGGCCACGGCCTTCTACGAGAAGGGCCTCGGCCGCACCCCGAAGATCGGCAACAACACGCTGCGCGCGATGTTCTTCGACCCCGTCGCCCGCGAGTTCTACGCCGACTGGGAGTCGACCGCCAGAGCCAAGGTCGCCCACTTCCGCGCCAACGCCGGCCGCAACCTCCACGACACCCGCATGTCGGACCTGATCGAGGAACTGACCGACCAGAGCCCGGAGTTCCGCGACGCCTGGGCCCGGTACGAGGTCCAGATCGAACCGGGCCGGACGCGGCGCTTCCGGCACGAGCTGGTGGGGGAACTGGCGGTCAACTGCGAGGTGTTCTCGCTGGCGGGGTCGCCGGGGTTGCACCTGATCACTTTTCAGGCGGGACACGACGGGCACTCGGCGGAGGCGCTGGACGCGATGTGCGGGGACGTGGCCTGAGAACGAGGAAACCCCCACGACCGGGGTCGTGAGGGTTCGGATTCAGGTGCCCCCTGCAAGATTCGAACTTGCGCTCCCGGCTCCGGAGGCCGGTGCTCTATCCCCTGAGCTAAGGGGGCTCAGGAACAAGCCTAGGTTACCAGCACTCCACACCCCCTTCGCACACCGTTATGCGACGCGCCCGGGCACACATCCCCCGAAAACCCCGCGCCCGCCGTCCCTCCCGGGTAGCCTCGCGGCCGTGGGTGAGGTTTTGGGGCGCGTACTGGTCGTCGACGACGACGAGGTCATCCGGCAGCTCATCGCGGTCAATCTGACCTTGGAGGGCTTCGATGTCTATACAGCCTTCGACGGGCAGGACTGCCTCGATCGGGTCAGGGAGGTCGATCCCGACGTGATCACCCTCGACGTCATGATGCCGCGGCTCGACGGGTGGGAGACGGCCACCAAGTTGCGGACCGATCCGCGCACCACCCACGTCAAGGTCGTGCTGATCACGGCGCGGGCGCAGGAGGACGACAAGCGGCGGGGGCTCGGCATCGGGGTCGACTCCTATCTGACCAAGCCGTTCGATCCGGCCGAGCTGATCCAGGTCGTCAGAGACCTGGCGGTGGCGGCCAGGCGCCGGGCGCAGGAGATCTAGCCCTATCGTCTACGCATGACCTTCGAGCTGGCCCTCTGGTACGAACCCGAACCGATCTCCAAGGAGGAGGCGCGGGACCGGTACCGGAAGGTCCGGATCCCCGAGGACGTCAGCCGGAGTCTCGCCGCCGCCCTGCCGGGCGGCACCGTCGACGGGGCGCTCGTGTCGGGGCCCGACGAGGCCGTCGACGAGGTCGGGAACGCCGCCTTCGAGTTCGCCCGCGAGCACGGGCTCGTCTGTTACGACGCCCGCCGCCACCTGATCCACAACCGGGAGCCGCTGGGGGCGTACCGGGAAGTCCAGTTGCACACCGGTGACGGCGTCAACGCCCTCGATCCCGACCTCAATCTGGTCAACGACGTGCTGGAGACCCTGTCGGCCGAGAATCCGTTCATGGCGCTGGTCGTCTACGGGCACCATTTCATCCAGGTCTCCCCCGGCTACGAGGTCGACTTCAAGGAAGAGGGCGTCATCAGGTCGACGTCCACGACCGACAAGGAGCAGGTCCGGCGGATGGTGCTGCTCTACCTCGTCGGCGACCGGTCGTTCCTCGACGCTCATGAGTGGACGGTCCGGGGGTAGTGCCCCGGGCATGGAACTGCGCACCGATCGGGTCGGCCTGCTGCTCGACCAGCTGGAGAGTTCGATCAGCTTCACCAGGGCCCGGCTGGCCGGCCTGACCGACGACGAGTACTTCTGGGAACCCTCCCCGGGCAACTCCTGGACGGTCAGGAGACGGCTCGACGGCGACGTGGACGTCTACGGCAAGGGCGACTGGATCGCCGACTTCAGCCCCCACGAGCCCATCCCGCCGCCCGTCACCAGCATCGGCTGGCGGATGACGCACCTGCTCGCCTGCTTCGAGATGCGCTGGGACTGGACGTTCGGCAACCGGCGCCTGCTCTTCGACGACCTGGAGATCCCCCACACGGCCGACGACGCCCAGAAGCGGATGTTCGAGAGCGTCGAGCGGTGGATGGAGGACGTCGACGGGCTGACCGAAGGGCAGCTCGACACCGTGGGGTTCAGCCAGTTCCCTGCGGGGCTCGACCCCACGGTGCCGTTCATCTCGATCGTCTGGTGGCTGAACCGGGAGTTCGTCCACCACTGCGCCGAGGTCGCGCTGCTGCGCGACCTCTACCGGGAGAAGCTGAAGTAGTTGAGGTTGACGAAGTCGGCCGGCTGGCCGCTGCTGAAGGTGAGGTAGACGGTCTGGGTGCCGCTGACCGCCGAGATGTTGGCCGGCACGGTCCGCCACGACTGCCAGCCGCCGGTGTTGCCGACCGACATCTGCCCGATGATCGTGCCCGTGGGGCTGCCGAGCCTGACCTGCACGAGCCCGCTGACCCCGCCGGCCGCGCCGGAGGCGACGCGGGCGTTGAACTGGGTCTCGCCGCTGAAGTTCACCGTGTAGCGCAGCCAGTCGCCGTTGGAGATGTAGGCGACGTTCTGGCCGCCGCCCGAGTCGGTCGTGGTCTCCAGCTGGGTGCCCTGCTGGGCGGCGTACGACTCGGCCTGGATCACGCCGCCGGTCGGGGGCGGCGATGACGGGGGCGGGGTCGTGCCGGTGCCGCTCTGCCAGACGGCGACGTAGTCGACGACCATCGGGCGGCCGCTGACGGTGGCGGAGGTCGGGGTGCCGAACCCGGCGACGCCGTTGGGGAAGCCGCCGCCCATGGCCACGTTGAGCAGCAGGAAGTAGCCCGCGTGGCTGGTCATGTTGTTCCAGGTCGTCGCGTCGAACTGGTTCTGCGACAGGGTGTGGTAGTTGACGCCGTCCACGTACCAGCGGAACTGGTTGGGCGTGATCGAGCGGTCCCATTCGAACCGGTAAGTGTGGAACGCCGACTGGCAGGACGAACCGGGGCAGGTTCTGAAGGCCCCCAGGCCGTTGGTCTCGTTGCACGGGCCGCCGGGTGAGACGCCGCAGTGCAGCACGGCCCAGACCTGGTTGATCCCGTTGACGTTCTCCATGATGTCGAACTCGCCGATGCCGGGCCAGTTCCAGTAGTTGCCGCGGTAGGGCGCGCCGAGGGCCCAGAAGGCGGGCCAGTAGCCGAGCGCCGCGTTGCCGGTCACGTTGGGCATCTGGATCCGGCCCTCGATGCGCAGGATGCGGCCGGAGGCGGGCTTGAAGTCGGCGCGGCGGCTCTCGATGCGGGCGGAGGTCCAGTTCTGGCCGCTGCCGATCGGGGTGATGCGCAGGTTGCCGCTGCCGTCGAGGCTGAGGTTGCTGGTGCTGGACGTGTAGTTCTGGATCTCTCCGGTGCCCCAGTTGGCGGGGCCGCCGGGGTAGGCGTGGCCGGTGTCGATGATCCAGTTGGTGGACGAGGGCAGCGTGCCGGCCGAGCCGTTGAAGTCGTCGGACCAGACGAGGGTCCAGCCCGAGGGGGTCGAGGGGACGGCGGCGTTGGCGACGCCGATGCACAGGACCGGGACCATCAGTGCGGCGATCCACCCGATCAGAGAGCGTTTACCGACTCGTAAGGTCGCCATCGGAACCTTTCGGGACGTGGGAAGTCGCAGATTGCCGTTACTGTGCGCTCGGCTTCACACGTCGTCAAGGCCCAAGGTGAAGGTTTTAGAGAGCGCTCTCCACGTTCGGGCTCTGAACATGCGCGAGCGCTCCGAGCACTCCGGCGCGCTCTCCCAGTTCACCCTTCACCACGTTGACCGCGCGGGCCGCGCTCGGGATGGCCAGCCGGCCGACCACGGTCATGATCGGCTCGATCAGCAGCGGACCGGCCTCGGCCAGCGCCCCGCCGATCACCACCAGGCCCGGGTTGAGGATGTTGCACAGGCTCGCCACCGCGACCCCGAGGTGCCGCCCCGCGTCGGCGATCACGCGGCGGCAGCCGATGTCGCCGCCGTGCGCCAGCTCGACCAGCCGCGACACCGTGACCTGCCCGTGGGTCGGCCGGACCAGGTCGATCAGCTGCTGGCCGCCGGCCAGCGTCTCCAGGCAGCCGCGGTTGCCGCACCGGCACAACCGGCCGTTCTCGTCGATGGTGATGTGGCCGAGCTCCCCGGCCGTGCCGGTGGCCCCCCGGTAGAGCAGCCCGTTGATCAGGATGCTCGCCCCGACCCCCGTGCCGATCTTCATGTACGCCACCTCGCGCCACCCCTTGGCCGCCCCCCACGTGGCCTCGGCCAGCGCACCGAGGTTGGCGTCGTTGTCGACCACGACCGGCACGCCGAGACGTCGTCCCAGCTCGGCGGCGGGATCGACGCCGGCCCAGCCCGGCAGTATGGTGCTCGACCCCATGATCCCCGTCTCGGGGTCGATCGGGCCGGGCAGCCCGAGCCCCACGGCCTTGATCTCGGCGCGGTTCACGCCCGCCCGCCCCAGCAGCCCGACGATCAGGCGTTCGGCCGCCGCCAGGCCCTCGGGGGCGCGGGCCCCCACGTCGAACGGCATCGCCTCCTCGGCCAGCACGCGGTGGGACCGCTCGGCCAGCGCCACCCGCAGGTGCGAGTGCCCGAAGTCGACGCCGACCACGAGCCCGGTCTCGCGGGCCGGGGAGATGAGGTGACGCCGCCCGCCGGCCTGGGAGATCTCCACCAGCCCCGCGTCGCGCAGTTCCCTGACGATGGTCGAGACGGTGGCCGGGGACAGGCCCGTCTGGCGGGCCAGCTGCGCCTGGGTGAGGGCGCCCGACTTACGCACCGTTTCCGTGATCAGGCGGCGGTTGGTCTCCCGCAGAGCCGTCAAGGAGTTGGCCATCGAAAGATCTCCCTTGTTCAGGGATTGAACGTACACCTCTTGACGTTCCAGTGGAACGGGTGTTCTCTGAACAGAGAGCGCTCTCAGTCGGTGGAAAGGGGCAGTTATGGCCCCCCGTACGTTCAAGGTCATCATGGATGGGGAGGGGAACTACTCCCTCTGCCCCGCCGATCGCGAGCCCCCTGACGGGTGGGTGGCGACCGGCGTCGACGGCGTGTTCCAGGAGAACCTCGACCACGTCGCCGCGCTCTGGGGCATCGACGGGAAGATCGTCTGAGCCCCGTGAGTCCGCTCCGGGAAACACGGTAGGGTCCCGCCGTGGCCTCCGTCAGAGTCGAACTGCCGATCGACGCCCCGCCCGATCACGTGTGGGACGTCATCCGCGACATCGGGGCCGTCCACGAGAGGCTGCTGCCCGGCCGCGTCGCCGGCACGGCGATCGAAGACGGCCGGCGTCTCCTCACCTTCCCCGACGGCAACGTCGTCACCGAGCTGATCGTCTCTCTCGACGACACGGCCCGGCGCTTCTCCTACGCGGTCGTCGAGGGCGCCCGGCCGCCGCTCACCCACCACCACGCCTCGTTCGAGGTGCGGCCCGACGGGGTGCTCGTCTGGACGGCCGACTTCCTCCCCGACTCCGCCTACGCCGACGTCGAGATCCGGATGCGCTACGGCGCCGCCGAGATGAAGACCGCGATCGAGAACGCTAGGCCGACTCCCTGACCACCAGCTCGGTCGGCAGGATCACCGACGGCTCCCCCGGGTTCAGCAGCAGCCTGACCAGCTCGCGCCCCATGCGCATGGTCGGCTGCCGGATCGTGGTCAGCGGCGGGTCGGCGTAGGGCGCGGCCGGGACGTCGTCGTAGCCGATCACGGCCACGTCGTCGGGCACCCGGCGGCCCGCCTGCCGCAGCGCCCGCAGCGCGCCCAGCGCCATCATGTCGGAGGCCGCGAACACCGCGTCGAGGCCCGGGTCGTCGTCGAGCAGCTGGGTCATGCCCTCGAAGCCGCTGTCGCGGGTGAAGTCGCCGATCGCGATGATCGAGCGCCTCCCCGAGTCGCGCAGCGCGTTCCGGTAGCCGGTCAGCCGGTCGATCCCGGCGACCATGTCGGGCGGCCCGGCGACGGTGGCGATCCGCCGGCGGCCCGACTCCAGCAGGCGCCGCACCGCCGACTCCGCGCCCCCGACGTTGTCGATATCGACGTACGGGAGAGAGGACCCCGTCAGGGGCCGCCCGCTGCACACCACCGGGATGCCCCGGCGGGCCAGCGCGGCGGGCAGCGGGTCGGCGCCGTGCATCGAGGCGACGATCACCCCGTCGACGTGGCCCGAGGTCGTGTAGCGCTCGACCCGTTCGTGCCCGCGCGACGATCCGGCGAGCATCAGGACGACCTGCTTGTCGGCCGCGTCGGCCTCGGCCGAGACCCCGCGGATGATGCCGGCGAAGGTCGGGTCGTCGGAGAAGACCCGGACCGGCGGCTCGGAGAAGACCAGCGCGATCGAGTCGGCCCGCTGGGTCACCAGCGACCGGGCGGCCTGGTTGGGCACGTAGCCGAGCTCCTCGACGGCCCGCTGGACCGCCACGCGGATGTGCTCGGCCACCGTCGTCGAGCCGTTGACGACGCGGGAGACCGTCGCGCGGGACACGCCCGCGCGGGCGGCCACCTTCTCCAGGGTGGGCCGGCTCACGCCAGGCCGTTCCTGCGGATCACCTCGGCGTACCACTTGGCGCTGTCCTTCGGGACCCGCTCCTGGGTGGCGTAGTCGATGTAGACCAGGCCGAAGCGCTTGTCGTACCCGAAGGCCCACTCGTAGTTGTCCAGGAAGCTCCAGACCAGGTATCCGCGCAGGTCGACGCCGGCCTCGATGGCGGCGTGCGCGGCCCGGAAGTGGGCGTCGAGGAATTCCACGCGCCGCCTGTCGTCGACACGGCCCCCGATGAGCGTGTCGTCGAAGGCGGCGCCGTTCTCGGTGATCATGAGCGGCACGCCGGGGTAGTCGCGGGACAGGTTCACCAGCAGTTCGGTGAGGCCCGCGGCCTCGATGGGCCAGCCCATGGCGGTCTTCGGACCGTCGGGCACGGGGAAGCCGATGCCCTCGCTGCCAGGGAAGACCGGGTTGGCGGGCTCGCCGGGGCGGGGCTCGGTGAAGGTCGGGTTGTAGTAGTTGACGCCGAGCAGGTCGATCGGCTGGCTGATCACCTCGAGGTCGCCGTCGCGGACGAACGACCAGTCGGTGAAGCGGGCGGCGCGGGCCACCACGTCGGCCGGGTAGACGCCGCGCAGGATCGGGTCGAGGAAGATCCGGTTCATGATGCCGTCGGGCACCGCCACGGCGTCGGGGTCGGCGCCCCTGACCGGCGAGAGCGCGTGGGTGATGCTGATCTGCTTCGCGCCGAGGGCGCGCAGCTCGCGGGTGGCGAGCCCGTGGCCGAGCAGCAGGTGGTGGGCGGCCTCGAAGGAGGCGGCGGGGTCGGTGCGGCCGGGGGCGTGGATGCCGGCGGCGTAGCCGAGGAAGGCCGAGCACCACGGCTCGTTCAGGGTCGTCCAGGTCTCGATGCGGTCGCCGAGGCGGCGGTGGACGGCGGCGGAGTACTCGGCGAACCGCTCGGCGGTGTCGCGGTTGGTCCAGCCGCCCCGGTCTTCGAGGGCCTGCGGCAGGTCCCAGTGGTAGAGGGTGACGATCGGGGTGACGCCGGCCGCGTGGAGGTCGTCGACGAGGCGGTCGTAGAAGTCGAGGCCGTGCGGGTTGGCCGGGCCGCTGCCGCTGGGCTGGACGCGCGGCCAGGCGACCGAGAAGCGGTAGGCCGACATGCCGAGCGAGGCCATCAGCGCGACGTCGTCGCGGTGGCGGTGGTAGTGGTCGCACGCGACCTCGCCGGTGTGGCCCTGGAAGACCTTGCCCGGGGTGGCGCTGAAGGTGTCCCAGATGCTGGGGCCGCGTCCCCCCTCACGGGTGGCCCCCTCGATCTGGTAGGCGGCGGTCGCCGTGCCCCAGACGAACCCCTTCGGGAATTCCAGGATCTCCGCCCCCCTGGCCAGATCCGCCGACACGGTCATGCTGCCGCCCCCACCCAACCGGCCCTCCCTGTGAGAGCGCTCTCAGCCAGCATCCCGGCAAGGCGGCCTCGATGTCAACGCGGGGCGTTCATCACAGTGTTTTCCGGTGACGGATGAGGCTCTGTTGACGCGAGCTTCACGCTGCGTCAACGATCCGCGCCTGAGAGCGCTCTCTATCATGGCTTCCGGAGGAGCCGCCGGGCGGGCCCGCCGGGCCGCGGCGGAACGCCGCCCGCGCGGCCGCGACCGACCGCCGCGGAGTAATGCCGCCTATTTGTTGATACATGCGGAAAAACACTTACAGGGGGGTGGTGACCGAATCGGAACACAACCGTGGTCGCGCTCCCACCCCTGTCCTCATAACGTGTCCTGCGATGGTGCTTAGAGCGCTCAATGCCGGGAATGTGACGGTCGACCCTCGGCCCGCCACCGGCTGCGACGTCACCAGAGAGCGCTCTCCACGATAACGGAACTGTCCAATTCACAATGCGGTAACCGTAATCTCACATGGATTGACACGCCGTCGTAACCGGGGTGAAGCTTCCGGAACCGCTCTCTGATGAGAGTTCATGGAAGAACTTTGGAGGAAGGGTCCATGTCGCTCCTCTCACGACCCGCCCGTTTGTCCGCCATTGCGGCAAGTTTGGGCTTGGCACTCGTCGCCACCGGCTGCGGGAGCTCCGGCGGCGACACCGCCGGCCCGGCGACCAGCGCCAGCGCCGGCGGCGACGCGGCGTCGGCGGACTGCGCGCCGTTCACCGAGTACGGCAAGTTCGACGGCACGACGGTGAGCATCTACTCGCCGATCCGTGACGCTGAGGCCGACCTGTTCGAGCAGGCCTGGGGTCCCTTCAGCAAGTGCACCGGCATCAAGATCTCCTATGAGGGCACCGGCGAGTTCGAGGCGCAGATCCAGGTGCGCGCCGACGCCGGCAACCCGCCGGACATCGCGTTCTTCCCGCAGCCCGGTCTCCTTGAGCGCTTCGCCAAGGCCGGCAAGCTGAAGCCGGCCAGCGACAAGGTCAAGTCCCTCGCCAACGAGAACTGGTCCCCCGACTGGATCAAGTACTCCACGGTCGACAACGTCTTCTACGGCGCGCCCCTGGGCGCCAGCGTGAAGTCGTTCGTGTGGTACTCCCCCTCGATGTTCGCCGAAAAGGGCTGGAAGATCCCCACCACGTGGGCCGAGCTGATGACCCTGACCGAGACGATCGCGGCCTCCGGCATCAAGCCGTGGTGCGCCGGCATCGAGTCGGGCGACGCCACCGGCTGGCCCGCCACCGACTGGATCGAGGACGTCGTCCTCCGTGACCTCGGCCCCGAGGGCTACGACCAGTGGGTCGCCCACGACCTGCCGTTCAACGACCCCAAGATGGTCACCGCCGTCGACAAGGTCGGCGCGATCCTGAAGAACGAGAAGTACGTCAACGGCGGCTACGGCCCCGTGAAGTCGATCGCCGCGACCGCCTTCCAGGAGGGCGGCGTGCCGATCACCGAGGGCCAGTGCGCCCTGCACCGCCAGGCGTCCTTCTACGCCAACTTCTGGCCCGAGGGCACCAAGGTGGCCGAGGACGGCGACGTCTTCGCGTTCTACCTGCCGGGCAACGACGCCAACAGCAAGCCGGTGCTCGGCGCCGGTGAGTTCGTGGCCGCGTTCGCCGACCGTCCCGAGGTCCAGGCCGTGCAGGCCTACCTCGCCGGCGGCGACTTCCCGAACCGCCGCATGGCGCTCGGCACCTACGTCTCGGCCAACAAGAAGGTCGACGTCAGCAAGGCCGCCAACGCGATCGACAAGCTCTCGATCGAGATGCTGCAGGACCCGAGCACGGTCTTCCGCTTCGACGGCTCCGACCTGATGCCGGCCGCCGTGGGCGCGGGCACCTTCTGGAAGGGCATGACCGACTGGATCAACGGCAAGGACACGAAGTCGACCCTCGACTTCATCGAGGCCTCCTGGCCGAAGAACTGATCTAGGGACCGCTGCCCGGTCCCGGAGCCACGCGCTCCGGGGCCGGGCACATCCGCACCCGGGAGACCTCCCCCATGGACTTCTTCTTCGATTTCGCCGCAGAGGCGCCCAAACTCATCCAGCTTCTGATCGGCGTGGTCGCGTTCCTCGCCTTCGTCGGCCTCATGCTCCTGCTGCTCGACCGCGCCCCGATGAAGGAACGGTCGTGGGGGCACTCGCTCCTGCTGCTCGGTCCCGCGCTGGTGCTGCTCACGATCGGCCTGGTGGTGCCCGGCATCCGGACCACCATGTTGTCGTTCATGAGCGGCGACAGCAGCCAGTTCGTCGGGTTCGACAACTACGCCTGGATGTTCACCCAGCCCGAAGCGATCACGGTCCTGCGCAACACCCTGATCTGGGTGCTGCTGGTGCCGCTTCTGGTGACGGCCATCGGTCTCGTGTACGCCGTCGTGGTGGACAAGTCGCGCTTCGAGTCGATCGCCAAGTCGCTGGTGTTCCTGCCGATGGCGATCTCCTTCGTCGGCGCGGGCATCATCTGGCGGTTCGTCTACGCCTACCGTCCCGAGGAGGCCGACCAGATCGGCCTGCTCAACCAGTTCGTGGTCTGGCTCGGCGGCGAACCGCAGCAGTGGCTGCAGAGCGCCCCGACCAACACCCTGTTCCTGATCGTCGTCATGGTCTGGATCCAGGCCGGCTTCGCCACGGTGGTCCTGTCGGCCGCGATCAAGGGCATCCCGGCCGAGATCGTCGAGGCGGCCCGGCTCGACGGCGCGACCCCGCTCCAGATGTTCTTCCGGGTCACGCTCCCCTCGATCCGCCCCGCGCTCGTGGTGGTGCTGGTGACCCAGTCGATCGGCACGCTGAAGCTGTTCGACATCGTCCGCACGATGACCGGCGGCCAGTTCGACACCAGCGTCATCGCCAACGAGATGTACAACCAGGCGTTCCGCTACGGCGAGGCGGGCAAGGGCGCGGCGCTGGCCGTGTTCCTCTTCGTGCTCGTCACGCCGATCGTCGTCTACCAGATCCGCTCGCTGCGGCAGCGCCGGGAGGCATGAGCATGACCACCATCGCCCCCAGCATCGCCAAGACGGCGCAGCCGAAGACCGCGGCCGGACGGGTCCGCAAGCGGCTCTCCGGCCGCGTCGCGAGCCTCGTCGCGGTCGTCATCGCGCTGCTCTGGACGACGCCGACGTTCGGCCTGTTCCTGTCGTCGTTCCGTCCCGAGGACGACATCAAGCAGACCGGCTGGTGGACGTTCTTCACCAACCCGCAGCTCACCCTGGAGAACTACCGGGAGGTGCTGTTCGGCAGCTCGTCGTCGTCGGGCCGGCTGGCGTCGTTCCTGATCAACTCGGTCGTGATCACGATCCCGTCGGTGCTGTTCCCGCTGGCGCTGGCCACCTTCGCGGCCTACGCGCTGTCGTGGACGCGGTTCCGCGGCCGCGACTGGGTCTACATCGGCATCTTCGCCCTCCAGGTCGTGCCGCTGCAGATGGCCCTGGTGCCGCTGCTGTCGTTCTTCTCGCAGGGCGTGGAGGTCTTCGGCATCACCCTGATGCCGGCCTGGAACCTCGAAGGCTCGGCGCAGTTCATCCAGGTCTGGTTCGCCCACACCTGTTTCGCGCTGCCGCTGGGCGTCTTCCTGATCCACAACTTCATGTCGGAGCTGCCGGGCGAGCTGATGGAGGCGGCCCGCGTCGACGGCGCCACCCACGGCACGATCCTGCGCAAGGTGGTGCTGCCGCTGGTGGCCCCCGCGCTGGCGGCGTTCGGCATCTTCCAGTTCCTGTGGGTGTGGAACGACCTGCTGGTCGCGCTGATCTTCTCGGGCGGCACCGCCGAGACCGCCCCGATGACGGTACGGCTGGCGCAGATGGCCGGGACCAGAGGAAACGAGTGGCAGCGCCTCACCTCGGGCGCGTTCGTCTCCATGATCATCCCGTTGATCGTGTTCCTGTCGATGCAGCGTTACTTCGTTCGCGGCCTGCTGGCCGGAAGTGTGAAGGGCTAGGGGCCGATATCGTTATCGTCCGCAACCCGAGCCCCGTGGGAGGGACCCGTCGATGAAGCGCCCCACCTTGGAGGCCGTCGCCGCTCGTGCCGGGGTTTCCCGGGCGACCGTCTCCAGGGTCGTCAACGGCCAGTCCACCGTCGGTCCCGAAATCCGCGACGTGGTGCTGCGCGCCGTCCGTGAGCTGGGCTACGTGCCCAACTCGGCGGCGCGCAGCCTCGTCACCCAGCGCACCGACTCGATCGCCCTGGTCGTGTCGGAGCCGACGACGCGGGTGTTCTCCGACGACCCCATGTTCTCCACCGTCATCCGCTCGGCCAGCGTCGAGCTGGAGGCGGCCGACAAGCAGGTCGTGCTGATGCTGAGCGGCTCGGCCCAGTCCCACGCCCGTGTGGAGCGCTACATAGCGAGCGGCCACGTCGACGGCGTCATGCTGATCTCGATGCACGGCGCCGACCCGCTGCCCGCCGCGATCACCCGCATGGGCGTGCCGGCGGTCTCCTACGGCCGCCCGGCCGTGCCGGTGGCCCTGCCCTACGTCGACAACGACAACGTCGGCGGGGCCGAGAAGGCCGTCAAGCACCTGCTCGAACGCGGCCGCCGCCGCATCGCCACGATCGCCGGCCCGCAGGACATGATCGGCGGGCAGGACCGGCTGACCGGCTACCGCAACGCGCTGCGCGACAGCGACCGCCGCTCGATCGTCGCCGTCGGCGACTTCACCCGCGAGTCCGGCGCCATCGCGATGCGCCAGCTCCTCGAAGACGACCCTCAGCTCGACGCCGTCTTCATCGCCAACGACCTGATGGCGATCGGCGCGATGCAGGCCCTGCGCCAGGCGGGCCGCAGCGTGCCCGGCGACGTCGCGATCGTCGGCTTCGACGACATCGAGGCGGCCCGCTACACCGACCCGCCGCTGACGACCGTCCGCCACCCGATCATCGAACAGGCCGCGGCCATGGTGAAGCTGCTGCTCAGCCTGCTGGAGCGCGGCGAGACGGCCGCCGACCCGGTGATCCTGGAAACGGAACTGGTCGTGCGCGAGTCAGCCTGAGAGGGCTCCGTCGATCCGGCTCAGCACCTTCCGTGAGACCAGGCCGTAGGCGAAGAAGTCGACGCCGGCCGCCCCGGCCGCCTTGGCGGCCCTGACCTTGGCGGCCAGGCGTTCGGTCGAGTCGACGTCGCGGCGGCGTTCGCCCCAGCCCTCGATGTCGGGCATGCCCGGCCGCAGCACCGCGCGCAGTTCGCGGTCCTTGCCGACCGAGCGCGAGTAGGCGGCCAGGTCGTCGGCGATCCGGGTCGCGTCGCGGGCGTAGGCGAGCACCGCGAACGAGGGCACCAGGTCGCCGAGCGCCACCAGGTCGACGCCGATCTGCCAGGCGTCGTGGGCGGCCAGGCCCGCCGTGGGCAGCCCGTCGGCGGCCCCCTTCAGCGCGCCGGTGGCGTCGGTGAAGGTGAGCTGGGAGCCCTCCTCGGTGACCGCCGCCGAGACCTCGGCGACCAGCGAGGTCACGGTCTCGGAGCGGGCCCGTGCGTAGGCGACCACCTCGGGGCCGGCGTAGGCGGTCAGCGCCGCCCGGGTCACCTGGCCCTGGGCGGGCGGGTCGCCGTCGAGCACGCCGCCGACGATCCGGGCGCACTCCTCGCGGGCCACCTCGGCGTTCACCCCGAGCTGGGTCGCCCTCAGCAGGCAGTGGTGGCAGAAGCACAGGCCCAGGAGGAAGGCGTCCATGGGGCCGAGGGGGATGTAGGAGCGGCCCGCCTCGAACGCGGCGAAGTGCAGCGCGTCGGCCACGACCCGGTCGACGCCCTGGCGGGCCACCGCCCTGGCCAGGCCCACCACGTAGGCGCGCACGTCGGGGTTGGCCGGGCACAGGTCGGCGGGGGCGGCGCGGTCGCCGAAACAGTTGCGGACCGTCACCTCGGGGTGGGCCGCCCCCAGGGTCGCGTTGCGCAGGAATACCGCCTGCCCGTGGAAGGACAGGCCGCGCGCCCGGCAGGCGGCCCGCAGGTCGTCGAGGATCTTGTCGTCGGCGCCGGGCTGGAGTGGCGGCGAGAGCCGTCCGAACAGGTCGGGCGGCGGCGGGAAGTGCACCCCGTCGTGCCGGAGGGTGATCCGGCTGGAGCCGTGGGGGGTGACGTCCGTGATCTGGTGGACGGCGGCGGCCACGGTCACCCCGGCCACGCCGAGGTCCGTGATCCGGTCGAGCACCGCGTCGACGCCCTCGTCGCGCAGGTCCTCGACGAAGACGTACACCGAAGAATCCACTAACGCCCCTTGTAGGCCACGAAGTCGATTTCCACCAGGATGTTCATGAGCTGCGATCCTACGGTGGTCCTGACCGGATAGGGCTGCGTGAAGTAGGACTTGTACACCTCGTTGTAGGCGGCGAAGTCCTCCTTCAGGTTCTGCAGGTGCACCGTCGACTTGATCACGTCGTCGAAGGTCAGGCCGTGGACGGCGAGCACCGCGCCCAGGTTCTTCATGGTCCGGTGGGTCTGCTCGGCCACGTCGGCGCCGACGATCTCGCCGGTCTCCGGGTCGAGCGGCCCCATGCCGGAGGTGTAGACGAAGTCGCCGACCACGAGCCCCTGCGAGTAGGCGCCGACCGGGGCGGCTCCGTCGGTCGTGCGGATCTCTTCCTTCACTTTTTCTCCTAGAAGTACGTGGTGAGCAGGTCGACCACGACGTGGTCGTCGTCGACGACGGGGATGACCCGCCACTTGTCGAAGGCGGTGCAGGGGTGGGAGAGGCCGAACCTCAGCACGTCGCCCGGCTTGACCCGGCCGCCGGGGTCGCTGAGGTAGGTGTGCTGGTCTTGCAGCTTCGTCACCGTGAGCCCGTCGGGGGCGAACGGGAGATCCAGGTCGTAGGGGATGTCGCGCTTGCCGAGGCCGACGATCGCCAGACCGGGTTCGGGGGTGGAGACGACCTGGGCGTACACCTCGAGCGCGGGTCTCAGCCGGTCGGCGAAGGGGCTCATGCGGGCGTAGAAGCCCTCGTCGTGCCCGATGTAGGCGCCGGGGCGCACGATGACCTGGGCGTCCATACCGGCCAGTTCCTCGGTGACCAGGTCGAAGTGGGAGCTCCCCCCGGCGGAGACGATCGGGGCGGCCAGGTCTTCGGCGAGGCGGCGCAGGTCCTTCAGGTAGGCGGTGACGCCGGCGCGGTCGGGCTGGGTGCCCTCGTAGCCGGACACCCCGGCGAACTCGACGCCGTCGGTGGCGTCGATGAGCTCTTTGAGCGCTTTCGCCTCGTCGAGGGTGCGGCAGCCGGTCCGCCCGCCGGGATGCCCCAGTTCGACCAGGATCCGGAAGCCCTTCCCGGCCAGCAGCTCGACGCCGCGCGGCGAGTCGGCGTAGACGAGCAGCTCCAGGTCCTGGCGGGCCAGCCACTCGACGGCCCGCTCGTCGTAGATCTCGTTGGCCAGCAGCACCCGCTCGACCCCGAGGTTCCGGTAGACCATGACCTGGCTCGCGGTCGCGGCCGTCAGCCCCCACGCGCCCGCGGCGAGCTGCTTGGCGAACAGCTGCGGCGACATGGTCGTCTTGCCGTGAGGGGCGTGCAGAAGACCGTTCTCCTGTACGTGGTCCGCCAGCACCCGCACGTTGTGGTCGAGGGCGCTCTCACGGGCGACCATGAGCGGCCACGTGAACGGGCCGTCGAACAGCCGGTGGCGGGCCGCCAGGAACTCCTCCGCCGTGACCGGCTCCGGCTGGACGAACCCCCGCGTGCGCCAGTCGATGGTCATGCCGGAAATGAGCACTCGTGGATCGTATAGGAGACTACGCCGGTCGCAGGGCCCGGCCGGGGCGGGCTGTGGTCATTCGTCCGTCTTCGAGGACGCGTACCCCGTTGATCCACACGTCGTCGACGCCCTGGGCGAGCTCGCGCGGGTGGGCGTAGGTGGCCCGGTCGGCGACCGTCGCCGGGTCGACGAGGATCAGGTCGGCGGCCTGGCCGGGGCGGACCAGCCCCCGGTCGAACAGCCGGAACCGGCGGGCCGGGTGGGCCGCGAGGTGTGAGGCGGCCTCCGACCAGCTCAGGTCGGCCTTCTCCCGCACGTGATGGCCGAGGAAACGGGCGAACGCGCCGTAGGCGCGGGGGTGCGGGTGGCCGCCGACGTGCAGGCCGTCGGAGCCGCCGGTGTGGGCCGGGTGGCGCAGGATCCGGCGGACCGACTC
This sequence comes from Herbidospora daliensis, assembly GCF_001570585.1. GTDB lineage: Bacteria > Actinomycetota > Actinomycetes > Streptosporangiales > Streptosporangiaceae > Herbidospora > Herbidospora daliensis. The sequence goes on along the minus strand of NZ_BBXF01000006.1, from coordinate 173,215 downwards.
CTCGCCCTCGGGGCCCTCGTCGGGCCGGGCGCTGACGCAGCCCGCCTGGAGGCCGGTCTCGACGAGGAGACGGCGGGCGAACAGCGCCGGGCTCTCCCCCTGGCGCTCGGCCGCCCGCGGGATGGTGAGCCCTTCGGACCATTCGAGGCCCGGGGCGTGGGCGATGGTGAGGCGCTCCCAGGCGTAGTCGAGGTCGAGCCGCTCGATCATCGGCAGGGCCGCCGCCGGGTCGGCCGCCGGCACGTTCGCGGGCAACACGATCATCGCCAGGATCGTGCTGCCGCGCAGGTAGGGGTAGGTGTCGAAGGTCGTGTCGCCGTCGAGCAGCGGCAGCAGCACGTCGGCCGGGCCGTGGAAGTGGGAGACGTGCAACGGGGCGCCGGCCCGCCGGGTGACGGCGAGCGCCTCCTTCATCCCCACGGGCGCCGACTGGCCGTAGCCGCGCATGTGGGTGACGTACGGGAGACCCTGGAGCGGCGCGCACAGGGCGGCGAGTTCGCCGACGTCGGCGTAGCGGCCGGGCACGTACTCGAGACCGGTCGACAGACCGACCGCGCCCTCGTCGAGCCCCTTCTCCACAATCGAGCGCATCCGGTGGATTTCGTCCGGAGACGCGGTGGTCTGAGCGGACCCGAGCACGTCGTAGCGGATCGTCCCGTGCGGGAGCAGGAAGACGCTGTTCAGCGCGGCCCGGTCGTGGCTCGCCCTGATCTCCGCCACCGACAGCGGGCCGTCGCCCGGGAAGTCGCCGTTGATGGCGGCGAAGTAGCGGGTGGCGTAGTCGAAGGCGGCCCTGGTGGTGGTCGGCGCGAACGAGAGCCCGTCCTGGCCCAGCACGACCGTGGTGACGCCCTGGCGCAGGTTGGCGAGCTGGAAGCCCGCGTCGTGGACCAGCGCGTCACCGTGGGAGTGACAGTCGATCATCCCCGGGAGGACGAGCCGGCCGGTGGCGTCGACGGCGTCGACGGCGTCGTGGTGCGGCAGCCGCCCGACCGCCGTGATCCTCCCGCCGGAGATCCCGACGTCGGCGCGGAACGGCGGGGCGCCGGTCCCGTCGACGACCCGGCCGTTCGCGATCACCACGTCGAAGGTCACGTGATCAGTATGCGGACCGGTACTTCTCCTCGCACGTCACCGACGGGTCCACCGGGTGCGCCGCGAGGATCTCGGCGGCCTGGCGGCGCGACAGGTTCCAGCCGTTCCAGGGGTCGGGGAACCGCAGGTCCTGGACGTCGATCACGTCGCGCAGCACACAACTCCTGATCGGCTCGGGCAGCCGGTCGAGCCCCGGGATGGCGTCGGCGCTCAACCGGCCCAGGTAGTGGGCGTCGAGGCGGTCGACGCCGCGTACCGACACCTGGGTCTCGGCCACCTGCGCGTCCGGGTTCCAGACCGCGAAGACCAGCAGCGACACGGCCGTGAGCAGCACCAGCGCCTTCGGCAACCAGACCTGCGGCCTGATCAGCCCACCCAGCAGCACCAGCACGAACACCGCGGCGACCCACCAGATCGTCGCCCCCACCGAGGCCCGCAACCGGGTGAAGCCGTAGGCGGCGGTGTAGAGCCCGAGCCGGTGCAGCGCCGAGGCCAGGATGACGAGGGTCAGCGCGCAGAGCAGCCCCAGCAGGGTCGCCCTGATCCACCGGTCGCCCTTGATCATCACGCTGCAGAAGGCGACGATGAACAGCACGAACACGCTGACGGTGATCAGCTCGAAGAAGCCCGACCGGGCGTATTCGGCGAACGTCAGCCCGGCGGTCTCCAGCACCCGGCGGCTGCCGCCGAACAACACCGAGATCTGCACCCCGACGAAGGCGGCGAACAGCAGGTTGACGCCGACCAGCGGAATGATCCACAGGGTCCGGGCCAGGCTGAGCGGCGCGTAGTCGACCCGGGGCTCGACGACCGGCCGCAGCGCGACCAGGATCGCGGCGGCCGCCAGCACCCCGAAGACGACGAACAGGAAGATCCGCACCGGCAGCGACCCCGCCCACGCGGGCGCCGAGAACAGTTCCCGGGCGAACGAGGAGAACACCGCGTCGGCCGAGACGAACAGCACCCCGAAGACCGCCAGCAGGATCGCGGTGACCCCCAGCGACACCAGGACGGGCAGCAGGCTGCGCCGCTTGAGCACCCGCCGCACCGGCCCGCCGAGGAACCACGGCACCGGGAACACCGCCAGCCCGACCGACAACAACCCCCTGACCACCCCGGCCCAGCCCCGCCCACCTGACACGGCCAGCGAGGCGACCGCGAAGGCGGCCAGCAGCGAGAGCCCGACCAGCCAGTCGGCGTCCCGGAACAGCGCGACCGACACGAGCCCGTAGGCGGCGACGGAGTAGGCGATGCTCCAGGCGTTGACCCGATGCCGGATCGCGGGGACCACCGCCAGCGTGAGCGCCACGGCGGTCAGGACCACGCCGATGCCGGTCGGCGCGTAGGGGAAACAGACGGCCGCGACGAGCCCCACCCCCATGGCCGCCGGCAGCACCCAGCTCGGCGTGTCGGGGAGGGCGGGTCGGGGGAACAGCGGCGGCGGCGTGTACGCGTCGAACTGCCCCCCAGCCTGCTCCGACGACCTGACCCGGCCGCCGAGCGACGCGCCGGCGGCGATGCCGACACAGACGAAGAGCAGGAACGCGCCCGCGGCCTGGACCTCGGTGTTCGGCCCGGTGCCGAAGAACACGGCCGCGACCGTGCCCCCGAGCAACCCGGCGAGCGCCCCGATGATCCCGCCGACGACGGCACCGCCGAAGGACCTGGCGGGGGGCGGCTCCTCGAACATGCGCTGACGCGACTGGCCGGGCGGGGGACCGCCTGGGGTGGTGTCGCCGCGTGGGGCGGGCGGTCGGTCGTCGGGCGGGACGACGACGGGGTGCGGCGCGGTGACGGCGGTCCGGAGAGAACTGGCCGGCGTGGTTCGACCGTCGGCCGAAGACGACCCGGGCTCGCCGGATGGGGCCTGCGCGGTGGTGGCCGAGGAGACCACGGGAACAGCCGGGGAAACGAGCGCCCCAGGGTCAGCCGAAGCCGCAGCTTGCGCAGGAGCGGCCGACGCGGCGAGCAAGCCGGAATCGGCCGAGAGTGGCGTCGCACGCGCAGGCACAGCCGGGATGACGGCCGACCCGGAATCGGCTGACGGCACCGCCGCATCCGCGGCGACAGCCAAGGCGGGGAACGACCTCGGGTCGGCCGAGACGGGCGACCCGGAATCGGTTGAAGCCACCGCATGCGCAATTGGTGAGACGGGCGGCGGGACGGCCGCTGAATGTGCGGCAACGGCCGGCGAGACGGGCGACCCGAAGTCGGCCGAAATCGGTGCCGCATGCACAGGGGCAGCCGGCGCCTCCGAATTTACCGCGGAATGCGTGGGCGACCCGGAGTCAGCCGAAGCCGATGCCGCATGCACAGGATCGGCCGGAGCGAAGCGCGACCCGGAATTAGCTGAAGCCGCTTCATCCGCAGTCGAACCGGGAAGCGACCTCGGGTCAGCTGAGACAGGCGCAGAATGCGCGGCGACGGCGGGGGTGAGCGGCCTGGCGTCGGTCGAAGCCGCCGCGTCCGCGGGAGCAGTCGGTGAGATGGGCAGTGCGGCTTCGGCCGGGAATGCCGCTGGCTGTGCAGCAGGCGACTCGGCGTCAGCCTGAGCCGGTGTGGGGTGCGAGGTGATGGCCGTAGTGGCTGGCTCGAACGGGTTGCCTTGGCTCGCATCGGTTGCCGTTGAGGGTGCTTGAGTGATCTGCGGCTCGGCTTGCTCTGGCGCGGCCTGGGAACCGTTGGCCGACGACGTCGGCATGGGCCCAGCGTGTGCTTCCACCAGCGCTGATTCCCCCGCTGCCGTGGAGTTCGGTGCGGGTGCCGATGCCCTCCACAACAGTCCCCCGGGAGAGGCCGGAGCCGTGGGTGACTCAAGCCGGGGCACGCCCCCCCGCTCTGGCGAGGCCTGCTCGCCTGCCGGTGCGGACGACAGGTCGAGCGCCGCCTCGACAGCCGCCTCGGTGAAAGCGGGTCGTGCGGCCGTAGGTGACACGTCTGTGGTGAGTGAGCCGTTCGTTCGCGCCGGTTGGGCGGCGACTGGCGAGTCGGGATTTTTCACGGAACCGGCCTCCGTATCGGTTCGTGAGCGGCGGGTCGCCGGCAGGCGGGCGTGGACCGCCCCCGTGGGGGTCCGGCCCGCGGCCAGGGTTCGGCCGGCGGGGGCCGGTTCCCTGACCGCCTTAGGGAGGGTGACGACCATGTGGCAGCCCGTCCCGTCGGCGACCGCGAGGGTGCCCCCGTGGAGTTCGGCGATCTCCTTGGCGATGGCCAGACCGAGGCCGGCTCCTCCGGCGTCGGCGGCGCGGGCGGCGTCCAGGCGGGAGAAGCGTTCGAAGACGCGCTGGCGGTCGGCGGGCGGGATGCCGGGGCCTTCGTCGGCGACCTCGATTTCCAGGGTTCCGTCGGTGGACGCGCGGGAGGTCAGGGTGACCGTTCCGCCGGGCGGGCTGTGCCTGACGGCGTTGTCCAGCAGGTTGGCCAGCACCTGGGCGAGCAGCGACGGGTCGGCGGTCGTCAGGTGGCGGCCGGGTTCGATCTGGGCGACGACCGTCACGTCGTCGCGGCGCAGTGACGCCTCGCGGACGGCCTGTCCGCCGAGGTCGGCCAGGTCGAACTCCTCGGCCTCGATCGGGCGGGCCCCCGAGTCGAGTCTCGACAGGTCGAGGAGCTGGGCGACCAGGCGGCCCAGGCGCTGGGTCTGCGCCAGAGCCGTGCCGAGGATCTCCGGCTCGGGTGGGGAGACGCCGTCGACCACGTTCTCCAGGACCGCCTGCACCCCGGTGATCGGGGTGCGCAGTTCGTGGCTGACGTTGGCGACCAGTTCGCGGCGCTGTCTGTCGACCTCGGCCAGGTCGGCGGCCATCGCGTTGAAGGCTCTGGCCAGCTCGCCGACCTCGTCGCGGCTGGTGGCGGTGACGCGGAGGCCGTACGAACCCTTGGCGATGGTCTGCGCGGCGGCGGCCATCTCCCGCAGGGGCTTGGTCATGCCCCGGGCCAGCACCTGCATCATGAGCAGCGCCAGGAACACCGCGAAGGCGATCCGGAGGTCGCGGGGAACGCCCCCGTTGATCCCCACCTCGTTCACCACGAACGCGGTCACCACGGCCCCGACCATGACGATCCCGAGTTTGACCTTCATGCGGCCGAGGAAGTCGAGCGGCCTCATGGGCGCACCAGGGCGTACCCGACCCCGTGGACGGTCCGCACCACCTCTGACCCGAGCTTGCGACGCAGCGCCCGCACGTGACTGTCCACGGTGCGCGTCGCGGCCGCCTCGGAGAACCCCCAGATGTCGGCGAGCAGCCGTTCGCGCTCGTAGACCTGTCCGGGACGTTCGGCGAGCCGCCTGAGCAGGTCGAACTCGGTCCGGGTCAGCTGGGCCTCGGCCCCGCGCACGAACACCCGCCGCTCGGCGAGGTTGATCTCGATCTCGCCGACCCGCAGCACCGTCTCCTCGGACGCCAGCTGCACCGCCCGGTCGACCCGCCGCAACAGGGCGTGGATACGCGCGACCAGTTCGCGCATGCTGAACGGCTTGGTGATGTAGTCGTCGGCCCCCACGCCGAGCCCGACCAGCACGTCGGTCTCCTCGCCGAGCGCGGTCAGCATGAGCACGGGCACCGGCCGGGCGGCCTGGATGCGGCGGCACACCTCCAGCCCGTCCAAACCGGGCAGAAGCCGGTCGAGCACCACCAGATCGGGTTCGAAGCGCGCGTACGCGACCAGCGCCCCTTCGCCGTCACCGGCGACCCGGACATCGAACCCTTCGGCCGTCAATCGGGTCGCGACCGCTTTCGCGATGGTGTCGTCGTCCTCGACGACCAGCACCCGGCGCTGCTGGGGATAAGCCATGCAGGCAGCGTAGAGGCCGGACGTGCAGAGCTTTCATGGCTTTTTGTGGAGCTTTCGTGCAGGCTACCGTGATTGCCGTGATCGATGTCGACGCCTACGTCCACCGTCTCGGCCTCACCCGCGAGCCCCCGAGCGTCACCGCCCTCGCCGCCCTCCAGCGCGCCCACGTGGAGCGGGTCCCCTACGAGACGACGGAGATCTGGCTGGGCCGCCCGACGACCGTCGACCCGGCCGAGTCGGCGGCCCGGATCGTCGCGGGCCGGGGCGGCTACTGCTTCCACCTGAACGGCGCCCTTTCGGAACTGCTGTCGGCCTTGGGCTATCAGGTGACGCGGCACTTCGGCGGCGTGCAGGGCTCGGCGACCGACCCGGCCGGCGCCCGGGGCAACCACCTGGTGCTGACCGTCGCCGGCCTGCCCACCGAAGCGAACCCGTCGGGCGAGTGGCTGGTCGACGCCGGCCTCGGCGACGCGATCCACGAGCCGCTCCCCCTGGTCGAGGGCGTGTACGACCAGGGCCCCTTCACCTACCGGCTGCGCCCCTCGGAGGCCGAACCCGGGGGCTGGCGCCTCGACCACGACCCGCGCGGCAGCTTCGTCGGCATGGACTTCCGCAAGGTCCCGACGGAGATGACGGCGTTCGAGTCGGAGCACGTCCGGTTGTCGACGTCGCCGGAGTCGGGGTTCGTGCGCGTGCTGGCGATCCAGCGGCGCGACGCGACGGGGGTGGACTCGCTGCGCGGGCTGGTGCTGACGCGGGTCGGCGACGACCCGACGTCGACGACGCTGGAGCGGGAGGGCGACTACGTCGCGGCGATGAGCGACGTCTTCGGCCTTCACCTGACGGGCGAGGAACGCGCGATCCTGTGGCCGAAGTTGTCGGAAAGCCATAAGGCATGGCTTGCCAGCAGGGACGATGAGGAAGGTGGAGAAGCCATCTGACGGGACACTCCGGAAAGAGCCGACGAGTTCGACAGCTGGGTGATGAGATACGTGCTCAACCCGGCGAATCCGCTCTTCCGTGAAGTCCGCATGCTGCTCGCCGAAGACCCGACGATCTATGAGAGCGGCCTCTACAGCGCGGTCCTGACCGCCGTCGCCGAGGGCAACGACACGAGGGGCGGGATCGCGAGCCGGCTCGAACGCAAGGCCACCGACATCTCCCACCAGCTCACCGTCCTGGAGGACGCGGGGCTGCTGGTCACCGACAAGGACGCCTTCCGGCCCGGCCGCTCCTACTACCGGATCACCGAGCCGCTGGTCCGCTTCTACTACGCGATCATGCGCCCCCACTGGGCCTCGCTCGAAACCGTGCGCTTGGGCCGCACCGAGGCCATCTGGGGGAACGCGCGGAAGAACATCTTCCCCAGCCAGGTCGCCGGACCCGTCTTCGAGCGCATGTGCCGGGTGTGGACCGCCGACATGGCCGCCGACGAGAGCGTCGGCGGCATGCCGTCGAAGGTGCTTTCCGGTGTCGTGTACGACTCCTCGACCCGCCAGAGCCACGAGGTCGACCTGGCGGCCTTCGACTCCGGCGGCGAGCTCCTCGCGCTGGGCGAGGTGAAGTGGGGCGAGGTGATCGGCCTGGGTCATCTGGCCCGCCTGGAGAAGATCGCCGCCCTCCGCCCGGCCCGGCGGTTGCTGCTGTTCAGCGGCGCCGGGTTCATGCCGCAGCTGGAGGAGGCCGCCCGGGAGAGCGGCGGCCGCGTCCAGCTGATCGGCCTCGATCGCCTCTACGAAGGCGGCTGAATCCCCCGCAGCGTCGCGGCCACCAGCGGCCCGAGCGTCTCCAGGTGGTAGCCGCCCTCCTGCACCGCCACCGTCGGCAATCCCAGCCCGCCGAGCAGCCGCCCGGTCGAGAGGTAGCCGTCCCGGGTGACCCGCAACGGGCTCTCCGGGTCGTCGGCGGCGGCGTCCACGCCGAGTGACACCACCAGCGCCTCGGCGCCGAAGGCCGCCACCGCCTCGCACAACCGCGCCACCGCGGAAAGCCACACCCCGTCCCCGGACTCGGGGGCGATCGGCACGTTCAGGGTGGTTCCGCCGCCGGTCTCGTCGGCGAAGCCCACGTAGTGGGGGAACCAGCCCGCCCCGGGGTCCACGTGCACGCTGCCGTAGAACACGTCGTCCCGGTCCCAGAAGATGGCTTGCGTTCCGTTGCCGTGGTGGGCGTCCACGTCGACGACGGCGACCTTCGCGTAGCCTTCCGCGCGCAACGTCGTGGCGGCCACCGCCGCGTTGTTCAGGTAGCACGAACCGCCGTAGCCGTCCCGCGTCGCGTGGTGGCCCGGCGGGCGGCACAGCGCATACGTCAGGTCGCGGGACACCAGGCGGGCGGCGGTCCAGGCCGCGCCGGCCGCCGTCAGCGCCGCCTCCCACGTCCCGGGCCCGACCAGGGTCATCGTGTCGTACGCGTACAGCCCCGCCCGCCCGTGCACCGCCGCGGGCGACCGGCCGGGCAGGCCGCCGAGCATCGCCGCCGTGGGGAACACGTAGGGCACCACCCGGTCCTGCGGGTAACCCGCCGCGACCCACTCCGCGTACACGTCCCGCAGATGGCGCAGCAGTCCCTCGGAGTGCACCGAGGTCAGCACGTCCCACGGCGCCTCGGCGGCCTCGGCCCACGTCGCGGGCACGGCCGCGCGGATGCGCCGCACCCGTTCGGCCACCTCGGTGCCGGGGGTCCGCAGGCCGATCCAGATCTCCGCCGACGGGTCGTGCAGCAGGGTCGAGGGCGACCAGACGCCGATCACGGGCGGAAGAAGCGGTCGAGCACCCGGACGCCGAACTCCAGCGCGCTGACCGGCACCCGTTCATCGATGCCGTGGAACATCGCGTTGTAGTCGAACCCCTCGGGCAGCGCCAGCGGCGCGAAGCCGTAGGTCACGACGCCGAGTTCGTGGAACGCCTTGGCGTCGGTGCCGCCGCTCATCACGTACGGGATGGGCAGCGCCTCCGGGTCCTCGGCGACCAGCGCGGCGCACAACGCGTCGAAGGTGGGGCCGCCGGGGTCGGCCTGCGGGGCGTCCTCGAAGCAGACGAACTCGCGGCGCACCTTCGGGCCGAGCAGGGAGTCGACGGTGGCCAGGAACTCTTCCCGGGAGCCGGGCAGGAACCGGCCGTCGACCTGCGCGGACGCCGACCCGGGGATCACGTTGACCTTGTATCCGGCGTCCAGCATGGTCACGTTCGCGGAGTTGCGCAGCACGTGGGCGAACAGCTCCCCCACCTGGCCGAGCCGCCGGGCCTCGCCGTCGAGGTCCGACATGTCGAGTTCGACGTCGAGGGCCCGGGAGATGCCGTCGAGCATGCTCCTGACGCCGGAGGTGAGCTGGATCGGCCACTCGTACGCCGCCAGCCGCGACATCGCGTGGCAGATCTCGGCGACCGGGTTGTCGACCGCGCGGAGCGAGCCGTGCTGGGCGACGCCGTCGGCGGTCAGCCGCATCCACGCCATGCCCTGCTCGCCGACCGCCACGGGGTAGACGCGTTTCCCCTCGTGGACGACGCAGTAGCCGCCGTCCTCGCTGATCGCCTCCCGCACCCCGTCGAAGAGGCCCGCGTGCCGGCCCGCCAGGTAGTACGAGCCGTACTCGCCGGTGGCCTCCTCGTCGGCGGTGAAGGCGAGCACGACGTCGCGCGAGGGCCGCAGCCCGCGCGCGGCCCAGTCGCGCACGAGCGCGAGGGTCATCGCGCAGGTGCCCTTCATGTCGACCGCGCCGCGTCCCCACACGACCCCGTCGACGATCTCGCCGGAGAACGGGTGGACCGCCCAGTCGTCCGCGACGGCGGGCACCACGTCGAGGTGGCCGTGGATGAGGAACGGGTCGGCGTCGGAGGAGCCGCGCACCCGGGCTACCACGTTCGACCGGCCGCGCGACGACTCCAGGATCGTCGCCTCGACTCCGGCGTCGGAGAGCAGCGTGGCGACGTACTCGGCCGCGCCGCGTTCACCTCGGCCCCGGTTGTCGCCCTCGTTGGTGGTGTCGATCCTGATGAGATCGGAGCAGATCGTCCCGACGTCGCTCATGGCAGGACGCAGGCGGCATGGTGGCCGAGGTCGGCGGGCAGCACGGGCAGGTTCTCCTTCTCGCAACGGTCGGCCAGGCCGGCGGGCAGCCCGGCGGCGTAGGCGGGGCAGCGGGGCCGGAAGCGGCAGCCGCCCGGGATCCGCGACGGGTCGGGGGCCTCGCCGGTCAGCACGATCGGCTCCTGCCGGGCGATCTCCGGCACCACCGACAGAAGCGCTTTGGTGTACGGATGCCGCGGCGCCGTCAGCACCTCGGCCGTGTCGCCGGTCTCGACGATGCGGCCCAAATACATGACCGCCACCCGGTCGGCGATGTTCCACGCCAGCCCGAGGTCGTGCGTCACCACCAGCAGCGACAACCCGAGCTCGGCGCGCAGCCGGAGCAGCAGCGCCAGGATCTCGCCGCGCACGGAGGCGTCGAGCGACGACACGGGCTCGTCGGCGACCAGCACGTCGGGCTCCAGCACCAGCGCCCCGGCGATCACCACCCGCTGCCGCTGCCCGCCCGACAGCTCGTGCGGGTAGCGCAGGAAGAAGCGCTCCGGCGGGCGCAGCCCGGCCTTGGCCAGCGCGGCGGCGACGAGTTCCCGTTCGTCGCCGGGCACCTTGTGGATGCGCAGCCCTTCGGCCACCGCCTCGTAGACGGTGTGGCGGGGGTTGAGCGACCCGCTCGGGTCCTGAAGGACGAGCTGCACGTGCCGCCGGAACGCCTTCAGCCGGCGGTGGTCGAGGGGGCGGCCGGCGTGTTCGACGGCGCCTTCAGAAGGGCGTACAAGACCGAGAAGGGCGCGGGCCAGCGACGACTTGCCGCAGCCGGACTCCCCGACCAGCGCGACGATCTCGCCGGAACCGATCTCCAGGTCGACCCCGTCGACCGCGCGGGCCGCGCCGAAGCGGACCGAGAGGTCGCGTGCGGCCAGTGCGCTCATGACGCCTCCCCGGCGAGCAGGCAGGCGGCCCGCCGCCCGGCCGCCACCTCGACGAGTTCGACGTCGGCCGACGAGCACCGGTCGATCGCGACGGGGCAGCGCGGATGGAACGGGCAGCCCGGCGGGAGGTCGCCCGGATAGGGCGGATCGCCGGCGAGCCCGGCGGGGGCGTACCGGAACCGGGGGTCGCCGACGCGGGGGAAGGCCCCGGCGAGGGCGCCGCTGTAGGGGTGCCGCGAGTCGTCGAAGACGACCGAGGCCGGGCCCTCCTCGACGACCTTCCCGGCGTACATGACCGCGACGCGGTCGCAGGTCGTGCCGAGCACCGACAGGTCGTGGGAGATCAGCACCAGCGCCAGCCCCAGGTCCTTGACCAGCCCCGACAGCAGTTGCAGCACCTGCGCCTGGACCATCACGTCGAGCGCGGTGGTCGGCTCGTCGGCGATGACGAGCCGGGGCCGGCAGGCCAGGGCCAGCGCGATCATCACCCGCTGCCGTTGACCGCCCGACAGCTGGTGGGGGTAGTCGCGGGCGCGCCGGGCCGGCAGCCCGACCTGCTCCAGCAGTTCGCCGGCCCGCAGGTCGGCGGCCCTGCGCGAGGTCTTCGGCTCGTGCAGCAGGATCGGCTCGGCGATCTGGCGGCCGATGGTCTGCACCGCGTTGAGCGAGTGCAGCGCCCCCTGGAACACGATCGACGCGGTGGCCCACCTGACCGCCCGCAGGCGGCCGAACGACATGCCGTAGACGTCCTCGCCGTCGAGCAGCACCGACCCGCCCACCCGCGCCGACTTCGGCAGCAGCCGCAGCACGGCGTTGGTGATCGTCGACTTGCCGCAGCCCGACTCGCCCGCGACGCCGAGCACCTCGCCCGGCGCGACGCCGAGCGAGACCCCGCGCACGGCGGGCACGTCTCCGGCGTAGGTGACCGACAGGTCCCGCAACTCCAGCAGGCTCATGGCCCCTCCCGCAGACGTGGGTTCAGCACGACCTCCAGCGCCCGCCCGACCAGCGTGAACGCCAGCACGACCAGCACCACACACAGGCCCGGCGGCAGCACGAACCACCATTCGCCGTTCGACATCGCCCCGGTTCCGTAGGCGTTGTCGAGGATGTACCCCCACGACGGCCGCGTCGGGTCGCCCAGCCCGAGGAACGAGAGCGTCGTCTCCGACAGGATCGCCACCGACACGGTCAGCACCACGTGGGCCAGCACGAGCGGCATCACGTTGGGCAGGATGTGCCGGGTCATCTGGTGCCAGTCGCCGCCGCCGAGCGCCCGCGCCCGTTCCAGGTAGGGCCGCTCCCGCACGCTCAGCGTCTGCGCGCAGACCAGCCGGGCGGTGCCGGGCCACGACGTCACCCCGATGACGATGACGATGTTGAGCAGCGAGGCCCCCAGCACGGTCGCCATCACGATGGCCAGCGGCAGGAACGGGATGACGAGGAACCAGTCGGTGAACCCCATCAGCGTCGAGCGCGCCCAGCCGCCGTAGAACCCGGCCATGACGCCGACGACGGTGCCGATGACGATGGCGATGGCGGTGGCCGCGAGCCCGACGATCAGCGACACCCGGGTGCCGTGGATGAGCAGGGTGAGCACCGACCGGCCGTTCTGGTCGGTGCCGAGCCAGTAGCCGGCCGAGGGGGCGGCGTGCGCCGGGGCGGTCGCCTTGGTGACGTCGAGCCCGGCGGGGTCGGCCAGCACCGAGGCGAACACGGCGACCAGCCCGAAGAACAGCAGGATGCCCAGGCCGACCAGCGCCGACCGGTGGGAGCGGAAGTCGGCCCAGAACCGGGCCGCGGTGGCGCGCCGCCGCTGCCAGGCGATGGCCGTCACCGCGTGCTCACCCGTGGGTCCAGTACGGCGTACAGCAGGTCCGCTACCAGTGTGAACACGATCACCCCGAGGGAGAAGAGCAGGAACACCGCCTGCAGCAGGGGGATGTCGGGCCCGCGCAGCGCCTCGGCGGTGAGCAGTCCCAGACCGGGCCAGGAGAAGACGTACTCGACGGTGATGGCCCCGCCGATCACGAAGCCGAGGTTGAGGAAGATGAGCGTCATGGTCGGCAGCAGCGCGTTCGGCACCGCGTGCCGCCGCCTGACCAGGTCTTCGCGCAGGCCCTTGGCGCGGGCCAGCGTCAGGTAGTCCTGCCGCAGTTCGTCGACCAGCGACGCGCGCATGATCGAGGTGTACTCGGCCAGGTAGACGACGGCGAGCGCGGTGACCGGCAGCACCATGTGCCAGAGCGTGTCGACGGCGGTGGCGAGGAAGCCCGACACCCCGACCGAGTTGATGCCGCCGCTCGGGAAGAACGGCAACCACATGATCAGCATCATGCCGACCCAGAACTCCGGCATCGCGTAGAGCGTGTTGGTCGTCCCGGTGGTGATCCGGTCGAACCGCGACCCGCGCCGCCACCCGCTGCGGATGCCCAGCCAGACCCCGGCCAGCGCCGCCGCCAGCACGGCGGCGCCGACGAGCAGCACGGTCGGCCAGACCCGCTCGCCGATGATCTCCCAGACCGGCCGGTTGAACCGGGTCGAGTTGATCGCCGAGGCGAACGGGTTGGCCAGGTATTCGACGAACTGCTCGCCGACGGGCCGGTTGAGCTGCTGCCGCAGCCGGATCAGCTGCTCGGGCGACATGTTCCGGCCCCGCGTGTAGAGGCCGATCGGGTCGCCCGGCAGCAGCCGGAACAGGAAGAAGTTGAAGACCACGACGAACAGCAGGGTGCCGATCGACCAGCCGACCTTCTTCAGGACGTAGCCGCGCACCGGTTCACTCCCGGTCGTCGGCGGAGGCCGACGACCGCCGCCGCAGCGCCAGGAACCCGGCGCCTCCCAGGATCAGCACACCCACGGCCACGGTGACGACCAGGCCCAGGCTGCCTCCGGAGGGCGACTCGGCCGCCGCCGGCGCACCGGTGGCCGTGACGGGCGCCATCGTCAGGTAGGAGTGCACGCCGTACTGGAACAACAACGACCCGTGGGGGTCGGGCTGGGGGGTGAAGCCCGTCCAGCGGTCGCTCCGGTAGGCGACCAGGTCGTTGTAGTAGTAGGTGATGGCATAGGCGGCGTCGTCGTGGACGAGCTGCTGCATGCGCTTGGCCAGTTCGGCCCGCTTGGCCTGGTCGGTCTCCCCGGCCTGCTGCTCGTAGAGCTCGTCGTAGGCGGGGTTGCAGTAGAAGGAGTCCGACAGGTCGGCGTAGATCGCGTCGCCGTCCTTGTAGCTGCGCTTGCCGCAGGTGAAGACCGACATCTGGTAGTCGGGGTCGGGTTCGACCACCCAGCCCCACTCGAACATGTCGTAGTCGCCCTGGCCGATCACCTCGGTGAGGGTGTCCTCCGACATCACCTTGACGGTGACGTCGATGCCGATCTCCTTCAGCCAGCTCTTCACGAACTCGGCGGTGCTCTGCGAGTCCTGCGACTCCTGCCGGGCGAACAGCCGCAGCGCGAAGCGGGTGCCGTCGGCCTTCTTCGGATATCCGGCCGCGTCGAGCAGCTGGTTCGCCTTGGCCAGGTCGAAGTTCTGCGGCGCGGTGGGCGTGTAGTGCAGCAGCGGATAGACCGGCGGGATGAAGGTGTCGCCCGGCGACCCGTGCCCGTTGAGCACCCGGTCGACGAGGGTCTTGCGGTCGATGGCGTGCGAGATGGCCAGCCTGACCTGCTTGTTCTTCAGCGCCTCATGGCCGTCGCCGATCGCGGTGCCGTCGGCCAGGGCCGCGCCGGTGTTGAAGGCGATCTCGTTGAAGCCGGAGTACTCCGAGCTGCGCGTCGTCACCCCGGGCTTGTCCTTGAGCGAGTTGAAGACGTTGCTCTGCAGGTCGTAGGCGAAGTCGATCTCACCCCGGATCAGCGCCTGCGCCTCGGCGTCGGCGTTGGTGAACACCCGGAAGACCAGTTCGTCGAACTTCGGCGCGCCCTGCCAGTAGTTCTTGTTCGCGGCGAACCGGAGGTACTGCCCCTTGCGCCGCTCGACCAGCTGGAAGGGTCCGGAGCCGACGACCGGCTGACCGTTCTGGGGTTCGTTCTCGTACGACTTGACCGCCTTGCCGTCGACGTCCTTCCAGACGTGCTCGGGCAGGATCGGCACGGCCAGCCGTTCCATGATCGGCGTCGGCTGCTTGACGTGCAGGACCAGCGTGTTGTCGTCGGTCGCCTCGGCCTTGTCGATGTTGGCGACGTAGTTGCCGTAGTTGGTCTGCTCGAAGTCGCCGTCGATGATCCGGTTGAAGGTGTACGCCGCGTCGCGCGCCGTCAGCGGCTGCCCGTCCGACCACGTCACCCCGGCTCTGATCTTGTACGTCCACGACTTCTTGTCCGGCGCCTCGCTGTAGGACTCGGCGAGGGACGGCTGCGGCGAGACGTCCTTGGCGCTGGAGGTGGTGAGGTAGTCGTACATGAGCGCGTAGGTCTCGTAGGCCTCCACGACGATGCCCGTGAAGGGGTTCGTCGAGTCGACGTCCGACTGGATCCCGATCGTGAAGGTGACTTTCGGGGCGGCGGGCGTCGGGCTGAGGGGGGTGGACAGGAGCCCTCCGGCGAGTGCGAAGGTCAGTGCTCTGATGACGAAATGGTGCATATCGTCCTCCGGGGGCGGGAGTCGCTCCAAATCGGTACTGTCCTGCCATGACACACCCGGTAGTGCACAAACTGCACGGCATCGAGCGCATCGACGACCACGCCTGGATGAGAGACTCCGTGGCGGTACGAGACGTGCTCATTTCCGAGCGGCGGCGCTACGAGTCCCGGATCGCCCACACCGCCCCCTTTCGGCAGCATCTCGCAGCCATAATGGCTGGACGGACGCCTGAGACTGAGTCTTCAGTCAGTTGGCGTCATGGGGCCTTTGTCTACTACACGCGGATTGACGCCGGAAGAGAGTTCGGCGAATTCAGACGAAAGCGTGATGCTTCCGACCAGGTGCTCCTTGACCTCGACGCGTTCGGCGACTACGTCGAACTGGGCGTGCGCGAGGTGTCGCCCGACGGCCGCTGGCTGGCCTACTCGATCGACGTGACCGGCGACGAGGTCTACGACCTGCGCTTCCGCAACCTGGAGACGCTGGAGGACCTGCCGGTGAGCATCGGCGGCACCTATTACACGGGCGGCTGGGCCGACGGGTGGTTCTACTACACGGTGGTGGACGAGGTGTACCGCCCGTGCGAGGTGCGCCGCTACGACCTCTCCACGGGCGCCGACGAGGTCGTGCTGCGCGAGGGCGACCGCCGGTTCGAGCTGACCGTGCGGGCCACCCGGTCGGGCACCCACCTGCTCATCACCGCCGCCAGCCGCGACACGACCGAGGTGTGGTCGGTGAACGACGGGGTGCCCGAGTCGGTCGGCGGGCGGCGTCCGGGCGTCGAATACCACTGCGACGCCACCCTCGACGGCCTGGTGACCTGGACCGACGAGGGGCATTCGGAGTTCCGGGTGGTCGGCGTGCCGCCGCTGCCCGGCGAGCGCATCCATGCGGTCGACTGCTTCGACGGCCACAAGGTGCTGACCCTGCGCCGGGGCGGCGACCCGTTGCTGCGGGTGCTCGGCGACGACGGGACGTCCTACGAGGTGCATCCCCCGGTGCCCTGCGGGCGCATCGCCCTGGTGCACAACGCGGAGTACCTGACCGATTCGGTGGTCTTCGAGACGGGGTCGTACAGCGAACCGACGCAGTGGTGGCGGCTGACGCTCGCGTCCGGCGTACGGAAGCTGGTGAAGGAGAACCCCCGCCACGACGGCTACGTGAGCGAACGCCTCTGGGCCCCCGCCGACGACGGCGTGGAGATCCCCGTCACCGTCGTCCGCCGCGCCGACGTGCCGCTCGACGGAACCGCGCCGTGCCTGCTCTACGGCTACGGCGCCTACGAGGCCGTCTTCGACCCGACCTGGGACGCGGCCCTGTCGGCCTTCCTCGACCAGGGCGCGGTCTTCGCGCACGCCCACGTCAGGGGCGGCGGCGAGATGGGCCGCGCCTGGTGGCAGGCCGGCCGCCTCTCGCGCAAGCCGACGACCTTCACCGACCACATCGCGGTGGCCGAGCACCTGCGCCCGCTCGTGTCGGGCATCGCCACCCGCGGCCTGTCGGCCGGCGGCCTCCTCCAGGCCGCCGTCTACGGCATGCGCCCCGACCTGTGGGCGGCCGTGGTGGCCGAAGTGCCGTTCGTGGACGTCGTCACGACGATGCTCGACGACACCATCCCCCTGACGGTGAACGAGTGGGACGAGTGGGGCGACCCGCGCCGCCTCGACGACTTCACCTGGATGCTCGCCTACTCCCCCTACGACAACATCCCGAGCGGCGACCTGCCCCCGCTGCTGGTGACGGGCGCGGTCAACGACCCGAGGGTGCTGGTGCACGAACCGGCCAAGTGGGTGGCCGCCCTCCGCGCCAACGGCGCCGACCCGCTGTTCCGGGTCGAGGTCGAAGACGGCGGCCATTCGGGCCCGCCCGGCCGCTACGCCCACCTGCACTACGAGGCGGAGATCTTCTCCTTCGTCCTGGAGGCGCTGAAGAAGACGTGAACGACCCCGCCCGCGACCAGCCCCCAGAACGCCGCCCCCACCCCGAGGAAACTCATCCCTGAGGCGGTCACCAGGAAGGTGATGATGGCCGCCTCCCCCTCGATGTTCCTGATGGCCGAGGTCAGCGCCCCCAGAAGCGCCAACCCGGCGACGCCCTGGATGAGGATCGGCGGCGACTGCACCACGAACGAGGTGGCGACCGCCGCCGACAGTCCGAGGCAGATCATCGCCACCCCCGAGGTGGTCGAGGCGATCCATCGCCGCGCCGGATCGGGCTCGGCGTCGGGCCCGGCCGACAACGCCGCCGAGATGGCGGCGAGGTTGACCGCGTGCCCCCCGAACGGCGCGGCGGCAGCCGAGGCGACCCCGGTGACCCGCAGGGCGCTCGCCAGCGGAACCCGGTACCCGAACCCCGCCATGACGGCCATCCCCGGCACGTTCTGAGAGGCCATGGTCACCAAGAACAAGGGAACCGCGATGGACACCACCCCCTGGACGGTGAACCGCGGCGCGGTGAAGGCGAGCTGCGGCCACCCGGCGTCGACCGGAGCGGCGATGAGCACGATCGCGACCACCAGCGCCGCGGGCACCGCCCACGTCCGCGCGAACCGCATCAGCACCAGCCACACGAGCACGACCGGCACGGCCAGCCGCGGCACCTGCACGACGGCCTGCACCGGCGCCAGGCACAGCTGGAGCAGCACCCCCGCGAGCATGGCGGCCGCGATGGGCTGCGGAATCGCGGCGATCCACCGCCCGAGCGGCCGGAACAGCCCCGCGACGACGATCAGCGCCGCCGACACGAGGAACGCCCCCACGGCCGTGGCGAACCCGCCCTCGACGGCCCCGGTCGACGCGAGCAGCGCCGCTCCCGGGGTGGACCAGGCGATCACGATCGGCATCCGGTACCGCAACGAGAGCCACATGGAACCGGCCCCCACGGCGAGACAGGCCGCGAGCAGCCCGGAGGCGGCCTGGGCCGGGCTCGCCCCCACGGCCTGGAAGCCGCCGAGCAGGATCGCGAACGAACTCGCGAACCCGACGACGGCGGTGACGACACCCGCGACGATGGGCTGGACGACCATGGGGGTTCCTCCGATCGTTCCATAAACGGAACGCTTGTGGCGTGAGGGAGGATAACCGACGTGGACGCCCAAGAGATAGGCCGCCGCCTCCGCGAACTGCGCGAGGCGAAGGGCATGTCGCTGTCTGGTCTGTCGCGGCTGGCCGGGGTGGGCAAGGCGACGATGTCGGGCTTGGAGACGGGGACCCGGAACCCGACCATGGAGACGTTGTGGAAGGTGACGGCTGCGCTGGAGGTGCCGCTGACGGCGCTGCTGTCGTCACCTGCGGTGTTGCCTGACGTGGCGGTCGAGGGGCGACTGCTGGAGTCGTTCACGGACGCGACGGTGACGTACGAGCTCTACCGGCTGGTCATCAAGGCGGGCACGTCGCAGATCTCCCCCGCGCACGGGCCGGGGGTGACCGAACACCTGACGATCTTCAGCGGCGTGGCGGAGGTGGGTCCGAAGGCGTCACCGCTGACGGGCGGAGCGGGCGACCATCTGGTGTGGACGTCGGACACCCCTCACCTCTACGCGGCGAGGGGCCCGGAGGACGTGCAGGCGAGCCTGCTGATCCGCTATCCCTAAAGGGTCTCGCGCAACTCCCGCTTGAGGATCTTCCCCAGCGAGTTCCGCGGCAGCGCCTCGACCACCTCAAGCCGCTCCGGCAGCTTGTAGGAAGCCACCCCCGTGTCCCGCAGAAACTCGACCAGCGACTCCAGCGTCACCGACATGTCGGGCTTCACCACGACCATCGCGCACGCCTTCTCGCCCAGCACCGCGTCCGGATACCCCACCACGGCCACCTCGGCCACGGCGGGATGCCCCGCGAGCAGCGCCTCGACCTCGGCCGGCGCGATGTTCATCCCGCCCCGGATGATCAGATCCTTGGCCCGGTCGACGTACCGCAGGTACCGCCCCTGGGCCAGCTCGAACACGTCCCCCGTGATGAGGTACCCGTCGTCGTCGAAGGGGTCGGCCTCGGCGGTCCCGGCCAGGTACCCGGCGAACACGGTGGGCCCGGACAACCGCAGCTCCCCGGGCACCCCCTCGGAGACGACCTCGGTCCCGTCATGCGAGAACAGCTTCACCGAGGTCCCGCCCAGCGTCCCCGGCCACGAGGTCCCGGGAGCGTCCGGCCGGGGGAAGTACCGAGCCCGGTCGTCCGGGTCGGGCATCGTCTCCGGGTCGGAGAGAAGGGCGATCCCCTCGTTCGACCCGAAGAAGTTGATGATCGCGATCCCGTGCTTCTCCTGCCACCCGCGCACCATCGGCGGCGGCAGCGGCGCCGACCCCGACCCGATCCGCGTGAGGGACGAGATGTCGAACTGCCCCAGCACCTCGGGCTTGTGCAGCAACATCGTCAAGAGGGCGGGCGGCGCAAGAGTGTACGTCACCCGCTCCGACGCGACCTGCGTCAGGTAGACCGGCAGGTCGAAGGGGTGGTGCTGGATGAGCGCGAACCCCGTCCGCAACCACGGCATGAAGACGCCGCCGATGCCCGCCATGTTGACCATGGGGAAGGGGTTCAGAACCACGTCGGAGGGTCCGAGGCCGACCGCGTCGGCGCAGGTCCAGCCGACCGCGCCCCAGTCGTAGTGGCACCGCGGCACGCCCTTGGGGGTCGCCTCGGTGCCGGACGTCCAGCAGATGGTCACGCAGTCGTTGGGGTCGACGGCCAGCGCCGCGAGGTGGGCGGCGAGCTTCCCGGCGTCGCCGGTCGCCGTGTCGAGGCCGCCGCCCCATTCGAGGACCGTCTCCACCCCGATCTCGTGGACGACCTCCGCCCGGTCGGCCGAGGTCACGAACACGGAGGCGGACGCAAGAGGGGTCAGCTGGGCCAGTTCGTAGCGCCGGAACTGCACCGGGAACGGGGTCACGATGGCCCCGACGCGCACCACGGCCAGCACGGTCACGGCCAGTTCGACCGAGTTCGGCAACTGGACGGCCACCACGTCGGAGGCGGACACCCCGTGGTCAAGAAGGACGGCGGCCACCCGGTCGACCTCGGCGTCGAGTTCGGCCCAGGTCAGCCGCTTGACCTCGGATCCGGCCATGAGGGCGGGCTTGTTCGGGGGGTCGGCCACCGCGAGGGCGGCGGGCCGTTCGGCAACGCGAGCCCGCAACATCCCGTCAATGGTGTCGTCAGTCCACCACCCGGCGGAGGTGTAACGCTCGACGACATCTTTCGCGTGCAGCCTCATACCGGACTCCCGGACTCTTTGATTGTGCCCGGAACATTAGGCAACCCCGTCTCCAGGGTCAACGAGTTTCGGCTGATTCGTGTGGGTTAGGCGGAGGAGATCAGAAAGGAGGCCACGGATGGACCGCCGCACCACCGTCGAGCCGGATCAGGACCTGGACGTGATCACCGTGCTGACCCGTCAGCACGCCCTGATCAGGGATCTGTTCGATGAAGTGGAGCGCAGTCAGCCGGCCGACCGCAGGGAGACCTTCGGGAGGCTGGTGCGGCTGCTGGCCGTACACGAGGAGGCCGAGGAGGTCGTCGTGCATCCCGTCGCGCTGGCCCGCCTGAACGGCGGGTCGGAGATCGTGGCGAGCCGGAAGAAAGAGGCAGGGTACGTCAGAGAGCTCATCAGGACCCTCGATCCCGATTCACCCGATTTCACGCGCGATCTGGAGATCCTCAGGGCGACCGTGTTCGCCCACGTCACCGCGGAGGAGAGATACGAGTACGCCGCACTGGACTCGGTGACCAGCGCGGCCGAACGGCACGTCATGGCCGAAGGCGTCAGGGAGACCTTCAGGCACTGATGTCGAAGTGCACCTCGCGGCGGGCGAGCACGCCGCCGCAGGCGGTGCACAACAACACGGGAGCGAGCCCGGCGCCGCAGGACTTGTGAGTGATGTCGAGCGTGGAGCCCGGCGGCGTCGGGAGCTCCCGCTGGGCCCAGGCGACGAGGAAGGCGAAGACCTCGAAGAAGGCCAGGCCGCGTTCGGTCAGGCGGTAGCCCGACTCGCAGGAGCGGAAGACGCCGAGGTCGACGAAGCGGCGCAGCCGGTCGGTCAGCACCGAGGGCGCAATGCCCATCTCGGCCTGGAAGTCGCCGAACCGCTTCACGCCGAGGAAGGCGGCGGCCAGCACGTGGGTCGACCAGCGGTCGCCCAGGATCTCCATGGCGTCGGGGCAGTAGCCGAGGTAGTCGGGGCGGGGGCCCGCGGTGCGGCGGTGCTGGCGGGGGGCGTGCGCGCTGGCGAAGGTGGCGTTGGGGCCGCGGACGGTGTGGGTGCCGCGGGCGGTCATCACGTTGAGGCAGTGGCCGCAGCCGAGCACCGGCCGCGACTCGTGACCGCAGACGTCGTGGATGAGCGGGGGCAGTTCGCGGTCGGTCCAGTCGCGTTCCCACGAGTAGACGGCGACCAGCAGCGACCAGAGGTCGAGGCCGCGCTGGGTGAGGCGGTATTCGTAGCGCATCCGGCCGTTGCGGTAGGCGGCCATCTCGAAGATGCCGCACGCGACGAGTTCCTTGAGGCGGGAGGCCAGCACCGACTCGCTGATGCCCAATTCGTCGCGCCAGCCGGCGAAGGTGCGGACGTGGAGGAGGAAGGCCCGCTGGAGGATCATCAGGACCCACCGGTCGCCGAGGATCGTGAGTGCCTGCCCGATCGGGGTGAGCCGCTCTTCGGCCGGGGCCGAAGGTGGTGCGACCGTCAGGGTGGCCTCAGGCATGAGATTCCTGACAGGTGGTGCTGTGCATGTTTCCCCGCGCTTACTGGATGAACCCGAATATCCCACTCTAAGGGCACATTGACGAGCTGACTTCTTTATCCGTAGCGTCACTGTATGAAAGTTCTGGACGAATCAGGCGAAGACAACCCATACCTCCTCGGGGTGTACGCGCCCGTCCAGGAGGAGCTCACCAGTGACCAGCTGAAAGTCGTCGGCGAGATCCCGAAGGACCTCAACGGCGTCTACCTGCGCAACGGCCCCAACGCGCGGTTCCCCATGCGGGGCCGCTATCACTGGTTCGACGGCGACGGCATGGTGCACGCCGTGCACTTCGAGAACGGCGCCGCCCGCTACCGCAACCGGTGGGTGCGCACCCGCGCGTTCGAGGCCGAGAGCGCGGCCGGGCGGTCGTTGTGGACGGGGGTCATGGAGAACCCCAAGGCCAACCCGTTCGGCAACGTGCGCGGGCTCAATCTGAAGGACTCCGCCAACACCGACATCGTGTTCCACCAGGGGCGGCTGCTCACCACCTGGTATCTGTGCGGGTCTCCGTACACGATGGACCCGCTGTCGCTCGAGACGCTGGGCGCGCAGACCTTCCTCGACACGCTGACCGGCGACGTGATGGCCCACCCGAAGGTCGACGAACGCACCGGCGAGCTGTTCTGGTTCGACTACGGGCCCAGACCCCCGTTCCTCCGGTACGGGGTGGTCGGCCCCCAGGGCGCCGTCGAGCACCTGGTCGACCTCGACCTGCCGGGCGCCCGGCTCCCCCACGACATGGCGATCACCGAGAACCACGCGGTGCTTATGGACCTGCCGCTGTTCCAGGATCTCGACGCCGCCCGCCAGGGACGCTACAAGCTGACCTTCGACCGCTCGCTGCCCTCGCGGTTCGGGGTGATCCCCAAGCGCGGCCGGGCCGACCAGATCAGATGGTTCGAGGCCAAGCCCTGCTACATCTACCACGTGGTCAACGCGTGGGAGGAGGACGGCCGGATCGTCATGGACGTCTGCCGCGTCGGCCGCCCGGCCCCCAGCGGCGGCGGCAGCGTGCTGGCCCGCATGATCAGCTACCTCAAGCTCGACGCCCGCATGTACCGCTACCGCTTCGACCTGACCACGGGCGCCACCTCCGAGGAGTACGTCGACGGCGACCACAACACCGAGTTCCCCTCGATCGACCTGCGGCTGACCGGCCGCAAGTCCCGGTACGCCTACAACGTCTCCGTCAAGCAGGCCCCCACCAACCTCTTCGACGGCCTGGTCAAGTACGACAACCTGACCGGCGCGAAGCAGACCCACTACTTCGGCGAGCACCGCTACGGCAGCGAGGCCCCCTTCGCCCCCCGCGACGGCTCGACCGGCGAGGACGACGGCTACCTGGTCACCTTCGTCACCGACGAACGCGACCAGCGCTCGGAGGTCCAGGTCTTCGACGCCGCCGACCTCACCAAGGGACCGGTGGCCCGGGTGCTGCTGCCGCAGCGGGTACCGCTCGGCTTCCACGCCACCTGGGTACGGTCCGACCAGCTCCCCTGATCGTCCACGAACAACAGAACGGCACCACATGCTCAGCGTTTCCCTCGGTCTGTGGCAGGACCGGCCGGCCTCCGACGCCCTGCTCACCGCCAGGGCGGCCGACGACCTCGGCTATCCCGAACTGTGGATCGGCGAGATGGCCACCTACGACGCCTTCGCCCTCGCCACCGCCGTCGGCCTGGCCACCGAGAACATCAGCTTGACCCTCGGCCCCTTCGCCGTCGCGGTCCGCGACCCGATGATGATCGCCATGGGGGTGGCCTCGGTGGCCGACCTCGTGAAGCGGCCGGTGAACGTCGCCATCGGCACTTCCAGCCCGCTCGTGGTCGAGAAGTGGCACGGCCGCCCCCACGCGGGTTCGGCGCGGGCGCTGGCCGAGCACGCCGAGGTGCTGCGCGGCCTGCTCGACGGGGAGAAGTCGGCGCACGCCCGCTCGTCGGGCTACCGGCTCCGGCTCGACCCGCCGCGCTCGACCGTCACCGTCGCCGCGTTCGGCCCGCAGGCCGTGAAGATCGCCGCCAGAGCCGACCGCATGGTGCTCAACCTGATCACCCCGGCCTCGGCCGCCCGGCTGGTCGACGACTACCGGGCGGCGGGCGGCACGCGGGTGGCCGCCTGGGTGACCGCCTCGGCGACCGGGGACGCCGCCGCGATGGACCAGCTCCGGCGGGGTGTCGTCGGCTACCTGGCCGCCCCCGGCTACGGCGAGATGTTCACCGAGGCCGGGTTCGGCGACGTGGTGCGGTTCGCCCGCACCCGCCCGCATCCCCGCGAGCTGCTCGCCGAGATCCCCGACGAACTGCTCGAATCGGTCGGGCTGCTCGGCCGGTCGGCGGAGAAGCGGCTGGCCGAATATCGCGACGCGGGGGTCGACGAGGTGGCCCTGATTCCCGTGAGCACCGAGGGCGACCCAGGGGGCGTCGGCACGCTCAGGGAACTGCGGGCTCTTGACGCACGTTGAGGATCCATCGTCCAGTATTGAGATGCATCGCGAATGATCCGAAGGGGCCCCAATGTCGCCACTCGCCAAGTACTACGTCGGTGCGGGCATCGGTTCGCTGCTCGCCATCTGGCTGCTGCCCGGACTCATCTCGTTCCTGGTGGTGGTCGGGCTCCTCGGGGCGCCCGTCGTCGCCTGGTTCATGCTCGACGAATCGCAGCGGCGGCGGATCCTGCGCCTGCGCCGCCGGGGCATCGGCCGCTAGCTAGGCCGCCGCGACCTGGGCGTGAACCCGGTCGGTGACCCGCCGTTCGAAGTAGAACGACAGGAACGGCACGGTGCCGGCCAGCATCACGCCCAGGATGTAGCCCCACGACCAGCGGGCCTTGAGGCCCAGGTTGATGGTGGCGACCAGATAGACCATGTAGAGGAAGCCGTGGATCGGCGAGATGATCTGCGACGGCCCGGGGATGTCGAACCCGTAGCGCAGGACCATTCCGGTCACCAGCACGAGCAGCATGCAGCCGACGATGTAGGCCATCACTC
This sequence comes from Herbidospora daliensis, assembly GCF_001570585.1. GTDB lineage: Bacteria > Actinomycetota > Actinomycetes > Streptosporangiales > Streptosporangiaceae > Herbidospora > Herbidospora daliensis. The sequence goes on along the minus strand of NZ_BBXF01000006.1, from coordinate 148,060 downwards.
GGAACGGCTTGAGGGCGGATTCCACGGTCACGTCTCCGGCTCGGGTTCGGGGTCTTCGGATCGTACGTTGCTTCGCACGGCGTCGCGGACGAAGTGGAACCACATGTAGACGGCGAATGCCGCGAAGATCCACCACTGGGCCGCGTAGGCCAGGTTGCGCCAGGTCAGCGCGGCCCCCTGGGTGGGGGCGGGCACGGCCACCGGGGTGGCCGACAGGGCGGGCGTCTGCTGGGTCGCCACGACGAAGCCGTCGCGCAGGTCGCCCGTCCACAGGTTGATCAGCTCGGCCGTCGAGACCGTCGCGACCTGCCCGCTGGGCAGGGTGCCGCCGCGCTGGACGGCGTCGGACTGGTCGGGCGCCCGCAGGCGGCCGGTCACGCTCACCTCGCCCGCCGGCACGGCCGCGGCCGGGTCGTCGGGTGAGGCCACCCAGCCCCGGACCACCGGCATGGTCGAGCCGTCGGTGAGGGTCAGCGGGGTGAGCAGCCAGAATCCCTGGCCGGCCGAGGCCCGGCCGCCGGGGGCGGCGACGTCGGGTTCGCGGTCGGCGACCAGCAGCTGCGCGCCGGCGTCATAGGTGCCGGTGGCGGTGACCCGGCGGCCGACCTCGTCGGCGGTCACGCGTTCGCCGGGGACGCTGAGGTCGGTCAGCGCGACGGGGGCCGGGTCGGCGGCGGCCCGGGGTTGCCCGGAGTCGGTGAAGACGCCGAGCTGCCAGCGGCCGAGCAGGGCGAAGGCCACCAGAACCCCGATCACCAGCAGGTGGAGGCCCACCAGCCGGGGAGCGAACAGGGTGCGCAGCATGACTCACAAGGTATCCGCCTTGCACACCGGTCCCGGCCATGGGGCCGGATTCCTCAAAACTAGCAATAACGACATATTGGTGTCTCGTGGGCATGGTGTGTCGCTAGAGTTCGTGACATGTCTGACCCACAGGTTGACCCGGCCGGGAACACGCAGGCCTTCCGCGCCTTCGCCCGCAACCAGGAAGAGGCCGCGCAGGAGGCCCAGCAGCAGGAGTCGTCGCGCCTCCCCCTTTACATCGCCCTGGGCGTCGCCCTGGTGATCGTGGTGGCGGTCGTCGGCTACTTCGCCTTCCTGGCCTAGGAAGACCTCCACGAGCAGAACCGCCGGCGACCGCGCCCGCCGGCGGTTTTGACGTGTCTACCGAACGACGAGCGCGCTACCGCCGCCCCTTCGGGTCGGTTCGGCGACGGCCTGGACCTTGCCGTGCTTCAGGAACTCCAGCGCGGTCGCGGCGCCGATCTCCGGGGTGAGCGCGAACGTGTGGCCCTTGGCGGTCAGCTCGGCGCCGTGGCGGTCGATGAACGCCTGCTCGGCCTGGGTCGCCGCGATGTTGCGCTGCGAGGCGCGCGGGGCGGCCACCGCGTCGGGCAGCGACATGCCGAACGAGAAGCGGTTGAGCAGGATCTGCAGCACGGTCGTGATGATCGTCGCGCCGCCGGGCGAGCCGACCGCCAGCAGCGGCCTGCCGTCCTTGAACACGATCGTCGGGGCCATCGAGGAGCGCGGGCGCTTGCCCGGGGCGGGCAGGTTGGGATCGCCCGGCGCCGGGCCGAAGGTGAAGTCGGTCAGCTCGTTGTTGAGCAGCACGCCCCGGCCGGGCACCACGATCCCGGCGCCGCCGGTCTGCTCGATGGTGATGTTGTACGCCGCCACGTTCCCCCACCGGTCGGAGACGACCAAATGGGTGGTCTCGGGCCCTTCGGGCTGCTGCTCCTTGCTCTCGGGCGCCGGAGCGGGGGCGGCGCAGGGGCCGTAGACGCCATCGGGCTGGCCGGGAGCCGCCGGGTGGGGCAGCGCGGCGTCGCCGATCAGGCAGGCCCGCTCCTTGGCGAAGCCCTCCGACAGGAGCTGCCGCAGCGGGACGTCGACGAACGCCGGGTCGCCCACGTAGGCGTTGCGGTCGGCGAAGGCCAGCCTGCTGGCGTTCAGGTAGTCGCCCAGGTCGGCCGGGCCGACGTTCTCCAGGATGTTGAGCGCCTCGCCGACGGTCGAGCCGCCGGAGGACGGCGGGGCCATGCCGTAGACGTCGAGTCCGTGCCAGCGGACCTTGGTCGGCTCGGGGGTGAGCGCCCGGTAGGCCCGCAGGTCGGACAGCTCCATCAGGCCCGGCCGGACGTTGCGGGCCGAGCCGGGGGTGACGGGCGGGTTCTTGACGGTGGCGACGATCTCCTGGCCGAGCTTCCCGCCGTAGAGCCAGGAGGGGCCCTTGTCGCCGAGCTCCTGGTAGGTGCGGGCCAGGTCGGGGTTGCGGAACGTCGACCCGACCGGGGGCGGCGCGCCTCCCGGCAGGTAGAGGGCCGCCGTGGAGGTCAAGTCGGCGAAGCGGGCCGCGTTGGCGGCGGTCTGGTCGTAGAAGGTCTGGTCGACGGGGAAGCCCCGGCGGGCCAGGTCGGCGGCGGGCTTCAGGGCCTTCTTCAGCGTGATCGTGCCGAAGCGGCGCAGCGCCAGGTCCCACTGGGCCACCGAGCCGGGCACGCCGACCGACAGGCCGCTGGTGACGGCCTGGTCGAAGGGGATGCCCTCGAAGGTCGTGGACGTCATCGCCGCCGGGGCGGTCTCGCGGCCGTCGACGGTCACCACCCGGCGGGAGCGGGAGTCGTAGTAGACGATGAAGCCGCCGCCGGCCAGCCCGGCCGAGTAGGGCTCGGTGACCCCGAGCGCGGCGGCCCCGGCGACGGCGGCGTCCATGGCGTTGCCGCCGTTCTTCAGCACGCCGAGCGCGACCTTGCTGGCCTCCAGGTCGACGGTGGCCACGGCCCCGTCGTAGCCCTCGGCGACGGGTTTCTTCTCCACCTGCGGCCGGGCCTGGGCGGGCGGGGCGACGAGCGCCCCCAGTACGACGATCCCGAGCGCGGCGCCTGTGACGCGTCTCATGGTCACCTCCACTTTGCGATCATCCAAGGATGACCGGACATGTCAAGACCCGGTACGCCCGACGGTGTAGTGCGGGCTGCCCCCGCTGATGGATGTCATGCCCACTGGCGTCGCCTAACGTGACACCGTGGTCGAGCGCAGAGACGTGGTGCACGCCATCGTCGCGGCGGTGGTGCAGACCGCCGCGTCCGTGGGGGCCCAATACGGCCAGCCCACCCGCGCCCCCCTCGACTGGCGGGGCTACCTGCTCCTGCTCGTCGGCCCCGCGATGATCCTGTGGATGCGGCGGCGGCCCGTCGCGGCCATGGCCGTCACCCTCGCGGCGACCGCGGTCTACCTGGCGTGCGGCTTCGCCTACGGGCCGGTGTTCCTGACGCCGATCATCATGATCGTGCACACCCTGGTCTCCGGTCACCGGCGCCCGGCGTGGGCGGGGGGCCTGGCGGCGCTCGTCTTCGTCGTCGTCTACACCACCTGGTTCGCAGAGGGAAACGCCGGCTGGTTCCACAACCTCACCGTGGCGGCGTGCCTGCTGCTGGTGCTGGTCTTCGCCGAGTGGATCCGGGCCTTTCGCGAACGCCGGGCCGAGAAGGCCCAGAAGGCGGCCGAGGAGGAACGTCGGCAGGCCAGCGAGGAGCGGCTGACCATGGCCCAGGAGCTCCACGACGTGCTGGCGCACAACATCTCGCTCATCCACGTGCAGGCCTCGACCGCGCTGCACCTGATCGAGACCCATCCCGAGCAGGCCCGCAGCGCCCTGTCGACGATCAAGACGGCGTCCAAGGACGTGCTGAGCGAGATGCGTGGCGTGCTCGACGTGCTGCGCGAGGGCGCGCCCCGCACCCCGACCGCCGGGCTCGACCGCCTCGACGACCTGGCCGACCGCAGCTGCCTCGACGTCAAGCTCGTGCGGACCGGCGAGGTCAGGCCGATCCCCCACGGCCCCGACCGGGCGGCCTACCGGATCGTCCAGGAGAGCCTCACCAACGTGACCCGGCACGCCCCCGGCTCGTCGGTGGTCGTCACGCTCGAATACGGCGACGACGTGCTGGCCGTCACGGTCACCGACGACGGCGCCGGGAAACGCGACGCGGTCACCGATCTGGGCGGCGGCAACGGCATCCCCGGCATGCGCGAACGCGCCTCGGCCCTGGGCGGCTCGCTGACGGCGGGCCCCCATGACACCGGTTTCCGGGTGGCCGCCACCCTCCCGATCCCCGCCCCGATCCCCGTGAAGGAGAGCCCGTGATCAGGATCCTGCTGGCCGACGACCAGGCCCTCGTCCGGGCAGGGTTCCGGGCGCTGCTCGACGCGCAGGAGGGCATGGAGGTGGTCGCCGAGGCCGGCGACGGGGCCGAGGCGGTGCGGCTGGCCGGGGAGCACTCCCCCGACGTGGTGCTGATGGACATCCGCATGCCCGGCACCGACGGCCTGACGGCGGTCCGGCTGATGCCGCCGGGGCCGAAGGTGGTCATGCTGACCACCTTCGAGCTCGACGAGTACGTCTTCGAGGCGCTCCGGAGCGGCGCGAGCGGCTTCCTGGTCAAGGACACCGAGCCGGCCGAGCTCATCCAGGCGGTCAGGGTGGTGGCGGGCGGTGCGGCGTTGTTGTCGCCCGGCGTGACCCGGCGGCTGATCGCCGAATACGCCTCGCGGGCGAAGGCGCCAGTCGTGCCGAAGGAGCTGGGCTCCCTCACCGAGCGGGAGCGCGAGGTGCTCGCCCTGGTGGGCAACGGGCTGACCAACGACGAGATCGCCGGGAAGTTGTTCATGTCGCCCGCCACGGCGAAGACCCACGTCAGCCGGGCGATGATGAAGCTCGGGGCGCGCGACCGCGCCCAGCTCGTGGTGATCGCCTACGAATCGGGCCTGGTCAGGCCGGGGTGGACGTGATGGAATAGCCCGGTAAGCGCTTTCCGTGCTGCGGCCAGGTACGGAGGGAGTGGCATCCGGGCCACTTCTCGCGTCCGGCCGGTCACGTTAGGTTGCGCTGGTGATGGCCTTGTTCGCCGGCGGGGTGGGCGCCGGGCTGCTCGCGGGCTCCGTGTCGTGCACGGCCGTCCAGGGTGGGCTGATCGCGGGGGTCGACCGCATCTGGGCCTTCCTGGCCGGGCGGGCCCTCGTCCACGTGGTGCTGGGAGCGCTGCTCGGGCTGGTCGGGTCGGCGCTGGTGATCGCCCCGGCCGTGCGGGCGATGGTGCTGGTCGCCGCCGGGATCGGCGTGGTGGTCGCGGGCGTCGCGCTGCTCCGCAGGCCGATGGCGTGCCGGCCGCTCACCGGGAGCCCGTTCGCGCGCGGGGCGGCGACGATCCTGGTGCCGTGCGGGGTGACGCTGAGCACCGAGCTCGTGGCGGTCTCCGGCGGGTCGGCGCTGGCCGGGGCGGTGCTGATGGGCGGGTTCGTGCTGGGGAGCTCTCCGGCGTTCGCGCTGGTCGGCATCGTGCTCAAGCGGCTGGCCCGGTGGGCCGGGGTGGTGGTGATCGCCGCCGGTCTGTTCACCGTCTTCTCCGGGGTACGCCTCGGCGGCTGGTTGCCCGACAGCCCCGCCGTCGCCGCCTCGGCCGGGAACGTGGTCTGGGCGACCCCGGGCGGGTTCCGGCCGGTGGGCATCTCGGCCGCGGCGCATCGGGAGATCGTGGTGGTCTTCCGTACCGAGGCCAACCGCAGTTGCACCACCACGGTCGTGATCGACGGCCGCGACGTCGCCCTGCCGGAGACCGGGCAGGTCACGATACGGCTTCCCGCGCGGGGCCCGGGGACGGTCCGATACTCGTGCGGCATGGGCATGTTCTCGGGATTCATCAGCATCCGCTGAGGTAAGAAACTGGCAATCACCATCCGTGACCAGACCGTTACATGCAACTCTGTCGGGCATGACAATGTGGCCTGAGGTGTCGGCCCGGACCGCACAGGTCCCGCCGCCCCGCCCCGCCGCCGACGGCGAGGGCGACGATCTGCACGCCGCCGCTCAGGCGGGGGACGCCCGCGCGGCCCACCTGCTGGGGCGGCTCTACGCCCAGCGCGGCGACCGCTCGGCGGCCCGCCACTGGTGGGAGCGGGCGGCCGGGGCCGGCAACGTCGACAGCGCGTTCAACCTCGGCAAGTGGCACGAGAAGCACGGTTCGCTCGACGAGGCGCTGCGCTGGTACGAACTGGCCGCCGGCACCGGCGACGCCGAGGCCGCCGCCAACCTGGCCACGTTGCTGCTGGAGCAGAAGGGCGACGCCCCCGCCGCCTTCCACTGGTACGAGACGGCCGCCTCCGCCGGGTCGCGGCGGGCGTCCAGAAGACTGGCGCTGCTCTGCGAGGACGCGGGAGAACTGACGCGCGCCCGCGACTGGCACCGCAGGGCCGCCCTCGACGGCGACCTGACCAGCGCCCACGACCTGGGCTTCCTCGGCTACTCGGGCGGCGAGGAGGGCGACGCGCGGCACTGGTGGGAGTTCGCGGCCCGGGGCGGGCACGCCGAGGCCGCCTACCACCTGGGGCTGCTGCTGCACGCCCTGCGCGACCCCGAGGGCGCCGAGGTGCTCTACCGGCTGGCTTCCCAGCACGACCACCCGGGGGCCGCCTCCCAGCTGGGCAACCTGGCGCTGGCCAGGCGAGACCTGCGCACGGCGCGGGCCTGGTTCGAGCGGGCCGCCGGCACGGGGCGGGTCGACGACCAGCGCATGGCCGGGTTCGTCTGCGTCGAGCTCGACGACGCGCGGGCCGCCTCCCACTGGTTCGGGCGCGCGGCGGCGAGCGGCGACGCCGAGGCGGCGTACAACTTCGGTTTGCTGCTGATCGCCGAGCACGCCGACATGAGCGGCGGCGAGCACTGGTTGCGGCAGGCGGCGGCGCAGGGCCACTACCGGGCCGCGCTGGAGCTGGCCACGCTGCTGACGGCCACCGACCGGGCCATGGAGGCCGAGCGGTGGAGCAACCTGCCGAAGACGCCGGGCTGGGACCGGCCGGCCGAGCCCGAACTGGCCGCGCGGGCCGAACTGGCCGTCGCGGCGGCCGGACGGCGCGGCGAGACCAGCCTCGACGTGGCCGAGCTGAGCGAGATCCTGGGCACCTGGGACATGGTCACCCGGCGGCTGCGCGACCCGATCGACCCGATCACCTGGCTGGCCGAGAAGAGCGGCCTGCACGTCGGCGCGGTCGAGCACCTCGCGGCCGTGCGGGCCACCCTGCTACGGCCGGGGACCGCCCCCTGGCCCACCCCCACCGAAGTGGAGCGGGTCCTGGAGACGGCCCGTGACCTGCGAAAACGTTTGGGCCTGAGCTAGGCCGCGATGACCTCGCCGACCGGGGTGAACGGCAGCTGGTGCGCCACCGCCACCGGCTCGTTGGTGACGAGACCCTGGTGGGTGTTGAGCCCGAGCGCGAGCGCGGGGTCGGCCGCCAGCGCCTTCTTCCAGCCCAGGTCGGCCAGCTTGACCGCGTAGGGCAGGGTGGCGTTGGTGAGGGCGTAGGTGGAGGTGTTGGCCACCGAGCCCGGCATGTTCGCCACGCAGTAGAAGATCGAGTTGTGGACCGTGAAGGTCGGCTCGGCGTGCGTGGTCGGACGGGAGTCCTCGAAGCAGCCGCCCTGGTCGATCGCGATGTCGACGAGCACCGAACCCGGCTTCATGCGGGCCACCAGCGCGTTCGAGACCAGCTGGGGGGCCTTGGCGCCCGGGATCAGCACGGCGCCGATCACCAGGTCGGCCTCCATGCAGGCCTTCTCGATGGCGTACGACGTGGACACCAGGGTCTTGAGGCGGCCCTGGTAGATCGCGTCGATGAAGCGCAGGCGGTCGATGTTGACGTCGAGGATGGTCACCTCGGCGCCCATGCCGACCGCGATCTGCGCGGCGTGCAGGCCGGAGACGCCGCCGCCGATGACGACGACCTTCGCCGGCGCCACGCCGGGCACGCCGCCCGGGAGCACGCCCCGGCCGCCGTTGAAGCGCATCAGGTTGTACGCCCCCACCTGCGGCGCCAGCCGCCCGGCCACCTCGGACATCGGGGCCAGCAGCGGCAGCGCGCCGCCGATCTGGACCGTCTCGTAGGCGATGGCCGTGGTGCGGCTCGAAAGGAGCGCGTCGGTGCACGGCCGGGAGGCGGCCAGGTGGAGGTAGGTGAAGAGCACCTGACCCTCGCGGAGCCGGTGGTACTCCTCGGCGATCGGCTCCTTGACCTTCAGGATCATCTCCGACTCGGACCACACCTCGTCGGCCGATTCGACGATCTTCGCGCCGGCCGCCAGGTACTCCTCGTCGGGGATGTGCGAACCGAGGCCCGCGCCGCGCTGGACATGGACGTCGTGGCCGTGGACGACCAGCTCGTGGACGCCCGCGGGGGTCGCGGCGACACGATATTCGTGGTTCTTGACCTCGGCGGGCACGCCGATCTTCATCTTCGGGGTTCCTTTCTCAGAGCAGAGCCCAGGCTTCGGTGAGGACTCCGCGAAGGATGGATTCGATTTCGTCGAACTCCTTCTGGCCGCAGATGAGCGGCGGGGCGAGCTGGACCACGGGATCGCCGCGATCGTCCGCCCGGCAGTAAAGTCCTGCCTCGAACAGCGCCTTGGAGAGGAAGCCCCTGATCAGGCGCTCCGACTCGTCGGCGCTGAAGGTCTCTTTGGTGTTTTTGTCTTTCACGAGCTCGACGCCCCAGAAGAACCCGCTGCCCCGCACATCGCCGACGATGGGCAGGTCGTAGAGCCTCTCCAGGGTGGCGCGGAACGCGCCCTCGTTGCGGGTCACGTGACCCAGCAGGTCTTCGCGCTCGAACAAATCGAGGTTCGCCAGCGCCACGGCCGCCGACACGGGGTGTCCGCCGAACGTGTAGCCGTGGGCGAACATCTCGGTCCCCGACTTGAACGGCTCGAAGAGCCGGTCGGAGCAGATCATCGCTCCAAGTGGAGAATACCCGCTGGTCAGACCCTTCGCGGACGTGATGATGTCCGGTACGTAGTCAAATTTTTCCCCGGCGAACATGGTGCCGAGCCGGCCGTAGGCGCAGATGACCTCGTCGGAGACGAGCAGAACGTCGTACTCGTCGCAGATCTCGCGCAGTCGCTTGAAGTAGCCGGGAGGCGGCGGGAAGCAGCCGCCGGCGTTCTGGACCGGCTCGACGAAGACGGCGGCCACCGTGTCGGGGCCCTCCATCTCGATCGCGCGGGCGACCCGCTCGGCGGCCCAGATGCCGTACTGCTCGGGGGTCATGCCGGGGACGCCGGTGATCTCGTCGGCGCGGTAGTGGTTGGTGTTCGGCACCCGGACCGAACCCGGCACCAGCGGCTCGAACATCTGCTTGAACAAGGGGATGCCGGTGATCGACAGGGCGCCCTGCGGGGTGCCGTGGTAGGCGATCTGGCGGCTGATGACCTTGTGCTTGAGCGGCTTGCCGGTCAGCTTGAAGTACTGCTTGGCGAGCTTCCAGGCGGTCTCCACCGCCTCGCCGCCGCCTGTGGTGAAGAACACACGGTTCAGGTCGCCGGGGGTGTGCTCGACCAGCCGGGCGGCGAGCTCCACCGCCTTGGGGTGGGCATAGGACCACAGCGGGAAGAAGGCCAGCTCCTGGGCCTGCTTGGCGGCCGCCTCGGCGAGCTCGCTGCGGCCGTGGCCGGCCTGCACCACGAAGAGGCCGGCGAGGCCGTCGAGGTAGCGCTTTCCGTTGACGTCGTAGATGTAGGCGCCCTCACCTCGCACGATCATGGGCACCTCGGCGTTCTCGTAGGCGCCGTGGCGGGTGAAGTGCATCCAGAGGTTGTCGTGAGCCGCTCTCTGCAGGTCTTCGGGGTGCGTCATCAGTACTTCCCTTGGTGTCTGAGCTCCGCTGTCAGTGTGCACGGCGTCCCGGAGATCTGCCAAGGGAAAACGTGGTTGCAAATTGAAACGGCTTCGGATTCCTCGATATCTACGTGTAACAGCGACGAAATTCGTCGACCTGTTTGATCTGGGCAGATTCATGATCGCGGCACGCGTCCCGCTCCGGGCAGGTGCCCGGTTTGTGGTTCGATGGGGCGCATGACTCCTGGTGACATCGAAGACGCCGTCGCCGCCGCCATGCCGCGCGCGGTGGAGGACCTCAAGGCGCTGGTCTCTATCCCGTCGGTCGCCTTCCCCGGCCATCCGGAGGAGGAGGTGCGGCGCGCCGCCGCGGCCGTGGAGTCGCTGCTGCGCGACGCCGGTCTGCCGACCGTGCGGCAGATCCCGGTCGCGGGCAGCTTCCCCGCCGTCTACGCCGAGGCCCCCGCGCCTCCCGGCGCTCCGACCGTGCTCCTGTACGCCCATTACGACGTCCAGCCCCCCGGCGACCCCGCCCTGTGGGACACCCCGGCCTTCGAGCCCACCGAGATCGACGGTGCCGTGTACGGGCGGGGCGCCGCCGACGACAAGTCCGGCATCATCACCCACCTCACCGCGCTCCGCGCCTTCGACGGCGACTTCCCTGTGGGGGTCCGGGTAATCATCGAGGGCCAGGAGGAGTACGCCGGCGAGCGCCTGGAGCGGTTCGTCGAGGAGAACCCCGAGCTGGTCCGCGCCGACGCGATCATCGTGGCCGACTGCGGCAACCCCGCCGTCGGCGACCCGGCCGTGACCACCTCGCTGCGCGGCATGGCCGCCGTCACGGTCGAGGTGCGCACGCTCAAGGACGCCCTGCACAGCGGCGCCTTCGGCGGCCCGGCCCCCGACGCCCTGTCGGCGCTGATGCGGATGCTGGTCGCCCTCCACGACGACAACGGCGACCTGCGCGTCCCGGGCCTGGAGAAGGGCGTGTTCGACGGCGACGCCGGCACCGACGAGGAGTTCCGCGCGGGCGCCGGGGTGCTCGACGGGGTCTCGCTGGTCGGCACCGGCTCGATCGCCGACCGCATCTGGGGCTCCTACGCGATCACGGTGACCGGGCTCGACGTGCCGACGGTCTCGGGCGCGGTCAACGCCATCCAGGCGGTCGCGCGGGCCCGGGTGACCATTCGCATCCCGGCCGCCAACGACCCGAAGACGGCCCTGTCCGACGTGACCGCCTTCCTGGAGGCGCAGGCGCCGTGGGGCGTCCACGTGACCTTCTCCGACGTGTCGGTCGGCTCGGGCTTCCAGGCCCCGGCGGGCGGGCCCGCCCGCGCCGCCCTCGACCGGGCGATGACCAGGGCGTTCGGCCGGGAGCCGCGCGACGTCGGCCAGGGCGGCGGCATCCCGCTGGTGGCCACCCTCCAGCGCCAGTTCCCGGAGGCCGAGCTGCTGCTGTTCGGCGCTGAAGACGAGGCCGCCCGCATCCACGCCCCCAACGAGCGGGTCGTGATCGACGAGCTCCGCCGCGTCGCCACCACCGAGGCGCTGTTCCTGCTGGAGTACGGAGCCTCGTAAAGAACTTTGCCGGGCCCCCGTTCGTCGGCATATATACCGACACATCTGTGGGAGGCCCCTGTGCGCCGTCGATCCCGCCGGTTACCTGAGGCAGATTCGCAGCGCGAGCCACGGCCGGCCTTCGGCCGTCCGCGTCTCGCTTCGGCCCTGGTGGTCGCCGCCATCGTGGCGGGCGCGATCGTCGTGGTGGTCCGGACGGTCCATGCCGATCCCGAATGCACCCCGTCGACGGCCGGGGTGCGGATCGCGGCGTCCAGCGAGAAGGCCGAGCTGTTACGGCAGATGGCGGCCGACTACTCGCGCAAGGGCTGCGGCGAGGTCGTCGTGACGACGATGGCGTCCGGGGCGGCCCTCGACGCGCTGGCCGACGGCTGGACCCGTGACGACGGGGCGCGGCCCGACGTGTGGAGCCCGGCGGCGTCCGGCTGGCTGACGCTGCTGCGGCAGCGGGCCCGCTCGGCGCCGATCCCGGCCGAGGCCCCCTCGATCGTGAAGACGCCGCTGGTCATCGCGATGCCCGAGCCGATGGCCGCGGCCCTCGGGTGGCCCGAGAAGGCGCTCGGCTGGGGTGACGTGCTGGAGCTGGCCTCCTCCGAGGAGGGGTGGGCGCGGCACGGGCACCCCGAGTGGGGGCCGTTCCGGCTCGGCAAGACCCATCCGGGCTTCTCCACCTCGGGGCTGAACGCGACCATCGGGGCGTACGTCGCCGCGACCGGGGTATCGGGAGACCTGACCACCCGCGACGTCGCCGCGCCGAAGGTACGGCGGTTCGTCCAGGGGGTCGAGCGGTCGATCGTCCACTACGGCGACACCACGCTCACGTTCCTGTCCAACCTTCAGCGGGCCGACGACGCGGGGGCGGCGATGTCCTACATCTCCGCGGTCACCGTCGAGGAGAAGTCGGTGTGGGACTACAACGAGGGCAACCCGACGGGCGACCCGGCGACGCTCGGGCGGCATGACCGGCCCGAGGTGCCGCTCGTGGCCGTGCATCCGAAAGAGGGCACGCTGCTGTCCGACAACCCCTACGCCGTGCTGAAGTGGGCCACCCCCGCCAAGCGCAAGGTCGCGGCCGACTTCCTGGCCTACCTGCGGGCCCCCGCGCAGCAGCAGCGCTTCACCGACCACGGCTTCCGGGCCCTCGACGAGCCCCTGCCGGTGAAGATCCTCCAGGTCCCGGCCCCGAAGGTGCTCGACGCCGTGCTGGCGAGCTGGGCCGAGCTGCGCAAGCCGGCCAACGTGCTGATGGTCATGGACGTGTCGGGGTCGATGGAGGCGTCCGCTTCCGGTACGGGGAAGTCGAAGCTGGCCCTGGCCCAGTCGGCGGCCGAACGGGCCGTCGGCGACTTCGGCCCCCGCGACCGGGTCGGGTTGTGGTCGTTCTCGACCGGCCGGAAGGAACTGGTGCCGATCGCCGCCGGCACCCGCGACGACCTGCGGGAAGCGATCGACCGGCTGCATCCCCAGGGGGCCACGAGCCTGCATGACACGGCGCTGGCGGCGTACCGGCACGTACAGGAGCAGGCCGGAAGTGACACCATCGACGCCGTGGTGCTCCTCACCGACGGACGCAACGAAGTCCAGCAGACCATCACCCTCGACCGGCTCCTGAGCGGCCTGCGCGGGCGGCACCCGGTGCGGGTCTTCACCATCGCCTACGGGGCCGACGCCGACCTGGAGACGTTGCAGACCATCTCCGCCACGACGCGGGCGGCCTCCTACGACTCCCGCGACCCCGGCGTGATCGACCGGATCTTCACGGAGGTGATCGCCAATTTCTAGGTTCGCCAACCCGTGGGCCCTGCTGCCGGGGGCCGTCGCGGGCCTCGCCTCCCTGGCTCTGCGCCTGCCGATCGCGGCGGCCGTCGCCGTCGCCCTGGTGGGCTGGCTGATCGCCGCCTTCCTGGCCTCCCCCGAACCCGGCGAACCCCGGTCGATCACCCCGGTGACCCCGGCCAGCGCGGAGGACCGCGCCCTGGCCCGCGCGGAGAACGCGGCGACGGCCTTCGCCGAACTGAGCGAGTCGATGCGCGGCCGCCTGCTGGTCGGCCCGGTGGCGTCGATGCGCTCCCAGGTAGACGACACGGTCGCGACCCTGCGGCGACTGGCCGCCCACACCTCGGTCACCACGGCGGCCCTCGGCCGCTTCGACCCCGACTTCCTGCGCCAGGAACGCCTGCGGCTGACCCACTCCCGCGAGTCGGCCCGCCCGGAGATCGCCGCCGAACTCGACCGCGCGATCTCGGCCCTGACGGCGCAGGAGGGGGTCTACACGCGGTTGTCACAGACCCGCGAACGCCTGCTGGTCCGGCTGGAGTCGACGGTGATCGTCCTGGAGGGCCTGGTGGCCCGGCTGGTCGAACTGTCGGCCTTGGACGCGACCAGCGGCACCGCCACCCCCCTGGCCCTCGACCAACTGACGGCCGACCTGGAGCTCACCCGCCAGGCCCTCCACGACCTAGACGACGAAACCCGCGACGACCTCCCCTGATCCGGCCTCCGGCCGGATATTTCGGCTTATGGGATTCCCTAGAGCGCCGTCAGCTTCGCCGGGCCCGCACTGCACGGCTCATGCGGCCCCAGGCTTGTGAAGCGCCGCAAGTACCGCCAGCCCCGGGTTGCCGCACTGCACGGCTCATGCGGACCCTCGCTCGAAAAGCGCCGTCAGTTCCGCCGGGCCCGCGTTGCCGCCTGACACCACGATCGCGACCTTCTTCCCTGCGAACTGTTCGCGCTGGGAGAGCATGCCCGCCAGGGCCGCCGCGCCCGCGCCCTCGGCCAGAGTGTGGGCGTGGGTGAGCAGCAGGCGCTGGGCGGTGCGGATCTCCTCGTCGGTGACCAGGAGGAAGTCGGTGAGCAGTTCCCGCATCACCTGCTGCGGGAGCGCGTAGGCCGCGCCGGTGGCCAGGCCGTCCACACGCGTTTTCATCGGGCGCAGCACCATCTCGCCGAGCCGCCACGAGTCGTGCGCCGCAGGGGCGGCGGCCGACTGGACGCCGATCACCTGACAGCCGGGAGCCAGCGCCCGCGCCACCAGGCAGGCGGCCGCCGCGCCGGTTCCGCTGCCGACCGGGACCAGGATCGCGTCGAGGTCGGGACGCTGCGACAGGATCTCCAGGTAGAGGGTGCCCACCCCGGCGATGATCTCGGGCTCGTCCGCCGGGCTGATCAGCCGCCGACCCAGCCGGGAAGCCTCCTCGCGGGCCACGTCGGCGGCCTCGACCATGGTCGCCCCGCCGACGACGACCGTCGCGCCGAGGGCCTCGACGGCGGCGACCTTCGACGGGTTCGGGTTCTCCGGCATCACGATCGCGCACGGCGTGCCGAACAGCCGCGCGGCGTAGGCGATCGACTGCGCGTGGTTCCCCGTCGAGTAGGCCACCACCCCGCGGTCGCGGTCGACCATGGTCGCGAGCAGGGTCAGGCCGCCGCGCACCTTGAAGGCCCCGATCGGCTGGGTGTTCTCGTGTTTCACCCAGAGCTCCGCCCCGGCGGCCGCGTTCAGGACGGGGTAGCTCCACATCGGGGTCGGCGGGATGTGCCGGGCGAGCAGGGAAGCGGCCTGGAGGATGTCACGCATGTCGGTCATGCCGACCAGCCTGACCCCACCCCCATCGATAGGTCCAATAGGGAAATAGCGCGAAATCCATAGACGGTGTCGATGTATTCCCGCCATATACCGGCCTGAGTAGCATCGATGAGGTGCTCGACCCCGTCCGCCTGAGGGTACTCGTCGCCGTCGCCCGCACCGGCTCGCTGACCGCGGCCGCCAAGGAGCTCCACTACGCCCAGCCCTCCGTCAGCCACCACCTGGCCCGGCTCGAAGCCGAGACCGGCGCCAAGCTGCTGCAACGCGTGGGCCGAGGGGTCCGGCTGACCGACGCCGGGCAGCTGCTCGCCGAACGCGCCGCCGAGATCCTCGGCCGGCTCGACTCCGCCGCCACCGAACTCGAGGCGCTCATCCAGCTCAGGGCCGGCCGGGTCAGGCTGGCCGCCTTCCCCTCCGCGCTCGGCACCTTCGTGCCCGAGGCCGGCGTCCGGCTCGCGCGGTCCTACCCGGGCGTGGAGCTGCACATCGTCGAGGCCGAACCGCCCGAGGCGCTGGCGATGATCAGGGCCGGCGAGGCCGACGTCGCGGTGGTCTTCGGGTACGGACTGGGCGAGGACCCCGACGTCCGCACCCGCCACCTGTTCGACGACCCCGGCCACCTGGTCCACCTCGACGGCCCGGCCCTCAAGGACCACCGCGACGGCCAGTGGATCGCCGGTTGCGAACGTTGCCGCCGCCACCTGCTCGACGTGTGCGCGAAAGAGGGCTTCACCCCGAACATCACGTTCACCACCGACGACTACGTCGCCGTGCAGGCGATGGTCGCGGCCGGGCTCGGCGTGGCGATGCTGCCGTCGCTGGCCCTGCGGGCCCACCGCAACCCGAAGGTCCGGACCGTCGAACTGCCCGGCTCGGTCAGGCACGTGTACGCCGCCACCTACGGCGCCCCGCCCGATCCCCCGGCCACCCAGGCGCTGCTGGAGGCGCTGGCAAAACCCTTGGCGTGATCAGCGCGTTCGTCCTTATCCTCGCGGCATGCCCGATCTGCCGACGCTCGCCGTCTTTTCCGTCGCCACCCTGGCTCTGCTGCTCGTGCCCGGCCCCGCCGTGGTCTACATCGTCACCCGCAGCGTCGCCCAGGGGCGTGCCGCCGGGATGGTCTCGGTGCTCGGCGTGCACGCCGGGTCGCTCGTCCACATCGCCGCCGCCGCGCTGGGCATCAGCGCGATCCTGGCCGCCTCGGCGACGGCGTTCACCATCGTCAAGTACGCCGGCGCCGCCTACCTCGTCTACCTGGGCGTCCGCAAGCTCATGGACCGGAGCTCGGCCGAGGAGGCCGTGGTCGTCGCGACCCCGAAGGCGCGCCTGTTCGGCGAGGGCTTCGTGGTGAACGTGCTCAACCCGAAGACCGCCATCTTCTTCCTGGCCTTCCTGCCGCAGTTCGCCGACCCGCACGCGGGCCCGCTGGCCCCGCAGATCGTGCTGCTCGGCATGATCTGGGTCGTCCTCGGCATGGCCAGCGACGGCACCTACGCCCTGGCCGCCTCCGCGTTGTCCGGACGCCTCAAGCGCTCGGCCGCCGCCCGTCGCCGGCTCGACGTCGGCAGCGGCGTCGTCTACATCGCGCTCGGCGGGGTGGCCGCGTTCGCCGGGGAGCCGTCGAAGTAGCCGATTCTGTCGGTGCCCTCGGGCACGATGACGGCATGATTCACGCGGGCATCACCATCTCCCTCGACGGTTTCGTCGCCGGTCCGAACTGGGGCCCCGGCCGAGGTCTCGGCGACGGCGGCGAACGCCTCCACTACTGGGTGTTCGGCGGGCCGTGGACCTACGAGAACCCGTCGTCCGGCAGCGACCTCCACCCGGTCGACGCCGAGGTCATCGCCGAGATGAACGGGGCGGGCGCGACCATCGTCGGCCGGAGCATGTTCGACGCGGCCGGCGCGTGGGGCGGCGAGAACCCGTTCGCCAGCCCGATCTTCGTGCTGACCAACCGGATCACCGACGACCTGCCGACCGACTTCACCTACGTCACCGGCGCGGAGGAGGCGCTGAAGCGCGCCCGCGAGACGGCAGGCGACCTCCCGATCGCCATCGGCGGCGGCGCCGACGTCATCCGGCAGTATCTCCGGATGGGCGTGGTCGACCGGCTCTGGATCACCATCGCCCCCGTGGTCCTGGGCAGCGGCACACCGTTGTTCGACGGCACCTTCGAGGCCGACCTAGACCTGGTGAACTGCCGCACCTCCCCCCTGGCCACCCACCTGACCTACGACATCAAACGCTGACCCACCCAAGCGACCCCCCGGCCCCGGTCACGGGTCGAACTGTTCGCGGGCCCACCTGTAGTCGGCCTTGCCCGACGGGGAGCGCACCAGTTCCCCCACGAACGCGTACTGCCGAGGGACCTTGTAGCCCGATAGGCGTTCGCGGCAGTGGGCGTCGAGGTCCGACTCCGTGAGGTTCTTGGTGCGGGGTTCGACGACGGCGGCCACGCGGTGGCCCCAGCGGTCGTCGGGCAGGCCGGTGACGACCGCGTCGAAGACGCCCGGGTGGCCTTTCAGCACGGCTTCGACCTCTTCGGGGAAGACCTTCTCGCCGCCGGTGTTGATGCACTGGGAGCCGCGGCCGTAGACGCGGATGGTGCCGTCCTCCTCCACGCGGGCGACGTCGCCGGTGAGCAGCCACTTCACGCCGTCGGCGTCGGTCACGAAGGTCTCTTCGGTCTTCGCCGGGTCCTTGTAGTAGCCGTGGGCGATGCGGCCGGTCTTGGCCACCACGCCCATCTCACCGGGGGCGACCGGGCGCAGCGCGCCGTCGAGCACGGCCATCGTCGCGTTCGGGTTGGGCTGGTATTTCAGGCCCGACTCCGGCGACGACCCGGCGACCGCCGAGGCGGTGTAGCCCGACTCGGTCGAGCCGAAGCTGTCCATGATCATGACGTTCGGGAGCAGCGCCTGCAGGCGGTCGCGGACGGCCCCGGTCAGGATCGCGCCGGTCGAGCTGAGCACGAACAACGACGACAGATCGTAGGAACCCGTCTCCAACGCGTCGGCCAGCGGAACCGCCATGGCGTCGCCGGTGATGGTGATCGACACCACCTTCTCCCGGCCGATCGCGCGCAGCACCGCGTCGGCCTCGAAGCGCGGCACGTAGACCATCGTCGCGCCCATCCAGAACGCGATGAACGTGCCCATCTGGGCGGCGCCGTGCATCAGCGGGGCCGCGGCCATCATGGTGAGCGGCCCGGCGGCGCGGGCCTGCTCGACGACCGCCTCGGGCGTGGTGTGCGGCGCGCCGTAGGGGTTGCCGCCGCCGAAGGCCATGAACAGGTCCTCGTGCGTCCACAACACGCCCTTGGGCAGGCCGGTCGTCCCGCCGGTGTAGATGATGTAGACGTCCTGGCCGTCGCGCGGGCCGAAGTCGCGGTCGGCGGAGCCCTCGACCGCGCGGCTCCACGGCACCGCGTCGGCGATGGCCGAGTCGCCCACCGCGATGAGGTGGCGCATCCGGTCGGTGCGGGCGGCGGCGACCCGGTCGTCGAACTCGGCCGAGTAGACCAGGGCGACGATGTCGGAGTCGTCGTACAGGTAGCTCAGTTCGGCCGCGACGTAGCGGTAGTTGACGTTCACCGGCACCGCGCGGATCTTCAGGATCGCCAGCAGCGCGATCACGTATTCGAGCCCGTTGTAGAGGTGGACGCCGACGTGCTGACCGGGGGCGACGTGCCCGGCGAGGTGGTGGGCCAGCCGGTTGGCGGCGGCGTCGAGTTCGGCGTAGGTGGCCCGGTCGTCGCCGCAGACCACGGCCGTGCGGTCGCCGATGGCGTCGGCCAGCCCCTCGAAGAGGTCGGCGTGGTGGAAGTGCATCGGGCTCATGGCTTCTCCGCTCCGACGATCCACATGGCGAAGAACTGCGCGCCTCCGCCGTACGCGTGCCCGAGGGCCTTCCTGGCCCCCTCGACCTGGTGCTCGCCCGCCATGCCCCGGACCTGGAGCGCGGCCTCGGCGAACCGGATGAGCCCGGAGGCGCCGATCGGGTTGCTCGACAACACCCCGCCGGAGGCGTTCCACGGGATGTCGCCGTCGAGTGCGGTGGCCCCGGCCTCGGTGAGCTTCCAGCCCTCGTTGACGCCGCAGAAGCCGAGGTTCTCCAGCCACATGGGCTCGTACCAGCTGAACGGCACGTAGACCTCGGCCACGTCGAGGTCGCGGCGCGGGTCGGTCACGCCGGCCTGGCGGTAGACGTCGGCGGCGCAGTCGATGCCCGCCTGCGGGCTGACGGTGTCGCGGCCGGCCCGGAAGATGGGCTCGGAGCGCATCGCGCCGCCGTGCACCCACGCCGGGGTCCCGGTCACCGCGTGCTCCGACGACAACACGATCGCGCACGCGCCGTCGGACGACGGGCACGTCTCCAGGTAGCGGATCGGCTCCCACAACATGGGCGTCGACTCGACCATGGCGCGGTCGATGCCGGGGATGCGCAGGTGCGCGTAGGGGTTCTTCAGCGCGTTCAGCCGGTCTTTGACCGCGACCAGGGTGCCGATGTGGTCGGGCGCGCCCGACCGGCGCATGTACTCGCGGATGTGCGGGGCGAAGTAGCCGCCCGCCCCCACGACCAGCGACGACGTGAACGGCAGATGGGTGGTCAGGGCCCACGTGGCGTTCGACTCGCTCTGTTTCTCGTACGCCACCACCAGCACCCGGTCGTGCACGCCGCCCTGGATGAGCGAGGCCCCGACGAGCGCCGTGGAGCCGCCGACGCTCCCGGCGGTGTGCACCCGCATCATGGGCTTGCCGGCCGCGCCGAGCGCGTCGGCGAGGTACGCCTCCGGCATCATGACGCCCTCGAACAGGTCGGGCGCCTTGCCGACGACGACGGCGTCGATGTCGGCGAAGGTGAGCCCGGCGTCCTCCAGGGCGCGCAGCGCCGCCTCCCTGACCAGCCCGGCCATGGAGACGTCCCGGCGCCGGGTCGTGTAGTGGGTCTGGCCGACCCCGATGACCGCGCAACGATTGCCCATCACGACTCCCGGGACAGGACGGCGACGAGGTTGTGCTGGAGGCAGGGCCCGCTGGTGGCGTGGGCGACGGCGCGGGCGGCGGTGCCGTCCATGACCCGGCTGGCGGCCTCGCCGATGCGGATGAGCCCGGTCGCCATGACCGGGTTGGCGGCCAGCGGGCCGCCGGAGGGGTTGACGACCGTGCCGGCGGGCAGGCCGAGCGCCTCGGCGAGGACGATCTCCTCGTGGGCGAACTGGACGTGCAGTTCGGCGACGTCGACAGGGCCCTTGCCGACCCCCGCCGCCGTTGCGGCAGCGGCGGCGGAGGCCGACCGGGTGAGATCCCTCATGCCCGGATAGTGCGGATCTATGCGATGGGCGATGCCGGTGATGTACGCGAGGTTCGTGCGGTCCTGGAGGAGATCGCCCGCCACCAATACGATCGCGGCGGCTCCGTCCGTGATCGGGGCGGTCTCCACGGGTTCGGGAAGCTTGAGCGCGTAGGGGTTGGTCTGAGCGGACTCCCAGCTGCGCCGGGCGACGGCCGGGAAGTCCCCCTTGACCGCGCTGCGCTGGAGGCCCGCGTAGGAGAGCTGGTCGAGGCCCAGCGGGGCCAGGTAATAGGGGTCGAGCTGGAGGGTCATGATCTCGCGCAGGTCGCCCATCGACGACTTGCCGAAGCCGTAGACCAGGGCCGAGTCGACGTCGCCGTGTTGTAATCGCACCCACGCCTCGTAGAGCGCGAAGGCGGCGTCCATCTCGACGTGGCTCTCCTGGATCGGCGGCCACGCGCCGAGCGCGTCGAGGGCCGACACGAACGAGAACGGCGCCCCGGCCAGGTAGTCGCAGCTGCCCGAGCAGGTGAAGCCGAATTCGGTGAGGCCCGACTGTTCGCGTACCGCCCGGATGACCGGGAGGATCAGCTCCGCCTCCGCCAGCCCGGTGTCGTGATCGGTGTGCGTGGTCTGCGCGAACGCCGCGACGGCGACCGGTCTCATCACGCCTCCCGTTCCGGCGCGAACCACTTGACGGTCCCGCCCTCGAACACGGCCCGCACCCGCATCCCCTCGGTGACCTGGTCGGACGGGATCTCCGACAGCAGCGCGATGATCGGGGTGTCGGCCCCGTCGAGCAGGATGTACGCCGACACGAACGGCACCTGCGGCGCGCGCGGGTCGGGCAGGTTGTTGATCGCGAACGTGGTGACCGTGCCCGCGGGCCCGACCTCCAGCTCCTCCTCGATGACCGACCCGCACTGCGGGCACGAGAGCCGGTAGGGCACGTAGACGCTCTCGCACGTCGGGCACCGGCCCGCCAGGAAGACCTCCCTGGTCAGCGCGTCGAGGTACCGCGCGAGGGCGGCCCCCGGCGTCACCGTGTACTCGGTGCGCACGGTCGCCACGATCGTGCTCACCTCGGGCACGAAGCACTCGAGGTCGGTGATCGAGCCGACCCGGTCGGATCGCCAGCGCGGCCAGACCCGCATCCCGGTCCGCATCGCCTTCACCGGAGCGTCGACCGCGTGCACCAGCGAGGTGTCCGCGCCGTCGAGCCGGATCAGCGCCCACGCGAACGGCCGGTCGAGCGGGTGGTTCTTGCGCGGCTCCTCGACCCAGGTCCACTCGCGGACGGTCCCGGCCGGGCCGACCTCGACGAAGTCGTAGGACGGTTCCGGGCTCGTCTGGTCGGGAGTCGTGAGCGTCGGTTCGCCGGTCGCCGGGTCGTACTCCAGTGGCGGCACCAGCACCTTCCGCGCGGCCGTGCGGACCCCGACGATCCGGCCGGCGCGCAGTTCGGTGAGGAAGCGGCCGATGACCGGCCCGGTCGAGCGGGTGTAGCCGCCCGGGAACTCCAGAACGTGGTTGGGTTCAGATGGCACTGGCCCGGCCCTCCCAGTAAGGCGCGCGGAGTTTGCGTTTCAGCAGCTTGCCGTTGGGTTCGCGGGGCATCTCGGCGATGAAGTCGATGGTCTTGGGCCACTTCATCGTCGACAACCGCCCGCGCAGCGAGTCGAGCAGCTCGGCGGCCAGCTCGGGGCCGGGGATCACCCCTTCGGCCGGTTCCACGACGGCCTTGATCTGCTCGCCCCAGTCGTCGTCGGGGATGCCGAACACCGCGACGTCGGCGACCTTGGGGTGGACGAGCAGCTCGTTCTCGATCTCGGCGGGGTAGATGTTCGCCCCGCCCGAGATGATCAGGTCGGCCTTGCGGTCGCACAGGAACAGGAAGCCGTCGCCGTCGAGGTAGCCGATGTCGCCGACGGTGAAGAACTCGCGCAGCCGGTTGGCCGCGGTCTTCTCTGGGTCGCCCTTGTACTCGAACGCGGCGGCCCCCATCTTCATGTAGATGGTCCCGGGGGTGCCCTGCTCGACGGGGTTCATCTCGTCGTCCACGATCAGGAGTTCGCTGATCGGCCACGCCTTGCCGACCGTGCCGGGGTGCTTCTTCCAGTCCTCCGGGGTGGCGAGGGTGCCGCCGCCCTCGGTGGCGGCGTAGTACTCGTAGACGACGTCGCCCCACCAGTCGAGCATCGCCGCCTTGACCGGCACCGGGCAGGGCGCGGCGGCGTGGATCATCCAGCGCAGCGACGACAGGTCGTACCGGCCCTTGACCTCCTCCGGCAGCGACAACAGCCGCTTGAAGTGGGTCGGCACCAGGTGGGAGTTGGTGACGTGGTAGCGCTCGCACAGGCGCAGCGTCTCCTCGGCCTCCCACTTGTCCATCAGCACGAGCGTGTGGCCCATGTGCAGGGCGCTGCCGCCGAACTGGGTGACGGCGGTGTGGTAGGCGGGCGCGGTGACCAGGTGGGCGTTGGGCTGCCCGGGGGTGATGCCGAACAGCCGCAGCAGCGAGGTCATCAGCTCGGCCATGTCGTCGGGGTCGAGGCCGGTCAGCGCGCGCCGGACCCCCTTCGGACGGCCGGTCGTGCCGGAGGTGTAGTGCATCGTCGCCCCGGCGGTCCGGTCGGCCGGCATCTCGGCGGAGCCCGTCGGGATCGGCGCGAAGCCCTCGACCTCCCCGAAGGCGAAACACCGCTCGGGGCCGAGCCCGGCCCGGCCGCGGGCCCCTTCGACGGCGAAGCGCTCGTCCACGAAGAAGGCCTTGGCCTCGCTGTCCTCGACGATGTACGCGATCTCCGGCCCCGTCAGGTGCCAGTTCACCGGCGTGTAGTACCACCCGGCCTGCAGCGCCGCGAGGTAGAGCACCAGCCCGTCGGCGCCGTTGGGCACCAGCCCGCAGACGCCGTCGCCGGGCCGCAGCCCGAGCTCGCGCAGCCCGTGGACGAGCCGGTTCGCGCGGGCCAGCAGGTCACCGGCCGAGTGCTCCGTGCCGTCGGGGTCGACCGCGGCGATCCACGTGGGATCGGCCTGCGCCAGCCGCCAGAATCCGAGTGCGCCCATGAGCGCTCCTTCCAACCAAGCGCTTGATCTTCGAGGGTCGGCGTCGGACAGTACGTACGTGGAACGCCTGCCGATCAGCACCCCGCACTGCCGTGTCGACCGCGACGGCCACGTCGTGATCGTGACCATGGACCGCCAGGAGGCGCGCAACGCCCTCTCCACCGACATGCTCGTCGGGCTGGCGGAGGCCTGGACGTACATATCCGAACAAGACGACGTCAGGGTCGGCATCCTGACCGGCGCGGGCGGCACGTTCTGCGCCGGCGCCGACCTCAAGGCCATGGCGAATCCGAGCGACGACGAACGGGTTCGCGCCAGGGCCGCCGAGATCCCCAACTACCACTGGCGCGGCCTGCTCCGCGAGGCCATGCCGACCAAACCGATCATCTGCGCCGTCGAGGGCTACGCCGTCGCGGGCGGCACCGAGCTGCTGGTCGGCACCGACCTGCGGGTGGTCGCCGAGAGCGCGACGCTGGGCCTGTTCGAGGCCAGGCGTGCGCTGTTCCCGATGGGCGGCAGCGCGATCAGGCTGGCCCGCCAGATCCCCTACGCCTTCGCGATGGACCTGCTGCTCACCGGCCGCGCGGTCGGCGCGCACGAGGCGCAGCGCATGGGCCTGGTCAACCAGGTCGTGCCCGACGGCCAGGCGCTCGAAAAGGCCCGCGAGCTGGCCGACGCCGTGGCCGCCAGCGGGCCGCTCGCGGTGCGGGCGATCCTGCGGGCCTACCGCGACACGATCGGGCTGCCGGAGGAGGAGGCACTCAAGGTCTCCGACGCCCTCGGCTGGCCCGTCATCGGCAGCGAGGACGCCAAGGAGGGGGCCCGTGCGTTCCGGGACAAGCGGCCCGCCCGGTTCACCGGTCACTGATGGCCTTCAGCCGCTCCATGGCCTCGATGTAGCCCTCGACGAGGTCGAAGACCACCTGCCTGGCCGGTTTGACGTCGTTCATCGTGCCGATGATCTGACCGGCCGGGAAGGTGGCCAGCTCCTTGGCGTCCGACCGGCCGATGCGCCGCAGCGCGTCGCTGACCAGCATGAACTGGAGCGGCATCGGCAGCGTGCCGGGCGAGTCGGCGGCCTCCCACGCGTCGGTCCACTCGTTCTTGAGCAGCCGGGCGGGCTTGCCGGTCCACGACCGCGACCTGACGGTGTCGCGCGAGGTCGCCGCGAGGATCTTGTCGCGGGCCGCCACCGGGGTGTCGGCCTCCTCGACGGTCAGCCAGATCGAGCCCGTCCAGACCCCTTCGGCGCCGAGGGCGAGCCCGGCGGCGACCTGCCGTCCGTCGCCGATGCCCCCGGCGGCCAGCACCGGCACGTCGACCGCGTCGACGACCTGCGGGATCAGCACCATCGTGGAGATCTCGCCGGTGTGCCCGCCGGCCTCGGTGCCCTGGGCGACGACGAGGTCGACCCCGACCTCGACCTGTTTGATCGCGTGCCGGGGGGTGGACGCCAGCGCGGCCACCTTCACGCCCTTGGCGTGGGCCATCTCGACCACGTCGGCGGGCGGCGGCCCGAGGGCGTTGGCGAGCAGCGCTATCGGATGTCGCAGGGCGACCTCGACCTGGGGGCGGGCGGTGGCGTCGGTCCAGCCGAGCAGCACCCGGCCGGCCGCGCCGTCCGACTCGGCCACGCCGTGGCGGGTCAGCAGGTCGTCGACGAACTTCCGGTGACCGTCGGGGATCATCCCCTGGAGCCGCCCGACGAGCTCCTCGGGCGCGAACTCCGCGCCCTCGTAGGAGGCGGGCATGACGACGTCGACGCCGTAGGGCTTGCCGTCGACGTGCTCGTCGATCCAGGCGAGCTCGGTCTCCAGCTCTTCGGGGGTGAAATAGAGGGCGCCGAGGACGCCCATGCCCCCGGCCCGGCTGACCGCGGCGACCACGTCGCGGCAGTGACTGAACGCGAAGATCGGGAACTCAAGGCCGAACATGTCGGCCGCGCGGGTCCGCATGTCCCGACGCTACAACCGAACTGCAACCTGTTCCAGGCCTTGAATCAGGCCCGGAACAGGTTTAGGTAACAGGTTCTTACTTGCCCGGCTCCGGGTCGCGGGGCAGGCCCAGCATGCGCTCGCCGATGATGTTGAGCTGCACCTCGGTGGTGCCGCCGTAGATCGTCATGGCGCGGGTGGCGAGGATCGCCCGGTTCCAGTAGCCGGCGTCGCCCAGCTTCCAGTCTGCCGCCGTCACGGCGGCCGGGCCGATCAGATTCACCGCGCACTCCGAGACGTGCTGCGCGTGCGAGGTCGACAGCAGCTTGCGCACCGACGCGTCGGCGCCCGGCTCGGTGCCGGCGAGCTGCTTCAGGGTGACCCGCAACGACAGGGCGTTGATCGAGTGGCCCTCGCAGACGACCTCGGCGAGCTCCTGCCGCTCGACCGGCGTCAGCTCGCGGCCGAGCCGCCCGGCCAGCCCGAGCAGGTCGGGCACCGACGAGCCGGTCCCGCCCGACCCCGACGACAACGACACCCGCTCGTTCGACAGCGTGTTGCGGGCCACCTTCCAGCCCTCGTTCACCGCGCCGACCACGAGCTCGTCGGGCACGAACACGTCGTCGAAGAAGACCTCGTTGAACAGGTTCTCGCCGGTCATCTCGGTCAGCGGCCGGACCGTGACCCCCTGGGCCTTCATGTCGACGATGAAGTAGGTGATGCCGTCGTGCTTGGAGCCCTCGCCGGAGGTGCGGGCGATGCAGATGCCCCACTCGGCGACGTGCGCCACGCTGGTCCAGATCTTCTGCCCGTTGAGCCGCCAGCCGCCCTCGACCTGCTCCGCCTTCATCTGGACGTTGGCCAGGTCGGAACCCGCCCCCGGCTCGGAGAACAGCTGGCACCAGATGAGCTCCCCGCTGAGGGTGCGGGGCAGGAACCGCTGCTGCTGCTCCTCGGTGCCGTACACGGCGATCGAGGGCACCACCCAGGCGCCAATGATCATCTGCGGCATCTTGATCCCGGCCGCCTTGATCTCCTGCTGGATCAGCACCTGCTCCAGCGGCGGGGCGCTGCGCCCCCACGGCGCCGGCAGGTGGGGCATCACGAACCCGGCCGAGGCCAGCGCCCGCTTCTGCTCGACCCCCTCCAGCGGGGCGACCTCGGCCAGTTCGGCGCGGATGCGCTCACGCAGCGGCTCGGCGTCTTCCGGCAGGTCGAGCCGCATCTCCCGGCTCACCCCCGCCAGGCTCAGCGCGGCGACCCGCTCCTTCCAGTCGGCCGACGAGCCGGTCAGCGCCCGGATCGTGAGGGCGCGGCGAAGGTAGAGGTGGGCGTCGTGCTCGAAGGTGTAGCCGATGCCGCCGAAGGTCTGGACGGCGTCCTTGGCGCACTGCACGGCCGCGTCGGGGGCCACCACTCCGGCGACGGCCGCCGCGTAGTCGCGCTCGTCGCCGGTGGCGCGGGTGGCGTCCCAGACGGTGGCGCGGGCCTGCTCCAGCACGACCAGCATGCGCGAGATCTTGTGCTTGATGCCCTGGAACTGGCCGATCGGACGGCCGAACTGCACCCGCACCTTCGCGTAGTCGGCGGCGGCGGTCACGCACCAGGAGGCCACCCCGATGGCGTCGGCGCCCAGCAGCACGGCGGCCAGGTGGCGCACGGTCTCGGCGGTCAGCCCGTCGAGCACCCGCGCCTCGGCGTCGGCCAGTTCGACCCGCGCGACGCCCCGGGTGAGGTCGAGCGCCGGGATCGGGGTCACCGTCGCGGCCGACGCCTCGACGACCACCCACGTGTCGCCCACCGGGAGCACCAGGACGTCGGCCCCCTCGGCGCCGAGCACCTGTTCGGCCACCCCGGAGACCCTGCCCGTGCCGGTCAGGTCGGCGTCGAGGGCGAGCGCGCCGGTCAGCGACCCGTCGGCCAGGCCCGCCAGCAGCTCACCGAACGCCTTGCTGTCGGACGCGTGGATCGCCGCACTGGCCAGCACGGTCGGCACGTAGGGGCCGGGCGCGATCTTCTCGGCCAGGGCCTCGACCGCCACGGCGGCCTCCAGCAGGCCGTATCCGGAGCCTCCCACGTCTTCGGGCAGGTGCAGGCCGAGCAGCCCCTGGTCGGCCAGGCCGGACCAGAACGGGGGCCGGCCGGCCGACTCGGCCCTGACGACCTGCGGCGTGACGTGACGCCGCGCCCACCCCGCCACCGACTCGCGCAGCGCTTCGTGCTCTTCGCTCAGCCCGATCGCCATCTGACCCCTCCACACTCGGCAATGTGGACAGAATCATATTCTAGAAGAAGCTTCGAGGCTACCGGGGGCGAACCGTCGCGAGCAGCACGTTCAGGTCTCTGCGCAGCTCTTTCCGCGAATCGGGCACCGAGGCGAAGAGCATCGCGGGCTTGCCGCCGGTCTTCACGAGCGCCACGACCGCCTCGGCGGTGCGCCGTTTGCCGCCGCTCTCCCAGGCCACCCGGTAGCCGAGCACCCAGCCGACGCCGTGGCGGGTGCGCTGCGAGGCGGTCCACTGGAACGTCGCCTCGCCGGGCTGGTAGCGGGTGACCGTCCAGCGGGCCGCCTTGGCGGTCAGGGCGCGCCACTGGGCGGCGGTCTTCGGGGTGCCGGGGTTCGCGCCGGGGATCGGGGCCGAGGCGATGATGGCCTGGCCGGCCCGCTGGCGGAACTGGAAGGGGTCGGGCTTGACCTGCTCCCAGGGGGCGGCGAAGGCGGCGTACACGATGCCCGAGCGGCGGTCGTCGACGAGGCCCGCGGTGGGCGTGCCCGTTCCCGCGTAGGTGGCGAGCACCTTGCCGGCCGGGGGCGCGGGTAACGAGAGCGGGCTGCGGCCGGGCGCGGGGGCCGTCGGCGTCGAGGCCGAGTCGGCGGCGGGCAGCACGGTCACCTCGCGGACCGGCTCGTCGGCCGAGAACGCGGAGAAGGCGAAGACCACGGCGGCGACCGTCACCAGCGCGGCGAAGACCGACCAGAGGACCCGCCCTCTGTTGCCGCCGGAGGGCGGCGGCGGGACGGGAGCGGGGGCCTGATCGACCTCGATGGGAGGGCGATAGACCGGTATCGGAGTGGTTGGCGCGTCGTAGGAGCGTGCCGACGGCCGGGCAGGGGTGCCGAGTTCGTCCGCCATGACGGCAGATTACGTCAGAATTCATGATCGAAGCCGGACGATGGCACGCTCCAACGGTGCTGGAATCCGGTGATCCACCTGGGTAGACAGGTGCGCATGGAATTCTCGCCGGTCATCACCCGGATCGCCGTCCTCGCCTGCCTCGCGGCGGCGGCGGGCTGTGCCAACTCGTCGCCCGGTACGGCCACGGCGACCCCGTCAGCGCCTCCTTCGCCCACCGCGCCGGGCGCGCCGGTGACGCCCGCCCAGCAGGCGCTCGGCCTGGAATCGCTCTACGAGGACGTCATCCACCGGGTGCTCCCGTCGATCGTGCAGATCACCACCGGGAACGCCCTGGGCTCCGGCATCGTCTTCGACACCCAGGGCCACGTCGTGACCAACGCCCACGTGGTGGGCGACGCCCGCGACTTCGAGGTCACCGTCCCGACGGGGGGCGCGGCCCGCAAGGCCACCCTGGTGAGCTCCTTCCCGGCCGGCGACCTGGCCGTCATCAAGGTCACCGACCCGCGCGGGCTGACCCCGGCGGTGTTCGGCGACTCGACCAAGCTCCGCGTGGGCCAGATCGTACTGGCCATGGGCAACCCGCTCGGCTTCTCCGGCACGGTCACCTCGGGCATCGTCTCGGCGCTCGGCCGGACGGTCTCCGGACCCCGCGAACGCGGCGTGCCGGGCGCGACCATCACCAACGCCGTCCAGACCTCGGCCCCGATCAACCCGGGCAACAGCGGCGGCGCGCTGGTCGACCTGCACGGCCAGGTCATCGGCATCCCGACCCTGGGGGCCAACAACCCGCAGGAGGGCCCCGCCGACGGCATCGGGTTCGCCATCCCGAGCGCCACGGCGACCGACATCACGCGGCAGATCGTCCAGAACGGCCGGGTGGTCAACACCCGGCGCGCGGCTCTGGGCGTCGAGGTGGGGACGGCCATCGGCCGGGACGGAGAGCCCATGGGCGTCCAGGTCGGCGCGGTCACCAGGAACGGCCCGAGCCAGCGGGCCGGCATCCGCACCGGCGACGTCATCACCAGCGTGAACGGCAAGTCGACCGAGGACACCGCGACCCTGAGCGAGGTGCTCGCGACGCTGAAGCCGGGCCAGAAGGTGCCCGTCGTGGTGCGTCGCTCGGACGGCACCCAGACGACCGTCCAGGTGACGCTGGGCGAACTTCCGGGCGGAAGCTGACAATTCCATGTAAGAAGTTGGAAGTTCGATCGGGCCGGTTGTTACGGTCGGTCACGTGACATCAGATCTCGACTCCTTCATCGCCGGTCTGCCCAAGGCGGAGCTGCACGTCCACCACGTCGGCTCCGCCTCCCCCCGGGTGGTGGCCGAGCTCGCCGCCCGCCACGAGGGCAGCACCCCCGTGCCCGCCGACCCCGACCGGCTGGCCGAGTTCTTCACCTTCCGCGACTTCACCCACTTCATCGAGGTGTACGTCTCGGTCCTCAACCTGATCCGCGACCCAGAAGACCTGTGGCAGCTCTTCTACGGGGTCGGCCGCGACCTGGCGGCGCAGAACGCGCGGTACGTCGAGCTGACCGTGACGCCGTACACCCACCTGATCAACGGGTTCGCCCCGGAGCAGTTCTGCGAGATCATCGAGGACGCCCGCGCCCGGGTGCTGAGCGACCACGGCCTGGCCTTCAAGTGGATCTTCGACATCCCCGGCGAGCTGGGTCTCCCGGCGGCCGAGAGCACCCTGCGGATCGCCCTCGACCAGCGCCCCGACGGCCTGATCGGCTTCGGGCTCGGCGGCCCGGAGGTCGGCGTGCCGAGGAAGCAGTTCGCCCCCTACTTCGACGCCGCCCGCGCCGAGGGCCTCCACTCGCTGCCGCACGCCGGGGAGACCACCGGCGCCGAGACCGTGTGGGAGGCGCTGCGCGAGCTGAAGGCCGAGCGCATCGGCCACGGCATCGGCAGCGCCGGCGACCCCGCGCTGCTGGCGCACCTGGCCGAGCACCAGATCGCGCTGGAGGTCTGCCCGACGTCCAACGTCTGCACCCGCGCGGTCGGCTCGCTGGAGGAGCACCCGCTGCCCGAACTGGTGAAGGCCGGCGTGCTCGTCACGATCAACTCCGACGACCCGCCGATGTTCGGCACCTCCCTCAACCAGGAGTACGCCGTCGCCGCCCGCCTTCTTGGCCTCGACCGCGCGGGAATCGCCGAACTGGCCGGGAACGCGGTCCGCGCGTCATTCCTGGACGAAACCGGAAAACGCGCTCTGCTGTCCGAAATAGCGGAATACACCGGTAAACAACAGCACTAACACGTCATCGGCGATCAAGGGGTCTATGCTGACCGGAGCCGCGACCCTCCCTTGGAGACCTGATGTCGGAGCCGAAGAACTTATTGCCCTGGGCGTCCCCGCGTGACGAGAACGCCCCCAGAATCGACACGTCGATCCCCCATTCGGCGCGCGTGTACGACTATTGGCTGGGCGGCAAGGACAACTTCGAAGCCGATCGCAAGGTCGCCGAGGGCACCGCCGCCGTCTCGCCGGGCATCGTCCAGGGGGCCAGGGACAACCGCGCCTTCCTCGGCCGGGCCGTGCGGTACCTCGCCGAGCAGGGCGTCACCCAGTTCCTCGACATCGGCACCGGCATCCCCACCCAGGGGAACGTCCACGAGGTCGCCCAGCAGATCAACCCGGCGGCGCGGATCGCGTACGTCGACAACGACCCCATCGTCATGACGCACGCCCGCGCCCTGCTGCGCGGCACCCGCGAGGGCCGCACCTGCTACGTCGAGGCCGACCTGCGCGAACCGAAGTCGATCCTCGAACACCCCGAGATCAACGACGTCATCGACTTCGGGCGGCCCGTGGCACTGGTCATCGTCGGCACCCTGATGTTCATCGCCGACGAGGAGGACCCGGCCGGGCTGGTCCACCAGTTCACCGAGGCGCTGGTCCCGGGCAGCCACTTCGCGGTCAGCCACGTGACGGCCGACTTCTTCCCCAAGGCCGTCGGCAACGCCGCAGACGCCTACCGGTCGTCCAAGCTGGGCTTCACCCCGCGATCCAGGGAACAGATCAGCGAGTACTTCGAGGGCTTCGAGCTGGTCGAGCCGGGCATGGTGCCGGTCGCCCTGTGGCGCCCCGACGAGGACCTCGAACTGGCCTCCGGGCGCGAGCACGGCGCCTACGGCGCCATCGGCCGCAAGATCTGAATCCCGTTGCCGTAGAGCACCGCCCGGAGCCAGTCGTCGCCGAGGTCGAGCCGCACCAGCGCGGCGACGGCCTCGGCGTAGTCGTAAGGGATGTTCGGGAAGTCGCTGCCGAAGTAGATCCGGTCTGTGACGTCGAGCAGGCGTGACCGCTCGGCCGGCGGGAACGGCCAGCCCTTCTCGGTGAACTCGGTGAACGCCATCGTGGTGTCGAGGCCGACCCCCGGGAACCGGGCCGCGAGGTCGAGGAACGCGCCGTATTCGGGCAGCCCCATGTGCGCCACGACGACCCTGAGCCGGGGATGCCGTTCGAGCACCCCGGTGATGGGTCCGGGCCCGGTGAACCGGCCCGGCACCGGCCCCGACCCGCAGTGGGTGACCACCGGCGTGCCCGCGTCGGCGATCATCCCCCAGACCTCGTCGAGCAGCGCGTCGCGGGGGTCGTACTCGCCCACCTGCAGGTGGGCCTTGAACACCCGGGTCCCGCTCTCCAGAGCCTCCCGTACGTAGTCTCCCGCCGGCTCCTCGGGGAAGAAGGTCGCCGTGAGGGCGCAGCCGGGGGTGGCGGCGGCGAACTCGCGGGCCCACGCGTTCAGCCAGGCGGCCATGCCGGGCTTGTGGGGGTAGATCATCGAGGTGAACGCGACCACCCCGAACTCGCGCAGCCTGCGCACGTGGTCGGCGGGGTCGTTGCCGTGGGCGATCGGCCAGGAATATCCGAGGTAGGCCTCGGCGCCGGCGAAGTAGGCCTGCACCTTGTCGAGCACCCGCTGGGGCATGAAGTGGGTGTGGACGTCGACGATTCCCGGCAGCCGCAGCCCCTGCCAGATCTCCCGCACCGACATGCCGGACAGTCTGTCAGACGAGGGTGATGCCCCCGTCGACGGTGAGCACGATCCCGGTCGAGTAGTGCTGCGTCATCAGGTAGAGGTAGGCCTTGGCGACGTCCTCGATCTCGCCGACCCGCCCGGCCAGGCTCGTGTCGGCGATCTCCTGGTACATCTCCTCGACGTGCAGCGTGCCCTGCCACAGGGGCGACCTGATCACGCCGGGGGCGACGCAGTTCACCCGTACGGGCGCGAACTCCACGGCCAGCGCCTTGGTCAGCGCCTCCAGCGCCCCCGAGATGGACGCCGGCCCGGCCCACCCGAACCCCGGCCGGTCTTTGGCCACCCCGGCGGTCACGATGATGCTGCCGGTGTCGGGCATCCGGCTGCGGGCGGCCTTGGCGGCGGCCAGCGCGCCGAAGAAGCGGATCTGGAAGTACTCCTGGGCCACCGCGATGTCGAGGTGCTCGATCGGGGAGATGTAAAGGGGCTCCCCGGCCGTGTAGACGAGGTGGTCGAGGCGGCCGATCCGGCCGACGACGTCCTCGATGGCGTCGGGGTCGCTGAAGTCGGCGACCTCCCCCCACGCGGAATCGGGCAACTCGTCGAGGGTGTGGCGCACGTTCTCCTCGCGGGAGGAGACCACCACGACTTCGGCCCCCTGGGCTGCCGACATCCGGGCCACCCCGAGCCCGATGCCGGAGGTACCCCCGAGGAGCACGACCCGCTGCCCGTCCAGTTCCATGTAGATCCCCCTTGACCTGCGCACCCTCGGTTTCTGTCATACCCATTGGGCAGAATCCGCCTATGAGCAAACCACCAGTCGTATCACCTGAAGAGTGGCAACTTGCCCGCGATAACCTCCTGAAAGCGGAAAAGGACGCCACCAGGGCCCAGGACGCCCTCGCCGCCCAGCGCCGCCGCCTCCCGATGACGGAGTTCCGCAGCGACTACGCCTTCGAGGGTCCTGAAGGCACCCGCACCCTCCTCGACCTCTTCGAGGGCCGCGACCAGCTGATCGTCTACCAGTTCATGGACAACGGCCCGCGCCACTTCTGTCCCGGCTGCACCAACTTCACCGACAACATCCCGGCGGGCGCCCTGCCCCGGCTGGCCGAGAAGGGCGTGAGCTGGGCGAACGTCTCCAACATGCCGCTGGCGCAGATCGAGGCTTACAAGGCCGAACGCGGCTGGACCGTCCCGTTCCTGTCGTCTCACGGCACGACCTTCTCCGACGACTGCGGCGCGGGGCGCGGCTTCATGGTGAGCGTCTTCCTGCGCGACGGCGACCGGGTCTACCGCACCTACAACACGACGGCACGGGGGGTCGACCGCCTGGTCTTCACCCACAGCGTGCTCGACCTGATGCCATGGGGCCGCCAGGAGGACTGGGAGGACTCTCCCGTGGGCTGGCCGCAATATCCGACCTACGGCTGACCGTCTCGGCGATGAGGCTCCGCCGACCTCATCGCCGCATTTAAATGATTCGCCCGGACCGTTGCAAATGGCTACGGTTTTCCACAACAGCCCGCCGCTCCGCACAAATCAGGAAAGGACGATCCGATGAACTCCGAACGTCTGCTCCTCCTGCGCCTGCGGCAGCGGCGATCCCCGGCTGAATGAATAGGGGAGACACCGCAGAGCCGCCAGGGACGTCCCCGGCGGCTTTTTCATTGCCGGAAACCATCACCAGGCCGCTCTAGCCCAACGGCAGGAGGCACCGTGCTCAGGACACGGGCAGTCGGGGTTCGAATCCCCGGGGCGGCACGCAGGAGACGCAGGGCCCGTTGGTCTAGTGGTAAGGACACCTGACTCTCACTCAGGAGATCACCGGTTCGAATCCGGTACGGGTCACGACAGGCACGCCCCGTTGGTCCAGCGGTCGAGGACGCTCGGCTTTCACCCGAGAGAACGCCGGTTCGAATCCGGTACGGGGTACGGAGCAGACTGGCATCCGTGAACAGCACCATCGACAAGATCGCCTGGATCTGCCTCCGCGACAAAAAGATCCTCGGCGTGCGGTCCCACGGCAAGGACGCCTACTACGTCCCCGGCGGCAAGCGCGAACCCGGCGAGACCGACCTCGACACTCTGACCAGGGAGATCCGCGAGGAACTCACCGTGACCATCGTCCCGGGCACGGCCACCCTGGTCGGCGTCTTCGAGGCGCGGGCCCACGGCCGGGCCGACGGCGTCACCGTGCGGATCACCTGTTACACCGCCGACCACGAGGGCGAGCCGACGCCGGGCGGCGAGATCGCCGAACTCGCCTGGCTCTCCTACGCCGACCACCCCCGCGTCTCCGCGGCCAACCAGGCCGTCTTCGACCACCTCAGGGAGACCGGCCGCCTGGCCTGAGAGGGCCTGTCACGACTTGATGTCGCCTCTTGACCCGCCTATTGGGCCGTCCTAGGGTCCATTGAAAGTTAGGAAGACTTACTAACTTGCCTAATGCTCAGGTCATAGGAGGCACCACGTGCGCTCTCTCCCCCTCGCGGCAGCCGGGCTGCTGGCCCTGACGCTGACCGCGTGCACCGCGGGCACCACCGCGCCGCCCGCCCTCGGCGCCAAGCCCACGACCACCTCGACCGACCCCGCCGCCCTGCCCGCCGCCACGCTGGAGTTGTGGCACGGCTTCTCCACCGACGTGGAGACCAAGGCGTTCGAGGACGCGATCGCGGGCTTCACCAAGAAGTTCCCGCAGATCAAGGTGGTCGCGAAGAAGGGCATCCAGGACGACCAGATCACCCAGGCGATCCGCGGCGGCCAGGCGCCCGACGTGGCGGCGTCGTTCACCACCGACAACGTCGCCCAGTGGTGCAAGAGCGGGGCGTTCCAGGACCTCACGCCGGTCATCGCGCAGGACGGCATCGACCTGAACGTGCTCCCGGCGGCGTCGCGGACGTACACGGAGTTCGAGGGGAAGCGGTGCACGATGCCGCTGCTCGCCGACGCCTACGGCCTCTACTACAACAAGGCCCTGATGAAGGGCGAGCAGCCGCCCAAGACGTTGTCGGAGCTGACCGCGCTGGCCAAGAAGCTCACCGTGCGCGACGCCCAGGGCAACATCGAGGTTGCCGGGTTCATCCCGAGCTTCCAGTACTACGAGAACTCCCCCAGCCACCTCGGGCCGATGGTCGGCGCGAAGTGGTACAAGGACGACGGCACCTCGGCCATCGGCTCCGACCCGGCCTGGAAGCAGCTGCTCCAGTGGCAGAAGGAGCTCGTCGACTGGTACGGCTACGACAAGCTGGAGAAGTTCCGCAAGGGCCTGGGCGACGAGTGGGGCGCCGAGCACCCCTTCTTCGAGGGCAAGGTCGCGATGGTCCTCGACGGCGAGTGGCGCAACGCCATGATCGCCGCCGACCCCGAGGCCAAGGACATGGACTACGGCACCGCGCCGATGCCGGTCGCCGACGACAAGCCCGACCTCTACGGCAGCGGCTTCACCGCCGGCACCGTCATCGGCGTGCCGAAGGGCGCCAAGCACCCGCAGCAGGCCTGGGAGCTGGTCAAGTACCTGACCACCGACACCCAGTCGCTGGTCACGCTGTCGAACGCGCTGCGCAACGTGCCCACCACCAAGGCCGCCATGGACAGCCCCGACCTGGCCGAGGACGAGCGGTTCGCCACCTTCCTCGACATCTTCGCCCACCCGAAGACCTCGACCCTGCCCGCGAACGTCAACAGCGTCTTCAACCAGGACGCCTTCTCCACCTTCCTGATCCAATGGGAGAAGGGCGCGGTCAAGGATCTGGACGCCGGCCTCGCCGGGGTCGACAAGCGCATCGACGACAAGATGAAGTTGTCCGGAGGCTGATCGATGGCCTTCACCCGCCGGGAGGGCGTGCGCGCCCTCCTGTGGCTCTCCCCCTGGCTCGTCGGCATCGCGATCTTCTTCGTCTATCCGCTGGCCTCGACCGTCTACTTCTCCTTCTACCGCTACGACCTGTTCACGCTGGAGTTCATCGGCCTGGACAACTGGCGGTACGCCTTCTCCGACCCGCGCCTGCTGCAGTCGGGGCTCAACACCCTGTGGCTCGTGGTCTTCATGGTCCCGGCGCAGGTGCTCTTCGCCCTGGGCGTGGCGCAGCTGCTGACCAAGATCAAGAGCGGGTCGGGCATCCTGCGCACGCTGTTCTACCTGCCGTCGCTGGTGCCGACGGTGGCCGGCACGGTCGCCTTCGTCTACCTGCTCAACCCGGCCACCGGCCCGGTCAACCAGGCCCTCTCGTGGATCGGCATCACCGGCCCCGACTGGTTCGGCAGCGCGGCGTGGGCCAAGCCCAGCCTCACCCTGCTGGCGTTGTGGGGCGCGGGCAACACCGTGATGATCTTCCTGGCCGCGCTGCTCGACGTACCGAAGCATCTGTACGAAGCCGCCGCCATCGACGGCGCGGGGGCGTGGCGGCAGTTCCGCAACATCACCCTGCCGGTCATCTCCCCGGTGCTGATGTTCTCGGCCGTCACCGGCGTGATCTACGCGGTGCAGTACTTCACCCAGGCGATGATCGCCTCCCGGGTCGCCTCGGGCGCGACCGACTCGGCCGGCACCAGCTTCACCCCCGGCTACCCCGACGGCTCGCTGCTCACCCTTCCCCAGCACCTGTTCCAGACCGGGTTCCGTGACTGGTCGATGGGCCTGGCCTGCGTGTACGCCCTCATCCTGTTCGCCGTCTCGATGGTGTTCACCCTGGTGCTGCTGCGCCAGTTCAGCCGGGCGGAGGCGACCTCGTGAGACGCCGCCGCGGCCTGGTCTGGATCGCCCAGCACGCCATCGCCATCGCCCTGTCCCTGATGTTCCTCGGCCCGGTCGTCTTCATCGTGCTCACCGCGCTCATGACCGACGAACAGGCCCTCACCAGCCGCCTGTGGCCCGACCAGTGGAACTGGGGCAACTTCGCCGAGGTGATCGCCCGCTCCGAACTGCTCACCTGGACCGCCAACACCTTCATGTACGCCTCGCTCGCGACGATCTTCATGCTGGCGTCGTCGATCCCGGCGGCGTACGCGTTGTCGCGGTTCCGGTTCCGGGGCAGCAAGGTCGCGTTCCTCGTGGTGATCAGCGCGATGATGCTGCCGCCGCAGGTCGTCGCGGTGCCGATCTACCTGGTGTGGGCGCGGCTCGGGCTGACCGACTCGCTCTGGCCGCTGATCCTGCCGATGTTGTTCGGCGACGCCTTCTCGATCTTCCTGCTGCGCCAGTTCCTCATCACGATCCCGCGCGACTACACCGACGCGGCGCGTGTCGACGGCTGCTCCGACCTGCGCATCCTGTTCACGATCATCCTGCCGATGGCCCGCCCGGCCATCGCCGCCGTGGCGCTCTTCTCGTTCTTCTACTGCTGGAACGACTACTACGGGCCGCTGCTGTACGCCGGAGTCGACCAGGAGGGCTGGACCCTGTCGCTCGGGCTGGCCACCTTCAAGGCCTTCCACAGCGTGCAGTGGAACCTGACCATGGCGGCGACCCTGCTGGTGACCGCGCCGGTGATCGTCGTCTTCCTCTTCGCCCAGAAAGTCTTCATCGAGGGCGTCACGCTGACGGGGGTCAAAGGGTGAGGACGCTCCTCGCGGTCGACGGGGGCAACAGCAAGACCGACCTCGCCCTGGTCGCCGAGGACGGCACGGTGCTCGCGACCACGCGCACCGGCCCGTTCCTGCCGCAGAGCGCGGGCGTCGAGGCGGCCGTCGACGTGGTCGACCGGGCCGCCCGCGACCTGCTGAACGACGGCCCGGCCGACGTGCTGGCCGCCTACCTGGCCGGGGCCGACTTCCCGTCGGAGGAGGAGGCGCTGCGCGCGGAGTTCCTGCTGCGCGGCTGCGCCAAGGAGGTGACCGTCGCCAACGACGTGTTCGCCGTGCTGCGCGCCGGGACGTCCCGCTCGTGGGGGGTCGCGGTGGTGTGCGGGGCCGGGATCAACGCCGTCGGCGTCGGCCCCTCGGGCGAGACGGCGCGTTTCCCGGCGCTCGGCCGGCGCAGCGGCGACTGGGGCGGCGGCGAGGAACTGGCCGACTGGGTCCTGTGGCACGCCGCCCGCATGGAGGACGGCCGGGGGCCGTCGACCGCGCTGGCCGAGCTGGTCGCCGGGCACTTCGGCACGGCCACCGTCGAAGAGGTGGTGCTGTCGCTTCATTTCGGCGATTTGTCCCCCGCTAGGCTGCATGAGCTCGTACCGGGCCTGTTCACCGTCGCGGCCGGCGGCGACCCGGTGGCCCGGGAGGTGGTCGCCCGCCAGGCCGAGGAGGTCGCGGTGATGGCGCGCGTCTGCCTCCACCGGCTGGGCCTGCTCGGCGTGGACGCCGAGGTGGTGCTCGGCGGCAGCGTGCTGACCGCGAAGGACCCGTACATGCACGGACTGATCGAGGCCGCGATCGGCGCGAGCGCACCGCGCGCGCGGGTCGTGGTCGGCACCCTCCCCCCGGTCGCGGGCGCCGCCCTGGCCGGACTGGACCTGCTCCACGCGGACGAGTCCGCGTACACCCGTGTTCGTGAACGTTTCAGGAGGAGCGAATGACCAGGCTGTTCCCCGCCGCCCTCGCACTGGCGCTGGCGACGTCGATCGCCGCCGCCCCGGCGTGGGCCGACACCACCCCGTCCCACGTCCGGGTCGACCAGGTGGGCTTCCTGCCGGGCGAGAGCAAGCACGCCTATCTGATGACGAGCGGCGCCGGCGGCCGCTTCACCGTGGTCGACCACCACGGCCGGACCGTGCTCAAGGGCCACGCCGGCCGCGACCGGGGCGCCTGGAACAGCGGGTACCCGCACGTCTACGACCTCGACGTCTCGAAGCTGCGCACCCCCGGCCGTTACCGGATCAAGGCCGGCGGCACCACCTCGGCCGAGTTCCAGATCGCGCCCAAGCACAACCCGGCCGCCGACATCCTGGGCTTCTTCGGCCTCCAGCGCGACACCACCCACCACAACGACCGCGCGGCCTCGGTCTACGACTGGCCGACGTTCACCGGCCCCGACACCGACCAGACCAAGGGCGAGCTGAAGAAGGTCGGCGGCCCGGTCGACGTCGAGGGCGGCTGGTTCGACGCGGGCGACTACCTGAAGTTCACCCACATCCTGTCGTACGTCGACACCCTGCTCTTCGCCGCCCAGCGCGACGGGAAGGTGCACACCGCCGCCCTGCGCGACGAGGCGACCCACGGCCTGAAGTACCTCGACAAGATGTGGGACGAGAAGACGAAGACCCTCTACATCCAGGTCGGCGTCGGCGCCGGCAACGAGGAGGGCACGTTCATCGGCGACCACGACATCTGGCGGCTCCCCCAGGCCGACGACACCGACACCGCCGAGGGCCACCAGTTCATCCGCAACCGCCCGGTCTTCCGCGCGGCGGACCCCGGCCAGCCGATCAGCCCCAACCTCGCGGGCCGCACCGCCGCCGCCTTCGCCCTGGCCGCCCAGCTGGAACCCGACCGCAGGAAGGCCGCCCACCTGCTCGACCAGGCCGCCTCGGTGTACGCGATGGCCAAGACCACCGACGTCGGCCAGCTGGTGACCTCGCTCCCGCACGCCTTCTACCCCGAGGACGTCTGGCGCGACGACATGGAACTCGGCGCCACCCAGATGACCCTCGCCGCCCAGCGCCTGCGCGACCCGAGAGCGACCGCGTGGCTGGCCGACGCCGCCCGCTGGGCCCGCGGCTACCTCGACGACGACCAGGGCGACACCCTCAACCTGTACGACGTCAGCGCCCTCGCCCACGCCGACCTGGTGACCGCCATGCGGGCCGCCCGCGCCAAGGGCCTGGCCGTCTCGGAGGCCGACCTGATCGCCGGCCTGAAGGCCCAGCTCGACATCGGCACCGCCCGTGCGGCCAAGGACCCGTTCCGCGCCGGCGCCCAGCACGACGAGTTCGACTCCGTCCCGCACGCCTTCGGCCTGGCCGCCACCACCCACCTCTACCGCAAGGTGACCGGCGACCGCTCCTACGACGCCTTCGGCACCCAGCAGCGCAACTGGACCCTCGGCGCCAACCCGTGGGGCGTCTCCTTCGTGGCCGGCGCGGGCGCCAACTCCATCGCCTGCCCGCACCACCAGATCGCCAACATCACCGGCAAGCCCGCGACCGGCGCGGTCGTGAACGGCCCCAACAGCGCGAGCCTGTTCGACGACGGCCTCGGCGGCCACTTCGACGAGATGCCCCCGTGCCCGCCCAACGGCGTCGACGTCTACCAGGAGTTCACCGGCCACGGCAGCCGTTTCGTCGACGACGTCCGCAGCTGGCAGGCGTCCGAACCGGCCGACGATTTCGCCGCAATCGCGCTGTACGCTTTGACCCTCACGTCCTCATGATCATCGCCGCGGAGATGCAGTGAAGCCTCCCCTTCACGGGACCCCCAGCCTGATGCGCGCGATCAACGAAGGCCGGGCCCTCCGGGTCCTGCTCGACCGCGGCCCGCTGACCCGTCCCGAGATCGGCGAGCTCACCGGCCTCTCCAAGCCGACGGCCTTCCAGCTCCTGGCCCGCCTCCAAGAGGCGGGCCTGGTGGTGGCCGACGGCATCCGCGCCGGCCAGCCCGGCCCCACGGCGGAGATCTACCGCATCAACCCCGACGCCGCCTACGTCGCGGCCCTGGACGTCACCCACGACCGCATCAGCGTCCAGATCGCCGACCTGACCGGCACGATCAGAGGAGCACACACCCTCCCGCAGGGCACCCCCGATCCCCTGGTCGACCGCCTGGCCGCCGCCATCGCGGCGGCCGGCCCGCCGGGCCCGCTGCGCCGGATCGTCATCGGCGTGCAGGGCGCGGTCGACCCCACCACGGGCCTGCTGTCCTACGCCACCGACGAAGACCTCCCCGGCTGGCGCATCCCCGACCTCCTCCCGACGCTGCGCGAAGGCCTCGGGACGGAAGTCGACGTCGAGAACGACGTCAACCTGGTGGCCCTGGCCGAACAGGCCCACGGCGCGGCGGGCGACCACTCCGACTTCGTCCTCCTGTGGGCCGACGAGGGCCTGGGCTCCGCCCTGGTCATAGGAGGCCGCCTGCACCGCGGCTTCTTCGGCGGCGCCGGCGAAGTGGGCTACATGCCCACGCCGGGCGTCGCGACCGCCCGCGACGGCGGCCGCTTCGGCCACCACGGCTACCAGGCCCTGGTCGGCGGCCCCGCCGTCCACGACCTGCTCCGCACCTACGGCGTGGAGGCCCCCGACTTCTCCCGCGCCATGACCGCAGCCGTCGCCTTGTCCCAGGGCACCGACCGCGCGGCAGAAGAGGCCCGCGCGGGCCTCCGCCTGGTCGCCTCGCGCCTGGCCGTCGGCCTGGCGGCCATCGCCTCGGTGGTGGATCCGGGGTTGGTCGTGCTGACCGGCGGCCTCCCGACGGCGGGCGGCGAGGTGCTACGCGACCTGGTCGAACGCGAGCTCCACGCGCTGACGCACTCGCGCCCGCAGGTGCGGCTGTCGGCGCTGGAGGGAAACCCGGTACTGGCGGGCGCTTTGGAACTGGGCCTGACGTCGGTACGCGAGGAACTGTTCGAGGGCGTCCTGATCAGCCGCTCCTGACGTCTGTCACCCACCGCCGTGTCATCCGTCTCTGGCGGCGGACGTCTATTCCACCAAACCCGATGAGGCAACCACGCAGCGAGCCTGATCAGGAGGGTGCCCATGTCCCAAGTGG
The DNA here is from genome assembly GCF_001570585.1 of Herbidospora daliensis. Taxonomy (GTDB): domain Bacteria; phylum Actinomycetota; class Actinomycetes; order Streptosporangiales; family Streptosporangiaceae; genus Herbidospora; species Herbidospora daliensis. Next base: position 106,162 of record NZ_BBXF01000006.1, on the reverse strand, counting down.
TGACCACAGCGCTCCCGACCTCCTCCTGACGGCCGGTGCAGGAGACGCCGAGCAGGTGGTGCACCTTCTCGCCGTCGGCGCTGAGCCGGGTGGTGCCGTCGAGCAGCCCGCCCGAACCAACCATGATCCTGGCGGCCTCGCACAGGGCGGGCCGTCCGATCCAAGAGTTGGCCGCACGAATTCTCTCCACGCGACCCACAACGCGCAAAGCGCCATGAAGTGGCCTAACCGAGCGAAGCGAGCTCAACCCGAGCGAAGCGAGGCCCTGTCAGGGAGCGCGAGGGGCGAAGCCCTTCGCCAGGGAGCAAAGCGACCCCGGAGCGACAGCGACGCCAGGGACGCGACAGCGGACCAGGGGGAGCGCGAGGGGGCGACAGCCCCCTCGTATCGGGGGGTTCGGGGGGTCGTCCCCCCGTGTGCACGAACGCGAAATGGCCCGTGAAAGCCGCCCCGAAGGGGCGACGACCACGAGCCATCCATTTCGCGTGGAGGTGGCGGGAATCGAACCCGCGTCCTTCAGCACCGAGTCAGGGCTTCTCCGGGCGCAGCCTGTTTAGCGTTTTCTCAGCCCCGGCGCTCTCACAGGCGAGTCGCCGACGGGCTCATCCGCTGTTTGTTTTCCCATCTCCCCCCGCGGCCGGCGAAGATGGTGGAGCCTCCTAGCGATGCCAGATCCCGAGCCGGAGGCGGTCTCGGGCTGACACGGTTTAACTCGTCTGCTTAGGCAGCGAGAGCCAGGGAACCCTGGCTAACCGAAGTGGCCTTGGTATTGGCACTTATTTGTTTGCGGTCACAGTGTTAACGAGGTTATGTCCGCCGTCCTCGGCCCGCTTCCCCTGGCTTGTAATGCCAAAGTCGAAACCGGTCACCCCCTGTGCAGTTGTCAAACCCGTCCGCGCAAGCGTCCGGACACCGCAACTTTACCGGTACAACCTCCCCGCCGCGAACACGTATTCCCTCAGGGCGCCAGCGCGCCGAAGAACGACCCGGCGACGGCGGGGGCGGCGCCGGGGACGCTGGTCTCGACCATGGCGGCGATGGCGATGTCGCCCTGCCAGCCGACGAACCACGAGAGTTCGCGGCGCTGCTTCTTCTCGGTGTAGCCGACGTGGGAGGCGACGCCGTAGACCTCTGATCCGGCGACGGAGGCGGCTTTGGCGGAGCCGTTGGTCACGCCGGCGCGCATGAGGGTGCGCAGGGTGGAGACGCGGCCGGGGTCGAGGTTGATCGGCTTGGGCGGGGCGGCGGAGGCGACGGCGGCTTCGGCGCTGACGTCGGGCAGGGCGGGGCTGCTGACCAGGACGGGCGGGCGCCAGGTGCCCGACTGGACGGCCGCGGCGACCAGGGCCATCGCGAGGGGGCTGACCCGGACGGTGGTGCCGGCGATGACCTTGGCGCGGGTGGCGTCGGTCTCGGGGGCCGGCACGTGGCCGCTGTGGCCGGGGAGCGGGAGGGTCCATTCGGCGCCGATGCCGAACTGCTTGGCGCTGAGGAGCAGGTCGTCGCTCTTGACCATGCGGGCCAGGGAGGCCAGCGCGGTGACGCAGCCGTGGGCGAAGTCGGCCTCGAAGGTGGGGGCGGCGGCGGTGACGCCGACCTGCTGGAAGCGGGCGCCGCCGACGGTGCGGTCGGCGGTGCAGGGGATCTTCTCCTGCGTGTCGAGGTCGGCCTTCAGCAGGGCGTCGGTGGTGACGACGGAGAACGCGGTGCCGGGCGGGTATTTGCCTTCGAGGGCGTCTTTCTGCTGGTGGAGGCCCTTGGTCGCGATGGCGCGGATCTCACCGGTGGACGCCTGGACGGCGACGAGCACGGCCGGCTGGGAACCGGCGACGGCGAGGTCGGCGGCGTGCTGCATCGCGGTGTCGAGGGTGGTGCGGACGGGCGCGTTCTTGCGGCCGGGCCACGACTTGAGTTCCTTCACCTGCTGCGACGTCTTGGAGTCGAGGACGACGACGCGGGTCTCGGTCGAGCCGGTGAGCTGGTCTTGGTAGGCCTTCTGTAGGCCGTCGCGGCCGACGGTGTCGCCGGCCCGCTGGGGCCCACCGAGCTGCTGCTCGCTCTCGGGGGTGACGGCGTTGACGCGGCCGACGATCTGCGCGGGCGACTTGGGGGCGACCGGCGGGTGGACCTGCTCGATGGTGAGGCCCTGGATCGCCTGGAGCTTGGCCGACAACTCGCGGTACTTGTTGGGGCCGAAGGTGGCGAGCGGGACCTCGTCGGTCGGCGGGGCCGACAGGATGCGGCTGAGCAGCCGGTCTTGCGCGAACCCGGTGATCTTCGAGAGCTCCTCGCAGACCTTGGCCGGGTCGGTCAGCTCGGCGGGCACCACCTGGGCGACGTACTGGGTGTCGTCTTCCTGCAGGGTGTCGCCGTTGCGGTCGATGATCGGCTGGCGGGGCTCGGGGTCGATCTTCACGGCGAGCCGCTGGCCTTCGTGGAGGTCGGGGTGGACGACCTCGGGCGACCAGTGCACCTTCCACCGGCCGTCGATCAGGCGCAGCGGCAGCACGCTGTCGTACTCCCACAGCGGGTTGTTCTCGCCCAGGTTGACCTCGGCGGAGAAGTTGGCCGCCGCCGTGTCGCCCTGGAGGCTGATGGTGCCGAGGGCGAAGCGGATCGAGGCGGCGTCGAGGTGGAGGCTGGCGTCGCCGAGCGCCTTCACCACGGTGGCCTCGTCGGCGTCGGCCCGGCGGGCGGCCATCTCGTAGTCGCCGCTCTGCCAGCCCACGAGAAAGTCGCGGACCGCCTCGTGGGGGGACGGCTCCTCGAAGCAGGCGGTCAGGCCGGGCGCGAGAAGCGCCAGCGCGAGCGCCAGCCGAAGGGGTCGACGGGCGGTCACGGCCTAGCGGCCCCCCTTGCGCCGGATGGCGCTCGACATGGCGCGTGACATATCCCGGTTGTCCTGCTTCTCACGGAGGGTCTGGCGCTTGTCGTAGTCCTTCTTACCGCGGGCGATGCCGACCTCGATCTTGGCCCGGCCGTCTTTGAAGTAGAGGGCCAGGGGGATCAGGGTGAGGCCCTTCTCCCGCAGCGTCGCGTAGATCTTGCCGATCTCCTTGCGGTGCAGGAGCATCTTCCGCTTCCGCTTGGCGGAGTGGTTGGTCCAGGTTCCCTGGGTGTATTCGGGGATGTGGACGTTGTAGAGCCACGCCTCGTCGTTTTCGACGGCGGCGAAGCCGTCGGTCAGGTTGGCGCGGCCCTCACGCAGCGACTTCACCTCGGTGCCGGTCAGGACCAGACCGGCCTCGTAGGTGTCTTCGATGAAGTATTCGTGACGGGCACGTTTGTTCTGGGCGATGACCTTGCGCCCGGTCTCACGAGGCATGGCAAGAGCCTACCGGCGGCTCGTCACACCCGCAGATAGCGGCGGAGCGTGATGAACGAGGCGAGGATACAGATGATCACACCGATCGCCATCGTGCCGGAGATGATCCCGGCGACGGTGTTCCAGCCGAGGGCCTCGGGCACGAAGTTCTGGATGCTGTCGAAGATCAGAACCTTGCTGGTGATCAGCATGACGGCCGCCAGGACACCGCCGATCAGGCCCGCGATGACGCCCTCAAGAACGAACGGCAGCTGGATGTAGACGTTGGAGGCGCCAACCAGCCGCATGATGCCGGTCTCGCGGCGGCGGTTGAAGGCCGACAGCCGCACCGTGTTGCCGATCAGCAGGGTGGCGGCGAAGACCATCGCGAAGGCGACCGACAGGGCCATCCACTGCAGCTTGTCCATGAAACCGAAGTAGCTGTCGAGCAGCTGGCGCTGGTTGACGATGTTGGAGACGCCGGCCTGGCCGGTCAGCTCCTCGGTCACCGCCTGCGACTGGTCGGGGTCGCCCAGCTTGACCCGGAAGGACTCCGGCATGTCCTCGACCTTGAGGAAGGAGGCGAAGACGTTGTTCGACTGGTTGTCGAGGAAGTTCTTGTAGGCCGTGGCGGAGTCTTCGAAGATGACGTCCTCGACCTGGGGCATGCCCTTGATGACGGCCTCGAGCGCCGTCTTCTGCTCTTCGGAGATGCCCTTCTTGTCCGTACACGGCTCGAAGGGTGAGTTCTCCTTGCACAGGTAGACCGAGAGCTCGACCTTGTCAGACCAGTAGCTGGTCATGCTCGAGACCTGTGAGTTGATCATCAGCCCGATGCCGAGCAGCGCCATGCCGACGGCAACGGTCACGATGACCGCGATGGTCATCGTGAGGTTGCGACGGAGGCCGATCCAGACCTCGGAGAAGATGAAATTCGCCCGCATGCTTCCTTCTTAGTAAGCCTGGCCGTAGACACCCCGCGACTGGTCGCGGACGATCTTGCCATCCTCCAGCTCCACCACGCGCTTGCGCATGGAGTCCACGATGGCGGCGTCGTGCGTCGCCATGAGGACGGTGGTGCCGGTCCTGTTGATGCGGTCGAGCACCTTCATGATGCCGATGCTCGTCGCGGGGTCGATGTTTCCCGTCGGCTCGTCGGCCAGCAGGATCATCGGTCGGTTGACGAAGGCCCGCGCCATGGCCACCCGCTGCTGCTCGCCGCCCGACAGTTCGTCGGGCATGCGGTGGGCCTTTCCTTCGAGGCCGACCAGCTCGATGACCTCGGGGACGACCTTGCGGATGAAACGGCGCGGCTTGCCGATGACCTCAAGGGCGAACGCCACGTTCTCATAGACGTTCTTGTTGGGCAGCAGCCGGAAGTCCTGGAAGACGCATCCGATGCGGCGCCGGAGGTGGGGCACCTTGAAGTTGGACAGCTTGGAGAGGTCCTTGCCGGCGACGTGGATGGCGCCGGAGTTGGGCCGCTCCTCTTTGAGGACCAGGCGGAGGAACGTCGACTTTCCCGAACCCGACGGCCCCACGAGGAACACGAACTCGCCCTTGTCGACATCGACCGAGATGTGGTCGAGCGCAGGGCGGTTCTGGTTCACATAGACCTTGGTGACATTATCGAAATGGATCACGGGCGCATCACGGCATGCCAGTCTAGGGGGCGGGGGACATCCTTACCGGAGGGTGCCGGTCTCTTTGCTCCAGATCGACTTCCGGTTGGACCAGAGCTCAGTCTAGGGGTAACACTGGCATGGAACGTCCATAACGGAAACAAAACGATTAGGGCATAGGTAAAGGGCCGATGAGCTGCGAACACTTGGTATGCGCCGCGTGCGCCGCACCTGTGGTGGAGGGTCGCTGCCCCTCCTGCCGTGCCGCCAGGGAGAAGATGCACCAGCACGGATTCCTGGGACTGCCGCCCCTGCTGGTGGCTCTTGTGATAGTGCTCGCCCTCGCCCTGACGGCGTTGAAGGTCGCCTACAGCTGACCTATTCCTGGCCCGACTCCTGGCGGCGCATCCAGCGGATCTCGCCCTCGATGAACTCGTCGAGGTCGCCGTCGAGCACCGCCGTCGGGTTGCCGGCCTCGACCCCCGTGCGCAGGTCTTTGACGATCTGGTAGGGGTGCAGCACGTAGTTGCGGATCTGGGTGCCCCACGAGCTGGTGGTCTCGCCGCGCAGCTCGCTCATCGCGGCGGCCTCCTCCTGCCGCTTGCGCTCCAGCAGCTTGGCCTGGAGGACGGCCATCGCCGAGGCGCGGTTCTGAAGCTGCGACCGCTCGTTCTGGCACGACACCACGATGCCGGTCGGCAGGTGGGTGATGCGCACCGCCGAGTCGGTGGTGTTGACGCCCTGGCCGCCGGGGCCCGACGACCGGTAGACGTCGACGCGGAGGTCGTCTTCGTTGATGTCGATGTGGTCGGTCTGCTCGACCACGGGCACGATGTCGACCCCGGCGAAGGAGGTCTGGCGGCGGCCCTGGTTGTCGAAGGGGCTGATGCGGACCAGCCGGTGGGTGCCGTGCTCGCCGCGCAGGGTGCCGTAGGCGTAGGGGGCCTTGACCGTGAAGGTGGCGCTCTTGATGCCGGCCTCTTCGGCGTAGGAGGTGTCGTAGACCTCGGTGCCGTAGCCCTTGCGCTCGGCCCAGCGCAGGTACATGCGCAGCAGCATCTCGGCCCAGTCGGCCGCGTCGACGCCGCCGGCCTGGGAGTTGATCGTCACCAGGGCCTCGCGGGCGTCGTATTCGCCGGCCAGGAGGGTGCGGACCTCCATCGCGCCGATGTCGGCGCGCAGGGAGACCAGTTCCTTGTCGGCCTCGGCGAGGGTCTCGTCGTCGCCCTCTTCGGCGGCCAGTTCGTAGAGGACCTTCAGGTCGTCGAGCCGGGAGGTCAGGCCCTCGACCCTGTTGACCTCGCCCTGGAGGTGGGAGAGCTTGCTCGTGACCTTCTGGGCGGCCTCGGGGTCGTTCCACAGGTCGGGTGCCGCGGCCTGTTCGCCCAGCTCGGCGATCTGCTTGCGCAGGCTGTCGAGGTCGAGCACGTCCTGAATGCTGTTCAGGGTGCCGGTAAGCTCGTTGATCTCTTCTGCTGGATCGATGGCTGCCACGTTTCTAAAGGGTACGCGAACACCGGACCGACTCAGGTACGGTCCCTTTTGCACAAGGGAGGGGGATTCACATGCGCCGCGCGCTCACCCTTCCTCTGGCCTTTCTGCTGCTGGCGGGGTGCACGAGCCAGGCCCCCGCGCCCCGGCCGAGCCCGGTCGCCGCCTCCACCAAGCCCTCCCCCAGCCCGGCCCCGCCCGCCCTCACCATCGACGAGGCGACCCGCGCGGCCGACGTCTTCCTCGGCGCCGACGACGTGATCCGGAGCATGGGCGACGGCCGGATGGCCCTCGACCGCGCCAGGGATGGTCAGGACCCGCTCGTGCTGGCCGAATATCGGTCATCCGAAAACAGGCCCATCCGATACTCCTGGGGGCCCCGCACGCTGATCGTCCCGCGCCTGCAGAAGGGGGTCACGCCGTGGTTCGCGGCGGTGGCCGAGCGGCGCCACGGCAAGGTGAAGCAGACCGCCGTCATGACGTTCATGAAAGAGGGCGAGTCGTGGCAGCGCGGGCTCACCACCCTGCTGAACAGCGGCGCGGTGCTGCCCCGGATCGCCGAGGACGCCGAGGGCTACGCCGTCTCCCTCGACGCCCGCGACCAGTCGATCGCGATCAGCCCCAACCTGCTCGGCCCCCTGCACGCCACCGTCGCCGAGGAGGGCCCCGACGGGTTCACCTCCGACCTGATCGAGGAGGGCCCGCTGACCAAGGGCTTCTTCGACGACATCGCGGCGCAGAAGGAGATCTACAAGACCGAGGGGTACGAGTACATCTCGATCTTCGCGGCGGCGGCGTCCTACCCGGTGCTGGCGGTCCGCACCGCCGACGGCGGCGGCCTGCTCTTCTACACGCTCACCCGCACCAGCCAGTGGATCCCGGCGCTGCCCAACGCGGTGGGCGGCCACCTGCCGATCCCGGCCGACGCCAAGTGGGACCTGACGGCGACCGAGATCCTCAAGGACCGGCGCATCCAGGAGACCCAGCAGTTCCTGGCGCTGGTCCCGCCCCGCACCTCACGGGCGCGGGCCGAGATCATCGCCTACGACGGCCGGATCACCCAGGCCAGCGCTACGGAGTAGCGCGCGGCAGGCCGCTGGTGGCGACCAGGGTCCTGATCGCGCGCAGGGCCACCGACAGGGTCGCCAGGTCGAAGACGTCGCTCTCCCAGATCTCCGACAGGGTCTGCCGCGACCGGGTCACCGCCGCCTCGTTGGCCTCCGACCAGCGGGCCAGCCGCTCCTCGGGCGCCTCGCCCGGCTTGCTGTGCACCAGCACGTCGTGGGTGAGGCTGGCGTGGGCGGCGTAGAGGTCGTCGCGCAGCGCCGAGCGGGCCATCGTGTTCCACCGGCTGTCGCGCGGCAGCGCGATCACCCGTTCGCGCAGGCGGGCCAGCTGCACCCGGTCGGCCAGGTCGAAGTAGACCTCGGCCACCTCGCTCACCGGCCGGTCGGTGGCGACCGCGATCTCGACCAGGTCGAAGGTCGAGTAGGCGGGCACCATCGCGGCCACCCGCTCGGCCAGCTCGTCGGGCACGCCGCGGCCGGCGAAGTGGTCGCGGCGCTCCTCGAAGGCGGTCAGGTCGGGGCCGGTCAGCAGCTTGGGCAGGTTGGGCAGCAGGGCCGCGCCCTCGGCGAAGAACCGGGCCGAGGCGGCCAGGTCGAGCGGCGGGCGGCGGTTGTTGAGCAGCCAGCGGGTGCCGCGCTCCGACAGCTTGCGTCCTTCGAGCAGCATGGCCAGCTGGGTGTCGACGTCAACCCGGTTGTCGAGCCCCTCGACCTGGCGGCGGAAGGCGGGCAGGTCGAAGACCCGCCGGGTGACCAGGTAGGCCCGCGCGATGTCGGGCGTGGAGACGCCGAGCTCCTCGTGGAACCGGAAGACGAAGCTGGTGCCGCCGCTGTTGACCAGGTCGTTGGCGATGCCGGTGGTGATGATCTCCCGCCGCAGCGGGTGACCGTCCATGAAGGTCTGGTACGTCTCCCGCAACGCCGAGGGGAAGTAGGAGACCAGCCACTCGCGCAGCGCCGGGTCGTCGGGCAGGTCGCTGACCAGCACCTCCTGGTCGACGACCAGCTTGGTGTAGGCCAGCAGCACCGAGAACTCCGGCGCGGTCAGCCCGAGCCCGGCCTGGCGGCGCTCGGCCAGCGCCTTGTCGGAGGGCAGGAACTCCAGCGCCCGGTTGAGCTGTCCCTGCCGCTCCAGCCGCCGCAGGTAGCGGGTGTGGATGTGCAGCATGTCGGCGGCCTGCTTGCGGGCCGCGGCGAGCACCACGTTCTGGGCGTGGTTGTCGCGCAGCACCAGTTCGCCGACCTCGCCGGTCATCTGGGCCAGCAGGCCGTTGCGCTGCTTCTCGGTCAGGTCGCCCTCGCGGACCGCCTCGTCGAGCAGGATCTTGATGTTGACCTCGTGGTCGGAGGTGTCGACCCCGGCCGAGTTGTCGATGAAGTCGGTGTTGACCAGGCCGCCGCGCAGCGCGAACTCGATGCGGGCGAGCTGGGTGAAGCCGAGGTTGCCGCCCTCGCCGATGACCTTGCAGCGCAGGTCGGCGGCGTTGACCCGCAGCCCGTCGTTGGCCTTGTCGCCGACGTCGGCGTTCGACTCGGCGGTGGCCTTGGCGTAGGTGCCGATGCCGCCGTTCCACAGCAGGTCGACCGGGGCCCGCAGGATCGCGCTGATCAGGTCGTTCGGGGCCAGCGAGGTGACGGCGGCGTCGACGCCGAGCGCGATCCGCATCTGCGGGGAGACCGGGATCGACTTGGCGGTACGCGGCCACACCCCGCCCCCGGTGGAGATCAGTTCACGGTCGTAGTCGTCCCACGAGCTGCGCGGCAGGGCGAACAGGCGCTCGCGTTCGGCGAAGCCGCGGGCGGCGTCGGGGTCGGGGTCGACGAAGACGTGGCGGTGGTCGAAGGCGGCCACCAGGCGGATGTGCCGCGAGAGCAGCATGCCGTTGCCGAACACGTCGCCCGACATGTCGCCGACGCCGGCGACGGTGAAGTCGGTGGTCTGGGTGTCGAGCCCGAGGGTGCGGAAGTGGTACTTCACCGACTCCCAGGCGCCCCGGGCGGTGATGCCCATGGCCTTGTGGTCGTAGCCGACCGAGCCGCCGGAGGCGAACGCGTCGCCCAGCCAGAAGCCGTAGTCGCGGGCCACGCCGTTGGCGATGTCGGAGAAGGTCGCGGTGCCCTTGTCGGCGGCGACCACCAGGTAGGTGTCGTCGCCGTCGTGGCGCACCACGTCGGGGGGCGGCACGACCTCGCCGTGGACCAGGTTGTCGGTCACGTCGAGCAGGCCCGAGATGAACTGCCGGTAGCAGGCGACGCCCTCGGCGAGGAACTCCTCGCGGCCGCCCTGCGGCGGGTGCTTGACGACGAAGCCGCCCTTCGACCCGGTCGGCACGATCACGGTGTTCTTCACCATCTGCGCCTTGACCAGGCCGAGGATCTCGGTCCGGAAGTCCTCCATGCGATCGGACCAGCGCAGCCCTCCTCGGGCCACCTTGCCGAAGCGCAGGTGCACGCCCTCGACGCGCCGTCCGTACACGAAGATCTCGAACTTGGGCCTCGGGAGGGGCAGCACGCTGATCGCCTGGGGGTCGAACTTCAGTGAGATGTACGGCTTGCGCCGCCCCTCGGCGTCGTGCTGGAAGAAGTTGGTGCGCAGCGTCGCGCCGACGCATTCGAGGTAGGCCCGCAGGATGCGGTCTTCGTCGAGCGAGGCGACCTCGTCGAGGGAGGCCAGCACCTCCTCGCGCAGCGCGGCCGACATGTCCTCGCGGGAGGTCTCGGGCAGGCGCGGGTCGAGCCGGGCCTCGAACAGGCGCACCAGCAGGCGGGCCAGCCGCAGGTTCCCGAGCAGCGTCTTCTCGATGTAGTCCTGCGAGAAGGTGGCCCCGGCCTGGCGCAGGTACTTGGCGTAGGCGCGCAGCACCTCGGCCTGCTCCCAGGTCATGCCGGCGGCGAGCACGAGCGCGTTGAAGCCGTCGTTCTCGACCTGGCCCTTCCACAGGGCGGCGAAGGCGTCCTGGAACAGGCGCTTGAAGTCGTCGGCGGCCAGCTCGGCCGACCGGGAGTAGCGCAGCCCGAAGTCGTAGATCCAGGCGTCCTTGGTGCGCGGGTCGTTGTCGCGGTCGACCTGGTAGGGCCGTTCGTCGACGACCTCGACGCCCATGCGCGCGAGCAGCGGCAGCACGTGGGACAGGGAGATCGCGGCGCCGAGGCGGTAGAGCTTGAACCGCCACTCCCCCTCGGCCGCGTCGAGCGGCTCGTAGAGGTTCATGGCGATGTCGTCGGCGTCGTCGTCGCTGAGCTGTTCGAGGCGCTTGAGGTCGGCGACGGCGGCGCGGGCCGGGAAGTCGGCCTTGTAGCCCTCGGGGAAGGCGATGCTGTAGCGGCGGGTGAGCCCCGGCACGTCGGCCTCGTCGCACAGGTCGGCGATGGCGGCGGCGAGGTCGTCCTCCCAGGTGCGGGTGGCGGCGGTGACCCTGGCCTCCAGGGCGTCGACGTCGACGCCCTGGGTGGTCAGCGGCACGCCGCGCTCGCCGCGGATGACCACGTGGAGCCGGGCCAGCGCCGACTCGCCGATCATCGCGCTGTAGTCGAGGGTGTGCCCGCCCAGGGCCTTCATCAGCAGGTCCTGGATCAGCAGGCGGACCTTGGTGGTGTAGCGGTCGCGCGGCAGGTAGATCAGGCAGGAGATGTAGCGGCCGTAGTCGTCGCGGCGCAGGAACAGCTTGACCTGCTTGCGCTCGCGCAGCCGCAGCACCCCGAGGGCGATCGGCAGCAGCTCGTCGGCGGAGATCTGGAAAAGCTCGGCGCGCGGGTAGGTCTCGAGGATCTCGATGAGGTCCTTGCCGTCGTGGCTGTCGGGCGAGAGCCCGGCCTTCTCCAGCACGGCGGCCAGCTTGCGGCGCAGCAGCGGCACCCGGGAGATCGACTCGTTGTAGGCCACGTGGGTGAACAGGCCCAGGAAGCGGCGCTCGCCGACCACCTCGCCGTCGGGCGAGAAGAGCTTGACGCCGACGTAGTCGAGGTAGGCGGGGCGCGAGACGGTGGCCCGGCTGTTGGCCTTGGTGACGATCAGCACCTGCTTCTCGCGGGCCTTGGCGCGCAGCTCCGGCGGCATCGCGGCGAAGCTGCCCGAGCCCGCCCGGTCGGGACGCAGCACGCCCAGGCCGGTGCCCGGCTGGGAGGTGAGGGTGTCGTCCTCTTCGAGCCGGTATTCGCGGTAGCCGAGGAAGGTGAAGTGGCCGTCGGCCAGCCAGTGGAGCAGCTCCAGGCTGTCTTCGACCTCGCCGGGGTCGAGCGGCGGCGGGTTGACCGCGAGGTCGTCGGCGGTGGAGACGGCCAGGGCGCGCATCTTCGCCTGGTCTTCGACCGCGCCGCGCACGTCGTCGAGGACGCGCAGCAGGTCGGATTCGAGCAGCCGGCGGGCGACCGGGTCGGCCTGGCGGTCGATCTCGATGTACATCCACGACTCGGCCAGGGTGAGGCCCGTGACGTCCATCTCGTCGGGCCCGAGGAGCCGGCCGGTCATGTCGCGGCGCACCCGCATCTGGGGGTGGACGATCAGGCGGGTGCCGAGCTCGTGCCGTTCGATCTCGTTGGTGACCGAGTCGACCAGGTAGGGCATGTCGTCGGTGACGATCTGGACCACCGAGTCGCCGAGGTCGCAGCCGTGGTCGTCGGGGGCCTGAGGCAGCACCCGCACCAGCGCCCGGCCCTGCGGCCGGACCGCGGCGAGCCTGCGGTGGGCCAGCGCCGGACCGTAGACGTTCGCGGGGTCGCGGTCGGCGAGGTCGTCGGGCGGGACGTTGCGGTAGAACTCCCGCAGATAGTCGAGGGTGTCGGCGTCGGCGTCGCCGCACGCGGCGGCGGCCGCGCGGAGCAGGTCGTCGAGTTCCCCGGCCGGATCGAGCGGCATCGCGGTCCTCACTCCTTTGTGAGCTGGTGCGAGTCGTGTGAGGGGCCCTCACGTCAGCCGCGAAGAGGAGGGCGGTCGTGTCAGCATCGCACAGCGCTTCCCGTGAAACGGTGATAGATGCACGACACGGGGACGCGACCTCTGGGGCGGGACGCCTGCCGGTCTCCGTTGACCGGCGGCACGGACCCCTTGTTGATGGGGCAGATTCACCACGCGAGTCACGGCCGGCCTTCGGCCGTCCGCACCTCGCTCCGATAACAGCCGAAAACGCCGCAGCCGTCAACTCGAGGTCGACGGCTACGGCGTCTAACGCGTCACGCGGATTAGTTGGTTCGCTCCGATGAGGACTTCACGTCATCGAGCAGGCCGGGGAGCTCGGCCATCACCTTGAGCTCCTGCCGACACCGCTCACACGCGTCGAGGTGGCGTTCGAAGGCCTCGACATCGGCGTCGTCAAGCACCCCGAGGGCGTAGGCCGCCACTTCGAAGTGTGACGACTCAGACATCAGCTGGCCACTCCCCTCTCCTTCAGGACCCCGCGAAGGGAACGCAGAGCGTAGTACAGCCTCGATTTCACAGTACCCGGAGGAATCCCCAGAATCACCGCGGCCTCGTTAACCGTACGGTCCCGTAAGTATGTCTGTTCGATAACTTCTCGGTGATCGGCGCTTAGACCGCGCAAGGCATCAGCGACGACGATCGCCGCCAGGGTCTTGTCGGCACCGTCGGGCACCGCGATGCTGTCCGCTTCGGGTGGTTCCACCTCCCGAGGACGGACACCGCGGCGGCGGCGGCCGTCGATCACGATGCGGCGAGAGACGGTGAGGAGCCATGCCCAGAGCAGTCCCCTCTCCCACGTCAGTTTCGCCGCGTTACGCCAGGCACGAAGCAACGTCTCCTGAACGACGTCCTCCGCCCACTGAAGGTCGTTGCCGGTCGTCTGCCTGACCTGACGGAGCAACGGACCACCGAACTCGTTATAGAGCTCCCTGATGAGGCGATCATCCCAATCAGGGTCTACGTCGGGGTCCAGACGCTCGAACCGGCTGTCGAGTTGTCGGCGCACAGGCCACATATTTGCACCAGGGTTTGTGGCCTGTACACAACTCTGACAACTCTCGTCATTTCTAACTATTCCTGAACCATCCGCCACAAGCCCGCGTACCTCCCCCCGAAAGAGAGGAGGCGCCATGCGGTTCCGGTTCGGGGAACTCGTGGTCTTCGCGGTTTTCCTGTTCGCGGCGGCCGTCGCCGTCATCGTCGTCGTGCCCCAGGAACAGGCGACGGCGCAGCAGGGTTTCACTTCGACCCGGTGGGGCCCGTTGAGCCCCGCCGACAGGGACTTCCTCGTGAAGGTGCGGTGGGCGGGGCTCTGGGAGATCCCCGCCGGCCGCTGGGCTCAGGAGCGCTCGACCAACGAGAAGGTCAAGATCGCGGGCAACCACCTCATGGTCGACCACGCGAAGCTCGACGAGCAGGTGCGCGCCGAAGCCTCCGCGCTCGGTGTGCCGCTCCCCAACGATCCCAACCCCGACCAGCAGCGCTGGCTGGGTGAGATGTCGAACGCGACCGGCGCCCAGTTCGACCAGATCTTCGCCGACCGGCTGCGAGCCGCCCACGGCAAGGTCTTCTCCACGGTCGCCGCGATCCGCGCAGGGACGCGGAACGAGAGGATCCGCGCCTTCGCCGCGGAGGCCAACGTGGTCGTCATGAAGCACATGCGTGTGCTCGAGGAGACCGGCCTGGTGGACTACTCCGCACTCCCGGTCCCGCCGGTCTAACCAGGAGGAAAAGAAGAACATGCGTAAACGCGCCCTCGCCATGGCGGGAGCTCTGCTGGCCGGATCACTGATCCTGCCGAGCTTCCCGACGCCGGCCTTCGCGGCCTGCGACCCACGCATCGGCGGCGCCGAGTGCGACGCACTCGGCCCGGCCCTGAGCGACTTCGTCGACATCCGCCGCGTCGGCCGTGCGAACGGTGTCGTCGCAGGTGGCGGATCGTTCACCTCGCAGTGTGGCCGCAACGAAAGAGGGCACCGCAACTCCGACAACCACATCGTCGCGCCGGGTGTGACGAACGGCGCGCACCACGTCCACGACTACGTGGGCAACGTCACCACCAGCGGGTTCTCAACCGACCAGTCGCTCGCCGCCGGTGGCACGACCTGCCGGAACGGCGACAGGTCCGCGTACTTCTGGCCCATCCTCCGCCTCCGGCCGGACCTGAGGCTGCAGGGCCAGAACAACAACCAGAACAACCGTCAGCAGCAACAGCAGCAGGACCCCAACCAGCAACAGCAGGACCCGAACCAGCAACAGCAGGATCCCAACCAGCAGCAGGACCCGAACCAGCAGCAGCAGGACCCCTCCGCCCAGCCTCAGCAGCAGCAACAGCAACAGCAGCAGCAGCAGGGCGACCAGGCCGCACCCAACGATCAAGCCGTCAATGACCAGGCTGCGCAGCAGAGCGACCAGTCCGTCAATGACCAGGCGGGGAACACCGGCCAGGCCGACCAGAGCCAGCAGTCCGGCGCGAACGCCGGCAACGGCACCGCGCAGGCGCAGAGCTTCAGCAGGCAGCAGCCCCAGCCCGAGAACCAGAGCCGCTTCGGCAATCGCGGCAACAACAACGGCGGCCGGGGCAACAACGGCAACAACAACGGGAACAACGGCGGGAACAACAACGGCGGCAACAACGGCGGCCAGCAGCCCCAGCCCAGCCAGACCGGCCAGCCCCCGCGGCCCGGCCAGGACGGCTCGGAGATCGGCGGCTTCGCCGACGGCAACGTCGGCCAGATCCTGACCCCCCGTGCGGTCCAGCTCCAGTTCCGCGGCAACCGGTTCAGCCGGGTCGTCGCGATGCCCCGTTTCCTGCGTGTGATCACCGGTGACGCCAAGGCGGCCACCAACGGTCCGGCCAACGCACGGGCGCAGTGGACCTGCTCCGGTTTCCAGAACCGGGCTTCCGACAAGTATCCGGTCTGTCCGAGAGGCAGCCTCGTGATGCGCATCCTGGACTTCCCGAGCTGCTGGGACGGTCAGAACACCGACAGCGCCAACCACCGGACGCACATCGTGTTCCCCGACCAGAGCGGCCGCTGCCCCCAGGGCACCCAGGCCGTCCCCCAGCTGCGCATGACCCTGGCCTACGCGGTTCCGCAGGGCGCCAGCTTCGCCGTGGACGCGTTCCCCGAGCAGAAGCACAGCCCGATCACCGACCACGCCGACTTCCACAACGTCATGCCCAACAACCTCATGAACTTCATGGTGCAGTGCATCAACCGTAATCGCCGCTGCTGATCGGCGGCCTCAGAGCCCTCGGCAGATCCCCCCTAACCGGAGGAATCAGTGTCAAAAAGGCGGGCTCATCGACGATCCGAACGCTTCGACCTCCAGAAGCGAGGCGTTCGGATCGTCCTGGGCTCTCTCGCGTTCACCATCATGGCCGGATCACTGCTCGGCGCCCGTCTGGGGTTGAGCACTCAGGTCCTGCTGATGGCGCAGGAGTTCCTCACGTTCTACGCGGGCGTCTTCTCGCTCGTGGCGCTCACGGCGACCGTGGGTCTCGGACTGCTCACGTCCGAGCGCATGATCCTGCCGATCAGGTGGCGCGTCCGGGCACAACTCGTGCACCGGGGCGCCGCCCTGATCGGGGTCGGCTTCCTGGTCGTCCACATCGGCATGAAGATCGCGGCCGGGCTGGTCCCGTCGTACGGGTCGGTCATCCCCACCACCAGTCTGGCGGTGGGGGCCGGCGCCGTCGCGTCGGACCTGTTCATCGTGATCGTCGCCACCGGGGTGATGCGTGGCCGGTTCGCCATGGCCGTACACCCCTGGATCTGGCGTGGCCTGCACGACCTGGCCTATCTGGCCTGGCCCGTCTCGATCCTGCACGGCCTGGCGGCCGGACGGACGCCCGCGCCCTGGGTGGCGTGGAGCTACATCCTGTGCATCGTCGCCGTCGGCACCGCCCTCATGATCCGCGCGATCGTCTCGATACGACCGAAGACGACCATGCAGGACGAGATGGAGGAGCTGCCGATGCCGCAGGAGGACGCCAAGCGCAAGACGAACAGGCTGGCCGAGCGCGAGCAGGCCGCCCAGCCCCAGAAGCTAAGGAGGGTTGTCTAAGACATGATTCCCTACCGCGTCTCCAAGATCCGCAGGCTCGGTCCGGCCCGGCTCACCGCCGGACTCGACGAGCACCGCCGGATGGACCTCGACACTCACTACGAGATCCACGGCAAACTCGACGGCCAATCCGTCGACTCACTGATCTCGCTGGCTGAAGAGGTCGACCTGCGGGGACGCGGTGGGGCGGCCTTCCCGTTCGCGCGCAAGCTCAGGGCCGTCCAGGCCAACGCGCGCACCTCCGACACCGTCGTGCTGGTCAACGCCGCCGAAGGCGAGCCGGCCAGCATGAAGGACAAGATGCTGCTCACCCGCAAACCGCACCTCGTGCTCGAGGGCGCGCTGCTGGCGGCCAGTGCGCTGGACGCCAAAGAGGTGGTCATCGCCACCCCCGCGGGTGAGCTGGCGGAGGGCTCGATGCGTGCGGCCGTGGCCGAGCGCGGGCTCATCGGGTACGTCCGGGTGGCCGGCATCCAGGAGCGGTTCATCTCGGGCGAGGGCGGGTCCCTCGTCCGGGCGGTGAACGGCGAACTGGGCCAGCCGTCCGGACGGAAGGTCCGCACCAGCGACGCCGGGGTGCGCGGACTGCCCACCCTGTTGTCGAACACCGAGACGTTCGCCCAGCTCGCGCTGCTCGCCGAGCTGGGCCCGGAGGAGTACGGCTCCGTCGGCACCGTGCAGGAGCCCGGCACGACCCTGCTCAGCGTGAGCGGGTCGGTGAAGTCGCCCTCGGTCGTGGAGGTCACGCCGGGGGTGCCGCTGGCGCAGGTGCTCGACATGTGCGAGGCGGACGTCGGCGACGGCGTGCTGATCGGCGGCTACCACGGCAAATGGCTCAGCGCCGCCGACGCCTACGGCGCGATCGTGTCGCGCCGGGGCATGCAGCAGGCGGGCGGTGAGCTCGGCGCGGGCATCATCGTGCCGCTGGGCCCGGACACGTGTCCCCTCGGGGAGACGGTCCGGGTCGCCGCCTACCTGGCCCAGCAGTCGTCGGGGCAGTGCGGCCCGTGCCGCATCGGCCTGCCGGCGCTCGCGCGGGCCCTGTCGGAGCTCACCATGGGCGACCCGCAGGCCCACGACCTGGTGAAATCGGCCGCCACGGCGGTCAAGGGCCGGGGCGCCTGCTTCCACCCCGACGGGACCACCCGCTTCGTGCTCTCGGCCCTGGAGGCGTTCGCCGAGGACGTCGACGAGCACATCATCAACGGCTCGTGCGGCCGGGGTGTGAAGAACACCCTGCCGATGCCGATCACCGAGGCCAGCGACGTGCGGCTGGTGGTCGACTGGACCCGCTGCCAGGGCCACGGCCTGTGCGCCCACCTCATGCCCGACCTGGTGAAACTCGACCACCACGGCTTCCCGGTCTTCATGGACTCGCCGGTTCCGGCGTGGGCCAAGAGCGAGGCGCAGCGGGCGGTCGAGATGTGCCCGGCGCTGGCTCTCCGAGTCGACTCCCGGAAGTAATCGTTCCGTTATCCAAGCGGTCGTCTCACGAGGTAGTACCAACCCTCGGGGAGTGATTTGCAGTGGATCGTCGTGAATTTCTGTCCGCGGCGGCGCTCGCGCCGTTCGCGGGCGCGGCGCCCGACTGGGCGGCGCTGGACAGGGCGTTGAAGGGCCGTCTCGTACGGCCCGGCGACGCCTCCTACGCCACCGCCAAACGCGTCTTCAACGTCGCCTTCGACACCGCGACCCCCCGGGCCGTCGCCTACTGCGCCACCGCCGCCGACGTGGCGGCCTGCGTGGGGTTCGCCCGCCGCAACGGCCTGGTCGTGCATCCGAGGTCGGGCGGCCACTCGTACGCCGGCTGGTCGACCGGATCGGGCCTGGTCGTGGACGTCTCCCAGCTCAAGACCGTGCGGCTGGCCGGCGGCCTGGCCACGGTCGGGTCGGGGGCCAAGCTCATCGACGTCTACACGACGCTCGGCAAGAGCGGCGTCTCCATCCCCGCGGGCTCGTGCCCGACGGTCGGGGTGGCCGGTCTCACGCTGGGCGGCGGGATCGGGGTCGTCGCCCGCCGCTACGGCCTGACGATCGACGTGCTCAAGGCCGTCTCCCTCGTGACGGCCGGCGGGAAGCTGATCACGGCCACGGCCGACAGCCATCCCGAACTGTTCTGGGCGCTGCGGGGAGGCGGCGGCGGCAACTTCGGCATCGCCACCTCGTTCACCTACCAGACCCACCCCGTGCGCGACGTCACCGTGTTCACGATGCGCTGGCCGTGGTCGCAGGCGTTCGCCGTGGTGAAGAAGTGGCAACGATGGGCGCCCGGGGCGCCCGACGCGCTGTGGTCGAATCTGCACCTCTCCCAGGACCCGGGGCGGTCCGTCTCCGTCACCGGGCTCTATTTGGGCTCCAGATCGCGTTGTGAGGCCCTCCTGGCGGGTTTCCCGCCGTCGACACGGACGGTCAAATCGCTGAGTTACCTCCAGGCGATGTACTTCATGGCCGGCTGCTCGACCCTGGAGGCCTGCCACACGGGGCCCCGCGACCGGTTCAGCGCCAGCTCCCACTTCGCGTACAGCGAGATGAGCGACGCGACCATCAGGGCGCTCATCGCCCAGGTGGGCCGGCCGGGGCGGCACACGGTCCTGATCGACGCCCTGGGCGGGGCGGTCGGGCGCGTGGCCCCCGGCGCGACGGCGTTCCCGCACCGGAAGGCGCTGTTCAGCCTCCAGTACTACGCCCACTTCGACGGCGCAAGTGCCTGGGTCCGCTCGGCCCGCGATTCGATGACGCCGAGGCTCGGACGGCATGCCTACGTTAACTATCCCGATATAGCCCTAAAGGACTATAAGGATCAGTATTACGGGGCGAACGCCGCCCGGCTGGCCGCCGTGAAGAAGACCTACGACCCGACCGGGTTCTTCAGGCATCCGCAAGGGGTGTGAAGAACGCCAGCACCTCGGGGTTGGCCATGGCGTCGGGGTTGGCGGCCCGCTCGACCGGCGTGCCCTGCAAAATTTTGCGCACCGGCACTTCGAGCTTCTTGCCCGACAGGGTGCGCGGGATCCCCGGCACGGCCGTGATCTCGTCGGGCACGTGGCGCGGCGACAACTCGGTGCGCAGGGCGGTCTTCAGCCCCTTGACGAGGGTCTCGTCGAGGTCGTGGCCGTCGGCGAGGGCGACGTACAGGAGCAGTCTGCCCTCCTGGCCGAGGCGGCCGGTGTCGATGACGAGGCTGTCGGCCACGGCCTCGAAGCGCTCGACCACGCGGTAGAACTCGCTGGTGCCCATCCGCACCCCGCCCCGGTTGAGGGTCGAGTCGGAGCGCCCGTAGATGACGCTGCCGCCGTCGGGCAGGATCTTGATCCAGTCGCCGTGCCGCCAGACGCCGGGATACTCCTCGAAGTACGACTCCCGGTAGCGGCGGCCGTCGGGGTCGTTCCAGAACATGACCGGCATCGAGGGCATCGGCGCGGTGATGACGAGCTCGCCGACCTCGCCGGTGACGGGCTCGCCCGCCGGGTCGAACGCCTCGACGCGCGCGCCGAGCGAGCGGCACGGGATCACGCCCGCGCGCACCGGCAGGGTCCGCACCGCGCCGACGAAGCCGGTGCAGACGTCGGTGCCGCCGGAGAACGAGCCGAGCTGGACGTCGGCCGACACGTCGGCGGAGACCCAGGCGAAGCCCTCGGGCGGCAGCGGCGAGCCGGTCGAGCCGACGCCCTTCAGCGCCGCCAGGCCCGCCGGCTTCAGGCCGGCCTTCATCGAGGCGACGATGTAGGGGGCGCCGGTGCCGAAGTAGGTCACGCCCTCGTCGGCGACGAGGTCCCACAGGGCGCCGGTCGAGGGGTGGGCGGCCGAGCCGTCGTACAGGACGACCGTCGCGCCGACCAGCAGGCCGCCGATGAGGTAGTTCCACATCATCCAGCCGGTGGTGGTGTACCAGAAGAACCGGTCGCCCTCGCCGAGGTCCTGGTGGAAGGTGAGCGACTTCAGGTGCTCGACCACGATGCCGCCGTGGCCGTGCACGATGGGCTTGGGCAGCCCGGTCGTGCCGGAGGAGTAGAGCACCCAGAGCGGGTGGTCGAAGGGCACCCGGTCGAAGGCGAGGTCGCCGGGGCGGGTGAAGGAGTCCCACTCGGAGACCCGCACGGTCGCGTTGAGCGAGGGCAGCCGCGCGGCGATGTCGGCGACCACGCCGGTCCGGTCGAAGTACTTTCCGTTGTAGGTGTAGCCGTCGACGGCGAACAGGACCTTCGGCTCGATCTGGGTGAACCGGTCGATGATGGCCGGGGCCCCGAAGTCGGGCGAGCACGACGACCAGACCGCCCCCAGCGACGCGGTGGCGAGGAAGGCGATCAGCGCTTCGGGGATGTTCGGCAGATATCCGGCCACCCGGTCGCCCGTTCCGACGCCGTGCGCCACCAGTCCGGCCCGCGCTTTCGCGACTTCGTCGCGCAACTCTCCGAGCGTGTACGTCCGCCGCCCGCCCGATTCATCCCGAAATATCACTGCAATACGGTCAGCAGGCCCTTTTAGCGCGTTTTCCGCGTAATTAAGACGGCTGCCGGGAAACCACGATGCTTGCGGCATTTCTCCGGTTATGACCGGACCGTCGGAACGGTCGCCGACGACGCCGAAGTAATCCCAGACGGCGGTCCAGAAAGCGGCGGGCTCCTCCACCGACCACGACCACAACCCGTCGTAGGCGCCGGGCCGGCCGACCGCCTCCTGGAAACGGGTGATCCGGGCATCCCGGATGACCTCGGCCGATGGGACCCAGAGCACGTCGCCTTCACTCACCATGGCCCCATCCTGCTGCGAGGTCAGGGGGATGTCACTGTCGGCCCCCCACATAACGGTCGGTCAGCCGGGCCACCGCGGCGACCACCTCGGAGGCGTTCGACAGGTCGGGCAGCACGATGTCGGCACCCGCCTCGGCGAGCTCCGCGGCGGTCGACCGGCCCGACGCGACCGCGATCATCGCCGCCCCGGCGATCCGGGCCGCCTGCACGTCACGGGTCGAGTCGCCGATCAGCACGGCCTCGAACGGCGCGCGGTACTTCTCCTTGGCCCGCCCCTGGGCGACCTGGAGGAGGCTCGCCTTCGGGTAGACCTCCTCGCCGTAGCCGCCGACCTCGAAGTCGACGTACGTGTTCAGGCCGAAGGCCATCAGCTTGTGGACGGCGTTCGACTTGATGGTCCCGGTCAGCACCGACTGGACGGTGCCGTCGAGGCGGGAGACGGCGTGCAGCGCCTCTTTGGCGCCGGGCATCGCGCGGCCCTCCTTGGCGAGCCGCTTGCGCCGGTCGCCGAACGACCGGGCCAGGGCCTCGATGAACCTCGGCAGGTGACTGTCGTCGACCACGATGCCGTTGATCGCCAGCGTCTCGAAGATGATCTCCGAGTCGGGCCGCCCCATCGCGGGCGCCAGCTTCACGAGCGGACGCCCGGTGACCGCGCGGAACGCCTCGGCGTAGGCGTCCCGGGTGACGATCGTGACGTCGACCAGGGTGAGGTCGACGTTCCAGAGGACGAGTCGGCGGTCGATGGTTGCCTCCGGGGAAAGCGAATCTGCTTCAGAAAGCAGGTGACTTGGCCCAGGGTAAGCCCCTCTGTCCCGCTTCGGGTCAGATCAGATCCATTGCGTCTGAAAGCGAGTCGACCACCGGGAAGCCCAGCGCGGCGAGCTCCGCGCGGCTGGTCATGCCGCCCGTGTAGAGGATCGCGCGGGCGCCGACGTGCCGGGCGGCGACGCCGTCGTCGACGCTGTCGCCGATCACCACGACCTTGGCGGGGTCGACGTCGAGGGCCCGCACGTGGGCCTCCATGTGGTCGGCCTTGTGGTCGGCGCGGCCGGCGGGGCGCAGGCCGTCGACCCGGGTGAAGTGGTGGTCGATGCCGAACTCGGCGATCTTGGGGACCAGCCGTTCGTGCTGCCACATCGACAACAGCGACTGGCTGCGGCCGGAGTCGCTCCAGGCGGCGAGGCTCGCCACCGCCCCCTCGGCCAGGAGGCAGGCCTCCATGAGCCGGTGGTAGTGGTCGTGGAAGCCCCGGTCGAGCAGCTCCCACTCGCCCTCTTCGAGGGCGCGGCCGATCATTCGTTCGTACGCGACCCAGATCGGGCGGCAGTAGACGCTGCGGAACCCGTCGAGGTCGATGGGGGCCAGCCCGTAGGGGCGGAAGATCTCGTTGGTGGCGTTCACGACGGCGTCGGAGTCGTGAAAGAGGGTGCCGTTCCAGTCCCAGACGATGTGTGTCATAACGCTGCCCAGGTTATCCGAGGACGTCGGGGATCTCCTGGGTGGCGTACCAGAGCAGCTCGTGGGCCTCGGCGCCGTCGACGGTGAACCGCGCGTCGTCGTCGCCGGCGTCGGCGGCCTTGAGGGCCAGCGCGGCGGCCTCGACGTCGGGCGCCGCCGACTCCTCGTCGACGTGGGCGGCCTGGATCAGCCGCATCGCGACCGGCGCGCCGAGCCTGACCCGGCCGCGCTCCGACACGTCGGGGCTGACCTGGACGTCGGCGTCGGGCACGTCGGCCGCGATCACCACCCGGCGGGCCGGGGCGGTCACGCCGTCGGCCAGGTCGGCCGCGATCATCCGGAGCGACGCGCGGGCCGCCTCCGTGAGGGCCACGTATTCGAGCTCCTCGGTGTCGCCGGAGACGTACCACTCCACGAGGGCGGGCGTCACGGCGAACCCGGTCAGCGGAGCGGGGCCCAGCTCACCCGCGGCGGCCGTGCGGGCCAGCGCGGAGAGCGTGCACGGAAGGTAGACACGCATGCGACGAGTGTGCCAGCAAGTCACGGAAGGGCGCGCAACGGCACCTTCAGCAGCGTCTCCAGTTCGGCGATGGTCGAGTCGGCGTGCGTGTGCAGGATGCCGGTGAAGCCGAGCTCGCGCGCGGCGACGATGTTGCCCTCGATGTCGTCGATGAAGACGCACTCCGACGGTTCGAGCCCGACCAGCCCGACGGCGTGCGCGAAGATGCGCGGCTCGGGTTTGCGCATGCCGACCTCGCCCGAGATGACGACGGCGTCGAACGCCTCCTCCCAGCCGGTGCGGTCGTAGTCGTTGCCCCACGAGTTCGACACCAGGCAGGTCTTGTAACCGGCCTTGCGCGCCCGGCGGAGCATCTCGAACATCGCCTCGACCGGCAGGAACCCGGCGAACATGCGCTCCAGCAGCCCCTCGGCGACCGGCGCGGCCCCGTCGAGCGTGCGCAGCTCGGCGGCCAGGCCCGTCTCGAACGCGAGCGCGGTGATCTCGCCGCGCTCCAGCGTGTGGATCGGGTTCTCGGCGCCGCCGCCGTACGCCGCCGTGATGAGGCGGCGCATGACGTCGCGGTAGTGGTCGGCGTCGATGTTGTCGCCGACCAGCCACGTGTTGATGGACTCGGCCATGCTCGTGGTGAGCACTCCGGCCCAGTCGATAAGCACCCCTTTGACCGTCATGTGGTCAAAGGGTAGTCATTTCGCGGCGAGGGTGATCCGCCGGGCCACCGCGCGGTGCTCACTGGTCTTCATGAGCTTCACGGCCTGGGCCGGGGCCGGGAACGTGCGCGGGTCGCCGAGACGGAACTCGCCCTTCAGGTGGAGGATGCGCCCGACCGACTGGTTCAGCCGCGTCGCGGTGATGCGGCCCGACTCCACCGCGGCCAGCACGGCGTCGCGGGCCACCCCGAAGTCGGGCGGCATGAGCAGCATGTCGGCCCCGGCCAGGATCGCCCGGACGGCCACCTCGCCGTCGCCGTACTTCTTGCGGACGCCGTCCATGTTGAGCGCGTCGGTGAAGACGACGCCCTCGAAACCGAGCTCGCCCCGTAGCACCCCGGTGAGGATCTTCTTCGACAACGTGGCCGGGTCGCCCGACGGGTCGAGCGCGGGCATCACGATGTGCGCGCTCATCACGGCGTCGACGTCGTTGGCGATGGCCTCCTTGAACGGCGGCGCGTCGAGCTTCTCCCACTCCTTGCGCGTGTGGTCGATGACCGGCAGCGAGGTGTGGCTGTCGACGTTGGTGTCGCCATGGCCGGGGAAGTGCTTCACCGTCGCCGCGACCCCGCCGTCGTGGAAACCCTGCACGGCCGCGCCGACCATGTCGGCCACCTTCTCGGGATCGTTCCCGTAGGCGCGCGGCCCGATGACCGGGTTGTTCGGGTTGACGTTCACGTCGGCGACGGGGGCGAAGTCGAGCGAGATGCCGAGCGCGTTGAGCTCCTCGGCGGTGACGCGAGCCGCGTCGCGCGCGTTGCGCAGGTCGCCGGTCTGCCCGATCACCGAGGCGCCGGGCACCTCGGTGACGATGCCCTTGAGCCGGGAGACGATGCCGTTCTCCTGGTCGACGCCGATCAGCACCGGCACCTTCTTCGCCGCCGCGCGCAGCCCCGCGGTGAACGTGGCCACCTGGCGGGCGCTCTCGATGTTGCCCGTGCCGGGGAACAGGATGACGCCGCCCAGGTGGTAGCGCTGGATCACCTCGGCCGGGCTGCCCACGCCGTAGCGCGCCAGGTTCTCCGGGTGGGACGCGCGGGCCGAGGAGCCGTAGAGCACCGGCATGAAGAGCTGGCCGACCTTCTCCTCGACCGTCATCTTCTCCATCGGGTCGTCGGAGGGAGACGGCGACGGTGCGGGCGAGGGGGGCGGGGCGACGACCGAGGTCGTCGGGGAACTGGGGAGAGCGGTGCGTGGCGGGGTGCTCGAACACCCCGCCACGACGACGAGCAGACCGGCGCCGAGCAGCGCCCTGTGGAGGGACACCTCAGACACCGTAGTGGTTAGAGCCCCAGATCACCCAGGCCGGTCAGGATGGCGCGGGCCGCCTCCTTCGCCTCGGACGCGCCCGGTGCCGACCGGGCGGCCTCGGCCGCCGCGCGGCACTGGTCGAGGGTGTGCCGGGCCAGCGACGCGCGCACCCACGGCAACGCCGGGGAGCCCATCGACAACGACGTCACGCCCAGTCCGACCAGCACGCAGGCCAGCACCGGATCGGCCCCGGCCTCGCCGCAGACGCCGCAGCTCTTCCCGGCCGCGCCCGCCGCCCCGGCGGCCAGCGCGATCAGGTCGAGCACCGCCGGATGCCAGGGGTCCTGCAGGTCGGAGACGCCGGCGATCTGGCGGTCGGCGGCCATGGCGTACTGGGTGAGGTCGTTGGTGCCGATCGAGAAGAAGTCGACCACCTTCGCCAGGTCGTGGGCGCGCAGCGCGGCCGACGGCACCTCGATCATGATGCCGGCGGTCTCCAGCCCGGCCGCGTGGCAGGCGTCGGCGAACCAGGCCGCCTCGGCGACGGTCGCCACCATCGGGGCCATGACGTAGGGGATCGCCTCGGTGCCCTCGGCGGCGCGGGCCAGCGCGCCGAGCTGGGCGGCCATCATGTCGGGGTAACGGCGGAACATGCGCAGGCCGCGTTCGCCGAGCGCCGGGTTGGGCTCCTCGCCGGGCGGCGGCAGGAACGCGAGCGGCTTGTCGGCGCCCGCGTCGAGGGTGCGCACCACCACCCGGCCGCCGGGGAACGCCTCGAACACGGCCCGGTAGGCGGCCTGCTGCTCCTCCTCGGTCGGCGCGTCGGCGCGGTCGAGGAAGAGGAACTCGGTGCGGTAGAGGCCGACGCCCTCGGCGCCGTTCGCCAGCGCGCTCTCCAGGTCCTTCGGGCCGCCGACGTTCGCCAGCAGCGGCACGGGGTGGCCGTCGGCGGTGGCGCCGGGTCCGGTCGTACCGGAAAGCGCCTCGGCGCGGGCCCGCGCGGTCGCGACGGCGGCCCGCGCGGCGGCGGGCTCCGGCTCGATGACGACCTCGCCGGTCGCGCCGTCGACCAGCAGCAGCGTGCCCTGCACCAGCGCGGTCGCGCCCGCGCACCCGACCACGGCCGGCACGCCCATCGCGCGGGCCAGGATCGCGGTGTGACTGGTCGGCCCGCCGTCTTCGGTGACGAACGCGGCGACCAGGTTCCGGTCGAGCAGCGCCGTGTCGGCGGGCGCCAGGTCGCGGGCCACCAGGATGTACGGCTCGGCCGCGTCGACCGGCACGCCGGGCATCGCCGACCCGGTCAGCCGGGCGACGGCCCGGTCGCGGATGTCGTCGAGGTCGGCCACGCGCTCCCCGAGGTATCCCCCGGCCGCCGCGAGCAGGTCGCGGTAGGCGCCGAAGGCCTCGTACACGGCCCTGTCACCGGAGACCCCCGCGTCGACGAGTTCGCCGACGCCGTCGGCCAGGCCCGGGTCGCGGGCCATCATCGCCTGGGCCGACAGCACCTCGGCGACCTCTCCCCCGGCGCGTTCGCCGCGGGCCTCCAGGTCGGCGGCCACCTCTTCGAGCGCGGCCTGCACGCGGGCCTTCTCGGCCGCGGCGTCGCCGTCGTGGACGGCGCCCTTCGGGGGCTCGGGGATCGAGCCGGTCAGCAGGTGGGCGGCGGCGTAGCCGGTGCCGGGGCTGACGCCGGAGCCGGTGAGCGTGGTGGCCATCAGGGCGCTCCGGCGATCGAGGCGAGTTCGTCGAGCAGTTCGTCGGCGCCGTCGCCGTCGGTGCTGATGGTGATGGCGTCGCCCTTCTTCACGTCGAGGGCGAGCACCGACAGGATGCTCTTGGCGTCGACCGGCGTGCCGTCGCCCTTGGCGAGGGTCACGCTGGCGGGCGACCTGGTCGCGGTCTGCACGAACGTGGCGGCCGGACGGGCGTGCAGGCCCACCTCCGCCTCGACGATGAGCCTTCGTTGCGGCACGCTGCCTCCTCTGGGTCCGGCGGTCCGGACCACTCATCCAAACACCCGGTTCGGGGTCAATGCCAGTCGAAGAGGGGATCGCCCGCTTCGACCGGTCCGCTCACCACGCCGGAGACGCTCTCCGGCCCGGCGTCCAGGGCGATCACCGGACAGACCGGCGAATACCCCTCCTCGTCGACGGCACGCGGATGCCAGGCGACGACCGGTTGCCCGGCCGTGACGAGGTCGCCTTCGACTGCCAGCAGTTCGAAGCCGGCGCCGCGCAGTTTCACGGTGTCGACCCCGAGATGGGTCAGCACGCCCCGGCCGTCGTCGCCGACGACGATGTAGGCGTGCGGGTGCAGCTTGACCAGCCGCCCGGCGATCGGCGCGACCGCGACCTGCGGCCCGCGCGCCGGGTCGACGGCCGCGCCCGGACCGACCATGGCCTGCGAGAACACGGGGTCGGGCACGGCCGGCAGCCCGACCGCGCGGCCGTTCACCGGAGAGTGGACGGTCGTCAAGCGGAGTCCAGCAGGTCGTCGATGTCGCTGGCGATCGTGTCGGCCTCCGGCCCGACGACGACCTGCACGACGTTCCCGGTGACCATCACGCCGTGGGCGCCCGCCTTCTTCAGCACGTCGTGGTCGACCTTGGAGGCGTCCCGCACCTCGGTCCGGAGCCGCGTGATGCACGGCTCCACCTCGATGATGTTGGCCGGCCCGCCCAGTGCCGCGACGATCTTCTCCGCATCCGCCATGACGCCTCCCTCTGGATCTTCAGGCGAACCCTACTCGTCGGTCTGGGTGACCTTGTTGAGGCCGCGGGGCGCGTCGGGGTCGTAGCCGAGCCGGCGGGCCAGCGCCTCGGTGAGCAGCTGACCGGGCACGATCAGCCCCAGCGGCGCCACCCATTCGGGCAGGTCGGGACCGTTGAGCGCGGCCGTCGAGGCGCTCGCCAGGGCGTGGCCGCCGCCGACGCCGTAGGCCGCCGCGCCCGCGCCGGTCACCCGCTCGGCCAGCGCGACGGTGCCCGGCAGGGTCGGCCCCTCGCCCGCGGCGACCAGGATCGCCGGGGTGTCGGCGTCGACGACCGCGATCGGGCCGTGCAGGAGGTCGGCGTACGACAGGCCCATGGCGTGCAGGTAGCACGCCTCCTTGAGCTTCAGCGCCAGTTCGAGCGCGGTCGAGAAGGCCAGCCCGCGCCCCGACACGACCACGCCCGGCTTGTCGGCCAGCCCCTCGACCAGGGCGTCGAGGTCGCCCGGGTCCTCGATGAGCTTCTGGATGGCGTCGGGCGCCTTGCGCAGATCGTCCTTGTGGACGTCGGCCCCGAGGCCCAGCGCCAGCACCGCCATGGCCGCCAGCTGGGTCGTGTACGTCTTGGTCGCCGGCACCGCCTTCTCCTCGCCGGCGACCGTGCACAGGGCGAGGTCGGCGGCCTGCGCCAGCGGGCTCTGCTCGCCGCCGTTGGTGATGGCGACGGTCTTCGCGCCGCAGTCGCGGGCCCAGTCGAGGGTCTCGACGATCTCCTCGGTCCGGCCCGACTGCGAGACGGCCACGGCGAGCACCCCGTCGAGGTCGAGCTTTCGGCGGTAGGTTGTGGCGATCGACGGCGCGGCCAGCGCCGCGAGGCGACCGGCGTGCGACTCGATGAGGTAGCGCCCGTAGACGGCGGCGTTGTCCGAGGTGCCGCGGGCGATGAACAGCAGGTGGCGGGTCTGTCCGGCGAGAGAGGTGACTTCGGGGATTCGGGGGAGCAGGGCGTCCAGCGTGGCGCGCAGGGCGGCCGGCTGTTCGGCGATCTCACTGCGCATCTTCGTCGTCGTCACGTGCCCATCCTGTAATCGGTCCGTACGTTGACAGACATTTCGGCGGTGTGGTCTAGTCCGGACTAGACCAGTACGAACCATAACAAAGCGGAGAGGGGAGGCGACAGTGGCCGGCATCGACGCCCGGGGGACCGGCGCCACGATCGACCCCGACAGCCCAGTCCCGAAGTACTTCCAGCTCCGCGAGATCATCCTCGACCTCATCGAGAGCAACGAGCTGCCCATCGGCGCGGCGATCCCCTCGGAACGCGAGCTCTGCCAGCGTTTCGGCCTCTCCCGCATGACGGTACGCCAGGCGGTCGATCACCTGGTCAGCGAGGGGCGGCTGCACCGCGTACCGGGAAAGGGCACCTTCGTCGCCCGCCCGAAGATCGAGCTGGCGCTCCAGCTCACGTCGTTCAGCGACGACATGCGCGCCCGCGGCCTGGAGCCCGGCAGCCGCGACCTCGACCGCCGGGTGGTCCGGGCCAGCGCCCACCTCGCCCGCGAACTCGGCATCGCCCCGGGTGACGAAGTTCACTTCATCGAACGCCTGCGCACCGCCGACGGCGAACCCCTCGCGATCGAGCGCGCCCACATCCCCCTCGCGCTCGCCCCCGACCTGGAGAGCTACGACCTTTCCGGCCGATCCCTGTACGCGCTCCTGGAGTCCCGATACGGTCTGATCCTCGACGCCGGGGAACTCACGATCGACGGCGGAATCGCCGACCCGAGCGACGCAGACCTGCTGAAACTCCCGCGCGGCGGTGCCGTGCTGCTGCTCTCCCGCCGGTCCTACGCCGGCGGTGTCTGCGCCGAGCTGGGCGTGTCGACCTACCGGGCCGACCGCTACCAGCTCCGTACACTCCTGGAGCCACGGCGGGCCTAGAGACCCGGGAGGAACGATGGCCGCCACGATGACCGTGTTGTCGCGGATCGGACGCTCCCTCATGCTCCCGATCGCGGCCCTGCCCGCCGCCGCGATCCTGCTCCGGGTCGGCCAGGACGACCTGCTCGGCCGCACCTCGAACGAGACCCTCGACAAGGTCGCCCGCATCGTCGGCGGCGCCGGCGGCGCCCTGTTCGACGCGCTCCCCCTGCTGTTCGCGATCGGCGTGGCGGTCGGCTTCGCCCGCAAGTCCGACGGCTCGACGGCGCTGGCCGCCGTGGTGGGCTACCTGGTCTGGGACCGGGTCACCCACCTGATGTTCTTCGACTCCTCCCTGCGCCCCCGCGTCGCCCAGACGGTGGTCACCGCCGGCACCCCCGCCGAGGCGTTGAACCTGGCCGCCGCCAACCCGACGGGCGTGCTGGGCGGAATCCTGATGGGCCTGGTGGCGGGCCTGCTGTGGCAGCGCTACCACCGCATCAAACTGCCGCCATGGCTGGCCTTCTTCGGCGGCCGCCGCTTCGTCCCCATCCTGACCGCCCTGGCGGGCCTCCTCCTGGGCGTGCTCTTCGGCCTGATCTGGCCCCCCATCGGCCAGGGGTTGTCGTCGTTCGGCGACTGGCTGGCGACCCACTCGACGCTCGGGGCAGGCATCTACGGCGTGGTCAACCGCGCCCTGATCCCCCTGGGCATGCACCACTTCGTGAACTCGATCGTGTGGTTCACCGTGCCCGAGTGCACCGTCAACGGCCTGCACACGGCGGGCGACCTGAACTGCTACTTCGCCGGCCAGGACGGCGCCGGGGCGTTCATGGCAGGCTTCTTCCCGGTGATGATGTTCGGCCTCCCGGCGGCCGCCATCGCCATCTGGCGCGCCGCTCCCCCGCACCGCCGCAACGCGGTCGGCTCCATCATGATCTCCGCGGCCCTGGTGTCGTTCGTGACGGGCATCACCGAACCGATCGAGTTCGCCTTCATCTTCGTCGCGCCCGTGCTGTTCGTGGTGCACGCGCTGCTGACGGGGTTGTCGATGGCACTGGTGGCGGGGCTGGGAGGGCGGCTGGGGTTCGGCTTCTCGGGAGGCGCGATCGACGCGACGCTGAACGCGACCAAGGACAACACCCACAACTTCGCCTTGATCATGGCGATCGGGGTGGTCTATTTCGTGGTGTACTACGCGGTCTTCACCTTCTTGATCAAACGCCTCAACATCATGACCCCAGGCCGAGACCCGGACTCCGACCTAGACACCACGCCCTGACCTCTCCCGCCACCTCCTCACGGCGCTCGGCCCCGTGGCTCATCACAGCAACTCGCGGAACAGGTCATCTCGTTGGCTCATCCCGGAGACTCTTCGACGTGGCGCACCAGAGCACTCCGCCCCGCAGTCCGACACGGCAGCCCAAGCGGAGGCCCGAAGGGCCGGCGTGCTGAGACCGCCATGGCCAGCACCCGGCGCACCATGGCACCGCTTGCTCTGGCAAGCGGAGCTTCCGGGCTCGCACTGTCAGGTGAAGCGTCTCCCGCCCGGGTGCCTGGCGGTCCATACCAACCTGGTCGCTTCTATCGGGATGTATGCCGATCCGACATCCTCGATGAGTGGAGAAACCTACGGCGGCGTATTCGAGCGCCCTGCCCGAAACCTCTATCAGGTGTCCCTATCCCCTGACCTCCACGGAGCCACGATGCCTCTCCCCCGGCTCGCCCCGACCCCCACACCTGACCCTGTTTACGTCCACTCGGCGGACATAGACCGCGTCTCCCTCGCCGACGCTGCGCCCTCCCTGCCCGTCGAGGTCCACCGCCTGCGCCAACCCGCGCCGCGCACCGACGGCTCGCTGGCCCTGGCCCGCGAGCCGGAGCCCGCCCCCTTCCCGATGCCCGACGAGCGGCGGCTGCGCAGCCTCGTTCAGGCGCTGGCCGAGATCCTGGCCGGTCGCCGTCCTCCGCAGACGATCCAGAGCCGGCTCAGCGCTCCGGCCTACGCGAGCCTTCTACGCGCCGGAAAGATGATCGACAGCACTCGTCCGCCGTGGGTGGGGGTGCCCCGTGTCCAGCAGCCGAACGACGACACGGTGGAGATGTGCGCCCTGGTCCGCTGCACCCCCCGCAGCCGCGTCCTGGCGGCCCGTCTGGAACGCCGTGGCGTCCAGTGGGTCCTGACGGAGTTCGAGACGGCCTGACCCAACTCGGGGCCTGCTGTGCGCCGCTCCGGAACCCCTGCGGCGCACAGCGGAGCCCTCAGTCCGGCACACCGGATGGCCCCTGCATCGCACAAGCGCTTCACATCGTGCATGGCTCGGCTCCGACCGCGCGTCGGCGAACCGTCGCCTGTGCCGTGGGCCGCCTGGCAACCCTACGGCGCACGGCGGAGCTGGAACCCTGTCTGCGGACACGCCACCGGTGAGCGATCGCCGCTCGGGCGGGCTCAGGTCGTACATGCGAAAGCCCTCTCCTTCGTCGTGAAGGAGAGGGCTTCGGCGTTGACTACCAGGCTAGGCGGTCGCGTTCTTCGGGTCGCCGTGGCAGCGCTTGAACTTCTTGCCCGAGCCGCACGGGCAGGGCGCGTTGCGCTCGACGTTGCCGTAGTTGGCGCGCTGTTCCGGGGTCGAGCGGCGGACCTCGACCTCGCCGTCTTCGCCCGGGCCCGAGTAGCTCATCTGCGGCTGCGGGCGGCGGAGGGCGTTGGCGATGATCGAGCCCGCTTCGGCGACGGCCGCGTTGGGGCCTGCGCCCGCCTCGTAGGAGATCGGGCTCTCGGCCACCGGCTGCGGGGGCTGGTAGCGGAACAGGAAGTTGACCGAGTTCTCCTTGATGCCCTCGAGCATCGCGGCGAACATGTCGTAGCCCTCGCGCTGGTATTCGATCAGCGGGTCGCGCTGGGCGTAGGCGCGGAGGGCGATGCCCTCCTGGAGGTAGTCCATCTCGTAGAGGTGCTCGCGCCACTTGCGGTCGAGCACGTCGAGGATGACGCGGCGCTCGGCGTCGCGCAGGACCTCGGCGCCGAACTCCTCCTCGCGCTTGCGGTAGGCGGCCAGGATGTCGGCCTTGACCTTCTCCTCCAGCAGGGCGGCGTCGATGCCCTCGCGGCCGCCGGCCTCCTCGGCCAGGTCGTCGATCTTGACGGAGATCGGGTAGAGCTGGCGGAAGGCGTTCCAGAGCTTGTCGAGGTCCCACTCTTCGGCGAAGCCCTCGGAGGTGGCGCCCTTCACGTAGCCGCTGACGACGTCTTCGATGAAGGTGTTGACCTGGTCGTGGAGGTCGGCGCCCTCGAGGACCTTCTGGCGCTCGGCGTAGATCACCTTGCGCTGGCGGTTCATGACCTCGTCGTACTTGAGGACGTTCTTGCGGATCTCGAAGTTCTGCTGCTCGACCTGGTGCTGGGCCGAGGCGATCGCCTTGGAGACGATGCCCGACTCGATCGGCTGGTCTTCGGGGATGTTCAGCCGCGTCATGATCATCTCGACCCGGGCCGAGTTGAACAGGCGCATCAGGTCGTCTTCGAGCGACAGGTAGAAGCGGGACTCGCCGGGGTCGCCCTGACGGCCGGAACGACCGCGCAGCTGGTTGTCGATGCGGCGGGACTCGTGGCGCTCGGTGCCCAGGACGTAGAGGCCGCCGAGGACGGTGACCTCTTCGTGCTCGGCCTTGACGGCCTCCTTGGCCTTCTCGAGCGCCTCGGCCCAGGCCTTCTCGTATTCCTCGGCGGTCTCGACCGGGTCGAGGCCGCGGCTGCGGAGTTCGAGGTCGGCGCGGAACTCGGGGTTGCCGCCGAGCATGATGTCGGTGCCTCGACCGGCCATGTTGGTGGCGACGGTGACGGCGCCCTTGCGGCCCGCCTCGGCGATGATCGCGGCCTCACGCGCGTGGTTCTTCGCGTTCAGCACCTCGTGGCGGACGCCCTTGTGCTTGAGCATGCGCGACAGGCGCTCGGACTTCTCGACGGAGGTGGTGCCGACGAGGACCGGCTGGCCGGCCTCGTAGCGCTCCTTGATGTCGTTGACGCACGCCACGAACTTCGCGTCTTCGGACTTGTAGACCATGTCGGACTGGTCTTTACGGACCATCGGCCGGTTCGTCGGGATCGGCACGACGCCCAGCTTGTAGGTCTGGTGGAACTCGTTGGCCTCGGTGGCCGCGGTGCCGGTCATGCCGGACAGCGTGGTGTAGAGGCGGAAGTAGTTCTGGAGGGTGATCGTGGCGAGAGTCTGGTTCTCGTCCTTGATCTTCACGGCTTCCTTGGCCTCGATGGCCTGGTGCATGCCCTCGTTGTAGCGGCGGCCGTGGAGCACGCGGCCCGTGAACTCGTCGACGATCAGGACCTCGCCGTCGACGACGATGTAGTCCTTGTCCTTCTTGAACAGTTCCTTCGCCTTGAGGGCGTTGTTCAGGTATTGGACGAGGTGGGTGTGCTCGGGCTTGTAGAGGTTGTCGATGCCCAGCAGGTCTTCGACCTTCTCGACGCCCGCCTCGAGGATGCCGACCGTGCGCTTCTTCTCGTCGACGACGTAGTCGCCGGTGCTCTCGGTGCCGTCCTTGCCCTCGACGCCCTTGCGGAGGCGGGGGACGATCTTGGCGAACTCGGAGTACCACTTGCCGGACTGCTCGCCGGGACCGGAGATGATCAGCGGGGTGCGGGCCTCGTCGATGAGGATCGAGTCGACCTCGTCGACGACGGCGAAGTTGTGGCCGCGCTGGACGAGCTCCTCGATCGACCACGCCATGTTGTCGCGCAGGTAGTCGAAGCCGAACTCGTTGTTGGTGCCGTAGGTGATGTCGGCGGCGTACTGCCGGCGGCGCTCGTCGGACGGCATGTTGGCGAGGATGCAGCCGACCTCGAGGCCCAGGAAGCGGTGGACGCGGCCCATGGTCTCGGAGTCGCGCTTGGCCAGGTAGTCGTTGACCGTGACGACGTGGACGCCCTTGCCGGAGATCGCGTTGAGATAGGCGGGGAGAGTACAGGTGAGGGTCTTGCCCTCACCGGTGCGCATCTCGGAGATGTTCCCCATGTGGAGGTTGGCGCCGCCCATGATCTGTACGTCGAAGTGACGCTGGCCCAGCACGCGGCGCGCGGCCTCGCGGACCACCGCGAAAGCTTCGGGCAACAGATCGTCGAGGGATTCACCCTCGGCGTGGCGATCGCGGAACTCCTGGGTCTGCGCCCGCAACTCCTCGTCGGAAAGACTCTTGAAGTCTTCTTCAATGGAGTTGACCTGCTCGGCGATGCGCTTCAGCTTGCGCAGCGTCTTACCTTCGCCGGCGCGGAGAATTCGGTCGAGAATGGCTGCCACTTTTGTAAAGCTCCTCGCAGGTCTGAGGACGAGACACACTTCCCCTGTGCCATGGTAGGCCGTTCGACCACCAGACACAGCCACCACGAGATTCAGCGGGGAGCGGCGCGGCGGACCGGGGGACGGGGTCGATAGGCTCAACCCTGTCAAACGTAAGGAGACCGCCTGGTGTTCCAGTCAGGGACGCGGAAGGCGCGAATCGGGTAGGGCGGAATGGCAGAGACCTCACACCAGGGAAGCCACGCGGGCAGCGCGAAGTCGTGGGTCGCGGTGACGACGATCCTGATCGGCACGATCATCAGCGGCGCGGGCCTGACCGGGCTG
This sequence comes from Herbidospora daliensis, assembly GCF_001570585.1. Lineage (GTDB taxonomy): Bacteria > Actinomycetota > Actinomycetes > Streptosporangiales > Streptosporangiaceae > Herbidospora > Herbidospora daliensis. The sequence continues at coordinate 70,731 of NZ_BBXF01000006.1, read as the reverse complement.
GGCGCCGACACGGCCAACTGGACCATGGTCTGGGTCGGCGTCGGCGTGTCGGCCGTGGGCGCCGTCCTCGCCCTGGTCTTCGACGTCTTCTCCGACGTCGTGATCGACGCCCCCCGCGTCATGGACGCCCGAGAGCACCACAGCCCCTTCGAACACTGACCCGTCAGAACTGTCGGTACCCCCGGCTACAGTCGGCCGGATGGACCTCACGGCCGACGAAGCACGGCGGCTCATCCTGCGCGCCCAGGGTTTCCTGGGCGCCGGCGGCCGCAGGGGCGGCCCGGCGGGCATGCTGCGCCGCCTGGGCGCCGTGCAGCTCGACACGATCTCGGTGCTGGCCCGCTCCCATGAACTGGTCGCCTACGCCCGGCTGGGCGCGATCGGCCGCCCGGCGGTCGAGCAGGCCTACTGGAGCGGGTCGGCCTTCGAATACTGGTGCCACGCGGCCTGCATCCTGCCGATCGAGCACTGGCCGGTCTACGCCTTCCGCCGCCGCGCCTACCGCGAGCGGAGGTTCCGCTGGCACGAGGTGCCCGCCACGGTGGGCGACGTCCTCGACCGCGTACGCCGAGACGGCCCCCTGACCACCGGTGACCTGGGCGGCGCCAAGAAGGGCGGCCCGTGGTGGGACTGGTCCGACGCCAAGATCTCCATCGAGTTCCTGCTCGACGTGGGCGACGTCGTCTGCGTACGGCGGGTGGGCTGGCGGCGGGTCTACGACCTGGCCGAACGCGCGATCCCCGCCGAGCACCGCGAGATCGACCTGACCGACGAAGAGTGCGTGACCCGGCTGACGGCGATCGCGGGCCGCTCCCTCGCCGTGGCGACCAGGGCCGACCTGGTCGACTACACCCGGGTCAAGGACAAGCACGCCGCGATGCTCGACGACGCCCTGCTCAGCGGGGCGAGCGGGCTGGTCCCGGTGACGGTCGCGGGCTGGCCGGCTGCCCGCAAGGGCGGCCCGAACGCCTGGGCCGACCCCGAGGCGCTGGCCCTGGGCGAGGCGCGGGGCCGCCACCGCACCACCCTGCTGAGCCCCTTCGACTCCCTGATCTGGGAACGCGCGCGGGCCGAACGCGTCTTCGGCATGACCCACCGCCTGGAGGCCTACGTCCCGAAGGAGAAGCGCGTCCACGGCTACTTCGCGATGCCGGTCCTGCACGGCGGGAAGCTGATCGCCCGCGTCGACCCGGCCCGCGAGGGGACCACCCTGGTCGCCAAGCGGGTGACCCTCGAACCGGGCGTGACCAAGCTCGACGCGGTCGAAGAGGCCCTGCGCGAGGCGGCGACGTGGGTGGGCTGCACGGGCCTGCGGATCGAAGAGATCAGATGAAAACTTCAGGTGATCTCGAGGAGTCGTTCCCTGACGGCGTAGACGACCGCTTCCATCCGGCTGTGCAGTTGCAGCTTCTCCAGGATGTTGCGGACGTGGTTCTTGACCGTGTTCTCGGAGATGAAGAGTTCCTTCGCGATTTCGCGGTTGTTCATCCCCTTCGCCACCAGCCGGAGCACTTCCATCTCGCGGTCGGTCAGCCGGGGCACCGGTAGCTGCGGCGGCCGCTCGGCCTCTTTGCGGCTGATGCTGGCGAACTCGGTGATCAGCTTGGTCGCCATGGCGGGGTTGATGAACGACTGCCCGCTGTGCACGCCCCTGACGGCGTCGGGCACTTCGTCGATCTGCACGTCTTTCAGCAGATAGCCCGTCGCGCCGGCCTTGAATGCCTCGAAGAGGTCCTCCTCCTCGTCGGAGGCGGTGAGCATGATGATCCGGGTCGTCGGCATGCTCTCTTTGATCGCCCTGGTCGCCTCGATGCCGTCGCGCCTGGGCATGCGCACGTCCATCAGCACGACGTCGGGCAGCAGCTTCTCGGCGAGCGCCACGGCTTCCTGACCGTCGCTCGCCTCACCGGCGACCTCGATGTCCGCTTCGGCCTGGAGGGCCAGCACCAGGCTCCGGCGGATCAGCGAGTGATCATCGACGATCAGCACACGGATCGGCTCACCGCGCCCGCTGGGGCGGCTTGCGTCGTCTCGTACGCTGCGGTCACTCACAGCTCCTCCTCGTCGGGGGGCCAGGTAGCTGGGTCGCCATCATGACATGGCTCCCAGTGCTGGCGAGGATCTCGTACGCCATGCGCCCCGCACCAGGCGGGGCGCATGGTCGTCTCGCTTTGTAAACGTGGGAAGGGGTGGCGCCGGTTCAGCCTTCGACGAGCCGCAACACGCCGTAGTCGTATCCGCGGCGCCGATATACGACGCTCGGGTGGCCGCTTTCTTTGTCACGGAACAGGAAGAAATCGTGGCCGACCAACTCCATCTCCAGCAGAGCCTGGTCGATGGTGATCGCGTCGGACTGGTGGAACTTCTCGCGGACGACGAGGGGGCCGTCGCCGTCCTGCTCTATCGGGATGATGGGTTCGGTGTAGCCGTTGTTCGGCTTCTGCGGCGGGATGTACTCGTCGTGGAGCAGTTCGGGCTCGGGCAGCCTCGCCACCGGTTCTCCCAGGCCGCCGTTCTCGGCCAGGGTCGCGGTGAACTCGGCCACCGACGGAGGGCAGTTCTTCCCGTGATGGATCTTTCGGCGGTCGCTCAGCCGCCGTAGCCGTGATTCCAGCTTTGCCAGAGCGATCTCGAGCGCGGCGAAGCGGTCGTCCGCCGCCGCCTCGGCCCGTACGGCCGGGCCCTTGGAGTGGATGGTGAGTTCCACCCTCTCCCTCTGGTCGCTCATCCTCGGGTTCTTCTCTCGCGAGACCTCTACGTCAACCCGGATGAGTCGGTTGTCCAGTCGCTCGATCTTGGCCAGCTTGGAAGTCACGTGATCACGGAAACGGTCGCTCACTCCGGTGTGCCGTCCCTTGACGATGATGTCCACGCAAAAGCCCCCTTCGCCTATCGACTGACATGAAGGAGCACCCGTTCGGCCGACCTGGTCTTCGTCCCCACATCCGCCTGCTGAGGGGTTCGCAGCTCCACGCCACTACTGCCCTTCTCTTCTGGCAAGAATCATCTGGACTCTTGGGAAGGCAGGTCTTACCTCTAAGCCGCACCGTGATCGGTCGACCAAGAGTCGCCTTACGTGGACCGTTTCGCCTGCGGCTGGCATCGGCTAGCCAGGCCGAACCCCCAAGGGGACTCGGTCCGGCGCAACCACGGACCCGAACGGGTGCCATGTCCTGAACGCTAGTCGCTGACCGGCCGTATGTCAGCCGCGAGCCACGCCAAAGGATCACTTTCGGTGATTTTTCCCGGGCCGCGCGGCGATGGAGGGGCGCCGGTGCCGTTCGGACCGAACCCCCGACGACCTGGTCAAGCCTCTCCTGACATGGGAGTTCACCGGGTCGTCGACACCGGGTTGTCACTCCGAGGCCAGGTCGTTATTTGACTGTTTCTTTACCCAGAGTGATGTCGGCGAATTTGTGACCGCCGGGCGTGTCGCATGACCGGCACGCGTTTTCGGGTGGCCGCAACGGTGACCGCGAAGGCGGTCTCGGCGCCCGCCTCCCGCACCGCGCGGGCCGCCTCGGCGAGCGTCGCGCCGGTGGTGACCACGTCGTCGACCAGCACGACCCGGCCCCTCGGCACGGCGGCGGAGGTGAACGCCCCGGCCAGGTTCACGGCACGCTGGGCGGACGTGAGGCCCGACTGGTCGGCGACCTTCCGGGCGGGCCGCAACACGGGTGCCACGGTCACCTGAGCGCCGCCGGCGCGCAGTCTCCTGGCGGCGACCTCCGCGATCCGGCGTACCGGATCATGGCCTTTGGCTCTTCTCGACCGGCGGGTGCTGGGCACCGGGACCAGCACCAGCGGGCCCGGCTCCGGCGGCAGGCCCGCGACCACGCGGGCCACGCAGGCGCCCAGCGCGGCGCCGAGGGCGGTGCGGCCGCGTTCCTTGTACGCGATCAGCACCCGCCGCGCCACCCCGTCGTAGCCGGCGGCGGCCCAGCACGGGGGCATGCCCTCAGGCGCCGCCTCCGGCTGGTGGAGGCGGGGCGGTGCGGTCAGTTCGGCGGCGCACCCGGCGCAGACCAGGGCCCCCCGGCCGCCGCAACCGGCGCACCGAGGGGGAACGAGCAGATCGAGCACCGCGTCGAGCACGCGGACCACCATGACACTCCCTGCCGACACTGACGAAAGTTCACCCCAGAGGGTAGGCGGGGAAGTTGGAGCCATCGTCCACGAGGGTGGTCCACTTCTTGCCGTCCCACACCGTGATGGCGCCGTTCTCGTCGCTGGCCAGGATGCGCGAATCGGTGCTCGTGATGTATTTGAGGCGCTTGGGCACCTCGATGGGGGTCTTCTCGTCGCCGTCCATGATCGGGTAGGCTGCCAGAGTCTGCTGCGAGCCGTTCGGGGAGTTCTTCTCCGTCAGCACCAGCAGGGTGGTGGCGTCTCGCCAGGCCACATCGATGATCTTCTGGCCCTCTTCCGCCGGCACCAGGGTCTCCAGCGCCCCGACCCGGTAGGTCGGACTGCGCACGATCGAGCCTATCTGCACGGCCGGTCCGGCCCCGTTGTCGGCGACGACCGCGACCCGCACCCCGTCACGCGCCACCCGGAACGCGCTCACGGTGGCGTTCGCCAGTTCGGGAGCCGGCACCGGCGACTGGTGCTCGGCCCTGGAGGCGTGCCAGACCTGCGACTTGCCGCCCGCCGACTCCACGGCCCAGACGTCGCCCTCGCGGTCCCACGACGGCGAGGTGAGCTTGCCCTGGGCGTTGATCCAGCGCTGCCACGGGCTGCCGGCCACCATCTGGGTGACCCAGACCCCCGTCTCGTCGCCCATCAGGGCGGCCACCTGGTCGCGGCCCTCGCCGGAGACCGCGACGTGGTTGAACGGCCGGGTCGGCTGCCCGGCCGCGCCGAGCACCGCCGCCGGCTGCTCCTCGTCCTTGCCCGCGGCCCGGAGCATCCGGCCGTCGCGGACGAAGTATCCGGCGACGTCGCCGGTGATCACCGACGGGTTGTACGTCGAGTATTCGGTCGGCTTGAAGCGCATGCCGCCGCCCGGGAACGCCTCGCCGTTGACGAGGATCTCGATGTAGCGCCCGCCGACCCGGTCGGTGCCGAGCGACCAGGCCAGCTGCGCCTTCATCGCCTTGATGCGATCGGGGCTGTCGCGCAGCCGCGCGATCGGGGCCGAGAAGTCGACGTAGAGCGTGTCGCCCTCGGCCTCGATGCCGTTGAGCTCGGTGCCCTTGGGGTAGACGTTCTCGACCGCGCCCGCCAGCGGTCCCGACGGGCCCCGCAGCAGGGTCCGGATCAGCGACTCGGGCAGGCCCCGGCTGGGGTCGATCGGCACCCGCACCCGGTCGGCCACCAGGCCGTTGAACGACGTGTTGGGGAAGTAGATCTCCACGGGGGCGTACGCCCTCGTGAGGTCGGTGCGGAGCAGGATGAGGCCCTGGGGGGCCTCGGAGATGCGCCACTCGCCGTTGACCCGGACCAGCGTGAACGCCTCGTCGAGGGTGCCCTCGGAGGCCGCACGGTAGCGGCCGCCGGTTTCCAGCGTGCCGACCTGGCGGCCCTTGAACGACACGATGAACTTCTCGGCGTCCTCTTCCGGCAGGTCGTCGGCGAAGCGGCAGTCGCAGACCCGCGTCGCGGCGGCCCAGGGCTGCCAGGACGCCGCCGCCGCGCCGGTCAGGTACTGCCGGGCGATCGTGCGCTTGGGGTCGTCGAAGCTGGCCATCGCGGTCTGGAAGCCGCGCACGATCTCGACCGCGGTCGCGTCGGGGCGCGGCGGCGAGGCCAGGATCCGGACGTAGGTCTGGCTGAGGATGTCGCCCCCGCGCTCCTCCTCGCTGGCCGTCGGCGGGTTGCCGCTGGCCGGCACGATCGTGCAGCCCGTGAGGGTGGCGAGCGTCGCCACCATCGTCAGAACACGTCGTCTAGTCGACATCGAACACCCCCGACTCCCCCGCGGCGGCCGACAACACGGGCGTGGCGTGGCCGCGCCAGGTCCGCCGCATCTCGACCTCCGGCGGCACCAGCGGCAGCGGCGACCCCTTCAGCACGGTCCCGGCCGTACGCGGCAGCGAGAGCCGGAACTGGGTGCCCTCGCCGGGCACGCCCCAGGCCTGCAGCCAGCCGCCGTGCAGGATCGCGTCCTCGCGGGAGATGGCCAGGCCCAGGCCGGTGCCGCCGATGGTGCGGGCGCGCGACGGGTCGGCCCGCCAGAAGCGGTCGAAGACCATGTTCTCCTCGCCCGCGCGCAGGCCCACGCCGTGGTCGCGGACGGCCACCGCCACCGCGTCGCGGTCGGCCCCGAGGGTGACCACGATGTCCTTGCCCTCGCCGTGCTCGATCGCGTTGAACAGCAGGTTGCGCAGGATGCGCTCGATCCGCCGGGTGTCGCACTCGGCCATGCACGGCTCGGTCGGCAGCCGCAGCTCGAACCGGGTGGCGTGGCGTTCGGCCAGCGCCTCGGAGTCGCCGACCGCGCGCAGCACGACGTCGCGCATGTCGACCGACTCGAGGTCGAGGGTGGCGGCGCCGGCGTCGTAGCGGCTGATCTCCAGCAGGTCGGCCAGCATCGACTCGAACCGTTCGAGCTGGGCCTGCATGAGCTCGGCCGAGCGGGAGGCCATCGGGTCGAAGTCCTCGCGGGCGTCGTACAGGAGGTCGGCGGCCATGCGGACGGTGGTCAGCGGGGTGCGCAGCTCGTGGGAGACGTCGGAGACGAACTGGCGCTGCACCTGGGAGAGCTCCTCGAGCTGGTGGATCTTGAGCGCGAGGTTGGAGGCCATCTCGTTGAACGAGGTGGCGAGACGGGCCAGGTCGTCTTCGCCGCGGACCTTCAGGCGCTCTTCGAGTCGGCCGGACGCCAGCCGCTCGGCGGCCTGGCGGGCCAGCCGCACGGGGGTGACGACCTGCCGGGTGACCAGCGAGGCGATGGCGGCCAGCAGCAGCACCAGGCCCGCGCCGACGAGCACGAGGAGCTGGAGGACCGAGCTGAGGGTCTCCTCCTCCTCGTTGAGCGGGAACAGGTGGTAGACCTCGTAGGTTCCGTTGGCGCCGCCGAAGACCCGCGACCCGATGACCAGCCCCGACACGGTCTCGCCGCTCAGGTAGCGCAGCGGGCTGTAGCGCGAGTCGGTCGTGTCGGCGGTGCCGGTGCGCACCTGCTCGCGGAAGCCGCGCGGCACGCTCTTGTAGGCGTCGATGTTGAGGGTGGCCCGGTCTTGCCCGACGATGCCGTCGTTGAAGATGACCACCGCGTACCGTGCCCCGGCGCGCTGGGCCAGCACGTTGATGGCCTGGTCGGCGGGGTCGAGCATGGTCTGCGCGGCGGGGTCGGACTGCTCGCCCGGATCGGGCTCGCCCACGCTCGACAGGTAGTCGGAGACCGTCAGCACGTTGGCGCGGGCCTCGGCGGTGGCGGCGTCGGTGCGACCGGCCAGCATGGTCTTGTTGATCGACTGGAACAGGAAGACGCCCAGAACGGCCACGACGACCATCGAGATCAGCAGGGTGGAGGTGACCACCCGCATCTGGAGGGAGCGCCGCCAGGCGGAGCGGGCCCGGATCGCGATCCGCCGAGCACGACGACGGACCCCCCGGGCGATCTGCCGGGGAGTCCGTCGGGGCCGCTTCTTAGGCATTCAGACCACGATCAGGCCGGCCCGGCCTTGTAGCCGACGCCGCGGACCGTCACGACGATCTCGGGGTGCTCGGGGTCCTTCTCGATCTTGGCGCGGAGCCGCTGCACGTGGACGTTGACCAGTCGCGTGTCGGCGGCGTGGCGGTAACCCCAGACCTGCTCCAGCAGGACCTCGCGGGTGAACACCTGGCGCGGCTTGCGGGCCAGCGCGACGAGCAGGTCGAACTCCAGCGGGGTGAGGTTGATCGTCTCGTCGAACCGCTTGACCGAGTGGCCGGCGACGTCGATCGTGATGTCCCCTATCTGCAGGATCTCGGGCGTGGGCTCGTCGGTGCGGCGCAGCCGCGCGCGGACCCGGGCCACGAGCTCCTTGGGCTTGAAGGGCTTGACGATGTAGTCGTCGGCGCCCGACTCGAGGCCCAGCACGACGTCGATCGTGTCGCTCTTGGCGGTGAGCATCACGATCGGGACGCCGGACTCGGCGCGGATGCGCCGGCAGACGTCGATGCCGTCGGCCCCGGGCAGCATCAGGTCGAGCAGCACGAGATCAGGGCGGGTGTCGCGGAACGCGTCGAGCGCCTTGTCGCCGTCTGAGACGAAGGACGGTTCGAAACCCTCCCCGCGCAAGACGATGCCGAGCATCTCGGCGAGAGCGGCGTCGTCGTCGACGACCAGCACGCGTCCTTTCATGGCCCCTCATTCGTTACTTCGGCGCAGCTAAGGAGGTATTTGGGCGATTTATCGGAAGGTTACCCGTGACCCTGCGGTGGATGAAACACGACCGTGACAAAGGACGAAGTTTAGGCCCAAATAGCCGAGCGTGCCGGTACCGCCACGAGAATCCCAAGAACAGGTCACGTTCCAAGTGTGCTCCACGCCGACCTGCGGCGGGCGCCCGTTCGTGCCGAGAAGAAGCGCGCGCTCAACGTAGGAGGAGTCGCGCATGACCGTCAGGGCACTCATCATGCCAGGATTGGGACATGACAGACGGCCCCGGCGACCGTGAGCAGCCACCCCCCGGCTGGTCGCCCCAGCAACCGCCCGCTTACGGTGTGCCCGGCCCCTGGGCAGACCCCAACGCCCCCGGCTCCTATCCGCCGCCCGGCGGTTACCCGCCGCCCGGCGGCTACCCGCCCCCGCCGCCGCCCCCGCAGGGCGGGTACTACGGCGGCCACCCCGGCGGCCACTACGGCGCGCCGGTGCTCAAGCCCGGCATCATCCCGCTGCGGCCGCTGCAGATGGGCGACATGTACAACGGCGCGGTGGCGTTCATCCGGGCCAACCCGAAGGCGACGCTGGGGCTGTCCGCGCTGGTGGTGACGGTCGCCGAGATCATCACGCTGGCGCTCCAGCTATCGGCGTTCGGCCCCTTCGCCGCCGCGGCGCTCGACCCCGCGACGACCGGCGAGGACATCGACGCCCTGCTCGCGCCCCTGGCCGCGCTGCTCGGCAGCGCGCTGCTGGGCGGCATCGTGACGGCCGTGGCCATGGTCGTGCTGACCGGCATGCTCACCGGGATCATCGGCCGGGCCGTGTTCGGCGAGCAGATCTCGATCGGCCAGGCGTGGGCCATCGTCAAGGGCCGGGTGCCGGCGCTGATCGGGCTGGCGCTGCTGCAGTCGCTGATCGTGTTCGGCGTCTTCCTGGGGCCGGGCATCCTGCTGATCATGCTGGCGGCGGCCGGGGCGCCCGAGGGCGCGGTGATCCTGCTCTCGCTGGTCCTGCTCACCGCAGGCATCTGTTTCGCGGTGTTCCTCTACACCAAGCTCAGCCTCGCCGGCCCGGCGATCGTGCTCGAGGGCATCGGCGTCGGGACCGCGATGAGCCGGTCGTTCCGGCTGGTCAAGGGCGACTTCTGGCGGGTGTTCGGCATCCTGCTGCTGACCGCGATCGTGGTCGGGCTGGTCGCCACGGCGGTGGCCGCGCCGTTCTCGCTCTTCAGCGCGGTGGGCGACCCCAACGCGGTCGTCATCGACGGGAAGTTCTACGCCGGGCTGATCCTCAGCGGCGTCGGCGCGATCATCGCCGGCACCATCACCAACCCCTTCTCCGCCGGGGTCACCACCCTCCTGTACGCCGACCGCCGCATGCGCGCCGAAGCGTTCGACCTGGTCCTCCAGACCGAGGCCCTGGAGCGCCAGCAGGGCGCGCCGGGCACCGCCCCCGAGAACCTGTGGCGCCCGCGCGACCCATGGTCCTAGACGTCCCCGTCGAGATCGGCCGGGAGGCCGCCAGAGAGGCCGCCGTCCGCGAGCTCTCCGATCCCGCCTACCCGAAGCCGTCGTGGCTCGACTGGCTGCTCGAACGGATCTGGGCGTTCGTCGACGACCTGATCGCGCGGGCCTCGGGCGTGCCGGGCGGGTGGCTGACGCTGACGGTGCTCGTGCTGATCCTGGCGGTCGTCGTGGTCGCGCTGGTCAGGGCGGCCCGCAAGGCCCCCCGCAGCCGGCGGCCGGGCGACGGCGGCCTGTTCGGCGAGACCCTCCTGGGAGCCGCCGAGCACCGCGCCCTGGCCGAGCGGCACGCCGCCGCCGGGGAGTGGGCCCAGGCCATCCGGGAACGCCTGCGCGCCATCGCCCGCGAGCTGGAGGAACGCACGATCGTGGAACCCATGCCGGGGCGTACGGCGACCGAGCTGGCCGCCGAGGCGGGCCGGGCGCTGCCCGCGCTGGCCGCCGGCCTCGAACAGGGCGCCCGGACGTTCGCCGACGTCACCTACGGCGAGCGTCCGGGCACCCCCGAGGCGTACGCCGACCTGACCGGCCTCGACACGGCCGTCCGCCGGGAGAAGGCGACCCTGCGATGACGTCCGTCACCCCGACGATCACCGAACGGTGGCGCTCCTGGCGGGGCGTGCTGGGCGCGCTGGCCGCGATCGTGCTCGCGGCCACCGTGATCGCGCTGTTCGGCGGCGCCCGCAACGGCGGACGGCTCGACATCGAGGCGACCACGCCGCAGGGCGCCCGCGCGCTGGCCGAACTGCTGCGCGCGCAGGGCGTCGAGGTGATCCAGGTGACGACCTTCGACGAGGCGATCGAGCGGGCCGAGGGCTCGCTGCTGGTGGTGGCCCGGCCCGAGTTCCTGGTCGACCCCGCCGGGCTGGCCGGGCTCGCCGGACGGCCGGGGGCCCGGCTGCTGATCGCGCCCACCCCGGCGGTGCTGCGGGCGCTGGCGCCCGGGGTGACCGCCCGTCCCGGCGCGGCCGAGAAGGTCAGGGCGCCCGGCTGCGAGCTGAAGGCGGCCGTGCTGGCCGGGGACGCCCTCGTCGGCGGCTCCTCCTACTCCGGCGCGGCCTGCTACGACGGCACGGTCGGCGTCGTCGGCGACGCCACCCTGGTCGGGTCGGGGTCGTTCCTGACCAACGGCCGGCTGCCCGAGGACGGCAACGCCGCGCTGGCGATGAACCTGGCCGGTGCCCACCAGCGGGTCACCTGGTTCGCGCCCCGCGCGCCGCTCGGCGTGCCCGAGGGCGGCGAGAAGACCATCGAGCAGCTGATCCCGGCGAACGTCGGCTGGTTCGTCTGGGCGCTGGTCGTGGCGGTGCTGCTGACCGCCCTGTGGCGGGGCCGCCGCCTGGGGCCGGTGGTCGAGGAGCGGCTGCCGGTGGTCGTCCGGGCCGCCGAGACCGTCGAAGGGCGGGGCCGCCTCTACCGGGCCCGCTCGGCCCGCGACCGGGCCGCGCTGGCCCTGCGCGAGGCCGTCCTGGCCCGCACGACGCCCCGGCTGGGGCTGACCGCGACGGCCGGGGAGAACGAGATCGTCGCGGCGGTGGCCGCCCGGACCGGGCAGGATGGCGGACGGGTCCGCGAGATCCTCTACGGCGGCGTCCCCACCGGAGACGCCGCACTGGTCGCCCTGGCACGCGACCTCGACACCATCGAAAGGCAGGTACGGGACTCGTGACGACACCTGACGCCTCCCGCGAGGCGCTGGCGGCCCTCCGGACCGAGGTCGCGAAGGCCGTGGTGGGGCAGGACGCCGTGGTCTCCGGCCTGGTGATCGCGTTGTTGTGCCGGGGCCACGTGCTGCTCGAAGGCGTGCCGGGTGTGGCCAAGACGCTGCTCGTGCGCACGCTCGCGGCGGCGCTCTCGGTCGACTTCAAGCGGGTGCAGTTCACCCCCGACCTGATGCCGGGCGACGTGACCGGCTCGCTGGTCTACGACGCGCGCACCGCCGAGTTCGAGTTCCGCTCGGGCCCGGTGTTCACCAACCTGCTGCTGGCCGACGAGATCAACCGCACCCCGCCGAAGACCCAGGCCGCGCTGCTGGAGGCGATGGAGGAGCGGCAGGTCAGCGTCGACGGCACGCCCCGGCCGCTGCCCGACCCGTTCATCGTGGCGGCGACCCAGAACCCGGTCGAGTACGAGGGCACCTACCAGCTCCCCGAGGCCCAGCTCGACCGGTTCATGCTGAAGCTGACCGTGCCGCTGCCGGGCCGCGACGACGAGATCGCGGTGCTGCGGCGGCACGCCGACGGGTTCGACCCGCGCGACCTGTCCCACGTGAAGGCGGTCGCGAGCGCGAGCGACCTCGCGGCGGGCCGGGCGGCGGTCGCCGAGACCCACGTGTCGCCCGAGGTGCTCGCCTACATCGTCGACCTGGCCAGGGCGACCCGGCAGTCGCCGTCGCTGGGGCTGGGCGTCTCGCCGCGTGGCGCGACCGCCCTGCTGGCGGCGGCCCGCGCCTGGGGCTGGTTGTCGGGGCGCGACTACGTGACGCCCGACGACGTGAAGGCGCTGGCCCGGCCCGCGTTGCGGCACCGGGTGCAGCTGCGTCCGGAGGCCGAGCTGGAGGGCGCGACCGCCGACGGGGTGCTCGACGGCATCCTGGCGTCCGTGCCCGTGCCGCGCTGATGGCGCTGACCGGGCGGGCCGCGCTGCTGGCGGTCGCGGGGGCGCTCGTCGTGCTCGCCGCGCCCGCGCCCGCCCTCGCGTTCTGGCTGGTCGTCGCGGTGATCGCAGTGGCCGTCGGGGTCGACCTGGCGCTGGCGGGCAGTGTGCGGGCGTTGCGGTTCGAGCGCTCCGACGATCAGCGGGTACGTCTCGGCGAGACCGCCGAGGTCACCCTGCTGGTGGCCAATCCGGGCCGCCGCCCGGTGCGCGGCCTGCTGCGCGACGCGTGGCCGCCGAGCACCCGTCCGGCCCCCAGGGAGCACGTGATCGACGTGCCGGCCGGGGAACGCCGCCGGGTCGTCACGACGCTGCGCCCGCTTCGCAGAGGCGACTTCACCGCCGCCGCGGTGACGGTGCGGGCGGTGGGCCCACTCGGCCTGGCCGCCCGGCAGGGCTCCCATCAGGTCGAGGGGCGGGTCAGAGTCCTCCCGCCGTTCCTGTCGCGCCGCCACCTGCCGGGCAAACTGGCCCGGCTGCGGGCGATCGAGGGGCTGAACCCGGTCCAGATCCGCGGCCAGGGCACCGAGTTCGACTCGCTGCGCGAGTACGTCGTCGGCGACGACGTCCGGTCGATCGACTGGCGGGCGAGCGCCCGCCGGGCCGACGTCGTGGTGCGCACCTGGCGGCCCGAACGCGACCGGCGGGTGCTGATCGTGCTCGACACCGGCCGCACCTCGGCCGGGCGGGTCGGGGTCGACCCCGCGTCGGGCGACCCGAGCGGCTGGCCCCGGCTCGACTGGGGCATGGACGCCGCTCTGCTGCTGGCCGCCCTGTGCGCGCGGGCGGGCGACCGGGTCGACTTCCTCGCCTACGACCGGGCGGTCAGGGCCCAGGTGACCGGCGGCGGCCGGGGCGACCTGCTGCCCGGCCTGGTGACCGCGATGGCGCCGCTGGAGCCGGAGCTCGTGGAGGCCGACGCCCACGGCATGGTGGCCGCCGTGCTGGCCCGCGCGCGGCGGCGCTGCCTGGTGGTCGTGCTGACCGACCTGAACGCGACCGCGCTCGACGAGGGCCTGCTGCCGGTCCTCCCCCAGCTCTCCTCGCGGCACCTGGTGCTGGTGGCCGCCGTGGCCGACCCCCGGGTGGCCGCGCTGGCGGCCGGGCGCGACGGCGCGGCGGAGGTCTTCGAGGCGGCGGCGGCCGAACGCCAGCGGGTCGAACGCCGCCAGGTGACCGCCCGGCTGCGCCGGCACGGGGTCGAGGTCGTCGACGCCCTGCCCGACGACCTCGCCTCGGCGCTGGCCGACGCCTACCTGAACCTGAAGGCCGCGGGCCGCCTCTAGGCCGTCGGCACGTGGTCGGGGGCGTCGGCGACGTCGCCCGTCTCGCCGGCCTTGGCGGCGCGGCGGCCGTAGCGGACGACGTACAGGAGGAAGAGCAGTTCGGCGGCGGCGCCGATCGAGATCCGGGCCCAGGTCGGCAGCGGCGAGGGGGTGACGAGGGCCTCGATGAGGCCCGAGATCAGCAGCACCACCGCGAGCCCGAGCACCACCGCGACGACCGCGCGGCCCTGTTCGGCGAGCACCTGCGCGCGGGGGCGCGGGCCGGGCGCGATCAGCGACCAGCCGACCCGCATGCCCGCCCCGGCGGCCAGGAACACCGCCGTGAGCTCCAGCAGCCCGTGGGGCGTGATCAGCCCGAAGAACACGTCGCCCCGGCCCGAGTCGATCATGATGCCGCCGAGCAGCCCGACGTTGGCGGCGTTCTGGAAGAGGATGTACGGGATGAGCACGCCCCCGATGACCGACGAGGCGACGCACTGGGCCGCCACCCACGCGTTGTTCACCCACACGTGCGTGGCGAACGACCCGGCCGGGTTCGCGCTGTAGTAGTCGGCGAAGTCGTGCTCGACCAGCTGCCTGATCTCCTCGGGGGTGCCCATCGCGGCCCGCACGTCGGGGTTGGCGGCCACCCACACCCCCACGGCCACCGCGACGATCGACGACGCCACGGCCGCGCCCAGCCACCACCGCCACGACCGGTAGCAGACCACGGGGAACGAGACGGTCCAGAAGCGGAGGAACTCCCGCCAGGCGGGCGCGTGGGCGCCGGTGACGGCCGATCGCGACCGCGCGACCAGCGCCGACAACCGGCCGGTCAGCACGCCGTCTCGGGACGCCGAGCGGGCGATCGACAGGTGGGTGGACACCCGCTGGTAGAGCTCGACGAGTTCGTCGACCTCCGGGCCGGTCAGCCTGCGGCGCCGCTTCACCAGGTCGTCGAGCCGGTCCCAGGTCTGCTGGTGGGCGGCTCGGAAGGCGTCGATGTCCACGATCGCGAGCCTAGTAGGGTCGGGACATGTCCGAAGTGCCGCGCCCCGACGTCGTGACCGGCGACGCCGTGGCGCTCGACGTGCCGCTGGCGCAGTTGCCGATCCGGGTGGTCGCCTTCCTGCTCGACCTGATCGTGCAGATCGTGCTGCTGGTCGGGGCCATGCTGCTGATCGCCTTCGCCCTCGGCGACATCGACGAGTCGCTGGCCACCGCCCTGGTGATCGCCTCGTTCGTGGCGGTGCTGGTCGGCTACCCGGTGATCTTCGAGACCCTGTCGCGCGGCCGCAGCCTCGGCAAGATGGCGCTCGGCCTGCGGGTGGTGGCCGACGACGGCGGGCCCGAGCGGTTCCGGCAGGCGTTCTTCCGCGGCCTGACGGCCGTCGTCGAGATCTACATGCTGACCGGCGCCCCGGCGGTGATCTGCGCGCTGGTGAACCAGAAGGGCAAACGGCTGGGCGACCTGTTCGGCGGCACCGTCGTCATCTCGGAGCGGGCGCCGAAGGAGTCGGGCCCCCCGCCCGAGATGCCGCCGCAGCTCGCCGCGTGGGCGGCCACGCTGGAGCTGACGGGCCTCACCGACGACCTGGCCGCCGTGTCGCGGCAGTATCTGACCCGGCTGCCGCAGTTGTCGCCGCACGCCGCCCACGACATGGGTCTGCGGATCGCCTCGCAGGTCTCCGCACGGGTGCAACCCCCGCCGCCGCCCGGGGTTCCGCCCTACGCCTACCTGGCCGCCGTGCTCGCCGAACGCCGCCGGAGAGAAATGGCGAGGTTTAGCCAAAGACGCCAGGGGCAGTTGTGACGAACGCAGGCATGGGGCACGCCTGCAGTGGGGTTGGGCGGGTACGTCCGGAGCGCAGAGGGAGAGGCGAACCGGTCGTACCCGCCCGTCATCTCGGCTCAGGTGACTGGCCTGGAACGAGCCGAGTGATATGACCGTAGTACGGCAGATTGCCGGTATCCATGGGGTAACACAACTGTTTCTACGAACCTGAACGCCAGCTGTGCAGGTAGTCCTCCTGCTCAGAGGTCAGTCCGTCGATCGTGATCCCCGCCGCCGCGAGCTTCAGCCCCGCCACCCGCGCGTCGATCCCGTCGGGCACGTCGTAGACGCCCGGCTTCAGCGACGCGTGCTCGGCCGCCAGCCACGCCACCGTGAGCGCCTGGGCCGAGAACGACATGTCCATCACCGCCGCCGGATGGCCCTCGGCCGCCGCCAGGTTCACCAGCCGGCCCTCGGCCAGCAGCAGCAGCCGGCGGCCGTTCACCACGAACTCGTCGGTGTTGGGCCGCACCTGGTAGTGGACCTCCTCGGCCATCGACTCCAGGGCCCGTACGTCGATCTCGATGTCGAAGTGGCCCGCGTTGGCCAGGATCGCGCCGTCCTTCATGACCGCCAGGTGCTCGGCCCTGATCACGTCGCGGTTGCCGGTGACCGTGACGAACACGTCGCCGATCGCGGCCGCCTCGGCCATCGTGGCCACGCCGTAGCCGTGCAGCGAGGCGTCGAGCGCCTTCACCGGGTCGATCTCGGTCACCACGACCCGCGCGCCCAGCCCCTTGGCCCGCTCGGCCACGCCCCGGCCGCAGTAGCCGAACCCGGCCACCACGACGGTCCGGCCCGCCAGCAGGGCGTTGGTGGCCCGCATGATGCCGTCCATCGTCGACTGGCCGGTGCCGTAGCGGTTGTCGAACATCCGCTTGGTCCGGGTGTCGTTCACCGCGACCATCGGGAACTTCAGCGCCCCCTCGGCGGCCATCTGGCGCAGCCGGATGATCCCGGTCGTGGTCTCCTCGCAGCCGCCCTTGACCACCAGGTCGGAGCGTTCGGTGTGCAGGATGTTGACCAGGTCGCAGCCGTCGTCGAGGACGATGTCGGGCCCGATGTCCAGGGCCCGGTGGATGTGCCGGTAGTAGGTGTCGCGGTCGACCCCCGCCCTGGCGTGCACGGCGATGCCGTAGTCGGCCAGGGCGGCGGCGACGTCATCTTGCGTCGAGAGCGGGTTGGAGGCGGCCAGCGCGATGTCCGCGCCGCCCGCCTTCAGCGCGCCCATGAGCACCGCCGTCTCGGCCGTGACGTGGAGGCAGGCGGCGACCTTCAGCCCGTCGAGCGGGCGGTCGCCGCCGAACCCCGCGCCGATCGCGGTGAGCACCGGCATGGCGCGCGAGGCCCATCCGATGCGGCGCTCACCGGCTTCGGCCAGAACGGCATCCATGATCAGTAGCGGTAGTGGTCGGGCTTGTAGGGGCCCTCGACGTCGACGCCGATGTACTCGGCCTGCTTCTTCGACAGCACCGTCAGCTTCACGCCGAGCGCGTCGAGGTGGAGGCGGGCGACCTTCTCGTCGAGGTGCTTGGGCAGCACGTACACGCCGATCGGGTAGTCGCCGGTCTTGGTGAACAGCTCGATCTGCGCGATCACCTGGTTGGTGAAGGAGTTCGACATGACGAACGAGGGGTGGCCGGTGGCGCAGCCCAGGTTCATCAGACGGCCCTCGGCCAGCACGATGATCTGCTTGCCGTCGGGGAAGCGCCAGGTGTGGACCTGGGGCTTGACCTCTTCCTTCTCGATGCCCGGGATGCGGGCCAGGCCGGCCATGTCGATCTCGTTGTCGAAGTGGCCGATGTTGGACACGATCGCGTTGTGCTTCATCTGCGCCATGTGGTCGGCGGTGATGATGCTGAAGTTGCCCGTGGTGGTGACGAAGATGTCGGCGATGCCGACGACCTCCTCCAGGGTGGTGACCTGGAAGCCGTCCATCGCGGCCTGGAGGGCGCAGATGGGGTCGATCTCGGTCACGATCACGCGGGCGCCCTGGCCGCGCAGCGCGTCGGCGCAGCCCTTGCCGACGTCGCCGTAGCCGGCGACCACGGCCACCTTGCCGCCGATCAGCACGTCGGTGGCGCGGTTGAGGCCGTCGATCACCGAGTGGCGGCAGCCGTACTTGTTGTCGAACTTCGACTTGGTGACCGAGTCGTTCACGTTGATGGCCGGGAAGAGCAGCTGGCCGTTGTTGAACATCTCGTAGAGGCGGTGGACGCCGGTGGTCGTCTCTTCGGTGACGCCCTTGATCGCCTCGGCGGTCTTGGTCCAGCGCTGGTCGGCGCCGACCGTGCGGCGCAGCAGGTCGAGGATGATGCCCCACTCCTCGGGGTCGTCCTCGGAGGCGGTCGGCACGACGCCGCCGGCCTTCTCGAACTCGGCGCCCTTGTGGACGAGCAGGGTGGCGTCGCCGCCGTCGTCGAGGATCATGTTGGGGCCGGTGCCGTCAGGCCACTGCAGCGCCTGGTCGGTGCACCACCAGTACTCCTCCAGCGTCTCGCCCTTCCAGGCGAAGACCGGCACGCCCTTGGGCTCCTCGACGGTGCCCTCGGGGCCGACGACGACCGCGGCGGCGGCGTGGTCCTGCGTGGAGAAGATGTTGCACGAGACCCAGCGCACGTCGGCGCCGAGGGCGACCAGCGTCTCGATCAGGACGGCGGTCTGGATGGTCATGTGCAGCGAGCCCATGATCTTCGCGCCCCGGAGCGGCTGGGAGGCGGCGAACTCCTTGCGCGTCGCCATCAGGCCCGGCATCTCGTGCTCGGCGAGGCGAATCTCCTTGCGGCCGAAGTCTGCGAGTGACAGGTCGGCGACCTTGAAGTCCATCTTGGGGTGTCCCCTCTCGTAGCGTCTCTGCCACTGTAGGGCCGAACACCGCCTCCGAGCGCCGAACCTGACACAAGAATGTAAGAATGGGTTCATGCGCATCACGGAGGCCGCCGCCAAATTGGGCATGTCGCCCAGAATGCTGCGATATCGGGAGGCGCTCGGGCTACTCCCACCCGTCCGCGACGCAGCTCCCCGGCAGATTCATGGCGCGAGCCATGGCCGGCCTCCGGCCGTCCACGTCTCGCGCTCCCACCGCCGCTTCGGCGACGAGGAGCTCGCCGCCGTCACCCTGGCGATGGAGCTGGAGAAGCGGTTCGACGTCTCGCCCGGCGAGCTCGCCTTCGCGCTGCGGGCGCTGTCGGAACCGGCCGTCGCCCAGGCCGTGAGAGACCTGGGCGTGCGGATCGGGCGCATCCAGGCGCCCCGCAGGGCGCTGGACTTCGAGAAGGAGAAGGCGCTACGCCTGCTGCGCGGACGTTGACGACGCCTCGATGGCCGGTTCGAGGTAGATGATCCGGGCGATCGGCACGGCCGCGCGGATACGCTGCTCGGCCTCGTCGATGCCCCGGGCCACCTCGGCGGCGGTGTCGTCGTGCTGGACGGCAATCTTCGCGGCCACCAGCAGCTCCTCGGGGCCGACGTGGAGGGTGCGCATGTGGATGACCCGGGTCACCTCGGGCGCGCTCTCCAGGGCCTGGCGGATCTGCGCGTCGACCTCGGGGCCGGCGCTCTCGCCGATGAGCAGCGACTTGGTCTCGATGGCCAGCACGATCGCGATGACGCCGAGCAGGACGCCGATCATCACGGTGCCCACGCCGTCCCAGACTCCGTTGCCGGTGACGACCGCCATGGTGACGCCGAACAGGGCGAAGATCAGGCCGAGCAGCGCGCCCAGGTCTTCGAGCACGATGACGGGCAGCTCGGGCGACTTCGACCGGCGGATGAACTGCCACCAGGTCAGGTTGCCCTTGAACGGCAGCGACTCCTTGATCGCGGTCCGGAACGAGAACGCCTCCGCGATGATCGCGAAGATCAGCACGCCGAACGCCCACTGCGGGGACGTCAGGTCTTCGGGATGCTGGAGCTTGTGCACGCCCTCGTACAGCGAGAACAGCGCGCCGATCGTGAACAGCACGACCGCCACCACGAACGAGTAGAAGTAGCGCTCGCGGCCGTAGCCGAACGGGTGCTGCTCGGTGCGTTCACGGGCCGCCCGCTTGCCGCCCAGCAGCAGCAGCGCCTGGTTCCCCGAGTCGGCCACGGAGTGGACCGACTCGGCGATCATGGACGACGATCCGGTGAACAAGAAGGCGACGAACTTCGCCACCGCGATCGACAAGTTGGCGACCAGCGCCGCGACGATCGCCTTCGTTCCGCCACTGGCGCTCACGATGACACTCCCTCAGTTTTCGGCCAGAAGATCCTAACGGGCAATTCTGGCCTTAAGCTCCCGGACCGCGCTGACCGGAGTGGGATCGATTCCATAACCAAGTGCCAGATAGACGCTGGCGAAATCGGCCAGCCCGACCAGCGTCGCCAGCCGTTCAAGCGGATGACGCCCCTCGGCCATCAGCTCCGACACCCGCACGTCGCGGTTTTCGGCCAGCCGGACCACGGTGCCCCGGGTGCGGGTCTCGCGCTCGTCTTCGTCGACGTCGCGGAGCAGGAACAGCCGCAGCTGGCGGCCCTGCGTGTCGGCGAAGATGTCGCGCTCGGCGAGCGGGCCGTCGAAGGCGGCCACCTGGTTGTGGGCCGCCTCGGGCAGCTCGCCGAAGATCGCCGGGTATTTGGCGTTCTCGTAGAGCTGGTGGACCAGGCGGTGGGCGGCCACGATCGGCAGCGCCGAGGAGCCCCAGACCATGGGCACCGACTCGGCCAGTTCCATGGCCAGCGTCTTGCCGGGGTTGATGAAGGTGTCGCTCGACGGGCGGCAGCGGTGGGCCAGGTCTTCGAGCAGGGTGGCGGTGGCTTCGTACACGGGCTCGGGCACGTCGGCCAGCCCCAGCGACGACGCCGCCACCACGAGCGGGACCGTCAGCGCCCACAACGCCGCGCGGGCGTGGCCCTGCGCGACCTCGACCGGCACGAACGGGGCCCCGCGCTGGGTGCAGAGCGACTGGAGCGGCGAGCCGGGGCGGCCGACCCCGACCAGGCGGCAGCCGCGCCGGGCGGCTTCCCAGGCCAGGCCGAGGGTCTCCTCGGTGGCCCCGGAGGCCGACACGGCGAACACCAGGTCGTTGGCGCCGATCCAGCCCGGCAGCCGGTGGCCGCTCGCGGTGGTGATCGGGATCGGCGCGCCGTTGCCGCAGATCGCCCGGAGGATCTCGCCGGAGACGCCGCTGACGCCCATGCCGAGCGTCACGATCGCCCTCGGGCGCCCCTCGGCGGCGACCGCCCCCACGCCCGCCTCAGCGGCCAGCCGCCGCCCGGTGCGGATCTGGGCGGCCGCCGAGGCGACCGCCGGAAGCATGCCCGAGGGATCGGCCGCGACCAGATGGTTCTGGTCGTCGAGCAGCTCAGGCTCCCAGATCATGCCTTCCGTGCCTCGTCGACCAGCAGCACGGGAATGTCGTCGCGGACCGGGTAGACCAGGCCGCAGCTCTCGGAGGTGCAGGCCAGCTCATCGGCCTCGGCCCGGAGCGGGGACTTGCACGCCGGGCAGGCCAGGATCTCCAGCAGCCAGTCGTCGATCTTCAAATCCCTCGAACCTCTTTCAGAACGTCGTCGCGCACCCGGGCCATGGTCACCTCGTCGTCGCCCTCGGCGTTGAGCCGGAGCAGCGGTTCGGTGTTGGACGGGCGCAGGTTGAACCACCAGGTCGGACCGGTGACGGTCAGGCCGTCCAGCTCATCGAAGGTAACACCCTCGCGGGACCCGAACGCCTCGCGCACCTTGGCGGTGGCGGCGGCCTGGTCGGCCACCGTGCTGTTGATCTCGCCGGAGGCGGTGT
Organism: Herbidospora daliensis; assembly: GCF_001570585.1. Classification (GTDB taxonomy): domain Bacteria; phylum Actinomycetota; class Actinomycetes; order Streptosporangiales; family Streptosporangiaceae; genus Herbidospora; species Herbidospora daliensis. The sequence continues at coordinate 49,364 of NZ_BBXF01000006.1, read as the reverse complement.
AGCGCGCGTAGGCGGCCAGCACCTCCGACAGGGGGCGGTCCTGTTCGCCGAGGGCGGCCAGCACGTGGAGGGCGGCCAGCATGCCCGAGTCGGCGTACCAGAAGTCGCGGAAGTAGTAGTGGGCCGAGTGCTCGCCGCCGAAGACCGCGCCCGTGCGGGCCATCTCGGCCTTGATGAACGAGTGGCCGACGCGGGTGCGGACCGGCACCCCGCCGTGCTCCTTGACGATCTCGGGCACGCCGCGCGAGGTGATCAGGTTGTGGATGACCGTGGCACCGGGGTGCTTGGCCAGCTCGCGCGCCGCCACCAGGGCGGTGATCGTCGACGGGGAGACCGAGGCGCCCTTCTCGTCGATCACCCAGCAGCGGTCGGCGTCGCCGTCGAAGGCGATGCCGAGGTCGGCCCCGTGCTCCAGGACGGCCGCCTGCAGGTCGACCAGGTTGGCCGGCTCGATCGGGTTGGCCTCGTGGTTGGGGAAGGAGCCGTCGAGCTCGAAGTAGAGCGGCACCAGGTCGATCGGCAACCCGGCGAACACCTCGGGCACGGTGTGGCCGCCCATGCCGTTGCCGGCGTCGACGACCACCTTCAGCGGCCTGATCGCCGACAGGTCGACGAGCGACTTCAGGTGGTCGGCGTAGCCGGTCAGCAGGTCGCGGTCGGTGACGTCGCCGGTGGGGTCGGGGGACGAGGCGCCCAGCAGCCCGAGTGCCCGGTCGCGGATCTCGGTCAGGCCCGTCTCGGAGCCGATCGGCACGGCCCCGGCGCGGCACATCTTCATGCCGTTGTACTGGGCCGGGTTGTGGCTGGCGGTGAACATGACGCCCGGCAGGTTCAGGGTGCCGCTGGCGTAGTAGAGCAGGTCGGTGGAGCCGAGCCCGGCGTTGATCACATCGGCGCCCCGGGAGGTCGCGCCGCGGGCGAAGGCCGCCGCGAGCGGGCCGGAGGACTCCCGCATGTCGTGGGCGATCACGATCCGGTCGCCCCCCACCACCTCCGCGAAGGCCGCGCCCACGGCCTCGGCGATCTCCTCGTCGAACTCGTCCGGTACGACTCCGCGTACGTCATACGCCTTGAAGATCTTGGCGAGGTCGCCCAATTCCGCCCCTATATGTCGCAGATCCCTAGGGTTTGAAGCCTAGTGGCCGCGTGCCTTCAGCGGTCGCGATTGGACTTGAGGACCCGGAGGTGACCGCGACGCCCCACCTCGACGGCCTGGCCGGTCGGCTCGCCCGGCGCCGGGGCCGGACGGGCGGCCTCGCGGACGGCGTTGGCCAGCGCCTCGAGGTCGTCTCCGGAGGGCGCGCCCGGCTCGTAGGGCAGCCGCACGACCTCCCAGCCTCGGGGCGCGGTGAGCCGCTCGGCGTGTTCGGCGCACAGGTCATAGCAGTGCGGCTCGACGTACGTCGCCAGGGGGCCAAGAACAGCGGTCGAGTCGGCGTAAACGTACGTGAGTGTGAAGACGGCAGGCTGCCTGCAGGCGGTACGGGAACAGCTGCGGACGGGGCTCACGGAGGGACCGTATCCGGTCCGCCCGCACATTGCCACCACCCCGCCCCTCTTAACGAGCGTGTCGCCACAATCCGGACACCACCCGAACACGGCCGGAGCCCTAAGCTGACCTGATGACTCCTCGACGACGGGACCGCCACGGGCGCGGCATGCGGGGTCCCCTCGCGCCCGCCCACGTGCCCATCGCCAAGTCCCGTGGCGAGCGCTTCGACGACCTCGTGCTCGACGCCGTCGACCGGCTGCGCGTCCGGTGGGCCAAGGAGCTGGCGGGCGTCGACTTCGGCGTCGAGGAGGTGCCGCCGGTCGCCGAGCTGCTCGACGGCCCGGCGCGGCTGGCCTCCGACCCGATCCCGTTCGGCCGGGCCGAACCGGCGCTGCGCGGCGACCCGGCGATGGTCGTGGTCTACCGGCGTCCGCTGGAGGCCCGCGCGCGCGACCGCGAGAGCCTCGCCGCGCTGGTGCACACCGTCGTGGTCGAGCAGGTCTCCACGCTGCTGGGGCTCACCCCCGAACAGGTCGACCCCGGCTACGACGGCTGAGCGAAGACCGCCGAGGGCTCCTCGGCGACCGGCGGCACCAGCGTCCAGGTGCGCGCCACGGCCAGCGGCTGCGCGGTGACGAGCTGCCCGCCGGGGGCGCGCTCCTCCATCACCCGCCCGCCGTAGACCGGCCCCGAGCCGGTCTTGGGCGTGACGACCACGCTGAAGCCCTTGGCCGGGCCCTTCAGGATGATCTCCTTGGTACGCGCGGCGGGGATCGCCACCTCGATCGGCTTGGGCGCCTTCCCCTCGCGCGGCAGCAGCGTCACGGTGACGTCGGCGGCGGCGTCGGGCGCGCTCAGGATCAGCCGCGAGGTGACGTCCTTGGTCGAGCGGGCGTCGGCGACGACGCTGCCGAGGTCGATCGAGGGCGCTCCGGCGGTGAACGCGACGTCGGTCCGGCTTCCGGTGCCGACCATCTTCAGCCCGGCGACCACGGGGATCTCCGAGGTGAGCACGATCGCGGCGGGCTGGCCGGTCACCCCGGTCGACAGGTCGAGGGTGGCGACCGAACCGGCGGGCACCTCGACGGTCTCGCGGTTCTCCAGGGCGTAGGAGCCGTCCTTCAGCACGGCCTTGACGTTGACGACGGCGTCCGACTCGCCGGGGGCGGCGACGTAGAGCTCGCGGCGGCCGGCGCTGCCGGGCAGGCCCGGCACCACGACCCGCTTGGCCGGCCGGGTGGTCTGCGGGAGCCAGTCGACGCCCTCGGAGGTGGCCGCCTCGACGGCGGCCGCGACCCGGCCCCGGCCGGTCGACACGTTCAGCGCCATGACCAGCGGCGACGGCGCGACCTTCTTGAGGTCGACGACGCGGTGCTCGCCCGGCTTCAGCAGCATGCCGCTGGCCCGGTCGGCGATGACCTGGCCCTCGCCCGAGTAGACGACCAGCGCCACGTCGGCCGGGGCCGACTCGACGTTGGCCAGGTGGAGCTTGAGGTCTCCGGCGGCCGGGCCGGGCCCGACGAACCAGACGTCGGCGCCGGGGTCGACGCAGCGCACCCCGGCCAGGCCCCTTGCGGCGCCGGTCAGCGCGCGCCGCGTCTGGGCGGCCTCCAGGCCGGTGGCCATCGCGCCGGTGGCGTGCACCCGCATCGGGTCGGTGCCGGCGGCCATGGTCTTCTGCCAGAGCTTGCCGGGCTCCTCGACGGTGACGGGCTCGTCGCCGTCCTCGATGAGGGTCTGCCCGGCGCCCCCCGCGTTGGGCGGGGTGACGGCGGTGACCGTCGCGCCGCCCGGGTCGGGGCAGACCGTCGAGACGGCCGCGATGGGCGCGCGCACCGGTTCGGCCTTGACCGGCGCGGCGGGGGCCGGGCGGCTGACGAACGCGACGCCGTAGACCGCGCCGAGCGCGATCAGCACCAGCGCCAGCATGCCGAACCGGTTCTCGATGAGCCGCCTCACACCGCCACCCGCTCTCGGTCGGCCGGGATCTCCTCGACGACCTCCGGCTCGGCGGTACGCGCTCCCGGCGCCGCCAGGATCAGCACGATCACCACGAGCGCGCCCTGCCCGTAGAGCCACCACCGGTGCCACGACGCGCCGGCCGGCGGGCGTTCGGGGGTGACCGTCCCGGTCATCCGCCAGAGTCCGGCCCGATCCGTGAGGGTGACCCTGGCCATGGTCGGCTCGGAGTCGAGGGCCCGCCGCAGGGCGGGGTCGATCGGCGCGGGCACGCTCACGAACGCGATGCCCCGGCCCGCCAGCTCGGCCGCGTCGGAGCCGCCCCGGCCGGAGGCCAGCCCCGCCACCGCGTCGGTGAAGTCGGAGCCGTACGCGGCCCGTTCCGACTCCCCGATGACCGGGATGCGGCCACGCAGAACCGTGTAGGTGAGGCCCGCGTCCGCGGTGCGGATCAGCAGCGTGCCCTCACCGGGCTTCGACTGGGCCTCGGCGATGGCTGGGAGCGGCGAGCGCACGTCGCGGCGCAGCGGCCCGTCGGCCCTGTCCATGATCCACAAGGTCGCGGCGGCGACCGGGGTCGCGAACGCGACCAGCACGATCAGGAACGCGCCGGCCTTCCGGAACCCGCCCGCCTTGCGGAACTCGGCCACCCGGTGGGCGGCCAGCGCGGTCGAGACCAGCAGCCCGGTCGCGGCGAACGCCAGCGGCACCCCCGGCCAGGTCGACATGCGGCTCACCACGGTCGCCGCCAGCACGCCGACGATCGCCACGCCCCACCCGACGGCCACGATGAACTGGTGGCGGCGCAGCAGCAGCGCACCCAGGGCGACGGCGAGCAGCCCGGCGGTGGCCCAGATCGGCGGCGCGCCGGGCCCGCCCGGGTTGAGGGTGAGCAGCGCCTCGGGGGCCAGCCGGGGCGAGGAGGTCATCGGCAGCCCGGCCTCCCGCAGGATGCGCATCGGGTCTTGGACGATCGTGGCCAGCCAGGGTCCGAGCAGGATCAGCGGGGCGCCCAGCGCGATGAGCAGGTTCCCGCCGACCCCGCGCCGCACTCCCCCGAACGACACGGCGGCGAGCAGGCCGAGGACGGCGACGAAGACGTACAGGATCGGGGCGAACGCGGTGCCCACGGCCAGCAGCAGGCCCAGGCCCCAGGCCGCGCGGCGGGCCGGCTTACGGGTGTCGGCCAGCACCTTCGTGGCGAGCGAGGCGTAGACGGGCAGCAGGATGAACACCACCGCCGACCCGATCCGCCCCGACGCCACCACACCGGTCGCGACCGGCAGGAGGGCGTAGGTGGCGGCCATCCAGACCCGCGCGGGGCGGTAGGTGACGAAGCTCTTGGTCGCCAGGTAGGCGCTCAGGCCCGACAGCGGCACGCAGCCCAGCAGCAGGATCGACACCGCCAGCCAGGTCTTGCCGAAGGTGATGGTCGACAACACCGCCAGCACCGCGACGTAGGGCGGCGCCTGCTCGCCGATGTAGAACGCCCACAGGTCGGAGGCCCCTCCGGCGACCGGCACCAGCGCGCCGCCGCCGAGCAGCCCCCCGGTCAGCAGCTCTCTCTCGGCCGCCAGCGCCACCGCCGTGAGCAGCACGAACAGCCGCACCCCGGGGCTGGCGAAGGCGCGCCGCAAGAAGCCGTCGTCGTCGTTGAGCAGCTCGTCGCCCTCTTCCGCGCCGGGCTGCTGGACGGCGTGGTGACGGCCGGCCGAATCCATCGGGCCGCCGCCCGACAACTGGTTCTGGACCATCTCCCAGGCCCGCCGGAACGCCAGGCTCGGCGGGCTGAACATGGGTTTGACCAGCTGGTATCCGGCCCGGCTGGCCTTGCGCGCCTTCCTGGCCCGGCGCAGCCGCAGCGGATGGAACAACACCGAGCCGATCGCGGCGAGTTCGTCGACGGCGTGCGCGGGCTGCTTGGCGACCAGGAACAGCACGGTACGGATCAGCGACCCGACCGTGTTGCGCAGCAGCGACCAGAGCATCGTCCAGAACGGCAGGTTCGCCATCAGCACGAACAACGAATAACGCCGGGCCAGCCGCCTCGGGTGGTCGTCGCTGGCGGCGATGCGGCGGCGGCGCTTGGACGACGCCTCGGCGTGCCAGGCCACGGCGGAGGTCACCGCGAGCACCCGGTGCCCGGCGGCGCGGGTCCGCCAGCAGAAGTCGAGGTCGTCGCGGAACAGCGGCAGCCTGGCGTCGAGGCCGCCGATCTCGTCCCACACGTCGCGGCGGATCAGCATCCCGGCCGACGACACCGCCAGCACGTCGCGCACGCCCCGGGGCTCGGCGTCGTGCTGGCCCTGGTCGTACTCGCGCGCCTCCAGCCCGGTCTCGCGGCGGCCCGAGCGGGCGACCGTGACGCCGACCTCCAGCAGCAGCTTCCGGTCGAGCCAGTCGCGCAGTTTCGGACCAAGGACGGCGGTCTCGGGATACTCGTCGGCGGCGTGGAGCAGGAACTCCAGGGCGCGGGCGTCGGGGGCGCAGTCGTCGTGGATCAGCCAGATCCACTCGGTGTCGCCGGGCGCCTTCGGAAGCCGCCGGACGACCTCGTGCACGGCTTCGGCGAACCCGCTGCCGCGCGGCATCTGCACGACGCTGTGTTTGCCGAACGCCTCGCCGAGCAGGTCGCGGCTGCCGTCACGGCTGCCGTTGTCGACCCCGACACCCCGGTCGACCGGCCGGGTCTGCGCCAGCACCGCCCGGAGGGTGTCCCGGAGCCAACGGGAGCCATCATGAGCGACCACGATCGCGGTGACCGAGTGCACGGCGGGATCCTTGGGGGTATGTGCGGCTTTTGCGCGCCAACACTACGGCACCGCGCACCGGCCCCCGACCCAAATGACAAGCGGAGGCCACAAATGTGACCCCCGCGTGTCGCCCAGCATCGGTGTTCTTCGAGGCGGGATGTGGCCGGCCCTTCGGCCGGCCGCATCCCGCTCAGTTATGCGTCAAACGGCCTGGCGCTTCATGCGTCGGCGCTCGCGCTCCGACAGCCCGCCCCAGATTCCGAATCGTTCGTCGTGTTCCAACGCGTACTCAAGGCACTCCGCGCGCACTTCACACGCACGGCACACCTTCTTCGCCTCTCGGGTGGAGCCGCCCTTTTCTGGAAAGAACGCCTCCGGGTCGGTCTGAGCGCACAATGCGCGCTCCTGCCAGCCCAGATCTTCACCGTCGAGCGCCTGTGCGATGACCAGCTCGGTCACGGCACACCTCCCTGTCGCCCGCCCGTCACCAACCCCGAAAGTTGGTGCCCCCCTATGGACGCCCTCCCCTTACCCACCTCGGAGAAGGCGTAACAACATGGCTGTAATTACACGCGTGTAAGTCGTGCCCCGTCAAGCGCCATGGGGATACCGGGGGAAAGGGCTGGTCTTGTCGGACCAGTTGGAGTCAGCGATCCCGGCGGTCGGGACTGTACCAATGAGCGGTGACGTCCGAATCGACGGATGCCGGATCGGCAGGAAGACCTTCCCCGGTCTTTGCCGGGCGGTAGATGGCGATCGGGTCGATCGGATCGAGCAGGTCTTCGGCCCGGAGCGGGTCGCTCAGCGGGTCGCCGTGGTAGCGCTGCGGCGCGACCTGAGACGGGGCCGCCTGCGGGTGGCCGAACGGGTTGCTCTGCCGGTAGCCCTCGGGCTGCTGCTGGTAGCTCTGCGCCTGCTGGTAGGCCTGCGCGAGCTGCTGCTCTCTTATGTCGCCCTCGTAGCCGGGCTCGTAGGGCGCGCCGTAGACCGGGGGCTGCGTCGTATACCCGGCGTCGAGCACCGGGGCGCCGTAGACCGTCTCGTTCGCAGACAGGTCGTAGACCGAATCCCGGACGGAACTTTCCCTGGCGGGCGGCTCGTAGGCGGCCGCCTCACGCCCCGGGACCGCACGGACGGAACTGTCGAACGGCGTCTCATAGACGACCTGCTCACGGCCGGAGACCTCGCGGACCGAGCTGTCGAACGGCGTCTCATAGACGACCTGCTCACGGCCGGAGACCTCACGGACCGAGCTGTCGAACGGGGTCTCGATGGCGGGCATCCGCGGCGCGGGGGCCGCCGACTCGGCCGCCGGGGGCTCGTAGGCCTGGCGGGCGTACTGCGGGCCCGAGAAGCCGGAGAACGGCGAGGACTCCCACGACGACGGGCTGTCGTCGTAGACGGGCTCGGGGTAGGAGTAGCGCTCGGCCTGCTGGGCGGCCGGGACGACCGGGGTCACCGGCGGCAGCGGGGGCTCCTCGACGACCTGCTGGCCCGCGTAGCCGTTCTGGTCGAAGACCGGGCCCTGCGGATAGGAGGAGTAGTCGGGCTCCGCCGGCACGTTCTGCACCGGGTGGGCGTCGCCGGTCTGCGGGAACGGGATGGCCGGGGGCACCACCTGGAGACGCCGCGCCTTCTTCGGTTTGGCCGCGCCCGCCGGCAGCGGCGACACCATGGTCAGCACATAGAGCAGCGCCAGGCCGGTGAGGGCGAAGGTGGGCACGCCGAGCAGCAGGGTCTCGAGCTTGCCGCCGAACCCGAGCCCGCTGAACAACGAGCCGAGCAGGCTGATCGCGCCGAACAGCGTGGCCACGGCCAGGGTGCCCGCGCCGGCCATGGTGATCAGGCCGCTCTTGGGGGTGGGCGCGCCGCCGAACCGCGTGGACAGGAAGACCGCGCCGACGACCAGCGCGGCGGTGACCGGAGAGGTCAGTTCCGACAGGGCGACGACCGACCGGATGCCGAACTCGGCCGCTCCCCCGAGCGGTGAGGAGTCGCCGAAGACGAGTCTGATGACGCCGACCAGAACGGTCGTGCCCGCGGCTGCCACAAGGAGCCACGCGGCGGGCTCTCTGAGCCTCACCGGGTCAACCTTCACCACAGTTACCCCCAGGAATTCATGCGGCTTATGGGAACTGAGTTTTGCATATGCCTGACATGGATGCCGGGCGACCCATCAATCTCGCGTTTCGCATGGAATGCCAGACTGTCAGGCATGCGCATCGTGTCCCTCGCGGGCGGAATCGGCGGCGCCCGGTTCCTCCGCGGCCTCAAGGCGGCGGCCCCGGAATCCGACATCACCGTCATCGGCAACACCGGAGACGACATCACCCTGTTCGGCCTGCGGGTATGCCCCGACCTCGACACAGTCATGTACACCCTGGGCGGCGGCATCGACGAGGAGCAGGGCTGGGGCCGCGCGGATGAAACGTTCACCGTGAAAGAGGAGCTGGCCGCCTACGGCATGCAGCCGCAGTGGTTCGGCCTCGGCGACCGCGACTTCGCCACCCACATCGTGCGCTCCCAGATGCTGGCGGCCGGTTACGGCCTGTCGGCGGTGACCGAGGCGCTGTGCGGCCGGTGGCGGCCGGGCGTGCGCCTGCTGCCGATGACCGACGACCAGACCGAGACCCACGTGGTGATCGAAGACGAGCGGGGACGCCGCGCGGTGCACTTCCAGGAGTGGTGGGTGCGCCTGCGGGCGTCCACCCCGGCTCTGGAGATCGCCCTGGTCGGCGCCGCGGCGGCGACGCCCGCGCCGGGGGTGCTCGACGCGCTGGAACAGGCCGACGTGGTGATCCTGCCGCCGTCGAACCCGGTGGTGAGCATCGGGACCATCCTGCAGATCCCGGGCATCCGCGAGGCGGTGGCCGCCAAGACCGTGGTCGGCGTCTCCCCCATCATCGGCGGCGCGCCCGTGCGCGGCATGGCCGACGCGTGCCTGACGGCGATCGGCGTGCAGACCTCGGCCCAGGGCGTGCTGGAGCTCTACGGCGCCGACCTGCTCGACGGGTGGCTGGTCGCCGAGGAGGACGCGGCGGCCTCGCTCGACGGCGTGGCCGTGGAGGCGCGCCCGCTGCTGATGTCCTCGCCCGAGGCGACCCGCGACCTGGCCGCCGCGGCGCTCGACCTGGCCGCGAAGGTGGCGGCGTGATCAACATCAGCGGGGTCCAGGGGCTGCCCGAGGTCGGCTACGGCGACGACATCGCCGCCCTGATCGCCAAGGCCGCGCCCGGCCTGGCCGACGGCGACGTGGTCGTGGTCACCTCGAAGATCGTGAGCAAGGCCGAGGGCCGGGTGGTCCGGGCCGACGACCGCGCCGGGGCCATCGAGGCCGAGACGGTCCGGGTGGTCGCGCGGCGGGGCGACACCGTCATCTCCCAGACGCGGCACGGCTACGTGATGGCGGCGGCCGGGGTCGACGCGTCCAACACCGCGCCCGGGACCGTGCTGCTGCTGCCCGACGACCCCGACGCGTCGGCGTCGGCGATCCGGCGGCGGCTGGCCGAGCTCGCCGGGGTCCGGGTCGGCGTGATCGTCTCCGACACCTTCGGCCGCCCGTGGCGGCACGGCCTGACCGACGTCGCGCTGGGGGCCTCCGGCGTGCGGCCGCTCGACGACCTGCGCGGCACCACCGACGCCTACGGCAACCCGCTGAACGCGACCGTGACCGCCCTGATCGACGAGATCGCGGCGGCGGCCGAACTGGTGAAGGGCAAGCTGACCGGGGTCCCGGTGGCCGTGGTCTCGGGCCTGGGCCATCTGGTGAGCGACTCCGACGGCCCCGGAGGGGCCTCGCTCGTCCGCCCCGCCGACGAGGACCTGTTCCGCTACGGCTCGGCCGACGTCGTGTTCGCCCGGCGCACCATCAGGAAGTTCTCCGAAGCGGCGGTCGACGGGGAGGCGGTGCGCCGGGCGGTCGCCGCCGCCATCTCGGCCCCCGCGCCCCACCACACGACGCCGTGGCGGTTCGTGCTGCTGGAGAGCGCCGAGTCGCGGCTCGCGCTGGTCGACGCGATGCGCGAGGCGTGGATCGCCGACCTGCGCGGCGACGGCTTCACCGAGGAGTCGATCGCCAAGCGGGTCAGGCGCGGCGACGTGCTCCGCGACGCGCCCTACCTGGCGGTGCCGTGCCTGGTCATGGACGGCTCCCACACCTACCGCGACGACCGCCGCAACGCCTCCGAACGGGAGATGTTCGTGGTCGCGACGGGTGCCGGGGTGCAGAACTTCCTGGTGCAGCTGGCGGTCGAGGGGCTGGGGTCGGCGTGGGTGTCGTCGACGATGTTCTGCCGCCCGGTGGTGCGCGAGGTCCTCGGCCTCCCTGACGACTGGGACCCGATGGGCGCGGTGGCGATCGGCCACGCGGCCGAACCCCCGAGGCAGCGGCCTCCGAGGTCGGCCGAGGACTTCTACGTCATCCGTTAGACGACCGGCAGCACCCGCCGCACGCTGGCGCACACCCCGTCACTCGCCTCCGCCGCCGCGCGGCGTTCGGGTGACGGGACGCCGTACTCGGTGGTGCGCTGGCGCAGCGGACGGCCGCTGACCTCGACCATCGCGCGCAGCTCGGAGATGGTCTTGTACGACCCGTTCTCCGACCCCGCCATGCGGCTGATGGTCTCCTCCATGAGGGTGCCGCCGATGTCGTTCACTCCCCCGGCCAGCACCTGGCGGCACAGGTCGTCCTGGAGCTTCACCCACGAGCACTGGATGTTGTCGATCGCGCCGTGCAGCAGCAGCCGCGACACCGCGTGGACGGCGCGGTTCTCGGCGGCGGTCGGCCCGGGGCGGGCGATGCCGGCCAGGTAGATCGGGGCGCTGTGGTGGACGAACGGGAGCAGCACGAACTCGCTGAAGCCGCCCGTCTCCTCCTGGAGCCGCCGGATCAGCCGGATGTGCTTCACCCAGTGGGCGTGGGTGTCGACGTGGCCGTACATCATCGTCGAGGTCGTCGGGATGCCGACGCGGTGGGCCGTGGTGATGACGTCGATCCACTCGCGGGCGGGCAGTTTGCCCTTGGTGAGCACCCAGCGCACGTCGTCGTCGAGGATCTCGGCCGCGGTGCCGGGGAGGGAGTCGACGCCGGCCTCGCGGGCGGCGGTCAGCCAGTCTTCGATCGACAGATTGGTCCGGCTGGCGCCGTTGATGACCTCCATCGGGGAGAAGGCGTGCACGTGGATGCCGGGCACCCGGGCCTTGACCGCCCGCGCGATGTCGAAGTAGGCGCTGCCGGGCAGGTCGGGGTGGATGCCGCCCTGCATGCACACCTCGGTCGCGCCGGCCGCCCACGCCTCCTCGGCGCGGTCGGCGACCTGGTCGAGGCTCAGGGTGTACGCGTCGGCGTCGGTGCGGCGCTGGGCGAAGGCGCAGAAGCGGCAGCCGGTGTAGCAGACGTTGGTGAAGTTGATGTTCCGGTTGACGACGTAGGTGACGTCGTCGCCGTTGACCTCGCGGCGCAGGCCGTCGGCCAGGGCGCACAGTTCGTCGAGCGCCTCGCCCGTCAGGCCCAGCAGCGCCTCGGCCTGGGCGTCGGTCAGCGCCAGCGGGTCGCGGGCGGCCTGGCGCAGCGCCTCGGCGCCGTCGCCGGTCGGCGCCGCGGCCGTGGGGAGGCGGTCGCGCAGCGCGTCCCAGTCGCCGTAGACGTGGTCGAAGTCGTCGCGGCGGTCGCCGGTGCGGCCCGTGGTGTCGACCTCGGTGTGCAGGTCGACCCGGCCCGAGGCGGCGAACCCGCCGTCGGGCTCCTGCCAGGGGCGGCCCCTCGGATTCACGTCGAGCGCCATGCCGTCGGGGCCGGCCAGCGCGGCCACGTGGGCGCTCAGCCGGGGGTCGAGCCAGGGTTCGCCCGCCCGGACGTACTCGGGGTAGATCGTCAGGCGTTCTCGCAGGTCGAAGCCCATCTCGGCGGTGCGTTCGGCCAGGGCGTCGATCATCGGCCAGGGGCGTTCGGGGTTCACGTGGTCGGGGGTCAGCGGGGAGACGCCGCCCCAGTCGTCGATGCCGGCGCGGATCATCAGGGCGTACTCGTCGCCGATGAGGTTCGGCGGGGCCTGCACGCGCATGCGGGGGCCCAGCACCATGCGGGTGACCGCGATCGTCGCGGCCAGCTCGTGCAGGTCGGCGTCGGGCAGGCCGCGCATCGCGGTGTCGGGCTTGGCACGGAAGTTCTGCACGATCACCTCCTGGACGCCGCCGTACTCGCGGGCGACCCTCCGGATCGCGAAGATCGACTCGGCCCGGTCGAGGACGGTCTCGCCGATGCCGATCAGGATGCCCGTGGTGAACGGCACGTTCGAGCGGCCGGCGTCTTCGAGCACCCGCAGGCGGACGGCCGGGTCCTTGTCGGGCGAGCCGTAGTGGGCGCCGCCCTTCTCGGTGAACAGGGCCGTCGAGGTCGTCTCCAGCATCATGCCCATCGACGGCGCGACCGGCTTGAGGCGCTGGAAGTCGCGCCAGGTCAGCACCCCCGGGTTGAGGTGGGGCAGCAGGCCGGTCTCCTCCAGCACGCGGATCGCCATGGCGCGTACATAGGAGAGGGTGTCGTCGTAGCCGTGGGCGTCGAGCCACTCGCGGGCGGCCGGCCAGCGGTCCTCGGGGCGGTCGCCCAGGGTGAACAGGGCCTCCTTGCAGCCCATCGCCGCGCCCTCACGGGCGACGGCCAGCACCTCGTCGGGAGACAGGAACGCGCTCGGCAGCTTGGCGGGGGCGGTGGCGAAGGTGCAGTAGCCGCAGCGGTCGCGGCACAACCGCGTCAGGGGGATGAAGACCTTGCGGCTGTAGGTGATCACTCCGGGGCGGCCCACCGCCTCCAGGCCCGCGTCGCGGACCCGGGAGGCGTGGTCGAGCAGGGCGTCGAGGTCGGCGCCACGGGCTTCCAGGAGGATGGCCGCCTCGGCCACGTCGATCGTCTTGCCGTCGCGCGCGCGTGCCAGCGCCCGCCGCATTGCTGCCGTCATACCTGCACACTACGGTGATCAGATTTTGCGGTAGTCGCGGGGAGCCATGCGCGGGCCGCGGCCCGGCGGGCGGCGTCCGCTGAGCTCGATCAGGCGGACCACCCGGTGGCGGTGCCCGGCGAAGGGTTCGAGCAGCCGGAGCATGCCCTCGTCGTCGGTCTTCTCGCCGGTGAAGGCGAAGCCGACCAGGCCGGGGATGTGGAAGTCGCCCACGCTGGGGGCGTCGGCGTCGCCCCAGGCCCGCTGGCGGATCTCGGCGGAGGTCCAGACGCCGATGCCGGGCAGCGCCCGGAGCAGGCGGTCGGCCTCCCACGTGGTGCCCGCCGTCTCCAGCTTGCCCTCGTGGCGGGCCGCGTTGACGATCGTGCGGGCCCGTATGGCCTCCGCCCCCGCGCGATGCCAGTCCCACGACGGCACGAGCCGCCAGGTCTCGGGCGACGGCGGCACCCGCAGTCCCTCGGGGCCGGGCCCGGGAGCGGGGTCGCCGTACTTGCGGACCAGCCAGCGCCAGGCCCGGAACGCCTCCCGGCCCACCACCTTCTGCTCCAAGACGGCCGGCACCAGCGCCTCGAAGACCCGCCCGGCCCGGCCGATCCGCAGGCCGGCGGACCGCAGGTGCAGCTTCTTCAGGAAGGCGGCGACCGGGTCGTCGCCCATCGCGTCGAGCAGCGCGCCGAATCCGGCCGGGTCGTCGCCCGCGCCGAGCAGGTCGGGCATCGTCTCCAGGAGCCACTCGGCCCCCAGCCCCCACGCCAGCCCGTGGACCTGACCTGCGACGACGGAGATCCGGAGGGTCCCGGGACCTTCAGGGGTCCGGCAGGCGCGCCAGAGCGCCCCGTCGGGCGTGGTCTGCCAGACGGGGTCGCCCGAGCCGTGCCGGTGCGGCGCCACCGTCAGCCCCAGGTTCAGGGGGCCGTCGGGGCGCCAGCTTCGTTCAGGCATCGCTGGAGAATCTCACCGCGCATTCCGGCAGGTCGACGCCGGGCCACACCCGCGCCCCCGCCGTCAGTTCGTTGCGCGCCCCGATGGACGCGCGGTCGCCGACGACCGCCTCGCGCACCACGGCCCCCGCGCAGACGGTGGCGCCGGCCCCGATCACCGAGTCGATCACCGTCGCGCCGGGCGCGATGGCGGCGTCGTCGGCCACCACGCTACCGCGCACGGTCGCCCCGGCTCCGACCGCGGCCCTGGCCCCGATGACCGAACCGCCGGTGACCTTGGCCTCGGGCGACACGGTCGCGCCGGCGAGCAGCAGCGCCTCACCCGGCGTGCCGGGGAGGGCCGGGGAGGCGAGCAGGCCGCGGACCAGATCGGCCGACCCCTGCACGAACGCCGCCGGGGTGCCCACGTCGAGCCAGTAGGAGGAGTCGGCGAAGCCCAGGACGGTGTGGCCGGCCTCGATGAGGCCGGGGAAGGTCTGCCGCTCGACCGAGACGACCTCGCCCGGCGGGATCGTGTCGATGATCGACCGCGTGAAGACGTAACAGCCGGCGTTGATCCGGTTCGTCACGGGATTGGGGGTCTTCTCCAGGAACGCCGTCACCCGGCCCCGCTCGTCGGTCGGCACGCAGCCGAACCGCGACGGGTCGTCGACCTCGGTGAGGTGGAGCGTGACGGCGGCCTCGTCTTCGACGTGCCGGGCGACCTGGGCGGAGATGTCGTGACCCGACAGGATGTCGCCGTTGAGCACCAGCACCGGCGCGTCGCCCGGGACGGTCAGCCCCTCGGCCGCGTTGCGGATCGCGCCGCCGGTGCCGAGCGGGGTCTCCTCGGTCATGTAGACGATCTCGAGCCCGAACGCCGACCCGTCGCCGAACGCCTCGGCGAACATCTCGGCCTTGTACGAGGTCGCGAAGACGATCCGGCTCACTCCGCAGGCCCGCGCCTTGGCGAGCTGGTGGGCGAGGAACGGCACGCCCGCCGTGGGCAGCAGGGGTTTGGGGGTGAAGAGGGTCAGCGGGCGTAGCCGCGTCCCCTGCCCGCCGACCAGGAGAATCGCCTCAAGCTGACCGGGTTGGGGCAAAGAAGGCTCCGTCACATGGGCGAGGCTAACTCAATGTTCCGTCGCACGCTGATAGGAAACCAGATGTGCGTGCGCGGACATCTGCCACGTGAATTCGCGGCTTCTCGCCAGCCCCGCGGCGCCCAATTCGACCCGTCTGGCGGGTGAATCGAGCAGCGTCCGCAGCGCCGCCCCGATGCTCTCAGAATCGGGTTCCGTGTACGCCACCGCGTCCCCGCCGACCTCCGGGAGAGACGTGCGGTGCGTCGTCAGGACCGGCGCGCCGCACGCCATCGCCTCCAGCACGGGCATGCCGAACCCCTCGCACCGCGACGGGAACGCCGCCGCCAGCGCGCCGCCGTAGAACCCGGCCAGGTCGCCGAACGGCAGGTAACCGGTCCGGACGACCGTGACCCCCTCGGGCAGCGACCGGATGGCCGCCTCGACCTCCCGGCCGCTCTCGGCGGGGCCGGCGATGACCAGCGCGGGCGGGTTCTCCCGGCCCTCGACGGCCTTGGCGAAGCCCCTGATCAGGTTGGGCGCGTTCTTGCGCGGCTCGGCCGGGCCGACGAACGCGATGTAGGGGCGGCCGTGCACGCCCAGGCGGCTGGTCACCCGGCGGATCTCGCTCTCGGCCGGCGGGTGGAACAGGTCGGGGTCGACGCCGTGGTAGGCGACGTCGATGCGGGTGGGGTCGGCGCCGACGACCCTGATCAGCTCGTCGCGGGTGGCCTTCGACGGGGTGATCACCCGGCGGGCGGCCCTGACGGCGGTCTTGGTGGCCGAGCGGAAGAAGGCGGCGCGGTCGGACTCGTACTCGTCGGCCTCGGTGAACCAGGCGACGTCGTGCACGGTCACCACGCTCGGCACCTCGGAGCGCAGCGGCACCGAGTAGTAGGGGGCGTGGATCACGTCGGCGCCGACCTTCTGGGCCAGCAGCGGCACCCCGGTCTGCTCCCAGACGAGGCGGGCGCCGCGGTTGGCGATGGCGTGCGGGCCGGGCATGACCGTCGCGCCGGGGGCGAGCCGGGCGTAGCGTTCGGCGTCGGCCCGCTGGCAGACGATGACGAGGTCGGCGCCCTGCCGGTCGAGCGCGGCGAGCAGTCCGTCGACGTATCGGATCAGGGCGCCTCTGTCGGCCGGCACGGCCGCGGCGTCTACGAGCACTCGGGGTTTCAACGAGATGGCTCCCCTCAACGCGCGGCGAAGAATTCGCCCTCGTCTATCACTGTAGGCCGCCTGGAACGCCAATCATGAGCGAAATCACACGATTCGCCGCGTTCCAGGAACGGATTCCGTAGCTATTCCACGGTTTTTTCCGTTTTGCCAGCCCGCCAACCCGCGAACGCCGCACAGACCAGATCACCCACCGAGACCACCACCCGCGACACCAGCGCCGCCGCGATGGCCGACCCCTGGTCGAGCACCGGGGCCAGCGCCGCCACCATGGCGACCTCCCGCACCCCCGCCCCCGCCGGGGCCAGCACGAACACGAACCCCAGGCACCAGGCCAGCGCGAACGCCCCGAAACTGAGCACCACGGCCCTCGGCCCGGTCGCCCCCAGCCCGTGGACGATCACCGCGAGCTGCGCGCCGTAGGCGGCCCACCCGGCGAAGGCCCACCCGGTGGAGGTCAGCACCCCCCGGGCGGTCAGCGGCCGTTCGAGCGGCGGCCGCCGGAGCAGCCGGAACCCCAGGTTCAGCACCCCGTTGACGACCTTGGGATGCAGCCCCACCGCCAGCACCGGCAGCAGGAGCAGCAACCAGGCGTACCCGGCGACCGAGTCGCCCGCGAACGCGGGCAGGGTCGCGACGGCGACCAGCAGCCCGGTCGCCAGATAGATCGGGTACGTCAGGAAGAAGGCCGCCGCGCTCCTGGCGCGCGGGATGCCGTGGTCCTTGCCCATCTCCATCTGGGCCAGCACGGGCCAGACCGAACCGGGGATGTACTTGCCGAGCTGCCCGATGAAGAAGATCTTCGCCGCGTCCGTGAGCCGAAGCGGCGACCCGAGATCGGCCAGCAACGCCCGCCACATGAGCATCCCGGCCAGCAACGCCCCGACGACGGCGACCAGCGACACCCCGAGAAGAGGCCACGACAACCGCGCCAGCCCGGCGCTGATCGCCTCCCACTGCGAGACGACCGCCCACACCCCGAACCCGAGGGCTACGGCCAGAAACCCGAACCGGACGACCCTCTTGAGCACCGACTTACCAGGCGGCACCTCGTCGGGGCTCGCGCTTTCACGCGGCCCGCCCGGGTGGCCGGAAACGCCGTTCTCTGTCACGCCGGATTTGTCAGCCTTTTTCACGACGCCGAAGCTCGGGTCGGGACCGACTCCGGCGGCTGGGGCAACATCACGCCCGCCGGTCGCCGGGACGTCTTGGTCGCCACCCAGATGTAGGTGGGCACGATCGGCAGGAGCGCCCGCAGCGCCGGCCGGGGCGCCTTCTCCAAGGTCGCCTTGGCCGCCCGGCCCGCCGCGCCGGCGAACAACTCTCCCCCGGCGAACGCCTCGGGGGTGGCCAGGACCGGGAACGTGTAGTCCCACACGTGGAAGTCGGCCAGCATGCGGCGCAGGCCGGCCCGCGTGCGGAAACGCTCGTAGTAGTTGTCGGCGCGGCCGAAGGCGCGGACGTAGCGGTCGGCGGCGCGGGGCGGCAGGTAGGACAGGAACGGCAGCTTGTAGTGGGGTTCCATGATCCCGAGGCGGTTGCCCAGGCCCAGGTAGAGCACGCCGTCGTCGGCCAGCACCCGGTGCATGTCGGCGATCACCGCGTCGGGGTCGACCACGTGCTCGTAGATGTGGTTGAAGACCAGGACGTCCACCGAGCCGTCGGGGAACGGGAGCCGGGTCCCGTCGCCGCACACGAACGCCACCCGCTCGCCGAACCGTCCGGACGCCTTGCGCAGGCCCGGGACGTCGATGTCGATGCCGAAGGTGTGCCGGGCCCCGGCCAGGGCCAGTTCGTCGGCGATGAACCCGGCCGAGCAGCCGATGTCGGCGACGGTCAGGCCCTCCAGGGGGCGTTCGCCGCGGCCCAGGAAGTGGGCCAGCACCGCGATGATCTTGGCGGCCTTGCGGCGGCGCTTGGCCTCGTCGAGCATCGCCGACTGGAACTCGGAGTACTCCAGTTGCGCGGCGCGTTCGGTGCCCACGGGCGTCCTTCCTCTTGCGGAACCTGCCGGCCGGTCAGAGCGCGGCCAGATAGGCGGACCAGTACGGCTCGGGGTCGACCGCCTTGACCCCCGCGCGCAGACGCTCGGGGGTGCCCGGTTCGTAGAACCGGCGCAGGGCGTCGGCGAGGGCGTCGGCGGAGCCGGGTTCGACCAGCAGGCCGTCGACGTCGTCGGTCACATTGTCGGCCAACGCGCCCACTCGGGTGGCGATGACCGGCACACCGTGTTCGTGGCCGAGCCACACGTTCTGGGAGGCGGTCGCCGACCGGTAGGGCAGCACGAGCGCGTCGGCCCCGGCGAACAACTTCGGCACGTCGTCGGCGGGCACGTAGCCGGGGCGCAGCTCGACCCGGTCGGCCAGGCCGAGCTCCCCGATCAGCGCCGTGGTGGCCTCGATGCCGCCCCAGAACTCCCCGGCCACGGTCAATCCCACGCCGGGAACCTGGGCCAGGGCGCGGAGCAGCAGGTCGAGGCCCTTGTACGGCCGCACGATCCCGAAGAACAACAACCGCCGATTCAGCCCGCCGGCCCCGGTCGCCCCGGCCGAGGGCAGGTGCGGCGGCAGGGCGGCCACCTTCACGAAGGGCTGCCCCAGCTCGCGCGCCAGGGCCGCCTGCGCCTCGGAGTGGGCCAGCACGCCGTCGACCCGCGTGAGCAGGGCCTTCATCAGCGGCCGGTCGTAGGGCTTGGTCTCGTGGGGCAGCACGTTGTGGCAGAGCGCGATCACCCGGGCGCGGCGGCGCAGACCGTACAGGATGCCCAGATAGGGCGGAACCTGGACCGGGCTGAGCACGGTGAGGATCACCAGGTCGGCGTCGCGCAGGCGGCGGCCGCAGGCGACCCAGCCGTCGGGACGCCGCCAGTCGAGCAGCCGCGACGTGTTCGGGTAGGGCTCGCCCTCGGGGGTGTCGATGGTCTGCACGCCCGGATAGAGGAACGACGGATACTGCGCCCGCCACGACTCGATCACGACGTCGTGCCCGGCCCGCGCGAGGCGGTGGGCGAGCTCGGTCGTGTGCTGCGCGCCGCCGCCCTTGTAGGGGAAGGTCGGCCCGACGATCGCGACGCGCATCACTCGTTGCCGCGGGATCGCACGATCAGGTCGGCCAGCAGCGCGACCGAGCCGATGAGCATGCCCGACAGGAAGATCACGATGGCGTTGCTGGTCAGGTAGAAGCCGTAGTTGATCACGTCGTAGGCGCCCTTGACCAGACCGATCCCGACGAGCCACAGGGCCGGCGGCATGAGGACCTTGAGCGGGTTGAAGTACATGATCATCCGCAGCACCTGCAGGATGTAGCGGTAGGCGTCGCCGAAGAAGCTGAACTTCGACTTGCCGGCCCGCTTGGCGTAGTCGATCGGCAGGTAGTAGACGTCGTGCTGGTTCGACAGGAACGCCAGCGTGATCGTCGTGACACAGGAGAACCCGGGCGGCAGCAGCCGCAGATAGGGCTTGGCGACCGACTTGCGGAAGGCCCGCAGGCCCGAGTTGAGGTCGGGGATCTTCTGCCCGGCCAGCCGCTCGGCGATCTTCCTGATCACGAACTTGGCCGGCACCCGGAGCAGCTTGTGCGAGCCCTCCTCGCTGGTGCGGGCCCCGACGACCTGGTCGACCGTCGAGTCCTTCTCCAGGATCTGGACCAGCTCGGGGATGCGCTCGTTCGGGTAGGTCATGTCGGCGTCGGTCCACACGACGATCTCGCCGCGGGCCTCCTGCGAGCCGATGCGCCGGACCGTGCCCGAGCCGCCGTTGCGGTGGAAGGCGCGGATGCGCATGTTCGGGAAACGCGGCGCGGCCTCGCGGAGCCGCTCCAGCGTGGCGTCGGTCGAGCAGTCGTCGACGGCGACCAGCTCGTAGGTGTAACCCGAGGAGTCCATGGCGGCGCTGATCCGCTCGACCTCGTCGATCACATGGTCCTGCTCGTTGTAGCAGGGCAGCACGATCGTGACGTAGGGGTTGTCGCTCACCACTGGTCCACTCTCCGGGGGCATGTCCACGTCGGAAGAGGGTACTCTGCCCAGTCGCGCGCCGACCGCACATCACGGCACGGCGAGCCAGACGTCGACGCTGAGCGACCAGGTTCCGTCAGGCGCTTCGACAAGAGAACGCTCGTCCTGACGGGTTCGCAGGCCCATGACCTGCCGGGGCGTGCCGTAGGCGGTGAGCTGGCCGGGCTCGGCCGCGAGCAGCACGGGATCATGCGTTTTCGCGATGATCCGGCGCACGTCGGCCTCGTCGGGCACGTCGGCGCCGTCGGGATAGGCGACCCTGGCGGTCGGGAAACCGCACTGGCCCCTGACCACCTGGGTGAGCCGGTCGCCGGTGACCCGCTCGACGATCAGCACCGTCGAGCCGTCGGGGATCGCGTCGCACATCTTCTGTACGGCGGCCCGTTCGCCCCGTTCGATCGGGGTGAACGCGGTGCCGATCGAGGTGATGACCGGCGGGACGACCAGCAGTGCGGCGGTCGCCCAGACGGGCAGCTTCCGGGCGCCCCAGACCGCCAGCAGGATCAGCCCCGGGATGATCACCGGCACCAGGCGGCGGGCGGCGAACGGGTGGTCGGCGGTGATCGCCGGGCGGTAGAGGGTGGTCGCGGTCGTCCACAGGATGATCGCCGTCGGCAGCAGCCACGGCTTCTCCATCCTCCGCATCAGCGTGACCGCGCCGAAGACGGCGAGGAGGAGAGCCGGGAGGCCGACGTACCAGATGACCCAGTAGAGCGAATCCTCGTAATAGAGACGTGTGGGGTCGATGGGGAGCCCGTTGGCCTTCTGCACCGCTCCGATCATCTGGGCGGTGAGCTCGTCTTCTGGGTTGGTCACCGGTCTCTTCACCGTTTCGACCAGCGGCCGCAGCGCGAAGGCCAGCACGGCCAGCACCACCCCGGCCGCCGCCGCGTTCGGCAACCACCGCGGCACCCTCCTGACGAACGGCGCGACGACCAGCACGGCCGCGCAGATCGCCAGCAGCGGCAGCAACGAGCCGCTCAGGTAGTCGAAGTAGGGCCGCGACAGCGCGATCCCCGCGCCGAAGCCGATCCCGCCGCCCGCGACCACGCCCGCGAGCAGCCTGCGCTGCGCGACGACGCCGAAGACCAGCACCGGCAGGATGTCCCGCAGGCCGTCGATCCTGATCAGCAGCGCCAGCCCGAACACCAGCCCGGCCGTGAACATCCGCCGCCCGGCCAGCACCAGGGCGATGCCGCCGAAGAGCAGGACCAGCGACGGGATCTCGCTGAAGGTGGTCCGCGAGGTGTAGAGGATCGGCATCGCGATCGCGAACGCCAGCGCCCCGATCCAGGCGAACCGCGCATGGACGAGCCTCGCGGTCACCCCCCCGACGGTCAGCACGGCCAGCGCGCCCAGCAGCGCCGGGGTGAACCCGGAGGCGTAGAGGATCGGCGCGCCCGGCATGAACTGCGGCACGATCGCGCCGTCGTGGGCGTAGAAGCCCATGCTCGCGAACCGCAGCGCGTCGTCGGGCCCGCCGAACGCCGCGAGGTCGAACGGGATGGGCAGCCCGCCGTGGTCCCTGAGCCAGATGGCGTACTGCTGGTAGGTGGCCGGGTCGCGGCGCACGATGTACTGCTGCGAGGCGTAGACGGTGTTGAACACCCCCGACGCGACGGCGACCAGGAACACCGCCCCGGCCTGCCACCACGTGGCCTCGACCGTGTCCTTCGGCCACCCCGCCCAGACGAACAGCGCCGCCGCCGGGACACCGAGCACGACCAGCTGCCAGATCCCGAACCAGCCGAGGAACACCAGCAGCAGCCCCGCCAGCAGCCACCCCGACAGGGCCAGCGCGGGCAGCACCGAGCCGACGGCCAGCAGCCGCCCCGGTGACAGGTCGATCCTCAGCGCGCGAATGCGCCAGAGCCTAGCGGTGTACCGTGGCCGGGCGACGCGCCCCTCCGACCGGCCCTGACCTGGAGCCCGATGAACCCCCACGTGCCCGCTGAAGACCTGAGCGCGCAGCGCCCGGAGGCGCCCGCCGCGCCGTCGCGGTCGGCACGGGGCCTCGGCTGGGTGCGGGAGAACCGGTGGTTCGCCGGGGTGTTCGGAGTAGGGGTTCTGCTGCGGGTGCTGGCGATGGTGGGTTACCCGCCGGCGCTCTGGTTTCCCGACACCTACACCTATGTCGTGACGGCGATCAGGCCGCGGCCCGATCTCGTGCGGCCGGCCGGGTACTCCTTCTTCCTCCGGTTGTTCGAGCCGTTCCACAGTTTCGGGCTGGTGGTGGTCGTCCAGCACCTGCTGGGGCTGGCGACCGCGGTGCTCGTCTACGCCGCGATCCGGCGGAAGGTCCTGGGAGTGGTCGCGGCCTCGGTGGTGCTGCTGGACGCGTACCAGATCCAGCTCGAACACCTGCTCGTCTCCGACACGCTGTTCCTGTTCCTGGTGGTCGCGGCGACCGTGCTGGCGCTGCGGCCGGTCACGTGGCGGGCGGCGCTCGGGGTCGGGGTGCTGCTCGCGGCGGCGACGATCACGCGGACCGCCGGGTTGCCGCTGATCCTCGTCTTCCTGGTCCTGTACGGATGGCGCGCCCGCAGGCTCACGATGGTGTTCGCGGCCGGGGCCCTGGTGCCCGTCGTCGCCTACGGGGTGTGGTTCCACGCGGCGCACGACCGGGTGGGAATCGTGGGGGCCAACGGGGCCTTCCTTTACGTCCGCGTCATGCCCTTCGCCGAATGTCAGGTCATGAAGCCGCCCGCCGACCTCGCCGTGCTCTGCGACGACCGCGACCCGAGGCCGCCCGCGCAGGACTACGTCTGGGACGACGCCTCTCCGCTGGTGCGCCTGCCGGGCGAGACCTTCACGGCCGCCAACGACGCGCTCGCGCAGCGGTTCGCGCTGCTCGCCATCGCCCGGCAGCCCGGCGACTACCTCGCCGTGGTCGCCCGGGACCTGGTCAGGGCGTTCGAGCCGGGCCGGCCGGTCTACCCGAACCCGGAGGTGTACGCCGCCTACGAGTTCCCCGTGACCGTCCCGGCCGAGCCGCAGACGCGGGACACACTTGGGGTCGAACTCGCCCGCCGATACGAAAACGGGCCGATATCCACGCAAGTGATCGAACCTGTGGCGGGCTGGCTCCGTACCTATCAGAGTGTGCTGGCACTACCGGGGCCGCTGCTCCTGCTCGTCCTGCTCGTTCCCGTCATCGCGCTGCGGCGTTCGGACGTCCTCATTCCGTGGGCGGTGGCATGGGCGCTCCTGGTGGTCCCGGCCGCCACTGCGGTCTTCGACTACCGGTACGTCCTGCCCGCCGCCCCCCTGGCGTTCCTGGCCGCCGCGCTGGCCCTCTCACCTGCGACGTCAGTGAAATGCAAGTAAACCTCAGCACAACCGCATACCGTGAAATGTCCGCAAATGAGTATGCTGTCCGCCAGCCCAAATCGGAGATCGCTGGGCCGGGCGACCGCATCGTGACCTAATCTCGAAGGCGCAATGAGCGAGCGAATCATCCATGACGCCTCTGCCTTCGACATGTGTTCAGTCGAGGAGACGGTATGAGCGACCACCGGCACGTCCCCTCCTCCGACCAACCCGGTTGGGGCACCGGTGCTTACTCCTATGGGGCCGGCAACCCCGGCGTCCCGCAGCAGCCGGCGTTCGAGCCGCCGCCCATGTACGGCGAGCAGGCCTCCCGCCGCCGCGAGACCGAGGGCGACCCCGACTTCGACGAGCACCGCTGGGGCGTCGGCGACCGCTGGGACGATGACGACGACGAGCCGCGCCGGTTCCGCTGGCTGAAGCGCCGCAAGAACGACGACGAGGACGACCTCGACGACGCCCCCGTCTCGGTCGGCGGCCCGACGGGCCCCTCCCCCTACCAGGCGGCCTACACCGTGCCGGTCTCGCCCATGGGCGCGGGCGCGGGTGTGGGCGGACCGCCCGGTCCCCCGCCGAAGGCCCCGAAGAAGGGCGGAGGCGGCGGCCGGGCGAAGGTCGGCCTGGGCGCGTTCGGCTGGGTGAGCATCGTGCTCACCACCCTGATGGTGGCCGGCAGCCTGACCGCCTACACGGTCTACCGCCGCACGCTGGGCAACATCCAGACCACCAACGTCAACGACCTGCTGGGCGAGAACCGTCCCGAGAACCAGACCGGCGCGCTCAACGTGCTGCTGGTCGGCTCCGACACCCGCCAGGGCGACAACGCCCGCTACGGGCAGAAGGCCGCCCGCGAAGACCACTCCGAGCGCACCGACACGATCATGCTGCTGCACGTGTCGCCGCAGCGCGACCAGGCGCGTCTGATCAGCTTCCCGCGCGACTCGATGGTGCAGATCCCGTCGTGCGACAACCTGCAGACCAAGCAGGCGATGCCGGCCCAGCTCGGCATGATCAACTCGGCGTTCAACCTCGGCGGCATCGTGTGCACGATCCGCACGATCGAGTCGCTCACCCAGATCCGCGTCGACCACTTCCTCAAGGTCGACTTCACCGGCTTCAAGAACATCGTCAACGCGCTCGGCGGCATCGAGATCTGCCTGCCCCAGGCCGTGAACGACCGCGCCTCCAAGCTCGTGCTGCCGGCCGGCCGCCAGGTCGTGAAGGGCGAGGCCGCGCTCGGCTACGTCCGCATCCGCAAGATCGGCAACGGCAGCGACATCGAGCGCATCAAGCGCCAGCAGGTCTTCCTGTCGCAGGTCGTCAAGAAGGCCACCAGCGGCGACCTGGTCAGCGACCCGGCGAAGCTGTTCGAGTTCGTCAGCGCCGCGACCAGCTCGGTCGAGATGGACGACCAGCTCAACACCGAGACGCTGGTCGAGATCGCCAAGAGCGCCCAGAAGCTGACCGCCAGGGGCTTCAAGGCCATCACGGTCCCGTGGGAGGCCTACGCGGGCGACTCCAACCGCGTCCAGTGGAAGCAGCCGCAGGCCGACAACCTGTTCGCGGCGATCCGCACCGACAGCGAGGTCTCCACGGCCGCGCCGTCCCCGCCCCCGTCGGCCGCCCCGCCCGCCGAGGGCGGATCGACCGAAGGCGGCTCCGAGGAGGGCGGCGGCGAGGCCAAGCCGTCGGCGCCGCCGGCGCCGAAGCCCACCGAGCCCGCGCAGGTGCGGGTCCAGGTCGTGAACGGCACCAACACCACCGGCAAGGCCAGCGAGGTCGCCGAGGCGCTGACCGCGCAGGGCTTCCGGGTCACCCAGATCGGCGACGGCCGCAAGGCCGACGGGTCCGACCAGGAGACCACCTCCGTCGCCTACAAGGGCGAGGGCTGGGAGGGCTCCAAGCTGCTCATCGCGTCGCTGCTGAAGACGGTCGACCCGTCGACGACGCTGATGCCGGTGGCCAACGTCAAGCCGTTCACGCCGACCACCCCGGCGCCGGGCAAGCCGAAGAAGGCCGTCGGCCCGATGATCCAGATCGTCGTCGGCAAGGACTTCGGCGGGGTCAAGGTGCCGCTGTCGGCGGCCGAAGACGAGTCGACGGTCGACTCCAACACCGACATCTGCGCGACCTGATCCCGGGGTTCGCGACCGGCTTTTCGGCCGCAGGAGGGCGGGTTTTCGGATTTCCCGGAGATTCCGCCCTCCTGCGACATCCCGGCGACAAGACCGTTAAGGTGGAGTGTCCGGCCTGGGCGCCCCGGTCTTCCTTCTGCCACCCTGGGGGCGTTTGTCAGGCCTCGTCTGGTTCCGTCCTCTGACAGATAGCTGAGCGTTCTTCCGTGAGTGACACGTGAGCGACATCCGAAACCGCCCCCCGGTTCCGAATCCGGACGCTGAAGACGCACCAACGGGGGTGATGGGCCGGATCACCGACGACACCCACCTCGACCTCCCCGCCATCCAGGGCGCCGACCCCCAGTCCGCCGGCCGGCCGGTCGACCACCACGACCCGTCGGTGACGGGTCCCCAGCGGGCGGTCGACTTCGGCACCGGCCCCCAGGGCCACGGCACGCATTCGACGGGCCCGCAGCAGGTGCCGCAGAACCCCTACGCCTCGGGCGGCCGCCTGGCCGACTCCTTCGCGCCCCCGGCCCCGCAGCAGCCCGGCCCGGACACCGGACGTTCCCCCTTCCCGGGCCCTTTTGACGCCCCCGGCGCGTCCGGAAACCCCGCCGGCTCGGGCACGGGCGCCTACGGGATGCCCGGCGCCGCTTCCGGCACCGGCGCGTTCGGCCTGCCGGGGTCTCCCTCGGCGACCGGCGCGCACCCGATGCCCGGCGCGCCGCTCGCCGCGCCCACCCAGACCTCCTCCGCCGATCCGCTGCCGCAGCGCAAGCCGCGCGACCAGCGGGCCAAGGCCGACGACGGCCCCGGCGAGGGGTTCGACTACTTCGGCGGCGGTGCGCCCAAGGCCCCGCAGCATCCGCAGTCGGCCACGCGCATCCCGCACACGCCCGACCCGCAGCAGGGGCAGCGCATCCCGCACGCCGCCGCGCAGCAGGCGCCCCCCGGTCTGCCGCCGGTCGACTATCCCGACCCGCCCGCCGACTGGAGCCCGTGGCAGCGCCGCCGCTCCCCCTACGACCCGCCGTCGGCGCCGCTGCCCACGCAGCCGCCCGGCTTCGAGAACTTCCAGACCGACACCTTCGCCGCCGTCGGTTCGCAGACCGGCGGCCACGCCGGCCACACGACGGGCGGCTTCCCCGAGTCGCCGTCGATGCCGCTGCCCGCGTGGGCCGCGACCCCGCCGACGGCGGCGCCGCCGACGTACAGAGACGAAGAGGAGCCGGCCCCCGCCAAGCGGCCGCGCTCGCACCACCTCGACAACGTCAAGTTCGTGCTGATCGCGCTGGTCATCTCCAGCCACGCGCTGCGCGACACGGTCAACGCCGACCCGGCCAACAAGGCCGGGTACATCTGGGCGTTCGCGTTCCAC
This sequence comes from Herbidospora daliensis, assembly GCF_001570585.1. Classification (GTDB taxonomy): domain Bacteria; phylum Actinomycetota; class Actinomycetes; order Streptosporangiales; family Streptosporangiaceae; genus Herbidospora; species Herbidospora daliensis. The sequence goes on along the minus strand of NZ_BBXF01000006.1, from coordinate 22,186 downwards.
ATGCCGCTGTTCGTCATGATCAGCGGCTACCTGTCGCGGAACTTCTGGGACTCCCGGGGCAAGGTCAACAAGCTCGTCGACACGATCCTCATCCCCTACGTGATCGTGGAGGTCGGCTACGCGGCGCTGCGCTGGGGCCTGGGCGGCAAGTGGACGCTGACCATCACCGACCCCGCCTGGCTCAACTGGTATCTGGTCGCGCTGCTGCTCTGGCGGGTGACGGTCCCGGTGTGGAAGCGGGTGCGCTGGCCGTTCACCGTCGCGGTCGTGGTCTACCTGCTCTCGGGCTTCTCGCAGCTCGAACAGGACTTCAGCATGGACCGGTTCTTCGGCCTGCTGCCGTTCTTCGTGCTCGGCATGGTGCTCAAGCCGGAGCACTTCGAGTGGCTGCACAAGCCGTGGGTGCGCATGATCGGCGCGTTCGTCCTGGCGGCCTGGACCGCCGCGGCGATCGTGCTCGCGCCGCAGCTCGGCCTGAAGATCTTCTACAACCGGTACAGCTACGCCGACCTCAACATGGACGACTGGTGGTACGCCATCGGCTTCCGCCTGGCGTTCCTGGTCGGCGTGCTGGCGTTGTGCTTCGCGGTGCTGGCGATCATCCCCAAGCGGGAGACCTGGTTCAGCGACCTCGGCGTCCGCACCCTGTACGCCTACCTCCTCCACGGCATCCCGATCCTGATCCTGAAGGACTTCGGGTTACTCAAGCTCGAGTGGCTGGAGGGCCCGCTGGGCACCCTGGCGATCATCGCGAGCTCGTTCGTGCTGGCGATAATCCTGTGCCTGCCGATCACCCGCTCCATCTTCAAGTGGCTGCTCGAACCGCGCCTGACCTGGCTCTACCGGAAACCGCAGGCGGAAGTTCAACCGTAGTTCGGCTGCGGTTCACGCCCCGCATCCGGGCATGTCGGACCTGCCGGTCAGCCTCGCTGCATGAAGGTATGTGTCGGCACGGTCGTCCACCACCCGGAGGACGCCCGGATCATGCACCGGCAGATCCGGGCGCTGCTGGACGCGGGTCACGAGGTCACCTACGTGGCGCCGTTCACGCACTGCAACGTGACGCCGCAGCCGGAGATCCGGGCCATCGACGTGCCCCGGGCCGTCGGGCTGCACCGGGCCAAGGCGCTGCGCGCCGCGCGGAGCGCGCTGAAGCGGGGCTGCGCCGACGCCGACCTTCTGCTGGTGCACGACATCGAACTGCTGCTGGCGCTGCCGAGGCGGCGTCCGGCGACGGTGTGGGACGTGCACGAGGACACGGTGGCCGCGCTCGACGCGAAGCCGTACCTGCCCGACTTCGCGCGCAGCACGCTGCCGCCGCTGCTGCGCAACCTGGAGGCGCGCGCGGAGCGCCGCCTGCACCTGATCCTGGCCGAGGAGTCCTACCGGTCCCGGTTCGCCGCCGACCACCCGGTGGTGCCCAACCACACCTACGTGTCCGAGACCGCGCCGCCCCCGCCGGGCGAGTCCCGGGTCGTGTACGTCGGCCACATCTCCCAGGCGCGCGGCGCCACCGAGATGGTGGAGCTGGCGAAGCTGCTGCGCCCCCACGGCATCAGGCTCGACCTGATCGGCCCGGCCGACGCCGACGTGCGCCCGATGCTCCGCGACGCGCAGCGCACCGGCCTGCTCGACTGGTTCGGCTACGTTCCCAACCGGCACGCCCTGCGCATGGCCCAGGGCGCCCTGGCGGGCCTGTCGCTGCTGCACGACGTGCCGAACTACCGCGAGTCGACGCCGACCAAGGTGATCGAGTACATGGCGCAGGGCGTGCCCGTCATCACGACGCCGCTGCCCAAGGCCGTGGACGCGATGAAGGGCAGCGGCACAGTCGTGCCGTTCGGCGACGTGGCCGCCGCCTACCGGGCCGTGCTGGAATTGCGCGACGACCCCGCCCGCCGCGCCAAGGCCGCCGCCGAGGGCCACGCCGAGGCGCGCGCCGCCTACCACTGGCCCGACCGGGCGCCGGAGTTCGTGTCCCTGCTGGAGACCTGGGCCTCGGCCCGGGGCCGGGTGCCCGTCCGCGGCGGGCAGCGCGCCGTGGCGGTCTGAGACTGTACGGTTGCGCCCCCGCGTTGATGTACTGGGGTCATGGCTAGCCATCTCATCCAGGGCCGCCGGGTGGACCTTCCGGTGGAGGTCAGGGACGCGACGGCGGGCGCGGCGACCTATCTCGTGCGGGCCGACGCGGCCCGTGCGGTGATCGCCTACTCGGGGCTCGACGTGACCGAGATCCTCCCGGGGAAGGCGCTGTGCACGCTCGTCTTCGCCGACTACAAGGACTCCGACCTGGGGGCCTACCACGAGTTCGGGGTCGTCTTCTGGGTGCGTCCACCCGAGGCGGGGCCGCCGCCGCGCCGGTCGGCGCGCGCGGGGGTGCTCGACGTGCGGGCGAGCGGGTCGGCGGCGTTCGTCCACTGGCTGCCGGTCGACCAGACGTTCACAATGGAGGCCGGCCGGGAGATCTGGGGCTTCCCGAAGGAACTGGCCGACATCGACGTCCGGCAGAAGACCCCCTACAAGCGCTGTGTGCTGCGCAAGGACGGGCGGCTGGTGCTCGACCTGCTGATCCGGCCCGGCGTGCCGCTGCCGAACGCGGGGCTGCCGGCGCTGGAGGCGTTCGCGCACCGCGACGGCGCGACCCGGCGAACCGGCTGGAGCGTGCGGGCGGCCGGGGTCAGGGCCCGGCCGGGCGGCGCGCTGATCCGGCTGGGCAACCATCCGATCGCCAAGGAGCTCAGCGAGCTCGGGCTGCCGAAGCGGGCGCTGACCACGATGACGGCCGCGCACGTGTCGATGAGCTTCGGCGAGGCCTTCTAGACGATGGGCGGGCGGCCGAGCTTGAGCATGTGCCAGGCCGTCCGCCACGCCATCGGGCGGCGTTCGCCCGCCGGCTCGCGCCAGCCTTCGGCGAAGCCGCGGAACCAGGCGCGCAGCGCGAACGGCGAACGGTCGCGGATGAGCGTCAGCAACATCCAGTTGCCCAGGTAGAGCAGCACCAGCGGCCACGGCAGGTTGCGCCGGGCCAGCCACACGCGGTTGCGCGCGTTGAGCCGGTAGAAGTCGGCGTGGCGGGTGGGCAGCACGAGCGGGTGGAACATGACCGTCTCGGCGTCGTACTCGATCCGGTAGCCCTCGCCGAGCAGCCGCCAGGCCAGGTCGGTCTCCTCGTGGGCGTAGAAGAACTTCTCCGGCAGGCCGCCGACCTGGAGGAAGGCCGACCGCCTGATGGCGCACGCGCCGCCGAGGAAGGTCGTGACGGGTGAGCTGCGCTCGGGGTCGCCGGCCCGCAGGCGGGGCACGTGGCGGCGCTGCACGACGCCCGCGTCGGGGTCCATCACCCGGAAGGAGATGACGGCCAGGTCGGGCTCGGCGGCGAAGCGTTCGCGGATGTGCGCGGCGACCTTGTCGTTGGCGTACCAGCCGTCGTCGTCGAGGAAGAGCACGACGTCGCCGGAGCACTCCTGCACGCCCCGGTTGCGCCCTTCGGGGATGCCGACGTTGTGGGACAACCGGACGGTCTTGATGGTGGCCGAGGAACCGGCCTGCGGCTCCACCGAAAGCGGCGGAACTTCGACCCCGTTGCCCACGACCACCACTTCGATATCACCGTCGACCTGCGTCAACGCCGATTCGACCGCGCGGTCGAGCTCCGGAATGCGATTACCCATCGTGAGGATGACACAGGAAATCTTCATGCGTCATCGCCCCGGCACGAGGTGGGAGACACACGATTTCATGATCACCGAGTCTATTTGGGCGGGCAAATCCGGACTAAGCGTATCGGAACCAGCGGCGAACACCCACCAAACACGAAGTGTCCGGGCAAGAGAGATCGCCGCAGAAATCAAGCGAGCCGCCGCGAGGCGAGAATGCTCACCAGGTGAAGAATAAGTTGCACCCCGGCGATGACCGCGCACGCCACGACGAGAATCCTCGTCGCCGGGAACCAGAAATCGAGAACGGCCGCGACCACCACGATAAGTGACAACTCGACCGCTTGGATCACCCGGTGGAAACGCAGCGCGGCCGCCGCCCGGCGGGCCATGGCCAGCTTGCGCGACTGGAACTGGGTCGCCGACGACTCGGTCGCCGCGACCAGCCCCGACCGGGCCCGCGCGACGTCGACCAGGTCGGTCTCCGACTTGATCAGAATCGCGCCGAGCGCGGCGGCGAAGCCGAGCACGGTGTACCAGTCGGGCCAGACCTCGGAGGCCCGGAAGCCGAGCCCGATGAGGATGGCCGCCTCGGCGAAGTAGTGGCCCACCCGGTCGAGGTAGACCCCGGTCAGCGAGGTGCGCCCGGTCCACCGGGCCAGCTCGCCGTCGGAGCAGTCGAGCAGCAGGTAGACCTGCACCAGCAGGGCCGCCAGCACGGCCGCGGCCAGGCCCGGCAGCACCAGCACCGCGCCCGCCGCCACCCCGGTCACGATCATCAGGCCGGTGACCTGGTTGGGCGTGATGGGGGTGCGGGCCAGCGCCCAGGTGACGTAGATCGACAACTTGCGCATGTAGAGCAGGCCCGCCCAGTGTTCCCCGTTGCGGCGCTCCAGGGTCATCTCGGGCTGCGCCTTGGCGCGGACCTCAGCGACCGACGGCGTGGACATAACCCTCAACTCGATCACGGATCTCGCCCTCGGTCAGGCGGAGATGCTCAAGGATGGTGTATCGACCCGGACGGGTCGACGGGGCGAGCGCGATCGCCTCGGCGAACTGCTCGGTGGTCAGGCCCACGTCGAGGTGGGTGACCGGCAGTTCGTGGCGGCGCAGGCAGTCGACGATCTGGCCCAGGCGGGTCTGGTCGTCGCGCAGGTGGAAACAGAACGCGGCGCCGATGCCGGCCAGCTCGCCGTGGTTGGAGGTGCCGGGGAAGAGCTGATCCACGGCATGCAGGATCTCATGATCTCCGCCACTCGCCGGACGGCTTGACCCCGCGATGACCATCGACATGCCGGAAAGAATCAAAGCCTCCGCCAAGACGGTCAGGAACGCGTCGGACTCGACGGAGTCGCTGCGCCCCATGACGGCCTCGGCGGCCGTACGGGCCATCGAACAGGCCAGCCCGTCGATCGGCTCACCGCGCTCGGCGTTGCCGAGCTGCCAGTCTTCGATCGCCGACAGGTTGCTGATCACGTCGCCGACGCCCGAGCGCACCAGCGCCTGGGGTGCGTCGTGGACGAAGTCGAGGTCGACCATGATCGCCACCGGCATCGGCACGCCGAACGAGCCCTTGCCGCTCTCGTGGGTGAGCGAGGCGGTCGGCGAGCAGATGCCGTCGTGGGCCAGGTTGGTCGCCACGGCGACCATGGGGATGCCGGCCAGCGAGGCGGCGTACTTGGTGGCGTCGATGGTCTTGCCGCCGCCGATGCCCACCAGCGCCTCGTAAGCGCCCTTGCGCAGGTCGGCGCCCAGCGTGATGGCGGCGTCGACCGAGCCGTCGGGCACCCGGAAGACCTCGGCGTCGCCCAGCGAGGGCGCGATGACCTCGGTGATGCGGTCGCCCAGGCCCGCGCCCACGGCCACCGCCACCCGCCCGGAGGTCGCCACCCGGCTGTCGGCCAGCAGCGTTCCGAGCTGCGCGATCGCGCCCCGGCGCACCTCCATGGTGATGGGTGCGGGGAGCATCCTCGCCAGAATCGGCATGTGCCCGCCCTCTCAGTAGGTCGCGGCGATGACGCGGGCCTTGGCGAGGTCGTCGTGGTTGTCGACCTCCACCCACCGCACGTCTCCGATCGGGGCGACGTGGATGGACTCCCCGCGCTCGACCATCTCCTGGTAGCCGTCTTCGTAGTAGAGCTGCGGGTCGCGCTCGAAGGTGGTGCGCAGCGCGTCGGCCAGCCGCTCGGCCGCGCCCGGCCGGATGAGGGTGGCGCCGATGTACTCGCCGTAGGCCTCGGAGGGCTCCATCAGCTTGGTGATGCGCTTGAGCTGCTCACCGCCGAGGGTGACCTTCATCTCCTCGTCGCCGAGCGTCTTCACGTCGTCGACCGCGAGCAGCACGTCGCTGGTCTCGGGAGCGTTCAGCAGGGTGTGCTCGACCGAGACGGGGTGGACGGTGTCGCCGTTGACCAGCAGCACGCCGTGGGAGAAGTAGTCGCGGGCGCACCAGAGGGAGTAGGCGTTGTTCCACTCCTCGGCCTTGTCGTTGAAGACCAGCGTCAGGTTGACGCCGTGGCGGTCTTCGAGCGCCGCCTTGCGGTCGACGACGGCCTGTGCCTGATATCCCACGATCACCACGACCTCGCGGAGGTCCACCGCGGCGAGGTTGCCCAGGGCGATGTCCAGGATCGTCGTCTCCCCGTCGACCGGCACCAGCGCCTTGGGCAGTGTGTCGGTGTAGGGCCTTAGACGGCGGCCGGCTCCGGCGGCCAGCACCATTCCCAGCAACGTGCGCTCCTTGGGGTCGATCTGCGTGTAACCCCACAGGTTAGTTGCCAACCGGACCTGATCGTGTAATCCGATTGAGGGCTGTTGTTCAGATTAATCATTGATGCCGAGATTGGCGGCCTCCGTACCGGATCGCGGAGCCGCGAGCCAGCACGTCACGCTCTCCCAGCCGAACATGCCCCACAGGTAGACGGCCAGGAGCAGGAACACCGCCGTCACCCCGTCGAACCAGGCGCCCGCGGCGACCACGAGCATCCGGCCCTCCCAGCCGAACCCCGCCGCCGCGAGCCAGGCGGGCGGGTAGACGTGCTGGCGGACCCGGTAGACGAGGTCGTAATGGTGGAAGAGGATAGCGCCGAGCAGCAGGAAGATGATCACCGGGGGTACCCCGTGGGCGAACCCGACCGAGGCCACGAAGCCGTATTCGGTGATGCGCAGGATCGGCGGCACCAGCCAGTCGAGCCGGCCGTCGTGGCGGTGGGAGGAGCCCGGCCCGGCCAGCAGCAGCGCGACCGCCGGTGCGAACACGGCCAGGCCGTCGGCGCCGGCCACCCCGAGCGTCAGCAGCACCCCGGTCACGAACAGGCCCGCCAGGGCCGGCGGCAGCGGCGGGATCTGGCCGGAGACCATGGTGCCCATCGCGCCCGACAGCGGGCCGTCGTCGCGGTAGGCGACCACGTGGCCGGCGGGCACCGGAGACAGGTGAGTCGTCGTCATCAGAGCGACCTCGCGATCCGTCCGGTGAGCGTGTAGAGGGTGGCGACGCCGCCCCAGAGCAGCAGGGCGAGGAAGGTGACGCGGGCGTTGAAGAACGCCGCCGTGACGGCGATGAGCGCCATGCGCTCGCCGATCGGCAGCACGATGATCTTCTTGGCCCAGCGGGTCGCGGTGCCCTTCTCCAGCCTTCCGGCCAGCTGCACCAGCCGGGCCCCGTCGGCCGCCACGGCCAGCGACCGGCGCGCGTTCCCCCACGCCGAGCCGACCTTCGCGGCGTCGGCGACGGCTCCGGCGTACGAGAAGTCGATCATGTGCCGGATCGCCTGGAGCACCATCGCGGCGACCGCCAGCGCCCAGATGTTCCCGGGCCCGGTGTTGCCGCCGACCATCCCGCCGGCGTAGCCGATGGCCAGGCCGACGTAGACGACGTACTCCTTGACCCGGTCGAACGTCGCGTCGAGCCACGCCCCGATCGGGCTGAACCGGCGCGTGTAGCGGGCCAGCTGCCCGTCGACGCAGTCGAGCACGAACGACAGGTAGAGCGCGACCGCCCCGGCGAGCTGGGCGGGCCGGGTGCCGGTGGAGAACCAGATCGCCGCCATCGCCGCCAGGCCGACGGAGATGCCGGTCACCCCGTTGGGCGTCAGCCGCAACCAGGCCGCCGCCTTCACCAGGTGGCGCGACCAGGTGCTGACGGCGTAGGTGGCGAAGAAGCCGTCGTCCTGTTTGACCGCGGCGTCGAGCCGGGCGCGTTCCTCGTCGACCGCGCCGAGGCGGCCGAACGCCGCGTCGGCGGCCTCCTGCCCGGTCACCCGTTCGGCGTGCAGCACCCCGAGCGGGACCGCCGCGACCGGCACGCCGGAGCGCACCAGCCCGGCCAGCAGCAGGTCGGCGGCCTCGTCGTCGCGGGCCTCGCCGAGCAGGTCCTCCTTGGCCAGGTCGCTCAGCTCGGCCGCGACGGCGGCCAGCCGCGGCAGGTCGGCCGCGCCCACCTGGAGCACGCCGCGGAAGGTGGCGTTGGGGCCGACGAGCTGGTGGAAGGAGTTGCCGGCCGCCGCGACGCGGTCGTGCTCGACCCTGACCGGGCTCGCGCCGGGGCCGGGCTCGCCCTCGGCGACCAGCGCGCCGGTGCTCCGGGCCGGGTGCTCCAGGAGGTTGGCGATGGCCTCGGTGTGGGCGACCACGTCACCTGAGATGATGGCCAGCGGCGCGGAGCCTGACCGGGCCACGACGGCGATCTCCCTGAGGTCGTCGGCGAGGTCGCCGCCCGCGCGGCCGACCACTCTGACCGCGACCGGGATCGAGGTGAGCTGTTCGGTGAGCCGTCCGAGCACGGTGCCCCCGTCGCAGGCCAGCCGGGCCGCAGGGGTGTTGGCGAGCACGACCGCCACGGTCTGCGTGACCGTGTCGGGCTGAACCTGCATGTCAGACCCCACTTCACTCGACGCCCGCCGTAACCCGAAAAGTAACCGAGTGATCACTAATGGGCAATCACCGTCACGGAAGCGAGCCGCGGACGGCCGGCGGCCGGTCGTGGCTCGCGTTCTGAATCTGCCCCAAGAAGTATCGTGCGGGCGGGGAGGATCAAGATGATCGAATCACGGTTGCGCACGGTCGGCGTCGTGCTGGCCGGAGGCGTCGGGCAGCGGGTCGGGCTGGGCACGCCGAAGCAGCTCCTCAAGATCGCGGGCCGGACCATCCTGGAGCACACCCTCGCCGTCTTCGACGGCCACCCCGACGTCGACGAGGTCGTCGTGCTGATGACCCCGGGGTTCGGCGACGAGGTGCGGGCGCTCGTGGAGCGTAACGGTTTCACGAAGGTCAGCAAGGTGATCGACGGCGGAACGAGCCGGACCGAGTCGACCTGGCTGGCCCTATCCGCCCTGGGAGACGAGGAATGTGACGTCCTGCTGCACGACGCCGTGCGGCCGCTGATCGAGCCCCGCATCATCGCCGAGTGCGTCGAGAAGTTGCAGGAGTTCCAGGCGGTCGACGTCGCGATCCCGTCGAGCGACACCGTGGTGGTGGCGGTCCCGGGGCCGTCGGGTGAGATCATCCGCGACATTCCCGACCGGTCGGGGCTGCGGCGGGGGCAGACCCCGCAGTGTTTCCGGCTGTCGGTGATCCGCGACGCCTATAGGCGCGCCCTGGCCGACCCCGACTTCGACAAGCGGCCGGCCACCGACGACTGCGGCGTCATGCTGCGCTACCGCCCCGACGTGCCGATCGCGATCGTGCCCGGCAGCGAGCACAACATGAAGGTGACCCACCCGGTCGACGTCTACATCGCCGACAAGCTGTTCCAGCTCGCCGCCGCCACCCCGCCCGACCCGCAGCCCGGCCTCGACCTCACCGGGAAGGTGATGGTCGTCTTCGGCGGCTCCTACGGCATCGGCGCCGACGTCGTCGACCTGGCCCGCAAGCACGGGGCCGACGTCCACGTCTTCTCCCGCAGCGCCGGCGGGGTCGCGGTGCAAGACCCGGCCGCGGTCGAGGAGGCCCTGCGAGGCGTGCGGGCCGCCGCCGGGCGCATCGACTTCGTGGTCAACACCGCGGCCGTGCTCCACATGGGCAAGCTGGCCGACACCGACCCGGCGACCGTCGAGGAGACGGTGGGCGTCAACTACCTGGGCCCGGTCAACGTGGCCAGGGCGGCGTTCCGCCACCTCGCCGAGACACGCGGCCACCTGCTGCTCTACACCTCCTCTTCCTATACGCGCGGCCGGGCCGACTACAGCCTCTACTCCTCGGCCAAGGCCGCCGTCGTCAACCTCACCCAGGCGCTCGCCGACGAGTGGGCGCCCCACGGGATCAGGGTCAACTGCGTCAACCCCGAACGCACCGCGACTCCGATGCGGCAGCGCGCGTTCGGCGACGAGCCGCCGACCTCCCTGTTGTCCCCCTACGCGGTGGCCGAGACCAGCATCGATGTGCTGGTGTCCCCTTTGACCGGACAGGTGATCGATGTGCGGCTGACTGGGTAACCCCCCACTATGGGGAAGAAAGTCCTGGTCACGGGCGTAGTGCTGGGTTCCTACCCGGTGCTGGTGGCGGCGGCGCTGGCGCCGTCGCCGTGGGTGTTCGCCGCCGCCGTGCTCGTGTCCTACGCCGCCGAGCTCGTGCTGCCGAAGGCGGCGGCCGACCAGCTGAGCCGGGTCCACCTGGGGGTGACGGTCCGGTTCCTGGCCCGCGAGATGGCGGCGGTGCTGCTGCTGGCCCGGCTGGGCCTGCCGTTCGAGCTGGTGGCGGGCGGGCTGTTCATCTTCCACGCGATGCGGGCCACCCAGACCGGGCTGGCGCTGTTCCTGCACCGGTGGCACCACCTGCGGCCGGTCGAGTCGCGCAACCTCCAGGTCACGCTGCCGAAGGCGCCGCCCGGCCGGCTGCTCGGCCAGCGCGGGACCCGGCTGCTCTACTTCGACGTGCCGCCCGTCGTGCTCGCGGCGGTGGCCGGTCTCTCGGGCGACACCTGGCTCGCCGGGGCCGGGGTGACGGCGACGCTGGCCGCCATGGCCGTGGTGACGGCGGTGCTCGGGCTGGAACTGCGCCGCGCCGCGCCGGTGGCCGACCGGCGGCGGGTCGTGCAGCTGGTCGACGACCAGGTCAGGGCCTACGATCCCGAGGTCATCCTCTACTTCTCCGGCGCGGCCAACGCGGTCTACCAGGCGTCGATGTGGTTGCCCGTGCTGGAGGCGCTGCCCCGGCGGGCCATCGTGGTGCTGCGCGAACGGCCGCTGTTCACCGCGCTGGCCCCGACGTCGCTGCCGGTGCTGTGCATCCCCTCGGCGGTCGACATGATGAACTTCCGCGGGCTCGACAGCGCCCGGGTGGCGCTGTTCGCCGCCAACGTCGGCAACAACATCCACATGTTGCGGGTGCCGGGCGTGGTGAGCGTGTTCGTCGGCCACGGCGACAGCGACAAGGAGGCGTCGTTCAACCCGTACACGAAGGTCTACGACCAGGTGTGGGTGGCCGGGCCGGCCGGTCGCGACCGCTACCGGCGGGCCGGGGTCGGGGTGCGCGACGAGGCGATCGTCGAGGTGGGCCGGCCACAGTTGGCCGGAATCAAGCGAGTCGCGGACGGTCGAAGACCGGCCGTGGCTCGCGCCGGGAATCTGCCTCATATGCAGGAGAAAGGTCCGCAGACGCGGTCGGTGCTCTACGCGCCCACCTGGGAGGGCTGGACCGACGACCTGTTCCACAGTTCGGTGGCGGCGATGGGCCCGCACCTGGTCGACGCGCTGCTGGCCGAAGGGGTCAGGGTCGTCTACAAGCCCCACCCGCTGACCGGCCACCGGTCGATGACGGTCCGCCGCGCCCACGGCGCGATCATGGCCCGGCTGCGCCGCGAACACCCCGACGCCGGCACGGTGGTGCTGGGCCCCAAGCCGAGCCTGTACGACTGCTTCAACGACGCCGACCTGCTGATCAGCGACATCTCGAGTGTGGTCGCCGACTTCATGGCCTCGGGCAAGCCCTACGTCGTCACCAACGTGGCCGACAAGGAACGGGCCGAGTTCGTCACCCGCTATCCGTCGGCCCAGGCGGCCTACCTGCTGTCGGAGGACCTGCGGGAGCTGCCCGAGATCCTGGCCCAGCTGTCGAAGGACCCGGGCGAGGACGAACTCGCCGACGCCCGCCGCGCCCTGCGCGGGTATCTGCTCGGCGACGGCGAGCCGATGGCCCGGTTCGCCGACGCCGTCGAGGAGGCCTACCGGCAGGGGCTAATGAAACAGGTCCTGTAGCCCGACCGTCTCCTGCTTCTTGCGCAGCCGCTTCGGGCTGGTGATGAAGCCGGTCCCCCATGACAGGTGCATGGCGGCGTAGACGACCGGGAGGCGCAGCAGGGCGGCCGGTTCGAGGTCGCGGCCGGTCAGCACCGAACCGGCGACGATGGCCAGCAGGTAGCCGACGGGCACGACGAACGCCGGCGGCCAGAAGAACCCGGCGACCAGGCCCAGCACGATCAGCGAGACCGCGATCGGCGGGGCCAGGTAGCGGAGGTTGATGGTGCCCTGGTGGGTGCGGGCCACCACCCGCCGCCAGCGGCCGTAGTGGAAGTACTGGCTGGCCAGGGCTCCGACGGTGGCGCGCGGCCGGTAGGAGACCCGCATCTTCGGCTGGAACCACACCAGGCCGCCGGTCGCGCGGATGCGGTGGTTCATCTCCCAGTCTTGGGCGCGCTGGAAGTGCTCGTCGTAGCCGCCGACCCGCTCCAGCGCGGTGCGCCGGAACACGCCCAGATAGACGGTGTCGGCCGGGCCGCCCTCGCCGCCGACGTGGAAGGCGGCGTTGCCGACCCCGATCTTGGACGTCATCGCCCGCGCGACCGCCTTCTCGAACGGGCTGACGCCCTCGGCGGCCATGATGCCGCCGACGTTGTCGGCGCCGGTGGCCTGAAGGGTTTCCACGGCGGTGCGCACGTAGTCGCGCGGCAGCATGGCGTGGCCGTCGACCCGGGCCACCACCTCGCCCTTGGAGGCGTTGATCGCGGCGTTGAGCGCGTTGGGGGTGCGGCCCGTGGGATTGGGCACCAGGGTCACCCGGGAGTCGGCCGCGGCGATCGAGTCGGCGACCTCCTGCGTGCGGTCGCGGGAGGGGCCGACCGCCAGGACGACGTCGATCGGGCCCGCATAGTCCTGGTCGAGGACCTGCTGGACCGCTTCGCGTAGATGCCGCTCTTCGTTGAGCACCGGCATGATGACGGAGACCGCGGGGGGCGCGTCGAGGAAGGGGTTCATGGCTGCGCTCACGCTACTGTACGAGGGGGCGTGGACGGCAACCTCGAAGGGGGAGCGCGTGGAGGACTCGGGTGTTCACGTGGGCGGCGACGCCTACGGAGGGGTCCGGGTAGCAGCTCCCCGCAAGGGCCGCCGGCACCGCCGGGCGAGCATGCGCTCCATCGTCGTGACCGGCACCCTGTCGAGCCTGGTGCTCGTCGGCTCGGGCTTCGCGTGGGCGCTGCCCACCTACGTCTCCGGCCGCATCACCTCGGTCGACGCCGGCACCGCCGGTTCGGCCACCCGGGGGGCGATGAACATCCTCCTGGTCGGCGTCGACAAGCGCGACGACCTGTCGCGCCGCCAGCAGAACCAGCTCCACCTGGGCCGCGAGGTCGGCCAGCGCACCGACACGATGATGGTCGTGCACGTGTCGGAGGACCACAAGAAGGTGACGGTGGTCTCGCTCCCGCGTGACACGTGGACCGAGATCCCCGGCCAGGGCAGCCACAAGATCAACAGTGCCTACCAGTTCGGCGGCGCCAAGCTCGCCGTGCGGGCGGTGCAGCAGGCCACCGGCATGCGCATCAACCACTACGTCGAGGTCAACGTGATGGGCTTCATCGACGTGGTCGACTCGCTCGGCGGCATCACGGTCTGCACGCCGGTGCCGATCAACGACGACAAGACCAAGCTCGTCCTGACGGCCGGCACCCACAACCTCGACGGCGTCAACGCCCTCGCCTACGCCCGCACCCGGGCCACCGCGCGCTCCGACCTCGACCGCATCGACCGCCAGCAGCAGGTCATCTCGGCGATGCTCCAGCAGGCGCTGAGCGGCGGCACGCTCACCAACCCGGCCAAGCTGGGCGCCCTGGTCAACTCGACGCTGCGCACCCTCACGGTCGACGACGAGTTGTCGGGCAACATGCTCGACCTGGCCACCCAGCTGAAAGACGTGTCGACCGACGACGTGTCGTTCGCGACCGTGCCGATCGCCGACGTCAACTACACGACCCCGACCGGCGAGTCGGCGGTGTTGTGGGACAAGACGGCCGCCGCCGAGATGTTCCGCCGCATCGACAACGACGAAGACCTCGCCAAGCCGGTCAAGCCGTCGCCGTCGGCGACCCCGTCGGCCACGGCGTCCAAGACCCCGGAGCTGAGCCGGTCGGCCCCGCTGTCGGTGCCGCCGAACCGCATCCGGTTGACGGTCCTCAACGGCACCCTCGTCACGGGCCTGGGCGGCCGCACCCGCGACGCCCTGCTCGGCGCGGGTTTCCTGGTGCCCGAGCAGGCGGGCGACACCGGCCGCCGCGACTACAAGAACACGGTGATCCGCTACGCCGCCGGGCGCGAAGACTCCGCCCGCACGGTCGCCGCCGCGCTGCCCGGCGCGGAGATGCGCCAGGTCGACGTCGAGGGCATCGAGGTCATCATCGGCACCGAGAACAACGAGGTCGAGAAGGTGACCGTGCCGACGGCCGCGCCGACCCCGTCGAAGGCGCCGACCCCGGCGGCCCGCACGGCGACGCAGAACATCTGCAAGCCTCAGCCGTAGACGTACTCGTTGACCACCACGCCTGAGTCGTAGGGCGTGCTGCGCTCCAGCCGGAACGGGCGCGGGGTGTAGGGGCCGGCGAACAGCGGCACCCCGTCGTGCAGCACGACCGGGTTGACCTTCAGCACCAGCCGGTCGATCTCGTCGGCGAGGGCCCCGGCGAGCAGGCCGCCGCCGCAGAGCCAGATGCCGGTGCCCTCCTCCTTCTTGAGCCGCCGCACGACCTCGACCGGGTCCTCTCCGGTGAGGGTGATGCCGTCGGGCACGTCGGCGGGGCCGCGGGTGCGGGAGAAGACGTACTGGCGGGTGTGCGGGTAGGGGTCGCGGGTGTGGGCGAAGCCCGCGGCGTAGGTGTTCCAGCCCATCAGGGTGGTGTCGAAGCGCGACCCGTCGGCGGTGAGGCCGAGCATGCGCAGCCCGACGCCGGCGATGGTGTCGCGGTAGTCGCGCTTGATCATCTCGATGTGGTCGCCCTCGACCGGGAACGCCGAGAAGTCGTCGGCGGGGCCGGAGATCCGGCCGTCGAGCGAGACGGCGACGTAATAGGTGAGTTCTCGCATCAGTGCTCCAACCACAGCAGGTGTAGTGATTGGCTCGAAACTACTACAGCCGTCGTGGTTGCGCTACCCTCGTCGTCATGGCGCGGAACGCGGGACGACGGGCAGAGCTGGCCGACGCCGGCATCAGGGTGCTGGCCCGGGAGGGCTCGCGGGGGCTCACCCACCGGGCGGTCGACGCCGAGTGCGGCGCCCCGACCGGCACGGCGTCCAACTACTTCCGCTCCCGGGCCGACCTGCTCGAAGGGCTGGTCGCCCGCATCGGCGAACGGTTCGCACCCGCTCCCGAGGTGCTGGCCGAGCTGGCCTCCCACCCGCCCGACCGGGCCTCGTTCGCCCGCCACGTGCGTGACATCGTGCGCCGGTTGAGCGCCCATCCCGAGGTCACGCTGGCCTGGTTCGAGCTGCGGCTGGAGGCGGCCCGGCGGCCCGAGGTCGCCGACCTCATGCGGGGCGTGCTGCTGGAGGGCTTCCGGGCCGACGTGGCGTACAACAAGGCGGCCGGGCTGCCCGGCGGGGCCGCCGAGATCGCGCTGTTCCACTACGCCGTCGACGGGCTGCTGCTCGACCGGCTGACCGTGCCGATCGATCCGGAGACCTCCACCGACGAGGTGGTCGAGGCGCTGGTCGAGGGGCTGCTCTAGTCGGTCCCGACGACGGTCCGCGGCACGTCGCCCTCGCAGTGGGTCTCCACCTCGACCTCGGCCTCGCCCCGTTCGAACTTGACCTTGGCCTGGGCGGCCGGGCCGGGCTCGACGTCGTCGGTCTGCCAGCCCTGGGCGGGGGTCCAGGAGGTGAGGTGCGCGCGGCCGGCCGTACAGGACACGACGACCGTGCCCCCTTCGGTCGACACGACCCGGCTCGCCGTCGCGGCGGGTGACGGGCCGGAGGGGCGCGGGGCGGCGGAGGGGGCGGGCAGCGCGAGTTCGCGGCGCACCGCCTCGGCCGAGAGCGCCTGGTCGCCGGGCCCGCGGAACGCGCCGCCGAAGGAGCCGATGACGACCAGCCCGGCGACGGTCGCCGCGAGCGCCGCGACCACCCAGCCCGCGACCGCGAGGACGAGACGCCGATCCATGCCGCCCACCCTCCCTCTCCCTGGGCTAAGGCCGGGTTAACACGACGCTAAGGCCCTTCGCCGTCGAACCGGACATTGGCTAGCGTGTCGGGCACCATGGCCAGCCTGCTGCTCATCGAAGACGACGTGACGATCCGGACCGCGCTGGTCCGCGCCCTGCGCGACAGAGGACACGCCGTCGCGTCGGCGGCCTCCGCGCTCGACGGGCTGCGGATGGCCCTCGACGACCGGCCCGACCTGGTCGTCCTGGACCTGGGCCTGCCCGACCTCGACGGCGCCGAGCTGCTGCGCATGCTGCGCGCGGTCTCGGCGGTGCCGGTCATCGTGGCGACCGCCCGCGACGGCGACGCCGAGTCGGTCCGGGTGCTGGACGCCGGGGCCGACGACTACCTGGTCAAGCCGTTCACGGCGGCCCAGCTCGACGCGCGGGTGCGGGCGGTGCTGCGGCGGACCGGTTCCCCGGCGGGCGACCCGACCGTGACGGTCGGCGGCCTGCGGGTCGACCCGCGCGGCCGGGAGGCGCTGCTCGACGGGCGGCGGCTCGACCTGACGCCGCGCGAGTTCGACCTGCTGCTCTACCTGGCCTCGCGGGCCGGGCAGGTGGTGACCAAACGCGAGCTGCTCATCGAGGTGTGGCAGCTGCCCTACGGCGGCACCGACAAGACCGTCGACGTGCACCTGTCGTGGTTGCGGCGCAAGCTGGGCGAGACCGCCCAGGAACCGCGTTACCTGCACACCCTGCGCGGCGTCGGGGTCAAACTGGTGTCGCCGTGAGGAGCCGCCTCGCGCTGCTGGTGGCCGCGACCACCTCGCTCGTGCTGGTGGCGATGCTGGTGCCGCTGGCCCTGCTGGTGCGGGCGACCGCCGAGAACAACGCGATCACGCAGGCCACGGCCGAGGCGCAGTCGGTCGGGGCGGTGATCGGGACCGTCGACGAGGCGACCCTGGCGCTGGCCGTCAGCCGCGCCGAGGCGGCGGGCGGCCACGACGTCACGGTCTTCGCGCCCGGCACGCGGCCGGTCTCCGAGGCGGTCGAGCTGGCCCGGCGCGGGCGCAGCTTCACCGCCGTCTCCCCGTCGGGCGGACGCGAGGTCCTGGTCGCGGTGCAGGGGCCGAACGGGACGAGCGTCGTCCAGGTGACGCTGACCTCCGGCGACCTGTCGCGCGGCGTCGGCGAGACGTGGCTCGGGCTGCTGCTGCTCGGGGTGGTGCTGATCGGGCTCGGCGTGGCCCTGGCCGACCGGCTGGCCCTCGCGATCACCCGCCCGACGACCGCGCTGGCCCGGGTGTCCCACCGGCTGGCCGGCGGCGACCTGGAGGCCCGCGCGGTGCCGGGCGGGCCGCCGGAGGTGCGGTCGGCCGGGCTGGCGCTCAACCACCTCGCCGGGCGCATCGGCGAACTGCTGGCCGAGGAGCGTGAGACCGTCGCCGACCTCTCGCACCGGCTCAGGACCCCGCTGACCGGGCTGCGCCTGGAGGCCGAGTCGCTGCGCGACCCGGCGGAGGCCGACCGCATCGCCGCCCGCGTCGACGCGCTGGAGAAGGCCGTCACCTCGGTGATCCTCGACGCCCGCCGCCGCACCCGGGAGAAGGGCTCGTGCGACGCGGCGGTCGTGGTGCGCGAGCGGGCCGAGTTCTGGTCGGTGCTGGCCGAGGAGCAGGAACGCGCCTTCTCCGTGACCGTCCCGCCGCACCCCGTCGAGGTGCCCGTCTCCGCCCCCGACCTCGCCGCCGCCCTCGACGCCCTCTTCGAGAACGTGTTCGCCCACACCGACGAAGGGGTCTCCTTCTCGGTACGCCTGACGCCCCGCGAACTGGTCGTGGAGGACGACGGCCCCGGCTTCGGCCCCGCCGCCCTGGAACGCGGCCACAGCGGAGCCGGGTCGACCGGGCTGGGCCTGGACATCGTGCGCCGGACCGTACCGGAGACGCGCCTGGAGAGATCCCCGCGCGGCGGCGCGCGGGTGGTGCTGACGTTAGTGACGTCTTAGCGTGCCGCTATCGGCGATCCGGCGAGTCTGAGGGCATGAGAATCCGATACGCACTCGCCGCCGCGGTCGCCGTGCTCGGCCTGACCGCCGCCGCCACCCCGGCCGTCGCCGCCACCACCGCCTCCGTCACGAAGGCCCAGGCGGTGAAGATCGCGAAGAAGAAGGTGCCCGGCGCCTACGTGAGCGACGTCGAGCGCGAGTACGAGCACGGCCACCGCACCTGGAAGATCGAACTGGAGAAGGGCAACTGGGAGTACGACGTGTACGTCGCGATCTCGAACGGCCGCATCGTCAAGTTCACCCGCGAGTACGACGACTGACACCCTCGACGCCACCTAAGCGGCCGTTCACACTGGGGGCATGCCGAGCCTGCGGTTGATCGGAGAACGGTTCAACCTGCCGTTGGTCCTTGACCGGCTCCCCGCACCCGACGCCCATTCCCCCGACAACCCGGTGCTCATCGGCCTGTTCGCCGACGACCAGGCCGACCGGACCGGCGACGTGCCGGCCGACGGCGCGTTCGAACGCGACCAGGCCCGCCGCGCCAAGGTGATGCGGCTGCTGGGGAGCGGGCACGTGCGGTCGCCGCGCGACTACTACAACGCGGCGATGGTCCTGCAGCACTCCCATCTGGTCGAGCACTTCCACCTGGCCCACGTGCTGGCCCGGCTGAGCGCGCTGGCGGGCTACGGGCCGGCCAAGTGGCTGGCGGCGGCGGCGATGGACCGGTGGCTGATGCACCAGGGCCTGCCGCAGCACTACGGCACCCAGTACGTGGAGGACGGCGACGGGTTCCGGTTGTGGGACGTGGAACCCGGCACGACCGATGAGGAACGCGCGGAATGGAATGTGCCGCCACTCGGCGAGGCGGTGCGAATGGCGGCCGAATTCCCCGTCTAGGAACGACCGTAAATCTGGCATTTATCTCGACGTTTCACACTTCGCGGCACACTGCACAATGAGGCCTTCTCCTCACCTAAAGTGAGCAACCCAAGGGCCGAATGGAGTTGTGGTGACCAACCCGCGCGTGTTCATTTCCTACGCCCATGACGACGCCGCCCACGCAGAACAGGTGCGGACTCTGTGGGCGTTCCTGCGCGCGAACGGGGTCGACGCGAGGCTCGACGAGTCGGCGGCGAGAGAACCGCAGTTCTGGCCCGACTGGATGAGCGCGCAGATCCGCGATGCGGATTTCGTGCTGGTCATCGCCTCCGCCGAATACCGCCGGGCCGCCGATGGGAATGCGCCGCCGACCGAACGGCGCGGGGTGCGCTGGGAGGCCCGGGAGGTCAAGCACCAGTTCAACCGGCAGGCCGACGACGCCGGGAAGAAGTTCCTGTCGGTGGTCCTCCCGGGCGGGCGGATCGACGACATCCCCGGATTCCTCACAGCCGAATCTCGCACCTACTACACGATCACCGACTTCACGGTTCCAGGAGCGGAAGGGCTCCTGCGCTACCTGCTCGGCCGACCCCTGAACCCCTACGACCCGCCTCTGCTGACCGCCCCCGGCCTCCTGCCGCGCCCCCTGCCCGCCATCCCGCTCCGGCACGAGGTGGTCCTCCGGGTGCGCTCGGAGGGCACGACGCTGACCTGCGAGACGACCGTCTCCGGGACCGTCCTCGGCACGGTCGAGAGCCGGCGCCCCTACGGCGTCGACGACGCGTGGCACGCCCTCGGGCTGAGGGGCGGCGAAGCCGAACAGCGGCTGCTCCAGACGGGCGGCGCGCTCGCGCGGACGCTGCTGTCCGACGAGACGGTCGACCACCTCACGACCCTGCTGACCGGCTCCGCGCTGGGCACGGTCGTGGAAATCGTCTGCGACGTCGATGCCGGATCGAGCACCCTGCCCTACGAGCTGATCACCCTCAACGGCACCCCGCTGGTCACGATGCCCGGCGTCCAGATGCGCCGTCGGATCGCCGGCGTCGGCCACCCGGCGGTGGCGCCACTCTCCGGCCCGCTGAAGATCCTCGTCGCCGTTTCGGCCCCGGACGAGAACACGACCCGGAACGTCCCCCTCGACGTCGAGGCCGAGATGCAGGCGGTCCTCGACGCGGTCGCCGACGTGCAGGAGATGGAACAGGTCCAGGTCAGGATCCTGGAGGTGCCGAGCTCCGCCGAGATCATCCGCGCCCTCCAGCAAGATCAGTACCACATCCTGCACCTGTCGGCCCACGGCAACCCCCTCGGAGTGGAACTGTCCGACGAGGACGGCAGCCCCGAACCCGTCGACACCGACGGCCTCGTCGAGGTCCTCCGCGCCGGAACCTGCCCGCTCCCCCTGATCGTGGTGTCCGCCTGCGCCGGCGCCGCCCCCGCACCCGGCGGGGCCGAAGGGCTGGCCGCTGGCCTCATCCGCCAAGGAGCCGATCGGGTGCTGGCCATGCAGGCGTCCGTCTCCGACGTGTACGCCACCGACCTGGCGCGGCGTTTCTACAACGCCCTGGCCGCCAAGCCCGAAACCACCCCTGCGTATGCGCTGGCCGTCGCCCGAAGCGAACTGGAAAGCCGCCGCCGCCGCGCCACCACGGACAAGGGCCGCCCCGAATACGGGATCGCCACCCTGCTCTGCGCCCAGGACGACCCGCCACTGCGGACGACCTCCGGCCCGGCGCGACCTCTGTCCCGCGCGAACCACCCGCCCGCGGGCGGCAGCGTGCGCGCCCTCCCGATCGGTTCACTGATAGGGCGCCGACCCGAACTCCGGACCGTTATGAACGTCCTGCGCGGCAACCCGAGCGTGCGAGAGCTCGGCGACATCTCGGGTGTCGTCCTGACGGGGATCGGCGGCATCGGTAAGACCGCCGTGGCCGGACGCGCGATGAGCAGGCTCGGCGACGACGGCTGGACCACCGTCGTCCACGAGGGACTGTGGAACCCCCTCGGCCTGATCGAGAGTGTGGCCGTCGCCTTCGAGGGCCGGCCCGAGGTTCAGCGGCACCTAATGGACCCCGCGACGGATGACACGACCAAGATCGGCGTGATCGGCCGGCTTCTCCACCAGGCCCGACTACTGATCGTCTTCGACGACTTCGAACAGAACCTCAATGCTGACGGCAGCAAGTTCACCGACGAGGGATTCGCCGAGACGTTCGCCCAGTTCTGCCGGCAGGCGCACCGTGGCCGCCTTCTGGTGACCTGCCGCTATCCGCTGCCGGACGACGACTTCCTCGTCGACGTGGCGATCCCACCCCTCAGCCGCGCCGAACTCCGCCGGATGCTGCTGCGACTGCCCGCCCTGCGGGACCTGTCACCCGAGGACCGCCGGACCTTGATGGTCACCATCGGCGGACACCCACGCTTGCTGGAGTTCGTCAACGCCCTGCTCAACAACGGCCGGGGCCAACTCAAAGAGGTCACCACCAAGCTGCGCAAGCTGGCGAGAGACCACCACATCACCCTGACCACGAAGCCGACACTGGACACGGCGGTCGACGAGGCGGTGCTGCTCGGGACGAGAGACATCCTGCTGGAGCAGTTGTTGGGCCTGCTCAGCACAGAAGAGAGGACCGTCCTGCTGCAGTGCGCGATATCCCGCGCCCCCATGAGCGTTGAGGACGTCGTCTGGGCGGTGCACGGCGAGACGCATCCCGCAGGGGCCATCACCGTGGTCGCCGCAGCGGTGAAGCGACTCCTCGACCTGACTCTGCTGATGTCGACCGCCGATGGCGAAGTGGTCACCCACACGTGGACGGCCACGGCCCTCGTAGCGCACCGAGCCGATGAGGCCGCCAGTCATCGACGCGCGTTGGCGATGCGCTTCAACCGGTTCTCACACGGGCGGGGCGGATATGCGGATCTGCTCGAGATCGCGCATCACCTGGAAGCGACAGATCAGATCGACGAACTGGCGGGCTTCGCCCTTGCCGTGGCGGACATGCTGGCAGGCCAATCCGGCGAACTGTCAGTCGCATCGTTCCTTGGCGAGATTACGAGTACCTTCACCGAAATCACGCGTGACCACGTACTCCTCCTCGAGCGAGAAGCGCAGGCCCACATCCTCACAGGCGATCTGACAACCGCAGCGTCACATCTCAACACCATGATCATCGCCATTGAGAAACTCGCCGCCGCCGACCCCAGCAACGCCCAGGCCCAACGCGACCTCAGCGTCTCCCACAACATGATCGGCGACCTGCTCACCACCCGAGGCGACCTCGACACCGCCAACCAGCA
>NZ_BBXF01000005.1 GCF_001570585.1 Herbidospora daliensis | reverse complement strand
TCCCAAATCAGAGCGTTAAAAGGGGGCCGCAGACCGGACCGTCCCCGGTCGATCGAGGACGGGCCGGAAGCAAGCACCACCTGATCACCGACGCCACCGGCGTCCCGCTGGCGGTGATCCTGACCGGCGCGAACCGCAACGACGTCACCCAGCTGCTGCCCTTGCTGCACGCCATCCCCAAGATCCGTGGCAAGTGCGGCCGGCCCCGGCAACGACCTGATGCCGTCCTGGCCGACCGCGGCTACGACCACGACAAGTACCGCCGCCTGGTCCGTGCCCTGCAGATCCGCCCGCTGATCGCCCGCCGCGGCACCCCGCACGGCTCCGGCCTGGGCAGACACCGCTGGGTCGTCGAGCAGACCTTCGCCCTGCTGCACGCATTCCGGCGATTACGGATCCGCTGGGAAGCCCGCGCGGACATCCACGAAGCCTTCCTCAAACTGGCGTGCGCCCTCATCTGCTGGCGCCGACTCAACTCATTTTGTTAGGAGCTCTAAGTGCTATCCGGGAGGAGCGGCGATCACAGGGTGCTTCTGGTGCTGCTCTCTTGCCGGTTGAATGGGTCTGGCTGGTATGCCCGAGCAGGGGTGCTCTCGGATCAGCCTGCTTCCGGGGCATGAGGCGGATCTTCCGCAGGTCGTTAGAGCACGTAGTGGGTGTCGTCGCGGCGGGCGATGGCCATCCCAATTGACCTCGTAGAACGCGGTGGTTCACCTCGCTGATGGGCGAGCGGCCCGGCCATGCCGAATTACCGTCACGGCAGCGGAGAATCGGTCTAGGGGTGTGAGCGCGATGCCGGTTCCGCCGTTACGGGCCGACAGGTTGCGAGCGTGGGGGCGTCATGCCTGACCTGCGGTTGCGGCTGTCGCTGGGGCGGACGCATCGCGCACAAAGGGGCCCATCCAGGCCAGTCGGCGTTGGCGGGTCGAACGCGCCCATGCCTGGCAGAACCGCTCTACCTGTTCGCCCGCTGCCACGAGCGGCGCACCACCGTCATCGACGCATTGTTCGACCTCGCCGACAACCACCTTCACCGTGTGCGGCCTGATCCCCTCCGCATGGACCTCACCGGTGAGACGCCCGCCCGTGACCGATCACCAGGGCACGGGTGTTCCGTCCCAGGAGAAGAAGCCGCCGGTGGGGCCGTCGTCCGGCAGCAGGGCCAGGCGGAGGGCACCCTGCGCGGCCTCGGCCGGGTCGCCGCCGGCAGCGGCGGCCCGGGGGTTGAGATCGGTGGCGCGCAGGCCGGGGGCGAGTGCGTTGACCTTGAAGCCGTCCTCGGCCAGCGTCTGGGCGTAGAGGACGGTGAGGGCGTTGAGGGCGGCCTTGGACGACCGGTAGGCGGCTGCGGCGCCGCTTCCCGGGGTGAACTGGGGGTTGGGAGTGGTGCTCCAGGTCAGCGACGCCGTGCCACTGGAGATGTTGACGATGCGCGGGTGCGGGGACCGGCGCAGGGCGGGCAGGAAGGCGTTGGTCACCGTCACCACCCCGAACACATTGGTCTCGTAGATGCGCCGGTACTCCTCGACGTCGGTGTCGGTGGGCGGGGCGAGTGACGGTGAGATGCCGGCGTTGTTCACCAGGACGTCCAGGCGGTCGATCTGAGCTGCGGCCTGTGCGACGCCGTCGGGATCCGTCACGTCGAGGACCAGCAGACGGGCCCCGGCTCCGATCTCCTCGACGGCCCGCTGTCCGCGCCCGGGGTCGCGGGAGCCCACGTACACGGTGAGGCCCTCGGCGGCGAGCAGCCGGGCGATATGCTGGCCGATGCCCTTGTTGGCACCGGTGACCAGAGCTGTGCGTTCGTTCATGGCGACCACATTTCCCCTGGTCCTGGGTGCTCTGCCAGGGACAGCCTGTACCAGGCAGGGGGAGGAGGCGGCGTGGCGCTGCAGGAGCTGGCCCACTACCTGCGGGACCGCCGGGCGGCCCTGCGTCCGCACGAGATCGGACTGGCGGCGACGGGCACCGACCGCCGCACTCCGGGGCTGCGCCGCGAAGAGGTGGCGGAGCTCGCGCACATGTCGGTCGACTACTACACGCGGCTGGAGCAGGCCCGGGGGCCGCGGCCATCGGCCCAGATCCTGGACGGGCTGGCCCGCGCGTTGCGGCTCACGCCGGCCGAGCGCAGCCATCTGTTCCGGCTGGCGGGTTCGAGCGCGCCGCCCGGCGTCAGCGCCGTGCGGCGGGTGCGCCCGCATGTGGCCCGGATGCTGGAGCGGCTGCCGGAGACCGGTGCCATCGTCACCGACGCGGCGTACGACGTCGTCACCTGGAACCCCCTGGCCCGGGCGCTGCTCGGGGCCGACCCCGGAGACGGGACGACGAACCTGGCCCGACGCCGCTTCCTGGGTCAGGGGCGGATGTACGAGAGCTCCAGCGCCGAGGAGTTCGGGCACATCGTGGTGGCGCGGCTGCGCCGGTCCGCGGACCGCTACCCGCATGACCCGCAGCTGGCCGAACTGCTGGCCGAGCTGCACGCCGGGAGTGAGGAGTTCCGGCAGATCTGGGAGACGCGTCCGGTCCACGCTCCCGGGCACCGCACCAAGACCCTGGACCATCCGGAGGCCGGTGCGCTGCGGTTGAACTGCGACGTCCTGCTCGTGCCCGAGGATGACCAGGAGGTCGTCCTGATGACGGCCGACCCCGGATCCCCTGCCGCGCGGGCCCTCCACGGGCTGGCCATGCAGGCGACCTGAAACGAAGGATCTCGCCGGCGGCCTCAGAGCGTCGCAACTCCCTATTCGCCGGGGCCGGTGCCCATCTTGATGCCCAGGCTTTCCGCGCCGCCAATACACGGCCTCCAAGTCGGCCGAAGGGGCGTGAAGGCGGCTGCGGAACGAAAAGGCCGGTTGAGTGGACTTGTATGCGTGAGCCCTGTCCCTGGCTTCGAGTCGTGAGCGGCCGAGTGTCCTCGTGAGAACCGAGTCGCTACATGTCGAAGGCCAGTCGGGTGGTCTGGTGAGACCTGGACTCTTCCCCATGGCGTTGAGGTCTCCCGAATGCGGTTTGGCAGGCGTCGCCGTGACGCCAAAGTGGCGAGTGGCGATGGGGCTCTGACGGGCGATGCCGCCAAGGCGAATGGCTTGCGGATGTGGTTGCGCGGGGTGGAAGCCTTCCAGGTGTTAGGGCAGCCGTCGCTTCGTAAAGCCGTTGACCACACTCACACTTCGGCCGCCGGGTGGCACTCGCCGAGTACTCGTCAAGCGCTCGGGGTTCTCGGCGAGGGCCTGAATCGGTGGGCGTGCCTGGTCGGGCGGGTGATGAAGGAAGTTCAGGGGCCGGGTCTCGCCAAACCGGTGCGTGTGGGCTGATTCCACCGTTCGAACGGGGTCGGGGGTTCGTGCGAGGGTTCAGAGGAGGCGGCGGAGGCGGAGGAGGTCGCCCAGGCTGGCGTCGATTTTGACTCTGCCGCCGAAAAGGGCGCGCGCCATGTCGAGTTCGCCCTTGACGAGGGCGATGAGGTCTTCGCTGCCCAGGGTGAGTTTCACTTCGGCGGGGCGGCCGTCGGCCGGGGGGATCTCGGTGAAGGGGTCGAGGCCTTCGCGGTGAATGCGGCCGTAGAAGGTGACGTTCAGGTCGGAGATGCGGCATTGGAGCCGGCGCTCGACGACATGTTTGGCGCGGTCCTCGTCGCTGATGTCGTGGAACTGCTCGCCCAATTTGTCCAATGCGGCACGGCATTCTTCGATCGTCGCCATGCGTCATCCCCCTTAAGCCAGGACCGGTCAAATGCCCATCTACCAACGGACGGTAGCGTTCAACCTGAGTACTACGCGAAATCTGACACGTGGGGGCGTGTCAGATGACAAGGGGGTTCGCATGGTGTTCCACACGTTGCGTGGCATCGTACAGATGGCCACGTCGCTCACCGAGACGGCCACGAACAACGCTCGGGCCGCCGTCGTCGACCTGCTCGACACGGACTCGTCGCGGTCCGCGAAGGCGCGCCGGTCGTCGGCTCGGTCATCTCGGTCGTCGAAGGGGATTCAGGGGATCGTCCGGTCGGGGGCCGACCAGGTGCTCGGGGTGTTCGACCTCGCGCGCAAGGACGAGGTCGACCGGCTGCGGTCGCAGGTCCGTGAGCTGCAGGGACGTCTGAAACCGTCCGGCCGGGCCAACGGGTCGCGGTCGCGGACGGCCACCCGGGCGAAGGCGGCTTCGGCCCGGACGTCCCGAGGGGTGTCGGCCCGGGTGACCGGGATGGCCGCCAAGGCGGAGCGGACCATCGCCGCCATCACCGGCAAGGCCGCCTCGACGACCGCCGCGAAGGCGTCGGCCGCCAAGCGGACCGCCAAGGCGGCCGCTTCGGGGGCGTCGGCCCGCACGACGTCGGCCGCTCGCTCCGGGACGGCGCGCAAGGCCGCGACCGCCCGCACCGCCGCGTCGCGGAAGGCCGCGACCACGCGCGCCGCCGCGTCCCGGAAGGCTGCGACGGCGGCTCGCAGCGCCGCAACGCGGTCCAGGGCCGGGCTCAACGGGTCGCCGTCGTCGTCGACTGCTTCAGGGTCCGCGCATCCTGGGTCGGCGTCGCGTTCGGGCGCGTCGGCGGTGCGGGCGGGGTCCGCTCGCAGGATGTCCGTCTCCCGGGCGGCGGGTTCGGCCAAGGCGTCGGCCGGGTCGACGCGGAAGACGTCGGCTTCGGCGGCTGGGGTGACGCGGAAGACGTCGGCCTCGGCGGCTGGGTCGGCTCGTAAAACGTCGGCTTCGCGTTCGACCACCGCTGGATCGCCTCGCAAGGCGTCGGCTTCGCGTTCCGCGACGGCTGGGACGGCTCGTAGGGCGTCGGCTTCGCGGTCCACGGCGGCCGGGTCGGCTCGCAAGGCGTCGGCTTCGCGTTCGACGGCGGCTACGTCGATGCGGAAGGCGGCGGCTTCGCGTTCCGCGACGCTCGGGGCCATCCGGAAGGGGTCGGGTTCCGCGGCTCCGGCGCGTAAGGCTTCGGGTTCGGCTGCGGGTGCTCACGCGGCGTCGGCTCGGGCCGGTGCTCGGAAGAGCACGTCCGTCGCCGGGACGCGGATCGCGCGGGCCGAGAAGGCCGCCGCGCGGATCGTGAAGGCCACCGGGTCCACGCGCGTCGCGCGGGCCGAGAAGATGGCGGCGCGGATGGCGCATGCCGTCGGGACCGCCCGGACGCCGGCGCGGGCGGCTTCGCACGCCGGGGCCGTCATGGCGGCCAAGGTGCCGGCCACTACCGCTCCCGGGAAGGGCGGGAAGAAGGCCGCGAAGAAGGCGCTTGCCAAGAAGTCGGGCAAGAAGGCCGGCAAGAAGTCGTAGGGGTGCCGTGCGGGCGACGTCGTCGGCCCGGTCCGCTACCGTCAAGGCGGCGGAGCGTCTGCGGTCCGTGTTCGTGAGGCGTTTCGGGCGAGGGCCGCGTATCTGACACCGGAGGGGGCGCATGACCGAGATGAACTCGGCCGGCGGTGGGGAAGCCGTCGTGCCGGTGCAGGCCGCTGTGTCCGCGGATGCCGGTTCGCCGGCGGACGTCATGGCGACCCCGACCATCACCGTGGTGCCGGCCGTTGCCCCGGCCGGCACCCTGCCGCCCGGCGCCGAGGCCGATCCCGAGGCGGCGGTCCGCGCCGCCGTCGAACGGCTCGCGGAGGCGCCGGTGGCGGCTCACGTCGAGGTGTACGAGCAGGTGCTCGGCACGTTGGAGGAGACCCTTGCCGCTGTGGACGACCGCCCGTGATCTCTAATCCCCCCACCACCTCGCCCGCCAGGGGTGAGCGTTGAGTCAGCGCCGCCGTCTCGACAGCGAGCTGGTGCGGCGCAAGCTGGCCCGCTCGCGGGAGCAGGCCGCCCAGCTCATCGAGGCGGGCCGGGTCACCATCGGTGGCCAGCCCGCTTCCAAAGCGGCCACGCAGGTCGACACCGCCGCCCCGATCGTGGTCGCCGAGGCTCCTGACGGGCCCGACTACGTCTCCCGGGGGGCCCACAAGCTCATCGGCGCCCTCGACGTCTTCGCCGACCTCGACGTCACGGGGCGGCGCTGCCTCGACGCGGGCGCGTCGACCGGCGGGTTCACCGACGTGCTGCTGCGGCGGGGGGCCGCCCACGTGCTGGCGGTCGACGTCGGTTACGGACAGCTCGCCTGGTCGCTGCGGACCGACGAACGGGTCACCGTGATGGAGCGGGTGAACGTCCGCGACCTCACCCCCGAGATGGTCGGGGAGCCGCCCACGCTCGTCGTCGGCGACCTGTCGTTCATCTCGCTGCGGCTGGTGCTGCCCGCGCTGACCGCCTGCCTGGCCGAGGGCGGCGAGCTGGTCATGCTGGTGAAGCCGCAGTTCGAGGTGGGCAAGGAACGGGTGGGCACCGGAGGGGTCGTCCGCGACCCGGAACTGCGGGCCGAGGCGGTGCGCGACGCGGCCGCCGCGGCGGCGGGGCTGGGGCTCACGGTCAAGGGCGTGACGGCCAGTCCGCTGCCGGGCCCTTCGGGCAATGTGGAATACCTGATCCGCCTCGGGAAGGGGCCGGGTCACGAGGCGGTCGCAGACGTGGCCGCCGCCGTCGCGCGTGCCGTCGAGGAGGGACCCCGATGAGCGACCGCCGATCGGTCCTGATCACCACCCACACCGGGCGTGACGCCGCGGTCGAGAGCGCCCGGCTGGTCATCGACCGGCTGCTGAAAGAGGGCCTGACGGTCCGGGTCCTGGCCGACGAGGCCGAAGAGGTCGCCCGGACGGGCGTCGAGGTCGTGCCGGCCGACGAGCGGGCCGCCTTCGGCGCCGAGATCATCATCGTCCTGGGCGGCGACGGAACGCTCCTGCGGGCGGCCGAGATCTCCCGGCCGACGGGGGTGCCGCTGCTCGGGGTCAACCTCGGGCACGTCGGGTTCCTCGCCGAGGCCGAGGTGGAGGACCTCCACGTCGTCGTCGACCGGGTCGTCGACGGGCGGTTCGAGGTCGAGGAGCGCATGACCCTCGACGTGACCGTCCGCAACGGCACCGTGCTGGCGCGCACGTGGGCGCTCAACGAGGCGTCGGTGGAGAAGCGCGACCGCATGCTCGAGGTCGTGGCCGAGATCGACGGCCATCCGCTGTCCCGCTGGGGCTGCGACGGCGTCATCTGCGCCACCTCGACCGGGTCGACCGCCTACGCGTTCTCCGCCGGAGGGCCCGTCGTGTGGCCCCAGGTCGAGGCGCTTCTCGTGGTTCCCAACAGCGCCCACGCGCTGTTCGCGCGGCCCCTCGTGGTGGCCCCGACCAGCTCGATCGCGATCGAGCTGCTGTCGACGACACACGCGGGCGAACTGTGGTGCGACGGCCGCCGCCGCTTCGATCTGCCGCCGGGCGCGCGGGTGGAGGTCCGCAAGGGCACCCATCCCGTACGGCTCGCGCGCATGCTCGGCGTCGACTCCACGGGCGTGCCGTTCACCGACCGGCTGGTCGCCAAGTTCGGCCTGCCGGTAGAGGGATGGCGCGGCCGGGCCAGGCCCGCCTGAGGTTCCGGCGACTCGAAAATCTTGGCGAGTTGCGCGTAGGATCGCTTGCGACATTGACGTTGAACGGGAGGGACCAGTGCGGCCGAGGGTCGAGGAGGTCCGCATCCGGGGACTGGGTGTCATCGACGAGGCCGTCCTCGAGTTGTCACCCGGTTTCACCGTTGTCACGGGTGAGACGGGCGCCGGCAAGACCATGGTGGTGACCGGCCTGGGGCTGCTGTTCGGCGGCCGGGCCGACCCCGCGCGGGTCAGGCCGGGGGCCGACAAGGCGACCGTCGAGGGCACGCTCGTCGTCGATCCGGGAGGCCGGGCCGCCCAGCAGGTGCTCGACATCGGCGGCGAGGTCGACGGCGGAGAGCTCATCATCTCCCGCACCGTCTCCTCCGAGGGCCGGTCGCGGGCCTGGCTGGGCGGGCGCACCGTCCCGGTCGGCACGCTCACGTTCCTGGCCGACGATTTGGTGGCCGTCCACGGGCAGATGGACCAGCAGCGGCTCCTGCAGCCGGGCCGCCAGCGCGCCGCGCTCGACCGCTACGCCGGAGACGAGCTGGTCAAGCCGCTGCGCGCCTACGAGCAGACCTACAAGCGCCACAAGCAGGTCGGCGACCTGCTCGCCGAGCTGACCGGCCGGGCCCGCGAACGCGCCCAGGAGGCCGACGTGCTGCGGTTCGGCCTGGAGGAGATCGAGAAGGTCGCCCCCCTGGCCGGCGAAGACGCCGAGCTGAAGGAGGAGGCCGAGCGCCTCACCCACGCCGACACCCTCCGCACGGCCGCGACGACCGCCCACACCGCCCTGCTGGGCGACCCGATGTCGGGGCCCGAGGCGGCCCCCGACGCGGTGTCGCTGATCGGGCAGGCGCGTTCGGCCGTCGAGTCGGCCCGCGACTACGACCCCGCCCTCGCCGGTCTGGCCGAGCGGCTGGCCGAGGCCGGTTACCTGCTCAACGACGTCGCGACCGAGCTGGCCGCCTACGCCGAGTCGGTCGAGGCCGACCCGCAGCGGCTGTCGATCGTGCACGAACGCCGGTCCCTGCTCAACGGGCTGACCCGCAAATACGGCGCCGACGTCGCCGAGGTGCTGGCCTGGGCCGAGCGGGCGGCCGTCCGCGTCGGCGAGCTCGACGGCGACGACGACCGCATCGGCGAGCTGACCCGCGAACACGAGGAGCTGACCACCCGGCTCGGCGAGCTGGCCGGTGAGCTGACCCGCATCCGCGAGGCCGCCGCCGAACGTTTCGCGGTCGCGGTGACCGAGGAGCTGACCGCCCTGGCCATGCCCCATGCGCGGGTCGCCGTGGTGATCGAGTCGAGCGGCGACTTCGGCCCGGCGGGGGTCGACGAGGTCGAGCTGCGCATGGCGCCCCATCCGGCCTCGCCGCCGCTGCCGCTGAACAAGGGCGCGTCCGGGGGCGAGCTCAGCCGCGTCATGCTGGCCATCGAGGTGGTGTTCGCCGGGGCCGATCCGGTGCCGACGTTCGTCTTCGACGA
Organism: Herbidospora daliensis; assembly: GCF_001570585.1. Taxonomy (GTDB): domain Bacteria; phylum Actinomycetota; class Actinomycetes; order Streptosporangiales; family Streptosporangiaceae; genus Herbidospora; species Herbidospora daliensis. Next base: position 1,073,397 of record NZ_BBXF01000005.1, on the reverse strand, counting down.
GGTCGACGCGGGGGTCGGCGGCAAGGCGGCCGTGGAGATCGGGCGGCGGCTGGCCAAGCTGGCCCGCACCGCCCAGGTCATCGTGGTCACCCACCTGCCCCAGGTGGCGGCTTTCGCCGACCAGCACCTGGTGGTCGAGAAAGACAGCGACGGCAGCGTGGTCCGCAGCGGCGTGGTCGCCCTCGACCGCGAGGCCCGCAAGCGCGAGCTGGCCCGCATGCTGGCCGGCATGGAGGATTCGGAACTCGGCCGCGCCCACGCCGAAGAACTCCTGGCCACGGCGGCCGCCGCCAAGTCGGTCGGCTGAGACCTCTCCCGCCGTTTCGGCGGGGACCATGGCGGGGGTCGGCGCCGGTTGCGGCGCGGCGGTCGGCGGCGGTCGGCGCCGGGGCAGGCGGAGCCGTAACGGAAACGAAAGAGCAGATCAGCCCGCCGGAATCACATCACATATCGGAAACTTGTCAGCGGATCTCACCAAAGTCGGCCAGGCTGGAGTGACGACGGATGCCGGGCACGCGGGGGCGTGGGGCCGGGGGTCCGGAAACGCTTCCCGCGGCGGGTGACATCGGTTCGGGTTCTGGGCAGATGAGGGCATCGTGCCCGGATACGGCCGGATGGCGACATGGGGGACGGCAGCATGAGGGCAGGGTGGCGACAAAGCTGGCGGGTGCCGGGGTGTCGGGCCTTCATGGTCGTCGCCTCTGGCAGGATGGTCCCGATGAAGGTCTCGAGCGTCAGGGTTCCAGGCCTCCGCCGCCGGAAGGTCAGTGTCCTTCCCGGGGTGACTGCGACGGCGCGCATCGACCGGCGCACCAAGAGGCTCACCAAACGCCTTCGCCCGGGGGAAGTCGCGATCATCGATCACGTCGACATCGACCGGGTCAGCGCGGAGGCCCTCGTCGCGTGTGGCGTGGCCGTGGTGGTCAACGTCGCGGCCAGCGTCTCCGGCCGCTACCCGAACCTGGGGCCGCAGATCCTTCTTGAGGCCGGGGTGACCCTGGTCGACAACGCGACGCCCGAGCTGTTCGAGAAGGTCCGCGACGGTGACCCGGTCCGCGTCTGCGACGGCGTCGTCTACGTCGACGACGAGATCGCCGGCAAGGGCGAGGTGATGACCGCCGAATCGGTCGAGGCCGCGATGGTCGAGGCCCGCGCGGGGTTGTCGGTCCAGATCGAGGCGTTCACCGTGAACACCATGGAATACGTGCGCCGCGAACGCGACCTGCTGATCGACGGCGTCGGCGTGCCCGACATCCGCACCAAGCTCGACGGGCGCCACGTCCTGATCGTGGTCCGCGGTTATCACTACAAAGAAGACATCGCGGCCCTGCGGCCCTATATCCGCGAATACCGGCCGGTCATGATCGGCGTCGACGGCGGCGCCGACGCGCTGCTGGAGGCCGGATACCGGCCCGACATCATCGTCGGCGACTTCGACTCGGTGTCCGACGAAGCGCTGACCGGCGGCGCCGAGCTCGTCGTGCACGCCTATCCCGACGGGCGGGCCCCCGGGCTCGACCGGGTGCACAAGCTGGGGCGCGACGCCGTGGTCTTCCCGGCCGCCGCGACCAGCGAGGACATCGCGATGCTGCTGGCCGACGAGAAGGGCGCCTCGCTCATCGTCGCGGTCGGCACCCACGCCACGCTCGTCGAGTTCCTCGACAAGGGGCGGGCGGGCATGGCCAGCACCTTCCTCACCCGGCTCCGGCTGGGCAGCAAGCTCATCGACGCCAAGGGCGTCAGCAGGCTCTATCGCAGCCGCATCTCCGCGGCGTCGCTGCTCCTCCTCGTCGCCACCACGATCGTGACGATCGGCGTGGTGCTGTTCGTCTCGCCGGTCGGCAAGATCTGGCTCGACGGGGCGCAGGACGTCTGGAACGGCTTCATATTCTGGGTGGTCGGACTCTTCTCGTGATCGATTTTCGCTATCACCTCGTCTCCATCGTGGCGATCTTCCTGGCGCTGACCGTGGGCATCGTGCTCGGCAGCACCGTCATCCAGGATCCGATCATCGAGTCGACGCAGGTGACCGCAGAGACCCTGAAGAAAAACAACCTGACCCTGCAGGCCGAGATGGCCGCGCAGCAGGCCCGCGAAGACGGCAACAACACCTTCGTCGCCTCCGCCACCGCCGAACTGGTCGAACGCGACCTGGCGGGCGAGCGCGTCGTGGTCGTCGAGGCGCCGGGCGCGCCCACGGCGCTGCGCGACCCGCTGCGCGAGGTGCTCGAACTGGCGGGGGCGACCTACACCGGCCGGGTGTCGCTGACCGAGGGCTTCCTGGAGGCCGAGCAGGCCGGGGTCGTCGACGGCCTGGCGACCCAGCTCGCCCCGGCCGGGGCGGCCTTCCCCGAGGGCGCGACCCCCTACGACAAGGCGGGCACCGTGCTGGCCGCCGCGCTGGTGACCAACATGCGGCCGCAGGCGGGCACCGTCAACACGGCCACCTCGACGGTCCTGTCGGCCTTCCAGGAGGGCGGCTTCATCGCGGTCTCCGGCGAGCCGGCCGACCGGGCGACCCTGGCGATCGTGGTCGCGCCTGCGCTGCCCTACGAGGGCGAGACCGCCGAGACCATGAACGGCGCGATCGTTTCGGTATCGGGCGCCCTCGACAAGGCCGGGCTCGGTACCGTCATGACCGGCACCACCGCCGCCTCGGCGAACGGCGGCGTCATCGCCGCGCTGCTCGACTCGGGCGAGGAGACCTCCCAGGTCTCCAGCGTCGACACCCTCGACCTGCCCTCGGGCCGGATCGTCGTGGTCGACGCGCTCCGGGAGCAGCTCAGCGGGCAGTCGGGCGCCTACGGGATCGGCAGCGGCGCGACCGCGTTCGAACCGGCCCCGGCCGTGCCCGCGATCACGCCGTCCGTCACCCCCTCTGCCACCCCGTCTCCCGTGGCCTCGTCCACGGGCTGACCCGGAAGGATCCGCCGTGACTCAACGTCCCCTGCTCCTCGCCCTGGCGGGGGCGGCGCTCGGTGCGGCCGCCGCGCGGGTCGCCTACACGACCTTCACCAGGAAGCAGCCCTTCGGCGACGAGAAGACCTGGGCCCGCGTCAACCACCGCGGCGAGCCCGTCACGCTGCTCGAAGGCCCGGCGTTCGCGGCGGGGGCGGGGGCCGCGCTGGCGCTCACGCCCGGCCTGCCGCCGAAGGTGAAGGCCGCCGGGGTGCTGACCTCCCTGGCCTGCGGCGCGCTCGGCGCCTACGACGACGTGTTCGGCACCAGCGCCTCCAAGGGCTTCAAGGGGCACCTGTCGGCGCTGCGCCGGGGGCAGGTCACCAGCGGTGCGGTGAAGATCCTCGGCATCGGCGCGACCGGCCTGGCCGCCGCCGCGCTGACCCGCCGGAACGTGGCCGACATCGCCATCGACGGCCTGCTGATCGCCGGGTCGGCCAACCTGGCCAACCTGTTCGACCTGCGGCCCGGCCGGGCGATCAAGGTCGGCCTGCTGGCCGGGGCGCCCCTCGTGGGCTCGCCGCTGGCGGCCGTGCCGCTCGGTGCGGCCGCGGCGCTGCTCCCCGACGACCTGGCCGAACGCGCGATGCTCGGCGACACCGGGGCCAACGCGCTCGGCGCGCTGCTGGGGCTGGCCGCCGCGCAGCGGCTGGGGCGTCCGGGCCGGCTGGCCGTGCTGGGCACGGTCGCGGCGCTGACGGCCGCCTCGGAGAAGGTGTCGTTCACCAAGGTCATCGCGGGGAATCCGGTGCTGAACCGGCTCGACATGCTCGGGCGGCGCCCGGTGCCGCCTCCGGCCGAGGTCATCCGGCCCACCCCTTGACCGCCCGGGGGGTCGCGGGCGCGGCCCTGCTCATCGGCGTCATCACGATCGCGGCGCGGGTCACCGGCTTCGCCAAGCAGCTCGTGTTCGCCAAGACGGTCGGCACCGGCTGCCTGTCGACGGCCTACTTCACCGCGAACGCGATGCCCAACCTGATCTTCGAGATCGTCGTCGGCGGCGCGCTGGCGGGCATGGTCGTGCCGGTGCTCGCGGGCGCGGCCGAGCGCGGCGACCGTGAGACCGCCGGGCGCATCGCGTCGGGGCTGCTGACCTGGGTCGTCGTGCTGCTGGTCCCGCTGAGCGTGCTGGCCGCGCTGTTCGCCGGCCCTGTCGTGGGGCTGTTCGTGCCCGGCACGCTCGACGGCTGCGACGCCGGCGACGTCGTGGTGCTCGCCGCCCACATGCTCGTCGTCTTCGCGCCGCAGATCCTCCTGTACGGTCTGGCGGTCGTCCTCTACGGCGTCCTGCAGGCCCACCGGCGCTTCGCCGGGCCCGCGCTGGCCCCGCTGATCTCCAGTGTCGTCGTCATCGCGGCCTATCTGGCGTTCGTCCCGCTCGGCGGCACGGTCGACGTCGCCGGGCTGCCCCGTGCGGCCGAACTCGTGCTCTCGGTCGGCACCACCCTCGGCGTGCTGGCCCTGGTGCTGACCGTGGTGGGGCCGGTCGCCCGGCTCGGTCTGCGCTGGCGGCCGACGCTGAGCTTCCCGCCCGGGGTCGCGCCCCAGGTCAAGCGCCTGGCGGCGGCCGGGCTGAGCGCCCTGCTCGCCCAGCAGGCGGCGATGGCCGTGGTGGTCAAGCTCGCCAACGAGGGCGGCTCGGGGCGGCTGGCCGCCTACAACTACGCGTGGGCCGTCTATCTGGTCCCGTACGCCGTCCTCGCCGTCCCCATCGCGACCAGCGCGTTCCCCGTGTTGTCTGCGCGCTGGGAGGCGGGCGACCGCCGGGCGTTCGCCGAGCTGGCCGCCCGCACCACCCGCGCGGTGGTCCTCATCTCGGGCCTGGCGGCGGGTGCGCTGGTCGCGGTCGCCGTTCCGGTCGCCGAGGTGTTCCTGACGACCAAGTCCGACGTGCCGCCCGACCAGCTGGCGCTCGGCATCGCCGCCTTCGCCCCCGGCCTGATCGGCTACGGCCTGATGGCCCACCTGTCCCGCGTCCTGTACGCGGGCGGCCACGGCCGTCCGGCCGCCCGAGACCAGGTGGTCGGCTGGCTCGTGGTGATCGTCGCCCAGGTCGCCCTGGTGCTCACGCTGCCCGACCACTGGGCGGTCGGCGCCCTCGGCCTGGGCGGCACGATCGGCATGACCACCGCGGGCGTGCTGCTGCTGCTGGCGGTCAGGCGGGCGTACGGCCCGCTGGAGGGCCTGCCCCGGGCCGCGCTCGCCTCGGTCGCCGGGGGCGTGACGGGGGCGGCGGCCGGGTCGGCCGTCGTCTGGCTGCTCGGCACCCCCGGCCTGTGGGGCAGTGTGCTGGTGGCGGGCCTGGCCGGGATCGTGGCGGCCGGCTTCGGCGGAGCGGTCGCCGCCGCGATCGACCGCGACGACCTCAGGGAAGTGATCAGACGGTGAAGATCCTGCTGACCCTCGGCACCAGCGCCGGGGGAGTGGGCCGCCACGTGCGCACCCTCGCCGACGGCTTCGCGGCCAGGGGGCACGAGGTCGTCGTCGCCGGCCCGGCCGAGACCCGCGAGCGGTTCGGCTTCACCCAGACCTTCGCCGCGATCCCGGTCTCCGACCGGCCCCACCCGGTCAACGACGCCCGCACCGTGGCCCTGCTGCGCCGGATCACCGCCGACGTCGTGCACGCCCACGGGCTGCGCGCCGGGGCGCTGGCCGCACTGGCCCGGCCGCGCCGGCTCGTGGTCACCCTGCACAACGCGGTCACCGCCGGGGGCGCGATCGGCGCGGTCTACGCGACCCTCGAACGGGTGGTCGCCCGGCGGGCCGACGTGGTCCTGGGCGTCTCACCCGACCTGTGCGACCGCATGACGGCGCTCGGCGCGCGGGCCGTCGGCCCGGCCGTGGTGCCCGCGCCGCCTTTGGCTGACTTGCCCGCCACCACCGAGTTCGGCGGCAAGAGGGTGCTGCTGACCGTGGCGCGGCTGGCCCAGCAGAAAGGGCTGGAGACGCTGCTCGACGCGGCGGCGGGGCCGTACCCGCCCGAGGTGCTCTTCGCCGTCGCCGGAGAGGGACCGCTGCGCGGCGCGCTCCAGGAGCGCGTGAGCCGCGAGAACCTGCCGGTGGTCCTGCTCGGCCCGCGCGACGACGTGGCGGCGCTGCTGAAGGCGGCCACCGCCCTGGTGGTGCCGAGCCGGTGGGAGGGGCAGCCGCTGACCGTCCAGGAGGCGCTGCGGGCCGGGGTGCCCGTCGTGGGCTTCGCGGTGGGAGGCGTCCCCCCGATGGTGGGCGACGCGGGCCTGCTGGCGCCGCCCGGCGACGCGGAGGGGCTGCGGTCGGCGCTGCTGCGGCTGCTGGGCGACGACGGCCTGGCGGGAGAGCTGCGGGCGGCCGCTTCGGCGCGCGGGAAGACGCTGCCGGACGAGGCCGACGCCGTTGAAGCGGCCTTGAAGAACTACGGCTGAGCGGGGAATCACCCGGGCTTGTTCCGGGTTGAGAGGAATAATTCGTTCAGGAAACCTGCCCCTGGGGTTCAGTAGCCCTTGCGGCGGGTCTCTATACTGTTCGCGTTGGGGGGGAGTATCCCTTCGCGACGGTCCCGTCATCACGGTGTCAGCACCCGGGGCCGTCGGTCCGTGTCTGGAGCTTTTCCAGGGGCGGGAGAGACCTCCGGCAGTGTGTTTCGTCGCGCGCCGGAGGGATTAAGGAATTGGACATTCCCGTGTGGGGTTGGGCTGCCGTCATCATCGGCCTGCTCGTGGTCATCGCCGTCGACCTGTGGGTCGTCGACAGAGGAGAGCCCAAGGAGTTCTCCCTCCGTCAGGCGGGCTTCTGGGTGGGTCTGTACGTCGCGCTCGCCGTGCTGTTCGGGATCGGCCTGCTGATCTTCGCCGGTCCGCAGCAGTCGGGTGAGTTCTTCGCCGGTTACATCACCGAATACAGCCTGAGCATCGACAACCTGTTCGTGTTCTTCATCATCATGTCCAGGTTCGCGGTGCCGAAGGCCTACCAGCACAAGGTGCTGACGATCGGCATCCTGATCGCGCTGGTCATGCGCGGGTTCTTCATCGTCGTCGGCGCCGCCGCCCTCAACTCCTTCCACTGGCTCTTCTACGTGTTCGGCGCGATCCTCCTGTACACCGCGTACACGATGATCCGCGACCACAACAAGAGCGAGGACGACTTCGACGAGAACATCCTGCTGCGCTACGCGCGCCGGGCGTTCCCGACCACCCCCGACTACGTCGGCTCCAAGATGATCGTCCGGGTCGACGGCAAGAAGATGGTCACCCCGATGCTGATCGTCATGATCGCCATCGGCAGCACCGACCTGCTGTTCGCCCTCGACTCGATCCCCGCGATCTTCGGTCTGACCACCGACGCGTTCATCGTCTTCACCGCCAACGCGTTCGCCCTGATGGGCCTGCGGCAGCTGTACTTCCTGCTCGGCGGCCTGCTCCAGCGCCTGGTCTACCTCAGCTACGGCCTGGCGTTCATCCTCGCCTTCATCGGCGCGAAGCTGATCCTCGAGGCCATGCACGACGTGGTCGACTGGGCGCCGAAGATCCCGATCCAGGTCTCGCTGGGCGTCATCATCGGCACGATGGTGATCACGACGGTGGCGAGCATCGTCAAGTCCCGCCGCACCCCGCCGGCCGTCGAGAAGGACGCCGCCGCGGAGCAGGCGGAGCACCACTGAGCCTCGAAACCCCTCTGGGGTGCCGCGCTTGACGCGAAAGAGGACGGTTAGGGACTGTGGCATCGGTAACATAACTGCTTAAGTCGCAAATCCGTCCTCTAGTCGCAAAAGAGTACAAAGGCTCCTAGTGTCGAACGAAATGGAAAGTCCTCGCCCGCGCGTACGGCTCGCGCGCGGTGTGTCGCCGTGGCTGGCCCCGACTGCGGCCGCGGCGGCCGTGACCGCGGCCCTGACCGCTCGGTCTCCCAAGTGGGCTCTCGCGGCGGTGCCGCTGACGGCCCTCACGGGAGGGATGCTCTGGTTCTTCCGCGATCCTGACCGTTCGCCCGGCGCCGGGCGGCTGCTCTCGCCCGCCGACGGCGTCGTGCAGAGCGTCGACCCCTGGTCCGACGGCCGCACCCGCGTCGCCATCTTCATGAGCCCGCTGAACGTCCACGTCAACCGCGCCCCCGCCGCCGGGACCGTCGTCTCGGTCGAGCACGTCGCGGGGGGCTTCGTGCCCGCGTTCAACAAGGACAGCGACAAGAACGAACGTGTGGTGTGGCACATCGACACCGCACTCGGCGACATCGAGATGGTCCAGATCGCCGGGGCCGTCGCGCGCCGAATCGTCCCCTACCTGCAGGCCGGCGCGAAGGTCGCCCAGGGCGACCGCGTCGGGTTGATCCGATTGGGCTCCCGGGTCGACCTCTACCTGCCCGAGGGCGTCGAGCCCGCCGTGACCGTCGGCGACAAGACCGTGGCTGGGGTGACCCGCATTGACCGCGCCTGATATCAGGGCCGGAGGCTGGTCCGTCGAAGACGAGGAAGAACCGATAGGGCCGGTCGGCAAGGCGTTCCGGCTGTCGGCCGCCGACCTGCTCTCGCTGGGCAACGCGCTGTCGGGCTTCCTGTCGGTGGTCGTGCTGGCGTACAGCGCGATCGACCAGCTCAGGACGACCGGCAAGTTCGAGCCCGACCCCCGGTTCTTCGGCACCGCCGTCGTGCTGCTGCTCGTCGGGGCGACCTGTGACCTGTTCGACGGGCTGGTGGCCCGCCGGTTCCGGGCCTCGGCGATGGGCGCCGAGCTCGACAACCTCGCCGACGTGATCAGCTTCGGCTTCGCGCCGGCGTTCATGATCGTGATCTGGGGCGGTTTCGACGCCCCGCTTCCCCTGTGGCTCGTGCTGGCCGCCGCGGCGTCGGTGCTGCTCGCGGGGGTGACCCGGCTCGCCCGGTTCGCCTGCGTGAAGACCAAGAGCGGCGACTTCATGGGCCTGCCCATCCCCATGGGCGCGATGACGATCGTCTCGATCGTGCTGCTGTTCCAGCCGACGATCTGGACCGTCCTCGGCATCTTCGCCACGTCCTACCTGATGATCAGCCGGATCGAGTACCCCAAGCCCAAGGGCAACCTGGCGGCGGTCGTCCTCGGCTGGATGATGATCAACGTCGCCTGCCTCACGATCTGGGCGGCCGGGCTGCCCGGCGGCGACCAGCTCATCCAGGTCGGCGCGATCATGCAGATCGCGATCGTGTCGGCGATCCCGCTGCGGGTGCTGATGTTCCGGCGCGCCAAGCGCAAAGAGCGCTTGTCGAGCTCTGGTTAGCCGACCTCGCCGGGCGTTCAATGAAGGTATGGCGACCGCCCCGCGTGAGCTCACCCGGTCCTACTTCCTCGGCAAGCTGGCGCGTGAGCTCGAACAGCGCGGCTTCGACGTCACCCTGCGGCTCGCCCCTCCGTCGCTGAAGGTGAGCGACCCCGAGGCCGCCCTGCTCAACGAGACCGTCGACTGCGTCTCGCTGCAGGGCGGCTGGTTCTACCGGTGGTCGTGGGGCGAGGTCGTCGAGAGCGCCGACGACCCCGACGCCGCCGCGGCGCTCATCGCCAAGGTGCTGGGCGCGCGCTGACTACCAGCCGCGCGCCTTCCACTCGGGCAGCGCGGGGCGCTCGGCCCCGAGCGTGGTGTCCTTGCCGTGGCCCGGGTAGACCCACGTGTCGTCGTCGAACCGGTCGAAGATGCGCTCCACGACGTCGGTGTAGAGCTGGGTGAAGCGCTCCGGGTCCTTCATCGTGTTGCCCACGCCGCCCGGGAACAGCGAGTCTCCTGTGAAGACGTGCCCCGGGTAGTAGAGGGCGATCGAGCCGGGCGTGTGCCCGCGCAGGTGGATCACCTCCAGGTCGGTCACGCCGACGGTCACCCGGTCGCCGCCGTCGACGGGCCGGGCCTCGACCGGCAGCGCGGCGGCGTCTTCACGGCCCGCCACCACGGTCGCGCCGGTCGCCCTGGCGACCTCCTCCAGCGCGCCCCAGTGGTCGCCGTGCTGGTGGGTGGTCACGATCACGCTGATGGGCTGGCGCCCGATCAGCTCCAGGATGCGCTCGGGCTCGGCGGCGGCGTCGATCAGCATGCCGTCGCCGGTCTCGCGGCAGCGGATCAGGTAGGCGTTGTTGCCGAAGTCGCCGACCTCCATCTTGGCGATGGTGATCTTCTCCAGCTCCCGGACGTCGGCCGGGCCGCCCTTGGACACGTCTCCCGTATAGGTCATGGGATCACGCTAGGCCGTCGGGGGCGGTGCGGACCATCCAGGGCGGGGGAGCGGGGAAACCGTCGGGCACGTGGCGGCCGATCATCCAGGCGACCAGCTCCCGTTTGGGGGCCTGGAGGTCGGGGCCGTCGGTCCCGCCGATCTTCTCGCCGGTGTCGGTCGCGGTGACGCTCCGGTACGTCGGCTCGCCGAGCAGCGCCGGGGAGTCGCGCCACTCCCAGTCGACGTAGCGCTCGGGCCAGTCGCGCCAGGTGTAGGCCGTGCCGAGGTCGCCGTGGTGGATCTCGACCTCGCGCAGGCGGCGCATCACGACGTACCAGGCCGGGTGCTCGGGCGGGCGGGTGCCGCTGATCAGGACGCTCCAGCGCTCCGGCGGGACGGCGTCCACGGCCGCCGCGAAGCGGGCGGTGCTCTCCTCCAGGTCGGCGAGCTGCTCCCCGGCGGGTCTGGCGTGGCCCGCCTCGATGCCGGCGTCGCGTTCGGCGGCGTCGCGGTACTGCGGGGTGACCACGCCCGTGCGGGCCCAGGTGAGCAGGTTGACCAGGGAGTCGGCGTTGCGGGCGACGTGGGTGACCACGTGGCCCCGGGTCCAGCCGGGCAGCGCCGAGGGGGCGCGCATCTCCGCGTCGGACAGGGCGGCCACGGTGGAGATCAGCCGGGCGTCGGCCGCGGTCAGCTCCGCCCGGTAGTCGTCAAGAAGGGACATGTCTTCATCCTGGTCCACGGGACACGGGTTTGACCGCCTGCATACTCTGGATGAGCAGGGGGAGACCGGCCCGGCCGGTTTTTGTCGGTGGCGGCGGATAGCCTGCCCGACGCACACCTGTAGACCCCAACGACCATCGGGAACGCTGTGGCTGACCGTCTCGTCGTGCGTGGCGCGCGCGAACACAATTTGAAGGACGTCTCTCTCGATCTCCCCCGAGACGCCCTGATCGTCTTCACCGGGCTGAGCGGCTCAGGCAAGTCGAGCCTGGCCTTCGACACGATCTTCGCCGAGGGCCAGCGGCGCTATGTCGAGTCGCTGTCGGCGTACGCCCGGCAGTTCCTCGGCCAGATGGACAAGCCCGACGTCGACTTCATCGAGGGCCTGTCGCCCGCGGTCTCGATCGACCAGAAGTCGACCAGCCGCAACCCCCGGTCGACCGTCGGCACGATCACCGAGGTGTACGACTACCTGCGGCTCCTCTGGGCCCGCATCGGCAAGCCCCACTGCCCGACCTGCGGGCGGCCGATCGCCCGGCAGACCCCGCAGCAGATCGTCGACCGCGTCCTGGAGCTGGAGGAGGGCACCCGCTTCCAGGTGCTCGCGCCGGTCATCCGGGGCCGCAAGGGCGAATACGCCGAGTTGTTCCGCGAGCTCCAGACCAAGGGCTACGCCCGCGCCCGCGTCGACGGCACGATCATCCGCCTCGAAGAGCCGCCGACCCTCAAGAAGTACGAGAAGCACGACATCGAGGTGATCGTCGACCGGCTGGCGGTCAAGGAGTCGGCCCGCCGCCGCCTGACCGACTCGGTCGAGACCGCGCTGCAGCTGTCGGGCGGCACGATCACCCTCGACTTCGTCGACCTGGAGGCCGACGACCCCAACCGCGAGCGCTTCTACTCCGAGCACCTCTACTGCCCCTACGACGACCTGTCGTTCGAGGAGCTGGAGCCCCGCTCGTTCTCGTTCAACTCGCCGTTCGGCGCCTGCCCCGAGTGCACCGGCCTCGGCACCCGCATGGAGGTCGACCCCGAGCTGGTCGTGCCCGACCCCGAGAAGACCCTCGGCGACGGCGCGCTCACCCCGTGGGCGGGCGGCCACACCAGCGACTACTTCGAGAAGCTGATGGAGGGCCTGGGCAACGCGCTCGGGTTCGACCTCGACACCCCGTGGGAGAAGCTGACCAAGGCCCAGCAGAACGCCCTGCTCCACGGCCACGACGAACAGGTCCACATCCGCTACAGCAACCGGTTCGGCCGCCAGCGGTCCTACTACACCGACTTCGACGGCGTGATCCCGTGGATCCAGCGCCGCCACGCCGAGTCCGAGAGCGACGCGGTGCGGGAGAAGTTCGAGGGCTACATGCGGGAGATCCCGTGCCCGGCCTGCAAGGGCCGCCGCCTGAAGCCGGTCTCGCTCGCGGTGACCGTCGGCGGGTCGTCGATCGCCGAGGTCGCGGCCCTGTCGATCGGCGAGTGCGCCAGGTTCCTGTCGGGGTTCAAGCTCTCCGAGCGCGACATGCACATCGCCGAGCGGGTGGTCAAGGAGATCAACGCCCGCCTGGGCTTCCTGCTCGACGTCGGCCTCGACTACCTGACCCTCAACCGGGCCGCCGGCACCCTCGCCGGCGGCGAGGCCCAGCGCATCAGGCTCGCCACCCAGATCGGCTCGGGCCTGGTCGGGGTCCTGTACGTCCTGGACGAACCCTCGATCGGCCTCCACCAGCGTGACAACATGCGCCTGCTGGAGACCCTGATCCGGCTGCGCGACATGGGCAACACCCTGATCGTCGTCGAGCACGACGAAGACACCATCGCGGCGGCCGACTGGGTCGTCGACATCGGCCCCGGCGCGGGGGAGCACGGCGGCCAGGTGGTCGTGTCGGGCACCGTCGAGGAGCTGCTGTCCAGCGAAGAATCGCTGACCGGCGCCTACCTGTCGGGGCGGCGGGCCATCGCGGTGCCGAAGAAGCGCCGCAAGCGCGACCGCAAGCGCCAGCTGGTGGTCAAGGGCGCCCGCGAGCACAACCTGGGCGGCATCGACGTCGAGTTCCCGCTCGGCGTCTTCACCGCCGTGACCGGGGTGTCCGGGTCGGGCAAGTCGACGCTGGTCAACGACATCCTCTACAACGCGCTGGCCAAGGAGCTGCACGGCGCGAAGACCGTGCCGGGGCGGCACTCGCGGGTGAACGGCGTCGACCAGCTCGACAAGGTCGTCCACGTCGACCAGTCGCCGATCGGGCGCACCCCGCGCTCCAACCCGGCCACCTACACCGGGGTGTTCGACCACGTCCGCAAGCTGTTCGCGCAGACGACCGAGGCCAAGATCCGGGGCTACCAGCAGGGCCGGTTCAGCTTCAACGTCAAGGGCGGCCGCTGCGAGGCGTGCGCCGGCGACGGCACCATCAAGATCGAGATGAACTTCCTGCCCGACGTGTACGTCCCCTGCGAGGTCTGCCACGGCGCCCGCTACAACCGGGAGACGCTGGAGGTCCACTACAAGGGCAAGACGATCGCCGAGATCCTCGACATGCCGATCGAGGAGGCGCTCGAGTTCTTCGAGGCCATCCCGGCCATCAGCCGCCACCTGCGCACCCTCAACGACGTCGGCCTCGGCTACGTCCGGCTCGGGCAGCCCGCCACCACCCTGTCGGGCGGCGAGGCCCAGCGCGTGAAGCTCGCCTCCGAGCTCCAGCGGCGGTCGACCGGCCGCACGATCTACGTGCTCGACGAGCCGACCACCGGCCTCCACTTCGAGGACATCCGGCGGCTGCTGGGCGTGCTCGAACGGCTGGTCGACGCCGGCAACACGGTCATCGTGATCGAGCACAACCTCGACGTCATCAAGACGGCCGACTGGGTGATCGACATGGGCCCCGAGGGCGGTTCGGGCGGCGGCCGCGTGGTCGCGACCGGCACCCCCGAAGACGTCGCGCTGGTCGACGGCAGCCACACCGGGCTGTTCCTGCGAAAGATCCTCGGCCTGTAAGTGCATTTCTTCATATTCCGGTGGGATCCGGTAGGCCAGGCTGAACCGCGAACGGGGTTGGGCCCGTACCTACCAATGATCGGGAAGTCCCCCAGCGGAGGATGGAAATGAACGTTAACGGCACCTCTGAGCAGGATCAGGTCACGAGCGCGCTGACGCGGCGGGGCCTGGTCTTCGCGGTGGGCGGCGCCGGGCTGGCCGCCGCCCTGACGGCGTGCACCGGCTACTCCTCCGGCACGGCCACCAGCGCCGAGCCGCCGGGGTCGGTGCCCGCCGACCAGGCGAAGCCGGCCTGGGGCGACGACCCGCCCCCCGCCGGCGACGCCGAGTCGGAGGCGCCCCCGGCCGACCAGCCGGAAGAGGAGCCCGCCGACCCGCCCGCCGAGGAGGAGCCGCCCGCGCAGGCCGCCAACGCCTTCGCCAAGACCGCCGACATCCCCGAGGGAGGCGGCAAGATCTTCGAAGCGGAGAAGGTCGTCATCACCCAGCCGACGCCGGGCAACTTCAAGTGCTTCACCGCGGTCTGCACCCACGCGGGCTGCACGGTGGCCAGCATCTCGGGCGGCACCATCAACTGCCCGTGCCACGGCAGCAAGTTCAAGATCGCCGACGGGTCGGTGGCGGGCGGCCCGGCGCCGTCGCCGCTGGAGGAGAAGAAGATCACGGTGAGCGGGGACAGCATCGTCCTCGCGTGATCTACTGCGCGTGCTCCGCACGCGCGGCTCGGCTGCGCCTGTGTCTTCCCTCGTGGTTCCGGTTCGCTTCGCTCTCCTGTGCTCCTCGGCGCTTGACCAGAGGTCGAAGGGGTTACCCGCCTCTCTGCTCTCCGGCGATGATCTGCCGGGGAGTGGAGAGCTGACGGGCAGGAAGTATCTGCGTGTGTGAGGACCGGGCTCGGCGTATGAAGTCGCCGGGTCAGCAGCACGAGGATGTGTCGAAGGGTCGTTATTCGGCTCGGCGGCGTCGGCATCGCCAGTGCGTGATCTGACGCACCCGCTTGAATCGCCGAATTGTTCTCATAGATGTCAGGGGCGACGCTCCGCGCCGCCACCGCCGCGCACGGCGGGCGAACCTGGGCGACCTGCCGGCCGATCCCCGCCTCCGTCAGGCCCTTAGCCGCCGCCAAACCGGCGAGCATGCGGCCTTTCGGGCCGACCCCCGGACCGCCCGGCGGCCACCATGTCCACCCTTGATCTTAAGATCATTGAGAATAGAGTTGCGGAGGCCCTTCAAGATCAGCCCACTCGCTCGTGACCAGGAGACGCGGACTCCGCGACCGCCGGTCCATCTCCCCGATTGCCTATCTGCGCCTTTCGGATTACAAGGCCGCTCCTCCGTCGCCCACCTCTCTTCTCAGGGAATCCAGGCGCTGTCACAGTGATCACATGACAGAACAGGTAGAGGCCGCCGGCCGGGTCGGTCGCCGCCCCCGGTTCCAGTCCTTACGTGCTGTGCTCAACATCCTGGTGATCATCTTCGGTGTGCTTGTGATCATCGTCCAGACATCCGGTCTACTTGCGGGCGAACCATCGGATGCTTTCGAGGTCATGTTCGGCTGGGACATGGGTTCCTGGTCGTGGATCGGCCGCGTCGTCATGATCATGGGATGGCTCGCCATCATCTACTACCGCATCCAGGCTCTCAGGCGCACACGTGCAGCAACGCAATCGTGAGCTCCTAACCTAGGTACCCGCCTCCCGAGTGCCGTCTCCACCTCATCCCGCAGATCGAGGGCATCAGAACGGGCGTATCCGATGTGGTGAGACAGATGCTCAGGCAGATCGACGCCGGGATGCTTGCTAACCGGACCGGTGCCCCGTGCCGAGCCAGTACCGCAATCAGGGAGAGCCTCGCTCACCGAAGGCCGATGCGATCATCGTCGCCCCGGCCATGTACAACACGATTGACCAATGGGCCCAGGGCGCCAGCGAGACCTACGCACTCGGCATCCTTGCCGAGGCTCCCGGACCTCGCATCCCCGTAGTGGTCTGCGAGGGCCACACGTGTGCCCTTTCAACGCACGTCACAGACCGACGTGCCGAAGGAGTTCCATACCTTGCTCGGGCCAGGAGAGTTCGAACCTCACCCCCCGGGCCAAGGTCGACATCTACCCCTGGCAACTAGCACTCGCCCCAGTCGAGAAGCAGTGCTGAGCAGAGACCAAGGCGAACTCGGATCGGCATCACCGTAAGCTCTGCACTCGCCGCCTGATTGCCCGGGTTCCGTCAAGGACCGGACTGCACGTAAGCCAACCACCGGGCGAGGAAGGCCGCCGGGCAGGGAACGCGCGAGGCCATCCTTGACTGGCCGCCGTCTGAAAGTCCCGGAAGGGGCAGCTAGCGGGAGCAGCGCCGGGTGGCACACGCGCCGGAAGCACGCACGAGAGACGTTCGGCTGAACCAGTTCTGTGGGGGGCGGCCCGGACTCGGGCACCGGATGGCACGCGAGGGTCATGGTTCGGCTGCGCCTGCAGATGGCCTATAAGCCCAGGTCAGGGTTTCGCTAGGTCACTCTAGAAGGTCCGTTCGTCCAGACACAGGCGCGCCCGAGCGGACCTTTCACGGGCAGGATGGCTCTCCGGCTTGCGGGGTTCTCCCACGCGGGTCTGTGTAGGCCATGGCGGGCGCGGTTTCACGGGCGGTCCCAATCGGCTCGTACGACTCCGTCCGGGTCCGGCACCACGGCGCATGAGGTGAACGCGGACTCCAGGAGGGTGAGGGAGAAACCGCTCGCCACGGTTCCTTCGACGTCTTCCGAGCCGCACGCGAAGAACCTGTGAGCGAGTCGTCCGGGTTGCGGGGACGGGGCGAAGGCCGTGAAGCCGTGTTCCGTCAGGTCCAGGTCGGGGCGCAGATCCGGCGCCACGGCGACGCAGATAAGGGAACGAGGGCTGACCGCCGACGCGATCAGCCGCACGTTGTCTTGTGTGACCCGGTACCACGTGGATCCGTGGGCCCCGTCGGCCCAGCGTTCGCACAGCAGCGTCAGCCGGTCGGCGGCGGCTTCGGCGACGGAATTCCAGAAGGCGTCGTCAGCGACCTCTTCGACGGGGTCGACCGCCGGTTCGTCCACGTCCAGGACTCCCGGCCTGGTTTCGATGATCAGAGCCTCGTCGTCGGTCGAGGGGAGCAGCATCCGGGCGGCCGCTTCCGCCGTCAGAAGAAGGTGGATCGCCCCGTCCCAGCCGCTGACGATCTGCAGTTTGCCGGGGTGCGAGAGCATGCAATACGGGCCATCGCCTCCTGCCATGCCGATGGCCAGCTCCGCCGCGCGGGCCGCCGTGATCTGCTGGCCGTTTCTCAGCGTGGAGTCGGGGCCGCTGGGCGGGGTGCTGACCATCAGGCCGCTGATCTCCAGCTCTCGGATTCCGCCGGCGTCGAGACTTCGCCGCAGCGTGCCGCGTAATGCCTGTGCGTAGGCGGGCCATCCCTGTGCGGTGGTGAGCCCGTCCTCCACCGTCTCGTCTCGGGGGCTGAGGATCATGTCGGTGATCACGCAGGTGTCCGTTTCGTTCCGGGGGCATGGGCGGCGTCGAGATCGTATGGATCGGCCGGTGTGGTTCGGGGGAAAGGGCGCGGCTTGGGGTGTCGGATACGGTCGGTTGAACGTCGGTTGATGATCATGGAGTGGTGTGGGGGTTCGCGCGGGCCGGTCGGTCGGGGTGGTTCGTCCTGGCCGCGGGGGCGGTGCTGGGGTGGGGGGTGCTCGTTGCCTTCCGGCACGCCTGGTTGTCCGATTGGGACCTGCACGTCGCCACCCTGCGGGCGATGCTCGACGAGCCGCCGGCCGGCGGCTGGACGCCGACGCCTTACGTGCTCGGGCTGGCGATGCTCGCGCGGATGTCCGGCGCGGAGCCGGAGACCGTGCTCGGGGCCGCCGGGATACTGAACGTCCTGTTGCTGCTCGTCGCGTTGCGGGGGTTCGGGCGGGAGCTCGGGGCGCGTGACTCCGTCGCGGCGCTGGCGGCGGTCTTCACCGTCGTGTTGTGGGGGGTCAGCGGCTTCGGGGCCACCGGGTTCCCCGGGCTGACCTCGTTGTCGTTCTCGTTCGCCTTTCCCTCCACGCCCGCGTTGGCGTTGATGGTGCTGACCTGGGCGGTGTTCGTGCGGTTCCGGGAGACCGGGCGCGGGCTGGTCGGGCTGGTGCTGCTGCCGCCGGTGATCCTGCTCGTCCATCCGTTCGCGGCGGTGGCGACGTTGCTCGGGGTGGTGGGCATCCTCGTCGCGCGGCGGTGGGAGTGGCGGCGGCTGGTGCTGATCGTGCCCGCGGGGGTGGGGGCGATCGCGCTGGCGCTCGCGTGGCCCTATCCCGACGTGACCGGGGTGCTCGCCGATTCGCCGGAGTTCTCCGAGGTGCACGCGCCGCTGCTGGAGGATCCGCTTCTTCGGTACGGCCTCGCGCTGATCGGCGTGCCCGCCCTCCTCTACGGGGTGCGCCGCCCGCTCGGGCGGGAACTGCTGATCATCGCGGCCCTGGGGACCGTGGTCGTGGGGGTGGCCGCGTGGCTCGGGCGGTACGAGTTCGCCCGCTTCGTTCCCGTCGTCGTGCTGGTGTGCCATCTGGCGCTGGCGCGGCATCTGGGGGAGCGGATGACGGGCTGGCGGCCCTACGCCGTCGTGACCGCGATCGGGTGTATCGCCGGGTTCGTGGCGGCGATGCCGCAGATGGTGGAGACGCTCCCGTGATGTCGTCGATCATGGAATCGGAATGTCAGCGGGGGCGGATAGTCTTTGGGGGTGGCTGATCCGGCAACCTATCGGCCCGCACCCGGATCGATCCCCGAGTCCCCCGGCGTCTACCGTTTCAGGGATCCCTCCGGCCGGGTGATCTACGTGGGCAAGGCGAAGAGCCTGCGGCAACGACTGAACTCCTACTTCGCCGACTTCGCGAGCCTCCACTTCCGCACGCAGTCGATGCTGACCACCGCCGCCCGCGTCGACTGGACCGTCGTCGGCACCGAGGTCGAGGCCCTCCAGCTCGAATACTCCTGGATCAAGGAGTTCGACCCCCACTTCAACGTCAAGTACCGCGACGACAAGTCCTATCCCTACCTCGCCGTGACGATGTCCGACGAGTTCCCCCGCGTCCAGGTCATGCGCGGCGCCAAGCGCAAGGGCACCCGCTACTTCGGGCCCTACAGCCACGCCTGGGCCATCCGCGAGACCGTCGACCTGCTGCTGCGGGTCTTCCCGGTGCGCACCTGCTCGGCGGGGGTGTTCAAGCGGGCCGGGCAGATCGGGCGGCCGTGCCTGCTCGGCTACATCGACAAGTGCTCGGCGCCCTGCGTCGGCCGGGTGACCCCCGAGGAGCACCGCGAGCTGGCCGAGGACTTCTGCGACTTCATGGCCGGCAACACCACCCGCTTCATCCGGCGCATCGAACAGGAGATGCGCGAGGCCGCCGCCGTCGAGGAGTACGAACGCGCGGCGCGGCTGCGCGACGACGTCCAGGCCCTGCAGAAGGCGCTGGAGAAGCAGGCCGTGGTGCTCGGCGACGCCACCGACGCCGACGTGGTGGCGCTGGCCGAAGACGACCTCGAGGCGGCCGTCCAGGTCTTCTACGTGCGCGGCGGGCGCATCCGGGGGCAGCGCGGGTGGGTCGTCGACAAGGTCGAGGAGTCCTCGTCCGGCGACCTGGTCGAGCACTTCCTCATCCAGATGTACTCCGAGGCCGAGATCCCGCGCGAGATCCTCGTGCCGGCCAACCCGCCCGACCTCGACGCCGTGGTCGAGCTGCTCTCCGAGGCGCGGGGCGCCCGCGTCCAGGTGCGGGTGCCGCAGCGCGGCGACAAGAAGGCGCTCATGGAGACCGTCGAGCGCAACGCCAAAGAGGCGCTCACCCAGCACAAGCTGCGCCGCTCCAGCGACCTGACCTCCCGCAGCAAGGCCCTCCAGGAACTCGCCGAGGGGCTCGCGCTCGACCAGGCGCCGCTGCGCGTCGAGTGTTACGACGTCTCCCACATCCAGGGCACCAACGTGGTCGCCTCGATGGTCGTCTTCGAAGACGGGCTGGCCCGTAAAAGCGAATACCGGCGGTTCCAGATCAAATCCGCCGAAGGCGACGTCGCGTCCATCCACGAGGTCATCACCCGGCGTTTCCGCCGCTACCTCGAGGAGCGCAGCGCCACCGGCGAGCTCGGCGGCGAACCGACGGGCGAGCCGATCGACCCCGAGACCGGCCGGCCGCGCAAGTTCGCCTACCCGCCCAACCTGGTCGTCGTCGACGGCGGTCCGGCGCAGGCGGCGGCCGCCCAGCGGGCCCTCGACGAGCTCGGCATCGACGACGTCGCGGTGTGCGGCCTGGCCAAGCGCCTCGAAGAGGTCTGGCTGCCGGGCGACGACCAGCCGGTGATCCTGCCGCGCACCAGCGAGGCCCTCTACCTTCTGCAGCGGCTCCGTGACGAAGCGCATCGCTTCGCGATCACCTACCATCGTGCCAAGAGGTCCCGATCGCTCAAAGAGAGCGCTCTGGACGCGGTCCCCGGTCTCGGTCCCGCCCGGCGGCAGGCTCTTCTCCGTCACTTCGGCTCCGTGAAACGCCTAGGTGACGCGACGGCCGCCGAGATATGCGAGGTTCCCGGCATCGGGCCGGCGACGGCCGAGGCCATCGTCGCGGCGTTGAAGGGGGAGAACGCATGACCGACACCAACGACGGCACCGGCGAGCCGGGATTCGTGATCGTCACCGGCATGTCCGGTGCGGGGCGCAGCACCGCGGCCAAGGCGCTGGAGGACCTGGGCTGGTTCGTCATCGACAACCTGCCGCCCGGCCTGCTGTTCTCGCTGGCCGAGGAGGCCGGGCGGGTGAAGCTGGCCGCCGACCACGTCGCGGCCGTCGTCGACGTGCGGTCGCTGGCGTTCACCACCGACCTCAACGCCGCCATCGAGGAGCTCGACGGGCGGGGCGTCGAGGTCCGCGTGGTGTTCCTGGAGGCCAGCGACGACGAGCTGGTGCGCCGGTTCGAGAACGTCCGCAGGCCCCACCCGCTCCAGGGGGAGAACCGCCTGGTCGACGGGATCGATCGCGAGCGGGGCATCCTGCGCGAGGTCCGGGCCAACGCCGACCTGGTGATCGACACCTCCAAGCTCAACGTCCACGAACTCCGCAAGAAGATCGTCTCGTTCTTCGGCGGGGAGGACCGGCCAGGCCTTAAGGTCAACGTGGTGTCGTTCGGTTACAAATACGGCCTTCCGGTCGATGCCGACCTCGTGGTCGACTGCCGTTTCCTGCCCAACCCTCACTGGGTGCCGGAACTGCGGCCGATGAACGGTCTCGACGTTCCGGTGAGGGAATATGTGCTCAGCCAGCCCGGCGCCAAGGAGTTCCTCGACGGCTACGAGGAGGTCTTCGGCGTCGTCGCCGCCGGTTACACCCGCGAGGGCAAGGGCTACGCCACCCTCGCCGTCGGCTGCACCGGCGGCAAGCACCGCAGCGTCGCCATGTCCGAGCAGCTCGGCGCGCGGCTGCGCGAACGCGGCATGGACGTCCAGGTCAGCCACCGCGATGTGGGTCGCGAGTGAGTGACGGCGACCCCGGGAGACCGAGGGTCGTAGCGCTCGGAGGCGGCCACGGTCTGCACGCCTCGCTCTCGGCCCTGCGCCGGGTCACCACCGACCTCACCGCGGTCGTCACGGTCGCCGACGACGGCGGCTCCAGCGGCCGGCTGCGCCGCGAGCTCGGCGTGCTGCCGCCCGGCGACCTGCGCATGGCGCTGGCCGCGCTCTGCGGCGACGACGAGTGGGGCCAGACGTGGTCCCGGGTCGTCCAGCACCGTTTCCACGGCGAAGGCGACCTGCAGGGACACGCGGTCGGCAACCTGCTCATCGTGGCGCTCTGGGAGCTCCTTGACGACCCTGTCAAGGCGCTCGAGTGGGTCGGCCGCCTCCTCGGCGCCCACGGGCGGGTGCTGCCGATGGCCTCGGTGCCGCTCGACATCCAGGCCGAGGTCGAGCTCGACGGCACGGTCACGACCGTCCGGGGGCAGGTCGCATGCGCCCTCACGCCCGGTCGTGTGCGGGCGATTTCGCTCGTTCCATCCGATCCGCCGGTGTCTCCCGAGGCGGTCGGCGCCATCCACGAGGCCGACTGGGTGGTGTTCGGGCCGGGCTCCTGGTTCACCAGCGTGCTGCCGCACCTGAAGGTGCCGGGCCTGGCCAGGGCGCTGGCGACCACCAGCGCCCGGCGGCTGGTCATCCTCAACCTGGCTCCCCAGCCGGGGGAGACCGACGGCTTCTCGCCCGAGAACCACCTCGAGGTGCTCCGCGACCACGCGCCGGGGCTGCTCATCGACGCCGTCGTCGCAGATCGGGGCGTGGTTCCCGAACCGGGCGAACTGGAGAAGGCCGTGGTGGCCCTCGGGGGGCGTCTGGTATTGGCGGATGTGGGCGCCTCTGACGGATCTCCCAGGCACGACGCACCACGCCTTGCCGCTGTCCTGGACGAGATTTTCCGCGAGAAGCGGTGATACCCCCTAGTCAGCGTGCGAGAGACTAACGGCCATAGTCTGTTTGGGGGAGGACACGCGCTAATGGCCATGACAGGCGTGGTAAAAGACGAGCTGAGCCGTCTGCCGGTGCTGAAGCCCTGCTGCCGCAAGGCCGAGGTGTCGACGCTGCTGAGGTTCGCCAGCGGGCTCCATCTGGTGGGCGGCCGGATCGTGATCGAGGCCGAGCTCGACACCAACGTGACGGCCCGCCGCCTGATCAAGGACATTGGCGAGGTGTTCGGCCACAAGGCCGAGGTCCTGGTGCTGGCCCCGGCCGGGCTCAGAAAGGGCTCCCGCTACGTCGTCCGGGTCTACAAGGACGGCGAGGCGCTGGCGCGGCAGACCGGTTTGATCGACAACCACGGCCGCCCGGTTCGGGGCCTGCCTCGACAGGTCGTGTCAGGAGCGACGTGCGACGCCGAGGCCGCCTGGCGGGGGGCGTTCCTGGCCCACGGCTCGCTGACCGAGCCGGGCCGGTCGATGTCGCTCGAGGTGACCTGCCCCGGCCCCGAGGCCGCCCTGGCGCTGGTCGGGTCGGCCCGCCGCCTGAAGATCCACGCCAAGGCGCGCGAGGTGCGCGGCGTCGACCGCGTGGTGGTCCGCGACGGCGACGCCATCAGCGCCCTGCTGACCCGCCTGGGCGCCCACGACAGCGTGCTGGCCTGGGAGGAGCGCCGGATGCGGCGCGAGGTCCGGGCCACCGCCAACCGCCTCGCCAACTTCGACGACGCCAACCTGCGCCGCTCGGCCCGCGCGGCCGTGGCCGCCGGGGCGCGTGTCCAGCGGGCCCTGGAGATCCTCGGCGACGACGCCCCCGAGCACCTCGTGATCGCCGGGCGGCTCCGCGTGGAGCACAAGCAGGCGTCACTGGAGGAACTGGGCCAGATCGCCGACCCGCCGCTGACGAAGGACGCCATCGCCGGCCGCATCCGCCGCCTGCTCGCCATGGCCGACAAGCGGGCCCAGGACCTCGGCCTGCCGACCACCGAGGCGAGCCTCACCGCCGACATGCTGAGCGGCTGAAGCCCCGGTTACGGCGCGATTTTTTACAGAAAGTCGCCCCGCTTTGCGGCTTTCTTACGCTGTGCCGCCCTGCGGCAGACCCACTTGGTCTAAACCAATTTGAGTCCGATAGGGTCTGCACCGAGGTTTCAGTCACGTAACGACGGACGAGGAGAACGGATCCCCGTGACCATCCGCGTAGGCATCAACGGCTTCGGCCGCATTGGCCGCAACTTCTGGCGAGCCGCCGCAGCCAGCGGCAAGGACATCGAGGTCGTCGCTGTCAACGACCTCACGGACAATGCCACGCTCGCGCACCTGCTCAAGTACGACAGCATCCTGGGCCGGCTGCCCTACGAGGTGAAGGCGACCGCCGACGAGATCATCGTCGACGGCAAGGCCATCAAGGCCTTCGCCGAGCGCGACCCGGCCAACCTTCCCTGGGGCGACCTGGGCGTCGACGTCGTCGTCGAGTCGACCGGCTTCTTCACCGACGCCAACAAGGCCAAGGTCCACGCCGAGAACGGCGCGAAGAAGGTCATCATCTCCGCTCCGGCGAAGAACGAGGACGTCACCGTCGTCATGGGTGTCAACCACACCTCGTACGACCCGGCGAACCACACGGTCATCTCCAACGCGTCGTGCACCACCAACTGCCTGGCCCCGCTGGGCAAGGTCCTCAATGACTCCTTCGGGATCGAAAAGGGCCTCATGACGACGATCCACGCGTACACGCAGGACCAGAACCTGCAGGACGGCCCGCACAGCGACCTCCGCCGTGCCCGCGCCGCCGCGCTGAACATCGTCCCCACCTCGACCGGCGCCGCCAAGGCGATCGGCCTGGTGCTGCCGGAGCTCAAGGGCAAGCTCGACGGCTTCGCGCTGCGCGTGCCGATCCCCACGGGCTCGGCGACCGACCTGACCGTCGAGCTCAAGCGCGACGTCACGGTCGAAGAGGTCAACGCCGCGTTCAAGGCCGCCGCCGAGGGGCCGCTGAAGGGCTACCTGACCTACACCGAGGACGACATCGTCTCCAGCGACATCGTCACCGACCCGAGCTCCTGCATCTTCGACGCCGGCCTGACCAAGGTCTTCGGCAACCAGGTGAAGGTCATCGGCTGGTACGACAACGAGTGGGGTTACAGCAACCGCCTCGTGGACCTCATCGAGTACGTGGGTGCCTCGCTCTGATGCGTGGTCTCGACGAGCTCGACGTGAAGGGTCGGCGCGTCCTGGTGCGCGCCGACCTGAACGTTCCCCTCGACGGGGACGTGATCACCGATGACGGCCGCATCCGCGCCTCGCTCCCGACGATCAAGGAGCTGGCCGGCAAGGGCGCCAAGGTGATCGTCTGCGCTCACCTGGGCCGTCCCAAGGGCCAGGTCAAGCCGGAGTTCTCGCTGGCCCCCGTGGCCGCGCGGCTCTCCGAGCTGCTGGGCGAGCCGGTCGCCTTCGCCGCCGACGTGGTGGGCGACTCCGCCCGCGCCACCGTCGCGGCGCTGGAAGAGGGCCAGGTGGCCCTGCTGGAGAACCTGCGCTACGAGCCGGGCGAGGAGTCCAAGGACGACGCCGCCCGCGCCGAGTTCGCGGCCCGCCTGGCCATGCTCGCCGACCTCTACGTCGGCGACGGCTTCGGAGCGGTCCACCGCAAGCACGCCTCGGTCTACGACGTGCCGCAGCAGCTTCCCCACGCCGTCGGCGGCCTGATCGCCGCCGAGGTCGAGGTGCTGAAGAAGCTGACCGAAGACCCGGCCCGCCCCTACGCGGTCGTGCTGGGCGGCGCGAAGGTCTCCGACAAGCTCAAGGTCATCGCGAACCTGCTGACCAAGGTCGACCGCCTGCTCATCGGCGGCGGCATGGCCTACACCTTCCTCAAGGCCCAGGGCTACGAGGTCGGCAAGTCCCTCCTGCAGGAGGAGCAGCTCGACACCGTCCGCGGGTTCCTGAACGAGGCCGCCTCGCGCGGCGTCGAGCTGGTCCTGCCGGTCGACATCCTCGCCGCGACCGAGTTCGCCGAGGACGCCGAGTACGAGGTCGTCGACGCCACGGCCATCCCGGCCGACCGTGAGGGCCTGGACATCGGCCCGCGCACCCGCGAGCTGTTCGCCCAGAAGCTGTCCGACGCCAAGACCGTGTTCTGGAACGGCCCGATGGGCGTGTTCGAGTTCGAGGCGTTCTCGGGCGGCACCCGCGCCGTCGCCGAGGCGCTCGTGCGCTCCGAGGCGTTCACCGTGGTCGGCGGCGGCGACTCCGCCGCGGCGGTGCGCAAGCTCGGCCTGCCGGAAGACGGCTTCTCGCACATCTCGACCGGCGGCGGCGCCTCTCTCGAATACCTCGAGGGCAAGGAACTGCCCGGCCTGATCGCGCTGGAGGACTGACGTGAGCCGCAAGCCGCTCATCGCCGGCAACTGGAAGATGAACAAGAACCACCTTGAGGCGATCAAGCTGGTTCAGGAACTCGCCTTCTCCCTGACCGACAAGGACTTCGACAAGGTCGAGGTCGCGGTGCTGCCGCCGTTCACCGACCTGCGCAGCGTCCAGACGCTGGTCGACGGCGACCGGCTCCGCATCGTCTACGGCGGCCAGGACGTGTCCGCCCACGACGGCGGCGCCTACACCGG
This sequence comes from Herbidospora daliensis, assembly GCF_001570585.1. Classification (GTDB taxonomy): domain Bacteria; phylum Actinomycetota; class Actinomycetes; order Streptosporangiales; family Streptosporangiaceae; genus Herbidospora; species Herbidospora daliensis. Next base: position 1,047,473 of record NZ_BBXF01000005.1, on the reverse strand, counting down.
GGAGATCTCCGGCGCCATGCTCGGCAAGCTCGGCTGCACCTTCGTGGCGATCGGCCACTCGGAGCGCCGGCAGTACCACGCCGAGGACGACGCACTGGTCAACGCCAAGGTCCAGGCGGCCTACCGGCACTCGGTGACGCCGATCCTGTGCGTCGGCGAGGGCCTGCCGGTCCGCCAGGCGGGCAACCAGGTCGAGCACACGCTCGCTCAGGTCGACGGCGCGCTCAAGGGCGTGTCGGCCGAGCAGGCGAAGACGATCGTGATCGCTTATGAGCCGGTCTGGGCGATCGGGACCGGCGAGGTCGCCACTCCCGACGACGCTCAGGAGGTCTGCGGCGCGATTCGCGTGCGACTCGCCGAGCTGTACGACGCGGAAATCGCCGACGCGGTCCGTATCCTCTACGGAGGCTCGGTGAAGTCTGACAACATCGCGGGGATCATGGCGCAGCCCGACGTCGACGGCGCTCTCGTCGGTGGGGCGAGCCTCGACCCGGCGGAGTTCGTGAAGATCTGCCGTTTTTAGCGCAGATGTCGGCCTAGCTGGGTCATTATGGGGGTGCGACTTGACACCAGGTCGTACCCTCATAGAGCACGTTTGAATCGTCATGCCGCTCAGGCGCTATCCGGAAAAGGTCTGCCGTGACTATCGGAATCTCCATCGCCCTCATTCTGTCGAGCGCTCTCATGGTGCTGCTGGTTCTGCTCCACAAGGGCAAGGGTGGCGGTCTGACGGACATGTTCGGCGGCGGCTTCGCGTCGTCGTTCGGCGGTTCGTCCGTCGTGGAGCGCAACCTTGACCGTCTGACGGTCATCACCGGCGTCGTGTGGTTCGTCTGCATCATCGCGCTCGGCCTGCTGCTCAAGCCGTAGCAGCCCCAAGCGTCACATAGGGTTCATTCTCTCCCCGTGTTCCCCGCGGGGCGATCGAGCGAGGAGTAATCCGTGGGTAGTGGCAACGCGATCCGTGGCAGTCGAGTCGGAGCCGGCCCGATGGGCGAGGCCGAGCGCGGCGAGGCGGCCCCTCGAGTGCGTGTCGCCTTCTGGTGCGCGAATCTTCACGAGACGCGCCCCAGTTTCGCCAGTGACGCGGCCGTCCCCGAGTTCTGGGACTGCCCCCGTTGCGGCCTGCCCGCCGGTCAGGACCAGGCCAACCCGCCTGCTCCGCCGCGCAATGAGCCCTACAAGACCCACCTTGCCTACGTGAAGGAGCGCCGGAGCGACAAGGACGGCGCGCAGATCCTCGCGGAGGCGCTGGAGCGGCTGCGTTCCTCCTCGCGTCCGATCTACTAGGACTCGCCGGAACGGCCCCGCTGCGCAGGCAGCGGGGCCGTTTCGTTTATCCGAAGACCTGCCGGCCGTCGATGAACGTGGCCCTGACCTCGGTGAGGGCGATCTCCCCGGCGGGCTGGGCGAAGGGGTCGCGGTCGAGCACGACCAGGTCGGCGGGCCGGCCCGGTTCGATCACGCCCGCCGGCGACCCGTTGAGCCAGGCGCTTCCCTCCGTGTACGCCGTCATGATCGTCCGCAGGTCGAGCGCCTGCCCCGGGAGGAACGGGGTCGCCGAGTGCCCGGCGTGGTGGGAGGCGGGCGGCTCGACCCGGTTGACCGCGACGTGCATGCCCTCGATGGGGTTGGCCGAGGACACCGGCCAGTCCGACCCCGCCGCCAGCCGGGCGCCCGAGGCGACCAGGTCGCCGAACGGGTACTGCCACGACGCCCGGGGTTCGCCCAGGTAGGGGATGGTCAGTTCGTCCATCTGGGGGCTGTGGGCGGCCCAGAGCGGCTGGAGGTTGGCGACCGCGCCGAGCTTGGCGAACCGGGGCACGTCGTCGGGCGTGATGATCTGCAGGTGCGCGATGTGGTGGCGGTTGGCGGGGTCGGTGCCCTCCAGGGAGTCGAGCACCTCCCTGACCGCGCGCTCGCCGATGGCGTGGAAGTGCACCTGGAAGCCCAGGGCGTCGAGCTCCCGCACATGGGTCTTCAGCAGGGCCGGATCGACGTAAGAGAGGCCCGTGCCGCCGCAGCGGCAGTAGGGCTCGATCACCGCCGCCGTGTAGTTCTCGGCGATGCCGTCCTGCATGATCTTGACGGCGCCGGCGCGGAAGCGGTCGAGGCCCTCCGCCGAGGCGCGGCGTTCGACCAGCGAGGGGATCTGCTCGGCGCCCTTCGTGCGGTCCCACCACAACGCGGCCACCACGCGGGCCGTCAGCAGGCCCTTCCCGGCCACCGACAGGTAGGTGGGCAGCTGGTCGTCGGAGCCCGCGTACGAGCCGACGATGGCGTCCTGCCAGCCCGTGATGCCCAGGGAGAACAGGTGCCGCTGGGCGTCCAGCAGCGCGGCCTCCTGGTTGGCGGCGGTGGGGCGGGGGGTGAGCAGGCCGACCAGGTCCATCGCGCCCTCGTGCAGGACGCCGGTCGGGGTGCCGTCGGGGTCGCGTTCGATACGCCCGTCGGCGGGGTCGGGGGTGTTTCTGGTGATGCCCGCCCGTTCCAGGGCGCGGGTGTTGACCCAGGCCGCGTGGTGGTCGCGCTGGATCAGGTAGGCCGGGCGGTCGAGGAAGTCGAGCTGCTCGCGGCGGGGCAGCCCGCCGGGGAAGGCGGCCATGTCCCAGCCGCCGCCCTGGATCCATTCGCGGTCGGGGTGGGCGGCGGCGTACTCCGCCACCACGCCGAGGTAGGCGTCCAGGCCGTACACCTCCGACAGCTCGCACAGCGCCCGTTCGAGGCCGGCCTGGACCGGGTGGACGTGGCTGTCGGTGAATCCCGGCGTCAGCAGGCCGCCGGCCAGGTCGAACGGCTCGGCGCCCGGGGTTCTGACGTCGTCGAGGGTTCCCACGGCGGCGACGGCACCGTCGCGGACGAGCGCCGCTTCGGCGAAGCCGCCGGGGGTGAAGACGCGGCCTCCGTGGAACAGGGTCTCGGTCAATTCAGTGTCCTGTGATCTTGTCGGCGATTCTGGCCAGCACGGACGTGCGGGGCACGCCCCCGGCCTCCCGGGCGTCGGCGAGCCGGTAGAGACGGTACATCGCGTGCACCCCCGTCCAGCGCAGGGGCTCGGGCTCCCACTTGCGCACCCGGCGGCCCACCCAGGGCAGCGCGGTCAAAGGGGTGTCGCGGCCCAGCACCAGGTCGCGCAGGGTGCGCCCGGCGACGTTGGTGGCGGTGACGCCGTGGCCGGTGTAGCCGCCGGCCCAGCCGAGGCCGGTCGAACGGTCCAGGCCGACGGTGGCGCACCAGTCGCGCGGCACGCCCAGCACCCCCGACCAGGCGTGCGCGATCCGGGTGGAGCGGGCGGCGGGGAAGAAGCCGAGCAGCAGCTGCCACAGGGCGTCGACGGTCCAGCCGTGGGTGTGGCCCCGGTCGTCGACCCGGGAGCCGTAGAGGTAGGGGCGGCCCCGGCCGCCGAAGGCGATGCGGTCGTCGGCGGTGCGCTGGGCGTACATGTAGTAGTGGGCGAAGTCGCCGAGGAGCTCGTGGCCCTGCCAGCCGACCTCGTCCCAGAAGCTCCGCGGGAGCGGCTCGGTGACGATCATGGAGCTGTTCATCGGCAGCCAGTCGCGGTGGTTGTCCTTCAGCGTCGCGGTGAAGCCCTCGGTGCAGCGCAGGATCACGTCGGCCCGGACCGCGCCGCGCGCCGTCGTCACCCGGCCGGGCGCGATCCCGGTCACCTCGGTGCCCTCGTAGAGCTCGACCCCCAGGTTCTGGACGACCCCCGCCAGCCCCCTGGCGAGCTTCGCCGGCTGCACCCGCGCGCAGTGGGGGCTCCAGGAGGCCGTGAGGGCCCCCTCGACCCGGATGCGGTCGGCGACCGGCACCACCGCCACGTCCTCGGGCCCCCAGCCCCAGGCGTGCTGCCCCTCGACCTCCTGCTCCAGGCGCAGCGCCTGCGCCGGGGTCCGGGCGACGTTCAGCACCCCGCCCTTGACCACGTCGGCGTCGATGCCCTCGGCCGTGCAGACGGAGATGACCTCGTCGACGGCGGTGAACAACTCCCGCTGGAACGCCCGCGCGGCCTCCGCGCCGTGGGTCTGGGCGTAGCGCCGGGGGCTGCCCGGCAGCAGCCCGGCCAGCCAGCCGCCGTTGCGGCCCGAGGCGCCGAACCCGGCGAACTCCTTCTCCAGCACGACGACGTGCAGCGAGGGGTCGGCCTTCACCAGGTAGTAGGCGGTCCACAGGCCCGTGTAGCCGCCGCCGACGATCGCCACGTCGGCCCGCAGGTCGCCGTCGAGGCGGTGGGCGGGCTCGGGGACGCCGAGCGCCCGGTACCAGTAGGAGACGTCACCGTTGGCGAAGGAATCGGAGAGCGGAGCGTTCATAGGGGCAATCCTGCTCTATTCGTCACCGACGCCGCATCTCACGACGGAACGCGTCGTCCAGGGTGGCATTAAGCCCCGTTATGCGAAGTCTTAACAGAATTTGTCATGACGAAACGGTCGGCATACCGGCATGTAGCAAATGCGTAACAACGCTGCTCCAGGCTGGGACGCAGCGGAGGGAGAGATGTTATGGGGTTTCTGCGGATCAGGACGACGGTCGACGAACGTCCCGGGCGGCTGGCGTCACTCGCGTCGGCGCTCGCGGCCAAGGGCGGCAACATCCTCGGACTGTCCGTGCAACCCGACTCCGACGGCACCGTCGACGAGTTCATCGCCGACATCCCGGCCTCGGCGGACGACGTGCGGGTCGCCCTCGAAGAAGCCGGCGGCCGCCGGGTCAGGGTCGTCCCGGCGACCGCCCACGAACTGACCGACGAGCCGACCCGGGTGCTGCTGCTGGCCGCGCGGCTGCGGGCGATGCCGTGGCGGCTCCCGGAGATCCTCGGCGACCTGCTGCGCGCCGACGACGCCCGCTGGGTGTTCGGCGCCGTCAAGGGCGAGCTGCCCGACCCGACCCTGCTGGTGGTGCCGGTGGCGCCGCGCCGGGCGATCCGGCTGCGCCGTACCGGCCTGCCCTTCACCATGACCGAGGCGGCCCGCGCCGCCGCGCTGGTCCGGCTGGCCCAGCCGCCGGCCGACCCCGTCTCGGCCGAGCGCGACCTGACGCTGGCCGACGGCACGCAGGCGCAGGTCAAGTCGCTGGCCCCGATCTACCGCGAGGCCGTACGGGACCTGCACGAACGCTGCTCCCCGGAGACCCGCAGGTTCCGCTACTTCACCTCCTCGCCCAGCCTGCCCCCGAGGGTCTTCGACCGGCTCTGCGACCGGTCGAAGGGCCACTCGCTGGTGGCCGGGCACGACGGCCAGGTGGTCGCGCTGGCGAGCCTGAACTTCGGCGCCGAACCCGGCACCGCCGAGTTCACCCTGCTGGTCGAGGACCGCTGGCAGGGCCGGGGTCTGGGGGCCGCCCTGACCCGGATGCTGCTGGAGGAGGCCCGGGACCTGGGCCTGGCCGAGGTGCGGGCCACGTTGCTCTCCGACAACACGCGCATGCGGAGTCTCCTGATCTCCCTCGGCGCCACGCTCGGCTACACCGATGACCCCGGTGTGGTCGAGGCGCGGATCGCCGTGGGTGTGCTGGCGCCGGTCGTCCCGGCCTAGACCGCGCCGCACGAGAACATTCCGGTCCGGGGCGGCTCAGGGGCCCCGGACCGGAATGATCACTTCTCCGGGTCGGGCGGCGCGCCCATCGCGTCGAGCCGCCGGTGCAGGCTTTCGAGGCTGTCGAGGACCTGCCTGAGCAACTGCCGGTCGGCGGTGTGGCGGCGCAGGGTGGTCCTGATGGCGTCGTCGCCGGGCGCGGTCAGCCGGTCCATGGCCGACCGGTCCTTGGCGGCCTGGTCGTCCATCCGGGCGAGGAGGGCCTGCCGGAGCACCTCGGGTTCGACGCCGCACTCCTGGAGGGCGAGCACGCCGGCGTTCCCGCCCTCGTTCAGCGCGCTCAGCAGCAGGTGCTCGGTGCCGATGTGCTTGTCGTAGCGCCGTAGGGCCTCCAGGTGCGACATCTCCAGGACCTTCTTCGCCCGTGGGGTGAAGGGGGTGTGGTTCGGCTTCGGGGAGCCCGGGTCGGACGCGCCGGTGAGACGGGCGACGGCGGCCCTCATCTCGTCGAGCCGCGCGCCGCAGTCGGCCAGGGCTTGGGCGGCGAGACCCTGACCCTCCCTGATCAGCCCCAGCACGATGTGCTCGACGCCGATGTGGTGGTGGTCCAGTTCCCGGGCTTCCTCGTTGGCGAGGACGACGACCTGGCGGGTGCGGTCGGTGAAACGCTCGAACACGGGTTTCCTCCGTGTGGAGTGTGGGGGGACTGCCCCCACTATGCGCCGGAAACGGCGGGCGCGCGAAGCGTGTAGACGTGGACGGGCCCGTGCTCGCCCGCCCGGGTGCGGGTGCGGATCATGCCGAGCTTCTCGGCCAGCCGCTGCGAGGCGGTGTTGGCGGCGTCGGTCTCGGCCACCACCTCGGGCGCGCCGCGCTTCTCGAAGGCGAACCCCACCACCAGCCGGGCCGCCTCCAGCGCGAGCCCCCGGCCCTGCCATCTTGGATCTACACTGTAAAGGAGCTCGGCCGCGTGGTCGTCGGTGGTGCGCAGCCCGCACACCCCGATCTCCTGCCCGTGGACGATCGCCCACAGCCCGTAGCCGTGGGAGCCGAAGTCCTCCCGGCTGTCGCCCACGATCTCGGTCACCAGCTCCGCCGAGACCAGCGCGTCGTCGAACAGGTGCCGCCGCACGCTCGGCTCGTTCCAGTGGACGAGCAGCCACGCGGCGTCCGAGGGCACGATCGGGCGGAGCGTCAGCCGGTCTCCGCGCAACTCGGTCATGCGGGCCAGGGTATGACCTCTCCGTGAACCGTGAAGAGGCTGCCGACCAGCTTTACGCCCTGCCCCCGGTGGAGTTCACCGCCGCACGGAACCGGCTCGTCAAGGAGACCGGCGACAAGGAGATCGGGAAGCTGCGCAAGCCCACCGTGCTGGCGTGGGCGGTCAACCAGGTGGTGCGCTCCCATCCCGCCGAGATCGGCGAGCTGCTGACCGTGGGGGAGGAGATGCGGGCCGCCTGGGCCTCCGGCGACGGCGACGCCCTGGCCGCGCTCGGCCCGCGCCGCTCCGCCGCCGTGGCCGCCGTCTCCCGCCTGGTGCTGGCCGCCGCGTCCGGGCGGTTGACCTCGCCGGCCGAACTGGAGCAGACCCTCGACGCCGCCGTGGTCGACGCCGGCGCGGCCGCCCAGGTCCGTTCGGGGCGGCTGGCGGGGGCCCTGAGCTACAGCGGCTTCGTGCCCACCGCCGTCCCGCCCACCTCTTCGGTACGCCGCCCGCCCGCCGCCCCCGACCCGTCGATCAGGGCCGCGGCCGAGGCGGCGGTGGAGTCGGCCAGGGAACGCCACGCCGAATGGGCCGACCAACTCGGACCGGCCGTCGCGGAGCGCGACGCGGCCCTCGACGGCGTCGCCGAGGCCGAACGCGATTTGGCCAAGGCGCGCAAACGGGCGACGGCGGCCGGGCAGCGCCACGACGTCGTCGCGAAGGAGGAGGCCAAGGCCCGGCAGGCGCTCGCCGACGCCGAGAGCGCCCTGCGGCGCGCCGCTACGGGCAGATGACGACCCGCCCGGGAGGCCGCTTCGCGACCGCCTCGTAGGCGTCCCCGGCCAGCTCCAGGCCGAAGGTGAACGCGATCGGCGGCGGCCGGAAGTCGCCCGACTCCAGGTAGGACGCCACCAGGGCGAGCCGCTTGCCGCACTGCATCGCGCACAACCGCCGGCTGTCGACGCCCAGCATGCGCACCTCGCGGTGGTAGAAGTCGGGCAGGTCGATCTCGACCTTCCGCGTCCCGGTCGAGCCGATGACGACCAGCCGGCCGCCGTGGGCCAGGCAGGCCAGCGCTGCCGGAGTGGTGACGCCGCCGACGGCGTCGTACACGACCTCGGCCCCGATGCCCCGGGTCAGCCGCCGCACCTCGCCCGCGACGTCGTCGTGCAGCAGGACGAAATCGTCGAGGGCGGCGTCGTCGAGCGGGGGCTTGCGGGCGATGCCGATGACTTTCGCCCCCCTGACCCGGCCGATCTGCGCCACCGCCGAGCCGACGCCGCCGTCGACGCCGAAGATCACGATCGTCTCGCCCTCGTCCAGCTGGGCGATCTCGACCGCGCCGAGCCAGCCGACGACGAAGTTGACCCCGATGACCGACGCCTCGGCGAAGCTGAGCCGGTCGGGCTTGCGGATCAGCGCCGAGGTGGGCACCACGACGAGTTCGGCGTGCGAGCCGTCGCGGGTGTAGCCCAGGTCGCCGCCGGTGCCCCACACCTCGGCCCCGATCCAGTCATGCGGCCCGCCGACGACCACCCCGGCGAAGTCGCGGCCGGGCACCCGCGGCAACGAGGTGCCCGGGATGTAGCCGGAGACGGTCTTCAGGTCAGACGGGGTGACCGAGGCGGCCTTGATCGCGACGAGGGCGTCGCCGCCGTTCAGTTCGGGTTCGGTGACGTCGACGACCTCCAGCACCTCGGCGGGCGAGCCGTAGCGGGCGAACCGCAGCGCGCGCATGTCACGCCCTCCTCTCCGGCGGCCGGCTCCTGCTGAGCGTGAACGTCCAGTCGAGCGTCTCGAACGGCTCGCCCACCTCGGTGCCGTCGGGGGCGGTGCCGGATTCGTGCCGGACGAAGTCGGCCACCAGCGACCGCTTCACCGCGAAGACGGCGTCGTGTTCGAGGTAGTCGTCGTCGCGGCGGAACAACATGGTGATCAGCGGCTGGTAGCCGTCGGCGTGCAGCCGGAAGTGGACGTGCTCCGGCCGCATGGGCGAGCGGTCGGCGGCGCGCATGATCTCCCCGCACGGCCCGTCGACCGGCACCGGGTAGAAGCGCGGCGCGATCGACCGGTACCAGAAGCGGCCGTCGTCGTCGGTGGTCAGCAGCGCGCGCATGGCCGGGCGGCCGTGCAGCCGCTCCTCCTGCTGGACGTCGTAGTGCCCCTCGCCGTCGCTGTGCCAGGTGTCGACCCTCACACCCGCGACGGGCTCCCCATCAGGGCCGACGACCCGGCCGGTGACGAACATCGGCGTGCCCGGCACCCCGCCGGAGATGTCGGAGCCGTTGGCCGCGCTCGGCCGCCCCTCGACGAAGAAGGGGCCGAGCAGGGTGCCGTCGGTGGCGTGCGGCCCGTGGTGCTCGTTGATCAGGTCGACCAGGACGCTCAGCCCGAGGATGTCCGACAGCAGGACGTACTCCTGGCGCGCGGGCGTGGTGACCGCGCCGACGCGGGCCAGGAAGTCCATCGCGGTGAACCACTCGTCGCCGGTGAGGCGCGTCTCGCGGGCGAAGTCGTGCAGGTGCCGGACCAGCTCGACGAACAACTCGCGGGTGCGCTGGTCGCGGCATCCGTCGAAGGTGCTCTGCACCTCTTTGGTGATGGTGTCCTCGGACAGGTCGATCGACATACTTTCGACACTATCCCCAGGTCACAGAGGGGTTCGGGGCCTCCGGGGCGGGCCGGTAAAGGCGGGGCAAGGCCGGGCCAGGAGGCGCCGGGAGGGGCCGTCTGCCCGCAAGGCCGGGCTCCGGGCCCGGCCAAGCGGCGGCAGCGCCCGCGTAAAACCCGGCTTTACCCGGGGATCTCGGCCGAGGCCGCCCGGTCGATCAGGAACAGCGTGCGCTCCCGCCCCCGGGCGCCCGCCGCCGGGGCCGAGAGCTGGTCGCACGTCAGGCCGACCCGCACCGCGGCCGCCTTCTCCGCGCCTGAGGCGATCACCCACACCTCGCGGGCCGCCTGGATGGCCGGGAAGGTCAGCGACACCCGCGTGGGCGGCGGCTTGGGGGAGTCGTGCACGGCCACGACCTGCCGGTCGTCCACGTGCAGGGCGGGGTGTTCCGGGAACAGCGAGGCCACGTGGGAGTCGGGGCCCATGCCCAGCATCAGCACGTCGAACGCCACCCCGGAGCCCAGCGCCGCCGCGTAGCGGTCGGCGGCCTCCTCGGCCGACAGGCCGGTGTCCGAGGCGGGCATCGGGTGCACCCGCGCCGGGTCGAGGTCGAGCACGTCGAGCAGGGCCTCGCGGGCCTGCTTCACGTTGCGGTCGGGGGAGCCGGCCGGGACGAACCGCTCGTCGCCCCACCAGACGTCCACGGCGCTCCAGTCGACCGCGTCGCGGGCCGGGGAGGCGGCCACGGCGGCCAGAGAGGCGATGCCGATCGTCCCGCCGGTCAGCACGACCGAGGCCGTCCCCCGTTCCGCCTGCACGTCGGCCAGCCGGGTGATCAGCCGGGCGGCCACGGCCTGGGCCAGGACGCCCGGGTCCCGGTGGACCACGACGAAGGGGACTGCGCTCATGACGTACCTCCGATAAAAGAGAAACCGCCCGTCTCCCGAAGGGGAGACGGGCGGTCGACGATCTTATTGTCCGGCGAGATGCTTCAGCGCGCCCGCGTAGATCTCGTCGGGGTCGAGCCGCCGCAGCTCCTCGGCCAGCAGCTCCGACTCGGTGCGGCGGGCCAGCGCGACGTTGCGGTCAGGCTGCCCCGGCCGCGACAGGGTCGCCAGCCGCGCGTCGCCGCGCACCAGCGACAGCTCGCCGCCCTTGGCCAGCGTCAGCCGCACGGACGTCAGGCCCGGCCCCTGCGACTCGCCGACGGCGATGTCGGTGCCGAGCTTGTCGGACAACCACGACGCCAGCAGGCAGGCACTCGGGTGCCCGGCCGTCGCCTCGACGACGCCGCCGGTGACCGGGCCGACCGGGAGGTCGAACGCCGCCGCCAGAAGCGAACGCCACGGCGTCAGACGGGTCCAGGCCAGGTCGGTGTCGCCCGGGACGTACCCCTCCCAGCGCGACCGGATGACCTTGGCGCCGTCGTGGGCGGTGCGGGCGTCGACGATCCGCCGCGTGGCGAGGTGCCCGATCGGGTCCTTCGCCGGCGCGGACGGCCCGTCGGCCGGCCACCAGACCACCACCGGGGTGTCGGTCAGCAGCAGCGGGCTGAGCACCGAGTCGGCGTGCTTGGTCAGCTCGCCGTAGAGGCGCAGGATGACGACCTCGCCGGGCGACGACTCGCCGACGCGCAGTTCCGCGTCGAGCCGGTCGGCCTCCCGGGCGTCGCGCCGGATCACCACGAGGATCCTCGACGGGTGCTCGCGCGCCGCGTCGGTGGCCGCGCGCACCGCGTCGTACTGGCCGGCCTCGTCGGAGACCACCACCAGCGTGAGCACCATGCCGACGGCCGGGGCCCCCATCTGGTGGCGCAGCTTGGTCAGCGCCGAGCTGATCTTCGAGGCGGTGGTCGCGGTCAGGTTGAAACTGGTCACAGCCGCCTCCAGACACGCCCGTCGCGGGCGAGCATCTCGTCGGCGCCCGCGGGACCCCACGTGCCGGCCGGGTAGCCCTCGGGACGGCCGTGGGTGGCCCAGTACTCCTCGATCGGGTCGAGGATCTGCCACGACAGCTCCACCTCCCGCTGGTGCGGGAACAGCGGCGGGTCGCCGATCAGCACGTCGAGCAGCAGCCGCTCGTACGCCTCCGGGCTGCTCTCCATGAACGACTCGCCGTAGGCGAAGTCCATGGACACGTCGCGGACCTCCATGGCCGTGCCGGGCACCTTCGACCCGAACCGCACCGTGATGCCCTCGTCGGGCTGGACGCGGATCACCAGGGCGTTCTGGCCCAGGATCTCGGTGTCGTCCTTGCTGAACGGCAGGTGCGGCGCCCGCTGGAACACCACGGCGACCTCGGTCACCCGGCGGCCCAGGCGCTTGCCCGCGCGCAGGTAGAACGGCACCCCGGCCCAGCGCCGGTTGGCCACCTCGAGCTTGATGGCGGCGTAGGTGTCGGTCAGCGAGTCCTTCGGGATGCCGTCTTCCTCGAGGTAGCCGATGACCTTGTCACCACCCTGCCAGCCCGCGGTGTACTGGCCCCGGATCGCGCCGGTCGCCAGGTCGTCGGGCAGCCTGACCGCCTTGAGGACCTTCTCCTTCTCGCGGCGCAGCGAGTTGGCGTCGAAGGACGTCGGGTCCTCCATCGCGACCAGCGCCAGGAGCTGGAGCAGGTGGTTCTGGATGACGTCGCGGGCCGCGCCGATGCCGTCGTAGTAGCCCGCCCGCGAACCGATGCCGATGTCCTCGGCCATCGTGATCTGCACGTGGTCGACGAAGCTGCGGTTCCAGATGGGCTCGTAGAGGTTGTTGGCGAAGCGCAGGGCCAGGATGTTCTGGACCGTCTCCTTGCCCAGGTAGTGGTCGATCCGGAAGACCGAGCTCTCCGGGAAGACCGCGCTGGTGATCCGGTTGAGGTCCTGCGCGCTGGCCAGGTCGTGGCCGAACGGCTTCTCGATCACCACGCGGCGCCACGACCCGTCGGGGTGCTGCGCCAGGCCGGTGCGCTTGAGCTGCTCGACGACGGTCGGGAAGAACTTCGGCGGGACCGACAGGTAGAAGGCGTAGTTGCCGCCCGTGCCCCGGGTCTCGTCGATCTCCTTCAGCATCATCGCCAGGCAGTCGAACGCGCCGTCGTCGTGGAACTCGCCGGGGCAGAAGTGGATGCCCTCGGAGATCTGCTTCCAGACCTCCTCACGGAACGGGGTCCGGGCGTGCTCCTTGACCGCGTCGTAGGTGACGGCGGCGAAGTCCTCGTGCGCCCAGTCGCGGCGGGCGAAGCCGACCAGGGAGAAGCCCGGCGGCAGCAGGCCGCGGTTGCCCAGGTCGTAGATCGCCGGCAGCAGCTTGCGCTTGGCCAGGTCGCCGGTCACGCCGAACAGCACCAGGACGCACGGCCCCGCCACCCGGGGCAGCCGCTTGTCTCTGGGGTCGCGCAGCGGGTTGGCGGCGATGGTCTCCTCGTTGGTCGCCACCGCCGCGACGGCCGCGGTGGCGACCTGCGTCTCCTCCGCGAGCGCGGCGGGCTCGTTGTCAGACATCATTCGGCGCCCTCCTGTACGACGGCTCCGTTTTGATCTCATGCGCTCTCATCGGGTCAGAGCTCCTCCGCCACCGCCAGCAGATGGGCGACGCCCGCCCGCCGGTCGGTGAGGTGGAGCCGCACGGTCGGACGACCCCGGGACTGGAGCGCCCCCAGGTCGCCCAGCGCCTGCGCGAACTGGAGCTCGGCCAGGCCGTAGGGCTTGCCCGGGACCTCCACGTCGTCGCCATTGGCGCCGGTGATCTGCAGGAACACGCCGACCTGCGGGCCGCCCTTGTGGTACTGGCCGGTCGAGTGCAGGAAGCGCGGGCCCCACCCGAAGGTGACGGCCCGCTCGGTGCGGTAGTCGAGCAGGTTGCGCAGCGTCGCGACGTCGGCCCTGGCCCACGCCTCGGTGGTCTGCTCGAAGTCGGCCCCGCCGAGCACCGCGGCGTCGAAGGCGGCCTCGCGGTCGAGGTAGGCCATGATCGCCAGGTAGCCGTCGGAGGGGATCTCCCGCAGCAGCAGGGTCAGCACGTCGGCCAGGTTGCGCGAGTCGCCGACCTCGCCGTAGATCTCGACCGGGCCGTCGACCAGCGCCGGGGCGCCGACCTGCGGGGCGGACGAGAGGATCTTGCTGGTGTTCTCCTTCGACTCGGCCACGTTGGGCTGGTTGAAGGGGTCGATCTCGAGCACCCGGCCGGCGATCGCGGTGGCGTACTCCCAGACCAGGAACTGCGCGCCCAGCGGGCCGTCGACGCGGACGTCGCCCTCGGGGCCGATGTCGACCGCGAACTGGTCGTGGCCCTCGGCCGAGTCGGCGCCGACGACGGGCAGGATGCCCTTGCCGGACTTGCCGGTCGACTCGGCGATGAGCTGCTCGATCCAGTCGGGCAGCCCGGCGATGTCGGTCAGCGCGTCGCGCAGGATGAGCTTGTCGCGCCCGCCCAGCGCCTGGGCCCCCAGCAGGGCGCCCAGGTCGAGACCCGGGTTGCCCTCGTTCTGGCCCAGCAGCGCGGCGATCTCGGCGGCGTCGTCGAGCAGCCTGCCGACGTCGGCGCCGGCCAGCGCGCTCGGCACCAGGCCGAACGCGCTGAGCGCGCTGTAGCGCCCGCCGACGTTCGGGTCGGCCAGGAAGACCTGGTAACCCGCCTCGGTGGCGGACTTCTCGAGAGGTGAACCCGGGTCGGTCACGACGACGATCCGCTCGGCCGGGTCGATGCCGGCGTCACGGAAGGCCTTCTCGTAGATCCGGCGGTGGCTGTCGGTCTCGACGGTGCCGCCGCTCTTCGACGCGACCACCACGACCGTGTTCTCCAGCCGGTCGCCCAGGGCGCGCAGCACCTGGCCGGGGTCGGTGGTGTCGAGCACGGTCAGCGGCACGTCCTCGGTCGCGCAGATGACCTCCGGCGCCAGCGACGAGCCGCCCATGCCGGCCAGCACGACGTGGTCGAGCCCTTCGGCCCGCACCCGCTCCACCAGTTTGGTCAGCTCGGGAAGCAGCTCCCGGCTGGTGGTGGGCAGGGTCAGCCAGCCGAGGCGGATCGCCGCCTCGGTCTGCGCCTCGGGCCCCCAGAGGGTCGAGTCGCCCGCCGCGAGCGCGGCCGGCACGCCCTCGGCGACCAGCTTGTCCTTGACGGCCGCCGCGGCTTCGGCCACGGGACCCAGGGTCACCTCTACCGCCATGAGTTATCGGGCCTTCCCCAGCTCGGTGGTGACGGTCTCCAGCAGTTCGTTCCACGAGACGGCGAACTTGTCGACGCCTTCGTCCTCGAGCGCCTTCACGACGTCGTCGTAGTCGATGCCGACGTTCTTCAGGGCGGCCATGGCGTTCCAGGCGGCCTCGTAGAACGGGCGGATCGTGTCGCCCGAGATACGGCCGTGGTCGGCCACGGCGTTCAGCGTCTTCTCCGGCATCGTGTTGACGGTGCCGGCGGTGACGAGCTCGTCGACGTAGAGGGTGTCGGGGTAGTCGGGGCTCTTGGTGCCCGTGGAGGCCCACAGCGGGCGCTGGGGACGCGCCCCGGCCGCGCGAAGCTCCTGCCAGCGCGGGGTGTTGACGATCTCCTCGAAGGCGGCGTACGCCAGGCGCGCGTTGGCGACGGCGGCCTTGCCCTTGAGCTCCAGCGCCTCGGGAGTGCCGATCTTGTCGAGCCGGGCGTCGATCTCGGAGTCGACACGGCTGACGAAGAACGACGCCACCGACTCGATCTTGGACAGGTCGAGGCCCTTGGCCTTGGCCTGCTCCAGGCCGTCGAGCCAGGCGTCCATGACCGCGCGGTAGCGCTCGAGGGAGAAGATCAGCGTGACGTTGACGCTGATGCCCTCGGCGATGGCCGCGGTGATCGCGGGCAGGCCCTCGACGGTCGCCGGGATCTTGATGAACAGGTTCTCGCGGTCGACGAGCCACCACAGGGCGCGGGCCTCGGCGATGGTCGCCTCGGTCTCGCGGGCCAGGCGGGGGTCGACCTCGATCGACACGCGGCCGTCGACGCCGGAGGTGGCGTCGAAGACCGGGCGCAGCACGTCGGCGGCCCAGCGGATGTCGAACGTGGTGATCGCGCGCACGGCCTCGTCGACCGAGACCTTGCGGACCGCCAGGTCGTGGAGCTGGGTGTCGTAGGCGTCGCCCTTGCTCAGCGCGGACGCGAAGATCGTCGGGTTGGACGTGACACCGGTCACGTTCTTCTCGCGGATCAGCGCCGCGAGGTTGCCGGTGCGCAGACGCTCGCGGCTGATGTCGTCGAGCCAGATCGACACGCCGAACTTGGTCAGCTTGGAGAGGTTCTCACTCATATTCAGTTTCCCGTCGTCTCGCCCTTGTCGGCGCCGGTCTTGGCGAGCGAGGCCTTCGCCGCCGCGGCCACGCGCTCCGCCGTGAGGCCGAACTGCTCGTAGAGGGTCTTGTAGGGGGCCGAGGCGCCGAAGTGCTCCAGGCCCACCACGACGCCATCGTCTCCTACGAACTCACGCCAGCCCAGCGCGATTCCCGCCTCCACGGCGACCCTCGCGTGAACATTCGGTGGCAGGACCTCCTGCCGGTAGGCGGCGTCCTGCGCGTGGAACCACTCGACGCACGGCATCGAGACGACGCGCGTCGGGATGCCCTGCTCCTCCAGGCTCTTGCGGGCGCCGAGAGCGATCTCGACCTCGGAGCCGGTGCCGATGATGACCACCTTCGGCTGCCCGTTCGAGGCGTCTTCAAGCACGTAGCCGCCCTTGGCGACCTTGCTCGCGTCGGCGGTGCCGGCGTAGACCGGCAGGTTCTGCCTGGTCAGCGCGAGCGCGGCGGGACGGTCGTTGTGCTCCATGATGATGCGCCAGACGGCGGCGGTCTCGTTGGCGTCGGCCGGGCGGACGACGTCGAGGCCCGGGATGGCGCGCAGCGCCCACAGGTGCTCGACCGGCTGGTGGGTCGGGCCGTCTTCGCCGAGGCCGATGGAGTCGTGCGTCCAGACGTAGGTGACCGGCAGCTTCATCAGCGCGGCCAGGCGCACCGCGGGGCGCATGTAGTCGCTGAAGACCAGGAAGGTGCCGCCGTAGGGGCGGGTGCCGCCGTGCAGGGCGATGCCGTTGAGGATCGCGCCCATGCCGTGCTCGCGGATGCCGAAGTGGAGGGTGCGGCCGTAGGGCCCGCCGGGGAACTCCTTGGTCTGGAACTCCTCGGGGATGAACGACGGCTCGCCCTTCATCGTGGTGTTGTTCGACTCGGCCAGGTCGGCCGAACCGCCCCACAGCTCGGGCAGCACCGGCGCCAGGGCGCTCAGCACCTCGCCCGACGCCTTGCGGGTGGCCATCGAACCGCCGGCCTCGAAGGTCGGCAGCGCCTCGGTCCAGCCGATGGGCAGTTCCTTGGCGCTCAGGCGGTCGAGCAGGGCGGCCCGCTCGGGGTTGGCGGCGCGCCACTCCTGGTAGCCCTTGTCCCATTCGGCGTGGGCGGCCCGGCCGCGCTCGACGACGCCGCGGGCGTGCTCCAGCACGGCCTCGGGCACGACGAACGACTCGTTCGGGTCCATGCCGAGGACCTTCTTGGTGGCGGCGATCTCGTCGGCGCCCAGCGCCGAGCCGTGGATCTTGCCGGTGTTCTGCTTGTTCGGGGCCGGCCAGCCGATGATCGTGCGCAGCCGGATGAACGAGGGCCGGTCGGTCTCGGCGCGGGCGGCCTCCAGAGCGGCGTGGAGGGCGGCGACGTCCTCCACGTAGTCGCCGGTCTGGGTCCAGTCGACGGTCTGGGTGTGCCAGCCGTAGGCGGCGTAGCGGGCCACCACGTCCTCGGAGAGGGCGATCTGGGTGTCGTCCTCGATCGAGATGTGGTTGGAGTCGAAGACCACGGTCAGGTTGCCCAGGCGCTGGTGGCCGGCCAGGGCGCTGACCTCGTGGCTGATGCCCTCTTCGATGTCGCCCTCGGAGGCCACGCACCAGATGTGGTGGTCGAAGGGCGAGGTGCCGGGGGCGGCGTCGGGGTCGTAGAGGCCCCGCTCGCGGCGGGCGGCCATGGCCATGCCCACGGCGTTGCCGATGCCCTGGCCCAGCGGGCCGGTGGTGGTCTCGACGCCGAGCGTGTGGCCGTGCTCGGGGTGACCGGGGGTCAGGCTGTCCCAGGTGCGCAGGGCCTTGATGTCGTCGAGGCTCAGGCCGTATCCGGACAGGTACAGCTGGATGTACAGTGTCAGGCTCGAATGGCCACAGGACAGTACAAATCGGTCACGACCCACCCAGTGGGAATCGGTGGGGTCGTGTCGCATCGTCTTCTGGAACAGCAGGTAGGCGGCGGGGGCCAGGCTCATCGCCGTACCGGGGTGTCCCGAGCCCGCCTTCTCGACAGCGTCCATCGCCAGGGCGCGCACCACGTCGACGGCCTGCCGATCGAGGTCGCTCCACTCAAGACCAGCACTGCTCACTCGCTCGATCCCCTCTTGTTTCACTCACGCGGTTCAGGCGTTCCCGCCCACACGGGACCCTAACGGGTGCGGATGCGTACCGTCTGGTAGGCACCCCCCAAACGATCAGGGGGTGGGTGAGCAGCCCCGATTCAGGGACCACGGGCCCGTCCCACTACAGTGATTTCCCTAGTTCCGGCTGCTTGCCCGGAGATCCCGCTCTAATCCCGAGGTTACGCGTTGACCCCGCACGTGCTGGAAGCGCCTTGACGGTGCTCATGAAGAACGAAGCGATGGCCCCCGCCGCGGTTCGCCGCGGCGCCGGCGAGGTCATCCGGGCCTATGTGGCGCTGACCAAGCCGCGGATCATCGAGCTGCTCCTGATCACCACGCTGCCGGTCATGTTCCTCGCCGCCAAGGGCCTTCCCGATCTGTGGCTGGCGATCAACACCATGGTGTTCGGCACCCTGTCGGCGGGCAGCGCCAACGCGCTGAACTGCTACATCGACCGCGACATCGACGAGGTGATGCGCCGCACCCGGCGCCGCCCGCTGGCCCGCCACACGGTGTCCCCGAGGGGCGCGCTCACTTTTGGCGTGATTTTGGGCGCGGCTTCCACGCTGGGCCTCGGCCTGACCGTCAACTGGCTGGCCGCCGCCCTGTCCTTGGGGGCGATCCTCTTCTACGTCCTGGTCTATTCGATGTTCCTGAAGCGGCGCACGTCGCAGAACATCGTCTGGGGCGGAATCGCCGGGTGCATGCCCGTGCTCATCGGCTGGGCCGGCATCACCGGCGGCATGTCGTGGGCCCCGGTCGTGCTGTTCGGCGTGGTGTTCTTCTGGACGCCGCCGCACACCTGGACCCTGGCGATGCGCTACCGCGAGGACTACGCCGCCGCGAAGGTGCCGATGCTCCCGACGGTGGCCTCCGAGGCCACGGTCGTGAAGCAGGTCATCTGGTACACGTGGGCGACCGTGGTCTGCTCGCTGCTGCTCTGGCCGGTGGCCGGGACCTCCCTGTTCTACCCCGCCGTCGCGGCCGTGCTGGGCGCCGCCTGCCTGTTCGAGGTGTACGCCCTGCGTCACCGCCTCAAGGCGGGCAAGACCGGCGTCGACCTGCGCCCGATGCGGTTCTTCCACTGGTCGAACATCTACCTGGCGCTGCTGTTCCTGGCCGTGGCGATCGACTCCCTGATCGCCTGAGCGGACAGCGCGTCGAGGTTCCGTTACGCTCACGGAATGGCGAGCCGTGATCCACGATCGGTGTTGAGGGGGCGCCCGTCCTTCGGGCTCATCATCGGGCTCGTGGTGGCGGGCATCTGCGCGACCGTGTCGTTCTCGTTCGACATCCTCAACGGCGATCCGGTCGAGTTCTTCATCGCGCTGGCGGCGGCGATCGCGCCCGTTCCGCTGCTGCTGGCGGGGGTCCTGGCGCTCGACCGCATGGAGCCCGAGCCGCGCAGCAACCTGATCTTCGCCTTCATGTGGGGCGCGGGCATCGCGGTGCTGTTCGCCGGCCTGCTCAACTCGCTCAACCTGATCTACGTCGAGAACGCGCTGGGCGACCCCGAGGGCGCCCGCAACTACGTCGCCACCTTCGGCGCCCCGCTGGTCGAGGAGTCGATGAAGGGCCTGGTGCTGGTGGGGTTCCTGCGCTTCCGGCGGCAGGAGCTCGACGGCCCGACCGACGGCATCATCTACGCCAGCATGGTGGGCCTGGGCTTCGCGATGTCCGAGAACGTCAGCTACTACCTGGCGGCGCTGACCGAGAACGGCCCCGAGGGCCTGGCCGCCACGGTGGTGCTGCGCGGGGTGCTCTCGCCGCTGGCCCACCCGCTGTTCACCTCGCTGATCGGGATCGCGGTGGCCTACGCCGCCCAGCCGCAGAACCGGGGCGCGCGGGGCGTCTGGATGGTCGTCTTCGGCTGGATCGGCGCGATGTTCCTCCACGGCCTCTGGAACGGGTTCGCCTCGTTCGCCGGCTTCAACGGGCTGATCGTCGCCTACCTGATCCTGATGGCGCTGCTCTTCGTGGAGCTCTGGGTCATCGTGCGCGACCGGAAGCGGGTGGTCGGCATGATCCAGCACTACCTGCCGCCCTACGAGCGCACCGGGCTGATCACCTCCGCCGACATCGTCATGCTCTCGTCGCTGAAGCACCGGCGTGAGGCCCGCAAGTGGGCCCGCCAGCACGGCGGGCGGCGCGGGCAGCAGGCGATGAGCGACTACCAGCTGGCCGCGACCGAGCTCGGGCTGCTCCACGAGCGGGCGGTGCGCGGCGGGGTCTCCGAAGACGACTTCCTCACCACCCAGCGCTCGCTGGCCGACCTGATGGCCTATTCGCGGGGCCTGTTCCCGGTGCCGCCGCCGCGGGTCGCCGTGCCGCCGCCCTGGGCGTGAAATCTTCCGACGAAGAGAGCTTTCCTCACAAATCTTGCGCAAATACCCCAATGATCATTATGAATTGAGGCACGCACTCTGATCACGGAGGTTCTCTGTTGCGTGCCCCCACCGCCCTTCTGAGCGTCGCCGTCGCGGCCACGCTCCTCGTCCCGACGGGTTCGGCCTCCGCCGAGCCGACCCCGCCGCCCGGGGTGACCACCCGCGACTTCGGCAACGGTCCCGAGCGCAACGAGGAGGCCGCCGGCGTCGCCGATCCGGCCGCCGCCACGTTACGCGCCCCGGCGGGCGACACGACCCCCGCGGCCGCCGCCGAGCGGCTCAGGCAGTTCCCCTTCTTCCGCGACTTCAAGGACAAGGAGCGCGGCTACCCCCGCCAGACCCGCCTGCCGGTCCCCGCCGAGAACCCGGCCGACGCCTCCCTCAAGCTGGGCCTGACGCCCTACCACGCCATCGCCGGCCGGCTGAACGCCCTCCAGTCGCGCAGCGACCGCGTCAGCGTCGAGATCATCGCCCAGTCCCACCAGGGCCGCGACCTCTACCTCGTGACGGTCACCGCGCCCGAGAGCAAGCACCAGGCCCGCGAGCAGGACGCCATCCGCGACCGGATCGAGAACGACCCCGCCGGGGCCGCCAGAGACCGGAAGCTGCCCGGGAAATACAAAGCGCCGGTCTTCGTCAACAACAACATCCACGGCAACGAGTGGGAGGGCACCGACGCCGCCCTGCGCGTGATCGAGGAGCTCGCCACCAGCCGCGACAAGAAGATCGCCGACCTGCTGAACCGCACCCGGCTCTACTTCAACGTCACCGCCAACCCCGACGGCCGTTTCGGCAACACCCGGGCCAACGGCGCCGGCTTCGACATGAACCGCGACTTCATCACCGCCTCGCAGCCCGAGGTCCAGGCGATGCGCCAGGTCATGATCGACACCCAGCCGGTCGCCATGATCGACCTGCACGGCTACGTCAACGGCACCCTCATCGAGCCGACGACCCCGCCCCACGGCGCCAACTACGAGTACGACGTGTTCATCAAGAACACCTACGCCAACGGCCTGGCCATGGAGCAGGCGGTGCTCGGCCTCGGCCTCACGCCCGAGAAGGACGGCGTGAACCCGCCGACCATCCCGTTCCGCGACGACGCCGAGGGCTGGGACGACTGGCCCCCGATCTTCACCCCGCAGTACGCCCCCTTCCAGGGCGCGGTGGCCTCGCACACCATCGAGTTCCCGATGCGGGTCAACAACGCCGACTACAACAACCTCCCGGTCGAGGAGCTGCGGCGGCGCTCGGCCATCAACACCGACATCGCGGCGGCGGTGATGCGGGCGACGTACACCTTCGTGCAGGAGCGCCACGACCAGCTGATCGCCGACCAGATCGAGGTGTTCCGCCGGGGCGCCGCCGGTGAGCCGGCCAAGCAGGTGCCGCTCGGCATCGTGCCCGGCTTCGGTCCCGAGGACGTCTACACCACCACCTTCCCGCGCGCCTACGTGATCCCGGCGGGCGACGGGCAGCGCTCGGCCACCGCCGCCGCGCGCCTGGTCGACCACCTGATCGCCAACGACGTCCGGGTCGGGAAGGCCAAGCGCGCCTTCCAGGCGAACGGCAGGCGGTACGCCGAGGGCTCCTACGTCGTCGACATGCACCAGCCCAAGCGCGGCCTCGCCAACGTGATGCTGGAGCCGGGCGCCGACATCACCCCGCGCGTCGACTCCATGTACGACATCTCCGGCTGGAGCCACGCCCTGCTCTGGGGCGCCACGGTCGACTCGGTGAGCTCGCTGAAGGCCGACGTGAAGCCCGTCGACCGGGCCGCCCTCGACGGCTCGGTGCCGAGGACGCACCGCTCGTTGTCGCTGCGGGTCACCGACGGCCGCGAGATCCGGGCCGTCAACACGCTGCTCGGCCAGGGCGTCCCGGTCACCTGGGCGGCCGACGGCACCGCCGTGATCCCCGCCTCGGCCCGCCGCCAGGCGGAGGCGGTCGCCCGTGAACACGGCGTCTCCTTCGGCGAGGCGGCCACCACCGCCGGTGCCAAGCTGGGCCAGGTCCGGATCGCCGCCGCCGTCTCGGCCGACGAGCTGTTCACCCTGCGTGAGCTGGGCTTCCAGGTCACGCCGGTGTCGACGGCGGTGCTGAACGCCGGGTTCGACTGGAGCACGACCGACGTGCTGTTCGTCTCCAGCGGCCTCAGCTACACCCAGCTCACCCCCGAGGCCAGGGCGGCGCTCGACGCCTACCTGACGACCGGCGGCGTGGTCACCCGGGGCGCCACCGGGGCGACCTTCAACGGCGCGGCCGGCCTGCTCACCCTGACCCCGGTCGCGGGCCGCGGCGACGCCAACGGCGTGGTGAAGGTGACCTCGCCCGGCGGCCCGGTCGGCGGCGACGCCCCGGCGAACTCGTTCGTCTACTCGCCCCGCTGGTTCACCGCCCTCGGCCCGGAGGTCCGCGTCGAGCAGGCGTACGCGGCCGACGGCCCGCTGGTCAGCGGCCACTGGCGGGCCAACGCCAACGGCACGGGAGGCCAGGAGGCGGCCCGCGGCCAGGCGGCCGTGGTCAGCGGCCGGGACGAACGCGGCGCGGCCGTGGTCCTGTTCGGCACCGAGCCGATGTTCCGCAACCACCCCAAGGGCCTGTTCGCCCAGGTGGCCAAGGCGCTCTACTGGTCGTCCTCCGCGGCCGACGTGAAGTGATCACGGAGTGAGGCACGGCCCCTGGCGCTCCGGCCGGGGGCCGTGTTTCAATTCCGGCGGGCCCGGACCCACGTGACGATCCGTCGATCCGTCATGCCTGGAGGGCCCCCGTTGAAGAGAAACCCCCTCACCGCCCTTGCCGTCGTCGTGCTGGTCGTCGGGGCGGCCCTGGTCGCCTGGCGGATCGTGGGGGTGTCCGCCGAGCCGGTGCACTTCCACCCCGCGCCCTCGCCCACGATCGAGGCCGCCAAGTGCACCGCCGACGTGCAGCTGATCACCACCTGGCCTGGGGGTTTCCAGGGTGAGGCCAAGATCACCAACACCGGCACGGTGCCGATCAACGACTGGTACGTCCAGTGGAACGTCCCGCTGGAGGCGAAGATCAACCAGTCGTGGAACGGCACCTGGATGCAGAGCGGGCCCTCGGTGATGATCCACGCCGAGAAGTGGAACAAGGTGCTCAAGCCCGGCGCGACCGAGGTGGCGGGCTTCAAGGGCGACGCGAAAGAGACCCCGACCATCGCCGACATCTACTGCGGCTGAAACGTTCAGCGATATCCGCAGGTCAGCGCCGTTCGCCGGGCCGTCTCCTCGACGGCCCGGCCGGGCCGGTGCCATCGTCCGGATCGTCACGCAGGTCATCGGGCCCCCCGCATCCGGGTGGGCCGTCTTTCCGGAGGGCGTACCACGCATGCCCCCGATCGAGAGGACCGCATTGTGACCCGACCCCTGATCGCCGTGGTGGCCGCCGTGGCGGCACTCGTGGCGATGGTCGTCGCATCGCCGTCGGCGCAGGCCCACGGCGCCACCACCAATCCGGCCAGCCGCACCTACGCCTGCTACGTCGACGGCCTGACCGGCGGCCAGATCATCCCGAAGAACGCCGCCTGCGCCGCCGCCGTCGCCCAGGGCGGCACCCAGCCCCTCTACGACTGGTACGGCGTGCTGCGCTCCGACGGCGCCGGCCGCACCCGGGGCTACATCCCCGACGGGCAGATCTGCTCCGGCGGCAACACCAAGTACGCCGCCTACGACCTGCCCCGGACCGACTGGCCCTCGACCAACCTGACCTCGGGCGCCCGGTACAACTTCGTGTACGGCGCCTGGGTGCCCCACCCCGGCTCGTTCCGCCTGTACGTCACCAAGCAGGGCTACGACCCGACCCAGCAGCTGACCTGGTCGATGATGGAGGAGAACCCCTTCTTCACCGCCGACCCGCAGCCCGCCCTCGACAACGGCGCCTACCGCTGGACCGCCACCCTGCCGGTCCGGACCGGCCGCCACGTGATCTACGCCGTCTGGACCCGCAGCGACAGCGCCGAGACCTTCTACAGCTGCTCCGACGTGGTCTTCGGCGGCACCGCGACCCCCACCCCCACGCCCAGCCCCTCGTACCCGCCGGGATGCCAGCCCGGCGCGCCCACCCCCGCGCCGTCGTGCCCGCCGGTCACCCCCAGCCCCAGCCCGTCGTACCCGGCCGGATGCCAGCCCGGCGCGCCCACCCCGGCCCCGTCGTGCCCGCCGGTCAGCCCCAGCCCGACGCCCACCCCCACGGGCCAGTGCACCGTCACCGCCGGTGTCGCGAGCGCCTGGGGCGGCGGCTTCCAGGGCAGCGTGACCATCCGCAACACCGGCTCGACCCCGCTCTCGTCGTGGACGGCCACCGTGACCGTCGCCTTCGGCACCACGGTCACCTCGGCCTGGAACGCCGCCCACACCCAGAGCGGCACGACGCTGACGTTCCGGCCGTTGTCGTGGAACACCACGATCCCGCCGAACGGCACGGTCACGATCGGTTTCCTGTCGAACTTCAGCGGCGGCGGCACGCCGATCGTCACGCCCGGCACCTGCGGGTAGGACGCGCGAAGCCCGCCACGGCGATGCGTGGCGGGCTTCCGCGGTCACGAGGTCACGCGCACCATAAACCGGCGGCCGGAATCCTGACCACCGCCGGCGACGTCGGCGCAGGTGGGTCTATGAACGTTTCGCCAGCGCGGTGTCGAGCGAGGTCTCGTAGGGCCCCAGGAACGTGGGGTCGGACTTGAGCACGACCGAGTCGAGGAACGCCTTGCCGGTCGCGAAGAACTCGCGGGCGGCGTAGACGTAGGTCGTCATCGCGTACTTGCGCTGGGAGTCGTCGCCGACCCCGAAGGTCGCCAGGCCGGCTTCGCGGCACAAGGTCACCGCGCGGGGGAGGTGGAAGGTCTGGGTGACCACGGTCACCCGCGACGCGCCGAAGATCTTCTTGGCGCGGACGCAGGAGTCCCAGGTGTCCAGGCCCGCGTAGTCGAGCACGAGGGCGTCGGCCGGGACCCCCTTGGCCAGCAGGTAGTCGCGCATGACCGTGGGCTCGTCGTAGTCCTTGACGTGGTTGGTGCCCGACAGCAGCAGCGCCCGGACCTTCCCGGCCCGGTAGAGCGCCACGCCGATGTCGAGGCGGTCGCGCAACATCGCGGTCGGCCAGTCGCCGACCACCCCCGCGCCCAGCACCAGCGCGACCGGCGCGGCCGGGACCCCGGCGGTCCAGCGGGGGTCGTTGGTGTCGACGCGGAGGCCGTCGCTCGACAACCAGGCCCAGGTCATGGGGGCGAGGGCGGCCAGGCTGGCCGCGACCGCGCCCCGGAAGACGGCTCGTTTCACGAAGGGTCAGACGCGGGCGACCCTCTCGTGGTTCGCGAACTCGGTGATCTCGCTGCGCTCCCGCAGCGTGTGGACGACGTGGAGGGTGGCGATCCACACGAGGGCCGCCCCCAGCACGTGGAACCCGACCAGCAGGGCGGGCACGGCGAGGAAGTACTGGACGTACCCGATGATCCCCTGCGCGATCTCCACGCCGAACAGGATCAGCGCGGCCTGCCGGGCCCGCTCGGGGGCCTTGGTCAGGTAGAGGGCGAACAGCAGGGCGAAGGTCAGCCCGACGACGACCCACACGACGTCGGCGTGGATGCGGGCCACGATCTCGATGTCGAAGTCGAACCGGCTGGCCCGCTCGTCGCCGGAGTGGGGGCCGGTGCCCGTCGTGACGACGCCCGCGACCAGCAGCACCAGCATGGCCCCGGTCAGCACCCGGCCCAGCACGACGATCCACGGATGCACGACCGGCACCGTCGGCCCGTCGCCCTCGGCCGACCGGGCGAACAGCATGTACGCCGCCGCGATCATCCCGATCGACACCAGGAAGTGCACGCTCACGGTGACCGGGTTGAGCGCGGTGCGGACCACCAGCCCGCCCCAGAGGGCCTGGAACACCACGCCGAGCGGCTGGACCAGCGCCAGCGGGATCAGCGACCGCCGCTTCAGCCTCCACGCGGCCAGGAACACCGCGATGGCGACCGCCAGCACCAGGAGGCTGAACATGCGGTTGCCGAACTCGATCGCGGTGTTGATGGGCGAGTGGTCCGGATGGGGGACCGGGACGAAACTGTCGGCGGTGCACCGGGGCCAGGTCGGGCAGCCGAGCCCCGAACCCGTGAGCCGCACCGCCGCGCCCGTGACGGTGATGCCCGCGTTGACCACGACCGCCGCCAGCGCCCAGAGCCGCATGTCACGGGCGGCGGGGGACCAGACGGAGGAGAAGAGACGCTTCACGGCGTCAATGCTAGGTGCGGTGGGGGCCGGTCCCTCTTGCGGGCCGATATGTCATGTGACATGGTACAAACCGTGGACGTTCTCGTGGTCGGAGCCGGGATCGTGGGCGCTTCGTGCGCCTATGCCCTGACCCGTGCCGGTGTGCGAGTAACGGTAGTCGATCGCGGGGGAGTGGCGTCGGGCACGACCGGCGCCGGCGAGGGCAACGTCCTGGTGTCCGACAAGGAACCGGGACCCGAACTGGAGCTGGCCCTCCGGTCCAACACGCTCTGGCGCGAGCTCGACGCCGAGTGCGGCGGCTTCGAGTGGGAGGCCAAGGGCGGCCTGGTCGTTGCCGAGACCCCGGAGGTCCTCGACGCCCTCACGGCCTTCGCCGCGAGCCAGCAGGGGGTCGAGTCGGCCGTGGTCGACCCCCGCGACCTCGAGCCGCACCTCGCCGAGGGTCTCGCCGGGGGCGTCCACTACCCGCAGGACGCGCAGGTGCAGCCCATGCTGGCCGCCGCCCGCCTGCTCAGGGCGTCCGGCGCGCGCCTGGTCCAGACCGCCGTGGAGCGTTTTCTCGTCTCCGGCGACCGGGTGACCGGCGTGCGCACGGGTCAGGGCGACCTGTACGCCGACGCCGTCGTCAACGCCGCGGGAACGTGGGCCGGAAGCTTCGCGCAGGCGCCCCTGCCGATCCGGCCGCGCAAGGGGTTCATCCTGGTCACCCAGCCGTTCGCCGTCCCGCCGGTCCGGCACAAGGTCTACACGGCGGCCTACGTCACCAACGTCGCCAGCGACGCCGAGGGGCTGGAGACCTCCGGCGTCATCGAGTCGACCCAAGCGGGCACCGTGCTCATCGGGGCCTCCCGCCAGCGGGTCGGCTACGACACCGCCATCGACTACACCGTCCTGGCCAAACTCGCCCGGCAGGCGGTCGGGCTGTTCCCGGTGCTGGCGGACGCGCAGGTCATGCGGGCCTACGCGGGGCTGCGGCCGTACTCGCCCGATCACCTGCCGGTCATCGGGCCCGACCACCGGCTCGGCGGCCTCTTCCACGCCTGCGGGCACGAGGGCGCGGGCATCGGCCTGGCTCCGGCCACCGCCGAGATGATCACCGCGCAGGTCGCCGGCGGGACGCCGCCGGTCGACCCGGCGCCCTTCGCCCCCGGGAGGTTCGCGTGATCGAGTTCCGCTTCGAAGGCCGTGCGATCAGCGCCGAGGAAGGCCAGTCGATCGGGGCCGCCCTGCACGCCGCCGGGATCCGGTCGTGGCGCACCACCCGGTTCGGCGGCCGGCCGCGCGGCCTCTTCTGCGCCATCGGCGCCTGCTTCGACTGCCTGCTCACCGTCAACGGCGTCCCCGACCAGCGGGCCTGCCAGACCGTGGCGCGCGCGGGCGACGAGGTGGGCCCGTGAGCTACGACCTCGCCGTCGTCGGGGCCGGTCCCGCCGGGCTGACCGCCGCCCGGGTGGCGGCAAAGCGCGGGCTGCGCGTCGCCCTGATCGACGGCTACGCCCGCACCGGCGGCCAGTTCCTCCGGGGGGCCGCGCAGCCCCGCCTGACCGGCGTCGAGGTGAAGCTGGGGCAGCGGGTGTGGGCGGTGGAGAAGTCGCCGGGCGGCTTCCAGGTCCACGCGTCCGCCACCACGACCGCCGCCACCCTGCTGATCGCGACCGGCGCCCACGACACGGTGCTGCCGTTCCCGGGCTGGGACCTGCCCGGCGTCCTGACCGCCGGGGGCGCGCAGGCCCTGGTCAAGGGGGAGCGGATCAGGCCCGGCGCCGAGATGGTGGTGGCCGGGACCGGGCCGTTCCTGCTGCCCGTGGCGGTCACGCTGCTGGAGGCGGGGGTGCGGGTCAAGGAGGTCCTGGAGGCCAACCGGCCCTCGCCCCTGATGGCCGCCGCCCTGGCCCGCAACCCGTCGAAGGCCGCGGAGGCGCTGGCCTACGTCCGGCGGCTGGCGGCGGCGCGGGTGCCGTACCGGACCGGGCACGCCGTGGTCGCCGCCCACGGCAAGGACTCCGTCGAGGGCGTCACCGTCGCCCGGCTCACCCCCGAATGGCGGCCCTACGCCTGGCGCACCGTCGACTGTGACACCGTCGCGGTCGGCTACGGCTTCACCCCGCAGGTCGACCTGGCCCTCCAGCTCGGCTGTGAGCTCAGCGGCGACCACGTCGTCGCCGACGACCGGCAGCGCACCTCCGTCGAGGGCGTGCTGGCCGCCGGAGAGGTGACCGGGGTCGCGGGCGCGCCGAGCGCCGTCGTCGAGGGCGCGCTGGCCGTCCACTCCCTGGTCGGGGAACCGCCGCCCCGGCTGCTCGCCGAGAAGGCGCGGCTGCGCCGCTTCGCGCGGGCCCTCGAACGCTCCTATCCGGTCCGCGACGGCTGGCGTGACTGGCTCACGCCCGACACCGTCGTGTGCCGCTGCGAGGAGGTCACCCTGCGCGCGATCGACGAGGCCCGCGACCTCGGCGCGCACGACCCCCGCACCCTCAAGCTGCTGGCCCGGCCCGGAATGGGCTGGTGCCAGGGCCGCATGTGCGGCCACGCCGTCGCCAGGCTCACCGGGCATGAGCCGGCCCCCCAGAAACGGCCGTTCGCCCAGCCGATCACCCTCGCAGACCTGACCCTGCACGATCGAGAGGACAACGCGTGATCCGACCTTGGCACGGAATCATGGTGGCCACCGCGCTCCCCTTCACCCGCGACCTGACCGTCGACTACGACGCCTTCGGCGCCCACTGCCGGCGGCTCGTCGACGAGGGGTGCGACGGCGTGGTCCCCAACGGCTCCCTGGGCGAATACCAGACCCTGACGCCCGACGAGCGGGCCCGGGTGGTCCGGACCGCCGTCGAGGCCGTCGGCGGCGAGCGGGTGATGCCCGGCGTGGCCGCCTACGGCTCCCGCGAGGCCCTGAGCTGGGCCGAACAGGCCCGCGACGCCGGGTGCGCCAGCGTCATGCTGCTGCCGCCCAACGCCTACCGGGCCGACGAGGGCGCGGTGTTCGAGCACTACCGGACCGTCGCCAAGGCCGGGTTGCCGATCGTCGCCTACAACAACCCGATCGACACCAAGGTCGACCTGACCCCGGCGCTGCTGGCCCGGCTCTTCGGCGAGGGCCTGATCGTGGCGGTCAAGGAGTTCACCGGTGACGTGCGGCGGGCGTACATGATCAGAGAGCTCGCGCCCGAGCTCGACCTGCTCGTGGGCTCCGACGACGTGGTGCTGGAGCTGCTCACCGCCGGGGCGAAGGGGTGGATCGCCGGCTTCCCCAACTCGGTGACGCGCAAGTGCGTCGACCTCTACCGGGCCGCCGCCGAGGGCGACCTGACCACGGCGCTGCCGCTCTACCGCGATCTGCACCCTCTGCTCAGATGGGACGCGCGGGTAGAATTCGTGCAGGCGATCAAGTTGTCGATGGACGTGGCCGGCCTCAACGGCGGCGCGTGCCGGCCGCCCCGCCTGCCGCTCCCCGCCGACGTCGCGGCCGAGATCAGCGCCGCCACAGAAAAGGTCATGTGACGTGCGCACCCGAAGGATCTTCCACGCCGTCGACTCCCACACCGAGGGCATGCCCACCCGCGTGATCACCGGCGGCGTCGGGGTGATCCCCGGCGCGACCATGGCCGAGCGCCGCGAGCACTTCATGGCCCACCTCGATCACGTCCGCACCCTGCTCATGTACGAGCCCCGGGGGCACGCCGCCATGAGCGGCGCCATCCTCCAGCCGCCCACCCGGCCCGACGCCGACTGGGGCGTGCTCTACATCGAGGTCTCCGGCTGCCTGCCGATGTGCGGCCACGGCACGATCGGCGTGGCGACCGTGCTGGTGGAGACCGGCATGGTCGAGGTCGTCGAGCCCGTGACGACGATCCGGCTCGACACCCCGGCCGGGCTGGTCACCGCGTCGGTGGCGGTGCGCGACGGCGTCGCCGAGTCGGTCACGATCGAGAACGTGCCCTCGTTCGCGGTGGCCCTCGACCAGACGGTCAAGGTCCCGGGGTTCGGCGAGCTCACCTACGACCTGGCCTACGGCGGCAACTTCTACGCGATCCTGCCGATCGAGTCGGTGGGGCTGCCGTTCGACCGGGCGTACAAGCAGCAGATCCTGGACGCCGGCCTGGCGGTCATGGAGGCGATCAACGAGGGCGGCGAGCCGGTCCATCCCCTCGATCCGGGCATCCGGGGCTGCCACCACGTGCAGTTCCTCGCCCCCGGCTCGACCGCGCGGCACTCCCGGCACGCCATGGCCATCCACCCCGGCTGGTTCGACCGCTCTCCGTGCGGGACGGGCACCAGCGCCCGCATGGCCCAGCTCCACGCCCGGGGCGACTTGCCCATCGATGCCGATTTCACCAATGAGTCGTTCATCGGCACGACCTTCACGGGCCGCCTGGTCGCCGAGGCCGCCGTGGGAGATCACCAGGCCGTGGTGCCCCACATCACCGGCCGCGGCTGGCTCACCGGCACCGCCCAGTACTTCCTTGATCCACGCGACCCCTTCCCGGAGGGATTCCTGCTGTGACCAGGCGGTCGCGTACCGGTCCGAACCGGTACGATCACCAGATCCGATGTCACGGATGGGAGCGGAATGGCGACGGGAGCAGAGGGACTCGGCCTGCCGGTCGTGGGTGAACGGCAGAGCCTGCGCGAACAGGTCGCGCAAGCCCTCAGAGACGCGCTGGTCGCGGGTGAGATGAGGCCGGGGGTCGTCTACTCCGCGCCGGTGCTCGCGGCCCAGTTCGGCGTGTCCGCGACCCCGGTCCGCGAGGCGATGCTCGACCTGGCGAAAGAGGGCCTGGTCGAGGCGGTGCGCAACAAGGGGTTCCGGGTCACCGAGATGTCCGACTCCGACCTCGACGACATCACCGAGATCCGCCGCCTCATCGAGGTGCCCACGGTCGCCCGGCTGGCCGACTCGGGGCGCGGGGCCGACTTCGAGCGGCTGCGCCCCCTGGCCAGGGAGATCGTCACCTCCGCCGAACGCGGCGACCTGCTCACCTACGTCAACGCCGACCTGCGGTTCCACGTCGAGCTGCTGAGCCTGGCGGGCAACGCCCACCTGGTCGAGGTGGTGCGCGAACTGCGCGGCCGGGCCCGCCTCTACGGGCTGAAGGGCCTGGCCGACGCCGGGAAGCTGGTCGACTCGGCCCGCGAGCACGTCGAACTCCTCGACGCCCTGATCAAGGGCGACCGCGCCGCGGCCGAACACATCATGAGCCACCACATCCAGCACGTCCGAGGCATCTGGGCCAACAAGCCCGAGTGACCTAGCCCGAGCGCGCGGCCCCGACCGAGGCCACCACCACACACCCGATGGCGGCCCACTCGCGCAGGTGCAGGATCTCGCCGAGCACGACCAGCCCCACGAGGGCGGCGACGGCGGGCTCCAGCGACATCAGGATGCCGAAGACCCGCTTCGGCATCCGGCGCAGCGCCTCCATCTCCAGCGAGTAGGGGATCACCGACGACAGCAGCCCGACCCCGAGCCCGATCAGCAGGATCGTGGGGTCGAGCAGCCCCATGCCGCCCGAGACGATGCCCGGCGGCGCGATCACGAGGGTTGCCACGATCATCGCGAAGGCCAGCCCCGACGTGCCGGGGAACCGCTGCCCGACCGACGCCGACAGCAGGATGTAGGCGCCCCAGCAGACACCGGCCCCGGCGGCGAAGGCGATGCCGACCCAGTCGGCGTTGGCGGCGTCGCCCCAGGGGGCGAGCAGCACGATCCCGGTCGCGGCCAGCCCGACCCACAGCAGGTCGAGCTTGCGGCGGGAGGCCGCCACGGCCACCGCCAGCGGCCCCATGAACTCGATGGCGACCGCGATGCCGATGGGCAGCCGGGCCAGCGCCTCGTAGAACGAGAGGTTCATCAGCGCGAGGATCGCCCCGAAGGCCAGCCCGATCCCGATGCTCTGCCACGAGAGCCCCCGGACCCGGGGGCGGACGAAGGCCACCAGCACGAGCGTGCCGGCCGCGATCCTCAGGAAGACCACGGCGGTCGGGGAGAGCTGCGCGAACAGGTTCTTGGCCAGGCCCGCGCCGATCTGCACCGACACGATGCCCAGCATCACCAGCAGCGGCGGCGGAACGGCGTCGGCGAGCCGGAACGATCCCTTGTACGCCCCCGCGTCAGCGGTCACCGTCGACTCACCCCTCACCCGAAATCAGCGGATCTCACTGTAAGGGGCAAACACCAAGATCGCTCCTGATTCCGCCCTGTGAGACGGCCCGGGGAGCTACTCCCAGCGGAACCAGCGGGCGGCCGCAGCCAGGGCCAGCACGGCCCACGACAGCAGCACCAGCGCCGCGCCCATGGGGAAGCCGCCCACCCCGGTCAGCACCGACCGCACGCCGTCGGTCAGGGCGGTGATGGGGAGGATCTCCAGCAGCGGCCGGATGCTCTCGGGGAAGGCCGAGACGGGCAGCACCACGCCGCCCAGCGCGAGCAGCAGCAGGTAGACCAGGTTGGCCCCGGCGAGCGTCGCCTCGGCCCGCAGGGTGCCGGCCATCAGCAGCCCGAGGCCGCTGAAGGCCGCCGTGCCCAGGATGACCAGCAGCGCCACCGTCAGCGGGTTGCCGTGGGGCGACCAGCCGAGCGCGAGCGCCACCAGCACCAGCACCACGATCTGGAGCAGCTCGACGACGATCACCGCGGCGGTCTTGGCCAGCATCAGGCCGGTCCGCGACAGGGGAGTGGCCCCCAGGCGCTTCAGGACGCCGTAGCGCCGCTCGAAGCCGGTCGCGATGGCCTGGCCGGTGAACGCCGTCGACAACACCGCCAGGGCCAGCACGCCGGGCGCGACGAAGTCGACCCGGGGCCCCTCGACGTCGAGGAACGGCGCCTTGGAGAAGCCCACGAGCAGCAGGATCGGGATGATCAGGGTCAGCAGGAGCTGCTCGCCGTTGCGCAGCGTGGCGCGGATCTCCGCGCCCGCCTGGGCGAGCACCATCTGCGCGAGCGGGGCCGCCCCGGGCGCCGGCGACAGGTCGAGGGTGGTCAACGTAGCTCCCGTCCGGTCAGCTCCAGGAAGACGTCTTCCAGGGTGCGCCGCTCGATGCTGAGGTCTTCGGTCGTCACGCCCTCGGTCGCGCACCACGCGGTCACCGTGGCCAGCAGCGACGGGTCGACCTGGCCTTCGATGATGTAGTGGCCGGCCGGGGACTCCTTGGCCGCGCTCCCGGGCGGCAGGGCGCTGAGCACCTCGTCGAGGTTGAGCCCCGGGCGGGCGCGGAACCGGAGCTGGCGCTCGGCGCCGGTCAGCTCGGCGGGCGACCCCTCGGCGACCACCCGGCCCCGGTCGATGATCACGACGTGGTCGGAGAGCTTCTCGGCCTCGTCCATGTGGTGGGTGGTCAGCACCACCGACACCCCGGCGGCGCGCAGCTCGCGCACCATGTCCCAGCAGGCGTGCCGGGCCTGCGGGTCGAGCCCGGCCGTCGGTTCGTCGAGGAAGACCAGTTCGGGACGGCCGATCACGGCCGCCGCGAGCCCGAGCCGCTGCTGCTGGCCCCCGGAGAGCCGCCGGTAGGGGGTGCGGGCGTGGTCGGCGAGGCCGAGCCGGTCGAGCAGCGCCGCCGGGTCGAGCGGGTGGGCGTGGAAACGCGAGACCAGCCGCAGCCACTCTCCGGCGCGGGCCGCCTGGGGCACCCCGCCCGACTGGAGCATGATCCCGATCCGCGGCTTCAGCTCGGGGTCCTCGGGTGCGCGCCCGAGGACCCGCACCGAACCGGAGTCGGCCGTGCGGAAGCCCTCGCAGATCTCGATGGTGGACGTCTTCCCGGCGCCGTTGGGGCCGAGCACGGCGGTCACCTCGCCCCGGCGGCAGCGCAGGTCGAGGTGGTCGACCGCGGTCACCCGGCCGTAGCGCTTGACCAGATCGCGGACCTCGACCGCGGCGTCTTCCATGCCTTCGAGTGTAGGGAGTGAGCACCCCGCCTCCGTCCGCGACCGGGCCGGTAAAGGCTTCCTCCGGGTACGCCCACGGTCGCCGACAGCGGGGTTTGTGCATGTAAGGGTGGAAATGTCCCCATAGCTCAAACGCAAGGAGGGTGGCGCATGTCCGAATTCACGAGCTATGCACCCGGCGTGCCGTGTTGGGTGGACCTGTCCACCCCCGACATCGACGCGTCCACGGAGTTCTACACCGAGCTCTTCGGCTGGACGGCCGTCTTCGACGAGGCGAGCGAGGACTACGGCGGCTACGGCGTCTTCCACCTGCACGGCAAGTACGTCGCCGGGATCGGCCCCGTCTACCAGGAGGGCATGCCCGCCGCCTGGAACACCTACGTCTGCACCGACGACGTCGCCAAGACCACCGAGCTGGTCCGTGAGAACGGCGGCACCATCGTCACCGAACCCACGCAGATCATGAACGAGGGCCGCATGGCCGCCTACCTCGACCCCGCCGGGGCCTACATCTGCGCGTGGCAGCCGATCGACAAGCCGGGGGCCCAGCTCGCCAACGAGCCCGGCACGCTCAACTGGAGCGAGCTGATGACCCGCGACACCTTCCGGTCGAGGGAGTTCTACGGCGAGGTCTTCGGCTGGACGGCCGACACCCGGCCCATGGGGGACATGGAGTACACCACCTTCGCCGAGAACGGCCACGTGCTGGCCGGGATGATGGCCATGCCCGACGTCCTGCCGGTCGAGGTGCCGTCGTACTGGCTGGCCTATCTGGGCGCCGACAACCTCGACGCCGCGCTCGAGGAGTCCGCCCGGCTTGGCGCCACCCAGATGGTCGGGCCCACCGAGGTGCCCGGGATGGGCAACTTCGCGATCGTCACCGACCCCGCCGGGGCGGCCGTGGGCCTCTGGGAGAGCACCCCCTAGAAACGAGAGAACCGGCCGGTAAGCACCCCGGCCGGTTCCCCTCTATTCGGTTGGTCAGAAGGCGATGTCCTGCCAGGTCGAGACCTGGTTCGCGGGCAGCGCGTAGGGGAGCACGGCCATCCGGTCGACCGCGCCGGTCATCCGCTCTCCGCCGCCCTGGTTGGCGGCGAAGATCAGCGGCCGGTTGTTGCAGCCGTAGATGCCGGTCGAGCCGGTGTTGCCGCCGCCCGCCCGCACGCCGTCGACGTAGACGTCGATGGCGCCGTTGCGGTTGAGGGTGATCACCAGGTCGATGTAGCGGCCGGTGGGCAGCGTCGCGTTGGTCGTGACGCCCTGACCCGCGCCGATGAGGCGCAGGCGGTTCTCCGGCGTGACGTCCATCAGGACGCCGTCGGTGCCCGGGTTGCCCGAGGGCTGCGAGTCGAACAGGCGCCGGTAGCCGGAGCCGCCGATCTTCACCTCGGCCGCGAACGTGGCCTCACGCAGGTAGCCGATGGTCGTCGGCTGCTCGGTGCGGACGTAGTTCTGGCCGCCCAGGATCAGGCCGCCGTCGGCGTCGTAGGTCGCCGCGCCGTTGACCACCACGCCGTTCCGGCCGGAGCCGGACTGGTCGGCGATGGTCGTGCCCTCCTGCGGGTCCCAGGCGACGATGGCACGGTCGGCCGGGGGAACCGCACACGGGTTCAGGGCGGCGCCGGTCGCGGCGCTGATCGACCAGCCGGAGCCGGCCAGGGTCGCCTGGATGCGCGCCGAGGTCGCTCCGGTGGACGGACCGGCCGTGACGTTCACCGTGATCTCGCGGCTCTCGCCGGCCGGGACCGAGGCGACCTGGGTCGAGGCCGGGTCGGCGGTCCAGCCCGAGGGGAGCTGCAGGGTCAGGGTGCCCGCCGGCGACGCGTTCTGGATCGCGGTGACGGTGGCCTTGACCGGGACGACCTGGCCGGCGCCGATCTCGGCCGGAGCCGAGACCGAGAGCTGGATCTCGTTGTAGAGGGTGTACGTCCTGCCCGCCTCGGCGCCGAACGTCAGGGTGTCGCCGGTGCGGATCGCGTCGACCGGGTTGCCCTGGTCGTCCACGAAC
Organism: Herbidospora daliensis; assembly: GCF_001570585.1. Taxonomy (GTDB): domain Bacteria; phylum Actinomycetota; class Actinomycetes; order Streptosporangiales; family Streptosporangiaceae; genus Herbidospora; species Herbidospora daliensis. Next base: position 1,011,191 of record NZ_BBXF01000005.1, on the reverse strand, counting down.
GAGTAACGGGCGTTGATCGCGCCGGCGCGGACCTTCAGCTCACCGGTGCTGCCGGCCTTGATGACGGCCTTGGTGAGGCTGCTGTTGGACCACTGGACGTCGACGGTCGCGTTGCCGCGGGCGCGCAGGCCGGAGACCGAACCGTTCTTCCACACGGCCGGGAGGGCCGGGAGGACGTGGATGGTGTCCTGGTGCGACTGCAGCAGCATCTCGGTGACACCGGAGGTGGCGCCGAAGTTGCCGTCGATCTGGAACGGCGGGTGGGTGTCGAACAGGTTGTCCAGCGTGGACGACTTGAGCTGCTCGCTGAGCATCTTGTGCGAGTGGTCGCCGTCGAGCAGGCGCGCCCAGAAGTTGATCTTCCAGGCCTTCGACCAGCCGGTGCCGCCGTCGCCGCGGGCGGTCAGCGAGATCTTGGCGGCCTCACCCGCGGGGGTGCCGGCCTTGATCGCGTTGCCCGGGTGCACCGCGAACAGGTGCGAGACGTGGCGGTGGTCGTTGTTGGGGTTGTCCAGGTCTTCCTTCCACTCCTGGAGCTGGCCCCAGGAGCCGATGCGGATGCCCGGGTCGAGCTTGGCCAGGGTGTTGGTCAGCTCGGCCTGCAGCGCCGTGTCGACCTTGAGGGTCTTGGCGGCGTTCAGGGTGTTGGTGAGCAGCTCGGTGACGATCTGCTGCGACATCGACGCGCCGGCCGTGAACTGGCCGTTCTCCGGCGAGTACGACGGGGAGACGACGAGCTTGCCGTCACGCGGGTCGGTGTGCAGGAAGTCGAGCCAGAACTCGGCCGCGCCCTTCATCACCGGGTAGGCGGTGCGCTTGAGGTACTTCTCGTCGCCGTTGAACCGGTAGTGGTCGTACATCTGCTGCGTGGTCCACGCGGCGGCCTCGGGGAACCAGAACGACTCGGGGTAGTTGTGCAGGCCCGTGAAGCCCCAGGGGTTGGTCTCGTTGTTCACGACCCAGCCGCGCGCGTTGTACATGTCGGTCGCGGTCTTGGTGCCGGGGGCGACCATCGAGGAGATGTAGTCGTCGTACGGCTTGGTGGTCTCGGCGAGGTTGGTCTGCTCGGCGAGCCAGTAGTTCATCTGCAGGTTGATGTTGACGTGGTAGTCGGCGTCCCACGGGGGGTTCGTGACGTTGTTCCACACGCCCTGCAGGTTGGCCGGCAGCGACCCCTCACGCGAGGAGGAGATCAGCAGGTAGCGGCCGTACTGGTAGAACAGGGCCTCCAGGTAGCGGTCCTGCGCCGCCGAGCCGCCCGAGTAGGCCGCGCGCAGCTGGTTGGTCGGCAGGTTCGGCGCCTGCTGGCCCAGGTTCAGCTTCACCCGGTCGAACAGCCCGTGGTAGTCGTCGAGGTGCGACTGCTTCAGGGCGGCGTACGACATCGACGACGCCCAGTTGGCCCAGTGGCGCACGTTGTCGTGCGGGTCCTCGGTCCGGTACGTCGGGTACTGCATCGAGTAGTCGGTGCCGGCCGAGATCACGAACCACGCGGCGTTGGCGTTGGAGACCGTGATGCGGTCGGTCCCGTCGGTCCGGGAACCGCCCTCGGTGACGACGTTGACCTGCGACTCGAAGTTGAGCCCGTTGTTGGCCAGCTTGCCGCGGATGGTCATGCGGCCCTTGGAGACGCTGACCGTCTTGTCGTTGCGCGGCGAGGTGTGCCGGATGGTGAAGTTGACCTTGCCGGCGGCGTCAGTGGAGATGCGCCCCACGATGACGTTGTTGGGGTAGCTGGCGAAGTACTCACGCTTGTACGTGACGCCGTTGGCGTCCTTGTACGTGACGGCGGACACCGCGTCGTTCAGGTTCAGCGACCGCTTGTAGTCGGTCGGGTTCGCCGGCGCGCCCGGGAAGTCCAGGAACATGTCGCCGAACGTCTGGTAGGACCCGAAGTTCGTCTTGCCCTGACCGAGGCGCTGCGCCACCTGAGCCGGGGTCATCTGCTTGTTCGTGTCGATGAGCGCCTGGACGTCGGCGATCGCGGTGGGCCGCGGCGTCGTCCAGTTGCCGAAGTTGTAGCCGTTGGAGCCGGGCCCGCCGGTCCAGAGGGTCTTCTCGTTGAACTGGATCTGCTCGGTGGCGACGCCACCGTAGATCATCGCGCCGAGGGCGCCGTTGCCGATCGGAAGGGCCTGCGACTCCCAATTGGTCGCGGGCCTGTCGTACCAGAGGGTCAGATCGTCCTGCGCGGCTGCGGCCTCCTGGACCTGAGCCGTGGCGGTGCTGCCCTGCAGCACCGGCACGCCCAGAGCCATGGCCAGCCCCAGCGCCGTGGCGGCGCCGAGCAGCCGCCGTGGGGGGTGACTCACGGGTGTTCCTTATGGGTCAGGGTTGGTGATCTCACAATGAAATAGCACCGAAACTTGGCCGAAACAAGCTTTGAGATCCGATGAATTTCGATGCAACCAACTTGTGACCCACGCCTCATCGGGTGGTCTAGTCCGATGGATCGGGGCTTTAAATCTTCAAATCACGATCAGTGGGACGCCTGATGGGGAAGAGATCGGATCATTTTTCCGGCTCTCGATCTCCAGACATCGGATCTATACGCGGTTCGGCGAGGACCCGGTACAGACCAGCCGTGGCACCGGGCGGGCGGGCCGACGATGATGCGCGTATGCGGCACGCCGACCGGGGGACGCGGTCCCCGCGCTGGGCCGGGATCGCCGGCCGGGAGGTCGGCGTCCGCGGCACCCCCGTGCACTACCTGAGCGCCGGCCGGGGCGGGCCCGTCCACCTGCTGGTCCATCCGATGGCGGGCGGCGCGTCGATGTGGCTCGATCTCATCGGCCCGCTGAGCGCCCTCGGGCGGGTCGTCGCCCCCGACCTGCCGGGCACGCTGCCCGGGCACACCGGCGCCCCGCACGTTCGCGCGGCAGGGACCCGGCCCGACGCCCGCTTCCTGCACGCCTTCGCCGACCGGCTCGAGATCACCGGCGCGGTCGTCCACGGCTGGTCCATGGGCGGGCTGGTGGCCCTGCTGTTCGCCGAGACGGCCCCGGACCGGGTCGGGACCCCCTGATCGGCCGGGCCGTCGCCGGCGACCTCCTCGCCCGCCGTCCCGACTGGCGGTCGCGGGAATTCCCCGACGCCGGGCACGTGCAGCCGCGGGAGCTGACCGGGAATGCGCGAACGGGGGGAAGATCCCCGAAATCGCGAAAACGGCCGCCGAAACGTGTCGTCCGAGGTCAGGGACCGATTGGGGCTTCCCGGGCTATATGCTCGATCCGCCCTCCCGGTGGCCGGTTGAACTTAGGTAAGCCTTACCTGCGTGACAAATTCCATTCCCCACGAATGCGGGGTTCCGTTTGTGGTGCGGGAAGGAATTACGCCACACTGATGTTGTGAAAAACGTGACCGGGACCAACGCAGGGGAGACCACGCGGTCCTCCGGCGTGCCCTCGGAACGGGGAACCCGGGCGCGGGTCGCGCGCCTGATCCTCGAACACGGCCCGGTCACCGCCGCCGACCTCGGCGAACGGCTGGGGCTCACCCCGGCCGCCGTCCGGCGGCACCTCGACGCCCTTCTCGCCGAAGGGATGATCGAGACCCGCGAAGCCCGGAGCAAGGGTCAGCGCGGGCGTGGCCGTCCGGCCAAGCTGTTCGGCATCACCGATGCCGGGCGCAGCGCCTTCGAGCACGCCTACGACGACCTGGCCGGCAGCGCGCTGCGGTTCCTGGAGCAGCATCTGGGGGCCGCCGCCGTGACCGAGTTCGCCCGGGAGCAGGTCGCCGGGCTGGTCGCCCGGCTGGCGCCCGCCATGCGGCAGATCCCGGCCGAGCAGCGGGTGCGCATGCTCGCCGAGGCCCTGTCGGCCGACGGGTACGCCGCCTCGTCCACCAAGACGGCGACCGGCGGCGAGCAGCTCTGCCAGCACCACTGCCCGGTCGCCCACGTCGCGGCCGCGTTCCCGCAGTTGTGCGAGGCCGAGACCGAAGCGTTCGGGCGTCTCCTGGGCACGCCCGTCCAGCGGCTGGCGACGATCGCCCACGGAGACGGAATCTGCACCACCCACGTCAGCCCCCACGCGCTGGCGCGAGCCACTCGTATAGAGAGCAAGGAGCCCGGAAGGTGACTGTCACCGACCGCCCGGAGCTGGAAGGCCTCGGGAACTACAAGTTCGGCTGGTCCGACCCCGACGCCGCCGGCGCCGTGGCGCGCCGCGGCCTGAACGAGGACGTCGTGCGGAACATCTCCGCGCTGAAGAACGAACCCGAGTGGATGCTCGACCTGCGTCTGAAGGGGCTGCGCCTGTTCGGCAAGAAGCCCATGCCGACCTGGGGCTCCGACCTCACGGGCATCGACTTCGACAACATCAAGTACTTCGTGCGGTCGACGGAGAAGCAGGCGGCGTCCTGGGACGAGCTGCCCGAGGACATCAAGAACACCTACGACAAGCTGGGCATCCCCGAGGCCGAGAAGCAGCGGCTCATCGCGGGCGTCGCGGCCCAGTACGAGTCCGAGGTGGTCTACCACAAGATCCGTGAGGACCTTGAGGAGAAGGGTGTCATCTTCGTCGACACCGACACCGGCCTGCGCGAGCACGAGGAGCTCTTCAAGGAGTACTTCGGCTCGGTGATCCCCGTCGGCGACAACAAGTTCGCCGCGCTGAACACCGCCACCTGGTCGGGCGGCTCCTTCATCTACGTGCCGCCGAACGTCAACGTCGAGATCCCGCTCCAGGCCTACTTCCGGATCAACACCGAGAACATGGGCCAGTTCGAGCGCACCCTGATCATCGTCGACGAGAACAGCTACGTCCACTACGTCGAGGGCTGCACCGCGCCGATCTACTCCAGCGACTCGCTGCACAGCGCCGTCGTGGAGATCGTCGTGAAGAAGGGCGCCCGCTGCCGTTACACGACCATCCAGAACTGGTCGAACAACGTCTACAACCTGGTCACCAAGCGCGCCGTGGCGTACGAGGGCGCGACCATGGAGTGGATCGACGGCAACATCGGCTCCAAGGTCACGATGAAGTACCCGGCCGTCTACCTGATGGGCGAGCACGCCAAGGGCGAGACCCTGTCCATCGCCTTCGCCGGCGAGGGCCAGCACCAGGACGCCGGCGCCAAGATGGTGCACCTGGCGCCCAACACCTCGTCCACCATCATCAGCAAGTCGGTGGCGCGCGGCGGTGGCCGCACCTCCTACCGGGGCCTGGTCCAGATCGAGGAGGGCGCCGCCGGATCGGCCTCCACGGTCAAGTGCGACGCCCTGCTGGTCGACCAGATCAGCCGCTCCGACACCTATCCCTATGTCGACGTCCGCGAGGACGACGTGTCCATGGGCCACGAGGCGACCGTCTCGAAGGTCTCCGAAGACCAGCTCTTCTACCTGATGAGCCGCGGTCTGAACGAAGACGAGGCCATGGCCATGATCGTGCGCGGCTTCGTCGAGCCGATCGCCCGTGAACTTCCCATGGAGTACGCCTTGGAGCTCAACCGTCTGATCGAACTTCAGATGGAAGGAGCGGTGGGCTAACCATGGGTCTTGAGACCAAGCCGCTCGTGACCCTGCACGAGACGGCCTCCTTCGACCTGGCCGACTTCCCCGTCCCGACCGGACGTGAGGAGCAGTGGCGGTTCACGCCGCTGTCGCGGCTGAAGGGCCTGCACGACGGTTCGGCCGTCAACGACGGCAACGACCGCACCGAGGTCCTGACCCCGTCCGGGGTGAGCTACGAGCTGGTCAGCCGGGAAGACCCCCGGATCGGTTCGGCGGGCAAGCCGGCCGACCGGGTGGCGGCGCAGGCGTACAACGCGTTCGAGAAGGCCGGTGTGATCACCGTGCCCAAGGAGCTCGTCCCGTCGGAGCCGATCGTGGTCAACGTCCACGGGCAGGGCGGCACCGTGTTCCGCCACCTGCTCGTCGACGTCAAGCCGATGGCCGAGGCGGTCGTCGTGCTCAACTACACGGGCACCGGCGTGCAGGGGGCGAACGTCGAGTTCGTCGTCGGCGACGGCGCCAAGCTCACCGTGGTGTCGAACCAGGAGTGGGACCGCGACGCCGTCCAGGTGGCGCAGTACACGACGCTGGTCGGCAGGGACGCCACGTTCAAGTCGGTCGTGGTCACCCTCGGCGGCGACCTGGTCCGGATCTCGCCCCGGGTGGCCTACACGGCGCCCGGCGGGCGGGCCGAGCTGGTCGGCCTCTACTTCGCCGACGCCGGTCAGCACCTGGAGCACCGTCTCCTGGTCGACCACAGCGTGCCCAACTGCGCCTCCGACGTCACTTACAAGGGCGGCCTGCAGGGCGACGACGCCCACACCGTCTGGATCGGCGACGTCATCATCCGCGCCGAGGCCGAGGGCACCGACACCTACGAGCTCAACCGCAACCTGCTGCTGACCGACGGCGCCCGCGCCGACTCGGTGCCGAACCTGGAGATCCTCACCGGCGAGATCGCCGGGGCGGGCCACGCGTCGGCCTCCGGCCGGCTCGACGACGAGCACATGTTCTACCTGCAGGCGCGCGGCATCCCCGCCGACGAGGCCCGCAAGCTGATCGTCCACGGCTTCTTCAACGAGCTGATCCAGCGCATCGAGGTGCCGGAGATCCAGGAGAAGGTGCTGGCGGCCGTCGAGGCGGAACTCGCGCGATGAGCTTCGAAAAGGTCTGCAAGGTCGAGGACGTCCCCGACGAGGGCGTCATCGGCGTCGAGGTCGACGGCACCCCGGTCGCGCTCGTCCGCGAGGGCGCCGAGGTGTACGCCGTCCACGACGTCTGCTCCCACGCCGAGGTGCGCCTCAGCGAGGGAGAGGTCTACGACGGCACGCTGGAATGCTGGCTGCACGGATCGTGTTTCGACATCCGTACCGGCAAGCCGACGGGGCCGCCCGCGACCAGGCCCGTTCCCACATACCGAGTCAAGATCGAAGGCGACGACGTGTATGTCTCGCTCTCGAAGGAGTCATAACGTGTCCACGCTCCAGATCCGCGACCTGCACGTCTCCGTCGGCGACAAGGAGATCCTCAAGGGGGTCGACCTGACCGTCAGCGCCGGTGAGACCCACGCCATCATGGGCCCCAACGGCTCGGGCAAGAGCACGCTCGCCTACGCCATCGCCGGCCACCCGAAGTACACGATCACCAGCGGCAGCGTCACCCTCGACGGTGAGGACCTGCTCGACATGTCGGTCGACGAGCGCGCCCGCGCCGGCCTGTTCCTCGCGATGCAGTACCCCGTCGAGGTCCCCGGCGTGTCGGTGTCCAACTTCCTGCGCAGCGCCGTCACGGCCGTGTCGGGCGAGGCGCCCAAGCTGCGCCAGTTCGCCAAGGACCTCAAGACCGGCATGGACAACCTGTCGATCGACTCGGCGTTCGCCACCCGCAACGTCAACGAGGGCTTCTCCGGCGGCGAGAAGAAGCGCCACGAGATCCTCCAGCTGGAGCTGCTGAAGCCGAAGGTGGCCGTCCTCGACGAGACCGACTCGGGTCTCGACGTCGACGCCCTGCGCGTCGTCTCCGAGGGCGTCAACCGCTTCCGCGCCTCGGGTGACACCGGCGTGCTGCTGATCACCCACTACACCCGCATCCTGCGCTACGTGAAGCCCGACTTCGTGCACGTCTTCGCGGCCGGCCGCATCGTCGAAGAGGGCGGTCCCGAGCTCGCCGAGAAGCTGGAGAACGAGGGCTACGAGGCCTACACGAAGGTCAGTTCCTGATGTTCGACGTCGATCTCATCAGAAAGGACTTCCCGGTCCTTTCTCGTGAGCTGCCAGGAGGGCGCTCGCTCGTCTACCTGGACTCCGGCAACTCATCGCAGAAGCCGAACCAGGTCATCGACACGATGCGCGATCACCTGGCCCACCACTACAGCAACGTCGGCCGCGCCCACCACACGCTGGGCGCGGAGTCGACGGCCGCCTACGAGGACGCCCGCGACGCCGTCGCGGCGTTCGTCAAGGCGCCCTCGCGCGACGAGATCGTCTTCACCAAGAACGCCTCCGAGGCGCTCAACCTCGTCGCGTACGCCTTCGGCAACCCGATCGCCACCGACGCGCGCTTCAAGGTCGGGCCGGGCGACGAGATCGTCATCAGCGAGATGGAGCACCACTCCAACATCGTGCCGTGGCAGCTGCTCGCCCAGCGGACCGGCGCCACGCTGCGCTGGTTCACGGTGACCGACGAGGGCCGCCTCGACCTCGACGGCCTCGACGACCTGGTCAACGAGCGCACCAAGATCGTGTCGATCGTCCACCAGTCCAACGTGCTGGGCACGGTCAACTCGGTCTCGCCGATCCTGGCCCGCGCCCGCGAGGTCGGCGCGCTGATGATGCTCGACGCGTCCCAGTCGGTGCCGCACATGCCGGTCGACGTCACCGAGCTCGGCGTCGACTTCGTGGCCTTCACCGGCCACAAGATGGTCGGCCCGTCGGGCATCGGCGTGCTGTGGGGCCGGCGCGAGCTCCTCGACGCGATGCCGCCGTTCCTCGGCGGCGGCGAGATGATCGAGGCGGTCTGGATGGACCGCTCGACCTACGCGCCCGTGCCGCACAAGTTCGAGGCCGGCACCCCGCCGATCGTCGAGGCCATCGGCCTGGGCGCGGCGGCCAATTACCTGACCGGCATCGGCATGGCCGACGTCAAGGCCCACGAGAAGGCGCTGACGGGCTACGCCCTCGACGCCCTCGGCGAGATCCCGGGCCTGAAGGTGATCGGCCCGCGCACGAACATCGCGCGCGGGGGCACGATCTCGTTCACCCTGAAGAACCTGTCGGGTGACGACATCCACCCCCACGACGTCGGGCAGATCCTCGACGACGCGTTCGGCATCGCCGTCAGGGTCGGTCACCACTGCGCCAGGCCGCTTCACCTGCGGTTCGGCATCCCCGCCACCACTCGTGCGTCGTTGTACCTTTACAACACCACGGACGAGATCGACGCCCTGGCGCGGGGGCTCCACCATGTGCAGAAGGTGTTCGGATGATCGCTGAGTCGATGTACCAGGAACTGATCCTGGAGCACTACAAGCACCCCCAGGGCCGTGGCCTGCGCGACCCGTTCGACGCCGAGGTCCACCACGTCAACCCCACCTGCGGCGACGAGATCACGCTGCGCGTGAAGGTCGACGAGGGCAAGGTGCTCGACGTCTCCTACGAGGGCCAGGGCTGTTCGATCAGCCAGGCCGCCGCCTCGGTGCTCCACGAGCTGGCCACCGGGTCGACCGTCGAGGAGAGCCTCGGCGTCGTCGACGAGTTCACCCGGCTGATGCAGGGCCGCGGCCAGGTGGAGGCCGACGAGGACGTCCTCGGCGACGCGGTCGCGTTCGCCGGGGTGGCCAAGTATCCGGCGCGGGTCAAGTGCGCCCTGTTGTCGTGGATGGCGTACAAGGACGCCGTGGTGAGGAGTGCCTGAGATGAGCAAGCCGACCGAGACCCCGACGGCCGCCCCCTATGAAGGCGACCTGTCCAACGACGAGGTCATGGAGGCCCTCCGCGACGTCGTCGACCCCGAGCTCGGCGTCAACGTCGTCGACCTCGGCCTGATCTACGGCCTCAACCTCGACGCCGCCGGCGAGGGCGAGAAGCCCGTCTGCACCATCGACATGACGCTGACCAGCGCGGCCTGCCCGCTGACCGACGTCATCGAAGACCAGGCCAACTCGGCGCTCGCCGACCTGGTCAGCGGCGTGGTCATCAACTGGGTGTGGCTGCCGCCGTGGGGCCCTGACAAGATCACCGACGACGGTCGTGACCAGCTGAGGATGCTCGGCTTCAACGTGTGATTCCCAATGGGAATCACGGTGTAAGATACGAGGGTTGACTTCAAAGGCCGTCCGCTTTGAAAGCGGGCGGCCGTTTGCCGCGACTGTGAACCGCGGCGACTGCACACTGCTATGCAGTTTCTCGCGCCACCATGAGATCGGCGCGTTTATCGGGCGGTGCGCAGAGCTGGCACTCGGCACCTTTGGAAGGGGTGCCCTCCCCCGATGCGGCGGATTGCCGCCCCGGTTTAACCTGGCTCGTCCTTTCGCAGAAGAGACGCGCCTGCGTGCTGCGGCACGTCCCTCTCACCGAAAGGCACGACCACGTGACCATGCTCGACCCGACCATGTCCGCGACCGAGTCCGCCGACGAGACCGTGAACGGTTTTGCCGCGCTGGGGCTGCCGCGACCGCTGGTCACCGGGCTCGCCCGTCAGGGCATCGATTCGCCGTTCCCCATCCAGGAAGCCTGCATCCCCGACATCCTGACCGGCCACGACGTGCTCGGCCGGGGCCAGACCGGCTCCGGCAAGACGCTCGCGTTCGGGCTGCCGATGATGGCCCGCATCTCCGGCGAGCGCGCGCTGCCCAAGCGCCCGCGCGCCATCATCCTCGTCCCCACCCGTGAGCTGGCGCTCCAGGTGAACGACGCCCTTGAGCCGCTCGGCCGGGGCCTGTCGCTGCGGATGAAGACCGTCGTCGGCGGCATGTCGATGGGCCGGCAGATCGAGGCGCTGCGCCGCGGCGTCGAGGTGATCGTCGCCACGCCGGGCCGTCTCACCGACCTCATCGAGCAGGGCGAGTGCTCGCTCGAGGACGTCGAGATCAGCATCCTCGACGAGGCCGACCACATGTGCGACCTGGGCTTCTTCCCGGTCGTCAGCGCGCTGCTCGACCAGACCCCGGTGCACGGCCAGCGGCTGCTGTTCTCGGCCACCCTCGACGGCGACGTCGACCAGCTGGTCAAGCGCTTCCTCGTCGACCCGATCACCCACTCGCTCGCCCCGGCCACCTCGCCGGTCGAGACGATGGAGCACCACCTGGTGCAGGTGTCCTGGCAGGACAAGCCGGCCGTCACCGCCGAGATCGCCAACCGCGAGGGCCGCACCATCCTGTTCGTGCGCACCCAGCACGGCGTCGACCGCGTCGTGAAGCAGCTGGCCCGCGTCGGCGTCCAGGCCGGCGGCCTGCACGGCGGCAAGCGGCAGAACCAGCGCACCCGCATCCTCGGCGAGTTCCGCGAGGGCGGCATCAAGGTGCTCGTCTGCACCGACGTCGCCGCGCGCGGCATCCACGTCGACGACGTGTCGCTCGTGCTGCACGTCGACCCGCCGGCCGACCACAAGAGCTACCTGCACCGCGGCGGCCGCACCGCCCGCGCCGGCGAGAAGGGCAGCGTGCTGACCCTCGTCATGCCGAACGAGCGCCGCTCGACCGACTCCATGGCGCGCCGGGCCGGCATCTCGCCCTCGCGGCACCGCGCCGTGCCGGGCGCGCCCGTGCTGGCCGACATCGCCGGGGCGCGCGAGCCCTCCGGCGAGTCGATCCCGGTGTGGGAGCCCGACATCCGCAAGCCGCTGCGCCCGCGCTCGGGCGGCCGCGACGAGCGTCCGTCGGGTGGCCGCAAGCGTTTCGAGGGCCGTCGCCGCTACGACGACGACCGTCCCCGCCGCGACTTCGGCGACGACCGTCCGCGCCGTGAGGGCGACGAGCGGCCGCGCCGCGACTTCGGCCAGCGTCCGCCGCGCTTCGCGCACGACGACCGTCCGCGCCGCGAGGGCGACGACCGGCCGCGTTTCCAGAACGACGACCGGCCGCGTTTCCAGGGCGGCGACGACCGGCCGCGCCGTGAGGGCGAGCGTCCGCGCTACAACGACGACCGGCCGCGGCACCGCGACGACCGTCCCCGTTTCCAGGGCGACGACCGGCCGCGCCGCGACGCGTCGGCGCCCGCTCCGGCCCGGGGTCACTTCCGTGACGACCGCGCGCCGCGGGCGTACAACAACGACCGTGAGCGGCCCGTCCGCGACGACCGCGGCGGCGAGCCCCGCACCTTCGGCGACGACCGCGCCCGCGGCGGCTTCCGCGGCCGGTCGGGCAGCGGCGGCGGCTTCCGCCAGGGCCGTCCGGGTGGCCGGTTCAACGGCCGCTAGCCGGCGATGAAAAACGCCGGTTCCCCATCGGGGGACCGGCGTTTTCCCTTTTCCCGGCCCCGTTCCCTCCGATGGAACATCGGTGTCCCGCCGTAGGTGTCAGAGATTCGCCGAAACGACGGGGACATGAACCATGCGCAACCCACAAGGGCTCCGCGTGCCGATCCATCTTGGCCGCGGCGCCGCCGAACCGCTGCCCGACCAGCTCGCCGGACAGCTCCGCCAGGCCATCGACTCGGGGCAGCTCGCGGCGGGGATCCGCATGCCGTCCACGCGGACGATGGCCGTGGCGCTGAAGATCTCGCGGGGGGTTGCGCTGACGGCGTACCAGATCCTGCATTCCGAGGGGTACGTCACCAGCCGCCACGGGTCGGGCACCTACGTCGCCGCGCGGGCGCGGCAGGCGGAGCGGGCGCCGATGCGGCCGCCCGCCCGGCCGAACGTGGTCGACATGCGGCCCGACCAGCCGACCGCCGACGCCTTCCCGCTGGCCGAGTGGCGGGCGGCCTGGCGGCGGGCCAGCCACCGCGTGCCCAGCGCCGCCGAGCCGCCGCCCGGCGGGCTGCCGGAGCTGCGCGCGGCCATCGCCGCCCACCTGCGCGACACCCGGGGGCTGGTGCTCGACCGGCACGAGATCGTGGTCACCACCGGCTGCGAGACGGCGCTCCAGCTCGCGATTCCCGAGGGCCGCCCGGTCGTCGGGATCGAGGACCCGGCGCTGCCCCGCCTCAGGGAGGCCCTGAAGGGCCACACGGGGCACCTGGTGCCCGTCCCGGTCAGTTCCACCGGGCCGCAGGTTCCGGCCGGTGTGGACGCTCTGGTGCTCACGCCCGACCGCAACGAGCCCCTGGGCTACCGGCTGCCGACCGAGCACCGGCGGGCGCTGGCGGCGTGGGCGGCCGACAGGGGGACGTACCTGATCGAACCGGCCTTCGACGGGCTGTTCCACGCGGGCCTGAACCCCTGCCCGTCGCTGCTGGCCCTCGGCGACCCGGCCACCACGATCATGCTGGGGTCGTTCCGCGAGCTGCTGACGCCGGGGATGCGGCTGGCCTACCTGGTCGTGCCGCGCCACCTGGCCGACCGGGTGCGCGAGCGGGCCTGCGCGGTGCCGGAGACCTGCCAGCGGGCCGCCGCCGACCTGTTGGCCTCGGGCGCGGTCACCCGGCGGGTCGACCGGTTGTCGGCGATCTTCGCCCGGCGCCGGACGCTGGTCCGCCAGGCGCTGGCCGGGGTCCGGCGCGACACCCGCGTGATCGGCGCGGAGACCGGCACCACCGCGACCCTGCTGCTGCCCCGGGCGCTGCCGGCCCCGGCGCTGGCCGAGCAGCTGCGGGCGCGCGGCGTCAGGGTGGCCCCCCTGGCGGCCTTCCACCACCCGGCCGGCCGGGCCGGGAACGGCGTCGTGTTCGGTTTCGGGCACCTCGAGGAGCCGGCGCTGCGCCGGGCCCTGCGGATCATGGTCCGCACCCTCTCGGCGTGACTTTCCCACGCCTTCGATGGAAGCGGTCCCGGGCCGCGAAGCCGAGCGCCACTGACCGGCGTTCGGCCCGGTGGAGTGGCCCGGGGGCGACCCGGGGGCGACACGGTCTCGCTCAGTGGACGCTGCCGTGATCCGGGCGGTGACGCCATTAGGCTTGGGCGAGTGACGACGTTCGATGAGCTCTACGACGTGCTGTCCGAGAAGGCCCGCACCCGTCCCGAAGGGTCGGGGACCGTGAAGGCGCTCGACGCCGGGGTCCACTCGATCGGCAAGAAGATCGTCGAGGAGGCCGCCGAGGTCTGGATGGCGGCGGAATACGAATCCACCGACCGGACCGCCGAGGAGATCTCGCAGCTGCTCTACCACCTCCAGGTGCTCATGCTGGCCCGCGGGATCGGGCTCGACGAGGTCTACAAGCATCTTTAGGGCACCCCCGGGTGCCCGGACCTCGCTCGACTCAGAGGCCATCCCGAAAGGTTCCAACAATGCTTCGCCTTGCCGTACCGAACAAGGGCGTGTTGTCCGAGGCCGCCCAGGTCATCCTGAAAGAGGCGGGTTACCGCCCCCGAAAGGACAGCAAGGAGCTCGTGGTCGTCGACCCGGAGAACTCCTGCGAGTTGTTCTTCCTCCGTCCCCGTGACATCGCGGTCTACGTCGGCGAGGGCACCCTCGACGCCGGGATCACCGGCCGCGACATGCTGATCGACTCCGGGGCCCCGGCCGACGAGGTGGTGCCGCTCGGCTTCGGCCGGTCGACCTTCCGCTTCGCCGCGGCTCCCGGCGCCTTCTCCAACGTCAAGGACCTCAACGGCAAGCGGGTCGCGACCGCGTACGCCGGTCTGCTGACGAACTACCTGGAGGAGCAGAACGTCGACGCCCGCGTCATCAAGCTCGACGGCGCGGTCGAGACGGCGATCCGGCTCGGCGTGGCCGACGCCGTCGCCGACGTCGTGGAGACCGGCACCACCCTGCGCAACGTCGGGCTCGAGGTGTTCGGCGACCCGATCACCACGTCCGAGGCGATCCTGATCAAGCAGGTCGGGGCGCCCGAGAACAACGGCTTCCAGCAGCTCATCCGCCGCCTGCAGGGCGTGCTGGCGGCACGCGACTACGTGATGATCGACTACGACATCCGGGTCGAGCGCATCGACGAGGCCATCGAGGTCACCCCGGGCATGGAGGGGCCGACGGTCTCGCCGCTGCACCGCGAGGGCTGGGTGGCGGTCCGCGCGATGATCCGCCGCAAGGGCCACCAGCAGGTCATGGACCGGCTGTGGGACCTCGGCGCCAAGGCGATCCTGATCACCGACATCTACGCCTGCCGCCTCTAGGCGGCCGCCCGGCCGGTCCCGCTACTTGGGGGCCGGCCGGTTGGCGACGTGCCTGATGAGGTCGCTGACGTGGACGGTGCCCAGGCAGCGGCCCACCTCGTCGACGACCACGAGGTCGTCGTAGACGCGCTTGGCGTCCTGCCCGGCGACCTGCATGGCCGCTATCGCCGGCGTCGTCTTGGGCACCAGCCGGGCGCTGTCGGCGATCCGGTGGGCGGGCTTCTTGGCGTGCAGGGCGTGGCCGTAGGCCCCCGCCATGTAGAGCAGGAACCGGCTGCGGTCGACCATCGACTGCGGCCGCTGGTACTCGTCGACCAGGATCACGCTCGTGATCGACGCCTCGTTGCCGAACGCCTGGACGACGTCCTCGGAGGTCGCCGTGATCGGCAGCGTCACCGCCGGCATCAGGAACTCCTGCACCCTCGGCCCGAGCAGCTGGGCCAGGTTCGGCGAGGTCTCGGTCGCCGGGACCGGCACGTGCACCCGCCCGTCGGCCGGCCGCCAGTCGCCGGGCGCCAGCAGCGGGCCGGTGGCCAGCCTGACCCCCCACGCCCGCACCGCCGCGAGCTGGATCTCGTCCTGCACGCCCGGCGCGAGGATGTGCGCCGCGACGCCCTTGGCCACCGTGACCAGCGCCTCGGCGACGGCCGCCCGGCGGGCGTCCCGGGGGGCGCGCTCCACCAGCTCGGGGGAGATCAGGATCACGTAGGGGGAGGCGTCGGCCATGACGTCGAGGGGGATGTTGCGGACCCCGGCCCCGCCGAAGGCGATCAGGTAACCGGCCGCGCGCAGCCCGTCGATCCCGGCCAGCAGCCGGGAGCGGTCGCCCGGGTCGAGGTCGCCTTCGATCGTCAGGATGATCTCGCGGGGCCGCCGTCCGGCCAGCCGCATCGCCTCGTGCAGCGGGGCCAGCCCGGCCGAGCCCGCGGTGACGCAGGCGAGGGGGATGGGCAGCACGAGGGGGAGCCGCGCGTCCTGCTCGGCGGCGGCGCGGACGCCCGCGACCGTGCCGCCGACGTCGGCCCGCTCGGCGGCGGGCGTGCTCGTGTTGACCTGTATGGCGATCACGCCGCCGGTGTCGAGGTCGACCACGGGGGTGAAGCTGGCGACGGGGCCGAAGGCGCTCGGCGGGCCGCCCATGGGGGTCGAGGGCGCGGCGGCCCACGCCGGCACGTACCCCGACACGGTGAACGGGCCGGTCGTCGAGGACTGCTCACCGGGTGATGCGGCGACCGGCGCCGGATAGGGCATGGGAACCGACACACGACGATTCTGGTGCGGCTGCCTGCGGGTATTGAGGTCGGTGATGTGAAGTTCACCCACATTTCCCCCTATCGACAACCATGCGCGCCCGCCCGGGGCCCAGCCGCTACTCTGGGCAGCCATGAGCGCACGCCCGGCCGCCGGGGGCGGACGGTGGGTGTCGATCCCCCCGTCCCGGCTGCCCCGCTGGCTCGCCAACTTCGCCGCCCGCCACGGCGGCCCGCCGTCCGAAGAGGGCGGCCCCGACCTGGTCGTCCTCACGGCCCCCGACGGCGCGGTGGCCGAGTGCCACGTCCCGTTCGGCCCGCTGGAGTGCGCGGCCTCCCCGCCGCCGCCGGAGAAGCCGGCGACGCCTGATGCGGGCCGTGACGACGGACCGGGAGGGCCGCTCGCCGCCGCGCTGATCTCCCACGTCTCCCGTGACCGCCGGGTCGCGGTCCTCCTCGTACGTCTCGGGGGATACGCGGCCGGGGTCTTCGAGGGCGACCGGCTCCTCGTCTCCAAGGTGGGCTCCCGGCTCGTCCACGGCCGGAGCGCGGCCGGAGGGTGGTCGCAGCAGCGGTTCGCCCGCCGCCGGGAGAAACAGGCCGACGAGGCGCTGGGGGCCGCCGCCGACGTGGCCGCCCGGGTGCTGCTGCCGCCGGCGGGTGAGGGGCTGGCCGGGTTCGTCGTCGGGGGAGACCGCAAGGCCATCGACGAGCTGCGCGGCGACCGCCGCCTGGCGCCGCTGTTCGCCCTGGAGACCGGCCCGTTCCTCACCGTCCCCGACCCCCGGCTGGCGGTGCTGGAGAAGACGCCCGAGGAGTTCCGGGCGGTCAGGATCAGGGTCGTCGACCCGGCCTAGCTTCGGAAGTCGGGGATTTGGCCGGGCCACCATACAATCGACGCATGCGCACTCCCGATTGATCACTTCCGTGTGCCCACGGTCCTGAAGCCATTTCTCAGCGGGAGTGTCCCCCAATCATGATCATCGCCACAGACATCGAACTCCGCGTCGGCTCGCGGCTCCTCATCGAGGGGGCCTCGTTCCGGGTCAACCCGGGCGACAAGATCGGCCTGGTCGGCCGCAACGGAGCGGGCAAGACCACGCTCACCAAGACCCTCGCCGGCGAGGGCCAGCCCGCCGGCGGGACCGTCACCATCACCGGCGCGGTCGGCTACCTGCCGCAGGATCCGCGGACCGGCGACCTCCAGGTGATCGCCCGCGACCGCATCCTGTCGGCGCGCGGCCTCGACGAGGTCATCCGCGACCTCCGGCAGGCCGAGCTCGGCATGACCTCGGCCGACGTGCGCACCCGCGACAAGGCCGTGAAGGCCTACGGCCGCCTCGAAGACCGGCTCCACGTGCTGGGCGGCTACGCCGCCGAGTCGGAGGCCGCCTCGATCGCCTCCAGCCTGGGCCTGGCCGACCGGGTGCTCGGGCAGCCGCTGGAGACCCTCTCGGGCGGTCAGCGCAGGCGGGTCGAACTGGCACGCATTCTTTTCTCGGGATCGGAGACTCTCCTCCTCGACGAGCCGACAAACCACCTCGATGCCGACTCGATCTCCTGGCTTCGTGATTTTTTGCGTTCCCACCAGGGCGGCTTGATCATCATCAGCCACGATGTTGGTCTACTTGAAGCGACGGTAAACCGGGTGCTCCATCTCGACGCCAACCGGTGCGTGATCGACACGTACAACGTCGGCTGGAAGAACTACCTGACGCAGCGCGAGACCGACGAGAAGCGCCGCAAGCGCGAGCGGGCCAATGCCGAGAAGCAGGCCGGGGTGCTGATGGCGCAGGCCGACAAGATGCGCGCCAAGGCCACCAAGGCCAAGGCGGCGCAGGACATGCAGCGCCGCGCCGAGCGGCTGCTGCGCGGGATCGAGCCCGAGCGGCGGGCCGACAAGGTCGCCAAGCTGCGCTTCCCCGCGCCCGCGCCCTGCGGGCGCACGCCCCTGACCGCCGTCGACCTGTCGAAGTCCTACGGCTCGCTGGAGGTCTTCACCGACGTCGACGCCGCCGTCGACCGGGGCCACCGGGTCGTCATCCTGGGCCTCAACGGCGCCGGCAAGACCACGCTGCTGCGCATCCTGGGCGGCATCGAGAAGCCCGACACCGGCGAGGTCCGCCCCGGCCACGGGCTCAAGATCGGCTACTACGCCCAGGAACACGAGACCATCGACCCCGAGCGCACCGTCCTGGAGAACATGCGCTCGGCCGCGCCCGACATCCTCGACGTCGAGCTCCGCAAGGTGCTCGGCTCGTTCCTGTTCACCGGCGACGACGTCGACAAGCCCGCCGGGGTGCTGTCGGGCGGCGAGAAGACCCGGCTGGCGCTGGCCACGCTGGTGCTCTCCAGCGCCAACGTGCTGCTCCTCGACGAGCCCACCAACAACCTCGATCCGGCCTCGCGGGAACAGGTGCTGACGGCTCTGCGCTCTTACACAGGGGCGATCGTCTTGGTCACCCACGACGAAGGAGCGGTGGAGGCGCTGCAACCCGACCGGGTCATCCTGCTGCCCGACGGCGTCGAAGACGCGTGGAGCGAGGAATTTTCCGATCTCGTCGCCCTCGCCTGATCATAAATTTACCGGGTACGGATCTTTTCCCTGGGAGTAGGTAGCCGATCGAGCCGAAATGACTGATCATGGCGTGAGTAACGCTGCGGAAGTCTGGCACTACAGGAGGTACTCGTGGCCGAGACTCTGAAGAAGGGCACCCGGGTGACCGGGGCCGACCGTGAAAAACTGGCCAGCGATCTCAAGAAGCGCTATGCCGCGGGTGAGAGCATCCGCGCCCTGGCCGCTTCCACCGGCCGGTCGTACGGATTCATCCACCGCATCCTCAGCGAGTCGGGCGTGACTCTGCGGGGACGCGGCGGGGCGACCCGAGGCAAGACCAAGCGCTAGTTCCGCCTCGCCGACGCGCGACCGCAGCCGCTCGTGTACCTCAGATCCAGAGCGGTCCGCTCCCGAGCCGACCGGCCCGGGTCGGATGACCGAACAGGGTTCGGTAGGCTCGGGCGTGACCGCCAGGAAGGGGTTGCGGGCTGTGAACGACGCTGTGGAAGCGACACCAAGGGGGAGAGCGGAGCAGATTTCGGCGAGCGAACTCGCTGAGATCGGACTGCGCTACGAGGTGGACGGCGAGATCGCGACGATCACGCTGAACCGGCCGGACAAGCGGAACGCCCAGACGTTCGCCACCTGGTCGGCGCTGGCTCGGATCGGGGAAGACCTCCCCGAGGCCGTGCGGATCGTCGTCGTGAAAGGCGAGGGGCCGTCCTTCTCCGCAGGCATCGACCTGCGAATGTTCACGCCCGGGGGAGTCCCCGGTGAGGGCTCGTTCTCCTCGGTGCTCGGTGAGGGCTTCGAGGAGCGGATCGCCCAGGCGCAGAAGGCCTTCCTGTGGCTGCGTCGTCCGGAGATCATCTCGATCGCGGCCGTCCAGGGCCACGCGATCGGGGCCGGATTCCAGCTCGCACTCGCGTGCGACCTGCGGATCGTGGCCGACGACGTGCAGTTCTGCATGAAGGAACCGGCGCTCGGACTGGTGCCCGACCTGACGGGGACCAAGCCGCTGGTCGATCTGGTGGGCCTGCCCAGGGCCCTGGAGTTGTGTGTCACCGCCCGGAAGGTCGGGGCGGAGGAGGCGCTGCGCCTCCGGCTGGCCGAACTGGCCGTACCGGTTGAGGAGCTGGATACGGCCGTGGCCGACCTGGCGGCGGCGCTGCTCGCCACCGAGCGGTCCGCCGCGACGGCGACCAAACGGCTGCTGCAGGGGGCGGGCGCCCGCACACTGGAGGAGCAGGCGGCCGCCGAGAGAGCCGAACAGGTGATCCGCATCCGGTCGTTGTTCGCCTCGGGCTGACCATGAGACTCGTCGCCCGGCGGCGGGTTCTGTTCGCCGCGGGCTGATCCTGGAATCGCCCCGTTCCGTAAAGGGTTTGCCAGGACATGGCGATGATGGGCGGCCCGAACGTGGGCTGGCAGATGATGCAGTCGATGCGGCGCGACGGCGACGTCATGAAGGAGCGCCTCGCGCCGGGCACGGTCCGGCGCATCGCCGGCTACGCCGCGCCGTTCAAGTGGTCGATCGTGGCCTTCCTGGCCCTGATCTCGGTCGGCTCGCTGACCGTGGTGGCCAACCCGCTGGTCGTGAAGCAGATCATCGACGTCGCCATCCCGGGGCGGGACACCGGGCTGGTCGTCACGCTGGCGCTGGCCATCGCCGGGCTGGCGCTGCTCGACGCGGTGCTGGGCCTGGGCGAACGCTGGTTCTCGGCCCGGATCGGCGAGGGCCTGATCTACAACCTGCGCACCGAGGTCTTCGACCACGTCCAGCGCATGCCGGTGGCGTTCTTCATGCGGGCCCAGACCGGCGCGCTGGTGTCGCGGCTCAACGGCGACGTCATCGGCGCGCAGCGCGCCATCACCAGCACGTTGTCGTCGGTGGTCTCCAACGTGGTCAGCCTCGTCGTCGTCCTGGTCACGATGATCGCGCTGTCGTGGCAGATCACCCTGGTCGCGCTGATCATGGTGCCGATCTTCATCCTGCCCGCCCGGTGGGTGGGCCGGCGCATGTCCACCTACACCCGCGAGCAGATGGAGCTCGGCGCCGAGATGAGCTCGGTGATGACCGAGCGGTTCAACGTGGCCGGCGCGATGGTCGCCAAGCTCTACGGCCGCCCCGACGACGAGGCCGTGCACTTCGCCGGGCGGGCCGCCCGGGTGCGCGACATCGGGGTCACCGTCGCCATGTTCGGCACCGTCTTCCGCATCGCGCTCGGCCTGATCGCCGCGCTGGCCACCGCCCTGGTCTACGGGCTCGGCGGCGTGCTCGCGGTCGACGGCTCGTTCGAGCTCGGCACGCTGGTGGCCATGTCGGCGCTGCTGATGCGGCTGTACGGCCCCCTCACCGGCCTGTCCAACGTGCACATCGACGTGATGACCGCCCTGGTCAGCTTCGACCGCGTCTTCGAGGTGCTCGACCTCAAGCCGATGGTCGCCGAGAAACCCGACGCGAAGAAGGTGCCGGCCGGGCCGGTCACCATCGAGTTCGACGACGTGCGCTTCCGCTACCCCGGCGCGGCCGAGGTGTCGCTGGCCTCCCTCGAATCGGTCGCCCGCCCCGACCAGGGCGAGTCGGCCGAGGTGCTCAAGGGCGTCACCTTCACCGCCCGGCCGGGCCAGATGGTCGCCCTGGTCGGCCACTCGGGGGCCGGCAAGACCACCACGACCTCGCTGGTCTCCCGCCTGTACGACGTCGACGCCGGCGCCGTCAGGCTCAACGGCCTCGACGTGCGCGACGCCACGATGGAGTCGCTGCGCGACACCGTGGGCGTCGTCATGCAGGACCCGCACCTGTTCCACGACACCATCGCGGCCAACCTGCGCTACGCCCGTCCCGAGGCCACCGACGAGGAGGTCTGGGAGGCGCTGCGGGCGGCCCAGATCGGCGACCTGGTCGCCTCGTTGCCCGAGGGGCTCGACACGGTCGTGGGGGAGCGCGGCTACCGCTTCTCCGGCGGCGAGAAGCAGCGGGTGGCGCTGGCCCGGCTGCTGCTCAAGGCCCCGCCGGTGGTGGTGCTCGACGAGGCCACCGCCCATCTCGACTCGGAGTCGGAGGTGGCCGTGCAGCAGGCGCTGAAGACGGCCCTGGCGGGCCGGACCAGTCTGGTCATCGCCCACCGGTTGTCGACCATCCGCGAGGCCGACGTGATCCTGGTGATGAACGAGGGCCGGGTGACCGAGCTCGGCCGGCACGACGAGCTGATGGTGCTCGACGGCGCCTACGCGGAGCTCTACCGCACCCAGTTCACGAGTAGCCCAGCCGTTTGAGCTCCTCGCGGGCGACCTTGCCGACCAGTTCGGCGTCGGTGTGGCCCAGGCGGCGGCGGGCGCCCACCCGGGGGGCGCTGGTGCCGTAGAGGGCGATCGTGGAGATCTTGGCGCCGAGGAACTCGCCCACCTGGCCGAACGTCTCGTTGGGGGACTTGTGCAGGTCCTCGTACCGGATCGTGAGCAGCTGGTCGGCGGGCAGCTCCTTGCGGAGCACCGCCGACAGGCGGATCGCGGCGCGCCAGCGCAGCGCGCTCTTGCCCGCGACCGGCATCTCCTTCCAGCGCAGCTTGTGCTCGGCGTTGTTGACGCCGAGGAACGGGCTGGGGAACTCGCTGTCGTCGGCCAGCATGTGGGGCTTGAACCAGGCCATCGTCGCCGGATCGGCCAGCATGTCGGCGACGACGTCGCGGCCGTCGCGGATGACCTGCACGAACCGGGCGTCGGGGAACGCCTGGAGCAGGACGGGGGCGCTGTAGAGCAGGTCGGGGCTGGCGTCGCCGAACCGGGTCAGCTCGGAGGCGGTCACGCACGGGCCCGCGCCGATGATGCCGCCGGCCTCCTTGCAGGTGGCGGAGCACTCGCCGCACGCGCCCGGCACCACCTGCCAGGCCTCGGCCAGCACGTCGCGGATCACCCGGGGCGCCCCCGGGCTGCGCGCGATCGACGGCCGCCGCGCGAACGCGTAGACGACACGGGACACCGCGCCCCGGCCCATGGTGAGATGCACGCCGGGCGAGCGCTTGATGGCACGGGCGAGCAGGTCCGCACCGCTGTGGGGGGCGGCGAGCACGAAGACCGGCTGACGGACCTTGACGCCGTTTACCACGAGAATGTGGGTCGGTGGTCGCATAGGTAGCGCCTAGTCTGACACTCTTTGGGGGGTGTCCGAACGTACTCCACCCCGTCTCCGGCACGGTGACACCGTGGCCGTCGTCGCGCCTTCCGGCCCGGTCGACCTCGACCGGCTGAACCGCGGCCGCCACGTGCTCACCGGCCTCGGCCTGAACGTCCGGTTCGGGCCCCGCATGCTGATCCGCCGCGGCTACCTCGCCGGGCCCGATCAGGCCCGCGCCGCCGACCTGCAGGAAGCCTGGTGCGATCCCGAGATCGCCGCGGTGATCTGCGCGCGCGGCGGCTACGGCGCGACGCGGGTGCTCGACCACCTCGACTGGGACAAGATGGAGGCGGTCCGGCCCAAGCCCCTGGTGGGGTCGAGCGACATCACCGCCCTCCACCTGGCCTTCCAGCGCCGTCTGGGGGTGGCCTCGCTGTTCGGCCCGATGCCGGCCTCCTCGACGATCTCCGACGAGGAGGGGCCCGAGCCGAGGTCGTTGTCGCACCTGAAGGCGTCGCTGATCTCCAGCCTGGAGCCCCGGCCGGTCAAGGGCGACCAGGTGCTCGTGCCCGGCTCGGCCATCGGGCCGCTGACCGGCGGCAACCTGACGCTGCTGGCGGCCCTGTGCGGCACGCCCCACCAGATGGAGGCGCAGGGCCGGATCGTCCTTCTTGAGGACGTCCGGGAGGAGCCCTACCGAATCGACCGTATGCTGACCCAGCTGCTCCAGGCCGGGTGCCTCGACGGCGCGGCCGGCTTCGCGCTCGGGTCGTGGGTGGAGTGCGGCGAGGCGCTTCCGGTGCTGGTGGAACGCCTCGGACCGCTGGGAGTGCCGATCATCGCGGGGCTGCCGATCGGTCACGGGACACCACAGTTCAGTGTGTGGCTGGGGGCCGATGGGGTTATTGATACCGAATCGTGCTCTCTCACCGGCCTCATCGGCAACCAGGACAAGGCACCCTGAAGCTGGCAACACGCCACGCTTGTAAGGGGATGAGCCTTGGGTCTGTTGCGGCGACTCCGCAGCCGGATTCGGCCTGACCAGCCAGTGCAGCCTGCCTCCCGGCCCGTCGAGGACGTCGATCTTGACTCCCTCCTCGCCCTGGTGGTCGAGACGATGGGCTACAGCTGCGCGTTCGAGGACGACGGCGCCACGCTGATCATGGGTGGCGACGAGACGGCCCGTACCGTCAACTTGGTCGGGCTGCGCCGAGAGGCGGCCCGCAGGTCGCGCGAAGACTGGCCGATGCTGGTCTCCGAGCACCTGTCGCACGCCGTCTCGGGCGAACCGTTCGACGCGTGCAACCTGGGCCGCATCAAACCGTTGTTGCGCACCCGCCTGCACGCCGCCGACGACCCGGCGATCCCCGACCCCTCGCGCATCATCGGCCGCCACCTGAGCGCCGACCTGATCGAGGTGCTGACGATCGGCGGCCGTCCGGTCCGGCCGGAGGAGGCCTTCTGCTGGCCGATCCCGCCCGCCGAGGCGCTCGACGTCGCGCTCGACAACGCGCTGGCCGACGAGCGCATCACCGCCGAGTACCTCCAGCTCGGCGGGGTGAGCGTGCGCATGATCAGCGCGCCCACCGCCGTGGCGCACCTGCGGCGGCTGCCCGGCCCGCCCGACGGGCTGCTCGTCGTGCTGCCCCACCCGGGCGCGATGGCCGTCCACCCCATTGAGGGCATCGGCGTCGTGCGCGCCCTGGAGCGCATGCGCGTGTACGCCCAGCGCGAGTTCGACGACCGCGACGGCGGCCTCAGCCCCCACGTCTATTGGTGGCACCGCGAGCGGCTGACCCGCATCCAGGCCGACCTGGTCCCCCAGGACGGTCAGGTCAGGCTCGTGGTGACCCCGCCCGCCGACTTCGCCCGCCTGCTGGCCCGCTTGGCCGGAGACGCGAACTGACGACCACGGGCTACCCGATCGCCTGGGCCGCGTGGATCAGCGGGACGTGGCTGAACGCCTGCGGGAAGTTGCCCACCAGGCGGCCCTGGACGGGGTCGTACTCCTCGGAGAGGAGGCCGACGTCGTTGCGCAGGTCGAGCAGGCGGCGGAACAGGTCGCACGCCTCGTTGCGCAGGCCCATGCGCGCCTTGGCCTCGGCGAGCCAGAAGCTGCACGCCAGGAACGCGCCCTCGCGGCCGGGCAGCCCGTCGATGGCTTTGTGCTCGCTGGTGGAGTAGCGCAGCACGAACCCCTCGGGCGTGGTCAGCTCCCGCTCGATCGCGTTGATGGTGCCGATGACGCGGTGGTCGTCGGCCGGCAGGAAGCCCATCGTGGGGATGAGCAGCGTGGCGGCGTCGAGCTCCTTGGAGCCGTACGACTGGGTGAAGGTGTTGCGGTCGGCGTCGTAGGACTTCTCGCAGACCTCCGCGTGGATCTCCTCGCGCAGCGCCTTCCACCGGTCGACCGGCCCTGAGCGCTGCTGCGCCTCCAGCGTGCGGATGGTGCGGTCGACGGCCACCCAGACCATCACCTTGGAGTGGGTGAACTGGCGGCGCGGCCCGCGCACCTCCCACAGGCCCTCGTCGGGCTGCCGCCAGCCCGACTCCAGGAAGTCCATCATCTTGCGGGTCAGCTTCCAGGCGTGGTCGTCGGGGGGCAGGCCGCCCTTACCGGCCTGGTAGAGCGAGTTGACGACCTCGCCGTAGACGTCGAGCTGGAGCTGGTCGGCGGCGCTGTTGCCGATGCGGGCCGGCGCCGAGTTCTCGTAACCGGGGAGCCAGTCGAGGGTGAGCTCGGTGAGGCGGCGCTCGCCGGCGACGCCGTACATGATCTGGAGGTCCTGGGGACGGCCGGCGATGGCGCGCAGCAGCCACTCGCGCCAGGCCTTGGCCTCTTCGATGTAGCCGCTGGTCAGCAGGGCGTCGAGGGCCATCGAGGCGTCGCGCAGCCAGCAGAACCGGTAGTCCCAGTTGCGGACGCCGCCGAGGTCCTCCGGCAGGCTCGTGGTGGGCGCGGCCACGATGCCGCCGGTGGGGGCGTACGTCAGTCCCTTCAGGGTGATCATCGACCGGACCACCGCGTCGCGCCACTGGCCCGTGTGGGTGCCCGTGGAGACCCAGTCCTCCCAGATCTCACGGGTGTAGTCGAGCTCGTCGAGCGGGTCGATCATGGGCGGCGCGGGCGCGTGGGAGGGGTGCCAGCTGAACACGAACGGCAGCTTGTCGCCCGCCTCGACCCGGAAGGTGCCCTTGTGGCGGTAGTCGCTGCCGTGCAGGTGGACGGGGGAGTGGATCCAGGCGGAGTCGGGGCCGCCGACCGCCTGGAGACTGTGGTCGCGGCGGCGCACCCACGGGACGATCCGGCCGTAGTCGAACCGGATGCGGATCTCGCAGTTCATCTCGACCGAACCGGCCACGCCCTCGACGATGCGGACCAGGCGGGGGTGCTCATGGCGTACCGGCATGAAGTCGATCACCCGGGCGGTGCCGGTCGGGGTGTCCCAGGTCGATTCGAGGACGAGCGTGTCACCCCAGTAGCGGCGGCTGGACGCGGTCTCCATGCCGGAGGCCCAGACGCGCCAGGCCCCGTGGCGCTGGTTGCCCAGCAGCGCCGCGAAGCACGCGGGGGAGTCGAAACGGGGCAGGCAGAGCCAGTCGACCGAGCCGTCACGGCCCACCAGGGCCGCCGACTGCATGTCGCCGATCAGCGCGTAGTCCTCGATCCGCATGTGATCAAGCTACCCACCGAGCCTTCATGAAGAACTGCGTGACCGGCCCGATCATCACCGCGAACACCAGCGTGCCCACCCCGGCGACCCCGCCGAGCAGCCACCCGAACGCCAGCACGGTCAGCTCGATGAGCACCCGCGCCAGCCGGATCGACAACCCCAGCCGGTGCAGCCCCGTCATCAGCCCGTCGCGCGGCCCCGGCCCGTACCCCGCGCCGATGTAGAGCGCGGTCGCGCCGGCGACGGTGACCACCCCGGTCAGCAGGTACGCCCACTGCACGGCCCAGTGGCCCGGGGCAGGCGCCAGCCAGACGGTCAGGTCGAAGAACCAGCCGAGCAGCAGCACGTTGCTGATCGTGCCCAGGCCCGGCCGCTGGCGGAGCGGGATCCAGAGCAGCATCACGGCCGCCCCGACGATGACGACCCAGGCGCCGATGCTGAGCCCGAAGTGGCGCGACAGGCCCTGGTGGAAGACGTCCCAGGGGGCGCTGCCGAGGTTCGACTCGATCTGGAGGCCGGAACCGGCGCCGTAGAGGAACAGGCCGGCGTACAGGCGAACGAGCCGCATAGAGGTGGGATGAGTGGATGTCTGTACCATAATCGCCCCAGTGTGACGGCCGTCCGTTGTGAGTAACAGAGCCAATCGCGGACATTGGCCTTAGGCTGGCGGCATGACGCGTACGATCGCCCCCGAGCAGCTCGCCCGGCTGCTCGCCGTCCCCGCCGGGGCCCGCCCCTACTACCGGGCCCTCGCCGAGGCGCTGCGCGGCCGGGTGCACGACGGCGCGATCCCCGTCGGGGTGCGGCTGCCCGCCGAGCGGCATCTGGCCGTCGCGCTGGGCGTCAGCCGGACCACCGTGACCGCCGCCTACGACCTGCTCAAGGACCACGGCTACGTCACCGCGCGGCAGGGGTCGGGCAGCACGACCGCGCTGCCCGTCGGCGGCGACACGCCCTGGACCATCCCCGTCCCCGGCGACGGCATGATCCCGCTGCACGTCGCCTCGATGCCGGCCGCCTCGCAGGTCGCCCCCGCCGTGGCGGCCGCGGCCGCGAGCTACCACCGGCACCTGCTCGGCATCGGCTACGACCCGGTCGGGCTGCCCGTGCTGCGTGAGGCGGTGGCGCGGCGCTACACCGAACGCGGGGTGGCCACCCGGCCGGAGCAGATCCTCATCACGCCCGGCGCGCAGCAGGCCATGAACCTGCTGTTCGCGCTGCTCGTCAGGGCCGGCGACCCGGTGCTGCTGGAGTCGCCGACCTACGCCCACGCGATCCAGTCGGTCCGGCTCCACGGGGCCAGGGCGGTGGCGGCGGGGGAGCTGATGGAGAGCTCGCTGCGCCAGGCGAAGGTCGCCTACGTGCTGCCCGACTTCCACAACCCCACCGGCGCGCTGATGGACGCCGACCACCGGGCCGCCCTCGTGGCCGCCGCGCGCCGCCACGACGTGACGCTGATCTGCGACGAGACGTGGGGCGAGGTGGCCGTCGACGACGTCGTCATGCCGCCGCCGCTGGCCCGCTGGGACACCGACAACCGGGTGATCACGCTTGGGTCGGCGTCGAAGTTGTGGTGGGGCGGGCTCCGCGTCGGGTGGTTGCGCGGCACCGCCGAGCTCGTCGAGCGGCTGTCGGTGCTGCGGTCGGGCGTCGACCTGGCCACGGCGGTGTTCGACCAGCTCGTCGTCGCCGAGCTGTTCCCCCACGTGGAGGAGTCGCGGGCCGAGCGCCGGGGCTGGCTCGCCACCTCGCGCGCGGCCCTGACGACGGCGCTGGCCGAGCACCTGCCGGGCTGGACCTTCCCCCACCCGGTCGGCGGCGGGTCGGTCTGGGCCAAGCTCGACGTCCCGTCGGCGGCCCCGGTGGTGCGGGCGGCGGCCGAGCGGGGGGTGCGGCTCGCGCCCGGACGGTGGTTCGGCGTCGACGGCGCCTGCGAGGGCTACCTGCGGTTGTCGTACTGCCATCCGCCCCACGTGCTGGCCGACGCGATCGCCCAAGTCGCCGCCGCCCGGCCGGGCCGGGGGCCGGTGGCCGACGACCGGCTCATGCCGAGTCTGTGACGCCCCGCGCCAGCGGCGCCCGCCAGCCCCGCCTCATCGCCAGGAACCGCAGGCCGAAGGCCAGCACCGCGGCGGCCACGACGGCCAGCGGGCCGCGTACACCGAACTCGAACAGCGCGGCGAGGGTGAACGCGCCCACGAACGCGGGCACCGCGTAGAGCTGGCGGTCGTAGAGCAGCGTGGGCCGCTGGCCCGACAGCACGTCGCGCAGCACGCCGCCGCCCACCGCCGTGACCACCCCGAGCAGCACCGCGTGCAGCGGCGACAGGCCGAACAGCAGCGCCTTCTCGGTGCCGGTCGCGCAGAACAGGCCCAGCCCGGCCGCGTCGAAGATGAGGATGCTCGGCAGCAGCCGGGTCACCTGCGGGTGCCAGAAGAACACGATCGCCGCCGCCACCAGCGGGACCAGCACGTATCCGGCGTCGTGCAGCGCGGCCGGCTGCACGCCGAGGAAGACGTCGCGCAGGATTCCGCCGCCCACGGCGGTGAAGAACGCCAGCACCACCATGCCCACGACGTCGAGGCGGGTGCGGACGCCGGCCAGCGCGCCGGAGATGGCGAAAACGAAGATCCCGGTCAGGTCGAGCACCCATGTCACCAGGACATCTTGTCAGGGTTGACTTACCGATGATGTGATGCGGGTCACTCTGTCCAGCATCCCCCTGAGGAGACGCGGAATGGTTCTTGAGGAGCGGGCGGCGATCGAGGAGAGCATCGCCGGTCGGACCATCTGTTCTCAGCTCGACGAGACCGCCGAAGCCCATCCCGACCTACCCGCCTATTCCGACCCCGTCGAGGGCGGCTGGTCCACCC
Organism: Herbidospora daliensis; assembly: GCF_001570585.1. GTDB lineage: Bacteria > Actinomycetota > Actinomycetes > Streptosporangiales > Streptosporangiaceae > Herbidospora > Herbidospora daliensis. The sequence continues at coordinate 982,040 of NZ_BBXF01000005.1, read as the reverse complement.
TGACCTACCGGGAGGCCCGGCAGCGGGTGCTGGAGATCGCCGCCGGTTTCGCCGCCCTGGGCGTCGATCCGGGCGACTCGGTGGCCCTCATGATGGTCAACCGCAGCGAGCACGTGCTCGCCGACCTGGGCGCCGTGCACGCGGGGGCGATCCCGTGCTCGGTGTACGCCACCTTCGCGCCCGACCAGGTCGCCTACGTGGCCAACGACGTCGGCGCCAAGGTCGCCGTGCTGGGCGGCCCGGCCGAGCTGGCCCGGTGGACGCCGGTCCTCGACCAGGTGCCCGGCCTGGAGAAGATCATCTTGCTCGAGGGCGCCACCGGCGACCAGCTCTCGTGGGCCGACTTCCTGGCGATGGGGGCCGAGGCGCTGGCCGCCGACCCCCAGTCGGTCGAGGAGCGCTGGCGCTCGGTCGCCCCCGACGACACCCTCACCGTGCTCTACACCTCGGGTACCACCGGCATGCCGAAGGGCGTGCCGCTCACCCACCGCAACGTGCTCTTCGAGGTCGGCGCGACCGACCGGATGACCTCGCTGCCCACCCAGGGCACCCAGATCTCCTACCTGACCTACGCGCACATCGCCGAGCGGGTGCTGAGCCTCTACCTGCCCCTGTTCAAGGTCTCCCACGTGCACTTCTGCACCGACCTGGCCAACCTCGGGCCGACGCTGGCCGCGGTGAAGCCGGTGTTGTTCTTCGGCGTGCCGCGCGTCTGGGAGAAGATGATGGCCAAGCTCAGCGCGCTGCTGGCCATGTCGCCCGAAGACCAGCAGGAGAACGCGCGCAAGGCGATGGCCGCCGGGCTCGCCTGGGTCGAGGCCGGCCAGGTCGGCCACGCGATGACCCCCGAGGTCGAGGCCGCGTACAACGCCGCCGACGCCGCGCTGCTCTCGATCATCCGCGGCATGATCGGCTTCGACAACGCGGGCTGGCTGGCCACCGCCGCCGCGCCGATGCCGCTGGAGGTGCAGCGGTTCTTCGCCGGTCTGGGGCTCAAGGTCCTGGACGTCTACGGCATGACCGAGACCACCGGAGCCTTCACCGCCAACAGCCCCGACGCCTACCGGCTCGGCACGGTCGGCCGCCCCGAACCGGGCGTCGAGGTGCGCATCGCCGACGACGGGGAGATCCTCACCCGCAGTCCCCTCAACACCACGGGCTACCTCAACCGCCCCGAGGCCACCGCCGACCTGTTCGACGACGAGGGCTGGCTGCACACCGGCGACGTCGGCTCCCTCGACGAGCACGGCTTCGTCCGCATCGTCGACCGCAAGAAGGAGCTCATCATCACCGCCGGGGGCGAGAACATCTCCCCGGCCAACATCGAGAACTACCTGAAGGAGCACGCGCTGATCGGTCAGGCCCTGGCCTTCGGCGACGGCAAGCCCTTCCCGGTCGCGATCCTCACCCTCGACGGCGAGATCGCCCCCGGCTGGGCCCAGGCCAACGGCATCACCTTCACCGACCTGGCCGACCTGGCCGAGCACCCCGACGTGCTCAAGGCCGTCGAGGCGGCGATCGAGACCGCCAACGAGAAGCTGGCCCGGGTGCAGCAGGTCAAGCGCTGGCGGCTGCTGCCGGTCGAGTGGACGGCCGAGACCGAGGAGCTCACCCCGAGCCTGAAGCTCAAGCGCCGGGTCATCCACGCGAAGTACGCCGAGATCATCGAGGAGATGTACGCCCAGTGACCAGCTGACCCCGACGCGCGAGTTCCCGTTCCCGTTGCCAAGTTGTGATCACTTTTTCCACGACTTACCCGCAACTTTTGGCGGAGATTTTCCGTCTATGACGTAGGCGCGCTTCATGCCGGAAGCGCGCGTTGTAACGGGGAGAGGAAGCACCCTCTTATGATCAAGCGCATCGCCACCGCTCTGGTGGCGGCCGCTGCGATGAGCGCCTCGGCGCTCGTCTCCGCGGCCCCCGCCTTAGCGGACCCGGGCCACGGGCACGGTCACCACGACGGGCCCAACCCGAGAATCACGAATGTCTGGGTCAACCCCGGCCAGGTTGTCCTCAAGGGCAAGTGGGACTCCGAGGTCGTGTCGATCACCGTCAAGGGCGTGGACATCAAGCACGCCAAGATCGTGGTCGACCACAAGGGCAGCTGGGGCCGCGACGACTGGGATGGCCCCGGTTGGGACGGTCACGGGTGGGACGGCAAGTCCGCGGACGGCACCTCCGCAGACTCGTCGGAGGAGAAGAAGGCGCCGTGGAAGCCCCAGTGGTTCTCCACCTCCGAGAGCGTGAAGATCGACACGAAGGACCCGAAGGGGTTCTACGCCGTGAAGGTCTACGCTCGCGGGTTCGACGGCAAGCTCTACACCAGCTCTTCCGGCTTCACGGTCAAGCACGTCAGCTATGACCCGCCGAAGCCGCCGAAGGGCCCCAAGGCCACTCGGATCGTCGACTTCAACGCTGGCCCCGAGCCGGTGAAGAAGGGGCGTCACCTGACCCTGACCGGTCAGCTGCAGGTCGCCCAGTGCTACGGCGACTGGTACTACGACTACAAGAAGCACGACCGCGCCTATGTCGAGCTCGACGGCAGCGTCAAGCCCGTCGACGACGGCTGGAGCGGCTGCTACGACTCTCGCGACTACTGGCACGGCTGGTACAAGCTGGGCTGGCAGGACATCGACGTCTACTTCCTCCCTGCGGGTTCGCACAAGTGGAAGTACGTGAAGACCGTCGAGACCAACCCCAACGGCTCGTTCTACACCAAGGTCAAGGCGTGGGGCAGCGGCACGTGGGGCGTCCGTTACGACGGTAGCCACGGTTTCGGCTCCTCCGAGTCGAGCGACTACGTGAAGGTCGTCAAGTAGTTTCCTCTACGAGCCCGGGCCTCCCCTCCACGGAGGCCCGGGCTTCCCCGTCTTCCGGGGCGAAAATTTGCGGTACGCCGCTGAAAGTTTCTTCGGCCCGCGCAGGTCGGCGGGCGGGCCCGCCCATGATCGTTGGCAGGGTGGTCCGGGGCCCGTATGGTTCCGCAATGTCCAGACACGTTAGGCACGTCATCGCCGCGGCGGTCCTGCTCCTCGGAGTCATGATCGCCCTGCCGGCCCGGGCCGCCGTGGTCGGCGGCTTCGACTTCGACCGGGCCCAGGTGTCGGTCACCGGGCTCCAGGTCCCGTGGGGGTTCGCCTTCCTCCCCGACGGGAGTGCCCTGGTCACCGAACGCAACACGGGCCGCGTCATGCAGGTGCGGCCCGGCCAGACCCCGGTCGCCGTGGCGACCGTCAGCGGCGTGTCCGCGTCGGGGGAGAGCGGCCTGCTCGGCATCGCCGTCTCCCCGACCTACGCCCAGGACCAGTGGGTCTACGTCTACTTCACCACCTCCTCCGACAACCGCCTGGCCCGCTTCCGCCTGAGCGCGCCCTCGACCCAGAACGTCCTGCTGTCGGGCATCCCGCGGGCGAACTTCCACGACGGCGGGCGCATCGCCTTCGGCCCCGACGGCCTGCTCTACATCGCCACCGGCGACGCCGGGACGACGTCCAACGCCCAGAACCTCAGCTCGCCCGCCGGGAAGATCCTGCGTGTGAACCCCGACGGCAGCATCCCCTCGAGCAACCCCATCGCCGGCTCGCGGGTCTACAGCCTGGGTCACCGCAACGTCCAGGGCCTCGCCTGGGACGGCCAGGGCCGCATGTACGCCACCGAATTCGGCCAGAACACCACCGACGAGGTCAACCAGATCGTCGCGGGCGGCAACTACGGCTGGCCGACCTGTGAGGGCACCTGCGGCAACGCGTCGTTCCGCAACCCGATCGTCACCTGGACGACCGCCGAGGCCTCCCCGAGCGGCCTCGCCTACGCCAACAACACCCTCTTCGTGGCCGCCCTGCGCGGCACCCGCCTGTGGACGGTGTCGCTGAACGGCTCGGGCGGCTCCGCCGGCACCTCCTCCCAGCTCCAGGGCCAGTACGGCCGCCTCCGCGCCGTCGCCGTCGGCCCCGACGGCTGGTTGTGGGTTGGCACCAGCAACCGCGACGGCCGGGGCAGCCCGGTCGCGGCGGACGACCGCATCATCCGCGTCCCCCCGTCGGGTGTGAACCCGTCACCGTCGCCCAGCCCGTCGCCCAGCCCCTCGCCCAGTCCTTCACCGTCACCGAGCCCGTCGCCGTCGCCTTCGCCCAGCCCGCAGCCCGGCGGCCCGTGCTCGGCGACCGGGACCGTGCAGACCCAGTGGGGCAACGGGTACGTCGTCCAGCCCGTGACCGTCACCAACACCGGCACCTCGGCGCTGAGCGGCTGGCGGGTGACCTTCACGCTCCCGTCCGGGCACACCCTGTCGGGCTCGTGGAACGCCACCCTGACCGTCTCCGGCCAGACGGTGACCGCGACCAACCAGAACTACAACGGCAACCTCGCGCCGAACGGCAGCACCACGTTCGGCTTCCAGGTGACCCGGCCCACCGGCAACACCGCCACGGTGAGCGGCTACACCTGCGGCACGTGACCTGACCGGCCCTCCCGGGTGTCAGCCCGGGAGGGTCTCGCCGCCGATCGGGGCCAGGACCTCGCCGGTGTAGTAGGACGACAGGCGTCCCGAGGCGAAGAACACGTACGACGGCGCGATCTCGTCGGGGTCGGCGGCCCGTTTCATCGGGGCCTGCTTCCCGAACTGCTCGACCTTCTCCTCGGGGAAGGTGGCCGGGATCAGCGGGGTCCAGACCGGGCCGGGGGCGACCGCGTTCACGCGGATGCCCTTGTCGACCAGGTTCTGCGCCATCGACATCGTGAACGCGTTGATCGCGCCCTTGGTGGCGGCGTAGTCGATCAGGGTCTTGTTGCCCCGCAGGCCGTTGATCGACGAGGTGTTGATGATCGACGCGCCGTCGCCCATGTGCCGCAGGGCGGCCTTGGTGACCCGGAAGTAGCTGTGGATGTTCACCGCGAAGGTGTGGTTCCACTGGTCGTCGCCGAGTTCGTCGAGCGAGTCGACCGGCTCCTGGTAGGCGACGTTGTTGACGAGCAGGTCGAGCCCGCCCAGTTCCTCGACGGTGCGCTCGACCACCTCCGCGCAGTGCTCGGCCCGGCCGAGGTCGCCCGGCAGCAGCACGCAGCGGCGGCCCTCCCGCTCGACCAGCGCCCGGGTGTGCTCGGCGTCCTCGTGCTCGCTCAGGTAGGCGACGGCGACGTCGGCCCCCTCCTTGGCGAAGGCGACCGCCACGGCCCTGCCGATGCCCGAGTCGCCTCCGGTGATCAGGGCCTTCCTGCCCTTGAGCAGGTCGCGGCCCGCGTAGTCGCGCATCTCGTCGCGGGGCTCGGGCGCCATGTCGCCGCTGCTCCCGGGATAACGCTGCGTCTGACCCGGCGGTGTCTGATTCGGTTCCTCTGGCATGCTGCGACCCTGCCCGGACCGTTGATCGCCTAACGGAGCCGGGCGCCCTAGGAGGCCGCCGGGTCGAGGATGTCCATCAGCAGGATGACGCCGGCGGTGTGGCCCTCTTCGTCGAGCATGCGGGAGAACTCGATGCTCAGCCGGGTGGTGCGGCCCCGCCGGTTGACGGCGTCGACGGCGATGCCGTCGGGCCAGTCGCGCGGCTCGGCGTCGGTGAGCATGGTCTTCAGGCGGGCCGCGAGATCGTCGAGGGGCAGGCCGATGTCCAGGCCGGTCAGCGCCCGCCCGGCGGCCTCCTCGGCGCGCACCCCCCACAGCTCCTCGGCCCCGGGGCTCCAGACCAGCACGCGCAGCTCGGTGTCGACGACCGCGACGGCGTCGCCGAGGCTGCGGACCATCGCCGAGACGAACGCGTTGGCCTTGTCGAGCTCGTCGCTGCGGGCGTTGAGGGCGTCGTTGATCTGCTGGAGCTCGTCGTTGGTCGACTGGAGCTCCTCGTTCATGGTCTCCAGTTCCTCGTTGGTCGACTGGAGCTCCTCGTTGGTGGTCTCGAGCTCCTCGTTCGTGGACTGGAGTTCCTCGTTGGTGGTCTCCAGCTCCTCGTTGAGCGACTGGAGCTCCTCGTAGGCGTTCTCGAGCTCGCGGTTGGCCTGTTCGAGCTCGTCGCGCAGGCGGCGGTAGCGGGTGACGTCGTAGAAGCTGATGCCGACCCCGACGAGGTCGCCGTCGCCGTTCTGCAGGGGGACGACCGAGATGTCGTACACGCCGAGATCGGGCTGCCCCGACCGCTGCCAGATAATCTCCTGGAGCTCGACGGTGCGCAGTTCGGTCTGGGCCTGCTCGATCACCGAGCGCAGCTCGACCGGCCGGTAGGAGACCTCCAGGTCCTGGAACGGGCGGCCGATGTCGCGCGGGTTGAGGCTGAAGAGCATCTCGGCGCGGCTGTTGACCAGGGCGAGCCGGCCGCTGGTGTCGAGCCCGAGCTGGGCGACCGGCCCGGAGGCCAGGGCGGAGCTCTGCAGCTCGCCCATCGTCGTGTGGGAGGGCAGCGCGGACGACCAGGCGGGGCGGGCCCCGGAGGTGACGGTCCCGGTCTTCTTGAACAGCCGCATGCGCAGGTCGAGGGGCTCGAACTTGTCGCCGTGGTTGAGCAGCATCTCGGCCTTGCCGAGGAACAGGTAGCCGGGGTTGGCCAGCGCGAAGTGGAAGCGCCGGACGATGGTGAGCTGCGTCTCGGTGTTGAAGTACATCAGCGTGTTGCGGGCCAGCAGCAGGTCGACCCGGGAGATCGGGGCGTCGCGGGTCAGGTCGTTGCGGCCGAAGATCACCTGGCGGCGCAGGTCGCGGCGGAACGCGTGGAGACTCTCCGAGGACTCGAAGTACCGCTCGCGGAGCTCCGGGGGCACCTCGGCCATCTGGCGGTCGGTGTAGGTCGCGCTGCGGGCCACCTGGAGCGCCTGTTCGTCGAGGTCGGTGGCGTAGATCTTGACCCGGTTCTTGAACTCGTCGACGCCGAGCTCCTCGGCCAGGACCATCGCGAGACTGTACGCCTCCTCGCCGGTCGCGCATCCGGCGCTCCAGATCCGGATGCCCTTGCCCGCCTGCTTGCCCGAGACGATGGCGGGCACGACCCGCTCGCGGAGCACCTGCCAGGCGACGGGGTCGCGGAAGAAGCTGGTCACGTTGATCAGCAGGCTGTCGAACAGCCGGTTGAACTCCTCGGGCTCCAGCTCCAGGTAGTCGCGGTATTCGCTGTAGTCGCGGAGCTTGAGCGATTCCAGCCGCCGCGCGACGCGGCGCATCAGCGTGGTGCGCTTGTAGCCGGTGAAGTCGAAACCCCTGGTCTCCTTCAGCATCGCCAGGAGGTCGTCGAAGTCGCGCTCGTCAGCCGGGATCACACCTCCGACCCTATGCCCCGGCGACGTCGTCCTGGGTGCCGAGCCGCGACTGCATCACCCTGATGGTCTCCAGCGCCTCGCGGGTCTGGTCGGCCTCCTCGGCCAGCCGGGCGACGGACATCCGGTGCCCCAGCCGCTCGGCCGAGTGGATCATGCGCCGGAGCAGCCGTCCGCGCTCCTCCAGCCGCAGCACGGCCACCCACAGGGCCCGCTCGACCGCGTCGGCCTGCCCGGCGATCATGGTATCCATCGACCACGAGTGGCCCACCCGGCAGTCGTAGCGGGGCTCCGGGTTGCCGGGCCGTGTGTACAACGGGCCGCTGCAGTCGGGACAGGTGAAGCCGGACAGCTCCCCCTCGGGAGGGGTGCTGGGCAGCCGCGGGGTCAGGTAACGGGCCAGGTCGCGCAGCAGTTCGTCGTCGGGCATGCTCTCCTCCGCGATCACCGGCGACCGGGTCTGGTCCACGATCCACTCGGCCAGGCGCGAAGCCGGCAGCACGTGCGCCCGGTCGCTCGCCCGCAGCGCCGCCGACGGCATGCCGGGGAAGGCGCACTCCTCCGGGTCCTGTACGGCCACCACCCCGCCGTGCCGTTCGACCAGCTCGCACCCGCGCGCGCCGTCGTCGAGGGTGCCGCTCAGCACCACCCCGGCGACCCGGGGGCCGGCGGCGACGGCGGAACTCATGAACAGCAGGTCGGCGGCCGGGCGGTAGCCGTTGTAGCGCGGCCCCCGGCTGACCCGCTGGTGCTCGTCGTACACCAGGAGGTGGTGGTCGGCGACGGCCACCCGCACCTCCCCGCGCACCAGCGGCAGCCCGTCTTCGGCGGGCGCGGCCTTGAGCGGCCCGGATCGGTCGAGGATGCCGGCCAGCGCGCTCGACCCCGAGGATGCCACGTGGAGGACCACCAGGACGGCCGCGGGTAGGCTCGGCGGGAGACGGGCCACCAGGGCCCGCAGCGGTTCGACGCCACCGGCCGAGGCGGCGACGACCACGAGATCTCTTCCCTGCTGGCTGTCCACAGGGGTTCCCCTGCCCGCTATCTCGGCGTATGCACATAAGACCGCAAACAAGGGTAGGGACTGCGACATGATCCTCTCGCTCGCCGTCGTCCACGAGGACGGCGCCGACCTCGGGCTCGCGTTGTCCGGTGACATCGACTGGACCTGGGCCGAATGGCTGGAGAGCTCCCTGACGGCGGTGCTGTTCCGCCGGTTCGACCGGGTGACGCTCGACCTGGGCGGGGTGGGCTTCTGCGATCTGGAGGGCGCCCGGATCCTGCTCCGCTTCCAGGCGCTGCTGGAGCTCGACGGGGCGGCCCTGCTGCTGACCGGCGGCGGTCCGGCCGCCCGCCTGCTGGGGTTGATCTCTCCGGAGATGGGGATCACGCCCCCTCCGGTCGCGGCGGCCGTGGCCGACCCCGATGCCCGCCACCTCCCGGTCGTGCGGCGGGCCCGGCCCGGCACGGAGTCGCGGCCGCGACGGCCGCTCGACCCGGTTCCGGCCGCCGACGGCGTCCATCCGGCCATACGGCGGGCCGCGGAGCTGCGGGAGATCATGCGGGAGGAGGTGCGGACCATGCGCGAACGCGCCGCCGCGAACTGCGCCGACCTGGCCGTGCTGCACGACCGCCTGGCCCGCATGCACGAGTACGCCGGGCACGCGCTCGACTGCGACTGCGTCTCCCACGAGCGCAAGGCCGCGGAGTTCCGGGCCAGAAGCAACCGGTTCGCCCCCGCCTGACCTTCCCGGAACTCCCCGCGCCACGCCTTCTTATGGCATGCACGCGACTGGGCGCCCCCTCCGAGGGCACGGTGTCTCCCGTTGGCGATCAGGCGATGGAGATGGGGAGCGATGACCGAACCGGTGGCCGGCGCGTTCGAGACCGAGTTCGCCGAATTCCAGAAGCGCCTGTCCTATCTGCGGGAGTCGCGGTCGTACGTGACCGCCGGCCTCGGCCGCGACGAGTGGGCCGACGCCGCCCTGCTGGAGCTCGACGTGGCCACCGAGGAGCTCAAGGTCCGCCAGGAGGAGCTGGTCTCCTGGGCCGACCAGGTGGCCGCCGAGAAGAGCCCCGCCGAGCTGGAGCGCCTGCTGCTGCGGTCGGCCTTCACCGGCTCGCCGTTCCCCACCCTGATCGTGACCGGCGACGACGGCGTGATCCGCCGCGCCAACGCCGCCGCGCTGGCCCTGCTCGACGTCACCCAGTCGTACGCCTCCGGCCGCCCCTTCCCCGTCTTCGCCGACCTGCGTTTCCGGGCCGCCCTGCGGTCGGCGCTGGCGGCGGCGAGCCGGACCGGCGAGACCCGCACCGTCCGCATGCGGCTGGCGCGCCGGCGCCTGCCCCCGGTGGACGTCACCCTCGCGATCGCCGCGCTCGACCTGCCGGGGGAGCGCCCCCACCTGCTGATCGGCACCTCGGTCGTGCCGCCGCTCGAACCGGTCGCGCCGGCCGGCCCCGAGATCCAGCCCGCGCGCGAGGACGTGCTGACCTCCTTCTCCCGGCTGCTGCTCTCGCCCGGGTTCTCCCCGGGGAAGGCGGCGGCCGCGCTGCGGGAGACACTGGCCGACTGGGTCTGCGTCGACCTGCTCGACCAGGCGGGCAGGTGGCGCCCGGCAGCGGCCCTGATGGGCGACGCCGCCGCCGACCGGCCGCTCGACCTGCAGCGGCGGGTCCTCGCCAGCGGTCACCTCGCGCTGGAGAGCCCGCTCGACGATCTCGGCGTGCTGGGGGAGGACCCCGACGGGGTCAGGGTGGCCGCCCGGCTCGGCGTCGGCTCCCTGGTCTGCGTGCCGCTCGTGGCCCGCCGCCCGATGGGCACGGTGACCCTCGCGCGCCGCGCCGGCGCCCGCCGCCCGCTCTCCCTGGCCGACGCCGGCCTGCTGCGCGAGCTGGGCGACCAGCTGGCGCTCCGGCTCGACCTGGACGAACTCTTGGCCTGACCGGGGGAGTCACCCGGCCGAAGCGGGGCAGGGGGACCGTCCGGACGACGAAAGGTGGAGACCATGCCCGCCCGTCAGGAACTCCCCGACACGTTGAAACGCTCCCCGAAGAAGGCCCAGCGGACCTGGCTCAAGGCCCACGACTCGGCCGTCGACCAATACGGCGAGGGCGAACGGGCCCACCGGACCGCCAACGCCGCCCTCAAGCACGGCTTCGAGAAGGTCGGCGACCACTGGGAGCCCAAGGCGAAGAAGGGCCCCTCCGACCGCCAGGCCGAGAAGAGCACCCCCAAGCCCGGCAAGACCGCCGAGGGCGTCGACGCCAACGCCTCCAAGCAGCACCTCTACGACGTCGCCAAGCGCCTCGACGTGCCCGGCCGGTCGTCGATGAGCAAGACCGAGCTGGTGGACGCGATCAAGAAGGCGAACCGGAAGGCGTCGGCGAAGGCCCGGTCGTGAGGAACGCCCGCACGATCGGCCCGGTGACCTCGGGATCGATCGTGTGGGTCTGCCCGTCGAGGGCCACCACCTGAGCGCCGGTGACCGCCGTGCCCAGCGCGCCCACCATGCCGCGCAGCCGGTCGGGGCTGGCCGCGCCGTCGAGCACCAGCGTGGGCGGCGGGCGCAGGGCGGCCAGCTGCTCGGGCAGCTCGCGGTCGGTCACCAGCAGGGCGTCGTACACGCACGAGGGCGCCAGCGCCTCCAGGCGCCGCCAGAACGGCGCGTTCCTGGCCTGCTCGACCATGTGCGGCGGCATGCCGATGATCTTCAACTGGAAGTACTCGACCGCCTCCGCGCGCCGCCCCTGGGAGACCAGCTCGGTCAGGTGACCGGCGTGGTCGGCGGGGGAGGGGTTCTCGTTCTGGTAGGGCGGCTCGTAGAGGGCCATGCGGGTGATGCGGGCCCCGGCGAGCAGCGCCTTCAGCGCCAGCAGCCCGCCCGAGGAGTAGCCGAACACGGCCGCCTCGCCGCCCGCCGCCTCGATCATCGCCTTCAGGTCGTCGACCTCGTCGGCGATCTCGAAGGGCGGGGCCACCTCGCCGCTGCCGCCGCGACCGCGCCGGTCGTACACGAAGACCGTGAAGTGGCCGGCCAGCGCCTCGGCCAGCGGCAGGCCCGTGTCGCGCTCGTTGAAGACGCCCCCCACGAAGATCACCGGCGGGCCCTCGCCGACCTGGTCGTAGGCCAGGGTGGTGCCGTCGCGCGAGGTCGTAATCATCATGACAACGGTTCTATCAGCCGCTACCGTCATACCCAGTTCAGCGAAACGAGGAGAGGCCATGGCTGCCCGCCCGGTGTGACCGGGGTGGTCCAGCGCTGCCCCGGTCGAGACGAGAAACGATTTCTCCCACTCTGACTGGAGCATTCTTCCAATGCCGTGGTACACGGATTTCTTCACCGAGCTGCCCAACACCTTCTGGCGGGCCGCCGTGCCCGCCGGCCACACCGCCGCCGAGATCGACTTCCTGATGTCCCTGCCGGGCGACCACGTCCTCGACGTGGCCTGCGGCAGCGGGCGGCACGCCCTCGAACTGGCCGCGCGCGGCCGCCGGGTGACCGGCGTCGACGTGTCGGCCGAGGCGATCGCCCACGCGACCACGGAGGCGTCGAGGCGCGGCCTCGACGCGGCCTTCCAGGTCGGCGACATGCGCGCGCTGCCCGAATCGGCCGCCGACACGGCGATCTGCATGGGCAACGCCTTCGGCTACCTCGACCACGACGAGACGATCGGCTTCCTCAACGGGCTGACCGCCGCGACGCTGGTCCTCGACTACGGCTTCGTGGCCGAGTCGTTCCTCCCGGGCGTCACCCTGGAGGAGGAGCCGATGACCATCGGCGGCGTCACCGCCGAGTCGGTCAACGAGTACGACGTGACGGGCAGCCGCTGGCTCACCCACTTCACCTTCACCCGGGGTGACGAGGTGCACCGGGGGACCTCGGTCCAGCACGTCTACACCGTCGCCGAGGTCCGGCGCATGGTCGCCCAGGCGGGCTTCCCGTCGATCGGCCTGTACGCCGGCCCCGACGGCGCCCCCTACGAGATCGGGTCGAGCCGCCTGATCCTGGTGGCCCGCCGCTAGGCGAGAAGAGCGACGGCCGCGCGGAAGGCCCACGGGAGCCGCCGCGCGGCCGGCGCGATCAGGTCGCCGGTCGCCCGGTTCCCCCTGACGGCCACCAGCGCCTCCGTGAGCACCCGCTGCCGCCGCGAGAGCCGCCGCCAGGCCCGTTCGTAGGATCCCGGATCCCCGGCCCGCAGCGCGGCCACGAGCGCCTCCGCCGACCGCGCCGCCAGCGAGACGCCCTCGCCGGTGAGCGCGTCCACGTATCCGGCCGCGTCGCCGACGAGCAGCACCCGCCCGGCCACCCGGGCCACCGCCCCCTGCCGCAGCGGCCCCGCCCCCTTGACCGGCGAGCACGCGGCCCCGAGCCGGTCGCGCAGCGCGGGGAAGGCGGCCAGGTGCTCCTCGTAGGGGGCCCGCCGCGAGCTCAGCACCGCCACCCCGACCAGCCCGGCCCCCACCGGCGTCACGTACGCCTCCGCGCCCGGCGACCAGTGCACCTCGACGTGGGAGTTCCACGGGGCGACGGCGAAGTGGCGGCGCAGGCCGTGGCGGCGTGCCCGCCGTGACGGGACGGTCAGCCCGAGGGCGGCGCGTAAGGGGGAGTGCAGCCCGTCGGCCGCGACCAGCCAGCGGGCCCGGCCGAACCCGTCGGCCTCGACGTCGCCGGTCCGCTGCCGGAACCGCGCCACCCGCCCGGCGACCACCCGCACCCCGAGGTCGGCGGCCCGTTTGGCGAGCGCCTCGTGCAGGATCGTGCGCCGGACGCCGAGCCCGGCCGCGCCGCGCGGGAAGGGCGCGGTCACCGAGCCGCCCGCGTCGAGGTAGGCGATGCCGCGCAGCGGCCACCCCTCGGGCGAAACCCCCAGCGAGCGCAGCGCCTCGACGCCCGTGGGCATCAGCCCCTCGCCGCACGCCTTGTCGACCGGGGTCGCCCGGGGTTCGACGACGACGGCCTCCATCCCGGCCAGCGCGGCGTGGCAGGCGGTCGCCAGCCCGGCGGGCCCGCCGCCCGCGATCAATAAGTCGATCACGCCGTTTCCAGCCGGGTCAGCGCGGTCTCCTCACACCGGATCCGGACCACCATGAGCCCCGCGTTCAGCACCGTGAAGACCAGCGCGGTCACCCAGGCCGAGTGGACGAGCGGCAACGCGGCGCCCTCGACGGCGACCGCGACGTAGTTGGGGTGGCGCAGGAACCGGTAGGGCCCTCCGGTGACCGCCGTCAGTCCCGGCACGACCACGACCTGGGTGTTCCACTGGCGCCCGAGCGTCCGGATGCACCACCAGCGCAGCGCCTGGGAGGCGACCACCAGGGCCAGCATCGGCCAGCCGAGGGCGGGCACGAAGGGGCGGCCGGCGGCGTACACCTCGGCGAGGCACCCGGCCAGCAGGCCGGTGTGCAGCACCACCATGAACGGGTAGTGGCCCTGACCGGCGACGACGCCGCCCCGGTCGAGGCTCCAGCGGAGGTTGCGCTTGGCGACGACGAGTTCGGCGAGCCGTTCGACGCCGACGAGGGCCACCAGCAGGGCGTACCAGCCCATCACCACTCCAGGAGGACGAGTTCCGAGCAGAACCCCGGGCCCATCGCGATCATGAGGCCGGGGGTGCCCTTCGGGGGATCGAGCTTCATCGTGTCGGCCAGGACCCGCAGCACCGACGACGACGACAGGTTGCCGACCTCGGCCAGCGACCGCCACGTGACGTCGAGCGCGTCCGGCGGCAGGTCGAGGGCCTCGACGACCGCCTCCAGGACCCTCGGCCCGCCCGGGTGGCAGACCCAGGCCGTGACGTCCTTCCTGGTCAGGCCGTGGTCGCCGAGGAAGCCGTCGACGTCGCCGGGCAGGTAGGTGCGGACCACGGCCGGGACGCTGGCGTCGAGGACCACCCGGAAGCCGCCGTTGGTGATGTCCCAGCCCATGACCTGGTCGGAGTCGGGATAGAGGTGGGAGCGGGAGTCGATCACGCGGGGGCCGGGGCCGTCGGAGGTGGTGGCGACCACGGCGGTCACGCCGTCGCCGAACAGGCCGCCCGCGACCAGGTTGGCGATCGAGCGGTCGTCGCGCTGGATGGTCAGCGAGCAGAACTCCACCGACAGCAGCACCGCGACCCGCGCCGACCCCGCCCGCAGGTAGTCGTGGACGCGGGCGACCCCGGCCGCGCCGCCCACGCAGCCCAGGCCGAACAGCGGCAGGCGTTTCACGTCGGGGCGCATGCCCAGGCGGGAGGCGATGCGGGCCTCGATCGACGGCGCGGCGATGCCGGTCACCGTCGTGAAGAAGATCATGTCGACGTCGCGGGGGGTCAGGCCCGCCGCGTCGAGGGCCTCGGCGACGGCCTGGGAGCCCAGGTCGACCGCCGCCGCGACGAACACGTCGTTGGCCGCGCCGAAACCGTCGAGTTTCACGTAGTCGTCGAGGGGCAGTACGAGGTGCCGGAAGTCGACTTGGGCGTGCTTGTGGAGTCGTTCGAGAACGCGGCGTTCGGTGGCGTCGAGGAAGCCCAGACGGGCGATCGCGTCGGTGATCTCAGCCTGCGCGTAGCGGTTCGGCGGCAGGACGCCATGAACGGCGGCGATACGTGACATCGCACTCCCAGATCGGCAGAAATCCATCCCCTTCCGATCTCTGCCCACCCCTCACGGGTTCATGTGCGTCCCGTTGGGAACCCCAACCCCTGTGCTGCTGGGATTAGCCCTCGCGTGTCACCCCGGGCCGACGCTGGCGGTCACCGCGCTGGTGACCGCGCTCGCCGCCGGATCGGGCCGCGACCCCGCCGGGTGCCTGCTCGTGCTGGCCGCCGTGCTCGCCGGTCAGGTGTCGGTGGGCTGGTCGAACGACGCCGTGGACGCGGGGCGCGACCGGGCCCTGGGGCGTACCGGCAAGCCCGTGGTCACCGGGCGCGTCTCGGTCGCCACCCTGTGGGCGGCCGCCTTCGCCGCCCTGCTGGCCTGCGTGCCGTTGTCGCTGGCCAATGGCCTGGCGGCGGGCGGGTTCCACCTGCTGGGGGTGGCGGCGGCGTGGGCGTACAACCTCGGCCTGAAGGCCACCGTGTTCTCCTGGGCGCCCTATGCGATCGGGTTCGGGCAGTTCCCGGCGTTCGTGTCGCTCGGGCTGCCCGGCCAGCCGTGGCCCGCCTGGTGGTCGGTGGCCGCCGGGGCGCTGCTCGGGATCGGCGCCCACCTGGCCAACGTGCTGCCCGACATCGACGGCGACCTGGAGACGGGGGTGCGCGGCCTGCCCCAGCGGCTCGGCCGCCGCCGGACCCTGACGCTCACCCCGGTCTTCCTGGTCGCCGCCGTCGTGGTGCTGTGGTGGCCGGCCGCGCCGCTCGCCGCCGCGCTGGCGTTCGCGCCCCGGCTGGTACGCCGCCCTTCGGCGCCCTTCGAGAGCGCGGTCGCCGTGGCGGCGCTGGCCGTGGTGCTCCTGCTCGTGCGCGGAACCGGCTAACCCTTGTAGTTGAACACCTGGCGCAGCGTGTGCTGCACGGTCACCAGGTCGGTCTGGTCGGCCATGACCTGGTCGATCGACTTGTAGGCCTCCGGGTGCTCGTCCACCAGCGCCGACGCCCGGTCGGCGTTCCAGGTGCGCCCCTCCATCGCCTTCTTCAGCGACGACGCGGTGAGCGTGCGCTTGGCCTGCCCGCGCGACATCCGCCGCCCCGCCCCGTGGGAGCACGAGTGGTAGGAGTCGGCGTTGCCCTTCCCGCGCACGATGTAGGACCGCGTCCCCATCGAGCCCGGGATGACGCCCTCGTCGCCGGTGTCGGCCTTGATGGCGCCCTTGCGGGTGATCCACAACGACTTGCCGTGGTGGGTCTCCCGCTGGGTGAAGTTGTGGTGGCAGTTGATCGTCCGGACCCGGCGGCCCTTCCCGACCACCGAGAACAGCGCGTTCGACAACACCGCGTCCATGCGCGCCCGCGAGGCCATCGCGTAGGCCTGCGACCACAACATGTCGTCGATGTAGGCGGCGAACTCCGGCGTCCCCTGGACGAAGTAGGCCAGGTCGGGGTCCTCCAGCCCGATCGCCGCCTGCTTCATCGCCTTCTTCGCGTCGGCGATGTGGCGGGTGGCGAGCTGGTTCCCGATCCCGCGCGAGCCGGAGTGGAGCACCGTCCACACGCGGTCGCGCTCGTCGAGGCAGACCTCCACGAAGTGGTTGCCCGACCCGAGGGTGCCGAACTGCGCCGCCACCGTCCGGTCCTGCTTGGCGGTCAGTTCCGTGGACGGCCGCCCGAGCGCCTCCAGCGCCTTGTCGACGGCCCGGCCGTCGTGCCCCCGGCCCACGCCGGCCGGGATGCGCATCTCGACCAGCGGCATCAGCGCGTCGAGGTTCGCGGGCAGGTCGGCGGCGGTCAGGTCGGTCTCGGTCGCGATCATCCCGCAGCCGATGTCGACCCCGACGGCGGCGGGGATGATCGCGCCCTCGGTGGGGATGACCGAGCCGACGGTCGCGCCGATCCCGATGTGCGCGTCAGGCATGAGCGCGACGTGTCCGGACACGAAGCGCAGGCGCGCGGTCCGGGCCGCCTGCTCGATCGTTCCGGCGTCGATGTCGCTGGCCCAGGACAGCAGGTTGTGGGCGACTTCCTTCGGCATGATGATCTCCTGTTCAGTGCGACCAGTGTGCCGAACCGGGGTTAAGCGTTCCCAATGGTTTTCCTCTGGAGGAATCCCCGTTGATCGGGCGCGGTTGTATCTGCTCTAAGCTGGCATACAGAATGGAGATGGTTACGTGCTGGTCGACTCGTTCGGGCGTGTCGCGACTGACCTGCGGGTGTCGCTGACCGATCGATGCAACCTCCGGTGCAGCTACTGCATGCCGCCGGAAGGTCTCGACTGGCTGCCCAAACCCGACCTGCTGACCGCCGATGAGATCGTCCGCCTGGTCACCATCGGCGTGCGCGACCTCGGCGTCACCGAGGTCCGCTACACCGGCGGCGAGCCGCTGCTCCGCCGCGAGCTGGTCGACATCGTCGCCCGCACCTCCGGCCTGGGCGCCGAGATCTCCCTCACGACCAACGGGATCGGCCTGGCCAAGCTGGCCGCGCCGCTCGCCGAGGCGGGCCTCCACCGGGTCAACGTGTCGCTCGACACCATCGACCGCGAGATCTTCAAGAAGCTGGCCCACCGCGACCGTCTGCCCGACGTCCTCGACGGCCTGGCCGCCGCCGACGCGGCCGGTCTGCGCCCCGTGAAGGTCAACGCCGTGCTGATGCGCGACGTGAACGACCACGAGGCCGCCGACCTGCTGCGCTACTGCCTCGACCGCGGCTACCAGCTCAGGTTCATCGAGCAGATGCCGCTCGACGCCCAGCACGGCTGGAGCCGCGACAACATGATCACCGCCGACGAGATCCTCGGCCTGCTCAAGGCCGACTTCGACCTCGAGGACGCCGACCCGAAAGACCGCGGCAGCGCCCCCGCCGAACTGTTCCTCGTCGACGGCGGCCCCGCGACGGTCGGCGTGATCGGCTCGGTCACCCGCCCGTTCTGCGGCGCCTGCGACCGCGTCCGGCTGACCGCCGACGGCCAGATCCGCAACTGCCTGTTCGCCACCGAGGAGTCCGACCTGCGGCGGGCCATGCGCGAGGGCGCCTCCGACGCCGACCTCGCCGCCCGCTGGACCGCCTCGATCGCCCGCAAGAAGCCCGGCCACGGCATCGACGACCCCGAGTTCCTCCAGCCGTCGCGCCCGATGAGCGCGATCGGCGGCTGACCGTCACTACCGATCTGGAGCCCGCCCGTGAACGTCCTGGAGGAGTGGACCGCCCTGGTCTGCCGCGAACTCGGCATCGACCCGGCCGTCGTCGACCGTGACCTGGTGCTCGACATGACGCGCGACGTGGCCCACGGGGTCGCCCGCCCCGCCGCGCCCCTGACGGCCTACCTCCTGGGCCTGGCCCAGGGCGCCGGCACGGCCCCGGCCGAGGCGGCGGCGCTCATCTCCGCCAAGGCGGCCGAATGGACCCGCGACTAGTGCTCCCCGGCCCGCGCAGGGCGACGTAGACGAGCAGGACGCCCATGACGGCGGCGCCGATCCACATCGACTGCCGCCAGCCCTCGACGAACGCCTGCTGCGCGGCGTCGATCAGGGCCCGGGCGTGGCCGCCGGTCGCGGCGGCGACCTCGACGGCGTTGGCGACGCCTTCGCGGGCGATGCCGGCGGCCCCCGCGGGGACGCCGTCGAGCCTGCCGTCGATGGCGCCGCGGTAGCCGTTCGCGAGCAGCGCGCCGAGCACGGCGACGCCCAGCGCGGTGCCGAGCTCGCGGGTGACGTCGTTGAGCGCGGAGGCGACGCCCTGCTCGGCGCGGGGCAGCGAACCGGTGATCGCCTCGGTGGAGGGCGTCATCGACAGGCCCATGCCGACCCCCATGGCGAGCAGGCCGGCCAAGACCGGCGGGTAGCCGCCGTCGACCGACACGAGCAGGGCCATCAGCACGAGGCCGAGGCCGGCCAGGGCGACGCCCGCGGCCATGGTGGCGCGGGCGCCGATCGTGGCCGCCAGCCTCGGGGCCAGGCCCGACGCCGCCATCATCGTGCCGGCCATGGGCAGCATCGCCACCGTCGACACCAGGCCCGACCAGCCCAGGACCGCCTGGAAGAACGGGAACAGGACGACGGCGACCCCGGCCTGGACGCCGAACACGACGAGCAGGGTGATCGAGCCGCCGGCCAGGCCGCGCTCACGGAAGAGCCGCACGTCCAGCAGGGACGCGTCGCGGCGGCGCAGTTCCCAGGCGACGAAGGCGACGGCGGCGGCGAGGCCGGCCACCAGCCCGACCAGGGTGACCGGGTCGGTCCACCCCCGTTCGGGGCCTTCCTGAAGGACGAAGATGAGCCCGATCACGGCGACGGCGGAGAGCAGCGCGCCGACGGTGTCGAAGGCGTGGGCGGAGCGCTCGCGGGAGTCGGGCACCGACCTGGCCGTCATCGCCAGCGCGACGACGGCCAGGGCCACCGGCAGCACGAACAACCACCGCCAGTGGGCGACGTCCACGAGGAGTGCGGAGAGGAACATGCCCAGGATGCCGCCACCGCCGGCGACGCCGGTCCACACGCCGATCGCCCTGCCCCGTTCCTCCTCGGGGAAGGTGGAGGTGATGACGGCCAGCGTGATCGGCATGATCATCGCGGCGCCGACCCCCGCCGCCACCCGGGCGCCGATCATCACGGCGGCCGACGGGGCGAGACCCGAGACGACGCCGGCCGCGCCGAAGACGACCAGGCCGGCGATCAGCATGGGCCGGCGGCCCAGCCGGTCGCCGATCGCGCCGAGCGGCAGCAGCAACGCGGCCAGGGCCAGGGTGTAGACGTTGATGATCCACAGAACGGTGGTCTGCGAGGCGCCCCACTCGACGGCCAGGTGGGTCTGGGCGACGTTCAGCCCGGACACGGACGCGATGACGGCCATCAACGCCGTCGAAACGGCGATCAGGATCGCCCGGAGCCGCCGCGCGTCCGGCACGGTTGCCGCCTGGGCGGACTGATGGATGCTCATGATTTCCTTCCGGTCGGAGAGCGTTGTGCCGACGCTAGGCCCGTATTGCAGCACGGGCATAGAATGTTGCTTATGACGCAAGAAGATGGTCAGCTGGACGGCCTCGTACGCAAACGCATCCGCGCCCTGCGGGTCGCCCAGGGCTGGTCACTGGAGGAACTGGCCGCCCGCGCCAACCTCAGCCAGTCGTCGCTGAGCCGCATCGAGAACGGTCAGCGCCGCCTCGCCCTCGACCAGCTCGTCGTCCTCGCCCGCGCCCTCGACACCACCCTCGACCAGCTCGTGGAGAACGCCGCCGACGACGTCGTCGTCAGCCCGATGATCGACGGCGCCCACGGCATCATGCGGTGGCCGGTCAAGGGCGATCCCGGCATGAGCGTCATGCGTCAGCGGATGACCGAACCGCCACCGGACAACCCGGCCCGGATGCGCGCCCACCCCGGCCGCGAATGGCTGGTCGTGCTCTCCGGCACCGCGATCCTCCTGCTCGGCCATCGGCGGTTCAGGCTCGAAACCAACCAGGCCGCCGAGTTCCCGACCATGCTGCCCCACGCCATCGGCGCCGACGGCGGGCCGTGCGAGATCATGGGCATCTTCGACCGCGACGCCCGCCGCGGCCACCGCCGCGACGACGACCCCGAATAGCCTTTCGCCGGCAGTTTTGCGTCGCAGGCAGCGCCTCGGGCCACCTTCTTGCCGATCTGGCAAGTAAACGTGCGTCATACGCATGACGGTCCTACGGTGAGGCCATGACTCACGACCACGACGACAGCGGGCAGGCGGAGATCCTCGATCTGGACGCCGAAGTCCTCGCCGAGCACATCGCGTCCATCACCGCCGGGCTGCCGTTGACGTCCGCGCCCCGCCAGATCGTGGACCTGGGCTGCGGCACCGGAGCAGGTACCTTCGCACTCCTCGACCGGTTCCCCGACGCCCACGTCACGGCCGTCGACGCCGCCGCCGGCCACCTCCGGATCCTGCGGGAGAAGGCGTGCGCCCGCGGACTTCAGGACCGCGTCCACCCCGTGCAGGCCGACCTCGACGACGCCGACTGGCCCGACCTCGGCACACCCGACCTGGTGTGGGCGTCGGCCTCCATGCACCACCTGGCCCGGCCCGAGCGGGCTCTGGGCAACGTCCACGCGCTGCTCACGCCGGGCGGCCTGTTCGCCGTCGTCGAGCTCGACGGCTTCCCCCGCTTCCTGCCCGCCGACGCCCCCGAGACCAGCCCCGGCCTCGAAGAACGCGCCCACGCCGCGACCGACCACTTCCACGCCGAACACGTGCCCCACCGCGGCGCCGACTGGGGCCCGCTGCTCACCGCCGCCGGCTTCACCGTCGAGGAGAAACGAACCATCACCGTCGCCATCGAAGGAACCCGCAACGAGGCCATCGCCCGCTACGCCCACAGCAGCCTGCAGCGCATCCGCAGCGTGGCCGCCCCCGCCCTCAGCCCTCGGGATCTCGCCGCCCTCGACGAACTCCTCGACCCGAACAGCCCGCAGAGCATCCTGCACCGCACCGACCTCACCGTCCGAACCGAGCGCACAGTGTGGGCCGCCCGCCGCCCCTGACAAGAGCCCGAGACCACCGCTTTGAGTGTCACGCGCTTCCAACCGCCCTCGGCGAAGCGGCGGGTCGGACGGTGATAGATAAGGCCACCTACGGCGGCCGGGGTGACGGGCCCGCCCAGGACTGAAGCCCCCCGGCCCGCGTCGACCTTGTCGTGACGATCGACGGCCCCGGCCCTATCGCCGACGCGGGACCAGCGGCGAAGCGACGCCGACGATCGACTGCCGGCCGGGCGTGCAGCGGCTGGAGCGGGAATGGAGGACGACCCACGACCTGCGTGCCGGGACGTCCGTTGTTTGGCACGGCGACGGCAGAAGCGAGCAGCCCGTCGAAGGCGACCTGCGATCTGGGCGCCGAGATGACCGCCGTCTGGTACGACGCAGAGGCGAGCAGCCGGTCGAAGGGGACGATCACCGGGATGGAAGGAGAGGTCGGCGCTGTCGGGTCGATGTGCCACGACCTCGTGCGCCGGTTCTCACAGCGGGGCGAGGTCCTCCAGCAGCATGTGGTCCTCGCCGACGGGCAGATCACGCGTGTCGAGGAGCGAGCGGACTTTGTCCCTGTCCCCATGCGGCCATGAAATTCATGAGAGAAAGCGCCTACGCGCCGGGTTTGTCCTCGGCCCAGCCGCGGAGAGGTGCCTGTGAGGGGATCGGCGGGGAAGGCGAGATTCGCTGATCTTTTTCGCGGAGACAGTCAGACCGTGCCGTGAGTAAAGGCGGCAGAAAAGGTCTGGACATAGGGCGACGCCGGGTGGTTACGGGGGCAAACCACCCGGCGTCGCTTCATCGGCGTTCCGACGGGGGCCCGGAACGCCGGCACCAGCGCTCCGACGGGGGACCAGAGCGCTTGGCTAAACTGTACACCTACCACCCTTAGGATGCGTCAAGACTTAGTCACGACCCGATCTCGCGTCGATGCCGTGGTATCTCGTTTTGGTTAGCTTCATCCATGTCCTGAAGTGGGGGAAGGTCCTTTCCCCGCTCGTTGGCCCCGATCACGGCAAGGTACGGCAAAAGCACCGCGCCCGCGATGAAGACACCTCGCAGCCACAGGGGCGCCCCGGGCCACGCCACGGCCAGGATGAGGCAGACGACACGGATCGACATCTTGATCACGTAGCTGATCTCGCGTTTGCGGATGTCGGCCGACAGGGACGGCTGTGCGTCGGTCACCTGGTGAACGGTCGTATTCCGCCGATGAAACAGCTTCACGTTCCAACCCTACGCCCGGGGCATATGATCGTTTCGCGACGACAGGGAGGCACGATGTCTGACCGCACCTACCGGGTGACCGAGATCGTGGGAACGTCGGGGGAGTCCGTCGACCAGGCCATTCGCAACGGGATCAGGCGGGCGTCGCAGACGCTGCGCCATCTCGACTGGTTCGAGGTGACGGAGGTCCGCGGCCACATCCAGGACGGCGAGGTCGCCCACTTCCAGGTGGGCATGAAGGTCGGTTTCCGCCTGGAAGACTCCGAATAGCAGAAGGGGGCGGCCCGGCGCAACTCCGGACCGCCCCTTGACTGCCTTGTCAGATCGGCTCAGTTGGCCTGGCTCACGGTCGACATGTTGAAGTCGGGCACCCGCAGCGGCGGCATGATCGTGCGGGTGAAGTAGTCGTTCCACTCGCGCGGCAGGGTCTGCGACGCCGCGCCGACCTCGGTGACCCGGCCGAGCAGGTCGACCGGCGACTCGTTGAAGCGGAAGTTGTTCACCTCGCCGGTGACCTCGCCGTTCTCGACCAGGTAGACGCCGTCGCGGGTCAGGCCGGTGAGCAGCAGCGTCTGCGGGTCGACCTCGCGGATGTACCACAGGCAGGTCAGCAGCAGGCCGCGCTCGGTGGCCGCGATCATCTCCTCCAGCGACTTGCCGCCCGCCGGGCCCTCCATGATCAGGTTGTCGATCGCGGGGGTCTCGGCCAGGCCGGTGACCTCGGCCGAGTGGCGGGTCTGGATGAGGTTGGCCAGCTTGCCGTCGGCGATCCACCTGGTCCGGCCCAGCGAGAAGCCGTTGTCGAAGACCGACGACTCGCGGCTGGAGGCGTGGGCGACGGTGAAGCCGCCGCACTCCACCCCGGCCCGCGCCGGGTCGCTGTAGAGGTCGATCGGCAGCTTGGCCAGCTCCTCGCCGACGCGGGTGCCGCCGCCGGGCTTGGAGAAGACGGTGCGGCCGTCGAAGGCGTCGCGGGCGCCCGCCGACCAGTACAGGTAGATCATCAGGTCGGCCACCGCGCCCGGGGGCAGCAGGGTCTCGTAGCGGCCCGGGGCCAGGTCGACCCGGCGCTTGGCCCATTCGAGGCGCTGCGCCAGCGTCGCGTCGAGGGCCGCGACGTCGACGTCGGTGAAGTCGCGGGTGGCCGCGCCGACCCACGCCGAACGGGTCATGTCGGGCGACTTGGCGTTCAGCTCCAGGCGGCCGGTCGGCTGGTCGTGCCGGCGGCGCAGACCCGTGCTGGTGCCGACGAAGACCGAGTTGACCAGGTGCTCGGCGAAGCCGTAGAGCCGGCGGCCCCCGGCCTCGGCCGCCGCGAACGCCTCGCCGAGCGCGGGCGCCAGGTCGCGGAAGACCGCGATCGAGGTCTCCTCGGCCGGGCGGTCCCAGTCGGCGGCGGCCTCTCCGGCCACCAGCGGGCGCGCGTCCTCGGACGGCTGCGCGTCGCGCGCCGCCCGGTCGGCCGCGCCCACGACGTCGGCGATCTGGTCGGGCGTGACGCCCGACCGGGACACCACGCCGGTGCCGCTGCCGGCGATCGAGACGACGGTCAGCCGCGAGCCCCGGGCGACGCCGTTGGTCGTCAGGGTGTTCCCGGCGAACCGCAGGTTCGCGGTGGTGTCCTCGTCGACGATGACGACGCGGTCGTCGGCGCCGGGCAGCGCCAGCGCGCGCTCGACTACTTCCTGCGGGGTCACTTGCCGCCCTCCTGCACCGTGTTGAGGATCTTCACACCGCGGAACCGGGCGGCCGGGGTGCCGTGGCTCACCGGGGCCACCTGGCCGGGCTGGCCCTTGCCGCAGTTGAACGCGCCGCCGAGCACGTAGGTCTCCGGTCCGCCGACGGCGTCCATGGATCGCCAGAAGTCGGTGGTGGTGGCCTGGTAGGCGACGTCGCGGAGCTGGCCCGCGAGCCGGCCGTTCTCGATCTTGTAGAAGCGCTGGCCGGTGAACTGGAAGTTGTAGCGCTGCATGTCGATCGACCAGCTCTTGTCGCCCAGGACGTAGATGCCGTCGTCGACGCCCGCGATCAGCTCCTCGGCCGACGGGCCGCCCTCGGCGGGCTGGAGCGAGACGTTGGCCATGCGCTGGATCGGCGTGTGGCCGGGGGAGTCGGCGAACGCGCAGCCGTTCGAGCGGCCCAGGCCCTTCAGCAGGGCCATCCGCCGGTCGAGCTGGTAGCCGACCAGGGTGCCGTCGCGCACGATGTCGAACCGCTGGCCCTGCACGCCCTCGTCGTCCCAGCCGACGGTGGCCAGGCCGTGGTCGGCGGTCCGGTCGCCGGTCACGTTCATGATCGGGGAGCCGTAGGCGAGCTTGCCGAGCTGGTCGAAGGTCGCGAACGAGGTGCCCGCGTACGCCGCCTCGTAGCCCAGCGCCCGGTCGAGCTCGGTGGCGTGGCCGATCGACTCGTGGATGGTCAGCCACAGGTTCGACGGGTCGATCACCAGGTCGTAGGTGCCCGCCTTCACCGAGGGGGCGGCGAGCTTCTCGGCCAGCAGGTCGGGCAGCTCGGCCAGCTCGGCCGGGAAGTCCCAGCCGGTGCCGGTCAGGTATTCGTACCCCCGGCCCACCGGGGGCGCGAGGGTGCGCATGTCGTCGAAGGCGGCGCCCTCGGACTTCATGGCGGTCAGAGAGGGATGGACGCGGACCCGCTGCTGCGTGGTCACCGTGCCGGCCGAGTCGGCGTAGAACTTCTGCTCCTTGACCTGCATCAACGAGGCCGACACGTGGTCGACCCCCTTGGCCAGCAGACCGGCGGACCAGTCGCCGAGCAGCGCGACCTTGTCGCGCAGCGGCACGTCGAACGGGTCGACGTCGTAAAGGGACACCCAGACGCCCTCGTGCACCGGCTCGGCGGCCAGCTCGACGGGCTCCCGGTTGAGGGGCGCGCTCACCTCGGCCACCTGGACGGCCTGCGCCGCCACCTCGGCCACGGCCTCGGGCGTGAGCGTGATGCCGCCGGCGAACCCCCAGGTGCCGTTCTTGACCACCCGTACGGCGAAACCGAGGTCGTCGGCGTCGCTGGAGCCTTCGAGCCGCGCGTCGAACAGGCGGAGCGTCTCGGCGCGCACCCGTTCGAGACGGAACGCGGCGAACTCGGCGCCCAGCTCGCGGGCCCGCTGGAGGGCGGCGTCGGCCAACCGCCGCAGCGGCAGGGCGAGGAAGTCGGGATCGATCTGACGCATGCAGGGATCCTAGTCCGCGCCACGCGAGTCGATCTGGAGTAACCCCACCACAGGGCAGGGAGGATCTTGTCTCCGGCGGACAAGAGGCTACCAACCGGTAACTAGTAACGTCGGGTACATGCCTCGTTCTGTACTCGTCACCGGCGGCAACCGCGGCATCGGCCTCGCGGTCGCCCGGGAGCTCTCCGCGGCCGGAGACCTCGTCGCCGTCACCCACCGATCCGGCCAGGCCCCCGAAGGGCTCTTCGGCGTCCAGTGCGACGTCACCAGCCAGGAGTCGGTCGACGCCGCCTTCGAGAAGGCCGAGGCCGAGCACGGCCCGGTCGAGGTCGTCGTGGCCAACGCCGGCATCACCAAAGACACCCTGCTGGCGATGATGAAGGAAGAGACCTTCACCGACGTCATCGACACCAACCTGACCGGGGCCTACCGCGTCGCCAAGCGCGCCGTGCGCCCGATGCTGCGCCTCAAGCGCGGCCGCATCATCCTCGTCTCCTCCGTCGTCGGCCTCCTCGGCTCGGCCGGGCAGGCCAACTACGCCGCCTCCAAGGCCGGTCTGGTCGGCTTCGGCCGGTCGCTGGCCCGCGAGCTCGGCTCGCGGAACATCACCGTCAACATCGTGGCCCCCGGTTTCGTCGAGACCGACATGACCGCGGTCCTCACCGAAGACCAGCAGGCCGCCATCCAGAAGCAGATCCCGCTCGGCCGCCAGGCCAAGGTGGGCGAGGTCGCCCGCGTCGTCCGCTTCCTCGCGAGCGAGGACGCCTCCTACGTCACCGGGGCCGTGATCCCCGTCGACGGCGGCCT
The DNA here is from genome assembly GCF_001570585.1 of Herbidospora daliensis. Taxonomy (GTDB): domain Bacteria; phylum Actinomycetota; class Actinomycetes; order Streptosporangiales; family Streptosporangiaceae; genus Herbidospora; species Herbidospora daliensis. The sequence goes on along the minus strand of NZ_BBXF01000005.1, from coordinate 955,514 downwards.
GGGAATGGGGCACTGACCATGGGAATCCTCGAGGGCAAGCGCATCCTCGTCACCGGCGTGCTCACCGACGCCTCGATCGCGTTCAGCGTGGCCAAGCTGGCCCAGGAGGAGGGCGCCCAGATCGTCCTCACCGGGTTCGGCCGCCTGAGCCTGGTCGAGCGCATCGCCAAGCGGCTGCCCGAGCCGCCGCCGGTGCTGGAGCTCGACGTCAGCAACACCGAACACCTCGACAGCCTGGCCGAGCGGGTCGGCGAGCACCTCGGCGGGCTCGACGGGGTCGTCCACTCCATCGGGTTCGCGCCGCAGACCGCCCTCGGCGGCAACTTCCTCAACACCTCGTGGGAGGACGTCGCCACCGCCTTCCAGATCTCCACGTTCTCCTACAAGTCGCTGTCGATGGCCTGCCTGCCGCTGATGAAGCAGGGCAGCTCGGTCGTCGGCCTCGACTTCGACGCGTCCAAGGCGTGGCCGGTCTACGACTGGATGGGCGTGGCCAAGGCCGGGCTCGAGGCGACCAACCGCTACCTCGCGCGCGACCTGGGCAAGCACGGCATCAGGGCCAACCTGGTGGCGGCCGGCCCGCTGCGCACGATGGCGGCCAAGAGCATCCCCGGCTTCAAGGAGTTCGAGGACTCCTGGCCGGCCAAGGCCCCGCTGGGCTGGGATCTGGCCGACACCGTCCCGGCCGCGAAGGCGTGCGTGGCGCTGCTGAGCGACTGGTTCCCGGCGACCACCGGTGAGATCGTCCACGTCGACGGCGGCGTGCACGCCATCGGCGCCTGACAGGTCGGCTAGGCGATGCGCTGGCGCCGTCGTGACGGCGCCGGCAGCCCGGAGAGCGGCAACGACTCCGGGCACATCGCCTCGAGCTCGTCCTTCCTGGCCCGCTTGATCCAGGCGACCCGCGCGGCCAGCACCGCCGACACCAGCAGCAGGGTCGTCAGGCCGGTCGCGACCGGGTCGTAGTCCTGCCTGGGGCGCACCGGCGCCTTGCGGGTGTCGCTCATCAGCTCGGGGATCAGCTGGCCCGGCCAGAGCAGCGGCGGGGCCACCTCGTCGACGCTGACCGGCTCGGCCTCGGCGACCGGCGGGGGAGCGGGTTCGGGCGAGGCGGTGATCGACTCGCCGGTCGAGACGAACTGGGGGCGCGGCTCCGGCCGCCGCTCCCTGCGGGTCTTGCGCGGCGCGGCCGAGGCCGTATCGGCGGTGGGCTTCACCCGCACCGGTTCGGCGTCGAGCGTCGGCGCCGGGCTGTGGCCGCAGGCCGACCCGCAGGCGTCGACCGAGGCGCCGTCGCTGGTGCCGGTCTGGACGCCGGTCGACGAATCGCTCTTCTGCCCATTGTTGGATTTATCCGACTTGTCGGAGTTGCCGCCCTGATTGCCCTTTTCCGGGGCCGGCGACGATGACGACGAGTCGCTCCCGGTCACCCCGCCGACGACCTTGTCGACCGTGTCGGTGACGTCGTCGAGGCCGCCCTTGGTCACGTCGTCGACCACGTCGGTCGCGCCGTCGACGACCTTGCACAGCGTGTCGGTCACCCCCGGCAGCAGGCCGCCCCGGTCGCAGTCGGCGGCCCGGGCGGCCTCGGCCATGACCACGGGGAAGGCGGCGCCGATGGCCACGGCGAGAACGCCGGCGCCGAGGGCGGACGCGCGCCGTCCGATCCTCATGAGCCCCTCCCCAGTCACCGGCGGGCCCCCTCCCCTGTGGGCGCACCGCTCCCATTGGCGCGGTCCAGTCTCTCTCCAACGCCCGGTGAATTTCGCGCTGTGTCGCCCTTCGGTATCCAGGTGTGATACGCGAGACCATCTCTCGTTCGGTTCCTGAACCTTTCACCGGCCACCTGCTGCGGGCCGGAGCACGACGGCCCGCGCGTTGACGGCACGCCCGGCCCGTCCTGACGATCGGGTCCATGCAGATCACCGCAGTGATACTCACCGCCGCTCTGCTCGCGGCCCCCGTGCCGACGACCTCGCCGACGCCGGGCCCGTCCGGTAGTCCGGGTCCCATGCCCTGCCGGACCGGGCCGATCCCCCCGAGCCCGCCCGCCAACCTCCCGCCGAGCACGCCGGGCGCGCCGATGGTCGTCTGGTCGTTCTTCAACGGCGCGTCCCTGCGCTGGGAACCCTCGACCGACGATCACGCCGTGGCCTGCTACGAGGTCTACCAGGACAACGGCGGCGACGGGATCATCCGGGCCGTCACCCAGGGGTCCACCGAGGTCTGGGTGAACCTGCCGACCCCCGTGGGCAGCCGGACCTATCCCATCTACGTGGTCGCCGTGGACCGTTACGGCGTGCGCAGCGCCCGCTCGCCGGTCACGCCGGTGACGATCACGAACGACCTCGTGACCATGCCGCCGAGCGACCTGACCGCCACTCCGCTGAGCGCGACCAGCGTGCGCCTCACGTGGACGGCGCCCCGCTATCCCCAGTACCCGTCCATCACCGGCTACCAGGTCGTCTCGGACGGGCAGCTGCTCACCACCGTCCCGGGCACCGCCGCGACGCTCACCGGGCTGACACCGGGCACCGAGTACTCCGTCAGGGTCCGGCCCGTCTTCTACGACAACAGCTGGGGGCTCTGGTCGAACACGGTGGTCTTCACCGCCGGCGCGGAGCCCGTGTTGTCATGCCAGGTCGTCTACTCCGCCGTCACCTGGGGCACCGGGATGACCGCGAACGTGTCGATCAAGAACACCGGAGACGAGCCGATCGAGGACTGGGCGCTCACGTTCACCTTCCCCGCGACCGGGCAGCAGCTCGACCGGGGCTGGTCGGCCGACTGGGCGCAGAGCGGTCAGCGGGTCACCGCCACCGGCGTGTCCTGGAACCAGGACATCGCGCCCGGCCGGACCCTGTGGATCGGTTTCAACGGCGAGCACGCCGGCGTGAACCCCGCGCCGGTCGACTTCGCCGTCAACGGCTCCGCCTGCGCCTGACCCGCAGGCGGCGTTCACCCGGGAGGCCCTGGGCGAGGTGTCACGACGACACGTCGTCCAGGGCCTCGCGGATCTCCCAGGGGAGCACGAGCGTCTCGGACTGCAGCACGCCCAGCAGCTGGGCGTGGGTGCGCGCGCCCACGATCGCCGAGGCGACCCCGGGCCGGTCGCGGACCCAGGCCAGCGCCACCGCGAGCGGCGAGGCGCCCAGGCCCTCGGCGGCGGTCACGCACGACTCGACGATCCGGCGCGAGCGCTCGTCGAGATAGGGCTGGATGAAGTCGGCGAAGTGGGGCGTGGCGGCGCGCGAGTCGGCCGGGATGCCGGTCCGGTACTTGCCGGTCAGCACGCCCCGCCCGAGCGGCGACCACGCCAGCACGCCCGCGCCCACGTGGGCGGCGGCCGGGAACAGCTCGTCTTCGGCCTCACGGGCGACCAGCGAGTATTCGACCTGCGCGGCCACGATCGGGGCCCGGCCCGGCGCGGAACGCTGGTGCACCCCGGCCGCCGCGACCTGCCAGCCCGCGTAGTTGCACACCCCGGCGTAGGCGGCCCGGCCGGTCGAGACCGCGATGTCGACGGCCAGGAGGGTCTCTTCGAGCGGCACGTCGGGATCGAAGGCGTGCAGCTGCCATAAGTCGACCTCGTCGACGCCCAGGCGGTCGAGCGAGGCGTCGAGGGCGCGGATCAGGTGGCGGCGGGAGCCGTCTTTGCCGCCGGGCGTGAGCACCGCCTTGGTGGCGATCACCAGCTCTTCTCTGGGGACGACCTCTTTGAGCAGCCGGCCGATCAGCCGTTCGGCGTCGCCGCCGGCGTAGACGTCGGCGGTGTCGACCAGCGTGCCGCCCTCGTCGGCGAACGTCACGAGCTGCGCGGAGGCCTCGTCGGCCGACGTGTCGCGCGCCCAGGTCATGGTGCCGAGGCCGATGCGCGAGACCGACAGGCCGCTGCGCCCGACATATCGCTGATCCATTGCGAGTCAGAGTATCGTGTCCGAGGCTCTAAGCTGGCCGACCGTGAACGTCTTTGAGGCGGTCGTCCTCGGCATCGTGCAGGGGCTGACCGAGTTCCTGCCGATCTCCAGCTCGGCGCACCTGCTCATCGTGCCCAAGCTGGCGGGCTGGGAAGACCCCGGGGCCGCGTTCACCGCCGTCATCCAGCTCGGCACCATGCTGGCGGTGCTGATCTTCTTCTGGCGCGACATCCTGCGGATCACCGGGGTCTGGCTGCGCAGCCTGGCCGACAAGGAACTGCGGAACCACCTCGACGCCCGCATGGGGTGGTACATCATCCTCGGCACGATCCCCATCTCGGTCGCCGGCCTGCTGTTCTCCGACGCGATCGAGGGCCCGGCCCGGAACCTGTGGCTCAACTCGGCCATGCTGATCGTGTTCGGGCTGATCCTGCTGGGCGCCGAGCAGTTCGGCCGCAAGGCCAAGCAGCTGTCCGACCTCGGGCTGAAGGACGGCCTCATCATCGGCGCGTGGCAGATGCTCCCGCTGATCCCCGGCGCGTCCCGCTCGGGCTCCACGATGACCGGCGCGATGTTCCTCGGCTACACGCGCGAGGCGGCGGCCCGCTACTCGTTCCTGCTGTCGATCCCGGCGGTGGTGCTGTCGGGCGTCTACGAGATGCGCCACGTCGGCGACGGCGGCGGCCCGCCGCTGGTCGGCACGGCCGTGGCCACGATCGTGTCGTTCGTCGTCGGCTACGCCTCGATCGCCTGGCTGCTCAAGTGGGTGGCGAAGAACTCGGTCAACATCTTCGTGATCTACCGCGTGTTCGCCGGCACCCTGCTGCTGACCCTTCTCGGACTGGGCGTGATCACGGCATGACGACCCTTCTGCTGCTGCGCCACGGGCTGACCCCGCTGACCGGGCCGGTCCTGGCCGGCCGCGCGCCGGGCGTCCACCTCGACGACCGGGGCCGCAGGCAGGCCGCCGACGCCGCCGAGCGGCTCAGAGACGTGCGCCTCGACGCGGTCGTCTCCAGCCCGCTGGAGCGCTGCCGCGAGACCGTCGAACCTTTCAGCGCCGAAAACCTCCAGATCGACGACCGATTCGCCGAGTGCGACTACGGCGACTGGACCGGGAAGAAGCTCGGCGACCTCGCCAAGGAGCCCGAGTGGAAGGTCGTGCAGGCCCACCCGAGCGCCGCCGTCTTCCCGGGCGGCGAGTCGCTGGCGGCCGTGTCGGCCCGCGCGGTGGCGGCCGTCCGCGACTGGAACGCCCGGCTGGGGGAGCGGGCGACCTATCTGGTCTGCTCCCACGGCGACGTGATCAAGGCGATCGTGGCCGACGCGCTGGGGTTGCACCTCGACCAGTTCCAGCGGATCAACGTCGATCCAGGATCGGTCACAGTCATCGAATACACCCCCATACGCCCCTTTCTTCGCAGGCTTAACGACACCCGAAATTTCGGGCTTCCGGAGCCGCCTCCGGAGCACAAAGATGGGGGAGAAAACATCGCCGGGAGCGACGCCGCCGTCGGCGGCGGAGCCGGGACCACGTAAGGTCGGGGCTATGCCGGTCTTCGATTACGATCCGCCTGAGAGGTTCGTGGCCGGTGCCGTTGGGCAACCGGGCGCGCGAACCTTCTTCCTGCAGGCGAGGGCGCAGGGGCGCCTCACCACGGTCTCGCTGGAGAAGTTCCAGGTCGCGGTGCTGGCCGACCGTCTCGACGAACTGCTCGACGAGGTGCTGCGCCGCAGCGGCGGCCGCGCCCCCGTCCCGGCCGTGGCTCCCGGCGAGGTCTCCGACGAAGGCCCCCTCGACACCCCGATCGAAGAAGACTTCCGGGTCGGCACCATGGCCCTGGCCTGGGACCCCGACACCGCCCAGGTGATCATCGAGGCCCAGGAGGCCACCGCCGAAGAGGAAGAGGACCCGATCTTCGGCGACCCCGACCGGCCCGAGCCCGCCGTCCTGCGGGTGCGCATCAGCGCCGCCGCCGCGCGCGCCTTCAGCCGCCGCGCCCTCGACGTCGTGGCCGCCGGGCGGCCGCCCTGCCCCCTGTGCGGGCAGCCCCTCGATCCCGAGGGTCACATCTGCGTCAGGCTCAACGGACACCACCCCGGGGGACTCACCGCATGACCGCTGAGAACGCGGAAGAGGGGACCAAGCTCGACGACGCGGCGGCCATGCGGCTGCTGCGCGGCGGGCGGCTGGAGGTCGCCGGCCGTCTGGTCGAGGCCACCAACATGACCCTCTACTGCACGATCAGCGCGGGCGACCAGGTCGCGGCCTGCGTCTACAAGCCCGTGAAGGGCGAACGCCCGCTCTGGGACTTCCCCGACGGCACCCTCGCCGCCCGCGAGGTCGCCGCCTACGAGGTGGCGGTGGCCACCGGCTGGCGGCTGGTGCCGCCGACCGTCTACCGCGACGGCCCGTTCGGCCCCGGCATGGTCCAGCTCTGGATCGACGCCGACCCCGATGCCGACCTGATGGCCGTCATGCGCAGCCGCCAGCCCGCGCTGCGCCGCATGGCCGTCCTCGACGCCGTGATCAACAACGCCGACCGCAAGGGCGGCCATCTGCTGCCGCTGCCCGACGGCCACGTCTACGGCGTCGACCACGGCGTCTGCTTCTCCGTCGACACCAAGCTCCGCACCGTGTTGTGGCAGTGGAAGGGGCGGCCGCTCTCCCGGGAGGCGGTCTCGGTCCTCGTCCATCTCGATCAGGAACTCGAAAGAGGACGACTCGGACGAAGATTGCGCGAACTGCTCACCGCAGCCGAGGTGGAGGCGACCTGGAACCGGGTACGCAGACTGCTGGACACCGGAATTCACCCTTACCCCTCGGGCGACTGGCCCGCGATCCCCTGGCCCCCGATATAACTACTTTCCCGGAGCCTCACTGAGCTGGACGTAAGCACTTATTTCCGGCACTCTGCATGAGTCTCTACCGATAGTGGAGGGAACGGGCATTGTGTACGGTCATCGTGAGCTTCGACCCCGATGCGGAGTCGCCGATCCTGCTGGCCGGGGTCCGCGACGAGTTCGTCAACCGTCCATGGATGTCCCCTTCCGCCTACTGGCCCGACCATCGGGGCGTCGTCGGCGGCCGTGACCTCCTGGCGGGCGGCACCTGGCTGGCCGTCGACCCCGCCGCGCGGCGCGTCGCCGCCCTGCTCAACGGCCAGGGCCTGCTCTCCGGCGCCCGCAACCGCGCCTCCCGCGGCGAACTGCCGCTGCTGGCCGCCTCCGGCGGCGAGATGCCCCTGGTCGAACTGACCCGCTACGACCCCTTCCACCTGCTGCTCGGCGGGCTCGACGGCGTCCGGCTCTGGACCTGGACGGGCGACAAGCTGTCGGAGGAGAAGCTGCGCCCCGGCACCCACGTCGTCGTCAACGCCGGTCTGCCCGACGCCGCCGACAACGCCCGGGTGGCGCACTTCCAGCCCGCCTTCGCCAAGGCCCCCCGGCCCGGCCGCCCGGCCGGCGGCAGCCCCGAACGCTACTGGGGCGAGTGGCTGCCCCTCGCCTCCGGCGACGGCCTGCCCTACGAAGACCCGGCCGCCCTGCTGGTCCGCCACGAACTGAGCGACGGCCGCCTGTTCATGTCGTTGTCGGTCAGCCTCGTCGCGCTGGCCGAATCGGGCGTGCGCTACGACTTCCTGCCGGCCCCCGACGACCCCCTCACCTGGCATCCGGTGGACATCCCGCGCGAGGCACGCGGATAGGCTCACACCATGCAATCGTGGTCTTCGTCGAACGTCCCCAGCCTGCCGGGCCAAGGTCACCCGCTCCGCCTCTACGACACCGCCGCCCGCGAGATCCGGACCACGGAGCCCGGCCCGGTGGCCCGCATGTACGTCTGCGGCATCACCCCCTACGACGCGACCCACCTCGGCCACGCGAACACCTACCTGGCCTTCGACCTGGTGAACCGCGCCTGGCGCGACGCCGGCCACGACGTCCACTACACCCAGAACGCGACCGACGTCGACGACCCGCTGCTCGAACGCGCCCAGCGCGACGGGCAGGACTGGCGGGAACTGGCCGAAGACCAGATCGAGTTGTTCCGCACCGACATGGCCGCCCTGCGCATCCTGCCCCCGGCCGAGTACGTCGGCGTGACCGAGGTCGTCGACCAGGTCGCCGCCCTCGTCGAGCGGCTCGGCGAGGCGACGTACACGATCGACGGCGACGTCTACTTCGCCCGCACCGCCGCCCCCAAGTTCGGCGCGGTCTCCGGTTACGACGAGGAGACCATGCTGGCCCTGTTCGGGGAGCGCGGCGGCGACCCCGAGCGGCCGGGCAAGCGCGACCCCCTCGACTGGCTGCTGTGGCGGGCCGAGCGTCCCGGCGAGCCCTCCTGGCCCTCGCCCTTCGGTCCGGGCCGTCCCGGCTGGCACGTCGAGTGCACCACGATCGCGCTGAACAACCTCGGCCCCGGCTTCGACGTCTCGGGCGGCGGCAGCGACCTGATCTTCCCCCACCACGAGATGGGCGCCTGCGAGGGCCACGTGGCGACCGGCGAGTGGCCGTTCGCCAAGGCCTACGTCCACGCGGGCATGGTCGGCCTCGACGGCGAGAAGATGTCGAAGTCGCGCGGCAACCTGGTGTTCGTGTCGAGGCTGCGGCAGCACGCCGACCCGATGGCGATCCGGCTGGCCCTGCTCGGCCACCACTACCGCAGCGACTGGGAGTGGACCGACGCCGACCTGACCGAGGCGACCGCCCGGCTGGCCCGCTGGCGCGCGGCCGTGGCCCGGCCGTCTGGCCCCTCGGGCGCCGACGTGCTGGCGCTGGTCCGCGACCGGATCGCCGACGACCTCGACGCCCCCGGGGCGCTGGCCGCGATCGACGCCTGGGCCGCCGCCGAGGGCGACGACGCGGGTGCGCCGGAAGTGGTCCGCGACATCGCCGACGCACTGCTCGGGATCGCCCTCTGATCGGTACGCTGCCGATAGAGCGCCCCGATTAGTGAGGATCGCGGTTGAAGCGGCTGTTGCTAGGTCTTGTCCTGATAGCGGGCTGTACGACCGCGCCACCGCCTCCCGCGACGCCGAAGAGCGCCCCGAGCCCCGAGTTCACCATCGCGGGCGGCCTGCGGCACGTCGCCAACGTGGCGCCGGGCGCCCCGTTCGACACCCCGCAGTCGTTCGGCACCGACCTGGCCTTCCAGGGGAAGTACGCCTTCGCCGGCAACTACGGCGGCTTCACCGTCTACGACATCGCCGACCCCACCAAGCCGTGGGTGGTGACCCGGGTGCTCTGCCCGGCCGACCAGAACGACGTCTCGGTCTACGGGAACCTGCTGTTCCTGTCGGTCGACGTGCCGCGCGCCGGGCCCGACTGTTCGAGCGGGCCCGGCGACCCGTCGTCGCCGGCGCAGTTCGAGGGCGTCCGGATCTTCGACATCTCCGACGTCGCCAACCCCCGCTACGTGACGGCCGTGCGGACGCGGTGCGGGTCCCACACCAACACGATCATCCCGGGTGAGGACGTCCACCACCTCTACGTCTCGGCGGCCGGGCCGATCCCGGACACCGCCAACTGCCCGGCCCCCCACGAGCTCATCTCGGTCATCGAGGTGCCGGTCGCCGACCCGGCCGCCGCGAAGGTCGTGGCCACGCCCGTGTTGTTCACCGACCGCGACCCCGGCCGGTTCGGCGGCTGCCACGACGTCAGCGTCTATCCGGCCCGGAACCTGGCGGTGGCCGCCTGCTACGGCGACGGCCTGCTGCTCGACATCACCGACCGGGCCGACCCGAAGGTGCTCCAGCGGGTCACCGACCGCGAGAACTTCTCGATCTGGCACTCGGCGGCCTTCACCCCCGACGGGACCCAGGTCGTGCTGAGCGACGAACTCGGCGGCGGGGCGGCCCCGATGTGCACCGCGAAGACGCCGCGCAACAAGGGCGGCACGGCGATCTACGAGATCACCGCCGAGCGCCGGATGCGGCCGCTCGGCCTGTTCAAGATCCCCCGGACCCAGACCGGCGAGGAGAACTGCGTCGCCCACAACGGCAACGTCATCCCGGTCGAGGGCCGCAACCTGATGGTGCAGGCCTGGTACCAGGGCGGCGTCTCGGTCTGGGACTTCACCGACCCGGCGAAGGCCCGCGAGGTGGCCGCGTTCGAACGGGCGCCGCTGGCGCCCGGCACGCTCGGCGGGTCGTGGTCGGCCTACTTCTACAACGGCTACATCTACTCCAGCGACATCACCCAGGGGCTCGACGTGCTGGAGCTCACCGAGCCGTCGGTCGCGGGGGCGAAGCGGCTGCCGGGGCTCAATCCGCAGACGCAGGAGTAGTGCCGCGCCGTTTCGCGACCCATCGGGCCGCGCGGTCGGCGGCGCCGTACAGGACCGGGGTGGAGAGCACCAGGTTCACCGCGCGGCGGCGCGGCTCGTGCGTCAGCCAGTGGCGGGCGGCGGCGACCGACGGGCGGGCCAGGCGGCCCTCGGCGACCAGCAGGTCGCCGGTCTTGAGGCTGTCCTTGTAGCCCTTCTCGCCCCGGCCCAGGTCCATCAGGGTCACCCCCGCCTCGGCGACCGCCCGGCACAACCGCAGGCGGTGGATGAGGCCGGGGGAGTAGAAGGCGAAGGCCGGGTCGTAGACGGGGAACCAGGCGATGATCGTGGTCTCGGTGCGGACCCCGAAGTTGCCCGCGACCAGCGTGTCTCCGGCGTAGAGCAGGCCGAGGGTGCCGGTGAACACCGGCGTGCGCACCTCGTGGAGGCGTTCGGCGACGGCGACCACCCACGGCTCGGCGAAGCGGTCGGGGCGGCCGGTGCGGCGGTACTGCGCCGACTTCCAGCGCTGGAGGATGCGCAGCGCGGCGCGGTCGGGCGAGTCGAGCACGAACCTGACCTCGCCGACCTCGCGGGCCAGCCGCCGCTCCTTCTTCAGGGTCGACTTGTAGATCTTGTTCGACCGCTCGGCCAGCCCCTTGGCGTAGAGGTCGTAGCCGCCGGTCAGGTCGATGACGGGGGAGGGGTGCAGCGCCTTGTGGCCCTGGGTGAACTGGGCCGGGTCGAGGTGGTCGAAGGCCCAGACCTTGAGGTCGCAGGCGCGCAGCAGCTCCCTCGGCGGCACCTCCAGGCCGGGTTCGGCCGCCATGCCCTGGAGGTCGGAGAGCACCGAGCCGATCGGCCGGCCGACCGCGCCGCGCCGCTCGAACGGGAAGAAGGCCCGGCCGCCGTCGACCACCGCCACGTGGGCGTCGTCGCGGACCGCGCCGACGGCCCGGGTGTACTCGGGGGCCAGGAACGGGTTCGGGCGGCGGCCGCCCGCGCGCTCCAGCGCCCGCCAGCCGGCCAGCTGCGCCTCGGTGAGCTCCGACGGCCGCACCACGTCGATCCTCACGCGCGGCCCCGCAGCTTCAGCGCCCGGTCGGCGAGCGCGTGCAGGCGGGGGTCGCCGACGATCGTCTGCTTGACGCGCCGCGCGGGCGCGGTGCGCAGCCAGTGGAGGGCCGAGGCCGCGCTCCGCCGCCGGGCCACCCCTTCGGAGAGGGGGAGGGTGCCGTTGCAGATGGTCTGTTTGTAGTCGCCGGCGGTGCCGGTGTCGATATGCCGCAGTCCGCGGGCGGCGGCGGCCTCGACCAGGCGTAAATGGTGGATCAATCCGGGGGAATACGACCCGAGTTCCGGATCATAAGCGGGGAACCAGCCCGCCATCACCCCTTCGCTGACCAGCCCGAAATGCGCGGCGACCGGGCGGTCGCCGATCTTGAGAACCGACAGCGGGGCGCTGAATTCCGGCGTCCGCACATCGCGCAGCCGTTCGATCAGCGCGGCCACCCACGGTTTCGCCGTGCGGTCGGCGCGGCCGATGCGCCGATACTGGTCGGACTTCCAGCGCAGCAGCGCGCCGAAATGATCATTCGACGCGTATTCGTAGGTCAGCGGGCCGAGGTCCCGCTGGATCTTGCGCTCCTTATAGGCGATTGTCTTGTACGACTTCGGCGACGTCTCGCGTAAGAACTTGATATATCCGTCATATCCGGATTCGAGATCGAGCAGCATCGCCGTCCGATTCTCGTCCGAAGTGAACCACGGCTGGCCGCCGACCAGGTATTCGAACTCGAACACGTCGAGCCCGCAGCCTTTCAGCAGGTCGGGGCCGTCGATTTCGAAACCGGGCCGGTGCACGAGCCCCTGTGCGAGGGTGATCCACGCGGCCAGCGGACGGGCCGCCCTGGGGCCGCACGGCTCGAACGGCAAGAACCCCGCCAGATCGTTGTCGTCCCAGATCACGGCCACTCTCGCGGCGTCGCGCACGTCGCCGACCGCGCACGCGAACTCGGGCGCCAGCCACGGGCTGGCCAGATGGGGAGAGGCCCGGCGCATCCGTCTCCACGCCGATAATTCCGGCTCGCCGAGATCGCGGGGGCGTACGACATCGATCTTCATATGCGATGAATTCCGGTGACCTAGGGGGCGATGACCGCGCCATACTAAAGCGAGACGCGGCCGGCCGAAGGCCGGCTGTGGCTCGCGTGGTGAATATGTCCTAAAAAGACACTGCGAATAACGTCCCGTCCCCCGACCCGAGGTGCTGGCCCTTATGACTGTCGTCCAAGACATCGACCTGGGCAGCCTGTCCTTCTGGGGACGGCCCCATCCCGAGAGGCTGGCGGCCTTCGAGCGGCTGCGGGAGATCGAGCGGCCGATGTACTTCGGCGAGCCGAGGGTGCCCGGCCTGCGGTCGGGCAAGGGGTTCTACGCGCTGGTGCGGCACCAGGAGATCACCGAGGCGCTGCGCAACCCGGGGGTGTTCAGTAGCTACCCGTCGGTGTCGATCCCGCCGCCGCCGTTCTGGGCCAAGTACATCTTCGGCAACTCGATGGTGAACCTCGACGACCCCCAGCACGGCCGCCTGCGCCGCATCATCGCCCGCGCCTTCACCCCGCGCATGCTCGACAAGAGCGAGCACGACGTCACCGCCAACGTCAACCGCATCATCGACGGCGTCGTCGCCGCAGGTCCGGGCGGCGACTTCATCACCCAGATCGCCAACCCGATCGCGGCGGGCGTCATCTGCGACATCGTCGGGGTGCCCGAGGAGCACCGGGGGCTGGTCATCGAGCGGGTGCACACCTGGGCCGACTACACCGGCGTGCGGCCGGGGTTCGCCTCCTCCTTACGCCTGGCCGCCAAGAACACCCTGGGCCTGGTCGGCCTGCGGCGGATGGTCATCGAGCTCGGCAAGGAGCGCAGGAGGAACCCGCGCGAGGACGTCATCTCCCAGCTCGTCACCGCCAACATCGACGGCGAGAAGCTCACCAGCATGGAGCTCGGCGCGTTCTTCACCCTGCTGGTCACCGCCGGCATCAACACCGCCAGCAACGCGATGGCGCACGGCCTGCGGCTCCTCACCGACCATCCCGACCAGCGCGAACTCCTCGTGAACGACTTCGACGCGCACATCGGCACCTGCATCGAGGAGATCGTCCGCTACGTCACCCCCGGCATGCGCACCGGCCGCACGATCAAGGTCGAGCACGAGGTCGGCGGCCAGGTGCTCAAACCGGGCGACAAGGTCGTGCTCTACTTTCTCTCGGCCAATCGCGACGAGTCCGTCTTCGCCAATCCCGACCTGTTCGACATCACCCGTGACCCGAATCCACATGTCGGGTTCGGGGCGCCCGGCATCCATTTCTGCCTCGGTGCGAATCTCGTCCGGAAAGAACTCACCGTGGCGTTCCGGGAACTGTTCCGCCGCCTTCCGGACATCCACGCCATCGGCGAAGGCCGCCAACTCCGCTCCAACTTCGAGAACGGCCTGACCGAGTTGCGATTCGGCTTCTAGATTCCGGGGTATCCGGCGATTCATTGTTTCGCCCGATATCGTGGCCGCGTGGCACGAGAGAATCGGCGGCACTGGCGTCACGCGCGCCGTTCCCTCCGCACCAGGCTCGTCATGCTCTTCGCGACCGTCACGGTCGCGGGCGCGATCGGCGCCCTCATCCTGGCGATGTCGGGCCCCCCGGCCGTCCCGTGGCAGCCCTTGGGCGACCAGGGGAACCCGCCGCCCGAAGCCGTGGCCGGGCCCGCCCAGGCCCGGCCGATCGTGGTCGGCGGCGGCGCGCCCGCCGGGTTCCCCGTCTGGGGCTTCTCGCACACCCGCTTCAGCGTCGACTCGGGCCCGCCCGACGTGACGGCCGTCGCCGAGAAGAGCCTCGCGCGCGGCCGGATCATCCAGAACCAGCACATCATGGGCTTCGGCACCCTCAACCCCGAACCCTCGCCCGGCAAGTACGACTGGAAGTCCATGGACGGCCGGATGGCCGCCATCGAACGCTCGGGCGGCCTGCCGGTCATCACCCTGTGCTGCGCCCCCGACTGGATGGTCGGCGGCAAGCCCGGCGAGACCGACTGGGAGAACAACTTCACCCAGTCGCCGCTGCGCAAGCACTACAAGGACTTCGCGAACCTGGCCGCCGCCGCGGCCAAGCGCTACCCCCAGGTCCGCCACTTCATCGTCTGGAACGAGTTCAAGGGCTTCTTCAACGAGGGACTGAAGCGGTGGGACTACGAGGGCTACACCGAGATGTACAACCTCGTGTACGACGCCCTGAAGAAGGTCAACCCGAAGATCCAGGTCGGCGGCCCCTACATCAACGTCACCGACCGGCCGGGCTGGAAGTCCGAGGTGTCCGGCCCGTGGGGCAGCCAGGACCAGCGCGGCCTCGACGCCATCAGGTTCTGGCTGAAGAACAAGCACGGCGCCGACTTCCTGGTGGTCGACGGCACCTCCGAGTCGTCCAAGGGCATGTATCCCGACGAGTTCGCCGCCCTGGCGAAGTTCTCGGCCGTCAACGCGTGGCTGCGCAAGCAGAGCAGCCTGCCGGTCTGGTGGGCCGAGTGGTACTTCGAGCCCGCCGAGTCCGACTGGACGACCGGCCGCCGGCTGGCCGTGCAGGCCGCCGCGATGATCGAGTTCGCCAGGAGCGGCACCGCCGCCGCCCTCTACTGGTCGCCCCAGGGCGAGGGCCCCGAGTGCGACGGCTGCCTGTGGACCAACCTCGACCAGCCCAAGGCGGGCCGGCCGCTGCCCGCCCTGACGATGCTGCAGGACTTCGCGAAGTGGTTCCCCGCCGGCACCCGCCTGGCCGCCGTGCGGTCGGCCCATCCGTCGATCAGGCTGCTGGCCTCGGCGAAGAAGATGGTCGTCGTCAACACCCGGGGCGAGGAGACCACGGCCACGGTCGACGGGAAGCGGCTCACGCTCAAGTCCTACGAAGTGCGGTGGGTCAGCCGATGAACAGCCCCGTCAGCGTGGTCGTCTGCACGACCGGCAACCGCCCCGAGATGCTGCGCGCCGCGCTGGCCTCGATCCGGGCGCAGGACTACGAGGGCGACGTCACCGCCGTCATCGTGTTCGACCGGTGCGAACCCGACAAGGAGGTGCTGTCGGACGACCCGCACCGCCGCGTGACCTGGACGACCAACGAACGCGTGCCCAACGTGGCCGGCAGCCGCAACAGCGGCATCCTCGCCGCCCAGGACGACCTGGTCGCCTTCTGCGACGACGACAACACCTGGCGGCCGTCGAAGCTGCGCCTCCAGGTCGCCGCCTTCGCGGCGAACCCCGACGCGGCGCTGGTGTCGTGCGGCATGGTCTCGACGCAGGAACGCCTGTGGCCGGCGTCCCACATCACCTTCGACGACCTGCTGCGCTCCCGCATCCCGGCGGCCACGACGTCGTCGTTCCTGATGCGCCGCTCGCTCCTGACGGGCCCGGTCGGCATATTCTCCGAGGAGATCCCGCGCGGCTTCGCCGAAGACTACGAACTGCTGCTGCGCTGCGCCCGGCACGCCCCCATCCCCTACGTGCCGGAGATCCTCGTCGAGGTGCCCCCGCACGAGGGCTCCCACTTCTACGGCCGCTGGTCGATGATCGCCGACTCCCACGAGTGGCTGCTCGACCACTACCCCGAGTTCCGCCGCGACCGGCGCGGCTACGCCCGCCTGGCGGGCCAGGTGGCCTTCGAAAGCTCGATGGCGCGCGACTGGGGAAGATCACTAAAATGGGCACGCCGGGCATTCCGTGCGTCTCCGATGGAACCCCGCACGTACGCGGCCCTGGCGATCACGTCACGGCTGGTTTCGGGTGAGTGGGTCATCGCGAGGGTTCAGGCCCGGGGGAGCGGCACGTGAGCGAAGTGAGCAAGATCGGCGTCTGGTTCTGGAGCATCGTCGCCGTGGGCGTGCCCGCCGCCTGGATCGGGGCCATTGTGGTCGCGCCCATCTTCTCCGACCGCGTCGTGGAGGTGGACGACGCGGTGCGGGACGAGATCGCGGCCGGCCTCGGCATCGCCGACATGCACGAGGACACGACCAACGGCGCAGGCCGCCTCGCCTACGAGGGCGAGTTCATCGTGCTCCGCACCACCGTCGACCGGCAGACCGAGGCCATGACGAGGGCCGGCTGGGTGCGCACGTCTCCTTACGTGACCCTGTCGTCCGCGCGCCTGGAGACCACGGCCTTCATCGAGCCGCTCCAGGAGTTCATCCGGGCCAATGAGGGAGACATCCACGGCCACGGACGGGCGGCCGAGAAGTTCGCCAAGAGCATCGGCGACCCGGAGGACCACGTCGTGGTGACGCTCGCGGCGCAGTGATCAGACGCTCAGGAGCATGAATCTCTCCAGCACGACCCAGCCGGCCAGCAGCAGGAACGGGAGCGACAACCAGGCCAGTCTTCTCGACCAGTACCAGGTGCCGGGGCGCTGCCTGATGCGGATGACCTCCCGGGTCAGCACGATCAGCACGAACACCGCGAGGGCGATCAGGCCGTAGGGCGTCCACGGGGTCTCGCCGATGCGGAACGGGGTGCCGCGCAGTTGCGGGGCGATGCGGCCCGTCGGCTGCTCCTTCAGGGCGTAGACGGCCGCGTCGTCGTTCCAGACCAGGGTCTTCAGGTCGGGGTGCTGGGCCAGGGACACGCGCATCTTCGGGCCCCAGTCGGCCGGGTAATTGGCGTCGATCTCCAGGGACGCCTCCTGGCTGCGGGTGGCCAGGATGAACGAGCCCGGTCCCGCGTCGCGGAGCTGCTCGACCACGGTGTCGACCTTGTACGGGTCGCGTCCCGCCGTCGCGCGGATCTGGCGCACCCGTTCGACCCCCGTCAGGCTCCACGAGATGGACGAGCCGCCGTCGCCCTCCGGGACGAGGTAGAGGATGCGGGTGGTCTCCAGGTCCTGCTCGTAGATGTAGTCGATGGCGGCGCGTTCCTGGGGGGAGGTCCACTCGTACTTCTCGTTGCCGAACCGGGCCAGCAGGAACGCGCCCGCGAGGGCCACCACCAGGCCGCAGGCGACGACCGGGCGCAGTTTGGCCAGCACCGGGAAGCGGCGTTTGGCGGCGACCTTGCTCGGCAGGCCGGGGTAGAAGAGGTAGGCGACCAGGATGCTGGTGGCCGGCAGGGTGAACAGGTAGACGCGCAGGCCCAGTTCGCCGCCGTAGCTGAGCATCGCCAGCGACAACGCCGGGACCACCATCATCACGAAGACGACCCGGTCGCCGACGCCCTTCTTCAGCCGCCGCAGCAGGCCCAGCCCGGCCAGGCCCAGGATCACCCCGGTGATGGCCAGCCGCGTGTAGAGCACGATCAGGCGTTCGGGGTTGGTCGAGCTGATCCGGCCCGTGGTCTGCGAGGTGAGGTTGCCGCCGACCTGGCCGACCGAGCCGACCATCGCGTCGAGGTGGCCCGACCAGTAGGCGACGGCCATGTAGTTGACGTACGCCGCCACGATCGCGCCGAACAGGACGACCATCATGAAGCTGAGCCGGGTCCGGCGCAGCACGACGAAGCCGAGCAGCACCCCGCACATCATGAACGGGGTGATCTGGTGCGACGTCGCGGTCGCCACGAAGATCATCACGAGCAGGACCAGGATGATGATCCGGTCGGTGACCGTGGTCTTCTTGGGGGCGCGCTCGCCCGGGATGAGCGTCCAGCGGCGCTTCCAGAACGACGAGGCCGGGTCGACGCGCAGGAACCAGGTCACCAGGATCGCGACGAAGAGCAGATAGAGCAGGTACGTCATGCCCTGCGGCGAGAAGTAGTCCTGCCCGACCCACTGCGACACCACGAAGATCATCAGCGCCAGCCACTTGGCCCGGCGGTCGGCCTGGAGCCGCCTGACGATGACGATCAGCGGGATCAGGTAGGCGACGTTGGAGATCAGCGGCCACCAGTTGAGCAGCGCCGCGGCGTCCTCGACCCCGGCCGCCCTGATCATGAACGCAGAGAAGACCGAGAAGCCAGGCCAGTTGAAGCGGGCGTCCAGAGCGGTCAGGGTCTCGCCGGTGCGGGCGATGTAGTCGACGAAGCCGCCGATCGTCCAGGCGACCGGGAACCGGGGGAGCGGCTCGACCAGGACCGCCGCGCCGTGCAGGGCGAACATGACGGCCAGGATCTGGAACAGCAGCAGGACCGGCCGGTTGCGCTTCTGGGTGAGGGTGTCGAAGAAGCTCAGGATGAGCAGGCCGATCGCCAGCAGGGCGACCGGCGGCATGACCGACACCAGGCCGAGGCCGGTCATCGCGTAGAGGTCCACGCCGACCAGTCCGGTCGGGCGGGCCTTCATCGCCAGGACGTACATGACCAGGGCCTGGACCGTGATCACGGCGCCGAGCCACTCGCGCGGCTGCGACAGCAGCAGCCGGGCGCTCGCCACCCAGCGGCTGCCCCTGCGCGGCGCGGCGGGGGCCCGCTCGGGCACCACGACGAGTTCGCCGGCGGGCGCGACGTCCCATCCGGGCGCGACGACCCGGATCAGCCCGGGAGAGGTGGCCGGAATTTCGGCGGCTTCGGAATTCTCCGTTTCCGGATCGGCCGCCGATTGTTCGGCCGAAATTCCGCTGTCGTCATTCTCTGCGGCGCCAATGGAGTCGCCAATGGAGTCGCCCGTGGAATCGTCGCCGGTGATTTCTCCGGCCGGTGACGGAGTGTCGCCGGGGCCGTCGACGATCGGGTCGGGGGTGTCCGGGCTCGGAACTCTGGCCGTGGTCAGCCGGCGGATGCCGCCGAAGGGGAGGGCTGTGGGTTTGATGGTGTCCACCGTTTCCGAGTCGTCGGAGGTGTGCCGCGACGGTGGGGGTTCGTTCGGGGGCACGGAATCTGTTTGCGGGCCTTTCGGCCGGCAGAGCCGGAACAGCGCGGGCGCCACCGCCGCCGCCGTGACACTCTGCGTGACGACCAGCGCGATGCCGACGCCCTCGATGCCGTGGCGGGGCAGCAGCAGCCACGTCAGCCCGAGGGCCAGCACGCACCGCGCCGCCTGGATGAACAGCAGCGGGCGGCCGCGCCCCATGGCCCGCAGCGCGCCCAGGTAGAGCTCGACGAACGCCCGCGCCAGCGTGGCCAGCGCGATCAGCCGCAGCAGGGTGGTGCCGTGGTCGGCGAACTCGGCCCCGAAGACCGACAACACCAGCGGCGCGGCGAGCACCACCAGCACGATCATCGGGATCAGCACGGTCAGGCTGCGGTGCAGCGCCCGGCGGGTGTTGCGGCCGAGTGCGGCGGGGTCGAAGGAGCCCTCGACGGTCAGGCTGGTCGCCATCGTGAACGCGAAGATCTCCAGCAGGCCGCCGATGGTGACCGCGATGCCGTAGTAGGCGTAGGTCCGGTGGTCGACCTGGGTCGCCACCACGACCGGGACCAGGTAGATCGCGGCCAGCGTGAACACCGAGCCGAAGTAGTCGCCCCCGGCGAACCGGACGATCCGCTTCAGCGTCGGCGGGGCGCGGTGCGCCGTCTCGGCGACGTGGCGCGGGATGACCCGGGCGAACAGCAGGTAGTTGACCGGCAGCACGGCCAGCGCGCAGGGCACGATCCAGGCCAGGAACACCTGCCACGAGACCACGTCGCCGCGCGCCGCGACCAGGAACGCGCACGCCGCCACCGCCGTGACCTTCACGAACCCGACGGTCACGTTCACCACGGGCACCCACGTCGAGCGCCGCAGCGCCGACAGCACCACCTCTTGCAGCGTGTAGACCGACCACACGATCACGACCAGCGCGAACACCCCGGCGGGCAACCAGCCCCACAGGATGCGGAAGCCGGGCTCGTCCTTGGTGACCACGACGAAGACCGCCGTGGCGACCAGGCCGAGCCCGCCGCCGAGCAGGTAGACCGCGCCGACGAACCGCCCGGTCGCCCGCCCGGTCTCGGGCACGAACCGGGTCAGCGCGCCGACGAACCCGAACGAGGTGAGCGCCGCGAGCATGCGCATGGCGTTGATCAGGGCCTGGCCCTCGCCCACGTCGGCGGCGGGGAAGAGCCGGGCCGCGATCACCCAGTAGCCGACGCCGAGCGCCGCCCCGATGCCCGCGTTGACGACCAGCGCGTAGGCGTTGCGCAGCAGCGGATCGTGGAGGTCGGCGGGCAACTTCCGGCGGAGCGTCTCGGTCATCACGGGTCGGGCGGCGTCGTGGGGTCAGGCCGCGCCCTGGTCGGCCGGCACCCCGGCCTCGGCGTCGACCTGGGCGGGGGCCGGCAGCCGGGTGTCGCGTTCGCGCAGGATCGTCTTCAGCACCCGCCAGCCGTCGCGGACCGTGCGCAGGTTGCTGGTGCCGTGGATGCGGCCGCGTTCGTGGCTCGGCACCTCGTGCACCTTCAGCCCGGCCTTGGCGGCGCGGATGTTCATCAGGGTCTCGACCTCGAACCCGGCGCAGTCGGGCGCCAGGACGTCGAGGCTGCTGGCCCAGAAGGCGTTGTAGCCGTAGCACAGGTCGGTGTAGCGGGTGCCGTACATCAGGTTGACCAGGCCCGAGAGCACCAGGTTGCCCAGGCGGCGGCCGAGGGTGATGTCGTCGCTGCCGCCGCCGTGGGTGAAGCGGGAGCCCTTGGCGTAGTCGGCCCCGGCGACCAGGGCGGCGACGAAGCGCACGATCTCGCGGCCGTCGGTCGAGCCGTCGGCGTCGATCATCACGATGATCTCACCGGTGCAGGCGGCGAACCCGGCGGCCAGCGCGTCGCCCTTGCCCCGGCCCGGCTGGGTCACCACCCGCAGCCCCGGACGCAGCCGCCGCGCCACCGCGACCGTGTCGTCGGCCGAGTCGCCGTCGACCAGCACGACCTCGTGCACCCACCGGGGGAGCGTGGCGAAGACGTGGGGCAGGTTCTCGGCCTCGTTCATCGCGGGGACCACGACGCTCACCCGAGGTGCGATCGCCATTAAAGGGGTAATAGTGGTGAATGACCCTAAATGGGATATAGGACGAGAAATGCTGCTCTCGGGATTCATGGTGCGGGGATCCTCCGGGGGCAAGGTGCGTGCTGCGTCGTTGCAAAGGGGGCACGATTGCCTTCGCGAGCTGCGAGGACGTGAAACGTACCAGGGATGGGCTCGCCTTGGGAACCGCGTCCGTCCGGATGTGTCCGGGCTGGAACGCGGCCGAAACAAGGAGCGCTAAGACGCTACATGTCCTGATCTCGTGCCGGGTGGAGATCCCGCCGAAACACGCCAGGACGTAAAGAAGATCTTCATTCGGCCCCCACCTCGTATCACCAGGAAGTTCCCTCGCTGGACGT
The DNA here is from genome assembly GCF_001570585.1 of Herbidospora daliensis. Classification (GTDB taxonomy): domain Bacteria; phylum Actinomycetota; class Actinomycetes; order Streptosporangiales; family Streptosporangiaceae; genus Herbidospora; species Herbidospora daliensis. The sequence continues at coordinate 934,072 of NZ_BBXF01000005.1, read as the reverse complement.
TAGGCGTATGTACGTCCACATTCCAGGTGTATTAGAACGATGTATACATCTGAGCAAGATTGATCACGGCAGTCAACCGTGCCGACCAATTCTGGTCAGAAGTTCCGAAAGTCCGAAAAGCCGATCTCCGGTCCGTGATCGAAAACGCGTTCCGGCCGTTCGGCGAACATCACGCCGCGGCGCGGCAGCGACGCCTGCTCCAGTTCCCACGCCAGCGGGCTGAACCGCCGGCCGACCATCCGGTGCCAGACCCGCTCGCGCAGCTCGGGCAGCAGGTCGTAGAGGTAGTCGCCGGGGCAGCGGGTGTTGTTCAGGTCGCGGTGGCCGACGATCGCGTCGTAGGGGTCGAGGTCGTAGGTCGCGCACAACCACGCCGTCAGCTTGACCAGCGATCCGAGGAGGGCCAGCGGCGGGCTGGTGCGGGCGTAGGTGCCCTCGTTCTCGATGCCGAGCGAGGTCCGGTTGTGGTCGGCGGTGTGCGCGCCCACGGCGTGCATGCCGCGCGAGAGCGCCAGCAGGGTGCGGTTGCGGCCCTCCATGATGTGGCCGCCCCGGCTGATGGTGAACTGCTCGCCGATGTCGTCCCACCGGTTGCGGCGCATGTGGTGCTTCTGGATCGCCCGCGAGAGCCGGTAGGCGTGCTCCAGGGAGTCGTCCATCGAGTTGGACGTCGCGGTGTGGTGGATCACGATGTACTGGGGCGCCCGGCGCAGGATGGTCGCCGTCTCCTGGGGTTCCCTGGCCTCCCATTCGAGCCGTTCGTGGATGCGGGGGCGGATCGGCCCGCGCGAGGCCTCCGCCCGCCCGGCTCCCACGAGGGGGACCGCGGCGCCCGCGACGCCGAGTGAGAAGCCGAGGGAGAGGACGTGACGGCGGTCCAGGGGCATGCGGGCTCCTCCGAGAGGGCGGGAGGAGGCGGTGTCTTTTAGGCATATTCGGGCGCGAGCCACGACCGGCCTTCGGCCGTCCGCGTCTTGTCTCTTTGGGCATATTCAGGCGCGAGCCACAGCCGGCCTTCGGCCGTCTGCGTCTCGCTTTGGTTACACAGCGTGACAGGTAGGATGAATACCTCAGGAACGCCGTGCCCAAACCGGGCATCACACCTGTGCCAGGAACCTCTCCCGCTCGTCGGGCGCGAGCCGGTCGCTGAACAACATGCCGTCGAGGTGGTCGGCCTCGTGCTGCAGCACACGGGCCAGCAGGCCGACGGCCCGGACGGTCACCGGCTTGCCGAACATGTCGCGACCTCGCGCGGTGACCGAGAAGGATCGTTCCAGCGGCCACCAGATCCCGGCGGCCGACAGGCAGGCCTCGTCGGCGACCACCGTGCGCTCGGAGGTCTCCAGGCGCGGGTTCACCAGGTGGCCCGCCCGGCCGTCGAGGGAGAAGGCGAACACCCGGAGGGGCACGCCGAGCTGCGGCGCGGCCAGGCCGGCCCGGCCGGCGCCCGCGCGGAGGGTCAGCGTGAGCGACTTGACCAGCTCACGCAGCTCCTTGTCGAAGGTCGTGACGTGTTGGGCTACGGTCCGTAGCGCTGGATCGGTGAACGGGACGATCTGCCGAGTAGTCAAAGCACGCTCCCCGCGGCGACGACGACACCCGAACGAAATGCCCGGCTCGCACTCGCCCTAATCGCGGTTAAATCGGCGTTACGTCGGTGCGTCGTATGAGTTCCTTGTTTCGTACGTGCGACCCACTTAACGGGCGCACTGTCACCGATCGTCAGTGTGCGTAACGGCGGCCTCCTACGTTCCAGGCAACCCTGGAAACTGAGGAAGGACCCCCTCATGGCACGCTGGATCGCCGACTGGCGCCCCGACGACCCCGACTTCTGGGCGTCCGGTGGGCGGCGGGTCGCCCGCCGCAACCTCATCTTCTCGATCTTCGCCGAGCATCTCGGGTTCACGCTCTGGACGGTGTGGAGCATCGTCGCGGTGCGCCTGAGCGCCTACGAGTTCACGACCGACCAGTTGTTCTGGATCGTCGCGCTGCCCAACCTGGTGGGGTCGGCGCTGCGGCTGCCCTACACGTTCGGGCCGGCGAAGTTCGGCGGGCGCAACTTCACGGTGGTCAGCGCGCTGCTGCTGCTGGTGCCCGCGGGCCTGCTCGCGGTGGCGGTCAGCGACCCGGCGACACCCTACTGGATCTTCCTCGTCATCGCCGCGACCGCCGGCCTGGGCGGCGGGAACTTCGCCTCCAGCATGGCCAACATCACCTACTTCTACCCGCAGTCCAAGCAGGGCGCCGCGCTCGGCCTGAACGCCGCCGGGGGCAACATCGGGGTCTCCTCGGTGCAGCTGGTGATGCCGCTGGTGATCGGGGCCTTCGGGCTGGCCGCGGCGGGGCTGTTCTGGGTGCCGTTCATCCTGGCGGCGGCGCTGGGCGCGTACTTCTTCATGGACAACCTGACGGTCGCCAGGGCCGAGCCGCGCGAGATGGCCAAGGCGGCGGCCAAGCCGCAGACCTGGATCATGTCGGTGCTCTACATCGGCACCTTCGGCTCATTCATCGGCTACTCCACCGCCTTCCCGCTGCTGCTCACCACGCAGTTCCCCGAGCAGTCGGGGTGGACCTCGCTGGCGTTCCTGGGCGCCCTGCTCGGCTCGCTGATCCGCCCCGTGGGCGGCTGGTTGTCCGACCGCCTCGGCGGCGCGGCGGTCACGTTGTGGAACTTCGCCGCGATGGCGGGCGCGGTCCTCCTCGTGTACGCCGGCCTCGCGGCCCACAACGTCTTCCTCTTCTTCGCCGCCTACCTGCTGCTCATCGGCACCGCGGGGGTCGGCAACGGGTCGACGTACCGGATGATCCCGGCGATCTTCCGGGCCAAGGCGATCGAGGGCCTGGAGCCGGGCACCCCCGCCTACGACGACGCGCTGGCGACCGGCCGCCGGGACGCCGCGGCCGCCATCGGCTTCATCTCGGCGGTCGGCGCGTTCGGCGGCTTCTTCATCAACCGCGGGTTCGGCTCGTCGATCGCCGCGACCGGGGGAGCGGGGGCGGCGATAACCGCTTTCGCCATTTTCTACGCCATTTGTTTCGTTCTGACCTGGTTCTGCTACCTGCGACGCCACGCCACCGGGACCGCTCCCAGCCTCGCGGCCGCCCGTGTTTAACGAAGGAACGGCACCTTGTAGCACAGCGGTAACAGAAGGGACCCAGCGGTGAAACCCCCTGAAAGCACCATCGGACCCATGCCGTTCTCACTTTCCGCTCCGGCGTCTGTGATGTCGCCGCTGCCCGAGGGGACGGCCACGCACTGCCCATACTGCGCGTTGCAGTGCGGCATGCACGTCACGCCCCTGGAGATCCACCAGGTGGAGATCACCCCGCGCGACGACGTGCCGGCCAACCAGGGCGGCCTGTGCCAGAAGGGCTGGACCGCCGGCGCGCTGCTGCGCTCGCCGCACCGGCTGACCACCCCGCTCATCCACGGCAAGCCGGTCGGGTGGGACGAGGCCCTCGGCTACGCCGCCTCCCGCATCGCCCGGATCCAGGACGTCCACGGCCCCGACGCCGTCGCCGTCTTCGGCGGCGGCGGGCTGACCAACGAGAAGGCCTACCAGCTCGGCAAGTTCGCCCGCGTCGCGCTGCGCACCAGCCAGATCGACTACAACGGCCGCTTCTGCATGTCGTCGGCCGCCGCCGCCACCAACCGCGCCTTCGGGCTCGACCGGGGGCTGCCCTTTCCGATCACCGACCTGGCCGAGGCCGACGCGGTGCTGCTGGCGGGCGGCAACGTCGCCGAGACCATGCCGCCCTTCGTGCGCCACCTCAACCCGGCCGGGCTCATCGTCGTCGACCCGCGCGAGACCGCCACCGCCCGGCTGGCCGCGCTGCACCTGCAGAACACCCCCGGCACCGACCTGGCCCTGGCCCTGGCGCTGCTGCACATCGCCATCGCCGACGGCCACGTCGCCGAGGAGTACGTCGAGGCCCGCACCACCGGCTTCGACGCCGTCCGCGACAGCGTCTCGGCCTGGTGGCCCGAACGCGCCGAGCGCGTCACCGGGGTCCCGGTCGCCCGCATGCGGCGGGCCGTCGCGATGCTCGCCGAGGCGGGCAACGCCGTGGTGCTGACCGGGCGCGGCGCCGAGCAGCACGCCAAGGGCACCGACACCGTCACCGCCTACATCAACCTGGCCCTCACCCTCGGCCTGCCCGGCCGCCGGGGCTCCGGCTACGGCTGCGTCACCGGCCAGGGCAACGGCCAGGGCGGCCGCGAGCACGGCCAGAAGGCCGACCAGCTGCCCGGCTACCGCAAGATCGACGACCCGGCGGCCCGCGCCCACGTCGCCGCCGTCTGGGGCGTCGACCCGGCCGACCTGCCCGGCCCCGGCCGCTCCGCCTACGAGCTGCTCGACGCGCTGGGCACCCCTGAAGGCCCGAAGGGCCTGCTGCTGTTCGGCTCCAACCCGGTCGTCTCCTCACCCCGCTCCGGCCACGTCGCCGGGCGGCTCGCGGCGCTCGACCTGCTGGTCGTCGCCGACCTGGTGCTGTCGGACACCGCCGAGCTGGCCACCGTCGTGCTGCCCACGGCCCAGTGGGCCGAGGAGGCGGGCACGATGACCAACCTCGAAGGCCGCGTGCTGCTGCGCCGCCGGGCCGTCGCTCCGCCCTCGGGGGTGCGGAGCGACCTGGAGATCCTCTCGGGCCTGGCCGACCGCCTCGGCCGGGGCGGTTCGTTCCCGGACGACCCGCGCACCGTCTTCGACGAGCTGCGCCGGGCCAGCGCCGGCGGTCCGGCCGACTACTCGGGCATCACCTACGAGAAGATCGCCGACCAGGGCGGGGTCTTCTGGCCGTGCCCCGCCGACGACCACCCCGGCACCCCGCGTATCTTCCTCGACCGCTTCCCGACACCCGACGGGAAGGCGCGCATGGTCGCCGTCGACCACCGGCCGCCCGTCGAGGACGTCGACGCCGACTACCCCTACTACCTGACCACCGGACGCCTGCTGGCCCACTACCAGAGCGGCGCGCAGACCCGCAGGGTGGCCGACCTCAACGAGGCCGCCCCGCAGCCGTTCCTCGAACTCCATCCCGACCTCGCCGACCACCTCGGCATCCGCCCCGGAGACCTGGTCAGGGTGACCGGCCGGCGGGGGGTCACCGAGGCGACGGCCCGGATCAGCGCGGCGATCCGGGCCGACACCGTTTTCCTGCCCTTCCACTGGGAGGGCCCCAACCGGCTGACCAACCCGGCGCTCGACCCGGTCTCCCGCATGCCCGAGTTCAAGGTGTGCGCGGTCAACCTCGCGGTCGTCGGGGGTGCCCGATGAGGGGCATCGTCGTGGTGGGGAACGGCATGGCCGGATCCCGCCTGGTCAGCGAGGTGCGGGCGCGCGACAAGAAGGTGCGCGTCACCGTCTTCGGGGCGGAGGAGCGGGCGCCGTACAACCGGGTGCTGCTGTCGAACGTGCTGGCCGGCACCACCCGGGCCGACCAGGTGCGCCTGCACGGCCCGTCCTGGTACGCCGACCACGACGTCACCGTCCACATGGGCACCGAGGTCGTCGCCATCGACCGGGAGACCCGCTGCGTCATCACCGACGACGGGCGGCGCACCCCCTACAGCGTGCTGGTGCTGGCCACCGGCAGCCGGCCCGTCGTCCCGGCGGTGCCCGGGGCCGAGCGGGCCATCGCGTTCCGCACGATGGACGACTGCGAGCGCATCCTCGCCGCGGCCGAGGCGTCGCGGCGGGCCGTGGTCATCGGCGGCGGGCTGCTCGGCGTCGAGGCCGCGCGCGGCCTGGCCGGGCGCGGCCTGCCGGTCACCCTGCTCCACCTCAAGGGCCACCTGATGGACCGCCAGCTCGACCACGAGGCCGGGCAGGTGCTCGGCGACACCCTCGAAGGGCTCGGCGTCGAGATCATGACCGGCGTCACCGTCACCGGGATCACCGACGGCAAGGTCGAGCTGACCTCCGGCCACGTCGAGGCCGACCTGGTCGTGGCGGCCTGCGGGGTCCGTCCGGTCACCACGCTGGCCCACGACGCCGGGCTGCACGTCGAACGCGGCATCGTCGTCGACGACGAGATGCGTACCGACGACCCGTCGATCTTCGCGATCGGGGAGTGCGCCCAGCACGACGGCCAGGTCTACGGACTGGTCGCGCCCTGCTGGGAGCAGGCCGCCATCGTCGCCGACCTGATCACCGGCGCCGACGCGCGGGCCCGCTACCGGGGGTCGCGCCTGGTCACCCGGCTCAAGGCCAAGAGCGTCGAGCTGGCCGCGATGGGCGAGACCCACCTGACCGACGCCGACGCCGAGATCGTGCGCTTCACCCACCGGCGCGGCGGCACCTACCGCAAGCTCGTCATCCGCGACGGCCGCCTGGTCGGCGCGATCCTCGTGGGCGACCCGGCCACGGTCGGCACGCTCACCCAGCTCTACGACCGGGGCGGCCCGCTGCCCGCCGACCGGGCGGGCCTGCTGTTCCCGTCGTTGTCCGGCGCGGCCCCGGTCAGTCCCAGCCCGGTACGCATGCCCGACGCGGCGCAGGTCTGCCGCTGCAACAACGTGACGAAGGGACAGATCAGGGCCTGCTGGGAGGCCGGAGCCCGCGACGTGGCCGCCGTGGCGGCGGCGACCCGGGCGACCACCGGATGCGGAAGTTGCGCCGAGACCGTCGGCGGAATCGTGGAATGGCTGTGCGAACAGGAAGGGGCGAGCGCATGACCCGCGTTCTCATCGTCGGTAATGGCCCGTCCGCGCACCGGCTGGCCGAAACGCTCACGTCCCGGGGCTTCACCGGTTCGGTGACGATCCTGGGGGAGGAGCCGCGGGGCGCGTACGACCGGGTGGCCCTCACCACCCATCTGACCGAGGGCCGCGACCTGGCCTACCCCGACGTCCCGGGCGTGACGACCGTAATCGGCACCAGGGTCGTCTCGATCGAGCCCGCCGCCAAGACGGTCAACGGCTCGATCCCCTACGACGTGCTGGTGCTGGCCACCGGCTCCGCGCCGTTCGTGCCGCCCGTCCCCGGGCGCGACCTCGACGGCTGCCACGTCTACCGGACCATCGACGACCTCGACGCCATCAGGGCCTCCGCCGCGACGGCGACGGCCGGCGTGGTCGTGGGCGGCGGGCTGCTCGGCCTGGAGGCCGCCGACGCGCTGCGCGGGCTGGGCCTGGAGACCCACATCGTCGAGATGAGCCCCTGGCTGATGCCCCGCCAGGTCGACGAGGGCGGCGGGGCGGTGCTGAAGAAGCACGTCGAGTCGCTCGGCCTGACCGTGCACGTGAAGTCGGGCGTCACCCGCATCGAGGGCGAGGGCCGCGTCACCGGCCTGCTCACCCCGGACGCGGGCGTCATCGACGCCCAGGTCGTGGTGTTCTCGGCCGGCATCCGGCCCCGCGACGAACTGGCCCGGGGCGCGGGGCTCCAGGTCGGCGAGCGCGGCGGCATCGTCGTCGACGACGGCATGCGCACCAGCGACCCGTCGATCCTGGCCATCGGCGAGTGCGCCCTGCACGACGGCCAGATCTACGGCCTGGTCGCGCCGTGCATGACGATGGCCGAGGTGGCCGCCGACCGCATCATGGGCGGCACGGCCGCGTTCACCGGAGCCGACCTGTCGACCAAGCTCAAGCTGCTCGGCGTCGAGGTGGCTCAGTTCGGCGCGATGGCGGGCGCCCTCGACGTCACCTACCTCGACCCGGTCGCCGGGGTCTACAAGAAGCTGTTCGTCAGCGACGACGCCTCGACCCTGCTGGGCGGCATCTGCGTCGGCGACGCCTCCCCGTACGCCACCCTGCGGTCGTTCGTCGGCGCCGAACTGCCGGCCGCCCCGAGCGACCTGCTGTTCAGCCCGACGGCCGTCGAGCTGCCGGGCGACGCGCCGGTCTGCTCGTGCAACAACGTGACGAAGAACGACGTCACCGCGGCCATCAAGGAGAACGACCTCACCGACGTCGCCGGGGTCAAGGCCTGCACCCGGGCCGGCACCACCTGCGGCAGCTGCCTGCCGCTGCTGAAGAAGATCCTCACCGAGTCGGGCGTCGACACCGGGACCGGCCTGTGCGAGCACTTCGCGCACAGCCGGGCCGAGTTGTTCACGATCGTCCAGGTGCGCGGCATCACCACGTTCACCCAGCTCATCGACGAGCACGGGACCGGGCGCGGCTGCGACATCTGCAAGCCCGTGGTGGCCTCGATCCTGGCGTCGCTGCACAACGGCCACGTCCTGGAGGGCGAGCAGGCCGCGCTCCAGGACACCAACGACCATTTCCTAGCTAACCTACAAAAAAATGGGACATACTCGATCGTGCCCCGGATCCCCGGGGGCGAGATCACCCCGGAGAAGCTGATCGTGATCGGCGAGGTCGCCCGCGACTTCGGCCTGTACACGAAGATCACTGGAGGCCAGCGCATCGACCTGTTCGGCGCCCGCGTCGAAGAGCTGCCGCGCATCTGGCGGCGCCTGGTCGACGCCGGGTTCGAGTCGGGCCACGCCTACGGCAAGGCCCTGCGCACGGTGAAGTCGTGCGTCGGCTCCACCTGGTGCCGTTACGGCGTACAGGACTCGGTGACCCTCGCCATCGACCTGGAGCTGCGCTACCGGGGGCTGCGCTCGCCCCACAAGCTCAAGTCGGCGGTCAGCGGCTGCGCCCGCGAGTGCGCCGAGGCCCGGTCGAAGGACTTCGGCATCATCGCCACCGAGAAGGGCTGGAACCTCTACGTCGGCGGCAACGGCGGCTTCACCCCCCGCCACGCCGACCTGCTGGTCCAGGACGTCGACACCGCGACCCTCATCCGCACGATCGACCGGTTCCTGATGTTCTACATCCGCACCGCCGACCGGCTCCAGCGCACCGCCGCGTGGCTGGAGAACCTCGACGGCGGCCTCGACCGGCTCCGCCAGATCATCGTGGACGACGCCCTCGGGATCTGCGCCGACCTCGACGCCCAGATGGCCGCCCACGTCGCCACCTACGCCGACGAGTGGCGGGCCACGCTCGACGACCCGGTGAAACTGCGCCGCTTCGTCAGCTTCGTGAACGCGCCCGGCACCCCCGATCCCTCGATCGCCTTCACCACCGAACGCGACCAGATCAAGCCCGAGATCCTGCAGGTGATGAGCCGATGACGATGACGCCGCTGCGGACGCCCGTGCTGGAACCCGTATGGGAAGCCGTCTGCCCGCTGACCGACCTGCTGCCCGAGCGCGGCGCCTGCGCCCTGATCGGCGGCGAGCAGGTGGCCGTCTTCCGAACCCACGACGGGTCCCTGTACGCCATCGGCAACCAGGACCCCTTCAGCGGTGCCTACATCCTGTCCCGGGGGATCGTCGGCACCAGGAACGGGGAGCCGACCGTGGCCTCCCCGATGCACAAACAGGTGTTCTCGCTCACCAGCGGGGCCTGCCTGGACGATCCCGGGACTGTGATTCCGACATTTCCGATTCGCGTCACCATGGGGATGGTTGAGGTGAGCGTCAAATGACCGCACTGCTCGAAGAGACGCAACTGGCCGCGCTGGCCGAGGGGCTGTCTCCGGAGACCGCGCCCAACGCGCTGTCCGGCTTCACGATCGGCGTCACCGCGACCCGCCGCCGCGAGGAGTTCTCCGCGCTGCTCGAACGCCGGGGCGCGCGCGTGGTGAGGGCGCCCGCGATCCGGCTGGTGCCGCTGTCGGAGGACGTCGACCTGATGGCCGCCACCCGCGAGTGCCTGGCCACGCCGGTCGACGACGTCGTCGTCACCACCGGCGTCGGGTTCCGCGGCTGGGTGGCCGCCGCCGAGGGCTGGGGCCTGGCCGGCCACCTGACCGCCCGGCTGGCCGACGCCCGGCTGCTCACCCGCGGTCCCAAGGCGCGCGGCGCGGTCAGGGCCGCCGGGCTCACCGACCACTGGACGCCCGCGACCGAGTCGTGCGAGGAGGTCCTGCGCCATCTCCTGAGCCAGGACCTGCGCGGCCGCCGCATCGCCGTCCAACTGCACGGCGAGCCGCTGACCGGGTTCGTCGCCGACCTGCGCGCCGCCGGGGCCGAGGTCATCGAGGTGCCCGTCTACCAGTGGCTGCCCTACCGCGACATCTCGCCGCTGCGCCGCCTGGTCAGCCAGGTCGCCTCCGGCGCGATCGACGCGGTGGCCTTCACCAGCGCCCCGGCCGTGCACGCCATGCTCAACGCGGCCCGCGCCGACGGGCTGGAGGAGGCCCTGCTCGCCGCCTTCCGCGGCCCGGTGACGGCGGCCTGCGTCGGGCCGGTCACCGCGCAGCCGCTGGTCGCCAAGGGCGTGCCGGTGATCCAGCCCGAGCGGTCGCGGCTCGGCTCGCTGGCCCGCACGCTGGCCCGGCACCTGCCGGAGAACAGCGTCACCCGGCTCACCGCCGGAGGCCACGAGCTGGAGATCCGGGGCCACGCCGTGGTCGTCGACGGGGAGCTCAAGCCGCTGCCCCCGGCGCCGATGGCGGTGCTGAAGCGGCTCGCCGACCGGCCCGGCCACGTCGTCGCCCGCGGCGACCTGCGCATGGTGCTGCCCGGCGGCCCGTCGCGCGACTCGGCCGAGCACGCCGTCGAGATGGCCATCACCCGGCTGCGCCGCGCCCTGGGCCCGAGCGGCATCGTCGAGACGGTCGTCAAGCGCGGCTACCGCCTGGCCTGTGACCGGGAAGACGTGTGACGACCCTCGTCATGGCGGCCCACGGGGCCCGCAACCCCGAATGGGACGCCGTCCTCGACGGCCTGGCCGGGCGGGTGCGGCGGATCCGGCCGGGCCTCCCGGCCCGGCTCGCCTTCCTGGAGCTGAGCGACCCGCCGCTCGACCGGGTGCTCGCGGAGGTCCGCGGCCCCGTCGTGGTGGTGCCGCTGCTGCTCGCGGGCGGTTACCACGTCCACATCGACCTGCCCGAGGTGATCGCCCGGACCCGCCCTGACGCGGTCGTCGCGGGCCCTCTTGGCCCGCACCCGCTGCTCACCGACGTGCTGGCCCGGCGGCTGGCCGCCGCCGGGCTGCGGCCCCGCGACGCGGTGATCCTGGGCGCGGCCGGCTCGTCCGACCCGGCCGCCCTCGCCGCCGTGCGCGCGGCCGCCCGCCTGCTCTCCGTACGCCTCTCCCGCCCGGTCACCGCCGCGTTCGCGTCGGCGGGCCGGCCGGGCATCGCCGAGGCGGTCGCCGGGATCGGGGCGGGCCCGGCCCCCCGGACGGTGGTGGCCTCCTACCTGCTGGCCCCCGGCCTGTTCCACACCCGCCTGGCCGAGAGCGGCGCCGACGTGGTCAGCGCCCCGCTGGGCGTCGACGACGACCTGGCCAGGCTGGTGTGGCACCGCTACGACGAGGCGCGTCAGGGATCGAGCCGCAACTCCCGCACGATGGCCTCGGCCGCCTCCGGCCGCGACGGCTCGGAGTCGGCGCCGGTGAAGATCTCGTAGTAGGCGTGCCGGAAACAGCCGGCCAGCAGCAGCCGGGCGGTCGATTCGGGGTGCACGTCGGCCCTGATCCGCCCGAGCTCCTGCTCGCCGGCGAGGTAGGCCGCGAGCGGCCGCACCTCGCCCTCGGGCCCGAGCTCCGACTCGCGCATGGCCTGCCGGAAACGGACCGTGAGGATCGGGGAGACGAAGGCCGGGAGGGCCGCGGCCTGGATCTCCGTGTAGTAGTGGATGCCGGCCAGGGCGACCGGCTCCAGGTTCCTGGTCACGTCGCCGTGGCCGGGACGCAGGTCGTGCAGCAGGCGCAGCCATGAGGGCAGCCGGTCCTGCAGGAGGGCCAGGAAGGTCTCGACCGCCTGGGCCGGGGTGGTGCCCCGGATCTGTGGAGTGGATGCTCCCATCGGTTCGGTGGTGCCGGATTTCATCCGCATCGCCATGTCGAGGACACGCCGACGGGTTTCTTGAGAAGAATGGTGCGGTTGTGAGGGAGTTACCATTTTCGCCCTTGTGTGCGCAGTCCACAGAAGACGCTTGTGAGGAAGGAAGCGCTAATTATTACCTGCGAAGGGCGGTGAAGTGGGAGGAAACCAAGCATCCGGTTTCCACCGGATGAACCCTCACGCTGTCAAGCGCCGTCGGCGCGCCGGGGCCGCGCCCCGGCGTCAGCCGTCGGTGCCGCGGTCGCGGCGGCGCAGATAGCGCTCGAACTCGGCCGCGATGGCGTCGCCGCTCGCCTCGGGCAGGTCGGCGGCGTCCTTGCGCTCTTCGAGCTCCTTGACGTATTCGGCGACCTCGGAGTCCTGCGCGGCGAGCTCGTCGACGCCGGTCTCCCAGGCGCGGGCCTCTTCGGGCAGCTCGCCGTAGGGCATCGGGATGTCGAGGAGGTCTTCGACCCGGCGCAGCAGGGCCAGGGTCGCCTTCGGGTTGGGCGGCTGGGCGACGTAGTGGGGCACCGAGGCCCACAGCGAGATCGTCTGCAGCCCGGCGTGGCCGAGGGTGTGCTGGAGCACGCCGATGATGCCGGTCGGGCCTTCGTACTTGGTCAGTTCGAGGTTGAGGACCCGGGCGAGGCCGGGGTCGCTGACCGAGCCCACGATGGGCACCGGCCGGGTGTGGGGGGAGTCGTTCAGCAGAGCGCCCAGGAGGAGGGCCAGCTCGATGCCGAGTTCGTGGCAGAGCCCGACGATCTCCTGGCAGAAGGTGCGCCAGCGCATGTTGGGCTCGATGCCGCGCAGCAGCACGACGTCACGCTTGGCCCCCGGCGGGCGGGCCACCAGAAGACGGGTGGTGGGCCAGGTGATCGACCGGGTCATGCCCTCGCCCAGCTCCACGATGGGCCGGGTCACCTGGAAGTCGTAATAGTCTTCCGGGTCGAGCTCCACCAGCGGGGTGGCCTTCCACTCGGCCTCCAGGTGGGCGAGCACCGCGCTCGACGCCTCACCCGCATCGTTCCAGCCTTCGAACGCGGCGATCAGCACCGGGTCGACGAGCTCAGGGAGCCCTTCGAGCTCGATCAAGCCGCCTCCTCACATAGTCGTGGGCCCAGCCTAGTTGTAGTGCGCCCCCGAGCGTTATCCGTGGCCACCGATAAGCTGAGGGCCGACACCCCGACTTCTCCCCGAGGCCGATACTTCATGTCCGCACATCCGCACGCCGTCCTCTTCGACATGGACGGCCTGCTCGTCGACACCGAGAAGGTGTGGGGCCTCGTCGAGGCCGAGGTCGTCGACCGGCTCGGCGGCCAGTGGGGCCCCGAGCACCAGGAGCGCATGGTCGGCGGATCGTGGGACACCACGGTCGCCTACATGCTCGCCCTGACCGGCTCCGACGTCGCCCCCGACGTGGTCGGCCGCTGGCTGCTCGACGGCATGCTCACCCGGCTGGAGTCGGGCGTCGAGCCGCTGCCCGGCGCCCTCGAACTGCTCGCCGAGGTCAAGGCCGGGGGCGTGCGCACCGCCCTGGTCACCGCCTCGCTGAAGCCGATGGCCGACGCCGTGCTCGCCTCGATCGGCCGCCACCACTTCGACGTGGTCGTCACCGCCGACGACGTGACCCGCACCAAGCCCGACCCCGAGCCCTACCAGCTGGCCCTGCGGCTTCTCGACGCCGACCCGCGCTACACCGTGGTCTGCGAGGACTCCCCGAACGGCGTCGCCGCCGCCACCGCGGCGGGCTGCCACGTGATCGCGGTGCCGAACCTGGTGCCCATCACCCCGGCCCCCCGCCGCACCATCGTCGAGTCCCTCTTGGACGTCGACCTCCCGCTGATCAGGTCCCTGGTCTAGGCGGCCAGCAGGGGCGCCAGGTCGGCGCGGTTGTTCACGCCCAGCTTCGTGTAGACCCGGCACAGGTGGTTGGCGACCGTACGCGGCGACAACACCAGCCAGTCGGCGATCTCACGGTTGGTCAGGTTCCACGAGGCCAGCCGGGCGACCTCGGCCTCCCGGGCGCTCAGCCCCTCGACGCGGGGCGTGGCCCCGCCGAGCAGGGCGAGCCCGTCGCGCACGCCCAGGGCGGTGGCCCGCTCGCGCACCACATGAGCGTGCAGCGGACAGGCCAGCCTGACCCGCGGGGGAGAGGTGTCCCGCAGCACGGTGACCAGGCCCCGGCGCTCCAGCCGGGTGACGGCGGCGTGCTCGGCCGCGTCCAGCAGCACGTCCAGGTCGACGGGCTCGGTCAGGGCGACCAGTTCGATCGCGGTGGTCTCGGCCGGGGTCAGCCCGGCCAGTTCGGCCTCCAGGAGCTGGCGCAGCCGGGGCGGCAGGGTCAGTTCCCCGTCCCAGCGCCAGACGCCGCCGGACAGGGTCATGCCGGTGCCCGGCAGCAGCTCGGTGATCAGGCGGAGGTTGCCGCCGGTGGTGTGGTGGAGGCGGCGTACCGTCGCGAGGTCGGCCGGGCCGCCCAGCGCGGCGGCCAGCAGGCGGCCGGTCTCGCGGACCGTCAGCGGCGCGAGGTCGAGCCGGGTCAGCGCGCCGTCGCGCCACAGGGCCGCGATCGGCTCCGGCAGCGGGGCCCCCGCCCTGGCCGTGACGATCGGGACGGCGCCGTGGTGCTCGGCGAGGTGCGCGACCAGCGCGGCGGAGCTGGGGTCGAGCAGGTGGGCGTCGTCGACGGCCAGCACCGGCGGGATCGTCCCGAGGGCCCCGGCGGCCCAGACCACCGGGTTGACCGGGGTGTGTCCCGGGTCGGGGAGAAGATGGGCGAAGGCCCCGAACGGCACGCCGGCCGCCCGCGCCCGGACGAGGAGGAAGGAGAAGGGCGCGAGCGCCTCGGTGAGCAGGCGGCTGCGCCCCGATCCGGCCGGGCCCGCCACCAGCACCCCGCCCCCGTCGCGGGCCGCCGCCCTGATCTGATCACGTTCGGCCGTACGCCCCATGAATGGCCACATGCTCCGACGGTAGGAATCCGGCGGGCCGGGCGGATCAGAGTGAACCCCACGGTCCCCCAGGGGTAACCCGGGGGAGTGCCTAGGGGTCGCGCCCTCCTCAGGGAGGAGCGCGCGGCGGAGACCCACGTGACAGGATGGAAATCGGGCCATGACGAAAATGAGGCCGCGACGAAGCGGACGCGGGCCGGTCGTCGGCTCGCGCGGGAATCCGCCTGACACAACCTGAGGGGGCCGGCATGACCTTTGCCCAGATCGCGTGGTTGCCGCTGTGCGCGGGACTGACCGCGGCGGGAGTGGTGCTCGCGTTCCTCGCGTTCCGGCGCCGGGGGGCGGCGGCGGGGCTGCGCGTCACCGCGTGGGCGCTGCTGCCACTGGCGGCCTACCTGACGGGTGTCCTGGAGACGATCTGGAACATGGTCGCCTCGGTCGTCACCTTCGTGACCCGCCTGGTGCTCTCGCCCACAGTGTGGGCAGGGGTTGCGCTGGCCGGGCTTTCGGTGGTCTTGTTCCTGGTGTCGGGGGTCATGCGGGGCCGCACCCTCCGGTTGGGGCGCAGGTCCCGTACCGAGAAGAAGGCGCCCGCGTCCGCGACGGCGACCCAGCCGGCCCAGCCCGGCCGGCCGGCCGACGTCACCAAGCCGATGGCCCGTCCCGTCGAGTCGAAGAACGACGACTTCTCCGACATCGAGGACATCTTGAAGAAGCGCGGGATCAGCTGAGGCCGACTCGGGAAATCTCGGATGGCGAGACCCAAGTTACCGGCCAGTGCAATGTCACAGATCCGCGACACAACCGAAACCGGACTCCGACATTCTCTTCAAGATCAACACGAATGAGTTTCGCGTGCGTCACAGTTGGGCCACATAGCGCCTACTGGGTCTTGTTTACGCAGATCAGCACATAGATTCTGCCTCCGAGACCCGCTCACCATGTGGGTCTGGATCCACATGGGAGCGCTCCGGACGTGTCGTGCTCCCGTCGGCACAACGTCGTCTGGAACCCAGGGGGCCCAACGCATGACCGCACCACTTGACGTCTCCGGCGATGAGCTGAAAGCCACGCCGGAGTCCGTTGCCGAGGGAGCGGGCGCGAAGGCGATCCAGGGGCGGTCTCTTGGACAGATCGCCTGGATGCGCCTGAAGCGGGACAAGGTCGCCCTCACCGGTGCCGGTGTCATCATCTTCCTGATCTTGGTCGCCGTCTTCGCGCCACTGATCGTGAGCTGGTTCGGGCACCCGCCCAACCAGTTCAACCAGGACCAGATCGACACCATGACGATGATCCCCAAGGGCGGGTCCGGCATCAGCTGGGACTACCTGTTCGGGGTCGAACCCGTCAACGGCCGCGACCTGTTCAGCCGGGTCGTGTACGGCGCCCGGATCTCGCTGCTGATCGCCTTCCTCGCCACCCTGCTCTCGGTCTTCATCGGGACTGTCATGGGCGTCATCGCCGGTTACTTCGGCGGCTGGGTCGACATGATCATCAGCCGGCTCATGGACATCTTCCTCGCCTTCCCCGTCCTGGTCTTCGCCATGGCGCTGGTGGGCGTGCTCGGCCAGTTCGAGACCCAGCTCGAAGTGAAGGGCGACACCCTCCGCATCCTGCTGCTGATCTTCGTCATCGGCTTCTTCAACTGGGGTTACATCGCCCGGATCATCCGGGGCCAGACCCTGTCGCTCCGGGAGCGCGAGTTCGTCGACGCGGCCCGGAGCCTGGGCGCGCGGGGGCCGTACATCCTGTTCCGGGAGATCCTGCCGAACCTGATCGCGCCGGTCCTGATCTACGCGACGCTGCTCATCCCGACGAACGTGCTGTTCGAGGCCGCGCTGTCGTTCCTGGGGGTCGGCATCCAGCCGCCCACCGCGACCTGGGGCGGCATGCTCGCCGCGGCGACGAAGTACTACACCGTGCCGCACTTCATGTTCTTCCCCGGCATGGCGATCTTCATCACCGTGCTGGCCTTCAACCTCTTCGGCGACGGCCTGCGCGACGCGCTCGACCCCAAGTCGGGCCGCTGAGCTTCCACCCTGTTTCCCCGGCTCCTACCAACAAGGGGTTTACGCAATGAAGAAGAAAGCACTGGTCGTCTCGGCCGCCGGTGCCGTCCTGGCGCTGGCCCTCTCGGCCTGCGGCGGCGGCGGCACGACGACCCCGGCCGCCACTGAGGGCGGTGGCTCCACCTCGGCGCCGTCGGCCGGGGCGGCCGGCTTCAACGCCGGTCTTGAGAACGTGACCAACCCTTCGGACACGAAGGGCGGCACCCTCAAGATGGCCGTCACCGAGGACTGGGACTCCATCGACCCCGGTGACACCTACTACGGCATGTCGTGGAACCTCCTGCGCATCTACGGCCGTCCGCTGGTGACCTACAACCCCGCGCCGGGCGCCAAGGGCCGCGAGCTCGTGCCCGACCTGGCCGAGAGCCTGGGTCAGAGCAGCGACGAGGGCAAGACCTGGACGTACAAGCTGCGCGCCGGTGTGAAGTTCGAGGACGGCACCCCGATCACGTCCAAGGACGTGAAGTACGCGGTGCTCCGCCAGCTCGACAAGAAGACCTTCGTGAACGGCCCGACGTACTTCAACGACTGGCTGGACCTGCCGAAGGACTTCGAGTCGGTCTACAAGACGCCCGACGTCAACACCGACTCGGCGATCGAGACCCCCGACGACCAGACGATCGTCTTCCACCTGAACAAGCCCTACTCCGGCTTCGACAACTTCGCCGCGCTCCCGGCCACCGTGCCGGTCCCGCAGGCCAAGGACACCGGCATCAAGTACCGCGACCACGTCGTGGCCTCCGGTCCCTACATGTTCGAGACCGTCGAGCAGGGCAAGCAGTACGTGCTGGTCCGCAACCCCAACTGGGACCAGGCCACCGACCCGGTGCGCAAGGCCCTGCCGGACAAGTACGAGATCAGCCTGGGCGTCGAGGCCAACGACCTCGACAACCGGATCATCGCCGGCGACCTGCACGTCGACATCGCCGGCACCGGTGTGCAGCCGGCCGCCCTCGGCTCGATCCAGACCGACCCGGCCCTGCGCGAGCGCGCCGACAACCCGGTCTCGGCCCGCACCTGGTACATCTCGATCCTCAACGACAACCCGCCGCTCGACAACGTCGAGTGCCGCAAGGCGGTCATCTACGCCGCCGACCGCGTCGGCCTGCAGAACGCCTACGGCGGCCAGCTCGCGGGTGACATCGCCACCTCGCTGCTGCCCTCGGGCATCGGCGGCTGGAAGAAGCTCGACCTCTACCCGACCGCCAGCGGCGACGAGGCCAAGGCCAAGGAGGCCCTCACGGCCTGCGGTCAGCCCAGCGGCTTCGAGACCACGATGACCTTCCGCTCCGACCGTCCCAAGGAGGTCGCGGCGGCCGAGTCGATGCAGCAGGCGCTCGCCAAGGTCGGCATCAAGCTGACCCTGAAGGGCTTCCCGACCTCGGAGTACTTCACCGCCTACGCCGGCAAGCCCGCCTACACCAAGGCGAACGGCATCGGCCTGGCCACCAACGGCTGGGGCGCCGACTGGAACGACGGCTTCGGCTTCCTGTCGCAGATCGTCGACAGCCGCACCATCCGCGACGCCGGCAACTACAACCTGTCGGTGAAGTCGCCCGAGATCGACGCCCTCGTCGACAAGGCCTTCGCCACCTCCGAGACCGCCGCCCGTGACGCGGTCTGGGGCGAGATCGACCAGAAGGTCATGGAGGGCGCCTACGTCCTCCCGGCCGTCTACGCCAAGGGTCTGCTGCTCCGGGGCAAGGGTGTGACGAACCAGTTCATCACCGGCGCCTTCGACATGTACGACTACCTGGCGCTCGGCGTCCAGCAGTAGCAAACCTAAGGTTCGGCAGACAGGGGGCCGGTCCCACCCGGACCGGCCCCCCATCGCCGAGGGGGGACAGTGGTCACCTACATCATCCGGCGCCTGATCGGCGCCCTGGCCATGCTGTTCATCGTCAGCGCGGTCACGTTCTCGATCTTCTTCGTGGTGCCCCGCCTCGCGGGCGTCACGCCCGACGACATCGCCAACCGGTATGTCGGGCGGGCGGCCACCGCGGAAACGGTCACCGCCGTCGCGGAGAAGCTCGGGCTGCACGACCCCGTCGTCGTCCAGTACGGCCGATGGGTGAAAGGCGTCTTCGTCGGGGCCGAGTACGACTACGGCACCGGCGTCGAGCAGTGCCCCGCCCCCTGCCTCGGGTACTCCTTCGTCACCAAGCAACCGGTCTGGCCCGATCTGGTCGACCGGCTACCCGTGACGCTCTCGCTCGCCGCGGGCGCCTCGGTCATCTGGCTGGTGATCGGCGTCTCGGTCGGCGTGCTCTCCGCGCTGAAGAGACGCTCGATCTTCGACCGGGGAGCGATGATCATCGCCTTGGCGGGCGTGTCGCTGCCGCCCTTCTTCACGGGTCTGGTGGCGCTCTCCCTGCTCTCGTACGGTCTGGGCATCACCGCCCCAGGAGGCGCGTACACCCCGTTGACGGAGAATCCGGGGTTGTGGGCGTACAACCTGATCCTGCCCTGGCTCACCCTGGCCTTCCTGAACGCCGCGGCCTACGCCCGGCTCACCCGGGCCGGCATGCTCGACACGATGGGTGAGGACTACATCCGCACCGCGCGGGCCAAGGGCCTCAAGGAGAGCAAGGTCATCGGCAAGCACGGCCTGCGCGCCGCGCTCACCCCGATCGTCACGATCTTCGGTCTCGACGTGGGCATCCTCGTCGGCGGCGCGATCCTGACCGAGAACGCCTTCTCCCTCCAGGGCCTCGGCAAGTACGCCACGACCGCCATCGCCGCCAACGACCTGCCCAAGATCATGGGCTTCACCATGCTGGCCGCGTTCTTCATCGTCGTGGCCAACCTGATCGTCGACCTGCTCTACGCGGTCGTGGACCCGAGGGTGCGGCTGTCATGACCTTCCTCCAGCTCAACGACCTCAAGGTCCACTTCCCGACCGACGACGGCCTGGTCAAGTCGGTCGACGGCCTGTCGTTCCAGCTCGAACGCGGCAAGACCCTCGGCATCGTGGGCGAGTCGGGTTCCGGCAAGAGCGTCACCTCGCTCAGCATCCTCGGCCTGCACAAGGGCGGCCGGGCCAAGATCTCCGGCGAGATCTGGCTCGACGGCGAGGAACTCGTCACGGCCTCGCAGGAGCACGTGCGCTCG
Organism: Herbidospora daliensis; assembly: GCF_001570585.1. Classification (GTDB taxonomy): domain Bacteria; phylum Actinomycetota; class Actinomycetes; order Streptosporangiales; family Streptosporangiaceae; genus Herbidospora; species Herbidospora daliensis. The sequence goes on along the minus strand of NZ_BBXF01000005.1, from coordinate 914,140 downwards.
CTGCGGGGCAAGAAGATGGCGATGATCTTCCAGGACCCGCTGTCGGCGATGCACCCGTACTACACGGTGGGCGACCAGATCATCGAGGCGTACCGGATCCACAACGACGTCCCGAAGAAGGTCGCCAAGAAGCACGCGATCGACATGCTCGGCCGGGTCGGCATCCCGCAGCCCGACCGCCGCGTCGACAGCTACCCGCACGAGTTCTCCGGCGGCATGCGCCAGCGCGCGATGATCGCCATGGCGCTGTCGTGCGACCCCGAGCTGCTCATCGCCGACGAGCCGACCACCGCGCTCGACGTGACCGTCCAGGCGCAGATCCTCGACCTGATGCGCGACCTGCAGCGCGACTTCAACGCCGCGCTGATCATCATCACCCACGACCTGGGCGTGGTCGCCGAACTGTCCGACGACATCCTGGTCATGTACGGCGGCAAGTGCATCGAATACGGCTCCGCCGACGACATCTTCGAGCGGCCCGAGCACCCCTACACCTGGGGTCTACTGGGGTCCATGCCCCGCCTCGACCGCGAGGTGACCGAGCGGCTGCTGCCGATCAAGGGCAGCCCGCCCTCGCTCATCAACGTGCCGTCGGGCTGCGCCTTCCACCCTCGGTGCGCCTTCGAGCCGCGTACCGGCGGCAAGGGGAGCACGCTGGTGCCCGACCTGGTCGAGACCGAGGGAGGCCACCTGGTGCGCTGCCACCTCTCCCGTGAGGAGCGGCGGGACATCTGGGCCACCGAGATCAAGCCGAAGCTGGAGTCCTGATGTCCGAAACCATCCTGTCCGTCCAGGGGCTGGAGAAGCACTTCCCGGTCACCAAGGGGCTGTTCAAGAGCCAGGTGGGCGCGGTCAAGGCGGTCGACGGCATCAGCTTCGACGTGCGCAAGGGCGAGACGCTCGGCCTGGTGGGCGAGTCGGGGTGCGGCAAGACCACCACCGGCCGCCTGATCACCCGGCTGATCGAGCCGACCGGCGGGAAGATCACCTTCGAGGGCCACGACATCACGCACATGAAGCAGGGCAGACTCCGCCCGCTCCGGCGTGACATGCAGATGATCTTCCAGGACCCGTACAGCAGCCTGAACCCCCGGCACACCGTCGGGGCCATCGTGGGCGCGCCGTACCGGATCCAGGGCATCCAGACCGAGCAGGGCATCAAGAAGGCCGTCCAGGACATCCTGGAGCTGGTCGGCCTCAACCCCGAGCACTACAACCGCTACCCGCACGAGTTCTCCGGCGGCCAGCGGCAGCGCATCGGCATCGCCCGCACCCTCGCCCTGAAGCCCAAGCTGATCATCGCCGACGAGCCGGTCTCCGCGCTCGACGTGTCGATCCAGGCCCAGGTCGTCAACCTGCTGGAAGACCTGCAGAACGAGCTCGACCTGACCTACGTGGTGATCGCCCACGACCTGTCGGTCGTCCGGCACATCTCCGACCGGGTCGCGGTCATGTACCTCGGCAAGATCGTCGAGGTGGGAGACCGCGCGGGCCTCTACGGCTCGCCGATGCACCCCTACACCAACGCGCTGATGTCGGCGGTGCCGATCCCCGATCCCAAGCAGCGCGAGGGCCGCGACCGCATCCGCCTGACCGGCGACGTGCCCTCCCCGCTCAACCCGCCGCCGGCCTGCCGCTTCCACACGCGCTGCTGGAAGGCCCAGGAGATCTGCAAGACCCAGGAGCCGCCGCTGGCGGAACTCGCCCCGGGCCACGCGGTCGCCTGCCACTTCCCGGAGAACGCGCCGTCGAAGACGGAGACCCCGGCCACGGTCGCCTAGTAGCCGGCCGCCCGCTTCCCGAGCGGGCGGCCCGCCAGGTCTTCGACGACCTCCCTGTACGCGGTCCGCAGGTTGATCCGGATCACCCGCCCGTCGGGCAGATCCACCCGCACGCGGGCCATGACCCCGCGCTTCAGCACGCCCTCGCCGGGCCACCTGACGGTGACGACCATGCCCTCGCGCGGGAACGAGCACAGCACGTCGCCGTCGGAGAGCCGGAACGTCACCTGGTCCCGGTGCACGGTCAGGAGTCCGTGCGTCCATCCGCGGTGGGACATCGCGTGCGCCGGGACCGGGAAACCGTGCGCGATCCCGCTACACGTCGTCGACCCGTCGGGGTTGCGCACCGGGGCCGGTGACCGAGGCCGGAGGCCGAGCCGCTTCAGGAGCGCCTCCACGGCCGCCCCCGGCACCACCCGCAGACGGTGTCTCCACGGCGATCTCGTCATCGCCACCCCCTCGTCAGGGAGACGAACCACGCCCGCGTCCAGTTCCTTTATGTGTGGATATCTACCTTGAAGCAGGTCAAGGGCTCGCTTCCGAACGAAAAGTCTGGAAACATCCGATCATCTAGCTTGGTAAGTGATCGGAAGTCGTAAATGAGTCGAATCGGGTTAAGGGCGGCACTCGAACTGGTGCGCGCCCCGGCCACCCTCTCCGTCCCCGGCGACACCATGGCGGGCGCCGCGCTCGCCGGGCGCAGCGGAACCCCCGGCCTGGCCGCCGCCTCGGTGCTGCTCTACTGGGCCGGGATGGCCCTGAACGACTGGGCCGACCGCGACATCGACGCGGTCGAGCGGCCCGAGCGGCCCATCCCGTCCGGGCGCATCTCGGCCAACCAGGCCCTCGGCATCGCCGCCGGGCTCACCGGCGCCGGGATCGCCGCGGCCACGCTCGCGGGCGGCCGGAAGGGCTTCGCCATCTCCGCGCTGCTGGCGGGGGCGGTGTGGGCGTACGACATGGGCCTGAAGCACACCCCGGCCGGCCCCGCCTCGATGGCGGCCTGCCGCACGCTCGACGTGATGCTCGGCGCCGGCAAGGCCACGCCGATGGCCTTCGCCGTGGGCGCCCACACCTACGGGATCAGCATCCTCGGCCGCGCGGAGGTGTCCGGGGCGAGCCCGGCCACCGTCCGCGGCGCTTTGGCCTGTACGGCCGCCGCCACGGGCCTCGCGGCCGTCTCGGTGGCCAGGGGCGCGGGCTCGGCCGTCGACAAGGCCACCGCGGCCGCCCTCATCGCCGGATACGCCGCCAGCGGCGGCAGGGCGACGCTGGCGCTGCGCGGCAAGCCCGACCCCGAGCAGGTCCGCCAGGCGGTCCGGGCCTCGATCATGGGCTTCGTGCCGCTGCAGTCGGCCGCCGTGGCCGGGGGCGGCAAGACGCTCTCCGGGCTGGGCCTGCTGGCCGCGCTTCCGGTGGGCCGCTGGCTCTCCTCGAAGATGTCGACGGCATGAACTTCGGCTACTGCTCCAACGGGTTCCGCGACCACTCCCTCGACGACGCGCTCGCCGTGCTCGCCGACCTCGGGTACACGGGCGTGGCGCTCACCCTCGACCACGGCCACCTCGGCCCCGATCCGACGTTCGACGAGGTCAGCCGGGTCGCCACCCAGCTGGGCCGCCTCGGCCTGAGCGTGGTGGTGGAGACCGGCGGCCGCTACACCCTCGACCGGTTCCGCAAGCACTACCCGACGCTGCTGCACGACGACGCGGCGGCGCGGGTGGCGTACACGAAGAGGGCCATCGAGGTCGCGGCCGACCTCGGCGCGCCCGTCGTGCACTTCTGGAGCGGCATCCGCCCCGAGGAGGTGCCCGAGGACCTGGCGTGGGACCGGCTGACCGCGCACTGCGAGACCCTGCTGGCCGACGCCGAGGAGCACGACGTGGTGCTCGGGTTCGAACCCGAGCCCGGCATGCTCGTCGACGACCTGGCCTCCTACGAGCGGCTGCGCAAGCGGCTGGGGGAGCCCGACCGGTTCGGGCTGACCCTCGACATCGGGCACTGCCGGTGCCTGGAACCCTGGCCGGTCGCCGAGTGCGTCCGCCGGGCGTCGCCCTACCTGGTGCACGTCCAGATCGAGGACATGCGGCGAGGTGTCCACGAACATCTGGAGTTCGGCGACGGAGAGATCGAGTTCGCGCCCGTCATGGCGGAGTTGCGCGGATTCGACGGGATGATCGCGGTCGAGCTGGCCCGGCACAGCCACGCCGCCCCCGCGGTCGCCCAGAGGTCCATCGAATTCCTGCGACGTCATTCCTGAGGACAACAACCATGCTCGTTATCAACGTGGTCGGGCTCACCCCGCGCCTGCTGGCCCATATGCCCAACGTGTCGAAACTGGGCAACGCCGCCGCCCTCACGCCGGTGCTGCCGGCGGTGACCTGCTCGGTGCAGGCCTCCATCGTGACCGGTGCCATGCCCCGCGACCACGGCATCGTCGGCAACGGATGGTACTTCCGCGACCTCGGCGAGGTCTTCCTGTGGCGCCAGCACAACGCCCTCATCCAGGGCGAGCAGATCTGGGACGTCACCCGTGACCTGAAGACCGCCAACGTCTGCTGGTGGTACGCCATGGGCACCAACTCCGACTTCGTGGTGACGCCCCGCCCGATCTACCACGCCGACGGCGCCAAGTCGCCCGACGCGTACGTGCGCCCCCCGGAGTGGCACGACCGGCTCGTCGACGACCTGGGCGAGTTCCCCCTGTTCACCTACTGGGGCCCGAACGCCGGCATCACCTCGTCGAACTGGATCGTGGGCGCCACCCGCAAGATCATCAACGAGGAGAAGCCCGACCTCACGATGGTCTACATCCCGCACCTCGACTACGACCTGCAGCGTTTCGGCCCCGACTCCCAGCAGGCGATCGACGCCGCCAAGGCCGTCGACCAGGCGCTGGTGCCGCTGCTCGACCAGAACCCGGTCATCCTGTCGGAGTACGGCATCACCAACGCCTCCAAGGCCGTCGACATCAACCGCGCGCTGCGCCGCGAGGGCCTCCTGGAGGTCTACACCCAGGTCGGCATGGAGTACCTCGACCCGTGGACCAGCCGCGCCTTCGCGGTCTCCGACCACCAGATCTCGCACGTCTACGTGCGCGACTCCGCCGACATCCCGCGCGTCCGCGACCTGATCGCGGGCCTCGACGGCGTCGACGAGGTCCTCGACCAGGCCGGCAAGGAGAAGTACGGCCTCGACCACGAACGCGCCGGGGAACTGGTCGCCGTGGCCGAGCCGGACGCCTGGTTCACCTACTACTACTGGCTCGACGACGACCGCGCCCCCGACTTCGCCAAGCTGGTCGAGATCCACCGCAAGCCCGGCTACGACCCCGCCGAGCTGTTCATGACCAGCAAGGCCATCGCCGCCAAGGCGCTGCTGCGCAAGAAGATGGGCTTCCGGTACGAGATGTCGGTCGTCCCCCTCGACCCCAAGCAGGTCAGCGGCAGCCACGGCCGCCTCCCCGACTCGCCCGACGACGGCCCGGTCCTGATCGGCCCGTGGGACGGCGACAGCTACCACGCCACCGACGTGAAGGACCTGCTGCTCAAGGAGCTGCGCAAGTCCTGACGGGCCGCGGGCGGTCGTGCGCTACGGATGCGCGCCGGGGGTGATGAGCCCGGTCTCGTACGCCAGCACGACCGCCTGCACCCGGTCGCGCAGCCCCAGTTTCGTCAGCACGTTGCCGACGTGGGTCTTCACGGTCGTCTCGCTGACCACCAGCTCACGGGCGATCTCGGCGTTCGACAGCCCCTTGGCGATGAGCTTCAGGACCTCCAGCTCGCGCTCGGTCAGCCGGGCCAGCCGGCTCGGCGACGCCTGCTGCTGGGCCGAGGGCAGGCGGCTGGCGAACTTGTCGAGCAGCCGCCGCGTCACGCTGGGCGCCACGATCGCGTCGCCGCCCGCGACCACCCGGATCGCCTGCACCAGCTCGGCCGGCGGCACGTCCTTCAGCAGGAACCCGCTGGCCCCGGCCCGCAGCGCCTCCACGATGTACTCGTCGAGGTCGAAGGTGGTCAGCACCAGCACCCGGGGCACGTGGGCCGACGGCGGGGCGTCGCGGACGATGCGGCGGGTCGCCTCGATGCCGTCCATGCCCGGCATGCGGATGTCCATCAGGACGACGTCGGGCAGCAGGGCCCGTGACTGGTCCATCGCGGTCGAGCCGTCGCCCGCCTCGCCGACCACGGTCACGTCGGTCTCGGCCTCCAGAATGAACCTGAACCCCGTGCGCAGCAGCGGCTGGTCGTCGACCAACAGCACCCTGATCGGCATTTATCTGTCCTTGAGGGGAAAGCGGGCCCGGACCTCGAATCCGCCCCCCGGTCGCGGGCCGATCCGCAGAACTCCACCATAGAGGGCAACTCGCTCCTTGATGCCCACCAGACCGTGCCCCTTGCCGCCGTTCTCGCGTTTCAGCACCAGCCCGTGCCCGTCGTCCTCGACGTGCACCGTCAGCTCGCCCGCCTCGTGGCGGACGGTCACCCACGCGCGGGCGGCCGGCCCGGCGTGCCGCAGGCTGTTGGTGAGCGCCTCCTGCACCAGCCGGTAGGCGGCCAGGTCGACGCCCGGCGGCAGCTGCCGCGTCTCGCCTTCGAGCCAGAGCTGCGTGGTCAGCCCCGCCTCGCGCATCTGGTCGACCAGGCCGGGCAGGTCGTCCATGCCCGGTTGCGGGCCGCGCTCGGCCGGGCCGTCGGTGCGCAGCACGCCGACGATGCTGCGCATCTCGGCCATCGCGGTGCGGCCCATCTCCTCGATGGACATGAGCGCCTCGCGCGCCACGGCCGGGTCCTTCTCCAGCATCGTGCGGGCGGCCGCCGCCTGGACCGTCATCACCGAGACGTGGTGGGCGACGACGTCGTGGAGCTCCCTGGCGATCCGCGAGCGCTCCTCGGCGCGGGCCGCCCGGGTGTCGGCCTCGCGGGCCCGTTCGAGCCGGTCGGCCCGGTCGACGAGCTCGCCGAGGTAGGCCCGCCGCAGCCGGATCGTGCGCCCGACCACCCACACCAGCGCCGTGACGACCACGACGATCGCGTGGTCGGCCCAGCCGAGCTCCTCGCTGGCGGGCAGCGCCCCGGCCAGGTAGCCGGCCATCACCAGCAGCGCCGCCAGCACGCTCAGCGCCAGCCCGCGCTGCGTCGCCACGGTGTAGAGCAGGATGATCGCCGCGAAGTCGGCCAGCCCGGGGTTGTAGCCGAGCCCGGTCAGCAGCAGCGCGGGCACGCTGGTCGCCAGCAGGATCAGGAACGGCCACCGCCGCCGGAACGCCAGCGGGAGCGTGCACGCGGCGATCAGCAGCAGCCCGAGGCCGTCGGCGGGCCGCCCGAACACCGGCACCCCCTCCCAGCCGGAGTTCGTGCCGGGCCCGACGGACAACGCGAAGAGCAGCGAGGACGCGGTCACCACGACCGCGAGGACTGAGTCGCTGATCAGCTGCCGACGGGGGGAGGTGCGCACGCAATCAATTTAGGCGTCCGCCGGGCCGCAGACCTCATCCGCAAGAACGAGCCCGGCGCTCAGAGCTCGTCGGTCGCCGCGCGGGCCGCCAGCCGCCGCGACGGCCGGGGCCGCTCGTCGGGCACGGGCGGGGGAGTGCCGCCGAACTCGGGGCAGAGCGCCTGGTGGTCGCACCAGCCGCACAACCGCGACGGCCGGTGGTGCCACTCGCGGGTCGTCAGCGACCGCTCGATCGCCTGCCACAACGCCTCGACCTTGCGCTCGGTCGCCCGCAGGTCGGCCTCGTCGGGCTGGTAGCGCAGCACCTCGCCCTGGCCGCTCAGGTACATCAGCTGGAGCAGCCGCGGGATCTCGCCGCGCTGCCGCCACAACACCAGGGCGTAGAACTTCATCTGGAACAGCGCCTTGGCCTCGAAGTGGGGCCCGGGGGCGGCGCCGGTCTTGTAGTCGACCACCCGGATCTCACCGGTCGGCGCGACGTCGAGCCGGTCGACGTAGCCCCGCAGCAGCAGGCCGCTGTCGAGCACCGCCTCGACGTAGAGCTCGCGCTCGGCCGGTTCGAGCACCGTCGGGTCTTCGAGCGTGAAGTAGCGGTCGACCATGCCGCGCGCCTGCTCCAGCCACTCGTCGCGCTCGGCGTCGGTGGCGAACAGCCCCTCGTAGGCGGGCTCCTCGGCCAGCAGCCGCCGCCACTGCGGGTCGAGCAGGTCGCGGGCGGCCGCGGCGGTGCGGGCCCCGGGCGGCAGGTCGTAGAGGCGTTCGAGCACGGCGTGGACGAGCGTGCCCCGCACGGCCGCCGGCGAGGGTTTCTCGGGGAGCTGGTCGATCACCCTGAACCGGTAGAGCAGCGGGCAGGTCATGAAGTCACCGGCACGGGAGGGGGACAGCGCGCCGATGACGGCGCGCTCCTCGGTCAGGGTCATGCCCAGACGATAGGCCATGCCCCCGACACTTCCGAGGCCCGCCGGGGCCGGTGACGGCGCGTAGGATCCATGCCAAGGAAGGGGAACCAGACCGTTATGAGCACACCGTCCCCGGGGCTGCGGATGGGCCGCCCGTTCGGGATCCCGGTCTACGTGTCACCGACGTGGCTGATCGTCGCCGCGTTCATCACGATCACGTACGAACCGGTGGCCGCCGGGCAACTACCGGAATTCTCATCGTTCGTCCACTACTCAGTCGCCCTGCTGTTCGCGGTGCTGCTCTACGTGTCGGTGCTCGTCCACGAGCTGGCCCACTGCGTGGTCGCCAAGGCGTACGGTCTCCCGGTCAAGCGCATCACGCTCTACCTGCTGGGCGGGGTCTCGGAGATCGAGCGGGAGCCCGACACCCCGGGCAGGGAGTTCCTCATCTCCTTCGCCGGTCCGGTCGCCTCGCTCGGCCTCGCGGCCGTCTTCTTCGGCGTCGAGCAGTTCCTCGACGAGGGCACCATCCCGCAGGTCCTGCTCTACATCCTGTGGTTCTCCAACGTGATCGTGGGCGTGTTCAACCTGCTGCCGGGCCTGCCGCTCGACGGCGGCCGGATGTTGCGGGCCGGGGTGTGGCGGCTCACCCGCAACCCCAACTCGGGCACCGTCGCCGCCGCGTGGGTCGGCCGGGGCGTCGCCGTCATCGTGGTGCTCTACCAGCTCGTGCTGCCGCTGATGGCCGGGCAGGAGCCCGACTTCACCGCGATCATCTGGTCGATGATCCTGGCCTCGTTCATCTGGATGGGCGCCACGCAGTCGCTGCGCGTCGCCAAGGTGCGCTCCCGGCTGCCCCAGGTGCGGGCCCGCGCGCTCGCCAGGAGGGCGCTGCCGGTCGCCGCCGACGTGCCGCTCGCCGAGGCCCTCAGGAGGGCCCGCGAGGGCGGCGCAGGGGCGCTGGTGATCGTCGACCACGAGGGCCGCCCGACCGGGATCGTCAACGAGGCGGCCGTCAACGCGACCCCCGAGGCGCGCCGCCCGTGGATCTCCGCCGGGTCGCTGGCCCGCTCCCTCGAACCAGCTCTCGTGCTGGGCGCCGACCTCGAGGGCGAGTCGCTGATCGACGCGATGCGCGACAACCCCGCGGGCGAATATCTGCTCGTCGAACGGGGCGGCGAAATCTACGGCGTGCTCGCCACCGCCGACGTCAACCGGGTCTTCACGGGCGTCTGACCAGATCGGGAGCGATCACCCCCACTCGTCATCTGGCTCGCGCACCACTAATGTTCTGGTCAAACGATCAGAAGTTGGGTTTGGCCGGAGGAGAGTTCTGTGACGGAGCAGGGCGCGGGGGTGGTCCGTCCGCTTCCGGGTGACGGTGTGGTCGCTCACCTGAACGGGCTGGCGCTGGTATGCGGGCCGGGCTCGGCGCAGGTTGAGGAGTTGCTCGACGCGGTGCGGGAGACCGCGGAAAACGGGGGCGACGGACGGGCCCTGGTCCGTAAGGTCGCCCAGGTTCTGGCGCGCTCCATGAACGACGAGCCGCCGACGATCGCGGTCGCCGGGCCCACGGGCGGCGGCGTGGCGGTGCTGGTGTCGGGCGCGGCCTCGGCCCACCTGTTCGGCGCCCCCGACGGCGACTTCGTGGTCTCGGGACAGGACGCCCTCACGTGGGCCGACCGCCTGGTGGCCGGCCCCGTGGGCCGGGTCGAGCTGCGGCTGCCCGGTTCGGGCCCGTCCAGCCCCTATTCGCGCCTCGACGGCGGGGTGGTCGCGGGCGGCGGCGCCGAGATCGACTACACGGCGACGGGCCACACGATGCACCGGCCCCACCCGATCCCGCAGCCCTCCCCGCCGCCCCAGCCGGGTCATCCCTACGCCTCGCAGCCCTCGGGCCCGCAGCAGCCGATGATCCCGCACCAGCCGCCGCCCCCGCCGGGCGTGCCGCCGTACGGCCAGCCGGCTCCCTACGAGCCCCCGCCGCCCTACGAGCCGGCCCCCTACGAGCCGCCGCCGATGGGCGGCCCGATGCAGCCGCCGCCCCACCCGGCCCCGGGCCCGTTCGGCCCGCCCCCCGGCCTGCCGATGGGCCCCCCGCCGATGGGCGCCCCGCAGCCGCCGGTCGCCGAGCCGCTGCCGACCCAGCACGACGACCGCCGCCACGACAGCGGCCACTTCGAGCCCCAGCCGCAGCCCGAGCCCCCGGCCGACGACCCGAGCGACTCCACCCAGATGGACGCCGCCCCGGAGCGCCTCGGCCCCATGGTCCACGGCGTCGACTGCAAGAACGACCACTTCAACGACCCGCGCGCGCCCTACTGCGCGGTCTGCGGGGTGCCCCTGTCGACCCGTGACCTCGTCCCCTACAAGGGCCCGCGCCCCGCGCTCGGCGTCCTGCTCCTCGACGACGGCATGGCGCTGACGCTCGACAGCGACTACATCCTCGGCCGCGACCCCGAGCGCGCCCCCGAGGTGCAGTCGGGCGACGCCCGCCCGGCCCGGGTGACCAGCCCCGACGGCTCGGTCTCCCGCCGCCACCTGCGGGTCACCCTGGAGAACTGGGACGTGAACCTGATCGACCTCGGCTCGGTCAACGGCACCCAGATCCAGCCCCCGGGCGACCCCAACTTCTACGACATCCCCCCGAACGAGTCGGTCACGATCATGCCCGGCACGACGGTCCGGGTGGGCGTCTCCCGCACGATGCGCTTCGAGCCCCACCGCAGCGCCTGAGCAGACGGCGAACCCGGCGCCGGGCCCCTCGCCCCGCGCCGGGTTCCCTGCTTCCGCCCGAGGTTTCCGCGCCGCAGCCTCAGGCGCGGGCAATCCGGCCGCTCACGGCAGCCGCAGCCGGTCCAGCTCCGCCAGCATGATCTGTTCGATCCTGGACGTCCGGTCGGGGTAGAGCAGCCGGTGCAGGCTCAGCCCGTCGACCAGCGCCAGCAGCCGTTCCGCCGTGTCGTCGAGGCCCTGATCGGCGATCTCCCCGGCGTCGGCCGCGCTCTGCAACAGGGTGCGCACCAGCCGGCAGAGGTCGGCGGCCTCCTCGCGCTGCGTGCTCAGCAGGGCCGGCGAGGTCAGGCTGCGGGCCCAGAAGCCGATCTCCAGGCCGGTCTCGCGCTCGCGCTCCTCGTCCATCGGCAGGTTGTCGACGAGGAGCTCGCGCAGCGCCGCCAGGCCCGTCAGGCCGGTCAGCTTCGCGGCCAGGCGTTCGGTGATGCGCCGATGGCTCGTGCGCAGGGCCGACAGGAGGATCTCGTCCTTGTCGGCGAAGTAGTGGGTCAGCACCCCGTTGGAGTAGCCGGCCTCCTTCGCGATCGCCCGCGTGGTGGCGGCCTCGATGCCCTCGCGCAGGATGATGCGCCGGGCCGCGGCGACGACCTCTTCCCTGCGTTCGTCATGGTTCACGATCTTCGGCATGTTGACATTTTAGTCGGGCGCCCGTCTATCATCCAGGCCATGTCGGTAGTCACGCTCGGCGTCCACATCGTGGACGTGCTCGCCCGGCCCGTCGAGTCGATCCCGGCCGGCCAGGACACCCATCTGGTCGAGCAGGTGCGCATCACCGCCGCCGGAGCCGCCGCCGGGACGGCGGTCGTGCTGGCCCGGCTGGGCCTGCCCGTCACCTCGCTCGGGGCCGTCGGCGACGACGAACTCGGCGACTTCCTGCTCATGGTCATGGACCGGCACGGCGTCGACGTCTCCAAGGTGACGCGCAAGCCGGGGGAGCAGACCGCCGCCTCGATCCTGCCGATCAGGCCCGACGGCGGGCGGCCCTCCTTCCACGTGCCGGGCGCCAACCTGGGCCTCTCGACGGCCGACGTCGACGCGGAGGTGATCAGGGGCGCGAAGGTCCTCCACCTCGGCGGCATGGACGCCACCTGGGGCCTGCACGACCCCGCCTTCCACGCCCTGCTCGACGAGGTGCGCGGCCGGGGCACCCAGGTCACCCTCGACCTGCTGTCGAACATGCCCGACCTGATGCCGGCGGCCAAGACCTTCCTGCCCCACGTCGACCACTTCCTGCCCAACGAGGAGCAGGCCCTCATGATGACCGGCGCCTCGACGGCCGAGGAGGCCGCCAAGGCCCTCCTCGCCGAGGGCCCGAAGACCGTCGTCATCACCCTCGGCGCCGAGGGCAGCCTGGTCGCCACGTCCGGCGGGCTGACCCGGGTGCCCGCGGAAGACGTCCAGGTGGTCGACACCACCGGGTGCGGCGACGCCTACTGCGCCGGCTTCGCCGCCGGGCTGCTCGCCGGGCGTCCCGTCATCGAAGCGGCCCGGCTGGGCACCGCCGTCGCCGCCCGCGTGGCCGGCGGCCTCGGCTCCGACGCGAACCTGGACGGCGCCGCCGCCCTGCTGTCCTGAGAGGAAGACTTCCCCCATGTCCCTGGACGCCGATCTGCGCGCCCGCGCCGCCAAGGTCATCCCCGGTGGCATGTACGGCCACCTCAACGCCGCCCTCCACGGCGACACCTACCCCCAGTTCTTCGTCAGGGGCGAGGGCGCCCGCCAGTGGGACGCCGACGGGCGGGAGTACGTCGACCTGATGTGCTCCTGGGGTCCCATGATCGTCGGGCACCGCAACCCCCGCGTGGAGGAGGCCGCCGCCCGGCTCCAGGCCCAGGGCGACTGCCTCAACGGGCCCGGCCCGATCATGGTCGAGCTCGCCGAGCTGCTCGTCGACCTCATCCCGGCCGCCGAGTGGGCCATGTTCTCCAAGAACGGCACCGACGCCACCACCCAGGCGCTGATGGTCGCCCGCGCCGCCACCGGCCGCACGAAGGTCCTGGTCGCCCACGGGGCCTACCACGGCGCCGACCCGTGGTGCACGCCCGGCCTCTCGGGCGTCACGCCCAACCAGCGCGCCGACACCGTCGAGTTCGCCTACAACGACCTCGCCGACGCCGAGCGGGCCGCCGCCGAGGCCGGCGACGACGTCGCGGCCATCCTGGTGACCCCGTTCAAGCACGACTCCTTCGAAGACCAGGCGCTCGCCGAGGAGGACTTCGCCCGCGGGGTGAGGGCGCTGGCCAACCGCCTCGGCGCGGCCCTGGTGATCGACGAGGTCCGCGCCGGCTTCCGGCTCGACCTGAGGGGCACCTGGGAGCCCTTCGGTGTACGTCCCGACCTCTCGGCCTGGTCCAAGGCCATGGGCAACGGCCACGCCGTCGCGGCCGTCACCGGCGCCGACGCGCTCAAGAACGCCGCCCAGACCCTCTACTCGACCGGCTCGTTCTGGTTCTCCTCGGCCGCCATGGGCGCCGCGAAAGCCACGATCGAGATCCTCCGGGAGTCCGACGGGCCGGCCCTGATCGAACGCGCGGGGGCGAGGCTGCGTACCGGACTGTATGAGCAGGCCAAGAGCCACGGCTTCACGATCAACCAGACGGGCCCGGTGCAGATCCCGTGGCTCTCGTTCGACGGCGACGCCACTTTGGAGCGGGGGGTCTTCTGGGCGGCCGCCTGCCTGGCCGAGGGGGTCTACCTGCACCCCTGGCACAACTGGTTCCTGTCGACCGCCCACACCGACGCCGAGATCGACCGCGCCCTGGAGGGCACCGACGCGGCGTTCGCCACGACCGCCAGGAGGTTCAGCGGAGCCTGAGCCATTCGACGTTGTCGGTCCACGTCCCGTCGGGACCCGGCAGATACTCCTTCTGGGTCCCGAGCCGGGTGAACCCGGCCCGCTCCAGCACGGCCTGCGAGGCCAGGTTCTCCGGGTTGGTGCCGGAGATCAGCCGCCGCAGGCCGGCCTGCGCGAACGCCCAGTCGGCCAGCAGGTTCACCGCGCGGGTGACCAGGCCGCGGCCCCGGAAGTCGGGGTGCAGGCTGTAGCCGACCATGGCCTCCCGCATGGGCGGGGTCAGATGCGACAACTGGATGTCCCCGGCGAACGCGCCGGTCGCGGCGTCGCGGATGGCCATCTCGGCCTGGACGCCGATCAGCCAGCGATAGCCGGCCCCGGCGCAGCGGTAGAGCGTCTCGGCGAACGGCGGCGCCTCCGGCGGCACGCGGTAGCGCACCACGTCGGGCATCGAGGCCAGCGCCTGGTAGGCCGGTGCGTCGCCGGCCGTCAGCATGGTGATCGCGACGACGCCGTCGGTCAGCCCGCCCTCGGGCAGGAACGGCAGGAACGCCCCGATCGGCTCCCCGGAGTCGCCGGGCAGCCGGCCGAACAGGGCCATGTCGGCCCGGCCGCCGCCGCGGATCGGCCCGCCGCCGCGCTGCAGCCCTTCGTGGCGGAACCCGGCCGCCAGCGCGACCTTCTGCGAGGCCACGTTCTCCATCTCGGCGACCAGGTGGACCCGGGGCACCCCCTGCTCGAAGGCCCACTCGGCGACGGCCCGCAGGGCGGCGGAGGCGACTCCCTTGCGGCGGGCCCACGGGGCCACCCAATAGCCCGCCTCGACGTTGCCGAACCGGTCGGGCAGGTGCAGCCCCATCACCCCGTCCAGCTCGCCGGTGGCGGCGTCGGCGATGATGAACTCGGCCCCGCCCGTCCTCCACCGTTCCTCGCAGATCTCCATCAGCCAGTACCGGGCGTCGTCCTCCGTATACGGATCGGGCAGGGCCGGGATGAAGCGCTGGGTCAGCGGGTCGGCACAGGCGCGCGCGACGGCGGGGATGTCGGCCTCGACAGCCGGGCGGAGGATGATCGGTCCGGATGAGATTGTTTCGCGGGGGTACATGGCCTCTTGCTATCAGTCGTCCGAGTCGGGGGACAAACGTTTTGCCATTAGCCTTGCCGCCATGGGTTTTCGCAGGCACGGCCCGTTCCAGGCCGGAGATCAGGTCCAGCTCACCGATCCGAAGAACAAGCGCCACACCGTGACGCTCAAGGAGGACGGTGTCTTCCACACCCACAAGGGCATGATCGCCCACGCCGACCTGATCGGGCAGCCTGAGGGGTCCGTCGTGCGCTCGTCGGGCGGCATCAACTACCTGGCGTTCCGCCACCTGCTGTCCGACTACACGCTGTCGATGCCGCGCGGCGCGGCGGTGATCTACCCGAAGGACTCGGCGCAGATCGTCGCCATGGCCGACATCTTCCCCGGCGCCAAGGTCGTGGAGGCCGGCGTCGGCTCGGGCGCGCTGTCGTGCTTCCTGCTGCGCGCCATCGGCACGGAGGGCTCGCTGACGTCCTACGAACGGCGCGCCGACTTCGCCGAGGTCGCCACCAAGAACGTGACCAAGTTCTTCGGCGGCGACCTCAAGCAGTGGCGCCTGGTGGTCGGTGACTTCAACGAATCCCTCGACGAGACCGACGTCGACCGGATCATCCTCGACATGCTCGCCCCGTGGGAGTGCGTCGACGCCGCGAGCAAGGCCCTCACCCCCGGCGGCGTGATCTGCTGCTACGTGGCCACCACGACCCAGATGTCAAGGACCGTCGAGACACTTCGCGATCACGGGAGTTTCACGGAGCCCCACGCGTGGGAGACCCTCATTCGCGACTGGCATGTCGAAGGTCTCGCCGTCCGTCCCGACCACCGCATGGTCGGGCACACCGGCTTCCTCGTCACCGCCCGCCGCATGGCGGACGGCGTCACGCCGCCGCCCAGGCGCCGCCGCCCGGCAAAGGGGGCGTATGGGGAGGGTACGGAAGACCAGTGACGATTTAGCGGCAAACCGGCAAACAACGGTGACACCGGGAACAAACACCGTGTTCCATGTGCTCACGCAGATAAACCCACCGAAATGGCACTAACTAGCAAACACTCCACGTAACTAGACGAACACCAGTGGGCTACGTTTTTCAAGGCCGTCAGATTGGTAGGGACTTGAGTAGTCTTTCCTCTACTGGGAAGGAGGTGACGGGGCGTGGCAGCTCGCGATGACGCAGAGGCTCGGGCCGCGCAGCGCGAACGGGAGGTCGCCGACCTCACAACACAGGTCTCCTTCCTTCAGGAGGAGATCACCGCGTTGCGCCGCAAGCTGGCGGAATCCCCCCGCCAGGCGCGGGTGCTGGAGGAGCGTCTCCACGACGTTCAAGCTCAGGTGGTCGCCCTCACAGGCCAGAACGAACGGCTCGTGGCCACCCTCAAGGAGGCCAGGGACCAGATCGTCGCCCTCAAGGAGGAGGTCGACCGGCTGGCGCAACCGCCATCCGGTTTCGGCGTCTTCCTCGAGGCCAGAGAAGACGGCACGATCGAGGTGTTCACCGGCGGGCGCAAGCTCCGGGTGAACGTCAGCCCCGCCGTCGACGTCGAGTCGTTGAAGCGCGGCCAGGAGGTCATGCTCAACGAGGCGCTGAACGTGGTCGAAGCCCTGGGCTTCGAAGACGTGGGCGAGATCGTGATGTTGAAGGAGCTGCTCGAAGACGGGCAGCGCGCGCTCGTGATATCGCACGCCGACGAAGAGCGCGTCGTGAAGCTCGCCGAGTCGCTGCTGCAGCAGCCGATCCGGTCGGGCGACTCACTCCTGCTAGAACCGCGTTCGGGTTATGTCTACGAACGTATTCCCAAGTCGGAGGTCGAGGAGCTCGTCCTCGAAGAGGTGCCCGACATCTCTTACGACGAGATCGGCGGCCTGCGCGGCCAGATCGAGCAGATCAGGGAC
The DNA here is from genome assembly GCF_001570585.1 of Herbidospora daliensis. Taxonomy (GTDB): domain Bacteria; phylum Actinomycetota; class Actinomycetes; order Streptosporangiales; family Streptosporangiaceae; genus Herbidospora; species Herbidospora daliensis. The sequence goes on along the minus strand of NZ_BBXF01000005.1, from coordinate 897,435 downwards.
GCCATCGAGCTTCCCTACCTGCACGCCGACCTGTTCCGGGAGCACAAGCTCCGCCCGCCCAAGGGCGTGCTGCTCTACGGCCCTCCCGGTTGCGGGAAGACGCTCATCGCCAAGGCGGTCGCCAACTCCCTGGCCAAGCAGGTCGCGGAGAAGACCGGCCAGTCGGGCAAGAGCTTCTTCCTCAACATCAAGGGCCCGGAGCTCCTGAACAAGTACGTCGGCGAGACCGAGCGGCACATCCGCCTGGTCTTCCAGCGGGCGCGCGAGAAGGCGTCCGAGGGCACCCCGGTGATCGTGTTCTTCGACGAGATGGACTCGATCTTCCGCACGCGTGGCTCGGGTGTGTCGTCCGACGTCGAGAACACCATCGTCCCTCAGCTGCTGTCGGAGATCGACGGCGTCGAGGGCCTGGAGAACGTCATCGTCATCGGCGCCTCCAACCGCGAAGACATGATCGACCCGGCGATCCTGCGGCCCGGCCGCCTCGACGTGAAGATCAAGATCGAGCGGCCCGACGCCGAGGCGGCGAAGGACATCTTCTCCAAGTACCTGATCTCCGACCTCCCGCTCCACCCCGACGACCTCGCGGAGCACGGCAGCAGCCGTGAGTCCACGATCGCCGAGATGATCCAGCGGGTCGTCGAGCGCATGTACAACGAGATCGAGGAGAACCGCTTCCTCGAGGTGACCTACGCCAACGGTGACAAGGAAGTCCTCTACTTCAAGGACTTCAACTCCGGCGCGATGATCCAGAACATCGTCGACCGGGGCAAGAAGATGGCGATCAAGCAGTTCCTGGAGACGGGCCAGAAGGGCCTGCGCATCCAGCACCTGATGGCCGCCTGCGTCGACGAGTTCCGGGAGAACGAAGACCTCCCCAACACCACCAACCCCGACGACTGGGCCCGCATCTCCGGCAAGAAGGGCGAGCGGATCGTCTACATCCGCACCCTCGTGCAGGGCAAGCAGGGCACCGAGGCCGGCCGGTCGATAGACACGGTCGCCAACACGGGGCAGTACCTGTAGGAATCGCGAAAACGGCACGTTCTCCCGATACGGGAGACGTGCCGTTTTTCGTTTGTGACGCCTTGATTGTCGCCGGGACGTTGTAGCGTTGCCGGTTGTGCGGTATTGGTGCGGAAATAAACGTGGCGGACTGAAGTGACGCGCGGGGCGTGGAACGGGGACCGGCCCCGACGACCCGACCCAGGACCCGGCGGCGCGTGGCCGGGCACCCCCCAACCGGGCGACGCCCGCGTCTGGCCCCACGCGCCCGAACCCCCCGCCACGGCCCCTGCCGACACGCCTTTCTTGGACGGACGCGCCGCTTCCCAGCCCGCTCCGCACGCACAGGAGACGGCCTGGCCGAACGAGCCTGAGGGCGGGCCTCCGCCGACGGACGGTCTCGCCTGGCCGACGGGTCCGGGAGCCGGGCCTGCGGGGTCACTCGCACCCGAGCCGACGCAAGGCTCGGCCTGGCCGACCGGCTCTACGGGGACAGGTGCGCCTCAGCTGACTCAGGGCCAGTCCTGGCCTCCCGGTCCAGGTTCTCCCGGGATGGAGGCGGCTCATTCGACGCTGGGCGTCGTTTGGCCGAGCGGATCTGCGGCCGGTTCCGGTGATGCTCGCGTGTGGCCCGCCGGGGCTGATACGGGTCGCCAGGGGGCGGGGTGGCCTGACGGCTCTGCCGCGTCTCCGGCGGATCCGCGCGCGGCGCGGTCCGGGCCTGGCACGTGGGATGGGGGAGCGGAGGCGCCGGTGACTGGGCAGTGGCTGGGGTTAGGGGCCGACACGTCCACGGTGGAACGGGAGGCGCCGGCCGGGCGGGGTGGTGGCCGGCGTGGCCGCGGCGGGGCGCCGCCCGTCGTGTCCGCGGCCGAGCCGCGGACGGGGCTCGCGCCGCCCGTGCGGCAGCCGCGGCTGGTGGAGCTCGACCTGCTGCGGTTCCTGGCCGCGTTCGCGGTCATGGCGTTCCACTACATGGCGGCCTCGCGGTCGCTGTGGGACGCCTCGCCGGTCGTGCTGTTCGAGCCGGTCAAGTACTTCGCCACGCTCGGCATCCTCGGCGTCGAGCTGTTCTTCCTCATCAGCGGGTTCGTCATCCTGATGAGCGCGTGGGGGCACAGCCTGCGCAGGTTCGCCGTTTCACGGTTCGCGCGGCTCTTCCCCGCCTACTGGTTCACCGTGATCGCCCTGTACGTGCTCTACACGTACACGAGCGTCGAGTACTTCAAACCCAACCTCGACACCGTCGGCTACGCGATCAACCTCACGATGCTGCAGGAGGCGTTCGGGGTCATCCCGGCCGGGGGAGTGTTCTGGTCCCTCTGGGTGGAGCTGAAGTTCTACTTCCTGATCTCCATCGTGGTGATCATGGGCGTCAACCTGCGGCGGGCCCTGGGGTTCATGTGGGTGTGGCTGGCCGCCGCGATCTTCGCCGAGTGGCTGCAGCACGACCTGGTCACCGAGATCGTGATGCCCCGGCAGGCGCCCTACTTCATCGCCGGCATGGCGTTCTACCTGATCTACCGGGAAGGCTCCACCGTCACCCGGTGGGGGTTCGTTCTGGTCGGCTACGCCTGCTCCCTGTACGCGGCCCTGGAGCGCATGCAGAGCCGCATCGACCTCGTGGGGATCAAGAACTTCCCGGCGCCGCCGCCGGCCGTCATCGCCTGGATCACGGTCATCTACGTGCTCATGGCGGCCGTCGCCCTCGGGTGGCTGCGATGGGTGCGGTGGCGGGCGCTGACGACGGTCGGCGCGCTCACCTACCCCCTCTACCTGGTACATCAGAACGTCTCGGCGGTACTTATCCCGGAATTCCGGGAATCTATAAATCCGTGGGTGCTCGCCGGAGGCACGATGCTGGCATCGATTCTTCTGTCGTATGCTGTATACCGGCTTGTTGATCGCCCAGGTCAGCGGTTGCTGCGCCGTCTGATGGGCAGGAGCCCAGTGGAACAACGCCAGGCATCGGTGCCGTAACTGTCTGGTGGCCGGGCATAGTGAAGGGGCTAGGCTCGGGATATAAACGGCGGAACGACAGGCCATGGGGTGCGCATGACAGTCCGGCGGGTGATGGGCATCGAGACCGAGTACGGAATTTCCGTGCCCGGTCAACCAGGTGCGAATGCGATGGTGACCTCCTCGCAGGTCGTCAACGCATACCTGGCGGCCTCGGCCGCGCGCGCCCGCCGCGCCCGGTGGGACTTCGAGGAGGAGAACCCGCTCCGCGACGCCCGGGGTTTCGACCTCGCCCGTGAGGCGGCCGACTCCAGTCAGCTCACCGACGAAGACCTGGGCCTCGCCAACGTCATCCTCACCAACGGCGCCCGGCTCTACGTCGACCACGCCCACCCCGAATACTCCACGCCCGAGTGCACCAACCCCCGGGCCGCGGTCATCTGGGACAAGGCGGGCGAGCGGGTCATGCACGACGCGGCGGTCCGCGCCTCGGGCATGCCGGGCAACGCGCCCATCCAGCTCTACAAGAACAACACCGACTCCAAGGGCGCCAGCTACGGCTGCCACGAGAACTACCTGATGCGCCGGGCGACCCCGTTCGCCGACATCGTGCGCCACCTGACCCCGTTCTTCGTCTCCCGCCAGGTCTTCGCGGGGGCGGGCAAGGTCGGCATCGGGCAGGACTCGCGCGGCGACGGCTACCAGATCTCGCAGCGGGCCGACTTCTTCGAGGTCGAGGTCGGCCTCGAGACGACCCTCAAGCGCCCGATCATCAACACCCGCGACGAGCCCCACGCCGACCCGGAGAAGTACCGCCGGCTCCACGTGATCATCGGCGACGCGAACATGTCCGAGATCTCGACCTACCTGAAGCTCGGCACCACCTCGCTCGTCCTGGCCATGATCGAAGACGGCTTCCTGACGGTCGACCTGTCGGTCGAGTCGCCGGTCGCCGCGCTGCGCGCCATCTCCCACGACCCGTCGTGCAAGCACATCGTGACGCTGCGGTCGGGCCGCAAGATGACGGCCGTCCAGCTGCAGATGGAATACCTGGAGCAGGCCCGCAAGTACGTCGAGGACCGCTACGGCTCCAACGCCGACGAGATGACCAAAGACGTGCTCAACCGGTGGGAGTCGGTGCTGACCCGGCTCGCCGAAGACCCGATGCAGCTCTCGCGGGAGCTCGACTGGGTGGCCAAGCTCGAACTCCTCGAGGGCTACCGCACCCGCGACAAGCTTCCCTGGTCCCACCCCCGGCTCCAGCTCGTCGACCTCCAGTACGCCGACATCCGCCCCGAGCGCGGGCTCTACAACCGCCTCGTCGAACGGGGCCGCATGCAGCGCCTGGTTACGGAAGACGACGTGGAGCGTGCTATCGAAACGCCGCCCAACGACACCCGGGCCTACTTCCGGGGCCGCTGTCTGCGGCAGTACAGCGAGTCGGTGGCCGCGGCGTCGTGGGATTCGGTGATATTCGACATCCCGGGCCGCGAGTCCCTGCAGCGGGTCCCGACCCTCGAGCCGCTGCGTGGCACCAAGGCCCACGTGGGCGACCTCCTCGACCGCTGCCGCACGGCGGCCGAACTGGTCGCCGCCCTGACGGGCGACTCGTGACCTGAGGGGTCCGTGGCCAGACCACGCCCGACGTCGTCGAAAGCCCGGAGCCGAACGGCTCCGGGCTTTTCGCATCCCATTGATCTACTTTGTAAAGGGGTCGGGATCGTGTCGTCTTGACGGGTTTTGGCATATCGGGGTACGTTCGCCGGGAATTGTGGCGGCGTGAGGGAAACCGGTGAGAGTCCGGTACGGTCGCGCCACTGTGATCCATCGTCGATGGAGAGTCAGGTCACCACCCGCCACGTTGATCTACGACAGGGACGCGCAATCCCGGAGGAGGATCGTGGCGTGAGCCAGATGTCCAGCTCCCCAGTCATTCCCGTTCGCACCTTACTGCCCTGGTCGGTGGCGGTGCCCGTACTGTTGATCGTCGCCTATCTCGTGACGATGGACTCGGCGGGGGTGCTCGCCTCCAGTGGTGACTTCCTGCATGAGCTCATGCACGACGGTCGTCATCTGCTCGGCGTCCCCTGCCACTGATGATCAAGGACTTCTTCCTCCGGGGCCTCGGCGCCGGAGCCGTCGCCGGGCTGCTCGCGGGACTCTTCGGGTTCCTCGTCGGGGAGCCCTTCATCGACCAGGCCATCGCGATCGAGGAGGCCGCCGCCGGGGCGGGGCACTCGCACGCCGACGAACTGGTCAGCCGTGGCGGACAGGCCTTCGGGCTGTTCCTCGCCACCACCCTCTACGGGATCGTCATCGGCGGCCTGTTCGCGCTCGCCTACGCCTTCGTCAAGGGCCGGTTCGGGCCCGCGAACGGGCAGACGCTGGCCGTCACGCTGGCGGCCGGGGGGTTCCTGGCCGTCGTGCTCGTCCCGTTCCTCAAGTATCCGGGCAACCCGCCGGCCGTCGGCGACCCCGACACCATCGGGCAGCGGACCGTGCTCTACCTGGTGATGCTCGTCATCGGGCTGCTCGCCCTCGGCGCCGGGGCGGTGATCCACCGGCGCTTCGGTTGGGTCGCGGCCGTCCCGGCGTTCCTGGTGATCGTCGGCGTCGCCTACGCGGTGCTGCCGGCCATCCAGGAGGTGCCGGCGGAGTTCCCCGCGGTGTTGTTGTGGAACTTCCGGGTGTCGTCGCTGGGTATGCAGGCCGTGCTCTGGGGTGTGCTCGGATCGGTGTTCGCCCTGCTGTCCGCGCGGCAGCGCGTGCGGGTCTGACCGTGAGCGGGGACGGCGGTCACGCGACCGGCCGCCGGTCTCGCCCCGGCAGCGGTGTCACGGCGGTGCGGGTGACGTTGACGGCGCATCCGCTCACCGCGAGCCAGCGTGACGGTGTTTTCCCGCGTGCGGACGAACCGGCCGAAGCCGCGTCGTTCGACGTGGTGACCGGCGCCACGCGGATCGTGCGGGGGCCGGAGGCCCGGTGCGATCTGCTGCCCGGCGCCGAGATCGTGCCCGAGTTGCGGGATCTCGACATGGGGTCCTGGACGGGCCGCTCGCTGGCCGGGATCGAGCCCGCCGAACTGGGCCGGTGGGTCGGGGATGCGGCCGCCGCGCCGCACGGGGGCGAGTCCGTGGAGGAGCTTCTGGCCCGGATCGCAGGCTGGCTCGGGCGGCTCGACCGGGGACCGGTGTTCGCCGTCACGCATCCGGCCGTCGTGCGGGCCGCCGTCTGCGTGGCCACAGGGGCCGACTATCGCCGGGTCGACGTGCCGCCGCTCGGGCGGGCCTCGCTCACCGGGACGGGCGGCCGGTGGAATCTGCGGTTGCAGTGAAAGGAAATCGGGAGTGACCTATCCGTTCAGCGCGGTTGTCGGGATGGACGACCTCAAACTGGCGCTCATCCTCAACGCCGTGTCGCCACGGGTGGGCGGGGTGCTCGTCCGGGGGGAGAAGGGCACCGCGAAGTCGACGATCGTGCGGGCGCTGGCCGAGCTGCTGCCCGCCGTCGACGTCGTGCCGGGGTGCCGGTTCGCCTGCGACCCGGAGGCGCCGTACAGCCAATGCCCGGACGGACCGCACGACGGCGGGAGAGAGACGCGCCGGGCCCGGCTCGTCGAGCTGCCCGTCGGCGCGTCGGAAGATCGGCTCGCTGGGTCGCTCGACCTGGAGAAGGCCCTCGCGCACGGGGTCGCGGCCTTCGAGCCGGGGCTGCTGGCGGCGGCGCACCGCGGGGTGCTCTACGTCGACGAGGTCAACCTGCTGCACGACCACCTGGTCGACCTGCTGCTCGACGCCGCCGCGCTGGGCACCTGCTACGTCGAGCGTGAAGGCGTGTCGGTGCGGCACGCCGCGCGGTTCCTGCTGGCCGGGACGATGAACCCCGAAGAGGGCGAACTGCGCCCGCAGCTGCTCGACCGGTTCGGGCTGACGGTCGAGGTCCGGGCGTCGCGCGATCCGGGGGAGCGGGCCGAGGTGATCCGCCGCCGGATGGCCTACGAGCGCGACGCCGACGGGTTCGCCGCCGACTGGGCTGCCCGTGAGGGCGAGCTGGCGGCGCGCATCGCCGAGGCGCGCACCCGGGTGGAGTCGGTACGTCTGCCCGACGCCGCCCTCAAGCAGATCGCGACCGTGTGCGCGGGCTTCGAGGTCGACGGCATGCGCGCCGACCTGGTCACCGCCCACGCGGCGGTCGCCCACGCGGCCTGGGCCGGCCGCGACAGGGTCACCACGAGGGACGTCCGCGAGGCGGCCCGCCTCGCCCTGCCCCACCGCCGCAGGCGCGACCCCTTCGACGCCCCCGGCCTCGACGAGAACAAACTCGACGAACTGCTCGACCAGTTCCCGGACGATCCCGACGACACCGACCCGCCCCAGGGCCCGGATGATCAGCAGCCTCAGAACGACGCCCAACCTGAGGAATCAGGCCAGAACCCCCAGAACAACGCCGGCCAGGCCGAATCGAACGAGCAGGCGGACCGACGCCGAGCCGATCAAAGCCAGTCAGACCTAGGCGAGTCAGATCAAAACCAGGAGGCCCAGGCGCAGAACGGACAGGCCCCCGCCGAGCAGTTTCAGGTGGCCGGCGCCCCCTACAAGGCCCGCCTCTTCTCCGTCCCCGGCGTCGGCGGCGGCGCGCCCGGCCGTCGGTCCCGGGGCCGGTCGGCCAAGGGGCGCACCGTCGGCTCCCGCACCCCCGCGGCCAAGGCCACCCAGGTCCACCTCATGGCCACCCTCCGCGCCGCCGCCCGGCGAGGCTGGCGGCGGGGCCCGGTCAAGGTCGCCGATCTGAGGGAGGCGGTGCGCGAGGGCAGGGAGGGCAACCTCGTCCTGTTCGTCGTCGACGCCAGCGGTTCGATGGGCGCGCGCAAGCGCATGGGCGAGGTCAAGACCGCCGTGCTGAGCCTGCTGCTGGACGCCTACCAGCGCCGCGACAAGATCGGCATGATCACCTTCCGGGGTGAGAAAGCCGAGCTCGTGCTCCCGCCCACGTCCTCGGTCGAGGCGGGCGCGGCCCGGATGCGGCTGCTCAAGACGGGCGGCCGCACCCCCATCGCCGCCGGGCTCGTCAAGGCCGCCGAGGTGCTCGCGGTCGAGCGGCTCAGGGATCCGGCGCGACGGCCGCTCGTGGTCGTCGTCACCGACGGCCGGGCCACCTCCGGCGACGCCGACCGCGCCGCCGGGCTGCTCAAGGACACCGCCTGCGTCGTCGTCGACTGCGAGTCGGGGCCGGTCCGCCTGGGGCTGGCCGCCCGGCTGGCGGTGCGGCTGACGGCGCCGGTCGTGGACCTGTCCGATGTCGCCCACGTCATGAAAGCCGCGTGAGATGCCGCAAGGTCAGCCGGAGAACGTCCCGAACGACGGCCTCACCACCCGCCAGCGCCGCACCCGGCCGCTGGTCGTCGTGCACACCGGGCCGGGCAAGGGGAAGTCGACGGCCGCGTTCGGCCTCGCGCTGCGGGCCTGGAACCAGGGATGGCCGATCGGGGTGTTCCAGTTCGTCAAGTCCGCGAAGTGGCGGGTGGGCGAGGAGGCCGCGCTGAAGGCGCTGGGCGAGATCGGGCCGCCGGTCGCCTGGCACAAGATGGGCGACGGCTGGTCGTGGATCCGCAAGTCCGACGACGACCACGCCGCCAACGCCCGTGAGGGCTGGGCGCAGATCAAGCGGGACCTCGCCGCCGAGACGTACCGGATGCTGGTCCTCGACGAGTTCACGTACCCCATCAAATGGGGGTGGATCCCCGTCGAGGACGTCATCGAGACCCTGCGTGGGCGGCCGGGCTCGCAGCACGTCGTCATCACCGGCCGCGACGCCCACCCCGACCTGGTCGCCTTCGCCGACCTCGTCACCGAGATGACCAAGGTCCGGCATCCGATGGACGCCGGGCAGAAGGGACAGAGGGGCATCGAATGGTAGCCCGGCTGGTCATCGCGGCGCCGTCGTCGGGAGCGGGCAAGACGACGATCGCGACCGGCCTGATGGCCGCCCTGGTGCGGGCCGGCCTGGCCGTCTCGCCGCACAAGGCGGGGCCCGACTACATCGACCCGGGCTACCACGCCCTGGCGACCGGACGCCCCGGCCGCAACCTCGACCCGTTCCTCACCAGCGAGGACCTCGTCGCGCCGCTGTTCCTGCACGGCGCGCGCGACGCCGACATCGCGGTCGTCGAGGGCGTCATGGGCCTGTTCGACGGCCTCCCGGACGGCTACGCCTCCACCGCCCACGTGGCCCGGCTGATCGACGCCCCGGTGGTCCTGGTCGTCGACGCCACCGGGCAGGGCCAGTCGGTCGCGGCGCTGGTGCACGGCTTCGCCGGGTTCGACACGCGGGTGCGGATCGGCGGCGTCATCCTCAACCGGGTGGGCTCCGACCGCCACGAGGAGGTGTGCCGGGCCGCGCTCGACCACAGCGGCGTGCCGGTCCTCGGCGTCGTCCGCCGCACGCCCGGCATCGAGACGCCCTCGCGCCACCTCGGCCTGATCCCGGTCGCCGAACGCCGCCGCGAGGCCGTGGAGGCGGTGGCCCGCCTCGGCGACCTGGTCACCGAGAGCTGCGACCTGCGGGCCCTGGTCGCGCTGGCCCACACCGCCCCGCAGTTGCCCGCCGAACCCTGGACGCCCGGCGTGGTCCCCGCCCCGCACACCCGGGTCGCCGTCGCGGGCGGGCCCGCGTTCACCTTCGGCTACGCCGAACAGGCCGAGCTGCTCGAAGCGGCCGGCGCGGAGGTGATCTCCTTCGACCCGCTGCGCGACGAACGGCTGCCCGACGGCACGAAGGGCCTGATCCTCCCCGGCGGCTTCCCCGAGATGCACGTCCACGAGCTCGCCGCCAACGAGCCGCTCAAGAAGGAGATCGCCGCCTTCGGCGGGCCGATCCTGGCCGAGTGCGGCGGGCTGCTCTACCTGGCCACGGAGCTCGACGGCCACCCCATGGTCGGCCGCATCGACGCCAAGTCGCAGATGTCGCCCCGGCTCACCCTCGGCTACCGCGACGCCGTCGTCACCGCCGACACCGTCATCGGCCGGACCGGGGAGCGGGTCAGAGGCCACGAGTTCCACCGGACCGTCACCGATCTGCCGGGTGAGCGGGTCTACCGCTGGCGCGGCGGCGCCGACGGGTACGCTGCCGGGCGGATCCTGGCGTCCTACCTGCACCTTCACTGGGCGGGCACGCCGGAGGCAGCGACCCGTTTCGTCAAGGAGTGCGGATGAGCTTCGAGGAGTTCTGGACCGAGCGGCACCTGTGCACGCTCACGACCCTGCGGGCCGACGGCACGCCCCACGTGGTGCCCGTCGGGGTGACCCTCGACGGCGACGTCGCCCGGGTCATCACCTACTCGACCTCGCAGAAGGTGCGCAACGTCCAAAACGGCGGCGGCCGCGTGGCGGTCTGCCAGGTCGACGGCGCACGCTGGTCGACCCTGGAGGGCGTCGCGACCGTCAACGACGACCCCGAGGCGGTCGCGCTGGCGGTGCGGCTCTACGCGGCCCGCTACCGCGAGCCGAAGCCCAACCCGCTGCGGGTCGTCATCGAGATCAAGATCACTCGTGAACTGGGGAACGTGCGGCGTGACTGACGTGGTGGTCGTCGGCATCGGGGCCGACGGCTGGCCGGGCCTGGGCGAGGCCGCCCGCGAGGCCGTGGTGAAGGCGGAGGTCGTCGCCGGGTCGGCGCGCCAGCTGGCCCTGCTGCCCGGCGTGCCGGGGGAGCTGCGGCCCTGGCCGTCCCCGCTGCTCCCGGCGCTGCGGGAACTGCTCGACGGCGGCCGGAGCGTCTGCGTGCTGGCCAGCGGCGACCCCATGCACCACGGCATCGGCGCGACCATCGCCCGCCTCGGCGTGCCCGGGGTGCGGGTGATCCCGCACCCGTCGTCGGTGTCGCTGGCGTGCGCGCGGCTCGGCTGGCCGGTCGAGTCGGTGACGGTCGTCAGCATGGTCGGCCGCCCGCTCGCCGCGGTCTTCGCGCCCGGCCGCCGCTTCATCGTGCTCAGCGAGGGGAGCGGCTCTCCCGCCGTCGTGGCCAGGGCCCTCGAAGCCGGGGGGTACGACCAGAGCGCCCTCACCGTCCTCGAACAGCTCGGCGGGCCGGGGGAGCGCGTCGGACCCCTGCGCGACGACGTCGACCCGCTGAACGTGGTGGCGGTGGAGTGCCGGTCGGCCGACCCGCTGCCGATCGTGCCCGGCCTGCCCGACGACGCCTACGACCACGACGGCCAGCTCACCAAACGTGAGGTCAGAGCCGTCGTGCTGGCCTTCCTCCAGCCGAACGGCCTGCTCTGGGACGTCGGCGGCGGCGCGGGCAGCATCGCGATCGAGTGGATGCGCGCCGACCGCGCCTGCCGCGCGGTGAGCGTCGAACGCGACCCGGTCAGGGCGGCCCGCATCGCGGGGAACGCCGCGAGGCTGGGCGTACCGGGACTGAAGGTCGTGACCGGAGCGGCCCCGCAGGCGCTCGCGGGCCTCGACGCACCCGACGCCGTCTTCATCGGCGGCGGCCTCACCGGCGAGGGGGTCCCGGAGACGTGCTGGGAGGCCCTCCGGCCGGGCGGGCGCCTGGTCGCGACGGCCGTCACCGTCGAGTCGGAGGCGGTCCTGGCCGCCTGGCACCGCGCGCACGGCGGCGACCTGACCCGCCTGTCCGTCAGCCGGGCCGCGCCGGTCGGCGGCTTCACCGGCTGGCGGCCCGCCATGCCCGTGACGATCTGGTCAGCGAGAAAGGACCTCACGTGATCCGCTTCGTCGGCGCCGGCCCCGGCGCGGCCGACCTCATCACCGTGCGCGGGCAGCGGGTGATCGAGACGTCGCCGGTCTGCCTGTACGCCGGCTCGCTCGTCCCCGCCGAACTCCTGGCCCGCTGCCCCGACGGCGCGCGGATCGTGGACACGGCGAACCTCAACCTCGACCAGATCCTCGCCGAGATGACCGCCGCCCACGAGCAGGGTCTCGACGTGGCCCGCCTGCACTCGGGCGACCCGTCGGTCTTCAGCGCGATGGCCGAGCAGATGCGGCGGCTCGACGCGGCCGGGGTGCCCTACGAGGTGGTTCCGGGGGTCCCCGCCTTCGCCGCCGCCGCGGCGTCGCTCAGACGCGAGCTGACGGTCCCCGGCGTGGCCCAGACGATCATCCTCACCCGCACCTCCGAACGCGCCACCCCGATGCCCGAGGGGGAGGACCTGACCACGCTGGGCCGCTCGACGGCGACGATGGTCCTGCACCTGGCCGTGCAGCGCATCGAACCGGTGACGGCGGAACTCGCGGAGACCTACGGCCCTGACTGCCCGGTAGCCGTGGTCGCCTACGCCTCCCGATCAGACGAAGTCATCATCCGGGGGACGCTGGGCGATATCTCGGACATGGTGCGTGCGGCGGGTGTGCGGCGGACGGCGGTCATCATCGTCGGCCGCGTCCTGACGGCGGCCCAGTTCCCCGACAGCCACCTCTACTCGGTGGCCCGCGCCCGCTGAGCCCGCCCTACGCCACCCCGCCGACCCAGTCGACCGCCTCGGTCACCGTCTCGACGTAGGGGACCTCCGGCGGGACCAGCGGACGGCGGACCATCACGACCGGGACGCCCAGCTCGCGGGCGGCCCGCAGTTTGGCGCGGGTCAGCTCGCCGCCGCTGTCCTTGCTCACCAGGGTGTCGATGTGGTGCTCCCGCATCAGGGCCAGCTCGCCTTCGAGGGTGTACGGCCCCCGCGAGAGCACGACCTCCATCGACACCGGGTCGTCGGGCGGATCGACCGAGCGGGCCAGGAACCACACGCCGGGAACGCCGTCGAAGACGGCCAGGCTGCGCCGCCCGGTGGTCAGGAACACCCGCGTGCCGGGCAGCGACCGGGCGGCCTCCTCCAGCGAGGAGACCCACCGCCAGTCGTCGCCGCGCTCCTGCGTCCAGCCCGGCCGCCGCAGGCCGAGCAGCGGGATGCCCGTCATGCCCGCCGCCTCGGCCGCCGCCTCGGACATCTTCGCGGCGAACGGATGGGTCGCGTCGACGACCACGTCGACCGGGTGCTCCCAGAGCCAGCGGGCCAGCCCGAGCGAGCCGCCGAACCCGCCGATCACGACCGCCCCCACCGGCAGGCGGGGCGACTTCACCCGGCCCGCCAGCGAGGTCACCACGACGTTCTCGGGATGCAGCCGGGCCGCCAGCTCTCGGGCCTCGGCGGTGCCGCCCAGGATGAAGACGCGTTTCATGCCGGGTAGCGGCGCGGGGTGAACACCACGCCGCCCGCCACGCGGGTGGTCGAGGAACCGATGATCAGCAGGCAGCGCATGTCCACCTCCGCCGGGTCGAGGTCGCCGAGGGTCGTCACCACGATTGTCTCCTGCGGGGTGCCCACCGCGCGCCCGACGACCACCGGCGTCTGCGCCGGGCGGTGTTCGAGCAGCAGGTCGCGGGCCACCCCGACCTGCCAGGTCCGGGTCTTGGACGCCGGATTGTAGATCGCCAGCACCAGGTCGGCCTCGGCCGCGGCGGTGATCCGCCGGGCGACCACGTCCCACGGCTTGAGCTGGTCGGACAGCGAGATCACGCAGTAGTCGTGGCCGAGCGGCGCGCCTACCCGGGCGGCCACCGCGTGCGCGGCCGTCAGCCCCGGCACGACCCTGACCGGCACGCCCGCGAACCGCTCCTGCGCGGCCGCTTCGAGCACCGCCGAGGCCATCGCGAACACGCCCGGGTCGCCCGACGACACCACCGCGACCCGCGACCCGGCCAGCGCCAGCGACAGGGCGTGCTCGGCCCGTTCGGCCTCGACCCGGTTGTCGGTGGCGTGCCGCTTCTGGCGCGGGTTCGGCGGCACGCGGTCGAGGTAGGGGCCGTAGCCGACCAGTTCGTCGGCGGTGGCCAGGGCGTCCTGCGCCTCGGGGGTCAGCCAGGGGCGTCCGGCGGGGCCGAGGCCGACCACGGCCACCTCGCCGGGCCCGTCGTGGCGCGGGTGCTCCGGCAGCGGGAGCGGGGCGCCGACCGGGGAGGGCAGGAGCGCCAGGGAGAAGTAGGGCACCGAGTCGGGGTCGACGTCGCGCAGCGGCGCGAGGCGCTGGGCGCCGGTGGTGGCGCGTTCGACGTACCAGGCGTCGTCGAGGCGGCCGGCCTCCTCCAGGGCGGCGCGGACCTTGGCGAACGTCCGGCCCAGCTTCATGATCGCGACCGGGCCGTCGCCGATCCGGGCGGCCAGTTCCTCGGCCGGCAGGGTGCCGGGCAGCACGGTCAGCGTCTCGTCGCGCTCGACCAGGGGGCGGCCCAGCGCCGCCGCCGCGCCGCTGATCGAGGTGACGCCCGGCACGACCTCGGTCGGGTAACTCCCGGCCAGGCGCTTGTGCATGTGCATGTACGAGCCGTAGAAGAGCGGGTCGCCCTCGCAGAGCACCACCACGTCGCGGCCCGCGTCGAGGTGGGCGGCCAGGCGGGCGGCGCAGGAGGCGTAGAACTCGTCGAGGGCGCCCTGGTAGCCGCCCGGGTGGTCGGTCGTCTCCGTCGTCACCGGGTAGACGAGCGCCTCCTCGATCTGGCCCTCGCGCAGGTAGGGGGCGGCGACCGAGCGGGCGATGCTGCGGCCGTGCCGGGCGCTGTGGTAGGCGATCACCCCCGCCTCGCCGAGCAGCCGGGCCGCCTTCACGGTCACCAGTTCGGGGTCGCCGGGGCCGAGGCCCACGCCATAGAGCGTTCCGGTCATCATTCCTCGTCACTGGCGATGGCGTTCAGGGCCGCCGCCGTCATCGCGCTGCCGCCTCGGCGGCCGCGTACCACCAGAAACTCCAGGTCGGACGCGGCCAGCGCGTCCTTCGACTCGGCCGCGCCGATGAAGCCCACCGGGACGCCGATCACCGCCGCCGGCCGGGGCGCCCCCTCGGCGACCATCTCCAGCAGCCGGAACAGCGCCGTCGGCGCGTTCCCGACCGCGACCACCGCGCCGCCCATGCGCTCGCGCCACAACTCCAGCGCCGCCGCGCTGCGGGTGGTCCCGAGCTGCGCCGCCAGCGCCGGGACCCGCGGGTCGGCGAGGGTGCACAGCACCTCGTTCCCGGACGGCAACCGCTTCCGCGTCACCCCCGCCGCGACCATCGTGGCGTCGCAGAGGATGGGCGCGCCCGCGTCGAGGGCCTTCCTGGCCGCCGCGACGACCCCGGGGGACCAAGCCAGGTCGCCGGGCAGGTCGGTCATGCCGCAGGCGTGGATCATGCGGACCGCGACCCGCGCCACGTCGGGCGGCAGGGCCGACAGGTCGGCCTCGGCGCGGATGGTGGCGAAGGACTGGCGGTAGATCTCCGCGCCGTCCTTGATGTAGGTCACGATGCACTCCGCTGGTAGCCGGAAGGGGTGGCGATCAGGTCGACGACCTCGCCCCGGGGCCGTCCGCACCGCCGCGCGCAGCCGGACCAGTGGACGGGGGAGCCGATGGGGCGCGCGTCCGCCTGGACGTCGCTCAGCGACTTCGCGCAGCCGGGGGAGCCGGTGCAGGCGGTGACCTGCAGCCAGGGGCTCTCGGGGTCGGTGATCAGCCCCTCGGGCAGCCGCGTGCCCTTCGGGACCAGCACGGTGCGCCACGGGGTGATCCGCAGCCACGCCGCCTCCGCCAGCACCCTCGCCTGCGCGGCGGTCAGCCGGCCCAGGGGGACCAGCGCGCCGGTCGCGTCGCCGAAATCGCCGACGTAGCCGCTGGTGCGGGGCTTGGGGAGGTCGGCCGGAACACCCGGGAAGGCGCCTTCGGGGATGCGCCAGGCGCCGTCGGAGAGGCTCAGGAAGGTCTGTGCCACGTGGACCGCTTCGTGGATCGCCTCGGCGGGCGGGAGCCGTAACTCGAGGTCGGTGGTGCCCGCGACGACGGCGAAGCGGTCGCCGCGGGCGATCAGCAGCACGTCGGCGCCGAGACCCGCCACGTCTCCCGACCCGTCGTCGACCGCGAACAGGAACCGCCCGGACAGGCCGGCCAGTTCGGGGGCCGCGCAGATCGCCTCGTCCAGGGCCCGGACCACGCCGCGGAACGCGGCGGAACCGTCCAGCGGCGAGGCGACAATGTTGCGCACCCGCTCGTGCGACGGCGAGGGCAGCAGCCCGGCCGCCGCGACCGCCGCCGCGAACCCGGCCGGCTCCTTGACCCCTCTGACCTGGACGTTCGCCCGCGACGTCAGCTCCAGCACACCTCCGCCGGCCTCGGCGAGCACGCCCAGCTGGGCCCCCGTCAGGTCGCCCCCGGGCAGCCGGACCCGGGCCAGCGGCCCGTCGGCGGCGGGGTGGACCTGCAACGCGCCGGGGCAGACGTCGCGCGAGGATTGTCCGGTAATGGCCACGTCGAGGATGGTAAAGCCCACCGTGGGTCTTGCAAGCCGGGGGAGTCCCGTAGTCTCATCGGGCGACGGCACAAACGAGGAAGCCGGTGTGAATCCGGCGCGGTCCCGCCACTGTCACCGGGGAGCGAACCCCACCGACGGCCACTGTCACAGGGAAGGCCGGGGTGAGCCCTGATCCGGGAGCCAGGAGACTCGGCCGTCACCTGGACAAACGACCCGGGGCGCGGACCCCGAGGGAGGGCTTCGCCATGATCGTTTTGCTGTCCACGTCGGACACCGACCTGCTGAGCGCCCGCGCGAGCGGCGCGCCCTACCGGCTGGCGAACCCCTCCCGGACCCCCGACCCGGCCGCGTTACTCGACGACGCCGACGTGATCGTGGTCCGCCTCCTGGGTGGCCGCCGCGCCTACGAGGAGGGCCTCGACGCCCTGCTGGCCAGCGGGAAGCCGGTCGTGGTGCTGGGCGGAGAGCAGGCCCCCGACGCCGAACTGATGGAACTCTCCACGGTCCCGAGCGGCGTCTGCGCCGAGGCGCACGCCTACCTCGCCCACGGCGGCCCGGCCAACCTCACCGAGCTGCACCACTTCCTCAGCGACACCCTGCTCCTGACGGGCCACGGCTTCGCACCCCCGGCGGCGCTCCCCTCGTGGGGCCTCGGCGAAGCGGCGGGAGGGGCCGTGACCACGCCGACACCGTCCGAGTCGCCGGAAACCGTGAGCGCCGGCGGGGCAGGCGAGGGCCATCCGGACAGCGCTCCGCGCGGTCCGGAAATTTCGGGACATGCGACGCCGGTCGTCGGGATCCTCTATTACCGGGCCCACCACGTCGCCGGCAACACCGCTTTCATCCAGACGTTGTCCGAAGCCATTCTGGACAAAGGCGCAAGCCCGCTCCCCGTCTACTGCGCCTCGCTGCGGACCGCCGAGCCCGGCCTGATCGACACCCTGCGCGCGTGCGACGCCCTGATCGTGACCGTCCTGGCCGCCGGCGGCACCCGGCCCGCCACCGCGCAGGCGGGCGGCGAGGACGAGGCGTGGGACGTCGGCGCGCTCGCCGACCTCGACATCCCGATCCTCCAGGGGCTCTGCCTCACCACCGACCGGGCCACCTGGGAGGACGCCGACGACGGCCTGTCCCCGCTCGACGCCGCCTCCCAGATCGCCATCCCCGAGTTCGACGGCCGCATCATCACGGTCCCCTTCTCGTTCAAGGAGATCGACCCCGACGGGCTCACCGTCTACGCCGCCGACCCCGAACGCGCCGCCCGCGTGGCCGGGATCGCGGTCCGGCACGCCCGCCTGCGCCACATCCCCGTCGCCGAGCGCCGCGTGGCGATCATGTTGTCGGCCTACCCGACCAAGCACTCCCGCATCGGCAACGCCGTCGGCCTCGACACCCCGCGCAGCGTGGTCCGGCTGCTGAAGGCCATGGGCGAGGCCGGATACGCCGTCGGCGACTTCCCCGGCGTGGCCGCCCAGGACGGCGACGCCCTGATCCACGCCCTGATCGCGGCCGGCGGCCAGGACCCCGACTGGCTCACCGACGAGCAGCTCGCCGGCAACCCGGTCCGCATCCACAAGGACGACTACCGCGCCCACTTCGACACCCTCCCCGCCGACCTGCGCGAGGCGATGGAACACCACTGGGGCCCGGCCCCCGGCGAGCTGTTCGTCGACGGCGACGACATCGTCCTGGCCGCCCTCCAGGACGGCAACCTGGTCGTCATGGTCCAGCCGCCGCGCGGCTTCGGCGAGAACCCCATCGCCATCTACCACGACCCCGACCTGCCGCCGAGCCACCACTTCCTGGCCGCATACCACTGGCTCTCGACCCGGTACGACGCCGTCGTCCACGTCGGCAAACACGGCAACCTCGAATGGCTGCCCGGCAAGTCGGCCGGCCTGTCGGCCGCCTGCGGCCCCGACGCCGCCCTCGGCGACCTCCCGCTGATCTACCCGTTCCTGGTGAACGACCCGGGCGAGGGCACCCAGGCCAAACGCCGCGCCCACGCCACCCTGGTCGACCACCTGGTGCCGCCGATGGCCCGCGCCGACACCTACGGCGACATGGCCCGCCTGGAGCAGCTCCTCGACGAGCACGCCTCCATCGCGGCCATGGACCCGGCCAAGCTGCCCGCCGTCCGCGCCCAGATCTGGACGCTCATCCAGGCCGCCCGCCTCGACCACGACCTGGGCCTGGACGACCGCCCCCACGACGCCGAGTTCGACGACTTCCTGCTGCACGTCGACGGCTGGCTCTGCGAGGTCAAGGACGTCCAGATCCGCGACGGCCTGCACGTCCTGGGCCAGGCCCCCACCGGCGAGGCCCGCGTCGACCTGGTGCTGGCGATCCTGCGCGCCCGCCAGATGTGGGCCGGCGACCAGGCCCTCCCCGGCCTGCGCGAGGCCCTCGGCCTGACCGAGCACGGCGACGCCCGCGCCGACGTCGACGAGGTGGAGGCCAGGGCCCGCGAGCTGGTCGCGGCCATGGAGGCGGCCGGCTGGGACCCCGCCGCGGTGACCGAAGAGGGCGCGGTCGGCGAGATCCTGCGGTTCGCCGCCACCGAGATCGTGCCCCGCCTCGACGGCACCGCCGACGAGCTCACCAACGTCCTGCACGCCCTCGACGGCGGCTACATCCCGGCCGGGCCCAGCGGTTCGCCGCTGCGCGGCCTGGTGAACGTGCTGCCGACCGGCCGCAACTTCTACTCCGTCGACCCCAAGGCGGTGCCCAGCCGCCTGGCCTGGGAGACCGGCCAAGCGATGGCCGAGTCGCTGGTCGAGCGCTACCGGGCCGACACGGGGGAGTGGCCCCGCTCGGTCGGCCTGTCGATCTGGGGCACCAGCGCCATGCGCACCTCGGGCGACGACGTCGCCGAGGTCCTCGCCCTGCTGGGCGTGCGCCCGGTCTGGGACGACGCCTCCCGCCGCGTCACCGGCCTGGAGATCGTGCCCGCCGCCGAACTGGGCCGCCCCCGGGTGGACGTCACCGTCCGCATCAGCGGCTTCTTCCGCGACGCCTTCCCCCACGTGGTGGCCCTGATGGACGACGCGGTCAAGCTCGTCGCCGAGCTGGCGGAGGACGGCAACTACGTACGCGACCACGTCGCGGCCGACGGCTCGACCCTGCGCATCTTCGGCTCGGCTCCGGGCGCGTACGGGGCCGGGCTGCTGCCGCTGATCGACAGCCGGAACTGGCGCGACGACCGCGACCTCGCCGAGGTCTACGCCGTGTGGGGCGGCTTCGCCTACGGCCGGGGCGTCGACGGGGTGCCGGCGCGGGAGGCGATGGAGGCGGCGTACAAGAGGATCAACATCGCGGCCAAGAACGTCGACACCCGCGAGCACGACATCGCCGACTCCGACGACTACTTCCAGTACCACGGCGGCATGATCGCCACCGTGCGCGCCCTGACCGGACGCGACCCGAAGGCCTACATCGGCGACTCGACCCGCCCCGACGCGGTGCGCACCCGCAGCCTCACCGAGGAGACCAGCCGCATCTTCCGCGCCCGGGTGGTCAACCCGCGCTGGCTGGCCGCCATGCGCCGCCACGGCTACAAGGGCGCCTTCGAACTGGCCGCCACCGTCGACTACCTGTTCGGCTACGACGCCACCACGGGCGTGGTCGCCGACTGGATGTACGACAAGATCGCCGCCACCTACGTGCTGGACGAGGAGAACCGCAAGTTCCTCAGCGAGTCGAACCCCTGGGCCCTGCACGGCATCGCCGAACGGCTGCTCGAAGCGGCCGGGCGCGGCATGTGGGCCGAGCCCGACCCCGAGATCATGGCCGCCCTCCAGCAGGCGTTCCTGGACACCGAGGGCGACCTGGAAGCTACATCGTGAAGGCGTCGGGCGGCAGGTAGTCGGCCCGCCGCCCCGGCGTCGCCGCCGCGATGCCCTCACGGTGTAACAGGCCCGCCAGCAGCAACGACACCTCTTTGCCGGGCAGCCGGTCGCGGGCCTGCCGGCGCAGCAGCCCGTTGAGGACGGGCACCAGCGCGCCCGCCTTCGAGGGCGGATCGGGGTCGCGGGTGGTGGCCAGGCCGAGCACCGACATGGCCGTGCCGAGGAACGGCGGCCGCCCCTCGACCGCGGTGTAGATCGTCGCGCCCAGCGACCACAGGTCGGCCGCCGGGGTGGCCGGGCCGCCGCTCATCCGCTCGGGCGCGATGAAGTCGACCGTACGGGTGACCGGCACGGTCGTCGGGGCCGCCGCCTCGTGCTCGAGGGCGGCGATGCCGAAGTCGGTCAGCACCACCCGGTCGCCGGTCAGCAGCACGTTGGCCGGCTTGATGTCGCCGTGGACGACCCCGGCGTCGTGGGCGTGCCGCACGCCGGCCAGGAGCTGGTAGCCGATCCACGCCGACCAGTGGACCGGCAGCGAGCCCAGGTGCTCGATGGTCTGTTTGAGGGTCAGCCCTTCGAGGAATTCGGTCACGATGTAGAGGCGGCCGTTCTCCTCCAGCAGGTCGTGGACCGTGATGATGGCCGGGTGGCTGAGCCGGGCGGCCGACCGGGCCTCGTTGAGCGCCTTGCGCCGGGCCAGCTCCATGTCGGGCCGGTCGGTGCGGTAGGGCGGCTGGACTTCCTTGATCGCGACGTCGCGCTTCAGCAGCAGGTCGTGGGCCTGCCACATGATGCCCGAGCCGTCGCGGCGGATCGGGATGGTGAGCTGGTAGCGGGCCCCCAGCAGCCGCTGCTTCGGGCGCTCGGGTCTCACGGGCGGACCGGGCGTGCCCGACGTGGAGCTCCCATGGTGAGCCTGCGCCGTGTGCTTACCGATCTGAACCGACCACCTGTCTGACCCGAATCCGAGCTCCCCATGCGCTCTATATTCTGGTGGGCCGACGGCGGTTTCGCTCCCTATCCGGGAGATCTAGAGCAACCCGATTCCCAGGATGATCGTACCCGCGGCCAGCGAGACCCCGCCCAGACCCGTGAGCCAGATCAGCCGGTTGGGGCGCGTGTCGCTCGGCCGTACGACCGACAGGAAGAACCCCAGCGGCATCAGGACCGGCGCGGCCACGATGAGCCACTGCGCCAGCGACCGGAATCCGGGGGAGAGGTCGGCCTGGTCGAGATAGATCAGAGCGACCAGGGAGAAGAGCACGAGCACCCCGGCGTGGGCGTGTCCGGCACGCCACAGTCCCCGTCTGACTGGATTGTCCAGATATCCGGGTATACGTCCGAGTATGTGAGCGAGCAGACTGGCCCCACCGAAGGCGACGCCGGGCACGGTGATCAGCAGGATCCCGGCGGTGGTAAGGGTGGAGGGAGACATTCGAGCGCACCCCGTTTCGATTGGATAGCGGTACTGTCCGATGATTATTGGATAGTCGGGCTATCCGGTCAACCCGTTTGAAGATCGCATGGCGATTCAGGCGAGTTGTCGGTCGGTTCGGGGAAGATATGAAGCAGACACGTCCCCCGAGTGGAGGTATCACCGATGGCGAGCAGGGACACCGGCGGTCAGAAGCAGACGGGCCGGCAGGAGACCGAGACCGAGCAGGTCGAGGAGCAGTCGGGCAGCGACGTCCAGGAGCGCCACGAGAAGCTCAGCGACGACGTCGACTCGATCCTCGACGAGATCGACGAGGTCCTCGAGGAGAACGCCGAGGAGTTCGTCCGGTCCTACGTGCAGAAGGGCGGCGAGTAAAGGGGCCAACGCCCACCTCGCCACGCCCCTCGTCGCGGTCGCGGAACCCTCCGCCGGCCGCGACGAGTCGTTTCCGCCGAAAATTACCGATCATGAACCCGGTTCGCGGTCAGCTGATCGGGAAGAGTGCAACCAGCGCTGTCACATGAGTAGGGTCGGCGTAAACAACACGACCTAGGAGGGAGTCGCGTGGCATCTCAGCAGGCCTGGATGAACAACCTCTTCACCAATACGGGTTCCTCGTCCTTCACGGAGTTCCTGCGTGGCTACGCCCCGGACATGCTCCCGGGCAACCGCGACGCGCTGCCCGCCCCCGTCGGCGAGCAGATCCCCCACGCGACCACGATCGTGGCGATCACCTGCGCGGGCGGCGTGGTGATGGCCGGCGACCGGCGCGCCACCTCGGGCAACATGATCTCCAACCGCGACATGGAGAAGGTCTTCCGGACCGACGAGTACTCCTGCATGGGCATCGCCGGCACCGCCTCGACCGGCATCGAGATGGCCCGCCTCTACCAGGTCGAGCTCGAGCACTACGAGAAGCTCGAAGGCCGGTCGCTCTCGACCGAGGGCAAGGCCAACCGCCTGGCGACCATGGTGCGCGGCAACCTCGGCGCGGCCATGCAGGGCCTGGTCGTCGTCCCGATCTTCGCGGCCTACGACGAGCGGATCGGCGGCGGCCGCATCTTCGGGTACGACGTCGGCGGCGGCCCCTACGAACACCAGCTCTACCACTCGATCGGCTCCGGTTCGATCTTCGCGCGCGGCTCGCTGAAGAAGCTCTACCGCGAGAACGCCGCGCCCGACGAGGCCGTGCTGACCGTCCTTCAGGCGCTCTACGACGCCGCCGACGACGACTCGGCGACGGGCGGTCCCGACGTGACCCGCAAGATCTGGCCGGTCGTGGCGGTCATCACCGACGAGGGCTTCCGCCGTCTCCCCGACGAGGAGGTCACCGCCGCCGTCGAGACGCTGCTGGCCGGCCGGATGATCGATCCCGACGGGCCGACCGCCCCGCTGCGCTAGAAAGGAACCCCACAGGTGTCCATGCCGTTCCCTTACGCGTCGCCTGAACAGATCATGCGCGACCGCGCGGAATACGCGCGGAAGGGCATCGCCCGAGGCCGCAGCGTGGTCGTGGTCCAGTACGCCGACGGCATCCTGCTGGTGGCCCCGAACCCGTCCAAGGCGCTGCACAAGATCAGCGAGATCTACGACCGCATCGGCTTCGCCGCCGTCGGCCGCTACAACGAGTTCGAGACCCTCCGCCAGGCCGGCATCCGCTACGCCGACGTCAACGGCTACAACTACAACCGCAAGGACGTCACCGCCCGCGCGCTCGCCAACGTCTACGCCAGCCAGCTCGGCATGATCTTCACCGACTCGATCAAGGCCCTCGAGGTCGAGATCGTCGTCGCCGAGGTCGGCGAGTCGGCCGACCAAGACCAGATCTACCGCCTCACCTTCGACGGCTCGGTCTTCGACGAGCAGGGCATGGCCGTCATCGGCGGCCAGTCCGACACGGTCGCGACCCGCCTGAAGGAGCGCTACCGTCCGGGCGCGCCCTTGGCCGAGGCCCTCGACGCCGCCCTGACCGCGCTGACCGAACCGGGCGGCGAACGCCCCTCGGCCGCCCAGCTCGAGGTGGCGGTCCTCGACCGCAACCGCGAACACCGCAAGTTCCTGCGCCTCAGCGGCCCCCGCCTGGAGCGCCTCCTCACGCCCGCCACACCCGCCGCCCCCGAGACCCCGGCCGCCCCCGCAGCCGAAGGCGGCCCGAAGCCCCCGCCCACGGCCCCCGAGGGCGACATCGACACGGGCTCCGAACCACCGCTGTAGCCCCACCCGAAGACCCGTGAACGGGCCCGCCCCGCCGTATATCGGCGGGGCGCCCCCGTTTCCGGGCACGCCGCCACCGCGAATGAGGAGCTCGCCCGCATGGAAGCGGCCGGACCGATGACCGACGAGGAACTCGCCGCGATCGAGGACCTGGTCGACGCCACGACCCCCGGCCCCTGGTATGTGCGGCTACTCGACGATGACTGGGCCATGAACCTGGTCGCGGTCAGCACCACCCCCGACACCCAGCTCGGTGAACGCTGGCCTGACTTCGACCACCACGAGATCGTGGCCGGCACCCTCATCCAGCAACCCCGCTACGTCGACGTCGCCGACGGCCGCTGGGACGAGAACGCCCGCTTCATCGCCGAGGCCCGGCAGCACGTCCCCCGCCTGATCGCCGAAGTCCGGCGCCTGCGCCGCCTCCTCGCCGAAGCAGGTGACGACCACACAGAGTCCGAAGCAGGTCCCGATCCCGTGCATTTCGCAGCAGGTCACGGCCCAGCGGAGTCCGAAGCAGATCACGACCACGCCTAGTTCGAGGCTGGTCACGACCACGCGGAGTCCGAAGCAGATCACAGACCCGCGGAGCCCAAGGCGGATCACGGCTCCGCAGAACCCAAGGCAGATCACGGCTCCGCAGAGCTCGCCGCGTCACCAGTTTGCGGTCGGACTCCTGAATAGGTGAAGCCGCAGGTGTTGTCGCTGGCCCCGTGTGTGGCCCGACCCGGTCGGGTGGCCGGCCAGGCGGAGCCGTAACGGAAAAGGTTCTTCACCACGGACGGTGCCGAGGATTTTTCGGGTTCCACCATAAACACCAACTTGCGCGGACTTAACACGGGTTTCGCTAGGCTCGTCCCGCTATGACGATCACATTCCGGCGGGCCCTGCTGGCCCTGGCCGTCCTCCCGCTTGCCGCCTGTTCCGCTCCGGCCGAGACGGCGGCCCCCGCTCCCACGGTCACCGCGACGGTCACCGAGACCGTCACGCCCCCGGCGCCGCAGCCGAGCGAGACGGTCGCCGAGCCCACGGAGAGCGCCGCGCCGACCCAGACGCCCCAGGTGAGCGCCGACGTCGACAAGGAGGACCCGATCTCGGGGAGGGTCCCGAAGATCAAGTCGGCCAAGTTCCAGTACGACGAGGGCCACGACTTCAACCAGATGTCCCCGAGCGCCGACGGCGTGCTGCGCGGGCGGATCGTCTCGCTTGAGGGCGACGAGGCGCGTTACGTCCCGGTCCGGTACGCGAGCGGGGACTTCGTCGGGCCCGAGGGCGGCATGACCTACGCCGCCCCGATCGCCTCCGACGTGGTGTTCCTCAGCGCGGTCGGCTGCAAGGGGAACGACCAGACGATCAACTCCGCCGCCCTCGGCACCGAGAAGTGCCCGCGCGAGCGGCTGCTGGAGCTCGCCGCCCAGGGAGAGCCCACCTCGCTCATCACCGTGAAGAGTGGCCAGATCGTGAAGGTCGTCGAGATCTATTACTGAGGTTCGCGGGGAATGTAGACGACCATGAGTTTCCTACCGCACACGACGGATCTGGGAATAGGGTGAGGTGATGGATCGTCGCATCTTCGGGCTGGAGAACGAGTACGGCGTCACCTGCACGTTCCGGGGTCAGCGCAGGCTGTCCCCCGACGAGGTGGCCCGCTACCTGTTCCGGCGAGTGGTGTCCTGGGGCCGATCGAGCAACGTCTTCCTCCGCAACGGCGCCCGTCTCTACCTCGACGTCGGCAGCCATCCTGAGTACGCCACCCCTGAATGCGACAACGTCGTGGAGCTGGTCACCCATGACAAGGCGGGCGAGCGCATTCTCGAAGGGCTGCTCGTCGACGCCGAGAAGCGCCTCCGCGAGGAGGGCATCGCCGGCGACATCTACCTCTTCAAGAACAACACCGACTCGGCCGGCAACTCCTACGGCTGCCACGAGAACTACCTCGTCGGCCGGCACGGCGAGTTCGGCCGCCTGGCCGACGTCCTGATCCCCTACCTGGTCACCCGGCAGATCATCTGCGGGGCCGGCAAGGTGCTGCAGACCCCGCGCGGCGCCGTCTACTGCGTCTCCCAGCGCGCCGAGCACATCTGGGAGGGCGTGTCGTCGGCGACGACGCGCAGCCGTCCCATCATCAACACCCGCGACGAACCCCACGCCGACGCCGAGCGTTTCCGCCGGCTCCACGTCATCGTGGGCGACTCCAACATGAGCGAGACCACCATGCTGCTCAAGGTCGGCGCCACCGACCTGGTGCTGCGCATGATCGAGGCGGGCGTGGTGATGCGCGACCTGTCGCTGGAGAACCCGATCAGGGCGATCCGCGAGGTCTCCCACGACATGACCGGCCGCCGCCGGGTGCGGCTGGCCAACGGCCGCGAGGCGTCCTCGCTGGAGATCCAGCAGGAGTACCTCGGCAAGGCGAAGGACTTCGTCGACCGCCGCGGCGGCGACGAGATCAGCAAGCGGGTGCTGGAACTCTGGGAGCGCACCCTGCGCGCCGTGGAGACCGGCGACCTCGACCTGGTCTCGCGGGAGATCGACTGGGTCACGAAATACCAGCTGATTGAACGTTACAGAAAGAAGTACGACCTCCCGCTCTCCTCGCCGCGGGTGGCCCAGCTCGATCTGGCCTACCACGACGTGCACCGCAAGCGCGGGCTGTTCTACCTGCTGCAGAAGCGGGGGTCGGTCGAGCGGGTCGCGTCCGACATCAAGATCTTCGAGGCGAAGTCGGTCCCGCCGCAGACCACGCGGGCCCGGTTGCGCGGCGAGTTCATCCGCAAGGCCCAGGAGAAGCGGCGCGACTTCACCGTCGACTGGGTGCACCTGAAGCTCAACGACCAGGCGCAGCGGACCGTTCTCTGCAAAGACCCATTCCGAAGTGTTGACGAACGGGTCGACAAGCTGATCGCGGGAATGTGATCTCCTTACGACGGGCAGACGGCGGGTTCGGGTAGTGTGACCCGAACCCGCTGTCATATTCCTGAGGACTTTCACATGCGCCGCCGCACGGCCATCGCCGCCGCCGCACTTCCTTTGCTGCTGTCCGCCGTCGCGTGCGGCACCGCACAGAAGACGGCCACCGGAGCCAGCCCTTCCGCCGCCGCCACGAGCGCCGCGCCCAGCGCGGCCGCCTCGTCGGGCGCCGCCGCGGCCGCCCCGGTCGGCCCCGCCGCCGACCCGAAAGACATCAAGGTCTCCGGTGACCTGGGCAAGAAGCCCAGCGTGACCTTCCCGAAGGGGGGTCCGGCGCTGGTCTCGTCCACCCGGGTCATCTCCGAGGGCAGCGGCGCCGCCGCCGCCGACGGCGACACGCTCGTCGCCAAGGTGAGCGTCTGGACCTGGGACGGCAAGGAGAACAAGGCCACCGGCTCCGCCTACGACACCGGCCAGGCCGAGTTCGTGCCGATCAGCCAGCAGCAGATGCCCAAGGCGCTCTACGACGGCCTGCTGGGCAGCAAGCCCGGCGGTCGCGTGCTCGTCGTGGTCGGCAAGGACTCGATCGACCCGGCCGTGGTCGAGCAGGCCAAGAGCCAGGGCACCGACTTCACCACCAGCTCGCAGGTGCTGGTCATCGACGTCGTGTCGGCGACCGCCAAGGCCGCCGAGGGCAAGGCGAACGACCCCGGCATCGAGGGTGTCAAGCTTGTCAACCCCGGTGGCGACACCGCCCCGACGCTGACCACCACGACCTCCGCGCAGCCGCCGAAGGACCTGACGGTCAAGACCGTCATCCAGGGTGACGGCCCGAAGGTCGCCGAGAACCAGACGGTGATGGTCCACTACACCGGCAAGATCTGGGGCACCGACAAGCAGTTCGACAGCTCCTGGGAGCGCAAGCAGCCGACCTCGTTCGCGCTCAACCAGGTCGTGCCCGGCTGGAAGCAGGGCCTGACCGGCGTCAACGTCGGCAGCCGCGTGCTGATCACCATCCCGCCGGCCCTCGGCTACGGCGAGGCCGGCCAGCCCGACGCCGGCATCAAGGGCACCGACACCCTGGTGTTCGTCGTCGACGTGCTCGGCGCCCTGTAAGAACCATGGACGATCTCGCGGCGGTCGCGGCCCTCAACGACCCCGTCCGCCGTGAGCTCTACCGATTCGTCACCTCGAAAGGCCGCCCGGTCGGGCGCAACGAGGCCGCGGAAGCGGCCGGCGTCGCGCGCCCCCTGGCGGCCTTTCATCTTGACAAGCTTGTCGAGGCGGGCCTGCTGGAGGCCGATTTCGCCCGGCTGACCGAGAAGAAGGGTCCCGGCAGCGGCCGTCCCGCGAAGGTCTACCGCCGGGCGCCAGGGGAGCACGTCGTCAGCGTGCCGCCGCGCGACTACCGGACTCTGGCCCTGGTGCTGGCCGAGGTGGTCGACCTGCTGGGCGGCGACGAGGTGGCCGAGAAGGCCGCCCACCGCATCGGCGCGCGTCTGGGGGCCGAGAGCGCCGCCGCGACGCTGCCCGAACTGCTCGCCGAACGCGGCTACGAGCCCTACGACGACGCGGGCCTGCTGCGGCTGCGCAACTGCCCGTTCCACGTGCTCGCCCAGGAGCAGCCGCTGCTGGTGTGCTCGATGAACCTCTCCCTCTGCCGGGGGCTGCTCGAAGGCCGGGGGGAGCCCGGCGCGCCCCGGCTCGATCCCCGTCCGGGGGAGTGCTGCGTCGTCTTCCCCCAAGAGAACTCTAAAACAAATCAAAGTTGACATAGAGGCCCCCGCTTTGCGACGGTGAGGCCATGCATCTGGCCCAGTTCAACGTCGCCCACATGCGCGCGCCCGTCGACGACCCCCTGCTGGCCGAGTTCGTCGCCGCCCTCGAACCCGTGAACACCCAGGCCGACGCCGCCCCCGGCTTCGTCTGGCGCGCCATCGCCAACGAGGACGACCCCGAAGAGACCATCACCCACGAGTTCGGCGACCACCTGCTGATCAACTACTCGATCTGGGAGTCGCGCGACGCGTTGTGGAACTTCGTCTACCGCTCGCCCCACCTGGCGATCCTCCAGCGCCGCCGCGAGTGGTTCCATCGCGTGGCCGAGCCCTACACGGTGATGTGGTGGGTCGAGGAGGGCGAGATCCCCTCGCTCAAGGAGGCGTGGAACCGGCTGACCCTGCTCCGCCAGAAGGGCCCGACCCCCGACGCCTTCACCTTCAAAGAGTTCTACGAACCCAACGGTGCTCGGGGGTAGCTCGGGTCGCGGTCATCCTCCCGCGCCGTCCAGGGGTGCAAACGCCGGTCCGTTACGGCTCCGCCCGCTCGGCACCGACCGCCGCCTCCGCCCCGCGCCGCAACCGGCGCCGACCGGCCGCGCCCGGTCCGCCCCGCCACGGCACATCTGAGGCCCAAGAGCCGCTCAGGGCCGCCGATCGGTGCGGATGTCGCATCACCCGGAAAACCCGGCGATCGGGAACAGGGGCCCTGATCGCCGGGCTGGCGGTCAGGCGGGCTTCCGGCCAGTCGGGCTTCCGGTCAGGCGGGCAGGAGGGTGGCGGCGTGGCGGCCGGCGGCCGCCGAGGTGAGGAAGTAGGCCAGGTCTTCGTCGAGTTTGCGGCCCATGGTCGACAGACCTACGGGGGAGGCCTTCAGGGCGTCGTACAGGCCCTCGGTTTGGACTTTCACCAGGTTGTGGCGGTCGCCCAGGACGGCGGCCTGGCGCTCGACCCGGGCGCCGAAGTCGCCGCCGAGTTCGGGCACGACGACGTCGGCGCGGGTGAGGGCGACGCGGCCGTAGGCGGTGAGGCTGTGGTGGGAGACGCCGATGTGGCGCTCTCTGAGGTCGCCCTCGCTGACGCGCAGGGCGGCCACCGGGCGGCCGTTCAGCACGCCGGCGGCGTTGACCGCCTCGCCCGAGGAGACGCCCGAGAAGCCCCACTTGGTGCCGGTGCCGAGGTTGCCGGGGCCCTGGGCCACGACCGTCAGGTCGGCGTCCAGGATGTGGCGGGCGGCCAGCAGGCCGGTGTGGGTGGTGACCGCCTCCAGGTCGCCGCCGAACGACTGGCCGACCGTGACAACGCCTGTCAACCAGCCGATCTCGCGGAGCTTCGCGCACGCCATCGAGAACCACGCCGGGAGCGCGCCGCCGTCGAGCATCACGTAGGCCACCCGGGCCGCCGGGCGCTCCAGATAGAGGCCGCAGAGGATCGCGGGCAGGGCCGAGTGCAGGTCGGCGACCACGACGGGCATACCGTCGAGGGAGTCGGCCTCGCGCAGAACCTCGTGGTGGGGGGAGTCCTGCTCGTCGGCGCCCAGAACCGTGGCCTGCAGGGGGGTGTACCGGGCCTTGACGAGATGCCCCGGCCCCGAGGGATCTTGTGGCAAACGGTCAGGAATCGCCACCACCATGGCGTAACCTCCCGTACCGAGGCCCATGGCGAGCGCGGTCGTGTTCAGCAGCACCGTGTCGCCGGGCTCGGGGCGGCCCACCAGCGGCGGATAGGCCAGCGCCCGGCATCGGGAGCCGTCGTCGACGGCGACCTCGATCTCGAGCGCGCCGGGCCATTCGCGCCTGATCTCACGGACCTCGCCCCTGCGCCATCTGATCACCGGAAAAGGGTAGCGTTCGAGTCAGGAAGGAGGGCCGATGTCGCGGCGGAAGACGGAACGGTTGCTTAATCTGGTGATCTGCCTGCTGTCGACCCGGCGTCCGCTGAGTGCGGAGCAGATCCGCTTCGCGGTCCCGGGATACGACCCGGTCAACGACGAGGCCTTCCAGCGGATGTTCGAGCGGGACAAGAACGAGCTCCGCGAGATCGGCATCCCGATCGAGGTCCAGAAGGACCCGTGGGAGGACGACCCGGGTTATCGCATCGTCAAGCAGTCCTACGAACTGCCCGAGATCACGCTGGAGCCCGACGAGGCGGCCGTGCTCGGGCTGGCCGCGCAGGTCTGGCAGCGGGCCAGCCTCGCCGAGGCGGCCGGCGGCGCGATGCTCAAGCTCAAGGCCGGCGGCGTCGAGACCGACCTGGCCGAGGGGCCGCTGGAGCTGCGGGTCGACACCCGCGACGCGGCCTTCACCCCGCTCTGGGAGGCGGTCCGCGACCGCCGGGCGGTGACCTTCAGCTACCGCTCCGCGGGCAGCGAGACGGTCCTCAAGCGCGTGGTCGAGCCGTGGGGCGTGCTCTCGCGCCGCGGCCGCTGGTACGTCGTCGGCCACGACCGCACCCGCGACGGCACCCGCGTCTTCCGGCTCAGCCGGATCGTCGGCGACGTCACGCCCACCGGGCGGCCGGGCAGCGTCGAGGTGCCCGAGGGCGCCGACCTGCGGGCGCTGGTGGCGTACGCCGGAGACGACCCGGGCCCCGAGCGCACCGCCACGGTGCGCGTGCGCCCCGGCACCTGCCAGGGCCTGCGCCACCTGGCCCGCGAGGTGCGGCCCGGCGCCGAATGGGACGAGGCCGACATCGTCTTCACCGACCCCGAGCGGCTCGCGGGCTGGCTGGCCAGCCTGGGGCCCGACGCGGTGGTCGACGGCCCGCCCGACGCCCGCGAGGCCGTGCTCCGCCGTCTGAAGGGTGCCCTCCATTGAACGACCGGCTGCCCCGGCTGCTGGCCCTCGTGCCCTACCTGATGTCCCACCCGGGCGCCTCGGTGCCCGAGGTCGCCAAGGTGTTCGGGCTCAACGAGAAGCAGCTCATCGACGACCTCCAGCTGGTCTGGATGTGCGGCCTGCCCGGCCACACCCCCGGTGACCTCATCGACGTCTCCTGGGACGGCGGCGAGATCCTCATCGACAACGCCGACACGATCGCCCGGCCGCTGAAGCTGGGCGTCGACGAGGCCAGCGCGCTGCTGGTGGCCCTGCGCATGCTCGGCGAGCTGCCCGAGTTCGCCGGGGGAGAGGTCCTGGGCCGGGTGGTGGCCAAGCTGGAGCAGGCCGCCGGCGACGGCGCGGCCGCCGTCAGCACCCAGGTCACCGTCGAGGTCGAGGCCGCCCCGGGCGCGCTGGCGACCGTCACCGACGCCGCCCGCCGCAACCGCCGCCTGTCGCTCGTCTACTACACCCCCGGCCGCGACGAGGTCACCCCGCGCGAGGTCGACCCGCTGCGGGTCGTCCTGGTCGACGGCCGCCACTACCTCGAGGGCTGGTGCTACCGGGCCGAGGCGATGCGCATGTTCCGCGTCGACCGGATCCAGGACGTCGCCGTCCTCGACGTGCCCGCCGACCCGCCCGCCGAGGCCGAGCCGATGGACGTCACGCAGGGCGTCTTCCGCCCCTCCGAGACCGACGAGCTGGTCGAGCTCGAGGTCACTCCCTCGGGGCGCTGGATCTCCGAGTACTACCCGGTCGAGGAGGTCGAGGAGCTCGGCGAGGGCCGCCAGCGGGTGGCCCTGCGCGCCCGCGACCAGGGCTGGCTGGTGCGACTGGCGTTGCGGCTGGGGGATTCGGGCCGGGTCGTCCGCCCCGAGAGCCTGGCCGAGCGGGTCGCCGAGACCGCCAAGCAGACCCTGGCCAACTACGAGGTCGGCGTCTGACGTGCTCTGGTTACTCGTCGGGCTGGGGGTCGCCGGGCTGCTGCTGGTGGGGGTTCTGGCCATTCGGGTCTTCGTTGCGGCCCGGGGACTGGGGGCCGAAATCGAGCGGGCCAAGAGTCGAATGGACCCGATTCGTCCCCCTGAAGGGTGATGAGCACTGCGATCGCAGCGTACGATCGGGCAAGGACGTGCATCACCCGCCCCTTAAGGACGTGTCATGGGAAGCCTGGGACCCACTGAGCTCATCATCATCGGGCTCATCATCATCCTGCTGTTCGGCGCCAAGAAGCTCCCCGACACGGCTCGTGCCCTGGGCCAGTCGCTGCGCCTGTTCAAGAAGGAGACGCAGAAGCTCCGCGAGGAGGACGACGACAAGTCCACCGTGGTGCAGGCGCAGGCCGAGACCGTGACGCCGCAGCCCGCCCCGGCGCCGCCGGCGCAGATCCCGCCCGCGACCGCGACGCCGTCGGTCGAAGACCGGCTGCGCCAGCTCGAGGAGGAGAACGCGAAGCTCCGCGCCACCTCGCAGCCGGCCGCTCAGCCGTCCGACAAGAAGAACTGACCCCCGCCGCACCTTCTTTCGAGACAGGATCATGGGATGGCCCTGTTGAAGAGGTCGTCGACGCCGAAGCCCTCGGCCGCGGCGGACGATCCCGATGGGCGCATGTCGCTCATGGACCACCTTCGCGAGCTGCGCAACCGCCTGTTCAAGATGATCATCGGCGTGGTGCTCGCGACGATCCTCGGTCTGGTCTTCTTCGACCCGATCTGGGATTTCATGACCGGGCCCTTCTGCCGGCTCCCCGACGCCTACCGGCTCGGCGGCGGCAAGGAGTGCAGCCTGGTGGTCGGCAGTGTCACCGGCGGTCTGTTCATCAACCTGAAGGTCGCCTTCATCTTCGGCATCGTGGTGGCCTCGCCGTTGTGGATCTACCAGCTCTGGGCGTTCGTGACGCCGGGCCTCTACCGCAACGAGAAGCGCTACAGCTACACCTTCCTCGGCCTGGCGTTCCCGCTGTTCCTGGCCGGCGCGACGCTCGCCTACCTGACGATGGACAAGGGCCTGTCGCTGCTGCTGGGCTTCGTGCCCGAGAACGCGGTGCCGCTCATCGACGTCAAC
Organism: Herbidospora daliensis; assembly: GCF_001570585.1. Taxonomy (GTDB): domain Bacteria; phylum Actinomycetota; class Actinomycetes; order Streptosporangiales; family Streptosporangiaceae; genus Herbidospora; species Herbidospora daliensis. Next base: position 864,111 of record NZ_BBXF01000005.1, on the reverse strand, counting down.
GACTACCTGACGTTCCTGATGATGATGCTGCTGATCTTCGGCGTGTCGTTCCTGCTGCCGCTGCTGCTGGTCTTCCTGAACCTGATCGGCGTGGTGCGTTACGAGACCGTGGCCAAGCACCAGCGCATGGTGGTCTTCGGGTTCTTCGTGTTCGCCGCCGTCGCGACCCCCAGCCAAGACCCGTTCACGATGCTGGCGCTCGCGCTGCCGATGATCGGCCTGTTCTTCGTGGCCGAGGCGTTCATGTACTTCCACGACAAACGCGCCGACGCCGCCGCGGCCCTCAAGGCCCGGCAGATCGAAGAGGAGCTCGACGGAACGCCGTCCGAGTGAACCGGCCCGTCGTCCTGGTGAACCCGGCCGCCCGAGGCGGCCGGGGGGCCCGCCGTCTGGGCCCGGTGCTGGCGCGGCTGCCCGATCCCGAGGTGATCACGGGCGCGTCGGCGGGCGACACCCTTGAGCGGGCCCGCGCCGCCGTGCGCAGGCGTCCGCCGGTGGTGGTCGCGTGCGGGGGTGACGGCCTGGTCCACCTGGCCGTGCAGGCGGTGGCGGGCACGGGCGTGCCGCTCGCGATCATCCCCATGGGCACCGGCAACGACATCGCCGCCGACCTCGGCATCCCGCGCGACCCGTTACGGGCCGCCGAGCTGGTCACCGGGGGAGTGCCCCGCGTCATCGACGCCGCCACCGTGGGCGACCGCTGGTTCGCCGGGGTGCTGGCCTGCGGCTTCGACTCGCGCGTCAACGAACGCGCCAACGCGATGACGGGCCCGGCCCGCTACGTCACCGCCGTGCTCCGCGAGCTGCGGGAGTTCCGGCCGATCCCGTTCCGCGTCACCCTCGACCACCACCCCGCCCGCGAGGTCGAGGCGATGCTGGTGGCCGTGGGGAACACCCGGTCGTACGGGAACGGCATGAAGATCTGCCCGACCGCCCGGCCCGACGACGGGCTGCTCGACGTGGTGATCCTCAAGGCGCTGCCGACGGCCGCCTTCCTGCGCGCTTTTCCCCGCGTCTTCCTGGGCACCCACGCGAAACACCCGGCCGTGGAGATCCATCGTGCCGGTTCCGTGACCCTGGAGGCACCCGGCGTGATCGCCTACGCAGACGGCGAACGCGCCGGACCGACCCCGTTGACCTGCACGGCCCGTGCCGGTGCGCTGACGGTGATGACACGGCCGTAACAGGAATATCGGTAGGGTTGACGGCATGAGCACGCCTGCGGAACGCTACGCCGCCTTCCGTGACCAGCAGACCGAGTCGGGCCCTGCGCTCACCTCGTTCCGCGGGTTGTACGACTTCGAGCTCGACGAGTTCCAGCTCGACGCCTGCCAGGCGCTGGAGGCCGGAGACGGCGTGCTGGTGGCGGCCCCGACAGGGTCGGGAAAGACCGTGGTCGGCGAGTTCGCCGTCCACCTGGCCCTGGAGCAGGGCCGCAAGTGCTTCTACACGACGCCCATCAAGGCGCTGTCGAACCAGAAGTTCAACGACCTGGTGCGGCGCTACGGCGCGGCCAACGTGGGTCTGCTGACCGGTGACAACAGCGTCAACGGCGACGCCCCGATCGTCATCATGACGACCGAGGTGCTGCGCAACATGCTCTACGCGGGCTCCCAGACCCTCAGCGGCCTCGGCTACGTGGTCATGGACGAGGTCCACTACCTCGCCGACCGCTTCCGCGGCGCGGTCTGGGAAGAGGTGATCATCCACCTGCCCGAGTCGGTGCGCGTGGTCGCGCTGTCGGCCACGGTCTCCAACGCCGAGGAGTTCGGCGAGTGGCTGGGCGCGGTCAGGGGCGACACGACGGTGATCGTCGACGAGCACCGCCCGGTGCCGCTGTGGCAGCACATGCTGGTCGGCAACCGCCTCTTCGACCTGTTCGCCAACGAAGACGGCGCGACCCGCATCAACGCCAACCTGATGCGCATCTCCCGCGACGAGCAGCGCCTCAACCAGGTGCGCGGCAAACGCGGCTACAACCGCCCCCGGCGCACCCCCCACGACCGCGCCCAGGTCATCGAGCGCCTCGACGCCGAGGGCCTGCTGCCGGCCATCACGTTCATCTTCTCCCGCGCGGGCTGCGACGCCGCCGTCAAGCAGTGCCTGTACGCCGGCCTGCGGCTGACCACCGACGAGGAGCGCCACGAGATCCGCCAGCTGGTCGACGAGCGCACCGCCCACCTGCCCGACGAAGACCTCGCGGTGCTCGGCTACCTCGACTTCCGCGACTGCCTGGAGCGCGGCCTGGCCGCCCACCACGCGGGCATGCTCCCGGCCTTCAAGGAGGTCGTCGAGGAGCTGTTCACCAAGGGCCTGGTCAAGGCGGTCTTCGCGACCGAGACGCTGGCCCTGGGCATCAACATGCCGGCCCGCTCGGTCGTCATCGAGAAGCTCGACAAGTGGAACGGCGAGACCCACGCCGACCTGACCCCGGGCGAGTACACCCAGCTCACCGGCCGGGCCGGCCGCCGCGGCATCGACGTCGAGGGCCACGCGGTGGTCGTCTACCAGCCGGGCATGGACCCGATCGGCGTCGCGGGCCTGGCCAGCACCCGCACCTACCCGCTGCGCTCCAGCTTCCGGCCCTCCTACAACATGGCCGTGAACCTGGTGGGCCAGGTCGGCCGCGAGCGGGCGCGGGCCCTGCTCGAAGACTCCTTCGCCCAGTTCCAGGCCGACCGCGCGGTGGTCGGGCTGGCGCGTCAGCTGCGCAAGCACGAAGACGCGCTCCAGGGCTACAAGGACGCGATGACCTGCCACCTGGGCGACTTCCCCGAATACGCCGCGCTGCGCCGGGCGTTGTCCGACCGCGAGGCCGAGTTGTCCAAGCAGCGCGGCGCGGCCCGGCGGGCCCAGGCGGTGCAGAGCCTGGAGGTGCTGAAGGTCGGCGACGTCATCCGCGTCCCCGGCGGGCGGCGGGCCGGGCTCGCCGTCGTGCTCGACCCGGGGGTGAGCGTGCGCGGCGAGGGCCCGTCGCTGCTGGTGCTGACGGTCGGCAAGCAGGTCAAGAAGCTGACCCCGGCCGACTTCCCGGTGCCGGTCGAGCCGGTCGAGCACATCCGGGTGCCGCGCAACTTCAACGCCCGCAGCCCCAAGGAGCGGGCCAACCTGGTCGCCACCATGCACGCCAAGCTCGGCGACGTCGACCTGGGCAAGCCGGTGCGGGCCCGCGACCACGCCGGTGAGGACGAGGAGATCCTGCGGCTGCGCCGCGAGCTGCGCCAGCACCCCTGCCACGGTTGCGACGAGCGCGAAGACCACGCCCGCTGGGCCGAGCGCTACTACAAGCTGCTGCGCGAGACCGAGGGCCTGCGCCGCCGCGTCGAGGGGCGTTCCCACGTCATCGCCCGCACCTTCGACCGGGTCTGCGGCATCCTCGACCAGCTGGGCTACCTCGAGGGCGAGACCGTCACCGACGAGGGCCGCCGCCTGGCCAAGCTCTACACCGAGCTCGACCTGCTGACCGCCGAGTGCCTGCGCGGCGGCATCTGGGAGAAGCTCGACGCCGCCGAACTGGCCGCCTGCGTCTCGTCCCTGGTGTACGAATCACGCCAGACCGACGACAACCGCAGCCCCCGTGTCCCGGCCGGGGCCGCGAAGGAGGCGCTGGCGTCGATGGTGAAGTTGTGGGCCGACCTGGAGGCCGTCGAGCAGGACCACGACCTGTCGTTCACCCGCGAGCCCGACATGAGTTTCGCGTGGGCGGCCTGGCGCTGGGCCAAGGGCCACACCCTCGACGCGGTGCTGACCGACAACGACCTGGCGGCGGGCGACTTCGTACGGTGGATCAAGCAGCTGCTCGACCTGCTGGGCCAGCTGCGCGACGCCGCGCCCAAGGGCAGCAAGGTGCGCGAGACCTCGACGAAGGCGATCGACGCCATGCGGCGCGGGGTGGTGGCCTACTCGTCGCTGACGTAGGGCCGGGGGCGAACTGACCGGCCGGTCAGGCGCGGGTAGTGGTTCGTTCGCCCACCGTATCCCCGTGGGGAGATTCCGGGTGTTACCCGGCGGAAATCCGCTATGTAACACCCCACGCCCCCCGGAGGTCCGGATGTTCGCTCTGCTCGCCGCTGTCCTGTTCCTCGTCGCCCTCGTCTTCGCGATCGGCGGCTACGCCGTCGGCGCGGTCCTGACCGTGACCACGCTGACCATCGCCGGCGCCGTGTTCCTGGCTCTGCACCTGGGCGGCTACGGCACCACGTGGAGTCTCAGGAAGTGACCTGACTTTGTAAAGGGCCGCTCCGCGTTCATCGCGGAGCGGCCCTTCGCGCTTTCTCGAATTCGGTTACAATCACGCCGACGGCAATTGAGCACATTAGCGATACGGCATCTCCGGACGATTGAGGAGCGTAATCCCCGATGAGCGCAACGGCCCCATCCGCATTGCTGCGCGTGTCCGGTCTGCATAAATCCTATTCCCGGCTCCCGGTGCTGAACGACGTCGGCTTCGACCTCCGGGCCGGTGAGGCGGTGGCGGTCGTCGGGGCGAACGGGTCGGGGAAGACCACCCTGCTGCGGTGCGTCGCCGGGGTCGAGGACGCCGACGAGGGGCTGGTCGAGTTCGACGGGGTCCCGCTGCGCGAGTCCGACCCGGCGGTCCGGGCCGCGATGGCCTCCCTGCTCGACGACGTCGACTACTTCCCCGACATGTCGGTCGTCGACCACCTGGCCCTCTACGCCTGGGCCCACGGCTCCGAAGACCCCGGCGGCCTGGTGGCGGCCACCCTGCGCGACCTCGACCTCGAAGGGGCTGCCGACCAGCTCCCGATCACCCTGTCGAGCGGCCAGCGCCATCGGCTCGGGCTGGCGTCGTGCCTGGTCAGGCCGCGTCGGCTGCTGCTGCTCGACGAACCCGAGCAGCGGCTCGACGTGACCGGCCGGGCCTGGCTGGCCGACCGGCTGCAGAAGGAGAAGGCGGCAGGCGTGGCCGTGCTGTTCACCTCCCACGACCACGAACTGATCGACGCGGTGGCCGACCGGACGATCGAGGTGGCCGGATGACGGTCCTCCAGGTCCAGGCGCCGCCCCGGGCCGCCGAGCTCCGCCACCGCCGGCGGGCCCGAAGGCCGCGTCGCCCGCTGGGCTTCCTGCTCTCGATGCTCCTGGAGCGCCTCATCTACCTGGGCATCCTCGGCGGGCTGGTGGTCGAGGTCACCGAGGCCGGGGTGGCGCGCATCGACGGCGGCGGCGTGCCCGACCTGGTGCGCGCCTCGGTCGTGCAGCTCACGGCGGCGGTGCTGGCCGTGGTGTGCCTGGTGCTGCTGGCCAAGGGGCTGCTCGCGTTCGGCCCGCTCTACGCCGGTTCTGCGGCGCGCACGTGGCTGCTCAGCACGCCCGTCGACCGCGGCGCCCTGCTGCGCGGGCACCTGGCGGCGGCGCTGGCCGTGGGGGCGGTGACAGGCGCGCTCGTCGGGTTCGTCTTCCTCGCGGTGACCCGCCTGTCGGTGCCGGTCGTGGCGTGGGTGGCCTGCTGGGTGGCGGCCGGAGTGGTGCTGACCTGCGTGTGCGTGCGGGTCCAGGCCGGTGACCGGCCGGTCGCCGGCGTCCAGCGCCGGCTGAGCGTGGCCGCCTACGCGCTGGTGGCCGTGGCGGTCGCGGTGCTGGTGCTGCGGCCCGGCCTGACGCTGACCGGGCTGGAGTCGGCCGGGTCGCCGCCGTTCACGGTGGCCGCGGTGGTCGCGCTGGCGGCGGCGGTGGCGGCGGCCGAGTGGGCCCGGCGCGGCCTCGGCGCGATGACGCGGGGGAAGGTGTCGTCGGGCGCCGAACTGGCCACCGCGACCCACGTGTCGGTGTTGTCCCTCGACGTGACGATGTTCTGGTCGATCGTGCTCGAACGGCGGGCGCGGTCGGTGGCGCGGGTGCGTCCGGCGGCGATAAGCGGAAATCTTTTCACCGCGTCGGTGAAAAGCGACCTGGCGCGAATCCGGCGCATGCCGACGGGATTCTTCATATGGGCGGCGCTGATTTCCGTGCCTTATGGCGCCTATGTCGTCGGGCTGGAGGCTTTTCTGCCCGCCCTTCACACGGTGACGGCATTCGCGGCCGTCGACAGATTGGCGGCCGGATTGCGGGTCATATCGCGTTCTCCGTCGATCCGGCGGGCGATGGGCGGCTCCGATCTGATGCTGACGCTCGCGTTCCTGGCGGTCCCGGCGGCCGGGGCGGTGGTCTGGTCGGCCGTCACCTGGGCGCTGGTGCCCGGCCTGTCCCTCCTCACGGCGGCCGTGTCGGCCGTCGGCGCGCTGGCGGTGACCTACCGGGTGGCGACCCGCCCGCCGCTCGACTACGCCAGCCCGCTCGTGGACGTCGGGCTGTTCGGCCCGACGCCCCTGGGGCTGATCCTCCAGCTGGTGCGCGGCCCGGCGCTGCTGGCGGGGCTGGCCCTCCTGCAGACCGTGATCGCCGGGTAGCTAGCAGCAGGCGTAGGAGCAGGAGAGCACCTCGGTGCAGGTGGTGAACGTGAGCAGCACGATCGGCACGCCGCCGGCGCGTTTGCGCATGTTCTGGGCGAGCAGCACGAGCCGCTGGCGTTCGGTGGAGTAGCCGCCGATCTCGCCGTTGAAGAACGACATCATGCGGTCGACGGTCTTCTCCAGGTCGGCCTCCTCGCCCTTGACGAAGGCCGCGCCCGAGCCGACGAAGTCGTCGATGCCGGGCACCGTCGACCACGACCGTTCGAGCTCCACGAGCAGGGCGTTCAGGTCGTACTGCGGCCTGGGCGGCGGCTCAGCGTCCACGGGGGGCCTCCTCGGGTGAAGACGGGCGGGTCAGGTGCAGCGGTGAGACGAGCGCGGGGTCGTCGCGGCGCAGCGCGGCCAGCGCGACCCCGGCGGCGCCGAGCATGAGGCCGTAGCCCCGGGGCCAGGCCAGGTCGTCGTGGTGGGCGTCCAGGGCGCGGCGGGTCAGGTCGCGGGCCAGGTCGCCGTCGCCGTCATCGGCGAGATCGGCGGGGGCGAGGGAGAGGATCTCGGCGATGCCGGCCGACCCGTGGCACACGCACATGTCGTAGACGAGCGCGGGGTGGGTGACGGCGGCGCGGCGGGCGGCCGCGAAACCGGTCGCGGCCTCGTGCGGGGCCAGCCTCGTGCGGGTGAGGGCGATGCCGGGTGCGCCGTAGCACCAGTCGTAGCGGTTGACGTCGGGTTCGAGGGTCAGGTCGCCGTCGGGCCCGCGCTCGTGGGCGGTGCGGGCGTCGCGCCAGTTGCCGTCGTGGAACCAGGTGCGCTCGTAGGCGACCGCCCTCTTGGCCGCGGCCAGGAAGGCGGGCTCGCCGGTCGCCTCGGCCAGGTCGGCCAGGGCGAGCGCGCAGCCGGCCGCCCCGTGGGCGTAGCCGACGAAGCCGGGGGTCCACGACAACGTGCCGCCGGTGTCGTCGCCCTGGCCGATCAGGGTGGCGCCCAGGTCGGCGGCCAGGCGCAGGCCGGTCGGGTTGCCGAGGCGATGGGCGGCCAGGACCGCCAGCAGGGCGCCGGCCGTCCCGTCGATGACGTCGGCGGGGCCCGTGCCGCCGATCGCGTCGCGGGCGGCGGCGTCCACCAGGGCGAAGCCGCGCTCGACCAGGTCGGCGTCGCCGAGCGCGCGTCCGGCCAGCGCCACGGCGAGGCCGGCGCCCGAGACGCCGCTGTAGAGGCCGGGGCCCGGCAGGTCGGCGGCGGCCGCCAGCGCGTGCCGGGCCGCCTTCGCGGCGAGGCCGGTGAACGCGGGGTCGGGCAGCTGGGCCAGGAACAGGGCCATGCCGGCGGTGCCGTCGTAGACGTCGGCGCCCATCGGCACCCACCCGGCCCGGCCGCCGATGTCGGGGTGGGGCTTGAGCCAGGTGCAGCGGTCGCCGTGCGTCAGCGCGTCGGCGGCCATGCGCCGGGCGAGCCGTTCGGCCTCGCCCGTCAGCCCGCCCGGGGCGACCGGCCCGGCCGAGGGGGTCGCGCCGGTGAGGTCGTCGAGGAGGGCGGCCACCTCGGCGGTCGCGTGGGGGACCGCGAGGGAGCGGCCGGTCTTCGCGAACGCCTCGGCGACGTAGGCGAGCTGGAGGTCCCGGTCGGCGCTCCCTTCGGCGTGGGCGCGCATGAGGCCCTCGGCGATGCGCTCGCAGACGAACATGCCGTAGCTCTCGCCGCCGCCCGGGTCCTCGGCGACGCCGAGCCCCAGACCGGCCCTGCGGGTCAGCGCCGGGACGTACGGCCGCATCATCGGCAGCGACCGCCGGTGGAGGTCGCGCAGGCCCGGCCACACGCGGGCGAGGTCCTCGTGGCCGATGTAGAGCACGGCGCTGTCGGCGCGTTCGGGCCAGTCGGCGTCGGCGTGCACGACCTTGAAGTGGTAGGGCAGGTCGCCGACCAGCCGGGTGAGGGGGTCGATGAGGCCGACCGCCCCGGCGGCCGCCAGGTTCCAGTAGACGCGCACCAGCCGCTGGCCGTCGGCGCCGGGCTGGCCGTGGGGGCTGCGGAAGAGCACGAACCCGGGCGACTTGGTCACCGAGACGCCGGGGATGTGCACCTCGACGTGCTCGGCCGGGCCGGGGAGGCTGAGCCTGACCCGGACGCCCTCCAGGTCGATCAGCGGTTCGGCGCCGGTCGTGACCAGGGGGAGCCGCCGGGAGGTGGGGGCGACGCGGGAGCCGGCGTACACGGCGGCGTTGACGAACCGGGCCGACCGGGTCGAGGGGAGGCCCTCCATGATGGATTCGCGGAAGGCGGCCACCTCGCGGCGCGGCCGGCCGAACAGGTAGCAGCCCCGGTAGAGCAGGCGGCTGACGAAGGAGCCCGCCGCCTCCCGCATCATGGCCTCGTCGGGCAGCGGCCGGATCGTGTCGACGACCTCGCCGAACCAGGCCAGGTCGTAGGTCGGCGAGACGGTCGCGGCGGCCAGCGCGGCGGCGACGGTCTCCCGGTTGTCATCCATCGCTGATCGCCAATCCGAAGAAGGTCCGGGCGGCGACGCCGGGGGTGGTGTGGAAGTTCGCCGCCATCTGCAGGAGCTGCCGTGAGGTCGCCAGCGGCACGCTGCGCTGGTGGGTCTGCTCGACGGCGAACTGCACCAGCCGCGCGCCGCACCAGCGCATCAGGTCGTCGAGGCCGGCCTTGGCGAGGTCGAGCTCGCCCGCGTAGGTGACGACGTAGCTGCCGAGGAAGGCGTGCGCGAACTCGCGGATCTCGCGCAGCCCCTCGGCCGCCGCCGCGTTCGCGGTGGCCTGCGCCTCCATCGGCACCCACGCGTCGGGGTCGGTGAGCCACCACACGATGCGTTCGGTGAGCAGGCCGGCGACGTCCCAGCGGCGGTCGCAGGGGCCGCCCATCTCCCAGTCGATGAAGACGGGCTCGCCCGAGGGCCGGATGAGGATGTTGTCGCCGCGCAGGTCGCCGTGGCCCATCGCGTCGGCGCGCCACTGGGCGTGCACGCCGTCGAGCAGCTCCGACAGCGCCGGGTTGGCCTGGACGGTCCTGACCACCTCCAGCGACGCCGGGCTGTGGAACTCGATGGAGTCGAGGGTGGGGTGGCCGCAGCGGAGGATGGGCGGGGCCTCCAGCGCCGGGAGGCCGCCGTCGCCCGCGACGGTGTGCAGCCGGGCCAGCGCCGCGCCGATCCCGACCGCCGTCATCTGCCGCCGGGCCGGGTCGTCGATGTGGGCGTCGCGGGGCGCCCGCCCGTCGACGAACTCGGTCACCAGCAGGCCGGCGCGGTCGTCGAAGGCGGAGAAACGCGGCAGGTAGGGCGCGAACGTGGAGCCGCGCAGCACGCGGTAGACCGCCGCCTCGCGGTCGAGGGTCTCCTGGGTCTCGGCGGAGGTGCCCTGTTTGACCACCCAGCCGGCGTCGCCCAGCCGGACGATCAGGCACCGGCAGCGGCGCGACTCGTCGACGACGGCCAGCCGGGGATCCAGGGTTTGGCCGGGGCTCAGCACGCCGTGCCCGGCGAGGGCGCGGACGGCCGCCACCTCGTCGAGCACGGGCCGGCCGGCGGTGAAGACGGACTTCTCGGCGGTGAGCCGATCGGCCCGGACGACGACGTCGGCGGGGTCGGCGTTCAAAGTATCTCCGATCGGGTCAGCAGCATCCCATGGAGCAACTGAACGCGGCGGTGCAGCCCGCGATGCTCACCGTGATCGTGACGAAGCCGCAGCGCTCCTCGGCGGTCTGCGCGAGCTCGATGATGCGTTTGCGGTGGTCGGCGTTGCCGTAGCCGTCGCCGTGCAGGACGCGCGTCATCGCCTCGATCGCGTCGTCGAGCTCCAGGTCGCCTTTGATGAATCCGAGCGCGGCGGCCCGGTAATCGGCGGCTCCGTCGATGCTCTTCAGTTCGAGATTGATCTGCTCAAGAATGTCGTAGCCCTCGGGCACCGCATTTCCCTTTTATCATTGGGCATGCTCGGGAATCCGCCCAGGAAATCCCAGGCGGATTCCGGCGTACCGATCACTGTTTTGAGCCTGTCATCTACGTACACTCGCAGAATTGCGCCGCCGACATGAAAGGGCGGTCTTTCTTCTGTACGACTCGCGGCGCCGGGCCGAGGAGAAGGGCCCGTGAACGCGGTGGAAGGGCGGAGTTCGCACAGGTGGAGCGGTGGAGCGGGTGGAGCGGTCGCGCCGGGCTTCTCAGCAGCAGAAACCCGAGCAGCTGAAGGCGGCCGTGCAGGCGGTGAGGGTGGCGATGACCGACGCCCAGCCGCACTTCGCCTCGATGGTCTGGCCGAGCTGGATCATGCGTTCGCGGTCGGCCTCGTCGCGGCAGATCTCGCCGCGCAGGAACGGGGCCATGGCCTCGAGCGCCTGCTCCACGTCGACGTCGCCCTTGAGGAATCCGTTGGTCGCGGCGCTGAACTCCGCGAATCCCGAAATTCCCATGAGGGCGTCGTTGACGTCCTTCATGACCTGCGGATCGGCTGTTCTCTCCTCTACTGCGGGTAGTGTCGCTGTAACAGATGTCATACCTGACTCACCTTCCTATTAGGGGTGGGCTAGAGGCAGAAGACCACATCTGTCCAGAACATGTCAACGGAGAAGTAAGTCCGTTTCTGCCAGTTTCCGTGTTATTAATAAAACGTCGGGGGCCGCGAAACACCCGTGACGGCTGCCCGGAAACGATCATCGTCGACGCGCCGAGGTCGCCCGTGGACACACCCAATCTGACCAGGGACCAGGCCCGCCATCGTGCCGGGCTGATCGCCGTGGAGTCCTGTCACGTCGCGCTCGACCTGACCGGCGACGACGACTTCACCTCCGTCACCACGGTCCGCTTCGCCGGCCGGCGGCCCGGCGAGGCGTCGTGGATCGACCTGGTGGCCCGGTCGGCCGACGAGGCCGTCCTGAACGGACGCCCGCTCGACCTGAGCCGGTACGACCCCGCCGAGGGCATCGTGCTGCCGGGCACGGCCGCGCACAACGAGCTGACCGTGCGGGCCCGCTGCGCCTACAGCGGGTCGGGCCGGGGACTGCACCGTTTCACCGACCCCGCCGACGGCGCGGTCTACCTCTACACGCACTTCCAGCCGGCCGACGCCAAACGGGTCTTCGCCTGCTTCGACCAGCCCGACCTCAAGACGCCCTACACGCTGACCGTGACCGCGCCCGCGTCGTGGACGGTCCGCGCCACCACCCCCGTCCGGCACGTCGAGACCCTCGGCGACGGCGCCCGCCGCCACCACTTCGCCGAGACCCCGCCGCTGCCCGCCTACCTGGTGGCCGTCGTGGCGGGCCCGTGGGCCGAATGGCGCGCCGACGACGACATCCCGCTGGCGCTCTACTGCCGGGCCTCCCTGGCCCCCCACATGGACGCCGAGCGCCTGTTCGCCCAGACGCGGCGCGGACTGGCCTACTACCGAGACACCTTCGGCGTGCCCTTCCCCTTCGCCAAGTACGACCAGTGCTTCGTCCCGGAGTTCACCGCCGGCGCCATGGAGAACGCCGCCTGCGTCACCTACCAGGAGGACATGCTCTTCCAGGGCCACGTAGCCGAGCACGACCTGCGGGCCCGCGAGGAGACCGTGCTGCACGAGCTGGCCCACATGTGGTTCGGCGACCTCGTCACCATGACGTGGTGGGACGACCTGTGGCTGAACGAGGCGTTCGCGACGTACATGAGCGTGCTGGCCCAGGCCGAGACGGGCGGGCACCCGCACGCCTGGACCGCCTTCGCCAACCTCCAGAAGGCGTGGGCCTACCAGCAGGACCAGCTGCCCACCACCCACCCGGTCGCGGCCGACGTGCCCGACGTCGAGGCGGCGGCCGTGCACTTCGACGGCATCACCTACGCCAAGGGAGCCGCCCTGCTGCGGCAGCTCGTCGCCCGCGTGGGCAGGGACGACTTCTTCGCCGGGCTGCGCGGCTACTTCGCCGCCCACGCGTGGGGCAACGCGACGCTGCGCGACCTGCTGGCGGCGCTGGAGAAGGCGTCCGGACGCGACCTGTCCGCCTGGAGCGGGCAGTGGCTGGAGACCACCGGCCTGGCCACCCTGCGCCCGGTCTGGTCGGCCGACGAGGACGGGCGGTTCACCGCGTTCGCCGTCGAGCAGACGGCCGGCCTGCTGCGCGACCACCGCGTCGCCGTCGGGGTCTACGACGACGACGGCCACGGGCGGCTGGTGCGGATCCACCGGCAGGAGCTCGACGTCGGCGGGGCCCGCACGGAGGCCCCCGAGCTGGTCGGCCACCCCAGCGGCGTGCTCGTGCTGGTCAACGACGACGACCTCGGCTACTGCAAGATCCGCCTCGACCCCGCGTCCCGGGCCGCCGTCCTGGACCGGATCGGCGACCTGGCCGACCCGCTGCCGAGGGCGCTGGCCTGGTCGGCGGTGTGGGAGATGACCCGCGACGCCGAGTTCCGGGCCCGCGACTACGTGGCCCTCGTCCACCGGGGGCTGGCCGCCGAGACCGACACCGGCGTGTCGCGGCGGCTGCTCCAGCAGGCGCACGCCGCCCTCGACACCTACGCCGACCCGGAGTGGTCGCCCGTCGGCTGGCGCGCGCACGCCGCCTGGCTGATCGGGCAGGCCGACGCCGCCGAGCCCGGCTCCGACCGCCACCATGTGGTGGTGAACGCGCTGCTGGTCGGCGTCCTGGACGAACCCCAGCTCGCGCACGTCCGCGACTGGCTGGAGCAGCCCGTCGACCCGCTGACGCGCTGGCGGATCGTGCAGGCGCTGGTGGCCCACGGCGTCGCCGGAGACGCCGAGATCGAGGCGGAACTCGCCCGGGGCCCGGCCTTCCTCGGCCCTTCGCAGGCCGAACGGGCCCGCGCGCTGCGGCCCGGCCACAAGGAGGAGGCGTGGCGGCGGGCCATGCACGACGAGAGCCTGCCCGGCGCGACCGTCGAAGCCGTGATCGGCGGCTTCGCCCACCCGGCCCAGAAGCACCTGCTGCGCCCGTACGCCGCCCGCTACCTGGCGGAGATCGCCGGCGTGTGGCGGCGGCGGGGCGAGGGCGCCCACGGCCCGGCGATGGTGCTGTTCCCCTCGTGGGCCGTAAACCAGCCCACGATCGACGCCGTCGGCGAGTGGCTCACCCAGGCCGCCCCGCCGCCTGCGCTGGCCAGGCTCGTGGCGGAGGGGCGGGCCCGGCTGGCACGGGCGCTGGCCGCCCGTGCCGCCGACCGTTCGTCATGACCCGCCGAGCCAGCGGCGCAGCGCCTCCTCCAGCCCGGCCGTGTCGCCGGGATCCTCGGCGGCCCAGGCGACGTAGCCGTCGGGACGGACCAGCATCGGCCGGTCGGACTCCACGTGCACCAGGCGGTCGGCCCGAGCGGCCCCGGCTCCGGCCGGGCCGGTGACGACCGCCTTGCCGCTTTGGAGGGCCTCGGCGACGTGGCCGCCGGGGTCGGGCGCGCTGCATCCGACCAGCGGGTGGTCGCCGGGCAGGTCGTACTTCTGCAGCACCCCCGACAACTGCTTCGCCGTGTAGGTCGCGCCGCTCGGGGTGGCGATGAGGTCGCCGACGATGCGGCGCAGCGACTCGGTGAGGGGGTCGAGCCGCATCAGCGCGATCTGCGCCCGCGTCCAGTCGAGCACCCACGCCCCGACCGGGTGGCGTTCGCGCGTGTAGGTGTCCAGCAGCCCGGCAGGCGCCCACCCCCGCACGGTCGCGGCGAGCTTCCAGCCGAGGTTCAGCGCGTCGCCCAGCCCGAGGTTCAGCCCCTGCCCCCCGAACGGCGAGTGGACGTGGGCGGCGTCGCCCGCGAGCACGACCCGCCCTCTGACGTAGGTGCTCGCCTGCCGCGCGTGGTCGGTGAACCGGGTTGCCGACCGCACCTTCGTGATCGTGACCCCGGTCCCGGACACCCGCCGGACGCTGTCCTGCAGCTCCGCGAGGGTGACCGGCGCGGTCCGGTCGGGCGGCGGGCCGTCCATCTCGACGGTCAGGATGCGGCCGGGCAGCGGCGTGTAGACGTAGACGCCGTTCCCGGTGCGGTTCCACCCCGGAGTCAGCACCTCCGGGTCGGCGAACTCCACCACGGCCTGGTGGCCCGTGATCTCCGGGTCGGTGCCGGGGAAGTCGAACCCCGCGCCGCGCCGGACCGCGCTGCGCCCTCCGTCGGCCCCCACCAGCCAGGCGCACCGCCACCGTTCGCCCGAGTCGAGCTCGACGTCGACCCCGTCGCCGTCGTCGGCGAACTTCACCATCTCGGCGCCCTGCCGCAGCTCGGCCCCCAGGGCGGCGGCCCGTTCGGAGAGGATGGCCTCCAGCGCCTGCTGGCTCACCGGCATCATGTCCCGCGACCAGGCCGCCCCGAAGTCGGGGTCGGCGTAGTCGACCAGCGAACGCGGGACGGTGAGGCCGGCGAAGTGCCCCGCGATGTCGGAGGAGACGGGCACCCGGGCCAAGTCGGCCCGGCGGGGGAGGGCGGCGAGCAGTTCCTGCGCCTGCCGCCGCTGCGCGTCGAGCAGCGCGGGCAGCAGCCCCCGCCGCTGGAACGCCTCGACCGAGGGGATGTGCAGCCCGATCGCCTTGATCGTCGGGTCGACCTCGGTGCGCCGCTCGACCACCGCCACCCGCACCCCGGCCAGCGCCAGTTCGCACGCGGTCATCAGCCCCACGGGCCCGCCGCCGACCACCACGACGTCGTGGTCCACCGGCTCAGCCATGGAGTTCCAGCACGATCCGGGTGCCCGCCCGGTCGACCGCCGCCACCTTCAGCCCCGCCTCGGCCGCCAGCGCCGCGAGGTCGTCGGGGGAGCGGTCGGGGTTCTCCATCACGGCCTCGAACCACAGGGTCATGCCGGTGTCGACGTGGCGCAGCCGCTCGGTGAGGCTCACCTCCGAGACGAGGATGCGGCCGGTGTCGCCCGCCGCGAGCGCGCAGTTGCGCAGCAGCCGGACGGCCGCCTCGTCGTCCCAGTCGGCCAGCACCGCCGACAGGACGTACACGTCGGCGGCCGGGGGGAGGGGTTCGAAGAAGTCCTGCCCGAGGGCGGTGGCCCGGTCGCCGAGCCCGGCCGAGGCGAACCGCCGCGCGGCGGCCCCGGCGAAGCTCGGCAGGTCGATCAGCGTCGCCGACAGATCCGGATGTTTCGTGAGAAGGGCCTCGACGAGGGCGCCGGTGTTGCCGCCGACGTCCACGACCGTCCGGGCCCGCGCGAGGACGGGGTGGTCGAGCAGAATTTCGACGTCGAACCCCGGCGGCACCGCGAGCTGGGCCGACAGCGCCTCGGGGGTGCCCTGCGCCTGATCGACGTGGCTCCACAGGTCGGTGCCGTACATGCCGTGGTAGACCGACCGGCCGGTGCGCAGCTTGTGCGGCAGGTGCACGGCCGACAACTCGGTCCGGCCCAGCACCGTGTCGAGGTCGAGCTGGTCGAACGGGCCCATCGGCGCGTCGCCGCGGCGTAACAGCCGGCCCAGGTCGGTGAGGCCGTAGCGCCCGTCCTCGGCGCGCAGCAGGCCGAGGTGGACGAGGTGGTCGAGCAGCTTGCGGAGCGGGCGCGGGGCCGTGCCGGTGTGTTCGGCGAGGTCGTCGGCGGTGCGGTCGCCCGTGTCGAGATGGTCGGCGAGGCGGAGGGTGACGGCGGTCCGCACGCTCATCGGGGTGACCAGGTCGGCGAGGGCCATGATCCTGGCGTGACCGGCGAAATCAGGTGTCAAGCTAGCCTCCCGTACTGTCAGTGGTACGCGATGCTTTCCTGACCCGAGACGATATCAGCCGATAAATCCGGTAGTAAGGATCATCATTCGGCCTCGGGCATCCACGTGAACCGGATCTCCCGCGTCGCCGTGTCGGCGCGCAGCAGCCGGGCCGACACCCGCTCGCCCAGCGGCAACCCCGCGCCGTCGCAGCGCGCGATCACCGCCGGTTCGGCCAGCTGGATCTGGCCACCCTTGCCGTTCTCGGCCACGTCGACGACCACCGCCTCGAACGTCTCCCCGATCCGGTCGCGGAGCAGGAACGCCTCGACCAGGTCGACGCAGGCCCGGTCGACGCCCGAGGAGCGCCGGGTGGCCGCGGTCATGTCGCGGGGGAGCTCCGCCAGCGCCTCGGCGATGTCCTCGGGCACCGGTTCGCCGCTCGCCACCGCCAGGCAGACCTCGGTGGCGTAGCGGTCGACCAGGCGGCGCAGGGGAGCGGTCACGTGGGCGTAGGGGGCGGCGACGGCGGCGTGCAGGGCGTCGGGCGGCGGTTCGCCGTCGAAGGCCACGTAGGCCGCGCCGCGCAGCAGGATCGTCGACTCGTGCAGGAACGCGGCGTGGCCGGGGATCTTGGGGTCGAGGCCGTGGACGACCTCGCCGTAGCCGGCCCCCTCGGGCCAGGGCACACCGAGCGCCAGCGCCATGCGCCGCACCTTGTCGACGTCGGCCGGCCCGGCGGCGGGCAGCACCCGCAGCACGCCCACCTCGGCGTCGAGCATCATCTGGGCCGCGCACATCCCGGTCAGCAGGGAGATCTGCGCGTTCCACTCCTCGCACGGCTGCGGCGAGCGGAACTCCACCCGGTAGCCGTCGCCCGATCGCACGACCTCCTGGTCGGGCGTGGGCAGGGTGACCCCGCCCCGGGCGCGCTCGATCTCCATGCGCAGCGGCCCGATCTCGGCCAGCAGGCGCAGGGTCCCGTCGGCGCGGCCGGTGTCGACGAGGGTCTGCACGTAGTCGTAGTCGAGCCGCTCGCGGCTGCGCACCAGCGCCGGGCGGACGTCGAACCCGACGACCTCGCCCTCGGCGTCGAGGTCGATGCACCACAGGGCCACCGGGCGGATCTCGCCCGGCAGCAGGCTGGCCGCGCCCTCCGACAACACCGGCGGATGGAGCGGCACCCGCCCGTCGGGCAGGTAGACCGTCTCGCCCCGCTTCCTGGCCTCCCGGTCGATCGCCCCACCGGGGCGGACGAACGCGCCGACGTCGGCGATGGCGTACCAGACGCGGTAGCCGTCTTGGCGCTCCTCCAGGCACAGGGCCTGGTCGAGGTCCATCGAGCCGGGCGGGTCGATGGTCAGGAACGGCAGGTCGGTCCGGTCGTCGCCGACGAAACGCCGCGAGGCGGTGGCCGTGGCCTCGTCGAGGACCGCCTGGGGGAACTCGTCGGGCAGGTCGAACTCCCGGCGCACCCGGTCGAATCCCTCGCTCAGCCGCGGCGATCCGGCCTCGGGTATGCGGATTTTTCGGTGTGGCACGTCCATCAACGTAGCGGCTCAGCTCTTCCCGAGCACCGCGAGCAGGCGGTTGAGCGGGCTGTCGAGCCCGTAGCGGTCGGCCAGCGCGATCAGCGCCTCGGGGTCGTTGGGCTTGGCCGGCACCTCGAACGAGCCCGCCGGGATCGGCACGTCGTGGGCCACCTTCACCACGGCGGGCGCCACCGCCAGGTAGTCGCGGGCGGCCGCCAGCTTGTTGCGCGCCCCCGCCGGGAAACCCTCGTCGCCGACGGCGGCGAGCAGGGCGTCAAGGGAGCCGAACCGGGTGATCAGCGAGGCCGCGGTCTTCTCGCCGATCCCGGCCACGCCCGGCAGGCCGTCGGAGGGGTCGCCCCGCAGCGTCGCGAAGTCGGCGTACGCCCGGCCGGGGATGCCGTACTTGGCGCTCACCCACGCCTCGTCGACCGTCTCCAGGTTCCGGATTCCCCTTACTGTGTAAAGGACCCGGCGCCGTTTCTCGTCGTCGACGAGCTGGAACAGGTCACGGTCGCCGGTGACGATCTCGACCGGCTGCGAGGCGGTGACCGTAAGCGTGCCGATGACGTCGTCGGCCTCGTACCCCTCGACCCCGAAGGACGCGATGCCCACGGCGGCGAGGACCTGCTCGATGACCGGCACCTGCGGGGCCAGCGTGTCGGGGATCTCCTCCTCGTCGCCGGAGGCGACCCGATGGGCCTTGTACGACGGGATCGCCGCCACCCGGAACGCGGGCCGCCAGTCGGCGTCCATCGCCGCGACCAGATGGGTGGGGCGGTGGGTCTTCACCAGCGTGGCGATCATGTCGATCAGGCCCCGGACGGCGTTGACGGGCATGCCGTCAGGGGCGGTCATCGACTCCGGGATGCCGTAGAAGGCGCGGAAGTAGAGCGACGGGGTGTCGAGAAGCATCAGCACCTGTCTATGCTCCCAGCACCCCTACGGCCAGCAGGCACGTGTCGTCGCGCGGATTCGGCCCGCCGACGGTCTTCAGCATCGCGTCGACCCCGTCGGGCAGGTCGGCCACGGTCAGCGACCCGGCCGCCGCGAGCACCTGGGCCTGGCCCTCGTCGATGTCGCGGTCGCGCCGCTCGATCAGCCCGTCGGTGAACATCACCAGCACGTCGCCCGGCCGCAGCTGCACCTTGGCCACGCCGTAGGTGGGCTTGCGGGTCGCGCCGAGCAGCACGCCCGGCGGGGCGACCATCGGCCGCGCGATGCCGCCGCGCACCATCACCGGCACCGGGTGGCCCGCGCCGGCCCAGGTGAACCGGAGCGTGGCGGGGTCGAACAGGCCGACCACGGCGGTGGCGGTGGTGTCGTCGAGGCGGGTCATCGTGAGCGTGTTGAGCCAGCCGAGCATCGCGCCGGGGCCCTGGCCGGTCATCGCCAGGGCGGCCAGGCCGTGGCGGAGCTGGGCCATGTGGGCGATCGCGGGCACGCCGTGGCCGGACACGTCGCCGACCGCGAGCAGGATGCGGCCGTCGGGCAGCCTGCTGGCCTCCCACCAGTCGCCGCCGAGCACGTTGAGCAGCTGCTCGGGCTCGTCGGTGACCTGCCGCCGGTGGTGGCTGCCCGCCGGGCGTTCCTCCATCGGCACGCAGCGCACGGCGACCCGGGCGCTGGGCAGGACCAGGTCGGCGCCGGGATCGGGCATGATCGCGTCGCGCAGCAGGTAGGTGAGCTGCTGTTGTTCCGCGAGCCGCGCCTCGGTGCGGTCGAGCCGCTCTCGCATCGAGGCCACCATGTCGGCCGCGGTGTGCGCCCCGGCCAGGGACGGTTCCTCGATCGAGGGGAGGGGCGGCTGCTCGCCACCGGCGGTGCCGGTCATGGTGAGGCTCGCTCTCGGGAAACGCATGGTCCAAACAGGGTGAGAAGTGACGGATGGGGGACGAGCCGTAAACGGCCCTGTGCGGAGCGTAGCATCGGTCGGCACAGGTCGCCGGGTTTTTCGCCGATCCACGCCACTTCTAGTATGACGCTGTGACAACGGAGTCCCTTGACGTGTTTTCGGCCGACCGCCTCGACCTGGTGCGATCGGCGACCGCGGCCTCCGGGGCCGGCGCCCTGCTGCTGACCCCCGGCCCCGATCTGCGCTATGTGTCCGGTTACGACGCCCACGCGCTCGAACGGCTGACCTGTCTGGTCGTGCCGGGCGACGGCGGCGACCCCTTCATGATGGTGCCGCGCCTCGAACTGCCCGCCGCGCAGAGCTCGCCGGCCGGCCGCCTCGGCGTGGAGTTCGTGCCGTGGGACGAGACCGACGACCCCTACGCGGTCGTCGCCCACCGGCTGGGCGAGGTCGGGAGCGTCGCCCTGGCCGACCGCATGTGGGCGATGCAGTCGCTGCGGTTCCGCGACGCGCTGCCGGGGGCCGAGCAGCGGCTCGCCTCCTCGGTGCTGCGCGACCTGCGCATGCGCAAGTCGGCCGCCGAGGCGGCGGCGCTGGCCGAGGCCGGGGCGGCGATCGACGCCGTCCACGCGCTGGTGCCCTCGCTGCTGAAGGCCGGCCGCACCGAGCGCGAGGTCGGCCGCGACATCGCCGACGCGATCCTGAGCGCCGGCCACGTCACGATCGACTTCGTCATCGTGGCCTCGGGCCCCAACGGCGCCTCGCCCCACCACGACGTGTCCGACCGGGTGATCCGGGAGGGCGAGCCGGTGGTGGTCGACATCGGCGGCACGATGGCCACCGGCTACTGCTCCGACTCCACCCGCAACTACTGCGTGGGCGAGCCCCCGGCCGACTACGCGCGCTACTTCGCGGTGCTGCGCGCCGCCCAGGACGCCGCCTGCGCGGCCGTCCGTCCCGGCGTGACCTGCGAGTCCATCGACGCGGCGGCCCGCGAGGTGATCGCCGAGGCCGGCTACGGCGACCTGTTCGTCCACCGGACCGGCCACGGGATCGGCCTGGAGTCCCATGAGGACCCCTACATCGTGGCGGGCAACGACGAGCCGCTCGCGCCGGGCATGGCGTTCTCGGTCGAGCCGGGCATCTACCTGCCGGGCGAGCACGGCGCCCGCATCGAGGACATCGTCATCTGCACCGACGACGGGGTTTCCCGGCTGAACAACACGACCCGGGATCTGGTGATCGTCTGATTGCCGTACCGTTTGCGAAATGGAGGAGATCGACAGGCGGATAGTCGCGTTGCTGGCGGCCGACGGGCGGATGAGCTTCACCGATCTGGCCAAGGAGACCGGGCTCTCGGTGTCGGCCGTGCACCAGCGGGTGCGGCGGCTGGAGAAACGCGGCGTGATCAGGGGATACGCCGCGCTCGTCGACTTCGACGAGGTCGGGCTGCCGCTGACCGCCTTCGTGTCGATCAAGCCGATCGACCCGGCCGCCGCCGACGACGCGCCCGACCGGCTGCGCCATCTGGCCGCCATCGAGTCGTGTCACAGCGTGGCCGGGGAGGAGAGCTACATCCTCAAGGTCCGCGTCGGCTCGCCGCGTGACCTCGAGGAGCTGCTCAACCAGATCCGGGCCGCCGCCAACGTGTCGACCCGGACCACGGTCGTGCTCTCCACCCCGTTCGACTACCGGCCTCCCGCCGTTTAGAACGCCTTAGAACGCCGCCCTGACCCGCTCGTAGGCTTCGGGGGCGGCGCCGAGGGCGTCCAGGCCCTTGAAGGCCGCGCCGACGATCGGGGGCACGTCGGCGACGACGAGTTTCGCGTGCGGGGCCTGGGCGGCGTACCGCTCCTCGATCAGGGTGGTCAGGAGCGGGTCGCGGGCGGTCAGCACGCCGCCGCCCAGGACCACCTCACAGGGCCCGTCGAGCAGGCCGACGCGGCGCATCGCCACCACGCCGAGCACGGCGACCTCGTCGGCCTGCCGGGTGACGACCGACCGGGCGACCGGGTCTCCGGCGCGGGCGGTCTCCAGCAGCGGGGCCACGAGTTCGTGCAGGCGGTCGAAGGGGAGGTCGCCGAAGTGCAGGGCGATCACGGCCTCCTCGACCGTCGCCGTGCCGAAGGCCCGGCAGACCGCCGACGCCAGTTCGGTGGCCGGGCCCCGGCCGTCCTCGGCCCTGGCGGCGTGCCACAGGGCCTCCTCGGCTAGGCCCCCGCCGCCGCCCCAGTCGCCGGACAGGCGGCCGAGCGCGGGGAAGCGGGCCACGCGGCCGTCGGGGGCGACGGCCACCGCGTTGATCCCGGCGCCGCACACCACCGCCGCGCCCCACGGGCCGCTCGCGCCCGCCCGGAGCAGGGCGAAGGTGTCGTTGCCGACGACGATTTCGGGGGCGAAGCCGCGCCGGGCCATCTCGTCGCGGAGCCGGACCTCCTCGATGGGCAGGTCGGCCCCGGCGACGTAGGCGAAGACGTGGTCGGCGTGCGGGCCCGGCCCGCCGAGGGCCTGCTCGATCAGGTCGATCGCGGCCACGACGCCGCTGCTCTGCGGGGTGAACGGGCCGCCCCGCCAGGTGCCGAGCACCGAGCCGTCGGCGCCGACCAGCGCGAGGTCGGTCTTGCTGTTCCCGCCGTCGATCGCCAGGATGGTCCGCATCAAACGGCCCAGGGCAGGTGCGCGCGGTTGGCCGCGATCAGCCGGCTCGCCAGGCCCGTCGCCAGGTCGGCCTGGCCGATGAGCGGGTGGGCCAGCAGCGCGTCCCGCACGCGGCGTTCCCCGCCGTTCCTGGCCGCGTCCAAGGCCATCTCCTCGTACGCCGACACGTTCGCGATCAGTCCCCGGTAGAGCGGCTCGACGGCGGGCACCGGCAGCGGCGCGGCGCCGGACGCGCCGATCACGGCGGGCACCTCGATGACCGCCTCCGGCGGCAGGAACGGCAGCGTGCCGCCGTTGCGGGCGTTCACCACCTGCACGTCGCCCCGGTCGCCGGCCAGCGAGGCGATCAGCGCGACGGCGGCCTCGGAGTAGTAGGCGCCGCCCCGCTTGGCCAGCAGCTCGGGCTTGGTGTCGCTGGCCGGGTCGGCGTAGACGTCGAGCAGGGTCTGCTCCATCGCGGCCACCTCGGCGGCCCGCGACGGCTTGGTCCGCTGCTCGGCGACCACGGTGTCGTGCTCGTAGAAGTAGCGCAGGTAGTACGACGGCACGACGCCCAGGTCGCGCACGACCCACTCGGGCACCCCGACCTCGGCGGCGATCGCGGCGGCGTGCTCCTCGATCAGCGCGGGCAGCACCTCGCGCCCGTCGACGGTCACCGACCGCTCCCAGGTGAGGTGGTTGAGGCCGACGTGGCCGAGCCCGATCGACTGCCACGGCACGCCGAGCAGCCCGGCGAAGCGCCGCTGCATGCCGATGGCCACGTTGCACAGGCCGATGGCGCGGTGGCCCTCGTCGAGCAGGGCGCGGGTCACGATGCCGACCGGGTTGGTGAAGTCGACGATCCACGCGCCGGGCGCGCGGCGGCGCACCTCCTCGGCGATGTCCAGCACCACCGGAACGGTCCGCAGCGCCTTGGCCAGGCCGCCCGCGCCGGTCGTCTCCTGGCCGACGCAGCCGCACTCCAGCGGCAGCGTCTCGTCGACGTTGCGGGCCGCCTGCCCGCCGACGCGCAGCTGCAGCAGCACCGCCCCGGCGCCCTCGACGCCCGGCGCGACCGAGGCGTGCTCGGTCACGATCGCCGGGTGCCCGGCGCGGGCCAGCATGCGGCGGGCCATCCCGGCGACCAGGGACAGCCGGTGGGCGTCCGGGTCGACGAGCGCGATCTCACTCAGCGGCAGCTCCTCGCGCAGCCGCGCGAAGCCGTCGATCAGCTCTGGTGTGTACGTCGAGCCGCCCCCGACAACGGCGAGTTTCACTCATCCTCCTTGTAGTTTCGATCCGAAGACCTCGTCCCGGACCACGTCGAGCCCCAGGTGCAGCGCCCCGGCCAGCACCGGGTTGCCCTCGACGGCCGACAGCCGCAGCGGCGGCCGGGGCAGCGTGAGGGCGTGCAGTTCGCGTTCGGTCAGCGCCCGCAGCGTCTCGCCGCCGGCCAGCGGCATCCCGCCGGCCAGCACGATGACCTCGGGGTCGAGCACGGAGGTGATCGCGGCCAGCCCCATGGCGAGCCGCCGGGCGATCTCCCGCAGCCCCTCGGCGGCCTCCCCGGCCCGCTTGCCGCCCTCCTCGGCGACCCGTACGGCACGCTCCACGGCCTCGGCCGCCGACGTTCCACGGATGCCGCGCGCCCGCAGCAGCCGCAGCACGGCCTGGCCGCCGGCCAGCGCCTGGAAGCCGTGGTCGACCCGCTTGCCGACGTCGCGCGCGGTCGGCGCGCCGACGGCCGGCATGTAGCCCACCTCGCCCGCGCCACCGGTGGCGCCCCGGTGCAGCCGGTCGCCCAGCACGATCGCCGAGCCGATGCCGGAGTCGACCCACAGCAGCACGAAGTCGCGGTGCCCGCCGTGGGCGCGTTCGGCCAGCGCGACGAGGTTGACGTCGTTCTCCACGTCGACGGGCGTGCCGACGCCGTCCGACAGGGTCGGGACGAGGCCGGGCACGTGCCAGCCCGGGATGTGGGCGGCGTAGCCGAGCCGGCCCGTCGACGGGTCGACGGCGCCCTGGATGCCGATCACCACGCGGTTGACCCGGTGGGGCCAGGCCCCGGCCAGGGCGGTGCGCACCCGCTCCACGACGTCGCCGCCGGCCCGGCCGGGCGTCGGCAGCGTGGAGGCGCCGACCACGGCTCCGGTCAGGTCGGCCACGGCGACCTCGATCCGGTCGCGGGTCACGTCGAGGGCGGCGACGTGGGCGGCCCCGGCGTTGATGCGGTAGAGCTCGGCGGTCCGGCCCGGCAGGCCCTCGCGGATGCCGTCGAGCACGACCAGACCGGCCTCCTGCAGGCGCAGCAGCAGCTGGGAGGCGGTCGGCTTGGACAGGCCCGTGAGGGCGCCCAGTTCGGGCCGGGTCAGCGGACCCCGGTCGAGGAGGACCCGCAGGGCCGCGCGGTCGTTGATGGCCCGCAGCAGGCTGGGGGTTCCTGGAGTCGGCTGGCTCACTTTGGAGAAAGTAAAGAAACCTTCCAAACGAGTCAAGGGGCCGACACCGCATCGTGACCGGCAGGCTCGGGGGGACGCGTAGAATCTATCGGCCTATGCCACAGTCATCCGCGCCCGAGCTGACCCGTGAACGCGACTACGTCGCCGGCCTCTACGACCGGCTCGACCAGTTGCGGGTGCGCACCCGCGCGCAGCTCGACGGCGTGCTCGCCCAGGGCGCGTTCGGCACCCACCAGAACCGGTCGGAGCGCGACAACTTCGCCGTCATGTACTCCCAGCGCCTGGCCCGGTTGTGGGCCGTGGAGCGCGGCCTGTGCTTCGGCCGGCTCGACCTGGCGCCCGGCGCCGAGGAGACGCGCTTCTACATCGGCCGCATCGGGCTCACCGACGACGAGCAGCACCGGCTGCTGATCGACTGGCGGGCCCCGGTGGCCCAGCCGTTCTACCGCGCCACCCCGGCCGCGCCGATGGGCGTGACCCGCCGCCGCCACCTGCACATCAAGGGCCGCGAGGTCGTCTCGGTCGACGACGACCTGCTCGACCTCGACGGCCTGACCGCCGACGACCGGGCCACCCTCAACGGCGAGGCCGCCCTGCTGGCCGCGCTCTCCGAGACCCGGACCGGCCGGATGCGCGACATCGTCGCCACCATCCAGGCCGAGCAGGACCGCATCATCCGGGGCGACCTGTCGGGCGTCATGGTCGTCCAGGGCGGGCCGGGCACCGGCAAGACCGTGGTCGCCCTCCACCGGGCGGCCTACCTGCTCTACACGTACAGGGAGAGGCTGGAGCGCCGCGGGGTGCTCATCGTCGGCCCGAACCTCACGTTCCTGCGCTACATCGAGCAGGTGCTGCCGTCGCTGGGCGAGACCGACGTGCTGCTGTCGACCGTGGGGGAGCTGTTCCCCGGCGTCACCGCCACCCGGGCCGAGCCGGCCGCCGCGGCGGCGCTCAAGGGCGGGCTGCGGATGGCCGACGTGCTCGGCCGCGCCATCGCCGACCGGCAGCGCATGCCGGCCAAGCCCGTCGACATCAAGCTCGACCGCTACACGCTGCGGCTCGACCGGCAGAGCTTCGAGGCGGCCCGCAACCGGGCGGTCAAGTCGCGCCGCCCCCACAACCAGGCCCGCTCGGTGTTCGTGCGCCACCTGCTCAACACGCTGACCAAGCAGGCCGCCCGGCACCTCGGCCGCGGCGTGCTGTCCGACGAGGACTTCGCCGACCTGCGCGAGGACCTGCGCACCGAGGAGCCGGTGAAGGCCGCCCTCAACCGCCTGTGGCCCTACCTGACGCCCCAGCAGCTGCTCATCGGCCTGTTCACCTCGGCCGACCGGATGACCGCCGCCGGGCTCGGCCGGGCCGAGGCCGCGCTGCTGCTGCGCGAGCCGCCGCGCAAGGGCGAGCGCTGGTGGAGCGAGGCCGACGTGCCGCTCCTCGACGAGGCCGCCGAACTGCTCGGCGACATCGACGAGGGCGTGCTGCGGGCCGCCCGCCGCGCCGAGGAGGAGCGCGAGCAGCAGCTCGCCTACGCCCGCGAGGTCCTGGAGATGACCGGCCTGGCCGACATCATGGACGCCGAGCGCTTCGCCGAACGGCAGCAGGCGGAAGAGGGATATCTCACAACGGCCGAGCGCGCCGCCCGCGACCGGACGTGGGCTTTCGGCCACGTGATCGTCGACGAGGCGCAGGAGTTGTCGGCGATGGCCTGGCGCACCCTGATGCGCCGCTGCCCGTCGCGGTCGATGACGATCGTGGGCGACATCGCGCAGACCGGTTCGGCGGCTGGCGCGCCCAGCTGGAAGAGCGTGCTCGACCCCTACGTCCAGGGCCGCTGGCGCGAGTCGCGGCTGACCGTCAACTACCGCACCCCGGCCGAGCTGATGGCCGTCGCGGCCGACGTGCTGACCCTCGTCGACCCCTCGCTCAAGGCCCCCGACTCGGTCCGCGAGAGCGGCGAGAAGCCCACCTCCGTCCGCACGAACGACCTGGTCGCAGACCTGCCGGGGATCATCGAGCGGCAGAAGGTGGCCGACGGCCGGCTGGTCGTGATCGTCCCCGACGGCCTCGACGTCGGGATGGCCCGGATGACCGGTCCCGAGGCGCTCGACGCCGACGTGGCGGTGCTGTCGGTGACCGAGGCCAAGGGCCTGGAGTTCGACGCCGTCGTGGTGGTCGAACCGGCCCGGATCCTGGCCGAGTCACCCCGTGGCGCGAGCGACCTTTACGTGGCCCTGACCAGGGCGACCCGACGTCTTTGCGTCGTCCACACCGGCCCCTTGCCCGAGGTGCTGGCGGGCCTCCGATAGCGCCCCTTGTACCAGCCTGTCCCACCTGCGAAAACTTGGCGTTCCCGCTGCTGGGGAGCTGGTTGACATCTGCGCTCAGGTCGGTAGTTTGCTGCGCAGTCCAGCACGGGACTGACCGGTTGGCCGTCCTCAGACATCGTCGGATTCCGCGTCCGTGACGGAGCGTCGCCCCACATTCGGGACGCTCCGTAGCTCAGCCAGGCGCGGCGCCGGCGCTTTTGTCGGGCCGGGGCACCACAACCGGGTGGGGGGTTGGACCCGGGAGGGGTCCCGGCGCCCAGTAGACAACGGAACTCCGCGCCCGCCGCCGACGGGACGGAACCGGTCCGAAGGGCGCTCAGGGCTCCGAACCGTCTCGTGAGATGGGCCTGGGCACGTGGCACCCGTGCCCTGTGCGTAGCCGGATGGTCCTTGAGTTCTCCTGTGGCCACAGGAGAACTCAAGGACCATCGCTGTCGAAGCTGTGAGTTCCCTGGGATGTTCCAGTGCCTGTTTTGGGGCCTGCCGTCCGGCGCGGTACCGTTCCGACCAGCCCATCATTCGGTCTGGTCAAAGGAGACGCGTGCTCGCAACGGCGACCCCGCGGTCGACCGCCCCGGCGTTCGCCCCGCCCGTCTGGGCCCGCGCGGGACTGGCCGTCGTCGGCGGCCTGCTGATCTTCCTGGCCTTCCCGCCGCTCGGCTGGTGGTTCCTGGCCCCCGTCGGCGTGGCCTCCGTGATCCTTTCGGTGTACGGGGTGCGTCCCCGCCGCGCGCTGTGGATCGGCTTCCTGGCCGGGCTGGCGTTCCTGTTCCCGGCCATCGCGTGGGTGCGGCCCATCGGCGTCGACGCCTGGGTGGCCCTGGTCGTCATTGAGAGCGCTTTCTGGGCCGTCCAGGGGGTGCTGGTGTCCCTGGTGCTCCGCGTGCGGCTGTGGCCCCTCTGGGCGGCGTGCCTGTGGGTGCTGCAGGAGTGGGCCCGCAGCACCTTCCCGATGGGCGGCTTCCCGTGGGCCCGCCTGGTCTTCAGCCAGGGCACCGCGCCCTACCTGAAGTACGCCTCCCTGTTCGGCGCCCCGTTTGTAACTTTCACCGTCGCCCTGACCGGTTCCCTGCTGGCCTACCTGGCCGTTCACCTGTTCACCCGCGACTACCGCGAGCGCGTGGTCGCGCTGACGGCGGTCGGGGTGGTAGCCCTACCGGTGGTGGGGATGCTCGTCCCCCTCCACGGCGACGAGGGCAAGACGGTGAACATCGGGGTGATCCAGGGCAGCGTGCCCCGCAGCGAACAGCTGGGGTTCCACGGGGGCGAGCCGGCCGTCGTGCTGAAGAACCACGCCGAGGAGACCCACCGGCTCGCCGAGGCGGTCCGGGCCGGAAAGCAGCCCAAGCCCGACGTGGTGGTCTGGCCCGAGAACTCCACCGACATCGACCCGTTCCGCGACCCCGCCGCCTACGCGATCATCGACGCCGCCGTGAAGGACGTCGGCGTGCCGGTCCTCGTGGGGGCCGTGGTGATCCTCGGCGACGACGCGCGGGCCACCCGCAGCATCGTGTGGGACCCGGTCACCGGGCCCGGCGTCCACTACGACAAGCAGAAGCTGGTGCCGTTCGGGGAGTTCACCCCGTACAAGGACCTGGTGCTGGCCCTGTTCGAGCGGGCGAACCTGGTCGGGCGGCAGTCGATCCCCGGCGAGAAGCCCGGCGACCTGAAGGCCGGCCCGGTCACCCTCGGCGCGGTCAGCTGCTACGAGGTGGCCTTCGACACGATCGTCAACGGGACCGTCCGCGCGGGCGGCTCGCCGCTGGTGGTGCAGACCAACAACGCGACCTACGAGTTGTCGAACCTGCCGCCGCAGCAGCTCGCCATGTCGCGGATCCGGGCCGTGGAGCACAACCGCGCGGTCATCCCGGTGGCCACGACCGGCGTCTCGGCCCATGTGGCCCCCGACGGGCGCATCCTGTGGGAGACGCCCGAACTGGTGGCCGCGAGCGCCGTGGTCACCGCCCAGGTGCGCACGCGTGACACCGTGGCGACCCGGGTAGGTGTTCTGCCCGAGATCATTTTGATGGTGGCGGGATCGGGCGCGGCCGTCTTCGCGGTGGCAGCCGCGCGGCGGAGCCGACGGGACTTCGAAGGTCACTAGGAGGAGCCGATGGACCGGATGCTTGGACGCGTGCTCGTGATCGTCCCCACCTACAACGAGCGCGACAACCTGCCGCGCATCGTCGAGCGGCTGCGCGCGGCGCTGCCCGACGTCGACCTGCTGGTCGCCGACGACAACAGCCCCGACGGCACCGGCAAGATCGCCGACGAGCTCGCCGAGCGCGACGACCACGTCCACGTGCTCCACCGGCCCGGCAAGCAGGGCCTGGGCGCCGCCTACATCGCCGGGTTCCAGTGGGGGCTCGACCGGGGCTACGACGTGCTCGTCGAGATCGACGCCGACGGCTCCCACCAGCCCGAGGAGCTGCACAAGCTGCTCGCGGCCGTCGAGGGCGGCGCCGACCTGGCGATCGGGTCGCGGTGGGTGCCGGGCGGGAAGGTCATCAACTGGCCGGCCTCGCGCGAGTTCCTGTCGCGGGGCGCCAACACGTACACGCGGATCATGCTCGGCATGCCGGTCCGCGACGCGACCGCCGGGTTCCGCGCCTACCGGGCCACCACCCTGCGCAAGATCGGCGTCGAGGGCGTGCAGTCGCAGGGCTACTGCTTCCAGGTCGACCTGACCCTGCGCACGGTCCGCGAGGGGCTGCGCATCACCGAGGTGCCGATCACCTTCGTCGACCGGACCGTCGGGCAGAGCAAGATGAGCCGCGACGTCATGACCGAGGCGTTGTGGCGCATCAGCGTGTGGGGCGTCACCGGCATCCCGGGCCGGTTTCGCCGTCGGCGTTAACGGGAACCCGCCTCGCGCGCGCAGGCGTTCCAACCCTCGTAGGCTCGCGTGTGGAGGTGTGACGAATGCTGCGAATCGGGCTGTTCCTGGCGTTTCTCGTGGTGCCGGTGCTCGAGATCTGGTTGCTGATCCAGATCGGTGAGGTCATCGGCGGCTGGACCACGGTGGCGCTGCTGATCGCCGACAGCCTGCTGGGCGGCTGGCTGGTGCGGCGCGAGGGCCGCCGGGCCTGGGCCGCGCTGCAGAAGGCGATCGAGTCGGGCCGCATGCCCGACAAGGAACTCGCCGACGGCGCCCTGATCGTGGCGGGCGGCGCGCTGCTGCTGACCCCTGGCTTCATCACCGACGTGTTCGGCTTCTTCATGATCCTGCCCTTCACCCGGCCGTTCGCCCGCAGCCTGGCGACCTGGTTCCTGGGCCGGCGAGTGAAGTCGATGGCCGCCCGGTCCCCCTACGCCCCCTTCATCTCCGCCATGCCCCGCCACGACCAGCCCCGGCAGCGCGACAACGTGGTGCGCGGCGAGGTCGTCGACGACTGAGTGAACCCTCCGGGCGGCTCGCGGTGATGGACAGGTGCCAGCCCGCTCCGCCCGAGAGGATCCCATGAGGGAATCCGTCGTGACGGCCCGGGACAACGACCTCGTTCGCCTGTCCCTGACCGACCCCGAGTGCTTCGCCGTCCTGTTCGACCGGCACGCACCCCACCTGCACGCCTACGTCGCCCGCCGATTAGGGCCCGACGTGGCCGACGACGTCGTCTCCGACGCCTTCCTGGACGCCTTCCGCCGCCGCCACGTCTACGACCCGGCCCACGCCGACGCCCGCCCGTGGCTCTACGGCATCGCCTCCAACCTGGTCGGCAAGCACCGCCGCCGCGAGACGGCCCGCTACCGCGCCTACGCCCGCACCGGCCCCGACGAGACCGTCGCCGCTTTGGTGGAGGAGGGCGTGACGACCCTGGCCGTGAACCGGCCGCTGCTGCGCGCGCTGGCCGCGCTCAAACCGGGCGACCGCGACGTGCTGCTGCTGGTCGCCTGGGCCCAGTTCACCTACGGGGAGGTGGCGCTGGCCCTGTCGATCCCGGTGGGCACGGTCCGCTCCCGGTTGAACCGCGCCCGCACCCGGGTGAAGACCGCGCTGGAGGCGGCCGATGCGTGATCTCGAGACCCTGTTCGCCCGCCCCCCGGCCACCGAGGCCGATCTGGCCGCCGCCCGCGCCCGCTTCGTGGCCGCCGCCGAGAGGAGCGGCCCCCGGGGCCGCAACCTGCTGAAACCGCTGCTGGCGGCCCTGGTGACCGCGCTGCTCGCCATCACCGCCGCCGTCACCCTCCGGCCGCTCCCGGCGACCCCGCCGCCGCCCAAGCCGCCTGAGCCGTCCGAGGCCCAGCAGGCTCTGCTGACGGCGGCCGACGCCACCGCGGCGCAGACGTCCGCCTTCGAGCCGGGGAAGCCGGGGGAGTACCTCTGGGTGGTCTGGTTCCACCAAGGATGGGATGACCGCAAGGGCGAGGTCACGACGTACCTGGTCGAGAACTGGAGCCCCAGCGACGGCGAAGGCCCGTGGCTGAGCAGCACGGGGAAGCGGGAGACGCTGTTCACGCGCCTCTGCCCCTCCGAGGACCCGTCCGCCTGGTCGCCGGACCTCCGCGCCGAGATCACCGCCGGGGACGTCCCCGGCCGCTTCGATCAGATCGCCGCCATGCTGGAGTGGACCCGCTTCCACCCGGAACGCGCGGCCACCCTGCTGCGGCTGGCCGCCGAGCTGCGCGGCCTCACCGTGACCAGGGGACAGACCGACGCCAAGGGCACACCGGCGTTCACCGTCGGCCTCGCCCTCGACGGGGTCCGCGAGGAGCTGGTCTTCGACGAGCTCGGAAACGCCCTGCTGGGGCGGCGAACCGTGGTGACCAGG
The DNA here is from genome assembly GCF_001570585.1 of Herbidospora daliensis. GTDB lineage: Bacteria > Actinomycetota > Actinomycetes > Streptosporangiales > Streptosporangiaceae > Herbidospora > Herbidospora daliensis. The sequence goes on along the minus strand of NZ_BBXF01000005.1, from coordinate 832,486 downwards.
GACATCCCCCAAGGGGAAGGCAAGAAGATCCCGGCCGGCACCGTCATCGGGCACACCATCGACCAGTACGGCGTCGAGCGGAAGCTGCCGCGCAAACCCGCCAAGTCGGCCTTCATCGGCGACGAGCCGCCGCTGAGGGCCGATCAGGTGACGCGGGTCAAGAAGAACGTGACCTGCGACTGAGAAACGCGACAGGGCGCCCTCCGGATGATCCGGAGGGCGCCCTCGCGTCGGTGGTGGGATGGGGCCTATGCGCTCTTGCGCCGCTGTGCCCGCAGAATGGCCAGTCGCTCGTTCAGGACCTCTTCGAGGTCTTCGATCGAACGCCGCTCCAGCAGCATGTCCCAATGGGTGCGCGGGGGCTTGGCCTTCTTCTGCTGGGGCTGCTCGGCGTCGACCCGGAGCGCGGGGGAGCCGCAGTGACGGCACTCCCAGCTCGCGGGGATCTCGGCCTCAGCGGCCAGTGGAACGGTGGTGTGGTGACCCCTGGGGCAGGTGTAGGACACCTCCTGGCGGGGTGCCAGATCGGTGTTGCGGTCGTTCTCGTAGCTGGTCGCGCCGAGCCGGGTACCGCGAAGTGCACGCTCGCCCATGTTCTAAGCCTCCTGAGGGTCCCCCTATACGACACAGCTATAGAGGGGTTGGTCTCCACCGGGTACAACGCCTGATACCGTGTGTGGATTCCCACCCAAGACGTGATCCAATCGCGCTTTTTCCGGCGCTCGTGAACCGATTCGCCGTCAAATCCGTTCTGGCACGTCGTTGCCCGCGGCCCTGATCGCCTTCGGCAGGTTCACGGTCGCGAGGAGCACGCCGCCGATGACGAAGAAGATCACCAGCGAGACGATGCCGAACCGGTAGCTGTCGGTCAGCTGCAGGGCCAGGCCCAGGGTGAAGGATCCGATGAGTGTCGCACCCTTGTCACTGATCTCGTAAAGGCTGAAATATTCTGCTTCCCGCCCCTTTGGGATCACGTGGGAGAACAACGACCGCGACAGGGCTTGTGTTCCCCCCATCACGATCGCGATGGCGAACCCGAGGGCGAAGAAGAGCAACGGCTGCTTGGGCGGCACGAAGTAGGCGGCCGCGACGACGCCCGTCCAGCCGACCAGCGACCACAACACGGTCTTGCGGGTGCCGATTTTGACCGCCACCCGGCCCAGCAGGATCGCGCCGAAGAAGGCCACGAACTGGACCATGAGGATCGCGCCGATGCGGGTGGTGTCGTCGAGCTGGAGTTCCTTGTCGGCGTAGGTGGCCGAGAACGAGATGACGGTCTGGACGCCGTCGTTGTACGCCAGGTAGGCCAGCAGGAAGACCAGCGTCAGCGGGTAGCGGGTGACCAGGTCGCGGATGGTCAGGCCGAGTTGCCTGATGCTGACCCCGACGGCCTTCACGGCGCCCTCGCCGGCCGCCGCGTCGCCGCGGCGGTTGCGCAGCCGCAGCAGCGGGATGATGGTGAACGCGCCCCACCACAGGCCGGCCGAGGCCAGCGCGAGCCTGACGGCCGTGCCCGTCTCGATGCCCAGGGCCTCGGCGTTCAGGAACAGGGCCAGGTTGACCACCAGCAGCAGGCCGCCGCCCAGGTAGCCGAACCCCCAGCCGCGGGCCGAGACGGTGTCGCGTTCCTCGGGGGTGGAGATCTGCGGCAGGAACGAGTTGTAGACCACCATGGCCGCCGCGAAGCTGGTCTGGCCGACGATGAACAGGATCCCGCCCAGCAGGTAGGCGCCGTCGGAGACGAACCACATCGCCAGCGTGGCCGCCGACCCCAGGTAGGCGAAGAACCCGAGGATCTCCTTCTTGCGGCCGGTGTGGTCGGCCACCGCCCCGGCGATCAGCATCACCACGATCTGGCAGACCGCCGCCACGCCGACCACGAAGGAGTAGTAGGCGCTCGGCCGGACGTCGAAGCCGATGACGTCGACGAACGGCGCCCCGTTGGCGGCGGTCTCGGCCACGTCGGTGAGGTAGGGGCCGAGGAACACGGTCATGACCGTGGTCGGGAAGGCCGAGTTGGCCCAGTCGTACCAGTACCAGCCTTTTTGCTCGCGGGTTCTGGCCTGCGGGCTCTCGTCGATGACCTGGGGGGAAGCCATACCTACTCGCTCTCAGGTGGGCGGGGACTCCACTGGCCGCGTTCGGTGAGCACCTCGCGCAGCCCGGTGATGTTGTCGGTCATGATCCCGTCGACCCCGAGGTCGAGCAGGCGTTCCATGGTCGGCCGGTCGTCGATGGTCCACACGTGGACCTGCACGCCGATCTCGTGGGCGGCGCGCACGAACGCCGGGGTGACCACGCGCAGCCCGCGCCAGCCGACGGGCACCTGCGCGCACGGGACGCCCGAGCGGGCCAGCCCCGCCAGCAGTCGGCCGTGGCCGCCGCGGGCCGAGGCGGTGCGCAGCGCCGCGATCGCCCTCGGCCCCATCGCCGAGCACACCTCGGGCCCGCAGGCCCGCCGGGCCTGCGCCAGGCGCATGTCGGAGAAGGAGGTCAGGCACACCCGCCCGGAGGCGCCGGTCCGCCGCAGCACCCGCGCCAGCGGCACGATCGCCGGCGACTCCTTCACGTCGATGTTGACCCGCACGTCGGGCCAGGCGCCGAGCAGGTCCTCCAGCAGCGGGATCTCGTCGACGCCGCCGATGCGGGCCCGCGCGACCTCGCGGTAGGGCAGCCGGGAGATGCGCCCGCGCCGGTCGGTGACCCGGTCGAGGGTGTGGTCGTGGAAGGCGACGAGCACCCCGTCGGCGGTCGCGTGGACGTCGGTCTCCAGGTAGGAGTAGCCCATGGCGACGGCCTTCTCGAAGGCGGCCATCGTGTTCTCGCGTCCCTCGGCGGCCCCGCCCCGGTGGGCGAAGGCCAGCGGCCCGGGATGGTCGAGGAAGGCGAACCGTCGCTGCACGAGCGTGAGTATGCCCGGTGTGAGGGCCCCCGTTCCACTCGCCGTCCCGGCGCCGAACGCCCTGTTTCGTCACCGGAGACGTCCCGGCGAACGGTGTGAGAAGGACAGGTGAACTAACACTTGGGGGCGACGGCGTCGACCTTGCCGCCGAAGTCGTCGTCGTACACCTTGCGGAAGTCGCCGCTGCGGACCACCCGGGTCTCCTTCTTCGACGGCACCTCGATCCAGTTGATGAAGCAGCCGTCGGACATGGCCCGGAAGGAGCCCACGTTGTCGTGCAGCGCCGGGGGCATGTCGACGTAGCCGTTGCCCGGGTTCCAGCACCACGACGAGCCCTTGTAGTCACGGCCGCTGAACATGCAGATGTCGCCGGGCGTCGCCTGGGCGGCGGGCGCGGCGGCGGTCAGGGAGGCGAGGGCGAGCAGGCCGGCGAGGGCGGCGTAACGGATCATGTTGCCGACCATAACCCTGGGTGATCGTGGGGATCCGGTAGGCGACGTACAGGAAATGGGAAAAGCCCGGCCGGGGTGGCACCCGGGCCGGGCTCTTTCTCAGAAGGGTCAGCCGACGACCGAGCGGAGCGGGATGCCCGCCACGTTCAGCTCGTTGACCAGGTCACGCAGGAAGGGGTGCTCGTGGATGTCGAGGCCCTCCGGGTTCGGGATCGTCAGGTAGGACGACCCGGCCGCGCTGGCGACCGTCGCGGTGCCGGTGTACTTCGCGACCACGGCCTGGGTGCGGGCGAGGTCGGCGTCGGCCACCTGGATCTGGAACGGACGCCACTCGCCGCCGATGAGCGGGGTCTCCTCCGCCGGGGCGGGGGCGGTGGTGCGGGCCAGGGCGCGCTTCTGGACGGCCGGGGAGGCGGCGCCCTCCGGCATCAGCAGCGCGTTGGCGACCAGGTGGATGCCGTTCTCGTTGTACGCCCGGAACAGCGGGTTGTACGCGAACAGCACCGCGTGCCCGGCGCCCGTCGGCTCGTTGGTCAGCGCGACGGTGCCCTTGAGGGCGTCGGCGCCGTTGGTGGTGCCGTTCACCCACCAGGTGCCGTCGGCCGGGTAGGTCAGGACGTTGGTCCCGGTGGTCGACGGGTTGAGGATCGGGTCGCCGTTGTTGAACTGGAAGTCCTCGGCCGGGCGGCCCAGGGCGACGGCGTCCGACGTCGCGGTGTCGACGCGGAAGTGCGAGCCGATGACCTGGTAGCCGGTCGGCTTGGTCTTCTCGGTGGTGCTGGTCAGACCGGCCGCGCGAGCGACGCGGGTGCCCTGGTTGCGCAGGCCGATGTAGGTGCCGCCGTTCGCCACCCACGCCTTGAGGTTGGCCTGGCCCTGGGCGGTGAGGCCGCCGGTGGAGTTGCTGCCGTCGGGCATCAGCAGGACGCCGCGCTCGGTGAAGGCGGCGGTGTTGTTGTTGACGTCGGCGGTGGTGACCGGCTTGAGGGTCAGGCCCCACTTGGCGCCCAGGACGAAGCGGGCCTCGCCGTAGGAGCCGGAGGTGGTGCTGACGCCCGTGCCGTTGTAGAGGCCGACGTCGGGGGTCTTCAGCGGGGTGCCCGAGGGGGCCGCGCCGCTGCCGGTGACGGTCACGCCGAGGGAGGTGGCGAGCGCGTCGAGGTCGGCGCGGCCGATCTCGCCCGGCGAGAAGGAGACGACGCCGGTGGAGAGGTCACGCTTGAGCGCGACGCCCTGGCCGAGGAGCTTGAAGGTCAGCTCGGAGGCCGAGGAGGAGTCGAGCGGGTAGGAGAACGAGCCCTTCTTGGACGCGCCCTGGGCGACGCCGCCCTCCATCTTGCGGACCAGCTCGGCCTGGGGCGACACGACGTCGCCGCTGTAGACCGTGTCGACGCCCGCCAGGAGCGGGTTGCTCCAGGAGGAGACGTCGTAGAAGTACGGGAACGGCACGTACGGGTCCTCGCCGAGCGTCGCCTGGATCCAGTGCTTCTGCGGCTGGGCCATCGGGATGTAGTACGAGCCCTCCGGAATCACCTTGTCCGCCTCCGACCGGCCGCCGAAGATCTTGGCGTTGGGCACGGTGAGCGGCTTGGTGAGGCGGTAGACCTCGACGTCCATCTGGCGCAGGCGCTCGACCAGCTTGCGCACGTCGCCGAGCTGGCGGTCGTTCAGCAGGAAGTACGAGCGGATCTTGACGTCCGGGACCGGGAACTGGACCGTGTTGGTCGGCTGCACGACCTCGTTCGGCTCCAGCACGCCCTGCTCGCCCTCGGCGAGCGCGGTCTTCCAGATGTCCCAGTAGCTGCCGAGGATCTCGTGCTTGTTGGCGGCGGCCCAGCCCGTGGTCGCCCACTGGGTGTTGAACTGCTGCTGCACGCGGTCGGGGACGGCCGAGGAGGAGCCCTTCTCGAACGTCATGCCCGCGGCGCCGAAGCCGGTGGCCGGGACGGTGTCGCCGTAGCCCATGTAGAACATGTCGTACGTGGCGTAGTTGAAGTAGCACTCGACGGTCACCGAGCCGCCGCAGGCGCCGTTGAAGCCGAAGCCGGCCTTGTTGGCCTCGCCGATGCGGTTGATCCAGTCGACCGGCTGGTCGGCGATCTCGTGGTGGATCGGGTCGGCGTTCGGCGGGAAGAAGTACTGCCGCCCGCCCATCTCGTGAGCGTCGATGAAGACCTGCGGCGGGTACCGGCGCAGCAGCTCCAGCTTGGCGTCGGTCTCCTTCTGGGTGCGCGCGAACCAGTCACGGTTGAGGTCGAAGCCGTACTCGTTCTGCCGGCGGCTGGCGTCGCGGCCGTCGGGGTTCTGCGTCGGCACGATGATCGTGAGCAGGTTGTCGTTGCGGTTCTTCACGTCGCACGACAGGCCCGAGGCGAGCTCGTAGAGCGTCTGCAGCGAGGCGTCCGCGCCGCTCTTCTCGCCGCCGTGCACGTTGCCGGCGACGTACACGATCGCGGGGATGTCCTGCGCGATCTTGGCGGCCTTGGCGTCGGTCTGGGTGCGCGGGTCCCGCAGCGACAGGATGTCGTCCGCGATCTTCTTCAGCCGCGCGTCCGTCACGTTGGCCGCGTCCGAGACGATCGCGTAGGGCATCTCGGTGCCCAGGACGCTGTTCGTCATGACGCCGAGCTTCACGCGGTCGGAGGCGGCGCCGACGGCGTGGGTGTAGTCGATGAGCTCCTGGCTGGTCAGGATCCGGGTCTGGCCGGTGCCCAGCGGGAAGCCGAAGAACTGCTGAGGGCTCGGGACCGACGCGATGTGGGCGGCGGGGTCGGTGGAGCAGTCGGCCGCGGCCGACTGCGCCGAGGCGGTCGGCGTCAGGGTGAGACCGGCCGCCACCAGCGTCGCGGCGCCCAGTGCCGCGACGTAGGGGGATCTTCTGCGCATGATCGCGCGAAACCGCATGTCGCCTCCAGGGCGGAGGGGACGGGGGTGCTCGGGAGAGGGAACCCGTCCGAGGGAGGAAAAGCCACTGCGGACGGTAATGGAACGGTAAAAACAGGACAAGGGACAGGAAAACTCAACAAAACACTGTCAAAACCTGTGGTATCTCACATATTACCAGGTCACATCGCTCCCGTTGGTCCCTGATGTCCCTTTATAACGCCCGGTAACAACTGGGCGTCGTCTTGGCAACCAGCGGAACTCCCTCTCCCGCCGCCCGTGGTCAACGGCTTCTTTCCGTTACGGCTCCGCCCGGCCGGCCACCCGACCGCCTCGGGCCACCCGTCAGGACCGGACCTGCCCGGCCGGAGGGGCGGTCACGGTAGTGGCGCCCCAGCCGGAGTAGACGATCTCCGTGGGACGGTCTCACTTCTCGACGGTGGGTGGCGGGTCGCCGCGGAGGGCGTCCAGGGCCTTCTTCAGGCGGGCCGCCCGCGTTTGCGGGGTGCGGGCTTTGAGCAGGGGCAGGACCAGCAGGTAGCGGGCGGTGCGGTCGAGGGACTCGAAGGCCGTTCGCTGGGCGGGGTCGAGGGCCGCTTCCAGGTCGGCGGGTACCGCGAACTCGCTCTGGGCCGCGTAGGCGGCCTGCCAGCGGCCGTCGGCGCGGGCGCGTTCCACCTCGGCCAGGCCCGGGGGGCGCATGCGGCCGGCCTCGGTGAGGGACTCGACGCGGCGGACGTTGACCCGCGACCACGGGCTGCCGGGCCGCCGCTTGGAGAAGCGCTGGAGGTAGCTGTGCTCGTCGTGGCCCCTGCGCTGACTGTCGATCCAGCCGTAGCAGAGGGCCACGTCGAGCGCCTGGCCGATGGTGATCGCCTCCAGGGGCGCGCCCTTCTTGGCGATGCGCAACCACACGCCCTCGCCGGTGTGGTTGGCCGACAACCAGGTCTCCCAGGCCGCCGCGTCGGGGAAGTGCATCATCGGGCCAGCATCTCCAGGTAGTGGGGGTTGTACATGACGCCCAGCACGTTGCCGAACGGGTCGGCGACGGACGCCGTCACGAAGCCCTCGCCCCGATCGGTCATTGGGAGGTGCGGGGTCGCGCCCAGTTTCAGCAGCCGGTCGAGGGTCTCCGCCACGTCGTCGACGTGCCAGTGGAGCACCGCGCCGCCGGGGCGGGCCGGGGGGCCGGGGGCGTACCGGGAGTCGGCGACGCCCAGTTCCGCCTGGTGGTCGCCGATGCGCCACTCCAGATAGCCCGGCACCTCGAAGTAGGGCTCGATGCCGAGGAGCTCGGTGTACCACTCCCTGGCGGCCTTCAGGTCGTCGGCCCAGAACGTGATGGTGGCCGGTCCGCGCAACATGGGTCGCTCCTTTCGTCTCCTCGCACAGTAGGAACGATCGCGGAACGTGCGGTTCCGCGATTGACTGGGAGCATGCTGGAAACCTCCGTCAGGCTGCTCCGCCTGCTGTCCCTGCTCCAGTCGCGTCCCGACTGGGGCGGGCCCGAGCTGGCCGCCCGGCTCGGGGTGACCGGCCGGACCGTGCGCAACGACGTGGAGCGCCTGCGGATCCTCGGCTACGAGATCCGGTCGACCCCGGGTGTGGCGGGCGGCTACCGGCTCGGCGCGGGCGCGGCGCTGCCGCCGCTGCTGCTCGACGACGAGGAGGCGGTGGCCGTCGCCGTCAGCCTGCACGCCGCCGCCGGAGGCACCGTCACCGGCATCGAGGAGACCTCGCTGCGGGCGCTGACCAAGCTCCAGCGGCTGCTGCCCTCCCGGCTGCGCCACCGCATCGACGCCGTCGGCGTGGCCACGGTCTCGGTCGCCCGGCGCGGGCCGACCGTCGACGCCGCCACCCTGACCCACATCGCCGCCGCCGTCCGCGACCGCGAGCGCCTGCGCTTCGACTACCGGCTCCGCGACGGCACGCCCGGCGTCCGCGAAGTCGAACCGCACCGGCTCGTCTACACCGGCCGCCGGTGGTACCTGCTCGCCTGGGACGTCGCCCGCGCCGACTGGCGCACCTTCCGCGTCGACCGGGTGCGCCCGCGCACGCCGAACGGGCCGCGCTTCGTCCCGAGGGAGCCCCCGGCCGACGCCGCCACCCAGGTCATGCGCGGGGTCGGCTCGGCCGCCTACCGCCACACGGCCCGGGTGCGGCTGCACGCCCCGATGGAGCGGCTGACCGAACTGCTCACCCCGGCCGCCGGGGTGCTCACCGACGACGGCGTGCTGGAGACGGGCGGCGACTCGCTGGGCGACCTGGCGGCGTTCCTCGGCAGCCTCGGCGTCGACTTCACCGTGCTCGACCCGCCGGAGCTGACCGATCACCTCCACCGCCTGGCGCGGCGGTACGCCCGAGCCTGACTACACTCGGCACCCGAGTCCGTGATGTCCAGACGGGAGCCGAGCGACGTGACCGGGCCTGCCCACCCCGACGGCCGAGGTCCCCTGCGCCTGCGGATCCTCGGCCCGCTCCGCCTGTGGCGCGACGGCGCCGAACTCGACGCCGGGCCCCGGCAGCAGGCGCAGCTGCTGGCCCTGCTGCTGGCCCGCGCGGGCCGCCCGATCACCACCCGCGAACTGATCGACCTCCTGTGGGGCGACGACGCCCCCGCCAGCGCCCTCAACATCATCCAGAAGTACGTCGGCGCGCTGCGCCGCCTGCTCGAACCGGCCCTGCCCGCCCGCGCGGCCGGCGGCTACCTGCACCGGCGCGGCGACGCCTACGTGTTCGAGGCCGGGCCCGGCGCCCTCGACCTGGTCGACTTCCGCCGCCACCTCGTCGCCGCCCGCACCGACCTGGCCGCCCGGTCGCCCGACACGGCGCTCGACCACTACGTCACGGCGCTCGGCCTCTGGCACGGCCACGCGGGCGACGGGCTGTCGCTCGAACCGGCCGCCGCGCCGGTCCTGACCGCGCTCGACGACGAGTTCCACGCCGCCTGCGTGGCGGCGGCCGAGCTCGCCGTGGCGGCGCACCGGCCCGAACGGGTGCTGCGCGCGCTGCGGCTGGCCGCCACGATGGCGCCGTTCCACGAGCCCGTGCACGCCGCCCTCGTCACCGCCCTGGGCGCGGCCGGACGGCAGGCCGAGGCGCTGTCGGCCTTCCAGGCCATCCGCGACCGGCTCGCCGAGGAGCTCGGCATCGACCCCGGGCCGGCGCTGCGGGCCGCGCAGGAGAGCGTCTTGACCCAGGCCGCGCCGGTGCCGGACGCCCCCAGGCGGGCGGCCGGGCTGGTCGGCCGGGCCGAGGAGCTCGCCGGGTTGCGGCGGGCCGTCGAGGCCGCGTACACGGGCGGCAGCGGGCTCGGCGTGGTCGAGGGCGAACCGGGGGCGGGGAAGACGCGCCTGCTGGAGGAGACGGCCGCCGCCGCGGCCAGGCGCGGTGCGCTCGTCGTCCGGGCCTCCTGCCTGGAGGGCGACGGCACGCCGTCGATGTGGCCGTGGGAGCAGGCGCTCACCGGGCTGCTCGACGCCCTGCCCGCCCCAGCGCGGGAGAAGTGGCGGGCCGGGGAGCTCGGCCGTCTCATCGAGGGCGGCGGCGACCAGGCCGGGCCGCCGGTCACCGGGAGCCGGGCCCAGTTCCGGCTGTTCGAGCAGGCGGTCGGCGTCATCGCCCAGGCCGCCGCCGACCGGCCGGTGCTGCTGGTCATGGACGACCTCCAGTGGATCGACCCGGCCTCGCTCCAGATGTTCGGCCACGTGGTGGGGCGGCTGCCCGCCGGGGCGGCGATCGTCTGCGCGCTGCGCGACCGCGCCCCCACCCCCGGCGCGGCCCTGTCGCAGGCGCTGGCCGCCGCCGGACGGCTGCCCGGCCACCACCGCGTCAGGCTCGGCCCGCTCGGCCTGACCGACGTCGCCGAGCTGGTGCGCCGCGAGACCGGCCACCATCCGGGCGCCGAGGCGACCCGCGACATCCACGCCCGCACCGAGGGCAACCCCTTCTTCGTACGCGAACTCTCGCGGCTGCTCAGCGACCGGGGCGCGCTCGGCGACGCGGCGGCCCGGCCGGGGGTGCCGGCGACCGTGCGCGACGTCGTCCGCGACCGCATGGCCGGCCTCGACGACGAGGTCAGGGAGCTGGTCCACCTCGCGGCGGTCATCGGCCGCGACGTCGAGCTCGGCCTGCTGGCCCACGCCGCCGGGATCGGCGTCGCCGACTGTCTGCGGCGCCTCGAACCGCTGCGCGCCCTCGGCCTGCTCGAATGCGATCCGCACGACTCCTTCGCGTGGCGGTTCGCGCACGACCTCGTCCGCGAGTCGGTCACCGAGACGACCGAGCACTGGCGGGCCGTCCGGCTGCACCTGAGCATCGCCGACGCGCTGGAGCGGCAGGGGGCCGACGACGAGTCGGTCACCGAGCGGCTCGCCTTCCACCTGTGGGCGGCCAGGGTGCTCGCCGACCCGGTCCGCGTCGTGGAGGCGCTGAAGCGCGCCGGACGGCGTGCGGCGACCAAGCTCGCGTTCGCCGCCGCCGACCGCCACCTGGAGTCGGCCGCCGACCTCGCCCGCAGCGCCGGGCTCCCCGAGCTCGAACTGTCGGCCCTGTCGCTGCTGGCCATCGCCCCGCGCCGGCAGGCCGGGTTCGGCGGCACCACCTTCGACCTGCTGGAGCGCGCCGAGCTGCTGGCCCGGCGGCTCGGCCGCGAGGTCGAGGCGGCCGGGCTGCTGTTCGCCCGCCTGTTCGGGGCGTACACCTTCATGGAGTGGGACCGCGCCGCGCTGGTCCGCCGCCTCCACGAGCAGGGGGAGGCGTCGGCCGATCCCGTCGTGCGCGTCTACGGCCGCCAGGCGTGGGGACTGCACCAGTGGGACGTCGGCGAGATCGGCGAGGCGTACCGGTTCTTCCGCGCCAACGACACCGCCCTCCTGGAAGGGGTCGTCTCCGCGCACAGCGACAGCCCGATCAGGCGCGACGTGTCGGGGGAGTGGCCGGGCTGGCTGGCCGTCGTGACGGCCATGCACGGCGACGTGGACGCCGCGGTCGCCGTCATCGACCGGTGGAACGGGCCTGACGACTCCTACGCGGTCGCGACCTGGGCGTACTACAGGTCCATCATCGCGTCGACGGCCGGCGACCCCGATTCGGTGATCCGCACCATCGACCGGTGGATCGCGGTGGGCACCGGCCGCGCCGCCCTCCAGCAGGAGCTCTACATCCGGCTGAACTGGTCGTGGGCCCGCGCCCTGACCGGCGACGACCCGGTCGGCGTCACCGAAGAGGCCGAACGGCTGCTCGCGGGCTTCATGGAGCCCCCGCGCTGGGGCCTGGCCCACCACCACGCCCTGATCGCCGAGATGTGGCTGGCCGCCGGCGACCCCGGCCGGGCGGCCGCCGCCCTCGGCCGGGCCGAGCAGGCGCTGGAGGCCCACGGCCAGCGGTACGCCGAAGGGCTCGTCCTGCTGCTGCGCGCCCGCCTGCTGCATGCCACGGGCGAGCCCGCCGACGCGGTGCGGGCCGCCGCCGAGGAGGCCCGCGACCGGTCGGCCGCACGCGGCGGTCACCTGTTCGCGGGCCGCGCCGCGAGGTTCCTCGCCGGGCTCTGACCCCGGGTGACGGCCCAGCCGAACGCGGCGGCGGTGCCGAACATGACGACGCCGTAGACCGCGCCCGGCACCGCCATCTGGGCGCTGTCCAGCATGGCCGGGCTCAGCGCGATCGTGATGGCCAGCGCGGTGTTGTGGACGCCGATCTCGAACCCCGACGCGACGGCCGCGCCGTGGTCGACCCCGGCCAGGCGCGGCACGCCGTAGCCGACGGCCATGCTCACGACGTTGAAGGCCAGCGCGGCCAGCCCGACCACCGCGAAGTAGCCGAGCAGGTTCGCCCGCTCGGCGTACAGGACCGCGGAGATGACCGCGGCCAGCACCACCACGGACAACAGCCGGACCGGCAGGTCGAGGCGGCGCGCCGCCGCCGGCGCGAAGGCGCGCACCAGCATGCCGAGCGCGACCGGGCCGAGCACCATCACGAAGAGCTGCTGCAGCTTGCCGGCCTGCAGCCCGAGGGCCGCCCCGCCGGGCAGCAGATGGGCGGCCGACAGGTTCACCACGACCGGCAGGGTGACCACGACCAGCACCGAGTTGACCGCGGTGAGGGTGATGTTCAGCGCGACGTCCCCGCCGAACAGGTGACTGAACAGGTTGGCGGTGGGGCCGCCGGGCGAGGCCGCGACCACCATGAGCCCGACCGCGAGCTCGGGCGGCAGCCCGAAGGCCAGCACGAGGCCGAAGCAGACCACCGGCAGCAGCACGATCTGGCACGACAACGCGACCACGACCGCTTTCGGATGGCGGCCCACCCGGCGGAAGTCGTCGGCCGTCAGCGTGAGTCCCAGCCCGAACATGACGATGCCGAGGGCGTAGGGGAGGGCGGCCAAGAGGAGGGGCGAGTCCATCGCCCCAGTGTCGGCGGGCCCGACTGGACGGGCAGTGAACCGCCCGTTCAGTGGGCGTCCAGTGCCGGAGAAGACCATGGGCGCCATGACCACGAACCGTCGACCGGCGCCGGCCCGGTGACCGTGCACGTCCGCGCGTACGAAGCCCAGTGCGCCGCCGAGGAGGCCCGGCACGTGCCCGCCGGGAAGGGCGCCGCCCGGCCGAGACTCGCCCTGTTCGCGCTGGCGCTGGGCGCCTTCGCCATCGGCACCGGCGAGTTCGGCAGCAACGGCGTCATCCAGCTGTTCGCCGCCGACCTGGGGGTGTCGATCCCGGTCGCCACCCACGCCATCACCGCCTACGCCCTCGGGGTGGTGGTCGGCTCACCCCTCATCACCCTGCTGGCCGCCCGCGTCAACCGGCGCACGCTGCTGCTCGGCCTGGCCGTGCTCTTCCTCGTGGGCAACGGGTTGTCGGCCCTGGCCCCGGAGATCACGCTGCTCGTCGTCTTCCGCTTCGTGGCGGGCAGCGTCCAAGGGGCGTTCTTCGGCGCCGGGGCCGTCGTGGCCGCCTACGTCTACGGGCCGGGCCGGGGCGGCAAGGCGTTCGCCACCGTCATGGGCGGGCTCACCGTCGCCACCGTCGCGGGCTCGCCGCTCGCCACGTACATCGGGCAGCAGGCCGGGTGGCGGGTCATGTACGCCGCCGTGGTCGCCGTCGGCCTGCTCGCGGGGCTGGCGCTGTGGGCCTGGGTGCCGCGCACCGCCGACCTGCACGGCGGCCCGATCAGGAGCGAGCTGACCGGCCTGCGCCGGGGCGGGGTCTGGGTGATGGTCGCCGTGGCCTCGCTCGGCATCTCCAGCATCTTCGCCGTCTACACGTTCATCGGCCCGTTCGTCACCGACGCGGCGCGCCAGGACCCCGCGCTGATCCCCGTGGCGCTGGCCGTGTTCGGCCTCGGCATGGCGGTCGGCAACCACCTCGGCGGCCGGGCCGCCGACCGGTGGGAGCACCGCGGCCTGACCTGGGGATACGGCGGGGTGCTCGTACTCCTGGTGGTGATCGGGGTGGCCGGCGGCGACTGGCTCGTGCTGCTGGCGTGCCTGTTCGGCGTCGGCGCGACCATGATGTTCGCGATCCCCACCATCCAGGTCAGGCTGACCTCCTTCGCGCCCGACGCCCCCACCCTCATGGGCGCGCTCAACCTGGCCGCCCTCAACCTGGCCAACTCGCTCGGCGCGATCGGCGGCGCGATCACCCTGGCGGCCGGCTGGGGCGCCCTGTCGACGGTGTGGGCCGGCTTCCTGCTCACCTCGGCGGGGCTGGCGCTCTATCTGGTGACGCCGAGAACGCCTCGTCCAGCCTCGCACGGACCGGCGGCGGCGGGGAATCCACCGATCGGCTGATCCCGATTCCCGACCGCCGGTCGGTGCCGGGAGGGGGCCCCGCCGGAGCACTCTTGGGCCATGCCACCAGTGATCGAGGTCACCAGCCTCCACAAGCGCTACGGCGACAAGGTCGCCGTCGACGACGTCTCCTTCACCGTCGAGCAGGGTGAGATCTTCGGCATCCTCGGCCCGAACGGCGCCGGGAAAACCACCACGGTCGAGTGCGTCGAGGGTCTCCGCACCCCCGACGGGGGAACCGTCTCCGTCCTGGGCCTCGACCCGCTCCGCGACCACCTGGAGCTGACCCGCCGGCTCGGCGTCCAGCTGCAGGCCGGCTCTCTGCCGGAGAGCCTGCGCGTGGGCGAGGCCCTGGAGCTGTACGGCTCCTTCTACCCCGACCCCGCCGACTGGCGCGTCCTGCTCGACGACCTCGGCCTGCCCGCCAAGGCCACGTACGCCGCCCTCTCCGGCGGCCAGAAGCAGCGCCTGTCGATCGCGCTGGCCCTGATCGGCAACCCCGACATCGCGGTCCTGGACGAGCTGACCACCGGCCTCGACCCGCAGGCGCGCCGCGACACCTGGGCGCTGATCGAGGGCGTGCGGGCGCGCGGGGTGACGATCGTGCTCGTCACCCACTTCATGGAGGAGGCCGAACGCCTCTGCGACCGGGTGGCCCTGATCGACGCGGGCCGGGTCGTGCTCATCGACACCCCCGCCGGGCTGGCCGACCGCGCCCAGGTCGAGCAGCGCATGCAGTTCCGCCCCTCCCGCCCGCTCGACGACGCCCTGCTCGCCGGCCTGCCCGGGGTCACCGGCGTCACCCGCCGCGGCGAGTTCGTCGTCGTGACCGGCGACGACACCGTGGTGAACGCCGTCATGGCGGTGCTCGCCAGGAACCAGATCACGGCCGAGCGGCTCCGCGTCGAACAGGCCGGCCTCGAAGCGGCCTTCGTCCAGCTGACCAGGAAGGACCCCAAATGACCGGCGCGACGTGGCGGCTCATCGCCGTCGAGGGCAAGCTGGCTCTCCGCGACAAGGTCGCCCCCATCTGGGGGGTGGCCTGCCCGCTGGTGGTGCTCGTCATCCTGGGCAGCATCCCGGCGCTGCGCGAGCCCATCACCGCCGACCTGACCATCTTCGACGTGTACGTCCCGGTGCTCATCCTGTTCAACATCGCCATCCTGGCGATGACCGCGCTGCCCACCACCCTGGCGGGCTACCGGGAGAACGGGGTCCTGAGACGGATGCGGACCACCCCCGTCGGGCCGGTGCGGGTGCTGGCCGCCCAGCTCGCCGCCAACTTCGCCATCGCGCTGGTGGCGATGGCGCTCTTCCTCCTGGTGGCCGCGCTCGGGTTCGGGGTCGACCCGCCGCGCCACCCGCTCGGGTTCGCGGTCGCCTGGTTGCTGGCCACCGCCGCGCTGCTGTCGATCGGACTGCTGGTCACCGCGCTGGTGCCGTCGCGGGCGGCGGCCACGGCCATCGGCACGCTGCTGTTCTTCCCGATGATGTTCTTCGCCGGCCTGTGGGTGCCGATCGCGCAGATGCCGCCGCTGCTCCAGGACATCAGCGCCTACACGCCGCTCGGCGCGGGCATGGCCGCCTTCCAGGACGCCTACCTGGGCGGCTTTCCCTCCTGGCCGCCGCTGGTGATCCTGGTGGCCTACGCGGCGGTGTGCGCGGCCGTCGCGGTCCGCTGGTTCCGCTGGGAGTAGGGTTGCCGTTCTTACTGGTCACCGTCGTGCCGTACACACTGCTGGCCGGGCTCGCGGTCCTGGTCGTGGCCGCCGGGTTCCCGGTGACGGAGCTGCTCCCGGCGGCGGTGTGGATGGTCGTGCTCTACCGGTGGCGCGACAAGCCGGCGTTCTTCGCCGGGCTGCTCGCGATCACCGCCGTGATGGTGCTGCAGAACCCGCTGTACGGGCTGTTCACCCCCGTCCCCTACGTCTACGCCTTCACGGTGCTGACCTGGCCGTGGCGGCTGGCCGGGGTGGGCCTCACGGCGGTGGTCGCCGGGATGGCGCAGGCGTCGGCCGCGTCCGGGATGGCGACGCTCCAGGGGGTGATCATCGTGGTCAACGTCGTGATGATGGTGACGACCGCCTGGGTGCTGCACACCGCCGACGTCGAGCGGGAGAAGCGGCTGGCCGCCCTGGAGAAGCTGGAGGCGGCGCTGGAGGAGAACGCCGGGCTGCACGCCCAGTTGCTCGTCCAGGCCCGTGAGGCCGGCGTGCTCGACGAACGGCAGCGTATGGCCCGCGAGATCCACGACACCCTCGCCCAGGGGCTGATCGGGATCATCACCCAGCTCCAGGCCGCCGAACAGCGCCACGAGGTGCCCGCCGCCTGGCGGCGGCCGTTCGACGCGGTGATGGGGCTGGCCAGGGAGAGCCTGGCCGAGGCCCGCCGCTCGGTCGAGGCGCTGCGCCCCGCCGACCTCGAGACCGCCCGGCTCGGCGAGGCCCTGGAGACCGTCGCGGAGAAGTGGTCGGCGCTGCACGGGGTCCCGGTCGGGTTCACCGCCACCGGGACGGCCCGGCCGCTCGCCCCCGCCATCGAGGTCGCCCTGCTGCGCACCGCCCAGGAGGCGCTGGCCAACGTCGCCAAGCACGCCGGGGCGACCCGGGTCGGGGTGACGCTCTCCTACCTGGCGGACGAGGTGGCCCTGGACGTACGGGACGATGGGACCGGTTTCGATCTCTCCGGCCGGAGCGAGGGGTTCGGGTTGGCCATCATGCGGCAGCGCGTCGAAGGGCTCTCCGGGAGCCTGCGCGTCGAATCGGAGCCCGGCGGCGGCACCGGCGTCTCCGCCTGCGTCCCCTGGAGGTCCGCGTGATCCGGCTGCTGGTCGCCGACGACCACCCCATCGTCAGAGACGGCCTGTGCGCCATGTTCGCGGCCGCCCCCGGGTTCGAGGTGGTGGGGGAGGCGGCCGACGGCGCCGAGGCGGTGCGGCTGGCCGCCGACCTGCGGCCCGACGTGATCCTGCTCGACCTGCGCATGCCGGAGCTCGACGGGCTGGGCGCGATCACCGAGCTGGCGCGGCTGGGCGTGCCGTCGAAGATCCTGGTGCTCACGACGTACGACACCGATGCCCACGTGCTGCCCGCCATCGAGGCGGGCGCGACCGGCTACCTGCTGAAGGACTCGCCCCGCGAGGAGCTGCTGCGCGGCGCGCGGGCCGCCGCCCGGGGCGAGAGCGTGTTGTCGCCGTCGGTGGCGGCCCGGCTGCTGACCCGGGTGCGCACGCCCCCGCCGCCGCTCAGCCCACGGGAGCTGGAGGTGCTCGAACTCATCGCGGCCGGCAACTCCAACCGCGAGACGGCGGCCCGGTTGTTCATCACCGAGGCCACGGTCAAGAGCCACCTGCTGAACATCTACGCCAAGCTCGGCGTCAACGACCGCGCCGCGGCCGTCGCCGAGGCGTTCAACCGCGGCCTGCTGGTGCCCCGCTAAGCCCGCGACAGCGGCAGCCTGACCGGCGGCGGCAGCGGCACGGCGACGGGGTCGGCCATGAACGACTGGATCATCAGCGCCGCGAAACGGCGCGACGCGGCGGCCCGCGCCGCCGGGGACTCGGCGCGGATGCCCTCGTTGGCCATCAGCGCCAGGCTCAGATCCTCGATGACGAAGTCGCGGCGCAGCGGCCCCGCCTTCTTCGCCCGGCCGACGAGGTCGAGCAGCATCCGCAGCGTGCGGTCGCGGTCGGCGGCGAAGACCGCCTCGGGGAGTCGCGAGGCGAACACCCGCGCGAACCCCCGGTCGAGCGCGTGCAGTTCCATCAGCCGCTCGACCACCAGCCGGAACCCCTGCCACGGGTCGGCCGCCGCCAGCCCCTCGGCCACGATCGCCGAGCACGTCTCCATCTGCTCGGTGAACGCCTCGGCCAGCAGCGCGTCCTTGGTCGGGAAGTGGCGGTAGAGGGTCGCGGGGCCCACCTCGGCGCGGCGGGCGATCTCGCGCAGCGGCACCTCGACGCCCTCGGTCGCGAACGCGAGCCGGGCCACCGCGAGGATGCGCTCGCGGTTGTCACGGGCGTCGGACCGGAGCCTCACTTGTGCCGTCACCACTCTCACTTTAGACAACCGGACGGGGTGTTCCGTTACCGTCCCCGGACATGAGAGCAGCGCAGTTCACCGCATACGGCCCGCCCGCCGTCGTCCACGTCACCGAGGTCCCCGAGCCGCACGCCGGGCCGGGGGAGATCCGCGTCGCCGTGCGCGCGTCGGGGGTGGCCGCCGGCGAGGTCGCCCTCCGCTCCGGACGCCTGCGCGACCTGATGCCGGTCGCCTTCCCGTTCCGGACCGGCTTCGACGCGGCCGGGGTGGTCGACGAGGTCGGCGCCGGCGTCACCGGCGTGCGCGTCGGCGACGCGGTGTTCGGCGCGGCCGGCTTCGCCCGGCGCGGGACCAACGCCGACCTCGCCGTGCTGACCGCCTGGGCGGCCAAACCCGCCGCGTGGGACTGGGCCGAGGCGGCCGGCGCGGCGGGCGCGGCCGAGACGGCGGCCCGGGTGCTCGACCGGCTCGCCGTCGCCGCCGGGCAGACCGTGCTCGTCCAGGGGGCCTCCGGCGGCACGGGCGCGGTCGTCGTCCAGTTCGCGCTCGCGCTCGGGGCCGTGGTCGTCGGCACGGCGAGCGAGCACAACCACGACTACCTGCGCTCGCTGGGGGCGGTCCCGACGACGTACGGGCCGGGACTGGCCGGCCGGGTGCGCGCGCTGGCACCTGGGGGCGTCGACGCCGTGGTCGACTGCGCGGGCGGCGCGCTGCCCGATCTCGTCGGCCTCGCGGGCGACCCGGCGCGGGTGGTGACGATCGCCGACTTCGCCGCGCGGGAGCACGGCGTCCACCTGTCCCACGGCGGGGCCGACGCCCCGGCCTGGCACGGGCTCGCCGTCGCGGCGGGCCTCGCCGATGAGGGGCGGCTGCGGGTGCCGGTCGCGGCGGCGTTCCCGCTCGACGAGGTCGTCGCCGCGCACGAACTCGCCGAGACCCGGCACGCCCGGGGGAAGATCGTGCTGACGTCCTGACAGAAAGTTTCGGTCCCTCGGCGGCGAAGTTCCGAAACCGGGACTCGGCCGATCGGCGCAGCTGAAACCGGCTCACCCCGGCTGATCGGCGCGGTAACCAGGGTGAAAGTTTCGAAACTATTGACCACTACGTTCGTTACATCTACGTTTGCTGCGATCGAGTTCGGTAGATGGAGGGACGGGTCTGATGAGAGCTGCGCTGCTGGAAAAGGTCGGAGCGCCTCTCGTGGTGCGCGACCTCGACCTCGCGCCACCGGGCCCCGAAGAGGTGCTCGTCAGGATCGAGGCGGCGGGCGTCTGCCACAGCGACCAGCACTACCTCGCGGGCGACCTCAGGTGCCCCCTCCCGGTCGTCCCGGGCCACGAGGGCACCGGCGTCATCGAGGCCGTCGGCCCCGGGGTGACCCGCCACAAGGCCGGCGACCGCGTCTGCCTCATGTGGCGGCCCCGGTGCGGCCAGTGCCGCAACTGCCTCGTCGGACGGCCCGCCCTGTGCGAGGCCGCCGGGATCATGGTCGGCTCGGGCGGGCTGCTCGACGGCACCACCCGGCTCAGCGCCGACGGCGAGAAGGTCCACCACCTGCTCGGCGTCTCCTGCTTCGCCGAGTACGCCGTGGTCTCCGAGCGCGCGGTCGTGCCGGTCCCCGACGGGGTGCCGCCGGAGATCGCCGCCATCGCCGGGTGCGCCGTCATCACCGGCGTCGGCGCGGTGCTCAACGCGATCGGCGAGTGCGCCGGCGACGGCGTCGTCATCTTCGGCGCCGGCGGCGTCGGCCTCTCGGCCGTCCTCGGCGCGGTCCTGGCGGGCGCGAACCCCATCGTCGTCGTGGACGTCGTCGCGGAGCGCCTGGAGACGGCCGAGCGCCTCGGCGCCACCCACGTCGTCGACGCCTCGGCCGGCGACGTCGCCGCGGCCATGGCGGAGATCCGCCCCGGCGGCGCCGAATGGGCCATCGAGGCCATCGGCCGCCCCGAGACCCTGGAGACCGCCTTCGAGGTGCTCCGCCCCGGCGGCACCCTGGTCGCCGTCGGCCTCGGCAAGGTCGGCCAGACCTTCAACGTGCCGGTCAACCTGCTCGTCCAGCGCGAGAAGCGGGTGGTCGGCAGCCTCTACGGCTCCGCCAACCCCCTCATCGACCTGCCCAAGATCTTCGAGCTCTACCTCGCCGGACGCCTGCCCCTCGACCTGCTGATCGGCAGGCGCTACCGGCTCGACCAGATCAACGAGGCGTTCGCCGACCTCACCGGTGGCGCCGTCGGCCGTGGAGTGATCGTGCCATGAGCGAGTACGCCGTCTACCCCAGCCTGCGCGACCGGGTCGCCCTCGTCACCGGGGGCTCCACCGGCCTCGGCGCCGAGTTCGTCGCCCAGCTCGCCGCCCAGGGCGCCAAGGTCGCCTTCCTCGACGTCGACGACGCCGGCGCGCAGAAACTCACCGACCGCGCCCTCTACATCCACGCCGACGTCACCGACGTCGACGCCCTGCGCA
Source organism: Herbidospora daliensis (assembly GCF_001570585.1). Classification (GTDB taxonomy): domain Bacteria; phylum Actinomycetota; class Actinomycetes; order Streptosporangiales; family Streptosporangiaceae; genus Herbidospora; species Herbidospora daliensis. Next base: position 811,957 of record NZ_BBXF01000005.1, on the reverse strand, counting down.
CCGCGATCGTCATGGTCGAACAGGCCCTCGGCCCCGTCTCCATCCTGGTCAACAACGCGGCCAACGACACCCGCACCGGCATCGAGACCCTCGAACCCGCCGACTGGGACCAGGGCATCGCCGTCAACCTCCGCCACCAGTTCTTCGCCGCCCAGGCCGTCTTGGCCGGGATGCGCGCCCTCGGCGGCGGCTCGATCATCAACCTCGGCTCGGTCAGCCCCCACGTCGGCCTGCTCGGCCTGCCCGCCTACGTCTCCTCGAAGTCGGCCATCGAGGGCCTGACCAAGATGATGGCCCGCGAACTCGGCGGCGACCACATCCGCGTCAACTGCGTCATCCCCGGCTGGGTCTTCACCGAGCGCCAGCTCACCCATTGGGTCACACCGGAGGTTCGCGAGAAACTCGCGGAGGTGCAGTGCCTGCCCGACAACCTGGAGCCGTCCGACGTGGCGCGCCTGGTGCTCTGGCTGGCCGCCGACGACAGTGCCATGTGCACCGGACAGAACTGGATCGTGGACGCCGGATGGATGATTTGAGCGAGAACGCGAACGTGACGCGACGCAGTCAGCACTGGTTCGGGGCCGAAGGGCGCTCCGGCATGCTCTACCGCTCCTGGATGCGCAACCAGGGGTTCGGTCCCGAGGTGTTCGACGGCCGGCCCGTCATCGGGATCGCCAGCACGTGGTCGGAGCTGGCGCCCTGCAACGCCCACCTCGACCGGGTGGCCGACGCCGTCAAGCGGGGCGTCTGGATGGCGGGCGGATTCCCGCTCGTGTTCCCGGTGATGTCGACCGGTGAGACGCTGCTGCGGCCGACCGCGATGCTCTACCGCAACATGCTGGCCATGCAGGCCGAGGAGCTGATCCGGGCCAACCCGCTCGACGGCGTCGTGCTGCTGTCGGGGTGCGACAAGACCACGCCGGGGCTGCTGATGGGCGCGGCCAGCGTCGACCTGCCCGCGGTCATGGTGACCGGCGGGCCGATGCTGAACGGCAAGTTCCGGGGGCAGGACGTCGGCTCGGGCACCCACGTGTGGAAGTTCGAGGCCGAGATCAAGGCCGGGCGCATGTCGGTCGAGGACGGCTACGTCGCCGAGGGCTGCATGGCCCGCTCGAACGGCCACTGCATGACGATGGGCACCGCCTCGACGATGGCGTGCCTGGCCGAGGCGCTCGGCATGCAGCTGCCCGGGTCGGCGACCTGGCCGGCCGTCGACTCGCGCCGCTACGAGGTGGCGCAGGAGGCGGGCAAGCGGATCGTGGCCATGGTCGAGGAGGACCTGAAGCCGAGCCAGATCATGACGCGCGCCGCGTTCGAGAACGCGATCCGGGCCAACGCCGCGATCGGCGGCTCGACCAACGCGATCGTCCATCTGACGGCGCTGGCCGGGCGGCTCGGCGTCGACCTGCCGCTCGACGACTTCGACGCGCTGGCGCGCGACGTGCCGACGATCGTCGACCTGATGCCGTCGGGCCGGTTCCTGATGGAGGACTTCTGCTACGCGGGCGGCCTGCCGGTCGTGCTGAACCAGCTCGACGAGGCCGGGCTGGTCAACCCCGGCGCCCTCACGGTGACGGGGCGCACGCTCCGCGAGAACGTGCGGACGGCGGTCAACTGGAACACCGAGGTCATCCGGCCGATGGCCGCGCCGCTGCAGCCCGCCGGGACCGGCACCGCGATCCTGCGCGGCAACCTGGCGCCGAACGGCGCGGTCATCAAGCAGTCGGCGGCCTCGCCCGCGCTGATGACGCACACCGGCCGGGCGCTGGTGTTCGACTCGCCGGAGGCCTACCACGCGGTCTGCGACGACGACGACCTCGACGTCACGCCCGACGACGTCCTGATCATCCGGGGCGCGGGGCCGAAGGGCTACCCGGGCATGCCCGAGGTGGCGAACGTGCCGCTGCCCGCCAAGCTGCTGCGCGCCGGGGTGACCGACATGGTGCGGATCAGCGACGGCCGGATGAGCGGCACCGGCTTCGGCACGGTCGTCCTGCACGTCTCGCCCGAGGCGGCCGTGGGCGGCCCGCTGGCTCTCGTCCAGACCGGTGACCTGGTCGAACTCGACGTGCCCAAGCGGAGTCTGACCCTGCTCGTACCGGACGACGAACTCGACCGGAGAAGGGCCGAATGGACGCCGGCCACCCATGAGGACCTCGGCGGCTACCGGTGGCTCTACCGGGAGCACGTGCTCGGGGCCGACGGCGGCGCCGACTTCGGGTTCCTGCGGGGCGGCCGTGGCAGTGACGTGCCGCGCGACTCCCACTGACCTCGGTACGATCGGTTGATGCCCGACCCGTTAGATTCGCGCGTGACCGTCGCCGACATCGCCGCCGAGGCGGGGGTGTCGCGCGCGACGGTCTCGAAGGTGCTCAACGGCCGGTCCGACGTGGCGCCCGCCACCCGGTCGCAGATCGAGGCGCTCCTGGCGACGCGCGGATACGTGCCGACCAAGCGCACGAAACGGCCGCTGCACCTGCCGCTGCCCAGAGCCGCCGCCCGGCGGGGCGGGCTGCTGGAGCTGGTGGTCAACGACGCGGGGTCGCCGTGGTCGGCCGAGGTGATCCGCGGCGCCGAGCAGGAGGCGCGGTCGGCCCGGGTCGGCGTCGTGGTGTCGGTGTTCGACGGCGCGCCGGGGCACGGGCAGCAGTGGCTCGAGGACATCGCCGACCGGGCGCCGGGCGGCCTCATCCTCGCCCTGTCGGAGCTGACCCCGGCCGACCTGGCCCGCATCGCCAAGCTGGGGCTGCCCGCGGTGCTGGTCGACCCCGTCGGCGACGCCGACGGCACGATCCCGTCGATCGGCGCGGGCAACTGGGGCGGCGGCATGGCCGCCGCGCACCATCTGATCGAGTCGGGCCACCGCCGCATCGGCGTGCTCACCGGGCCGATGCGCATGCTCTGCAGCCAGGCGCGGCTGGCCGGGTGCCGCGCGGCGGTCGAGCGGGCCGGGATGACGCTCGACGACGACCTCGTCCAGCACGGCGACTTCCACTACCACAGCGGGTTCTCGCTGACCCAGGCCCTGCTCGACCGGCCCGAGCCGCCGACGGCGATCTTCGCGGGCAACGACGAGCAGGCCCTCGGCGTCTACGCCGCCATCCAGGACCGGGGCCTGCGGGTGCCCGCCGACGTGAGCGTCGTCGGGTTCGACGACGTGCCGATGGCGCAGTGGATGGCCCCGCCCCTGACGACGGTCCGGCAGCCGATCGCGAAGATGGCGGCGCTGGCGGTCCGGTCGCTGCTCGGTCACCAAGACGGCGCGGAGATGACCGAGGGCCGGGTCGAGTTGTCGACCAAGCTGGTGGTCCGGGCCAGCACCGCCCGCTATTCGCCGGGGTAGCGCAGCCCGGCCTGGGCGCGCACCTCGTCCATGGTGCCCATGATCTGGCACGACTCCTCAAGGGTGAGGACCGGGCTCTCCAGCAGGCCCGCGCGCACGCAGCGGGCGACCTCCTCGGCCTGGAAACGCAGGCCGTTGCCGGGCACGTCGAAGGTGTAGCGCTCGGCCGCGCCGGCGCGGGTGGTGAGGGTGAACGACGTGGGGCGGTACCACCACGGGTCGATGTCGATGCGCGCGTCGGTGCCGGCGATCGAGGCCCGGTTGGGCAGGAACGCCTCCATGCTACTGGTCGCCACGCCCTGCCGGCCGCCGTCGTACTTGGCGAGCACGGCGGTCTGGCCGTCGACGCCGGTGTCGCCGAACTGCGTCGAGGCGGTCACCGACAGCGGTTCGCCGAAGACCATCGACAGGAACGAGACCGGGTAGACGCCCAGGTCGAGCAGCGCGCCGCCGCCGAGGGCGGGGTCGAACATGCGGTGGACGGGGTCATGGCGGAACCAGACGCCATGCTCGGCCACCACGAGGCGCACGTCGCCGAGCCGCCCTTCGGCGAGCAGTTCGCGGATGCGGACCATGTGCGGCAGGAAGCGGCTCCACATGGCCTCCATCAGGAACACGCCGCGCGCGCGGGCCGCCGCGACCAGTTCCTCGGCCTCGCGCCGGTTGACGGTGAACGGCTTCTCGACCAGGACGGCCTTGCCCGCCTCGATCGCGGCCAGGGCGCCGGCGTGGTGGGCGGGGTGGGGCGTGGCGACGTACACGGCGTCGACGTCGTCGGAGGCGAGCATCGCGGCCTGGTCGCCGTAGGCGCGGGCCGCGCCCACTTCGGCGGCGAACGCCTCGGCGCGCTCCTGGGTCCGCGAGCCGACCGCCACGAGTTCGGCGGCCTCCGTCAGGCGCAGGTCGTCGGCGAACTGGCGGGCGATGCCGCCGGTGCCGATGATCGCCCAGCGCAGGGGAGGGGAAGAGGTCATCACAACTCCTGGGAGAGAAAAAGGGGGCGGCCCGGCCGACGGACCGCCCCCGGATCCGTCAGACGACGGATGCTTCCATGACTCGGTCGAATCCGACAAAACGCCGGGGGCCGGTCATCGTGACGGCGAGCACGCCGCGGATGTCGGCGCTGGACGCGCCCACCCGCAGCTCGACGTCGCCGGGGTCGACCTGCCGCCGCCACGACGCCCCGGTGTAGGAGGTCTGGTCGGCGTGCAGGGTGAGGGTGAGCTCGCGGCTCTCGCCGGGGGCCAGGTCGACGCGCCGCGCCGCGATGAGCGCCTGCACCGGCCGGGCGACCTCGGCGACCGGGTCGTGCAAATAGACCTGGACGACCTCGGAGGACTCCCGGTCGCTCTCGTTCCGCAGCGTCACCGTGACGTCGAACGTGCCGTCGGTGCTCCACGAGGCCGGGCCGGCGACCTCGCCCCAGGTGACCGGGGCGTACGACAGGCCGTGGCCGAAGGCGAACAGCGCGGTCGGGTCGACGGTGCTGACCTCGTTCTGCTGCGCCAGGGGCGCGCCGAGGTAGGTGGCGGGCTGGTTGCCGCCGTCGCGCGGGAAGCTCACCGGCAGGCGCCCGGCCGGGTCGGCCCGGCCCGACAGCACGTCGGCCAGCGCCGAGGCGCCCTCCTCGCCGGGGAAGAACCCGCACACCACGGCGGCCAGGCGGTCGATCTGCCGGCCGAGCTCGTAGGGACGGCCGACCAGCAGCACCAGCACGACCGGCTTGCCGGTGTCCAGCAGCGCCTCCAGCAGCTCCTCCTGGCGGCCGGGCAGCGCCAGGCCGGGGGCGTCGCAGCCCTCGCCGGAGGTGCCGCGCCCGAACAGCCCGGCCTGGTCGCCGAGCACCGCCACGATCACGTCGGCGTCGGCGGTGGCCGCGACGGCCGCCGCGATGCCCTCGTCGTCGCCGCCGGTCACCGGCACGCCCTGCGCGTGGGTGACGGCGTACTCGTCCTTGAGCGCGTCGAGCAGGGTGGGGATCTCCACGCCCATGCCCGTCTCCGGGTGGTGCACGCCGACGTGCATCGGGAAGGAGTAGCAGCCCATCATGGCCTGCGCGGTGTCGGCGCGCGGCCCCACCACGGCCAGCTTCGCGCCGGGGGCCAGCGGCAGCGCCGCGTCCCGGTTGTGCAGCAGCACGATGGAGCGGCGGGCCAGGCGGCCGGCCAGCTCGCGGACCTCGGGCCCGTCGAGCACCGGGTCGGCCTCGCCCAGGATCGGCGGCTCGGGGTTCCAGTCCTCGTCGAGCAGGCCGAGCTCGGCCTTCTGGACCAGCACCCGGCGCAGCGCGCGGTCGATCAGCGCGAGGTCGACCTCGCCCCGCTCCACCGCCTCGACCAGCGCCGGGCCGAAGGTGTTCACGGTCGGCAGCTCGACGTCGATCCCGGCGGTCAGCGCCAGCCGGGCGGCGTCGGTGGGCGAGGCGGCGACGTGGTGCAGGGTCTGCAGGAACGCCACCGAGAAGTAGTCGGCCACGACCGTGCCGGTGAAGCCGTAGGTGTCGCGCAGCAGGTCGGTCAGCAGGGTCACGTCGGCCGCGACGGGGGTGCCGTCGATGTCGGCGTAGGAGTTCATCACCGACCCCGCGCCCGCGCGCAGGGCCATCTCGAACGGCGGCAGCAGCACGTCGGCCACCTCGCGGCGGCCCGCCGACACCGGGGCGAGGTTGCGGCCGCCCTTGGACGCCGAGTAGCCCACGAAGTGCTTCAGCGTGGCGACGACGCCCTGCGACTGCACGCCCCTGATGTAGGCGCTGCCGATGACGCCCACCAGGTGCGGGTCCTCGCCGATGGTCTCCTCGACCCGGCCCCAGCGCAGGTCGCGGGCGACGTCCAGGACCGGGGCCAGCCCCTGCTGGACGCCGAGACGGCGCATGGTCGCGCCGATCTGGGCGCCCATCTCCTCGACCAGCTCGGGGTCGAACGTGGCGCCCCAGCACAGCGGGTTCGGGTAGACGCCCGCCTGCCAGGCGGCCACGCCGGTCAGGATCTCCTCGTGGACGAGCGCCGGCACGCCCCAGCGCCCGGCCGTCATGAGGGAGCGCTGCGCGGCCGCGAGGGTCGCCGCGCCCTTGACCGGGTCGACCGGCGTGGTGCCGAACGGCCGGGTGAGCTGGCCGATGCCGTCCTTGACCAGGTCGTCCCACGGGACCGGCAGCGCGGTGAACTCGTGCTGGTGGGGCGCCATCTCACCGTCGGTGTTGTCGATGCCGACCCACACCCCGTACAGCTGGGCGATCTTCTCCGGCAGGCTCATCCGCGCCATCAGCGCCTCGGCCCGCTCCTCGGGAGAGCGTCCCGCGTCCTTCCAGGGGGCGGCGGGGGTGTCCACGATGGTCATGTGTCTCTCCGGTTGATGCGGTCGAGTTCGTCCCACAACTCGGCGGGGATCGGGATGGACGCCAGGTCCATCGTCGCGGCGACGCGTCCGGGTTCGGAGACGCCGACGATGGTGGAGGTCACGCGGGGGTCGCGCAGCGAGAACTGGAGCGCCGCCGCCGCCAGGGGCACGCCGTGGGCGGCGCACGCCGCGGCCATGGCCCTGACCGCCTCGCGGACCGACTCGGCGGTCTCCCGGTAGGCGTAGCGGGGCTGGGCGTCGGGGCCCTTGACGAGCATGCCGCCGCCGTAGGGGGCGCCGTTGACGAAGGCGACGCCCTTCGCGGCGGCGTCGTCCATCAGCGGCTCGGCCGAGCGGTCGACCAGCGTCCAGCGGTTGTGGTTGATCACGGCGTCGAACACGTCGGTGCCGACGAAGCGCCGCATGAGGTCGACCGGGCCGCCCGCGATGCCGAGGTGGCCGACGACGCCTTCGTCGCGCAGCGCGATCAGCGCCTCCACGGCGCCGCCGGGCGCCATCGCCTCCTCGAAGGTGATGTGGTACTCGGGGTCGTGCAGGTACATGACCGGCACGAAGTCGACGCCGAGGCGCTCCAGGCTCTCCTCGACCGAGCGGCGCACCCGCTCGCCGTCGAAGTCGCCCGTGTCGGGGTCGGCGTCGGCCTTGGTGGCCAGCACGAACCCCTCCGGCAGGCCGCGGCGGCGGATCACCGCGCCGATGCGGCGTTCGGCGCTGCCGGCGCCGTAGTTGTTGGAGGTGTCGAGGAAGTTGACCGGGCCGTCGAAGACGTCGGCCACGGTCGCCTCGGCGCGGGCGTCGTCGACGGCGTAGCCGTACAGGGCGGGCATGCTGGCCAGCGGGCTGGTGCCGACGCAGATCGGCGTCACCGCGAGGCCCGTCCGGCCGAAGGGCCGTTTGTCCATCTCAGATCACGAACCTGTTCGCGGGTCGGCCGCGGTGGCCGGGCTCGGCCCGGAAGATCGCACCGGCGGCGGGCTGGTCGCGGAGCTGCGCGGGGGAGAGCTCCTCGGTGGAGGTCGAGATGTAGAGCAGGCCGAGGTCCGGCCCGCCGAACGCGCACGAGGTGACCTGGGTGACGGGCAGCTCGACGACGACGTCGGGTTCGCCCTCCCAGTAGCGCACCACCCGGCCGCCGCCCCAGAACGCCACCCACACCCCGCCCTCGGCGTCGACGGTCAGGCCGTCGGGCATGCCGGGCTGGTCGGAGGTGTCGGCGTAGGTCCGGCGGCCGGTCATGCCGGCGTCGAAGACGTCGATCCGCCGGGTCGGGGTGTCGACGTAGTAGCAGCGGGCGCCGTCGGGCGACCAGTCGATCCCGTTGCTGCACGTCACATCGGTGAGCACGGTGTGCAGGGACCGGTCGGCGTCGAGCCGGTAGAGGGCGGCCGCGCCGGTCGTGAAGGCGTAGGCCATGCTCCCGGCGAAATAGCGCCCGGCCGGGTCGACGTTGCCGTCGTTCATCCGGATCTCCGGCCGGCCCGCCAGCGGCGCGGCCAGCCGTTCGGTGACGACCCCGCCGGAGGTCAGCGCCATGCCGTCGCCGTCGGCGATCAGCAGGGTGGCGGGGTCGGTGGTCATGTGCACGGCCGTGACCGGCGCGGGCAGGTCGACCCAGGTGACGTCGCCCTCGGGCCCGGCGTCGAAGACCCGGCCCCGGGGGATGTCCACGAACCGCAGGCGGCCCGCGACGTCGTCCCAGGTCACTCCCTCCAGGTGGACGCCCCCGACGTCCAGCCAGACGTCCGCCATCAGCGGGCCGGCGGGGTGATCGCCGCCAGGGCGGCGTGGTGGGCGGCGACGAGCCGGCCGAGCACCTCGTCGGTCTCGGCGTCGGGGCGGGTCTGCTCGGGGTTGGCCGACCGCCAGGCGTGCAGCCGCCGGGCGCCCTCGGACCACGTGATGGTCGGGTTGAAGGCCGGCACGAACCGCTTGATCTTGCTGTTGTCGAAGACCGCCGTGTGGGCGAGGTCGCCGAGGATCAGCGTCGACCAGAACCAGTCGGGCGCCACCGTCGGCAGGAACTCCGAGGGCAGGTGCACGAGCCGGGGCTCGACGTGCTCGGTCCTGGCGATGATGCCGTAGATCTCGTCCCAGGTCAGCGACTCGTCGGAGGTGATGTGGAAGTCCTCGCCGATCGCCTGCCAGTTGCCGATCAGGCCCGCCAGGCCGACGGCGAGGTCGCGGGCGTGGGTGAGCGTCCACAGGCTGGTGCCGTCGCCGGGCACGACCAGTTCGTCGCCGCGCGCGATGCGGTCCCAGGCGGTCCAGTCGCCGGGCAGCGGCGGGTTGGCGTCGTCGTAGGTGTGCGACGGGCGCACGATCGTGACCGGGAACGCGCGCTCCTCGTAGGCGCGGTGCAGCACGTCCTCGGCGGCGATCTTGTCGCGGGCGTAGGCCAGGTAGGGGTTGCGCCGGGTGGTCGACTCGGTGACCGGCCACTGCCGCACCGGCTTGTGGTAGATCGAGGCCGAGCTGATGTGGACGTACTGGCCGACGCGGCCGTCGAGCAGGTCCACCATGGCGGCGGCGTCGCCGGCGCCGAAGCTGAGGAAGTTGACCACGCTGTCGAACGCCGTGCCCTCGAAGACCTCGGCGAGCGACGCCGGGTCCTGCACGTCGCCGGTGATGGGGGTGACCCCGGCGGGGAGGGGGCGCTTGCTGGTCTTGCCGCGGTTCAGGACGTACACGTCCTGGCCCTGGCGGACCGACTCGGCCACGCACGACGAACTGATCGTGCCGGTGCCGCCGATGTAGAGAACCTTCATCGTGAAATCTCCTAGTTGCGGGACTTGCCGGCGTACCAGTCCTCGAAGCCGTTCTCCACGACGCTGATCAGCAGGTCGTCGTTGCGGATGCCGAGGTCGGCCAGGTTCTTCGCGATCAGGTCGAAGGTCGCCCACTTGGTGGTCACGTCGTACATGTGCACCATCTGGATCTGGATGCTGATCAGGTCGCGGCGGTCGACGCCGTTGTACCCCGGGTCGGCGATCAGCTCGCCGGGGGCGTGCGTGCGGAAGATCTGGAACTTGTCGGTCGGGTCCATCCCGAGCCCGTCCACCAGAGCCTGGTGGACGCCTTCGCTGATCTGTGGGCCCAGCCGTTCGGCGAGGGAACGGTCGAGGTCGATCTGCACGAGAGGCACCGGGGACTCCTTTAAAGAAAGTTTCGGGAATTATCCGAAACTCCGAGCATTCGGAGACACCGTAGGGCTGACTTTTCCGGACGTCAAGACTGTTTCGAGGAAGTTTCGGACGGCGCGGCGGTGCTGTCCCTGATCACCAGGCTGGTCGAGAGCTCCAGCCGCAGCGGCTCCTCGGCCGGGTGGTCGGCCTCCAGCACGTTGCGCACGGCGAGCATCGCCATCTGCGCCAGGGGCTGCCGGATCGTCGTGAGTTTCGGGGTCGTCCACTCGCAGACCTCGGTGTCGTCGAAACCCACGACGCTGAGGTCGTCGGGCACCCGCAGGCCGCGCGCGTGTACCTCCTCGTAGACGCCGGCGGCCTGCTGGTCGGAGGCGGCGAACACGGCGGTCGGAGGTTCGGGCAGGTCAAGCAGGTCGGCCGCGCCCTGACGGCCGCTCTCGGGGTAGAAGTCGCCCGGCCGGATGAGGCGCTCGTCGACCGGCAGCCCGGCCCGGCGCAGCGCGGCCCGGTAGCCGTCGAGGCGCTCCATGCTGCACGGCACGCCGTCGGGCCCGGTGATCATGCCGATGCGGCGATGGCCCAGGTCGATGAGGTGCTCGGTGGCCGCGAAACCTCCGGCCCAGTTGGTCGCGCCGATGGTCGGGATGTCCTTGTCGAAGCCGCCGACCTGGTCGACGACCACGAACGGGGCGTCGATCGTGCGCAGCCGGGCCGCCCCCAGGTGCTGGGCGCCCGACCCGACCAGGACCACGCCGTCGGTCGGCCGCGAGGCGAGGGCGGCCAGCCACTCGCGCGGATTGGCCTGCCGGTCGTGGGTGACGGTGAGCACCAGCCGGGCCCCCAGCCGGTAGGCCTCCTGCTCGGCTCCGCGCAGCAGCTCGCTCGCCCAGGCGGTGTCGAGCTCGGTGATCACGAAGTCGACCAGACCCACTTTGCGCGGCTCTGACCTGGCCCTTCGCTGGTAGCCTGTGGCCTCCAACGCATCCTGCACGCGCCGCCGGGTCTCCGGACCCACGGCGTCACGGCCGTTGAGCACCTTGCTCACGGTCGGCACGGATACCCCCGCCGCCGTGGCGACCATCGCGATGGTCACCCGGTCGGCGCGCCTGGTTGTGACCCGCTTCGGCACGACACCTCATCATGCGTAGATTCGATCTGTCGAAACTTTCCATCACCGTAGCACCGGCAGGGTCGGTGCCGTCCAGAGCGCTTCTGAACTGCAAAGACTTTGATCAGTTCAGTGGACGGCAGCCGCGAACGGCGGTGGACACGCGGCTGACAAGATCGAGAGTTTCGAAACTCGACGGAAACAATTTAGCCCAAATTCTTGACACTTCCGAGAGCTCGGTGTTTCTCTCTTTCGAGACCGCTTTCGAAACTTTCGGAGTTTTCGGAAGCCTTGCCTGATCCGGCTCTCGACTTCTCACAGGGCGCGGAACGGCGTCAGTACCACGGTGCGTGCCTATCACGCGCAAGGAGAGACACATGCTGGGATCTTCGCGAATCTGGAAGCGTCGTCCCCTCGGGTTCGCCGCCGCGATCATGAGCGGTGCGCTGGTGCTCGCCGGGTGTGCCGGCGGCGGGGCGCCGGCGCAGAACGGCGCCCAGAACGCGGATCAGGGATCCGCCGACTCGGGCGAGATCACCTGGTGGGGCTGGACCCCCGATGCCGCCCCCGCCAACGCGTACATCAAGGCCTTCAACAAGGTCTACCCGAATATCAAGGTCACCTTTAAGAAGCTCACCATCGACGGCTACGACGCGGCGATCCGGCCCGCGCTCGCCTCGTCGGTCGGCCCGGACGTCTTCGACGTCGCCCCGGGCGCGGCCAACGGGTCGGTCGACATCTACGGCGTCAACGCCATCGACCTGAAGCCCGCCGTGGAGAAGGTGCTCGGCGCCGACTGGGAGTCGAAGCTGGCCCCCATCGGGGTCTCCAGCCTCAAGAACGGCGACAAGCTCGCCGCGCTGTCGGTCGGCTCGGTGTTCTCCGGCACGGTCTGGATCAACAAGGACCTGTTCGACAAGTACAACCTGCAGCCCCCCACCAACTACGACGAGTGGAAGAAGGTCTGCGCGACCTTCAAGGCCAACAACGTCGGCTGCTTCGTGCAGGGCGCGGCCCAGACCGCGTTCAACGAGGACACCCTCCAGGCGATCTCCAACAACGTCCAGCCGGGCGTGTGGGAGAAGGCCCTCAAGAAGGAGGTGCCCTGGACCGACCCGACGATCGTCAAGGCGCTGACCCTGTGGAAGGGCCTGTTCGACGACGGGATCATGCAGGAGGGCGCCCTCGGCACCCAGCAGTACCCCGACGCCAACAACGGCTTCATGTCCGGCAAGTACGCCATGGTCATGATGGGCAGCTGGTACATGCAGTACTCCACGGTCGAGGGCATGACGGCCGCCATCTCCGGCGCCGGCGTCGCCGACCCCAAGCCGTTCACCCAGCTCCCGATCGCCTTCCCCGACATCGCCGGCACCGGCAACGTCGGCTCCCTCTACGGTGACGCCGACTTCGGCCTGGCCGTGAACCAGAAGTCGAAGAACATCGCCGCCGCCACCACCTTCGCGACCTGGCTCGGCACCTCCGCCGAGGGCCAGCAGGCGGTGGCCGACATCCTCAACGACATCCCCGCCCTGGTCAGCGCCCAGCCCAACTGGGACACCGTGAAGCTGGTCAACCCCGAGGCGCAGAAGCCCGCGCTGGAGAAGCTGATCGCCGACGCCGGCAAGTCGGACGAGCCCCGGCTGGCCACGGTCGTCGCCGACCTGCAGACCGCGATCGGCGTCGCGTCCACCACGGTGGCGGCCGGCGAGGCCACCCCCGAGGAGGCCGCGGCCACGCTGCAGGACACCGCTTCGAAGATCAAGTAACCCCCGAGGACGGAACCCTTGACCTCCACGACCACATCGAAGACCGGGGCACGCCGTCCTTCCGGATCCTCCGCTCCGGGACACGGTTCCCGGAGCGGGGCGATCCGCCCCTCCGGCCTTCCCTGGATCCTGCCCGCGTTCGTCTTCGTGGTCGGCATCCTCTACTACTGCATCGGCGAGACGGGCTACCTGTCGACCCTCGACTGGGACGGCACCAGCCCCACCCCCACTTCGGTGGGCCTGCAGAACTACCAGGACATCCTGGTCGACCCCATCTTCTGGCAGGCCATCTGGCACACCGTGATCTTCTTCCTGGTGACCTTCACCGCCCAGACGGCCATCGGCTTCACGTTCGCGGCGCTGCTGCACTCGAAGGTCAAGCTCGCCACCGTCTACAAGGTGATCGTGTTCACCCCGGTCGTCATCGCGCCGGCCACGATGGCGCCGGTGTTCCGGCAGATGTTCGCCGCCGACGGCCAGCTCAACTGGTTCCTCGACCACGTCGGCCTGGGCTTCCTCTCTCAGCCCTGGCTGGCGCAGTCGAGCACCGCGATGCCGGTGATCATGTTCATCACCGTCTGGAACTTCACCGGCCTGACCTTCGTGCTCTACTACGCCGCGATGGGCCAGATCGACCCCGAGGTGCTGGAGGCCGCCCGCACCGACGGCGCCAGCAACCTGCGCACCCTCGTCAGCATCGTCTGGCCCGGCGTGCGCAGCACCACGGTCGCGCTCGCCATGCTCAGCGTCATCGGCGCGCTGAAGACCTTCGACATCCCCTACCTGGTGACGATCGGCGGCCCCAACTACGCCACCGAGTTCCTCGGCACCTACATCTACCGGATCAGCATCCCCAGCGCCCACGTCGGCTACGGGGCCGCGCTGTCGATCATGCTCCTCGTGCTGGCCCTGCTCGGCGCCATCGCCGTCGCCGCCCGCTCCAACCGGAAGGACGGTGAGAGCGGTGTTTGAGGCCCGCCGCCCGTCGGCCAGGCTGCTGCTCCAGATCCTGGTCACCGCGATGGTCATCCCCTACCTGTTCCCGCTGGTCGTGATGGTCCAGGGGTCGCTGGCGGGGGAGGGCTGGGGCAACTACCGCGCCGTCTTCGAGGTCGGCACGATCGGCACCTTCTTCAAGAGCAGCGTCATCATCTCGGTCTCGACGATCGTCATCGTGTACATCCTGACGATGCTCGCCGCGTTCGGGTTCTCCAAGCTGCGGGTGCGCCGCAAGGAGGTCTACTTCTGGATGATCCTGGCGGCGCTGACGCTGCCCGAGGTCGTCCTGCTCACCCCGCTGTTCGCGACGACGCTGGCCCTCGGCGTGTACGACACCTACTGGGCGGTCGTGCTCCCGCTGGCCGCGCTGCAGATCCCCTTCACCGTGCTGATCGCCCGCCGGTTCGTCGACGGCGTGCCCGACGCGCTGTTCGACGCCGCCCGCATCGACGGCGCGAGCACGTTCACGTCCTTCCGCTACATCATCATCCCCATGACGCGGCCGATCGGGGCCGCGATCGTGGTGCTGACGCTGATCGGCTCGTGGAACGCCTACCTGCTGCCGCTGGTCCTCATCCAGGACCCGGCCCAGCAGACGGTGACCCTGCTGCCGCAGTTCTTCGTCAGCCAGTTCAGCAACGACCAGACCAAGGTCCTGGCCAGCGCGGTCATCACGGCCATCCCCGAGATCGTCGCCTACCTCTGCCTCCAGGGCCTGTTCGAACGCGGCCTCGCCGCGGGCGCCGTCAAGTAAAGGAACCCCTCACATGACCTTCCTCCGGGTCGAAGGACGCCAGATCGTCGACGAGTCGGGCGCAGCCGTCCGCCTGCGCGGCGTCGCGGTCGGCGGCTGGCTGAACATGGAGAACTTCATCACCGGCTACGCGGCCAACGAGGCGCTGATGCGCAGCACGGTCCGCGAGGTCCTCGGTGAGGCCCAGTACGAACTGTTCTTCGACCGCCTCCTGACCGCCTTCTTCAACGAGGACGACGCGAAACTGCTGGCCGAGATGGGCATGAACTGCGTCCGCCTCCCGGTCAACTACCGTCACTTCGAGGACGACGAGAGGCCGTTCGAGTTCAAGACCGAGGGCTTCAAGCACCTCGACCGGGCCGTGGAGGCGTGCGCGAAGCACGGCATCTACACCGTCATCGACCTGCACGCCCTGCCCGGCTCGCAGAACCACCACTGGCACTCCGACAACATCACCCACCGGCCCCTGTTCTGGGACCACCCCCACTTCCAGGACCGCGTGGTCAAGATGTGGGAGCACATCGCCGAGCACTACAAGGACAACCCCTGGGTGGCCGGCTACAACCCGATCAACGAGCCCGCCGACGAGTCGCGCAAGGTGGTCGGCCCCGTCTACACCCGCCTGGTCAACGCCATCCGCGCCATCGACGACCGGCACATCCTCTTCCTCGACGGCAACACCTACTCCACCGAGTTCGACGTCTTCGACGAGCCGTGGGCCAACACGGTGTACGCCGCCCACGACTACGCCGCCCCCGGCCTGGGCGGCGGCGGCCCCTACCCGGGCGAGACCGCCGGCAAGCACTGGGACAAGTCCACCCTGGAGGAGAAGTACGCCGAGCGCACCGAGTACAGCAACCGCACCGGCACCCCGGTGTGGGTCGGCGAGTTCGGCCCCATCTACACCGGCTCGGAGCCCCGCGACGCCGAACTCCGGCAGCTGCTCGCCGACCAGCTGGAGATCTTCAAGCGCGACGACGCCGGCTGGTCGATCTGGATGTACAAGGACCTGGGCCGCCAGGGCCTGGTCACGGTGCGCCCCGACTCCCCGTACCTGAAGCGGTTCGGCGACTTCGTCGCCAAGAAGGTGCGCCTGGGCGCCGACCAGTGGGGCAGCGACGGCAGGGGCGTGGCCGAGGTGACCGGCCCGTTCTACCAGATGATCGCCGACGAGTTCCCCGGCTTCGACCCCTACCCGTGGGGCCAGTACGACTGGGTCCGCACCCTCCTGCTGAACCTCACGGTGGCCCAGCCGCTCGCCTACGAGTACGCGGAACTGTTCCGCGGCCTCACCGACGACGAGCTGATCGCCCTGGCCGACTCGTTCGCGCTGGCCAACTGCGACGTCCGCACCACCCTGCGCGACCAGATGATGGCCGGTTAGAGGTACTGGCGCGACCACTCCTCGAAGGTGGTCAGCGGGATGCCGAGCGCCCGCGCGTACTCCGGACGCGCGGGCTGCCCGACCGCGCCGGTCCGCTCGTGCGAGACGCCCGCCCAGACCGGCATGCCCTGGGCGAGCGCCTCCTCCTCGGTCAGGTCGGGCGCGGTCAGCTCGGTCCCGAACGCCTTCGACAGCACCGCCGCGATCTCCGTCATCGACAGCAGCTCGCTCGCCAGCTCCAGCTCGACCCCGTGGAAACGCTCGGGCTCGGCGATCGCCGCCGCGGCGGCCCGCCCGATGTCGTCGACCGCGACGAGCGACAGCCGGGTCTGCGGCTTCAGCACCGTGACCAGGCCGCCCTCGATTCCGCGCGGCAGCAGGTAGGCGGCCGAGGGCAGGAAGTTCTCCATGAACCAGCCCGGATTGATCAGCGTCCAGTGGCGGAACCCGGCCTCCCTGACCCGGTCCTGGATGCCGGACTTGGTGGTGTAGTAGGGCTGCAGCGACGCCCACCGCTCGTTGGTGATCTTCTGCGCGGCCCCCGACACGGCGGTGTGCACGAACTGCGGCACCCCGGCGGCCAGCGCGGCCTCGATGAGGTTCTCCGCCTGGAGGCGTTCGCCGTCGAAGTCGATGGCGTCGCCGGTCATCGGCGGCATCTGCACCGAGAACACGGCTCTGACCCCCTGCGCCGCCGCGACCAGCGAGTCGCGGTCGAACAGATCCCCGGTCACCAGCTCGGCCCCGAGGGACTCCAGGGCCTTTGCCTTCGCCGCGCCGGGATCGCGGACCAGCGCCCGGACGGGCACCCCCGCCGCGATCAGGGCGCGGGCGGTCGCGCCTCCCTGCTGGCCGGTGGCGCCGGTGACGAGAACGCTGGACATGACGACTCCTCGGAGATCTAAACGGCGGGGCCCGCCGTTTCTTTTCCGATACGATACGGAGACCCCCGCCGTTTAGCAATCCCCGAGGTGAAGCCCCATGCGCGCCGACGCCCAGCGCAACTACGCGCGCCTGCTCGCCGTCGCCGAGGAGGAGATCGCGCTCAACGGCGCCGACGCGTCACTGGAACAGATCGCCCGCCTCGCCGGGGTCGGCTCGGGCACGGTCCGCCGCCACTTCCCCAACCGGCACGCCCTGCTCGCCGCCGTCTTCCGCGACCGCGTCGAAACGCTGTGCGCGCACGCCCGCGACCGCGTCGGCCGCCCCGACACCCGCGCGGCGCTGCTCGAATGGCTCGGCGAGGTGACCACCTCGGCCGCGACGATCAGGGGCCTGGCCATGGCCCTCAACCGCGACCGGTCGGCCGACACCGAACACGAACACTGCGCGACGACCCAGCTGACGGAGGCGGGCGAACCCCTGGTCCGTCAGGCGGCCGGCGTCCTGGCCCCGGGCGTCACCGTCGCCGACCTGCTGGCCCTGATCACGGGCATCGCCCTGGCGACGGAGGACCACCCCGACCCGGCGGGCGAGGCCGGCCGCCTGTTCGCCCTGACCGTCGCAGGCCTCAGCCCCGAACCTCGGTGAGCCTGCGCAGGGCCGTCAGCAGGCGGTCGACGTGTTCCTCGGTGCTGCCGAGCCCGATCGAGGCGCGGACCGCACTGCCGGAGTTCGCCCCCAGCAGGTGCCGCACGAACGGGTGCGCGCAGAACTTGCCGTCGCGCACCCCGATCCCGTGGTCGGCCGACAACCGCTCGGCCACCTCACGCGCCGTGTAACCGTCCACGACGAAGGACACGATGCCCACCCGCGGATGGTCGGCGGGCCAGAGCGCCAGCTCGTGCACGCCCTCGATCGCGGCGAGCCCCGTGCGCAACCGGGTGAGCAGGCGGTCCTCCTCCTCGATCAGGCCGGTCCAGCCGCTCCGGCTCAGGTGGTCGCAGGCCGCGGCCAGCGCGATGGCGCCCAGCACGTTGGGGGTGCCGGCCTCGTGCCGGGCCTCCACGTCGGACTGCCATTCGGTCTGCTCGCCGACGGCCACGGTCGCGCCGCCGCCCTTCAGGTAGGGCTCGGCCCGCTCCAGCCAGTCACGCCGGCCGATCAGCACGCCCGCGCCGAAGGGGGCGTACAGCTTGTGGCCCGAGAAGGCGACGTAGTCGAGGTCGAGGGCGGCGACGTTCAGCGGCCGGTGGGGCGCCAGCTGGGCGGCGTCGACCGCGATGCGCGCGCCGTGCCGGTGGGCGATGTGGGCCAGGCCGGCGATCGGCCACAGTTCGCCGGTCACGTTGGAGGCGGCCGTGACGACCAGCAGCGCCGGGCCCTCGATCGCGGCGAGCGCCTCGTCGGCGGCGCGGACCGCCTCGCCGGGCAGCGCGGGCGGCGCGAGGCGCACCGGCGCGGGCCAGGGGAGCAGGGTCGCGTGGTGCTCGGTGTCGAAGACGACCACCGTCGTGCCCTCGGGCAGGCTGCGGGCCAGCAGGTTCATCGCGTCGGTGGTGTTGCGGGTGAACACGAGCGCGTCGTCGGTCCGGGCGCGGGCGAACGCCTTGACGGTGTGCCGGGCCTGCTCGTAGCGGGTGGTGGTGAGCTGCGAGGCGTAGCCGGCGCCCCGGTGCACGCTGGAGTAGGCGGGCAGCGCCTCGGCGACGGCGCGGCTGACCGCCTCGAGACAGGGGGCGCTGGCGGCGTAGTCGAGATTGGCGTAGGGGACGAGGGCGCCGTCGCGGACGGGCACGTCAAGGGACAACACGGGGGACACAACGCCTCCAGGAGAAGCCACGCGCTTGCCCGCCGCACCCCGCGACGGACCAGGTCTTCACCCGGGGCACCCCGCCGCGGACGCGAGGGTTGCCGGCCAGCAAGCCGGGGCTGTGCGCTGGCACTCATGACCTTCGCGAGGACTATAACACCCCGTAACAGATCTACTTTGTAAAGGCGTCGGTCCAGTGCAGCGACAGGTCGGTCGCCTTGCGCTCGGCCCGGATCTCCATCCACTCGCCGAGGATCGTGGCGTGGTCGACGACGATCGGCGTGCCCCGGTCGTCGTAGGTGACACGCTCGCTGACGAACACCGGGCCGCCCGGGGGACGGTTCAGCCGGGCCGCCACGGGGGCGGTGAGCAGGGCGGGCCTGATGCGCTCGGCGGCCCGGTGGATGCGCGCGCCGGCCTCGGTGAGGGCGGTGTAGAGCGGGACCTCGGTGAAGTCGGCGCCCCTGACGGCCGAGGCGTGCGGCTCGGCGACCCAGGAGACCTGGTGGACGACGGGCCGGTCGCGCAGGTGGCGTACCCGCGTGAGCCGCAGGGCCCGCACGTCGCCGAGCAACGGCGTGAGGGAGCGCGGGGCGGGGCGCAGCGCGGCCGAGACCACTTCGGTGCGCAGGGGGTGGCCCTGCCTGCGCAGGTCGTCGCCGAGGCTGCGCAGGGTGTCGAGCGGATATTCGGCGCCGGGCCGCGCCACGTAGGTGCCGCGGCCCGCCCGCTGGTCGATCAGGCCCTCGGCGCTGAGGACCTGCAACGCCTGCCGCAGCGTCATCATCGTCACGCCGTAGGAGGCGCTGAGCTCACGCTGCGCGGGCAGTGCCTCGCCCGCGCGGTAGCGGCCCGACCTGATCTTGTCGCTCAGGTCGTCGGCGATGGCGCGGTAGCGGGGCGTACTGCTCATCGGGCTCCCTGGTCGAGTGCGCGGCGGATGCTCGCTGCATACTCTCCCAGTTCGCGCGGCCGGGCGCCGTCGAGGAGGCGGCGCATCAGCGCCGAGGCGACCACGACGCCGTCGGCGTGCCGGGCGAGGTCGGCGGCCGGGCGCGGGCTGGAGACCCCGAAGCCGAACAGGACCGGCCGGTCGGTGAGCTCCTTGAGGTCGCGGCCGAGCCGGGCGGCCTGCTCCGGCACCTCGTCGCGTTCGCCGGTGGTGCCCATGCGGGTCAGCGCGTAGACGAAGCCGCGGCTGCGCTCGGCGATGTCGCGCAGCCGGGGGCGCGGGGTCGACGGCGCGGCCAGCAGCACCAGGTCGAGGCCCTCCTTCGCGGCGGCGCCGGCCAGCTCGCCGCACTCCTCCAGCGGCACGTCGGGCACGATGAGCCCGCGCAGCCCGCTCGCGGCCAGCGCCGCGCAGAACTCCGCGCCGCTCCGCTGGAAGACCAGGTTCCCGTACGTCATCGCGACCAGCGGCACCCCCACGTCGAGCGCCGTGACCTCGTCCAGGATGGCGGTGACCGTGGTCCCGCGGGCGATCGCGCGATCGGAGGCCTCCTGGATGGTGACCCCGTCGAGCATCGGGTCGGAGAACGGGAAGCCGATCTCGACGGCGTCGGCCCCGGCGTCGGCGTAGGCGCGCACGACGTCGGTCCACCCGGGGGCGGCCCCGGCGGTGACGTAGGGCACCAGGAGGCGCCCGGTGGCGCGGCGGGCGAGCAGGGACTCTTCGAGCGTGGTCACAGCAGCTCCTTGATGGACGCGATGTCCTTGTCTCCCCGGCCGGAAAGCGTCAGCATCACGGTCGACCCCGGCGCGATCCCGCCGGACTCCGCGGCCCTGATCACCCAGGCCAGGGCGTGGGACGACTCCAGCGCGGCCACGATGCCCTCGGTGCGGGCCAGCCGCACGAGCGCCCGGACCACCTCGTCGTCGGTGACGGTCGCGTAGCGGGCCCGGCCGCCGTCGCGCAGGTGGGCGTGCTCGGGCCCGATGCCCGGGTAGTCGAGCCCGGCCGCGACCGAGTGGGCCTCCCTGACCTGGCCGTGCTCGTCCTGGAGCACGAGCGAGCGGAAGCCGTGCAGGACCCCGGCCCGGCCGGAGGTGGCCGCCGCGCCGCCCTCGGCCTCGACCCCGACGAGCCGGGCGGTGGTGCCGATGAACCCGGCGAACGTGCCGGCGGCGTTCGAGCCGCCGCCGACGCACGCGACCACGTAGTCGGGCACCGCGGCGGGCAGCTCGGCGGCGCACTGGGCGCGGGCCTCCTCGCCGATGACGCGCTGGAACTCGCGCACCATCCACGGGTAGGGGTGCGGGCCCAGCACCGAGCCGAGGCAGTAGTAGGAGTCGTCGGTGGACGCCACCCAGTGGCGCATCGCCTCGTTGCAGGCGTCCTTGAGAGTCCGGCTGCCGCTGGTGACGGGCACCACCTCCGCGCCGAGGACGTGCATGCGCAGCACGTTGAGCTCCTGGCGTTCGATGTCGCGCTCGCCCATGAACACCGTCGCGCGGAGCCCGAGGAGCGCGGCGGCGGTGGCGGTGGCGACGCCGTGCTGCCCCGCGCCGGTCTCGGCCAGCAGCCGCCGCTTGCCCATGCGCTGGGCGAGCAGCGCCTGGCCGACCACGTTGTTGATCTTGTGGGAGCCGGTGTGGGTGAGGTCCTCCCGCTTGAGCAGCAGCGTGATCCCGAGCTCCTCGGAGAGCCGCCGCGCGGGGGTCAGCGGGGTGGGGCGGCCGGCGTACACGGTGAGCAGCGTGGTCAGCCGGTCGCGGAACCCGGGATCGGCCCAGGCGTCCCGGAACGCGGCCTCGATCTCCTGGCAGGCCGGGATCAGCGACTCCGGCACGTATCGCCCGCCGTAGTCGCCGAACCGGCCGGTGGTCCCCGGGTCGTTCATCAGGGTGGTCATGGACGTCGTCCTCCGAACTGTTCTAGAACAGCATCTGTTCTAGAACAGTACCCCAACGGGTCACGGACGCGGCGGAGGCCACGGGATCTCGGCCAGCAGGGGCAAGAGCGCGGCCTCCTCGTGGTCGAGATGCGCGTTGAGTTCGGCCGCCATCCGGTCGAGCTCGGCCCGGAACCGCCGCGGATCGGCGGCCCCGATGTCGGCGAGCAGAGAGGCGAGCTCACCCTGAATGCGCGCCACGGCCCGGTGCTCGTCGGCGAGCCGCTCGAAGGTGGCTTTCAGGTGCGGGTGGTGCGGAGCCATGCCGGGGAACAGGTGCCCGTCCTCGCTGGTGTGATGGAACTCCAGCGCCTGACAGAACGCCAGACAACGCTGCCGGATCTGCAGACCCAGGCTCGGCGGTTCGCCCGGCTGCGCGGCGAAGTGCGCGTCGACCTCTGCTCGGACGTGCCGCAACTGCTCGCGGAGCCAGGTGTGGATCTCGACGAGCTTGTCCGCGAGATTGGCGACCTCACGCGGCTCCCCGAGATCGACCCGATCGAGGATCACGACGTAGCCGGAGTGCGCGACCTGCTTGAGCAGCTCGTCGCGACGGGCTCCTTCGGCGGGGACCGCCAGGGCTTCGAAGGTCTCGCCGGCGAGTTCGACTTGTACCGACGGATGGGCGAGCAGGTCGTCGTACCAGGCCGGGTCGGAGCCGACGACCAGTAGCAGGTCGTCGTGGTGGACGTAGGGCAGGGGAGTGGTGGTCTGCTCGCCGGATGTCGCGCCGGTGGTGGTGAGCAGTAGAAAGTCTGATGACGTGGGCATGCGGATGTGTCTCCGGAAATCAGGGGAAAGCGTGGCGGATCAGAGGGAGGGGGAGTGTGCACTCATTGGAGAGACCCCTCGCGGTCGGGATGCTCGCCCGATCACCGGCCGGCCCACTGCTCTTTGGCCGGAGTCACGCGACATCGAGGGTCATTAGACCGCCCGGAAGTCGTCCCGTCAACGCCGTTAGGAATCTACTTTGTAAAGGCGTCGGGCGGTGGCGAATGTCGTCCACGAACAGATCACGACCTTCAGCCAGGGACGCCGTGCCCGTGTTCGTGAAGGTCGGGTGAGGGTTCGGTGCAGGCGGTTGTCCGGGCGCTGAGGGCCGGTCGACGATGGCGTCATGGTGTGGATGCGACAGCGGGTGCGGGGTGTCCTCGACCGGATCTACGTGCGGCGCCTGGCGGGCCGGCTTCCCCGGGAGCTGATGCCGCGGCATATCGGGATCATGGTCGACGGGAATCGGCGGTGGGCGCGGTCGGCGGGGTTCCGGGATCCGGCCGACGGTCACCGGGCCGGTGGGGCCAAGATTCCGACGTTCCTGAGCTGGTGTGACGCCTACGGGATCGAACAGGTGACGATCTATCTGCTGTCCGACGACAACCTGGGCCGGGGCGAGGCGGAGCTGGCGGCTCTGCTGGAGATCATCGAGGGGGTCGTGGACGAACTGGCGGCGCCGGGCCGGCGGTGGGAGGTGACGCCGATCGGGAGCCTCGATCTGCTGCCTGACGCGACGGCGCGGGCGATCAAGGGGGCGGCCGCGCGGACGGCAGGCCGGCGGGGCGGGGTGAAGGTGAACGTGGCCGTGGGTTACGGGGGCCAGCGGGAGATCGCGGACGCGGTGCGGTCGGCGATCGGTGAGCGGCTGGCGGCGGGTGTGGCGTTGGAGGACATTCTCGACGGGTTCGACGCGGAGGCGATCGGGCGGCATGTGTACACGGCGGCGCAGGCGCCGCTCGACATGATCGTGCGGACCAGCGGCGAGCAGCGCCTGTCGGGTTTCATGTTGTGGCAGTCGGCCTACGCGGAGATGCACTTCTGCGAGTGTTACTGGCCGGATTTCCGGGAGATCGATTTTCTCCGGGCGCTTCGTTCGTATGCGGGCCGGGGCCGGCGTTTCGGCCGGTGAGCGGCTATTCGTGGCTGCTGGTGAACTGGTCGATGGTGGCGGTGGTCTGGGTGACGCCGTTGAGGACGCAGTTGGCGCCGAGGTCGAGGAGGCTGGTGGTGGTGCGTCCGCTGAGGTGGGCGGCGCCGCTGTCGACGGTGTAGCTGGTGAGGTCGCCTTTGTGGGTGGCCTGGTTGACGGTGGTCGTGGTGCCGTCGTTCCAGCTGATGGTGAGGCGGGTGTAGCCGGGGCCGATGGGGCCGGGGCACTGGCTGGTGAGGTTGCCCTCGATGCGGATGGTGCCGCCGGTGATGCCGGGGTGGGTCTGGGAGGCGCAGACGCCGAGGTCGCCGTTGGCGGTCATCCAGGTGGTGTTCCTCCGGTAGGTGACGCCGGGGGTGTAGTGGTGGCTGATGCTGCCGCCGTGGCAGGTGATCTCGCCGGTGTCGGCGGCGGCGGGTGGGAGGGGGGTGAGGGTGAGGGCCAGGGCGGCGATGGAGAGCAGGTGGCGCATGGGATGTCCCTTCTGTGGAAGGGCTCCATGATGTTCATGGCGGGGTGCTGCGGGGGCTTGACGACGTGCCAGGGTTTGCCGGAATTTGGCCTGGTCAGCGGGCCAGGAGCCGGCGGATGTGGCGGGTGGTCTCGGCGGGGGCCTCTTCGGCCATGTAGTGGCCGGCGGTGGTGGTGTTGTGGTGGAGGTCGGGGGCCCAGGCGCGCCAGAGGGCGGCGGCGTCGTAGCCGAGGGCGGCGCCCCAGTCCTGCTGGACGACGGTGACGGGCATGGTGAGGCGGGTGCCGTTGGCGCGGTCTTCGGCGTCGTGGTCGAGGTCGACGCCGGCGGAGGCGCGGTAGTCGGCGACGATCGAGGCGATGGCGTTGCGCGACGCGGTGAGGTAGGTGTCGCGGACATCGCTGAGCGCGGCGGGGTCGCGGGTCCAGGCGTCGAGGAAGTGGCCGAAGAAGGCGTCGGGGTCGGCGGCGATGAGGGCTTCCGGCAGGCCGGGGGGCTGGGCCATGAGGTAGAGGTGCCAGGCGACGGCGGCGGGGGCGCCGTGGAGGACGTCCCACATGTCGAGGGTGGGCAGGACGTCGAGACAGGCCAGGTGGGTGATGGTCTCGGGGTGGTCGAGGGCGGCCCGGAAGGCGACCAGGGCGCCGCGGTCGTGGCCGGCGAGGGCGAAGCGCTGGTGGCCGAGGGCGTGCGCGAGGGTGATGACGTCGGCGGCCATGCGGCGTTTGGAGTATCCGGTGGCGGGTTTGTCGCTGTCGCCGTAGCCGCGCAGGTCGGGGCAGATGACGGTGTGGGTGGTGGCGAGGTCGGCGGCGACGTGACGCCACATGAGGTGGGTCTGCGGGAAGCCGTGGAGGAGGACGACGGCGGGTCCGCTGCCGGCGACGGCGGCGTGGAGGGCGACGTCGTCGGTGACGGGGATGCGGTGGTGGGTGAATTCGGCGTTCATGGGGTCGAGGTTGCCGGGTGCGGATGAGCAGTGGATGAGCGTTAGCGTGGCGGTGTGTCCGTTGTGGTGGGGGTCCTCGGGCCGGTGGAGGCGTGGGACGCGTCGGGGTCGGTGATCGCGTTGCCGGGGCCGCGGCATCGTGAGGTGCTGGCGCGGCTGGTGGCGGCGGGCGGCCGGGTGGTGCCGGTCGAGGTGCTGGCGGCCGATCTGTGGGAGGCGCCGCCGCCGGGTGCGGTGGGCGCGATCCGGACGTTCGTGGCGGCGTTGCGCCGGGCGGTGGAGCCGGGCCGGGCGCCGAGGTCGCCGGCGGGGGTGATCGTGACGTCGGGGCCGGGGTACGCGTTGCGGGCCGAGGCCGACGTGTGGCGTTTCGAGGAGGCGGCGCGGGTGGCGGGGCCGCCGGCCGTGGTTTCGGCGCGGTTGGACGAGGCGTTGGCGTCGTGGCGGGGTCCGGCCTATGCGGGCCTGGCGTGGGCCGAGGGGGAGCGGGCCCGGCTGGCGGAGGTGCGGCTGCGGGTGGTGGAGCGGCGGGCGCAGGCGTTGCTGGATCTGGGCCGGGCGGGTGAGGTGGTGCCCGATCTGGAGGCGCTGGCGCGGGCGCATCCGTGGCGGGAGGAGGTGTGGCGGCTGCTGGCGCTGGCGCTCTACCGGGTGGGGCGGCAGGCCGACGCGCTGGCGGTGTTGCGGGCGGCGCGGGCGGAGCTGGCGGGGCTGGGGCTCGATCCGGGCCCGGGGTTGCGGGAACTGGAGGGGGCGATCCTGCGGCAGGACGCGGGGTTGGCGTTCGGCGACGCGGCGGCGCGGGTGTGGGCAGGCGCGGCGGCGGCGCATGATCGGGTGACGTTGGCGGCGGGGCCGCGGCTGGAGGCGGCGGTGGGCCTGATGCGCGGGCTGGCGGTGACCGGCGGCGAGGGGCTGGTGGCGGCGCGGGAGCATCGGGCGGCGGCGGTGGAGGCGGCCGAGGAACTGGGTGACGCCGATCTGGTGGCGCGGGTGATCGGCGGTTACGACGTGCCGGCGGTGTGGCCGAGGGCCGATGATCCGGTGCAGGCGGCTCGGGTGGTCGGGGCGGCGGAGCGCACGCTGGCGCGGCTGGGCGCGGGGGCGGCGCCGGGGATGCGGGCGCGGTTGCTGGCGACGGTCGCGGTGGAGTCGCGGGGCGGCGGGTCGGTGCGGGCGGGTGCGGCGGCGGCCGAGGCGGTGGAGCTCGCGCGGGGGCTGGCCGATCCGGTGGTGCTGGTGTTCGCGTTGAACGGGGCGTACATGCAGGCGTTCGGGCGGGCGGGGCTGTCGGGGCGGCGGGCGCGGATCGGCGCGGAGATCGTGGCGGTGTCGGTCCGGCACGGGCTGGCGAGTTACGAGATCCTGGGCCGGTTGATCGGCCTGCAGTCGGCGTGCGCGGTGGGCGACTGGGATCGGGCCGACGGGCTCGCCGTGCATCTGGATGAGCTGGCGGTGCGGCATGATCGGCCGCTGACGTCGGTGTTCACGGCGTGGTACCGGGCGTTGCGGCGGGCGGAGGATCCGGCGGTCCCGTTCGCCGCGAAGGAGGCGGCTTATCGGGAGGCGGCCGGGCTGCTGGAGGAGGGCGCCGGGATGCCGGGGCTGAGCGAGGGCTTGTCGGCGCTGGCGTCGTTGTGCCTGCGGGTGCGGCATGGCCGGGCGGCGGAGCCGGTCGATCCGGGGGTGTACGGCCGGTTCGCGCCGTGGGCGGATGCGGTCCTGCGGCCGGACGCCGATCTGGGGGCGGTGCCCGATCCGCCGTGTGATCCGCTGGCGGAGGCGTTGTGGGCGCTGCTGGCGGCTGCCGCGCGGGCGCGGGGTGACGCGGAGGCGCTGGAGCGGGCGCGGGTGGCGCTGCGTCCGGCGGTGGGGGAGCTGACGGGGGCGTCGAGTGGTCTGGTGAGCATGGGATGGGTGAGGGATGTCATCGTCTGACCCTCTTTGCGGCGGGCGGCGCGTCGGTTAGGTTGATCTTGACATCGCGGGAGCCCGGCGTACCGGGCTGAGAGTGCGGCTGACCGGCCGCAGACCGCTTGAACCTGACCGGGTCATGCCGGCGTAGGGAGAAGGTCTCATCATGACGTACAGCACTGCTCTGTGGGCTGCCGCGACCCCCGTCTACGAGGCGATCCTTCGCCATCCGTTCATCACGGGGCTCGTCGACGGGACGCTGCCGAAGGAGGCGTTCCGGCATTTCGTCGTCCAGGACTCGCACTACCTGCGCGACTACGCGCGGGCGCTGGCGGTGTGCGCGGCCAAGGGGCCCGACGAGGAGGTGACGCGGGCGTTCGCGGGTGACGCGGTCGGGGCGATCGCGGCCGAGCGGGAGATGCACGCGGCGTTCATGGCCGACCTGGGCGGGTCGGCGGCGGAGGCGGCGGCCGAGCCGGTGGGGCCGGCGACGCGGGCGTACACGAGTTATGTGCTGGCGACGGTGTACGGCGGTTCGTTCCTCGACGGGCTGGCGGCGGTACTGCCGTGTTACTGGATCTACGCGCGGGTCGGGGCCGATCTGCTCGCGCGGTCGTCGCCCGATCCCCTGTACGAGCGGTGGATCGCGGCGTACGGGAACGAGGAGTTCCAGGAGACGGTGCGGCGGGTGGTCGCGCTGACCGACCGCATGGGCGCCGAGGCGACCGAGGGGCAGCGGGCACGGGCGGCGGAGCATTTCCTGACCACGTCCCGGTATGAGTGGATGTTCTGGGACGCGGCGTGGCGGCGGGAGTCCTGGCCCGTGTGAGGGGCCGGAATTTGTCGGTCGGGTTCGCGATGATGAGGGCATGAGTGAGACACCTCCCCTGACGGCGATCGCCGATGAGACCGCCTACGCCGAGGCCGTTCAGCTGGCCGTCGACGCGTCGGCCGCCTACTACGGCGACGGCACCTCCACGCTCGACGACGACGCCTACGACCGGCTGGTGCGGGGGATCGAGGCCTACGAGGCCGCCCATCCCGGGCAGGTGCTGCCCGAATCGCCGACCGGCAAGGTCGCGGGCGGCGCGGTGGTCGGCGACGTGCCCCACTCGGTGCCGATGCTCAGCCTTGACAACGTGTTCGGCCCCGACCAGCTGACGGCGTGGGCGGCGTCGCTGGAGCGGCGGCTCGACCGTCCGGTGACGGCGTGGAGCGTGGAGGCCAAGCTCGACGGGCTGGCGGTGTCGGCGCGTTACCGGCGGGGCCGGCTGGTGCAGCTGGTGACGCGCGGTGACGGCCTGGCGGGTGAGGACGTCTCGCATTCGATCGGCACGATCGTGGGGTTGCCCGAGCGGCTGGCCGAGCCGGTGACGGTGGAGCTGCGCGGCGAGGTGATGATGACGACGGCGCAGTTCGCCGACGCGTGCGCCAAGCGGCAGGCCCACGACGGCACCACGTTCGCCAACCCGCGCAGCGCGGCGGCGGGCACGCTGCGGACCAAGGACCGTCCTTACGTGTGCGAGCTGACGTTCTTCGGCTACGGCGCGCTGCCGCTGCCGCCGGGTGACGATTCGCCGCTGGCGGTCCGGCTGCGGGAGCTGCCGCACAGCCAGATCATGGAGTGGGTGGCGGGCCAGGGCGTGCAGACGACGGCCGTGACGCCGGTCGCGGGGGTGCTGGTCGCCGACCTGGCGGCGGTGCAGGCGCGGGTGGAGGAGATCGCCGCCGCGCGGGCCGGGCTGGAGTTCGGCATCGACGGCATCGTGATCAAGTGTGACCTGGCGGCCGACCAGGCGACGGCGGGCTTCAGCTCGCGGGCGCCCCGGTGGGCGGTGGCCTACAAGCTGCCCGCCACCGAGAAGATCACCAAGCTGGTGAGGGTGGAGTGGAACACCGGCCGGACCGGCATCATCGCCCCGCGCGCGGTGCTGGAGCCGGTCGAGCTCGACGGTTCGGTCGTCACCTACGCCACGCTCCACAACGCGGCCGACATCGCCCGGCGCGGCCTGATGCTGGGCGACTCGGTCGTCGTCTACAAGGCGGGCGACGTGATCCCGCGCGTCGAGGCCCCGGTCGTGCACCTGCGGACCGGCGACGAGACACCGATCGACATCCCGCAGGTGTGCCCGTCGTGCGGCGACGCGATCGACGCCAGCCAGGAACGGTGGCGGTGCGTGCGCGGCCGGGCCTGCCGCGCCATCGCCTCGATCGAATACGCGGTGGGCCGCGACCAGCTCGACATCGAGGGCCTGGCGGTCAACCGCATCAAGCAGATGCTCGACGCCGGCCTCATCGCCGACTTCGCCGACCTGTTCTTCCTCACCCGCGAGCAGCTGCTGGGCCTGGAGCGCATGGGCGAGACCAGCACCGACAACCTGCTCGCCGCCCTCGACCGCGCCAAGGGGCAGCCGCTGAACCGGGTGTTCTGCGCGCTCGGCGTGCGCGGCACCGGCCGCAGCATGTCCCGCCGCATCGCCGCGCACTTCGGTTCCATGGACGCCATCCGCGCCGCCGACGCCGCCGCGATCCAGGAGGTCGACGGCATGGGCCCGGAGAAGGCCCCGGTCGTGGTCGCCGAACTGATCGAACTCGACGCCCTGATCGACAAGCTGATCAAGGCGGGCGTGAACATGACCCAGCCCGGCGTGACCCCGAGCAGCGCCGACACGGCGGAAGCGGCGGGCGAGCCGCTCGACCTGCCCCTGGCGGGCATGTCGGTGGTGGTGACCGGCACGATGACCGGCCCGCTGGCGGCGCTGTCGCGCAACGAGATGAACGAACTGGTCGAGCGGGCCGGCGGCAAGTCGTCGTCGTCGGTGTCGGCCAAGACGTCGCTGGTGGTCGCGGGCGACAAGGCGGGCTCGAAGCGGGCCAAGGCCGAGAGCTTGGAGGTCCGCGTGACGAGCCCAGAGGAGTTCGCCGAGTTGGTCGCCGATTTCCTGTGACCTTTCCTGGCGATCGCGGGGAGAGTGATCGGAGACCGCCGCCGGTTACACCGTGTAGTCGGCGGCGGTCTCCCGCTTCTACTTTCCGCTGTGGTCGATCACGTTGCCGTTGGAGCAGTTGTTCACGTGGTTGCCTACCCAGTCTCCGAGCACCGGGACCACGGCGACCTCCTGCAGGCAGACGGCCGCGGCGGTGAAGTTCCAGTTGTTGGCCGCGTTCACGCCACCCCCGAAGTTGGAGTCGGGGTCGTCGGCGTGCGCGGCGCCCGCCGTCCAGGCCACGCCCAGTGCCAGCACGACCGTCATCAGCGTCTTCTTCATCAAGGTCACTCCCTCACCGTCGATTACGGAACGTGACCAGAGTGGACCACGTACTAGGTTGGACAGGTGAGCGACTGGCGGTTCCTGTACGAAAGCCTGCACGACTCGCCCGACCCCCTGTGGCCGTGGCTGGCCGCGCACCCCGACCCGGTCGCCGACATCCGGAAGCTGGGCAGCCATGAGAGCTCCCCCGACCAGGACGCCTTGTGGGACCTCTACGCCGTCGGCCGCGTCATCGACCGGCTCCTCGCCGACCACCTCGACGCCTATCCGGCCTTCTGTGCCACCCTCGGCGCGGAACGCATAACACACCCGGATTTCCACCCGTTCTTCCACGAGGTCGCCGAGGTCCGGCAGAGCTCGGATCCCGGCGAACCCCCCGAGATCGTCCAAGAACGCTGGCCCGGTTTCCTGCTCGGCTCGCTTCTGGTGTCCCGCGCGGGGGTCGTCGTCACCGCCGGGGAGCGGCATCTGGTCGCCGGGGTCGCCGACCGTTCGCCCCTCTACTGGACCTACCACCGCCGCGACCGTCCCGCCCGCGACCTGTCCCACGGCTGGGGGCACAACTCGCAGTGGCGGACCGACGCCCGCCGCGACTACCTGGTCGACGGCCGGTTCCACTACAACGTCGACGGCACCGAACCCCCGTCCAGCCAGGAGGAGATCGACCTCGTCCGCCACCGCTGCGGCACCCTGGTCGACCCGGGCGACCCGTTCCCCTACGACCAGTTCCACGTCGAGGGCCCATGAAGATCGTCGTTCTGTCGGACACGCACGCGCCGCGCTTCTGGAAGGCGTGCCCGCCGCGGGTCGCCGAGCAGCTGCGCGGCGCCGACGTCATCCTGCACGCCGGTGACGTGTGCGCCGGATGGGTGCTGGAGGAGCTGGCCGCGTTCGCGCCCGTCCACGCCGTCAAGGGCAACAACGACGGCCCCGACGTGCGCGCGCCCGAGACGCTGGAGCTGACGCTCGGCGGGCTGCGCGTGGCGATGATCCACGACAGCGGGCCGGCGAAGGGGCGGCCGGCCCGGATGCGGGCCCGGTTCCCCGACGCCGATCTGGTCGTGTACGGCCACTCCCACATCCCCCTCGACGACGCCTCCGGCGCGGTGCACATTTTCAACCCGGGCTCGCCCACCGACAAGCGCCGCCAGCCCCACGGCACCCTCGGCCTGCTGCGCGTGGAGCAGGGGAGGCTCGCCGAGGCGCGGATCGTGCCGGTGACCTGACCCCCGCCGGGCCGCCCGCCGCCTACGATGTCGCAGGTGACCGCCTACGACGACGACCTGTTCGAGCACCTCGACACCGCGGCGCTGCCGCCGCGCCAGCAGCGGATCCTGGCCACGATCCACGACTGGGTGGTCCGGCACGGCTATCCGCCGAGCACCCGGGAGATCGGCGACGCGGTCGGGCTGCGGTCGGCGTCGGCGGTGTCGCGGCACCTGCGCAGCCTGGAGGAACTGGGCTTCCTGCGCCGCGGCACGGCGATGAGCCGGCCGATGGACGTGCGGGCGTTCCTGCGCGGCCCGGCGGCGCGGCCGGCCGCCGACCTGGTCAGCGTGCCCGTCGTCGGCGACATCGCCGCCGGGGTGCCGATCCCGGCCGAACAGTACGTCGACGACGCGCTGACGCTGCCGCGCGACCTGACCGGCCGGGGCACCGTGTTCGGGCTGCGGGTGCGGGGCGACTCGATGGTGGAGGCGGCCATCTGCGACGGCGACATCGTCGTGGTGCGGCAGCAGCCCGAGGCGCATTCGGGGCAGATCGTCGCCGCGATGATCGACGGCGAGGCTACCGTGAAGGTCTTCCGGCGGCGCGGCGGCCACGTCGTGCTCGAACCGCGCAACCCCGCCTACGCCGACATCGACGGCGACGAGGCGGTCGTGCTGGGCGTCGTGGTGTCGGTGCTGCGCAGCTTCTGAAAATTCTTTCCGCCGGGATGTCGAGAACGCGGCGGCGGCTCCGTCCCCGGTTCACCAACGGAGAAGGAGAACCACCATGACCGTCCAGCGGATGGACAACGTCGCCATCGTCGTCGACGACCTGGAGGCCGCCGTCGCGTTCTTCGCCGAGCTCGGGCTGGCCGTCGAGGGGCGCGCCCGCATCGAAGGGGGCTTCGCCGACCGTACCGTCGGACTCGACGGGGTGAGCAGCGACATCGCGATGATGCGCACCCCCGACGGCCACGGCCGGCTGGAGCTGACGAAGTACCACGCCCCGGCGGCGGTCGGCCCCGACCCGGGCACGCTGCCGCCCAACACGCGGGGCATGCACCGCGTCATGTTCGCCGTGACCGGCATCGACGACGTCGTGGCCCGGCTGCGCAAGCACGGCGCCGAGCTCGTCGGCGACGTGGTCCGCTACGAGGACAGCTACCGGTTGTGCTACCTGCGCGGCCCCGAGGGGATCATCGTCGCCCTGGCCGAGCAGCTCGGCTGACCTGAAGGACCTGGAGGAGGAGCTGGAGATGGCCAAGTACCTGCTGCTGAAGCACTACCGGGGCGCGCCCGCGTCGGCGAACGACGTGCCGATGGACCAGTGGACGCCCGACGAGGTCGCCGCCCACATCCAGTACATGGTCGACTTCGCGGCCCGCCTGGAGGGCACCGGCGAGTTCGTCGACAGCCAGGGCCTCTCGCCCGAGGGGAACTTCGTCCGGTACGACGGCGAGGGGCGGCCGCCGGTCGTCGACGGGCCGTTCGCCGAGACCAAGGACCTGATCGCGGGCTGGATGGTGATCGACGTCGACTCGCTCGAACGCGCCCACGAGCTGGCCGCCGAACTGTCGGCCGCGCCCGGCGCGGGCGGCCGGCCCCTGCACGAGTGGCTGGAGGTGCGGCCGTTCCTGACCATGCACTCGACGGTGTTCGACCGGGTGGCCGATTGAACGAGTCGCTGCTGCGGGAGCTGGTGCCCGCGGTGATCGGGGTGCTGGTCCGCCGCGGGGCCGGGTTCGCGGCGGCCGAGGACGCCGTCCAGGACGCCCTGGTCGAGGCCGTGCGCGGGGAGCAGGAGGTGCGCGACCCCAAGGGGTGGCTGATCACCGTGGCGTGGCGCAAGTTCCTGGACGCCGCCCGCGCCGAGACCTCCCGCCGCGAGCGCGAGCTCCGCGCCGACAACGAGCCGGAGCCGGGCCCGGCCGAGTCGGCCGACGACACGCTGCGCCTGTACTTCCTGTGCGCCCACCCGTCGCTGACCCCGGCGTCGGCGGTGGCGCTGACGCTGCGGGCGGTCGGCGGGCTGACCACACGGCAGATCGCACAGGCCTACCTGGTGCCCGAGTCGACGATGGCGCAGCGCATCAGCCGCGCCAAACGCACCGTCGAGGGGGTGCGGTTCACTCGTCCGGGCGACGTCGCCACCGTGCTGCGCGTGCTCTACCTCGTCTTCAACGAGGGCTACTCCGGGGACGTCGACCTGGCGGCCGAGGCGATCCGGCTGACCCGCCAGCTGGCCGCGATGACCCGGCACGAGGAGGTCGCCGGGCTGCTGGCGCTGATGCTGCTGCACCACGCCCGGCGGCCGGCCCGCACCACCCCCGACGGGCGGCTGGTCCCGCTGGCCGAGCAGGACCGCTCGACGTGGGACACCCGCCTGATCGCCGAGGGCGTCGAGGTGCTGCAGGCGGCGCTGGCCCGCGACCGGCTCGGCGAGTTCCAGGCCCAGGCCGCCATCGCCGCCCTGCACGCCGACGCCCCGGCGGCCGAGGAGACCGACTGGGTGCAGATCGTCGAGTGGTACGACGAACTGGTGCGCCTGACCGGCAACCCGGTGGCCCGCCTCAACCGGGCCGTCGCGGTCGGCGAGGCCGACGGCCCCCACGCGGGATTGGCCGCGCTGGCCGAGCTCGACCCGGGCCTGCCGCGCCACACCGCCGCCTCGGCCTACCTGCACGAGCGCGCCGGCGACCGGCCTGCCGCCGCCCGCCTGTACGCCGACGCCGCCCGCAAGGCCGCCAGCCTCCCCGAACGCGACCACCTCACCCGCCAGGCCGCCCGTCTGAACGCCCTGCTGCGCGGTGATCGGTAAGGTGGGCCGGTCGTCCAGGACGAATCGTGAGGAACTGCACCATGGAACTCTTCCGCCACGGCCCCGCCGGGTCCGAGCGCCCCGCCGTCCGCCACGAGGGCCGCGACTATGACCTGACGCCGCTCACCGCCGACATCGACGGCCCGTTCCTGGCCGACGACGGCATCGAGCGCATCGCCGAGGCGCTGGCCGCCGACACGCTGCCCGAGATCGACACCGCCGGACGGCGCATCGGCTCCCCGATCGCCCGCCCGCCGGCGGTGGTGTGCATCGGCATGAACTACGCCGCCCACGCCGCCGAGTCGGGCGCCGCGCCGCCGCCCTACCCGATCGTGTTCCTCAAGCACCCGGGCTGCGTGGTCGGCCCCGACGACGACGTGATCCTGCCGCCGAACTCGGCCAAGACCGACTGGGAGGTCGAGCTCGCCGTCGTCATGAAGGGCACCCCCCGCTACCTCGACGACCCCTCGCAGGCCCTCGACTACGTCGCCGGGTACGCGCTGTCGAACGACCTGTCGGAGCGGGCCTTCCAGCTGGAGGAGTCGGGCGGCCAGTGGTCGAAGGGCAAGTGCGCCGAGACGTTCAACCCGCTCGGGCCGGTGCTGAAGCCCGCCGCCGAGGTCGACCCGACGAAGCTGCGGCTGCGGTCGTGGGTCAACGGCGAGCCGCGGCAGGACTCCAGCACGGCCGACATGGTGTTCTCCGTCGCCGAGATCATCCACCACCTGAGCCACTACATGCTCCTCATGCCGGGTGACGTGATCAGCACCGGCACGCCGGAGGGCGTGGCGCTGTCGGGCCGCTTCCCCTACCTGAAGGTCGGCGACGTCGTGACGATGGAGATCGACGGGCTCGGCCGCCAGGAGCAGGTCATCGTCGCCTACTGAGCGGCGAACCTCACCTCCGGGTGGCGCGGCGACGGCCCGTCCAGGAGAGGCTGGGGCCGGCCGCGAAGGTGCAGGTCGAGGAAGGCGGCCACGTAGGCGCGGGTCAGTTCCGCGCCGCGGGCCGCCGGCAGCATGCCGGGCAGGGACTCCAGGCCGATGACGCCGGCCACCAGCGGCACGTCGGTGAACGTCTGGTGCTCGGCCCGGTCGACCACCAGCCAGCGCCGCCACCCGGTCAGCTTCCTCCAGTCGCGGTCCCACGAGTGGTCCAGGCCGCCCGGCGCGTGTTGCGGCGTGCCGAGGAACAGGAACGGCCGCGACAGGCCGCCGTCGGGGATGCGGGCGTAGGTGGTGCCGTCCATGTCGATCCCGGCGCGGATACGGGGGTCGGCGACCATGGCCGCGACGGCGGCGGCCCCGCCGATCGACTGGCCCGCCATGGCGATCCGCTCCCGGTCGATCAGGTGCGGATACGCGGTGGTCAGCCGGTCGAGGACGAAGGACACGTCGGCCGCCCGGCCCCGCACCAGCCCGGCGCGGAAACCGGGGTCGTTCGAGGACTCGCAGGCCAGGCAGCCGACGACCCGCCCGTCGGCCAGGGTCGTGGCGTAGCTCTCGTGGGTGTGGTCGATCCCGGCCACGACGTAGCCCCGGGCGGCCAGGTCCTCGGCCAGTGACGTGAGGGTGCTCATCGGCTTGGTGAAACCGGGGGAGAGCACCACGAGCGGCAGCCCGCGCCCGGCCGGGTCGGCGTCCCTGACCGCGTGGGTGCGCGTCTGGCTCAATGCCTGGGAGGACTCAGGGGCCATGCCCGTGCCGGTCAGCAGCAGCTCGGCCTCCTTCACCGACATGTACGGGGCACGCGGCCCGTCGCCCGGTTTGGTCGGATACCAGAGGGTGACCTTCAGCTCCCTGGCCGGAAGGCTCTCGTCCCAGGGGTCGGGGCGGGAGGCGTCGGTCAGGTGCAGGACCGTGCTGCCGATCGGGCCGCCGGCGGGGACCGGGAGGGTGACCGGGCGGGCCGGCGCGGCCGAGGGGGCGGCGGACCGGGGCGGTTCGGGCGCCGAGCAGGCCGAGGCGGCGACGGCGGTCAGGAGCGCGGCGGCGAGCAGTCGTCTCATCGGAACTCCGTTCACGGGCGCAGCAGGGTCAGGGCCGCCTCCAGCGCGCGGTCACGCCCGGCGGCGGCGTCGCGGGCGGTCGGCGGCACGTGCCGGTCGGGCGGCACGCCGATCCCGTCGACGACCTCCCCGCCGGGGCCCAGGTGGTGGCGGTGGGGCAGGCTCAGCGTGGTGCCGTTCCCGAGGTCGAACCGGCGGGCCGGACCGGGGATCGCCCCGGCGGTCCGGGCGCCGACCAGCGTGCCGGCGCGCAGATCCTTGACCGCGGCGGCGAAGTGCTCGCAGGCGGCCGCGCAGCCGTGGTCGACGAGCACGACCAGGGGCAGGCCGAGCAGCGGGACGGTGTCGTCGGTCCACACGCCCTGGCACCGCCCATCGGCCGTGCACCCGTGCGCGGTGACCTTCTCGTGGACGAACGCGCTGAGCAGCCGGACCGCCTCCGTCGAGCTGCCGTCGCCGTTGCCGCGCAGATCCAGCACGACGCCGGTCAGAACACGTCCGGCCCGCAGCCGGGAGATCGCCCGCAACGCCCTGTTGGCGGCGTCGGGCGGGAACCCGGACACCCGCACGTAGGCGACGCCACCGCGCGACTCCGACCGCACCACCCGCAACGCGGCCGGGTCCCTCGGATAGACCCCGGGCGTGAGGGTCACACTCCAGCGGCGGCCGGTGCCGGGCCGCAGCAGCCGCAGGCGCACCGGGTGGGCGTCCGGGTAGACGGGCGCGAGTTCCCCGTCGGCGCTCTCGATGACGTCGCCGGGACGCAGCCCCGCCGCCCGCGCCGGGCCGCCGTCCACGGCGGTGACGAACAGCGGCGAGGGCGGCGCGCTCGTCCGCAGCCCGAGGCCGTAGCCGTCGCCGTCGTGGTGGTCGGGCGGGACCTCGGGCGGCCGCTCCCAACGGGCGTGGCGGACGGCGCCCACCATCGCCACCAGCATGAGGGCGGCCAGGCCGTCGCGCAGGACGGGCAGCCGGTCAGCGATCACCCGGAACCGGGTCTCGAAAGCGGCCCAGTCGGCCACGCGGTCACCGGTCAACGCGGGCATGACCGCCCCGGGCAGGTCCCGCCCGTCTTGGACGAGCTTCCGCACCAGCGCGGCGAAGGCGACGGTCAACAGCTCACGGCCGTCGGCCTGGGACTCGCCGAGAATGCAGAAGTAGGCCCGCTCGACGACGTCGATCGTCGTGGGCGTCATCTTTACGGAGCCCGAGGGCGGTGAGCAGGCTGGCAGCCCGGCCTCGGCGCGCGGCGGCGCGGGAGTGGAGCAGCCCGCCGCCAGCAGCAATGACAGGCCGGCGGCGGCGATCCGCAAAATGGTCATGACAGGCAGCCCCCGAAGGCAGAGGGCGCGCCCGATCCGCACCGGGATCATGACGCCCGGGTCCGGATCCATCGGAGGCAGCAGCCCGCCAGGCCGAGCGTGAGCAGGGCGTAGATGCCGGTCTCGATCCACTGGAAGGGCCAGAAGCGCTCCAAGGGCTGGTAGGCGGCCTGCTGGCGGTAGCCGAGACGGTTGATCTCGGTCAGGCATGGGCTCGTCCCCGGCGGTGCCAATCCTCCCTCGGGGCCGCACGGGCCCGAGGTCGTGGAGATCGGGATCGTCCGGGCGACCGTGCTCGACGGGCCGGAGACGTCCTCGACGGCCGTTCGCCCTGTCGGGCCGGAGAGGTCGCTCGACAGGACCCAGGCGCCCGGATGGCCGGGGACCGCTGAGGTGCGCAGGAAGACGTGCAAGGTCCCGCCGCGTTCCGCGCCGATGCCGTCGACGTTCTCCCGGCCGAGCTCGAAGGTCCCGGTGACGGGCGGCATCAGGTGGGGCCGCACCAGCAGCGGCATGGCGATCTGGACGGCCGCGAACACGACCAGGGTGAGCGCCATCGCGGGCAGCGTCCGGCGGACCAGCAGGCCCACCGCCACCCCGAGGACGAACGCGAACGCCGCGTAGCCCATCGGCGCGATGCCGCGTGCGCCGAACACCACGGGGGCCATCTGCGCCATCTCGGGCACGGCCGACCGGTCGAGCGGGCCCGACCACCACGTCACCGCCAGCCCGCACACCCCGGCCGCGACCGCGGCCGCCAGGCCGACGATCCCGAGCTTGACCGCCAGCCAGCGGCCGCGGGTGACGCTCTGGTTCCACACCAGCAGGTGCGTGCCCGCCTCCAGTTCCCTGGTCACCAGCGGTGCGCCCCAGAACAGCCCGATCAGCGCCGGCACGATCAGCACGACCAGGGTGAGGGCCAGGAAGAGCAGGTCATAGGAGCCGAAGAAGCGGTCGAAGAAGTCCAGGCAGGTCTCGTCCGGTACGCAGGCGGCGATCCCGGCCGCGTACTCGGCGGCCAGGCCGGGGCCGGTCACGCCGAGCGCGACGACCAGGACGAGCAGGACGGCGCCGGTCAGGGCGGCCGAGCCGCGGAACTGACGCCAGGTGAGCCAGATCATCGTTCGTCCATGCCGGTGAGGACGGCGTCCTCCAGGCTGAGGCCGGGACGGTCGGCGAGCAGCCGGTCGACCGGGCCGGCCAGGCGGACGCGGGAGCCGACGAGCACGATCACGTGGTCGCAGACGCGCTCCAGGTCGGAGACCAGGTGGGAGGAGAGCAGCACGCTCAGCCCGTGGGCGGCGGCGGCCTCGGCCAGCTCCTCCAGGAACGCGCGGCGGGCCAGCGGGTCGAGCGCGGCGACGGGTTCGTCCAGGATCAGCAGTTCGGGGCGTTTGGCCAGGCCCAGCGTCAGGGCGAGCTGGGCCCGCTGGCCGCCCGACAACCTCCCCGCGCGGCGGGCGGGCGGCAGGCCGAGGCGGGCGACGCGGTCGCGGGCGAGCGGGGCGTCCCAGCGCGGGTTGAGATGGGCGCCGAGCCGCAGGTGGTCGGCGACGGTCAGGCCCGCGTAGACGGGGGTGTCCTGGGCGACGAACCCGACCAGGGCGAGCTGGGCGGGGGTGTTCCCGGGCCGCGCGCCGAGCACGGCCAGGTCGCCGGTGGTCGGCGCGAGCTGGCCGGAGGCCAGCTTCAGCAGGGTGGTCTTGCCGGCGCCGTTGGGCCCGACCAGGCCGACGACGTGGCCGGCCGGGATGACGACGGTGCACTCGCGCAGCGCCCAGCGAGTGCCGTACTTGCGGCCCAGGGCGCGGGCTTCCAGGACGGCGGTCACGCCATGTCCTCCTGAAACAGTGGGTCCGATGAGGCAGGGCACCGAACGTAGGCGCGGCACCCGCAGGGCCGCGTCGGCCGCGGCGCCGAGATCGGCTACCTCGCGGGGAGGAGGTGCGGCGGGGTCATCCTCACGATGTACTCCCGGCGGCCGGGGGCGCCCTCATCGCGGCCGATGCGGCCGGGCCGGGGCCGCGTGATGATGTCGGGGTGGAAACCGGTGAACGTCCCCCCTGGTGGCGGCTCCTGCTCGACTCCGGCCGGGAGCGGCCGCGGCCGTCCCGCTGGGCGGTGGCCGCCGACGTGGTGGTCGCGCTCCTGCTGACGTTCGTCGTGATGGCCGTGGCCAAGGACCTGTCCGGGTCCGCCGACTACCTGGCGCTGCCGCCCGAGCCCGATCCGCTTCCGCCGCCGCTGCCCGTGCTCCCGGAGGTCCCGGGCGACGATCTGCCGGGCCGGCCGCCGCTGTTCCTGGTGGCGCTGACGGCGCTGCCGCTGGCGGCGCGCCGCCGCTACCCGCTCGCGACCTTCTGGGTGGTGCTGGCCGCCGCGCTGGCCACCCAGGCGGCCACCACCTGGATCACGGTGCTGACCTGCGCCGTCGCCACCTATGGCGCCGTCGTGCACGGACGCAACCGGTTCCTGGCGATGGGCGGCCTGCTGCTCGCGGCGGTGCTGGCGGGGATCGCGTTCCGCGACGTCGCGCCCGTGCCGAGCTGGATGGGGCCGTTCGTGGTGCTGCTCGGCGTCGGCGTCGCGGCGAGTTTCGTCGGCCGGCTGGGCGAGCTGCGGCGGGCGCAGGAGGAGGCCATGCGCCGGGCCGTCGCCGAGGAGCGGTCGCGGATCGCGGCGGAGCTGCACGACGTGGTGACCCACAATGTCAGCGTGATGGTGATCCAG
This sequence comes from Herbidospora daliensis, assembly GCF_001570585.1. GTDB lineage: Bacteria > Actinomycetota > Actinomycetes > Streptosporangiales > Streptosporangiaceae > Herbidospora > Herbidospora daliensis. The sequence goes on along the minus strand of NZ_BBXF01000005.1, from coordinate 771,894 downwards.
GCCGGGGCGGCCCGCAAGGTCGTCGACGTGGAGCCGGAACTGGCGAAGGGCGCGCTGCTGGCGATCGAGTCGGGCGGCCGCGCCGCCATGGCCGAGCTCCGCCACGTGATGGGCCTGCTGGCCGGGCCCGGCGGCGAACGCCTCGACGGGCCCGACGACGGGCTCGCCCCCCAGCCGGGCCTCGACCGCCTCGACGCCCTGGTGGAGGGGGTGCGGGCCGCCGGGGTGCCGGTCCGCCTGGACGTCGCGCCGCCCGGCCCGCTGCCGCCGGGCATCGACCTGGCCGCCTACCGCGTCGTCCAGGAGGCCCTCACCAACACGATCAAGCACGCGCCGGGCGCGGCGGCGTCGGTCCGGATCGGCGGCGACGGCGAGTGGCTGGAGATCGAGGTGACCGACACGGGCGGAACCCGCGGCGGGCCGCGCGCCCCCGGCGGCCGGGGCCTGATGGGCCTGCGCGAACGGCTGGCCGTCTACGGCGGCACCCTCGACGCGGGCCGGACCGCCGACGGCGGCTTCCGCCTCGACGCCCGCATCCCGTGGGGCCGGTCATGACCGAGCCGCTGCGCGCCGTCATCGCCGACGACCAGGCCCTGGTCCGCACGGGCTTCCGCATGATCCTGGCCGCTGACGGCATCGAGGTCGCGGCGGAGGCCGCCGACGGCGACGAGGCCGTCGCCGCCGTCCGGCGCACCCGGCCCGACGTCGTGCTCATGGACGTCCGCATGCCGCGCACCGACGGTCTGGAGGCCACCCGCAGGATCACCGCCGCCGGCGGGGACACCCGGGTGCTGATCCTGACGACCTACGACCTCGACCACTACGTGTACGCCGCCCTCGCGGCCGGGGCCAGCGGCTTCCTGCTCAAGGACGTCACGCCCGAGCACCTGGTGGCGGCGGTGCGGCTGGTGCGGTCGGGCGACGCGCTGCTCGCGCCGACGATCACCCGCCGCCTGGTGGAACGCTTCGCCCGCCGCGACCCGGCGCGGCCCGCGCTCCATCGCGACCTGGGGGAGCTGACCTCACGGGAGCTCGACGTGCTGCGGCTGCTGGCCACGGGGCTGAGCAACGCCGAGCTGGCCGAGCGGCTGAGCCTGAGCGTGGCGACGGTGAAGACGCACGTCGCGCGGATCCTGTCGAAGCTCGGCCTGCGTGACCGCGTCCAGGCCGTGGTGGTCGCCTACGAGACCGGGCTGGTCGCGCCGGGCCGCCCCTGAGAGCGGCCCGGCGGGTGGTCTCACGTCAGCAGACGATGAAGACGCTCTTCCAGCCGACCGGCGAGATCTGCTCGGCGTTGCGGTTGCTGTCGAGCGTGAAGTGGGCCACGCCCTCGGCGTTGGGCTGGTTGTACATCCGGCCGCTCTGGCCGGTGCCGTACCACTTGTAGGAGCCCCCGAACGGGATGTTGTTGATGCCGCACGCGCTCAGGGCGACGCTGCGGCCCGAGAAACCGGGGCCCTCGTAGGCGACGTACACCGAGGCGTGCGCCATCCCGGCGGTGCCGGCGATGACGGCGGCGATGGCGGAGGTGAGGATGATCCTCTTCACTGGTGTCCTTCCGTTGCGTTGCAGTGCGTGATCATCCTGGAACGTTCCGCGTCCAAGATCGAGTTCGCCGCGCGTACGGTGACCACATGAAGATCGTCTTTTGAACTACCGCGCCGGGCGTACCCGGGGACACCCCGGCAGGCCGATGAGGGGGGCCGCCGCCGGTTCGTAGAGTCCCGGCCATGATCTCCGCACTGACGCCGCCGGCGCTCGTCCTGTCCACGGCCCTCGCGTTCGGCCCGCCCGCCCACGACTACCTCGGCACCTGGAACTACGACCAGCCCGACCGCGCCACGATGCGCAACGTCGCGGTCGTCGGGGCGACTCCGCCGATCCACGTCCCGCAGATCGGCGACATCGTCTTCACCCGCACCGGCGCGAGGATCACCGGCCGGACCGACCAGGGCTGCACGTGGACGTTCGCCGTCAGGCCCGCCTCGCTGGAGCTCGACCCGCCGACGCAGAACTGCTTCAACCGGGTCATCGGGTCGGCGTACACGATCACGAAATGGTCGGTGACCGTGGCCGGCCGCCACCTGCGCGAGAGCATCGAGGCCGTCAGCCACCAGCCCGGCGGCGACTACGCCTTCCGCCTCGACGACGGCCGCCGCACCCGCGCGACCGCCGGGCCGGGGGCGCGCTTCGCGGGCTCCTGGAGGTACGACCCGGCCGACCCGGCGGCCCGGGTGAACGTCGTCACCACCCGCTACGACGACCGGGTCACGCAGACGCCCCGGCAGGGGGAGGTCGCCTTCAGCGGGCGCGGGCGGGTGCTGACGGCCCGCACCGGCGACGGCTGCGCCTGGCGGCTGACCGCGCGCGGCAACACGGCCAAGCTCGACCCGGCCGGGCAGACCTGCGGCGGCACCACGCTCTCGTTCTGGACGGTCGCGAGCGACGGGCACCGTCAGGCGTCGGTGCAGGCGGGCACCGGTCCCGACGGCGGGGCGTTCCTGCTCAGCGTCGGCGCGCTGACCAGGCGGTGATCGGCGCGTAGCAGGATGGGCCGCATGACTTCACCCCGCGCCTTCTGGGAACAGCACACCTGCCTGCCGCTCAGCCTCGACGCCGACGTCGCCGACCTGCTGCGTTACCGCCGCCCCGGCGGGGCCTACGTGTCGGTCAACGTCGGCTACGCGCCGCACTCCCGGGAGGACGCGCTCGCCTACATCGGGCACTTCACCCAGGCCATCGAGGCCCATCCCGACCTGGCGCTGGCCACGACGGTCGGGGAGGTCGACGCGGCGGTGCCGGACGACCGGATCGTGGTCGCCTTCGACCTGGAGGACTCCGCGCCGCTGGCCGGCGACCTGGACATGGTGGAGGTCTTCTACCGGCTGGGGGTCAAGTCGCTGCTGCCGAGCTACAACAACGGCAACGCCGCGGGGGGCGGCTGCCTGGACGCCGTCGACTCCGGCCTGACCGCCTACGGGCGCGACCTGGTGCGGCGGATGAACGAGGTCGGCATGCTGGTCGACGGGTCGCACTGCGGCACCCGTACCGGACTGGACCTGTCGGAGGTCTCCGAGCGGCCGATGATCTACTCCCATTCGGCCATGCGCGGGGTGTGGGACCACGCCCGCAACATCACCGACGAGCAGGCCCGCGAGTGCGCCGCGACCGGCGGCGTCATCGGCATCCCCGGCGTGGGCATCTTCCTCGGCCCCAACACCGCCACCCTCGACGCGTTCGTCGCGCACATCGACTACGCCGTCGAGCTGGTGGGGCCCGAGCACGTCGGCATCGGCAGCGACTACTCCTTCGACGCCGACACCATCATGGAGGACCTGGCGGCCAACCCCGAGCTGTTCCCCGAGGAGTACACCCGCTGGGGCACGATCGCGTTCGTCGAGCCGGAGACGACCCTGCTCATCGAGAGGGAGCTGGTCGGGCGCGGCTATCCGGAGGAGACGGTGCGCGGCATCCTGGGCGGCAACTTCCGGCGGGTGGCCGCCCAGGTCTGGACCTGAGCACCTTGTCCGATCGGACAGGGGCGGCCGGTTCGGGTTGTTCGATCGGCTGAGTACGACGGCCGCCCGGCGATCTAGCCTCGGCACATGACGACGCCGGAACGCTGGCTCGACGAGCACCTCGCCCGGATCCTGGCCGAACGCGGCGTGCCGGGCGCCTCGGTCGCCGTGCTGGCCGAGGGCCGGGTGACGACCGCCGCCGCCGGGGTGCTCAGCACCGCGACCGGCGTCGCGGCGACGCCCGACTCGGTCTTCCAGATCGGGTCGATCACCAAGTTGTGGACGAGCGCGCTGGTGCTGCAGCTCGTCGACGACGGCCTGGTCGACCTCGACGTCCCGGTGCGCGCCTACCTCCCCGAACTGGAGGCCGGCGACCCGGCGATCACCGTCCGGCAGCTGCTCTGCCACGTCGCCGGGTTCGAGGGCGACATCTTCACCGACACCGGCCGGGGCGACGACGCCGTCGAGCGCTACGTCGCCTCGATCAAGGACATCCCGCAGCTCTTTCCGCCCGGTGAGGTGTTCTCGTACAACAACACCGGGTTCGTCGTCCTCGGCCGGCTGGTCGAGGTCATGCGCGGCGAGCCGTTCGACCGGGTGCTGGTCGGGCGGCTCGCCGTGCCTCTCGGGCTCAGCCACGTCTCGCCGAGCCCCTACGAGGCGATCCTGCACCGGGCCGCCGTCGGGCACCTGCCCGGCGAGGGCGGCGGCCCGGTGCCGGCGCCGACGTGGGCGCTGGCCCGCTCGAACGCGCCCGCCGGGTCGATGCTCGCGATGACCGCCCGCGACCTGGTCGGCTTCGCCGCCATGCACCTCGACGGCGGCGCGGGCCTGCTCAAGCCCGGCACGGTGGCGGCCATGTGGACGCCGCAGGTGCGGCTGCCCCGGCTCAGCACCATGGCCGGCGCGTGGGGCCTCGGCTGGGAGCTGGAGGAGTACGACGGACGGGCCGTCGTCGGCCACGACGGCGGCACCATCGGCCAGGCCGCGTTCCTGCGGATCGTGCCTGACCGCGGCGTCGCCGTCGCGCTGCTGACCAACGGCGGCGACGTCCTGGGCGCCTACGCCGACGTCGTCGGGGCCCTGCTGGAGCGGCTGGCCGGCGTCACGCTGCCGCCCCGCCCGACGCCGCCCGCCACGCCCGAGCCGATCGACCCGGCCCCCTACCTGGGTGTGTACGCCGACACGATCTACGACATCACCGTCAGCCAGGACGCCGACGGCGCGATCTGGCTGGAGCGGGTCCCCAAGGACGTCATCGCCGAGATCGGGGAGAAACCCCTGCGGACCCGGCTGGTGCACCTGGAGGGCGACTCGCTCATCGCCCTGGAGCCGATCCACGGCGTCCATCCCGTCTTCGCCTTCGTCGGACGCGACGAATCGGGGCGCGCGAAGCACATCCACTACGGCCGCGTGGTCTCGAGAAAAGGAACGCCATGACGCGCATGATGGCACTGGCGGCACTCGCCCTGACGGGTTCGGTCGGCCTGGCCGCCTGCGGCGGCGAGACCCCCGCCCCACCCGGCCAGGCCGCCGGGACGACCGGCTCCGCCTACGCCGCCGGCAAGACCTTCACCCTGAACGTCGCCGCCGACCCGGGCGCCCTCGACCCGCAGGCGTCGGCGGTCAGCACCCTGTTCCAGCTGACGCAGTACGCCTACGACAACCTGGTCGCCGTCGCCGAGGACGGCAGCATCCAGCCCCAGCTGGCCGGATCGTGGACCGCCGAGGGCACCACCCTCACCTTCGACATCAAGAGCGGCGTCACCTGCGCCGACGGCGCGCCGTTCACCGCCCAGACGGTGGTCGACAACATCGCGTACGTGACCGACCCGGAGAACAAGAGCCCGTTCCTGGGCGTGTTCGTCCCCGTCGGGGCCACCGCTTCGGCCGACGGCGCCAAGGTCACCGTCAAGCTGCCCGCGCCCGCGCCGTTCGCGCTGAACGCGTTCGCGAACCTGCCGATGGTGTGCGACGCCGGGATGAAGAACCGCGCGAGCCTCAAGGCCGGCACCAACGGCACCGGGCCCTACACGCTCGTCGAGGCGGTGCCCTCCGACCACTACACCTACCAGCTGCGCCAGGGCTACACCTGGGGTCCGGGCGGCGCGACCACGGCCGAGCCGGGTCTGCCGGCGAAGGTCGTCGTCAAGGTCGTCGCCAACGAGACCACCGCCGCCAACCAGCTGCTGTCGGGGGCCGCCAACGCCGTCCAGATCACCGGCGCCGACGCAGCCCGCCTGACGGGCGCGGGCCTGAAGTCCATCGGCACCGAGGCCCTCATCGGCCAGCAGTGGTACAACCACGCCGACGGGCACGCCACCTCCGACCCGGCCGTGCGGATGGCGCTGACCCGGGCGCTCGACCTCAATCAGCTCCAGGCCGCCATCACCTCCGGCAAGGGCGCGGCCGCGACCCAGCTGGCCGTGCTCGCCCCGAGCGGCTGCACCGGCGACGCCGTGGCGGGCAACCTGCCCACCTTCGACGCCGCCGCCGCGGGCGCCGGACTGGACGCCGCCGGATGGGTGAAGGGCGCCGACGGCGTGCGCGCCAAGGGCGGCGACCGCCTGACGGTCTCCCTGCTGTACGACAGCGCCCTGGGCAGCGCGGGCAGCGCCGCCGCCGAACTGGCCGTCGCGGCCTGGAAGGCGGTCGGCGTCGACGCCAAGGCCGTCCAGCAGAACCAGACCCAGCTGTCCGGCGTGATCTTCGGGACCGGCGGCTGGGAGGTCGCCTGGGTGCCGCTCAACGTCAGCACCCCCGACCAGGTGATGCCGTTCGTGTCGGGCCCGGCCGCGCCCAAGGGCACCAACTTCGCCGCCATCGACAACCCCGACTACCTCGCCGCCGCCAAGCGCGCGATGGCCGCCACCGGCGCCGAGGGGTGCCCCGACTGGTTCGCCGCCGAGCAGGCCCTCTACAAGGCCGCCGACGTCGTGCCCTTCGCCAACAACGTCGTCCCGACGTTCGTCAAGGGCGCGGAGTTGTCGGTCGTCGGCAGCATCGTCCCGACCAGCATCCGGATGCTCGGCTGACCATGAAGACCGCGACGGCCGGCCTCAAGGCCGGCCCCAGAGTCGGCCCCAGAGTGGGCAGGTGGCCGCGCTTCGCGCTCCGGCGCGCGGCGCGGCTGCTGGCGTCGTTGTGGGTGCTGGTGACCGCGTCGTTCCTGATGATCCACCTGGTGCCCGGCGACCCCGTGCGCGCGGCGCTCGGCCCCACCGCCCCCGCCGACCTGGTGCTCGCCCACAAGGAGGAGCTCGGCCTGCTCGACCCGCTGTGGCAGCAGTACGCGACCTTCCTCGGCCACCTCCTCCAGGGCGACCTGGGGGTGTCGATCGCCAGCCGGCTCCCGGTCGGCGAGGTCATCGCCCAGCAGCTGCCCGCCACCGCCGAGCTCGCCCTGCTGGCCTTCCTGCTGGCGGTCGCGGTCGCGGTGCCCGTCGGCGTGGTGATGGCGGTGCTCACCCGCCGGGGCCGCGGGCGGCGCGCCGAACTGGCCTTCACCGGCGCCAACGTCGTGGTGAGCGCGATCCCCGACTTCCTGCTCGGCGTCGGCCTGGTCTACCTGCTGGCCGTGCAGACCCACGTGTTCCCGGTCGCCGGGCGCGCCGGGCCCGACTCCTACGTGCTGCCGGTGCTGGCCCTGGCGATCGGCCCGGCGGCGGTGCTGTCGCGCATCGTCCGGGTGGAGATGCTCGCGGTGATGGAGGCCGACTACGTGCGCACCGCCCGCGCCAAGCGGCTCACCCCGGTGCGGGTGCACGTCGTGCACGCGCTGCCGAACGCGGTGACCGCGACGCTGACGATCGGCGGGCTGGCGCTCAGTTCGCTGGTGGCCGGGACGGTGCTGGTGGAGAACGTGTTCGCCTGGCCGGGGCTCGGCTCCTCCATCGTCTCCTCGATCGTCGCCAAGGACTATCCGCTGGTGCAGGGCACCGTACTGGTCTACGGCGTCGGCGTCCTGCTCATCAACACGGTCGTCGACGTGGCGCTCGCGCTGCTCGACCCCCGCTCGGCCATCGGGGAGGCCTGATGAGGGCGCTGCGCAGGCCCGTCGGCGTGACCGGGGTCGTTTTGCTCGCCCTGGTGCTGTTCGCCGCCGCGTTCGGGCCGGTGCTGTGGGGGGAGCGGGCCACCGCCGTCGACACCGCCAACCTGCTGGCCGGGCCGTCGGCCGAGCACTGGATCGGCACCGACAACCTGGGCCGCGACCTGTTCGCCCGGGTGCTGGTCGCCGCCCGGCTCTCGATCCTGCTGGCGCTGGCGGCGACCGCGATCGCCATGGTGCTGGGCCTCCTTCTCGGGGCCGCGCCGATGCTCCTCGGACGGCGGCTCGGCCGCCTGGTCACCGCCTCCGTCAACGTCCTGGTCGCCTTCCCCGGGCTGCTGCTGGTGCTGTTCTTCGCCGTCGTGTTCGGCGTCGGCGCGCGCGGGGCCGCGCTCGCGGTCGGGCTGGCCGGCGCGCCCGCGTTCGCCCGCCTGTGCCACACCCTGATCGCCGGGGTGTCCGAGCGCGACTACGTCGCGGCGGCCCGCATCGCCGGGGTCGGCCGGGCGCGCATGCTCCGGCGGCACGTGCTGCCCAACATCGCCGAACCGGTCATCGTGTACGCGACCATGACGGCCGGCGCGGCGCTGCTCACCTTCGCGGGCCTGTCGTTCCTGGGGCTGGGGGTGCAGGCGCCGGACTACGACTGGGGCAAGCTCATGCAGGACGGCCTCAACGGCATCTACGTCCACCCGCTGGCCGCGCTCGGCCCCGGCATCGCCGTCGTGCTCGCCGGGCTCGCCTTCAACCTCACCGGCGAGGCGTTCGCCGCCGGGCCGCGCCGCACCCACGTGCTGCCCCCGGCCGGCCCGCCGTCGCCCGCGACCGCCCCGGCCCGGAACTCGGTGTTGTCGGCCGACGACCTGCGGGTGACCATCCCCGGCCCGAACGGGCCGATCCACGCCGTGCGCGGCGTCAGCTTCTCCGTCGGCGACGGGGAGGCCGTCGGGGTGGTCGGCGAGTCGGGGTCGGGCAAGTCCGTGACCGCGCTGGCGGTGGCCGGGCTCCTGGAGCCGCCGGTCCGCGTCCAGGCAGGACACCTGGCCGTCGCCGGGGAGGACCTGCTGGCGCCCGGCGCCCACCGGCGGCTGGGCACCTCCCTGGCCGTGGTGTTCCAGGACCCGATGACCTCGTTCAACCCCGCCCACCGCGTCGGCCCGCAGCTGGCCGAGGTGAGCCGCTTCCACCAGGGACTGGGCCGCAGGGCCGCGTTCGCGCGGGCGGTCGACCGGCTGCGCGCGGTCCGCATCGGCGACCCCGAGCGGCGGGCCCGGCAGTACCCGTTCGAGTTCTCCGGCGGCATGCGCCAGCGGGCCATGATCGGCATGGGCCTCATGGGCGAGCCCCGGCTCATCGTCGCCGACGAGCCCACGACCGCCCTCGACGTCACCGTGCAGCGGCAGGTGCTCGAACTGCTCGCCGACGTCCGCCGCGACACCGGCGCGGCGCTGCTGCTGATCAGCCACGACGTGTCGGTCGTGACCGACGTGTGCGACCGCGTCCTGGTCATGTACGCCGGCCGCGTCGTTGAGGAGCTGCCCGCCAAGGACCTGCGGGCGCTGGCGCGCCATCCGTACACGCGGGCGCTGGTGGCCGCCGTGCCGGACATGGAGACCGACCTCGACCGGCCGCTCGCCGTCATCCCCGGGCTGCCCGTCGACCCCGTCGACGTGCCGGCCGGATGCGCGTTCGCGCCCCGCTGCCCGCTGGCCGACGACCACTGCCGCACCGTCGCGCCGCCGCTGCGCGACGGCGTGGCCTGCCACAAGGCCGGGGAGGCCCCGTGAGCGCGCTCACCTTCCACGAGGTGTCGGTACGGTACGGCGCGCACACCGTGCTGCACGAGGTCAGCCTGGAGGTGCCCGCCGGCCGGACCGTCGGCCTGGTCGGCGAGTCGGGCTGCGGCAAGTCGACCCTCGCCCGCGCCGCCGTCGGCCTCGCCCCGATCACCTCCGGCTCGATCCTCCTCGACGGCCGCCCGGTCCCCACCCGGGGCCGCCGGCCGGTGCAGATGGTCTTCCAGGACCCCTACTCCTCCCTCGACCCGCGCATGACCGTGGGGGAGAGCATCGCCGAGGCGCTGCCCGGCCGCCCCTCCCGCCAGGACCGCCAGTCGGAGATCGCCCGGCTGCTGACCCTCGTCCACCTCGACCCCGCCCGCGCCGCCGACCTGCCCGGACAGCTGTCGGGCGGGCAGCGGCAGCGGGTCGCGCTGGCCCGCGCCCTCGCCGCCCGGCCCCAGGTGATCCTCGCCGACGAGATCACCTCCGCCCTCGACGTGTCGGTGCAGGGCGCGGTGCTCAACCTCATCCGCGACATGCGCCGCGACCTCGGCCTGTCGATGTTGTTCATCTCGCACAACCTGGCCGTCGTCCGCTACGTCGCCGACCACGTCGCGGTGCTGCACGCCGGGCGGATCGTCGAACACGGCCCGGCCGCGCGGGTGCTCGGCGACCCCCGCCACGACTACACCCGCCACCTCCTGGCCTCCGCCCACCCGCTGAAGGAGCACACGTGAACCAGGCCCACTGGCAGAACCGCCTCGACGAACTGGCCGCCAAGCACGGTGTGCCCGGCGCCCAGCTCGGCATCCTGCGCGACGACGACCTGCTGACCCTCGCCACCGGCGTGCTGCACGCCGGAACCGGCCAGCCCGCCGCCCCCGACTCGGTCTGGCAGATCGGCTCGATCTCCAAGGTGTGGACGGCCACCGTGATCATGCAGCTGATCGACGAAGGCCGGTTCACCCTCCGGACCCCCGTCGCCGAGGTGCTGCCGGAGTTCCGGCTGCGCGACCCCGAGACCACCGCCGCCGTCACCGTCTGGCACCTGCTCACCCACACCAGCGGCATCGACGGCGACCTGTTCACCGACACCGGCCGCGGCGACGACGCCCTGGAGAAGTACGTCGCCCTGCTGGCCGACTCGGCGCAGAACCACCCGATCGGCGCGACCTGGTCGTACTGCAACGCGGGCTACTCGGTGCTCGGCCGGATCATCGAGGTCGCCACCGGGAAGACGTGGGACCAGGCGATCAGGGAGAAGCTCTTCACCCCGCTCGGCCTGACCCGCACCACCACCCTGCCCGAGGAGGCGATGGTCTTCGGCCACGCCATGGGCCACGTCAAGGGCGGCGCCGAACCCGTGGTCGCGCCCGTGTGGGGGCTGCCGCGCGCCGTCGGACCGGCCGGGCTCATCACCGCGCCCGTCGCCGACGTGCTCGCCTTCGCCCGCATGCACCTGCGCGGCGGGCTCGCCGCCGACGGCACCCGGGTGCTCTCGGAGGAGAGCGCGGCGGCGATGTCGGCGTACCAGACCGACTGCCCCGAGAAGCGGCTGCTCGGCGACTCGTGGGGGCTGGGCTGGTTCCGCTGCGACTGGCACGGCCACCGCGCCTACGGCCACGACGGCAACACCATCGGCCAGGCCGCGTTCCTGCGCGTGCTGCCCGAGGCCGGCGTCGCGGTCGCGCTGCTCACCAACGGCGGCCACACCCACGACCTGTACGTCGACCTCTACGAGGAGATCTTCGCCGAGCTGACCGGCGTCCACCTGCCCGAGCCGTTCGAGCCCCCGGCCGAACCCGCCGCCGGCGACCTGACCCCCTACGCCGGCGCCTACGAGCGCGAGTCGGTCCGCATGGAGGTCTTCGACGACGACGGCAAGCCGACCCTGCGCACCATCCTCACCGGCCCGCTGGCCGGGCTGGAGGACGACCCCGTGCAGACCTACGAGATGACCCCCGTCGAGCCCGGCGTCTACGCCGTCCGCCCCGAGGGCATGGAGACCTGGGTGCCGGTCACGTTCTACTCCCTGCCGACCGGCGAGGAGTACGTCCACTACGGCGCGCGGGCGACCCCGAAGAAGCTCGGCTGACCGTGCTCCCCGACCACCTCGACGCGGCCCGGGACGCCGGCGACCGGGCCCGCAAGGCCGGCGTGGAGATCCGGGAACTCCACGACCTGCCCGGCGCCCAGGCCATGATCGACCTGCTCGTGGAGATCTGGGGCCGTCCGCTGATCACCGTGGAGTTCCTCCGCGCGCTGACCCGCGCCGGCAACTACGCCGCCGGCGCCTACGACGGCGACCGCCTCGTGGGCGTCTGCATCGGCTTCCACGAGGAACCGGCGGCCCGGACCCTGCACAGCCACGTCGCCGGGGTCGTGCCGGGCCTGGGCGGCCGCGGCGTCGGCGGCGCCCTCAAACTCCACCAGCGGGCCTGGGCGCTGGCCCGCGGCATCCCGACGATCGAGTGGACCTTCGACCCGCTCGTCAGCCGCAACGCCTACTTCAACATCGTCAAACTCGGGGCGCTGCCGGTGGAGTACCTGCCGAACTTCTACGGCGCGATGCACGACGCGATCAACGGCACGGACGACACCGACCGGCTGCTGATGCGCTGGGACCTGCTCTCGCCGAGGGTCGTCGCCGCCTGCTCCGGCGCGCCCTTCGACCGCCCGGCCGCCGGTCCGGCCGGCCGCCGCGTCGCCGTCCCCGACGACATCGAGGCGCTGCGGGCCGGCGACCCGCCCGCCGCCGTGGCGTGGCGGCGGCGGCTCCGCGACGAGCTCGCGCCGATGATGACCTCCGGAGGCCGCGTCGTCGACTTCGACCGCGACCTCGGCTACCTCGTCGACCTGGAGACCCCATGAAGCTGCGCGGAATCGAACTGCGCCGACTGTCGATGCCGCTCGTGGCGCCGTTCCGCACCTCGTTCGGCACCCAGACCGAGCGCGACATCCTGCTGGTCAAAGCGGTGACCGACGACGCCGAAGGCTGGGGCGAGTGCGTCGCGCTGACCGACCCGCTCTACTCGCCCGAATACGTCGACTCCCAGCAGGACGTGCTGCGCCGCTTCCTGCTGCCGCGCCTGGCCTCGCCCGAGGGGACCGCCGCGCTCGCCCGGTCGGGCGCGGCCGGGGTCGCGGGGGCGCTGCACGCGTACAAGGGACACCGCATGGCCAAGGCGGCGGTGGAGATGGCGATCCTGGACGCCGAACTGCGCGCCCTCGGCCGCTCCTTCGGCCGCGAACTCGGCGCGGTCGCCGACCGGGTGCCCAGCGGCGTCTCGGTCGGCATCCACGACTCCATCCCGGCGCTGCTGGCCGCCGTCGAGGGTTATCTCGACGAGGGGTACGCCCGCATCAAGCTCAAGATCGAGCCCGGCTGGGACGTGGCGCCGGTCGCCGCCGTCCGCGACCGGTTCGGCGGCGACGTGCTCCTGCAGGTGGACGCCAACACCGCCTACACCCTGCGCGACGCCCGCCACCTGGCGAAGCTCGACGCCTTCGACCTGCTGCTGATCGAACAGCCGCTGGAGGAGGAGGACGTGCTCGGCCACGCCGCGCTCGCCCGGCAGCTGGCCACCCCGATCTGCCTCGACGAGTCGGTCGTGTCGGCGCAGACCGCCGCCGCCGCGATCACCCTGGGGGCGTGCCAGATCATCAACATCAAGCCCGGCCGCGTCGGCGGCTACCTGGAGGCCCGCAGGATCCACGACCTGGCCGCCGCCCACGGCGTCGCGGTCTGGTGCGGCGGCATGGTCGAGACCGGCCTCGGCCGCGCCGCCAACATCGCGCTGGCCGCGCTGCCCGGCTTCACCCTGCCCGGCGACGTGTCGGCCTCCGACCGCTTCTACCGGACCGACATCACCGAGCCCATCGTCCTGGACGACGGCCACGTCGCCGTCCCCACCGGACCCGGCCTGGGCGTCACCCCCATCCCCGACCTGCTGGCCCGGGTGACGACGTCGGTGGAGTGGATCCCGTTCTGAGGTGCGCGCCTATACTCCGGGCGTGAGTCAGCGACCGCGTGCGAGCCTCGGCCGCGTCCTCGACGACCTGGGCTCCACCCTCCTGGAACTGGTCGCGGGCGACGTCGACCACCCCGGCGGCATCAGCGCCCTGGTCATCTTCGACCCGCTCGACGAACCCGTGCTCGCGCCCCGCTCGCTGGTGCTGGGCGTCGGCGTCGACCCCGCCGCCGGAGCGCTGCCCGCGCTGCTGCGCTCCCTCGGCGGCCACGACACGGTCGCCCTGGTCGTCAGGGCCCCGGTCGCGCTCACGGCGGAGGTGCGGGCGGCCGTCCAGGAGAGCGGCGTCGCCCTGATCGGGCTGCGCCGGGGCGCCACGTGGGCGCAGCTGACCGCCCTCATCCGCGCCATGCTCGCCGAAGGCGACATCGGCGTCACCGGCCACGAGTCCCTCGGCGGCCTGCCGTCGGGCGACCTGTTCGCCGTCGCCAACGCCGTCGCCGCGCTGCTCGACGCCCCCATCACGATCGAAGACCGCAGCTCCCGCGTGCTCGCCTTCTCCGGCCGCCAGGACGAGGCCGACCCCTCCCGCGTCGAGACCGTCATCGGCCGCCAGGTCCCCGAACGGTACGCCAACCGGCTCACCGAACTCGGCGTCTTCCGCGACCTCTACCGCTACCAGGCCCCCGTCGTCGTCAAACCGCAGGACCTCGGCTACGACGAGACCACCGTGCAGCGCGTCGCCATCGCCGTCCGCGCCGGCGACGAGGTCCTCGGCTCCATCTGGGCCGCCATGGACGGCGAGGTCGACCGCGAACGCACCCAGGCGCTCCTCGACGCCTCCAAGCTGGTCGCCCTCCACCTGCTGCGGCTGCGCGCCGGCGCCGACGTCCAGCGCCGCCTGCGCACCGACCTGATCGGCACCGTCCTGGAAGGCGGCGCCGGGGCCCGCGACGCCCTCGGCCGCCTCGGCCTGTCGGCCCGCCGCCTCGTCATCGTCGGCGCCGGCCTGCTGCCCGGCCACCCCCACACCGACCTCGAACGCCTGGCCGACGCCCTGTCGGTCCACCTGTCGGCGACCGTGCCCGCCTCGGCCGTGGCCGCCGTCGGCGGCACCGTCTACGGCCTGCTCCCGGTCGTCGTCGCCACCGGCAGCCCCGAACAGCGCGCCGCGCGGCTGGCCGCCGACTTCGTCGACCGCGTCGACGGCAACCTGCACGCCATCGTCGCCGTCGCCCCCGCCGGATCGGACATCAGCGGCATCGTCCACGGAAAAGCCCAGGCCGACCGCGTGCTGCGGGTCATGCGCGAAGGCCACACGGGCCTGCGGGTGGCCCAGCTCGACGACGTCCAGACCCTCGCCCTGGTCCTGGAACTGCGCGACCTGGCCGCCGCCCGCGACGAACGCCCCGGCGGCGCCATCGCCCGGCTGATGGACTACGACGAACGCAACAACGCGGGCCTCGTCGAGACCCTGGAGGCGTGGCTCGACGCGCTCGGCGACGTCGGCAAGGCGGCCGGCGCCCTGTTCATCCACCCCAACACGCTGCGCTACCGGCTCCGCCGCGTCACCGAGGTCGGCGAGATCGACCTCACCGACCCGGAACAGCGCTTCGCGGCGATGCTCCAGCTCAGGATCCTGTCCCCCCGCTGACCGCCCCGAGCACGGCCACGACCGCGTCGAGCCCGCGGTCGAGCCGCCCCGGATCCACACCCTCGGCGTACTCGGCCGGCCACCACCAGGAGACCTCGGCCAGGAACGGCCCCCGAAGGGCGACGACGTACACCTGCGCGACGGGATCGCCGTTGTCGGAACTGGTCGCCACGACCCCCGTGTACACCAGCGCCATCGGTTCGCGAGGGGAGAAGGTCGCGAAACAGGGCCGGACCCGGTCGGCGAGCCGCCTCCCCTCGACGCTCCCGGTGAGCCAGACCCGGACGGCCAGCGGATCGCTGCTCTCGGCGAGCCGCAGCAGATCGGTGTGACCGGGATACCGCACCACGACATCGTCGGCGGCCTCGCACCGGGGTCCGAGGGGGGCGTCGAGCGGGCGGGTGAACCCGTCGTTCGAGCGTGCCGCGCTCAGCCGCTCGGCGACCTCCGCCATCGAGGCGGCCGGGGTTGCGGGGGCGAGCAGCAGGCCCCCGGGCGAGGTCCACTGGCAGTTCGCCGCGAGCAGCACGACCGCCAGCAACGGAATCCACTTCACGATCCGACTATGGCAAGGTGTCGGACATGACGGACAGAAACGAGCCCACCCTTCCGCGGTGAAGCCCCATGAGTGACCCGGAGACCTTGGCGTCACTACTGCAAACGACCACCGGCAACCGAGGTGTCTCACCGGCCGAGTTCCAGACGGCCTCCGACAGCCCAGGTCTGTCACCGACAGAGTCGCAGACGGCCTCCGGTAGCCAGAGTGTTTCACCGACCGAACTGCAAACGGCTACGGGCAGCCGGAATGTGTCGGCGGCCGAGCTGCTCGATGGTGTCGATGACGCGACCGTGGTTCGCCTCGGCCGGTTATTGCAGGAGCAGATCGAATTCCGCTTCTCCGGCGTAGGCATCCGCAAGTTCCTCGACGCCTGCCAGATGCTCACCGCATTCGCCGCCCGCGCCGAGACGGCGGAGCCGGTGCTCGACCTGCTGGCCTCCGCGCTCGCCATGGCCGACGACCTGCGCAGCGGCCCCAGTGGCTGCCTGGCGTGGCCGCCGGGGGAGCGGGCCGCCACTCTCGTCCGGCTCGAACGGCTCATCGTGTCCCCGCGCTGGGAACCGGTTCTCGCCGAGGCGCGGGGCTCCGCCGACCCGCTCACCCGGTGGCGGGCGGCCTGGGCAGCCAGGGCTCCCGTGGTCGTTTCCTCCGGTTTCGGGGTGTACGTCGCCGTGCCCGACCCGGCACGCGGCGGCAGAGTCGAGACCCGGCTGCTGGTCGACGGGCTGCCGATCGTGGCAGAAGGGTTCCGTGCCGGTGCGCCTGACGTGCCGGAACGACTGCTGCCCGCGCTGCGGGCGACGGCGGAGCCGCGCGAGGTGCGGCTGGCCGAGGCGTGGTGCGATGAAGGGTGCTGCGGGGCGCTTTACGTGACGGTCGCCCGCGACGGGGACACGGTCGTGTGGAGCGACTGGCGGGGACACCGCCCGGACGCCGCGCTGACGACCTTCCGGTTCCCGGCCGCCGATTACGACCGGGCGATCGAGGCGGCCGTACAGGACGAGGGTTGGAAGTGGCCCGCCCGCACGCTGGCCGACCGGCTCGCCCGCCATCTCGGCGACGACCCCGGCCTGCTCGGACGCCACCAGTGCGATTTCGCCTGGGTGCTCGCCCAGGTGGGCGAACAGGACCGGTTCGAGCTCGTCTTCTGGCAGCGGGGCCGGCCCCGGATCCAGTTCGGCTGGACCATCCCGGTCGACGACGGCGATCTCGACGACCAGCTGGCCCGCGTCATCGAGCGGCTACGCGAGGAGGACCCCAGCACCCACGCCGAACGCCTGGGCTTCTCCTGGCCGGACGAGTGAACCGGTCAGCCGTGCTGGCGGCACCATTTCACGTGCAGTTCCGCCCACGGGTGCCGGTCGGTGTAGCGAGGGCGGCCGACCTCGATTTCGGCGCAGCAGTGGGCGCCGGGGTGCCGCGCTCGGAAGGCCGGGCCCTCTTCGACCAGGTCGCGCATCTCGCCCAGCTGTGCCTCGAAGGCGGCCCGGCTGCCGGTCAGGAAGAGGGTGTCGGCCGCGACGTCCCAGCGGAGATGGTCGCGGTACTCGCGATGGTCTCGACGCTCGTGGTCGACAGGCGGCCGCCACGACCTCGGCGGGAGCGTCACCCGATGCGGGCGCCCGGCCCCCAGCCGGGCCCGGACCTGCTTCCACCGCGAGGCCGGGAACCCCAGACGATGGTGCAGCAGCACCAGGTCGAGCAGCCGCTCCCGGTTGCCGGAGTCGGCGGGGCGGGCCCCGCGCAGCGGCAGGTAGATCAGGCTGTGCGGCGACCGGGCGCCAGCCCCCACGCCATCGCGACCGTCAGCGCCGTCGCGCGGTCGACGCTCAGTTCCGCGCCCCACCAGTGTTCCCAGAGCATGCCGTGCCGGGAGGCCCGCGCCGGGCGGACCACCCGGTAGGTCTCCGGGCCGAGCCGCACCTCGCTGATCAGCGTCGGCCAGGTCTGCCGCGACAGTCTCATGCGAAACAGGCTAGAAGGCGAGGTATCCGCGTACCGACCGATTTTTCCCGATATGAGACGATGCCTCGGCAAGGCGACGGCGGACGAGGAAACCGGTGCGAATCCGGCGCGGTCCCGCCACTGTGATCGGGGCGCACCGTCGCCCCGAGAGCCAGGAGACTCACGCGGTCGCCTCCTCACGAGCCGGGGCGGATCTCCCCGAGAGAGGACGGGCGCCGGTGCGCGTCACCGTGTGCCGGGACTGCTGCTGCGGCAGCACCCGGAAGGTTCCCCATCTCGACCACGACGAGCAGATCAGGCTGCTGGGCGAGGTCGCCGAAGTGCGGGTGACCGACTGTCTCGACGTCTGCGACCAGGCCAACGTCATCGTCGTCCAGCCGACCCCCGAGGGCCGCGCCGCCGGAGGGCGGCCGGTGTGGCTCGCCTTCGTCAACGACGGCTCCGCCACCGCCGACGTGGCCGACTGGATCCGCGCGGGCGGCCCGGGACTGGCCCCGATGCCCCCGATCCTCGAACTGCACCGCTTCAGCGCACCCCGTCGCTGAGCCGGCGCACCGCCTCGACGACCGGGGCCGCGCCGTCCTCCGCCGCGATACCGGTGGCGAGCGCCTGCGCCCGCCGCCGGTAGGCGGGGTCGGTGACCGCCGTGGTGAGGGCGGCGGCCAGGCGGGCGGCGGTCAGGCGGCGGAACGGGATCGCGGCCGGGGCCGCGCCCAGCGCCGTCAGCCGGGACGCCCAGAACGGCTGGTCGTTCATGACGGGCACGGCCACCGCGGGCACCCCGGCCCGGAGCCCGATCCCGGTGGTGCCCGCGCCGCAGTGGTGGGCGACGGCGGCGAGCTGGGGGAAGAGCCAGTCGTGCGGTACGTCGCCGACCGCCAGCACGTCGTCGGTGAGCCGTCCCCGCACGCCGGTCTGCAGGACGCCGCGCAACCCGGCCCGGCGCAGCGCGTCGAGGGCCAGTTCCGTGTACTGCTCCGCCCGCGAGTCGGCCAGGCTGCCGAAGCCGACGAAGACGGGCTTGGGGCCCGACGCGAGGAAGTCGCGCACCACCGGATCGGGCTGCCGGCCCTCGGGCCGGTGCGGCCACCAGTACCCGGTGACCTCCAGTCCGGGCCGCCAGTCGGCCGGGCGCGGCACCACCAGGGGGCTGAACCCGTGGAAGACCGGCCAGCGGTCGCCCTCGCGGCGGAGGTGAACGGCGCGCGGCGTCATCGGCGGCAGCCCCAGGCGGGCCCGCATCCGGGCGTTCAGCCCGGCGATCATCGGACCGGCGGCGGGCACCTCGAACGCCAGCCGCGCCGCCCTGCGGTTGCCCCACCGGCCGAGCGAGCCCCGGAACACGCTCATGACCGGCGGGAAGTCTCCGGTGGGCTCGATCGGCTGCAGGTGCACGCCCATGCTCGGCACGCCCATCGCCTCGGCGACGTGCCGGCCCACCGCGCCCGCCACGCCGGTCAGCAGCAGGTCGGCCTCGGTGCCGGCGAGCCCGGCCAGGCCCTCGACGAGCTGCTCGCCGTAGACCTTGAAGGCGGTGAAGGGGAGGCGGCCGGTCAAGACGGGCAGCAGGTCGCCGGGCAGCGGCAGGTAGCCGAGGCCCGCGCCGGTCACCAGGTCGCGGTACGGCTCGTGGGCCGCGATCGTGACCTCGTGCCCGGCCGCGCGCAACCGGGCGCCCAGCCCGGTGTACGGCTCGACGTCGCCGCGGGTGCCGACTCCGATGAAGATGATCCGCATGCCATACAGCATCGCGGCCGTGGCCGCCCACGAGCCCACGCCGCTCGACGTGCTGCCGGCGACCGTCCTGGGGCCGGCCGATGCGGATGGGGTACACGCGGCTGCTCGCCTTGCTCGCCGACCAGATCGGGGCCGCCCAGGCCGCCGGTCAGCTCGACCCGGGCTTGGACGCCGACAGGGAGGCGAGCCTCCTCCACGCCCTCGCCACTACACCCCCGACGACGTCACCGCGCTCCTCGGCGCGCATCAGGGGCGCCTGACGACCTGGCGCCGCTCACATGTGCGCGTCGTTCCAGACCCAGTACCAAGGGCCCGTCAGGTGGCGGAATTCGCCCGGCTTGCGGACGGGGTTCCAGATGTAGCCGTAGCCGTCCTGGCCCCAGGTCCGGCCCCGGTAGAAGACGACCCCGTCGTCGTCGTGCCGGACGAAGGCGAACGACAACCACCCGAGGTGCACGTCGCGGACCTCGGCGCCCTTCCCTAAGCCGCGGGCGAACTCCGCCATCTCCGCGCGCGAGTGCGCGAAGCGCAGGTCCTCGGCCCACGGCACGTCGACGACGAGGACGACCGCCAGGAGCACGTACAGGATGCGCTTGGCCATGGGGACATTCTGCGTGCTTACTCAAAGATCATCATCTTCTGAACATGCCGGGCATCGGGGGCGGGCACGGCTGACGGTGTGAGAGTGGTCGTCGATCTGACCAGGTGCCAGGGCTACGGCCAGTGTGTCTTCCTCGCGCCCGAGGTCTTCACCATGGGTGAAGAGGCGCTGCGGTACGACCTCGACCCGCCCGACGACCAGCGCGACCACGTCCTCCGCGCGGCAGCCGCCTGTCCCGTCCAGGCCATCCACCTCGACTGGACGGCCATGCGCGCCCTGCCCGCCTCCCGCGAGTGCGGGAACCGGTTCGACGGCCGGATCGTCGTCGTCGGCGGGTCGCTGGCCGGGGCGCGGGCGGCCGAGGCGCTGCGGCGCGACGGCTTCACCGGCCGGCTGACCGTGATCGGCGAGGAGGACGGCGAGCCCTACGACCGGCCGCCCCTGTCGAAGCAGGTGCTCACCGGGGAGGTCGCGGCCGACCACACCAAGCTGCCGAAGGTCCGCCGGGTCGAGGCCGAGTGGCTGGCCGGCACCCCGGCCGCCGGTCTCGACGTCGCCGCGAAGAAGGTGCTGCTGGCCGACGGGCGCGAGGTGGAGTTCGACCGGGTCCTGCTGGCCACCGGCACCCGCGCCCGGCCCTGGCCCGAGGAGCAGGGAGGCGCGCTGACGGGCGTGTTCACCCTGCGCTCGGCGCAGGACGCGGCCGGGCTGCGCGCGGCGCTGGCGGCGGGACCCAAACGGGTGCTGATCCTGGGTGCGGGCTTCACCGGCAGCGAGATCGCCTCGGTCTGCCGGGAGCTCGACCTGCCGGTGACCGTCGTGGAGCGCGGATCGGCCCCGCTGGTGAGCGCGCTGGGCGGGGTGATCGGCGACGTCGCGGCCGACATCCAGCGCGAGCACGGCGTCGACCTGCGCTGCGGCACCACGGTCACCTCGCTGGAGGGCGACGCCGACGGGCGGTTCCGCCGCGCGCACCTGTCGGACGGCTCCGTCGTCGAGGCCGACGTCGCGGTGGTCGCGCTCGGCTCGATCCGCAACGTCGAGTGGCTGCGCGGGTCGGGGCTGGCCGCCGGGGTGTGGGGGGTGACGTGCGACGCGGGCTGCCGCGCGGTCGACCTCAACGGGCTGGTCTTGGACGACGTCTTCGTGGCCGGCGACATCGCGCGGTTCCCGCACCCGCTCTACCAGTACCAGTTCATGACGCTGGAGCACTGGGGGAACGCGGTCGCCCAGGCCGAGATCGCCGCCCACAACATGATCAGCGACCAGGCGCACCGCTGGCCGCACCTGGCGGTGCCGGTGTTCTGGTCGAGCCAGTTCGGGATCAACATCAAGTCGGTCGGGGTGCCGACCTTCGCCGACCAGATCGTCGTCACGCAGGGCTCGACGGCCGACCGCCGGTTCGTCGCGGCGTACGGCTACCAGGGGCGGATGACCGCGGCCGTCACCTTCGACCAGGGCATGTGGCTGGAGTTCTACCAGCACCGGATCGAGCAGGCCGCGCCGTTCCCGCCGGGCGACGCGCAGCCCGCCCGGGTGCCCGACCGGCTGTCGCCCTCCGCCGACGCGACCGTGGTCGTGACCGGCCACGACCCGGCCGAACGGCGGGTCTCGCTGCTGCAGACGCCCGGAGGTGTCACGTCGTGACCTGCCCGTTCCAGCGGCTGCTCGACCCGTCGGGCCGCCCCGACCCCTATCCGCTGTTCGCCGAGCTGCGGGCCACCCCGGTGGCGCGGCAGGACGACGGCACCTACGTCGTCAGCACCTACCAGGAGATCGTCGCGCTGCTGCACGACCCGCGGATCAGCTCCCGCCGCCGCGACGCCGACCGCGTGCCGGCCTTCATCGCCCTCGACCCGCCCGAGCACGACCGGCTGCGCCGCCTGGCCATGCGCCACTTCGGCCCGCCCGACTCGCCCGGCCGGATCGACGCGCTGCGTCCCGACATGCTGGCGATCACCACCGGCCTGATCGACGGCCTGGCCGGCAAACGCCGCGCCGACCTGGTCGAGGAGGTCGCCTACCCGCTGCCGGTCGCGATGATCTGCCGCCTGCTCGGCGTGCCGCGCGAGGACGAGGGACGGTTCCACGCCTGGGCCGACGAGCTGATCGAGACGCTCTCGCCGGGCGAGGAGCACCGCGCCGAACGCGAACGCGCCCGGCTGGAGGTGACCGCCAAGCTCGACGGCTACCTGGGCGGCCTGGTCGACGCCCGCCGCCGCGAGCCCGGCGACGACCTGCTGTCGGGCTTCATCGCCGACGGCGAGATGACCCGGGACGACATCGTCAGGACCGGCGTGCTGCTGTTGATCGCCGGGCACGAGACCACGATCAACCTGATCGCCAACGGCATGCTGACCTTCCTGCGCAACCCCGAGATCCTGGCCCGTGTGCACGCCGATCCGGGCCTGATCGTGCCGGCGGTCGAGGAGCTGCTGCGGTTCGAGCCGCCGGTGCAGATGCTCTCCTCGCGTACGGCGCTGGAGGACGTCACCGTCGGCGGGGTCGTCATCCCGGCCGGGTCGCCGATCGTGCTGGCCCTGGCGGCGGGCAGCCGCGACCCCGCCCACGTGCCCGACCCCGACCGGTTCTCCCTCGACCGGCCGCGCAACGAGCACCTGGGGTTCGGGGGCGGCGTCCACTACTGCTTCGGCGCGCCGCTGGCCCGGCTGGAGGCGCAGATCGTGCTGACCGAGCTGGTCGGCCGCCTGATCGGGCCGAGGCTGGTCAGCGACCCGCCGCCCTATAGGCCAAGTCCGGTTCTGCGCGGACCGCGCCACCTGTGGGTCGAGTACGACGGGGTCGCGCGGCCGTGACGAGGGTGCCCGCCACGGCGACGATCGCGACGATCGTGCCGTAGCCGGTCGCCATCGACGTCACGCCGACGACCGCGACCAGCTGACCGGCGACGATGGCGGGCACCCCCAGCGCGAGGTAGCCGACCAGGTAGATGGCGGCGAACAACTCGGCGCGCTCGTGCGGCCGCACCTCGGGCACCAGGCCCCGGGTCATGCCGGAGAACGACGTGCCGACCCCGGCCCCGCCGAAGACGGCCGCGACCCACAGCAGGGGCAGGGCTCCGGAGGTCACGGTCGCCACGAACAGCACTGCGCCGAGGGCGACGAGAGCCGCTCCGTACAGGCGCAGTGTTCGAGGCGCCACCCGGGTGGTGACCACCGAGGCGACGCCGCCGGCGGTGAAGGCGACGAAGGCGGCCAGGGCCCCGGCGATCGGGCGGTGCACCCCGAACTCGCCGCCGAGCACGATCGGGACCAGCCCGAGGAACAGCGCCATCGTCATGAACGCGCTGATCGTGCCGGGCAGGGTCGTGGCGAACAGCCGCCGCACCTGCGGCGGCACCGAGACGCGCGGCCGCAGCGACCGCCACGCGCCCGGCTTGGGGGTGGACGTCTCGGGCGTGAACAACGTGAAGATCGTGCCGGCCGCCATGACCACGACGAGCACGAGCCAGACCGCGAACACGGGCTCGGTCGCGAACTGGGCCAGCAGGCCCGCGAAGATCGCCCCCAGCGCCAGGCCCGCCAGCGGCGCGACCGTGGTCACCAGCGCGCCGAGCTTCTTGTGCCGGGCGGGCGCGAGCTCCACCACGGCGGCCGACAACGAACTCGACGCCGCGCCCGTGGCGATGCCCTGCACGATCCGGGCCGCGACGAGCCCTCTGATCGAGGACGCCGACAGGAACGCCAGCATCGCCACCAGCTCCACCGCAAGCGCCGCGATCATGAGCGGCCGGCGGCCGACGTGGTCGGACAACGAGCCGATCACCAGGATCGTGAGCAGGAGCGCGAGGGAGTAGACGCCGAACGCGAGCGTCAGCTCCCACGGCGCGAGGTGCCAGGAGGCTTCGTAGACCGGGAGCAGCGGTGTCGGCACCCCGGCCGCGACGAGGATCGCCACCATCGCGGCCGAGATCCCGGCGAAGCCGACGGCGAGCGGCAGCCTGATGGAAGTCATGCCGTGACAGTAGCCAGCGGCACTTCATTTTTGCAAGTTAACTTCTTTCGAGAAAGTGAGCTATGATTTCTGCATGAGAAAGTGAGCTATGATTTCTGCATGACGCGCCGTGACTACGGGCAGTACTGCGGCCTGGCCCGCGCCCTCGAGATCGTGGGCGAACGATGGGCGCTGCTGATCGTCCGCGACCTGCTCGTCCGCCCCCTGCGCTACACCGACCTGGTCGAGAGCCTGCCGGGCATCCCCACCAACGTGCTGGCCACCCGGCTGAAGGAGCTGGAGCAGGCGGGCATCGTCGAGCGCCGCCTCGCCCCCGCGCCCAAGCGCGGCGTGCTCTACGCGCTGACCGCCGCTGGAATCGAGCTCCAGCCCGCCCTGCTGGCCCTCGGGCGCTGGGGCGCCAGCCAGATGGGCGACCCGGAACCAGGTGAGATCATCCGGCCCGAGCTGATGACCATCAGCTTCCGCGCGGCCTTCGACGCGCGGGCCGCGCGCGGCGTCCACGCCGTCTGGGAGGTCCACGTCCACGACGTGGTCCTGCACCTCGTGGTCGACGACGGGGAACTCGTCTCCGGCGTCGGCCCGGCCCCCCGCGAGCCCGACCTCGTGATCACCTTCGGCCCCGACGGCCTGCCCTCCTACCGGGCGCTGATGAGGGCGGCCAGGGCCGGCGAGGTCGTCTACTGGGGCCGCCCCGAGTCCCTCGACACGTTCCTGCGCGTCTTCACCCTCACCGAACCGGCGAAGGGGAAGACGGGCTGAGCGTTACCTGACGCGTAATCGCGGCTCCGCGCGGCGGCTGACATCTTTCGGAGTGTCAGCACGTCCCCTTTCCGCCGGAGGAGCCCGAGATGACCGCCGTCACCCACCGCCCCGACTTCCTGCGCCTGGCACTCCTCGGCGACGCCGTCGTCACCGGCGGCAACGGCCTGGCCTACCTGCTGTTCGCCGCCCCGCTGGGCTCCCTGCTCGGCCCGGAGGCCGGCCTGCTCCGGGGGATCGGCGCCTTCCTGGTCGTGTACGCCCTCGCGGTCGGCCTGCTGTCCACGCGCCGCCCGATCAGCCGGCCCGCGACCCTGGCCGTGATCACCCTCAACCTCCTCTGGTCGCTGGGCAGCGTCGCCGCCGTGGTCGCGTGGTCGTTCACCACCGTCGGCGCCCTGTGGGCCGTCGCCCAGGCCGTGGTGGTCGCGGCCTTCGCCGCGCTGCAGGTCATCGGCCTGCGAAGGTCGTGACGAGCCAGTCCCGGTACGACTTCGGTTCTCGCCCCAGCAGGTCCCTGACGGCCGAGGTGGCCGGGTGAGGAGTGCTGTGCCACGCGGCGAAGATCTCGATCAGCTCCTCCCCGTGCCCGGCCGCCCGCCATCGTTCCCGCGCCTGTTCCTCGCCCAGTTCGGCGAACTCCAGCGGCCGTCCCAGCACCTCGCCGATCGCCGCGAGCCGCTCGCGCGCCGTCAGGGCGACCGGCCCGGTGATCGTGTACGACCGCCCCGCGTGCCCGCCGTCGATCAGGACCCGGGCCGCGACCGCGCCGACGTCGGCCTCGTGGACGACCGCCACCGGCACGTCCCCGAACACCTCCTCGACCCGGCCCCGCTCGATCTGCGGCAGCCACTGGAAGGTGTTGCCCATGAAGTCGGTCGCCTCCAGCCGGCTCCACTCGACCGGTGCGGCCGCGAACGCCTCCTCGACCGGCCCCACCCGCCCGTTCCACAACAGGGCGACCCGCCGCACGCCCGCCTCCGCGAACAGCGCGGCCAGTTCGGGCCCGGTGGCGAGGGTGGCGTGGTCGTCGCCCCCGGTGGTCAGCAGATGGACGCCCACCACGCCGCGTAACGCGTCGCGCAGCGACTCCGGGTCGGTGAGGTCGCCCCCGGCCACCTCGACCTGCGGCGGGAGGGCCGCCGCGCCGGGACGCCGGGTCAGCGCGCGCACCCGGTGCCCTTCGGCGAGCAGCGCGTCGACGACCCGGCGGCCGGCCTGGCCGGTGGCTCCGGTCACGAGAAAGGTCATGCGCCCGAGGCTACGAAGCTCCCGCCCGCACCACCTCGGTCAACGGTCGGAGCCGAGCCTCGGACTTTCGGCCGGTTCCAGGATCGGGGCGAACGGGTCGTCGTAGCGCGCCCACGCCGACGAACCGGCCACCGCCTCCTCCGGGGTCAGCAGGCACGCGTCGAGCGCGGCGTGGATGTGGTCGCGGTCGAGGTCGGGCCCGACGAAGACGAGATGCTGGACGCGGTCGCCGAGCGGGTCGCTCCAGTCGAGGGCGGCGGCCGCGCGGCGGGCGGGGGAGACCAGGTCCCAGGCGGCCCCGGGCAGCGCGGCCAGCCACGGGCCCGCGTCCTCGACGGCCATGCCGCCCGCGACGGCGTCCCAGCCGAGCAGCCGGTCGGGCCGGGTGGCCAGCCAGAACCGGCCGCGCGAGCGCACCGACGCGGTGACCAGGTCGTCGAGGGCCTCGAACAGCCGGGCGGGGTGCAGCGGGCGCAGGCGGTGCCACACGACGGTGGTGACCTCGCCGTCCCGCGCGTCGCAGGGCAACACGGCGGTGGCGGGGTCGACGCGCTCGGCCAAAGTTCGGGTGTCCAGGGCGGGACCGGTCACCTCCGGGAGGCCGTCGGCCACGGGGGTGGCGGGCGCGAGGTGGGCCAGGAGGGCGCGCGAGAGGTCGTGGTCCTCCTCGTCTCCGCCGTACAGGACCAGAGCGGTCGCGTACTCCGTCTGCCGGGCCAGCACCTCGGCCAGGTGCCGGCGGTCGCCGCCGGTGCCGTGCCCGGTCTCCGCCAACCGCTCGCCCCGGACGATGTCGACCGGCAGCCGCGCGGCGTGCAGCGCGGTCGCCACGCAGGTCAGCCGCAGCGCCTCGGCCGCCTCCTCGGTGTCGAGCGCCTCGGCGACCGCCCGGGGTTCGACCGCGTCCCACAGGTCGACGACCAGCAGCGACGCGGCCGGCGCGCGGCGGATCAGCTCGGGCAGCAGGTCCTCCCTGACGGTGCAGGTGACGCACCCGTGCGCCAGCCGCACCTCGGCCCGCTCCAGCACGCCGGTGACGTCGCGGACGGTGCGCTCGACCCGGCCGGAGGCGACCTCGCGCAGATCGTGGTGGACGGCCACCGAGCCGGGATGGGCGGCCAGCAGTCGGTGGACGGTGTCGGTGCGGGCCCGGCGGTGCAGGCCGGCGACCAGGACGACGGGGGTGGTCATGGCGGACCTCTCAAGTGGCGAATGAAAACAATTATCATTATCATCACACGGACACAGCTCAAGGAAGGACCTCGGCCTTGGCCAGGAACGAACTCCGCCCGGTGATCAAACTCCGCTCCACGGCGGGCACCGGCTACACGTACGTGACCCGCAAGAACCGCCGCAACGACCCCGACCGCCTCACCCTCAGCAAGTACGACCCGATCGTGCGCCGCCACGTCGAGTTCCGGGAGGAACGATGAGCGCCCACTGCCAGCTCACGGGCGTGCAGCCGGTCTTCGGCAACCGGATCTCCCACTCCCACCGCCGCACCCGCCGCCGCTGGGACCCCAACATCCAGAGTCACCGCTACTGGCTGCCCAGCGAGAACCGGCACGTCCGCCTCACCCTCAGCACCCGCGCGATCAAGACCGTCGACAAGATCGGCATAGAGGCGGCCGTGGCCCGCATCCGAGCCAGGGGAGAGAAGATCTGATGGCCAAGAAGAGCAAGATCGCCGCCAACGACCGCCGCCGCGCGGTCGTCGCGCGCTACGCCGCCCGCCGCGCCGAACTCAAGGACCTCATCCGGGTGGGCACCCCCGAGGAGAAGACCGCCGCGGCCCGCGAACTGGCCCGCCAGCCCCGCGACGCCAGCGCGACCCGCGTCCGCAACCGCGACTCCGTCGACGGCCGCCCCCGGGGGCACCTGACCAAGTTCGGCCTCTCGCGGATCCGCTTCCGCGAGATGGCCCACCGGGGCGAACTGCCCGGCATCACGAAGGCGAGCTGGTGACGATGGCCGTCCCGAAGCGCAGGACCTCCCGCAGCAACACCCGCCACCGCCGCGCCCAATGGAAGGCCACGGCCCCCGACCTGGTCCCGATCGTCGTCGACGGCGAACGGGTGCTGGTGCCCCGGCGGCTGGTGGCCGCCTACCAGCGCGGCCTCCTGACGACGCGGTAGGGCGGCCGCTACCCGAGGAACTCCCGCAACGAGCGGGCCGGGCGGCCCAGGACGTCGGCGACGGCCGTCGTCGTGCCCGCCCAGCGGCCGTCGCCGGTCTGGGCCATCAGCAGGGCCAGGTCGCGGGCCGCCGGGGCGGGCAGGCCGCGCTGCTCGAAGTGCGCCGCGCCCTC
This sequence comes from Herbidospora daliensis, assembly GCF_001570585.1. GTDB lineage: Bacteria > Actinomycetota > Actinomycetes > Streptosporangiales > Streptosporangiaceae > Herbidospora > Herbidospora daliensis. Next base: position 743,761 of record NZ_BBXF01000005.1, on the reverse strand, counting down.
CTCGACCGTCAGGTCGACGTAGCGCACCGGCCGGCCGAGCGTCCGGGTGAGCTCGGCGGCGATCTCGTCGTGCGTCGGCGCGGCCGGGCCGGTGAGCTCGTAGGTCGCGTCGTCGCCGACCGGACGGGTGAGCAGCGCGGCCGCGACCGCCGCGACGTCGCGCGCGTCGACGTAGCCGACCGGGCCCCGGCCGTACGAACCGAAGATCCGGCCCTCCTCGTCGACGTCGCCCGCGAGGTTCTGCATGAACCCGACCGGCGCCAGGATCGACCAGGGCACGCCCGACGCCCGGAGATGGTCGTCGACCTGCCCGTGCAGGCCGGACGCGAGCAGCCCGGCCGGCGTCGCGCCGCGCACCGACACCGTCACCACCTGCGCCGCGCCCCGGGCCGCCGCGTGGTCGATCGCCGCCCGGTGGGCCGCGACGAAACCGGGCCAGATCGAGCTGTTGAGGAAGAGCCGGTCGCCGGGGCCGATCGGGATGCCCTCCGGGCGCTCCAGGTCGCCGACGACGTAGTCGCAGCCCAGCTCCGCGCCCTGGTCCGGCCGCCGCACCACCGCCAGCGCCTCGCCGCCGAGCTCCCCGATCAGCGCGCGCCCGATCGTGCCCGTCGCGCCCGTCACCACGATCGCCACGTGACTCCTCCTCGTCTACAGTAAGCGGAAGCCTGTCGTCCACTTAGCCGGAGGATCTCACATGCGCGCCGACGCCCGCCGCAATCGGGACAGAATTCTCGAAGCGGCCCGCGACGTGGTGGCCGAGCGCGGCACCGACGCGCCGATGGAGCTGATCGCCCGCCGGGCCGGGGTGGGGGTCGGCACCCTCTACCGGCGTTTCCCTGACCGGGCCGGGCTGCTCGCGGCCTTGGCGGAGCAGTACGTCCACGAGCTGATCGACGCCCTCGACGCGGCCGCGTCGGCCGGGCCCGACGCGTGGGCGGCCGTGCGCGCCTTCGTCGTCCACGCCGTCGAGGAGGGCCGGGGCGCCGTCGCGGCCGCGCTGGCCGGCACCTCCGCGCCGGAGGCGAGAGAAGCGCTGGTCGAACGGCTCGACGTGCTGGTCGGCCAGGCGCAGGCCGACGGCGCGATGCGGTCTGACGTGGGCACCGGCGACGTCATGGACCTGCTCAACGTCTTCGCCTGCAACCCGGGCGTCATCCCGGAACGTTTCCTGCCGCTCATGCTCGACGGTCTGGAGCGGCGTTCTCCTGGAAGGTGACGATCGCGTCGCCGTGCGACCTCGCCCAGTCGGTGAGCACGGCGATCGGCTCGACGAGGGTCAGCCCCAGGTCGGTCAGGCTGTACTCGACGCGCGGCGGAGCCTCGGCGTAGGCGTGGCGTTCGACCAGGCCGTAGCCCTGGAGGCGGCGCAGCGTCTGGGTCAGCACCTTGCGCGAGACACCGCCGACGAGGTCGACGAGCTCGCCGTGCCGGCACGGCCCCCGGCTGAGCGCGAACAGCACGACGACCGCCCACTTGGTGGTGATGAGCTCGATGGCCAGGCGGGCGGGGCAGTCGGCGAGGAAGACGCTCCCCGCGGAATCGTGCACGAGCCGAAAGGTACCAAAAGGTTCCTAACGGATCTCTAGCGTCGTTCCCATGAAGACCTTCCTGCTCGTCCACGGGGCCTGGCACAGCGGCCGCGTCTGGGACCGCGTCGTCCCCCTGCTGACCGAAGCCGGGCACCGCGTGCTCGCCCCCTCGCTGACCGGCCACGGCGACAAGGCACACCTGCTCGGCCCCGACGTGGGCCTCGACACCCACATCGCCGACGTCCTGGCCGTGCTCACCGACGAGGACCTCACCGACGTGGTCCTCGTCGGGCACAGCTACGCCGGCATGGTGATCTCCGCCGTGGCGAGCCAGGCTCCGGAGCGCATCTCCGCGCTCGTGTACGTCGACGCGATGGTCCCCGCCGACGGCGAGAGCGTGCTCGACGTCATGCCGTTCACGCAGGACCTCATCGACGCGGCCGGGAGCTGGCGCGTCCCGCCCATGGACGGTGATTTCGGGGTGACCGACCCCGCCGACGTCGCCTGGTTGCGCCCGCTGCTCTCGGACGAGCCGGCACGCTGCTTCCGGCAGCCGGTGAGCCTCGACGAGGCGGCCCTGGCGGCCATCCCGCAGACCCACGTCCACTGCGTCGGCGACGTCCCGGACGGCGTCGCCCGCCGCGTCCCGCCCGGGGCGCGGGTCGAGGAGTTGCGCAGCGGGCACGACTGCATGGTCACGGCGCCCGCGGAGCTCAGCGAACTGCTGCTGAAGGCCGGTTCAGCATGAAGTCGCGCAGGCTCGCGGCCAGCCGGTCTTCAGCCCCGCGCGGTAGCTCTCCAGGCAGCCGCGCAGGCCGCCCGGCGCTTTCAGGCAGCCGATCCACTCGGCGACGGCCTCTTCGGAGATGGCGTAGGGGTTGTAGGTCTCCGCCTTGATCCAATACTCCCAGAACTCCTGCTCGTGCCCGGTGATCAGCATCTCCGGGATGTGCGGGAGCCAGAAGAACGGCGGGTGCCACAACCAGACGCCCTGCCGCCGGTACTGGGCCGAGACGTGCTCCGGCGTGAAGTGCGTCCACTCCTCGAAGCCGCCGCCCGACAGCAGCATCTCGCCGAACGACAGGGTCCTGACCTGCTCGGGGCGGGTGGCGGCGAGCACGTAGCCGTATTCCGCGCCGCGGTCTTCGCCGTGGACGTGGTAGCTCGGGTGGCCGAGCCGGTCCATCAGTTCGGCCACGTCGGCGGCGCTGGCCAGGCTGTCGTAGCCCTCTTCGGCCGGCGGTTTGTCGGTGTGGCCGAAGCCGCGCAGGTCGGGGGCGACGACCGTGAAGTGCTCGGTCAGCAGCGGGATCAGTTTGTACCAGTAGAAATGGTTCTTCGGGGTGCCGTGGAGCAGCAACAGCGGTTCGCCGCGCCCGGCGGTCACGTAGTGCATGCGGATGCCGTTGACGTGGGCGCGGCCGTGCGTGACCGGGGTCCCCCGATGGTCGTACGTCTCAGCCATCTCTCCGACGTTACGCGTCGGCGACCTGCAGGAGGCGGAGGCTGTTGGCCCAGAGCTGGTCGAGTTGCCCCGGGTCGTTGAAGAGCTTGGCGAACAGGACCGTGCCCTCGATCTGGGCGACGATCGACTTCGCGGCCCCCGGCGCGTCGATCGTGGTCAGCTCGCCCTTCGCCTGGGCGGCCTCGATCGACTGGCGGATCAGGTCGACCTGCTCGTCGAAGATCGTGCGCAGCTTCTGCCGCATCGGGTCGTCGCCGGTGCTCAGTTCGAGGCTGAGGTTGCCGAACAGGCAGCCGGAGACCACGCCCGCGTCGTTGAGCGACGCGGTCTGCATCTCGACCGTGAACGCGAACAGGTCTTTCAGGCGGTGGACGAGCGGGGCGTCGCCGTCGAGGATGCGCTGCCAGCGGCCACGCTGGGAGTTCCACTGCAGGTCGATGATCTCGAGCGCGAGCGCCTGCTTCGACTCGAAGAAATGGTAAAAACTGCCCTTCGGCGTGCCCGCCTGCGCGCAGATCTCCGCGACGCCGATCGAGCCGTAGGAGCGGCGGGAGAACAGATCGGTGGCGGCGGCGAGGATGCGCTCCCGAGCGTCTGACGTTCGGCCCATGTTGCAATTATACGACCGGTCGGCTAAAACGGAAATGTCAGTAGTAGACCGACCGTCTAGGAGCAAGTCATGTCAGATCAGCGCGTCGCCGTCATCACCGGGGCATCGCAGGGCATCGGAGAGGCCCTGGTGGCCGCGTACCGGGAGATCGGCTACGCCGTGGTCGCCACCTCGCGTTCCGTCGAGCCGAGCGACGACCCCGACGTGGTCACGGTGGCCGGCGACATCGCCGAGCCCGCCACCGCCGAGCAGGTCGTGAAGACCGCCCTGCACCGGTTCGGGCGCGTCGACACCCTGATCAACAACGCCGGCGTGTTCGTCGCCAAGCCGTTCACCGACTACACCCACGACGACTACAAGAAGGTCATGGACATCAACGTCGGCGGCTTCTTTTACCTCACCCAGCAGGTCATCGACCCGATGCTCGAGCAGGGCGGCGGCCACATCGTCAGCATCACCACCACGCTCGTCGAGCAGGCCAACTCCGCCGTCCCCTCGGTGCTGGCCTCGCTGAGCAAGGGCGGGGTCGCGGCGGCCACCAAGTCGCTCGCCATCGAGTACGCGTCCCGAGGGATCCGGGTCAACGCCGTCTCGCCCGGCCTGATCGACACCCCGCTGCACAGCGGCGGCGACCCCGACCAGCTCGCCCAGATGCACCCGATGAAGAAGATCGGCCACATCAGCGACGTCATCCACGGCGTGCTCTACCTGGAGCGCGCGCCGCTCGTCACCGGCGAGTTCCTGCACGTCGACGGTGGCCAGAGCGCGGGCCGATGAGCGAGCGGATCTTCGCCGACGTGCTCGCCGTCTGGAAACACGGCATCGACGTCCACGACCCCCACGAGATCGGCACGGTGTTCGCCGAAGACGCGCTGTTCCAGGGCGCCCACCCCGAGCCCACCCGGGGTCGCGCCTCGGTCGTCGCCTACTACGACGGCCAGCCGGCGGGACTCCGGGTCGACTACGCGATCATCGACGCCCGCCGCTCCGCCGACGACGTCATCGCGGGCTACGCCGCCGCCGACTTCACCTACGCCGACGGCGAGGTCGCCCGACGCCACGTGACGATGGTCCTGGAACGCCACGGCGACCGGTGGCTCGTCGGCCACTACCACGTCTCACTCAAGCCGGCGGAGTGACGCGGAGCCTGTCACGCCGTGGCGGCCCTCGCTCCCGGCCCCGCCTCTTCCGGAACGGTTCTGTCGGCGGGCGCCGCTAGAGTCCCGGGCGTGAACGCGTGGGAGCAGGTCGGGAAGTACGTCGACGCCGGTGACGACGCCGGGCTGGCCGCCCACGTCGGGTCGCTCACCGAGGCCGACCGCAAGGCCGTCGCGGGCGAGTTGCCCCGTCGGCTGGCCGGGCGGTCGCGGGCCGAGGTCGCCGATCAGGCGGGGGCGTTCCGGGTCGCCGGAGCGGCGTGCTTCTCCGGGGCCGCGCAGGTCGCCGCCTGGCTCGGCCGCCGTGAACTGCGGCTGCCGCGGCGGCCGAGGGACGACGCCGTGCGCATCGCCGAGATCCTCCGCCCGAGAGACGAGCGGTGGCGGCGTGACCTGGCCCACCGGCTCGTCACGGGCCTTCGGCCGGGCGACCGGCGGGGGTGGCAGAACGTCGACGGGCAGCCCGGCTACGACCTGGCCGCGCGGCTCGCGATCGAGACGGGCATCGAGGTGCCCGAGAACGACGCCTTCGTCGTCGGCTGGTTGTGGGACGTGTGCCACCGGTTCTGGCACGGCGGGAAGCTCGGCGTGCTCCGCGACGATCCGTTCCTCGACGTGCTGACGCCCCGGGTGTTCACCGCCGAGGGCGTCGCCGCGCCGATCGTCCACGACGGGAAGTGGAACAGCGCCTACAACGAGAACACCTTCATCGGCGCGCTGGCCGCCCTCGCGGCCGAGGGGCGGCTCGACCGGCGGGCGCTGCTCGACGGGTGCGCCGGGCGGTTCCTGACCCACGGGCACGACCGCGACATCGAGCCGTTCACCCTGTTGTGGGAGCGGCTGCGCCCCGAACCCGCCGAGGTCCCCGTGGTCGACCTGGTCAGGGTGCTGCCGGTCGCCGCGCCGCCCCTGGCGCAGCTGGCGGTCGGTGAACTGGGCCGGGTCCCGCTCGACACCGACGTGTTCGGCCCGCCGCGCCTGTCTTATCGGCGCGGAGCGAAGCGGTGGCCTGACGCCGCTACTAAGGCTTTGCGGCGACCATGTCGCCGAATGTGATGACTCCGGACCGGCCCTATTAGAGCTGGTTTCGGATGCACTAAACGCTGCTTGAAATGTGCCTAAAATCCTACGTTGAAAAGTGGGCGTACTACGTTGAAAAATGAACGTAGTTGAAGTTGATTCGCGCTAGAGTCGTCGCGGTCGGGGGATCGGTATCCAACGAGAGGATTTTGATGTTTCTGGCAGAGATGGGTCTCACGCAGCACGATTCCCTGACAGCAGCACAGGCGGCCGCGAGCGAGGCCGCGTCCGCATCAGGGGGCCGGGTCTTTACCTGTGTGGTTTTCCAGCAGGGCGGGCGACTGATGCTGACGACCGCCTTCTCCTTCGCCTTCCTCACCAAGCACGTCATCTCCGAGCCGGCGGTCAAAGGCGGCAACCCCCGGATGGCCACCAACCGCCCCGTCGACACCAGTCATGTCCGGTCGATCACCAAGTACCTGGCCGACAACGAGCACGATTACATCCTGCCGCCGGTTACGCTCAACGTCCGCTCCGTGCCCGCCATCCACGTCCCCCGCGGCAACTTCGCCATGACCGTGGGCTTCGTGGTGATCGGTGATGAGACCCGCTTCTCCATCACCGATGGGCAACACCGGCTTCTGGCGATCTCCCGGCGGAGTGAAAGCCTCACCGATGGCTCGACCTTCATGAGCGACAGCATCTCCGTCGTGATCGTCGTGGAGCCCGACCTGGCTCGCATCCACCAGGACTTCGCGGACGCGGCACAGACGAAGCAGATCGCGGCCAGCCTCCTGGCGGCCTTCAACACCCGTGAGCCCCTCAACCGGGTACTCACGAAGATTGTGGACGAGTCGGCATTCCTGCGGGGCCGTATTGACGAGACCTCCAAGAGCCTGTCGATGAACTCCCCTGCGGTTTTCCTCCTGAACCAGGTGCGCGGCATGATCAAGGAGCTGCTCTTCCGCGACTACGCGCTCAGCGAGGCCAGCATCCCTGCGCGGAGCACCCAAGTGATCGGCAACACCGAAGCCCAGGACGCCTTCGTCGAGCGCACACTCGCGATGCTGGCCACCCTTACCGAGCACATGGCCCCATGGAACGCCATCGCGGCCCTGCCCACCTCGGGCGGACCGGCGAATCAGGTGGTCGACTACCGGCGGCACTACATCAACATGACCGCCACCGGCCTGGTGATCATCGGCCATGTCGCCTACGAGATCGAGAAGAACCCGGACCCGGCCTGGCGCCAAGCCCGGTACATCGACCTCGCCACCAAGATCGACTGGCGTCGCGACGCCGGGATGTGGCAAGGCAACATCATCACCGGCGACAAGATCTCCACAACTCGCGGACCAGGACGAGTCGCGGCACAACGCGTCATGGACGCACTCGGCATCAAGTCCCCTGACCTGAACATCCCGCTCCCTCTCGGAAATTGATCTGACCCCAAGTGTGCATGTGACAAATAGGGCCCCGACCGGACAGCCTGGTCGGGGCTTTTGCCATCCAGGGGTTGACGTACACCAGGACCAAGTCAGATCGCTCGGCATCTCTCTAAAGAGCAACCTCACCTGAATTGGTTGACCGGGCACGTTCATTGAACCTGCGACAGAGCCGTTCAACGGACAGACCCGGTCGGCCAGGAACGCGTCGCAGAGGCGCTTGGGAGCCGCGACAAGGTCTCTGGGGCGTTGCCGATGGGATGGTCTCGCTCAGCCGATGTCTCCCAGCGGTACGTTTCCATCGAAGCCTGCGGTTTCGAGCAGGCGGCCGTCGGGGTGGAAAGCCACCCCCAAGACGTAGCCTGTGTGGCCAGCGAGGGGGCTACCAACTTGCTGGTTGCTGGCCGAGTCCCATAGCCGACCAACCGTCGAAGCCAGCGGTGGCGAGCGCATGGCCGCCGGGGTGGAACGCCACCCCTTTGATGGGGTCGGTATGGCCAGTGAGAGTGATGCTGTCCAGCGAGGTGGCGTTGGCGATTGGCTGGGGGATGACCAGTGTTGGAGTGTGGCGTCGGCTGCTAGCCAAAGGACCCGGAACTCCTCCACCAGCTCCGCACTTGCTCTAAGGGCTCCCACGATGAGTTCGAGGTTCCCAAGCGTGGCAGCTTCGCGCACTTGATCACCGCATGCGCTGTGGTCTGGCTCATTGCGCAATCGGTCGTTAGTGCCGGGGCGCGTTAGGACGGCTTGCGCTGGAAGCAATGCAGCTCCTGCAGCCGCGCCCGCAACACCGCATACGGGTGGGCGGGCGTGTTGGCCGACGGACGGCGTCGGGTGGCGGAGCGGGATTGGTCATGGTGATGCCTAGCATCCCAGGCCGTCAGCAAACGTAAGGCGTTTCGGTGCATCTGTCACCAACCGGTATCCACGTGTGAGCACTCTCCAACCCCTGGGCTGCGGTCAGGCTTAAGGAATCCTGCGAATGTGCAGGTGTCAACGCGTCAGCATCCGTCCGGTCTTCTGCAATCACGTCAAGAGTCATTGCAAACGTTCGAGGCGGCGTGGCAAGCCGGACGCTGGAGACAGCCCGCCGCACTCCCCGCAGCGTGCCGCGCCGTTCCGGACAGGTTCCGGGCATGTGGCAGGCGCCGGACCTTCGACCGGCTGGGGGGACAACCCGAACTTGAATGATCTAGCCGCCTCCGTGCTTATGACGGCCCAAATAAGCCAGTAGTGACCGAATTTCGGTGAACGCTCACGAGCCGTCCTGGGACCGGCCGCCAGCGCCTGTCTCCCTACATCGTCAGCCCCAGTAGGCGAGGTTGGCGCGGGCGATGAGCGTTTCGGGGGTGTTCGGCGCCCTGGACGCGTTCGCTGATGGGCAGAAGCACGGCATGCCCGTATTGGTGGGCTGGAAGAACGATCAGTTACCGGTCGAGATCATCAAACAGGAGAGCAGTCGCCCACAGCCTCGCGGACGCAAGCTGTCCACCGGACACGGCTTGCTGGGTCTGCGCGAGAGGGTTCTGGTGATCGGCGGCACGTTCGAAGCCGCTGCTCTCCCCACCGGCGGATTTCGTGTCCGGGCCCTGTTACCCAACGCCCATACACGCCAGCAAGGCCAGCCACCCGCAAGTCACCCGTGACCGAAGCCCTTGGTGACCGAAAGCGGCACCCGCTCGACGCGATCCCGTCGCAGGTGGACAATTACGACCAAGGATTCGCCGCATGCCACATCCGGGAGCAGCCCATGGCGATTCAGGTGCTCCTTTGCGATGATCAGCCGCTGATCAGAGCAGGGCTAGCCATGTTGCTTCGTGCCGAGGAAGACATCACGGTCGCCGGAGTGAGCGGCAGCGGGCTGGACGCGGTACAGGCTACCCGCCGGCTTCAACCTGATGTCGTCTTGATGGACGTGCGCATGCCCGAACTGGACGGCATCCAGGCCACCAGGGATGTAACTTTTGGCGGATTCGCCCATGACGCCGATCGGCCCATCAAGGTGCTCATCCTCACGATGTACAACATCGGCGACGTGGTCTATAGCGCGTTACGCGCGGGCGCCGCGGGCGACAGATATCTGGCGCGATCGGTCCCCCGCCGACTCCTCAAGGACTTCGCCTCTCATCACGGCCCTCATAGCCCCACCCCGGCGAAGATGAGCTCACTGACCACACGCAAGTGCGAAATCCTCATCCACATCGCCCACGGCATGTCCAACCAGGAAATAGCCGCCACCCTGAAAGTAGGTGAGGCAACAGTTGGGCGCGTCCTCATAAAATGGAGCTGCGTGACCGCTTTCCAGTCATCGCCTACCACGGCGGGCTCGTCCTACCCGGATTAGGGCCACCACTACCTCAATAGCAGAGCGAAATCCATTAGGAGCTAGCCAGCCGACCTGGTACTGACTCCGGGCGGCGACTAGGCTGGGAGGACTTTTGTGGCAATGAACGGAGAACCTCAGCCGGGGCGGCGCACTGGGATTCTACTGGCTACCATAGCGTTTCTGGTCGGGTTAATTCTTCAGCCAGCCCTAGGGAAGATAACAGATCCCATCCTGGACGACCCGTCCCGCTTAATAATCGCCGTATCCCTAATCACAATCTGTTCGCTGCTTGCGATCATCAATGCCATAATCGCCTTTCGGCGTGACGACAACAGGCGATCCAAAGAAATAATGGCTCTCCTGGAAATTATTTCCCGACGAGGTGGACTGCGAGGGGAATTTATAAATTACCGTAACACTGAAGATCCCGATCCGTACACCTTCGCCGCCCGATTGTTTGATCGCGCCGAGAAGGAAATATTGATTCTTGATCATCGGCCGTCTGAAGGAACCGAGCGTTACGGTCCGGCCCTTACGCTCGAAAGCGTGAAGCGGAAGAATTATTATGATATTTTGACATCACGCGTAACCCGTCGAAACTCGAATGGGCACTATTTGCGCTATCGGAGAATTATTCAACTCAAAGATGGCCCAACGACTGAGTGGGAATGCTCGCCCACCAATGACAAAGTGTTCGAGAGTCATTGCCGGGAGATACTTCGAGTACAGAAGTCGGACAAGCAATATCCTTCGGCCATTAAGACATCATCCATATTCCTGCCCAAAATGACGATAACTATCATAGATGCCAGGATCGTGATCATGGAGCTCGCAATTGAGGGGGAAGAACCGGGCGGCTCAACTAGAATTGAGGGCGACCTCATCCTGGTCGACGAGGAAGGAATGTTAACTCGTTCATTGTGTCAAATATTTGAATATATAGACTCGCAGGCAAGTTCTCTCCGCCGGCTGAGATGATGTGAAACCCGGCGCATCTCCCGCGATCTGAGGCCTGCTGCCGGCCGTCGTGAAGTCGAACGATCAGTGCGGGACCGACCCAACACTCTGACCAGATTGAACAACCTCGCCGCCTAGCAAAAGGCGAGGGACATGGGCCAGGCCACCCGCTGCTGGAGCAGACCGAGCCGAAGAGTCGTTCTGCTTCATAGGTGGTATCGCGCAAAACTACGTCGAGGTGAGACCCCGGGTGAGCAATCGCTTGTTTCCTGTGCGGACACGCCTATGAAACAGGCGTGTCCGGGTTGCCGTGGGCGTACCCTGTCTATGATCGGCTATCTGTCAGCGCCCTTTATTCCCAGCGTGAGCTCGATGTTGTTTAACGCCATGTCTTCGCGATGCCGGTCGCCGGTCTCGCGGTAGATCGGCCCGGCCTGAAGTGTGGGCGTTGATGGCTTTTTCAAAGCGCTGAATTTCGGCCAGCACGGTCCCGAGGTTGTTGAACGTCTGGCCTTCGCCGAGCCGGTCGGCGGTCTCGCGGCAGATATGCATGTTTGCTGGAAGGCGTCGATGGCCTCCTCAAACTCCTCATCTGCCGCAGCGCGAGCCCGGGAGTACCCAACGCCCGGCCTTCGCTGCGCCGATGGCCGAAGGCTTTGGCAGCGTGGAGAGAGATGGTAGCCAAGGTGATCCTCTATGGCTGGGCGCTATTGCGGGAGCTTCGGTGGAGATCAGGGAAGCCTGGGGCACTTGCTGGGCGTCTGCTTTACGGTGAGTGATCCCGTGATGACCTCGCCTGCTATGTGTGGGCGGGTTCGGCGCGGTCCCCCTGGTGACGAGGTATGGGAGTTGAGCGGTGGAGTCAAGCTGGCCAAGGCGGTCCAGGTTGTGCGCGATGAGCTGCTGGAGGCTGTCGTCGAGGGCGGCGCCGATGGTGAGATCGCGTTCACGGTGGGCCGATCGAGATGGAGTTCGCCATGAAGTTGAAGGCCGATGCCAAGGTCGAGGCCAGTTCAAGGCGTGGGTGGTAAGAGGCGATGTGGAGCCCGCGCTTCGCGGGGCCGGACGCACAAGGTCAAGATCACGCTTTCTCCCTAGCATGGCGACGGCGCGGATCTGCTAGTTGCCGCTCCTGCCGCTCCCGGGGAGTTGGGGCCGGGGAATGTTTCGCGGCACTCGGGCCGTCTGTGACCGCACCGGAGCGCTGAGCGCGTAAACGTCGTGCAGGCGCGCGGGTTGAGGATCGGCCCAAGAGGTTAGGGCAGGGCGGATGGGTGGGGTCAATGGAGCGGCAGCGGGTGGTGGCCGTCACCGGGGCGGACGCGCTGATCACCTTGAGTCTGGTGCTCAGCTCCGCTCGTGTCACCGGGCCTGAAGGGTCGCCGGTGACGTTGTTCCAGCCGGGTCGTGAGCCGGTGTTTCAAGGCCGGGCGGTGTGGGTTCAGGAGTTGCCCGATAATGATCAGAGCATTATCGGGGTGATCATCGCTTTCCTGCTGGAGATCGACACCGACAACTCCGCCCTCGTCGTAGAAGAATTCACGCGTTCACCGGCCAGTAGATCCCCAACAGAGTGATCGACCTTCAATCCGCGGTCACCGAACTTGCAAGCGTGGACTGACGTTGATGAAGCCCGCCTCAGGACTCTGTCGAACGGTGGTCAGAGCGAACAGCACGCCAGCCTCACCGGCTGGCCGGCCGGCGCCGGGTCGGCCGATCCGATCGCCGCGTTGTGCACGCTCGGGCCGGGCGACTGGAACCACTACTCCGACGAGATCCGGTGGTGGCCGACCGTGCTGCCCTCTCACCGCGAGGTGGTCGCCGCCCACCTGCTCGAATGCTTCGCGGCGGGCGTCCGGACGAACCGGGCCCGGGTGTCGGCGCTCCGGGCGCTCGTCCAGGGGAGCGGCCCGGTCGGCCGCGCGACGGCGAGCGCCGTCACGATGGTGCTCGGCCACCAGGATCCCCAGAAACGGCACCTCGCCGTCGAGGCGATGAAGATCCTGGCCGTACGCGGCGAGCTCGCCGCCCCCGACTTCGGCTGGGCCCTGGGCGAACTGGCCGGGGCGGGCGCCGTGCTGCTGAACCGGGCCACGCCCGCCCTGGAGGAGCTCGTGCTGACGGGAGCCCACCGGGAGACGTGGGCGCTGCTGGCCGAGGCGCTGCCCCTGCTGCTGCGCCGCCGCGGGCGGCCCGTCCACGGGCTGGCCGGCCTGCTCGACGTCGCGGTCAAGGCGGCCGTGCTCGCGGGCGCCCGGGGCGAGGTGCCGGGGCTGGCCGAGGCGGTGGCCCGCAAGGGCGCCAGCCGGGTGACCGACACGGCCCGTCGCCTCCTCGACGTGCTCGGCCCGCCCGAACCGGCATCAGCGCAGGTGAGGGCGGGCAGCTGAGAGTTTCACAGGCGACCTGCGCTTCCTCGGCGGCGTAGGGGAGTTCGCTGGCCTGCCGACCAGCCGGGGCGGAGCATCCGGGCATGAGACTGCGCATGTCCCTGATCGCCGGAGCGCTGCTCGCGATCATCACCCCGCTCCCGGCCTTCGCGGCCGATACGACCCCGCCGTCGCGCCCCGGCGGCCTGATGTCCTGCCCGCCGCCGAGTTCGCAGGGCGGCATGGTCGGCATCTGCTGGACGCCCTCGACCGACGACAGCGGCTCGGTGGCCGGGTACGACGTGTACCGGCTCACCTCGACGGGGTTCGTGAAGACCTCCTCGCCCACGAGCAGCCCCACCATCGTCGGCGGGCTGACGCTCGGCCGGGCCTACTCCTTCTACCTCGTCGCCCGTGACCTGTCGGGCAACGTGAGCGCGCCCTCGTCGTTCATCACGCTGACCGCCACCACCGGCATGCAGACGCCCACCCCGTCGCCCGAACCGGGCGACACCCAGCCGCCGAGCCAGCCGCAGAACGTGCGCGACGGCTGCCTGTGGGACTTCCCCGGCACGGCGTTCTGCTGGGACGCCTCCACCGACAACGTGGGCGTGACCGGCTACGACATTTACCGGGAGTCGATCTCGGGCGGCTGGATCAAGGTCGGCAGCGTCGGCACGCAGTACCGGATGTTCAACGAGGGCGGCCTGGTCACCGGCCAGTACTACACCTACTCGGTGGTGGCCAGAGACGCCGCGGGCAACGTCAGCCCCCCGTCGACGCCCACCCCGATCCTGGCCCGGCAGGGCCTGCCCACCCCGTCGCCCAGCCCCACTCCGACCCCGAGCCCGACGCCGACGGCGGGCCCGTGTGAGGTCTCCTACGACAGCGCGATGTGGTCGACCGGCATGGCCGTGTGGATGTCGGTGAAGAACACCGGCACGACGCCCATCAGCATCTGGAGCCTGGAGTTCGACTTCCCCGACGCGGGTCAGCGCTTCGTGTCGGGCCACAACGCGAACTGGTCGCAGTCGGGACGCCACGTGACCGCCCGCAACGTCGCCTGGAACGCCCAGATCGCGCCGAACGCGACGATGAACCTCGGCTTCAACGGCTCCCACACGGGCCTGAACCCCGAGCCGACGGCCTTCACGCTCAACGGCATGAGCTGCGTGGTCAGGCCCTGACAGGCCGGGTGCCGGTGTCCGTCCCGGGACATCGGCACCCCCTACGCGGCGCGCCGCCGCCGGACCACGACGACCAGGTCGACGAGGGCGATCAGCGCCAGGATCGCCATGATGACGCCCAGCACCACGAGGCCGAGCAGGAAGGCGACGACCGCCAGGGCGCCGCAGACGACCAGCCCGAAGATCGCCAGCACCATCCGGAGGCCGAGTGCGCTGCGCGGGCGTTCGGACGTCGGCGAGAAGGTCTCCCAGAACCTGTCGCCGATCCTCTTCCGGTCGATGGGCCCCTCCTTCCGGTGGTCCCTCCCGTCCACGTTAACCAGGCCCCCCATCCCCCGGCAAATGTGACGAAGTGCATAAAGTGGCTGGTGAAGGCCACGATCAGGACGGGGGGCGTTCGCCCATGGCCAGGTTGCTCTTCATGATGCCCGCGGCGTCGTACTGGACGCTCAAGGACGGGACCCGGCACGCCACCGGATACTGGGCCGAGGAGTTCGCGGCCCCCTACCGGCTGCTCACCGAGGCGGGGCACCAGATCACCGTCGCCACCCCGCGAGGGGTGATCCCGACCGTCGACATGATGAGCCTGCGGCCCGACATGGCGGGCGGCGCGCAGGCGGCGCTCGACCTGGAGGCCACCATCCGCCGGGCCGAGGAGCTGCGGCGGCCGATCAGGCTCTCCGAGGCGCGGCTGGACGACTACGACGCCGTCTACTGCCCCGGCGGGCACGGCCCGATGGAGGACCTGTGCGCCGACCCCGACGCGGGGCGGCTGCTGACGGCGGCGCTGGCCTCGGGCAAGCCGCTCGCCATCGTCTGCCACGGACCCGCCGCGCTGCTGGCGACGCGGGTGCGCGGCGAGTCGCCGTTCGCCGGATACCAGGTCACCGCGTTCTCCAACGAGGAGGAGGCCGGCGTCGGGCTGGCGTCCCAGGCCCGGTGGTTGCTGGAGGACGAGCTGATCGCGCTCGGCGTCGACTACAGCAAGGGCGAGCCCTGGAAGCCGTACACGGTCGTCGACCACAACCTGCTCACCGGCCAGAACCCCGCGTCGGCGGAGGTGCTCGGCGAGCAGCTGCTCAAGGTCCTCAACTAGCCGGTACGTCGTCGTGGGCGATGTGCATGAGCTGCCGCCACAACACCACCAGGAACACTAGCGAGCCGCCGAACGCGAACCAGAACGGGGCCGCGACCCCGAAGCGGGTGGCCAGCACGCCGCCGATCAGTGAGCCGACCACCAGCCCGGCGTACACGCAGACGGTGTTGACGCTGCCCACGCGGCCCTGCAGATCGGCCGGGACCGCACGCTGACGGACGGTGACCGAGGTGGTGCCCCAGATGAACGCGTGCGCGCCGAACACCAGGAAGATCGCCCCGGCGACCCAGGGGGAGTGGGTCAGCGCCAGGCCCAGGTGGGTGAAGGTCTCGATGACGAGCCCGATCCGCATCAGCGCGCCCAGGCTCACCCTTCGGGTGATCGCCCCGTAGAGGCCGGTGCCGATCAGGCCGCCGACGCCGCCGATCGTGGTCATCAGGCCGAAGCCGAGCGCGCCGAGGCCGAGCTGGTCCTGGGTGTAGAGCACCAGCACCGACCAGGCCGCGCCGAAGGTGAAGTTGAAGATCAGGATCGTCAGGGCGAGCGTCCGGACGGCGGCGTGGCGGGCCGTCCAGCGGAAGCCCTCGACCAGCTCGCGCAGCGCGTTCGGCTTGCGGCCGTCGGCCTGGCGGGTCTGCGGGGGCAGGGTGATGCGGGTGACCAGCACGATCGCCGCCGCGACCAGCAGCAGCTGACCGGCGAACGGCCAGGCCAGGCCGAGGCCGAACAGCGCCGCGCCGACCGGCGGCCCGGCGAGCTGGTTGAGCGTGATGAAGCCGGTGCCCAGCCGGGCGTTGGCGACGACGAGGTCGTCGCGGTCGACCAGCATCGGCGTGAGCGTCGCGGTCGCGTTGTCGGCGAAGACCTCCGCGACGGCCCGCAGCGCGAGCAGCGCCAGTGCCGCCTCCACCGTCACCCGGCCGGTCGCCATCAGCACGACGAGCAGGATCAGCACCAGCGCCCGCGCCGCGTTCGCGGCCAGCACGATCCGGCGCCGGTCGTGGCGGTCGGACAACACGCCCGCGTAGAGGCCGAACAGCAGCGGCGGCGCCCAGCTCACCAGCGCTGACAACGAGATCATCAGCGGGTCGTCGGTCAGCGACGCGACCAGCAGCGGGCCCGCCGCGGCGGCGATGCCGTCGCCCAGGTTCGTCAGCCAGCTCGACGCCAGCAACCACCGGAACCCGCGCCCGAGACGCCGGGGAAGTACCCGCTCCACAACTGTGACCACGGGCGCAAGACCATACGTTCCGGGAGAGACCGGCGGCAACGCGTTTTCGGCGCGGGCTCAGGCCGGCGGCCGGGCGGGCGGAGCCGTACCGGAGCCGTATCTGTCGGCGAGTGCGACGGCGCGTTCGTGCAGCGCGGTGCGCAACCACTGCGGCGACAGGGCTTCGGCCCCCGCGCCGAGCCGCCACAACGCCCAGATGGCGTGGCGGGAGTCCTGGAAGGAGACCTCCAGCCGCAGGCGGCCGTCGGGTTCGTCGTCCTCGGCGATGACGGCCAGCGCGGTGCCGGCCAGTTCCTCCCGCCGCGCCGCGTCGAGCAGGACCAGCACGGTGACCTGGTCGCCGCCCGCCCGGAAGCGGGTGCCGCGCTCCTGCCAGGCCCGGTCGAGGTCGACGCGCGCGGGCCGCTCGGCCGCTTCGGCGAGCTCCTCGACGGCCGCGATCCGCGACAACCGGTAGGTGCGGTCGGCGCCCGACCGCGTGGCCAGCAGATAGCCGCGGTCGCGCACGGTCACCAGGCCGATCGGGTCGACGGTGCGCCACTCCGGCCGCTGGTCGGCGGCGGCGTAGTGGATGCGCAGCTTGCGCCCGGCGAGCACCGCGCGCAGCACCCCCGCGGCGACGGCGTCGGGCGCCTCGTCGTGGACCAGCCGCCGCGACAGCAGATCGGTCTCCGGGTCGATGAGCAGCCGCTCGGCCGCCCCGGCGGCGGTGTCGCGGTAGCTGTCGGGCAGCGCGTCGACCACCTTGAGCATCGCCGACGCCAGCGCCGACCCCAGCCCGAACGCCTGCGCGCCCCGCCGCGACCCCGCGATCAGCAGCGCGAGGGCCTCGTCGGGGGTCAACCCGGTGAGCTCGGTACGGAAGCCGGGCAGCAACGTGAACCCGCCGTGCCGGCCCCTCTCGGCGTAGACCGGCACCCCCGCCGCCGACAGCGCCTCGATGTCGCGCAGGACGGTGCGGGTCGACACCTCCAGCTCCCCGGCCAGCGCCGACGCGGACAACCGGCCGTGCCGCCGGAGCAGCAGCACCAGGGAGACCAGCCGGTCGGCACGCATACGGAAACCTTAGGAGGAATACACGACAGAGGATGTCGTGATTCGGCGGGAGGCTCTGACCGTACCCACGCGAACGAACGGAGTCTTCTCATGGCGCTGCGGCGAACGGCCGTCAACCCGGTGACGTGGTCGCTGGAACTGGGCTTCAACCAGGGCGAACTGGTCACCGGCGAGAGCCGGACCCTCTACCTGTCGGGCCAGACGGCGATGGACGCCGACGGCAAGCCCCGGCACTCCGACGACATGGCGGGGCAGCTCGCCCTGAGCCTCGACAACGTCGAGGCGGTGCTGGCCGGGGCGGACATGGCGCTGCCGGACCTGGTCCGGCTGAACGTCTACACGACCGACGTCGACCTGCTCTTCCAGCACTACGGCGTGCTGGCCGCCCGGCTCGGGGCGGCCGGGGCGGCGCCGGCGACGACGATGCTCGGAGTGACGCGGCTGGCCGTTCCCGGTCAGCTGGTCGAACTCGAAGGAACCGCGGTGGCGTGACGGGCGGCGTCTACGGGGCCGACGGGGCGGGCTCGGCGTTGGTCCAGCCCGACTCCAGCACCACGTTGACCCGGTAACCCTCCTGCTTCGGCATGGTGGAGACCTCGAAGGTCAGCACCTTGGAGGTGCCGGGGTCGATGATCAGCCTGATCGGGGGGGTGCGGTCTCCCTGGATCAGGAAGGTCACGGCGACGCCCGCCCGGCCCTGCGGGTCGGTGGCCGGGCCGTCGACCCGCACCCCGGGCAGCGTCGCCAGCGCCCGGTAGGCGGCACTGCGCACCTGAGGGGAGGCGGGCAGTTCGTACAGGAGCGAGGCCAGGGTGCGCGGCAGGCCCGCTTCCGGCGGCCCGGCGCCGTCGTCTCTGCGGATCGCCTCGAGGGCGCGCTCCTTCAGCGCTTCCGGGTCGGTGGGCAGCGCCTGGATCTCCTTCAGGGTCATCGGCAGGGCACTCCAGTAGAGCCGGGACTTCCTGCCGTTCTGGAAGAACGTGCCTTGGCCGGGGGAGGTGGAGTAGACGCCGCCGTCGGGCCCCATCGGCCACTCGGTCGGCGAGCCGTCGCGGCGCCAGGCCGCCAGGTCCGAGGGGCGGGCGATTTCCCTGAAGCCGGTCCAGGTGCGCCCGTCCTCGGCCGCCCACGTCTCCGACACGCCGGTGAGCTCCAGGTGGTAGGTGTCGCCCTTCTTGCCGAACGGCCGCGACCGCAATCCCGTGGACGACTCCTTGAGGTGCCAGTAGGCCCCCGTGGGGGCGGCTTCGGCTTTGGCGGCCGCGACCAGCAGGATCGAGACCGGTGCGGCCGGGGGAGAGGGCGGTGCGGTGGGGGTGACCTGGTCGAGGAGCAGCGCCGTCGCAGCCGCGGCCGCCGCGAGCCCGATGGCGCCGGCCCGCCACGGCCGTCGCCGGGCTGTCCGGCGCGGCTGTGGCTGAGTGCTCAGGATCGCCTCGCGCAGTTCGCGCGCGCCGGGCCCCGGCTCCGGCGCGTGCGGTGCGGGGTCGATGGCCTTCACCAGGTGGTCGATGTCGCTCATGTCTCTCCCATCGCGATCGTCAAGGACGCCTGCCGCTCCAGCGCCGCCGCCAGCCGCTTGCGCGCTCGATGCAGCCGGGTCCGGGCGGTGAAGGCCGTGCATCCCACCACTTTGGCGATCCGGTCGCTGGTCAGGCCCTCCCAGCAGGCCAGCGCCAGGACCTCGCGGTCGCGTTCGCGCAACTCGTCGAAGGCGGCGCGGACGTGCTCCAGCTCGACCGGCGTGACCGGCCGGTCGGCGGCCAGTTCCGCGCGCAGCCGTTCGGCGAGCACCGCCCTGCGGGTCGCGCCGCGCTGCTGGTTGGCCAGGACGCGGCGGGCCACCCCGTACAACCACAACAGCGCCTCCTCGCCCTCGGGCAGGTCGCCGATGCGCCGCCAGACGGTGAGGAAGGTCTCGGAGATGACGTCGGCCGTGTCGTCGGGGGAACCGGTGCGGCGGGCGGCGTACTGGTGTATCGCCGGGTAGTACGCGTCATAGACCGCTTCGAAGCGATCTCGATGTGTCACGGCGTCTCCTTGCCGCAGGTGGTCGGACACCTGGTAGATGTCCGGCACCCTGCGGAATGTGACGGGTCGGGATCTCACCATCGTTTCGGCGGAATTGTGAGATGGGGGAATCATCCGCGTAACACGGCCGTTGACCCGGATGCGGCCCGACGACGGGATCCGCCCGGACGAGACGCGCCGTACCCGGACCGCCAAGACGACGCTCCCACAAGGAGTCGTCATGGCCTGGATCCTCCTCATCGCCGCCGGTCTCTTCGAGGTCGCGATGGCCTACTCGCTCAAGCTCAGCGACGGGTTCTCCGTGCCCGTCCCGGCCGTCGCCTTCGTCGGCTTCGCCGTTCTCAGCTTCGGGCTGCTCGCGGTCGCGCTGAAGAGCCTGGACGTCGGCACCGCCTACGCCGTCTGGACCGGCATCGGCGCGGTCGGCACGGCCACCCTCGGCATGATCCTGCTCGGCGACGACGTGAGCCCTCTCAAGATCGTGTCGATCTTCCTCATCCTCGCGGGCGTGGTCGGCCTCAACCTGGCGGGCGCCGGTCACTGACCGATCAGAAATCCGCGGCCGGGCCGTCAGTTCCTTCGTGAGGCCCCGGTGGAAGGATCGACGACCATGACCGACGACGCCGCGCGGTTCGCGCTGCTGACCGAGCGCCATCGGCGTGAGCTGCAGGTGCACTGCTACCGCATGCTCGCGAACTACCAGGACGCGCAGGACCTGACGCAGGAGACGCTCCTGCGGGCGTGGCGCCGGCGGGAGACGTTCCAGGGGCAGGCGAGCCTGCGGACCTGGCTCTACCGGATCGCGACCAACGCCTGCCTCGACCACCTGGAGAAGCGCACACCCGTGCCGGCCGGGCTGGCGGACCTCCAGCCCTACCCCGACGTGATGCTGCCCGAGGACCCGCAGGAATCGGTGGTGGCGCGGGAGACGATCGAGCTGGCGTTCGTCGTCGCGGTCCGGCACCTGCCGCCCCGGCAGCGGGCGGTGTTCATCCTGCGCGACGTCCAGGGCTGGCCGGCGGCGAAGGCGGCCGAGACCCTCGGGCTGACCGTCGCGTCGGTGACCAGCGCGTTGCAGCGGGCCCGGGTGACGGTGCGCGAGCGGTTGCCCGGCCGCCGCCTCGACTGGCGCAGCCCCGCCACGCACGAGTTGTCGGAGGAGGAGCGCGGCGTCGTGAGGGCGTACATGGACGCCCATGAGCGCAACGACCTCGACGGGCTGAGCGCCCTGCTCCGCGACGACCTGCGCTTCGCGATGCTGCCGGTGCCGGGCACGGTGACCACGACGGCCAGGGAGGCGGTGGACGGCTGGGTCTCCGGCGGGCTCTTCCGGCCCGGCCACGACGACTGGCGCTGCGCCGCCACGACGCTCAACCGCATGCCCGCCGCCGCGCTCTACCTGCGCGCCCCCGGCGACACGCGGCACCGGTTGTACACGATCGCGGTGCTGCACGTCGTCGACGGGCGGATCGCCGAGCTCACCGGGTTCGACGCCAGGGACCGACCCTGGCTGGGCCTGTCCCCGGCGTTGTGAGGTCAGCGCCTCGTCTCGTACCGGGTCAGCAGCACGCCGCCGGGGAACGTGCGCGTCTCCACCAGGGTCAGGTTCACCCAGCCGTCCAGGGCCGTGAAGAACGGTCTGCCGCCGCCCAGCAGGACCGGGGCGGTGACCAGCACGTACTCGTCGATCAGGCCGGCCCGCATGGCGGTGGCGGCGAGGGTGGCGCCGCAGACGTCCATCGGGCCGCCGTCTCCGGCCTTGAGCCGGGTGATCTCGGTGACCGCGTCGCCGGTGACCAGGCGGGTGTTCCAGTCGACCGTGTCGATCGTCGAGGAGAACACCGCCTTCGGCATGTCCCGCCAGCGGCGGGCGAACTCGATGTGCGCCGGGGTGGCGCCGGGCCGCCGGTCGGCGGTCGGCCAGTCGGCGCTCATCGTCTCCCACATCCTGCGCCCGTAGAGCGCCAGGGCGGTCGCCCCCACCCGGTCGGACCACCACTGGAACAACTCGTCGCTCGGTGTGCTCCAGCCGAGGTCGTCGCCGGGTGCGGCGACGTAGCCGTCGAGGCTCAGGTTCATGGCGAAGACCAGTTTCCGCATCGTGCCTGCCTTCCGTGAGTTTCGGTTCACACGTACAGACGGGCACGACGCGGAGAACTCATCGCTTCTCTATTGGGTCGAGGTGTACGACACGAACGACGCGCGGTCGGCACGGGTCACGTTGGTCCAGCACTGGACGTTCCGCACCGTGGCGACGCCGCCCATGGTGTTCCAGATCGACTGCAGGTTGCAGTGGTCGGGGTTGTTGCCGTAGGCCGTCACCTGCACGTGGTCGATCGCGTATCCCACCAGCGGGAACGTGACCATGCGCAGGCCCAGGCCGGTCGACCGCACCGTGTTGACCCCGCCCTGCGAGTTGTAGTTGACGCCGGCCGGGGCCGGCGCGTAGGGCCCGGGGTTGGCCGGGGTGTGGTCGAAGGTGTACCCGAACGCCTTCGGCGGCACCCAGCGCCCGTTGATGTTGCGCTCCCGCTGGTAGGTCAGGCTCCAGCCGGAGTGCATCGGGGTGTTGACCGCGTTGAAGCACCGGACTTCGATCTGCTGGACGACCGCTCCCGGCGCCCAGTTGACCACCTTGCACCTGGCCTGGGCCAGGTCGTTCTGCGCCGTCACCTGGATGCCGCCGGCCACGGCGGCGGAGCCGAGGCCGTTCATGTCGACCTTGTACCAGCCGACGCCCAGCACGCTGACGAGGTTCGCGCCGAACGCGGAGTTGTAGGAGGCGATGATCCCGCCGTTGTAGTGGACGTAGCCGAAGCCCTGGGTGCCGGGCCCGGCCATGGGGGGCGTGCTCTCCGACCAGGTGACCGTGAACGGAACGGTGGTCGGCGCGCCGCCGAACTGGTGACACCTGACCACGACGATCTGGTCGGGGCCGATGGGCATCCACTTGGCGACCTGGCAGATGTGCGGCCCGGTCGACACGGCGGTGGCGTGGGCGACGCCGCCCGGCCCGGCGATCTGCGGGAACCGGACGATCGTCTCGCCGGCCCCGCCCGGGGTGACGCTCACGTTGAAGCCGCCCGGCCAGCTTCCAGCCTGGTGGGCGAGGCTGGGGACGCCGACGGGGACGTTGACGTAGGCGTAGCCCCAGCGGTTCGGCACGGCGGCCTGCGCGGGGCTGGTGGCGACCTGCACGAGGCCGAGGGCGATCGCGACCGCCAGCAGGATTCTTGATAATCGCGTCACGGGTTTCCTTCCGGTGGGGAGAAGTTCTCACGCCGTTCATAAACCGGAAACGCGATGGTGAGAAGCGGGGATCCCGCTAAGTGAGACGGTTCACCTGCGCGGCTTTTCGGGCCGCGGAAATCGAATTCGGGCCGATGACGGAAATAGCGCTACGAAGAATTCGCGCCGCGATCCGTCAGAGCCACAACCGGCGCGTGAGACCCGTCAGGATGCGCGTCGCGGGTTCGGCCGTGGCGTTGTGGTAGCCGGTGCCGGCCCACAGATTGACCCTTTCCGCGTCGCCCTTGGCGGCGGCGGCCTTGCGGATCGGGCTGGTCAGGTGGTGGAGGGCGGGATAGCCCAATGGGGCCTGGGCGGTGTAGCGGTCGGTGAACTCGTTGCGCAGCCCCCGGGCCGGGCGGCCGGTGAAGGCGCGGGTGATCACCGTGCAGCGCCGCCGGGTGTCGGCCAGGGCGTCGCGGTGCGGGGTCGACGCGCCGCTCTCGTCGGAGCGCAGCAGCACCGTGCCGACGCTCACCGCGGCGGCTCCGGTGGCCAGGGCGGTGCCGACGGCGGTCGGGGTCGCGATGCCGCCCGCGCCGATCAGCGGCAGCCGCACGGCCGCCCCGACCTCGCCGAGCAGCTGGGGGAGGGGCGTCTCCGGCGGGACCCGCTCGGGCGTGAGGGTGCCCGAGTGGCCGCCGGCGGCGGACGCCTGGACCGCGAGGAGATCCACGCCCAGCTCGGCGGCGGCCCTGGCCTCCTCGGCCGAGGTGACGGTTTGCACGACGAGGGTGCCGGCCGCGCGCAGGGCCGCGACGGTCCGGGCGTCGGGCAGGCCGAAGGTGAAGCTCACCACCGGGACCGGGTCGGTCAGCAGCAGGTCGATCTTCTCGTGCCAGTGGTCGTCGTCCTCGGTCGGCGTGCCGCCGCCGACCTCCACGCCGTAGCGGTCGGCCTCGGCGCGCAGCAGGTCGGCGTACGCGCGGTAGAGGGCCGGGTCGACGGGGACGGGGTTGGGGGCGAAGACGTTCACCCCGAAGAGCACGCCCGCCGCGCGGACCTGGCCGATCTGCTCGGCGAGCAGATCGGGGGTCTTGTAGCCCGCGGCGACGAACCCGAGGCCACCGGCCTTCGCCGCCGCGATCACCAACGCCGGGGTGCTGGCCCCGCCGGCCATCGGAGCCGCCAGGACGGGGGAGGTCAGTCCCAGACCGGTGAGGACACTGTGCACGATCGATCCTTTCGGTGCGTCGTCACTCCGACGCTAGAGCGGCCCCGGGGCTTCCGGAAATGCCTATTGTCGTGCATCTATGCTTGACGGTTATGGATGTTGAGCTCCGCCATCTGCGGGCGTTCGTCACGGTGGCCCGGCTGGGGTCCTTCACCCGCGCCGCCGACGAGATGGCGCTCACCCAGCCCGCCCTGAGCCGGACCATCCGCCAGCTGGAGGACGTGCTCCAGGTGCGGCTGCTCGACCGGAGCTCCCGGCACGTCGAGCTGACGTGCGAGGGACGGCAGTTCCTCGACGACGCCGAGCGGGTGCTGGCCGACGTCGACCGCGCCGTGGCGACGGCCCGGCACCAGAGCAGGCTCCGGCTGGGGTTCAGCTGGCTGCTGCCCGACCCGTGGGCGCAGGAGATCGTCACCCGGTTCGAGGAGGCGACCGGGAGCACGGTCGTCATGGTCCGCGCCGACGACGTGATCGCGGCCGTCGAACGCGGCACGGTCGACGTCGCGCTGCTGCGCGGCGACCCGAGGTCGCCCACCTCGGGCGAGCTGCGGCTCGTCCATCTCTTCGACGAGGCCCGGGTGGCGGTCTGCTCCGCCGACTGCGAGCTGGCCGCGCTCGACCACGTCGACTGGGACGAGATCCCCGACTGGCCCCTGGTCGTGAACGTCCTGAGCGGGACCACCGGCCCGTGGTCGTGGCCCGACCGGCAGCCCCGCGCCGTCGTCGAGACCGAGAACTTCGACGAGTGGATCGAGTCGGTCGCGGCCGGGCGCGGCATCGGGGTCGTGCCGGAGGTCGCCATGCGGCGGTCGGTGCACCCCGCCGTGACGTTCGTGCCGCTGTGCGACGCCCCGCCGATCCCGGTGTCGCTGGCCTTCGTGCCCGGCCGCCAGGAGCGGCTGGTGCGCGCGTTCGTGGAGGCCGCCGTCCAGGCTTAGGGTGCCAGGCCGGTCTCGTACGCGATGATCACCAACTGCACCCGGTCGCGGGCGGCCAGCTTCACCAGGAGCCGGGTCACGTGGGCCTTGACCGTCGCCGGGGTGATGAACAACTCGGCCGCGATCTCGGCGTTCGACCGGCCGCGCCCGATCAGGGTGAGGACCTCGCGCTCGCGTTCGGTGATCACGCTCAGCGCCCGGTGTTCCGGACGGGCCCGCGGGCGGGCCGCGAAGGCCGCGATCAGCCGCCGGGTCACGGCGGGTGCGATCAGGGCGTCACCGGCGGCGACCACCCGCACCGCGCTCAGGATGTCGTCGAGCGCCATGTCCTTCACCAGGAACCCGGCCGCTCCGGCGCGCAGAGCGCCGTAGACGTTCTCGTCGTCGTCGAAGGTCGTCAGCACGACCACCCGCGCGCCGCCGCCCGCCTCGGTGATGCGCCGGGTCGCCTCGACGCCGTCCATGCCGGGCATGCGGAGGTCCATCACGACCACGTCGGGGCCGAGTTCGCGGGTGAGGCGGACCGCGTCGGCGCCGGTCCCGGCCTCTCCGGCGACCTCCAGGCCGGGCGCGTCGGCGATGACCATTCGCAGCGCGGCCCGGATCAGCGGCTGGTCGTCGGCCAGCAGCACGCGCACGGTCATCGTGCCTCCACCGGCAGGCTGGCCGCGACCCGGAACCCGCCGCCGGGCACCGGACCGGCGGTGAACACGCCGCCCAGCAGCGTGGCCCGCTCCCGCATGCCGGCCAGCCCGAAGCCCGGCACGACCGGCCCCCGGCCGCCCCGGCCGCCGTCGACGACCTCGACGGCCACCTCGGCCTCCCGGTAGTCGACGGTCACCGCGCACGAGCCGGTCGCGGCGTGCCGGGCCACGTTGGTGACCGCCTCCTGAATGATCCGGTACGCCGCCATGTCGACCTCCGGCGGCAACGTCCGCCGCGCACCGAGTTCCCTGAACTCCACGCGCACCCCCGTCGAGGCGAGCCGCGACAGGTCGGCCAGCCCGCCCGAGGGGGCCGGGTCGCCGTCGCGCAGCGCCACCAGCATGCGGCGCAGCCCGGTGAGCACCTCGCGCCCGGCCGTCTCGATCTCGCCGAGCGCCCGCGCCGCCTCCTCGGGCCGGGTGCCGATCACCCGCCGGGCGGCCCCGGCCTGGAAGGCGATCACCCCGATGGAGTGGGCGACCGTGTCGTGCAGCTCGCGGGAGATGCGCAGCCGCTCGTCGGCGACGGCCTGGGCGGCGGTCCAGCCCACGCGGGCCGCGGCGTGCTCGCCGGCCTGCCCGACGGCCCGGCCGAGCAACCAGGCGATCACGGTGACCAGCACCAGCACGAAGGAGACGGGCGGGGCGGACAGCAGGCAGAGGATCTCCACGCCCGCCGCGGCGGCCAGCGCGATCGACGAGACGCGCCGGGCGGCGGTGGCGGCGATCCGGTAGAGGCCGAAGGCGACCACGGCGAACTGGGCGAACGGCAGCACCCCGACGGAGAGCAGCCCGCCGACCGGCAACGTGACCAGCAGGAACGCGAGGCCGGGCAGCGGCCGCCGGTCGAGCAGCGCGCCGCCCGCCACGACGAGCACGGTCGTGACCGCCAGCACGGCCAGGTCGGAACCGGCCGGGGAGCCGCCGCGCGACAGAACCACGACGAGCACGCCGACCGCTCACGGCGGGACCGTCCACCACAAGCCCGGTTGAATCATGGGCCGATCGTAGGTTCGCGGCGGTATACGGGGAATCGGACCGTGGTCGTACGCCCCGGCTCCGATGCGCCGCCACCACGGCCTCCGGCATCGTCCCCGGCATGAAGCGACTGCTCGGATCCCTCCTGCTCACCGCGTCGGTGGCCGTGCCGGTCGGCGGCCAAGGCGTCGCCGCGCCACCGGAGACCCCGGTGGCCTTCGGCCCGGCGCAGTACGCGCTGACCAGGGAGGCCATCGGCCAGGCCGCCCGGCTCGCGGCCGAACGCGGCGACGCCACCCGGGCCGCGTCGCTGCGCGCGATGGCGAGCCCGTCGCGCGCCTTCCTGGCCTTCGACGGCCACGACGGCGGCACGGCGGTCGAGGTGGTCGGCGTGCTCCCGGCCCGGACCGTCGCGGTCGTCGTCCCGGGCGCGGGCACCACCCTCGACGCCTACGGGCGGCTCCGGGGCGGCGCGACCCGTCTCCAGGCCGCGCTCGGGCCCGGCTCGGCGGTGATCGCCTGGCTCGGCTATCCGGCCCCGCGCCTGCTCAGCCTCGGCTCGGTGACCACCACGCGCGCCGACGCGGCGGCCCCGCGCCTGCGCGCGTTCGTCACCGGGCTCGCCGCCGCCCACCCGGGCGCGCGGATCTCCCTGCTCTGCCACTCCTACGGCGCCGTCGTGTGCGCCCGCGCCGCGCCGGGCCTGCCGGTCGAGAACCTGGTCCTGTACGGCGCCGCTGGCGTCCCGGCCGAATCGGCCGCCGCCCTGCGCAGCCCGGCGACCGTCTGGGCCGGCCGGGGCCGCGACGACTGGATCGGGGACGTGCCCGCGATCTTCGGAGCCGACCCCGTGTCCCCGGGTTTCGGCGCGCGGCCGTTCGACGCCGGGGAGGCCGGGCACGGCGACTACCTGCTGGGCCGGTCGCTGACGAGCATCGCCGGGATCGTGGCCCATGCGTGACCGGGGCGTCGACGCGCTGCGCGCCCTCGCGATCGCGGGGGTGGTGTGCGGCCACTGGCTCGTCACCGCGCTCGTCGCCGACAGCGGCACGATCAGGGTGACGAGCCCGCTGAAGCACCTGCCCGAACTGGCCCCGGTGTCGTGGCTCCTCCAGACGATGGCGCTGTTCTTCCTGGTCGGCGGCATGGTCGCGGCCCGGAGCACGACCCCGCTCCGGTTCCGGCTGGCCCGGCTGCTGCGCCCGCTGCCCGCCCTCGCCGGGGTGTGGGCGGTCGTGGTGGTGGTGCTGCTCGCCTGCGGCGCGGACCCCGGCACGGTGGCGGCGCTGGCCAAGCTGGTGTGGGCGCCGCTGTGGTTCCTGCCCGTCTATGGCGCGCTGATGGCGGTCACGCCGCTGGTGGCCAGGCTGCATCCCGGCTGGCCGGTGGCCGTGGTCGCGGCCGTCGACCTGGCCCGGTTCGCCTTCGACGCCCCGGGCTGGGTCGGCTGGCTCAACGTGGGGGCGGCCTGGCTGGTGCCCTACTGCGTGGGACTGGGCCGGCGGCGGCACAACGGCTGGGTGCTGCTGGCGGGCGGGGCGGTCGCGACCGGCGTCCTGGTCACGGCCGGGGGTTACCCGGCGGCCATGGTTGGGGTGCCCGGAGCGGCGGTGTCGAACCAGTCGCCGCCGACGCTGGCCGCCGTGACGTTCGGGCTGGCCCAGGCGGGCGCGGCGCTGCTGCTGCTCGGCCCGCTGCGCCGGCTGATGCGCCGGCCGGCCCTGTGGGGCCTGGTCGCGGCGGTGAACCTGTCGGCGATGACCGTCTACGTCTGGCACCAGACGGCCCTCATCAGCGTGACCGCGCTCGGGCTGCCCTTCGGGCCGCTGGCCGGGCTGCACACCGGGCCCGATGATCCGGGCTGGGTGGCGGCCCGGCTCGCCTGGCTGCCGCTGTTCGGGCTCGCCCTGCTGGCCTGCCGGGCCGTGTTTCAGCGGCCCGTCACGGTGTCGCCCCGGTGAGCTGGGCGTGCAGCCGCCGGCACTCGTGGACGAAGCGGAGCGTGCGCGGACTGCGCGCGTTCTCGGCGACGACCGGGATCGCCCCGCGCGCCCCGGCCAGGCGGGCGACGTCGGCGGCGAAGGCGACGAGTTCGGTCAGCGTCAGCGTCATGTGCTCGCGTTCGCTCGGCAGCACCGACGGCAACACGGCGCTCAGGACGCGCCACACCTCCGCGTGGCCGCCGGCCTCGGCGAGCTCGCGCAGCACCGCGACGGTGGGGCGGGTCTGCCGGCCGGTGCGGCGCAGCACCAGCACGAGCTGGCGGGCGACCTCCTCGGCGGGCAGTTCGCCCGTGGCCGCCATGGCCTGGAACAGCGGGACCACACCGGGCGCGCCGCAGGCCACCAGGAACGCGACGATCACCGCCGTCGACCGGCCGACCGGGCCCTCGCCGAGTGCCAGGCCGGTCAGGTCTGGCGTCACCCGTTCGCCCAGCAGGTAGGGCAGCAGGTTGAGCGCCACGACCTCGCGATGGGAGGGCAGCATGGCGGGCCAGTCGCCCAGCTGTCCGGCGGAGTCGTCGACCATCCAGTCGCGGGGTTCGCGCAGCAGCACCTCGTCGATCAGCGGGAGGCCGGTCGGGGTGGTGACCCGCAACATCGGCCGCAGCCGGAGCTCTAGGCGCTCGTCGAGCTCGTCGTCGCCGAGGTCGACCATGGTGGCGTTCACCATGCGCTGCCAGGTGAACCCGCACTCGGGGTCGGCCAGGCCGTCGCCGGCCAGCCAGCGGGCGGCCTCGCCCGCCGCGGCCGAGCCGATCCGGGCGGCCCGCTCGGCCGCCGCCGGGTGGCGGCCCCGGGGCAGGCGCAGCAGCGCCTGCGCGAGGTCGGCGGGGAGCGGCTCCACACCGGCGGCCGCGCAGGTCTCCAGCCGGTCGACCAGCACGCCGGGGTCGAGGTGGCCGCTCGGGCGGGTCGGCGTCGCCAGCAGCACCGGCGGCAGGGCGTCGTCGCGGAGGGCGGCGGCGACCTCCGCGTAGCGGTGCAGCTGGAACTCGTGGAGCGGGGCCAGGGCGCCCGAACGCGGCAGCCGGTTCCGCCGCCGCCACTCGTCGGGCCCGGACAGTTCCTCGGGCAGGACCGAACGCAGCCGCGACGGGACGAAGGCGACGGTGACCTCGACGAGGGGCTCGCCGGGGCCGGGCGGGGGCACCTCCACGTCGGCCCGCATCGCAGCGATCCGGACGGGGTCGACGCCGAGCTCGGCCATGCGCGCGAAGACGTGGTCGTGGAGGTGGTCGGGCATGACCTCCTCGGCGTCGTCGTAGACGACGCCGGGACGGATCACCGGGTCGTGGTCGTAGCCGGACCAGGCCCGCGCGGGCGGCGGCGGGCGTTCGACGTCGGTGGGGGCGCCGTTCAGGTGGATGCGGCCCCGCGCGTAGGGGATCTCCCGGTCGCCCTCGCGGGCCACCGCCCCGCTCGGGCCGTCGTCGCTGGTCCAGGTGACGAGGAAGACACGCCTCGGGGTGTCGTCGGCGGCGGGGTCGCCGGGATGCCGGCCCATGACGACGAACCGCCGGGGCGGCCAGGCGGGGTCGGGCTCCTCGCCGCGGGTCACCACGCGGACCCTCGTGGAGTGGCCCGACCCCTCCCAGTAGCGGTGCGGTTCGATCGGCGGCACCGCCAGGGCGCTGCCCGGCGTGACGAGCTCGGCGGCCAGCGCGGCCTGCCACTGGGCGGGGTGGAGGTAGGTCTCGCTGGACTGCCGACATCCGTCGTCGGCGTCGACCTGGGACCGCAGTTCGTCGCGCAGCGCCGCCCGATCGGCGGCGGCTCCGGCGACGAAGGTCGCCAGCCAGCGTTCGCCGGAGCCGGGGGGTTCGGTCCAAGGGGTCATGGCGGGCACCCTAGGTCCCGCCACCGACAAACTCGATCAGCCGAACCAGCGGGCCAGGTGGACGTCCAGATCCCGCTGGTCGTCGCCGATCCAGGCGACGTGGCCGTCGGGGCGGAGCAGCACCGCCGGGACGTCCAGCGCGGCCGTCGGATCGGCGAGGTGGTCGACCCGTCCGGACCGGCCGCCGGGGGTGAGGCCGCCGGTCCGGTCGAGCAGCAGGCCCCGGCCGGGCCGCAGCACGCCGAAGAGGCTGCCCTCCTTCAGGCCCACGTCGGGCAGGCGGCGGCCCAGCAGGTCGGGGCCCGGCCCGAAGTCGTACCGGATGTCGATCGCGGTGATCTTCTCGACCAGGCGGCGGTTCACCTCGTCGATGTCCATCAGTTCGGTGAGCAGCCGCCGCACGGCCTGGGGGCCCGGTTCCGGCCGCGAGAGCTCCATCTGGGCGCGGGTGTTGTCGAGCACGGCGGCGGCGACCGGGTGGCGTTCGGCGTGGTAGGTGTCGAGCAGGCCGTCCGGGGCCCAGCCGGCGATCTGACCGGCCAGTTTCCAGCCGAGGTTGACGGCGTCCTGGACGCCCAGGTTGAGGCCCTGTCCGCCGATGGGCGGATGGATGTGCGCCGCGTCGCCGGCCAGCAGCACCCGCCCGACCCGGTAGTGCTCGGCCAGCCGGGTGGCGTCGCCGAAGCGCGACAACCAGCGCGGGGAGTGCACGCCGAAGTCGGTGCCGATGAGGGCGCGCAGCCGCTCCTTGAAGTCGTCCAGGGTGGGCGGTTCGGTGCGGTCGGCGACCTCGGCGGCCGGGACGACCACGCTGTAGACGCCGCCGATCTGCCGGAGCCAGAAGCGCTGGTGGCGGTCGCCGAGCCCGGCGATCGTGGCGGCGATCTCCTCGGGCGGCGCGGCCGCCTCCATCTCGCCCATGAGCGTGTCGTTGCGGGAGGGCTCGCCGGGGAAGCCGACGCCGAGGAGCTTGCGCACCGTGCTGCGCGCGCCGTCGCACCCGACGAGGTACCGCGCGCGCAGCCGCTGCCCGCCGGTCAGTTCGACGGTGACGCCGTCGTCGTCCTGCTGGAAGCCGGTGACGGCCTGCCCGCGCCGGATCTCCGCGCCGAGGCCGGTCGCGTGGTCGGCGAGCAGGCGCTCGATGACCGGCTGCTGGATGCCCACGATGTAGGCGTAGGGGGAGTCGAGGTTCTCGGGCGCGGGTTTGGGGATGGCGGCGAAGAAGCCGGCGGCCGGACGCCGCCGGCCGTGCTCCAGGATCGGGTCGAGGAGGCCGCGCGTCGCCATCAGTTCGAGCGTGCGGATGTGCAGACCGACGATGCGGACGGACGACTTGGGCGCGGTCTCCTTCTCGACGACGAGGACCCGCACACCGTGCGGCCGCAGCTCGGCCGCGAGCATCGCGCCGGTCGGCCCGCTGCCGGCGATGATCACATCGGCGTCGACTTGCGGAGAGTTCATCAGGTGAAGCCTTTCGGGAGTGCCTGGATGACGGCGCTCCCGGCGACACCTATCTCGGTCGCCCGGCCGTGACGGATCGGGGGAGCACCCACGTCGATACAGCGTTCATGGGTCTCACCTCCTCGGGTGTGTCACGGTCGACGGCAAGCTACAAGCCCGCGCTGCTCCCCGTCCACTGCTTTTTCACGACATGTGCGGATCGCCGAGGTACGGGAACCGGTCGAGCGTGTCGGTGTGCGGCGACAGGCCGGTGGGCGGGGCCTCGTTCCTGGTCAGGAACGCGACCCGGATGTCGATGACGTCCTCGGTGAACGTGCGGCCGTTGGGGTAGAACGCCGGCTTGGCCGGGTCGAAGTGCAGCACGTCGGGGAGCAGGCCGTGGTCGTCGATCGCGGCCCGCGCCTCCTCCTCGGTGTAGCCGCCGGTGTGGCCCAGCAGGTGCACGAACTGGTCGGTCCACCGCTCGCGGTCGTGCACCGGCTCACTGGCGTTGTACTCCTCCTTCGTGTCGTCGGTGTTGAAGAAGCTGCTCATCGACGGGTGCCCGGCGCGGTCGGCGTGCACGAGCTCGCCGTCGCGCCGCACGCTGCACCGGCCCCAGACGCGCAGCGTCGGGCTGGGCCGCAACGCGGCGGTCGGCAGCTCGATCGCCATCGAGAAGACGTTGGCGGTGGTGTTGGAGTCGACGCCGGTCCACGGCGACTTCCCGCCCAGGTGCGGCGCGGTGAAGTTCCGGTTGCCGCTGGTGTCGAACAGGTTCTTGATGCCGTCGAAGTCGAAGAAGAACGCGTCGCTGCGGCTCCCGGCGGCCACCGTGTACGCCCCGCTCTCGACCACGTTGGCGCGCGGGCCGAACGAGACGGCGGCGTCGGTCACGATCGGCGTGCCGGCCGCTTCGGGGTCGCGGGCCTGCTCGCCGGTCGCCATGGTGACGCTGTAGGTCTGCGCGCCGTCGGGCCCCGGCGTGCCGAAGACCCAGCTGAAGGCGACGTCGGTCAGCAGGTCGCCGTCGGTGTCGACGTTCATCCGGTAGATCGCGTCGGGGTGCAGGGCGTCGGCGTTCGGATTGGCGTTCAGGATGAGCACGGTCCGGTCGGGGTCGCCGGGCGCGGTGAAGGCGTAGAGGTCGCACAGGTCGAGACGCTGGTCGCCCATGGGCGGGCCGAGGCTGAGGCCGGTGAAGTGGTTGGACATATTTCCGCAGGTTAAGCGGCAGATGGCGACGATCGCGGTTCCCGCGCGGTGTGTCGCTACGCCACGGCGTCGGCGAACTCCCGGGTCCGCATGAGGCCCAGGCTGTCCTCCTCGTCGAGCACGACGTTCCGGGCGTTCGGGGCCACCGGCGACCAGTCGGCGGCCTCGCCGGTCGCGGTCCGCGCCGTCTGGAAGACCAGGGCCGGTCCCCGGTAGGGCCGGGGGTCGTAGTTCTCCTGCGCGAACGCGCCCGCGGCGGCCACCACGGCGTGCCAGAAGAGGTCCTCCGGTTTCACCCCGTCGAGCCGGAACGTCTCCTCGAAGACGGCGAGCACGTCGGCGCGGTTCGCCGCCAGGTCGAGGTCGCCGAACATGAGCTGCACGTAGGCGAGCCGTTCGAGGTAGAGGTCGGCGGGTCCGGTCCCGGCGGGCCGTTGCCGCACGCCCGGCCTGATCGAGTTCACCCCGCCCGCGTCGAGGGAGAACGCCGACGGCAGCAGCGCCAGCACGGGCACCTCCTCGCCCGCCTCGGCCAGCCGGTGGGCCATCTCGAACGCCACGTGGCTGCCCATGCAGAACCCGCCGATCGTGTACGGGCCGTGCGGCTGCACGCGGCGGATCTGGGCGACGTACTGCTGAGCGATCTCGACCATCGACAGCGGGGGGCGGGTGCGGTCGCGCAGCCCGATGGCCTCGATGCCGTAGACCGGGCGGCCGCGCCGGAAGTCGTCCACGACCTCTTCCATGAAACGCACCTGGCCGAGGCCGGTGTGCACGAAGAACAGCGGCGGGCCCGCGCCGTCGGCGAGCCGCACCAGCGTGTCGGCCTCCGACGACCACACCGACGTGCCCTCCTCCCACAGGTCGGCGAAGGCCGGGTACTCCCCGGGCGCGTCGGGCGGCCGGTTCCGCAGGGCCTCCGCCAGCAGCGGCACGGTCGGCGAGCGGAGCAGGTCGCGCATGCTGACCGGGAGGCCCGACTGCTGGAGGCCCACCACGAAGGCGACCATCGCCGCCACGCCGCCGGGGCCGGACAGGAAGCCGTCGCCCGCCCCGGGCGCGATCCGCCGCCAGCGGGACCGCAGGTAGTCGTCCATGATCGAGCCTCTCTTCACGACGGAGCCCGCCGCACGGCCAGGATCGGCCGGGCCAGCGGGAGGGACAGATGGACGACCGCGTGCACGACGGTGATCGCGACGACGGTCGCCGACGTGCCGGCCGCGGCGGCCACCGCGCCGACCGCCAGGTAGCCGAGCGGGGCGAAGAACACCGACCCCATCCAGTCGTAGGAGCTGATCCGCGAGATGACGGCCGGGTCGACGTTCTCCTGGAGCGCCGACTCCCACAACGTGTCGGCCGCGACCAGCCCTGCGCTCGCCGCGACCGAGGCGAACACCAGCGCCACCACGGGCAGCCCGGCGGTCAGGCCCAGCAGGAACGGCACGTCGAGCAGCAGCAGCGCGCACGCCAGCGCGACCGGCCGGCGAGGTCGCCGGCGCAGGAGCAGCAGCCCCCCGGCGATGGCCCCGACGCTGCGCGCCGTCAGGACGGCCGCCCACCCGCCCGCGTCTCCGGTGATCAGCGGCCCGAGCACGTAGACGACCGGCAGCACGGTGGCCTGGTAGACCGCGAACGACCCCACCATCAGCCACACCCAGGTGGTGCGGCGGAACACCGACCACCCCTCGGCCAGCTCCCGGGTGAACGACGCCCGTCCGGCCGGCGCGGACAGCCGCGGCAGCCCCGCCACCGCCGCGGCGGACACCAGGAACGTGGCCGCGTTCGCCAGCAGCGCCCACTCCGGCCGCCAGACGGCCGCGATCCCGGCGGCGGCCGGAGGGCCGAGCACCGCCGCCGTGTTCATGGCCGTGCGCAACACGGCGTTGGCCCGTTGCAGGCCGGTCACCGGCACGAGTTGCGGCAGCACGCCGATGAGCGCGGGCACGGCCAGGGCGCTGGCGCAGCCGTACAGGATCTGGACCAGGACCAGCAGGTGCAGCAGGCTCGTGCCGCCGTGCCACAGCAGCAGGGCGGTCGCGATCTGGGTGGACGCCATCAGCAGGTCGCCTGCGACGAGCACGGCCCGGCGGTCGAGGCGGTCGCCGAGCACGCCTCCGGCCAGCAGGAACACCGTCTTGGGCAGGATCGCCGCGCCGAGCACCACGCCGAGGGCGGCGGCGCTCGCGCCGTGCCAGATCAGCGCCACCGGCAGCGCGACGGCCGCCATCTGGTTGCCGAAGGCCGACACCGACGAACCGGCCACGTAGCGGCGCACGGGCGAGGTCGTCACCGCAGGCATGCGGGCCAGTCCCCGGTCACGGCTTCGCCGTGCTCGCCGGTGAACGCGAACGCCGCGTGGAGGTGGTCGGCCAGGTCGCGGAACCGGTCCCAGAGCTCCCGGTGGTCTGCGCCCGCCAGCCAGACCGTGGCGACCGCGTCGTCGGTGCCGCGCCGCCAGTCGCACGGCTCCCCGGCCCCGCGCACCTCGTCGACGGCCAGCACGCCGGGACGGCGGCCCAGGCTGCGGCGGTCGGGGGCCCGGCTGATCCGCCGCGCGCCCTGCGGCGCGGGGAACAACATGACGGCCACGCACCGCCGCCAGGCGATCGACGCGGGTGCTCCGGAGGCGCCGGCCGCGACGTCGAGGGCCAGCCTGCCCACGTCGACGTCGGCGCCGTAACGGGCCGCGCGGGCGACGAAGCCGCCCAGCCGGCCGTTGACCTCGATGATCTCGTCGCGGTCGACGCCCGGCTTGAGCTCCACGTGGTAGCTCCCGGGGCCCGCCCCGAGCGCCGCCAGCGCCTCGCCGGCCGTGGCGACCAGCCGGGCCACCACGCTCTCCGGCCGCGACGTCGGCCACATCAGCCCGGTCTCCCGGCACGGCGCGGCCAGCGGGGCGCGGTCGGTGCCGAACGCCAGCGGGCCGACCAGCTCGACCGAGAGGTAGTCGGCCGGCAGGGACGCCGTGCCGGGCAACCCGGCGACGAACTCCTCGGCGAACAGCCGGTGCGGGCCGGCGGTGAACGCGTCGACGTCGGCGGGGGTGCGGAGCAACCAGGTGTGCGCGCTGGCGACCCCGTCGACCGGTTTGACCACCACGCCGCCGCCCCACTCGGCCAGGAGGGGCCGGACCTGCTCCGGGTGGTCGAGCACGGCCGACCGCACGCGGGAGACGCCCGCCGCGACCAGGCGGCGGCGCTGCTCCTCCTTGTCCGGCCAGCGTTCGCGGCGGATGCGCGCCGCCAGGGGGCAGAGCCGGTCGGTGAACGTCGTGACCGCGCCGGCCCCGGCGGCGGCGATGACGGCCGCGCACCCCTCGGCGTCGGCGAAGTCGGCGTGGACGGTCGGGGCCAGCGCCTCGGCGACCGTGCGCAGGCGGTCGTCGGTCCGGTGGTCCAGGACGAACAGGACCGGCAGGTCGTCCCCGGCGGCCGTGACGATCTCCACCGGGGTCAGGGAGGCGCGGTCGGCGACCAGGACCGCCAGCGGGCCGGTCACCGCAACGCCCGGCGGTCGACCTTGCCCGCGGTGGTCCTCGGGAGCGCGGCCACGGGTTCGATGCGGGCCGGACGCATGGCGGCGGGCAGCCGTTCGGCCAGCCAGCGGCGCAGGCTCCGCACGTCCACGCCCTCGCCGACGACGAACGCGGTGAGGTGGGTGCGGGCCGGGTCGTCGCGGGCGCTGACCACGACCACCGCCTCCGACACGCTCTCGTGCGTCTCCAGCGTGCGTTCGATCTCGCCGAGCTCGATGCGGTGGCCGCGCAGTTTGACCTGGTCGTCGTCGCGGCCGAGGAACTCGATCCGGCCGTCGCCGCGCAGCCGGCCCCGGTCGCCGGTGTGGTAGCAGAGCCGGGTGCCGTCGGGGGTCTCGCGGGGGCGGAACCGGTCGGCCGTCAGGTCGGGCCGGTCGAGGTAGCCGAGGGCGAGGCCGTGGCCGTACAGGAGGATCTCGCCCTCCGGGGACAGGCACCGGCCGCTGCCGGGCAGCGCGGCGCCGAGGGCGACGTCGTCGGCGGAGGAGACCTCGTGGGCCGAGGCCCAGATGGTCGCCTCGGTCGGGCCGTAGACGTTCCAGAGGCGGCGGCCCCGGGTCAGCAGGTGCGCGGCCAGGGTGGTGGTCAGCTCCTCGCCGCCGCACCACAGGTCGGCGCCGGGCGCGCCGGGCCAGCCGGCGGCCACGGCCAGCCGCCAGAAACTCGGGGTCGCCTGCACGACGTCGGGGGAGTGCCTGCGCACCGCCGCCGCGAAGATCTCCGGGTCGAGACGGGCTTCCTCCGGGGCGGCGACCACGGTGCCGCCGACGGTCAGTGGCAGCAGCAGCTCGGCGATCGAGATGTCGAACGACAACGCGGTCATCGCCAGCATGGCCTGGCCCGCCCGCAGCCCCGGCACGGCGGCCAGGCCGGTCAGCCGGTCGGCCAGCGCCCGATGGGAGACCAGCACGCCCTTCGGGCCGCCGGTCGAGCCGGAGGTGTAGAGCAGATAGGCGACTTCTTCCAGCCCGGCTCGCGGCACGCCCGGTTCGCGCACGACGTCGAGCGGCATGGTTTTGCCCGGCCGCAGGACGGCGGCCGGGCGGGCGTCCGCCAGCAGAACCGCCCGGTGCAGGGGCGGGCTGTCCTGGTTGAGCGGCGTCAGCGCGCAGCCGGAGCGGGCGGCGGCCAGATAGGCCAGCGCGCCCAGGGCCGGGTCTCCCGTGTCGAGCGCGACCAGGCCGCCGCGGAAAGGCTCCAGCCAGGAGCCGAGGTCGTCGGCGCGGGCCCGCAGTTCGCCGTAGGCGACGACCCCGGCGTCGGAGCGGATCGCCGGGTGCTCCGGTTGGCGTTCGGCGTGTTCCAGGAAGGCGGTCCAGACGGTCACGCGCGGCCGTCCACCAGTTCGTGCACCCCGGCCGGGGTGGGGCGGCGGATGACGTCGATCATGCGCAGGGTCACGCCGGTGCGCTCCTGGATGCGCGCGATCAGCGTCAGCACCAGGAACGAGGTGCCGCCGACCTCGAAGAAGCTCTCGTCGGCCGCCAGGTCGTCGGTCTCCAGGATCTCGGCCATCAGGCCGGCCACCTCTGACTCGGTCATCCGTCACTCCTCTCGGGCCCGCGCGCGAGCCGCCTGGTGTTCTCGGCGTCGAGCACGCCGCCGTGCAGCGGCTCGAACACGGCGCCCCTCGACGCCTTCGGGGTCCGGGCGGCGGTGCCCGCGCGGATGGCGGTCAGCCCGTGCGCGCGGGCGTACGCGTGCGGGCGGTGGTGGATCAGGTCGAGGTAGAGCGCCAGCCGGGCCGGGTCGTCGGAGGGCGGCAGGCCGATCTCGTGCAGTTCGAGGCCGCCGCGCCAGACCAGGGCGGTGAGCACGCCGCGGTGCGGCCCGGCGCGGCCGTCGAACACGATCACCTCGACCCCCTCGCAGGCGGCCCACTGGTCGTGGCGCAGGCGCACGAACTCGGCGTCGTCGAACGCGCCCATCCGCAGGTTGTGCGCGGCGACGAGCCCGGCGGTGGCCGGATCGGCGTCCCGCCACGGCACGACCGACACGGCCGTGGCGGCCCGCTCGATCAGCCGCCGGTCGCGGCGCAGCACCCCGCGCACCCGCGACGGCGGCTCGCCGAGCGTGAACCGGGCCTCGTGCGCCACGACCGCCCAGCGCACCCGGCCGCCGGTGGCGGCGTCGACCATCCGGCGGGCGCGGTCGTAGAGGAACGGGAAGACCAGGCAGCGGTCCTCCTCGACGGCGATCCGGGCCGCCGCGCGCAGCCCTTCCCGGGCCAGGTGCGCGGGCAGGTGCAGGGCGGTGCGGCGGTCGTACACGCCCCCGACGAGCAGGCAGCGGACGGGGGCGATCTCCGGGTCGGGGGTGTAGGCCCGGTCGGGCCAGACGCGCCCGGCCGGGCGGTAGAGCGGCACCAGCGCGTCGAGGCCGCCGGCCGATTCCGCCGCGACGTAGGAGCAGCGCCAGCGTCCGTCGGCCTCGACGCCGAGCAGCCGGGCCGGTGCGCCGGCCGCGCCCGCGTCGGGGTCGAACGCGGCGGGCGTGAGGCCGGGCAGGTCCGACAGGGTCGTGGCGGTCCGGAACCGGACCTCCGGGTCAGGCCACCGGTCCATGGGGCCGGTTGACGACGTGACCGCCGAACTCCTCCCGCAGCGCCGAGAGGACCTGCCCGCCGAAGGAGGTCTCCTGCCGGGAGCGCAGCCGCGTCAGCAGGGCGGCGGTCATCGCGGGGGCCGGGACGTTGCGGTCGATCGCCTCCAGCACCGCCCAGCGGCCCGTCCCGAGGTCTTCGACGTAGTCGGAGAACTTCGACAACTCCGGATCGGAGTCGAGTTTCCCGGCGAGCAGGTCGAGCAGCCGCGACTGGACGAGGCTGTTGTGCCGCCACAGCTCGGCGATGGCGGGCAGGTCGAGGTCGTAGGTGCTGGCCTTGAGCACCTCGAAGCCTTCGGCATAGGCTTCGAGCAGCCCGTATTCGATGCCGTTGTGGATCATCTTCACGTAGTGGCCGGCTCCCGAAGGGCCGACGTACCGACATCCGCCCTCGGGGGCGATGCACCGCAGGATCGGCATCGTCTCCGCCGCCAGCTCGGGGTCGCCGCCGACCATCAGGCAGTAGCCCTCCGCCCGGCCGAGCAGCCCCGACGACGTGCCGACGTCGAGGAACCGTAACCTTTTCTCCCGGCAGCGTTCGGCCCGCTCGACCGTCTCGTGGAAGTTGGTGTTCCCCCCGTCGATCAGGAGGTCTCCCGGTTCGAGATTGTCTTCGAGGTAGGCGGTCACCTCACGTGTCGGCGGACCGGCCGGCAACATCGTCCACACGGTGCGCGGCGCGGGCAGGGCGGCGATCAGCGCCGCGAGGTCGCCGGCCCGTTCGAGGCCCTCGCCGAGCAGATCGGCGGTCGCCGCGTCGTCGAGGTCGTGGCCCACCACCCGGTGACCGTCCCGCAGCCAGTGCCGTGCGATGCCGGCCCCCATCCGGCCGAGTCCCACCAGCCCGATATCCATTTCGTCCTCCCGACGCTGCGCCCCGGCCTCGGTGAAATGTCGCGGTCAAGACGTTATCAAACACACGCCCAAATTGGCATATATACATATCCGGAAATAGGAGGCACAATGACCGACCGGATTCTCGTTTTCGATTTCGACGGCGTGATCATGGACACCGAGTCGGCGGTGGTGGCCGGATGGCGCGCCGAGTGCGCCGACCTTGACATCCATTTCGACGAAAAGGCGTTCGTGGCCACGCTCGGGCAGCAGAG
This sequence comes from Herbidospora daliensis, assembly GCF_001570585.1. Classification (GTDB taxonomy): domain Bacteria; phylum Actinomycetota; class Actinomycetes; order Streptosporangiales; family Streptosporangiaceae; genus Herbidospora; species Herbidospora daliensis. The sequence continues at coordinate 703,451 of NZ_BBXF01000005.1, read as the reverse complement.
CCTGCGGCCCGAACGGGTGGCCGACGTCCTCGGCGACGCCGGCGGCGACCCGCTGGCGGCGCTGCTCCGCATCCGCACGCGGGTGCGGGAACTGGCCCTCGACCTGCCGGCGCTGCCGGGCGTGCGGGAGCTGCTGGCCGAGGCGCGGGCGGCCGGGGTGCCGACCGCCGTCGCCTCGGGCGCGTCGCGGGAATGGGTGACCGGCCATCTCGACCGGCTCGGCCTCCTGCCGCAGTTCGCCGGGGTGTACGGCCGCGACGACGTTCCGGCCGCCAAACCCGCCCCGGACGTCTACCTGGCGGCCGTGGCCGGCCTGGGCGCGACGGCGGAGGCGGGCGTCGCGATCGAGGACACCGCCACCGGGGTCACCGCCGCCAAGGCGGCCGGGCTGCGCTGCGTGGCGGTCCCCGGGCCGCTCACCGCCGGGCACGACCTGGCCGCCGCCGACCTGCTGCTGCCCTCGCTGGCCGGGGTCGGGCTCGACGACCTGTTCCGCGTTCAGGCCAGCGCGGAAACCGTGTAGGTCAGCGAACGGTCACCGGTGTCCAGCACCGCCGGGACGCCGAGGGGCACGGTCAGCTGGCGGGGGCCGTGCCCCACGTCGAACCCGGCCAGAATGGGCACGCCGAGGGGCGCGAGGCGTTCGTACAGGATCGAATCGGGGTCGGGCCCGCAGTTCCGCCACCGGCCCGCCACCACCGCGACCGCGCCGTCGAACCAGCCCGCCCGCAGCAGCTGGGTGAACAGCCGGTCGAGGCGGTGGGCCTCCTTGTTGACGTCCTCCAGCACCACCACGCAGCCCGCCGCCGACCCGGCCTCTGGGCTGCCCAGCAGCGCCGCGAGCAGGTTGAGGTTGCCGCCGGTCACCGGGCCCTCGGCCCTCCCGGGTACGAGCTCGACCGCGCCGGGGCAGTGCAGCCGCCGCGTCTCGCCGGGCGCCATCAGGGTGCGGATCAGCTGCCCCGCCCAGCGGTCGCCGAGGTCGCCGGTGCCCAGCGCCGTGCCGGCCACCATGGGCCCGTAGAGGCCGACCGCGCCGGTGTGCTCGGCCAGCCAGCGGTGCAGCACCGTCACGTCGCTGGAGCCGACCAGCGGCTTCGGCGCGGCGGCGGCGAACCGGGCCGGGTCGAGGTGGCCGAGGAGCCGCAGCGCGCCGTAGCCGCCCCGGGCGCAGAGCACCGCGCGCACCCGCTCGTCGCACCAGGCGGCGGTCAGATCGGCGGCCCGCTGCTCGTCGGCGCCGGCGAACAGGCCGTGCCGGGCCAGCACGTGGTCGCCCACGACCACGTCGAGACCGGCCTTCCGCAGCCGCTCGCAGCCGTACGCCAGCCGTTCGGGCGACACCGGCCCGCTGGGCGCGACCACCGCCACCCGGTCGCCCGGACGCAACCTCGGGCTTAACCGGGACATGTCATATGACATTATTTCGAATTGCCCGTCTCACCTGGCGGAACGCCTCCTTTTCCCGCTCGTGTTTCCGGTTTATGAACGGCGTGACACCTTGTCGCACCGAAAGGAAGCACATGTCGCGATTATCAAGGATTCTGCTCAGCGTCGCCGTCGCGCTGGGCGTGATCCAGGTCGCCGCCCCCACGGCCCAGGCAGCGGTGCCGAACCGCTGGGGGTTCGCCTACGTCAACGTCCCGGCCGGAATCCCCAGCCTCAGCCACCAGGCTGGAAGCTGGCCGAGTGGCTTCAACGTCAGCGTGACCCCGGGTGGGGCAGGTGAGACCATCGTCCGGTTCCCGCAGATCGCGGGCTTCGGCGGCGTCGTCCACGTCACGGCGGTCTACGACGGCCCGGCGATCTGCCAGGCCGCCAAGTGGATGTCGATCGGCCCGGACATGGTCGTCCACGTCCGGTGCCACCAGTTCGGCGGCTCGCCGCTGACGGTTCCGTTCACGGTCACCTACTCCGAGAGCAGCGGCGCCATGACGGGCCCGGCCACCTCGGCGTTCGGGTACGTCCACTACGACTCCGGCATCGTCACCCAGTACAACTCGGCCGGTCTCGGCAACATCGTCGCGGTGCTCGGCACCGGCTACTACAAGGTCACGCTCCCGGGGCTCGGCTTCACGGCCGCGGCGGGCAACCTCCAGGTGACGGCGGTCAACGACCTGGCGCCGGCCCGGTGCAAGGTCTCGATGTGGGCGCCCGGATCGGCGGCCCAACAGGCCGAGGTACGGTGCTTCAACGCGGCCAACACGCCGCAGAACAGCGGGTTCTCCCTCACCTACCAGCGCGAACGCAACATCAACGGGCGCTGGGTGCCGCCGAAGACCTACGCCTACACCTTCGACCACACCCCGACGAACGCCGGGCCCTACGCCCCCGCCCCCGTGGGGGTCAACTTCAACTCGCAGAGCGCCACCAACACCGTGCAGAGCTCCGGCACGGGCCTGCGCATGGTCACCTTCCCGAAGGTCGGCTATGCGCAGGACCACGTGCAGGTGACGGCCTACGGCAACTCGGCCGACTACTGCAACCTGCAGATGTTGTGGAACACGTGGAGCGGGATCGCCACGGTGCGCAACGTGGTCTGCTGGAACGCCACGACGAGACTCAACCGGGCCTCGTTCGTGTCGTACACGTCGACCCTCTGACGTGACGGGGCGGGCCCCGCGCCCGCCCCGTTCTTCAGCGCCGCCCCAGCACGCAGAACTCGTTGCCCTCCGGGTCGGCCATGACCGTCCACGGCACGTCCCCCTGCCCCACGTCGGCGGGCTTGGCCCCCAGCGCCTCCAGCCGGGCCAGCTCGGCCGCCTTGGCGTCGACGGGGTTCGGCAGCAGATCGATGTGGACGCGATGCGCCGTGGTCTTGAGGTGGGGGACGCGAAGGAATTCCAGGTAGGGCCCCATGTTCTCGGCCGCGCGCAGCCGCGCGCGGTCGCCGGTCTCCTCGTGGACGACCCAGGCGGTCGCCTCGCCCCAGAACGCGGCCATGGCGTGCGGGTCGGCGCAGTCGACGACCACGGCGGCGATCGGCCCGGTGTCGCCCTCCCGGGGCTCCCGGACGCAGAAGACGTTGCCCTCCGGATCGGCCAGCACCGTCCACGGCACGTCGGCGTCGACGGGCGTCGCGCCGAGCGCGGTCAGCCGGGCGACGAGTTCGGCGTGGTGGGCGTCGGAGGAGGTGCCGAGGTCGAGGTGGGCGCGGTGGCGCACGGCGGTGGGATCGGGCACGGCGACGAAGTCGACGCAGACGGCGGAGGGATGGGGCCAGTCGAAGCCGACGGGCTCGATGTTGCTCACCCCGGGCTCCTCGGTGTCGACCTCCCACCCGAGCGCATCGGCCCAGAACCGGCCGAGCGCCACGTCGTCACCGGCCTTGACGTTCACCTGAACGAGTCGCAGTCCCATGTCGAGGACCCTAACCCCCGGCGGCCGGCGCGACGGGTCGTGGGAACGGGACGGACGGTTGTCCCGCCGCCGTCATCCGCCGGGGGTCAACGTCGCACGGGGCAGCGACTCCCACAGAGCTTCCTCGTCGCCGACGACGACGTCGAGCCCGCCGTCGACGACCTGGCCGACGGCGGCACCGTTGACGAACGGTTCGGACGTCTCCCCGAAGACCTTGATCAGCATCCTGGTGGGGGTGCAGAACAGAGCCGCCTTGGAGCTGGAGGCGGTCACCGTCGGCTCGACCGGTCCCGAGAACCCGTCGGGTCGCATCGGGCCGCCCTCGGACCGGGTCAGGTCGATGGACATGTCGACGTCGGTGCGCTCGCTCCACTCCGAGCCGGCCAGCCCGCACACGCCCGAGGGATCGATCCACGCGTGCAGGTCGTAGCGGCCGACCCGGATCTGCGCCAGGGGCCGCCCCGCCTCGTCGGGCAATTTCGGGTCGCCGGTCATACCCGCGAGCTTGACCAGCGGCCACTGGGACGGGTCCTTCAGCACCGGGTTCGCGGGAGGCGGCGTGGAACAGGCCCCCAGCACGAGTAAGACCACGAGGGTGGTCGCAGCCCGAACCCGTCGATCGATCACGGTCTCCCCGTTCTGCCGCAGAGTTGATCTTCAGCTTAGGCGTCGCTCGGCTCCAGGGGACGAAAACCGGCATCGGGGCTGCGCCCCGCCCGCTTCCTGATCGATCTCGACCTGAATCAGGAGCCCGTTTCCGCGGTGCCGGTCGTGTCCGTGAGGATGGGGGCGGCCAGGGTGATCGGGTCGGGGGAGAGCCAGGGGCGGACCCAGGCCTCCTCCTCGCGCCGGATGGGCTCCCCGCACGCCTGGCACACCCCTCCCGGCGTCGTGACCTGGCCGCAGCGCTGGTGGATCACCTGCATCGAGCCGGTCGTCGCAGCCGGCTCGGTGTGTTCCTCGCCCCAGACCGCCAGGGCGTGCAGGACCGGCAGGACCTCGGCCCCGGCGGCTGTGAGCCGGTATTCGTGCCGGGTCCGGCCGCCCTCCCGATAGGGCACCCGCAGCAGCAGGCCCGCCTCGACCAGGCGGGCGAGGCGGTTGGACAGGATGTTGTCGGCGATGCCGAGTTCGGCGCGGAAGGCGTCGAAGCGGGTGGTGCCGAGGTTGGCGTTGCGCAGGATGAGGAGCGTCCATCGTTCGCCCAGGAGGCCGACGGCGCGGCCGATCGGGCAGGGTGCGTCCGCATTACTGGCTTGCATAGTGCAAGTCTACGCTTGTCATCGGGAAGTGGCAGGCGTAGAGTGGCTTTTGATTTGAAAGTCAGCTTATGTCCGACCTGGTGAAGGGGGATCACCATGACGGCCATCACGACCGATCGGGTCCAGGACGTCGCGCGCGAGGTCCACCGGCTGACCGTCGACACCGGCCTGCCGTTCGAGACCTTCCTGGAGCGCTACGAACGGGCGGTGCCGCCGTTCGAGCTCGCCCGCTACGCCGACCGGGGCGACTGGAACGCCGTCCTGCGCGCCGCCGCGGCCGACGCGCCCTACGACTTCATGATCTTCTGGAAGCTCGACAACACCGCGCTCATGCGGGCCTCCGGCGACCGGTGGCAGAGCGTGCAGTACCTGATGGGCAATCACACCATCGCCCAGCGCATGTTCCACCACGATCCCGGCATCCTGCTCTACGCGCCGCTGCGCACCACGATCTACCAGGACGCCACCGGGGCCACCCGCTTCTCCATCGACCAGCCGAGCGCCCAGTTCGCCTCCTTCGGCGATCCCGAGATCGCCGCCGTCGGCGTCGAACTCGACCGCAAGGTCGCCGCGCTCCTCGACCACCTCGACGTGCCCGTGCCCGAACGGCTCGTGTCGGCATGAAGAGGTTCGCCGAGGTCGACGGCGTGAAGATGGCCTATCTCGACGAGGGGGAGGGCCGGGCGATCGTGTTCCAGCACGGCAACCCGACCTCGTCCTACCTGTGGCGCAACGTCATGCCGCACCTCGAAGGGCTCGGCCGGCTGATCGCCTGCGACCTCGTGGGCATGGGCGACTCCGGCAAGCTGCCCGGGTCGGGGCCCGGCCGTTACTCCTACCGGGAGCAGCGCGACTACCTGTTCGCGCTCTGGGAGCAGCTCGATCTCGGGGACGACGTCGTGTTCGTCGTCCACGACTGGGGTTCTGCCCTCGGCTTCGACTGGGCCCACCAGCATCCCGACCGGGTCGGCGGCATCGCCTACATGGAGGCCATCACCGCCCCGGCGACCTGGGACGACCGGCGGGAGAGCTCGCGGCGGACCTTCCAGGCCCTCCGCTCGCCCGCCGGCGAGTCGATGGTGCTCACGCACAACGTGTTCGTCGAGGAGGTGCTGCCGTCGGGCGTCCTGCGGCAGCTGAGTGAGGAGGAGATGGCGGTCTACCGCGCGCCCTACCTCATCCCCGGCGAGAGCCGCCGGCCGACGCTGAGCTGGCCGCGTCAGCTGCCGATCGAGGGGGAGCCCGCCGACGTGGTGGAGATCGTCGAGGGGTACGGCCGGTGGCTGGCGACGTCCACGGTGCCCAAGCTGTTCGTCAACGGCGACCCGGGCCACCTGCTCATCCGGGGGCCGCGCGAGTTCTGCCGCACCTGGCCCAACCAGACCGAGGTGACGGTGCCGGGCAGGCACTTCGTCCAGGAGGACAGCCCCGATCTGATCGGCGCCGTGGTCGCCGACTTCGTGCGCGGGCTGCCCTGAGGAGGGTGGAGCGGGCTCCACCTCCGTTGGGCGGCGGGCAGGATGGCTGCGCTGACCTGGCCGAACCAGACTTCCCACCATGAAAACGATCAGAAAGACCACCGCCGCCCTCGCCGCCGCCGTCATCGCCCTGGCCCTGGTCCCGCTGCCCGCCTCGGCCGGCCAGCGGGGAGACATCGTGTCGGCCACCCGCCTGGAGAAGTTGTCGCCCAAGCAGGTCACCACCGCACTCAAGGGTGACGCCTGGGACACCGGCAAGGTCCGCTACGGAGTGGAGACCTACCGGCTCGTCTACCGCACCGTCGACGCCACCGGCCGCCCGACCACCGCCAGCGGCCTGGTCGCGTTACCCCGCAACGGCGAGCGCCGCCTGCGGGCGGTGTCGTTCACCCACGGCACCGAGCTCTACAAGGGCGACGCGCCCTCGACCACGGAAGACGTCTGGGGCAAGGCGCCCGCGCTGACCTACGCGTCGGCCGGGATGGCCGCCGTGGCCCCCGACTATCTCGGGCTGGGCACGGGCCCCGGCCCGCATCCCTGGATGGACGTCCCCTCGGAGACCACCGCCTCCCTCGACATGCTGCGCGCCGCCCGCGCGTTCGCGGCCGGGTCGGGCCGCACGCTGGAACGCGGGGTGCTGGTCACCGGGTTCTCGCAGGGAGCCTCGGCGGCGCTCGGGCTGGCCCGCGCCCTGCAATCCGACGCCGACCCGTGGTTCAGGCTCAGGGCCGTCGCCCCGGTCAGCGGCGGCTACGCCTTCCGCAAGGCCGAACTGCCCGCCCTGCTGAAGGGCCAGACCGACCCGAAGGCGGGCGTCATCTACGCCGCGCTCACCTTCGTGGCGTTCAACCGGCTGCACCACGTCTACGACTCGCCGGGCGAGGTCTTCAGGGCGCCGTACGACCAGAAGATCGAGAAGCTCCTCGACGGCACCCACACCGGCCGGGAGATCGTGCCGGCCACCCCGAACACCGTCGACGACCTGCTGACGCCGCGCGGCCGGGCCGCGCTCGCCCACCCGACCGGCGCGCTCGCCGCCGCCCTGCGGGTCGCCGACTCCGTGTGCTCGTGGACGCCGAAGGCGCCGATCAGGCTGTACCTGGCGAAGGGGGACGAGCAGGCGGTGACCGCCAACAGCCGGGTCTGCCGGGCCGACTTCCGGTCGCACGGCGCCGACGTCCCGCTGCTCGACCTCGGCACCCCGGACTACGGCGGCTCGCGCCACCTGGGCTCGCACCAGAAGGCCACCGCGTCGATCGTGCGCTGGTTCGCCTCTCTCTGAAACCGGGTCGGGGGAAGATCGCCTGGCGGTCTTCCCCCGGCGGCGTCAGTAGGGGTAGTGGACGGGCAGGTCCGTGGTGGTCAGCCAGCGCCGGGTGGTGAACTCCTCCAGGTTGTCGTCGCCGCCCGACCGGCCGCCGAGGCCCGACTGGCCGACGCCGCCGAACGGCACGCCCGCCTCGTCCTGCGGCGTCGCGTCGTTGACGTGGACCATGCCGCCGCGCAGCCGCCGGGCCACCGCCAGGCCGCGTCGCAGGTCGGCCGTCACGACCGAGTTGACCAGGCCGTATTCGGTGTCGTTGACGACCCTGATCGCCTCCTCCTCGTCGGCGACGACCAGCACCGGCGCGACGGGGGCGAAGATCTCCTCGCGCCAGAGCCGCATGCCCTCGTCGACCGAGGTCACCACGGCGGGGCGGAAGAACGGGAGCTCGCCCGGACCCCCGGTGAGCACCGAGGCCCCGGCCGCCACCGCCTCCGACAGCATCTCCGCGGCGCGGGTGAACTGGCGTTCGTTGATCATCGGGCCGAGGCCGACCGCCTCGGTGAAGGGGTCGCCGACCTTGACGGCCGCCGCCCGCCGCGTCAGCTCCTCGACGTAGGCGTCGGCGATGCCGGCCTGGACGATGTGGCGGCCGGCCGTGATGCAGGTCTGGCCCTGGTAGTGGAAGCTCGACCAGGCGCCGATCATCGCCGCCTGCTCCAGGTCGGCGTCGTCGAGCACGACCAGGGCGTTGTTGCCGCCGAGCTCCAGCGACACCTTCTTCAGCAGGCCGCCCGCCTGGGCGGCGATGGCACGGCCGACCGCGGTCGAGCCGGTGAAGTGCACCATCGCGGTGTCGGGGTGGGTGACCAGGCGTTCGCCGACCTCGGGGCCGCCCTGCACGATCTGCAGCACGTCGCCGTCGAACAGGTCGGCGAACAGCGCGCCGCCGCTCAGCGGGGTCTCCGGGGACGGCTTCAGCACGACCGCGTTGCCCAGGGCGAGCGCGGGCGCGACCACCCGCATGCCGAGGACCAGCGGGAAGTTCCACGGCGTGATCGCGGCGACCACCCCGAGGGGGAGGCGCTCGGCCAGGCTGAACCGGCCCGCGTGGTTGGAGGGCAGCACCTCGCCGACCGGGCGGGCGGCCAGCGCGGCGGCGGCGTGCAGCTCGCCGATCGCGGCGCCGATCTCGTAGTCGGCCTTGCCGGGGATGCAGCCGGTCTCGCGCACGATCAGGTCGCGTACCTCCGCCGCCCTCGCCTCCAGGCGCGCGGCGGCGGCGCGCAGCACGGCGGCGCGTTCGGTGTACGGCAGCCCGGCCCACTCGGGCTGGGCGGCGGCGGCCCGGCCGACCGCGGCGTCGACGTCGGAGACCGTCGACTCCACCACGGAGCCGAGCGATTCGCCGGTCGATTTGTCCCTTGATTTCATGTCTGCTCCCCAGGTTGGAGACGCCGGGCGAGCGCGACCGCGCCCGTGACAGGGGGTTCGTTCAGCAGGTGGACGGTCAGCCCCGGATGCTCGCGGGCGACCGCGTCGCGGAAGGCGGCGAAGAGGTCGGGCTGGCCCGTCATGACCCCGCCCGCCGCGACGACGTCGGCGACCCCCGCGCCCCGGCCGGCCAGCACCCCGACCAGGTACGCCAGGCTCTCGGCGCCCGCCACGATCGTCGCGCGGGCGTCGGTCGACCCTCGTGCGGCGGCGGCGAACACGGCGGGGGCCTTGGGCGCCCAGTGCTCGGCGGTCGGAAGGTCGTTGACGCTGCGGGCCAGCCCGACCGCGTCGGCCACCCCGAACGCCTCGACCAGCAGCGCCAGCAGCACGTCGCCGCCGTCGCCGGTGTCGTTCCTGGTCAGCGCGGCCCGCACGGCCTCCCTGACGAGGGCGGGCGCACTGCCCTCGTCACCGATGACCCAGCCCCAGCCGCCGGCGAACATCAGCCCGCCGTCGGGCCGCACCGCCACGGCGATCGAGCCGGTGCCGGAGATGACGCCGATGCCTGACGTCAGCCCGGCCGCCGGGACCAGCAGCGCCGCGTCGTTGGTGACCGCGGCGGGGACCCCGGCCGCCGCCGACAACGCGTGCGACAACTCGGCGCAGTGGTGCTCGTCGTCGCAGCCCTGCGCGCCCACGGCGACCGCCGCGAGCGCGACCCCCGCCGGGCGGTGCCGCTCGACCAGATCGGCGATCCAGCGGGCCGCCCCGTCGACGGGCGTCGCCGACCACGTGTCGGTCGGGTCGACCACGTCGGCCAGGACCCGGCCGTCGGGGGTCTCGAACCGCAGGTGGGTCTTGGTGCCGCCGATGTCGAGACCAGCCAGGACGGTCACAGGGCCGCCCCGACCTTGGTGTCGGCGTTGTCGAAGACGAACTCCTCGATGTCGACGCCGGAGTCCTCGGCGACCCGGGCGACGAGCGCCTGGAGCACGAACGCCTCCAGCACCGCCCGCTGGTTCGCCGGGACCGGCGGCAGCCGGACCACCTGCAACGCCGGGCCGGGCGCGACGTCGGCCGAGGTCACCAGGATGACCGGGTGGCCGGCGGCGGCCAGCGTGCGGGCCAGGGTGAGCTCGCGGTCGTCGCCGAACAGCACGTGGACGGTGTCGCCGGCCGACTCCATCGCGCCGTGCAGGTACTGGCGGGTGCTCATCGCCGCCGAGGGCAGCCGGACCGTCTCGCGGAACAGCAGCGCCCCGGCCTCGGCCGAACCGGCCGACGGCCCGCCGCCGACGAAGTCGCCGGCCCGCGCGGTGGCGAACGGCGTCGCCAGCGCGGCAACCCGCCCGGCCAGCTCGGCCTCCAGGGCGTCGACGTGGCCGGGCAGCTGCGCCCAGGACGGGTCGACGGTCCCGCCGTCCCACGCTTCGGCGATCATCCCGAGGGCCACGACGGTCGCGGTGTAGCCGATCGTCGAGGCGTAGCTGTCGGGGATGCCGCCCAGCGACAGGGCGCGGCCCGCCAGGTCGGAGATGGGGGAGGGGGCGGCGTTGGTGACCGCGTACCGGAGATCGGGGTCGACGGTGCCGAGCACGGCCAGCGTCTCGGAGCTGCGCCCGCTCTGCGACACCGCGACCAGTGGGTGCCCGCTGCGCGGGAACGGCAGCGGGTGGTCGCCCGCGCTCAGCCGCCAGGAGTGCACGCCCCGGCTGCGCAGCGTCCACACCGGCGCGCAGGCGGCGGCGTGGCTGGCCCCGATGGCGACGAAGATCGGGCCGTCTCCCCGGAACCAGCCCTCGGCCTGCCGGACCGTGACGTCCCTGCTCAGCCGCTCGATCGCGGTCCGCAGCGCGGCGGCCTGACCGGCCCGCGCGGACGCGAAGGAGATGTGGCCTTCTTTCGGCGTTGACATGCTTGCTTTCCCCAGATGTCGATGAGTCACGAATGGCAGTGCGTGGCGCCGCCGGACGCCGGGATGTCCAGCGTCGGGTTGCGGCCGAAGAAGCCCGATGGCTTGAGCTTGAAGCCGGTGGTGTCCACCGGCATGACCGGCCAGTCCTCCAGGCGCGGGAAGTGCGTCATGCCGAAGGTGTGCCAGAGCACGATCGGCGCGCCGTCGACGTCGCGGTCGGCGGCGACCCAGGCGGGCATGCCCGCCCCGCCGGGATGCTGGTTGACCAGGTCGCCGGCCGGATAGAGCTCGGCGGGGTCGTAGGCGGTGACCCACAGGTGGCCGGAGGCGAAGACGGCCCGGCCGTAGAGGTCCGACTCGGGGTCGGCCAGCAGCACCGGCATGCCCTCCGGGTGCAGGACGTAGGCGACGTCCTTGCCCAGGCGGTTCTGGACCTCGGGGTTGCCGACGCGCCAGACCCGGCCGCACCGGCCGTCGGCCAGGCGGGGGGCGTCGCTCTCCCTGCGCAGCCGGGTGACCCGCTGGGTGATGCCGGTGCCGGTCGGGTTCTCCGGGCCGCGCGGCACCGCGACCGCGTCGATCTCCTCGACGTAGTTGGCGGGGCCGTCGACGGCCATCTCCAGGCGGGCGCTGAACAGGTGCTGGTGGTGCGGGGCGCCCAGGCCGGGGGCGACCTCGGTGGCGTAGGCGTAGTCGCCGCCGGGGTTCGGGTGGCCCGAGGTGAACACGACGCCGGTGGCCTTGACCTCCAGCTCGATCGTGCCGTCGAGGTAGAGGTACCAGTAGAAGCCGTAGTCGTAGTTGCCGACCGTGACGAAGAAGGAGATCACCAGGCGGCGGTTGCGGCGCACCTCGCTCGAATCGGTGAAGTGGCTGGTGTGCTTCCAGAGCACCCCGGCGTCCTCTTCGTGGATGCAGATCGCCTGGGGGATCACGCGCGGGTTGCCGGCGTTGTCGGCGACCACGGCGTCGAGGTAGGTGATCTCGCCGAGGCAGTCGCAGCCGAGCTTGAGGGAGTTGGCGAAGTTGCCGAGCAGGTACTCGCCGCCGTCGAAGAAGGTCTGGAACCAGCGCTGGGGGCTCGGGTCGGCGTACGGGACGACCATTTCGGCGATCGAGGCGCGGTCGACGACCTTCCTGTCGTTGATCGACAGGTCGCGCAGGACCAGGCCCTCGCGCGAGTCGAAGCAGACCTGGACCTTCCAGCCGAGCCAGTCGAGCACCTGGTCGTCGTCGATGGTGAAGCTGGGGCCGTGCGGCTGGGTGATCTCGATCGGCTTCAGGCCCTCCCTCGTCGCTCCGACGAAGGACGGAAGGTGGAAGTTGCCGTCCTCCTGCGGCACGTCCAATACGGCACTGTCGAGCACCTCGACGACGGTCTTCGCGATGACGTCCACGTAGGCGACGACGCCGTCGACCGGGTGGGCCCACGGCAGGTCGTGCTCGTCCTTCTGCAGGAAGGTCAGGGTGCGCTGGAGGCGGCGGCCCCGCTCGTCCTCGGTCATCGCCCGGCCCGCCGACAGCGGTTGCACGCGCAGCTTCGACAGGTCGGTCAGGCCGCGCCGGCGCATCGCGGCGAGCCAGCGCTCGTCGGCCTGCACGATGGCCTCGACCATCGCGAACTCCAGCATGACGACCGGCACCTGGCCGTCGACCGCCGGGTCGAGCTCCACCGCCGAGACCAGCGCCGCGTCACCCGGCCGGACCACCACGTCGTGGGAGCGGCCGTCGGCCATGTCGACGAGCATCGCCCGCAGCTCGCGCGCCCCGGCCGGCTTGCGCTTGTCCTGCTCCTTCAGGCCCAGGTACGACACGTGGGTCGTCTCGTTCAGCAGGCCCTCGCGGACGAGGATCTCGCGTGCCGCCGATATCTCCTCGGCGCGGAGTGTGCTGTGTTCCCTCACGATGACTCCTCTCATAACCAGATTAGTACCAAAGTGTGTACCACGCCATACCAATGAAGGCGTGGCGATACCGAATGGCTTGATTCGGGTGACCGTAACGGCAGGAGAGCCTGCCTGTTCATGCCGGTGACTACGTGTTTGTCGGGATATCCGACCGGGCTAAACCAGGACTCATCTGGTCTTCTGTGGTTTGCGTACCGGAGGGTGGTTCCGCGATAATGCGAACGTGAACGCCCCGACGTCGACGTCGATCCACGCCGATCACCCCGAGCCGCTGTGGATCCAGGCGGTGAACCTGATCAAAGAGCAGCTCGGCACCGGCGTGCTGAAGCCGGGAGGCCGGCTGCCCCCCGAGCGCGAGTTGTGCGAGCGCCTCGGCATCAGCCGGGTCACGCTGCGCAAGGCGCTGCGCACCCTGGTCGAAGAGGGCATCCTCAGCCCCTCCCACGGCCGCGGCTGGTACGTCGCGCCGGGCGCCGGAGCGCCCGCCCGCGAGTGGCCCAACAGCCTGGAGTCGTTCACCGAGACCGCCCGCCAGATGGGCCTGACGCCCAGCTCGACCGTGCTGCGCCACGAAGTGGTGCCGGCCAACCTCGACGAGGCCGAGCAACTGTCCATCGCGCCCGGCACCCCGCTGTTCGTGCTCGAACGGGTGCGCCTGCTCAACGGCGTGCCGACCGCGCTCGACCTGACCCAGGTCCCGGCCGAGCTGGTGCCCGGCTTCGCCGAGCTCGACTTCACCGGCGGCTCGCTCTACGAGCAGATCGCCTCCGTCGGCCTCCACCCGGCCCGCGCCAACGCCACCATCGAGGCCCGCGAGTCCGACGACCACCTCGCCGGCCACCTCCAGCTGGAGATCGGCAAGCCGGTGCTGGTGATGCGCCAGCTCGTCTACAGCGCGAGCGACACCCCGCTGTTCGCCTCGATGGTCTGCTACCGGGGCGACCGCTACCGGCTGCGCACCAGCTTCCAGCGCTGACAGGTTCACTTGCCGATGCCCGCGCTCAGGCCCTGGATGAACTGCCGCGAGAACACCACGAACAGCACGATCAGCGGCACCGCGCCCAGCGTGAGCGCGCCCAGCAGCGCCGGGTAGTCGTTCAGGAACTGCCCCACGAACTGCTGCACGCCGAGCGTCACCGTCTGGTTCTCCTTGCTCGGCGCGAGGATCAGCGGGAACCACAGGTCGTTCCAGATCGGCAACATCGTCACCGACGCCACCGCCGCCAGCCCCGGCCGCACCATCGGCAGCGTGATCGTCAGGGTGCGCAGCTCGCCCGCGCCGTCGATGCGCGCGGCCTCCTTGATGGCGCCCGGCACCGCCTTGAAGTACGTCATGAGCAGCGCGATCGCCAGCGGCAGGCTCATCGCCGTGTAGACCAGGATCAGCGCCACCAGCGTGTCCATGAGCTGCCACGAGATCATCGTCTTGATGATCGGCACGGTGCCCAGGCGGATCGGCAACATGATGCCCAGCACGAAGAACCCGCCCACGAGCGGCGCGAACCGCACCTTGTACTCGGTGAGCGCGAAGGCCGCCAGCGTCGCCAGCACCAGCGTGGCGACCGTGGAGCCGACCGTGACGATGAGGCTGTTGCCGTAGTTGGTGACGAACTGCCCGCGCGTGAACACCCGCTCGTAGCCGCCGAGGCTGAAGGTCTCGGCGTTCGGCAGCGCGAACGGCTGGCCGAAGATGCCCTGCGTGGTCTTGAACGAGTTGACCACGATCACCAGGATGGGCGCGACCGCGAGCAGCGCGAAGAAGATCAGCAGCGCGTGCGTCACGAGCGACCCGGCGCGGTCTCGGTTGCTTTTCACAGTTCGTAACTCCTGAGACGGCGGTGCAGCAGCCCGAAGTAGGCGGCGGTGACGACCAGGATGATCAGGAAGATCACGCTGGCCACCGTCGCGCCCAGGTCGAGGTCGGAGAGTTGCCCGCTCGATCCGAAGAACGTGCGGTAGAACAGCGTGCCGAGGATGTCGGTGCTGTAGTTGGGGCCGGGGGCCGAGCCGTTCAGCGCGAAGACCAGGTCGAAGCCGTTGAAGGTCCAGATGTACGTCAGGATCGCGATCAGCCCGAACTGCGGCGCGATCAGCGGGAACTTCACCCGCCAGAACGTCGACCAGGCGCCCGATCCCTCGACCCGGGCGGCCTCCAGCACGTCGTTGGGGACGGCCAGCAGGGCGGCGTACAGAAAGATCATGGGGATGCCGACGTACTGCCAGACCGACATCAGCGAGATGGTCGGCAGCGCGGTGCGCTCGTCGCCGAGCAGGGGGAAGTCGACCAGGCCCCACAGCGGGTTGATGATGAGCCGCCACACGAAGCCGACGATCACCACCGACAACGTGGTCGGGATGAACAACAACGTCCGGTAGAGGCCCGTCGACCGGCGCAGCCTGCCGGAGGTGAGCAGCGCGGCCAGCAGCAGGCCGAGCGGCACCTCCACGAGCAGGTGGATGGCGAAGAACTCCAGGTTGTTGGTCAGCGCGTTCCAGAAACGCTCGCTGGTCGTCGGGTTGGTGAACAGGTAGACGTAGTTCTCCAGGCCGACGAACCTGGCGACGCCCGAGTCGGTGTCGTACAGGCTGTACCAGATGGAGTTCACCAGCGGGAGCGCCGCGAACACCACGTAGACCGCGAGGGCGGGCAGGGTGAACGCGAGGAAGTAGCGGTAGTGGGCCCGGTTCAAGACGTGCCTTTCGGATCGCAGAAGGGTGCCGGGCCCCGAGGGAGGGGGCCCGGCACGGTTCTCACTGCTGCGGCGTGTACCAGCTGGCGAGGCCCTTCTGGAGTTCCTCGGTCGCCTTCTGCGCGCTGAGGTCCTCGTTGAGCATGAGCTGGAGCACCCGCCACACCTCGTCGTCGAACGGGGGAGTGCCGGCGCTGAGCCGGTCGAGGCCGAGGCGCGGGGTGAGCTTGGCGCCGTTCTTCAGGTCGGCGAAGCTCTGGGCCAGTGCGTTGGTGTACGTCACGGGCTGCTTGGCCATCGAGAAGAAGCCGGGCAGCTTGTTGACGTACAACTCCAGGAACTCGGGGGTGGCGGTCCAGGCGAGGAACTCCTCGGCGGCGGCCTTGTTCTTGCTGGCCGCGCTGACGCCGATCGCCATGTCGGGCATCTCCTGGAGGTAGCGCTCGCCCCCGGCGACGTCGGTCGGCGGGCCGAAGACGCCGACGTTGAGCCCGTCGACGGCGACCTGGTTGATGTTCCACGAGCCGTCGGGCAGGATCGCGGCCTTGCCGAGCGTGAACAGCTGCGTCATGTCCGGGTACTTCAGGCTCTCGAAGCCCTTGGGCAGGTAGGGCTTCCACGCGGCGAACGCCTCGAAGGCCTTCTGGAAGTCGGGGTCGGTGACCTTCTTGGTGCCCTTGATGAGGCCCTGCCGGCCCTCCTCGCCCTTCCAGTAGACCGGGCCGATGCTGTAGAGGCCGTTGTAGGCCAGCTGCCACGACTCCGACGAGCCGACCGCGAGCGGCGTGTACTTGCCGTTGTCCTTGATCTTCTTGAGCACCGCCAGGAACTCCTCCTGGGTGGTCGGCACCTGGAGGCCGAGCTCGGCGAAGATGTCCTTGTTGTAGTAGAAGCCGGCCAGCACGGCGGCGGTCGGCAGGCAGTAGCGGCTGCCGGCGTCGTCCGACCACGGGTCGAGCGCGAGCGGCTCGAACGAGTCGAGCATCGGCTTGCCGTCGAGCTTCTCGAAGTAGCCCTTCTTGATCCACGAGCGGTTCACGTCGTAGGGCCGGCAGGTGATGAGGTCGGGGCCGGTGCCGCCGTCGACCTGCGACTGGATGGCCGCGTTGTACTCGTTGGTGTTGGTCGCCGCGAACTTGACGTCGATGTTCGGGTGGGACTTCTCGAAGGCGGGGAGGATCTCGTCCTCCCACATCGCCAGGTCCTCGGTGCGCCAGCTTCCCAGTGTCAGCACGGTCTTCTCGCCGGCGGCGGCCGGGGCGGAACCGCCGCCGGTGGTCACGGGTGTCGCCGACGGCGCGCAGGCCGAGGTCAGGACGGCAGCCGCTGCCGCGACCAACGCAACGGATGCACGTATTGCATGCATGGGGTTGCCTCTCGCTTCGTTGTCATCGCTTGCTCCCCCGGAGGCCAGCGCCTGATGCGGCAGCGTACACAGACGACCTGCGTGGTAACAAGAGGTATTGCTTTGGTTTACGGTGATGCTACCTTTCGAACCACGGCGTGCCCTTTGCCGCCTGGAACCGCGTCCGGAGGACCAGATGATCGGTGTCGGCCTGCTCGGTGCAGGGTTTATCGGTGAGTGTTACGCCGACGCACTCGACGACGTGAAGGGTGCGGAGCTCGTCGCGCACTACTCCCGATCGCCCGAGAGGGCCGCCGCTTTCGCCGCCCGACCGGGACGCAACACGAGACCACACGAGACCATGCAGGCGCTCTGCGAGGACCCGGCCGTGGACCTCGTCGTCGTCGCCCTGCCGAACGAGGTCCACCTGGAGGCGGTCCGGCACGTGGCCGCCGCGGGCAAGGGCGTCGTGTGCACGAAGCCGCTCGCGCGCACCGGCCCGGAGGCCGAGGAGATCCTCAAGGTGGTGACCGAGGCCGGCATCTGGCACGGCTACGCCGAGAGCTCGGTCTTCTCGCCCAACATCGCCAAGGCCCACGAGATCGTCGAGGCGGGCGGCATCGGCGACGTGCTCTGGATGCGCGCCCGCGAGGGCCACTCCGGCCCGCACGCCCCCCACTTCTGGGACGCCGAGACCGCGGGCGGCGGCGCGCTGCTCGACATGGGCTGCCACACGGTCGAGTCGGCCCGGCACTTCTTCGGCAAGGACAACCCGGTCGTCGAGGTCTTCGCCTGGGGCGCGACGCTGGCCCACAAGGACAAGACCACCGGCGAGGACACCGCCATCGCGCTGCTGAAGTTCGCCGGGGGCCAGGTCGCCTCGATCGAGTCGTCGTGGGTGGAGAAGGGCGGCATGCAACTGCGGCACGAGTTCGTCGGCAGCGCCGGCCGCCTGGTCACCGACACCGCCTCGACACCCGTGTGGGGCTTCATCACCCAGCCCGTCGGCTACCTGGTGGAGAAGGCCGACGCGGACACCGGCTGGGTCTACCCGGTGCCGGAGGAGACCCGGGCGTACGGCTTCTCGCAGCAGATGCGGCACTTCGTCGACCGGTTCGCCGCCGGGGAGACGCCGCTGGAGACCTTCGACGACGGCGTGGTGGTCAACCGGATCATCGACGCCTGCTACCTGTCGATGAAGACCGGACGCTGGGAGCCGGTCGAGCACAGGCCCTAAGGTTCGGTGCATGTCCGAAATGCCGTCACGGGTGGAACTGTCCCCCTTCACCGCCGCCGACCAGGACGAGTTCTGCTCCCTGGTGGCGGCGAGCGCCGAGCTCCACCATCCGTGGATGCAGCTGCCCGCGACCCCGGAGGCGTTCCACGCCTGGATGACCCGCTTCGCCGACGGCGCCAACCTCGGCTTCCTGATCAGAGTCAGGGAGACCGGCGCCGCCGTCGGCGTGGTCAACATCAACTCGATCATCCGCGGGCGCTACCAGGGCGCGTCCATCGGCTACGCGGCGTTCGCGCCGTCGGCCGGCCAGGGCTACATGACGGAAGGGCTCGTCCTCACCCTGCGCCACGCCTTCGGGGAACTGCGGCTGCACCGGCTGGAGGCCAACATCCAACCGGGCAACGCGGCGTCGCTGGCGCTGGTCCGGCGGCTCGGCTTCCGGTACGAGGGCCTGTCGCCCGCCTACCTCTACATCGACGGCGCCTGGCGCGACCACGAACGCTGGGCGATCTCCGCGCCGTCTCCCTGGACCCCCCACCCGTCGCTGCCGGCGGCCTAAGCGGCGTTATTTGAAATATCACAATATTTTCCGCCGGGCCGGAATTCGTGCGGCAAAAAAAGTGGCGACGGTAAATTGAAATGGCGTCGACCGCGGCTCACACTCAGGGTCAAGGAGGCCTGACCCCTCATTGTTTGGAGCCGCAATGGACCGAGCCGTAATCGGAATTCACAAGCGCCGGAAATCGATGTTCCGGCGCATCGCGTCCGTCACCGTCGCCATGCTCTCCGTGGCGTTCCTCGCCGTGCCGCCGGCCGCCGCCGTCTCGCTGCCGTCGCCGAAGGAGCTGACGGCCTACCTCGATCTGGAATGCTTCAAGACCAGCTACTACCAGCCGCCGGCCACCGTGCTGCAACTGCGGCACATCAACCCGGTGCTGGCCAACCTGCCGATCGAGACCGTCACGCTCGGCCCGCGCGAGCAGCTCTGCGTCCCGGTCGCCAAGAACAACCAGATCCCGCCGTCGCCGTCGCTCGACTTCATCCGCTACATCGACCTGTCGTGCTACCGGATCTCGGGCGCCACCGTGAACACCGGGTTGGTCCTAAGCCACCTCAACCCGCTGCTCCAGGGCTTCCCGCGCACGCAGATCACCATGACCAGCCCGCAGCACCTCTGCGTGCCGGTGATCAAGAACAACGCGGTCCCGCCGGACGACGTGCTGAAGCTGGTGCGGCACATCGACCTGAAGTGCTACGGCATCACCCCGAACGCGCCGCTGAACACGCAGCTGGGCCTGCGCCAGCTCAACCCCGTGCTGGCGCCGATCATCCCGGCGCACGCCGCCCAGGTCGGCTACGCCCGCCAGTTGTGCGTACCGGTGCAGAAGGCCGGTGACAACATCCCCAGCGACGTCTTCAGCATCATCCGCTGGATCGACCTGGAGAAGTTCGACCTGAACGTCGCCGCCACGCCGCAGGTCGGGCTGCAGCTGCGGCACATCAACCCCGTCCTCGCCCATCTCCCGGCGGAACAGGCCGTGCTGACCGGCGCCAGCCAGCTGGCCCTGCCGGTCGCCAAGAACGGCGCCTTCCCGCCGGGCTGACCTTTTTGACAAAGCGGAGCCCTTTTCCCGCGAAAGGGCTCCGCTGTTTCTTCGACAATTGAATTCACTCACTCGTGCAGCGCCGGGGCGAGTAACAGGAGGAGGAATCCGGCGACGGCCATCGCGGTGCGCACGAGATGGAGGTTCCACCATTCCGCGCGCGCCCGCGCCCAGTCGGCCGGCAGCAGATCGGGATCCCACGAGTCGGCGAGCCGGTTGAGCGCGTCGAGCCGCGTCACCGTGAGCACGATCACCGCGACGACGAGCACCACCGCGCCGGCGCTCAGCCAGAACCCGGTCCCGCCGCGCCCGTATCCCAGCACGCACGCCGCCACCAGCAGCGCCAGGCACGTCAGCGGGTCGGGCCCGTCCACCGCGTCCTGCGGGCCGCGGCGGCCGCCGACGCCGGGCTGGCCGAGGTGCTGGCCGCCACCGAACACCAGCGCCTCGCCGGCGGTCGCGGCCCGGCCGCCCACCTGAAGGAGGTGGGCGCGCTGCGCGACGGCCTGACGGTCGAGCGGGCCGCCGCCCACATCTACGCGCTGACCTCGCCGGAGGTGTTCGAGCACCTGACGGAGGTGGCCGGCTGGACGCCGGAGGAATGCCGTGACTGGCTGTCCCGCGTGCTTTGCGACACCCTCCTGGCCTGACGCCTAGACTGCGCCCGTGATCACGACTCCCACCGTCCGGCTGGCCCACGGCGCCGACATGCCGCGACTCGGCCTGGGCACCTCGCCCATGAACGACGCCCAGACCGAGCGCGCCGTCGCCTCCGCCATCGAGGCCGGCTACCGGCTCATCGACACGGCCGAGGCGTACGGCAACGAGGTCGGCGTCGGCCGGGGCATCAAGGCCGCGGGCGTCGCCCGCGACGAACTGTTCGTCACCACCAAGTTCGACCGCCACTGGCACGGCCGCGACCTGGTCCCGCAGGCCTACGACGCCAGCCTCGACCGTCTCGGCCTCGACTACGCCGACCTGCTGCTCATCCACTGGCCCAACCCGGGCCTCGACCGCTACGTCGCCGCCTACGAGGGCCTCGTCGACCTGCTGCAGGACGGCCGCCTCAGGGCGATCGGCACCTCGAACTTCAAGCCGGCCCACCTCGACCGCGTCATCGGCGAGACCGGCGTGGTGCCCGACGTCAACCAGATCCAGCTCAGCCCCGCGGTCACCCGCGACGAGGCCCGCGCCTACCACCAGGCCCACGGCATCGTGACCGAGTCGTGGTCGCCGCTGGGCGGCCAGGGCGCCGACGTCCTCGGCCAGGAGGTGATCAACTCGATCGCCGAGGAGATCGGGCGGACGCCCGCCCAGGTGATCCTCCGCTGGAACATCGAGCTGGGCCTGGTCACCATCCCGAAGTCGGCCAACCCCGAGCGCCTGCGCGAGAACCTGGCCGTCTTCGACTTCAGCCTCACCCCGGAGCAGATCGCCGACATCGGCGCCCTCGACCAGGGCGAGTCGGCGGCCGTCGACTCCGACGCCTTCGGCCACTGACGCGACGCGGCTACGTCGCGGGCGGGAGGGCCGCCGCGACGCAGTCGAGGACGCGCCGCAGCCCGTGCCGGAACTGGTCGTCGCGGCTGAGATGGGGGCGGCGCGCCTCCGTCACGATCTTGGTGAAGATCGGGTGGTCCCCGCTCTTCACCAATCGGTCGACGTGCGCGTGGCTGCGCGCCATCCACTCGGGCTCGCTGAGCCCGCTGCGGCGCAGCTGCTCGGCCGCGCCGATCTCCTCGCGCACGACGCCCTCGACGTAGCCGTTCAGCAGGGCCACCAGGCCGAGGTTCTCGTCGATGGGCACGTGGGGGTCGAGCACCCCCATCAGCCGCTCGATCAGCACGAGCTGGTTGGGGCCGAGGCCGGGCAGTGAACGCCGCACGCCGCCGATCCACGGGTGCCGCCGCCACATGGCCCGCAGCTCGTCGGCGTAGCGGGTCAGGTCGGCCCGCCAGTCGCCCGACGGCACACCCGCGAGGTCGAGCTCGCCCGTCAGCCGGTCGGCCATGAGTTCGAGCAGGTCGTCGCGGCTCGGGACGTAGCGGTAGAGGGACATCGCGCCCGTGCCGATCTCGGCGGCGACGCGCCGCATGGTGGCGGCCTCCAGCCCCTCGGCGTCGGCGACGCGGATCGCCGCCTCGGTGATCTGGGCGCGGCTGTAGACCGGTTTCGGCCCCCGGGCGGGGCGCTCGGGCAGCGTCCAGATGGTCATGTCGTCCTTCCCGCTGATTGCGTACATCGTACTCGGTGACCGAGCCTGACCCGCAATTGCGTACAACGTACTCAGTGGAGGGGTCATGGAATCGATCGTGGTCGCCGAAGGGCTGCACAAGTCCTTCGGTGACGTCCGGGCGCTGCGCGGACTGGATCTGAACGTCCGGAGGGGAACGGTCTGCGGGGTGCTCGGGCCCAACGGCGCCGGGAAGACGACGGCGGTGCGCGTTCTCGCGACCCTGGCCGCGCCCGACGCCGGGCACGCGAGCGTCGCCGGGCACGACGTCGTCCGCGAGGCCGCCGAGGTGCGGGCCAGGATCGGGCTCGCGGGCCAGTACGCCGCCGTCGACGAGAAGCTCACCGGCCGCGGCAACCTGCGCATGTTCGGGCGGTTGTCCCACCTGCCGCGGCGCGAGGCGCACCGGCGGGCCGACGAGCTGCTCGACCGTTTCGGCCTCGCCGACGCCGCCGACCGGCGGGTGGCCGGCTACTCCGGCGGCATGCGCCGCCGTCTCGACCTGATCGCCAGCCTCGTCCGCCGTCCCGAGGTGCTCTTCCTGGACGAACCCACCACCGGCCTCGACCCGCGCAGCCGGGGCGAGATCTGGCAGGCCGTCCGCGAGCTCGTGGCCGACGGGACCACCGTGCTGCTCACCACGCAGTACCTCGACGAGGCCGACCGCCTGGCCGACGACGTCGCCGTCGTCGACCACGGGCGGGTGATCGCCACCGGCACCCCCGACGAGCTGAAGGCCACGGTCGGCGACCGTCTCGACGTCGTCGTCGAGGACCCCGCCGACCTGCCCCGGGCGGCGGCCGTGCTGACCGGCCTGGCGGGGGCGGAACCCGCGGTCTCGGGCGGCGACCGGGTCAGCGTCGCCCTCCCGGGCGGCCTGCGGCTGGCCGGGGTCGTGCGCGAACTCGACCGGGCCGGGGTCGCCGCGGCCGACGTGCGGTTGCGCCGTCCCACCCTCGACGAGGTGTTCCTGCGCCTCACCGGCCGGACGGAGCCGGTCGCATGATCCGCCTGCGATGGGCGCTCGCCGACGGCGTGACCCTGGTCGGCCGCGAGTTCGCCCGGCTGCGGCACGACCCCGGCGAGATCGTCGCGGCGCTGCTGTTCCCGGCCGTCATGGTGGTGCTGTTCGGCTACGTCTTCGGCAGCGCGATCGGGGTGCCGGGCGGCGGCGACTACCGCGAGTACCTGATGCCCGGCCTGTTCGCGATGGTGACCTTCTCCTCGGTGACGGGGGTGATGACGCGCACGGCCGCCGACGCCTCGCGCGGGGTGATGGACCGGTTCCGCTCGATGCCGATGGCGCGCTCGGCGGTGCCGTTCGGGCAGACCGGCGCCGACCTGCTGATCGGCCTGCCGATGCTGGCCGTCATGGTGGTCGCGGGCCTGCTGGCGGGCTGGCGCCCGCACCTCGGGCCGGTCGCCACGGCCCAGGCGTTCCTGCTGATGGTCGTGTTGCGGTACGCCCTGAGCTGGGTCGGCGTCTACGCGGGCCTGGCGGTCCGCGACGACCGGGTCGCCGACGCGCTGGTGCCGCTGTCCCTGCCGGTCACGATGGTGTCGAACGCGTTCGTGCCGACCGGCGGCATGCCGGGCTGGTTGCGGTTCCTGGCCGACTGGAACCCGGTGAGCGCGCTCACCGCCGCCACGCGGGAGCTGTTCGGCAACCCGGGCGTCCCGGCCGGCGACCTCGCGTGGCCGCTCGCGCATCCGGTGGCCGCCGTGCTGCTCTGGTCGGCCGCGCTGCTGGCCGTCTCCGTTCCGCTGGCGCTGAGAGCGCTCTCGCTCTGACCTGCGCCGGGAGAGATTAACGTCCGGGAAATCAGTCAGAAACATTGACGAGCGGCGTTTCGGGCACTAGTTTCCGCGCAGAGAGCGCTCTCTGCGTAGTGGAGTCAGACCTCACCCCCTCGCACCCGCCAGGTCGTCCCTCACGGAGGAAGAATGGACCAGCCCATCGGGGCTCAGTTACCCGGCACCTCGCCGCCCGGCCGCCTGACCGCGTCGCGGTCGCTCGTGGTCAGCGTCGTGCTGGCGATGATCGCCGCGATGCTCGCGTTCGTGGCCAGCACGCCCGCCGCCCAGGCCGGCACGGTCGGCGCCGGTTCGTACGCCGACACGCTGCCCGCCGGTCGCGCGCTGCCGTCCGGCTGCGGATCGTTGTCGACCAACCCGCGTCTCTACGTCACCGCCAACGCCCCCGCCGGCGCGGTCCCCACCAACGACTGGTGGTCGTCGCTGCTCTGGAAGCGGTTCGACTGCGCCTACAGCGAGCCGCTGCACGCGCACCCGGTCTCCTACGACACCTTCGCCGGCGGCCTCGGCTTCTCCTACAACACCGTCGCCACCATCAGCGGCTCGGCGACCGGCGTGGGGGAGTACCACTACCCGTACGTGCAGGACATCCTGGTCGGCGTCACCGGCCTCAACTCCCCTGACGCCAAGGTCGACGGCTGGACCGACTGGACGGTCTCCCCGTACTGGAGCGACGGCACGCGGACCCTTCGGGCCACCATCGGTCACGGCCTGCCGTTCGCCTACTTCACCAAGACCGGCGGCAACGCCCAGATCACCACCAGCGGCACCCCGACCGTGTGGTCGAACAGCGGCGGCACCATCGGGTTCACCGTCAACGGCAAGGACTACCTCGGCTTCGCGCCCAGCGGCTCCACCTGGACGGTCAGCGGCACCAGCATCTCCTCCACGCTGAACGGCCAGAACTACTTCTCGGTCGCGGTCCTGCCGACCACGCCCTCGACCCCGGCCGCCACCCGCACCAGCCTGGCGAGCACCTACGCGACCTACGCCCACGCGCACGTCACCGGCACCCGGGTGTCCTACTCGTACAACCCCGGCAATTCCAACGTCAGCACGACGTACACCTTCACCACCACGGCCCGTGAGGGCAGCGCGAGCGGCACCGTCATCGCGCTCTACCCGCACCAGTGGAACTACCTGACCGGTTCCACGCCGCTGTCGCAGACCTACGTCTCGGCGCGCGGGCAGATGAAGGTCGTCACCGGCACCTCGTTCAACACCACGATGAAGTTCCAGGGCGTGCTGCCCGAGATCCCGGCGGTCGCCGACAACTCCGGCGGCGACCTGACCACCATCACCAACTACCTGAACGCCGAACTGGGCGACCCCACGGCGGGCCTGGGCGACGACACCTACTGGACCGGCAAGGGCCTCGGACGGGCGGCGCGCATCGCCGAGATCGCCGACCAGCTCAACCTGACCTCGGTCCGCGACTCGGCGCTCAACCGCATCAGGACCCGGCTCACCGACTGGTTCACCGCCAGTTCCGGCAAGACCAGCCGGGTCTTCTACTACAACTCCTCGTGGGGCACCCTGCTGGGCTACCCGGCCTCCTACGGCTCCGACCAGGAGCTCAACGACCACCACTTCCACTACGGCTACTACATCGCCGCCGCGGCGACGCTGGCCAAGTTCGACCCGACGTGGGCCACCAACGCGCAGTACGGCGGCATGGTCGACCTGCTGATCCGGGACGCCAACAACTACGACCGCAACGACACCCGCTTCCCCTACCTGCGTGACTTCGACATCTACGCGGGCCACGACTGGGCGGCCGGGCACGGCGCGTTCGGCTCCGGCAACAACCAGGAGTCGTCGTCGGAGGGCATGAACTTCGCCAACGCCCTGATCCAGTGGGGCCAGGCGACCGGCAACACCGCCGTCCGCGACGCCGGCGTGTTCATCTACGCCACCCAGAGCGCGGCGATCCAGGAGTACTGGTTCGACGTGCGCAACCAGAACTTCCCGTCGACCTTCGGCCACAACACGGTCGGCATGGTCTGGGGCTCCGGCGGCGCCTACGCCACCTGGTTCAGCGCCGAGCCCGAGATGATCCAGGGCATCAACATGCTGCCGATCACCGGCGGGCACTTCTACCTCGGCGAGTGGCCGTCCAACGTGCTGGTCAACTACAACGAGCTGGTCACCAACAACGGCGGCCCGCCGACGGTCTGGCAGGACATCATCCAGGAGTTCCGGGCCCTGGCCGACGGGCCGGCCGCGTTGTCGGCCTTCCAGGCCAACCCGAACTTCACCTCCGAGGAGGGCGAGAGCAAGGCGCACACCTTCCACTGGCTGCGCAACCTCGCCTCGCTGGGTACGGTCGACACGACGGTCACCGCCAACCACCCGCTGGCGAAGGTCTTCGTCAAGAACGGCACCCGGACCTACGTCGCGTCCAACATCACGGGCAGCCCCCTCACGGTGACCTTCTCCAACGGCACGACGCTGACCGCGCCGGCCGGTAAGACCGTCACCTCGGGCCTGTTCACCTGGAGCGGCGGCAACGCCTCCGGCGGCGGCACCTCGTCGCCCAGCCCGTCGCCGTCTCCGTCGCCCTCGCCGAGCCCGTGCGCGACCTCGCTGCTCTCGCAGGGCCGCCCGGCCACCTCGTCGAGCGTCGAGGCCGCCTACTCCGCGAACCTCGCGGTCGACGGCAACGCCGCCACCCGCTGGGCCAGCGCGTTCAGCGACCCGCAGTGGATCCAGGTGGACCTCGGTTCGACGCAGAACATCTCCCGGGTGCAGCTCAGCTGGGAGGCGGCCTACGGGCGGTCGTACCAGATCCAGACCTCGACCAACGGGTCGACCTGGACCAACGTCTACACCACCACGACGGGCGACGGCGGCACCGACAACCTGACCGTCTCCGGGACGGGCCGCTACGTGCGGGTCTACGGCACGGCGCGCGGCACCGCCTGGGGCTACTCCCTCTGGGAGTTCCAGGTGTACGGCGGCGGCTGCCCCACCAGCCCGTCGCCCAGCCCGTCACCCTCGCCCTCGCCGGGCGGCCCGTTCGCGGCCACCCGCTACCCGCAGTCGAACGGCACCCTGCCCGGGACGACGGGGTCGGCCGCCACGGTCACGCTGGCCGCGGCCAACGGCAACCGCGACGGAACGCCGACCAACGCCGCCGTCTACAACGCGACCGGCCTGACCGCGACGTACAGCGGCGCGGCCACCACGTTCGACCTGTTCGTGGACGCCGGGACCAACGTCGGCAACGCCACCCAGGTCAGGGTCTCCTACGACCTGACCGGCAACGGCAGCTGGGACCGGGTGGAGACCTACACCTACTTCGCCACCGACCCGGTCGCGGGGTATGAGCACTACACCCAGGCGGCCGGGGTGAAGACCGCCACCGGCGCGCTCGGCAACCTGGCCAACGGCTCGGTGCGGGTCGAGGTCTGGAGCGCGATCGGCTCCACCACGACCAACGTCGGGATCGGCAACCAGAGCGTCATCGGGCTGCCCTTCGCGTGATCCGGCCCGAGGGCCGTCTCTCCGGGGGGAGAGACGGCCCTCTCGTCGTCGAGGCCGGACCTTTGCCTGCAACACCGGGAAAGCGGACATATCGGTGGGAATCTCTGTCCTCGTCCAGAGAAACGCCACACCGGGAGACCGCTGATGCTGAGTAAGGCCCGTTTGCCGCTGGTTGTCCCGCTGGGTGTCGGCGCCGTCATGATCGGCGTCACCGCGCTGGGCGTGCTGAAACCCGGCCAGAGCGGCGTGCCCGCCGGCGCCGTGATCAAGAACGTGCAGGGCCAGACGGTCGGCTCGCTCCAGATCGAGGACGCCGGCAACGGCAAGTCCAAGGTCACCGTCGCCGTGACGAACCTGCCGGCCGGCTACCACGGCTTCCACGTGCACGCCAAGGGCGTCTGCGACGCCCAGTCGAAGGACCCGGCCACCGGCAGCGCGTTCTTCAGCGCGGGCGGCCACTTCGACCTCGGCTCCCACCCGCACGACCACCACACCGGGGACCTGCCCAACCTGCTGGTCGGCGCCGACGGCACCGGCACCGCCTCGGCGGTGACCGACCGCTTCCAGGTGGCCCAGCTGTTCGACGTCGACGGCAGCTCCATCATGATCCACGCGCTGGCCGACAACCACGCGAACATCCCCGACCGCTACCAGGACGAGACGGGCAAGAAGGGCCCCGACGCCGAGACCCTGAAAGCCGGCGACTCCGGCGGCCGCATCGCCTGCGGCGTCATCGCCAAGGGCTGACCGGGGCTGCGCCGCTCGATGAGGACCACGTCGCGTCGGCGGCGCTCGATCTCGTCCATGACCGCGACGACGGCGGGGTCGACGGTCGCGGCGGACGCCGACCCGGCCGACCGCACCACGACCGCGCCCTTGGCGTGGTGGTCGAGCAGCGCGGCCGCCATCTGCGAACGGCCGGCGTTGTGGACGCAGACGAACAGCACCTCGGGCAGCCGGACGGGGTCGGCGACCGCCTTGAGGACCCTCGCCAGCTCTCGCCGACCTGGAGGCGTCCATCGCCTTCTCTTCGGCACCGAACCGGCCAAGCGCCGCCCCGGTCACGCCAACTACGCCATCGCCGAGCCGTCGCTGAAGCTCGTGCTCCTGGAGGGCGAGCCCGGCCGGGCGACGGTGCTCGACCACCTCGGCGTCGAGGTCGCCTCCGCCTCCGCCCGGCTGGCCGGGGAGGGGCTCGCCACCGCCGACGAGGCCGACACGTCCTGTTGCTACGCGCTCCAGGACAAGGTGTGGGTGCACGGGCCGGGCGAGGTCTACACGGTGAAAGCCGACGCCGCGACTCTGACCAAGGAGAACTGCCGCCAATGAGAAAAGCCCTTCCGGACGACCCGGAAGGGCTTTCACTCATCGGGTCAGACGCAGATGGCGTAGACCTTGAGCGAGGCGCTCTTGTTGTGGTCGAGCGTGACCCGAACCGCCCAGCCGGTGCTGTTGCCGTTGACGTTCGGCTTGCTCATGGACACGTTCTTGACGAAGTCGGAGCCGGAGACGACCTCGTGGCCGCCGCCGACGACCTTCTTGCCCGGGTCGCACCAGGTCACGATGATGTCCGAGCTGCTGTCGACCAGGGACGAGACGCCCGTCTTGATCACCGGCGTGACGCCGCCGGGGGCGCCGTCCTTACCGTCCTTGCCGTCCTTGCCGTCGACGCCGTTGCGGCCGTCGGCGCCCTTGGCTCCGGCCGGGCCCGCGGGGCCGGCGGGGCCGTTCTCGCCCTTCTCGCCCTTGGCTCCGGCCGGGCCGGTCGCGCCCGTCTCACCCTTCGGGCCCTGCGGGCCGGCGGGGCCGGTCTCGCCCTTCGCGCCCTGCGGCCCGGCGGCGCCGGTCTGGCCCTTGGGACCCTGCGGGCCGGTCTGGCCCTTCGGGCCCGTCGCGCCGGTCGCGCCGGTCATGCCCTGGAGGCCCATCGGGCCCTGTGCGCCCTGGCCACCCCAGGTGACCTTCGTCTCGGTCGCGCGGCACTTCGTGGTCGCGTTAACAATGCGCGCGTAGCGGGTCTTCTTGTTGACACAGGCGTAGATGACGGTGTCAGCAGCCGAAGAAGCGGTCGCCATGCCTCCGACGGCGAAAATCGAACCCGCGAGCGCGCCGACGGTCAAAATCCCGATCGTGCGTCCGCCCGGCAACCTGATAGCCACTGCAATTCCTTCCGTGAAAAAACCGTGCCTCTGTTTCTGCAGAGGATCCTGTGGTTGACGGTTAAACCACACGCTCGGTTCACCGCTCGAATATCACGGCTCGATATCGACCGCTACCATTCAGTAGGTGTTCACTTACGAGAAAGTCGGACCATTTGTCAGCCGTCCGATAAAGAAAAGCGACTGGACGGTACGTCCAGCCTGGACATAGAGTCCAGGCCATGGACGACGACTCCCGGGTGCGGACATGGGCCCCGGTCTGCCAGGCCGTGGCCGCGCTGCTCGGCCCCTATGCCGAGGTGGTCCTGCACGATCCCGGCACCGACCGGATCCTGGCGATCTGGAACCCGATGAGCACCCGGAGGCCCGGCGACGCGTCGTTGCTGGGGGAGCTGGACACCCTCGACCCCTCCGCCCCGGACGTATTCGGCCCCTACGAAAAGCTGCTCGCCGACGGCCGCCGGTCGTCGTCTGTCAGCGCGATCGTGCGCGACGCCGACGGCCGCGCCTCGGTGGTGGTGTGCGTCAACCTCGACCGCACGCCCCTGGAACAGGCCGCCGCCGTGTTGTCCGCCTTCGGCGCGCCTGCCGTCGCCCGGCCGGAGCCACTGTTCGAGCACGACTGGAGCGAGCGCGTCCAGCACGTCGTCGGCTCCTACGTACGCGAGTGCGGCCGCCCCGTCGAGCGGCTGACCCGCGCCGACCGCCTCGCCGTGCTGGCCCGGCTGGAGCAGGCCAAGGTGTTCGCCGTGCGCCGCGCCACCCCGGTCGTCGCCGCCGCGCTGCGCGTCTCCCGATCCACCCTCTACGGCCTGCTGGCCGAGCTCAGAGCACCGAACCCGAAGGACCACGCACGATGACCCGGCTGCCCGACTTCCGGCTTGAGACCTACTTCTCCCGGTGGGAGTTCACCGCACGGCACCACCTCACCGCCTCCGACGCCCAGAGCATGTCGCTGCGCGACCTGCTGGCGCTGGCCGACGACGGCGACCGGGCCGCGTTCGAGAACCTGTCCCTCGGCTACACCACCACC
This sequence comes from Herbidospora daliensis, assembly GCF_001570585.1. GTDB lineage: Bacteria > Actinomycetota > Actinomycetes > Streptosporangiales > Streptosporangiaceae > Herbidospora > Herbidospora daliensis. Next base: position 673,226 of record NZ_BBXF01000005.1, on the reverse strand, counting down.
CACGGCGACCCGGCCCTGCGCGAGGCCGTCGCCCAGACCTACGACCGGGTCGACGCCGCCGACGTGCTCTGCTTCGCGGGCGCAGAAGAGGCCCTCTACCTGGCGATGAACGTGCTGCTCGACGCCGGCGACCACGCGGTGGTGGTGACCCCCAACTACCAGGCGGCCGAGACCGTCCCGCTGGCGCTCTGCGAGGTCACCGGCGTGGCCCTCGACCCCGACGACGACTGGGCGCTCGACCTCGACCGGATCAGGGCGGCGATCAGGCCGAACACCCGGGTCGTGTCGGTGAACTTCCCCAACAACCCCACCGGCAAGGTCGTCGGCGCGGCCGACTTCGCCGAACTGGCCCGGATCTGCGACGAGCACGGCGTCCACCTGTTCAGCGACGAGGTCTACCGGGGGCTCGAACGCGACCCCGCCCGCACCCTGCCGCAGGCCGCCGACCTGTCGGAGCGGGCCCTGTCGCTGAACGTGACCTCGAAGGCGCTGGGCCTGCCGGGCCTGCGGATCGGCTGGCTGGCCTGCCGCGACCGCGACCTGCTGGCGCGGCTGGAGCGGGCCAAGCACTACACGACGATCTGCAACTCCGCGCCCAGCGAGGTGCTGGCCCGGATCGCGCTCAAGGCCCGCGACACGATCCTGGCCCGAAACCGGGCCCTGATCGCCCGCAACGTGCCCGTCTTCGACACGTTCTTCGCCGGGTTCCCCGATCTCTTCGAATGGCGCGCGCCCGACGGCGGCTGCGTCGCCTACCCCCGCTACCTCGGCCCCGACGGCGTCGAGGAGTTCTGCGCCCGCCTGGTGGCGGAGGCCGGCGTCCTGCTGCTGCCCGCGAGCATCTACCGGTCGGAGCTCACCCCCACCCCCGCCGACCGGTTCCGCGTCGGCGTCGGCCGCGCCGCGCCGGAAGAGGGCCTCGCGGCCTTCGGTGACTGGCTCAGGCGAGGGATTTGACCAGCTCGCGCATCGTCTCGGCGAGCTCGGTCGGGCAGGTGACGGTCCGGTCGCCGCAGGTCCGGTAGAGGCCGAGCCGCTCGGCGTCGTAGAGCTCGGCCAGTTCCGCCGCGATCCGCGGCGGGAGACCGGCGTCCACCATCGCCCCGGCCCAGCCCTCGCGGGGCACGGTGACGACCTGGAGCGGGCGGCCGAGCGCGGCCGACAACTCCTCGGCGACCTCGCGCTCGGTGTAACGGTGACCGTCGAGGTCGACGACCTCGCTGCCCGGGGCGGGGGAGAGGAGCGCGTTGGCGGCCACCACGCCGATGTCGCGGGTGGCGATCATCGTGGTCGGCACGTCGGCCGACTCGGCGAACACCGGGTAGACGCCCTGGAGCACCGCGCCGAGCAGCATCTCGGCCTTCTCCTGGAAGTGCCACGACCGGATGGCCGTCACCCGCGTGCCGGTCGCCCGCAACCCGTTCTCCAGGTGGTGCAGCCACCGGATCGGCCCGGTGCCCTCGGCCAGCTCGGCCCCGATCGACGACAGCAGCACGACGTGCGGCACGCCGCTGTCGGCGACCGCCCCCGCGATGGTGTCGGCCAGCGCGCGGTGGAAGGCGTCGGGGTCGGCCGGGCTCAGGTCGGTCGGCAGCAGCACGAACGCGCCCGCGCACCCGCGCAGCGCCTCGGCCAGCGCCGCCCGGTCGCCCAGGTCGGCCACCGCCACCTCCGCGCCCTCGGCCGACCAGCCGGCGCCCTTCGCGGCGTCGCGGACCACCGCGCGCACCGCCTCTCCCCTGGACAGCAGCTCACGCGCCGCCGCTCCGCCGACGTGGCCGGTCACTCCGGTGATCGCGTACATCGTGGTACCTCCGTTGCGGTTCTTTTTCGGGTACGCCAAGTACATCCGGGCCCGGTGAGACGATCCATGTTCCACGCACTCGATTCCATGTCTGAACGTCTACGCTGGAGTCCATGGACCCCCTCGCCGACCTCCTCGACGGCGTCCGCGCGCGCAGCGCGGCCTTCTGCCGGGCGATCCTCGAACCGCCGTGGGCGCTGCGCATCGCCGACGAGGCCCGGCTCGCCCTGGCCACCACGCTGCGCGGCCACGCGTGGATCGTCCCCGACGCCGGGGAGCCGATGTTGCTGGCCGCCGGCGACGTCGCCATCGTCAAGGGCCCGAACCACTACACCGTCGGCGACGATCCGGCCACCCCGCCCGACATCGTCGTCCTCCCCGGCAACCGGCTGACCACCCTCGACGGCACCGACGTCACCGACCAGCTGCGCCTCGGCCCGCGCACCAGCGGCCGCTCCGCCGAGGGCTCGGCGGTCGTGGCCAGCGGCACCTACCAGGTCAGCGGCGAGGTCAGCGACCGCCTGCTGAACGCCCTCCCGGAGATCGTGCTGGTGCCGAGGTCGAGCACCCCGTCACCGGTCATGGACCTGCTCGCCCACGAGGTCGACAACGAGGGCCCCGGGCAGGGCGTCGTCCTCGACCGGCTGCTCGACCTGGCGCTCATCGCGACGCTGCGCGCCTGGTTCGCCCGCCCCGAAGCCCGCGCCCCCGGCTGGTACGCCGCCCAGAGCGACCCCCTGATCGGCCCGGCCCTGCGGCTCATCCACGACGACCCGGCCCACCCGTGGACGGTGGCCTCCATGGCCGAGAAGGTCGGCGCGTCGAGGGCCGCCTTCGCCCGCCGGTTCGCCGTCCTGGTGGGGGAGCCGCCGCTGACATACCTGACGGGCTGGCGCATCGCCCTGGCGGCCGACCTGCTGCGCTCCTCCGACACGACGATCGACGCGGTCGCCCGCCGCGTCGGCTACGCCAACGCCTTCGCGCTGAGCGTCGCGTTCAAACGCGTCCGCGGCGTCTCACCGAGCGGCCACCGGGCCGGTGTGCCGCTGGTCAGCAGTTGAGCGAGGCCGTGGTCTGCGGCCGGCCCGAGCCGGGGTGGAGCGCGACGGGGAAGGCCCGCCCGTCGCCCACCCGGATCTCCAGCGTGTCTGGCCCCGTCCACCTGACCGAGTCGAACCCGTCACCGGGGACGTCGTCGTTGAAGCAGCCGAGTTCCCACTCCCGGCTGAGCAGCCCGTCGTCCCTGCGGAGGCTGAGCCACATCACCGCGTCCGGCCCGAGCCCCGCCATCGTCTGCTGAACGCGGATCCGGTACGGGTCCGGCCCGTCGACGAAGCCGTCCTCTCCGATGGAGGAGAAGGCGAGGGCGAGCACCGCCACGAGCAGCGTGGCGGCCGTGGCCAGCCCGGCGAAGGCCATCAGGAGATCGCGTGCCCACGCCGGCCGCAGTCCGGCGGCGGCGAGCGTCGCCAGGAAGAAGGCCAGCGCGCTGAACGCGAACGGGCGGTCCAGGTGCTCCCGCCAGAGCACCAGGTCGAGGGCGTCGGTGAACGCCAGGGCCGCAAGAGCGGCCGCGCAGAGCGAGGCGGCCGACAACACGCGTGAACGACTGGACATCGGGGATCCCATCGGTGAGGCGCCGTCAAGATCATGACGGTGCCGCCGTGCCGCGGCCAGGCCATGCACGGGATCTCGACGAAACCCCTACGAACTCCTCCGTTGGCGGAAGGCCCTGACCTTGGCGCGGTTGCCGCATTCCGACATGCCGCACCACTGCCGGTTCTCCGCCCGTGAGGTGTCGACGTACAAGCGGGTGCACTCGGTGTTGGCGCAGCGCTTGACGCGGCCGGGGACCGGGGCGGCCAGCAGGTCGAGCAGGTCGGCGGCGAGGGTGGCCAGGAGTTCGTCGGGGGTGCCCGACCGGCGGGTGCTGCCGTCGGGCCGCAGGGTGGGGACGAGCTTCGGGCGTCTGGCGTGGTCGTTCAGGAGGGTCACGTCGGCCTGCTCCGGGCGGCGTCCGTCGAGGCGGGCCGAGGCGGTGCGGTAGACGGCCTCCCGCAGGTCGATCGCGGTGGCGAGGTCGGATTCGCCGAACGGGGGCACGACGTCGAGCAGCCCGGCGGCCTCGACCCATCGCGACAGGTCGGCGGGGGAGAGCAGCTGCTCCTCCGGTGTGTCGGCGTGCCGCCACTTGCGGGTGCCGGCGAAGTCGAGGGAGCGGCGGCCGCTCACGAAGACGAACCCCATGTAACCATCTTGACAGGTTACGGACCCGGCGTGCAATCGTGTAACCATGCAGGACGGTTACACGCAAGTGGCGATCACCGGTGACGACTTCCTCTTCTTCGCCGGTCGTGCGGTCGAGGGGATGAGCACGATCCTCGGCGAGCTCGGCGACGAACTGGCCAACACCCGGCCCGGCCTGCCCGCCGCCAACACCCCGTTCGCGCTGCTCACGCACTGTCTCGGCGTGATGGAGTACTGGGGCGGCCACCTCGTCGCCGGCCGCCCCGTGCGGCGCGAGCGGGAGGCGGAGTTCCACGCGAGCGGCCCGGTCGCCCCCCTTCAGGCCAGGGCCGCCCGCGCGCTGGAGACGCTCCGCGACGACGTGCGGGCCTCCCGGCCGGGGGCGTCCCTGCACGCGGAGCCCGACCCCGGCGCGCTCGGCCCGCGCCGCGAACTCACCCGCGACTCCGCCCTCCAGCACCTCTACGAGGAACTGGCCCAGCACCACGGCCAGATGGAGATCATGCGCGACTGCCTGCTCGCGGCGCGCCGCCCGGCCGATCCGGTCGAGGCGCCGATCGAGTGGTTGCGGGCGAAGCAGGGCGTCAAGTGGCACCGCCCCGGGCCCTCGCTGCTGCCCGCCTGGGTGGCCGACATGGACTTCCCGCTCGCGCCCGTGATCGCCGACGCCATCGGGGCCGCCCTCGGCCGGGGCGACCTCGGCTACCCCGACTGGGACGGCCACCCGCTGGCCGGGGCGTTCGCCGACCGTATGGACCGGCGGCACGGCTGGCGGCCCGACCCGGGTCACGTCCGGGGCGTCACCGACCTCATCCAGAGCCTTCAGCTGACCCTGACGCTGCTCACCGAGCCCGGCGACGGCGTGGTGGCCTTCACGCCCAGCTATCCGCCGTTCCTGCGCACGCTGGAGTCGATGCGCCGCCCGCTCGTCGCGGCCCCGCTGGAACCCGGTCCCGGCGGGGGCTGGACCTGGGACCACGACCTGCTGGAGCAGCGGGTACGCGCCCAGCGCGCCCGGATCCTGCTGCTGGTCAACCCCCACAACCCCACCGGCAAGGTGTTCACCGCCGCCGAACTGCGGCGCGTCGCCGACCTGGCCGAACGCCACGACCTGACCGTGATCAGCGACGAGATCCACGCCGACCTCGTGCACGCCCCGCACCGCCACCACCCGTTCGCCGCCCTCGACGCGGCCACGGCCGCCCGCACGGTGACGGTGACGTCGGCGTCCAAGGCCTTCAACATCGCGGGGCTGCGCACCGCGCTCGCCCACGTCGGCCCGGCCGCGCTGCGCACCGCCTGGGACGCCCAGCCGCCCGACCTCTACGGCGCCACCAACGTGCTCGGCGTGGCGGCCACCCGCGCGGCCTGGGCGCACGGCGACCCGTGGCTGGCCGCCGTCACCGCTCACCTGACCCGGCAGCGCGACCACCTCGCCGAACGCGTCGCCGCCCTGCCGGGCGTGGACCTGCTCGTCCCGGAGGCCGGCTACCTGGCCTGGCTCGACTGCCGCGACGCCGGGCTCGGCGAGGAGGCCGCCGACTGGTTCCGCCGCAACGCGGGCGTCGAGCTCAGCGCCGGGAGCGAGTTCGGCTCCGGCGCGGTGGGCGTCGTCGCCGGGTCGCGGGCCCGGCTGAACTTCGCCACCACCCGGGAGGTCCTCGACCTGATCCTCGACCGGATGGCGGCCTCCCTGGGCAAGGGAAACGGATTCCGACCCCCAGAAGCCCATCTTTCGGCCAGCGGATGACCATGAGCGGAAGGGTCGGTGAATTGGGGCGGCGGAGGTTGCCGGGGCTGAAGCGGCCGCAGCAGTGTTGGGAAACGACCGCCATCCCCCCATGACGGAAGTGCCCCCTCGTGCGTCTGCTCGCCCTCTTCGCCGCCCTCGTCGTCACGTTCCTCACCGCGACGCCGGCGCAGGCGCACGTCCGTGCCACCTCGGTCGCCGTCGACCTGCGGGGGCACGGCGACGAGGTCGCGGCCGTCGTCGACGTCGAGTACGACGTCCTGGGCCGGCTGCTGAGCCTCGACGGCGTGGTCAGCCCCGACGCCGACGGCGGCGTCGCCGAGGTGCCCGCCGGGGTGCGGCGCGACTCGCTCGACGCGCACGCGGCCGAGGCGGCCGCCTACATCGGCGGGGCCGTGCGGCTGAGCCGCGGCTCGATCGGGTGCGCCGCCCAGGAGGGCGGCCGGGTCGAGCTCACCGACTCCGGCGCGGTGCGGGTCGCGCTCGCCTACGCGTGCCCGGCGTCCGGCGCGCTGACCGTGCGCAGCGACGTCTTCGGCAGCACCGAGGGCCTGGTCGACGACGTCCGCACGACCGTCGCCTACGACGTCGACGGGATCCGGGGATCGGCTCTGCTCGACGTGGCCCGCACCAGCGTCACCGTGGGGCACGCCGACCCGATCGGGGAGATCCCGGGCTTCGTCCTGCTCGGCGCCGAGCACCTGTTCTTCGGGCTCGACCACGTGCTGTTCCTGCTGGCCCTGCTGCTGGGCGCGAAGCGGCTGCGCGACGTCGTCGAGGTCGCCACCGCCTTCACCGTCGCCCACTCGGTGACCCTCGTGCTGGCCGCGATCGGCTGGGTCAGCGTGCCCGGCTGGATCGTCGAGCCGCTCGTCGCCCTGTCGATCGCCTTCGTCGCCCTCGACAACCTGCTCTCGCCCCGGACCGGCCGCCGCCTGCCCGTCGTCTTCGCCTTCGGCCTGCTGCACGGGCTCGGCTTCGCCGGTTCGCTCAGCGTCGACGGGCCCGCGTCGCTCTCGATGCTGGTCAACCTGGTCTCCTTCAACGTCGGCATCGAGCTCGCCCAGCTGGCGATCATCGCACTCGCCTTCCCGGCGTTGCTGTTCCTGCGCAGGGCCGCGACCGGGCCGGTCGCCGCGCGCGCTCTCATGCTCGGCACCGCCGGGGCGGCTGTCGCCGTCGCGGGTGCCGGTCTCATCTGGTTCGTCGAGCGTTCCCCGCTCCTCACCTGAAGGATCACGAATTGTCCGCGTTAACCGGGACACGCGCGCGCCTGCGCGCCGTCCTGTACACCGTCACGCTGGCGCTCGCCGTCAGCGTCGTGGCGGGTCCGCTCACCACATATGCCGCGAACGCCGTCGACCCGCCCGAGGCGGTCGTCACGGGCGTCGTGTACGTCGACGCCAACGGCGACGGCCGCCGCGACGCCGGTGAGACCGGTCTCGCCCGCGTGCGCGTGTCCGACGGCACGGTCTCCACCACGACCGCCGCCGACGGCTCCTACGCCCTGACCATCTCCACCGACCGCCGCAAGACCGACATCGTGTGGGCCACCCAGCCCCGCGGCTACCGGTTCGGCCTCGACCAGTACAAGGAGCCGAGGTTCTGGGCGAACCTCGGCGAGCTGGCCGACGACGCCACCCCGACCGCGGACTTCGCGCTGGTGCGCGACGAGCTCTCCGACGGCGACGTCTTCTCCTGGGCCAACATCGCCGACCCGCACGTCAACGCGCAGCTGCCCGACCAGATCCGCGAGATCAACTCCACCGGCACCGACCTGCGTTTCATCGCGGTCAGCGGCGACCTCACCAACGACGCCAGCCAGGGCCAGTTCGACACCTACCGCCGCGGCACCGCGCAGTCGGCCGTCGGCGTGTGGCCGGCCGTCGGCAACCACGAGTACGCCGGCGGTTCGGCGTACGCGGACCGGATCGACAACTACCGCAGGAACGTCGGCCCGGAGTGGTACTCGTTCAACTACGGCAACCGGCACTTCGTCGTGCTGGAGAACAACGGTTCGGCGCCGTTCGAGGAGGAGCTGAACTGGCTCAAGGACGACCTGGCCGCCAACGTGCACGACGGCATCGAGGTGGTCGTGCTGACCCACCAGCCGATGAACGTGCCGTTCGGCTCGCCGTCGACCTATGACGCCTTCGGCGACGTGCTGGAGCAGTACAAGGCGCAGCTGATCCTGGTCGGCCACGAGCACTCCAACCACGTCGAGAACAAGTCGGCGTTCGCCTCGACCGCCAAGCACATCCAGACGGTGTCGAGCTCGTACACGATCGACAACGCGCCCCGCGGCTTCCGCTACATCCACATGGCGGGCGCCGGTTTCCAGAACCCGTTCCGCATGTACGGCGAGAACGAGCGCATCACGATCGTCAACCCCGCCCCCGGCTCGAGGGTCCCGGCCGCCGGCATGCCCGACGTCCAGATCAACGCCTACGACACCGGTGACGAGGTCGTGTCGGCGCGTTTCCAGATCGCGGGCGACAAGAACTGGCGGCCGCTCTACCCCAGCGGCGAGTTCACCTGGCACGGCAACCTGCCCAACAGCCAGCAGACCCCCGGCCCGCACCGCATCGACGTCCAGGTGACCGACAAGGCCGGCAAGACCTGGACCAAGTCGGCCGAGTTCACCCTCACCGACGAGCCGGAGCTGAAGACGGTCGCCGGTGACGACTGGACCCAGCACCACGGCGACCAGGGCCACACCGGCGTCGCGCCCGCGCAGGAGCCGGGCCGCCGCCTGGCCTGGAGCTTCCGCTCCGAGGGCACCTTCCTGACCGGCTCGCCGGTCATCCACGACGGCGTCGTGTACGCCGGCACCCGCGACGAGAACGGCGACGGCAACAGCCGCATCCACGCGATCCGGCTGCGCAACGGCCGGGAGCTGTGGAACGTCGAGGTGCCGCAGTCGATCCACGGCAGCCTCGCCTTCGCCGACGGCCTGGTCTTCGCGCCGACCCTCGGCTCGGAGCTGTACGCCGTCGACGCCGAGACCGGCGACGTGAAGTGGAAGGCCGTGCCCGAGCAGGCCCCGGCCCCCAACAACCAGCGCACCTACGGCTACTACTCGCCGGCCGTCTCCGGTCACACGGTCCTCTGGCCGTACCAGACCCGGTTCGGCATCGGCAGCCAGGGCGTGCTGAAGGCGCTCGACACCCGTACCGGAAAGCAGATCTGGGCCTCCCCGATGTCCGGCGCGACCATGAGCGACGGCACCCCCGCCGTCATGGACGGCACCGTGTTCGTCGGCAACGAGACCGCCGACCGCGTGCTCGCCTACGACCTGGCGACCGGCGCCCGCAAGTGGACCGGCACCGAGGCGCTCGGCAGCTGGCAGGACGGCGTGCCGACGGCGGCCGAGGGCAAGGTCTTCATCGGCGCCAACAACGGCATGGTCGCCCGCGACGCCAAGACCGGCGCGACGCTCTGGACCTACCAGAGCCCGCGCTCCTCGCTCGTCTCCAGCGGCTCGACCCCGAGCGCCGCGGCCGTCAAGGACGGCGTCGTCTACATGGGCTTCCCGAGCGGCGCGGTCGTCGCCCTCGACGCCCAGACCGGCAACGTCTTCTGGGAGCGGCTGCTGCCCGGCGACATCTACCACGGCGGCGTCATGTCCAGCCCGGTGATCGCCGGCGACACCCTGTTCGTCGGCGCCAACAACGGCCGGTTCTACGCCCTGGCCGTCGACACCGGCCAGATCCTGTGGAACCACGAGATCGGCACCTGGGTCGGCGCGGGCCCGGCCGTCAGCGGCAACACCGTCGTCGCGGGCGCCTGGGACGGCAACCTGTACGCCTACGTGCCGGGCGGCGAGTCCGCGCCGCGCTGGGCGACCGTCAGCGGCACCGTCACCGACGAGGAGACCGGCGCCCCGATCGCCGGCGCGAAGGTCACCGCCGTCGCCGCCGGTCAGGACACCGCCGTGACCAGCACCGACGCCAAGGGCCGCTACACGCTCGGCCTGGCGGCCGGGGCCTGGAACGTCACCGCGGCCAAGCGCGGCCTCGTCGCCGACGACCGCTCGGCCGTCGCCGTCACGGTCGGCGCGACCGGGAACGAGAAGGCCGACCTGAAGCTGATCAAGGTCACCCACCCCGTGGCGGGCAGGTCGACGTACACGCCCGACTACGGCAACGGCAGCACCCGCACCGACTTCGTCGCGGGCAAGGAGTACTACTACCTCGCCAACGACAAGGTGCGCGCGTCCATCACGCCGTACAGCGCCGCCAACAACCTCGCCGGCGGCCTCGGCCTGGGTCACCTCTCCGACCTGCTGCTCAACGACGCCAACGGCGCCGAGACCCTCGACTGGGGCGAGATGCTGCTGCGTCCGAGCCTCACCCCGCCCGATTCGTGGGACCGGCCGAACGACCTGATCGACCTGCCCGACCTCTCGGTCGACGGCGCGGCCGTGGTCGGCAACGGCCAGTACAGGGCGAACCCGGCGATCAAGGCCCAGGTCCGGTACGAGACCCTGCCGGACGCCCCCATCGTGAAGATGACGGTCAAGCTGACCAACACCGGCACGACGGGCTACCAGGGCTACTTCAACTACATGATCGACCCCGACAGCTCGGTCGACAACGGCCGCATCCCCGGCTTCGCCGGCACCAACCCCGGCCTGAAGACCACCGGCTGGACCGGCAAGTACGTCTACGTCGGCGCCGACGCCGCCACCACGAACGGCCAGGCCGCGCACGGTCTCGCGTGGGCGCTCGACACCCCGGCCGCCGTCGGCGCGTACGGCTACGTCGAGGGCCTCTACTACGACGCCACGCTGGCCGCCGGCGCGACGAAGCAGTTCAGCTTCTACCACCTGACCGACTACGCGACCAACGGTGGCGACCCCACCCGGAACATCGCGAAGTGGGCCGGCGAGATCGACCTGCACGACCCCCAGGTCCCGGACGCCGCCCGCGCGGCCGGCACGGTCACCTCGGGCGGCGACCCCGTCCCGGGTGCCCGTGTCACCCTGGAGAAGGCCGGCGCGGTGGTCGCGACCGCCGCCACCGACGCCCAGGGCGAGTACCTGGTGGACGCCCCCGCCGGTCCCTACGACGTGCGGGTCGCCAAGCTGGGCTACCTGACCGCCACCACCACGGTCACCGTGCCGGCGGAGGGCAACGGCGTCGCCGACGTCGCGCTGAGCCCGGTCACGGTCGAGGCGAGCTACGGCAAGCAGATCGGCTCCGGCCTGGTCGAGGCGGGCGCCGGCGACGTCATGATCGAGAACGACAGGTTCTCCATGGCGATCGCCGACGCCTACAACGACTCGCAGCTCTCCGGCGGCACCCGGGGCAAGCCGGTCGACGTCGCGGTCCGCGGCATGGCCGACCAGTTCGACTGGATCAACCTGCCCTACGTCTCGGCGACCCAGCCGACCGGCGGCAGCGCGTGGGACATCCGGACGGTCGCGGCCACCGACGTCAAGATCGTCCAGGCGACCGGCGACCAGGCCGTCGTCCGGGTCTCCGGCCCGGTCACCGGCTTCACGGGGCTGACGGCGACGACGACGTACACCCTGAAGCCCGGCGACGACTTCGCCACGGTCGCGACCGAGCTGAGCAACGCCGGCTCGGCGCCGCTCGACCTGTGGACCGGTGACGCGATGGACCACGACGCGGCCGGCCAGGCCAGCGTCATCCCGGGCGCGGGCGTGGTCCCGCCGGGCACCGCGACGGTCTACGCGCCGACCAGGCCGTACATCGGCATGACCGGCACCGACCCGCAGGTCTTCGGCCTCGTCTACGGCACCCCGGCGTCGGCCTTCGACGTCTTCGCCGCGGGCAACTGGGTGATGAGCCGGTTCAACGTCGAGGTTCCGGCGGGCGGGTCGTACACCCTGACCCGCAAGCTCGTCGTCACGCCGGGCACCGACGCGGTGGGCATCCTCGACGCGGTCTCCGCGCCGTAACCCCGCTTCTATGAGGGCCGGTCCGGAACCCATCCGGGCCGGCCCTCGATCATCTGCCCCGCCAGCGAGGGCAGGTCGGGCGCGACGAAGTCGGGCTGCGGCAGCGCGGCCACCGGCAGCGGCGCGTTGCCCCGCCGGGTGATCAGCCCCGCCGAGAACCCGGCGCTCTGCGCGCCCACGCTGTCCCAGACGTGGCAGGTGACCATGAGACACGCCGACGGCGGCACCCCGAGCCCCTCGGTCACCAGGCGGTAGACCTGCGGTGCGGGCTTGTACGCGCGGGCGTCCTCGACGGTGAACTCGCGCTCGAAGTACGCCCCCAGCCCCGCGTTGTCGAGCGGGCTGGGCGCGCCCGGAGAGTTGGTCAGCGTGACCAGGCGGAAGCCGGCGTCCAGCAGCCTGGTCAGGCCGGGCTCGACGTCCGGGTGGGCGGGCATGGTCCGCATCGCCTCCGTGACGTCGGCGACGTCGTCCGGTGTGATCTCGACGCCGTGGACGCCGGCCAGCATGCCGAGCACCCCCTGACCCAGGGTGAAGAAGTCCGTCCACCGATCGCACAACGTGGCCGTCATCGAGTACGTGATCAGCTGCCCGAACCACTCGCGCACGACCCGGGCGTCGCCGAAGACCCGCTCGAACAGCGGGTTCATCGACTCGATGTCGATCAGGGTCTCGTTGACGTCGAACACCAGCACTCGGTCCATGCCCGGGACCTCCCCGCTAACCCGGGTCTTTCAACGCCCGGCGCAAAGCCGCCCCGAGCTCGGCGTTCTGCCGCTGGGACACCCCCGCCGACAGGATCGCCTGCGAGCCGTGGAAGGTGCCCGGCCACTGGTGAAGTTCGACCGAGACGCCCGACTGGAGCAGCCGCACCGCGTAGGCGATGCCCTCGTCGCGCAGCGGATCGAACTCGGCCGTCGCGACGTAGGCGGCCGGCAGCCCGGAAAGGTCGGTGGCCCGGGAGGGCGCCGCGTAGGGTGTGGCCGGGGCTGACCCGAGGTTGGCCCGCCAGATGACGGCCAGGTTCTCCGCGTCCAGCCGGGGAGTTCGGGTGAACGCCCGCGCCGACCAGGTGTGCCTGCGGTCGTCGAGCATGGGCTGGTTGAGCAGCTGGAACCGGATCGGCGGCCCGTCCTCGTCCCGCGCCCGCAACGTCATCGCCGCCGCGAGCCCGCCACCCGCGCTCATGCCCCCGACGGCGATCAGCCCGGGGTCGACACCGAGCTCGGCGGCGTGGCCGGCCAGCCAGCACAACACGGAGTAGGCGTCGTCGAGCGCGGCCGGGAACACGTGCTCGGGCGCGAGCCGGAACCCGACCGAGACCACCATCGCCCCGGACGCCTCGGCGAGCCGCGCGGCCGACGGGTGCTCGGTGTCGAGGTCGCCCACGATGCCCCCTCCGCCGTGCAACCAGACGACCGCACCGCGCGCGTTCGGCGGCCGGTACATCCGGATCGGCACCGGCACGGTCGCGTCGGTCACCTCCATGGCCGAGGTGTCCGGAGCGGGTAAGGAGGCGAGCAGGGCGGCGGTCATCGCCCGTTCGGCGACGGGGTCGGCGTAGTCCGGCCGGGGGATGAGCGGGATGAACGGGTCGAGTTCGGGGTCCATGGCGGCCATCCTCCCCGCCCGCGCCGCCCGGATCATCCGCCAGGCGTCGGCTTGACGGGCGATGATCTGCGCCGTTCTGCGGCTTCTATCCTCGGGACATGGAGGCACTCGCCGTACGGTTGTCGCAGCTGGATTCCGAGGCCGAGGGGGCCATCCGGGTCGTCATGTTCTACGACACCCTGATGCGGCGGCGAGTCGATCTGCCGGCGCTGGCCCGCGCCTCGGCGGGCCTGGCGGAGTGCGTGGCGGGAATCCGGCTTCACGGGGCTGCCCAGGTGATCCGGTTCGCCCCCGACGGCGGCCGCGCACCCGTGCCGGCCCCGTCGGCGTCGACGGCCACCCCGATCTCCCTCGACGACGAGGAGATCGGCGCGGTGTGGCTGGAACGCCCCGGCCCTCCCGGTCCGCTCGACGAACTGCTGCTCGACCGCCTTGCCATCGCGGCCGCGTCGGTCGTGGAACGCTACGGCCCGGCCCGCACCACGATGGCCGACCCCGCCCTCGTCGAACTCGTGATCAGCGAGGACGCCGACGAGGCGGCCAGAGCCCGGGCGCTGCGGCTCCTGGGCTTCGCCCCCGGCTCGCCCGTCGCCGTCGCCGCGGTCGTGTCACCTGTGCCGCTCGACCGGGTCGCGCGTCTCGTCTGCGCGGCGGGCCTGGCGAAGGCGGCGGCGCTCGGGGACGTGGGCGTGCTCCTGGCGGCCTCTGTCGACGTGGCCCGGTTCCCGGCCGGTTCGCGCGCGGGCGTCGGCCGATCCTGGCGGGACGCCCGCACCGCCCTGCGCTTCACCACACCGGGCGAGCCGGTCATCCGGTACGCCGATCTCGGCGCGCTGGCACTGCTCGCGGAGATCCCCCCGGAGACCGCCCGCGCCAACGCCGACGTGGCCGCCCTCGCCCCGCTGAACCCTGATGACCTGGAGACGCTGGACGCCTACTGCGCCACCGGCTCCCTGCGCGGAGCCGCCGACCTGCTCCACCTGCACCACAGCAGCGTCGCCCGCCGTCTCGCCCAGCTCGGCGCGGTGCTCGGCCTCGACCTGGCCGAACCCGGGGGACGGACCAGGGTCAAGATCGCGCTGACGATGCGGCGGTTACTCGACGACGTGCGCCGGCCTGGTCAGAGCGAAGTAGGAGACGGCGGCGACGAGCAGCCCCAGGCCCCATGACGTGTAGCCGAACATCTCCATCGACACCTTCCAGACGGGCGCGGCGGCCAGGTTGCCCTTGCCGAGGACCCAGGCCGTCATCCCGGCCACGCCGAAGTAACCGGCCATGCCCGCCCCGACGAACAAGGCAGGTCCGAGCACGAGCCATCGCGGCACCTGACGTCCGGCCAGCGGAACCACCCACCGCGGCCAGATCCGGCCGAACCGATGCACCAGCGCCAGCGGCAACAGGGTGCCGGCCACGATCAGCAGGCCGACGAAGATCCCGAACGGCGACGTGAACGGCAGCGGCTCGTGCGCCGAGACGGAGTCGAGCACCAGCGCGGCCAACCGAGCGGCGCACCCGCCGACCGCGACATAGGCGGCGACGTAGGCCCATCGCGGCGCGGGGTCGGTACGCCGCTCCGGCGAACGCCCGTGCACCCGCCCGCAGTGGACGCAGGCCCGCCGGACCCTGCGCTGCTCGGCGACGGCACACACCAGCGTCAGCACCCCGGCCACCGCCCCGGCCGCGCGGGTCAGCAGGGACCCCCAGTGGTCGACCTGCCCGAAGAGCATGGTGGCGAGACTGATGGCGAGCATGTAGGAGTAGACGATCAGCCCGGCTCCCGACACCCATGCGACCGCGACCAGCGTCCACCGCGCGGGCGTGGCCCAGCGGTGCGCGATCGTGGCGGCCGAACACACCGTCGCGGCCGAGAAGGCGAGCGCCACGGCAACCCACCGGCCGGGCGAGAACGGCTCCTCGGGAGGGGCCAGCGGCGACCCCGGGTCGACCAGCCACCACACGTGCGCCAGCCCGTAGAACGAGCACCACACCGCCGCGACGTATGGCCACCTGCGTGACCCGCCTAATCGCTCGGCTCTCACCCGACCTCCTCAGCTCGTGACTCGACGAGCTTGCTCCGTCCGAGCTGTGATCGTGCTGAGGGGCGCTGAGAACCCACTCAGGTACCGGCGATCGAGTGTGAGAGCTGGGCGGCGACCTGATCTCCTGAGCATCTTGAAAGGGAACGGGACGATAGCCCGCACCTCGCTCCTCTTGACGAAGGCGTCCGCAGGATCTCGCCGATGTCGATCACTGGCGCTGACTTGGACGGCGGTGCAGGCAATCGCGGCAGGTCGAAACGGCCGACCTGATACGCACGCCCTTGCCCGAAGCCTTTGGCGTCAATCCGGATCGAATCACCGGGCTCCTTGCTGGGTTCTTCCCGGTCGGCTGACGTTGGGCCGTCTGGTCGCCGCCGGCCCGATACACCAGACCCGTTCATCTGGACAGTGCGTGCCCTGTCTCGGTGGAGACGATCCCGCTGTTGGCGCCGCAGATGGTGGCCGACCGCTCACCTGCGGCTTCTTCGCCGCTTTCGTCGGCAGCGGACGCTGAACGCGTGAGCAGATGCGTCATCCACGTCAGCACGGCCGAGAACACCACCGCGGCGAGGATCCACCACGGGCTCCGCTTCGCATTGTTGAAGATCCGGTTGACGGCCACACCCACCCGCGACCGGCGGCACCACAGTGCCAGGAACGAAATTCCGAACGCACCGGACCCGATTTCCGCCATAGCGTCATCGTCGCCACAAACCGGCGCTCCGTTTCATCGGAACCGCAAACGGTCCGTTTTCATCCCGCGTCCAGCCATCCGGCGGCGCTCAGACCGCAAGTCGACCCCTCCGAAAGTGGTTTCTACCGTGAAACGGCGTGGTCGCTGTCTGCTAGCGGTGTTTAATAGACGACCGCGCAATGCCGCGAAGCTAAGCTTTACGGTGCCGTCTCCAAAGGTAGTGGGGTAATCCGGTAGGTGTCCGGGGCAATCCTCACTTGGGCGCCGCGTCCACCAGCTCGAGGGGAATCACCTGCGACGACTCGACCGGATACCCCGGGGCGAAGACCTCACCGCCAACCGTGTGGGGACGAGTGAGAGTGACGACGGACTGACTACGCAAATGTGACCTCAACATTTGAGCAAGGACCACAATACGGGGCTTGATTGATCAGGCTCTATCAGCCTCTTGACGACCGGGACTCGCCCCTGACTTCTAGGCATGGGCGACCGCTTTAAAACAGCCCGACCGGAGACACCGGATATCTGGGCGATGTACTGGATGCCAGGACGTTTCTTGGACGGCTTGAGGATGTCCGCCACGGCGCCCCCAGATCATGATCGTGCGGCATGTCGGCGGGTCCAGCGTCGTGATCTACTCGGGCGGACAGTGGGCCCACGCGATGCGGAGGCCAGACTGGCCGGCCGGGTCACCGGCGACCGCGACGGCGTCCCGCAGAGACCTTCAAGGATCCCGAGATCGCCGCCGCTGGGCGGCTCTGACCGGTCAGCGCCACTTGGCCCGTGGACACATGCGTCCACGGGCCCTTCGTGCCTTTCGGTGGCGATCACGTCGCGGTCTGGCGTCGCGCCAGATCCGCCGCGGCCGTCACGCCGGCGGGGGTGAGGCGGCACATCCGGCGGTGCCTGCCGCCGGTCGAGGCCGTTTCGGTGACGATCAGCCCGCGCTGCTCCAACCGCTCCAGCACGGCGTAGACCGTAGTCGACCGCAGGCCGGTGGCGCGCGCGATCGCGTACCCGTGCGCGGCCGCGCCCTGGCGGCGCGCGGCGGCCAGGGATTGCATGATCAGCATGGTGGAGGGTGTCGCGCGCAGGGGTCGCGCGGGACGGGAGAGGGTGGAGGAAGCAGGGGCGCGGCCCGATGTGCTCATACCCTCAAGATGTCCAGAGCACGGCGGAGGGTTGCATGGGGGCCGCTAAAGGTCTTCGTGGCCGATGTCCGCCTCCTGGCAACGCGGCTGCTGCCCGGATTCGGTCGAGGCTGAGATTCATCGCATGCTGGCGGCGCGCGACGAAAGAGGGCGTGCGGGAATCAGGGTCCCTGATCCTTCATCGTGCTCGGAGAAGAGTTGCGGATTCACAGAAGCTGAACGGCTGCAGTGGTGAACCCGACGCTTATGGCGCAGTGACTGACGTAAGGTTCACTTACAAGATGACTAACGCTGAGGCGGCTCGGGGCAGGATGGTGGTCGTCGACTCCGACGGAACCTGGCGCGAGATCGACCTCCCGGCTGATCCGGCCGAACGCGTCGACGCGTTCGCCGTGCTGACCGGCGCGGACCAGGTCGAGTGGGTGGCCGTCGACCGGGACCAGGATCTGTGGCCCGACGCCGGGCCGTCGGGGCAGTTCCTTGGGGCGGTCAAAGCGGCGGCCTCGGCGCTGACCGCCGACCTGAGCGGCGAACCGCGGCGGTCCGTTACGGGCCAGTGATGGTCTGCGGGGTGGTACTGAGCGAGACGGGCGACGAACACGACGTGGACCTGACCGGCGACCGGCGACCGGCTGGCGGCACCGGCGAATCGGGCGCCACTTTCTCGGCACCCGGACCGGTGAAGTCGGTGCGCTCGTGCAGGAAGGCCGTCACCTGGCCGGGGGTGAAGACGCCGGTGTCCACCGCCTGGTACAGGGCGTGGAAGGCACGGTTGCGGGTGGTTATCAGAATCTGCATGGCCCGGTGGCCTGACCCCACGTCCTCACCGGTACACCGCCATGGCGTTGTCGAATACCAGCAACGCTGGCTCATCAGCGGCCGTCGGCCAATCCCGTGCCTTGACCGCCGCGGTTGTGCGTCATCCTCGGCGGACAACAACTCAGACGGCGGGCCAGCCCGCCAGTTCGGTGATGACCTGGTCTTTGGGCTTGGCGGGTAATCCAGGCGATGACCGGCCATCCGGCCCGCTGACACGCCCCCGCATATGAGGCGGCCAGCAAGCTCTTCTCAACGCCCGGGGTGCTGGTGACCGCATTGACCACCGCACCACCCCGCCGATGCAACCGCTCAAGCAGATCAGCGCGCTTCTGGAAAGCACGCGGCTGCTGAGGGATGTACCCTTCGACGATCTGCCGGGCGGGGGAGGGGAGCGGCGGGAGGTTGAAGATGAACTGATCGTGGCTGGCCTGATAGATCTGGCCGTCATCTAAGGCGGTGGCCTCCATCCGGATCAACTCACCGCTACCCTGTCCTGGTTCCCGACCGGAATCTGGTTCCCTCCATAGCGGCAATATCACCACAAACCTATGCCCCGTTTCACGGAAGCCGCCAACGGCCCGCACTCGATCCCGCTATGTGGCCGGTCTTGCAATGAACCGCTATGGTCGCCGCTGGCTCGCGGAGTTTCAGCTTTGTCCACCTATGAAACGCCGCCAGCCGAGACGGGCCACCAGAGCGAATCGCGTTGCATGTGTCGTTGCAAACAGCGAAGCGGTTTGAACGGACACATGAAACACTTCGCGATGTGAACGACATCAACAACGCCAACGACGGCGACGGCATCAACAGCGGAACCGACAACGGCGCCAACAGTGACGGCGATGATTACCGGCGGGTGGAAGAACGCGACTGCCCGATGTCGGCCTGCGGGGCGCCGGCCGGGTCGCCGTGCCGGACCAGCCGGGGCAAGGTGGCCACGCAGTACCACACGGCGCGTTTCCGGCTGGTGCCCCATCTGGCCAAGGCGCTCACCGTTCCGACGCCGGCGGTCCGCAAGCCGGGGACGCTGTGGATCGAACTACCCCGCCCCACAACCGCTGGCGGGGAGGAGGCGGTCGGGCATGTGCGGATCGGGTACGCCCGCGCCTCCACCGTCCGCCAATCCCTCGATACACAACTGGACGCGCTGAAGGCGGCCGGGGTAAGCCGGATCTTCCACGAGAAGATCTCCACCCGCGCCCTGCGCCGGCCGGAACTCGATAAGGCGGTCAGCTTGGCGCGGGAGGTGCGTGCGTCGGGGGTGGCGGTCACGCTGGTGATTCATGAGCACAAGCGGTTGGGCCGGGGGCTGCAGATGGCGGAGCTGGCCGAGCAGCTCAAGGCCAGTGATGTCGGGCTGGAGTTCTTGAGCGGGGAGTTGCAGGGGTCGCATGATCCGTCGGGGATCGTATTCACGGTGCTGGCGGCGTTGTCGGGGATGGAACGCGAATACATCCGCGACCGCACTCTGGAAGGCCACGAATCCGCGCGCACCCGCGGCAAGACCATCGGCGGCGCCACCGTCACCGACGACACCATGCTCGCCATGGCCCTCCACCTACGAAGCCAGGAACTGAGCCTGCGCGACATCGCCGCCCGGCTCGTCATCACCAAGGGCAAGAAGAAAGGCAAACGCCCCTCCGCAGCGACAGTCATGCGGATGCTCCGCGAACACGACGAGACGATCGCTGACAGGAACGGCTGACCAAACCCGTCGCGGAGAGCGGCTATTTGTGTCATTCCAGGTCATCCCACGTCCACAGGATGGCAGCGCTACCGTCGGGATCCAGCCCGAATCTGAACCGTTCTGGATTCCTTTCGAGTTTCAGGAACTGGCGGTATTGCGCTGCAGCGGGAAGCCGTGCGGTGATCCTTTTGATCTGGTCGTGCGATCCCGCCTTGCGTAACGCGTCCAGCAGCCTGCCCACGTCGTAGAGCTTGTCGAGAGGGACGTGGGTGGCGACTCGTTCGGCCAGCACATTGACTTGATTGTTCGCTCGCGACTCTCGTAACGCGTCCAGCAGCCTGGCTACGTCGTAGAGGTTGTCGAGAGGGGCGTGGATGGCGGCCCGTTCGGCCAGGGCGATGACCTGCTCGTGCGCCTCCACCTCCCGCAGCACCTCCAACAGTTGAGCCACAGCAGACGGGCAACCCAGAGGGCCATGGGTGGCGACTCGTTCGGCCAGCACATTGACTTGATCGTGCGATCCCACCTTGCGTAACGCGTCCAGCAGCCTGGACACGTCGTAGAGGTTGTCGAGGGGGACGTGGATGGCGGCCCGTTCGGCCAGGGCGATGACCTGCTCGTGCGCCTCCACCTCCCGCAGCACCTCCAACAGTTGAGCCACAGCAGACGGGCCACCCAGGGGGATTTGGGTGACGGACCGTTTGGCGAGCGCGATGACCTGCTCGTACGCCTCCATTTCCCGCAACCTGCCTAGTAGCACAGTCGCGGCGGACGGATCGTTTAGGGCGGCGTGGGTGGCGGCCCGTTCGGCCAGGGCGATGAGCTGCTCGTACGCCTCCACCTCTCGCAGCGCCTCCAGCAGATTGACTATGTCGTATGAGAGGTCCAGGGTGGTGTGAGCGGCGGCCCGTTCGGCAAGTGCGATGACCTGGTCGTATGCTCCTATCTCTTGCAACCTGACCAGCAGCGTGGCCACGGCGAAGGAGTCGTTCAGAGCGGCGTGGGTGGCAGCCCGTTCGGCCAGCGCGGTGACTTGGTCGTGCGCCTCCACCTCCCGCAACGCCTGCAGCAGGCGGTCCACCCCGGACAAGTTCTTAAGAGCAGTGTGGGTGGCAGCCCGTTCGGCCAGCGCGGTGACTTGGTCGTGCGCCTCCACCTCCCGCAACGCCTGCAGCAGGCGGTCCACCCCGGACAAGTTCTTAAGAGCAGTGTGGGTGGCAGCCCGTTCGGCCAGCGCGGTGACTTGGTCGTGCGCCTCCACCTCCCGCAATCTGACCAGCAGCACGGCCACCGCGGACGGATCGCTCAGGGCGGCGTGGGCGGCGGCTCGTTCGGCCAGCGCGGTGACTTGGTCGTGCGCCTCCACCTCCCGCAACGCCTCCAACAGTCGGGCCACCCCCGCTGGATCGTTTAGGGCGGTGCGCGTGGCGGCCCGTCTGGCCAACGTAGTGATTTGGTGCTGGGCTCTCACCTTCTTCAATGTGGTTAACAACACCGCTGCGGTGAACGGGTCATTGACGGCGGCGTGGGCGGCGACTCGTTCTGCTAGCACTGTGATCTGGCCGTACACCTGCATCCTCTGCAACATATCCAGCAGCATGATCACGGCAGACGGGTTGCCCAGAGCAGCGGTAGCGGCGGTTCGTTCAGCTAACGCGGTGACCCGGTCGTGGGCCCCCACTTCCCGCAGTGTGACCAGCAGCCGGGTCGCGCCAAGCGGGTCGTTGGCAGGGGTGTGGTCGGCGGCTCGCTTAGCCAATGCGATGGCCTGGTCATGCGCTCCTACCTCCTGCAGCGCCTCCAGTAACAGGGCGGCGGCAAATGGGTCGTCAACAGCGGTGCGGTCGACGACTCGTCCAGCCAATGCGATGGCCTGGTCATGCGCTCCTACCTCCTGCAGCGCCTCCAGTAGCAGGGCGGCGGCAAATGGGTCGTCAACAGCGGTGCGGTCGACGACTCGTCCAGCCAATGCGATGGCCTGATCGTGCGCTCCCACTCTCTGCAGCATGCCCAGCAGGTGGGCTACGGCAAAGGGGTCGTCCAGAGCGGTGTGGTCGGCGGTCCGTTCCGCTAATGCGATAGCCGGCCCATGTGCTCCCACCTCTTGCAGCGTTTTCAGCAGCCAGCCCACGGCAGACAAGTCACCCAAGGTCGCGTGAGCGACAGCCCAGTCAGTAGGACGGTGATCTGCGGGATGCAAGGTGTGCAGATGGGTGATGAGGTCACAGGCAGCCTGATAACTGCCCTGACGGGTGGCGTTTTTGTGCAGTTGGGCTGCATCGCGGTACAGGCCGCGCCGCCAGGCGGCGTCTCCGAGCGTTTTCAGGTCGACGGGATGAGCGTGAGCTGCGGCGGCGGTCCAGAAATCGATTGGCGGAATGTAACTGCCGCGGTGGCGGCGGCCGTGCTGGTCGAGGTAGTCGGCCAGCCGGTAAGAGGTCGCCGTGTTGCGGCCGCGGTCCCGCGCGCGGCTGCCGCGTTGGTTGCGGGTGCCACCGCTCTGGACGGCGGTCAGAATGCCGGGGATACCGTTGCAGGGGGCGGTGACATAGTGCAGGGCGTGCTCCAGCCAGTCACCTCCGGCTTGTGCCTGGTCCCATTGGGTGTCGGTGAGATAGCCGGGAGCGGCTTCAGTCAGCAGCGCCAGCGGCAGGTGGGGGCCGTAGCCCAGCCGTCGGGCGTCCATCGCAGCATGGATCAAGGCTTTGACCGTCGGTGGAGCTTGCTCATAGCGGTCCACCAGAATGGGCACGCCAGCCAGGTATTGGGTGATTTGGCCATCCCTGGCCTGTTCGGATGCTCCTCGTAACCGCGGGTCAGTGGTGGACAGTTCAGCTAAGGCGGGCAGATCGGCGCCGGTGAAGGAGTCCGGGACGTGGATGGCGTGGCCGTCCAGCAGTTCGCGGGCTTGGGCGTGCGGGTCGGTATCGGTACGGGTGGTCAGGGCTTCCCAATAGACCGGCCACATAGTGGCCAGCACCAGAACCGGAGCACGGTCCGGGTCACGCAGCAACTCCCGCACACCTGCAGCGACGCGTTCACCGAGAATGGGGTCGGCCAGGTAGAACTGGGCCTCGTTCAGCCACACCACTGTGTGCGGCCCGATCCAGGCCAGATCGGCCAGCGCGGCGTCGGGCCGGGTGGGGTCGATCGGGTGCCACAACCGCCACGCCTCCGGCTGGCCGCGCAGGAGATGAAGGGCCTCCCAGCATGCGCGGGTCTTGCCGGTGGAGGACCCACCCACCAACACCGCGATCCGGCTCACGCCATCAGCCGCCTGCCCAACCGCCTCGCTCAGCGCCCGGTCATGAGTACGCGGCACATACAACGGCAATCCCGCCGAGCCTGTGGTGTCTGCCGGGTCGACGCTGTCGGAGTCGATGGCGCGGTGGATTTCCAGTTGATGCTCGAACGGGTCGGTCACCTCTGACAGCAACCGGCCCGGCCGCCGGCGGGCCGGCTCAGCCGCTTCGGCCGCAGAGGTCTGGGCTGGCGGCGCGCCGAAGTTCACCACTCCCGCCGATCCGATCTGCACGGCGTCCCCGCCGATGCTGGACCCGGCCATTGACGCACTGCCGGGCACAGGGGCACCTGACCCCGGCTTCGGCAGCTTCGGCGAGGAGATCGATGAGCCTGCGGGACTAGGGGCCGGGGGCTCGGATTCGGGAGAGGAGAGTGACATCACCTGCGGGCCGATCTGAAGAAACTCTGCGTTGGTGCGGCCGCCAGAGTTAACCGGGGCTACCTATCGGTGTCTTCTGCGGCCGGGGCGGCCTTGGAGGTGTTCGCGGGGGTGGAGGACGGGCGGCGGAAGATCGACATGCTGCCCGCCGAACCGATCTGGAAGGCGTCCCCACCGATGTAGCTGCCCGAGATCACCTGACTGCCCGGCCCCGCGGTAGCCGGGGCCGCTGCGGCCAGCATCTGCTGGATGTCGGCCGCCAGGGCCGGGTCGGCGGCCAGCGCCTTGCGGATCTGCACCCGCAGTACCGCCACCGCGTCCTGATCGGCAGTGTCGGCGGCGACGTCGGCGACCGCACTCTCCAACGCCGGCCGCCCTTCCTTTCGCTCGGCCACCCGGCCCAGCAGACGCCGCCCCCACCCGACCACCCCATCAGCCACCGACTCCGCCGCGGCATCAGCCACGGCGTCCTGGGTCTTGCTCCACACCGACGCGCCCAAAGCGCCGATCGCCGCCGTCACGTACGGAACCACCCGCGCGGCCACCTCCGCGAAATCCATCCCCGCCCCCTCGCCCCTTTTCCCGTCTTTTGCGTATCAGGTTCGCGCGATCGTAACCCGCCTGCCCGCCGTTACCGGAATCTCTGACGCGATATACGCATACCGGTCCGGTTGCCGTCACACGAACGGAACGGCAGAAACTCCCGCCTCCACTGTTTCGGCCGAATTCCTGGAATGCCGTATATGTCGGATTCGATTATTCGCAGGCCAGGATCGAGGCGCCGCCGGCAGGCCACGGGCCGGCCGCCGCGACACCGCCACCTGGCGGAAACCCCCGTTCCTTCAGGGCAGGTCAGGCACTCCGCTGCGCGAGTTGCCGGGTTCCGCGCGCGTTCCGTCATCAGAAACGTCCGACTACGGGAACTTGCGCATGGATCTTTTGTCCCCGGAGGCCGGCTGGTTCGAATTGGCGAAATGGTGTCCGGCCGGGAACTGCCGGCGGCGTTTGCGCGTGGTTGTGGGTGGCGGGCGCGTTACGATCGCATCCACCTTTCGGGTGATGAAAAAGGCGAAGGGGAGAAAAACAGCGATGAGTGATGTCACGAAGCTAGCCACCCAGGCGGTTGCCCATCTCACGGCGGCGATCACCGCGCACGGCCCGCAGATCTGGACCGTCGCCAACCAGGCGGTCCAGGAGATGACGCTGGCGGCCGCACCGGAAACGCCGGCCGAGCGGGCCGGCCAGGCCCCCGCGCCGGCGCCTGACCCCGAGCCGGTAACGGGGCCGCTGCCAGGGCCGGTGACGGGGCCGGGGGTGGGAGTGGGGGTGCTGCGGCGGCTGGCCCAGCGCCCCGAATCCCGGCCGGCGCTGGAGGCCGCCGTCGCCGACCTCGCCGCCGACACCCACGATGAGGACCTGGTCACGGTGCTGCGGGTGCAGGTGAAGAAGATCCTGGCCGCCGACCAGCAGCTGGCCGCCGACATCGCCGCGCTGCTGAAGACCGCGCCGATCGCCGCCGGGGCGGGCAGCCAGGTCATCTCCAACAGCCGCATCGGCGGGGACGCCTTCCAGATCGGCACCGCCGGGAACATCACCATCGGCGAACGCCGCTCAGCCACCGTCCACGGAGACAACTCCGGCATCGTCTTCACCGGCGACAACGCGCGGAACGTGCAGATGAGAGCCGAAGCGACCGGGTCGGGGCGGGTGTACCAGGCCGGCCGCGACCAGATCATCCACGAGAAGTGACCACCCCCGAACCCGCCGGCCGGGAAGAACCGGACGCGGGTCCCCGCCCGGAGCCCGGAGGAACGGCCCACCTGGAAGGGAAGGCTTCCGGGGATGGCCGGGTGTATCAGGCCGCCAGAGACCTGCACATCACCGAGACGGTGCTGCATTTCCATCTCCCGCGGTTGCCTGCGCCGCCGCAACAGATCGTGGAGGGCGAGATCCCGCAGCAGCCGCTGGCCTTCCAGGAACGCGCCGACCTGCTGGAGCGGCTGCACGAGCGGGTCACCGGGCACGGCACCGCAGTCGTGGACGCGGTCACCGGCACCCCGGGCGTGGGCAAGAGCCTGCTGGCCGCCTCCTACGCCTGGGCCTGCCAGCGGGCCCGCTGGCCGGTCATCGCCTGGATCACCGCCGACACCGAAGACCAGATCATCACCGGCCTGGCCGCCCTAGCCCGCCGCCTGGAGCTGTTCACCGACCAGGACGACGCCCGCACCGCCGCGGTCAAGGCGCGGGATTGGCTGGCGGCCGCCGATCAGCCGGTGCTGCTGGTGTTCGACAACGCCGCCCAGGTGGAGCAGGTGCGGCCGTGGTGCCCGGCCACCGGAAAGGCCCGGATCCTGATCACCACCCGCAACCGCGCCTTCCACACCCGCTATCCCTCCGTCGACGTCGACGTCTTCACCCCGGACCAGGCCACCGCGTTCCTGCACCAGCGCACCCGCAACACCACCCCCGGCGCCGACCAGGTCGCCGACGAACTGGGGCATCTGCCGCTGGCGGTCGGCCAAGCCGGCGCCTACATCCACCGCCGCCGCCTGACCTACCCCGCCTACCTGACCCTGCTGCGCGACTACCCCCTCGACAAATACTTGCCGCACGCCGGCGACGGCTACCCCGACGGGACCGCCCAAGCGATCCTGCTGTCGATCGACCAGGCCGAACAGACCATCCCCGGCGCGCGGGAGGCGCTGGAACTGCTGGCGGTGCTGGCCGAATCCGGCGTCCCGCGGGCGGTTCTGTACGGCACCACCGACCCCGACCCCGCCGCCACCGAAGGCATCGACCAGCTGCTGGCCGATCTGGCCGACACCTCGCTGATCACCTTCGGCGAGGACGGGGGCACGGTGCTGATGCACCGGCTGACCAGCCGGGTCCTGCGCGAACGCGCCCACCACAACGCTGCTGACGACGGGACCACTGCTGATGACGGCGAGCGTGAGAACGGAGACAACCGTGAGGACGTCACCCGTCTGGCCCAGGTGCTCGACAGCGCCGTCAACCTCCTGCACCGCTTCAACAACCACATCCCCGATGACGCGGCCACCTGGACCGCCCGCCCCGCCGTGGACATGCTCCTCGAGCAGACCACCGCCCTGCACACCCTGGCCACCGCTCTGGGCGACCCCTCCGAAAGCCTGCTGGCCTTACGCGCCTGGTGCGGGCGGTACCTCCAGTTCCTGGCCGACCTGACCCGCGCCATCCCCCTGCTTGAGCAGACCCTGGCCGACTACGAACAACTGCTGGGTGGCGACCACCCTCACACCCTGATCTCCCGCAACGACCTCGCCGACGCCTATGAGTCGGCGGGGGACCTGGGCCGGGCCATCCCGCTGTACCAGCAGACCCTGGCTGACCGGGTGCGGGTGCTGGGCGGCGACCACCCCCACACCCTGACCTCCCGCAACAACCTCGCCTACGCCTATGAGTCGGCGGGGGACCTGGGCCGGGCCATCCCGCTGTACGAGCAGACCCTGGCCGATCGGGAGCGGGTGCTGGGCGGGGACCACCCCGACACCCTGACCTCCCGCAACAACCTCGCCGCCGCCTACTACACGGCGGGGGATCTGGGCCAGGCCATCCCGCTGTATGAGCAGACCCTGGCCGACCAGGTGAGGGTGCTGGGCGGCGACCACCCCTACACCCTGGCCTCCCGCAACAACCTCGCAGGCGCCTACCGGGCGGCGGGGGATCTGGGCCGGGCCATCCCGCTGTTCGAGCAGACCCTGGCCGACCAGGTGAGGGTGCTGGGCGGCGACCACCCCTACACATTGCTCTCCCGCAACAACCTCGCAGGCGCCTACCGGGCGGCGGGGGATCTGGGCCGGGCCATCCCGCTGTACCAGCAGACCCTGGCCGACCGGGAGCGGATGCTGGGCGGCGACCACCCCGACACCCTGACCTCCCGCAACAACCTCGCCAGCGCCTACCGGGCGGCGGGGGATCTGGGCCGGGCCATCCCATTGCACGAGCAGACCCTGGCCGACCGGGAGCGGGTGCTGGGCGGCGACCACCCCTACACCCTGGCCTCCCGCAACAACCTCGCAGGCGCCTACCAGGCGGCGGGGGATCTGGGCTGGGCCATCCCGCTGTACCAGCAGACCCTGGCCGACCGGGAGCGGGTGCTGGGCGGGGACCACCCCGACACCCTGACCTCCTGCAACAACCTCGCTGGCGCCTACCGGACGGCGGGGGACCTGGGCCGGGCCATTCCGCTGTTCGAGCAGACCCTGGCCGACTGCGTGCGCGTCCTGGGAGCCACTCATCCCACGACCAAGACTGTGCGCGACAATCTGTCCGCCGCTCGCAGGCAAGCCGATGCCCGTCATAAGAAGCGATTGAACTAGGTGCGCCAGGTTTGGCGTTTCATGAGCGGACGCCCAATGCCGCGAAGTTAAGGGTCGTTCCCAGGCGTCAAGAGGCTGGTTGATGCGGTGCTCACCGAGACGGGCCGGACCGAGCGGAGGCTGCGGGTGCTGCCTTCCCCGGGTCGGGGTGTACTTCGTGTTGGCGTCGGCCCTGTTCGGACATGGTGGTGCCTATCTGGTGGACACAAGCCAGCCGCTGGCTGGACTTCCAGAAGGTCAGTAGTCCACGACTTCCGAGTTCTTGATGATGATCGGCCACTCGTGGTTGAAGACCTGCCCGCCCCAAAGGCCGCTGTTGCCGGTCTCGTTAACGTCGATCACCAGCCGCCTGTTGATGTAGACCTGAAGTTGCGCCTTCCAGGACCACAAGCCCTTGTTCTTCACGGCGAACCGGACACTGTACTCGCCGTCGGCCAACTCCCGGCGGAAGGTCGTCTGCTGGTCGAGTTGCGTGGTGTAAAGCGCGGTGCCGTTGATGTACAGGGTGGCGACATCGTCGCACGGTCCCATGTTGACGAGAAGATTCGCTGCCATTTCCTTTTCTCCTTAAATGCAGGCTTGTGGAGCGCCGATTCGACCGAACCAATGTGCGACCCCGGCCCAGCTGATGTGGATGTCGATTCCCTGGGCGCCGATGTTGTTTCTGATGATGGCCTTGTGCAATGCGATCGCGCCGATCACTAGTTGCCCGTATGGGGGTGGTATCGCGTTGAGCGCCAGTTCCCCCTCAGGTCTGCCTTTGGCCAGTAAGCACGCTTCGTTCTGGTCGAGGTGGAGGATGACCCCCCACCATCGGAGTTCGGCACTGGCCATGTCATCCTCCGATCGGCTTGATGGCGCCCGATGAGTCGACTTCGAGGGCGCCGTCGGCGATGAGCCCGTTCAGCGCCGCCACGGACCGGTGTAGATGTTCGGCGAGGTGGGGGTCGAGGCTGTCGGGTGCCTCCCAGACCACCTGGCCGTTCTCCGTGTACGCCGCGCCGAGGGCATCGAGCGCGTCGTCGAGTTCGCCGCCGCCCTGTCCGGCCCCGTCATCGGCCAGCAGGAGGTGCACACGCGCCGCCGGCGTTGAAACGGCCTGGCCGAAGTCGGTCGACGGTCCGGCGGGAAATTCGAAGTTCTGGATATCACCTCTTCGCAGGGGCCGTTTCTCCGGATTCTGCATGTCCGCTCCATTCGACTGTTTGAGGATCCGTACGAGTAGCCTCTTCCGCAGGCTATTCCGGTCGCCATACGCTCTTTTGGGTATTGCAAGAGCGAGGCCGGGGGAATAGTGGACATCCGTGTGGTTGTACAGGAAGTGAGTTATCAGGGACAGGCGGTGCTCGAGCACAGTGCCTATCTGGAAGTGGTGCACGATTGCCTGCGCCGGCTCATCGACGCGGACCACATCGCTTGGTGGCGTCAAGATGATCGAGTGATCCAAACCTGGGGATATCCGGATGATGTTTATCCGGGGCCGGAGGCGTTCGGCGTGGCGATCCACCAGCATCCGATCATTCTTCGCTACCGCTCGCGCGCCTCCACGATGCGCCCCGCGCGGATCAGCGACTGCCGGACTCGTAGTGAACTCATGTCAGACGACTTCTACAACGACTACATGCGCAGCATGAGAATGAATCATCAATTGATGCTGTGCACCGCAAGACCGGAGAAGCTCACAGGCGGCAGCGGCTGGGGACTGTCCCGGGAGTCGGGTGACTTCACCGATCAGGACGTTTTCGGGGCGCATGCGATCTGGCCCGTCATCCGCTCGCTCGACCGATTCGCCCTTCCCTGGCCATCGCCACCCGGATTCGATGAGGGCAGGTCGCGAGCGGGGCTTACGCAGAGAGAGGCTGACATCATGGTGCTCATCGCTCGAGGGGCCAGCGCCCAGCAGATTGCCAGCCTCCGGCGTATCAGCGTGACCACCGTCCGTAAGCACATTCAGAACATCTACGCGAAACTCGGCGTGCATGATCGGATACTGGCTGTTGTGAAGGCACACGAACTCGGAATCGTCGAGTTTCCGGCCCGAGAGGCGAAATAACACAACGTCTGGTGTGGGGGCCGGGCGGCAAGCGGACGCCGACCGCCCTGCGGCGAATCGCGCTGATGTGCCGGGGCTTCCGGACGTCTTGCGGAGGATATCGGCCCTCAAGACGTCCCAAAGATGTCCTAGACGTCTGGCCCCGGAGCGGAGAACAGACCTGCGTCGCGATCCCTTACGGGAGTAAGCGGCCACTGATTGACGTACGTTCACGTACAAGATCACCGCACCGGAGGTGGCTTGGGGGCAGGACGGGTGCGGGTTACGCGGTCCTCACTTACGGGCCCATCTCTATAAGCGGCCCCCGCCCATAAGGGAGCGCGACATGATCTACCTGCTGATCGAGGTCGATGGCACCGCGCGAGCGGTCGAGCTCCTGGCCAATGCGGGTGACCGTGCCAAGAGGATCGCCACGCTGACCGGCGCAAACCGGGCCATCCGGGCGGCGACCGGCCGGGAGCTCGATCGGCGCGGCGGCCCCGGCGCTGGTGGCCGACATGAAGGGGAACCCTGGGCGGACTACCCAGGGCTGGTGCTGATCTGCGGGCTGGAGCTCGGGGCTGAGGGTGAGGAACGGGCGGTGGGCCTCACCGGGAAGCAGGTGGTGAACCTGCGCAAGCGGGTCGGCAGCCAGAGCGCTGACCGACCCCAGGCCGAGGTGCCGGGGCCTCACAGACGGGCCCCATTTTGAAACCGCACGGCGCACGGTGCATACCTCGCACACCTCGCACACAAAGACAAATAGGGCCTACATAATCGGGTGTCTGTAGGGCTGGCGGGTTTCTGATCACGATTTGTGTCGCCATGCTGCCGTTGGGTGCGTGCGGGCGGCAGCATGAACTGTGTGAGCCAGGGCGTCCAGGAACCAGGCGGAGCAGCGTCTGGCGGCCAGAGCGTGAGCGGGTCGGCCGTGGGTGGTCACCTCAACCAGGTGAATGCCCGCGAGGTGACCATTCACCAGCAGCAAGTGGTGTCGCGGCCGCCGTTGCCGGACGCGGCCACGCTCACCGTCCCCGCCAGCTTGTCCGGGTTACCCCGCCCGCCGACGGCGGTCTTCCTGGGCCGCCAGCAGGTGCTCACCCGG
The DNA here is from genome assembly GCF_001570585.1 of Herbidospora daliensis. Taxonomy (GTDB): domain Bacteria; phylum Actinomycetota; class Actinomycetes; order Streptosporangiales; family Streptosporangiaceae; genus Herbidospora; species Herbidospora daliensis. Next base: position 642,321 of record NZ_BBXF01000005.1, on the reverse strand, counting down.
CTGCGCAAGACACTGACCACCACACCCAAGACGCCAGGCAAGCCACCAGTGGCAAGGTCCGCAGGATCGGCCAGGGTGGAGCCGGTGGTGATCACGCAGGCGGCCGTGTACGGGCTGGGCGGGATCGGCAAAAGCGAACTGGCGTTGCAGTACGCCGCCCGCCACCACGACACCTACCGGCTGGTGTGGTGGATCGACGCCGACACCCCGGCCCAGATCCAGACCTCGCTGGCGGGCCTGACCCGGGCGATCTGCGCGGGCGCCGACTCGGTGGCGGCCTCTGCGGCGACGGCGCAGGAGGCGGCCGACTGGGCGCTGGCGTGGCTCGCCGCCCACCCCGGCTGGTTGCTCGTCTTCGACAACGTCGAAGACGCCCGCGACCTGCACCCTTACCTGGGCCGGCTGACCGGCGGGCACGTGCTGATCACCACCCGGCGCGACACCGGCTGGAGGGACCTGGGCTGCACCCCCATCAGCCTGGAGGTACTGGACCCCGAACCCGCCCAGCGACTCCTCACCCGGATGATCATCCAGGCACATCCCAGCCGACCGCCCGGCAGAGGCGTCCCCGCGCACAAGGCCGGCCCGGCCGAGTCGGCCGAACTGGGCGGGCTGGCTGAGGATCTGGGATTTCTGCCGCTGGCCCTGACGCAGGCCGCGGCGTTCATCGCCCGCACACCCGGGATGAACCTCACCACCTACCGCGCGCTGCTGCGCGACAACCCGGGCAAGGTTCACGCGGCCGCGCCGCCCGGCGGCGACGGCGAACGCGTCATCGCTCAGGTCTGGACGATCACCCGCATCCGGATCGCCGCCCAGGACCCGCTGGCTCCCCGGCTGCTGGCGCTGCTGGCCTGTTACGCCCCCGATCAGCTGCCCATCACCGTCCTGCACCACCTGCCCGACGCCGATGAACTTCAGATCGGCCAGGCACTGGGGCTGCTGGCCTCCTACAGCATGATCACCATCACCCCGGACAGCGACACCGGCACCGGCACCGGTTCCGACACCGTCAGCGTCCACCGCCTGGTCCAAGCCGTCACCCGGAACGACCTCCCCGAACACGAGCGCCACGACATCCACGCCCAGGCCGCCGACCTGCTGACCGCCGAGCTGCCCGAGGATCCGGACGTGATCGGCAGCTGGCCGGCCTACCGGCGGCTGCTGGCCCACGCCCGCGCGGTCCTGCCCCCGCGATCGGAGGCGATGTACCAGGTGATCGCCTACCTGGACGCCAGCGGGGGCTACGCCACCGCCAAAACCCTGCAACACCAGCGCTACCAGGCCCAGCTCAACCACCACGGACCCGAACACCCCAACACACTGACCGCCCGTGCCAACCTCGCCCGTTGGTCGGGGCAGGCGGGGGACGCGGCTGGGGCGCGTGACCAGTTCGCCGCGCTGCTGCCCGTCCGCGAACGCGTCTCGGGTGCCGAACACCCCGACACGCTGACCGCCCGGCATGAACTCGCTCTCTGGTCGGGGTGGGCGGGGGATGCGGCCGGGGCGCGTGACCAGTACGCCGCGCTGCTGCCCATCCGCGAACGCGTCTCGGGTGCCGAACACCCCGCCACGCTGACCGCCCGCGCCAACCTCGCCTACTGGGCCCGACGCTGCGGAGAAACAAGCGCCGACAACCGGTCCCAGGATTGCTCGTGAGCGTTCACTGCGATTCGGTCATTCCGGAATTATTCGGGCCGTCATAAGCGCAGTTATGGTGGAAGATCACCTAAAGGTGTGTCCGCAACTCTCACCAGTTCCGCCTTCTCACCGGAGACCTCCAGCCGCCACCCCGTCGATCACCGTGGCGGCCGGCCAACGGCCGCCCCGTCGAACGGCAGTCCCGGTGAAGGCCGCATAGTTGAAGCGGACCAGGCGAAGCCTCATCCCGTCGAACCCGCCACGTCCATGCGCCAGACCTGCCGCACGATCACGGCCAGGCACACCAGCTCAACAGCACCCAGCACCAGGTAATGCGGTTTGAGCGACCCGCCGCCGACGATGAACACCGCCGTCAGCGGCGCCGCCACCAGCGTCACCCGCCGCATCACCACCGGTTTCAGCACCCGCGACAACACCACCATCACGATCGGGATCTCGACCATCACCGCCGACCCCACCAGCAGCAGCGAGGTGACGGGAACACCGCCGGCATGCCCGGCCAGGAGCCCCCGCAGGAACTCCCCGTCCAGGAAACTGAGCACGTCCGCGTAGATCATGGTGAGCAGAACGACGATCCACAGAGTGGACAGTCTCGCTCGCATCTGGTCATCGGTCATGGCGACAGGCTCACCCGCCGAGCAAGCCCGTCGCCACGCCCGAAGGTCGGCGAAACAGGACCTACTTTGGTCGAATTCCGCTGGGTCACCCCCGGACGTACCCTGTTGATCGTGACGACCCCAGGTCGCGGCCGGGCCACCGACGCGGCGTTGTTCCTGCTGGCCATCGCCCTGACGACGCTCGGCGTGATCGACAACCTCGACCACCACCCCGCGCCGGTCCCGTTCGCGGTCGACGCCGTCCTCGGCGCGCTGAGCTGCCTGGGCGTGTGGCTGCGCCGAAGCCGACCCGTCGGGTTCGCGGTGGTCACGGTGGCGGCGAGCGTCTATTCGATGTCGGCCGCCGGCGTCGCGCTGATCGCCCTGTTCACCGTCGCGGCCCACCGGCCCGTGAAGGTGGTCGGCCCGATCGTGGCCGGGGCCGTGCTGGTCCCGTTCGTGACGCCGTTGGTCAGGCCCGACGTTCCGGTGCCGGCCTGGTGGCAGTTCCTGCTCGGCTTCGCCTGCGTGGCCGCCGTCCTCGCCTGGGGGCTGTTCGTCAAGGCCAGACGTGAGTCCCTCCGTGAACGCTCCCGGCGCGTCGAATCGGAGCGGGAGCTGCACCTGGCCCAGGTCCGCCAGTCCGAACGCGACCAGATCGCCCGGGAGATGCACGACGTGCTCGCCCACCGCCTGTCCCTCCTCAGCCTCCACGCCGGTGCCCTTGAGCTCCGTCCCGACGCCGCTCCCGAGGAGGTCGCCCGCGCCGCCGGGGTGATCCGCGACAGCGCGCACCGGGCCCTGGAGGAACTGCGCGAGGTCATCGGCATGCTCCGCACCGACCGGTCCCCGGAGGTGCCGGAGTTGCCCCAGCCCAGCCTCGCCGACCTCTCCGACCTGGTCGATCAGTCACGCCGCGCGGGGATGCGGGTGCTGTTCGACTGCCAAGTGGGGGAGCCGCCCGCGGCGATCGGGAGGGGGGCGTACAGGATCGTGCAGGAAGGGCTCACCAATGCGCGCAAGCACGGCCGCGACGGCGAGGTGTCGGTGGCCGTCGGCGGGGCGGCGGGGGAGGGGCTGACGGTCGAGGTGCGCAACCCGGCGGGGGGCGTCGCCGGGATTCCGGGCGGCGGCAGGGGGCTGATCGGGCTCGCCGAGCGGGCCGGGCTGGCCGGTGGACGGCTGGAGTACGGGCCGACCGCCGCGGGTGAGTTCCGGCTGCGGGCGTGGTTGCCGTGGCCGAGGTGAACGACCCGATCCGGGTGCTCATCGTCGACGACGATCCGCTGGTCAGGGCCGGGTTGAGGATGATCATCGCGGCCGCGCCCGAGCTGTGCGTGGTGGGCGAGGCGGGCTCCGGGGCCGAGGTGCCCGCCGCCGTCGAGGAGTGCGCCCCCGACGTCGTGCTGATGGACATCCGCATGCCGGTGCTCGACGGCCTCGCCGCCACCGAGCTGCTGCGGGCGCGGGCCGATCCGCCCGAGGTCGTCGTGCTGACGACCTTCGACGCCGACGAGTACGTGCTGCGGGCCCTGCGCGCCGGAGCGGGCGGGTTCCTGCTGAAGCACACGCCGCCCGCCGAGATCCTGCGGGCGATCGTCCGGGTGGCGGCGGGGGAACCCATTCTGTCGCCGACGGTGACCCGTCAGCTGATCGCGCACGTCGCCGACTCGGGCGCGGCCGCCCGGCGGCAGCATGCCGTGCGGGTGCTGGGCGGGCTCAGCGCGCGGGAGCGGGAGGTGGCCGTCGCGGTGGGGCGGGGCAGGTCGAACGCCGAGATCGGCGGCGAGTTGTTCATGAGCGTCGCGACCGTGAAGGCGCACATCTCGCACATCCTCGACAAGCTCGACCTCAACAACCGCACCCAGATCGCCCTGCTGGCCCACGACGCCGGGCTGACCGGTTAAGGGCCGATCGGGATGTCCAGCACCACCGCGTGGCCGCCCGATTCGTCGATCAGGTGCTCCTCCAGCGCCGGGCCGGCCACCGTCAATCCGTGGCGGCCGATCCAGGTGAACAGGTCGTGGCCCGCCCGCACCACCCCCGCGGGCGTGGGCAGCACCGCCCTGACCACCTCGCGGGCCGGGAGGGTGAGCGGTTCGCCGCCCTCGTCGGCGACGGCGGCGGAGAAGGGGCCGTCGAGCCAGGTCAGCAGGGTCCCCGAACACTGTCCGGCCAGTTCGGAGGGGTGGGTGGCGGTCAACCGGCGTACTTTCAATCGCCGGGACCCGACCGTTGCGGTGCGGGGGACCACGGTCAGCTCGTCGGCCAGGTAGTGCTCCGCTTCGGCGGCCGTGGCGGTCAGGGCGGCGACGTCGGCGCGCAGGCGGGTGAGGGTCTCGGCGACGGCCCGGCGGGTCTCGGTCTCGGGGGCGTCGAGCAGGTCGGCGATGTCGCGCAGCGGCAGGCCGAGGCGTTGCAGGGCGCGGATGCGTTCGAGGCGGGACAGTTCGGCGACGCCGTACCAGCGGTAGCCGGTGAGGTGGTCGACGGCGGCGGGGTGGAGCAGCCCGGTTCTGTCGTAGTGGCGCAGGGTGCGTTCCGACACCCCCGCCATGCGGGCCAGTCGCCCGATTCGCCACATGCTTGACCTTGTCCGTGCGTCAGGGTTCTACCGTCCCGGCATGACCGACCTGTCCAGGCTCGCCGGAGTCCTGCTGTTGTCCTCGTTCACCGCCATGGTCGCCGGAGTCGCGGTGGCGGCGCCATCGGGGTTGACCCTGAATCCCGCCGATCTCGACGCCACGCTCCGGGCCGTCCACGACCTGACCGGCCTGCATCTCGCCTCGCTGGCGCTCGACCTGGCCGGGTGGCTGGCGCTGACCGCCGCCGGGCTCGCTGTGGCGGGGGTGCCGGGCGGGCTGCTGGCCGCCGCCGGGCTGGCGGGGCTGCTGCACGACGCGGGCAACCTCGCGGTCACCCAGCTGACCGATCATCCCGAGGCGGCGCTGCCGGTCCTGCTCACGGCCAAGTGGATGGTCAACCTCGCCGGATTGTCATGGGTCGCCGCGACCGTCGCCGGTGCGGCCCTGCTTCCGCTGCCCCGCTGGTCGCGGTTCGCGGGGGCGCTCGCGGCCCTTTCGGGGCTGGCCGCCGTCGTCCTGCCCTGGACGACCGGGCTCGCGGGCCCCTCGGCCGCGCTGGAGCAGGTGGGCTACGCCCTGCACCTGCCCGTCATGATCTGGTACGTCTTCCTCGGACTCCGCCTGGTGAAATAGTCGGATCGTCCAGCCCATCCCACGGTTCCACCATTCCGGCCACGCTCAGAGCACCCATAGTTTCTTCCTCACCCGCGTTCATCTGTCTAGTGATGCGGTCCGCCCCAACGGACGGCCCGCCGCTGACCTGGACTTATGCTCGGCCGTGGCCTGAGGCGAAGCAGCGATGGAGAAGGTGTGAGCGACGAGACGAATGGCACCCGCGCCCAGATCGGGATCACCGATGAGGGCGTGCGGCTGACCGTGAGCCGCGGTGCGGCAGCGGTCGTGGACGGGGTCGCGCTCGGCTTCTCCCTGGGCGGCACCCGGCTGGGCGTGGCCCCGGAGCAGCTGAGCGTCACCGAGCAGGTGGTCCGCGACCGGTTCACGCTCCGGTCGGGCAAGGCGACCGGCCCGCACGACTACGCGCACCGCGAGACCGTGCACACCTTCCGGGAGGAGGGCGTGGTCTGGCAGGCGATCGTGCGCACCGGCCCCCACGGGGCGGCCGTGCGCTACGCGCTGCCGCTCCTCGACGGCGTCGCGGAGATCACCGCCGACCACACCGCCGTGCCGCTGCCCGCCGGGTCGCGGAACTGGGTGCTCGACTACCAGACCTGGTACGAGACCCCGCGCTACGGCGCCGACACCGCCGACCTGGCCGAAGAGGCCTACGGCCTGCCGTTCCTCACCCGCCTCGCGCCCGACGTCCACCTGCTGATCACCGAGTCGGGCATCGACGGCCGGTTCGCCGGCGCGCACGTGCGCTGGGACGGCGTGCTGCGCTTCACCCTCGCCGACACGGCCGTCGAGGTCACCCGGGGCGTGGTGACCCCGTGGCGGGTCCTCCTGGTCGGCAGCCCGGTCGAGCTGGTCGCCTCGTTGTTCGTCGAGGAGCTGGCTCCGGCCGCCGCGCCCGAGCTGGAGGCGGCCGACTGGGTGCGGCCGGGCCGGGCGGCCTGGTCGTGGTGGTCGGACTTCTACTCCGGCGCGCAGCTCGGCAAGCAGAAACACTTCGTGGACGTCGCCGCCGACCTGGGCTGGGAGCACCTGCTCATCGACTGCGGCTGGGAGGAGACCTGGGTCCCGGAGATCGTCGCGTACGCGAGCGAGCGCGGCATCCAGGTGCACCTGTGGACCATCTGGCGCGACCTCAACAGCCCAGAAGACCTGCGCAGGCTCGCGCTCTGGCGGTCGTGGGGGGTGGCCGGGATCAAGGTCGACTTCATGGAGTCGGAGTCGAAGGACCGCTACCGCTGGTACGACACGATCCTCACCGAGTCGGCCCGCCTCGGGCTCATGGTCAACTTCCACGGCTCGGTCATCCCGCGCGGCTGGGCCCGCACCTTCCCCCAGGTCATCGGCTACGAGGCCATCAGGGGCGCCGAATACTACGTGTTCTTCGAGAACCAGGCGCTGACCGCCGCCCACAACGTCATCCAGCCCTTCACCCGCAACATCGTGGGCGCGATGGACGCCACCCCGGTCGCCTTCGGGGCGGCCGGCCGGACCACCGGCGACGGCCACGAGCTGGGCCTCGCGGTGGCCTTCGAGTGCGGCATCACCCACTTCGCCGACCACGTCGACGCCTACACCGCCCGCCCGGCCGCCGCCCGCTTCCTCGCGGAACTGGCCCCGAGCTGGGACGAGACCGTGCTGCTGGCGGGCGACCCCGACAGTCACGCGATCGTCGCCCGCCGGGCTGGCGACCGCTGGTTCGTCGGCGGCGTCGCCACCGGCGAGGCCCGCACGATCCACGTGCCCCTCGACGCCATCGCGGGCCCGGACGCCCAGGTCTGGTTCGTCGGCGACGACCTCACCGAGACCACCGCCACGGGCTCCTTCGACGTCAAGATCGCCCGCGACGGCGGGTTCGCCGCCATCGTCGCCCCTGCGGGCGCCGACCTGTTCCGCGCCCGCCCCCGGCCCCGGCTGACCCCGCCGCAGGCCGCCCCGATCGCCGAACTCGGCCCAGACGGAACCACGACGCTCGTCACCGACGCCGGCGCCCGGTTGCGGCCGCCCCCGGGCTGGACCGCCGAGCGGCGTACCGAAACGGAATGGCTGGTGCGGGCGCGCGGCCTGCTCCCCGGACGACTCGGCGTGGTCACCGTCGAACGCGACGGCGACGACGGGGTCCCGGTCGTCGCGCACACCCGCGTGACCAGCCCGCTGACCGAGGGCGGGCACGCCCTCTCCGACCTGCCCATGATCGCCTTCGCCAACGCCGACGGCCCGGTCGAGCGCGACCAGTCGAACGGCGGCGGCAACCCCCGCGACGGCGGCCCGCTGCGGGTGGCCGGGCGCGAGTTCGCCCGCGGCCTCGGCACCGCCGCGCCCTCGGAGGCGCGCTTCCACCTCGGCGGCCACGCCCACCGGCTCACCGGCGCCGTCGGCGTCGACGACGAGTCGGCCGGTGAGTCGGCCGGTGAGGCCCGGGTCGCGGTGCTCGCCGACGACCGGGAGATCTTCACCGCCGACGTCACCGCCGGTCGGCCGGTCGTCCCCTTCGACCTGGACGTCTCGGGCGTCCGCACGCTCGTCCTGCGCGGTTCGGGCGGCGACGCCGCGCACGTCGACTGGGTCGACCCCATCGTCCACGTCAACCAGCCCCCCAGCACGAACTGAAGAGGTACGACATGAGACACACCTGGACGGCCGCCCTGGCCGCGGCGGCGACCCTGCTCACCGCCTGTTCCAGCGGTTCCACCGGTTCCACCGGCGAGGCCGCCCCCGCCGGGGAGAAGGTCACGCTGACCTACGCCAACTGGAGCGAGGACCAGGCCCCCGCGATGGAGCAGATCGCCGCCGAGTTCCAGAAGGAGAACCCGAACATCACGGTCAAGGTGCAGACCCTGCCCTGGCCCGAATACTGGTCGACCCTCCAGGTCGGCGCGGCGGGCGGCACCGCCCCCGACGCGTTCTGGATGCTCGCCGACCACTTCCGCGAGTACGCCAAGGGCGGCGCGCTCATCGACCTGTCCGACACCGTGAAGTCGGCGGGCATCGACATGACCGCCTACCCCAAGGCCGTCTCCGACTCCTACACGTACGAGGGCAAGATCTTCGCCCTGCCGAAGGACTTCGACACCAACGGCATCTGGTACAACAAGGCGCTGTTCGACGCGGCCGGGGTGAAGTACCCCGACGACACGTGGGGCTGGCAGCAGGTGCAGGACGCCGCCGCGAAGCTGACCGACAAGGCCAAGGGCGTGTGGGGCATCGCCGCCCCGATCGACGCGCAGGGCGGCTACTACAACACGATCCTCCAGGCGGGCGGCAGCATCATCAAGCCGGGCGGCACGGCCTCCGACTTCGCCGGCCCCGAGGCGGTCGCCGGGCTGAAGTTCTGGACCGACCTGCAGAAGGCCGGGTCGTCGCCGACGCTGAAGCAGCTCTCCGACACCGAGGCGGTGTCGATGTTCGAGAGCCAGAAGGTCGCCATGTACTTCTCCGGCGCCTACTGGGCGCTGCGTTTCCACAACAACGCCGACCTGAAGGGCAAGGTCGACGTCGCCCCGCTGCCCCAGGGCGTCAAGCGCGCCACCGTCACCAGCGGCATCGGCAACGCCGGGTACGCCGGCAGCAAGCACCCCGAGGAGCTGAAGAAGTTCCTGGCCTTCCTCGGCGGCACCAAGGCGGCCGAGATCCAGGCGGCCACCGGCACCGTGCTGCCCGCCTACAAGGGCACCCAGCAGCCGTGGCTCGACTCGATGCCGGAGTTCAAGCTCCAGGTGTTCATCGACGCCGTCGACTACAGCGTGCCGCTGCCCGTCGCGGGCAACACCGCCGAGTGGCAGGGCCTGGCCGCGCAGTACCTGGCCCCGGCCTGGGACGGCGCCAAGCCCGTCGAAGAGGCGGCCAAGGAGTACCAGGCCGCGGTCGACGAGGTGCTCGCCAAGCAATGACGCCTTCAGCGAGGAGCGCGGGCAGGCCGGGCGTGGGGTGGGCGCTGCTGTTCATCGCGCCCGCCACGATCGGCCTGGTCGCGCTCTACCTCTGGCCGTTCCTGTCGACGTTCGTCAAGAGCTTCCAGGACGTCCCGGCCTTCGGGCCCGCCACGTACACGGGCCTGGACAACTACGTCGAACTCGTCGGCGACGGCGAGGTGTGGAAGGCGTTCGGCAACTCGGCGCTCTACACCGTGCTGGTGCTGCTCGGCATCCCGCTGGCGGTGGTGCTGGCCGCGCTGATCGAGCAGGTGAGCCGGGGGCGCTCGGTCTACCGGGTGCTGTTCTTCCTGCCGGTGGTGACGCTGCCGGTGGCGGTCGGCATGGTGTGGCGCTTCATCTACAACGGCGACTTCGGGCTGCTGAACTACGTGCTCTCGTGGTTCGGGATCGACGGCCACTACTGGGTGGCCGACCCCCGGTTCACCATCTACGCCTTCGCCGCCGTCGGCATCTGGATGGGCCTGGGCATCAACCTGATCATCCTCGGCGCGGGCCTGCAGGCGATCCCGAAGGCCGTGTACGAGGCGTCGGCGCTCGACGGCGCGGGCCGGGTGCGGCAGTTCTTCCACATCACGGTGCCGCTGCTCAGCCCGAGCATCTTCTTCGTGACGATCCTCACCGTGATCGCCGCGCTCCAGATGTTCGACCTGATCTTCATCATGCTGCGCAGCGTGAACAACACGGCGCTGGCCGACTCCAAGACGATCGTGTACCTCTTCTACGAGAAGGCGTTCGTCCAGTTCCAGCAGGGCTACGGGGCCGCCGTCGCGATCGTGCTGCTGATCGTGATCATGATCGCGACCGCGCTCCAGTTCCGGCTCCAGAGATCGTGGGTGTTCTATGGGTGAGCGCCGCACGTGGCCGATCCACCTGCTGCTGATCGCCGCGTCCGTGATCATGGTCGTGCCGTTCGCCTGGCAGATCCTCACGGTCTTCAAGACGACGCCCGAGGTGGCCCGGATCCCGCCGACGGTCCTGCCGCAGGAGTTCAGCCTGCACGCGTTCGAGACGTTCTTCTCGACGGTGCCGTTCTGGTCGATGTTCGCGGTCTCCACGGGCTCGCTCGTGCTCCGCGTCGTCGGCCAGGTCGCGGTCGCCGCGCTGGCCGGATACGCCTTCGCGCGCCTGCCGTTCCCCGGCAGGAACCTGCTGTTCGGGCTGTTCGTCGCGATGCTGATGGTGCCGAGCCAGCTCTTCCTGATCGGCCAGTACGGCCTGATCCGCGACTTCGGGCTGCTCGACACCCTCCCGGCGCTGGCGATCCCCGGCATGTTCTCGGCGTTCGGGACCTTCCTGATGCGCCAGGCGTTCATGAACATGCCCGCCGACTTCGAGGAGGCGGCCCGGCTCGACGGGGCCAACCCCTTCCAGGTCTTCTGGTACGTCATGCTCCCGATGGCCAAGCCCACGCTGGCCGCGCTGACCGTGCTGACCGGCCTCTACTCGTGGAACGACCTGCTCTGGCCGCTGATCGTCTCGCCCTCGGGCGAGAACCGGCCGCTGCCGGTCGGCCTGGCCGGGCTCCAGGGCCAGTTCGGCACCGACTACCCGACGCTGATGGCGGGCGCGCTCGTCTGCTCGATCCCGCTCGTGCTCGTCTTCCTGCTGCTGCAGCGCCAGTTCTTCCGCGGCATCGCCAGCAGCGGACTCAAGGGATAAGGAACCATGAACCCGATCCACCTGCGCGCGGGCGGCACCAGCGTGGTCGTCGCCGTCGACGGCGGACGGCTGCCGCGCATCCTGCACTGGGGCCCCGACCTGGGCGACCTCGGGCCCGATGAGCTGGCCGGCCTCCAGCGGGCGGCGCTGCCGGCCGTCGGCGACAGCGCCGTCACCTATCCGCAGCCCGTGCCGGTGCTGCCGCAGCTCCACGAGGGCTGGCTCGGCCGGCCGGGGCTCGTCGGCGACGGCGACGGGCGTCGCTGGGCGCCCTTCTTCCGCGAGGCGGCGTACACGGTAGAAGGGACCCTGCTCCGGGCGGCGGCCCGCGACCCCGAGTTCGGGCTCGGGCTCGACGTCGAGATCGAGGTGCTGCCCGGCAGCGGGCTGGTGCGGCAGCGGGCCAGGGTGGTGAACGAGGGGGCGGAGCCCTACCGGATCGGCTCCCTGGAGCTGGCGCTGCCGGTGCCGCCGGAGGCGGCCGAGATCCTCGACCTGACCGGGCGCTGGGCGCTGGAGCGGGTGCCGCAACGGCGGCCGTTCCAGGTCGGCGAGTGGGTGCGCGCCTCCCGCGGCGGCAAGCCGGGGCTGGAGCACACGATGCTGCTGGCGGCCGGCGAGCGCGGGTTCGGGTTCCGGCGCGGGCTCGTGTGGGCCACCCACCTGGCGTGGAGCGGCAACCAGGTGCTCGCCGCCGAGCTGACCCCGGCGGGCACCCGGCACCTGGCGGCCGGTGAGACGCTGCTGCCGGGCGAGGTCGTGCTCGCCCCGGGCGAGTCGTTCCAGAGCCGCTGGCAGTACGGCTCGTGGGGCGACGGCCTCGACGAACTGGCCGGGCGGTTCCACCGGCACCTGCGGACGACGCCCCGGCCGCCCCGGCCCGTGGTGCTGAACACCTGGGAGGCCGTCTACTTCCGGCACGACTTCGACACCCTGGTCGCGCTGGCCGAACGCGGCGCGGCGGCGGGCGCGGAGCGGTTCGTGCTCGACGACGGCTGGTTCCTCGGCCGCCGCGACGACACCACCTCGCTGGGCGACTGGACGGTCGACCCCGAGGTGTGGCCCACGGGGCTCGGGCCGCTGGCCGGCCGGGTGCGCGAGCTCGGCATGGACTTCGGGCTCTGGTTCGAGCCCGAGATGGTCAACCTCGACTCCGAGCTGGCCCGGCGGCACCCCGACTGGGTGTTCCAGGCCGGTCACGGCCCCGGCCTGCCCTCCCGCCACCAGCACGTGCTGAACCTCGGCCACCCCGGAGCCTACGCCCACGTGTTCGAGCGGATCAGCGGGCTGGTGGCGGCGCTGGAGATCGCGTACATCAAGTGGGACCACAACCGCTACCTCCTCGACGCGGGCGAACGCCCGGGGGTGCGGCGGCAGGTCGAGCAGGTCTACCGGCTGATGGCCGAGCTCAAGGCGGCCCACCCCGGGCTGGAGATCGAGTCGTGCGCCAGCGGCGGCGGCCGGGTCGACCTCGGCGTGCTGGAGTTCGCCGACCGGATCTGGCCCAGCGACTGCAACGACCCGCACGAGCGGCTGGAGATCCAGCGCTGGACCGGGCTGCTGGTCCCGCCGGAGATGCAGGGCACCCACATCGGCGCGGCCGAGTCGCACACCACGCACCGCGTCCACCCCCTCGACTACCGCGCCGAGAAGGCGCTGTGGGGCCACCTCGGCGTCGAGGTCAACCTGCTCACCGCCGACGAGGAGACCCTGGCCGCGCTGGCCGGGTGGGTCGCCTTCCACAAGGAGCACCGCGCGCTGCTGCACTCGGGCGACGTCGTGCACGCCGACCTGCCCGACCCGGCCTTCCGGCTGGAGGGCGTGGTAGCGGCCGACCGCTCCGAGGCCCTCTACGCGTTCAGCGTGGTCGAACGCCCCGCCGTCTGGCCGCCCGGCCGCATCGCCTTCCCCGGCCTGGACGCCGACCGCGTCTACCGGGTCGACGCGGTGTACCCCGGCGCGACGCCCGGCGGTGTGCTGCCGCCGTGGCAGCACACCGGGGTCACCCTGCCCGGCCGGGCGCTGCGGGTGGAGGCGCCGTCGCTGGACGTCGACCGCTCGGTGCTCTTCCGCGCCGTCGCCGTCTAGCCCTTGGCCCGGTTGCGGTATTCGGTCGGGCTGGTCTCGTGCAGGCGGCGGAAGTGGCGGGAGAAGTAGAACGGGTCGGTGTAGCCGACCTCGCGGGCGATGTCGGCGACGGTGGCGTCGGTGGTGTCGAGCAGGTTGCGGGCCTGGGCCATGCGCAGCGTGGTGTGGTGCGCCAGCACCCCGCCGCCGGTGGCGCGGCGGAACAGCGCCGACAGGTGGGAGGGCGAGACGCCCACCAGCGCGGCGAGGTCGGCGACCCTGACGGTGGTGTCGAGGCGTTCGGCCAGGTAGGCCATCGCGCGCTGGAGCGGGTCGCCCGGCACCGGCATCACCCGGTCGAGCACGATCTGGGTGAGCAGCTTCCAGGCGGCCCCGGCCGCGCCGGTCAGCGCGGCGGGGGAGTGGTCGCGCTCCATGATCGTGACGATCTCGTCGAGCAGCGCCACCGCCCGGTCGAGCCGCCGGATCGACACCACCGGCCGGGAGGGCCCCGCGCCGATCTCCTCCAGGAGTTCGGCGAGATCGGTGCCGCGCAGGTGGCACCACCAGATCGTCCAGGGCGCCTCGGCGGAGGCGCCGTAGGCGTGCGGCACGCCGCGCGGGATCACCAGGGCCGCGTTCGACCCGATCCGGTAGTGGACGCCGCCCACGGTCGCCCACCCGAGGCCCCCGGCGCACAGGATGAACACCGCCTCCTCGATGCCGTTGGGCCGCCTCATCAGGTGATCTGTGGCCACGGGGTAGTAGCCGGTGTCGGTGACCATGAGCCGCCGGGTGACCGGCCGGGTGCTCGCCTCGGCCACCACCCGGCGCGGCACGACGGTCAGCCGCTGGTTGCGGAACCCCTCCTGGATCGGCATACGCCCAGTATGGCGGATCGTCCAGGTGCAGACATGAAACAGACATTGGATTGGAAAGAGAACACTTGTTGACTGAAGCCATGGGACGCGGATTGTTGTCGGAGAAGGTCGCCGTGGTGACCGGGGCGGCGTCGGGCATCGGCGCGGCGGTGGTGGATCGCTTCCTGGCCGAGGACGCCCGCGTGATCGCGGTCGACGTGGCCGAGCTGGCCGCCCGGCCAGGCCTGGTGCCGGTGACCGGCGACGTGGCCGACGTGGCGACCTGGCGGCGCGTCGCCGACCTGGCCCGCACCGAGTTCGGCCGCCTCGACGTGCTGCACAGCAACGCCAGCACCTCGGTCGGCGCGCCCGCCCACGAACTGGCCGAGGACGACTGGGACCGCCAGCTCGCGGTCAACCTGAAGGCCGCCTACCTGGCCGTGCACACCTGCGCCGGGCTGCTGCGCGAGAGCGGGGGAGCGGTGGTGCTCACCTCCTCGGTGCACGCCCTGGTGGGCATGCCCGGCCACCCGGCCTACGCCGCCGCCAAGGGCGGCCTGGTCTCGCTCGGCCGCCAGCTCGCCGTCGAGTACGGCCCGGCGGTCCGGGTGAACACCGTGCTGCCCGGCCCGATCCTCACCGCCGCCTGGGAGGGCATCGGCGAGGAGGACCGGCGGCGCAGCGTCGCCGCGACCGTGGCCGCCCGGTTCGGCCGCCCCGACGAGGTCGCCGCCGCCGTCACCTTCCTGGCCAGCGCGGAGAGCTCGTACATCACCGGGACCACGCTGGTCGTCGACGGCGGCTGGACCGCGGTGAAGGACTCCGCGTGAAGATCACCAAGGTCGAGACCTTCCTCGTGCCGCCCCGCTGGTTGTTCTGCCGGGTGGAGACCGACGCCGGCGTGGTCGGCTGGGGCGAACCCGTCGTCGAGGGACGCGCCGAGGCGGTGCGGGCGGCCGTCCACGTGCTGGCCGAATACCTGACCGGCCGCGACCCGCTGCGCGTCGAGGACCACTGGCAGGTCATGGCGACCGGCGGCTTCTACCGGGGCGGCCCGGTGCTGTCGAGCGCCCTGGCCGGGCTCGACCAGGCGCTCTGGGACATCGCGGGCAAGACCTACGGCGTGCCGGTGCACGCGCTGCTCGGCGGCCACGTCCGCGACCGCGCCCGCGTCTACGCCTGGACCGGCGGCGACGAACCCGCCGAACTCGCCGACGGCATCGCCGCCCGCGTCGAGGCGGGTTTCACCGCCGTCAAGATCAACGCTTCTGGACGCATGCCCGCGCTCGCCGGCCCCGCCGCCGTGTCGGGCGTCGTCGACCGGATCGCGGCGGCCCGCGAGGCGCTCGGCCCCGACCGCGACTTGGCGGTGGACTTCCACGGCCGGATCGGCGCGGCCGACGCCCGCCGGATCCTGCCGCTCATCGCGGAGTTCCAGCCGATGTTCGCCGAGGAGCCCGTGCTGCCCGACCGCCCGCACCTGCTGCCCGGCGTGGTCGCCGCCTCGGGCGTGCCGGTGGCGGTCGGCGAGCGGCTCTACTCGCGCTGGGACTTCCGCCCGGTGCTGGAGGCCGGCGTCGCCGTGGTGCAGCCCGACCTGTCGCACGCGGGCGGCATCTCCGAGACCCGGCGCATCGCCGCGCTCGCCGAGGTGTGGGACGCCCGGCTCGCCCCGCACTGCCCGCTCGGCCCGCTCGCCCTGGCCGCGAGCCTCCAGGTGGCCTTCGCCGCCCCCAACTTCCTCATCCAGGAGCAGTCGATCGGCATCCACTACAACGAGGGGGCCGACCTGCTCGACTACGTCACCGACCCCGAGGTGTTCCGCTTCACCGGCGGATACGTCGCCCGCCCGCTCGGCCCCGGCCTCGGCGTGGACATCGACGAGGCCGAGGTCAGGCGGGTCGACAAGGTCGGCCACGCCTGGCGCAACCCGGTCTGGCGGCACGACGACGGCGCGGTGGCCGAATGGTGATCCTGCTCTCGGCCCGTTTCGACCTCGCGCTGGGCGGCCGCTGGACGTCGTTGTCCGGCGGCGGCCGGGAATGGTTGTGGTCCCGCCCCGACCCCGCCCGCGAGCTGGTCCTGCCGGGCGCGCCGTTCGTGGACGCCGGCGGCCTGGAGGAGTGCGTGCCGACGGTCCGGGGCCGGCCCGACCACGGCGACGCCTGGAGCCGCCCCTGGACGGGCACCCCCGCCCGCGCGACGGTCAAGTGCGACGGGTTCGACCTGACCCGCACGGTCGGCGCGGAGGCCGGGGCGGTGGTGGCGACCTACCGGTTGTCGGCTGACCCGGGCTTCCGCTTCGTCTGGTCGGCGCACGCCCTGCTCGACCTCAGCGAGCGGGCCCGGCTGATCGCGCCGCCCGGAACCCCGCTGCGGCTCTACCCCGAGGCCGCGCCCCTGCTCGACACGGCCTGGCCGCCCGGCGCGCCCTACGTGGAGGGGCACTGGCCCGACCCGTTCGGCCTGGCCCTCGACCGGCTCGGCCCCGCCGACGGCTCGGCCGCCGGGGCGGTGCTGCGCTGCGCGTCGGTGCGCGTCGAGGACGGGACCGACCATCTCGACCTGCGCGTCGAAGCGCCTTCGGGGGTGCCGGTGGGCACCGCGTTGTGGCGCAACCTGGGGGGCTTCCCCGACGACGCGCCCTACCGGAGCATCGGCGTCGAACCCATGCTGGGCACCGTCTTCGACGTGGCGGAAGCCGGGCCAGGCGACACGGCGGAAGTGCCCGCGTCGGGGGAACTGACCTGGCGGCTCGTCATCACGGCGGGACGGCTGCGCTGATGTCCGGCGCTTCTGAACACAGCGGTCCCGGCGGCCGCGGAACGGACGTGGTGATGGACTTTCTCTCCGATCTGACCGAGCACCGCCTGCTGGCGATCGTCCGGGGCACTGACCCCCGGGCCGCGCTGGACACGGTCCTGACCCTCGCGGCCGAGGGCGTGCGGCTGATCGAGGTCTCCCTGGTCACCGCCGGGGCGCCGGAGGTGATCCGCGACGCGCGGGCCGCCCTCGGCCCCGGCGCGCATCTCGGCGCGGGCACCGTCGTCACCGCCGGCGACGCCCGGCGGGCGGCCGACGCGGGCGCCTCGTTTTTGGTCACCCCGGCGGTCAGCGAGGCCGTCGGGGCCGGGGTCACGCTGGGGCTGCCGGTGCTCGCCGGGGCGCTCACCCCGACCGAGGTCGTCGCCGCCCGCGCCGCCGGGGCCGCCGCGATCAAGTTGTTCCCCGCCTCGCTCGGCGGGGTGCGGCATCTGCGGGCGCTGCGCGACCCCTTCCCCGACATCCCCTTCGTCCCCGTCGGCGGGGTGGGACCGGCCGAGGCCGCCGAGTACCTGGCGGCCGGGGCGGTCGCGGTCGGCGTGGGCTCCCCGCTCGTCGGCGACGCCGCCGCGGGCGGCGACCTCGGCGAACTGACGGCCCGCGTGCGCCGGTTCCTGGAGACGCCGTGACCGTCGTGACCTTCGGCGAGACGATGGCCGCCCTGCGCGCCGACGGCCCGATCCGGCTCGGCGGCGGCATGCGGTTGTCGGTCGCGGGCGCGGAGTCGAACGTCGCGATCGGCCTGGCCCGGCTCGGCCACCCGGTGCGCTGGGCCGGTCTGGTGGGCGACGACGAGACGGGCGCACTCGTGCTGCGCACTTTGCGCGCCGAGGGCGTCGACGTGGCGTACACCCGCACCGACCACCGGGGCCCCACCGGCCTGGTGCTGTTCGAGCGCAGGGTCGGCGAACTGACCCGGGTCATCTACCACCGGGCCGGCTCGGCCGCCTCGTTCCTGTCGCCCGCCGACGTGCTGCCCGCCCTCGACCCGCCGCCCGCGCTGCTGCACGTCACCGGCGTCACCCCCGCGCTCGGCCCGGGGCCGGCCGAGGCGGTGCGCGCCGCCGTCGCCTCCGGCGTCCCGGTCTGCCTGGACGTCAACCACCGCGCCCGCCTGTGGGACCGCGCCACGGCCGCCGCAGCGCTGCGCCCGCTGGCCTCCTCGCTCACGGTCGTCGTCGCCTCCGACGACGAACTCGACCTCGTCGCCCCCGCCGCCGCGACGACGGAACAGGACCGGGTGGGCGCGCTGCTCGACCTCGGCGTGCGCGACGTCGTGGTCAAACGCGGCGCCGACGGCGCGACCGGCCACACCGCGACCGCGACCGTGCACGCCCCCGCCCGGCGGGTCAGGGTCGCCGACGTGGTCGGCGCGGGTGACGCGTTCGTCGCGGGGTACCTGTCGGGGATGCTCGACGATCTCGACCTGACCGCCCGCCTCGGCCGGGCCGTCACCGTCGGCGCGTTCGCGGTCGCCTCCGAGGGCGACTGGGAGGGCCTGCCCACCCGTTCCGAACTGGCCCTGCTCGACACCCTGCCCGGATCCGTCATCCGATGAGGAGAACCATGGACGTCTGGAGTGCGATCGACTGCGAGCTGGGCGAGGGCGCCCGCTGGGTCGACGGGCGGCTGGTCTTCGTCGACATCCTGGCCGGCCGCCTGCTCACCGTCTCGGCCGACAAGCCCGCCGACCCTGAGGAGCTGTTCCGCCTGGACGTCCCGCTCGGCGCCGTCGCGCCTATCCAGGGCGAGCCGGGCCGGTGGCTGGCCGCCGCGGGCCAGGGCTTCGCCCTGCTCGACGAGCACGACGGCTCAGTGATCTGGCTCGACCGGCCGGTGCCCCCGACCTCGCGCATGAACGACGCCGTCTGCGACCCCTCGGGCCGTATGTGGGCGGGCGCGATGCCCTACGACTCCACGCCGGGCGCGGGCGTGCTCTACCGGGTCGGCCCCGACCTGGCGGTCACGCCGGTCCGCACCGGCCTGACCATTCCCAACGGCCCGGCCTTCACCGCCGACGGCCGCACGATGTACCTGGCCGACAGCGCCGAAGGCCGCATCGACCGGCACGCCGTCGACCCCTCGACCGGCGACCTGGGCGACCCGGCCGTCTTCGCCACGATCGAGGAGGGCGGCCCCGACGGCATGACCGTCGACGCCGACGACCACCTGTGGGTGGCGATCTGGGGCGGCTCCCAGGTCCGCCGCTACACCCCCGACGGCCGCCTCGACCGGGTGGTCGACGTGCCGACCCCCCAGCCCACGAGCGTCTGCCTCACCGACGGCCGCCTGTTCGTCACCTCCGCCGCCCTCGGCCTGACCTCAGGCCCGCCGGCCGGAGCCCTCTTCGCCGCCGACGGCATGCCCCCCGGCCGCCCGGCGGCCCCGTTCGTCCGGGCTCAGTAGACGCACTGCACGACGACGTCGTCGAGGTGGAAGGCCGCGGTGTAGGGCCCCGTCCCCATCCGCAACCCGGCGAACCGCAGCAGGACGTCGGCCCGCTGCGCCGTCCACGTCACCGAGTGGAACGTCCACCCGTCGACCCACCCGGGGTCGGGCACCGACTTCAGCGCGATGTACGAGAACGTGGCCGGATCGATCACCTCGACGTTCAGCTGCGGAGCCGTCCCCCGCAGCTTCGCCCAGACACCCGCCGTACACGTGATCCCCGGCCTGCTCAGCACCGGCGTGAGCGTGATCCGCCGCCCGATCGAGCACCACTCGCGGTTCCAGAGCACCTCCCAGTACGCCATCCCGCTGCCGGTCCGAGGGGACTGGGCACTGGGCTGGTACGTCGGCCCCCAGCAGGTGCCGACCTGCGTCCACGCCCACCGGGACGCCGGATTGGTGCCCGGCTCGAACGAGTCGGTCATCTGCCAGATCCCGGCCGACGCCGGCCCGGCGGGCACGAACACGACCGCGACGGCGACGACGACCGCGACGAGGACACGGGACACCCGGGAACGTAAGCGCATGCCCCGAGTGTGCCCGCCGCCCCACGCTTTGTGGACCCTGGACTTTCCGGCCGGAAAACCTAGGGTGCCGTTTCTAGTACGAGTAGAAATACCAATTGTTCTCAGGGTGGTGCGTGCAGGCGGAAACCCGCAGACCGGTGGCCTTGACGGCGCTCCGCCAGTAATTGCAGTTACCCATGTCGGGATAACCCTTGTAGATCTTGAGCGCCATCGTGGTCGACGCCGAAGCCGTGCCGACCACGGCGGTTCCCGTCAGGGAGACCGCCGCTCCGGCGATCGCCAGACCTACCGCCGCCTTTTTGAGAATTCCCATGCTTCGCCCTTTCCGGGAAACGCCATTGCGTTTTGATGGTCGGCCGCGGAATTCGGGCGGGCAAGGCGAGCCGGGGCGGTCGGCGCGTTCGGGCAATGCGTTGGCACGAACGGATAATTCTCCGAAGCCCGGATCACATTCCGCGCTGGCCGGACACCCGCTGCCACACCGTGTTGCCGTAGTGATCGATCTGCAGGCGGTCGCCCAGCACGTCCAGCCGCGCGCCCGGCCGTCCGTCGGTCGCGGTGGCCCTGACCGGGCTGCCGTCGGCCCGGAGCAGGACGAGATTGCCGTCGTACTGGAGATAGGCACGGGTGGCCCGGCTGCCGCTCGTGTCACTGGCCCAGATGACGAAGTTGTCGCCGTTGCGGTAGTGCACCAGGTTGCCGTCGTCCTGCATGCAGAGGCGGGTGGACCCATTCCCCAGGCAGTGCGGCGCCGGCAGGAACTGGTTCTGCCGCAACTGAGAACCCGAGGTGACCTGTACGGGAGCGACCTTGTCGACGATGGTCCACCGCACCAGCTCACGACCGTTGGGAGGGTCGTCGGGGGTGACGATGCCGCGTGCGTCGCCGATGAGCTGCCAGGAGGGCATGTCCCAGCCGCAACTCGTGCCCACCCCCCTGATCAGGGGCGCGCTGCGGACGGTCCAGTTCACCGCGTCGGTGCTGCGGGCGACGCCGACCGACGTCTGCGAATCGGACTGGTTGCACACGCCGTTCGCGCCGCCGAAGGCCTCGAAGATGAGATACCAGTAACCGTCGGCCTCGCGGCGCATGTCGCCCATCCCCATCCCGTAGTTCGCCCACGAGGGAGCGGGACTGAGGGAGAACGGGAACCTGCCGCCGGAGTAGTCCTCCACCAGTGCCGGGAGCCGAACCGTCGCCCGGCCCTGCGTCAGCCGTCCCGTGGAGTCGTGAAAGTGGAAGGTCAGCACGTAGCCTGACCCGTCCTTCTCGACGTCGGGCGTGCCCACCTCGTCGAATCGATCGCCGACCGGTCCCTCTTTCAACAACCGGGTGCTGTTCGACCAGCCGATCCCATTGGAGCTCGTCACCCAGCGGACGGAGTGCAGCGCCCGGCCCCGACCGGGCCCGTTCCCGTTCGGCCGCCAGTCGCGCTGCTCGAACACCATCAGCAGGCGACCGTTGTCCACGATCACGTCCGGAGCGAAGATCCGCGTGCTCGTGGCGCCGTCGTCGTTGTGGCAGGGGTCGCCGTACTGCTGCACCGACTGCAGCCCCGCGAGCGGCCTGCCTCCGTTGTGCTGAACCCAGGTGTTCCCGCCGTCGCCGGAGGTCGCGAGCGCGATTCCCTGGGCGAAGCCGCAGATCTGCCCGCTCGGGCTGATGAAGGTCCGGTAGTACATGAAGTACTGGCCGTTCCAGACGACGGTGCTCGTCTCGGCGTGGTCGCCGATGCCCCACCCGAACGGTTTCGGGATCTGCTGACTCAGCCCGGCCGCGTCGGTGAACAGTTTGCACGCGGTGTCGCACCCGGCGGCCGAGGCCGTCGGAGACGACCAGACCACGGCCGAGGCCAGGCCGGTGATCAGCACGGTGATCAGGCCGGTGATCAGAGCGGCGAACGCCCTGCGGGGCCGGTTCACAACCCGCTCGACAGGGTGACGCCGGCGCCGACGCTGCGCTGGGTGGTCACGTTGGTGACCGAGTTGCCCGTCGAGGTCACCGTGAGCTGGTTGCCGCCGCGCTGGTAGGACAGCCCGGTGCCCGATCCGTTGCCGCGTACGGCGTTGCCGGTCACGGCCACGTTCCCGGTGCCGTAGTTGACCTGCTTGATGGTCAGGTAGGTGGTGCCGGCGCCGTTGAACTGGAAGACCCGGTTGCCGACGACGGTGCTCGCGGCGTCGCCCTGGACGGTCACGCCGATGCCGTTGACGCCGAAGTCCTCGACGTAGTTGTCGCTGATGCTGCTCGCGAACAGCCGGCCGGCGTTGATGCCGGTGCCGCCGACGCCGTAGACGTGGTTGCGCTCGACCGTCCAACCGGCGGAGTTCTCGAGTTTGACGGCGTCGCCGCCGCTCGACGCGATCCAGCTGTCGGAGAGGTTCCAGTCGGTCACGGAGTTTCCGCTGTCCTGGACGTAGACGCCGTGCTGACCGGAGTCCTCCACGAACAGACCCTGGATGGAACCGTTGACCTGGGAGTTGGTGAGTGTGGTCCCGTTCTGGGACGTGTTGGTGACCCGCAGGCCGTTGACCTTGGCGTTCCGGATGGTGAGGTCGCGGATGGCCGTGCGCCACGACCGGATCACCACGGCGTCGCCGGCGGTCGGGTTGTTCGCGGCGTTCGCGTCGACGGTCAGGTCGCGCAGCGTGATCGGCTCGCCGGTGAAGGAGTCGTTGTTCACCCACGAGTCCGAGGCCAGCACCGCGGCGAGGTTGCGGCCGTTGGCCTGCTTGAGCAGGGTGTGCGCGCTGTCGCCGCGGTAGGCCCGGCCGCCGAGCAGGGTGATGGTCGTGGTGATCGAGCAGGGCCCGTCGACGACGATCTCGTCGCCCGCGGCGGAGCCGTTGATCGCCGCCTGGATGATCGCGGCGTCGCCGCTGCCGTTCGCGCACGTGGCGGTCACCCGCGCCGCGGCGGCGGGCGCGGAGAAGGCGAGCGACCCGATCGCCGAACCGGTGGCGACCACCCCTACCGAGACGACGACGGCGAGAATCCGATGACCGGTGTTTTTCATGAACGCTCCTCTATCGATTGACCGAATTCGGCTAATCGGAGTAAACGGAGCGGCGGGCGGGCACGACAGTACACCCCTGAACCCTCGGAGGTGGCGCACGTGGGAAAGGATGGAACTCCAATACCGGTCGACGCCGTTTCGGTGGTGTTCGACGGATCACAATGGTGGCTGAATCGCGGACAGTCGTTGACAATGGGCCGAAGCCGCGCGTGTGACCTGCGGTTCCCCGAAGACGAACATCTTTCCCGGCGGGCCGCGGCAATGACGGTTCTCGACGACTGTGTTCTCGTGCGCAACAATTCCTCGCACAAACCATTCGTCGTCCGGCCGCCGACGGGGGAGGACCGGGTGGTCGAGCCCGGAGCGGCGACGACCTCGTTGCCGTTCGCGACGTTCGCCCTGGTCTTCGCGGGCCGGGGAGGAGCGACGGTGACGATTCACGTCGACGCCAGGCCGATCACCTGCCCGCCGTCAGGAACGGAGACGGCCACGCGTGCCCCCCAGACGGTGAACGCGCCCATGACGATCACGCCCGCCCAGCGACTGGTGTTGTGCGCCCTGTGCGAACCTCTGCTGGCGAACGCCGGCCCGCGCGCCGCTCCCGCGACGTACGCCGAGATCGGCAGCCGGCTGGGACGACGACCGCAGTACATCCGCAACGTCGTCAAGGCCATCCGCGAGTCCCTGTCGGGCCACGGCGTTCCGGCGCTGACGGCCGACGACGACAACGCCGTACACGACGACTTCCGCTGGGCACTCGCACGGTGGGCCGTCCGCAGCGGTGTCGTCGACCTGGTTCAGATCACCGCCCTTCTCCCCGGAGGGGAAGGTCGCGATGGACGACGGTGACGAGCCGGAGACCACGGGCGGCCCCCTGCTGCCGCCGGCGCCGGCCTTGTTCGTCGGCCCTCCCGACGCGCCGGACCGATACGAACTGCTCGGCGACGGCATCCCCGGTGGTGAGGGCGTCACCTGGAAGGCCCGCTACCACGGCGACCTGGCCTCTCCGCTCCCGCTGGCCGTCAAGTTGCTGCGTCCGCCGGGCCACGCCGGTCCGCACTGGCCCTCTCCCCGAGACCGGCAGCGCTGGCGCGATCACGCGGTGCTGCTGCGCCACCTCCAACTCGACCACGTGGTGCGCCTCGACGAGGTGTTCTCGGGCGCCGCCCCCCATCCGCCCGGCGACGCTTCCGCCACGACCGGGACGTCGGCCTACCTGGTCATGGAATGGGTCGAGGGGCCGACGCTCCAGGTGCTCCTGGGCGGTCGCCCGGCGGAGGCCGGCACCATCGGCGGACGTCTCGGCTACATCGGGCAGGCGGCCGAGGCGTTGAGCGCTCTCGCCTCGGTGACGCGGTCGGGCGGCAACCCGAGCCTGCACCGGGACGTCAAGCCGTCCAACTGCATCGTCCATCCCGAGCGGGGGCTGGTGCTGATCGACGTGAGCACCCTCCGGCTCGTCGACGACGGCCACGATCCCGTCGGCTGGCACACACCCGGCTACACGGCGCCCGAGGTGCTGGCCGCACCCCACCTCCCCCGAGCCGTCGCGGCGGACGTGTACTCCCTCGGCGCACTCGCCTTCTTCTGCCTGACAGGGCACAACCCGCCGGTGACCGACCCTCGCGAACCGATCGTGCGCGCGGCCGCGTCGGCCGGCGTCGACGCTCCGGACGCTCTCGCCGCGCACATCTCGGCGGCGCTGGATCCCGACCCGGCCCGCCGCCCGCAGGACCTGCTCGCGTGGAGCCGGAACCTCATCGAGGCGGCGACCGTGAGGCGGGCGCCGAGCCGATGGCGCCGCCCCGTCGTGGCCGTCGGCTCGGCCACGATCACCGCCGTCGCGGTGCTGCTGCTCCTCCCGGATCTGATCGTGGAGAAAACGAATACGCCGGTTCCGGCGCCGCCGGCGAACGTCGGCGGGGAAATCCTCTCTCCCGCCGACGGCGCCGACGTCGAACAGTGTTCCTATTTCTCTGGTACGGCCGCACTCCCGCCCGGAACCACGCTGATTCTGGCCATGCGCAATCTCGATAACGGGGACCCGGAAAGATATCTTCAGGTGGTCTTCGGTTACGACAAGACCGAGACACTCGCTAATTGGCGGGGAGCGCAGTATTTCGGCACCGAAAAAGGCGGGGTCGGCCAGAATTATCAGGTCGACCTGCTGGCGGTGCGAGTCGACGGCGCGCGGGCCTACCACGAGTCGGCGAGCGGCGACGTCGATCGAGCGCTGGCCGACTCGGGCACTTTGCTCGACAGCGTGCGCGTCCATCGAGTCGCCGGGACCGGGCCGGGCGGCTGCGAGGGACCGCCCGGGAACTGACCACCGGCCTCAGACCGTGACCGCGCCGTCCGAAGCCGAGCCCACCGTCGCCACGTACTTCGTCAGCACCCCCCGCTCGACCGGCCGCTCCGGCCGCGTCCACGCCTGGGCCCGGGCCTCCAGCTCCGCCGCGTCGACCCGCAGGTCCAGGACGCGCGCCGCCGAGTCGATGACCACGGTGTCGCCATCCCGCACCAGCGCCAGCGGGCCCCCGCGATACGCCTCCGGCGCCACGTGACCGATGACCAGCCCGTGGGAGACGCCGGAGAAACGCCCGTCGGTCACCAGGGCCACGTCGAGCCCCTGGCCGACCAGCGCTCCGGTGATCGAGAGCATCTCGCGCATGCCCGGTCCGCCCGCCGGGCCTTCGTACCGGACGATGATCACGTCTCCGTCCACGAGGCGGCGTTCCTGGATGGCGGCGAAGCACGCCTCCTCGCCGTCGAAGACGCGGGCCGGGCCGGTGAAGACGAAGTCCGGCTTGCCGCCGAGCTTCAGCACGCACCCGTCGGGGGCGAGTGAACCCCGCAGCACGGCCAGCGCCCCGGGACCCTTCACCGGGTCGGCCACGGTCTTCACGACCTGCTGGCCGGGGGCCTCCTGGGCCGATTCGGCCACTTCGGCGAGGGTGCGGCCGTCGACCAGGGTGACGTCCTCGCGGAGCAGGCCGGCGTCCAGGAGGCGACTGGCGACCAGGGACGTGCCGCCGGCGCGCCATAGGTCGGCGGCGGTGTGGGGGCCGGCGGGCTTCACGCCGGCGACGATCGGGATCTGGTGGCAGATGCGGTCGATGTCGTCGATCTCCAGCGGGATCCCGGCCTCGCGGGCGATGGCGAGAAGGTGCAGGACCGAGTTGGTGGAGCCGCCCATCGCGGCGACCGAGACGATCGCGTTGTGCAGCGACGCCTCGGTGATCACGCGGGAGGGGCGGGCGTCGCGGGCGAGGGCGTCCATGACGATCTCGCCGATCCTCGTCGCGGCCTCGTTCTTCGACGGGGCCACTGCGGGGATGTCGCTGACGCCGAAGGGCGACAGGCCGAGGAAGTCGCAGATGGCGCCCATGGTGTTGGCGGTGTACTGGGCGGCGCAGGTGCCGGCGCCGGGGCAGGCGTGGCGGGCCAGGTCGTCGACGTCGTCCTGGGTGAGCTTGCCGACGCTGCGTTCGCCGAGGGCCTCCCACATGTCCTGGATCGTCACGTCGCGGTCGCGCCAGCGGCCGGGCATCATGCTGCCGCTATAGAGGATCACCGACGGGACGTCCAGGCGGCTCAGGGCCATGATCGCGGCGGGGGCGGTCTTGTCGCAGCCGACGACGGCCACGATGGCGTCGAACTGGTGGGCGCGGCCCATCAGCTCGATCGAGTCGGCGATGACCTCGCGGCTGACCAGCGAGGCGCGCATGCCGGGGGTGCCCATCGTGAGGTTGTCGGAGACCGCGATGGTGTTGAACTCCATCGGGGTGCCGCCCGCCCGGCGCACCCCCTCGGCGACGTGGGCGGCGAGTTCGCGGTGGGTGAGGTTGCACGGCATGGTGCCGGTCCACGTGGAGGCGATGCCGACCTTGGGGCGGCGCATGTCCTCGTCGGTCCAGCCCATCGCGTACAGGTGGGAACGCGCCGGGGCGCGGTCGGGGTCGGTCGCGATGTTCATGCTGTCTCCCTGGATGTGGCGACGGGCAGGTCGAGGCTCAGCAGCCGTGCGGCGTTGCCCGCGAAGATCAGTTCCCGGTCGCGGGCCGACAGGTTCAGTTCGTCGACGATCCTGACCTGCTCTTCCGCGTACTTCCTGATGTATCCCCACGGGAAGTCGCACGAGTCGGTGCCGAACAGGATGCGCTCGGGGCCGAAGGTCTCGTGGAACTTCCGGAAGAGCTGCTTCTGGTCGAGGTCGTAGGGCACCCAGCGGGTCCACTCGTGGTTGCTGGAGCTGTCGACGTGGACGTTGGCGTTCGACCAGCCGAGGCGCAGCAGTTCGGCCGGGTAGCCGCAGCCGAAGTGGGCCACCACGAAGTTGACGGTGGGGAAGGCCTTGGCGACGTCGTGCAGGGCCAGCGGGTCCATGTTGGGGGCCCAGCCGAGCCCGCCGCCGCCGTTGACCGGGCCGAAGTGCAGCACGACGGGCAGCGCGTGCTCCTCGACCACCTCCCACACCGGCCAGAGCGACCGGTCGGCCAGCGGCACCGTCACCCAGGGCGCGATGACCTTGTAGCCGCGCAGCCCGATCTCCACCGCCCGGCGCAGTTCCGCGGCGGCCCCGGGCGAACAGGGCGGGTGGTTGGCGAAACCGACGAAACGGTCGGGGTGGGCGGCGACGACGGAGGCGAGCCGGTCGTTGCCGCCGCCGGACATGAACACCACCCGCTCCAGGCCGAAGTCGTCGGCCTCGGCGCGCCAGGCGGCGGCCAGGTCTTCGGTGCCGCGCGTCTCGGGGGCGGTCGGGGGCAGGCTGCGCGCTTTGCGGACCCGGTCGGCGTACCGGGCGGAGTTCTCCCGGAGCACGCTGAGTTTGGCGGGGCCGCAGACGTGCTCGTATTCGGCGTCGAGACGATCCTGGGTGGGTTCGTCGCCGGGGAAGTGGCAGTGGAAGTCGATGATCACTTGAATCGCACCGTGTTCCGCAGCAGCCCGATCCCCTCGACCTCGCACTCGACCACGTCGCCGTTCTTCAGCCAGAGCGGGGGCTTGCGCCCCATGCCGACGCCGTGCGGGGTGCCGGTGGCGATGACGTCACCGGGGTTCAGGGTCATGTACGCGGACAGGTAGGCGATGATCTGCGGGATCTGGAAGATCATCTCGCTGGTACGGCTGTCCTGGACGACCTCGCCGTTGACCCGCGCCGAGATGGCCAGGTCGTGGGGGTCGGCGATCTCGTCGGCGGTGACGATCCACGGCCCGAGCGGGCAGAACCCGTCGAAGTTCTTGCCCCGGAACCACTGCCCGTCGGCGAACTGGGCGTCCCGGGCGGACACGTCGTCGGCGACGGTGTAGCCGAACACCCCATCGGGCCCCATGACCACGGCGAGCTCGGCCTCCCAGTCGAGCTGCGCCGTGCTCCCTTCGGACACGACGACGTCGGCGTGCGGGCCGGTCAGCGTGTGGGCGGTCTTCACGAAGGCCAGCACCGTGGACGGGGTCTCGAGACCGGTCTCCCGGATGTGGTCGGCGTAGTTGAGGCCGATACAGATGATCTTCTCCGGGTGGGCGACCGGGCTGAGCAACTCCACCCCGGCCAGCGGAACGGCCGATCCGTTCGGGGTGAACGGCCCACCGGAGGCGATCAGATCACGAACGGCGTCGGCCATGTAAGCCGAGGACTCCTCGGCCACGGGGGCGACGACGTCCCCGTCGACGAGCCCGGCGAAGACCCGGCCGTCGGGCGTGCGGTAGCGGGCGATGCGCATAAATCAGAACTCCAATCCCGAAATAACGGGATAAAACGGGCGAACGGAAAGCTGGGGGTGCCGAAACGACGGCGGTCAGGGCCGCCGAGAGGGGTGCGTGCGGCCATTGCTCAGGCGACGGGCTCGGGCAACACGTGGGCGGTGTGCTGAGGCGGCGCGATCGGGTGACGTGGCCCGGCGAGGTGCCGGGGCGGTGTGCTGAGGCGAGGTGCCGGGGCGGTGTGCCGGGGCGGTGTGCTGAGGCGGTGTGCTGAGGCGGGTGGTCGGGCGCCGTGTCTCGAGAAGTGCTCGCCCAAACACCTCTGGTGCCGTGTCCCCAAAGGTGTTTGGGCGAGGTGCTCGGGCGCCGTGTCCCTAGAGGTGTCCGGGCGAGGTGCTCGGGAAAGTGCCTAGACGAGGTGTTCGGAGAGGTCCTCACGCGAGGTGTTCCCGTGAGTTGTTTCCGTGAGTTGTTTCCGCGGCGCCCTCAGCGATCCCCTCAGGTCACGGGCTCAGGCGAAGGCTGGGAGGAAACGTTTCTGTTCGGCGAGCAAGGCGTCGGTGAGCGCGGCGGCGGCTGTCGGGTCGGTGACCGCGCCGTCGGCGATCATCGCCTCTATCGCCAGGTCGCGGGAGCCGGTCATGGCCGCCTCCACCGCCAGGTAGACCGAGGTCAGGCGGCGCGCGAGGATCGCGGTCAGGGGGGCCGACAGGTCCGGGACCGACACCGGGCGCAGGCCCCTCGCCGTCGCCACGCCGGGGATCTCCAGGGCCGCGTCGTCGGGCAGGCCCGGGACCGCGCCTCGGTTCGGCACGTTGACCGAGAACATCGCGCGCTGGTCGAGTTCGATCGAGCGGATGATGGCGATCAGCTGTTCCTGTTCGCCCGTCGAGCGGTCGAAGACCGTCTCGTCGAGCGGGGTCTCGCCGAGCGCCTGGGCGCGCATGCCCTGGTAGCGGTTCTCGCCCCATTCCAGGATCTCCGGTACGGAGAAGGCGTCCACGCCGAGGGTCTTGCCGTAGTAGGAGCCGCCGGCCCAGCGTTCGGGGAAGAACTCCAAAACGTGGCGGTCGTTGGCGGCCGGGTAGGCGCCGTACCGCTGGAAGATCTCCCAGGAGAACGGGTTGTGCCAGGCCTTGCCGTTCTCCCAGATGGAGCCGATGTCCTGCGGCTCGGGGGCGACGGCCAGTTCGCGGGCCACCTTCTCGCGCACGCCGGGCCAGGCGTCGGCGCCGTTGTGGCGGAAGTCGTAGATGAAGGTCAGGTGGTTGATGCCGGCGTACAGGGTGGAGGTCTCCTCGAAGGGGAGACCGGCGAAGGCGGCCAGTTCGCGCTGGACGTGGTGCATGCCGTGGCACAGGCCGACGACCTCGACCCCGGCGTACCGGGTCATCGCGTACACGTTGGCGGTCATCGGGTTGCTGTAGTTGAAGAAGAACGCGCCGGGCGCGAGCGCCTTCACGTCGCGGGCGATCTCGACCATGACCGGGACGGTGCGCAGCAGCCGGGAGATGCCGCCGGGCATCACCGAGTCGCCGACCGGCTGGTAGATCCCGTGCCGGATGCAGACGTCGTGGTCGGCCTGCCAGGCGGGCCTCCCGCCGACGCCGACGCAGGTCACGACGTAGTCGGCGCCGGGCAGCAGCTCCCGGCGGTCCGTCGAGGAGCGCACGGTGATGCGGTCGCCCGCGCCCCTGGCCTCGACCATCAGCCCGGCCAGGCGGGCGGCCACGCCGAGGGCCTCCTCGTTGACGTCCACGAGGCGGATCTCCCACGCCCCGAGGTCGTCGGCCGAGATCAGGTCGGCCAGCAGGCCGCGGGTGAAGACGGCTGAACCTGCTCCTATCAGGACCAGGACTTTCATGATGCTCCTTGCGAAAAGGTTCAGGTGGACACGACGGTGACGCCCGCGCCTTCGAGCGCGGTCACCGCCTCGACCGGCGCGGCCGTGTCGGTCACGACCGTGTCGATGCGCGACAGCGGTGCGATGCGCACGGCGCTGCGCTGGGTGAACTTGCTGTGGTCGGCGAGCACGACGAGCCGCGTGGCCGCCGCGATCATGTTGCGGTCGGTCTCGGCCTCGGCGAGGTGGGCGCCGAGCATCCCGTACGCCGGATCGAAGCCGTAGGCGCTGAAGAAGCCGACGTCGATGTGCACGTCGTTGAGGGCCTGCGTGGTCAGGTGGCCGAGCAGCGACAACTCGGCGTTGCGCATCAGGCCGCCCAGCACGAGCACCTGCGTGGTCTCCGAGGCGATGCCGATGGCGTACGCGATGGCGACCGAGTTGGTCACCACGGTGACGTCGGGCACCGCGACGAGGTGGGGCACCATCTGGGCCGTGGTCGACCCGCCGGTCAGCAGCACGGCGCTGCCGGGGGCGATCATCTGGGCCGCTGCGGCGGCGATGCGGCGTTTCTCGTCGAGGTTGCGGATCGAGCGTTCGATCATCGGCGTCTCGGCGACCTCGGGGCCGCCGTCGACGGCGACCGCGCCGCCGTGGACCCGGCGCAGCAGGCCGCGTTCGTCCATCTCGTCGAGGTCGCGCCGCACGGTGGAGACGCTCACGTTCAGCAGCGCCGCGAGGTCGTCCACGCTCACCGACCCTCGGCTGCGCACGTGGGAGAGCAGTTCGCTCCGGCGCCTCTCGCTCAGCATCAGTAGCCGGCCTTTCTGTCCACAAGATTCAGCAGGGGGCGGCCCTCGACCAGCCGGCGCAGATTCTCGGTGAACAGGACGCGGACATGATCGTGGTAGCCGGGCGCGAATCCTGCCACGTGCGGAGTGATCAGGACATTGCTTTCCGACCAGAAAGCACTGTTTTCCGGCAGCGGTTCCTCGGCGAACACGTCGGAGACGAGATAGCCGACCTGTCCGCTTCTGAGGGCGGCCAGCAGCGCGTCCTCGTCGACGACCCCGCCCCGGGCCCCGTTGATGACCACGGCGCCCGGTTTGAGCTGCGCGAACGCGTCGGCGTCCAGGAGATGGTGGGTCTCGTCGGTGTGCGGGACGGTCAGCACGAGGTAGTCGGAGCGGGCCAGCAGGCCGGGCAGGCCGTCGGGGCCGACGATCTCGGCGGGGGTCTCGTCGGCGACCTCGCTGAACCGTTCGCCGGCCCGGCCGCCGCCCCGGCGCATGCCGATGACGTTCATGCCGAAGGCGTGCGCGAGCCGGCCGATCTCCTGGCCGATGCGGCCGTAGCCGACGATGCCCACGGTCGAGCCCGGGATCATGCGCGGCATCAGCCGGTTCCACCGGTAGTCGAGGTCGGGCCAGTGGCCGAGGCCGATGATGTGCGGCAGGTGGTGGGCGTGGGCGAGGATCATCATCAGCACCCACTCGGCCAGCGGCTTGGGCGAGACGCCGCCGATGGTGGTGACGTCGACGTCGCTGTCCCACAGGTCGGTGCCCTTCACGTGGTCGCAGCCGCTGGTGTCGAGCTGCACCCACCGCAACCTCGGCGCGGCGCCGCGGGGCGGGAAGGCGGTGTTGGTGTAGAGCACGTCGGTCTCGGCCAGCAGGCCGGCCGGGATCTCCCCGGCGCTGCGCGCCAGGTGCTTCCGCACCCGGACGCCGGGCACGGTCACGGCGGCGAGCCAGTCGTCGTCGAAGTCGAGGGTCACCAGCACGTTGATCATCGGGGTCGTCCTCACTTGATGCCCGATCGGGCCATGCCTTCGACGAAGTGCCGCTGGAACAGCGCGAACACGATGATCATCGGGATCATCGACAGCAGCGACATCGCCATCAGCGAGCCGTAGTCCTGGCCGTACTGGTTCTTCAGGAACAGCAGGCCGACCTGGAGGGTGTAGCTTTCCGGGTCCTTCAGCACGATGAGCGGCCAGGCGAACTCGTTCCACCGCCACATGAACGTGAAGATCACCAGCACCGCGATCAGCGGACGGCACAGCGGCAGCACGACCGTGCGGAAGATGCGCCACTGGCTCGACCCGTCGCACTGCGCGGCCTCGATCAGCTCGTCGGGGATCGCCATCATGAACTGCCGGGCCATGAACAACCCGAACGCCTCGGCCAGCCTCGGCACGATGACGCCCCAGTCGCTGCCGATCAGCCCGAAGTCCACCACCAGGTGGAACTGCGGCACCATCACGACCTGCACGGGCACCATCAGCGTGCTGATGATGAGGATGAACAGCACGTTCCGGCCGGGGAAGCGCAACTTGGCGAAGGCGTAGCCGGCCATCAGGTTGATGACCACGGTCAGCACCACGGCCACGACCGCGATGAACACCGAGTTCACCGCCCACATGCCGTAGGGGAACTTGCTCAGCGGGTCGGTCAGGTTCTCCCACCGCACGCTCGTCGGCCACAGGTGCAGCCCGGGGCCGCGCATGTCGGCCGACGAGGAGATCGCGGTGACGACCATCCAATAGACGGGGAACAACATCGCGACCGCCCCGGTGATCGCGAACGCCAGGCGATAGCGCGTCATGCGACGTCCCTCCGCTTGTTCACACGCCACTGGACGATCGTCATGACCAGGACGATGAGGTAGAGCACGACGCCGATCGCCGAGGCGTAGCCCTGCTGCCGCTGCTCGAACCCGGCGGAGTAGGCGTAGGTGACGAGCATGGTGGTCGAGTTGCCGGGGCCGCCGCCGGTCATGACGTACACGATGTCGAAGACCTGGAAGCTGTTGATGATGCCGATCACGATCAGGAAGAACGTGGTCGGGCCGAGCTGCGGGACGGTGATGCGGCGCAGCGTCGCCCACCGGGAGGCGCCGTCGCAGCGGGCCGCCTCGAACACCTCGCGCGGGATGCCCTGGAGGGCGGCGAGGTAGACGACCATGTTGAAGCCGAGGCCGATCCACAGGCTGATGGCCACCAGCGACAACAACGCCGGCACGCCTTCCGACTGCCACGGGATCGGGCCGAGCCCGACGACGTCGAGGATGCGGTTGACCAGGCCGATGTCCTCGTTGAACAACCACGCGCCGATGAGCGCGCTGCTGACGCCGGAGATGACCGCGGGCAGGTAGTAGATCGCCCGGATCAGCCCCCGGGCCGGCATGCGCTTGTTGAGCAGCAGCGCCGCCGCCAGGCCCGCGACCAGGCACAGCGGCACCGAGATCGCGGTGTAGAGGGCGGTGTTCCAGAGTGCCGTCCAGAAGATCTTGTCGCTCAGGATCTCCTCGTAGTTCTGCAGCCCCACCCATTTGGCGAGGCCGAAGCCGCGGGTCTGCTGGAGGCTGATCCAGAAGACCTGGATCAGCGGCCAGAACATGAAGACCGCGAAGACGGCCACCGCCGGCGCGGCGAACGCCAGGCCGGTCAGCGCCTCGCGCGCCCGCCGCGTGCGGACCGTTGCCATCGGGCCTCCTAGGCGGACAGTGCCTTCTCGATCGCGGCGCCGATCGCGCCGACGGTGTCGTCGGCCGACTGGCCGCCGGTGAAGTAGCCCTCCAGGTTCTGCACCAGCGCGTCGTTCACGCCGGAGAAGCCGGGCAGGGTGACGAACTGGACCAGGTCGGCGGGCATGGTGGTGGCCTGCTGCTGGAAGACCGGCATCAGGTCGGGGGAGACGGCGTAGTTGAGCTTCGCGCCGGCCAGGTCCTTGCGGGCCGGGAGCACCGTCGTCTGCTCGCAGAACAGCTGCATGTTCGCCGGTTCGGCGAGGAACTTCGCGAACGCGGCGGCGGCCTCGGGGGCCTTGCTCTGCGTGGTCACCGCGACCGCGTTGCCGCCGAGGTCGGAGGCGGCGCCGCCGGGGCCCTTGGGCAGGAAGGTCGCGCCGATCTCGATGCCCTTGGCGGTCTTGTTGATGTCGGGCAGCAGGAAGTCGCCGACGAACGCCATGGAGATCTTGCCGGAGCCGAACACCAGGTCGGGGCTGTTGGCCGTCTTGACCATCATGTTCTTCGGCATCAGGCCCTTGTCGTAGAACGACTTGGTGAACTCCAGCGCCTGGCGGGCCTGCGGGGTGTCGAACGCGGCGGTCGTGCCGTCGGGGGACAGCGCCTTGCCGCCCGCCTGCCAGAGCCAGTTGAACCAGCGGTAGGCGCCGTACTGCTGCCAGTTGACGCCGAAGGCGGCGGTCGCGCCGGTGCCGGCGGCGTTCAGCTTCTCGGCGACCTCGAGGAACTGTTCCCAGGTCCAGGCGGTGTCGAGGGTGGTCGGCACGTCGGTGATGCCGGCCTTCGCGAAGTGCGCCTTGTTGTAGAGGATCGCGCTCGTGTCGGTGTGGTGCG
The DNA here is from genome assembly GCF_001570585.1 of Herbidospora daliensis. Lineage (GTDB taxonomy): Bacteria > Actinomycetota > Actinomycetes > Streptosporangiales > Streptosporangiaceae > Herbidospora > Herbidospora daliensis. The sequence continues at coordinate 607,599 of NZ_BBXF01000005.1, read as the reverse complement.
GGACGCCGTAGGGCTTGCCCTGGTACTGCACGCCGGCCCACAGGGCGTCGATGAACTGGCCCGAGTCGGCGCCGACGGTGGCCGACAGGTCGGCCAGCACGCCCTGCGAGCTGTAGATGCCGATGTCGTTGTAGGTGACGCGGAACAGGTCGGGACCCTGGCCCGACTGCAGCCGGGCGTCGAGGGTGGTGCGCATCTGGTCGTACGGAAGCTGCTCGACCTTCACCTTCACCCCCGCGTTCGCCTTCTCGAAGGCGCGGGCGATGGTGTTGAAGGCGGCCATCTCTGCGTCCGAACCCCAGACGGAGAACGTCAGGTCGCCGGTCGCGGCGCCGGCGCTCGCGGCGGCGGCCGGGGCGCTGGTGCCGGCGTCACCGCCGCCGCACGCGGCGAGGGCGCTCATCGCGGCGGCGCCCGCGGCGGTCATGCCGGCCGCACGGAGGAACTGGCGGCGGTTGAAATTCATGGGGGGCCTCCCTTGGCTCCGGCCTGGTGTGCCGTTCCTATCAACTTCACGCAGAAAACGTCAATACATCTCAAAATGGTCACTTGACAGTCACGACGGCCGTCTCTACGGTCCTGAAATGACAGATCTGCTCGTTTTTGAGAGTTTTGAGGGGGCCGGCGTGCGCGATCAGGCGGGGCGGTCGCCCCACGGGCGGGTCACGCCGAGCACCGCGTCGTCTCCGCTTTCGGCCAGCGCCAGGGCGGCGGTGGAGACCTCCTCCGGGGTGTGCCACCGGCCGCTCGGGTGCCAGCCGAGGATCAGCCTCGGACGGCCGGGCAGCGGGGGCTCCGGCCCGTCCGGGGCGGCGTACACGCTGGTCAGCACCTGGACGACCCGGTCGGCGCGGGCGTCGACGACGTCCCAGGCGGCCTGGTCGCCGAACGGCATGTACACCAGCGCCAGGTCGAACCGCCGGTCGCCCAGGGCCGTCACGAAACTGGGCACATTTGTAACGTCCGCTAGCACTATGTGGCAAATGTCTGAAGTGCGATGTTTGTTGCGCGAAACGATAGAAACGACCATCCCTCTGGCGGCCAGGCCGGTCACGGCCGGAGCCAGGATCCCCGTTCCGCCGACCACCAGGACGTGACCTGACATGGAATTCGACCTCCTCGTGGCAGGGGAGCTGAACGCCGACGTCGTCGTCGAGTGCGGTGACGTGCGGCCGACGTTCGGGCAGGTCGAGGAGATCGTGGAGGATGCCACGATCGTCCTCGGCAGCTCCGGCGCGATCACCGCCTGCGGGGCGGCCCGGCTCGGCGCCCGCGTCGCCATGGCCGGGGTGGTCGGCGACGACTGGCTCGGTGACTTCGTGCTCGACCGGCTGGCCGAGCGCGGCGTCGACACACGCTACTGCCTGCGCCGACCTGGTCGGCGCACCGGGATGACGGTGGTCCTCGGGGCCCGCGGCGACCGCTCGATGCTCACCTTCCCGGGCGAGATCGGCCGGCTCGCCGCCGCCGACGTGCCCGCCGAGGCGCTCGCCGCCGCGCGGCACCTGCACGTCAGCTCCTACTTCCTCCAGTACGACCTGTGGGCCGGCCTGCCCGCCCTGGTCAGGGAGTTCGCCGGCACGACGTCGGTCGACCCCAACTGGGACCCGTCACGCTCCTTCGACCACGGCCTGCCGGCCCTGCTGCCGCACCTCGACTACCTGCTCCCGAACGAGCAGGAGGCCGAGCACATCACCCGCGCCAACGGCGGCCCGCCCACCTGCGGCCTGGTCGTGAAACGCGGCGGCGACGGCGCCACCCTGAACCTGCCCGACGGCACCGCGCTCGGCGTGGACGCCCCCGCGATCACCCCGGTCGACACGACCGGCGCGGGCGACTCCTTCGACGCCGGCTTCCTGGCCACCCTCCTGCGCGGCGGCAGCTACGCCGAAGCGCTGCGCGTCGCCTCCGCCTGCGGCGCCCTCTCGACCCAGGGCATGGGCGGCACCGCCGCGCAGCCCACCCTCCCCGAGGCGCTCGAACTCGCGGGCAGCCTCACCGTCCACGATCTCCAGGAGACCCAGAAGTGACCGCAACGACCGCCCCCGAGCTGGCCCGGCGTACGCAGGCCGAAGTGGAGTCCCAGCCGGACACCTGGCGTCGCGCCCTCGACCTGGCCGCCGCCACCGGCGTGCTGCCCGGCGCGGGCGCGAACGTGCTCGGCGTCGGCTGCGGCACCTCCTATTACATCCTCGAGAGCTACGCCCGCCGCCGCCAGCAGCTCGGCCAGGGCCGCACCCGCGCCGCCATCGCCACCGAACTCGACGACGCCGACGCCTACGACGCGGCGATCCTGCTCTCGCGCTCCGGCACCACCAGCGACCTGGTCCGGGTCGCCCGCGACCTGTCGGAGCGCACCCGCACGATCGCGATCACCGGCACCCCCGGCTCGCCGATCACCGAGGCCGTGCACGAGACGATCGTGATGGACTTCGCCGACGAGCACTCGGTCGTGCAGACCCGCTACGCCACCTCCGCGCTGACCCTGCTGCGCGCCTCCATCGGCGACGACGTGTCCGGCCTGCCCGACCTGGCCCGCGCCGCGCTGGCCGAGCCGCTCGCCGCCGACCCGGCCGACTTCGACCACGTCGTCTTCCTCGGCACCGGCTGGGCGCGGGGCCTCGCCGAGGAGGCCGCCCTCAAACTGCGCGAGTCGGCCCGGTTGTGGACGGAGTCGTACGCGAGCCTCGAATACCGGCACGGCCCGATCGCCTGCGCCTCCCCGCGCAGCCTCGTGTGGGCGCTCAGCCCGCTGCCCGCCGACGTGGTCGAGGCCGTGCGCGCGACCGGGGCCACGCTCCGGGTCGCCGCCGCCGACCCGCAGGCCGAGCTGGTCCGGGTCCACCGCCTGGCCGTCGCCTACGCGCGCCACCGGGGGCTGGAGTGCGACAGCCCCGAGCACCTGTCCCGTTCGGTCGTCGTGGAGTAGCCGTGCCGTTCGTCCAGTACGCCACCGCCGCCGCCGTCCCCGAGAACCTGTCCGACCGGCTCGCCCTCGCGGTCGCCGACGCCCTGGACCTGCCGCCCGGCGCGGTCGTCGCCCAGCGGCTGGCCGCCCTCGACGGCGCGGGCGTCACGGCCGTCGTGCGCGGGCGGCTCCGCGACCCCGAGCTGATGCGCGCGGCGGTCGGCCGGGCGGCCGCGCTGCTCGCCGCCGACCTGGGCGTCGACCCCGACTACGTCTTCGTCTCCTGGCCCGATCCGGGGGTCGTCGGGTGATCCTCACCGTGACGCTCAACCCCGCCTACGACGTCACCTACCGCCTGGCCGCGCTGCGGCCGGGCGCGACCAACCGGGTCGGCGAGGTGGCGGTGCGCGCGGGCGGCAAGGGCCTGAACGTCGCCCGCGTCCTGCTGGCGCTCGGCCACGAGGTGACCGCGCTCGGGCTGGCCGACGCCCGGTTCGGCGCGTCGGCCGGCCTGCCGGCCGCGTTCACGCCGATCGCCGGGGAGACCCGCCGCACCACGGCGGTCGTCGCCGACGAGGTGACCATGCTGAACGAGCCCGGCCCGGTGATCTCGGCGGGGGAGTGGGCCGCCTTCCGGTCCGACTTCCTGTCGTGGTTGCCGCGCGCCTCGGCCGTGGTGATGTCGGGCAGCCTGCCGCCCGGCGTGCCCGGCGACGCCTACGCGGTGCTGGCCGCGCTCGCGGGCGACGTGCCGACGATCGTGGACGCCGAGGGCGACGCCCTCGTCCACGCGCTGGCCGCCCGCCCCCACGTCGTGAAGCCCAACGCCGACGAGCTGAGCCGCACCTTCGGCGCGGCGACCTCCGTCCGCGACGGCGCGATGCGGCTGCGCGAACTCGGCGCCCGCGCCGCCGTCGTCTCAGACGGGCCCCGCGGCCTGCACGCCGACACCTCCGACGGCGTGTGGCGGGCGGTGCCGCCGTACGCCGAGGGCAACCCGACCGGCGCGGGCGACGCCGCCGTCGCGGCCATCGCCATGGGCGTGGTCGCCCGCTGGGACTGGGCCGAGACCCTCCAGCACGCCGCCGCCCTGTCGGCCGCCGCCGTCAGATCGCCCCTGGCCGGGCAGGCCGACCACGCCGCCTACCGGGCCAACCTCACCGCCGTCACCACGGAACCACTGGAGCGAGAGTGCTGACCCCCACCGCCGAGATCGTCTCCGCCGCCTACGCCGCCGGCCGAGGCGTCGGCGCCTTCAACGTGATCCAGGTCGAGCACGCCCAGGGCATCGTCGCCGGGGCCGAGGAGGCCGGGCTGCCGGTGATCCTCCAGGTCAGCGAGAACACCGTCGACTACCACGGCGGCCTGGCCGCCATCGGCGCGGCCTGCCTGGCGGTCGCCCGTGAGGCGTCGGTGCCGGTCGCGGTCCACCTCGACCACGCCACCCGGGGCGACCTCGTCGACCGGGCCGTGGAGCTCGGCTTCGGGTCGGTCATGTTCGACGCGTCGGCGTTGCCGTACGAGGAGAACGTGGCCGCGACCGCCGAGGTGGTGCGCCGGACCGGCGTCTTCGTGGAGGCCGAACTGGGGGAGGTGGGGGGCAAGGACGGCGTACACGCGCCCGGGGTTCGCACCGACCCGGCCGAGGCCGCCGCCTACGTCGCCGCCACGGGGGTGAACGCCCTCGCGGTCGCCGTCGGCACCTCCCACGCGATGCTCACCCGCGACGCCGCGCTCGACTTCGCCCTGATCGCCGACCTGCGCGCGGCGGTGCCGGTGCCGCTGGTGCTGCACGGCTCCTCGGGCGTCGCCGACGACGGGCTCACGGCGGCCGTCGCGGCGGGCATGACCAAAATCAACATCGCCACCCACCTGAACAAGGCGTTCACCGCCGAGGTCCGGCGGGTGCTGGCGGCCGAGAAGACCGTCGACCCGCGCAAGTACCTGCGGCCCGCCCGGACGGCCGTCGGGGCGCAGGTCGCCCATCTGCTGCGTGTCCTGCACTAAGGAGCCGACATGAGCCTCACCCCGCATCCCGACCCCGGGGCGATCCTCGCCGAGAACGAGCGGCGCGCCCTGGAGCGGGAGGGCATCCCGATGTTCCTCGCGCTGGAGGACCTGCGCGGCCCGGCGCGGCCGGCCGCCGACCGCGCCGAGGGGCCCGCCCTGGCCGACCTGACCGGCCGCTACGCCACGGCGGTGCGCCCCGAAGCGGCCGACGACGACCTCGCCGCGCTGGCGTCGGTCATCACCGTCGTGGCCCGCGTCCACTTCTTCCCCACCGAGGACTGACATGGGATTCGCCGACCACCGCACCGCCCTCGAAGAGGGCCGCTACCTGCGGGTCGTCAACTACCACAACACCCCGTCGTCGACCGCCGCCCAGCTCCGCGAGGAGCTCGCCGCCTACGCGAAGGCGTTCGCGTGCGTCACCGTGGCCGACCTCGACCGCTTCTACGCCACCGGCGAGTGGGGCCTCGACCGGCCCGGCTTCATCCCCGTCTTCTACGAGGGCTACCGCAACAACCACACGGTCGCCGCCCCCATCTGCGACGACCTCGGCCTCACGGCCTGGTTCCCGATCATCACCCGGTTCGTCGACTGCCCGCCCGCCGAGCAGCGCGCCTTCGCCGACGCCCACGACATCGACCTGGTCGAGGAGGAGCTCTCCTACGACCGCCTGGCCCTGACCTGGGACGAGGTCGCCGAGCTCGGGCAGCGCCACGTCGTGGTCCCGCACACCGGCAGCCACTCGCCGATCGGCGCCATCACCACGGCCGCCGACGTCGAGCGCGAACTGGTCGAGCCGCGCCGCCGCATCCAGGAGGTGACCGGCCAGGAGGCGGTCGCCAACGTCTACCTGTACGGCACTCCGTTCGGCACCAGCGGCTTCCAGGACCGGGCGGTGCTCGACGCGGGCTACCGCTACCAGATCAGCAACACGATGATCCAGCGCATCGCCTAGGCGGCGGACGCTATTCGGGCCAGGCCGAGTCCTCGACGACCTCGACGAAGTCGCCGCGGACGAAGCCGGGCACGAAGCGGGCCAGCACGTCGGCCTTGACGTTGCCGAACGTCGTCTCGGGCCGGTCCCTGATCCCGTCGGTGAAGGCGGCCAGGATGCGCCTCTTGAAATCGGGCCGGGGATGGGCCGCCACCACGGCCGCGCGCTGGTCGCCGGTGACGGCGTCGTAGCCGAGGCCCAGCACGTCGAGCTCCACCCCACGGGTGACCAGCGCGATCTCGGGCGCCATGTGCAGCGGGATCTCCGGGGTGGTGTGCAGGGCGATGGCCGTCCACACCAGATCGGCCTCGGGGCCGGCGATCCCGTGGGCGGCCAGGAACCGCCGCGCCTCGTCGGCGCCGTCGATCTCGAACCGCTGGTCCTTGCGGCGGAACCGGTCGGTCAGCCCGAGATCGTGGAACATCGCGCCGACGTACAGGAGCTCGGGGTCGAAGGGCAGGCCCTGGTCGCGCCCGCGCAGCGACCCCCACAGGAACACCCGCCGGGAGTGGTCGAACAGCAGCGGCGACGCCGCCTCCCTGACCAGTTCGGTCGCCGCCCGCGCGAGAGGGCTGTCGGGGATCCGGACCCCCGCGATGGTCTCGCTCATGATCTTCTCCTTTCTCGGTACGACTCCAGCCTCTCCCCGCCGCCTAGACTGGGGCCATGTCCTTTCTGACAGACGAACCACAGATTCAGACATGACGCACCGGGTCGGATTCGTGGTCTTCGACGGGGTGACCATGCTCGACGTCAGCGGCCCCGCCGAGGTCCTGCACCAGGCCGGCCAGGCCGGGCACCCCTACGAGCTGGTCCTGATCTCCGCCTCCGGCGGCCAGGTCACCACCTCGACCGGCCTGCCGCTGAGCGGCGTCGTGACGGCCGCCGAGGCCGGGCCGGTCGACACCGCGATCGTGTCCGGCGGCGACCTGCTGGCCGAGCGGCCCCTGGACGCCGGCCTGCTGGCGACCGCCCGCACGGTGGCCGCCGGGGCCGCCCGGGTCGCCTCGGTCTGCACGGGCGCGTTCGTGCTGGCCGAACTCGGCCTGCTCGACGGACGCCGGGCCGCCACCCACTGGCGGCACGCCGACGCCCTCGCCCGCCGCCATCCCCGGGTGCGCGTCGAGCCCGACGCGATCCACGTCAGGGACGGCCGGTTCATCACCTCGGCGGGCATCAGCGCGGGCATCGACCTGACCCTGGCCCTCGTGGAAGACGACCACGGGGCCGAGACGGCCCGCCGCATCGCCCGGGAGCTGGTCGTCTTCCTGCGGCGGCCCGGCGGGCAGTCGCAGTTCACGTCGGCGGCCACGCCGCCCGCCCGCAACGACGTCCTGCGGGTGCTGATCGACTCGGTGCTGGCCGACCCGGCGGGGGATCACGGCCTGCCCGCCATGGCCGCCGCGGCGGCCGTCAGCACCCGCCACCTGACCCGGCTGTTCCACACCGAACTGGGCACCACTCCCGGCCGCTGGGTCGAGCGGGTCCGGCTGGAACACGCCCAGCGGCTGCTCCTCGACGGGCACAGCGTCACCGTCGCGGCCCGCGACAGCGGCCTCGGCAGCGACGAGACCCTGCGCCGCGTCTTCGACCGCCACCTCGGCATCACGCCCACCGCCTACCGCCAGCGCTTCACCACCACGACGGGTGGTACCGTTCAGCTAAACGGATGAGTTATCCGCTTATTGAGTGGAGGGCGCATGACGAAGACGGCTCTGGTCACGGCCGGCACCGGAGGCATCGGCCTGGAGACCGCCCTGGGCCTGGCCGCCGCCGGGTTCGCGGTCACCGTGGTCGGGCGCGACCCCGGCCGGGGCGCCCGCGCGGTCGGCCAGATCGACGCCACCCGGCCGGCCCACCCGGCGCGGTTCCGGCAGGCCGACCTCGGCTCCCTCGACCAGGTCCGCGCGCTGGCCCGCGACGTCGCCGCGTCGGGGGAGCCGCTGACGGTGCTGGTCAACAACGTCGGGGCCATGTACGCCGACCGCGCCGACCTCGACGGCGTCGAGGCGTCGTTCGTGGTCAACCACCTGTCGCCCTACCTGCTGACCGAGCTGCTGCTGCCGGTCCTCACCGCCGGGGCGCCGAGCCGGATCGTGAACGTCACCTCGGGCGCGGTCCGCTCCGCCAAACGGCGTTTCGACGCCGTCGAACCGCCGGGCGGCTACTACGGCTTCCACTGGTACGGCCGCGCCAAGCTCGCCAACCTGGCCTACACCCTCGACCTGGCCAGACGGCTCGACGGCACCGGCGTCTCGGTCTTCGCCGCCGACCCGGGAGGCGCCGCGACCGACATGACCGACGGCACCATGACCGACCCGAAGATCGTCTCGCCGCCCCTGCGGCTGCTCTGGCCGCTGGTCCGCCGCGTCTTCGCCCGCAGCACCTCGGGCCCGGCGTCCAGTGCGGCCCGCCCTTCGATCACCGCCGCCACCGACCCCGCGCTGACCGGCCGGACCGGCCTCGTCATCGGCCCCGACGCCCGCCCGGTCACCCCGATCCGCGCCGCGACCGACCCCCGCGTCGCCCAGGCCGTCGACCTGCTCAGCCGGACCCACGCGCCCGTATGACGGCCGCACCCCTGCGCAAGGACGCCGCCCGCAACTGGGAACGGATCGTCGCCACCGCCCGCGCCCTGGTCGACCAGGGCGTCACGCTGCAGCTGAACGACGTCGCCCACCGGGCCGGCGTCGGGGTCGCCACCGTCTACCGCCACTTCGCCACCCCCGAGGCGCTGCTGGAGACCGTCGCCGCACCCTGCCTCGAAGACCTGGCCGCCTGTGGCGAGCAGGCCCTCGCCGAACCCGACCCGTGGCGGGCGCTGGAGGGTTTCCTGCTGCGCGTCGTCGAGGCGCAGGTCACCGACGCCGCCCTGCCCCCGGTCGCCTCGACGGCCACCGACACCCTGCCGCGCACCACGGAACTCAAGCGCTCGCTCACGACGGTCGGCACCGCCCTGCTCGCCCGCGCCCACGCCGCCGGGGTCGTACGCGCCGACCTCGCGGCCGTCGACGTGGTGCCGCTGATGTGCGGGATCGCCCACGCGGTGGCGGTCCGGGGCGGCGCCCCGGCCGACCGCATCGACACCGCCCGCCGCTACCTCGCCATCCTGCTCGACGGTGTTCAGACCTGAAGATGGCGCAGGACCGCCAGGACCCGGCGGTGGTCGTGGTCCGACGGCGGCAGGCCGAGCTTGGCGAAGATCTGGCTGACGTGCTTCTCCACCGAGCCGTACGACAGGAACAGCGCGCCCGCGATGGCGGTGTTCGACCGGCCCTCCGCCATCAGGGCCGGCACGTCGCGTTCCCGCGCGGTGAGGGCGGCCGGCGTCTCCATGCGGTGGGCGGCGCCCATGATCTGGGTGCGGCGCGCTCCTAGAGTGGGCCGCATGGATCTCTTCGCGGGCGTTCCCGTCACCGACTACCAGCGGGCCCTGGAGTGGTACGAACGTCTCCTGGGCACCCCGCCGGCGTTCTTCCCCAACGACGTCGAGGCCGTCTGGGAGCTCGCCGAGCACCGCTACCTCTACGTCGAGCTCCTCCCCGACCGCGCGGGCCACGCCCTGCAGACCCTCTTCGTCGACGACTTCGACGCCCGCGTCGCGGCGATCTCCGCGCGCGGCGTCGAGCCTGTCAAACAGGAGACCTACGACAACGGCGTCCGCAAGGCGACCTACCACGACCCCGACGGCAACGAGATCGGAATCGGCGGGGCCTGACGTCGATCCCCGGCCCGCCCGTTCGACATGAGGGTGCGGACTCACGGGATGAGGAGAGAACGATGCCGAGATACATGCTGATCATGCGGGGCACCGACGAGTCGAACGCGGCCATGATGGCCTCGATCGACGAGGCGATGGCCGCGACCGGCCGGTTCATCGAGGACATGATGAAGGCCGGGGTGCTCCTGGCGGCCGAGGGCCTGGACGATCCGGCGCGCGGCGTCGTCGTCGACTTCGGCGGCGAGACCCCGGTCGTCACCGACGGCCCCTACGGCGAGACGAGGGAGCTGTTCGGCGGCTACTTCCTGCTCGACGTCGCCACGCGGCAGGAGGCGGTCGAGTGGGCGACGCGCATGCCGGCGGTCCGCGGCTCGAAGATCGAGGTCCGCCGGGTGGCGGAAGAGGACGAGGTCCCGCAGGGCGGCCAGGCCTGATGGGCGCGGCCGACGTCGAGGCGGTCTGGCGGAGCGCGTCTCCCCGGATCGTCGCCGCGCTGACCCGCTTCACCGGCGACTTCGGCCTGGCCGAGGACGCCGCCCAGGAGGCGGTCGCCGAGGCGCTGACGTCGTGGCCGCGCGCGTCTCCGGCCAACCCGGCCGGCTGGCTGATGGCGACGGCCCGGCGGCGCGCGATCGACACGATCCGCCGCCGGGCCGCCCTCCACGACCGCTACGCCCTGCTGGCGGCCGATGATCCGGCCGAGCCGGAACACGACCCCGACGCCATCGACGACGACGTCCTTTCGCTGATGTTCGTCAGCTGCCATCCGGTGCTCTCCCGCGAGGCCCGGGTGGCCCTGACGCTGCGCGTGGTCGGCGGCCTGTCGAGCGAGGAGATCGCCCGCGCGTTCCTGGTGCCGGTGCCGACGGTGCAGGCCCGCATCACCCGCGCGAAGAAGACGATCGCGGCGGCCGGGGTGCCGTTCGAATTGCCGCCGCCGGACGAACGGCGGGAACGGCTGGGCGGCGTGCTCGGCGTCCTCTACGTGATCTTCACCGAGGGGTCGACGGCGACGTCCGGGGATCGGCTGCTCCGCCCCGACCTCGCGTTTGAGGCGATCCGGCTGATCCGCGTTTTGGCGGGGTTGCAGCCCGGCGAGCCGGAGGTGCACGGACTGCTGGCGCTGTGCGAACTGACGGCGGCGCGTTTCCCGGCCCGCACCGCACCAGACGGCAGCCCCATCCTCCTCGCCGACCAGGACCGCCGCCTGTGGGACCCGGCGGCGATCCACCGAGGGCTGGCCGCCCTGACCCGGGCTTCCGGGCACGGTCTCGGCCCCTACGCGGTGCAAGCCGCCATCGCCGCCGTGCACGCGTCGGCCCCCTCAGCGGAGGCGACCGACTGGGACCGGATCGTGCTGCTCTACGAGGCCCTCGGCCGCGTCGCGCCCTCGCCCCTGGTCGACCTCAACCGGGCCGTCGCGGTGGCCATGACCGCCGGTCCGGCCGAGGCCCTGCGCATCGTGGACGCCCTGCTCGCCGCCGACCGGCTCCCCGGTTCGCACCTGGTGCCGACCGTGCGCGGCGAACTGCTGACCCGCTTGGGCCGCTTCCCGGAAGCCCGCGCCGAACTCGAATCGGCCGCCCGGCTGTGCGCCAACCAGCGCGAACGCGACGTGCTGCGCGCCAAGGCGGCGGCCCTCAGGGTTTGACGGCCACGCCGCCGTAGGCCCAGGCGTGGCCGCCGCCGGGGATGGGGGAGTGGTACTCGTTCTCGTCGGGGCGCCAGGTGACGACCTCGGAGACGCCCGGAGGCACCAGCGTCCAGCCGTCGAAGAAGCCGGTCACCTGGGCGAGGGTACGGGGGACCATCGAGGCGGGGCCCTTGTCGTAGGGCTTGGTGAACTCGTCCTCCTCCACCTGCGGCGCGAAGTCGAGGGTGATGTGCGAGAGCAGCAGGTGGCTGCCCGACGGCACGGCCGCCTTGTAGCGCTCGACGCACTCGAGCGGCTTGTCGGCGTCGGTGACGAAGTGCAGCACGCCGGCCATGATGAGGCCGACCGGCCGGGAGAAGTCGAGCACCTCCTTCACCTGGGGGTGCGACAGGATGTGGTCGGGGTCGCGCAGGTCGGCTTCGATGACCGTGGTCATGCCCTCTTCGCTGCTGGTCAGCAGGGCCCGGCCGTGGACCAGGACGATCGGGTCGTTGTCGACGTACACCACCCTGGCGGCGGGGTTGGCCGCCTGGGCGATCTCATGGGTGTTGCCCTGGGTGGGGATGCCGGTGCCGATGTCGAGGAACTGGGTGATGCCGGCGTCCACGGCGAGATGACGCACGGCCCGGCTGAGGAAGGCGCGGTGGGCGCGCACGCCCTCGCGGGTGCCCGGCGACAGTTTCATGAGCTGCTCGCCCGCCTCGCGGTCGGAGGCGAAGTGGTCCTTGCCGCCGAGGAGATAGTCGTAGATGCGGGCGGGGTGAGGGATCGACGGGTCGATCCGGGTGATCGGCGGAGCGTCACCTGCGGATTCGGCTCGGGGACCGTTGGGGAAACCGGCCATTTCTTTCTCCCTCAGTCGTTTCGTGTTAACGCTCACAAACGGTACCCGGTTCAGTGAGGCTTCGATCCGATCGTCGATCAATTTATGGTTGCGATCACCGGGAAGAAACGGTCGACGGACTTTCCATAGGACATACGTCCTGCATTTTTCGCTTATCCGACGATCGGCCCGATTGTCGGCTTCCCGTCTTCGACGTGCTGTTATCGTTAACACTCTGATTTCGTGGTAACGGTAAGCAGCGGTCGGCGCGAATGTCAACGACACGTCCGGGCCGTCGGCGACGCCATGACTGACCGTTCTGAACCTTTCATGGCTTTTCGCCGCATCTTCGGCCTGCCGCCGGGCACCATGAGGAGCCATGACGCATCCCCTCCAGGCGGCGATGTGGGAGGCCGTTCCCCGGCTGCTCGCCGAGTCCCGCTACCTCGTCCTCGCCACCGCCGACGGTCAGGGCCGCCCCTGGGCGACCCCCGTCTTCTTCGCCGCCTTCGACGAGAACCGGCTGTTCTGGGTGTCGTCCCCCGACAGCAGGCACTCCCGCAACCTCGCCGAACGCTCCGAGGTCGCCGTCACCGTCTTCGACTCCCACGCGCCCGTCGGACGCGCCGAGGCGCTCTACCTGGAGGCGACCGCCAGCCCCGCCGACGATCCGGCCGCCGCCGTGGCGGCGCTCAACGCCCGTCTGCCGAAGGGAAAGGAACTCGCGGGCGGCGACCTCGCGCCGTCGGGCGCTCTGGTGGCCTACCGCGCCGACGTGCGGGCGCACTTCGTCCTGATCCGGGGCGGCGACGCGCGGTTCGACAACGTCACCGACACGCGGCTCCGCGTCACCCGCGCCGGGTAGGGTCCGCCCCGCCCAAGTAAAATGATCTTCCGGTACGGCGGGGCTGCTCGGATTTCCCCAGGTCAGGGGCCGCAATGAGGGCATGACGATCATCAAGGGCGCCCGCCGTGTCTCCGTGTGGGCCGCCGCGACGGCCCTGTCCATCACCGCCGGCGTCGGGCTGACCGCCACGCCCGCCGCCGCCGACATCTCTCCCCTGGGCGCCAACATCTGGAGCTGCAAGCCCTCGCCGTCGCGGCCGCGTCCGGTGGTGCTGGTGCACGGCACGTTCGAGAACATGGCGGGCAACTGGGCGACGCTCTCGCCGAAGCTGAAGCTGGCCGGCCACTGCGTCTTCGCGCTCAACTACGGGCCGGGGCCGATCCATGGGCTCGGCGACATCCCGCAGGCGGCTCAGCAGTTGTCCGACTTCGTCGACCAGGTGCTGACCGCGACCGGGGCGGCGAAGGTGGACATCGTCGGGCACTCGCAGGGCGGCATGATGCCGCGCTACTACCTGAAGTTCCTGAACGGCGCGGCCAAGGTGAACCGGCTGATCGGGATCACGCCGTCGAACCACGGCACCGACTCCAACGGGCTGGTCACCTTCGCCCGGCTGCTCGGGCTCAGCCCGGCCATCGCGGTGGTCTGCCGGGCCTGCCAGCAGCAGATGGTCGGCTCCGACTTCATGCGGGCGCTGAACGACGGCGGCGACACCGTGCCGGGCGTGAACTACACGGTGATCGCGACGCGGTACGACAACGTCGTCACGCCGTACACGTCGAGTTTCCTCACCGGCGACGCGGTCAGGAACATCCTGCTCCAGGACCGTGCCCCGCTCGACTTCAGCGGGCACGCGGCCGTCAACTACGACCCGGTGGTGCACCAGATCGTGCTCGGTGAACTCGACCTGGTGAACGTTTCAGCACAAGCGTGATCTTGTACGACCGCGCGGCGCGCCCGTAAGAGCAGAAGAGGGGCCCCGCCGAGGCGGACGGCCCCGAATCGGCCCCCAAGGGTGCGCCTTGACGCGACTCGGCCGCCTCGTATTAGCTCCGCGCACTGCCGTCCCTCCGGTGCGGTCGAGCATTTGTTAACGCTATCAGAGAGCAATGAGGAGCACCCCCATGCGCCTGCCCTGGCGAACGCGGACCGCTGCCGCACCGACGGCGTCGTCCCGATCGGCCGTGCGCCGCCGCCTCGCGATCATCTCCCTCCCGATCCTGCTGAGCACGGCCGGACTGGTGGCCACGCAGCCCGCCCAGGCCGCCGTCGCCTGCCGGGTCGACTACGTCGTCACCTCGTCGTGGCCCGGCGGCTTCGGCGCCAACGTCACCATAAACAACCTGGGCGACGCGGTCAGCGGCTGGCAGCTGACCTGGACCTTCGGCTCCGGCCAGCAGATCAGCCAGATGTGGAACGCCACGCCCTCGCAGTCGGGTTCGACGGTGACCGCCACCAACATGAGCTACAACGCGGCGATCCCGTCGGGCGGCAGCACCGCCTTCGGCTTCAACGGCTCGTTCAGCAGCGGCAACGACTCGCCGACCGCGTTCTCCCTGAACGGCGTCGCCTGCACGGGCAACCCCGGCACCCCGACGCCGACCCCCACGCCGAGCCCGACCCCCACGCCCAGCCCCACGCCGACGCCGTCCCCGAGCCCGACCCCCTCACCCTCGCCGACGTGCAACCTGCCGTCGAGCTACCGGTGGACCTCGACCGGCGCGCTGGCGCAGCCGCGTTCGGGCTGGGTGTCGCTGAAGGACTTCACCGTCGCGCCCTACAACGGGCAGCAGCTCGTGTACGCCACCACGCACGACTTCGGCACCAGCTGGGGCTCGATGAACTTCGGCCTGTTCACCAACTACTCGCAGATGGGCTCGGCCAGCCAGAACCAGATGAACTCGGGCACCGTCGCCCCGTCGTTGTTCTACTTCCAGCCGCGCAACATCTGGGTGCTGGCCTACCAGTGGGGCGGCCCGGCGTTCTCCTACCGGACCTCCACCAACCCGACCAACGCCAACGGCTGGTCGTCGCCGCAGACGCTGTTCTCGGGCAGCATCTCCAACTCGGGCACCGGCCCGATCGACCAGGCGCTGATCGGCGACAGCCAGAACATGTACCTGTTCTTCGCCGGTGACAACGGCCGGATCTACCGGGCCAGCATGCCGATCGGCAACTTCCCGGGCAGCTTCGGCTCCAACTACACGACGATCATGACCGACAGCACGAACAACCTGTTCGAGGCGGTCCAGGTCTACAAGCTGGCCGGCCAGCAGCGCTACCTGATGATCGTCGAGGCGATCGGCTCCCAGGGCCGCTACTTCCGGTCGTTCACCGCCACCAGCCTGGGCGGCTCGTGGACCCCGAACGCCACCTCCGAGTCGAACCCGTTCGCGGGCAAGGCCAACAGCGGCGCCACCTGGACCAACGACATCAGCCACGGTGAGCTCCTGCGCACCAACGCCGACCAGACCATGACGGTCGACCCCTGCAACCTGCAGCTCCTCTACCAGGGCCGCAGCCCCAGCTCCAACGGCGTCGACTACGGCCTGCTTCCCTACCGGCCGGGCCTGCTGACCCTCCAGCGCTGACGGCACGACCCGCCCGTACCGGCGGGGGTTCGGCTGGGACGGACCTCCGCCGGTACGACGGCTGTCTCTTCCCAGCCGATCCTGGAATCCTGGGCACCGTGACGTTCCGCGATCCGATCCGGGCGGCGCGCCAGGAGCAGCGGCCCGGGGTGGGCAAGACCCGGCTGCTCGCCTGCGGCACCCGGTTCCGCCTGTTCGAGCAGGTGGTCGCGCTCGTCGTCGACGACCTCCAGTGGGCCGACGTCGCCTCGCTTGAACTGTTCCGCCATCTCACCGCGTGGCTGCCGCGCGGCGTGGTGGTCGTCGGCGCGCTGCGCGACCGCGCCCCGACGCCCGGCTCCGAGCCGGCCAGGACGCCGGCGTCGGCGAGCCGCTCGCAGGACCACCGCCCGGCTGCGCCCCTTCGACCTTGACGATTTGGCCGAGCTGATCCGCGAGGAGCCCGGCCCCGAGGTCGTCGCGGCTGTGCAGGCCCGCACCCCCGGGAACGTGTTTTTCGTCCGGGAGCTCGTCTGGGCCACGGCGGGCTCGGCGACGGGGTGTCGTCGTCGGTGCGCGACGTCGTCCACGACCGGATCGCCGGGTTGCCCGGCGACGCCCTCGACCGGGCCGACGTGGTGCTCGACACTTACGGGGGGCGCGACGGCGAGGGCTGCTGCGGGACTCCCGCCGACGTCCGGGCCGCCGCGAAACACGCCCGGACGCCGGTCGTCTCCCGTGGGGCGGACCTGTTCGCCCACTGCGCCGATCTCGACGAGTAAACGATCATGTGATTTCATGCCATGACCTCCCAGAAAGGGCCCGATGTCCGTCTCCGCTTCCCTGACCGTCCAGGTGCTCGGTCCCCTGCGGGTGTGGCGGGACGGCGTCGAGGTCGACACCGGGCCGCGCCAGCAGAGCTACCTGCTCGCCCTGCTGGCGATGGGCGCGGGCCGGCCGGTCAGCTCCGCCGAGCTGCTCGACCTGGTCTGGGACGACAACCTGCCGACGTCGGCGATGAACATCGTCCAGAAATACGTGGGCACGTTGCGGCGGCTGCTCGAACCCGACCTGCCCGCTCGGGCGGCCGGCGCCTACCTCCACCGCCGCAGCGGCGGCTACCAGTTCGACGTCAGCGACGTCGCCCTCGACCTGGCCGAGTTCCGCCGCCTCCTCGGCCGGGCCCGCGCCGCCACGGCCGCGCACCGCTTCGACGACGCGGCCGACGCCTACGAGGAGGCGCTGTCGCGATGGCGCGGGTCGGCGGGCGACGGGCTGCCCGTCACGCCCGCCGCCTGGCCCCTGTTCACCTCGGTCAACCGCGAACTGCTCGACGCCTGCGTCGAGGCCGCCCACGCCACCGTGCCGCGCGGTCAGGGCGCCCGCATCCTGCAGCCGCTGCGGCTGGCCGCCTGGGTCGCGCCCCTCGACGAGACGGTCCAGGCGACGCTCATGACCACGCTGGCGGCGTCGGGACAGCAGGCCGAAGCCCTGTCGGTGTTCGAGACGGTGCGGGCCCGGCTGGCCGGCGAACTGGGCGTCGACCCCGGACCGGCCCTCCGCGAGGCGCACCGGCAGGTGCTCGGAGAGCCCGAGACCGCCGCCGCCCCGCCCCCGGAGGCGGGGCCGAGAGCCGCGACCGGCGGCGGGGCCGATCGCATCGTGGGCCGGCAGGAGGAACTGGGCCTGCTCCGCCAGGCCGTCGACGCGGCCGCCGCCGGCCGGGCCGGGATCGTCCTCGTCGAGGGCCCGCCCGGAGTGGGCAAGAGCCGGCTGCTCGCCGAGGCCACCGCCGAGGCCGCCGCGAACGGCGCCCTCACCTTCTGGGGCCGCTGCCACGACGGCGAGGGCGCCCCGGCGATGTGGCCCTGGGTCCAGATCGCCGAGGCCCTGATCGCCGCGCTGCCGGAGGACGAGCGGGCCCGCTGGACCGGCGCGCTCGCCGACCTGCTGCACCCCGCCCGCGAGGCCGGGGCCGTGTCCCGGCCGGACGCCGGGGCGCAGTTCCGCCTGTTCGGCACCGTCGTGGCCCTGTTCGGCGCGGCCGCCGCGCGTCGCCCGCTGGTCGTGGTCGTCGACGACCTCCACTGGGCCGACCAGGCCACGCTTCAGCTGTTCGCGCGCCTCGCCGAATCGCTGCCCGACCGCAGCGTGCTGGCGGGCACCCTGCGCGACCACGCGCCGACGCCCGGCCCCCACGTGCGGCGCATGCTGGCCTCGGTCGCCCGCCAGGACCGGCACCGGCGCATCGTGCTCGGTCCTCTCGGCCCGGCGGAGGTCGCCGAGCTGGTCCGCCTGGAGACCGGACGGTCGCCGAGTCCCGGCGTCGCCCGCGACATCCAGGCCCGCACCGAGGGCAACCCGCTGTTCGTCCGCGAGCTGGCCCGGTTCCTGGCCGAGGCGAACCACCTGTCCGACCGGGCGGCGGCCCAGGACGCCGTGCCGTCGACGGTGCGCGACCTCGTCCGCGACCGGACCAGCCGGCTCGACGAGGAAGACCGCCGCCTCATCGAGATCGCCGCCCTGATGGGCCGCGACGTCGACGCCCGGCTGCTGGCGGGCGCGTCCGGCCTCGACGTGCCGGCCTGCCTGACCCGCCTGGAGGCCCTCGAAGCGCTCGGCCTGGTCGAGACGGCCTCCGGCGTGCTGGTCGAGTGGCGGTTCGTGCACGACCTGGTGCGCGAGGCGGTGGCCCGCTCGGTGTCCCGCGTCCAGGCGAGCCGCCTCCACCTGCGCATCGCCGACGCGCTCGCGCAGGCCGGGGAGCCGGCCGAACGGCACGCCGAGGCGCTCGCCCACCACCTCCGGCTCGCGGGCCCGCTCGCCGAGCCCGACCGGAAGGTGCGGGCGATCCTCTTCGCGGCCCGCATCGCGGCCCGGCGCTCGGCCTACGCCACGGCCGAGAAGCATCTGGACGCCGCGGTGCGGATCGCCCGCGACGCGGGGTCGCCGGTCCTGGAGCTGGCCGCGCTCACCGAACTGACCGCCGTCGCGGGCGTGCACGCCGGTTTCGTCGGCGCGGCCATGGAACATCTCGACCGCGCCGAGGAGGTCGCGCGCTCGCTCGGCCGGGAACGCGAGGCCACCGGCTTCCTGTTCTCCCGGTTCCTGGCCCACGCCCAGGGCCTCCGCCTCGACGCCGCCGCACGCCTGGCGCGCCGGCTGCTCGACTACGGCCGCCGCTCGGCCGACCCGGTCGTCCAGGCCGGCGGTCACCACGCCTGGGGCGTCCACCAATGGAGTTCGGGCGACATCGGCGCGGCCTGCGAGAACCTGAGCAGGTCCGACTCGCTCATCCGCGCCGAGCGCGACGCCGAGCCGCTGCGGCACCGGCTGCAGCTGACGACCCCGGTCATGCTGGCGCTGAACACCGCCCTGCACGGCGACCTGACCGCCGCCCGCCACCTGTTCGACGTGGTGGAACTCGACGCCGGCGACGACCCCTACGCCCTCAGCGTCTGGGGCTCCTTCGCCGTCACCGCGGCGGCCGTCGCGGGCGACCCCGCCTGGGCGCTCCGGGCGGCCGACCGGTCGATCGACGCCGACCCGGACTTCTCCTTCACCTTCTCCGGCAGCTACCCCCGGCTCGCCCGGCACTGGGCGACGGCGATGTCCGGCGGCGACCCGGTCGCGGCCGCGGCGGAGATGGAGCACGTCATCGAGACCACCCTGATCGACCCGCCCCGGTCCAATCTGGCCACCTGGTACGCGCTGCTCGCCGAGATCCGGCTGCACGCGGGCGACGTACCGGGAGCGACGACCGCGCTCGACCGGGCCGAGACGTTCATCGACACCTACGGCGAACGCTACGCGGAGGGGCTGGTCCTCCTCATCCGGGCCAAGGCGCTGCACGCCGGGGGCGACCTCCCGGCCGCCGTCCGCACCGCCGATCGGGCGCGCACCCTGTCGCGGGAGCGCGGCGCCCACCTCTTCGCGGCCCGCGCCGAGTGCCTGCTGGCCGAGGTGGGTGGGGTGCAGGGCCGCCGTCCGCCCGGCCCGATCCCGGGCGGACGGCGTCTCCCCTGAGGGAGGTCAGGCGCGGGAGCAGGTGCTCCCGTTGAGGGTGAAGCTCGATGGCGCCGACGTGTTGCCGGTGTGGGTGGCCTGGAAGCCGATGTCCACCGAGCCGCCGGCCGGGATCGAGCCGTTGTAGCTCATGTTCCTGGCCGTGACCTGGCCGCTCGACGGCGAGTAGGTCGCGTTCCAGCCGCCCGTCACGGTCTGCCCCGACGGCAGGGTGAAGACGAGCGACCAGCCGCTGAGCGCGCTGGAGCCGGTGTTGGCGATGGTGATCGCCGCGGTGTAGCCGTTGTTCCACGCGTTGACCGTGTACGTCACCCGGCAGGGCCCGCCCGGACTCGGCGTCGGGGTGGGGGTCGGCGACGGGGTCGGCGTGGGCGTCGGGCTCGGGGTGGGCGTCGGCGAGGGGCTGGGGTTCGGGGTCGCCGCGTTCAGCGCGTTGAGCACCGAGGTGTACGCGGCCTTCTTGTTGCCCGAGGAGTCGAAGAGCAGCGCGTTGTCACTGCCGCGCCAGGAGTCGCTGTCGCGGATGCCCCAGACCGTGATGCCGTTGCACCGCGCCACGTTCAGGCAGGCGCGGGTCACGGAGGCGAAGATGTTGGCCTGGTTGGAGCCCTGCAGGACGTCGAGCTCGGTGATCTCCACGTCGACACCCAGGTCGGCGAAGCGCTGCAGGTTGGCCTGGTAGTCGCTGGACAGGGAGCCGCCCAGGTGCGACTGGAAGCCGACGCAGTCGATCGGCACGCCGCGCGACTTGAAGTCGCGCACCATGTTGTAGATGCCGGTGCTCTTGGCGTTGATCCCGTCGGTGTTGTAGTCGTTGTAGCAGAGCTTGGCGTTCGGGTCGGCGCTGCGCGCGGCCCTGAACGCGGCCTCGATCCAGTCGTTGCCGGTGCGCTGCAGGCTGGAGTCACGCCGTCCGCCGCCACCGCCGTCGGCGAAGGCCTCGTTGACGACGTCCCACGAGTGGATCTTGCCCCGGTAGTAGGTCGCGACCCGGGTGACGTGGTTGATCATCGCGCTGCGCAGGTCGGAACCCGACAGGCCCTGCGCCCAGCCGGGCATCTGCTGGTGCCAGAGCAGGGCGTGGCCGCGGATCTTCATGCCGCGCGCGATGGCGTGGTTGGCGATGCGGTCGCCGTTGCTGAAGTTGAAGCTGTTCCGCGAGGGTTCGGTGGCGTCCCACTTCATCTCGTTCTCGGCGGTGACCTGGTTGAACTCCCGGTTGAGGATGTTCACGTAGGTCGAGTTGCTCAGCCGGCCGGCCGCGATGGCGGCGCCGAAGTACCGGCCCGACTGGGCGGCGGCGGCCCCCAGGGTGTCGGCCGCGGCCGAGGCCGAGGGTGGGGTGACCGCCAGGACGCCGGCCCCGAGGGCCGCGGCGACGGTGACGACCAGGGTTCGTCTGACCGAGGGGGCGATGGTCAGGATCGCAGGTGGGAGCATGCCGCTTCCTTGAAAGGGGGGTTCGAAGGCGTGGTCGCGGAGCCGTGTTATCGCAAACATTTCTCCGCGCCGCCCTGACGAGCGGAGTAAATCCGAGGGTCCGGCGGAGGTCAACGAGCCGCCTTCCCGCCGGGGGTCCGCCTGTTGCCGCGCCCGCACGGCGGGCCTGCGCATTCGGCCCGGCCCATGATCGCTTCGTCGCGTCAGGCATGTGAAAATTTCACCGAAACCACCTGCTCGCGGGCGTTGCTTTCGGTCGTCCCGTGAAGGGTCTCCCGCAGCGCCTCCCGGTAGCCGCTGAAGTGAGCGTCCCTGGTCAGCGAAACTTTTCTCGCTGAATTCGATAGTTTTCAGAACATTGTTCCGCCGAGAGTCGATCGTATCGGTGTCCGCATGCCCACAGATCAGCGGAAACGAAGCCATGGATCGGCCGAAAACATGCCCGTAAACTTTCCGGTATGACCTCGACCGAGGATGTTCCTCGCGCCCCCGCCGACGCCCTGACCCTCGCCGAGATCGCCGGACTGGCGGGTGTGTCGGTGGCGACCGTCTCCAAGGTCGTCAACGGCCGTTCCGAGGTCGGCTCCGAGACCCGGGCGCTGGTCGAGGGCCTCATCCAGGAGCGGGGACTGCGTCGGCAGCGCCGCCGCATCAAACCGGCGGGCCTCATCGAGATCGTCTTCCACGAGCTGGCCGGCGACTATCCGATCGAGATCGTCAAGGGCGTCAGGGCGACGGCGGAGCACCACGGCGTGAACGTCATCGTCTCCGAATTGGGCGGCCGGCACGTCCCGGGCCAGCGGTGGATCAAGGACGTGCTGGGCCGTCGTCCGGCCGGGATCATCACGGTGTTCTCCGGCCCGACCGAGGAGCAGCGCCTGCTGCTGGCCACGCGCGACATGCCCCTGGTCGTGCTCGACCCGGCGGGCGACCCCGGCCGGGGGGTGCCGTCGGTCGGGGCGACCAACTGGAGCGGCGGCCTGGAGGCCACCCGCCACCTGCTCGAACTGGGCCACCGCCGGATCGCCATGATCACCGGCCCCGAGTTCGCGTTCTCCAGCCGGGCCCGCCTCGACGGCTACCGCACCGCGCTCGACGCCGCCGGGATCCCGGCCGACCCGGCGCTGATCCGCCGGGGGGCCTTCCAGATCGAAGACGGCGTCGAGTACGCCCGCGAGCTGATGGAGCTCGCCCACCCGCCGACCGCGATCTTCACCGCCAACGACGGGATGGCGATCGGCGTCTACCGGGCCGCCCACGAGCTCGGCCTGCGCATCCCCGACGACCTCAGCGTGGTCGGCTTCGACGACATGGCCACGTGGCGGTGGACCAATCCGCCGCTCACGACCGTCCGGCAACCCTTGGCCGAGATGGGGTCGGCGGCCACCGAGATGCTGGTCAAACTGGCCACGGGGGAGCCGCTGCCGCAGCGGCGGGTCGAGCTCGGCACCGAGCTGATGATCCGGGGCAGCACGGCGGCACCCCGGCGCTGATCCTTTCAGCCGTTCACCTGCGTCGATCGGTGAAATTTTCACGACCTCCGGCGGATTCGCACAGCGTGCCGCCCGGTCGGCTCAGGCCCTGTTTGACGCTTCTCGCGGTGCCGCGTTCGGGTGTGCGCAACAAGCCCAGCGACGCCGGAGACGTGACGATGGACGATCAGAACGAGCCCGAGAACGGCCGACGGAGCCTGCTGAGCCGCAGAGCCGTGCTGACCACGATGGGAACCCTGCCGGTCATCACGGCGGCCGCGACCGTCGTCGGGGCGTCGGAGGCGGCGGCCGCCACCGCGGTCATCGACCCCTCAACGCAGCGGCAGACGATCCGCGGGTACGGCGGCATGGCGCACGCCGCCTGGATCGGCGACCTGACCTCGGCCCAGCGCGAGACCGCGTTCGGCACCGGCGAGGGCCGCCTGGGCTTCTCGGTCCTGCGCATCCCCGTCCCGGAAAGCTCCGCCGACTTCAGCCGCGACCTGGCCACCGCCCGCCGCGCGGCCGAACTCGGGGTGCTGGTGTTCGCCTCGCCGTGGAACCCGCCCGCCTCCATGATCGAGACGTTCACGCGCGGCAGCCAGACCAACGCCAAACGCCTGCGCTACAACGCGTATGCCGCCTACGCCCAGCACCTGAACGACTTCACCACCCACCTGCGCAACAACGGCGTGAACCTGTATGCCATCTCGGTGCAGAACGAACCCGACTACGCCCACGACTGGACGTGGTGGACCTCCGCCGAGATGCTGCGCTTCCTGCGCGAGAACGCCGGCTCCATCAGCACCCGCGTCATCGCCCCCGAGTCCTTCCAGTACGTCAAGAGCATGTCCGACCCGATCCTGAACGACGCCACCGCCCTGGCCAACGTCGACATCATCGGCGCCCACCTGTACGGCACCTCCTACGCCAACTTTCCCTACCCCCTGTTCCAGCAGCGCGGCGCGGGCAAAGAGCTGTGGATGACCGAGGTCTACCACCCCAACAGCAGCGACTCGGCCGACCTGTGGCCCCAGGCGCTCGACGTCGGGGAGCACATCCACCGCGCCATGGTCGACGCCGAGTTCCAGATGTACGTCTGGTGGTACATCCGCCGCGGCTACGGCCCCATGCGCGAAGACGGCACGGTCAGCAAACGCGGCGCGATGATGGCCCACTACTCCCGCTTCGTCCGCCCCGGCTACGTCCGCATCGGCGCGACCGCCAACCCGGCCTCCAACGTCTACGTGTCGGCCTACCGCAGCGGCGGCACCGTCGTCATCGTGGCCATCAACAAGAACACCTCGGCGGTGAGCCAGCAGTTCACCATCGCGGGAAGCGCGGCCACCGGCGCGTCCTCCTGGGTCACCGACGCCAACCGCACCGTCACCCCCCAGGGCACGACGGCCATGACGAACGGCTCCCTGACGGTGTCGCTGCCCGCCCGCAGCATCACGACCTTCGTCACCACCGCAGGCCCGCTCCCCTCCCCGACTCCGACGCCCACGCCGTCGCCTTCGCCGAGCGGGGGCGGCGGGCAGTTCCGGGTGGCCTACACGATGAACGCCTGGAACAACGGCTTCACCGCGAACATCAGCATCACCAACAACGGCACCTCGGCCGTCAACGGCTGGACGCTCGTCTTCACCCTGCCGTCGGGACAGGCGATCACGTCGGGCTGGAACGCGACCTACTCGCCCTCAAGCGGCCAGGTCAGCGCGGTCAACGTCGGCCACAACGCCACGCTGGCCCCGGGCGCGACCATCGACGTCGGCTTCCAAGCGACCCACACCGGCAACACCGCGGAGCCGGGCGCCTTCACCCTCAACGGCGTGCCCTGCACCGTGGTGTGACCTGGTCCGGATGCGGATATGCGGCGTCGCCTGTACGCCGAAGCGAACCCCGCCCAGGGCGGCCCGCCCCGGCGGATCCGGGAATCGTGGCCGCCCGCAGCCGAGCAGCACGGCCGTCGCGCGCCTCGGCGAGCGCAGCGGCGTGGACCGCCACCAGCGACAAGCTGGCGGTTCCCCCGCCGCCTCAGCCACCATGTGCTCCTCGCGCAGGGCGTCGTCCGCGCCCGGCAGGTCGCCCTGCGCGAGGCGGAGCGCGGCCCGAGCGTTCGAGCCCGACGTCCGGACCGCGTTGCAGGGCTGGCTTGGTTCGGGGCCTTGAGCAGGGCTGGCTTGGTCCAGCGGCTTTGAGCAGGGCTAGCTTGGTCCGGGGCCTTTGAGCAGGGTCGGCCTGGTCCAGCGGCTTCGAGCAGGGCTGGCCTGGTCCGGGGCCTTTGAGCAGGGCTGGCCTGGTCCAGCGGCTTTGAGTAGGGCTGGTCTGGTTCGGCGGCTTCGAGGAGGGCGGCGGCCCGGTCGGGGCCGTCGATCCGGATGCTGAAGTCGGTCTCGCGCGTCGGTCGGTGGCGGCTCGGCCGACGCCGCGTGCGGTGCGCGTTCTCCGGCGGTGGTGATCGGCGCGGGGCGCCTGGCCGACGAATGTGATTGCCGCTGCCGGGCGTGGTGTACGTCGAGATCGTCCATGATGTCGCCGACGCCGCTGTTGGCGCAGGCGCGCGGGCTTCCGTCAGACCGGGTGCCGAGCCGCTGCGGTGCCGCCGGTCCCGGGGACGAGCGGCGTCGAGCCGGTCTGGCGTAGGGGCGTGGTCATGTCGGCCGGAGGCTTGTCTGGTCGCCGGGGGAGGGTGGGCCGAAGCGTTCGCAGAGGCGCTCGAGACCCAGGCCGCTGATGAGCAGACGTTCCTTGGCGTTGCCGAGCAGCTCGGCGCTCCAGGTGACGAATCCTCCGTCGCCGAGGTTGAGGTCGTCTCCGGTCGAGGTGGTGGCGCGGATCTCGAAGCAGGCGTCCCGGTAGTAGCCGCGGCCGCCGATGCGATCGTCGTCGAAAGCGAACGTGGTGCCGGGATGTGCGTGCGTGAGCCGGTCCAGGACATCCTCCAGCGCGGCCCGGTGGCCGGCGGTCAGGTCGGTGACGGACACGCGCACCGGGCCGATGCGGTGTCCGAGGGCGCGGGCGTCGTCCAGGACGTCGAGATGGGCGCCGATCTGCTCGGCCAGGGCCGTGGTCTCGAAGGCGAACGAGCCCTCGTTCCGTCCGGCGGTGCACAGCCCCAGGAGTGCGAAGTGCGCCGCCATGCCTGGGCCGGCGAAGTCCTGGGCGCGCACCACCCGGTGAACGGCGGCCAGCCGGACCCGCTGGCGTGAGCGCGCGTCGGAGCGCAGCAACTGCCGGCGGCGTACCGCGCATTCCAGGGCCAGCACGTTGGTGGTGTCCGCGACGACCTCGGTGGTGCGGACGGTCGTGACCACTTTGTTCTGGTCTGCGGTCGCCACCGCCGAGACGGTGCCCAGCGGGCACAACGGCGACAGCGCAATCGCGGTGAAGGCGTGCTCCGCCAGCCGCCCGTGTGCCAGGGCCTCCAGGCATGCCAGCTCTGCGGGGTCCACGGCCGACGGCCGGGTGAAACGGTTGTGCTCGTAAGCGTGCAGCAGACGAGCGGGGGTCACTGCGGCGGCGCGGCGGCGAGAGACCTCCAGCAGCAGCGTCTGCAGATCGGTCGGCGACAATCGCTCGGCGAGCGCCTCCAGCAGCTCGGGAACGGCGCCCTCACGCAGGATCCGGCCGAGCCACCGATCCTGCGCCCGCGCCGCAGGCCGACCTTCACCGTGTCCGGGTGGATCACTCATCACCTCATCGTGGAGGACTCCCCGGCATCGGGGATACAGCTTTACCAACCGCCTTCCCCGTCAAGGGCGGTGCTCGGAGGGCAGGTCGGGCCCCCAGTCGAAGTCGCTGAGCTGGATACGGAGGTCGCCCTCGCCAGTGACGACCAGGCGGGCGCCCTCGGCGTGGGTCTCGGTCTCCCGCACGCCGCTCAGAGCGTGAAGCCGGTGCCACGTGCGGCGCGTTCTCCGATGACGGCGATCAGGGGGCGACTCGGCGGACGCGGCGTGTGGCGCGTTCTCCGATGATGGGGATCAGGGGGCGACTCGGCGGACGCGGCGTGTGGCGCGTTCTCCGATGATGGGGATCAGGGGGCGACTCGGCGGACGCGGCGTGTGGCGCGTTCTCCGATGACGGCGATCAGGGGGCGACTCGGCGGACGCGGCGTGTGGCGCGTTCTTCGATGACGGCGATTAGGGGGCAACTCCGGCGGACGCCGCGTGTGGCGCGTTCTCCGATGACGGCGATCAGGGGGCGACTCGGCGGGTGCCGCGTGTGGCGTGTTCTCCGATGATGGCGATCAGCGGGCAGCTCGGCGGACGCTGCGTGTGGCGCGGGATTCCCGGCGACGGTGATCGAGGCGAGGGCCGGCCTGTGTGGCCGGATCGCCCGTGCCCAGCGGTCAGGACGCCTCATTTCGGCGGCTGTTCGGACTGCCCGTGCTCGGTGGTCGGGACGCCTCGTTTCGGCGGCTGAACGGCAGGCGTGGATGGGACGGTTGCGGAGCTGGTGGCGATCTTGGAGCATCGCCTTACCGACGCGTGCGACGTTCTGGAGCGGCTGTGGTCATCGAGGATCTGTCAGAGCCCGAACGCAGCCTCTGGGACGCGTTTCCCGCATCGCTTCCCGTGGATCTTCCTGGCGCGCCTGTCCGGGCCGCCGTCATCGCGGCAATGCTGCTCGGCGCACGGGAACGCCTGGCGGGGGAGACCCCCGGCATGCGCCTGTCCGGGGCCCGGATCACCGGCCGCCTGGACCTGTCGCACGCCGAGGTGCAGAGCCCGCTGATCTTGACCGGGTGCGAGTTCGACGAAGCGCCGGTCCTCACTGGAGCCCGTACCGGGCTGGTCGACTTCGCCGGGTCCCGGCTGCCCGGACTACAGGCCGTGGATGCCGTGATCGGCGGCGGCCTGCGTCTGGAAGCTTGCGTGATCGACGGCCCGGTGCAGCTCGGTGGAACCCACTTCTCCGGGACGCTGAATCTCAGCGGCACGATGATCCACGCGGACGTCCAGGCCGACGGGCTGATCGTCGATCGTGACCTCCTAGGTGCGGACGCCGTCGTCGACGGTGAGTTACGTGTCGCGGGCGCCAGGGTCGGCGGGACCATGACCCTCGACGGCGCGCGGGTCGGGCGGTCGGGCGGGCGCAGCCTCGTCGCCGAAGGGATCGCCGTCGACGGCGGGTTGTCGTGCGGTCCCGGTTTCCACTCCTACGGCGAACTCAACGTGCAGGACGCCCGGGTGGGTCGCCGATGCGTCTTCAGCGGGGCCCGGTTGTCGAACCCCGACGGCGTCGCCCTCAATGCGGAACGGCTCACCGTCGAGGGCGGGCTGCTCGCCAACCAGGGATTCACGTCCGAGGGTGAAGTACTGCTACGCGGGGCCCGCATCGCCGGTTCCCTCTCCTTCGCGCACGCGAGTCTGGACAACCCGGGTGGACGCGCGCTGAACGCGCCGCTGATGGAGATCGGCAGCGGGCTGCGGGCCACGCCGGGTTTCGTGGCGACCGGAGAGGTCTTCCTCGACTCCACCCAGGTCCGCGGCTCGCTCAACGTCGATGGGGGCAAGCTCTCGAACCCGGGAAAGACGGCGTTGTCACTGCGGCGGCTGGGGGTCACCGGCAGGCTCAGTTGCGGCGACGGCTTCGGCGCCGACGGGGAGATCGTGCTGAGCAGCGCCAGAGTCGAGGGCAACGTGGACTTTCACGGCGCGGCCCTTCGCAACCCCGGCGGCCGGGTGTTGTCGTTGTGGGAGGTGACCGCAGGCGGAGGCGTCGACTGCTGCGAGGGCTTCACGGCCGAAGGGGAGGTCTCGATCAGGAACTCCCGGATCGCCGCCACCCTGTGCTTCGAGGAGAGCACCGTCGACGGTGAGCTGCGCCTGCGTGGCGTCGAGGCGGCGTCGCTGAAGATCGGGCCGCGGACCACGCTGCGGGGCGCCGTCGACCTGCGCCACACCCGGGTCGGCGTGCTCGACGACGTTCCCGGCCGGTGGCCCGCGCGCCTGCTGATGAACGGCTTCACGTACGACAGCCTGGAGGCCCCTCTGCCGGTCAAGGAGCGCCTCGACTGGCTCGCGAAGGAGCAGTACCAGCCGCAGCCGTATGAGCAGTTGACCTCGGTCTACCGCCGGCACGGCCACGACGAGGCCGCTCAGGACGTGCTGCTGGCCAAACAGCGGCGCCGTCGCGCGGGACAGCGGCTCGGGGCGCGGTCGTGGGGGTACCTGCAAGATTGGACCGTCGGGTACGGCTACCGGCCGTTCCGCGCCGCGTTCTGGCTCGCCGCGCTGCTGCTTCTCGGCACGGTCGTCTTCGCCGTCGACGAGCCGCCGGCGTTCAAGCCGGGTGAGGCGCCGCCCTTCAACGCCTTCCTCTACACGCTGGACCTGCTCCTCCCGATCATCGGTTTCGGGCAGGAGACCGCCTTCGGCCCGCGCGGCCCGCACCAGTGGCTCGCCGCCGCGTTGATCGCCGCCGGATGGATCCTGGCGACCACCATCGTGGCGGGCCTCACCCGCGCGCTCTCCCGCCAGTGACCCCGGTCACGGGGTGATCAGGCCGATCCGGTACGCCAGCACGACCGCCTGCACCCGGTCACGCAGGTCGAGCTTGGTCAGGATCCGCGACACATACGTCTTCACCGTCTCAGGCGTGATGAACAACGCGGCGGCGATCTCGGCGTTGGACAACCCGGCGGCCAGCTGCGTCAGCACCTCCAGCTCGCGGCGCGTCAGCACGTCCACCACGTCACGGCCGGGTGCGGCGGGGCGCACCCGTTCGGCGTGGTGGCCGATCAGGGCGCGGGTGACGGCGGGGGCCAGGAGGGAGTCGCCGGCGGCGATCGTGCGCACGCCGCCGACGAGTTCGGCCGGGTGGGCGTCCTTCAGCAGGAAGCCGCTGGCCCCCGCCCGGAGCGCCTCGTAGACGTACTGGTCGACGTTGAAGGTGGTGACCACGAGGATCTTCGCGGGGTTCACGGTGCCGGGGCCGGCCAGCTGACGGGTGGCCTCGATGCCGTCGACGACGGGCATGCGGACGTCCATCACGATCACGTCGGGGTTCAGCCGCCGGGCCGCCTCCACGGCCGCGCGGCCGTCGGCGGCCTCGCCGACGACCTCCATGTCGGGCTGGGCGTCGAAGATGGTGACGTATCCGGCGCGGACCAGCGCCTGGTCCTCGCACACCAGCAGCCTGATCACGCCTCGCTCCTCGACGGGATCAGCGCCCGGACGGTGAAGCCGCCCTCGGGGCGGGTTCCGGCGGTCAGCTCGCCGCCGAGCAGCCGCAGGCGTTCGCGCAGTCCGGCCAGGCCGCGTCCGCCCGGTGCGGCGTCGGTGGCCAAAGGGCCTTCGGTGGTCACCTCGATCTCGACGTGGTCGTCGCCGTGGCGGACCAGCACGGCGGTCGGCTGCCCGGTCGCGTGTTTGCGGGCGTTGGTGAGCGCCTCCTGGACGACCCGGTAGACGGCCAGCTCGACGTCGACGCTCCGGGCGATCGGACGGCCGTGCTCGGTCAGCTCGACGGGCTGGCCGGACCGCCGGGCCTGTTCCACCAGCTCGTCCACGGTGCCCAGGGCCGGGGCGCCGGTGGCCTCCAGGACGCCGAGCAGCGAGCGCAGCTCGGTCAGCGCGCGGCGGCCGGTTCCGCTGATGGCCGTGAGCGACTCGCCGGCCCGGCCGGGGGCGCTCGACAGCAGGTAGTGGGCGGCGTCGGCCTGGACCACCATCGCGGTCACGTGGTGGGTGACCACGTCGTGCAGTTCGCGGGCGATGCGGGTGCGTTCGGCGACCACGGCCACCTCGGCCGACAACCGCCGCCGTTCGGCCTCGTCGGCCCGCCATCGGCGCACGCCCGCTCCGGCCGTCCAGATCACCGCCAAGACCACGTAGAACGCGAGGAAGTCGGGGAACCGCTGCGGCGAGCCCAGCAGGTGGAGGACGAACGCCAGGACGGCGTAGGCCGCCGTCGCCGCGATCCAGGTCGGGCGGCGCAGCCGGGTCTGATGGGCGCCGGCGGCGTAGAGGGCCAGGTAGAGGCCGACCGTGCCGAACGTCGCCGGGTAGGCGAGGGTCTGGTGCAGCGTGAACGCGAGGCCGACGACGGCCAGGCAGGCCCCGGGCCACCGGGTGCGCACGGCCAGCGGGACGGTCAGCGCCAGGGTGAGCCCCACGGCCAGCGCGTCGGAGGGCCGTTTGGGCAGGTCGCCGATCTCGGCTCCGATGACCGCCACGGTCGGCACGAAGGCCAGCAGCGTGAGGAGCGCGGCGAGCAGACCATCCCTCTTGGCTGACACCCGACGAGCCTAACGGCGCGCGCGGCGCAACATCGCCGCCGCGATCACCAGGCTCACGACGACCGGCACGACCGAGGCTTCGAGCCCGAACCCGCCGCCGGTGAGCCACTCCGGCCCGGAGACGTGCGCGGTCAGCACCCCCTCGGACGGATGACCGGAGACGGGGATGCCCAGCAGCGCCTCGGCCGCGTTCCAGGCGAAGTGCAGCCCGACCACGAACCAGATGGTGCGCCGCCACAGGAACGCGGCCCCCAGCAGAACCCCGGCCTCGACGGCGATCGCCACCGAACTCCACAACGTGGCCCCGGGGTTGAACAGGTGCAGCAGGCCGAACAGCACCGCGGTGACCGCCAGCGCCACCCTCCCGCCGAACCACTGTTCCAGCGCCTGCAGCGCCAGCCCGCGGAACAGCAGCTCCTCGGTGACGGCCGCGCCGATCGCGACCGCGACCACCGGCAGCACCGCCGACAGCCCTTGCGACCAGGTGAACGAGTAGCCGCCGAACACCGTGATCACCAGCACCGAGACGAGCACGAACCCCAGGCCGACCGCGCCGCCCGCCAGCGCCTCGCGGCCGGCTCCCCGCCGGGCCAGTTCCGGCAGGGGACGGCGGGCGACGAAGCGCATCACCGTCCAGTAGACGGCCGTCGCCGCGACCGCGGCCACGACGGCGAGCGCCGCGCCGCCGGAGGCGAGCGCCGACGCCGCGCCGACGCCGACCAGCCCGACGGGGAGCCAGATGAGCGGAGAGCGGGTGCGCCGTGCCGTGTTCATGGGACCTCCGGTGACCGCCGCCGCATCCGTACGGCGACCCGCCGGAAACGCTACGAACCCGGGCCCGACACACGAATCCCCCGTGGGGGACCACTTCGGGTCGCTCTCACGGGGGATGCGCCGGACGGTCAGCTCACGCCGAAGTCCTTGAAGTCGAACTGGCCGGTGACGTTCGCCGCGTGCGAGGTGGCGATGAGCCCCGCGTCCTGCACGGCGGCGATGCCGGGCAGGGTCACGGTCGCGCCGACCTTCGTCCAGGTCGTGCCGTTCTTGGAGTAGTAGCCGCTGACCTGGTCGCCGGCGCGGACGAGCCGGACCCACACCGGCGCGGTGACCCCGGACGCCCCGCTGAAGGAGTCGAGGTAGCCGTTGCCGTTGGCGTCCCACTGGAACGCCACCCCGTTGCCGGGGGTGGCGACCATGACGGCGTAGCCCGGCGAGGCCGCCGTGCCGGTGACGTCGTTGCGCAGCACGACGCCCGCCTTCGCCCACGCGTTGGTGTTGTCGAGCCGGGTGACCTGCGCGGTGACGGTGGAGGCGGCGCCGGCCACGTCGTCGCGGTAGGCGGCGCCGAACTCGTCGAAGGAGCCGCCGCCGTCCTGCCAGATGTCGGCACCGGAGGTGACGATGACGACCTCCGACCCGGCCTCGGCGAACTGGCTGGGCACCGAGCCGTGGCCCTTCATCGTGGTGAGGGGGTTCAGCGCCGACACGGTGACCGACCGGGTCAGGCTGAAGGCGGCCTGGTCGGCGCGTCCGGTGACGGCCGCCTTGACCTCCGCGCGGCTGACGGGGCTGGACACCGACTCAGGGGCGGTGACCTTCCACGTCTCGCTGTCGGAGGCGCCGGAGTCGAGGCCGTACCGCACCGGCTTGCCGACGCGCTCGGCCCGCCAGCCGGCCGGGACGGTGACGGCGACCGCGAACTCCGAGGCCCGGCGCGGGCTGAAGTTCTGGACGGTCACGGTGACGTCGGTCGACTCCCCGGCCCGCAGCACGGCCGGGTCGGCCGCGAGGGCCGCGCCGACCGCGGGCCGCTGCGTGTTCGGGGCGCCCCGGTAGTCGTCCCGGGGACCCGACTGGTAGATCACCCGGCTGGCCTCCAGCGGGAGCGTCGCCTCGGTGACGGTGCGGTTGCCCCGGGCGACGTTGCCGCGCTGCCCGTTCACGATGCCGGTGATGGCCGGGTTGGTGGCGTAGTTGTCGATCAGGGTGAGGTCGCCGGTGCGGTTGCCGTTCTGGTTGTTGGCGTGCGCCCACTGGGCGGCGGTCCGCACGAACACGTTGCGGCTGGCGCTCAGGTATCGGGAGCCCTCGTCGAAGTAGAGGCCGAGCTGGCCGCTGCCCTCGCAGTAGTTCTCGTCGATGACGCTGCGCGGCATCGCCGACAGGGTGTAGATGCACCCGGCGTCGAACATCGTCTGCACGACGTTGCGGACGTGGTTGCCGACGATGCGGACGTCGCTCAGGGTCGTCGGCGTGTCGTAGACGGGCTGGAAGTCGTAGAGGCCGCGGTTGACGTATTCGGGGCTGCCGCCCGGGTCGTTGGCGCCCCAGCCGTAGCCGAGCCCGATGCCCGTGTACGGCATGTCGGAGACGTAGTTGTGCTCGATCGCCAGCCGGGTCACGTAGCTGGCGAAGATCGCGTCCTGGTCGAGGTACTCCAGCGCGGTCGCGTAGACGCGGTTGTCGGTGATCGAGATGTCGCTGTTGACCATGCGGGGGTCGGAGGGGTGGTGCGCGTCGGGCCGCACGCCGCCGACCATGATGCCGCCGCCGGCGTTCGCGGTGAACGTGCTCCCCACGACCGACACCTTGCGGGCGCCGAGGCCGACCTCGCTGGCGTGCGCGTTGGCGTCGTTGCCGATGCCGAGCGCGAGCGAGCCGAGGTTGGTGAACGTGCTGGCGGTGAAGGCGATGTTCTCGGCGGCCGAGACCTGGACGGCCGACGCCGACTGCGCCCACCCGTTGCGGGAGCCCTCGAAGCCCTTGCAGCCGAACGCGCAGGAGGTGAACGCGTCGGCGGGCCGGTGCGGCTGGACGCCGCTGATGAACACGCCGGTCTGCTGGTTGGCGTAGCCGTCGGAGGTGCTGGGGTGCAGCCACGAGGTGCCGGTGAAGGTCAGGTTCTCGAAGCGCAGGTTGCGGGCCGGGGCGTCGTAGGTGCCGCCGACCTGGAGCAGCGACTCCAGCCGGGGCAGCTCGACCCGCGCCGTGGACATGTCCTGGCCGGCTAGCGGCTTGTAGTACAGGACGCCCGCAGTGGTGTCGAGGTACCACTCGCCGGCCTCGTTGAGGAAGCTCTTGGAGTTGAGCAGGGTGAACGTCCCGGCGCGCAGCGGCTGCTGGATGGCGTCGTAGCCGTAGGTGTTGTTGTTCCAGGCCGGCTGCTGCATCACGACGGTGTTCCCGGTGATGCTCTCGACGGGCGCGAACCGGTTGGTGAACGACAACATCGCCTGGAACTCGATGCGCTTCTGGTCGGGCAGCCCGGCCAGGTAGGACAACGCGGGGTTGTTGATCGTGAAGCCGTTGGCGTTGAACGTGACGTCGCTGCGGGCCAGCCGCAGCCGGGCCTTCTGGGCGAGCTTGCCGTCGACGTACAGCTGGCGGGTGTCGAAGCCGGTGCCGACGGCGGCCTTGTAGACGCCGGTGGCGGCGTCGTCGAGCTCCCAGCCGGTGACGGGCCGGGCGCCGCTGATCACGGGGTGGGCGTCGCGGGCGGCCGTCCAGGTGACGGTGGTGCCGTCGGCGGGGGAGTCCTCGGCGGTCAGGCGCAGGGGCTCGGTCAGCCGGTGGACGCCGTCGAGCAGCTCCACCGTGACGTTGACGTCGCCCTTGGCGATGGCGGCGCGGACCCGGCGCTGCGCCTCGGCGAGCGTGGCCAGCGGGTCGTCGCGCCGGCCGTCTCCGCCGTCGTCGGCGTTGGCCGCGCCCGTGGGCGCGACCACGATGGTGTGGCTGGTGGGGGCGGCCTCAGCGGGGGCGGACAGCGCCCCGGTGAGGAGCGCCGTGGTGAGGGCGGCCGCCAGGGCGGCCACGGGACGTCTGCGCGTTGTGGAGAACGGACGCACAGCTGTTCCTTTCTTCCAGTACGAGGGGCGCACGTGAACGTAATTCGTATGACGTCTTACGTCAATGGCCCCTCGATCGCCGGAAGAGCTCTATCGAAGTCGTTCCTCCACTTCAGCCATGGTCGACGCCCAGATCTCGGAAGCCGGGTCGATGACCGCGAAGTGGTCGCCCGGACGTTCGACATATGAGACGTCGTCGCCCGCCGCGGCCGCCTCGGCGGCGTAGCGGCGGTTGAAGTCCAGCAGGTCGAGGTCGTCGTCGCCGCCCATGACGACCAGGTGAGGCACGCCGATGGGCAGGCGGCGCATCGGGTCGGCGGCGGCGTACACCTCGGGGAGCTCCGTGGACGGACCGCCGAGGGCGTGCGCGACCGCGCCGGTGCCGACGCGGCGGCGTTCGCCCTCCGCGAGGTCGAGCACCCCGGCCAGGGAGACGGCCAGCGCGATCCGGTCGTCGTCGGCGGCGGCGCGCAGGGCGAGCTGGCCGCCCGCCGAGTGGCCGAAGACGGCGATCCGGCCCGGGTCGGCCACGTCGAGGCCGGTCAGGCGGTCGATCCCGGCCGCGACGTCGGCGACGGTGGCCGGCCAGCCGTGCCGGTCGGGGCGGCGGTATTCGAGGTTCCAGGCGGCGTAGCCGCGTGCGGCCAGGTCGATCGCCAGGGCGTCCATCAGGTCGGCGGCCCAGATCGAGCGCCAGTAGCCGCCGTGCACGAGCACCGCGACCGGCAGCCGGCCGCCGTCGTGCTCCGGGGGCAGGCGCAGCTCGCCCCACTGCTCGTCGCCGGGGCCGTAGGCGATGCGCTCGGCCGGGTGCCGCAGCCGGTGGACGGCGTGGCGGATGGCCCAGGCCAGGCCCCACAGGCCCCGGCCGTAGAGATACACGGAGCCGGGGGAGACCTCGACCGGGCCGGTGTCGGCGGGGTCGTACCAGACGACCGGGGCGGGGTGCGGAACCGGTGCGCCGACCGCGACCACGGTGTCGGTCGTCTCGCCGAGGCCGGTCACCACGCGGCCCTCGACGCCGAGGCGGCGGAACTCCGCCTCGGCGATCTGCCGGACCAGCTCGGAATCGGCCGTCAGGCCGGGAACGAGCGCCACGGTGATCATGAGGTTCTCCCGAGGAAACGCAGGGCGTTGCCCGACAGCAGCTTGTCCCGCTGCGCCGCGCTGAGGAACGCCGCCTCGTGCACGACCCGGCCGACCGGGCGCTCGCCCAGCGGGTAGGGGTAGTCGCTGCCGACCATCACCCGGTCGTCGCCGAGCACGTCCACCAGCAGCCGCAGCGCCGCCGGGTCGAACACGACGCTGTCGACCGAGAACCGGTCGACGTAGTGGCTCGGCGGGTGGGCCGACCGGCCGCGCACCACGTCGCCCCGGCGGTGCCAGGCGTTGTCGGCGCGGCCGAGCCAGAACGGGAAGCTGCCGCCGCCGTGCGCGAAGCACAACCGCAGCGTGTCGGGCACCTGGTCGAAGACGCCGCCGAGGACGAGCGCCAGCACCGACAGGTGCGTCTCGGCCGGCATGCCGGTCAGCCAGCGCGCCATCCACCGGTCGAGCCGGGGGCCGCCGGGCATGTCCCACGGGTGCACGAAGACCGGCGCGCCGACCTCCGCGCAGTGCCGCAGGAACATCACGATGCCCGCGTCGTCGAGGTCGCGGTCGCCGACGTGGTTGCCGATCTCGACGCCCGCGTGCCCGTTGGCCAGGCAGCGGTCGAGCTCCTCGCACGCCGCCTCCGGGTCCTGGAGCGGCACCTGGCAGAACGGCACCAGGCGGTCGCTCTTCCCGGTCAGCTCCAGCGTGAGGTCGTTGAAGATCCGGGCCACCTTGACGGCCTGGTCGGCGGGGCGGTCGTAGGAGAAGAACACCGGCGTCGGCGAGACGACCTGCACGTCGACGCGGTCGGCGTCCATGTCGGCCAGCCGGGTGGCGGCGTCCCAGGCCTGCGCCCCGATCGGGCGGAACTCGGTCTCGCCCACCATGATCATGGCGGCACGTTCGGAGTCGACGCGCAACCAGGGCCAGCCCGTGCCGCCGCAGGCGGCGGCCAGGTCGGGCCAGCCCTTCGGCACCAGATGGGTGTGGACGTCGACGACGGGCCCGGCCATCAGCCCTTGCCCGGGTGGAGCGCGCCGCACCCGGCGCAGGTGCGGGCGGCCTCGTCGGCGTAGAACGCCTGGAAGACCGGCGGCAGGTCCTGGACGATGTCGCGGACCTGGAGCTCGACCTCGTGCAGCAGGGTGCCGCAGTCGAGGCAGTACCACTGGAACTTCTCCAGCGTGCCCTCCTCGCGCACCCGCTCGACCACCATGCCGATCGACCCGGCCTCGGGCCGCTGGGGCGAATGGGGCACGTTCCCCGGCAGCATCCACATCTCGCCCTCGCGGACGTGCACGGTACGCGGCCCTTCCGGCGTCATGAGGTTGACGTGCATGTTGCCCTTGACCTGGTAGAAGAACTCCTCGTACGGGTCGACGTGGAAGTCGGTGCGCTGGTTGGGGCCGCCCACGACCTGCACGATGAAATCCGATCCGCCCGGGAACATCTCCTTGTTGCCGACCGGGGGCTTCAGCAGGTGCTGGTTGCCCTCGATCCAGCCAGGGAAGTTCACCGGTTCCGTGATGTCGGTCATTCGTCGACTCCTTCCGGCAGTAGCGCCACGGCCTGTATCTCGATCAGCAGATGGGGATGGGGGAGCTGGTGCACCGCCACGGTGGTGCGGGCGGGCCCGGTCTCGTCGAAGTACTCGGCGTAGACCTCGTTGTAGCCGCCGAAGTCGTTCATGTTCACCAGGTAGGTCGTCACCTGCACCAGGTCGGACAGGCCCGCCCCGGCGGCGGCGAGGATGTCGGCGATGTTCTCGATCACGGCGCGGGTCTGCACCCGGATGTCCAGCGAGGTCGTGCCCATCGCGTCGGCCTCCGCGCCCGCGATGCTGTTGTCGGGACGCCGGCTGGAGGTCCCCGACACGAAGGCGAACCCGCCGGCGACCTTCAGATGCGGGAACCGCCCGCGCGGGGTCGCCTTCCCCGGAACGATCTTGCCCGCGCTCATGAGCCCGCTCCCGGCGCGATCGGACCGCCGCTCATGGGGCCGCCTTGAACGACGCGGTGCCGAGCTTCTCGACGACCGCGCGCACGTGGTCGCCGGGCTTCAGCGGCACCGCCGCCGTGGCCGCGCCGGCCAGCACGATCCAGCCGTCGCGCAGTTCGACGCCGCGCCCGCCCGCCAGCCGGACCGCCGCGTCGAAGGCCCGGCGCGGGTCGCCGAGGATGGCGGCCGTCGAACCGGTCTGGACGACCCGGCCGTTCACCTCCAGCAGCACGCCGAGGTTGTCCAGCCCCTCGGGCGCCGGCGTCCACGCGCCCAGGACGTACCCGGCCGCCGAGGTGTTGTCGGCGATCACGTCGGGCAACGAGAAGTCGAAGCCCTCGAAGCGCGAGTCGATCACCTCCAGTGCGGGCGCGACCGCCGCGACGGCAGAGCCGGTGACCAGGAACGCGACCTCCGGTTCGGCCCGGGGGTGGATCAGCCGCGACAGGTCGAGCACGCCGCCGTCGCCGATCCGCATGCCGTCGGTCAGGTGGCCCCAGATCACCTCGTCCACGCCGACCTGGGCCATCTTGGCGCGGCTGGTCAGGCCCATCTTCACGCCGGTCAGCCGCTCGCCCCGGGCCAGCCGCCGTTCGACGAGCGCCCGCTGCACGTCGTAGGCCGCCGACGGGCCGAGACCGGCCGCCGCCGCGAGGCGCGGGACGGCGGTGACCGTCGTGGCCGCCCGGTCGAGGCGGTCGGCGAGTTCGCTGATCATGAGGTCCCTCCGAGGTCGAGCGCCACGTCGACGATCATGTCCTCCTGGCCGCCGACCATCCGGCGGCGGCCCAGTTCGACCAGGATGGCGCGCACGTCCACGCCGTAGCGGTCGGCGGCGCGTTCGGCGTGGCGCAGGAAGCTGGAGTAGACCCCGGCGTAGCCGAGCGAGAGCGTCTCGCGGTCGACCCGGACGGGCCGGTCCTGGAGCGGCCTGACGAGGTCGTCGGCGGCGTCCATCAGCGCGAACACGTCGCAGCCGTGCGGCCAGCCGTGGAGTTCGGCGACGGCGGCGAAGACCTCCAGCGGGGCGTTGCCCGCCCCCGCGCCCATGCCCGCGAGCGAGGCGTCGACCCGGGTGGTGCC
Organism: Herbidospora daliensis; assembly: GCF_001570585.1. GTDB lineage: Bacteria > Actinomycetota > Actinomycetes > Streptosporangiales > Streptosporangiaceae > Herbidospora > Herbidospora daliensis. Next base: position 568,862 of record NZ_BBXF01000005.1, on the reverse strand, counting down.
GTGCTCGACGGCGACCACGCTGTTGGCGACGCCGAGCGACAGGTTGTGGTGGGCGTGGATGCCGATCTCGGTGCCCTCGTCGAGCACCTGCCGGTAGGCGTCGACCCGTTCGGCGACGTCGCGCATGAGCAGCCGGCCGCCCGAGTCGGTGACGTAGACGCAGTGCGCGCCGTACGACTCCATGAGCTTGGCCTGCCCGGCCAGAGTGGCCGGGTCGGCCATGTGCGACATCATCAGGAACCCGGCCACGTCCATGCCGTTGTCCCTGGCCCAGGCGATGTGCTGGGCGGCGATGTCGGCCTCGGTGCAGTGGGTGGCGATGCGCACGCTGGTGACGCCGAGGTCGCGGGCGGCCCGCAGGTCGGCGATGGTGCCGATGCCGGGCAGCAGCAGCGTGGTGAGCCGGGCCCGGGTCATGACGGAGGCGGCGGCCTCGATCCACTCGGCGTCGGTCGCCGCGCCGTGGCCGTAGTTGACGCTGGAGCCCGCCAGGCCGTCGCCGTGGGCGACCTCGATCGCGTCGACGCCGGCCGCGTCCAGCGCGGCGGCGATCCGGGCGACCTGGTCGGGGGTGTAGCGGTGCGCGATGGCGTGCATGCCGTCGCGCAGGGTGACGTCCTGGACGTACAGGCGGTTCACCGGGTCACCATCCGTTCGGCGACGCGCAGCGCCGCGGAGGTCATGATGTCGAGGTTGCCGGCGTATTCGGGCAGGTAGTGGCCCGCGCCGGAGACCTCCAGGAAGACCGACACCTGGAGCCCGGCGAACCGGCGGCCGAGCGCCGGGACGTGGGCGTCCACGGGGTCGAACTGCACCTCCTGCTTGAGGCGGTAGCCGGGCACGTACTCCCGCACCGAGGCGACCATGTCGGCCACCGAACGGGCGATCTCCGCGCGGTCGGCGTCGGCGCACAGGCAGTAGACCGTGTCCCGCATGAGCAGCGGGGGTTCCGCCGGGTTCAGCACGATGATCGCCTTGCCGCGTTCGGCGCCGCCGACGACCTCGATCGCCCGCGACGTCGTCTCGGTGAACTCGTCGATGTTGGCGCGGGTGCCCGGCCCGGCCGACCGGGAGGCGATGGAGGCGACGATCTCCCCGTACACGACCGGGGCGACCCGGCCCACGGCGGCCACGATCGGCACGGTGGCCTGGCCGCCGCAGGTGACCATGTTGACGTTGCGCTCGCCGAGGTGCTCGTCGAGGTTGACCGGCGGCACCACGTAGGGGCCGACCGCGGCCGGGGTGAGGTCGACGACGACCTTGCCGTGGGCGCGCAGCACCTCGTCGTTGTGCCGGTGCGCCCCGGCCGAGGTGGCGTCGAAGACCACGTCCACGCCGGCGAACTCCGGCATCGCGACCAGGCCCTCGACGCCCTTGTCGGTGGTGGCCACGCCCATGCGCCGCGCGCGGGCCAGGCCGTCGGAGGCCGGATCGATCCCGGCCATCGCGACCATGCGCAGCGTCTTCGACAGGCGCAGCACCTTGATCATCAGATCGGTGCCGATGTTGCCCGACCCGATCACCGCCACTCCGGCGCTCATGCCACCCCTCCGAAACAGGTCCTGACCGAGCCGAGGCCCGAGATGCGCGCCTCGTAGGCCGCGCCCGGCGTCACCGGCACCATCGGGCCGAGCGCGCCCGAGAGCACCACGTCGCCGGCCCGCAGCGGGCGGCCCGCCTTCGCGAGCGTCCCGGCGAGCCAGGCGACGGCGTGCGCGGGGTTGCCCAGGCAGGCCGCGCCCGCGCCGACCGAGACCGGCTCGCCGTCGTGTTCGAGCACCGCGCCGCAGAGCCGCAGGTCGACGTCGGCGACCCGCCGGGGGCTGGTGCCGAGCACGAACAGGCCGCTGGAGGCGTTGTCGGCGACGGTGTCGACGATGGAGATGTCCCAGTTGGCCACCCGGGAGCCGACGATCTCGATGGCCGGCAGCAGGTGGTCGGTGGCGCGGACGACGTCCACGACCGTCACCTGCTCGTGCGGCAGGTCGGCGCCGAGCACGAACGCGATCTCCGCCTCGACGCGGGGTTGCAGCACCCGGCCGGGCGCGACCTCCGCGCCGTCGGGCACCGCCATGTCGGCGAACAGCACCCCGAAGTCGGGCTGGAAGACCCCGAGGGCCTTCTGCACGACCGGGTTGGTCAGCCCGATCTTCGCCCCGACCGGCCGCCGCCCCTCGGCGGTCCACCGCTCGACCTGCGCCTGCTGCACGGCGTAGGCGGTGGCGACGTCCCCTTCGGGCAGCAGGCCGCCGCGCAGGGGCGGGCACGGCGTGCCGGTGTCGTAGGCGTCGCGCAGGACCTGCGCCGCCCGCTGGATGTCGGTCATGTCAGATCCACGCAGACGTTGGTGAGCTCCGAATAGAAGGCCAGTGAGTGTACGCCGCCCTCCCGGCCGATCCCCGACGCCTTGACCCCGCCGAACGGGGTGCGCAGGTCCCGCAGGAACCAGGTGTTGACCCAGACGATCCCGGCGTCGAGGCGGGCGCCGGCCCGGTGGGCGCGGCCGACGTCGCGGGTCCAGACGGTCGCCGCCAGGCCGTAGACGCTGTCGTTGGCGAGCGCGAACGCCTCGTCCTCGTCGTCGAACGGGGCGACGTGGCAGACCGGGCCGAAGATCTCCTCCCGGTTGGTGCGGGCGTCCTGGCCGAGGCCGGTGAGCACGGTCGGCCGCACGTACGCGCCGCCGTCCCGGGCGTCGCCGAAGACCGGGACGTCACCGCCGGCCAGCACGGTCGCGCCCTCGGCGCGGGCCAGGTCGTAGTAGCCGAGCACCTTCTCGCGGTGCCCGTGGGAGATCAGCGGCATCGTGCCGGTCGCCGGGTCGGACGGCCAGCCGAAGCCCTGCCCGGCGGCCCGGCGGGCCAGCCGTTCGGTGAACTCCTCGAAGACGGGCCGCTGCACGTAGAGCCGTTCGGTGCACAGGCAGACCTGGCCGCCGTTGGTGAAGCTGGAGCGCACCGAGCCCTCGACGGCGGCGTCGAGGTCGGCGTCGGCGAAGACGAGCCCGGCGTTCTTGCCGCCCAGCTCGAACGACACGGCCTTCACCCCGTCGGCGGCGGCCCGCATGATCGCGCTGCCGGTGGCCGACTCGCCGGTGAAGGTGATCGCGTCGACCTCCGGATGCGTGGTGAGGAACTCGCCCGCCGAGCCGGGCCCGAAGCCGTGGACGACGTTGAACACCCCGTCGGGCACGCCGACCGCCGCCATCACCTCGGCCAGCAGCGTGGCCGAGGCGGGCGTCTCCTCCGACGGCTTGACGATCACGGCGTTGCCGCAGGCCAGCGCCGGGGCGACCTTCCAGGTCAGCAGGAGCAGCGGCAGGTTCCACGGCACGATGACCGCCACCACGCCGACCGGCTTGCGCACGGCGTAGTTGAGCGCCCGCCCGCCGGTGACGAACGACTCGGTGGGGGCGGTGGCGACGATCTCGGCGAAGGCCCGGAAGTTGGCCGCGCCGCGCGGGACGTCCAGCGTCCGCGCCTGCGAGATCGGCTTGCCGGTGTCGGCGACCTCGGCGGTGACCAGGTCGTCGAAGCGCCGGTCGAGCTCGTCGGCGATCGCGTTCAGCATCCTCGCGCGCTCGCGCTCGTCCATCCGGCCCCACGGGCCGCGCATCGCCCGGCGGGCCGCCCGCACCGCCGCGTCGACGGTGTCGGGCCCGGCCTCGGCGACCTCGAAGACGGTCTGCCCGGTGACCGGGCTGACCTTGGGGAACCGCTTCCCGTCGGCGACGAACCGGCCGTCGACGAAGTTGCGCAGCAGCCCCGGTTCACCGGCGGGTCGTCCGGACATCAGGTCCGGCGTCCATGACGTCACGCGCTCCGCCTCCCTCTGAGGATCGCCGCGCCGAGCGCCAGCGCGCCCGCGCCCACGGCCGCCCCGAGCACCCGGTGCTGGCGGCGCACCCGCCGCCACACCTGCGCGTAGGGCACGGTCGAGAAGGACACCAGCTCGTAGCGGGAGACGTACCGGCCGGGCAGCGCCCGCTCCAGCGCGTGCTCCACCTTCTTCTGGAGCTGGAAGACGGGGGAGGCGACCTTGTCGCGCATCTCGACGAAGTTGGCCAGGGCCATCCGGGCGATGGCCTCGGTGTTGTCCCTGCGCCGCTCCTCGTAGAGGGGCAGCGCGCGGGCCCAGTCGCCGCCGGTCTCCTCCAGGCAGCGGTCGAGCTCGACGACGTCCTCGAAGGCGCAGTTGGCGCCCTGCCCGTAGAAGGGCACGATCGCGTGGGCGGCGTCGCCGATCAGCGCGGCGGTGCCGCCGACGTGCCAGGGGGTGCAGCGCACGGTGCCGAGCAGGCCGACGGGGTTGTGCCGGTAGTCCTCGACGAGGGTCGGGGCCAGCTCGATCAGGTCGGGGTAGTGCTCGGCGAAGTGGCGTTCGATCGCCGCCGGGCTGCCGATCGAGGCGAAGCTGCTGGTGCCGCTGTTGGGCCAGAACAGCGTGCAGGTGAACGAGCGGTCGGGGTTGGGCAGCGCGATCATCATGGAGGTGCCGCGCGGCCAGATGTGCAGGGCGTCCGGGGCCAGCGCGAACGCGCCGTCGCGCGGCGGGATGCGCAGCTCCTTGTAGCCGTAGTCGAGGAAGTCGAGGCTCTCGGTCAGCCCGGCGTGCGCGAGCAGCTGGGCCCGCACCGCCGATCCCGCGCCGTCGGCCCCGAGCACCACGGCCGCCCTGGCCTGCCACACGCCATCGGGGGTCTCGTACGTCATCTCGCCCGTGCGCGGGTCGAGGGCGGTCAGCCGGTGGTCGAACACGATGCGCACGCCGGGCTGCTCGGCCGCCGCGGTGAGCAGGGCGTTGTTCAGGGCCGAGCGGCTGATCGAGTTGATCGCCCGCTGCCCGTCGTGGCTGTAGGGCTGGAAGTCGAGCTCGCCCCGCACCGGGTGGATGACCCGCCCGCGCATCGGCAGCGCGTCGGCCATGACCTGCTTGTCGAGCCCGATGCGGCGCAGCGCGTCGAGGCCGCGCTCCGACAGGGCGAGGTTGATCGACCGGCCCCGCTCGACCGTGCCGGTCCGGGGGTCGGGACGCCGTTCGTACAGGGCGACCCGCAGGCCGCGCCGGGCCAGGAAACAGGCGAGCAGGCAGCCGGCCAGACCGGCGCCGACCACCGCTATCTCGTCCGGGTCGCTCATCGGACCTCCTCGATGACGTGCGCGAGGGCGTCGGCCAGACGCCAGCAGTCGTGGTAGGTGCAGTACAGGGGCACCGGGGCGGCCCGGACGATGTCCGGCTCCCGGGCGTCGGTGATGACGCCGAACTCGTGGCGCAGCCGTTTGGCCAGCTCGTGGGCGCTGCCGGGACCGATGCGCAACGACAGCTGGCTGCCCCGCCGGTCGGGGTCGCGCGGGGTGACCAGGGTGACCGGCAGCTCGTCGAGCAGCGACTCCAGGTAGCCGGTCAGGCGGCGGCTCCGGGCCCGCAGCTCGGCCATGCCGACCCGGTCGAAGATCTCCAGGGAGGTGCGGACCGGGCCCATGGCGTAGATCGGCGGGTTGGAGATCTGCCAGGCGTCGGCCGTCGCCGGGGGACGGGAGACCGGCGCCATCTCGAAGCGGGTGGCCGGTTCGGTGCTCCACCAGCCCTCGAACCTCGGCACGGCCGGGTCGCCGAGGTGCCGCTCGTGCACGAACACGCCGCCGAGCGCGCCCGGCCCCGCGTTCAGGTACTTGTACGAGCACCACGCGGCGAAGTCGGGCCCCCACTCGTGCAGCTCCAGCGGGACGTTCCCGGCGGCGTGCGCCAGGTCCCAGCCGACCAGCGCGCCGGCCTCGTGGCCCGCCCGGGTGATCGCCGGGATGTCCATGAGCTCGCCGGTGAGGTAGTTGACCCCGCCGAGCAGCACCAGCGCGACCTCGTGGCCCTCGCGGGCCAGGTAGCTGAGCACGTCGGCGGGGTCGAGCCGGACCACCGTCGCGTCGGGGTCCAGATCGTGGAAGCGGGCCTGGCTGCGGACCGCGTAGCTGTCGGACGGGAAGGCGGTGTCCTCGATGACGATCTTGGTGCGGGTGCCCACGGGCCGGTAGAAGGACACCATCAGCAGGTGCAGGTTGACCGTCAGCGAGTTCATCACCACGGTCTCCGCCGGCAGCGCGCCGACCAGCCGGGCCGCGGTGCCGGTGAGGAACTCGTGGTAGGGGAGCCACGGGCGGGCCGCGTCGAGATGGCCCTCGACGCCGAGCCGGGCCCAGGCGTCGAGGTCGTCGAGCAGGTCGCCCCTGGTCGCCCGGGGCTGCAGGCCCAGCGAGTTGCCGGCCAGGTAGGCGGCCTCGGCGTAGCGGCCGCCCTCGGCCGGGGGGACGTGGAAGAGGTCGCGGTGGCCGGGGTCGGCCGCGTCGCGTTCGAGGGCGTCTGCCTCGGTGAACATCGCCGCGCCTCTCAGACCAGGGTCCTGGCGGACCAGAGTTCGGGGAAGACCACGCGGGCCATGCTGCGGCGCAGCCAGTTGGCCCCGGCGGAGCCGCCGCTGCCGGCCTTCTCGCCCATGGTCCGCTGCACCGCCTTGAGGTGCTGCCAGCGCCAGTCGCCGAAGCCGTCGGCCAGGGCGGTGAGCGCCTCGCCGAGCGCCCACAGGCGGTCGCCGGGGGCGTGCTCCCGGTAGATCTCGACCCAGGCGGCCTCGACGGCCGGATGGCCCTCGTGCTCGATCGTCACGTCGCGGCCGAGCAGGTCGGCGGGGATGCCGAAGCCCTGCCGGGCCAGCGCCGCGATCACGTCGTCCCACAGGCTGGGCTCGCGCAGGGTGGCCTGGAGGGCGGCGTACACCTCGGGCTGGCGGTGGAAGGGCCGCAGCAGCGACGCGCTGCGCAGGCCCAGGAGGAACTCCAGGTGCCGGTACATGGCCGACTGGAAGCCCGACGCCTCGCCCAGCTGGTCGCGGAAGCGGTTGAAGTCGGCCGGGGTCATCCAGTCGAGGCCGCGCCAGGCGGCGTTGAGGCCCTCGACGTCGAGGGTGGCGCGCCTGAGCGGGGCGATCGCGCCCCAGACGTCGTCCTCACGCAGCAGCCGCTGGGCCTCGCGCAGTTCGAAGCAGGTCAGGCCGAAATAGAGCTCCATGATCTGGCTGACCATGAGGAAGGACATCTCGCCGGGGTCCTTGCTGATGGTCTGCTGGAGCGAGTGCAGGGTGTCGGCGTGCACGTACACGTCGTAGGGCAGGCCGTCGGCGAATTCCAGCGTGGGGTTCCCGCCGTTGGCGACGGCCCGGGCCGCGCGGGTGCTGTTCGTGCTCTCCACAAGACCTCATGCTCCACCAATCGGTCATATACCGAGAAGGAGCACTTAAAGGTACTATGCGCCCCTGGCCTGTTGTTTTACGGCCAAACCGCTCAACCGCTTAAAGAACCGAAGGTCGCCATGGACGATATGGATTGGGCGCTGCTGCGCGAGTTGCAGGTCGACGCGCGGTTGTCCTTCAGCGAGTTGTCCCGCCGGGTCCACCTGTCGCCGCCCGCCGTGGCCGAGCGGGTGCGGCGGCTGGAGGAGACCGGCGTCATCTCCGGCTACCACGCCCGGGTCGACCTGACCCGGACCGGCTGGCCGGTGATGGCGATCATCCGGATGTCCTGCTACGGCCCCCGCTGCATGTTGCGCGACCCGTCGGTGGCCGAGTGGCCCGAGGTGCTGGAGATCCACCGCATCACCGGCGACGCCTGCTGCATCCTCAAGGTCGCCGCCGAGACGATGGACGCCTTCGAGCACGTCATCGACCGGCTCGCGCCCTACGGCCAGCCGTCGAGCACGATGGTGCTCTCGACCCCGCTGCCGTGGCACTCGGTCACCCCGCCGCGCACCCGGCCGGCCTAGGAACGCCGCAACGACGGCAGCACCGCCGAGCCCAGCAGCTCCACGCCGCGCCGGTCGCTCAGCCCGTGGGGGGTGCCGAACTCGACCCGGCGCACCCCCGCGTCGATCAGCGCCTGCGCCTGGGCGGCGACGTGGTCGGGGGTGCCCGCGAACGCGAACAGGTCGAGCAGGTCGCCGGGGATGAGCCGGCCCGCCTCCTCGTGGCGTTCGGCGTCGACCAGCTCCTTCACCCGGGTCACCAGGTCGGCCGGGATCTCGACGGTGGGGTCGAGCTCGGCCACGACCGCCAGGTACATGGCCACCTCCGCGCGGGCGCGGGCCCGCGCCGCCGCGCCGTCGGTGTCGACGACCGTGACCGCGCCGAGCACGATCCCGACGTCCTCGGCCGCGCGGCCGGCGGCCTCCGCGCCCGGCCGCAGCCGCTCGCGGATCACCTTCACCATCGCCGGGTTGGCGCTGCCGCCCACCTTGATCTCGTCGGCGACGCGCCCGGCCAGCGCCGCGCCCTTCGCGCCCCACGCGCCCAGCAGCAGCGGCGGGTCGGGGCGGTGGACGGGGTAACGCAGCGTGGTGCCCGGGGCCAGCCGGAACACCCGGCCCTCGTAGCCGTCGGCGTCGCCGCGCAGCAGCCGGTAGACGACCTGCGCCGACTCCTCCAGCGTGGTCAGCGGGCGCGACTGGTCGATGCCTACCGCGCCGAGCCAGGTTCCCCTGGCCAGGCCCAGGTAGGCCCGGCCCTTCGAGGCCAGGTCGAGCGCGGCGATCTGCCCCGCGATCTCGTAGGGCGCGAGGGAGTAGGGGTTGAGGCAGGCCACGCCCAGGCGCACCCGCTCGGTGGCGGCGGCCATCTCCAGCAGCGGGAAGATCGGCGGCTGGAACATCAGGTCGCCGAAGACGGTCAGCACGTCGAAGCCGTGCGCCTCGGCGCTGCGCGCCAGTTCGGCGTAGTCGCCCGCGCCCTTGTCGCTCTGCAGACCGAGGCCGATCTCGACCCTGTCCGTACGGGTGGTCACGTCAGGTCCGCCGAGTTCATCCGCCGCCGGCAGGTGCGCGAGACCTGCATGATCAGGCGCTCCTCCGGGTCGGGGCAGGCGAACAGGGTGTCCTGGGCCAGCCAGTCGCCCGCCGCCAGGTCGCGCTGCTTGGCGGCGAGGAAGGGGAGCACGGAGGCCAGGGCGTACACGCAGAAGTGCTTGCCGTCGGGGAGCTTCAGGTGGGCGCTGTCGGTCAGGTCGAAGTGGTCGCCGACGTTCATCCCGCAGACCGACCGGCCTTCGATGCGTTCGACGGTGACCCGGAGGTCGTAGATCTCCATGTCGGTTTCGTCCATGGGGCCGGTCTCCTTCAAGGAGTCGGGGGGTTTATGGCCAGAACGATCTCCGTCTCGGTGTCGGAGGTGTTCAGGTAGCGGTGGGGGCGGTTGGAGTCGAGCGTCAGGCTCTCGCCGGCGGCGACCGTGTAGACCGACCGCTCGACCTGGACGGTCAGGGTGCCGGACACGACGTACACGCACTCCAGGGACGGGTGGCTCCACAACTCGTCGCTGGAGACCTCGCCGGGCGCCAGCACGGCGTGCAGGACCTCAAGTTGCCCGTTGCCGGGCGTCAGGCGTTCGTAGCGGATCTGGCCGTTGGGCGCGCCGAGGGTGGAGCGCTCACCGGGCCTGCTGATCCACACCGCGGGCGCGGCGGGGTCCTCGAACAACGAGGCGATGGACGCGCCGAACACCCCGGCCAGGCGGCGCAGGGTCGACAGGCTGGGCTCGGTGACGCCCCGCTCGATCTGGCTGAGCAACGTGGGGGAGACGCCGGCCTGCTCGGCCAGGGCCCGCAGGCTCATCCCCCGCTCGGTGCGCAGCTCGTGCAAGCGATCTCCGATCACCCGCGCCGTCCTTCCTACCATCGCACTGTCACGTGCAGGTTAACTACACGCGTGGGCAGCACCGTAGGGCTGCGGGCATTCGCCGTCAACAGACAGTCGTGAGCAGGTGATCAGCGGTGACGACTCTTGACGTGGTCCCTGCCCACGGCCTAGCGTGCGCGGTCAACGTGCAGTAAGGCTGCACGAGAGTCATGACATCGCCCCATATTTCTGAGCGGGCCCCCGTAGCCCGGCCTTGGAGTCCCTCATGAAGATCCGCCGGTCTGCCGGTGCGCTCACCGCCGCAGTGGCGCTGAGCCTGCTCACCGCCTGCGGCGGTGGCAACGCCGCCGCCCCGTCCTCGCCCGGCGGGCAGGGCGGCAAGACGCTGGTCATCGACACCGCGTTCCAGCTCAAGACCACCGACCCGGCCCGCATGTACGAGCCGTCGGGGCTGCTGATCGACCAGACGATCTACGACACGCTGCTCACCTTCAAGGGCGGCGACGTCACCAAGCCGATCCCGGCGCTCGCGGAGTCGTTCACCGCCTCCGACGACGCCAAGACCTACACGTTCAAGCTGCGGCAGGACGCGAAGTTCTCCGACGGCACCCCGCTCACCTCGGCCGACGTCGCCTTCTCGCTCAACCGCGTGAAGAACGTCAAGGGCAACCCGTCGTTCCTGATGGCGGGCCTCACGGTCACCGCGCCCGACCCCGCCACCGTCGTGATCGCCAGCGAGGAGCCGAACACCGCCATCCCGTTCATCCTGCCCAACCCCGCGCTGGGCGTCGTCAACTCGGCCGTCGCCAAGCAGAACGGCGCCACCGACGCCGAGGACGCCGACAAGACCGACACCGCCGAGGCGTTCTTCAACAAGCAGTCGCTCGGCAGCGGCCCGTACGTCCTGGAGAGCTACAGCACCACCTCGCAGGTCGTGCTGAAGGTGAACGAGAAGTACTGGGGCACCAAGCCCGCCTACTCCAAGGTCGTCGTCCGCAACACGCAGGCCAACGTGCAGCGGCTCAACGTCCAGAAGGGCGAGTCGCAGATCGCGGTCGACCTGTCGCCCGAGCAGGCCAAGAACATGGGCGACCTCCAGGTCGTCAACGGCGCCTCGCCGAACGTGTTCTTCCTGTTCAGCAACAACAACCCGGAGATCTCCAAGATCTCCTCCAACCCCAAGTTCCAGGAGGCCGTGCGCTACGGCGTCGACTACCAGGGGCTCGTCGACCTGGCCGGCGAAGGAGCCCTCCAGGCGCCCGGCATCGTCCCGTCGCTCTTCCTCGGCGCGCTCCCGGCCGCCGACGGCGTCAAGCGCGACGTCGCCAAGGCCAAGGCCGCGCTCGCCGAGTCGGGCCTGCAGAACCCGACCGTCAAGCTGAACTACCCGAGCGACGTGCAGGTCAACGGCCTCAACTTCGGCGACCTCGCCGCCCGCGTGCAGGCCAACCTCAAGGAGGTCGGCATCAACGTCGAGCTCGCCCCCGCGTCGGTGCAGACCGCGCTGGAGTCCTACCGGGGCGGCACCGAGGAGATGGGCCTGTGGCAGTGGGGCCCCGACTTCCCCGACCCCAGCAACTACCTCAACTTCCTGCCCGGCCAGCTCGTCGGCCTGCGCGCCGGATGGGCCGAGGGCGCCAACCCCGCACTGGAGGAGCTGGGCGCCAAGGCCCGCACCACCGTCGACGACGCCGCCCGCTCGGCGCTGTACGTCGACATCCAGCACAAGATGAACGAGGGCGGCCCGATCGTGCCGCTGATCCAGCCGGCGCAGATCCTGGTCGCCGCCAAGTCGGTGACCAACCTGCAGTCGAACGCCCTCTGGCTGGTCAACGTCCGTGAGCTCGGCTAAGCCGAAGAGCGGTGCCCCCGGGACGGGTCGCAGGGCGGCCCGTCCCGGCGGGGTGCTGCTGCGGTTCCTGGCCCGGCGGCTGGCGGCCGCCCTGCTGCTGAGCGTGGGCATCACCCTCGTGGCCTTCACCCTGACCCAATTGGTCCCGGGCGATCCCGCCGCCGCCAACCTGGGGCAGTCGGCGATCGGCGACCCGGCGGCGGTGGCCGCGTTCCGCGCCAAGTACGGGCTCGACCAGCCCCTTCCGGTGCAGTATCTGACGTACATCGGCAACGTGGCCCAGGGGAACCTGGGCGTCTCGCAGCAGAGCCACCGGCCGGTGGCCGAGGACCTGGCCGAGTTCGTGCCCGCCACCATCGAGCTCGCGCTGTTCGCGATCGTGTTGTCGCTGGTCGTCGGCGTCGCCCTCGGCGTGATCGCGGCCGTCAACCGCGACCGCTGGCCCGACCAGGTGCTCCGGGTGGTGAGCCTGGGCGGGGTGTCCATGCCCACGTTCTGGGTCGCGCTGGTCGCCTTCTACCTGCTGTCGTTCAAGTTCGACCTGCTGCCCGGCACGGGACGACTCGATCCGGTGCTGAGCCCGCCGCCGTACACGACCGGCTTCTACTCCGTGGACGCGGCGCTGGCCGGGCAGTGGGACGTCATGTGGTCGGCGCTCGGCCACCTGGTGCTGCCCTCGCTGGTGCTGGCCGTCTACACGGTCGGCATGCTGATGCGCTTCAGCCGCGCCTCGGTGCTGGAGATCCTCGGCAACGACTACGTGCGCGCGGCCCGCGCCAAGGGCCTCCCCGAGCGGGTCGTCATCGTGCGCCACGTGCTGCGCCCCGCGATGGTCGCGATCATCACCGTGGCGGGCGTCGCCTTCGGCAGCCTGCTGTCGGGCGCGGTGCTGGTGGAGAAGATCTTCTCCTGGCCCGGCGTCGGCCAGTACGCCTACCGCAGCGCCGTCAACCTCGACCTGCCCGGCATCATGGGCGTCAGCATCGTCGTGGCCGGCGTGTACATCCTCATCAACCTGCTCGTGGACCTGCTGTACGGGGTCATCGACCCGAGGATCAGGCTCACATGACGACTGGATCCCGCACCCCGTGGCGGCAACCCCTGGCCCTGGTCGGCGCGGCCTTCGTCGTGTTGTGGGTGCTGGTCGCGGTGCTCGCCCCCGTGCTGGCCCCCTACGGCCCCGTCGACCAGATCGCCGACAAGCTGCTCGAACCCTCGGCGCAGCACCTGTTCGGCACCGACCAGCTCGGCCGCGACGTGCTCAGCCGCGTCATCTACGGCGCGCAGGTGTCGCTGCCGCTGGCCTTCCTGCTCGTCGCCCTTTCGGCGGTGATCGGCTCGATCGTCGGCGCCGTCGCCGGCTTCTTCGGCGGCTGGGTCGACGGCACCCTCATGCGGCTGGCCGACCTGGTGTTCGCCTTCCCCGGCATCATCCTGGCCATGGCGGTCGCCGCCGCCCTCGGCCCCGAACTGCGCAACGCCGTGCTCGCGGTCGTCGTAGTGTCGTGGCCGTCGTACGCGCGGCTGGTGCGCGGCCTGGTCATGTCGGCCCGCAACTCCGAGTACGTCGCCGCCGGCCGGCTGCTCGGCTCGTCGTCGGTCCGCACGATGATCGTGGACCTGCGGCCGAACGTCGCCGGGCCCGTGCTGGTCATGGCGGCGCTCGACGTCGGCAACGCCGTGCTGCTGCTGTCGGGCCTGTCGTTCCTGGGCCTCGGCGCGCAGCCGCCCATGGCCGAGTGGGGCTCGATGGTGGTGTCCGGCATGGACTACTTCGACCTGTGGTGGTTGTGGCTCTATCCGGGCCTGTCGATCCTCACCGTCGTGCTCGCCTTCAACTTCGTCGGAGACACGCTGCGGGACGCCCTCGATCCGCGCACCGCGCGTGCGATCAGGGGGTGACCGTGGCAACGCTACTGGAGGTCGAGGACCTCACCGTGTGGCTCGCCACCAGGAACGGCCCCCGCAAGGCCGTCGACGGCCTGTCGTTCCGGGTCGACTCCGGCGAGGTGTTCGGCATCGCGGGGGAGAGCGGCAGCGGCAAGACCATGACCGCGATGGCGCTGCTCGGCCTGCTGCCGCACGCCGCCAAGACCAGCGGCCGGGCCGTCTTCGAGGGCCGCGACCTGCTGGCCATGAAGCCGCGCGCCCTGCGTGACGTGCGCGGGCGCAGCATCGCGATGGTGTCGCAGGACCCGTCGACGAGCCTGCACCCGATGCTCAGCATCGAGACCCAGGTGACCGAGCACATGCGCCACCACCTGGGGATCGGCAAGTCGGAGGCGCGCGGGCGGGCGGTCGAGCTGCTGTCGACCGTGCGCATCCCCGACCCCGAGCGGGCGCTGAAGGCGCACCCGGCGCAGTTCTCCGGCGGCATGCGCCAGCGCATCGCCATCGCCGTGGCGCTGGCGTGCGAGCCCCGGCTGCTGCTGGCCGACGAGCCGACGACCGCGCTCGACGTCACCGTGCAGGCGGGCATCCTGCGGCTGCTCGACCGGCTGCGCCGCGAGCGCGACCTGGCCGTCGTGGTGATCACCCACGACCTGGGCGTGATGTCGGCCGTGGCCGACCGCATCTGCGTCATGTACGGCGGCCGCACCGCCGAGGTCGGCCCGCGCGAGACCGTGCTGACCAGGCCCCGGCACCCCTACACGCGGGGCCTGCTCGACGCGCTGCCGCACCCGGAGGGCGGGGCGGCGACGCTGCGGCCGATCACGGGCAGCCCGCCGTCGCTGGGCGCGGTGCCCGACGGGTGCCCGTTCCACCCCCGGTGCGCGTTCGCCGTCGACTCCTGCCGGGAGCGGCGCCCCGAGCCGGTCCTCGTCGAAACCGGGCACCTGTCGGCCTGCCCGCCCGATCCGCTGGGAGGCGCCGCGTGAGCGCGCTGCTGGAGGCGACCGGGGTCGCCGTCGAATACCACCGGACGGGCGCGCCGCCGCTGCGCGCCGTCGACCACGCCGACCTGACCCTCGCCCGGGGCGAGATCCTCGGGCTGGTCGGCGAGTCGGGCTGCGGCAAGTCGACGCTGGGCCGGGCGATCGTCGGCCTCCAGGGCACCACGTCCGGCGAGATCCGCTTCGACGGCCGCCCGGTCGCGCCGCTGGGGCTGCGCCGCCGCCCGGCCGAGCTGCGCGGGCTGCAGATGGTCTTCCAGGATCCGTACGCCTCCCTCAACCCCCGCCGCCTGGTCGGCGACCAGGTGGGCGACGGGTATCTGCTCGGCGGCACGTCCAAGACGGAGGCCCGCCGCCGGGCCGGGGAGCTGCTCGAACGCGTCGGCCTCCCGGCCGACGCGGTGAAGCGCTACCCGCACGAGTTCAGCGGCGGCCAGCGCCAGCGCATCGCCATCGCGCGCACGCTGGCGGCCGAGCCGAGCTGCATCATCGCCGACGAGCCGATCAGCGCGCTCGACGCCTCGGCGCAGGCGTCGGTGGCGAACCTGCTGGTGGAGCTGGTCCGCGAGCTCGACATGGGCCTGGTGTTCATCTCGCACGACCTGTCGGTGGTGCGGCAGATCGCCGACCGCACGGCGGTCATGTACCTGGGGCGGGTCGTCGAGGTCGGGCCGACCCGGCAGGTGTGGTCGGAGCCCGCCCATCCGTACACGAAGGCGCTCATCTCGGCGGTGCCCCGGGCCGACGGCGCGGGTGTGCTGCCGGTCGAGCTGCCGGGAGACGTGCCCGACCCGTCGCGGCCGCCCGGGGGGTGCCGGTTCCATCCGCGCTGCCCGGTGGCGCTGGCGTCGTGCGCGCACGACGACCCGCCGCTGACGATCCTGCGCGACGGCCGTTCGGCCGCCTGCGTGCTGGCCGAATGACTGATGAGAGGACATGAGGTGCTCGCGGAGCTGACCGAGCGGTTCTGGGCCTGGCGGCTGGCCACCACGCCGCGGACGCGCGACGACATCCCCCGGGTGGTCCGGCCCGCCGGGTGGCGGCCGGAGTGGGACGCCCTCACGGTCGAGGAGGACCTGCGGTTCCTGGCCGCGATCGAAAGCGACCTGGCGGCCGTCGCGCCGTCGGCCGACCCGGCGGTCGAGGTGCCGCGCCGGCTGCTCGCCTCGGCGACCGCGCGGGTGCGGTGGGAGCTCGACGTCGTGCGGAGCTGGCGGCGCGACCCCTGGTTCTACCTCGACCAGACGGTCGGCCACGTCTACGACGCGCTGCTGCCGCCCGGCCCGTTCGACGCGGCCCGCAGCGCCGACCTGGTCGAGCGGCTGCGCTGGATCCCCGGCACCCTCGACACCGCCAGGGACAACCTCGACGGCACCGCCACCCGCGAGTTCGCCGAACTCGCCCTGAACGACAGCCGCGAGGTGGCCGACCAGCTCAGGACCGCCGTCGCCCTGCTGCTGCCGCACCTCGACCCGGCCTGCCGCGACGCCGCCGCGAAGGCGGCCGAGGTGGCGGCCGAGGCGCTGGCCGGCTGGCTGGCCTGGCTGACCGAGCGGTTGCCGGGCTTCGCCCCGCACCGGCCCGTCGGCGCGGAGGCGTTCGGCTTCTTCCTGCACCGGGTCGCCCTGCTGCCCTGGTCGACGGCCGAGATCCTCGCCCTGGCCGCCCAGGAGCGCGACCGGGCCGAGGCGTTCGAGCTGTTCGAGCGGGCCAGGTCGGGCCCGCCCGCGTGGCCGGCGCCGCCGGAGAGCGCCGAGGCGCAGAGCGCGGCCGAGCGGGCCGCCGAGCTGGAGGTGCGCGCCTTCTACGAGGAGCGCGGCCTGCTGTCGCAACCGGCGGAGCTGCGGCACTACCGGAACCTGCCCCGGCCCGACTACCTGGAGCCGCTGCGCTGGCTGGGCGTCAGCGACGACCTCACCGACGAGCACCGGCTCGACCAGGACGGCGTCAGCTACGTCCCGGTGCCCGGCCCCGACCTGCCCTACTTCTACAAGGCCAACGCGGCCGACCCGCGCGCCGGGATCATCCACGAGGGCGTGCACTACCAGCAGCTCGCGCTGACCTGGCGGCACCCCGATCCGGCCCACCGCCGGTTCTACGACTCCGTGCCCAACGAGGGCATCGCCTTCTACAACGAGGAGATGATGCTCCAGGCCGGCCTGTTCGAGGACGCGCCGCTCAGCCGGGCCATCGTCTACAACTTCATGCGGCTGCGGGCGATCCGGGTCGAGGTCGACGTGCGCCTGGCGCTCGGCGAGATCGACATCGACGGCGCGGCCCGCATGCTGCACGAGCTCGTGCCGGTCGACCTGGAGACCGCCCGCGAGGAGGCCGCGTTCTTCGCCGCGACCCCGGGCCAGGGGTTGTCGTACCAGGTGGGCAAGGTGCAGGTGACCCGGCTGCTGGCCGACGCCGCCCGGCGCGACCGCGACGGCTTCGACCTGCGCGCCTTCCACGACGCGTTGTGGGCCGACGGCAACGTGCCGCTGGCCGTGCAGCGCCTGCAACTGCTGGGCGACGCGAGTGAACTGGAGAAGGCCGACGCCCTGGCGGGCGACATGCGCGCCTTCGCGGCCGAGCTCCTCGACGCCATCACCTCCGGCGACGTCGCCCGGCTCGACCGCCTGTACGCCGACGACATCCGCGTCTGGCACAACTACGACGGCATCGACCGCGACAAGGTCGAGAGCCTCGACGCGATCCGCCTCATCGACGCCGGGATCGAGGGCTTCCACGCCACCGACGTGCGCGTCGACCCGGTGCCCGGCGGCTACGTGCAGCGCTGCGTCTACCGGGGCCGCGACCGCGACGAGGGCACCGAGATGGCGGTCGACGCGATGATGCGCGTCGAGGTGCGCGACGGCCGGGTCACCCGGATCGAGGAGTACACCGACCCGGCGCAGGGCGGCGTCCCGTCGGTCACCCGGGTCAAGGACGGCTCCGGCTGGGAGGAGCAGGCCGGCTACTCCCGCGCCGCCCGGCAGGGCGACCTCATCGCGGTGAGCGGCACCACGGCCGACGGCCCCGACGCCTACGCCCAGACCCTCGACGCGCTCCGGCGGGGCGTCGCGGCGGTGGAGGCGCTGGGCGGCAGGCGGGAGACCGTGTTCCGCACCCGGCTGCTGCTGACCCCCGACGCCGACTGGGAGCAGGCCGCGCGGGCCCACGCCGAGGTGCTCGGCGACGTGGCCCCCGCCAACAGCACCTACGTGGTCAACGCCCTCATCGGCGAGGGTTTCCTGGTCGAGGTCGAGATCGACGCGAAGGCGGTCCGGGCATGACGTTCTCCCTGCGGGTCAACAACGACCTGGACATCCCGACCCTGGTCGACCTGGCGCAGCGGGCCGAGAAACACGGCTTCGACCAGTTGTGGGTCTCCAACGACCTGTTCCTGCGCTCGGCCCCGGTGCTGCTCGGCTACCTGGCCGCCAAGACCGAGCGCATCAAGCTCGGCGTCGGCATCATGAACCCCTACTCCGTGCACGTCTCGGAGATCGCCATGATGGCCGCGACCATGCGCGAGGCCACCGGCGGCCGGTTCCTGCTCGGGGTCGCCGCCGGGTCGGCCGAGTTCCTCGGCTGGGCCGGGATCGAGCGCCCGCGCCCGCTGTCGCGGACCGCCGAGGCGGTCACGGTGCTGCGCGCCCTGCTCGGCGCGGAGGAGGTCAGGGGAGAGTTGCCCGCGTGGTTCGGGCCGCTGTCGGAGCTGCGCCTGCCGCCGGGCGATCCGGTGCCGGTGTACGTCGGCGCGATGAGCCCCAAGATGCTCCAGATGGCCGGGCGGCTGGCCGACGGCGTGCTGCCGCTGCTCTATCCGCCGGAACACTTCACCACCGCGCGGGCCGAGGTGGCGAAGGGCGCCGAGGAGGCCGGGCGCTCGGTCGACGAGCTCGACGTCCCGGCCTGCTTCTGGGTCTCGACCGGCGGCGACGACGAGCAGGCCCGGCTCGCCATGGCCGCCAAGATCGCCTATTACGGGCCGTCGTTCGCGCCCTACCTGCTGAGCCGGGCCGGGCTCGCGGTCGAGGACTTCGCCCCGATCACGGCCGTGCTGGAGCGCGACGGCCTGGACGCCGCCGCGCGGCTGGTCGACGACCGCATGTTGTCGCTCGGCATCACCGGCGGCACGGCCGACGTGGTCGAGCGGTGCCGCTCGCTGCGCGCGGCCGGGGCGGCCCACCTGTCGTTCGGGCCCCCGCTCGGCCCCGACCTGCGGGAGGCCGTCGAGAAGCTCGGCAGCGAGGTCCTGCCCGCGATTTCGCGTTAACTGAACAGCGATGAACATGCTTCTGCAGGTCAGCGTGGACATGTTTACTCAGATGAAACAGCTTTCCCTCTTGTTCACGGAAGTTTCGCCTTGGTAGAACGGTGTGAGTGCGGGCGATCCCCAGCCCGCGCACACCTGTTCGTGGAAGGCGAGCTATGGCTGGTTCTCCCGCTTTCTCTCGTCGGTCGGTGCTCCAGCTCGGCGGCGGCGTCGCCCTGCTGCTGGCCACCGGCTGCGCCGCCGGCTCGAAGCCCCAGGGCGCGACCGCCCCTTCCGGCACCGCCCCCGCCGCCGCGTCGTCGCTGCGCATCGCCGTCTCCAGCTACCTCAGCAGCTGGGACCAGGACTTCGTCGGTTTCGACCTCACCGCGCTGATGCTCTACAAGAACGTCTACCCCTACCTGATCGACTACGGCGTGACCGACGTGAACGGGGCGCAGATCCTCGACACCACGAACATCACGCCCACGTTCGCCGAGTCCTTCACCCCCAGTGCCGACCAGAAGGTCTGGACCCTCAAGCTGCGCAAGGGCGTGACGTTCGCGAGCGGCAACGAGATGAAGGCCGCCGACGTCAAGTGGTCGAAGGACCGCGCCTTCGCCGCCCAGGCCAACGTGGCCGGCATCTACCGCGTCATCGGCCTCACCGAGCCCGACCAGGTCAAGGTCGTCGACGACTACACCGTCGAGTTCACCCAGGCCTTCCCCAGCGCGCTCACCCCGCAGATCCAGGCCATCTCCCTGTACGTCTTCGACTCCGTCGAAGCCAAGAAGCACGCCACCGACGCCGACCCGTGGGCCAAGGAGTGGTTCGCCAAGAACCCGCCCACCGGCGGTTACTTCAACGTCGAGAAGGCCACCCAGGGCCAGGAGATCGTGCTGGCGGCCAACGCCGGCTACCCCGGCCCCGACCCGGCCAGGACCCCGACGATCCGCGTCTCGGTCGTGCCGGCCGCCTCCAACCAGCGGCTCCAGCTCCAGAACGGCGACATCGACATCGCCCTCGGCGTGAGCAAGCGCGACGTCGCCGACCTGAAGAAGGTCCCGGGCGTCAAGGTCATCTCCGCGCCGAGCAACCAGCAGGTCACCCTCCAGATGTCGGTGACCACCGCCCCGTTCGACGACGTGAACGTGCGCAAGGCGCTGGCGTACGCGGTGCCGTACGAGCAGATCATCGCCAACATCTACGGCGGCGACGCCCGGCCGGCCAAGAGCCCGGTGCCGCTCGACATGCCCGGCTACGACGAGCGCGGCTACCCCTACGCCTACGACCTGGAGAAGGCCAAGGCCGCGCTGGCCGCCGCCGGGAAGACGTCGGTCGCCTCCGAGCTGGTCTTCGAGGCCGACAACGAGGAGCAGCAGCAGCTCGCCGTGCTGGTGCAGAGCGAGGCCCGCAAGGCCGGCATCGAGCTCACGCTCGCCCCGCTCGACCCGGCCACGCTGGCCGAACGCCGCCAGAAGCGCAGCGTGCCGCTCCAGATCACCTCGGGCCAGCTCTGGGTCAACGACGTCGAGTACATGCTCGCCACCAGCCTGGTGAAGGGCGCGAACCTCAACTACTCCAACTACTCCAACCCGGAGATCGAGAAGATCTACGAGGAGTCGCACACCACGGTCGACGCCGCCGCGCGCGGCGAGTTGTGGGCCAAGGTGCAGGACGTCCTGGCCGCCGACGTGCCGTGGGTGGTCGTCTGCCAGCCCAACTTCAACCTGCCCGTGCGCGAGGACGTGGCCGGCTGGGTGCAGCCGATGGACGGCCTGGCCCGCCTGCGGTTCCTGGCGTGACATGAGGATCGTCCGCTTCCTCGTCAGGCGGCTGCTCCAGCTCATCCCGGTGCTGCTCGGAGTGGTCGTCCTGACCTTCCTGCTGGTCCGGGTGCTGCCCGGCGACCCGATCCGGACCATCCTCGGCCCGAACGCCACACCCGAGGACGCCGCCGCCGCGCGGGCCCGCTACGGCCTCGACCAGCCCGTCGTGAAGCAGTTCCTCGACTACCTCGGCGGGCTGGTCACCGGCGACCTCGGCACCTCCATCCAGAGCGGCACCTCGGTCGGCGCGGAGATCGGGCTGCGCATCGGCCCGACCTTCG
This sequence comes from Herbidospora daliensis, assembly GCF_001570585.1. Classification (GTDB taxonomy): domain Bacteria; phylum Actinomycetota; class Actinomycetes; order Streptosporangiales; family Streptosporangiaceae; genus Herbidospora; species Herbidospora daliensis. The sequence goes on along the minus strand of NZ_BBXF01000005.1, from coordinate 548,088 downwards.
AACTGGTCGTGCTGGCGCTCGCGGTGGCCCTGGTGGTCGCCGTGCTGCTGGGCGTCTGGTCGGCGCGCCGCGCCGACCGGGCGGGCGACCACGGGGTGCGGCTGCTGGCCCTGGTCGGCAACTCGATGCCGGAGTTCTGGCTCGGGCTGGTGCTGATCCTGGTCGGCTACAGCGTGCTCGGCTGGTTCCCCGCCCCCAGCGGGCGGGTCGACCCCGACACGAACCTGACCCCGCTCACCGGGGCCGACCTGCTCGACGCCGCGCTGACGCTCAACGGCCCGGCGTTCGGGTCGGCGCTGGCGCACCTGATCCTGCCGGTGGCGACGCTGGCGATCGTGGTCGTCGCGCCGCTGCTGCGCAGCGTGCGGGCCTCGGCGCTGGAGGTGCTGCACTCCGAGCCGTACATCGCGGCCACCGCCCACGGCCTGGGCGGGCGCACGCTGCTGCGCGGCTACCTGCTGCGGGCGACGCTGGCCCGGCTGCCGTCGCTGGCCGCGCTGGTGTTCGGCACCTCGATCGGCTCGACCGTGCTGGTCGAGTACGTGTTCTCGTGGCAGGGCTTCGGCCAGTGGGCGCTGCGCGGCCTGCTCTACCGCGACTACCCGGTCGTGCAGGCGTCGGTCCTGGTGATCGCGTTCTGCTACGTCGTGGTCTTCCTCATCGCCGACGTGGCGCAGGCCGCCCTCGACCCGCGCGTGCAGATCTGAGAGGTGGTCGTCATGGCTGAGACCGTCGTCGTCGGCACGGCCCGTCCGGGCCGCTTCGCCACCGTCCTCATCGTCACCGGCTCGGTGATCCTGGCCGTCGTCGCGCTGGCGGCGATCCTCGCGCCGCTGCTCACCGGCTGGGGGCCGACCGAGATCGACCCCCTCGGCACGCTCGTGCCGCCCGGCCCCGGCCACCCGCTCGGCACCGACGCCAACGGCATGGACGTCTGGAGCAGGCTCCTGCACGCCGGCCGCCTCGACCTCGGGATCGCGGTCGCCGGGGTCGCCGTGGCCGTCGTCGCCGGGACCGCGCTCGGCCTGGTCGCCGGTTACCTCGGCGGCTGGGTCGACGACGTGCTGATGCGCGTGGTCGACGTCTTCCAGGCGTTCCCCACCTTCATCCTCGCGCTGGCGGTCGCGGCGCTGGTCGGCAACGGCACCGGCAACCTGATCGCGGTGATCGCGGCGGTGAACGCGCCCGCCTACGCCCGGCTGGTCCGGGCCGAGGTGCGCACCGTGCGCGAGTCGGCGTTCGTGGCCGCGGCCGTCACCTCGGGCGCCTCGACCTTCGGGGTGGTGTGGCGGCACGTGCTGCCCAACAGCCTGACCCCGGTCAGGGTGATCGCGCCGCTGAACGCCGGGTGGGCGATGCTCACCCTCGCCGGGCTCTCGTTCCTCGGGCTGGGCGTGACCGTCCCGGCCGCCGAGTGGGGCGCGATGATCAGCCTCGGCAGCCCCGACGTGGTGGCCGGGCGCTGGTGGACCTCGGTCCCGCCCGGCCTTGTCCTGCTCATTTGCGTGCTCGGCTTCAGCCTCCTCGGCGAGGGCCTCCAGGAGCGCGCCGAAGCGAAGCGGCGGTGAGCCCCGTGGATCCAGACCTGCTCTCGATCGAGGATCTGTCGGTCGTCATCCGCCGGCCCGGCCGCGAGGTGGCCGCGCTCAGCGGCGTCTCGCTGCGGGTCGGCCGGGGCGAGGTGGTCGGCCTGGTGGGGGAGAGCGGCGGCGGCAAGAGCATGGTCGCCCGCTCGATCGTCGGGCTGCTCCCCGGCGGGTCGCACGCCACCGGCGCGGTCCGCTTCGAGGGCGACGACGTGCTCCGCATGGACGCCGGCGCGCTGCGCCGCCACCGGGGGCACGGCGCGGCCATCTGCTTCCAGAACCCGCGCGGCGCGCTGAGCCCGACCCGGACCGTGGGCCGCCAGCTCACCGACCGGCTGACCACCCACCGGCGGCTCACCGAGGCCGAGGCGCGGCAGGCGGCCGAGGAGCAGTTCGCGGCGGTCGGCATCCGCTCGCCGCGGCGGCGGCTGGGCGCCTACCCGCACGAACTGTCGGGCGGCATGGCGCAGCGGGTGATGATCTCGCTGGCCACCGGCTGCGCCCCCGGCCTGCTCATCGCCGACGAGCCCACCACCGGCCTCGACGTGACGCTGACCAAGGAGATCCTGCGCCAGTTCCGGCACGCCGCCGACGCCGACGGCCGGGGCGTGCTGCTCATCTCCCACGATCTGGCCTCCGTCGCCGGGGTGTGCGACCGGGTCGTGGTGCTCTACGCGGGCACCGTGGTGGAGAGCGGCCCGGCCGCGCGGGTGCTGGGGCGGCCCGCCCATCCGTACACGCGGGCGTTGTTGCGGTCGGTGCCCGACGTCGACGGCCGCGCGGTCGTCGCCACCCCGGGCGCGATGCCGCTGCTGACGGCGGCCCCGCGCGAGTGCCCGTTCGCGCCGCGCTGCGCGCACGCCACCGCCGAGTGCACCGCCGACCGGCCCTCTTCGCGTCCGGTGCCCGGGGCCGCCGACGACTGGACGCTGGCCTGTTTCCACCCCCGTACCGACGAACTCGCCGTTTCGGAACCCGCCGAGACGCCCGAGCGGGTGACGGCGGCGGCCGAGACCGTGCTGGAGGTCGACGACGCGCACGTGGTCTACCGCAGCCGCTTCGGCAAAGGCGGTCACGCCGCGCTGCGCGGGGTCAGCCTGCGGGTGGCGGCGGGCGAGACGCTCGGCGTCGTGGGGGAGAGCGGCTGCGGCAAGAGCACCCTCGCCAAGCTGCTGCTCGGCCTGGTGCCGCCCGCGCGCGGCGACGTGAAGGTCGCCGGGGCGCGCATGTCCGACCTGCGCGGGCGTGAGCTGCGCCAGTTGCGGACCCGCGTCCAGATGGTGTTCCAGGACCCGATCGGCTCTCTCAGCCCGCGCCGCACCGTCGCCGACGCCATCGGCGAACCGCTGCGCGCCCTCGGCCTGCCGGCGGCCCAGCGGGCCGAGCGCGTCGAGGCCGTGGTCGACCGGCTGGAGCTCGACCGCTCGATGCTCACCCGCCACCCCCACGAACTCTCCGGCGGGCAGGCGCAGCGGGTGTGCATCGCCCGCGCGCTGGCCGGCGAACCCGACGTGCTCGTCTTCGACGAACCGACCTCGGCGCTCGACGTCACCGTGCAGGCGCAGATCCTCGAAGTGATCGCCGGCGTGGTGCGCGACCCGACGCGGGGCTCGGTCTTCATCTCCCACGACCTGGCCACCGTGCGCGGCTTCGCCGACCGCGTGATCGTGCTCTACCTCGGCCGCATCGTCGAGGAGGGCCCGGTCGAGGAGGTCTTCGGCAACCCCCGCCACCCCTACACCCGGGCGCTGCTGGCGAGCGCGCCCAGCCTCGGCGCCGGCTTCGCCGGCCCGAAGGTGACGCTCACCGACGACCTCGACGACACCGAGGCCGACGCCACGGGGTGCCCGCTGGCCGCGCGCTGCCCGTTCGCCGACGACCGCTGCCGGGCCGAGGAGCAGGAGCTGCGGTCCTACGGGGCCGCCCGCGCGGCCTGCCGCCGGGTGCCCGAGATCCCCGATCTGCTGAAAGGTAGTGACATCCGTGTCTGATCGCACCATCCGGCTGGCCGTCGACATCGGGGGCACCTTCGTCGACGCGATGGAGCTCGACTCGCGCACCGGCCGGGTCAGGTTCCGCAAGGCGTCCACCACCCCGGCGCGGCCGTGGGAGGGGGTGCTCAACGCGATCGAGGCGCTCGGCACCGACCTGTCCCGGGTGGAGCTGTTCATCCACGGCACCACCCTCGGCCTGAACGCCGTGCTGGAGCGCCGGGGCGGTCCGACCGGCATCATCACCAACGAGGGCTTCCGCGACGTCTTCCTCATCGGCCGGGGCAACGTGCCGCCCGACCACATGTACGACTTCCAGTACGAACGCCCGCGGAGCCTGGTCAAGCGCCGCCACACGGCGGGCGTGAAGGGCCGGCTCGACTACCGGGGCCGCGTGGTGGAGGACCTCGACCCCGACAGCGTGCGCGCGGCGGCCCGCACCCTGGTCGAGGAGCACGGCGTGCACGGCATCGCCGTCTGCTTCCTGCACTCCTACCTCAACCCGGCCCACGAGCGGCAGGCGGCCGACCTCATCCGCGAGGCGTATCCGCAGGTCAGCCTGTCACTCTCGACCGACATCGTGCGCGAGTACCGCGAGTACGAACGCACCAGCACCACGGTGCTGGAGGCCTACATCCGGCCCATCTTCGAGAGCTACGTCGACGAGTTGGAGGCCGGGCTGGCCGCGCGCGGCTTCGGCGGCCGGTTCCTCATCATGCGCTCGGGCGGCGGCTCGATGACGTCGGCGGTGGCCAAGACCTCGCCCACGCACACGGTGTTGTCCGGCCCGGCCGGGGGCATCGTCGGCGCGGCCTACCTGGCCGACGCCCTCAAGCGCGACTACCTGCTGACCTTCGACATCGGCGGCACCTCGCTCGACGCGTGCGTCATCGAGCGCGGCTCGGCGGTGGCCGCGTACGAGGCCCAGCTCGAACACTTCCCGCTGCTCATCCCGACGTACGACATCCGCACCATCGGCGCGGGCGGCGGCTCGATCGCCTGGCTCGACCGGGGCCTGCTCAAGGTCGGCCCCGAGAGCGCCGGGGCCGACCCCGGCCCGGTCTCCTACGGCCGGGGCGGCACCCGGCCCACGGTCACCGACGCCGCCGTCGTGCTCGGCTACGTCGACCCCGACCGGTTCCTCGGCGGCGAGATGGGCCTGCACGCCGACGCCGCCCGCGCGGCGCTGGCGGAGCAGATCGCCGGGCCGCTCGGTTTGCCGGTCGAGTCGGCCGCCGCCGGGGTGTTCGACGTGCTGCTGGCCAAGACGGTCGGCGCGGTCCGGCAGATCACCGTGGAGCGCGGCCACGACCCGCGCGTCTTCTCGCTGCTCGCGTTCGGCGGGGCCGGGCCGCTGCTGGCCCCGCTGCTGGCCAGGGAGATGGGCATCCGCGAGGTCGTGGTGCCGTTCGCGCCCTCGGGCTTCTCGGCCTGGGGCATGTTGTCGGCCGACATCGTCGGCGACTTCTCCCGGACCGTCATGGCGACCCTCGACGACCTCGACCTCGCCGACCTGGACGACCGTTTCCGCGAGGTCGAGGCCGAGGCGGTGGCCTCGCTGACGGAGCAGGGCATCCCCGCCGAGCTGGCGATCCTGGAGCGGCAGCTCGAACTGCGCTACCTGGGCCAGGAACACACACTCACCGTCCCGGTCGGCCGCGACCTCGACGCGGAGACCGTCCGGGTCGCGTTCGAGGAGCTGCACCGCGCCCGCTACGGCCACGCGATGGACAACCGGCTCCAGATCCTCAACCTGCGGGTCCGCGGCGTCGGCCGGGCCGACCGCCCCGAACTGACCCGCCCGCCGCGCGGTGAGAAGGCCCCCGTGCCGACGTACCGGCGGGCCTACGACTTCGGCACCCGGGCGCTGACCTCGTTCGCGGTCTACGACCGGGCCGACCTCGCGCCCGGCGACGCCTTCGCCGGTCCGGCCCTGGTCGACGAGGGCACGTCCACGACCGTGGTGCCCAGCGGCCAGCGGGTCGAGGTCGACGAATACGGCCACCTGCTGGTGACCCTCGACGGGGAGGCGTGATGACCACGCTCGACGGCGCGACCGTGGAGGTCGTGCGCAGCTACCTGCTGTCGGCGGCCGAGGAGATGCGCGCCACGCTGGTGCGCACCTCGTTCAACCCGGTGATCTACGAGGTGCACGACTTCGGCATGTCGATGTACGACGCCGGCCTGCGCCTGATCGCCGAGGCCACCGGCCTCACCTTCTTCCTCGGCGCGAACGACTTCGCCCTCCGCAAGGGCGTCGAGTACGTCGGCCGCGACAACCTGCACCCCGGCGACGTGGTGCTGATGAACTATCCGTACTGGAACTCCGCGCACGCCTACGACGCGACCCTGTTCGCGCCGGTCTTCGAGGGCGCCGACCTGGTCGGCTTCCTGTGCGTGCGGGCCCACTGGATGGACCTGGGCGCGAAAGACCCCGGCTACGTGCTCGACTCGACCGACATGCACCAGGAAGGGCTCATCTTCCCCGGGACGAAGGTCGTCTCCCGGGGCGAGCCGGTGCACGAGATCCACGAGCTGATCCGGTTCAACTCGCGCATGCCGAACGAGGTGCTCGGCGACCTGCACGCCCAGATCGCCGCCCTGCGTACCGGCGAACGGCGGTTCCTGGAGATCCTCGCCAAGTTCGGCCGCCCGACCGTCGAGGCCGCCGTCGAGCGCATCATCGCCGACGGGGAGGCGCGCACCCGCGCGGCGCTGGCCGCGCTGCCGCAGGGGTCGTGGACGGCGGTCGACTGGGTCGACGACGACGGCATCACCGACGACCCGGTGAAGATGCAGGTCACCGTCACGATCGACGACGGCGGCTTCACCGTCGACTTCGCCGGGTCGGCCCCGGCGACGGCCGGGCCGATCAACATGCCCTACGGCGCGACCGAGGCGATCTGCAAGGTCGTGCTCAAGTCGCTCACCTCGGCCGACCAGCCGTCGAACGAGGGCACCGTCGCGCCGCTGACGGTGAAGGCCGAGCCGGGCACGCTGTTCCACGCCGTCTACCCGCAGCCGACGTTCACCCTGTGGACCGGCATCGTCGCCGTCGAGCTGATCCTCAAGGCGCTGGCCCAGGGCATGCCCGACCGGCTGGCGGCCTCCTCGGGCGGCGACGTGCCGGGCTTCATGATGGTCGGCGTCCACCCCGACACCGGGAAGTTGTTCGCGGTCAGCAACAACGACCCGGTCGGCTGGGGCGCGACCCCCGGCCACGACGGCATGCACGCCGCCACCCACGTCTCCGGCAGCACCGGCCGCACCACCCCGATCGAGGTGCTGGAGGCCAAGACCGGCATGTTCTTCGAGCGGGTCGAGATCCGCACCGACTCCGGCGGCGCGGGCCGGCACCGGGGCGGCGCGGGCCTGCGGCGGGACATCCGCTTCGTCACCGAGGGCGAGTTCCTGTCGGTGATCAAGAAGACCCGATCCCGCCCGTGGGCGCTCGACGGCGGGCACGAGCCCGACCCCAACCAGGTGATCGTCTTCCCGGGCACCGACCGGGAGGAGCGCGTCAGCACCCGCCGCACCGCCGTGTCGCCGGGCGACCGCGTCACCCTGCTCACCGCGGGCGGCGGCGGCCACGGCGACCCGCGCGACCGCGACCCCGAAGCCGTCCGCGACGACGTCGCCGAGGGGTACGTCTCCCCGCAGGCGGCCCGCGACCTCTACGGAGTGGACGCCGATGACTGACGGCACCACCGTCGAGGTCGTGCGCAGCCACCTGGTCTCGGTCGCCGAGGAGATGCGCGCCACGCTGGTGCGCACCTCGTTCAACCCCGTCATCTACGAGGTGCACGACTTCGGCATCTCGATCTACGACCCCGCGTTGCGCCTGGTCGCCGAGTCGACCGGCCTGAGCCGGTTCCTGGGCGCCAACGACTACTCGATCCGCAAGGGCGTCGAGTACGTCGGCCGCGACAACCTGCACCCCGGCGACGTGGTGCTGCTCAACTATCCGTACTGGAACGCCGCCCACTCCTACGACGCGACCCTGTTCGCCCCCGTCTTCGACGGCGAGCTGATCGGCTTCGTGTGCGTGCGCGCCCACTGGATGGACCTGGGCGCGAAGGACCCGGGCTACGTGCTCGACTCGACCGACATGCACCAGGAAGGCGTCATCTTCCCCGGGACGAAGGTCGTCTCGCGCGGCGAGCCGGTGCACGAGATCCACGAGCTGATCAGGTTCAACTCGCGCATGCCCGACGAGGTGCTCGGCGACCTGCACGCCCAGATCGCCGCCCTGCGCACCGGTGAGCGCCGCCTGGTCGAGCTCGACCGGCGTTACGGCCGTGCCACCGTCGCCGGGGCGATCGACACCGTGATCGCGGTGGCCGAGGCGTCCACCGCCGACGCCCTGGCCGCGCTGCCGCAGGGGTCGTGGACGGCCGAGGACCTGCTCGACGACGACGGCGTCACCGACGACCCCGTGAAGATGCGGGTCACCGTGACCATCGCCGACGGGACCTGCGTCGTCGACTTCGCCGGTTCCTCGCCCGCCGTCGCCGGCCCGGTGAACCTGCCGCTCGGGGCGACCATCGCCACCGCGCGGGTCGCGTTCAAGGCGATCACCACGCCGGGCGAGGCCGCGAACGCGGGCCACTTCACCGCCCTGACCGTGCGGGCCGAGCCCGGCACGCTCTTCCACGCGGTCTACCCGGCGGCCACCTTCACCCAGTGGACCGGCACGGTCGCGCTCGAACTCATCTACAAGGCCCTCGCGCAGGGCATGCCCGACCGGCTGCCCGCCTCCTCGGGCGGCGACGTGCCGGGTTTCATGATGGTGGGCGTCCACCCCGACACCGGGAGGTTGTTCGCGGTCAGCAACAACGAGCCGGTCGGCTGGGGCGGCGCCCCGCACCACGACGGCATCGGCCCGGCCAACCACCTCGCCCAGACCCAGGCCCGCATCACCCCGATCGAGGTGCTGGAGGCCCGGACCGGGATGTTCGTCGAGCGCCTGGAGATCCGCACCGACTCCGGCGGGCCCGGACGGCACCGGGGCGGCCCCGGCCTGCGCCGGGACATCCGCTTCGTCACCGGGGGCGAGTTCCTGTCGGTCGTCAAGAAGACCCGATCGCGCCCGTGGGCGCTCGACGGCGGGCACGAGCCCGAGCCCAACCAGGTGATCGTCTTCCCCGGCACCGACCGGGAGGAGCGGGTGAGCACCCGCCGCACCGCCGTCTCGCCCGGTGATCGCGTCACCGTGCTGACGGCCGGCGGCGGCGGCCACGGCGACCCCCGCGACCGCGACCCGGCCGCCGTCCGCGACGACCTCGCCGAGGGGTACGTCTCCCCGCAGGCGGCCCGTGACCTGTACGAAAGGAAGAACCCTTCATGAACTCGACCGTGCTGACCGGCTGCACGGTGGTCGACGCCCGCGTGCTCGACGGCGTCGGCCCCCTGCGCGACGCGGCGGTGTGGGTGCGCGGCGACCGCATCGCCGCCGTCGGCCCCGCCGGCGACGTCCTGGCCGAGGCCGGGCGAGACCACCGCCGCGTCGACCTGGGCGGCGCCTACCTGACGCCCGGCCTGGCCAACATGCACACCCACCTGTCCCTGTCGCTGCCCGGCCAGGGCGGCGACGCGGTCAAGGGCCTGAGCCCCCACGACCTGGCCTTCTACATGGCCGACGGCGCCCGCCGCACCCTCATGTGCGGGGTCACCACCGTCCGCTGCGTCGCCGAGAAGGACCACGCCGACTTCGCGCTGCGCCGCGCCGTCACCGCCGGCCGCGCGACCGGCCCGCGCATCTTCACCGCCGGACGCGCGCTGGTCTCCACCGGCGGCCACGGCCACGAGGGCACCGACACCCTGGAGTGCGACGGCGCCGACGGCTTCCGCCAGGGGGTGCGCAGCCAGGTCAAGGCCGGGGCCGACCTCATCAAGGTGATGATCTCAGGCGGCATCGCCGGCGAGCACGAGGACATCCACACCCGCCAGCTCTTCACCGACGAGCTGACCGCCGTCATCGAGACCGCGCACGCCTGGGGCCGCAAGGTCACCGCCCACGCGGGCCCCGCCCCCGTCATCGCCGAGGCCGTCGAGCTGGGCCTCGACTGCGTCGAGCACGGCTACCAGCTCACCCCCGAGGTGGTCGCCGCGATGGCCGCCCAGGGCACCGCGCTGGTGCCGACCCTGCTGGTCACCCGCTGCAAGGCGTTCTTCGACGAGCTCGGCGTACCGGAGTGGATGCAGCAGCGCTCGCTCGGCGCGGGCCCCCGCCACCTGGAGAGCTACGCCCTGGCCCTGGCGGCGGGCGTGGAGGTGCTGCTCGGCAGCGACATGCCCCCGTTCTGGGACTTCGAGGGCACCAACGCCACGGTCCGCGAACTGGAGCACATGTCGGACGCCGGCCTCGGCCCCGCCCGCGCCCTCTACGCCGGCACCCTCGGCCCGATCCGCTGGCTCGACGCCGAGGCCGACCTCGGCACCGTCGAGACCGGCAAGTACGCCGACCTCGTCGCCATGGACGCCGACCCGCTGGAGTCGGCGTCGGCGTTCCGCGGCGTGCGCTGGGTGATGTCCGGCGGCCGGATCGTGCGCGACGACCGGAACGGCGGGTCGGCCCTGTGACCGGCTTCGACGTCACCACCCGCGGCACCTCGGCGGCCGACGTCGCCGCCGCCATCGACGACATGTACGACGCCTTCCTGGCGGGCGACCGCCCCCGGTTCGACAGCCACCTCCACCCCGAGGTGACCACCTGGGAGAGCCACCTGCCCGGCCCGCTGCGCACCCGCGCCGAACTCGACGCCTACCGCGCCGAACGGGACGCCGCCGGAGCCCGCCCGTCGCTCGACTCGCTGCGCGCCAGGGAGATGCGGGTGGACGTGTGGGGCGACACCGCCGTGGCCCGTTACGTGCTCGTCGCGGTCGCGCCGGGCGGCCCGCCGGAGCACACCCGGGTCACCGACGTGCTGCGCCGCACGGCCGCGGGCTGGGCCATCGTGCACCACCACGCGGAACTCGTCCGCGATGTTACGTGGGAGTGAACAGGGCCTCGTCAGAACAGCCGGGGGGTGACCACGGACACCACCGTGGTCACCTCGTCGGTGTCGTTGTAGAGCCGGTGCGGCACGCTCGACCGCAGGTGCACGCTGTCTCCCGGCAGCAGCCGGTGCTCGACCCCGTCGACCTCGTAGAGCAGCTCGCCGTGCACCACGTAGGCGAACTCCTCGCCCCGGTGGCCGTAGGACTCCTCGCGCTTCCCGCCCGGCGCGATGTGCACCAGCATCGGCTCCAGCACCAGGTCAGGACCCCGGTCGGAGAGCATGCGGTAGGTGGTCTGGCCCGAGACGTACTGCGTCGCGCCGTCGTCGCGGCGGGTCAGCGTGAAGTGCAGCGGCGGCGCGGCCGGCTCCGACCGGGGCTCCGGATCGTCGGCGCTGAAGAACTCCGGCACCGGCCGGTCGAGCGCCTTGGCCAGGCTGTTGAGCGCGGTCAGCCCGATGGAGGAGACACCCCGCTCGACCTGCGACAGAAACCCGATCGACAGCCCCGACTGGGCGGACAGCCCGCGCAGGGTCAGCCCCCGCTCGGTGCGGAACTGCCGCACCCGCGCGCCGACCAGCACCTGCTGGCCGTCGTCGTCGGCACGCCGCTCACTCCTGGCCACCTGAACTCCCCATGACTCACGACGGAACTGTTCGATGGTATCGAACAATACGAAGGTCGGCTATGTGATCATGCTGTGACCTGGGCTTGTGAGACTTCCCCGGGTGAAGCGAGTGATGGCCGTGACGCTGGTGGCGGCGGGTGCCCTGGTGGCGCCCGCGCAGCCGGCGTCGGCGGCGAATGTCGATCCGATCAGGGCGCTGACGGCGCAGTTCGTCACCGGCAAGGGCGTCAAGCTCAAGACGGTGCTGCAGGTGCGGCCGAAGGGCGGCAAGGGGAGCGTCACCCAGGAGCTGGGCTCGATCCAGTTCGGCCCGAAGGGCCCGATCGCGTCCGACCTCAACGAGAAGACGCGCTACGACAAGGGCTTCTTCGACGACGCCGACAACGACGAACGCGGCGTCCGCAAGGCCGCCGAGACCCCCGGCCGGGTGATCTCCCTGCCGAAGGCCACCTACGTGCAGGGACCGCGCGCCGGACAGGGGCTGCCGGAGGGCAAGTACTGGGTGCGCAAGCGCCCCCTCCCGCCGGTCCCGGCCGGCGTCATCGTCGACGTGTTCGAGCCGAACACGGTCAAGACGCTGATCGCCAAGGCGAGCTCCAACCGCGGCGGCGTGGTGAAGGGCACCACCACGAGCGCGAAGATGGCGGCGCTCTCCCCGGTGTTCCGCAAGCAGTTCGGCCCCGGCGGCAAAAGCGAGAGCGGCCGGATCTCCACGATCGCCTACACGTTCTCCTTCGGCAAGGACGGCCTGATCACCCGCCTCAGCGTCAAGATGCGCACGCCCGTCGGCGGCGGAACCGTCGTCGACTACACCTCCGACACCCGCCTCTACAACTGGGGCACGAAGGTCGCCGTCGTCGCCCCCCGCGCCGAAGCGGTGATCGACGAGAAGGACGTCAAGAGGTGAACGTGAAGACCGTGTCGGAGAACCCCTCCGACGCGGTCCAGACTAGCCTGGCCCGGACATGCGTGGCGTTGCGGACGAAGGTCACCTTCCGCCCGCCGTCGGAGACGGCGGCCCGCGCCCAGCCGTCGAACTTCCGGGTCAGGTGGTGCCGCCACTCGGAGAGGTCCTCGACGGCCACCGCGGCGATCGACTCGGTCGGCGGCTCGCCGTCGGAGCAGTAACGCCCGAAGTTCGCGATCGCCGTGACCGTGCCGCTCTTCTCCTGGAGCTTGATGCTCTGACAGGGATCGGTTTTGGTCTTGTAGACGAGACGTGATCGCGACCACGCGCCCGTCTTCGGATCGAAGTGCTGCTCGAACAGCCCCCGGCCGCTCTCGTAGCGCATCGCGACCCGGCGCCCGTCGGGCAGCGCCAACTCCTCCGAGGGCCGTTCGGGCAGCGCCTCGACGGGCAGCGCCTCGACGGTCGGGGCCGGGGTGACGGCCGGCCGGGCGACGGGCGGGTCGTCGCCGCAGCCCGTCGCGGCCACGAGCAGCGTCAGGCCGACCAGGGCGCCCGCTGCTCGCATCATGCCTTCAGGCTAGCGGTGAACCTTTCAGCCACGACGGGGGACCGGTCCAGGTCACCGTACAAAGGAGATCGGCACGCTGGTCGAGCCGACGCCGGGATGCGACTCTCGCGCCATGCGCAAACTGATGGTCTCCGCACTGCTCGCATTCGGCTTCGTGCTGTCCGTGGGCGCCGCGCCCGCGCAGGCGGCCACACTCCGCAACGTCTACTACTACAACTGGGACTGCAACCGGGTCGGCAACCTCGGCATCACCGAGGGCTGGTGGACGTCCTACCAGTGCGTCCCGGAACACGGCTACTGGTTCCTCTACGCGTAGCCCCGGGCGCCACAGTCGGGCCGCGCACCTGCCAGTGCGTGGCCCCGACCGACACGCGTCTCACCGTGCACGACGGGCCAGGACGGCGCAGACCGCCCAGAACAGCCCGGTGAACAGCAGGAAGGCCCCGAACAACCAGCAGGCTCTGGCCAGTTCGGCGCCGTTGAACGGCTGGGGATCCCTGGTCAGCGCGCTGAACGCGAACCCGCAGCCCGCCACGACGACCACCCCGGCGTACGCCGCCTTACGCCAGCGAAGCAGCTTCGGGCCGTCCATGAAGGCGAGCGGCGTCATCAGGAACAGCACCGCCTGGACTCCGGCGGTCCACACCGTCGCCACCACGAGATCCGTGACGTACAGGCCGATCGTGGCAGGGGTGCCCACGTCGATGGACGACCAGATCACGAACGCTCCGCCGCTGACGACGAGCAGGGACACACAGCCGGTCAGCACCGCCCGGCCCGCGTCGTCGCGGTCGAGTTCCGTGCGCCCCGACGCGAGGAAGACGGCGAACACGCCGTACAGGTAGGCGGGTGAGAACGCCAGCCACCATGACAACCCCGCGCAGACCAGTGCGACGAACAACGCCCCCGGCACCGCCTTGAGCACGCCCGCGCCGTTGCCCTTCTCGCGGTGACGCAACTCGATCGGCACCTCGTAGGCGAGCGTGGTGACGAGGAAGGCGACCGCGTAGGCGGCGACCGACCCGAACAGCTGATCAGGCTGCCTGACGTCGCCGGCCAGGGTGAACAGCACCCCGGCGGCGGTCACCGACCCGAGCAGGAGCAGCGGCCGCGGCAACCGCAGGGGCGGCAGGCTCCACCGCTTCGACCGCAGCCGGTCACGGTGCGTCTCGTACAGCTTGTTGAAGTACTCCGCGGGGAACCCGATGAGCACCATGCCCAGCGCCAGCAGAACGGCCAGCACCACAGCCTGGGCCAAGGCGGCCCAGGTGTAATCGGCCACCGGCCGCAGCCCGGCGGGCAACGGAGCCCTCGGCAGCGGTGAGGTGACCGTTTGCGGGGGAGGGGGCGAGGAGATCTCAGGGCCGGGCGACGGGCTGGGGGAGAGGGCCGGGCGCTCGGTCATGGGCTGGCCGGTCGACACCTGATCGTCGGCGGGTTCGGAAACCGGCGGACTCTGGGTGATCGTCACGGTGCCCGCGGGTGGCGCGGGCGTCGTGGTCACCGGCTCCGGATCCACCTGGCCCGGCGGAACGGAGCCGTCTGGTGGATCCGGGCCCTCTGGTGGATCCGGGCCGTCCGGTGGATCCGGGCTGTCTGGTGGATCCGGGCTGTCCGGGGGATCCGTGACGTTGAAGACGACCGCCTCAACCTGCGGACACAGCTCATTCGTCGGATCGTGCCGGACGGACACCGATAGATCCCCGCTGGGAACGTTCGCGGGCACCTCGAAGGTGGTGATCACGACGTGGGTCTCGTCAGCGGCCCGATACTCGTGCCGCCACTCCCCGGGTAGCTCCGTTTCCCCGAGCATCGCCCGGCCGGGATCGCCGCAGTACTCGCCGGCATCGTGCATGGTGAGTGTGATGACGTCGCCCGCCTGTCCTCGTGGCGGGGTCACCTCCAGATGAGCCGACGGTCCCGGGCTGAGGAATCCGGAGATCGTCAGGGCCAGTGCGACCAGCTGCATACCAGCACGATGACCGTGAGCCCTGCCCGGCCGCCTCGGGGAAATCCCCTGACATTCCGGACAGGCGGGCTCCCGCTGAGACGGTTTCGCCGGCGGCGACATCCACGCCCACGTCAGGAGTGCAGGACCGTCCGTACGCGCCGGCGGGCCAGCGCTCTGTGGGAAGATGCGGACCCGTGAAATCAAAGATCGCGGGGATCGGCGTCGCCGTCCTTGCCTCCGTCGTGGTCGTACCCTTACCCGCCCAGGCCGCCGCCCCCAATCCCGTCGTGGCCGTGAAGCGGCTGCTGGCGCAGAAGCGGACGGCGAAGGTCGTCGAATGGGGCACGGTCATGCTGGGCGGCCGGGGCCGCAAGATCAACAGCATGATGCACCTGTTCGACTACCACTTCGAGCGCAAGGGCTGGCTTCAGCTGGGCCCGGCCGGGGTGGTCGGCTCCCACCTGACCCGCAAGGTCATGTTCAAGCGCGACGGCACGCTCGCCATCGCCAAGGAGGACGCGGCCGGCGGCGACCTCCAGGCGAAGAGCCTGCTGGCGCAGACCTCGCTGCACCGGTCGGTCGCGGCGAACGGGCGCCACTATTCGGCCGGGAGGCTCTACTCCCCGGGCCTGCCCAAGGGGCGGCCGTGGGCCTACCGAGGCAAGGCGGTGAGCGGCGGTGCGTTCTCCGACCAGATCGTGAACATCTTCGAGCCGACGACGCTGCAGCGGCTGCTCTCCGACACCTACGAGAAGAAGTACATCTCCGGCCCGGTGTTCATCGACCCGCTGGGCCGCTCACAGACGAACCTCTATTCGTGGCGGGGCAAGCTCACCTTCGCCGACCTCTACGCGGTCTCGCCGACCTTCCGGGCGCTCGCCCAGGCCAAGCCCGACGAGTCCTACGGCCCGGCGCTGGTGTGGTGGGACCTGCTGACCGACCGGGCCGGGGTGCCGGTGCGGTTCAACATCATGTGGGACACCGCCTACCAGGGCTACTACTCGCTGAAGGAGCGCGCCGAGGGCAGCACGATCACCGACTTCGTCGGCTGGCGGTCGGGCCTTCCCGTCAAGCCGCCCCACTCCACGACGGTGGCGGCGCTGCCGGCTCCGGCCGCCGGGTTGCCGGAGTTCGACGACGTCATGGAGGTCATCCGGGGGCGGCGCCCTCGGTGACGGCCTCCAGGCGGTCGAACGCGCCTGGACCGTCGTGGGGTTTCGGCGGGGCGTCGAGGTGGCGGACGCGGAGTTCGTCCATCAGCTCCTCGACGAACGCCGGGCCGCCCTCCCGGATGAGCCGCTGGCGGTCCCGGAGCGTGTCGTCGCCCGGTCGCCAGTCGAGGCCCCAGTCGCCCAGGGCGCAGATGATCGGCAGCGTCCGGATGCCCGCTTCGGTCAGGCTGTAGCGGGCGCGCTGGCCCCGGGCCGCCGTGCCGCGGGTGAGGAGGCCGGCCTCGACGAGGCGGACGAGGCGGTCGCTGAGGATGTTCGAGGCGATGCCCTCGGACGAGCCGAGGAGCAGCGCGCGGAAGTGGCGGCGGTCGCCGAACATGACGTCGCGCAGCACCAGCAGCGACCACCGGTCGCCGAGCACCTCGACGGCGGCGTTGATCGGGCACCCCGACCGTGGGTCCACGTTTCCCTCCTTGACAGGCGTTTCGCCGTCCCGATAGTAGTTGCAGAATACAAGCACTTTCGGAGAGGAGGAACCGATGGGGCGTTTCGTCTACGCGATGCAGGTCTCCCTCGACCTGCGGATCGAGCAGGTTCCCGGCGACAACGGCGCCGGGGAGTGGCTGCGCATCCACGAGGAGCTGCACCGCGAGGCCAACGAGCGCACGCGGGAGCTCGCGCTGCTGGTCCACGGCCGCGTCTACTACGAGGTCATGGAGGAGTTCTGGCCGCACGCGCACGCCGACGCCTCCCTGCCCGACTACCTGCGCGAATACGGCGAGATCTGGACGTCCAAGCCCAAAGTGCTGGTCTCCCGCACCCGGCGTGGTGCTGGCCACAACACCCGGATCATCGGCGGCGACGACGCGATCGAGCGGCTCGCCGCGCTGCGGGCCGAGACCGACGGCGCCATCGGGGTGGGCGGCGCGGCGCTGGCGACCCAGCTGCTCCGCGCGGGGCTGCTCGACGAGCTGCTGCTCTTCACCCACCCCTCGATCCTCGGCTTCGGCCGGTCGTTGTTCGACGACTACGACCGGCCGGTCGACCTCGACCTGATCGAGCAGCGGTCGTTCCAGCAGGGCGTCACCCTGCACCACTACGCGGTCGTGGACGCCAAGGAGGCGGGCTGATGCTGACCCAGGCCGCCGAGGGGGTGTGGGTCCACGAGAGCGTGTTCGTGCAGACCAACACGATCGTGGTGCGGGGGGACGGCGGCGTGCTGCTCGTCGACCCGGGGCTGACCCGCGCCGAGCTCGACTGTCTCGCGGGCGACCTCGCCGAGCTGGGGCAGCCCGTGGTGGCGGGCTTCTCGACCCATCCCCACTGGGACCACGTGCTCTGGGACGCCCGGTTCGGCGACGTTCCCCGTTACGGCACCGCCCGCTGCGCGGCCGCCATGGAAGAGGAGCTGTCGCACGCGGGCGCGAAGGACGACATCGCCGACCACCTCCTGGAGACGGAGATCGCCGGGCAGGTGCCGCTCGACCTCCTCGGCCTCGTCACCGGCCTTCCTCCCGGCGCCACGCGAATCCCCTGGGACGGTCCCGCCGTCCGGATCGTCGAGCATCAGGCGCACGCGCCCGGCCACGCCGCGCTGCTGATCGAGGACCGTGGTGTGCTGATCGCGGGGGACATGCTGTCCGACGTCCTGATCCCGATGCTGGAGTCCGGCGGCGTCGCCGACTACCTCGCCGCGCTCGACCTGATCGAGGACGTCGCGGGCCAGGCCGGCGTGGTCATCCCGGGCCACGGGTCGGTCGGCGGACCGGGTCAGGCGCGGGAGCGGATCGACCTGGACCGCGCCTACGTGCTCGCGCTGCGCGACGGCCGGGCGCCCGCCGACCCCCGGATCGGCCCGTCGGCCAAGCCGGGCTGGGAGTGGGTGGGCGACGTCCACGAAGGGCAGTTCCGGCAGTTCTAGCCGAGCACCTCCACGACCTCCTCCTCGTCCTGGACGACGGCCACCAGGGCGGCGGCGACCACCGCCCACCAGGGGCGGCGTGGCGGTTCCGGCGGCAGGCCGCCCAGGTCGAGCCGGGTCCGCGCGGCGTTCCACGCCTCGGCCGCCTGCAGGTCGAGGCCGCACCCGAGGACGAACGCGGTGAGCGCCTCCCGGCGGGGCAGCGTGTCGCGCTTGAGCATGCCCGCGGCGGTCGAATAGGGCAGATGGTGACCGGCCCGCTGCGCGTGCAGCTGGATGTCGCGGTAGCTGCGTCCCGACCAGACCTTGAGTCGTCGCAGCTGGGCTGCGAACTCGGCGTCGGTGCGCGCGGCGGCCGGGTCGGGACGGGCCGACTGTCCATCGGGGCTCATAACCCGGCAGTACAACGGACTCGCACGGATCCGCACAAGCCGGAACAGCACAATCGTTGCCCCCGGCGAGCGGGATCGGCCAGCGTCGATCGCATGATCTCTCCCTGGTTGCCCGCCGCCCTCGCCGGCGTCCTGCTGTCTCCGGTCCATCCGGGAATCGACGCGTTCCTCGACCGGACGGTGCCGCACGGCCCCGGCGGCACCGTCGCGGTGGCCCGGCACGGCACGCTCGTGCACTGCGCCGGATTCGGCCTGGCCGACCGTGAGAAGAAGACCCCGGCCGGGTGCGACACGGCCTACGACGTCATGTCGATCACCAAGCAGTTCACCGCCGCCGCGATCATGAAGCTGCAGATGGCGGGAAAGCTGCGCACCACCGACCCGATCTCCGTCCACCTCGGCCGGGTGCCGGCCGACAAACGGCGTATCACCCTGCGCCATCTGCTGACCCACACCTCCGGCCTGACCGACCTCGGCGACGACTACGACCCGGTCGGCCGCGACACCATGGTCCGGCGCGCCCTGGCCTCTCCGTTGCGGTCGGCGCCCGGCGCCGCGTTCCACTACTCCAATCTGGGCTACAGCCTGCTCGCCGCCGTCGTGGAGCGGGTCTCCGGCTCGTCCTACGAACGGTTCCTGGACGACCACCTGTTCGCCCCCGCCGGCATGAGGAGCACCGGCTACGTGCTGCCCCGCTGGGCGCCGGGCCAGATCGCGGTCGAGTACGACCGCCAGGGCAGGCGACAGGGACGGCCCACTGATCACCCGTGGGCGGCCGACGGCCCCCACTGGTACCTGAGGGGCAATGGCGGCATGCTCTCCACCGCCCGCGACCTCTACCGCTGGCACCGCGCGCTGAACGGGGACGTGATCCTGTCGCGCCGGGCCAAGGCGGAGATGTTCCGGGCGCGGGTGCTCGTCGACCGGACGGCGAAGCTCTCCTACGGCTACGGCTGGGGTGTGTTCCCGCGCACCGAGTTCGGCCGGGTCGTCGAGCACGACGGCGGCAACGACTGGTCGTACGGCGACCTCGCCCGCTCTCTCGACAAGGGAACGATGGTCTTTTGGATCACCAACCACGCCTACCGGAAGGGGAGGTGGAACCTGGAGGACCTCAACGGCGCCCTCACGAAGGGTCTGCTCCGCTTAGCCGACGCCGATCCGCTGTAGCTCGGGCTCGATCACGGCCACCACGCGGTCCTGGTCACGGCCGTAGGGCTGCCCGGTGTACTTCAGGGCCAGCCGGTCGATGATCTCCCACCCGGCGTCGCCGTCGATCCACTCGACGACCCGCCCGCGGATGACGACGGGCTCGAACGGGTTGTCGGCGGGCGCGATCGAGATCGCCAGCCGGGGGTCGCGGCGCAGGTTGCGCGCCTTGCGGGACCCCGGGCCGGTGAAGACGACGACGTGGTCGCCGTGGGCGCCGATGAAGACCGGCACGTTGTGCGGCGAGCCGTCGGCCAGGAGGGTGGCGAGGTGGGCGATCGAGGTGCCGTCGAGGACGCGGCGGACGTCGGGGTCGATCATCGGGTCACCTCGTAGCGCAGGTGGCTCAGGCTGGTCGCGTCCGGTCATCTGTCCACGTCCTTTCGGGGTTCCTTGAGGAGACTCTGTAACCGTAACAGCTTAAGTTCCTTCAGGGAACCCCGATGGCTAGGATGGCGGCATGCAACGCACCCAGTTCGGTGAGATGGCCTGCTCCATCGCGCGCACCCTCGACGTCATCGGAGAACCGTGGTCACCGCTGATCCTGCGCGACGTCTGGGTCGGCCTGAACCGCTTCGACCAGCTCCAGGCCGACCTCGGCATCTCCCGCAAGGTGCTGACCGAACGGCTCGGCCACCTCGTCGAGCAGGGCGTGCTCGACCGCCACCCCTACGACAACCGGCCGCGCTACGAGTACCGCCTGACCGCCAAGGGGACCGAGCTGGTCGACCTGCTCATGGTCATGACCGCGTGGGGCGACCGGTGGCTCGCGGGTGAGGCGGGCCCGCCGGTGCTCTACCGCCACCACGCGTGCGGCGAGATCAGCGGCGTCGACCTGCGCTGCGCCCACTGCGGCGAGCCGATGCACGCCGGCGACGTCGACCTCATGCCGGGGCCCGGCGCGCGGTGAACCGGCCGGCGGCGTCCCCTTCGAGGTGACCCGGCGGCAGGCGCCGCCCGCAGACCACCAGCAGCAGGTCCTGGGCCCGGCCGGTGACCGGCGATCCCTCCCCGAGCGTCCAGTCGAGGTCGGTCGCCCGCAGCCGCACGCCGGTGAGGTCGGCGCCGAAGAAGGCGACGTTCCTCGGTGTCATCCCGGCGAAGACCATCGCGATCCGGTCGGGCGGCACGATCCGGCCCAGCCCGAGGGCGACCGTGATGTCGAGGCCGTGGATGACGTCGTGCGACAACGCCCCGGCCGGGCCGCCGCCGGGCGGCGTCCAGGGATGGGCGAGGTTGGCCCGGAGCAGGGCGAGGAGGTCGGCGGCGCTCATGCGGTCGCCGTCGCGGCGGGCCAGCCGGTCGGCCATCCGGTTGAAGCTTCCGCCCGATCGTGCCAGTTCCAGGAGCATGCGCCCGGCCGACTGCCGGAACGGCAGCGTCGTGTGGGCCACCACGTCCCTGACCCGCCACCCGTCGCACAGGGTCGGGGCGTCCCACTGGTCGGGCCGGAGTGCGGCCAGCGTCTCGGCCTGCTCGCGGCGTTCGGCGCGGATCGCCGCGCGTACCGTCTCTTCTGTCGTGTCTGCATTCGTCACACCGGACATACGGACCGGAGGCCGCGAACTCATCGGCCGGCCCTAAAGTCGACGCATGGTGGAACGTCTGGAGCGGCACCGGACCGAGCTCACCGGCTACTGCTACCGGATGCTGGGGTCCGGCTTCGAGGCCGAGGACGCCGTCCAGGAGACCCTCGTCAGGGCCTGGCGGGCCTACGACAGCTACGACGAGCGGCGCGGTTCGTTGCGTGCCTGGCTCTACCGCATCGCCACCAACGTCTGCCTCGACATGCTGCGCGGCGCGCAGCGCCGGGCCCTGGCGATCGACCTCGGCCCGGCCGCGCGGGCGGGCGCGCCGCTGGGGCCGCCGATCGCCGGTGACCGGTGGATCCACCCGATCCCCGACGCCCGCGCCCTCCCGGCGACCGACGACCCCGGCGAACTGGCGGTCCGGCGCGAGACGATCCGCCTGGCGTTCGTCGCCGCCCTCCAGCACCTGCCGGCCCGCCAGCGCGCGGCGCTGATCCTGTGCGACGTCCTGTGCTGGACGGCCAGGGAGACCGCCGACCTGCTCGACACCACCGTCGCCTCGGTCAACAGCGCGTTGCAGCGGGCCCGCGCGACGCTGAGGGCCAGGGCCCCAGAGGAGGCCCGGCCTCGCGACGCCGCCCATCGGGACCTGCTCGACCGCTACTGCGCCGCGTTCGAACGCCACGACGTCGACACCCTGGTGTCGCTGCTGCACGAGGACGTCACGATGTCGATGCCGCCGTTCGCCTGGTGGTTGCGCGGCCGCGACCAGATCCGGCTGGCCCTGTCGGCCCCCGGAGCGTCGTGCGCGGGGGCCCGGTTGCGGCCGGCCGAGGCGAACGGGTCAGCCGCCTTCTGGCAGACCCGCCCGGACGCCGACGGCGTCCATCACCCGTTCGCCCTGGTCGTGCTGGAGGTCGCCGACGGCGCGATCACCGACATCGTGACCTTCCTCGACGCCGAACGGCTGCTTCCGCTGTTCGTCACAGATGGTTCCTGGCCAGACCCGCGGGGGTGTCCCGCGCTCCCGTGACCGCCCCGGCCGGGACCGCCTCGTCGAGCGCCGTGAGCTCCTCGGGGGTGAGGGTGATCGCCATCGCGGCCGCGTTCTCCTCCAGGTAGCGCCGCCGCTTGGTGCCGGGGATGGCGACCGCGCCCTGCGCGGCGACCCAGGCCAGCGAGATCTGCGCGGGCGTCGCGCCCCGGCCGGCCGCCACGGCGGTGACCCGCTCGACCAGGTGCCGGTTGGCGGCGATGTTCTCCGGGCTGAACCAGGGGAGGGTGCGGCGGGCGTCGTCGGCGTCGAGGTCGTCCACCTTGCCGATCGCGCCGCCCAGCAGGCCGCGGCCGATGGGGGAGAAGGCCACCAGGCCGACGCCCAGCTCGTCGAGGACGTCCTTCACCCCGTTGTGCAGCACGTCGGGGGCGAACAGCGACAACTCCGACTGCACCGCCGCGATGGGGTGGGTGGCGTGGGCCCGGCGGATGGTGGCCGGCGCGGCCTCCGACAGGCCCAGGTGGCGCACCTTCCCGGCCGTGACGAGCTCGGCCATCGCGCCGACGGTCTCCTCGATGGGCACGTCCGGGTCGACGCGGTGCAGGTAGTAGAGGTCGATCACGTCGACGTCCAGGTGGCGGAGGGAACGTTCCACCGCGCGGCGCACGTGGGCGGGGCCGCCGTCCATGACCGCGCCGTTCTCGAAATCGAGGGCGAACTTGGTGGCGATGGTGATCTCGTCGCGGCGCGCCCCCAGCGCCCTGGTGATCAGCTTCTCGTTCTCGTAGGGGCCGTAGGCCTCGGCGGTGTCGATGTGGGTGACCCCGAGGTCGACGGCCCGGTTCAGGGTGGCGATGGCCTCGGCCTCGTCGCGGGCGCCGTAGAAGGCGCTCATGCCCATGGCCCCGAGGCCCTGGCGGGAGACGCGGAGTGCGCCGAGACTGACGTCGTTCATGTGGTGACTGCCTCGTAACTGGTGATCTTCGCTTCGATGGCGTGCAGGTGGCGCTGGGTGCGCCGGAGCTCGGCGAGCACGCGTTCCCGGTGCCGGGTCAGCAGCTCCAGGCGTTCTCTCTCGGTGCCCTCGCGGCGGCACAGGTCGGCCATGAGCCGGATGTCGGCGATCGACATGCCGGTCTCGCGGAGCATGACCAGGCCGCCGATCCAGGCCAGGTCGCCCTCGCGGTAGCGCCGGCGGCCGCCGGCGTCACGCGGCGTGGGGTCCAGGAGCAGCCCTTCGCGCTCGTAGTAACGCAGCGCCTCGACGCCGATCCCGGTCGCCCGGGACACCTCGGTGATCGACAGGCCCTCGGGCGGAACCTCCACGGTGACCTCGGGAAGCAGAACCTCGCTCATGCGTCCACAGTGCCACCTGTAGCGCACTACAGGTCAAACGGGTGTACCCGGCCGCCTGGAGGTCAGGGGGACGTCATGGTCATCGTCCGGCGAGAGGTCACCGCGTCCCCCGCAGTCCTGCTCGCGGGGGTGGCGGCGCTCTACTTCACCGCCCAGCTCCTCGTCCCCACTCTCGGCATGGGGATCGGCTGGGACGAGGCGGTCTACGCCTCCCAGTACGCCGCCCACGCCCCGCCCGCCGTCTACTCCGCCCCCCGCGCCCAAGGGGTGCCGCTGCTCGTCGCGCCGATCGTGGCGATCACCGACGAGGTGGTCGTCCTGCGGATCTGGCTGACCCTGGTCTCCTCCGTCGCCCTCTTCGGCGCCTTCGCCGTCTGGTTGCGGGTCAGGAACCACTGGGTCGTGCCGCTGGCCGCCCTGCTGCTGGCCGGGTGCTGGTTGTCGCTCTTCTACGGCAACCAGGCGATGCCCAACCTGTACGTCGCCCTCGGCGCGGTCGCCGCCACCGGCTTCCTGCTGACCGGGAGCCCGCTCGGCCTGGGCGCGTCGATGGTGCTCGTCTCGCTCATGCGGCCCACCGACGCGCTGGTGCTGGCGGCGCCGCTGGTCGCGTACGCCCTGTGGCAGCGGAGGTTCCGGGAGACGGCGGCGCTGGCCGCGGGGCTGGCCGTCGGCTGGGGCCAGTGGGCGGTCGAGGCGGTCGCCCGGTTCGGCGGGGTCGCCGAACGTCTCGGCGCGGCGGGGGAGCACAACGACACCGGGCTGACCAGCACCCTGGGCGACCAGGCCCGAGCGCTCGACGGCCCGGCGTTGTGCCGCTTCGGGGTCGAGTGCGGCGGCGTGCCGCCGGTGCTGCTCGTCTGGTGGATCGCGATCCCGCTGGCGGCGGGCGCCGGGCTCTGGGCGGCCAGGCGCACCGAATGGTTCCGCCCGCTCGTGCTGACGACGGCGACGGCCGTGGCAATGGCGCTGCCCTACTTCTTCTACGTCGACTACGCCGCCCCCCGGTTCCTGCTTCCGGCGTACGCCCTGCTGGCCCTCCCCGTCGCGACCGCCGCCCTGCACGCCCCCCGGCTCGGCCTGGCCGGGGTGACGGCCCACCTGGTCCTCCAGACCGTGGTCGCCGTCGGCCTGTCGTCGGGCGTGCGCGCCGACCGCGACGTCATGAACGCCGCCGCCGAGGAGCTCCGCCCCCGGATCGACGGGCCCTGCGTGATCTACGGACAGGGCGGCGCCCAGCTCGGCTACCTGCTGGGATGCGAGTCGCAGGCCATCGCCCAGCGGTTCGGCGACACCATGCCCCGGCGCGTCGAGGGGTTCCGCGAACGCGGCCACGACGTCATCGTGACCCACCGGGGCGTCCGGCCCCCGGCCTACACCGACGGCTGGGACCGGCAGGACCTGGCCGGGCCGTGGCGGGCCCGGTTCGGCGCGACCCCCTGATCAGAGCCAAATCGTCGCGAGCCAGACCTCGGCCGCCGCGAGCACGATCAGGGTGACGTTCAGCCCGGTCTCCTTGACCTCGCCGCGTGACAGGTGCAGCCCGGTCGCGAGCACCTGGAGCACCGTGAACGCGATCGCGGCGGCCAGCGCCAGGCCGGGCAGAATGCCGGTTGCGGGCGGCAGCACCAGCCCGGCCGCGCCCAGCACCTCCAGCACCCCGATGACCCGGACCATCGGCATCGGGACGGTGTCGACCCAGCCCATCATGGGCCGCAGCCGCTCCTGGCTCTGGAAGACCTTCTTACCACCGGCGTAGAGGTAGAACAGGCCCAGCAGGCCGGCGATGATCCAATAGGCGACGGTCATGGTGTTCCTCTCGTTGGTCGCGCCCGCTCATGATGGGGGAGCGCCGGATGGCGTACAAAAGGAACATCCGTGTGCGTGGTAACCGGGAGTCGCCGTGTCACAGAACGAGAAGACCTGCCTGATCAGGGGAGACGCCGGCCGGACCGTGCGGGCCATCCTCGACCGGATCGGCACCAGGTGGACCCTGCTGATCGTCGCGACCCTGCACGGCCGGCGGCTGCGCTTCACCGAGCTGCAGCAGCACATCCCCGAGATCTCGCAGCGCATGTTGTCGCTGAGCCTGCGCCGGCTCGAACGCGACGGCCTCGTCTCCCGCACGGCCCACGCCGAGGTGCCGCCCCGGGTGGAGTACGAGCTCACGCCCATGGGCCAGACCCTGATCGCCCCGGCGATCACGCTGGCCGAGTGGGCGGTGGAGCACAACCCCGCCATCGAGCGCAGCCAGATCGCCTACGACGGTCAGAGCGGCGGATAGGCGTTCCTGACCAGCGTGCCGAAGTACGACGGCCAGAAGGTCCCGTAGGCCGGACCGCCCGGGGTCGCCCCCGACGGCCGGTAGTTCCCGCTCGGCGGCGTGTAGGTGGGGTCGCACCACCGGTTGACGCCGTCGCTCGCGCCGTCGGACTCGCCGGGCGGCCGGGCCCAGATGAAGGCGTCGACGCCTGCTCTCGGCGCGGCGGCGGGGCGTTCGCCGATGCCCGCGTTGAGCTGGTTGCACCAGTTGTAGCGGTTGATGCGCCGGTCGAGCCGCGACTGGTCGACGTAGGTCGTGACGTCGGTCGAGACGCTCACGGCGGCCGGCCGGGCGCTGCCGCCCCAGCCGTTGCGCGAGGTGTCGATCAGCATGCCGATGTCCGACGGCAGGCCCGCCGCGATGAGGGCGGTGCGCAGGAAGCGGGTGTAGTCGTCCTCGTCGATGTGCGGGTTCCAGTCGACCCACCGGCTCCACAGCAGCGGCACGCCGGAGACCAGCTTGTTCGTGTCGGGGAGGAAGACCTCGTCCACCGGCACGTAGTTGGCGACGTTGGTGACGAACCCGTGCACCCCCGGGGTGCCCTCGACGATCTCGGCGAGCGTCTCGACCAGCGGCGCCGAGACCTCGGTCCACCCGGCCACCGACGAGCGGCCGGCGTCGAGGTAGACGTACACGTTGGGGATCGCCCCGAGGGTCGTGACGGCCTGCTTGAGTCCCGCGACGTACACGCCCGACGTGCGCGCCGCCACGCACGGGGGCTCCTGGGGCCAGCTGAGCATGCTGCCGACGGTCTCCGGCTCGACGAGCGTGACGATCCTGAGCGCGGCGTAGCGCGGGTCGGCCAGGATGGCCGCGACGGGTCCGAGGAACTGGTTCCGGTACGCCGCCAGCCCGTCGGCCGTCAGCTCGAACTCCGCCGTGGGCCACCACGACGCGCAGTCCTTGCCCGGCAGGTCGTTCAGCACGAGCGTCACCACGACGGGATCATTGTTCCCCTGCGACAACGCCTGGACGCGGGCCCGCTCCAGGTGCTGCCGCAACCCCATGCCGCCCCTGATCGACCCGATCGCCGCGACGGAGTCGAGCCACAGGGCGGTCGGCTGGAACGCGACCTTGCGCATCGCGGTGCCGACGTCGCCGCCCGTGGCGGTCGCGGCGGCCTCGACGTTCGCGACGTACTCGGGGTTCAGGTAACCGCGCGAGCCGAGGTAGGGGTTGTCGGCCCGCGAGGGAGCCGGCGACGGTGACGGACTGGGACTGGGGCTGGGGCTCGGCGACGGGCTCGGGCTCGGGGATGGGGTGCCGCCGCAGACGGTGCCGTTGAGGGTGAACTGCGCCGGCGCGGGGTTGCCGGCGACCAGGTTGCCGTTGAAGCCGAGCGTCACCGTCGCGCCGGGCGCGAGCACCCGGTTGTACGGCTCGTTCACCGCCTGGACCCGCGTCCCGGTCTGGCTCCACCGCGCCGACCAGCCGTGCGTGAGCGTCTGCCCGGCGGCGAAGTCGAAGCGCAGCGTCCAGCCGTCGACCCGGTCGCCGGTGTTCTTGAGGGTGAGGCCCGCGGTGAACCCACCCGGCCACGAATTCGCCGTGTACGTCACCACGCAGCCCGGAGCGGCCCAGGCCACCCCCGGCAGCACGACGAACACGAGCAGGACCCCGACAAGCACGCGCAGGAGCCTCATGGCACCCCCCGGACGTGGAGACCGACCCCTGAACGTCACCTCAGAAGCCCCCGCCCCGGCAAGCGGACCCGATGAAACCGCAGGTCAGCTATGAACCTTTCACCGAGTCCTCCCAGGCGATGCGGTGGTCGTACATCCAGTTGAGCGACCCGCGCCTGGCGACCTGCCGCAGCACCACCGGCAGGAAAAGATCGCGGAGGTAGGCGCCGACCGGGCCGGGCGCCTTGCCGTCGCCGTTGCGCTTGCCCTGGGCGACGATGCGCTCCACCCGCGCCCGGCGCAGCCGTTCGTAGGCGGCGAACGCCTCGGGCGTCTCGTGGTCGCGCAGGCACTGGGCCAGCACGACCGCGTCCTCGATCGCCATCGACGCCCCCTGCCCCGACGACGGCGAGGTCGCGTGGGCGGCGTCGCCGACGATCACCATGTGCGAGTTCGACCACCGCGGCACGGTCGGCAGGTCGTAGGTGTTCCAAGCCGGCATCACGTGGGGCGTGGCCGCGATGATGTCGCGCATCGGCCCGACGTCGTCGCGGAACAGGTCCATGAGCGCCGAGGGCGTGACGGCGGCCAGGTCGTCGGCCGTGGGCTCCTTCGGGCTGGCGGGGTTGGCGAACCACCAGACCCCGCCGTCGGGGTGGACGAGATAGCCGAAGAAGCACCGGCGGCCGAAGACGAAGTGGCTGACGCCGGGCCGTCCCGGCACGCGTATGCCCTCGGCGAAGCCGCCCGTGTTGAGCAGCCCCAGGTGCCGGGGCCGGGGCGCGCCCGGGTCGATGATCGTGCGGGTCCGCGACCACAGGCCGTCGGCGCCGACGAGCAGCGCGCCGCCGGCCGTGGTCCCGTCTTCGAACCGCGCCTGTACGCCCCCTCCGGCGACCCCCGCGTCGATCAGCCGTTTGCCGTATTCGACGGTCACGCCCCTGCGCACCGCCTCGTCGCGCAGGGCCCGGTAGAGGTCGCCGCGCCGGAGCGTGCGGCTCGGTTGCGGGATGACGGCCAGTTCGCGGCCCTTGGTGTTGACCATCACCCCCTCGGGGGTGTCCATGCCGAGCCCGGCCACGAGCCCGTGCAGGTCGAGGACCTTCAGCGCCTCCAGCCCGTTCTTGGCGAGGGTCAGGAACGCCCCGACGCCGTCGGAGCCCCGGTCGTACGCCTCGAAGAGCCGGACGCCGAGCCCGGCCTTCCTGAGTGCCATGGCCGTGACCGGCCCCGCGATACCGCCACCGATGATCAATACATCCTTGGTCATACTATGACTATACATAAAATGACTAACAAATACGATGGCCGTCATGACATCGCGGCGATCACCTCTGGCGATGGCGGTGCTCTCACTCGTCGTGGAGACGCCCATGCACGCCTACCGGATGCAGCAACTGATCAAGGAGCGCCACAAGGACGACGTCGTCAACGTCGCGCAGCGCAACAGCGTCTACCAGACGATCGACCGCCTGCGCCGCGACGGCCTGATCGCCGTCCAGACCACGACCCGCGACGAGAACCGCCCCGAGCGCACCGTCTATGAACCCACCGCCGCCGGCCGCGACACGCTCAGGGAGTGGATGCGGGCCATGCTCGCCGATCCCCGCCGCGAGTTCCCGGAGTTCCCGGCCGCCCTCGCCTTCCTCCCGGTGCTGACGATCCCCGAGGCCGTCGAGGCGCTGACCGAACGGCTCACCGCCCTGGAGACCCGGGTGGCCGCCCTCGACGCCGAACTCGCCGACGGGGCGGCCTTCCTGCCCCGGGTGTTCCTGGTGGAGACCGAATACCAGCGGGCGGTGGTGGCGGCCGAGGCCGGATTCGTGCGGCGGCTGCTCGCCGACATCGGCACGGGCGACGTCACCTGGTACTGACCGGCCCCGCCGGGTAGGGCTGGCACATGGCACATCGACAACGGCAAACGGTGATCATCGTCGGCGCGGGGCTGGCCGGGCTGGCCTGCGGGCTGCGGCTGCACCGGTCGGGCGTCCCGGTCACCGTCCTGGAAGCCTCCGACGGGGTGGGCGGCCGGATGCGCACCGACGTCGTCGACGGCTTCCGCCTCGACCGGGGTTTCCAGGTGCTCAACACCGGCTACCCCGAGGTGCCCAGGGTCCTGGACGTCGCCGCCCTGAAGCTGCGCGCCTTCAACTCCGGCATGCTGGTCTACCGCTCCGAGGGCGGCAGGGAGCGGGTCATGCTGCCGTGGAAACACCCGCAGCACGCCCTCACCGGCCTGACCGCCGACCTCGGCACCCTGGTCGACAAGGCGGTCCTGGCCGCGATGACCGGCCGCGACCTGGCCTTCCCCGCCTCGGCGCTGCGGGCGGGCACCGAACGCACCGTGCTCGACGAGCTCCGCCACTGGGGCATGTCACCGGTGATGGTCGAACGGCTGATCCGCCCGTTCCTGGCGGGCGTGCTGCTCGAACGGGAGCTGGAGACGTCCAGCCGGGTCTTCCACCTGATCTGGCGGTCGTTCGCCCGCGGCACCATCGGCGTGCCGGCCCTGGGCATGGGCGAGGCCCCCGCCCAACTGGCGAGCCGCCTGCCCCCGGAGGCCGTGCGCCTGCGCTCGCCCGTGCGATCGGTCGACGGCACGGGCGTGGTCCTCGACGACGGCGCGGAACTGCCCGCCGCCGCCGTCGTGGTGGCCGCCGACCCGAGCACCGCCGCGACGCTGCTCCCGGACGTGCAGGCCCCCGCCATGCGGTCGGTCACCACCTTCTACCACGCGGCCTCCCGGTCCCCGCTCGGCGAGGCGACGCAGGTGATCGACGGCGACGGCGTGCTCGCCGACACCCTGGTCATGACCGACGCCGCCCCCGAATACAGCACCACGGGCGAGGCGTTGATCGCCACGTCGGTGCTGGGCACGGCGGGCGACGACGACGAACCGGGCGTGCGCGACCGGTTGGAGGAGATCTACGGCCCGGAGGTCCGGGGCTGGCGTCACCTGGCCACCTACCCGATCGCCGAGGCGCTGCCGGCGATGCCGCCGCCCATGCCGCTGCGCCGCCGGGTCAGACTGGGGGAGGGCCTGTACGTCTGCGGCGACCACCGCGACACCGGGTCGATCCAGGGGGCACTGGTGTCGGGACGGCGAGCGGCCGACGCGGTCTTGGACGACCTCGGCTGAGTCGACCGTGTTCCTGGCAGCTTGTCAGAGAACGCCGCAGATAGATCACTTCGTGCCAAGATCGGCCGATGCGATCACTCATCCCCGTCGTCTCCGCCGCCGCGCTGCTGCTCGTCGCCGCCCCCGCGCAGGCCGCCGCACCCAAGGACCCCGTCAAGGCGGTCCGGGCCATGCTCCTCCCGGGCAAGGGGGTCACGTTCACCGACGTCACCGACCTGGTGACCCTCGACGACGGCGGTGTCGCCGTTCAGCGGCGCACCGGGGCGCTCATGTTCGGCCGGGGCAAGATCGCCGCCTCCGACATCACCGCCACCTGGGAGAAGGGGCCGCTGGGCGACTCCCACAACGACGGCCGGACGATCCGGATCGGCACCGTCGTCTACAGCTCCGGCGGCGAGTTCAAGGGCAAGCTGCCCAAGGGCAAGCGCTGGTTCAAGCAGGCCAAGAACGGCATGACGGGTGACGCGAACGGCTGGTTCAGCCAGGTCGTGAACGTCGCCGAGCCCGCCACGCTCGCGGCGCTCGTGAAGGCCGGCAAGCGGTCGGGTAACAACTACTCCGGCACGATCACCTTCGCCCGGCTGGCCAAGGTCTCGCCCTGGTTCAAGGCGACCCTGCCCATCCGGTGGGACAAGACCGTGCTGACGTACAAGCTGACCGTCGGCGGCAACGGGCTGCCGCAGAAGCTGGCGACCTCGTTCCCGGCCACCGGCATCTGGGACAGCCCCAGCTGGGAGGGGCGGACCTTCAAGACCGAGACCCGGTACAGGGGCTGGGGCGGCAAGGTCTCGATCAAGGCGCCGGCCGCGAACCAGGTGACCACCAAGACGTCGTAGCGAGGGGGCTCGGGTGGGCCGCTTCCGGCCCACCCGAGCGGGTGGGGCTACGGGGCCGGGTAGTCGGTGATGTACACCGGCGCGCCGACCTTCGTCAGGTCGGCCGCCTCGCCCACGCCGTTGACGACGTGGTCGATGATGCCGGCGCTGAGGTTGACGGTCATGATGTGGTGCAGCTTGATGCCCGGACGGTCCGGCACCTCGAAGCCGTTCTCGGTGTGGATCGACGGGTTGTTCTGGTTGAAGACGTACACGCCGCCGCCGTAGAGCTGGTGTTTCTGGACGCCGTTGCCGACCTTGTAGCCGGCGTAGCCCTCGACGTCGCCGTTCATCCAGTCGGCCTGCGTCGGCGGGTCGTAGGGCAGCTCGTTCTGGTAGAGGATCGTGGTGCCGTTCTCGCCGTTCCAGATCGTGTTGTAGCGCTGGAAGTGCTCGACGAACAGGCCGGTCGCGGTCACGTTGTCGCCGTTGATGATGGCGCCGTTGCGGCCGTCGTTGGTGTTCCACCGTTCGGTGTCGGTGAAGCCCTCGACCCCGTGGTCGGCGCGCCACACCCAGGTGTGGTCGATGAGCACGTTGTCGGTGTTGACCTCAAGGGCGGTGTTGGTGCGGCCGATGTGAGGTCCGCCGACGCGGAAGTACACGTCGGACAGGGTGGTCGGGTTGTCGGCCGGGTTGTTGCTCCGCTTGTCCTTCTTGCCCACCTTCAGCAGGACCTGCGACTTCTTCAGGCCCGCGTCGATGGTCACACCGGCGAAGATCACGCTCGGTACGTCGGCGATCTCGACCGGGGTGGCGGCGTTCACGGCGGTGAGCGTGGCGTGCCCGATGCCGAGCACGACCGTGTTGGCGCGCTTGATGTCGATGCTGCGCTCGACGTCGTACACGCCGGGGGTGAGGAGCAGGTGCTTGCCGGCGGCGAGCGCCTTGTTGATGTCCTTCACCGAGTCCGACGGCTTGGCGACGAAGAAGTCGCTGAGCGGCAGCGTGTACCCGGGGGTCAGGCCGTTCGCCCACGTGATGCCGCGGGAACCCGTGTGCGCCGAGGGCACCCGGACGTTGTAGTCGCCCTGGGCGTCCACGAACAGGTAGGGCTTCTCCCGGCTGATCGGGTTGGTGTCGAGCGTGGTGTACGGCGGGCTCGGGAAGGTGGAGTCGTCGGGGGCGCCGACGGTGCCCGCGAACACCTGGTTCCACACGGCGTTCGACCAGCTGGCGACCTCGCTGTTGCGGGTCAGCCACTGCTGCTGCGATCCGTTGACGACGGCCGGCAGCTTCGAGTCGGCGATGAAGCCGCCGCTCGCGTACTGCGGGCCGGCGGTGCAGTAGTCCATCAGCGACAGGGTGCCGCCGCTGACGTTGAGCCGGCGCATGGAGACCGCCTGGGAGACGGCCCAGAAGTTCGTTCCGGTACGGCAGCCCTCCGAGCCCTTACCGGTGATGTTGATCGACAGGTTGGAGATGGTCCGCCAGAAGTTGGTCAGGGCGATGCAGTTGGTGGGCGTCAGGCAGCGGTTGTAGACCTCGACCTTGCCGTTGATGACGACGTCGGTGGGCGAGGCCCCCAGACCGGCGATCTCGGTGTAGTAGCCGACCTTGAAGTGCAGCGGCTGCTCGGCGGTCCCGTAGGTGCCCGGCTTGAAGAGGTAGGCGTGCCGGGTGGTGCCCATCTCGTTGTCGACCTGCGCGGTGTGCGCCGCGTCCAGGGTCGCCTGGATCGTGCTGAGGGGCATGCCGGGGTCGAAGACGGTGACGTTCGAGCCGAGGTCGGTCACCGGCGCCGCCGCGGTGGCGGCCGGGCCGGTCGTCACGACGGAGGCCGCCAGTAACAGCCCTAATGCGATCAACCTGCCGAGGTACGGCCGGCGGGTGGTCGTCATGGTTCGTTCCTTCCTTGGGGGGCACCACCGATCTTTGAGAGCGCTCTCTTCTAGGTCAAGAGGTTGCGGCCAACTAATGTCACGTCTTTTTTCATCTCATGGGCAAATGGGTCGGCGGAGCGGTGCTGGCGCGCACCTCCAGCCGGGTGGCCAGCTCCACCCGGTCTTCGCCAGGAGCCGCGCCGGCGGCCAGGGCCAGCACCATCCGCGCGGCGGCGGCGCCCATCTTCCGCAGCGGCTGACGCACGGTGGTCATCGGCGGATCGGCCCACTGCGCCAGCGGCAGGTCGTCGAATCCGACGACGCTCAGGTCCTCCGGGACGCGCAGCCCCGCCCGGTGCGCCGCCTGATAGACCCCCAGCGCCTGCAGGTCGTTGGCGGCGAAGACGGCGGTCGGCCGATCGGGCGACGCCAGGAGCGCCGCGGCCTCGGTCCGGCCGCCCTCCACGTACAGCGGGGCGGTGCGCACCAGGCTTGGATCCGGGGGAACGCCGGCCGCGTCCAGCGCCGCGCGGTAGCCGTCGAGGCGGGCCCGGCAGCACATCAGCGTGTCGGGGCCGTTGACCATGGCGATGCGGCGGTGGCCCAGCTCCAGCAGGTGGCGGGTGGCCGACAGGCCGCCGTTCCAGTTCGTCGCCCCCACGGAGGGGACGCCGTGCTCGGGCTCGCCGCGCGGATCGAGGGCGACCAGCGGGATCGAACGGCTGGCCAGGCGGTCGCGCTGCCGCTCGGCGATGTCGGCCGAGACCGCGATGATGCCGAGCGGGCGGCGGGCGAGGGCCTGGTCCGTCCAGCCCTCGTGCGGGGTGCGCCGCCCGCGCATGTCGATCAGCCCCAGGACCAGGCCGTCCGCCTGGGTGACCTCGTCCATCCCCCGGATGAGTTCCAGCGCCCACAGGCTGTCGAGCGACTCGAAGACGACCTCGACGACCGCGCTCGATTCGCCGGTGTCGGGCCGGCGGCGCCAGCCGTGCTCCCTGACCAGGTCCTCGATCCGGCGACGGGTGCTGCTGGCCACCCCGGGATGGCCGTTGATCACCTTGGAGACGGTGGGGGCGGACACGCCGGCCAGCTTCGCGATGTGCGCGAGCGTGACCTCCTGACGGGGACGGGACGCCGCGTGCTGATCGGTCACGCGGTGATTCTACGAACCGGGCGGAAAGTGTCGTGAAATATACAGAATCATTCGCCGGGCACATCGCTGCTAGCTGCACGAAACGCTTTCTTTCATCCTGGCGACTGTCTTCTTCCGGCCCGGGGGTCACAGGATGCGAAGCCCACAGGTTGAGAGGACTCCACGTGAACACCTCAGGCCGGATGCGGCTATCGGCGGCGGCACTGGCCGTCGCGCTGGCCGCGGCATCGATCACCGCGATCGTCACCACCGAGACCGCCAACGCGCTCGCCCGCCCGGCGCTCGGTCAGAACATCAAGGTCAACCAGGTCGCCTACGCGCCCGGCGTCGCCAAGCACGCGACCGTCGTCAGCGGTTCGGGATCGCCGCTGACCTGGAACCTGCTGAACGGCTCCGACCAGGTGGTGGCCAGCGGCACCACCACCGTCTTCGGCGCCGACTCTCCGTCGGGAGACAACGTCCACAAGATCGACTTCTCGTCGTACACCGGGACCGGCGGCAACTTCGTGCTGACGGTGAACAACGAGTCCAGCCACCCCTTCGACATCGGCACGGCCGCCTGGAAGAAGCTGCCCTACGACGCGCTGGCGTTCTTCTACCACCAGCGCAGCGGCATCGCGATCACCTCCCAGCTCGCCGGCGGCGGCCAGTACGCCCGCGCCGCCGGCCACCTGAACGTCGCCCCCAACCAGGGCGACGCCAACGTGCCGTGCCGCAGCGACTGCGGCTACCGGCTGGACGTGCGCGGCGGCTGGTACGACGCCGGCGACCACGGCAAGTACGTGGTCAACGGCGGCATGTCGGCCTGGCAGCTGGTCAACGCCTACGAACGGGCCAGGAACGTCTCCGGCGCCGACCCCACGGCCTTCGCCGACGGCACCATGTCCGTGCCCGAGCGCGGCAACGGGGTGCCCGACATCCTCGACGAGGCCCGCTGGGAGATCGACTTCCTGCTGAAGATGCAGGTCCCCGACGGCCGGCCGCTGGCCGGCATGGCGCACCACAAGATCCACGACACGAACTGGACCGGGCTGCCCCTGCTGCCCGCCCAGGACCCGCAGCCCCGGGTGCTGTCGGCCCCCTCCACCGCCGCCACCCTGAACCTGGCGGCCGCCGCCGCCCAGTGCGCCCGGGTCTGGGCCGCCATCGACTCCGCCTTCGCCGCGCGCTGCCTGACCGCCGCGGAGAAGGCGTACACCGCGGCCAAGGCCAACCCCTCCCGGTTCGCCCCCACCTCCGATGACGTCGGCGGCGGCTCGTACGTCGACAACAAGGTGAGCGACGAGTTCTACTGGGCCGCCGCCGAGTTGTACACCACGACCGGGAAGCAGACCTACCGCAACGACCTGACCTCCTCCTCGTCCTACTACGGGCGCAGCTTCACCAACGAGGGCGCCCAGTGGTCGGAGGTCGGCAGCCTGGGCGACATCACCCTGGCGCTGGTGCCCAACGGGCTCACCTCCTCCATCGGCCAGCAGCTGCGCGCCTCCTTCGTCTCGGCGGCCGACGGCCTGCTGAACGTGATGCGCGGCCAGGGTTACCCGGTGCCCTTCCAGCCCGGCGGCGGCGGGTACATCTGGGGGTCCAACAACCTCATCCTCAACAACGCGGTGCTGCTCGCCCTGGCCCACGACTTCACCGGCGCCGAGCGGTTCCGCGCCGGGGTGTTCGAGACGATGGCCTACGAGTTCGGCCGTAACCCGATGGGCTACTCCTACGTCACCGGATACGGCGACAAGCCCTCCCGCAACGTGCACCACCGGTTCTGGGCCAACCAGCTCGACTCCTCCCTGCCGATCGCACCGCCCGGTTCGCTGGCGGGCGGCCCCAACAGCGGCCTGCAGGACCCCGTCGCCCAGCAGCGCCTCAGCGGCTGCCGGCCGCAGAAGTGCTATCTGGACGACATCGACGCCTGGTCGGTGAACGAGGTCGCCATCAACTGGAACGCCGTCCTGGCCTGGGTGAGTGCGTGGACGGCGGAGAAGGCCGGCCCCGCCACCCCGAGCCCGAGCCCGAGCCCGTCCCCGTCACCCTCGCCGAGCCCGTCTCCGTCACCCTCGCCGAGCCCTTCCCCCAGTCCGTCCCCGTCGCCCTCGCCGAGCCCTTCCCCGAGCCCTTCCCCGTCACCGAGTCCGTCACCGTCACCGAGTCCGTCGCCCAGTCCGTCGCCCAGTTCCGGTAGGGCCTGTGCCGCGACCTACACCCTCGTCAACCAGTGGCCGACCGGCTTCGGAGCCTCCGTCGAGGTCAAGAACACCGGCACCGTCGCGCTGACCGGCTGGACCGTCGCCTGGACGTTCCCCAACGGCCAGACCATCACGCAGTTGTGGAACGGCGCGCACACCACCAGCGGCTCGACCGTCACCGTGGCGAACCTGTCCTGGAACGGCGCGCTGACCCCCAGCGGCACCACGTCCTTCGGGTTCAACGGCGCCTGGAGCGGCGCCAACACGAGCCCCACCGTGATGACCTGTACCGCTCGGTAGGCGCAGCGGCAGGAACCCGGCGCTCCTGGCCTCGATCTCTAGCAGGGCGAGGTCAGGTGCGCCGTCGGCGGTTCTCCCGCTTCTCGGGGCGCTTCTTCGCCCCGACCACTTCGGCCGGCCCCGGATGTTCTGGCCCAGCACAAGCACATCGTCGCCGCGTACACCTTCGAACCACGCAGGGTGGGACTTGGAGCGGCGGCTGCGGGTGCCGGCCCAGATCTACCCCGTGCTCTGTGAGGTCACCGCCGCCCCCGGCACGCTCGCCGGAAAGCGCGTCGGGTCCGGGCGAGATCGCCCGGACCCGACGTCGGTCAGTCAGGTGGTCAGGCTCTGGTCCATCGCTGGGTGGCCTGGCCGTTGCACGAGGCCACGGTCACCGTGGCGGTGTTGCCGGTGCCCGTGACGTTCAGGCACAGGTTGTTGGCGTTGCTGGTGACGGTGCCGTTGGAGTTGAACGTCCACTGCTGGTTGCTGTTGCCGTGACAGTCCCACAGCTGGACGCGGGTGCCCGAGCCGGCGTTCGTGGGGGAGTCGAGGCACTTGCCGAGGGTCTGCAGCCTGCTGGAACCGTAGCTGAACTGCTGGTTGGGGTTGCCGTGGCAGTCGTAGATCTGCAGCAGGGTGCCGTTGGCGCTGGCGCTGTTCGGCGAGTCGACGCAGCGCCCGGCCGCCTCGTTGCGCAGGCGGAAGCTGGTCGAGGGGGTCGGCGTCGGCGTGGGCGTCGGGGTGGCGCTCGGCGACGGGGAAGGGCTGGGCGACGGGTTCGGGTCGGACGTGCTCTGGAACTGGGAGATGAACTTCCAGACCTCGTTCTTGGTCCAGGTCTGCGCGCCGTTCTCGGTGTAGGTCCCGTCGACGGGCGCGGGCGTGTGACCGTTGTCGTAGGCGGCCCAGACGACCGGATATCCGGCCCGGCACCCCGAGTAGGCGGTCACGACGTGGCTGCGGCTGCCGGAGCCCGGCTCGGGCGGGTTCTGGGAGGTGCACCCGTTGTTGCGGACGAACCGGTCCCGCATCGTCCGTCCCTGCGAGATGTTGAGCACGCTGTCGGTGATGCCGTGCAGGCCCATGTAGGCGATGGGCTGGCTGCCGCCGTTGCATCCGCTGAGCTGCCCGCCGGCGAACACCGCGACCGCGCGGAAGACGTTCGCGCGGCTGCACGCCAGGGAGTAGCTCATGGCGCCGCCGTAGCTGAAGCCCATGGCGAACCGCAACGAGGTGTCGACGCAGAGGTCGGCCTCGACCCGCGCCATGATGTCGTCGAAGAGCGTGACGTCCTCGCCGTTGGAGTTGGCCCAGCCGTTGTTGAGGCCCTGCGGCGCGATGAAGATCGCGGTGTTGTTCGACAGCTGCCGCTGCCCGTAGTAGGACCACGACGACCCGCTGCTGCCGCCCGAGTCGACGTCGTTCATGGTGCCGTTCAGCCAGTGGATGCCGAACATCAGGCGGTAGGGGGTGTTGTTGTTGTAGTTCGCCGGAATCCGCAGAATGAACTGCCGGTTCTTTCCGCTCGACTGAATGGTGTGCGTACCGCTGCTCAGCGTCGGCGACTTTCCGCATCCGGACGTTCCGGCCGCGGCGGCGCTGCTGCTGTTCATCGCCAGGTGCGCCGCGAGCAGGACCAGGGCCGCCGCGACCGCCGCAACCCCGCGGATGGACTTATGCTTCGACATTCGCGACTCCCTCCGGCTGCAGGGGCCGGGCCGACGATAAAGACATCGTTTCGCGTTCCTCTCCATTTAGGGGCATCGAATGCCCTCAGCCGCGACACCGGAGTCGAGACTTTTCGGTGTGCCGCTTACAGGCTGTATGGGAGCAATGCAGGGGAGCACATACGACCTGATCAAGGATGTCAAGTTACTTGATACGTCGGGGTGGGCGGCGGAGGGCTTCGGCGTGGCGGCGGGTGGGCTGGCCAGGGGAGGCTCGCGCCGGGTCCTGACGCACAAGATGAAACTTTCGTTGTGAAGGGGTCGATGGCGGGGGAAGCGGGCGCTTCGTCGGAGCGTTTCGAAGACAAAAGTCAGTCGAATTCGGAGCCGGTTCGTTGTTGCTCGCTCCTGCGCTGAAAATTAGGCGGTAACAGGTCTTGTCCTCGGCATTGACCGGGGCCATGGAAGACAATGGGAATCGCAAGTTTGTGCACATGGTCGAGGTCTTCGAGCCCGAGGCCGGGATGCCCATCGATGGGTTGACCATCAAGAACCTGATACCGGGAGGCGGGATCATGAAGGTTGTGGTGATTGGGGCGGGGATGGGTGGGCTGGCGCTGGCTCAGGCGTTGTCCCGCAGGGGGATCGAGGTGGTCGTCCACGAGCGTGACCGGGCGGTGGAGGCCACCGGGGGATATCGCCTGCATCTCGACCATCTGGCCTGCGCCGCGCTGCGGCGTCATCTCGCGCCGCAGCACTATCAGGCGCTGCTGGCCAGCTCCGCCGGGCGGCGGGCGTTCACCCGGTTCGCCGTCGCCGACCACCGGATGCGGCTGCTGTTCGCGGAACCGCAGGACCTGACGGTGGAGACCCTCATGATCGGGCGGGTAACCCTGCGGCGGCTGCTGGCCCACGGCCTGGGTGACTCGTTGCGGCTCGGGTCGGAGTTCACCGGGCACGAGACCCATCCCGACGGCACCGTCACCGCCCACTTCGCCGACGGCGGCACCGAACGCGGCGACCTGCTGGTCGGCGCCGACGGAGTCGGGTCGCGCGTGGCGCAGGCGCTGGCCGGACGGCCGACCTCCTCCCTGGCCGGGGTGAGCGGCATCGCCGGCCGCACCCCCTTGACCGCCGGCACTCGGCCCCTGGTCCCCGCGTTGCTGACGCCCGGCCCCGCGCTGGCGTTCGGTCCCGGCGGCGTGGGCTTGTTCCTGACCGTTCACGACCCCGAATCCGGTACCGCTGCCGACCCCGCGTCGTGCACCGAGGTTGCGGCGATCATCGAGCCGCCCTCGCTGGTCTGGGGTGTGCTGGCTCCCGACGCGGCTTACCCGGGTCGCCCTCGGGAGCTCGACGCCGCCGCGCTGATCGAGCTGACCGGCGCCCTGTTGCGCGGGTGGTGTCCGGACGTCCGCGCGCTGGTGGATGCGGCCGATCCCGGTTCGGTGGCGTTCTTCGGTTTCCACGCGGCCGACCCCGACGCCGACCTCACGCCGTGGCCGGGTGGTGCCGTCACCGCTTTGGGTGACGCCGTTCATGCGATGCCTCCCACGGGAGGCATGGCCGC
Source organism: Herbidospora daliensis (assembly GCF_001570585.1). Lineage (GTDB taxonomy): Bacteria > Actinomycetota > Actinomycetes > Streptosporangiales > Streptosporangiaceae > Herbidospora > Herbidospora daliensis. The sequence goes on along the minus strand of NZ_BBXF01000005.1, from coordinate 508,236 downwards.
GGCCACGGCGATCCGGGACGCCGATCTGCTCGCCGAGGAGCTGGCGCTAGTCCAGGACGGGCAGTGCACGATCCCGTCGGCGGTGCACCGCTACCAGCAACGGATGGCCGCCTACGCGGGAGAGGCGGTGCGCACGTCGATCCAGCCGCTGCGATGGATCGAACGGCTCGCCACCCCGACGGGAACCCGCGCCGCCCGGATCGCCCTGCCGGCGTTCGCCGCCGCCGCCCAGCTCGGCCGCGTCTTCACCCGGAGCCGCGATGTCTGATCTACCGCTGTGGGAATTGATCCAGACCTCCTACGTCGTCGCCCGGGGCTTCACCGACGTCTTCGGCACAGTGGGGCTGACGCCGATCCAGTTCGGCGTGCTGGCCTCACTCGCCGACGGCGACGATCTGAGCCAGGCCGAACTCGCCCGCGTGATCATGGTGCGCCCGCAGAGCCTCGGCGAGGTGGCCGTGTCGCTCATGGAGCGTGGCCTCGTCGACCGCGACGGTCCGGGCGGACGCGGTCGCCGCTCGGCCCTGCGGATCACTCCGGCCGGGCGGGAACTCCTTGAACGTGTGCTGCCTGCGGTGGCGGCTTTCAACACGCCGGAGAACATCGGCCTGTCTGGGGAGGACGCCGCCGAGCTGACCCGGATGCTGCGAATCGTCCGCAGCACTTTGTCTCGATGACGTGGCTCGCGCTGTCGTCGCCTGTGGCCGTGGTGCGGGTGAGCTCATCATGCGCGCCGGCCTTTGTCCAACCAGCGCGGGCTGCAACCCGCTCGTTCACGACCTCGCGGCCAAGCGACACGGCGAACACGACCTGAAACCGTCAGCGCCGTTCTCTACCACGCTGGCGCCGGCGTGCGCGAACAGACCGCCTAGGGAGACCCGAGGAACCCTCCGACGAAGAAGACGGCGGGCCTGGTCGTAGGGGCCGACTTCGAGCTTCGCGATGGTGTGCGCACCAATGGCCTTGAACTCGTCAGATGCGGTCACGCTCAAGAGCCTCACCCGTGAGGATCGCCCCGACGACCAGCCTGAGCCTGTGATTAGGTCCTTGTCGGGACGATCCAGATGAGGTCTGTCAGGAACCGGTGCAGGTGGCCGTGGGAGTGGCCGCGGTGCCGCTCGCTGTGAACCCGAAGGTCCTGGAGCCGCCGGCGGAGATCGAGCCGTTGTAGCGGGCGTTCACCACGGTGACGCTGGAACCGGACACGCTCTGGCGGCCGTCCCACAGCCTCCTGATGCTCTGGCCCCCGGGCCAGGTCCACCGCACGGCCCACCCGCTGATCGCCGCACTACCCGCCCGAACGATCACCACCGACTGGAATCCGCCCGGCCACCTGAACATCGTCGTGATTGTCGCCGTGCACCCGCCCGGGACCGGGCTGGGCGTCGGACTCGGCGTCGGACTCGGCGTCGGACTCGGCGTCGGACTCGGCGTCGGAGTAGGGCTCGGCGACGGCGAGAGTCCGTTCAGGGCGTTGAGGACCGCGTCGTAGGCCGGCTTCTTGTCGCCGCCGCTGAACAGCAGCGGACTGTCGCCCGACTTCCAGGAGTCCTGGTCACGCACCCCCCACACGGTGATCCCGGCGCAACGAGCCACCGCGAGGCAGTCGTTCACCACGGCGGCATAGGTCTGCGGGGGAGCGCCCTGAATGTCCAGCTCAGTGATCTGGACGTCCACCCCGAGGGCGGCGAAGCTGGAGATGGTGGTGCGGAAACTGCTGTCATAAGGGTTGCCGCTGCTCAAGTGCGCCTGAAGGCCGACGCAGTCGATCGGCACCCCGCGCTGCTTGAAGTCGCGGACCATGGCGTAGACGGCCTGGGTCTTCGCCCACGACCAGTTCTCGATGTTGTAGTCGTTGTAGCAGAGCCTGGCGGCCGGATCGGCGGCCCGCGCGGTGCGGAAGGCCACCTCGATCCAGTCGTCACCGGTCCGCTGGAAGTTCGAGTCACGCCGCCGACCGGAGTCGCCATCGGCATAGGCCTCGTTGACGACGTCCCAGGCGTAGATCTTGCCCTTGTAGTGGTTCATCACGCCGTTGATGTGATCGACCATCGCCTGCCGCAGGGCGCTGCCCGACAGCGACTGCAACCAGCTCGGCTGCGCGGCGTGCCAGAGCAGCGTGTGGCCGCGCACCCGCTTGCCGTTCTGCACCGCCCAGTCGTAGATCCGGTCCCCGGCGGTGAAGTCGAACCGGCCGCGCGCGGGCTGGGTGGCGTCGAGCTTCATCTCGTTCTCGGGCGTGACCATGGTGAACTCGCGGTTCGCGATGGTCGTGTACTGCGCGTCGCCGAGCCGACCGGCACTGATGGCGGCGCCGAAATACCTGCCGCTCTGCTCGGCGGCCGCCCCGAGCGTACTCGCCGCCGCATCAGCCGGCACCGCAGCGATCACGCCAAGAAGACCGACGGCCGCTACCAGAATTCGCGTATTTCTCAGACGTATGAATGTGCTGCCCATGGCTGTTTCTCCAGAGGGAATCACGGAAACGCGGACAGGCGGGATCGACGCCGCGTCCCGTGATCAGGGAACGCACACCACATGGGCGTCACGGCCTCCTCGCCAAGCACCACACATGGCTTGAGGAAGCCGTCTCGGACAGCCAGTTTGAAAACCTTGTCGAAACATGTCAAGTGTCGAGTGAACGTTTCAAACATAGCCCTCGTGCAGGGCATGATCTTCAGGGCAACGTGGTGGTGCTGGAGCGGTTTCTTTTCTGGACGACGCCAAGCAGGCTCTGATCAGGGAATAGAACTGGCCCATCACCGCCTCGGCGCTGTTCGACCCACCAAGACGGATCCTGCGAGGTGCGCGCTATCTCCCTCACTCGTTCGCAGAGCACCACCAGGCGGCATGGAAGACCGCCTGTGGAACACCTACAAAGTGGCGTGACTGCGCGCCAAGAGGAGCCTGCTGGCCGATTAGACCAGGTCCGGCTCAGTTGGCGGTGGAGTGCTCGATGTGAACACCGGCAAGCGATGCGGTAATCGGAGCTGTCCCGATCCGGAAACTCCATACGTTGGGCCCATTTCCAACCTCGACGGCTGGTCCAAGGGTCCAGAGCCCGCGACTGAGATCCTTTGGCATGGCATTAAGCGCCTGCCTCTGCCGCACCGGGGGATGCTGGATCCGGCTTTCTATCAACGCAAGCCAGACGGCACATTTGGGTGTCACTACAAATGCTTCGTTGAACCGGCTGGCTTTCAAGCACCCAATCCCAAGTTGGAAGGTCAGCCGTATCGCTCGACGAGCGCGTTGCCGATCGCGGCCAAATGGTCCCGTACCCCAGGAGGGTCGGTCACCTCCAGCCATTCGACCAGCCCGGCGAGTTCGCCCGCGAGCGCGTACTCGTTGTAGCCACGGATCACCACCTCGATGCGCCCGTCGGCCGAGGAACCTCCCACCTCGAGCCGAGGCCCGAGCACCATCCGGAGCAGGCTTATCCCGTCGGGCCTGCAGAGCGCCCGCATCTCAAGGGGCGTTCGCCGGCGATCGACCTCGTCAGCGATCTCGCGCCAGCTCTCGGCCAGGTCGAAGTCGTCGGGCCGCTGCACAGGCTCACCGGTCAGGTCAGTGGACGACACCCGGTCGATCCGGAAGGTCCGCCGTCCAGCCTCGGTGCCGGCGACGAGATACCACGACGGACCTTTGGCCACGATGCCCAGCGGATGAACGATCCTCTCCGTTTCGACACCCTTGCCGTCGACGTAACCGAGCCGCACCTGAACACCACGAATCACCGCATTCTGCAGCTCGTCGAGGAAACGAGGCGGCCGGGGCTCGACCCGGCTCGCCCCCCACCGTCGCGGGTCCATGACGAACGACGAAGCCGCCGCCTCGGCCTGCCCCCGGAAGGGCTCCGGCAGCGCATGGACGAGCTTGCGCAGAGCCGCCTTCACAGTCGGCGTCGCAGCCGAAGCGGGCCCAGCGACCATGAACAAGGCGCGGACCTCACTCTCGGTCAAGCCAGACAAGTCGGTGCGAGCACCCCCGATGAGGCGCCAACCACCACCCCGGCCCTGCGTGGAGTAGACGGGCACCCCGGCCATGGCCAGGGCGTCGAGGTCGCGGCGCGCGGTGCGCTCGGAGATCTCCAGCTCTCGGGAGACCTCCGCCGCCGTCACCTGCTCGCGACGCTGGAGCAAAAGGAGGATGGCCACCAGCCGGTCGGTACGCACACCGCCCACGTTTCCACATGAAACCGGTCATGGGGTGACCGGTTTAGGTCGGCAAGATGACTACCTGACCTCACCGATGAGGTCGACCGCCCTTCGGGACCTTCGTCGCCCGATCACCCCGAAAGACAGCGAGGAAATGCAATGTCCAATCCCGTCGACTTTCCCAAGCCCACCCTCATTCAGGTGAACGGGGTGGAACTCGAAGTGTTCGAGGCAGGCCGAGAAAACGCGGGAAAACCCATCGTGCTCTGCCACGGCTGGCCGGAGCACGCCTTCTCCTGGCGTCACCAGATGCCCGTCCTCGCCGCAGCGGGCTACCACGTCATCGTCCCGAACCAGCGGGGTTATGGAAATTCATCCCGCCCGACCGAGGTGACCGACTATGACATCGAACACCTGTCGGGTGACCTCATCGCACTCCTGGATCACTACGGATACGAAGACGCCACCTTCGTCGGTCACGATTGGGGCGCGAACGTCGTCTGGAATCTGACCCAGTTGCATCCGACCCGCGTGAACAAATTGATCAACCTGAGCGTGCCTTACCTGGAGCGCGGAGAACGCCCCTGGGTCGAGTTCCTGGACGAGCTGTTCGGCGACGACATCCACATCGTCCACTTCAACCGACGGCCAGGCGTCGCCGACGCCGTGTTCGACAAGAACACCTTCCAGTTCCTCCGCAACCTCTTCCGGAAGAACGAGCCCCCCAGAGAGCCTCGGCCGGGCATGGCATTGCTCGACCTCGCCCGAGCGGAAACGCCGCTCGGCGATCCCATCATGAGCGACGACGAACTGGCGGTTTTCGTCTCCGCCTTCGAATCGACCGGATTCACGGCGAGCATCAACTGGTACAGAAACCTGGATCGCAACTGGAACCTGCTGGCAGACGTGGACCCGATCATCCACCAGCCCGCACTCATGATCTACGGCGACCGCGACACGGTCGCGAAGTCCGAAAGGCTGACCGAGTTCGTGCCCAATGTGGAAGTGATGAACCTGGACTGCGGCCACTGGATCCAGCAGGAAAGGCCGGAAGAAACCAACCAGGCGATTCTCAAATGGCTGGAACAGCAGGACGCCTCCTAGTCACGCGACCAAACTCGGATCGCCTGAAGCTCTTCAACGTGTTGGGCAGTGTGTAAATCGCTCTTCGACCGAGGCCTGAGCTACCGAAGGCGGCAGGCTGCACAGCAGTGTGGACGATGTCGACGTGCAGGTCGCCGCAGATGATCCGGTTGTCGAGGTCCTTGGCCTCGACAACCGCGGATCCCGTATTTGTCAGGAGCGTCTTGCGCACCGTGTCGCCGGCCTAAGCGCGGATGAAGTTGCGGACCAGCACGTGCTGCTATCCGAGGCGGTCGAGTGGGCCGAGGAGGCGCTCCGGGAGGTCGCAGATGAGGTTGCGGACCACTACGTGCTGCTTTCTCTGCTCCACCCACCCGGCACCTGGGCGGTGTGGTTCCGGTTGTGCTGTGCGCGAAGAGGCCGCGACGGCGGCTCGGTGGCTGTTTATGGTGAGGCATGGCCTCCTCTGTTACGCCGCTGCGGCGGGTGAGCGATCGAAGCGAGCCGGAGCCCGCCCGGGAGCCGCTGTGGCGGGAGGCGCTCGGTGAGTGCCTCCGGGAGATCCGCCACGAGCGTGGTGAGAAGCTGGCCGAGACGGCCCAGCGCGCCGGGGTCTCGCCGCAGTACCTCTCCGAGATGGAACGGGGCCTCAAAGAGCCGTCGAGCGAGATGATCGCCGCGGTCGCCGGGGCGCTGGAGATCACGTTGATCGAGCTGACCTCCGCCGTGACCGAGAATCTGCGGGCGGCGCAGAGCGGCTCCTTGGGAGTCACGCTGCTTGCCGCCTAACCAGACCGCCGGCGCCGCCTGCTGCGGAGGGCCCCGCCAGGTCGAGCGCCCGCAGTCCGCCACGAGGGCCGCGACATCACTTGCGTGAGTGCTCCTCGATGATCTGGTCGAGGAGCCCATACTCCATCGCCGCAGTCGCGGTGAACACCCGGTCGCGGTCGGTGTCGGCACGGAGTGTCTCGACGGTCTGGCCCGTGTGCCGCGACAAGATGCGCTCGATGTCGGCCCGGACCCGCACGACCTCGTCGGCCTGCAGGATCAGGTCGGGGATCGCGCCGCGACCCTGGGCGGCCGGCTGGTGCAGGACCACCCGTGCGTGCGGAAGGGCCGAACGTTTCCCCTCCGCGCCCGCCGCCAAGAGCACCGCGCCCACCGCGATGGCCTGGCCGACACAGGTGGTGGCGACCTTCGGGCGGATGTACCGCATCGTGTCGTAGATCGCGAGCATCGCGCTCGGATCGCCGCCCTCGCAGTTGATGTAGAACTGGATTTCGGCGTCGGGATTGTCGGACTCCAGGAAAATCAATTGCGCGATGAGGGCGTTCGCGACGCCCGCGTCAATGGCCGTGCCCAGATAGACGATTCGCTCCGTGAGTAGATGCGAATAGACGTCGAGAATGCGCTCGCCACGTGAATTGCGGGCGATGACGTTGGGGATGGTGTACGTGCTCATCGGGCCGCTCCTTCGGTGACGCCGAAACCGAGCCGATGCTGGGCGAGTGGCGCGATCTCGCCGAAATCGCTGACGATCGAATCGATGAAGCCGTAGTCGAGGGCCTCCTGCGCCGTATACCAGCGGTCGTGCAGGGAGTCGTCGAAGATGCGCTCCACGGGCTGGCCGGTGTCTTCGGCGATGAGGCCGAGCACCGTGTCGCGGGTGTGGCGCAGGTCGCTGGCCTGCAGTTCGATGTCGACGGCGGTGCCGCCGATGCCGGCCGACCCCTGGTGCATCAGCACCCGGGCGTGCGGCAGAGCGCGACGTTTGCCCCGGGCGCCCGAGGAGAGCAGGAACTGGCCGGCGCTGTAGGCGATGCCCAGCACCAGCGTCGCGACGTCACACGGAATCAGCCGCATGACGTCACGGATCGCCAGCATCGACGGCACGGAACCACCCGGCGAATGGATCCACAATGCGATGTCGGCCGACGGATCCTCCATCGCGAGGGTTATCAATTGCGTGGTGAGAAGAGTGCCGTTGTCGTCGTCGAGAGGACCGTCGAGAACGAGCGTCCGCTGCTCGTAAAGCCTACGCCGCACCTGCACGTCGAACAAAGGGGATTTCGATTCATCGCTCATGCGTCCATCATGTGAGGCCGCCTGCTGCGACATGACCTAATCCGCCTGCGGCGGATCCGCTCAGAGCAGCGTGACCTCATACAGATGAGTGGGTAATCGTTGATGACATGCAGCCACGAACGCAGCGGACGCCGACCCCGTACGGGCACGCCGCTGTCCGCCAACGAACCGGCCCGGCACAGACGCAGCTCGCCGCCACCCGGACCAAACTCCAACGCAGCCGCAACGCCTGGCGCATGCGGCGAGGCTTGGGTGCGAACCCATCAAGATCGCCGCCCGGCAGGTACGCCGCCCGGCAGGTACGGGGTGCAGGCGCAGTGCCATTCGGCGGGGTGATGTGAACATCGGAAGGGGGTAACTCGCTGGAGCTCGAGTTGAGATCTTCGGTTCCTTGCCGTCGCCAAGAGCCCTGTCGCACATCGCCGCACCGACAGGGGGCAGATCCGCTGCTATTCGAGACGGTGCGCGACAACGCTCAGCGGACCAGAGGATGGCCATGGGCGCTCAGGTCTGATGGTCGAGGATGATCCTGGTCCGAGCGACGGCCACATGACTTGTCGGTGGCCTTGGGAGAACCTGGCAACAGGAGCTTCGACCCGCATATGCCAAGGTGGCGGCTGCCGCATGATCTGCCGCCCGGACAAAGGCGGTCTGATGTCCAGTAGACACTTGTACGACGCCATCGGCACCACCTACAACCTGACCCGGCGCACCGAGCCGCGCATCGCCCGGCAGGTCTGGGCCGCACTCGGCGATGCACGAACGGTTCTGAACGTTGGGGCGGGCACCGGGTCCTACGAGCCTCCAAGCTCCGCTGAGCAGAGATCTCGCGCGGCGCTGAAGCTGGCCGGCATCGACTCCCGCGAGCCCCCCGGCCCCGCTGATCAGGCACTTTCCCCGGCCCTGAAGCCAAAAGGTACCGGCCCTCACGAACCTCCAGGCTCTGCTGGGCAGCCGGCACTTCGCGAGGTCCTGAAGCCAGCCGACACTGTGCCTCACCAGTTCGAGGGCTCCACCAAGCAGACTCTTCCCGCATCCCCGAAGTCAGCGGACACTCGATCCTCCAAGCCGCTGCACCCAGAGGACAAAACACTTCGCGCGGTACTGAAGCCAGCCGGTGCCGCCTCTTACGAGGCTCCAAGCTCCGCTGAGCAGGCACCTCACCTCACCCCGAGGCCGTCCAGCACCGGGCCTCACGAGCCGCCGGGTCCCGCTGAGCGGGCATCTCGCCCCGCTCTCACGTCAGCAGGCACCGGGCCTCACGAGCCGCCGGGTCCCGCTGAGCGGGCATCTCGCCCCGCTCTCACGTCAGCAGGCACCGGGCCTCACGAGCCGCCGGGTCCCGCTGAGCGGGCATCTCGCCCCGCTCTCACGTCAGCAGGCACCGGGCCTCACGAGCCGCCAGGCCCCGCTGAGCGGGCATCTCGCCCCGCTCTCACGTCAGCAGGCACCGGGCCTCACGAGCCGCCAGGCCCCGCTGAGCGGGCATCTCGCCCCGCCCTTACGTCAGCAGAAACCGGGCCTTGCAAGCCGTCAGCCCCCGCTGAGCAGGCGATTCGCGCGGCCATAAAGCAAATTGACACCGGACCCCATGATTTCGAGGTGACCGCAGTCGAGCCGTCGGCGGTCATGCGGGCCCAGCGCCCCGCCGGTGCAGCGCCGTGCATCGACGCCACCGCGGAGAACCTCCCCTTCGCGGACCACTCGTTCGACGCGGCGATGGCGTTCGCCACCATCGACCACTGGCCGGATCCGATCGCGGGTCTCCGTGAGATGCGGCGGGTCGCTCGCCGCGTGGTCGTGTTCACCTGCGACCCCAGTGCCGCCGACCTGTTCTGGCTCAATCGCGACTACCTACCTGAGTTCGCCGCCCTCTGGGCAGACCGCCCCTCCCTCAGTGATTTGGCCGAGGCGATCGGGGCGAGAACCGAGCCGGTGCTCGTCCCCTGGGACTGCGTCGACGGGTTCTACCACGCCTTCTGGCGCCGCCCCGAGGCCTACCTCGACGAGCACATCCGCAGTGGCATGTCGATCTGGGCCCGTGTCGGCCCCGAAGTCGAGAACCGGGTGGTGAACGACCTCCGTGCAGATCTCGCATCCGGTCGATGGGCCGAACGCAACGGCCACCTCGCCGGTCTCGACGTGGCCGAGCTGGGGCTGCGTCTGCTCGTCGCTTGAAGGTTCACCAGCGCGACTGCTGCCGGGCCGGGTTCAGCATGCCCTTGGTGATCTGGCCCCGGTCGTTCATGATGACCGCCCTTCTCAGCCAGTCGGGCCATGGGTGACGGTTCGGGCCGTCCGCCGGTGTCGGCACGGTCTGGCTGCGCGTCTCGCGGGTGCCGGGGCACTGGGGGAGGCGGAGGACGAAACGGGCCCCCCGGGGGCTGTCCTCGATGGTCAGGGTGCCTCCGTGGGCGTGGGCGATCTCCCTGGCGATGGCCAGGCCGAGGCCGGTGCCGCCCGAGTCGCGGTCGCGGGCGGCGTCCAGGCGGGTGAAGCGTTCGAAGACGCGTTCGCGGTCGGCGGCGGCCACGCCGTCTCCGTCGTCCAGGACCTCGAGGATCGCGGTGCCGTTCTCGGCGCGGACGGTGACGGTGATGCGGGAGGTGGTGTGGCGTTCGGCGTTGTCGAGGAGGTTGACCAGGACGCGGGAGATGCGCAGGCGGTCGCAGTCGACGCACACGCCCTTCTGGAGGCGGCGGACGATCGTCGTGCCGTGGGTGCGCTGGTCGAGTTCGGCGGCGGCGAGCGCGCTCAGGTCGGTGGGTTCGCCGTTGAGGGGGGCGCCGGCGTCGAGGCGGGCCAGGGCCAGCAGGTCGGTGACGATCGCCTGGAGGCGTTCCACGCCGGCCATGACCTTCGTGGCGACCTCGGGCCAGTCGGACTCCTTGGGGTAGGCGAGGGCCTCGTCCAGGTGGAGCCGCATGGCGGTGATCGGGCTGCGCAGGTCGTGGGAGGCGTCGGAGGTGAAGCGCCGCAGGCGCTCGTAGGCCGCTTCCAGGCGGTCGAGGGTGGCGTTCACCGTCTTGGCCAGGACCGTCACCTCTTCGTAGGTCTTGTACGCGTCGGGGACGGGGACCCGGTGTTCGAGGTGGGCGGCGGTGATGTCGGCGAGTTGCCGCTGGATCGCGGAGACCGGCTCGACGGCCTTGGAGATGTCGCGGAACACCCAGGCGGTGACGGCAGCCGTCATCAGCAGGGACGTGCCGATCGCCAGCAACACGGCGGTGGTGCTGCCGTACCAGGGGACCGTGGGGGTCGCCACGTACAGGGACCAGAGGCCGTCGGGCTGGTCGACGTTGATCGACGCGACGGTGCTGCAGCCCGCCAGTCCGGCCGGCGGGCAGAGGATCTTGGTGGTGCTCAGTTTGCCGTGGGTGGGGTGGAAGGTCGCCATCGGCGGCGCGCCGGTCAGCTGGCTGCTGGCCGCGGCGACGTTGCCGCGGGGGTCCACGACCTGGATCGCCTCGTTGAAGTCATGCGGCAGGACGGGGGGCAGTCGCTCCTGCTGGATCAGGGGTTCGACGTCGTTCCAGGCGGAGAGGCCCTGCTGGAGGGCGCTGTCGCTTTCCTTGCCGCCGACGTACATCAAGAAGAGCAAACTGAGCCCCAGGCACATGAATGCCATGACCACACCTGTGGCTACCGTTCTGCGGGCGCGGTACGACGCCCGTTTCCATCTTCCCATCGATCCTCCCCTCCCTCCACAGGTCAAGGAACCCCGTTGACCAGCCAAAACTTCCCGTCAGCAGGTAAAGCTCGCGGGGAGGGCGGATCGTTTACCTCAGCGCGTCGCCGCGAAAGTCGGCGCTTCCCGGCGCTGTTCGCGGCGAGCCAAGGGGGCCAGCAGACGCTGGACGATGAAATATTCCGCCACCAGGACGTTGCCCAAAATCGACGCCCACACGGAGGCGGTGTAGATCGCCTCGAACCCCAGCGAGGGGGCGACCTGGAGGCCGAGCAGGAAGTAGACACGCAGCGTGACGGCGGCGAACGTCAGCGTGTAGTTGCGGATCATCCAGATCCGGTGCAGCTGCACCTCGCCGCGGAGGATGCACCGGTAGGCCATGGCCACGGTGTACAACCAGGCCGCCACCAGGATGTAGAACGCGACCTGGACGGCGAAGCCGCTGATCGTGATCGCCGCGTTGACCGCGGCCGCGATCGAGGCGACCACGATCGAGATCATGTACACCCGGCCGATAACCCGGTGCAGCTTGGGCCGGCTGATGCGGAGGCGGGTGACGAACTGCAGCGGGCCGAGCGCCAGGGCCAGCCCGCCCGGCAGGGCGTGCACCGCCAGGGACAGGTAGTGCAGCGCCACGTCGGGGTTGAGCGGCAGGGGAGCGCTCTCGGCGTTCCCGGTCAGATAGGGCGGCACCGACCCTACGGCGAAGCCGACCGCCGACAGCGCCATCAGCCCCCATAAGACCCACCATCTGCGGCTGCGGTTCCTCATCGGGTGTCCTTCTCGTGTCGTGGGTGGTCGGGGTACGCGGCGAGGCCGTCGACCATGCGCTGCATGAAGCGGGTCAGGTACCAGGTCCAGAAAGTGGCCGACCACGTGATGGGGGTGCCCCCGCCGGGCGCGGGGGAGAGATCGACGGTGCCCCGGTACGAGCGGAAGGGGCGCCGAGGTAACCGCCGGTCGTCGATCAGCGCGACGATCCGCTTCCGGGAGACGTTCCGGCTGCTGGGGAAGGTCCAGGTGTCGCCGGGGTCGCCGTTCTCCACGTCGGCGGAGTCGATCGGCGACCAACGGGGCCAGGTGGCCGCGTGGACCAATGCCGCGAAGACGGCGTCAGGAGGGGCCTGGGAGTGTGCGGTGACCCCGTAGGAATACGGCATGCGCCCCAACGTAGGAGCTGCCGACCTTGCCGGACATGCGGCCGATTGCGGTCAATCGATCAGTTCTTGCGGTACGCCGACGGGCGTACCCCCATCTGGCGCAGGAAGGCCGACGACAACGCGCCCGGGGAGGCGAACCCGCAGCGCGGGGCGATCTGTTCGAGGCTGAGCGACGTGGTGGTCAGCAGGCGCCGGGCCTGCTCGATCCGTAATCGGGTCAGATAACGGTGGGGCGTCTCGCCGGTCGCCTCCCGGAAGACCCGGACGAAGTGGTACACGCTCAGATGCACCTCGGCGGCGATCGCGGCCAGCGTCAGCGGCCCCGCCAGCCGATCCCGCATGATCGCGATGCTCGCCCGGACGGCGGCGTGCTCAGGGCCGGGCAGCCGCACATATCTGCCGAGGGTCAGCACGTGGGTCGCGAGAAACGCCCCGGCCGACTCGGCGTACAGATCACCCGCGGCCCCGCTGCACGGCAGCGCCCGCAGCAGCTGCTCGACGACCGGATCGCCCGCCCCGACGGCGGCGGCCAGCGCCTCGAAGTCGGGATCCCGGCCGCCCAGCGCCCCGGCGGCGGCGCGGACCGCCGCCGAGGGGACGTGCACCTGGACGGTCCGCAACCGCGACGTCGACCGGTAGTCGAACGAGGTCGCCCGCCCCGGAACCATGAGCTCGATGTGCCCCGGCACCCACCGCCGTTCGACGGGCCGCCCGCCCGCCTGCAGCCGGACGTCGGCGTCGCCCGCCACGCACAACACGATGTGCAGGTCGGAGACCGCGGGCATGGGGAGCTGCTCGGCCCGGGACGCGTGATCGAAGCTCTGCACCAGCAGCGACCGCCAGCCGGCGGTGTCCCAGCTGTTGTACGTGTGCCGCACGTAGGCCGCGGTGTCGAAATCGGCATACGACGAGGTATCGAAGTCAGGCGAATCGAACACGTCGCGAGCCTAGTCGGCGGCGCGAGGGGGTTGCTCGGTGCGCTCAGGGTGTTACGTTCCGTCGGGAGGTTGTGATGACCGCTGAGATCCGCCCAGGTCCGTTGGGCACGCCGTCCCCCGACTACCCTCGCCGCCGCGAGCACGACCCGCTGGGAACGGCCGCGATGCCGAGCGGCGACCACGTGCCGGTGGCCGTGCGGTACGAGGACGTCCGCGTCCTGCTGGCCTCACCCGCGTCCAGCCGGAACCTGCGGTTGCCGGGATTACCCCGGTTCGTCGCCGGTCTCGGCATCGACGACGACCCCGACGCCCTGGTCAACCAGGATCCGCCCGAGCACACCCGCTACCGGCGCATCATGCAGGGCGCCTTCACCCCGCGCCAGGTCGAGCGCTGGCGGCCGAGGATCGTGGAGATCGCCGACCAGCTGATCGACGAGCTCGACGACGAGTTCGACCTGGTGAGCGCGTTCGCGGTGCAGATCCCGTGCCGGGTGATCTGCGAGCTGCTCGGCGTGCCGACGGAGCGGTACGAGCAGTTCCTCGCCTGGACCGACATGTTCCTCACCACGTCCACGGCCGACGAGATGGTGCGCTACCGGGGCTACACCGACTTCATGGCCTACTGCGCCGAACTGGTCGCCGACCACCGCGCGAGGCCGGGCCACGACCTGATCGACCTGCTGGTGGCCGCCCGCGACGAAGACGACCGGCTGACCGAGGGCGAGCTGGTCAACACGGTCTTCTCCCTCATCACCGCCGGGCACGAGACGACCGCCTCGATGATCGCCAAGGGGGTGCTGCGGCTGCTGCTGCATCCGAAAGCCTGGGCCGAGCTGACCGGGAATCCGGAGCTGGCGCCGACCGCGATCGAAGAGGTGCTCCGGTACGACGGACCTCCGGCCAGCGCATTCATGCGCCGAATCACCGACGACCTCGACCTGCCGAGCGGCTGCCCGGTCACGAAGGGCACCGTGGTGTTGCCCGACCTGCTGGCGGCCAACCACGACCCTCAGGCGTTCCCGGACCCCGGCGAGTTCGACATCCACCGGTTCGCCGGGCACACCCCCAACCCCCACGTGGCCTTCGGGTACGGCCCCCACCGCTGCCTGGCCGCCGCCCTGGCCCGCGTCGAGCTGACCGAGGCGATCAGGGCGCTGGCGACCCGGTTGCCCGGCTTGCGCCTGGCCGGGCCGCCGGAGGAGATCCCCTGGACGAACGGGCTGGTGCACCGGCCGGGCCGCCTGCTGGTCAGGCGCGCTTGACCGACGGCACGGCCGGTCACCAGGACACGGGCAGCGAGGTCAGTCCGCCGGTGAGGGTCTTCGGGTCGAAGGTCATCTCTTCCAGGGGCCGGCCGAGCCGCAGGGCCGGGAACCGCTTGACGAGCTGGCCGAAGACCACGCTCAGCTCGATGCGGGCCAGGGGCGCACCGATGCAGTAACGCGCGCCGTGGCCGAAGCTGAGGTGCGGCGCGACTGAGCCGTCGGGGTCGAAACGTTCGGGTTCGGTGTACGCGGCGGGGTCGTGGTTGGCCGCACCCGTGTCCAGCAGGACCAGGTCACCGGTCCGCACCCGCACACCCTCCACGTCGAGGTCGGTGCGGGCGTAGCGCACCAGGCCGCCGCCGCCCAGGCCGAAGCCGCGCAGGATCTCCTCCACGGTGGCGTCGATACGGGCGGGGTCGGCGGCCAGCGCCTCCCACTGGCCGGGGGTCGACATCAGCCACAGCGTGCCCATGCCGATCGCGGTGACGGTGGTCTCGTGGCCGGCGAACAGCAGGGACATGCCCAGCATGGCGGCCTCGTCGTCGTCGACCCCGTCGGCGGCGGCCAGGCGGGAGATCACGTCGGCGTCGGGGTCGCCTTCGGCGCGTTTGCGGGCGACCAGGTCACGGCCGTACCGGAACAGATCGGACAGACCTCGCTCTGAGCGGGCGCGGTCGGTGACGTCGGCGGCGGCCTGGCTCCAGGCGCGGAACCGGTCACGGTCGCCGTAGGGCACGCCGAGGAGTTCGCAGATGACGGCGATCGGCAGCGGCAGGGCCAGCGCGGCGTGCAGGTCGGCGGGGGAGCCGGCCGCCTCCATCTCGTCGAGCAGCGCCGTGGTGAGTTCCTCGATGCGGGGACGCAGGGCGCGCATGCGCTTGGGGGAGAAGTGGGGCTGCAGGAGGGCGCGCATGCGGCGGTGGTCGGCCTGCTCGGTGTCGAAGTTCCCGAACGGGCCGCCGAACAGCGCCGACTCCCCGCTGCGGGAGGCGTGTTCGGGCTGCGGATGGGCGCGGCCGAGGCGGTCGTCGGCGAGCAGGCGGCGTACCTCCTCATAACCGGTGACGAGCCAGGCCGGGTCGCCCACGGCCGTGGTCACCGGGTGGACCGGGCCCTGTTCCTGGAGTTCGCCCAGCTCAGGCGGGCGGCGGAGTGGGCCCGCCGACTTGTCGAACGGCAGCGTGGACATGTGGGCCCCCAGAGAAGCAGACGGTGATTCGTATACCCCCACGTCTAGTACGGTGCCCCGAATCTGGCGGTTGCGAGCAGATCCTCGACGCCGGCTTGGACGACGTCGCCGCCGAGGCGGAACTGACGCGGGCCCGCTTCCGGCGCTTACCTACCGGATTTCCGGCGGCGCGGCCTCGGGGCCGGCCGTCGGCCGGGGGCCGGTCAGGTAGTTCTGCAGGGTCGGGCCGATCCAGGCGACGACCCCGTCCCTGTCCATGGCGGTGACCGGCGGCAGGCGCAGCACGTAACGCGTCAAGGCCAGGCCCAGGACCTGGCTGGCGATCAGCCCCGCGCGGGTGGCGGGCTCGTCGGGCGCGATGGCGAGCACGGCCGGGCCGAGCTGGGTCGCGAAGATCTCCCGCATGCGGTCGGCGGCGGCCTGGTGGGTGACGGCGGCGCGGAGCAGCGCCATGAGGGTCTCGTCGCCGTCCCAGCGGTCGATGACGTGGCCGGCGATCCGCGCGCCGATCTGGTCGGGGGGAGTGCCGGCGAGATCGGGGATGCGCAGGTCGAACTCCGCGGCGGCGGCGAACAGCTTCTCCTTGTTCTCGAAATAGCGCATGACCATGGCGGGGTCGATTCCGGCGCTCGCGGCGATGGCCCGGATGGTGGCGCGTTCGTATCCGTCGCTGGCGAACAGCTCGCGCGCGGCGGCGAGGATCGCCTCCTTGGTGGCGTCCGAGCGGCGTCCCTTGGTCATGTCAACAAGTGTAGGCCAACACGTGTTGACATGCCAGGCGCGGCGGGTTCTACTGATGCCAACAAACGTTGACTCTTCTGAAGGAGGGCGTCATGCCCGACGTGATCGTGGTCGGCGCGGGACCCACCGGCCTGCTGCTGGCGGGTGACCTGGCCGAAGCCGGGATCTCCGTCACGATCCTGGAACGCCGCGACGGCCGGATTTCCAACCTCTCGCGCGCTTTCGGCGTCCACGCCAGAACCCTGGAGCAGCTGGACGCCCGCGGCCTCGCCGACGCCCTGGTCTCCACCGGCGCCACGCTCGGCGAACTGCGGCTGTTCGACCGGGTGACCGTCGACCTCGGCCGCCTGCCCAGCCGATTTCCGTACCTGCTGATCACCCCGCAGTACAACGTGGAGAACCTGCTCCTGGAGCGGGCTCTGGCGGCGGGCGTCGAGATCGTCCACGACGCCGAGGTCGTCGACGTCCGGCAGGACGCCGCCGAGGTCACCGTCACCACTGACGGGAAGACCTACCGCGCCGCCTACGTCGTGGGGGCCGACGGCTTCCACAGCGCGGTGCGCCGGGCGGTCGGCCAGCCCTTCCCCGGCAAGTCGGTCCTGAAGTCGATCATGCTCGCCGACGTGAAGGTCACCGAGCCGCCGGCGGAGATGCTGACCGTCAACGGGGTCGGCGACGCCTTCGCGTTCGTCGCCCCGTTCGGGGACGGCTACTACCGGGTCTTCGCCTGGGACCGCCGCCGCGCCGTCGCCGACGACGAACCGCTCACCCTGGAGGAGGTCCGGGAGGTCACCGAACGCGCGCTGGGCACCGACTTCGGCATGCACGACCCGCGCTGGTTGTCGCGATTCCACAGCGACGAACGGCAGGTGCCCGACTACCGCGTCGGCCGCGTCTTCCTGGCCGGCGACGCCGCCCACGCCCACTCGCCGGCGGGCGGGCAGGGCATGAACACGGGGCTGCAGGACGCGGCCAACCTGAGCTGGAAACTGGCGGCGGTCCTGCACGGGGCGCCTGATGGGCTCCTGGACACGTACCAGACTGAGCGCCACCCGGTCGGGCGGTCGGTGCTGCGCAGCAGCGGCGCCATCATCCGGGGGGCCATGCTCAAATCGCCTATCGGACGGGCTGTCCGCGGGTTCGCGGTACGTCGGGCGCTGGCGGTGCCGAGGATCTTCACCCGGGTCACCGGGCAGATCAGCGGGGTCGGCTACACCTACCCGGCCCCTCGCGGGGCGCACGCGCTGGTCGGCACGCGAGCTCCTGACGTCGCGCTCGCCGACGGGGGGCGGCTGTACGAGGCGCTGCGCGGCGGGCACTTCGTGCTCATCGGCGACTCCGGCACGGGCTTTCGGGATGACCGGGTTCGGGTGGTGGCGCGCCTCAAGACCGGCGGTCCGCTGGTGCTCGTCCGGCCCGACGGGTACGTGGGCTGGGCCGGGACCGAGACGAGCCAGCTCGACCGGGTTCTGTCCGAGTTGGCGGGCACCCCGGCGAGCCGCGGCACGGGGCACTGAATCTCGGGCGGCGAAGACCGGGGTGCTGGGTCTGTACGGTCTGCGGGTGGCCGCCGCCGGTCTGTGAGAACGACCCGGATGGCGCGGCGGTGGCCGGTCCGCGTGACATCGGGGCTGTCGCCGGGTTGGTGCGCCAGCAGATCGTGGCGGTTTTCGGTCGAGTCCGCGGCTCGCGCCCGTACACCGGGAAGCCCGGATCCGGCGGGCGCCTGGGGGAGAAGGGCTGCTGGCGTACACGATCGGGGGGAGCGTGCCCTCCGTGATGGGGCTGACCGATCCCGATCGGCCGGGGGGAGGGGCTGAACGTGGCGTGGTGGACGTTGTTGCCGCATGGAGCCGCCGGATCGGCGCGTGATGATGGCCGAGGCGGCGCTCGGCACGGCGGAGATGCATCAGTGAGACTTACTTTGTAAAGGCGCCCGGTTGGTGCAAAACCCAGGTGGCTCGCAAAAAACCCCGCAACGAGGAACGAGGCTTCTCCTGGCAGGGCCGAGGTGGTCGGTCAGCGCCGCTCGCCTTCGGTCTCCTGCTGAGGTCGATCGAGCGGTACTTGAGCGCCTGGCGCAGCCACTTTCTGTGCTGACCGGTATTGAGTGGGCGACGTCATCCCAGGTGCCGCAGACCGCCTCTCACGCCTTCTGCGCGAGATCCGACATGTCGCCACGCAGGACCCGTCGGAGTTGAGCGGGCGTATCGACACAGGTCGTGAGCCTCCTGCTGGAGCCGGCGCGGGATGAGTCCCGGGCAGGCTCGGAAGGTTCCCGTCATGTCCCCGGCTGCCGTTCACGCGGGTCAGGGTCGGCACGCCAAGCCGGGTGTCGATGGTTGGAGCCTGTTCCTTGGACCAGGTCCTGAGCCATGTGACCAGCGCTGCGATGGTCGCCGTGCCGGAGAGAGTCGTAGCGGGTGGCCACGGCCGGACCTGCTTGAGCCGGTTGACCGCCCCCCGGGATCCGCCATGCTGCTGTCGGGCCGAAGCTGGGAACTCTATAACGGGCACGAGCGATCAGACCCTCGCCGAGCCCGGATGGTCCAGAATGATCAGATCTTTCCGGGGCGACGTGGGGGGTCAATCGTGTGGGCGGTCGTTATGGCGGCGGTGCTGGCGGGCGGCATGGCCGGGGATGCGGCGGTGTGGCGGTGGGCGCCGCTCCCGCCGAAGGCGGGCCATGACGCGTTCGCTCACGTGGCGGCGAGCGGGGCGAAGGACATCTGGGCGGCGACCGGCGCGGGTGCCTTGGTGTCGGGGTCCAACGTGGCCCTGCTCGAACGTTTCGACGGCCGGCGCTGGCGGTCGATGCCCAGGCCGTCTGGGGCTATCACCGCTCTGTCCGCCTCATCGGCGGGTGACGTGTGGGCGCTCACCTCCGGTCGGGCCCATCGCTGGGACGGTAAGCGCTGGCGGGTCATGCGGTCGTTCTCCACCTCGGCTTACGTGCTGCTCGCCGCCGTTCCCGGTGGGGCGTGGTTGTCGGAGCAGGGGAAGCTGAGCCGGTACGACGGCACGCGCTGGCGGTCGGTGCCCGTTCCAGCGGGTCTCGAGGTCGGGGCGGTTCGGGTCCAGGGGCGGGACGTCTGGGTGCTCGGCCGGTACAAGTCGGGCAAGGCCATCTACGACACGATTCAGGGTGGCACCCCCGCCGCGTTGCGCTGGAACGGCCGGGCGCTGGCCAAGGTGCCCGTTTCGGCGCCGGCGAAGATCGGCGTCCATCTCCAGCTCGACGACGTCGTCACGGGCAAGAACGGCGACTTGTGGCTCTCCGGTCATTCGGTGCTCGACGGCGACCGCCTGCCGGTTCTGCAGCGGCGCGGGTCGAAGTGGACGACCCTGACCCCGCCCCGCACTCCCTCGCCGGGGAACATCGAACCCGACGGGAGCGGCGGTGTGTGGTTCGACTACGGCCTCGATGAGCCGCTGTGGCGCAATCGGGCGGGGAAGTGGACGAAGGTCGCCGCTCCCAAGCCGCCCGCCGGCCGCCGCTGGGGTCTGTTCACGAACTTCGGGGCGGCCGTCACGCGGCACATCCCGGGGACGACGCTGCTGGTGAGAGCCGGGGCGACGTCGGTTCCCGCGCCGGGGAACTCCTACAACCCGGAGACGAGCGTGAAGGCCCACGAGTCGGCCGATCGGGTGCTCATGACGGGCCCGCATCGGTGAACATCACGCCGGTGAGATCTTCGGAGACTGTCCAACCGCTGCTGGAGTGGCTCGTTGAGGCCGCCGAGCGCGGCTCGTGACTGGCGGTCCGTCGGTGCTCGTCCGGTCGAACGGGTACGTGGGCCGGGACTGGCACCAGCCGGCTCGGCCGATTTCTGGCGGGAGTCACCAGGGTTTGACCACGGACTTTCTGGGCGGCGCCTTGATCTCGACCCGGGTGTCCCAGTGCTTGTAGAAGGTGGTCAGGTTCACGCTCTCGAAATATCCGGGGGAGCCGGTCATGTCCCAGACGATCGAGGCGGTGAATCGCCGCGGCAGGTCGTCGGGACCGGCCCACAGACGCCATTCGACGCGCCCGCCGACCGAATTAGGGTCGTCTCTGAACCGGACGCCGGCCAAGGTGGTCGCGAAACTCCGCACGTCGACGGAGCCGTCGTACAGGGTCGTCGGCACTCCGTCTATCTCGCCACCGGGCTCACCTGCGGAGGCGTGCAGCTCGACCAGGTCGAGGAAGGCCGCGTTGACGCCGCTGATCATGTCGTCCGCGTAGGTGAAACCTCCGCCGTCGTCGCCGAAGTCCTCCCATTTCGCGGAGCGTGGCTTTCCCGAGAGCGAGGTGGTGCGCTTGTAGCTCTGCAGTCCGATCGTGATGATGCGAATCCGCGCGTCGTCGAGGTACGTGACGTCAGAACGGGCGATCCCCGACCGGTTGAACCGGAAGGCTCCCGCGCTGGTGTGCGTCCTTTTGGCCGAGCCCATCTTCTCGCGCGTCTTCGTGGAGAAGTACACGCCGCCCTTCTTGGCGGAATGACGCAGGACCGCCTGCCTGACGTCGCCGAAGTGCTGATCCGCTTCTACCGGCGACGCCGGGAGGAGTAACGAGGCCGCCACCGCGATTCTCAGTGCGATCATGACGCGATCGTCGATCACCGGTGTCTCGGCGCCGTCACGAGTCAGTACCGTGGCTGCGCATGACCGGCATCGAGATCACCGCAGACCTGGTCCGCGCGCTGCTGCGGGAGCAACATCCCGACCTCGCGGGGCTGGCCGTCAGCGAGGTGGCGGGCGGCTGGGGCAATCAGATGTGGCGTCTCGGCGACGAACTGGTCGTTCGTATGCAGCGGATGGACCTCACCCCGGACTCCCAGCTCAAGGAGCGGCGGTGGTTGCCCGTGCTGGCCCGGCGTCTGCCGCTCCCGGTGCCGGTCCCCGTGCGGTTCGGCGAACCGTGCGAGCGTTTCCCCAAGCACTGGACCGTGATGACGTGGATTCCCGGCGAGCCGCTGGACCACGGCTCGATCAGCCGCGGCGCCCACGCGGCCGACACGCTGGCGGGTTTCCTGCGGGCGCTGCACGTGGCGGCGCCCGCCGAGGCGCCGATCGCCTCGGACCGCGGCGCCCATCCCCGGGACTGCGCGGACGGCTTCGAGCACTTCTTCCAGGCCGTCCCGGACGACCTCGCCGCCGCCGTCCGGGACGTGTGGGACGACGCGGTCGCGGCCCCCGCGTGGGAGGGCCCGCCCGTGTGGGTGCACGGGGACCTGCATCCCGCGAACGTCGTCGTCTCGGACGGAACGCTCTCGGGCGTCATCGACTTCGGCGACCTGTTCGCCGGCGACCCGGCGTGGGACCTCGCCGCCGCGTGGGTGCTGCTGCCCGAGGGCGCGGCCGCACGGTTCTTCGAGACCTACGCGCGTGCCGACGAGGCGACGATCCGGCGCGCCCGTGGGCTGGCCGCCATGAAGAGCCTGTTCCTCCTGCTCATGGGGCGGAACGGAGATCGGGGCCTGCCCGGCGGCAAGCCGAACTGGGGGCCGGTCGGCCGGGCGGCGCTTCAACGTGTCGTCACAGGTCTTCCCGGGCGTTGAGCACGCGGTCGACGTCTGATCTGTCGCGGATGCCGAAGGCCCTGGGGGAGCTCCCACACGTTGACATGGTGGGCGGCTAGAACGCGTCGCCGGTCCTCGAGAACGTCCCGAAAAGGCGAGGGAGGACCTTGCCGGGCGGCGTGGTCAGGCGAGCCGCGAGGCGGGGTCCAGATGACGAAGGCTGTTACACCGGGGACGGCCCGGATCCGGCAGGCGATTGGGGGAGAGGGGCTGCTGACATACAGGATCGGAGAAGAGCGCGGCCTCCGCGCTGCGCGATCCCGACCGGCTGGGATTGGAGGTGATCGAGGTGCCGGAGTTGCGGGCGATGATGGACGAGGGCGCTCGGTATGGCGGGGATGTATCGCTGAGACTTACTTTGTAAAGGCGCTGGGGCGCTGGATCGTTGCAATATTTTTTTACCTGCGAAAAAAACCTGCAACAACGGCGAGGCCCTTCGTCCTGGACGGGGCCAAGCGCCGGTTACGGGGCCTCCGCAGAGGGTGAGCGACGTTGTACTTGAGCGCCTGGCACAGCCACTGCCTGCGCTGACCGGGGGACTGAGCAGGTCGACGTCGTCGCAGGCGCCACAGACGCCTCGAAGGCTTTCTGGACGAGATCCGATGCGTCGCACTCGCGGACCCATCGGAGTTGAGCAGGCGTGTCGATACAGGTCGTGAGCCTCCTGCCAGCCTTAGCGCGGAGTGATTGTCGGCCGGGTGTCAGGCAGGGGTCCCACATCATGTCCCCAAGTGCCGTTCACACGAGTCTGGGTCGGCGGCCCATATCCAGGTGGAAGATCGGTTGCCGTGAGGTGTTCCGCCGGATTTCGATCAGCCTCGCCGGAACCATACAGGTGAGGCCCTGCCATTCGGCGATCAGGCGCATGGCGACCCAAGCCGTCAGTGAGCTCGCCACCACCAGCGCGGCCGACTAGCAGCGCGGCCGACTAGCAGGGCGGTCAGCGTCGCTCATGCGTCGTGGTTGGGGGAAGTCAGCAGCATCGCACTCAAGAGTCGATCGGGCGGTGGTCGGCGTTTGGTCGTCCCGGCGGATTTCGGCCCTTACCGTATGGCGGGGTGACCGGGGAGACTGTGGTGGCATGAGCTTCGACGTTGCGCGGATTCGCGCGTTTTATCCCGCCCTTGCTGACGGTTATGCCTGGTTGGACGCCGCCGCGGGCACCCAGGTACCCCAGCCGGTCATCGACGCCATCGCCGCCGCCTACACGGCGGGCATCGGCAACGCTCACGGCACCTTCCCGGCCAGCGCGCGTTCGGACGAGATCGTGACGCGGGCGCGTGAGGCCGTGGCGGATCTGGTCGGCGGGGACGCGGGTGGTGTGGTGTTCGGTCCGAACATGACCACGTTGACCTACCGGTTCGCCTATGCCCTGGCGAAGGACTGGGGGCCGGACGACGAGATCGTGGTGTCCCGGCTCGACCATGACGCCAACGTGCGGCCGTGGGTGCAGGCCGCCGAGCGGGCCGGGGCCAAGGTCCGGTGGGCGTCGGTCGAGGTGCCGAGCGGGGAGTTGCCGGCTGGGCAGTACGACGAGTTGGTGACCGAGAAGACCAGAATGGTCGCGGTCACCGCTGCGAGCAACATCCTGGGCACCAGGCCCGATGTCCGGCGCATCACCGATCGCGCTCATGCGGTGGGCGCGTTGACCTATGTCGATGGTGTGCACGCCACCCCGCACACCCCGGTCGACATGGTCGCTCTGGGTGCGGACTTCTACGCGACCAGTTCCTACAAGTGGTCGGGGCCGCACATCGGTGCTGTGATCGCCCGTCCGGAGTTGCTCGAACGGCTGTCGCCCGACAAGCTCGCGTCCTCGCCGGCGGAGGTGCCGGATCGGTTCGAGACGGGCACGTTGCCTTTCGCCGATCTGGCGGGGGTGGCCGCGGCGGTCGATCATCTGGCCGGGCTCGACCCAGAGGCGACCGGCAGTCGGCGGGAGCGGCTGCTGGCCTCGATGGCGGCGGTCGAAGCGCATGAGCAGGCCGAGTTCGCCCATCTGCTCAAGGGGCTGTCCGCGTTGCCGGGTGTGGGGCTGGTGGGTTCGCCTGGGCGGCGTACCGCCACGGCGTTCTTCGCCGTCGCGGGGCACACGCCTCGTCAGGTGGCCGAGCATCTGGCCGCCCGCCGGGTCAATGTGTGGGACGGGCACTGCTACGCGTGGGAGCTCACTCAGGCTTTCGGCATCCGGGACGCCGGTTCGGGTGTGCGGGCCGGGTTGGTGCACTACAACGACAGGTCAGACGTCGACCGGCTGCTCGACGCGTTGGCGGAGCTGACCGCCTGACCGGGTCACCAGTCGCGCTCGTCGATCACCTGGTCGGCGGGCGGGACGGTGATCACCGGGGGGAGTCCCCAGTCGCGGTAGCGGGTGTCGTAGCTCCTCCCGAGCTTCGGCTCTCCGCCGCCGAGGAAATCCACGGTCCGGAGCCACCAGTTGCGGCTGACGGAGGCGACACCCAGTTTGCCGAGGGTTACGACGCCTTTGTAGGCGTATCCGCCGGGCACGGCCTTAGGGGTGGCGTTCCGCACGAGCATCCGCGGGTCGAACACGTCGATCGGCTGGCCGGTGTACGCCCGCTCGTAGACGGGATTCGGCTTCATCCGGACCCATGACTTGCCGTCACGGTGCGGCCACGTTGTCAGTGGGGTTGCCAGCGGCAGATCTTCTTCGAGACGAGTCGGGCGCCGATGCGTTCGTAGAACCGTTGGGCCGCCACGTTGGCTTCGGCTACCTCCCATCGGATGACCTTGCCCTTCGCCGCGTCGGCTGCCGCGTGCATCAGTCTCTCTCCGATGCCGTTGCCGCGTTCGGATTCGGCGACGAACAGGTCGTCCAGGGCGAGGTATTCGTCGCCGGACCAGAAGCTCGTGCGTTCCAGCCATGAGACGTAGCCGACGGGCCGGCCGTCGCGTTCGGCGATCAGGTAGACGATCTCCGGGCGGGAGAGCATGCCTTCGAGGTCGGTCACGGTGACGGCGTCGGCCTGGTTCTGGTGGTCGGCCAGGGCCAGGATCAGGTCGCGGACGGTGGAGGCGTCGCCGGCTTGGGCGCGGCGGATCGTGACTGCGGTTGCTTTCCTCATGAGGCGTGGTCGCCGTGGTCGCTGATCTGGGCGTCGAACCAGGCGTGCAGGGCTGTGACCATGGATGCGTCGGTGGTGGTGTAGGTGATCTGGGCGCCGGTGGGGGTTTCGGCGTAGTGGACGTCGACGGCTTGGTGGCCTTGTTCGAGTTGACGTAGGCCGGGCATTTCGCGTCCGTGGATGGAGGCGGGGTCGCCGTAGTCGCCTGCCTCGAAGCGGGTGGCCTCTTCGGTCAGGTGGTCGCGGATGAGGCGGATCTGCTGGGTGTCGTCGGTGTCGTCGGAGACGACGGTCTGGGTGCCGCCGGTCGGTGATTTGGCGAATCGGTGGGTGGTTCTGTCGAGGTCGAACGGCATGACCTGCTGTCCTTTGGCCGCGATCTCGGCCTGCCGGTCGGTGGTGGCGTACACGGCGATCGAGGCGACCGTGAGCACGGTCAGCGCGCCGAGGAGCCACCAGGTTCTAGGTCTCATCCATCGCCTCCGTGAGGATGTTCAGGGCGCGCAGCACGTCGGCGCGGTCGCCCTCGGGGACGCGGTTCAGCACGGCGGAGAAGTGCCGTGCCCGTGCTGCTGCCAGTTGCGCGGCGGCGTTCACGCCCTGGGGGGTGAGTTCGACCAGGACGCCGCGGCCGTCGTCGGGGGCGGGGGTTCGCCGGGCCCAGCCGCGGTTGATGAGCTGGGTGACCAGGCGGCTGGTGGTGCTCTTCTCCAGGCGGAGCCGCTGCGTGAGGTCGCTCTGGCGGAGTGCGCCGTCTCGGGCCAGTTCGCCGAGGGCGTGGGCTTCCGAGACGGGCACGGGTTGTCCGCAGGGGGTCTGGTCGGGCTGGTGGAGGCCGAAGGCCCGGACGAAGCGGGCTACGGCCTCCTGGAGCTCACGATCACCGGACATGGTTCGACGATACAACCATCTGGTTGTGTCATACAACTACATGGGGATCATTTGATCTCGTAGGCCCTGATGACCGTTTCGGCGAAGGTGTTGCCGGCGGCGTCGGCGACCTTCACCCGCAGGGAGGCGAAGCGGCCGCGGGCGGTCGCGGGGTGGCTGGTCTCCGCGGTCCAGGCGTCCTTGCCGGCGGCGTGGACCTTCGCCGGCTGCCAGGTGCGGCCGTCGTCGTAGGAGATCTCGACGGCCGGCGTCTTCACCTTGGGGGCGGGGGCGGCGTCCTGGCGCTGGAGGCGCAGCGGGATGCGCGTCTTGCCGGTGGCGGCGCGGTTGCGGTCGTCCAGGTCGGGGCTGATCTGGACGGACATCAGCGGCAGCAGCTGGCGGGTGCCGGGCTTGGGGGTCTTCGAGCGGAACGTCCACTCGGCGTCCACGCGGGTGGAGAAGCGGGTCATCGCGGGAGCCCGGTCGGCCGTCATGGTGATCCGGTAGTGGCTCTCCTTGGTGTCGGCGGGCACGTCGACGGTGCCGGGCAGGTGGGAGTCGGAGCTGAAGATCTCCTTGCCGTCGCGGTAGAGGGTGGCGCGCGGGTTCTGGTATTCGCCGAAGGAGTAGCGGCCCGGGACGGCGTCCTCGAACTGGCCGGTGGCGAACTGCAGCAGGTCGCCCTCGCGCCAGGAGCCGTTCCCGGGGCTGAGGGAGGCGCCGAAGACGCCGGTGTTCCAGCGGTCGGACGTCTTCTGTCCGGCCCGGAAGGAGGTCATCTGGCCGAAGAAGAACTGGTCGATGTTGTCCCAGGCGTCCAGGGCCTTGTACTGGATGAAGGAGGGGTACCAGGTGGTCTCGCCCGGCGTGAAGTACTCGGTGCGGCGGAACGGCAGCGGGAACGTCGACAACGAGCCGTAGGGCATCCACGCCGCCTCGGTGCCGTACAGGACCGGGAGGGCGAAGCGTTCGCCGTGTTTGCCGTCCTGCTGGGCGGCGTACGTCGAGGTGACCTCGGCGAGGTCGTGGCGGCGCGGGCGGTAGCCGGGGTCGGCCGGGATGCCGGGTTCGGCCTTCATGAGGTGGTACCAGTACGGGCTGGCGTCGTAGCCGTCGCCGTTGGGCTTGGCCCACTGGGTCCAGCGGTAGTAGGCGAATTTCCTGCTCGCGGTGCGTCCCGTCGGGATGGCCTTGACGCCCTCGATCCGGGCGGCGTCGCGGGCGAGGTCGACGTCGACGCCGAAGGGCTGTTTGCCGTCGACGAGCTGGAGCAGGCCGATCATGCCCATGGCGAGCCGGGCGGTGGGTTCCTGGGTCCGGACGTCGACCGGCCGGGCCGCGCGGGCGTCGGCGGCGATGACGCGGTCGGTGTTCAGGGTGAACTCGGGGTCGGCGGCCATCACGAGGGTGCCGTCGTGGTCGAGCATGAGGGTGACGACCGTGTAGCGGTGGCCCTTGGGCAGTTTCAGGTCGAGGCTGCCGCCGGAGACGTCGAGGTTGGTCTGCTCCTGGGCGTCCAGGTCGATGACGCCGGCGAAGGCGGTCGCGGCGGGTTTGCGGTCGGAGCCGGTGAAGGTCAGTTTGACGTGCCGCTTCTCGGGTTCGACCCGCATGCCGATGCCGGTGCGGACCGACACCCCGTCGCCGGTGGCGATGACGGTGCCGCTGTAGCGGCCGACCGCCGAGGCGGCCGCGGCCACCTGGACCTGGGCGGTGCCGTGCGCGGGCACCTGCACCGAGGTGGCGCCGAGCGTGAACGGCGTGACCGTCACGCCGTGCTCGTCCTTGGCGACGACGCTCAGGGTGAGCCGGACGGCGGCGTCGCCCTCGTTGCGGTAGGTGAGGGTGCGTTCGGCGGGCGGCACGGGCAGTTCGAAGTCGCCCATGGTCAGCGAGGCGGGCTCGGTGGTGACCTGCTGGGTCACCGCGCGGGCGACGTCCACGCGGCCCGAACCCTGGACGTAGGCGCCGAGTTCCTCGCCGGGCGCGGTGGAGGCCATGAGGGCGGCCTTGATGCGGTCGGGGGTCCAGCCGGGGTGCTGTCCGGCCAGGATCGCCGCCGCTCCGGTCACGTGGGGCGTGGCCATGGACGTGCCGTTCATCGCCGTGTACGTCTGGCTCCCGGCCAGGGCCGCCACGATGCCGACGCCGGGGGCGACGAGGTCGGGTTTGACCGCGCCGTCGTCGATGCGCGGGCCGGTGCTGCTGAAGTCGGCGACGACGTCGGCGTCGCGGTGGGACGCGCCGACCGACAGCGCCCGGTCGGCGCTGCTGGGCGAGCTGAGCGTCTGCGGGCCGGAGTTGCCGGAGGCGACGACGAACAGGGTGCCGTGTTTCTCCGTCAGGGTGTCGACGGCCTGCTCCAGCGGGTCGTCGCCGGGCGCGTCGGGGCTGCCGAGGCTGAGGTTGGCGACCTTGGCGCCGTTCTCCGCCGCCCACGTCATGGCTTCGATGACGCCGGAGTCGGGGCAGTCGCCGTACTGGTCGCAGACCTTGCCGATCATCAGCTTGGCACCGGGGGCGACGCCGGTGTGGGTGCCGCCGGAGGCGGCGCCGGTGCCCGCGATGGTCGAGGCGACGTGGGTGCCGTGCCCGTTCAGGTCACGGACGTCGGGTTCGGAGGTGAAGTTCGCGGTCGTGGCGACCCGGCCCTTCAGGTCGGGGTGGTCGGGGTCGTAGCCGCTGTCGAGCACGGCCACGCTGACGTCTTTCGCGGTGTGCCCGGCCGCCCACGCCTGGGGCGCGCCGATGTGCGGCACGCTGACGTCCAGGGACAGCCGGGATTTGCCGTCGAGCCAGATCTTCTCGGGCGCGGCGGCGGCCTTGGCCCGGCCGGTCAGCGTCGCCCACAGGGCGCCGGCGGAGGCGCGGGGCTCGCGCTGGGCGATCGCGTTGATGGCGGTCAGCGGGCGTCCGCCGGCGACGCGCAGGCCGGTGACGTCGGCGCCGTAGGTGACGATCAGGGGGAGCGCGGGGGTGGCGGCGTCGTCGTATCCGAGTGCGGCGAGGCGGGTGACGTTGAACAGGCGGGGGTCGAGCCGGCCTTGGGCGAGCAGGGGCATGGCGTCGGCGGGGACGACGCTGAGGCCGTCCTGGCCGCGCCGGTGCACGAAGGTGATCTTCTCCCGGCCGGGGCCGGGCCGGACGTCCAGCTGGGTCTGCTTGCCGGGGAGCGGGCGGAGGGTGACCGTGTCCCCGGTGACGAGGGTGATCGTCTTCGGGGGGACGGATCCTGCGGCGGGGGCCGCCTGGACGGGGGCGGCGGCGGCCGCGACCAGCGCTGATATCACAGCACCGGTGATGAGGGTTCGCTGTAGCACGACAGGATTTCTAACTGTCTGTTAACACTGGTGCCAATGGTGCTCGTGTGGCCTATTGCGGCAGCCGCCGGAAATGGCCATGATCGTCGCATGCTTGAGGTGCTGGGCATCGGCGCGTTCGACGAACGGATCTACCGGGCGGTGCTGGCCTCTCCCGGCATCACGGTGCAGGAGCTCGTGGCCCGGAGCGGCGAGAGTTCGGGTCGCATCCAGTCGTCGCTGACCAGGCTTCAGGCCAAGGGGCTGATCAACCGGTTGTGGGGCCGCTCGCCCCGCTGGACGGCGACCAGCCCGGGGACCGCGATCCGGTCGCTCGTGCGCGGCCTGCAGGGGGAGCTCGACCGCATCACCGACACGGCCGAGGAGCTGGAGACCGCCTTCCGCGCCGTCGGCCAGGACCCCGACGACATCGGCCAGTTCGAGGTGCTGGCCGGTCCGGAGGTGCTCGCCCGGTGGTACCGGCAGGTGCAGCAGGAGGCCAAGGACGAGGTGCTCACCTTCGACCGGCCGCCGTACGTGCTCGACTACCGCAACCCCGTCCAGAGCGACCGGCTGCGCGACGGCGTGCGCTACCGCACCATCTACGCGCCCGAGGCCCTCCAGCACGAGGGCGCGCTCGACCAGCTGGACACGATGCTCCAGGTGGGGGAGGAGGCGCGGGTGCTGCCGGGCCTGCCGTTCAAGATGGTGCTGGCCGACCAGCGGGTGGCGATCATGCCGCTGCACCTTCACCTGCACCAGCCGTTGAGCCGCAGCGTGCTGATCCGGGGTTCCACGATGGTGGTGGCGCTGGTGGAGCTGTTCGAGCGCATGTGGCGCGAGGCGGTGCCGATGTACCCGCAGGCCGCCGCGCCCGTGTCGGCGCCGGAACCGGCCGGGGACCTCGCGCCGGAGGAGCGCCGTCTGCTGGCCCTGCTGGCGGCCGGGCTCAAGGACGACGCGATCGCCCGCCAGTTCGGCACCAGCCCGCGCAGCCTGCGCCGCCGGTTGCGGCACCTGTTCGACGAGCTCAACGCCGAGACCCGGTTCCAGGCGGGCGTCCAGGCCCGGCGGCGGGGCCTGGTCTGAAGTCAGGGCAGCAGGCCGTGGTCACGGGCGTAGACCGCCGCCTGGGTGCGGTCGCGCAGGCCGAGCCGCTGCAGGATGCGCGAGATGTGATTCTTCACCGTGCCCTCGCTGAGGTAGAGCCGGTCGGCGATCTCCCGGTTCGACGCCCCGCCGGCCACCAGCCGCAGCACGTCGAGCTCCCGCGCCGTCAGCGGCACCCGCCCCTCCGGGGCCCGGACGCCGCCCGAGGCCACCAGGCGGGCGGTGACGGCCGGGTCGAGCTGGGTGACGCCGGCGTGCGCGAGCCGCACGGCCGCCGCGAGGTCCCGTACGGGCAGGTCTTTCAGCAGGTAGCCGATGGCGCCGGCGCGCAGCGCCTCCAGGACGTACTCCTCGTCGTCGAACGTCGTCAGCATGACCACGCGGACCTCCGGCGCGCGGTCGCGGAGCGCGGCGACGGCCCGCACCCCGTCCATGCGCGGCATGCGCACGTCCATCAGCACGACGTCGGGCCGCAGCGCGACCGCCCGCTCGACCGCCTCGTGGCCGTCGGCCGCCGTGCCGGCCACGGTGATGCCGGGCTGGACGCCGAGCAGCGACGCGATGGCCTCCCTGATCAGCCCCTGGTCGTCGGCGACCAGCACCCGCACCGGCCGCTCGTTCACGCCGCGCCCCCGCGGGGGACGGTGACGGTGAGCCGGGTGCCCCCGCCGGGCGGCGCGCCGATGTCGAGGCGGCCCCCGGCGAGCTCGACCCGCTCGCGCATGCCGAGCAGCCCGTAGCCCTCGCTCCCGGGCGTGAACCCGCGCCCGTCGTCACTTACCACCAGCTGCGCGGCCCGCCGGTCGAGCGACGCGACGACCGACACGCGCGTGGCGCGGGCGTGCCGGCGGGCGTTCGTGATGCCCTCCTGCGCCGCCCGGTAGAGCGCCCGCAACGCCGCCGGATCGTGGCCGCCCTCGTCGCCGGAGAACTGGAGAACCACATCGGTCTGCCCGTCGACCAGGGCCGACAGCGCCTCTTGGAGGCGGAAGGGCTCGCGCAGGGTGCGCACCGAGCGCCGCACGTCCTCCAGCGCCCGCCGCGCCGAGCCGTGCGCGTCGGCGACCGCCCGGTCGGCCGCCTCGGCGTCGAGGCCGCGGAACGCGGTGGCCTTCTCCAGCAGCACCACGATCGCGGTCAGGTGGTGCCCGAGGTCGTCGTGGACGTCTCGGGCGACCCGGACGCGTTCGGCCGTCGCCGCCGCGGCGGCCAGTTCCCCGCGCGCCCTGCGCTCCTCGACCGCGACCGCCGCCATGGTCACCGCCAGCACCAGCCCCACGCAGAACATCAGCAGGTCGGACACCTGCGCGGCGTCGGCCAGCCAGCGCGGGTCGCGGACCAGCCCGGCCGCCACCAGCACCACGACACAGGCGACGGCGAGCGCCACGGACACCCTCCGCCCGAACGCGAAGTAGGCCGTGAACGGCACCAGCACGAACAGCACCCGCGACAACCCGGCCCCGTCGGCCGAGGCGACCAGCGTGAACAACGCCACCCGCACGACCAGCAGCAGCACCGGGTCGACCCGGTGCTCCCACCGGTCGAGGAGGGTCAGCGCCGCCAGCCCCGCGACGAACGGGACGGGCCGGGTGTCGCCCAGCCCGGCGAGCCAGGCGTACACCCCCGCGAGAAGGACCGCGCCGTAGAGGACCGGCGACACCCACGGCACCGGACGGGACAGGGGCATGTCCGAAAGACTACGGTCGGTCCGCATACCGTCGCACCGACAACGACAACCAGATGAGCGTCACGGCGACCAGGACGTGCAGCAGACTCGTGAACGGGCTGTCGGGCAGCGACGCGCCGGCCGCGAGCGCCGTCAGCGTGACGCCGTAGGCGGCGGCGGGGACCTTCGGGAACACGCCCGCGCGCAGCATCGCGACGGAGAACAGGACCGTACCCGCCACGAACACGGCCGTGCCGGCGAGCAGGACGATCTTCGTGGGGCCGGTGAGGAGTTCCCGCGTGACCGTGCCGTCGAGGAAGAAGACGACCACGTTGAGCGCGAAGGCGATGCCGGCGAACAGGGTGAGGCCGATCAGGTTGACGGCGTAGGCGATCTCGCCGAACCGGCCCGAGACCTCGCTCTGGCGCAGGTGGAAGGCGGTGAGCGCGGGCGGGCCGAACGCGGCGCCGAGGCCGATGACGAGGCTGGTGACCGTCGTCTCGCCGGTGAACGCCTCGACGGCGCCCGGGATGCCGACGGACAGGGCCATGACGACGCCGCAGACGACGCCCAACCGGAGAAGGGACATGGGGGAGGCTCCTTGATCGGGGGATTCCGACGGTAGGAGCGGGGGCGTGTCCGGATAAGTGCCGCCGGTCATGGTGCCGTCACGGGTTCGGCGGCCGTGGTCATGTGCCGCCGTCCTCGCGGTGCACGAGCAGCATGAACGTCCGGGCATAGGACATCCCGTCGGCCGGGCGGGGCCAGCCGAGACCCGCCAGCAGTTGCGAAGCCGCCTCGTGGCGCACCCCGTCGACGCGGACCTCGGCGGTCTCGTCGAGACCGCCCGGGCCGTGGCCGCCCCCGAAGATCACCTTGATGCCGATCAGGTGATCGCGGTCGAACCCGCCGCGCAGAACGGGAGCCAGCGCGGGCAGGAGCACGTTGTCCGCGGCCCAGACCTGCACCGCCAGGTGATCGTCCCCGACGCCCCAGCCGACGACCCCGCCGTGAATGGAGTGCCACCCCGGGAACCCGTCGGGATCGTCGGAGGAGAAGTGCGTGGCCAGGGTGCCGTTCTGCGCCAGCAGTTCGAGCACCGCGCTGCCGGTGGTGTCGAGCCACACGCGGATCGCGCGGGTCACGGCCTCCTCCACGGTCGCGCCGAACCCCCCGACGCAGTCGGTGATCGTGGTGCTCTCAGGCCGGTCGACGTTTAGCACGAAGTCGAGGTCGAGGTGACCCGGGTGATCGGGGTGCGTGTGCCGGAGCACGACGCCCAGGGTGCCGGGGCCCTTGGCCAGCCGGCCCTCGACCTGCCAGGGCTTCCCCATCGCCTCGGACAAGTGGTGGGCCACCATGCCCAGCACGACCTCATCGGACAGGCGCTCGCCGTTCATCGGGTTCTCCGCTCACATCTCGCCGTGATCATCCGACCAGACGGTAACGGACTTCAGGTGAACACCTCAGCACCGACCTCCGGCCGATGAACGACACCGCCATTCCCGTTGGGGGGAACCTGTTCACCGGGCACGTGCGGCGGTCTTATGGTGTTTCGAAGAGGCGCGAGCCACGCCTATCGCGGCGGCTCGGGATAGAACAGGATCAGGTGCTCTTCCCTGGGTGGAGCACCCCGTTTCCAGACGCGCAAATTCCACGACCCGACGCCGACCTCAATGGGTTCCAGATCGGAATCGGCGAGGTTCACCACCCCGGCATCCGCCCGGAACCCCCTTTCGACGACGTCACGCCACCCCTTCGGCCGCCCAGAAGGTTTCGCCCTGAACGTCTTCACAGTCACGCAGACCGCGCCCTTCCTCGTCTCCACCGGAACCGCCGCCACCCCGTGATCGGGTTCCATCCCGGCGGCGTCGACCAGCCGGTACCCCTCGCCGTCGACGAACGCCGCGGCGGTCACCGACGTCCGGCTCCGCACCTGCGGCCACGGGTCTTCGCAGGACCCCGCCACGGAGTACCGCCGGAGGGCTTCCTCCTCCCGGTGCCGCGCGGCCTTCCACACCAGCCGCTCCCCGCCGACGGCGACGGCCGCCTCCGGGCACAGGAACACCAGGCTGACCGCGTCGTCCGCGCCGAAATCCCGGTCCCGGCAGGCCGCCCGCCCGGCCTTCAGGACATACGCGTCGGGCGGCGCCGACCCGTAACGGATCTCCCGCGCCTTGCACAGATACGCCATCTCCCGGTTCTCGGGCCGGGTGTCCCCGTAGGCGCGTTCGACGAACATGATGCAGTCGTCGGCCGTGTTCCGGATCTCCGTCCCGCACCCCGCCGTAAGCAGGATCAGCGCCGCCGCCAGCCCTTTCCTCATAGAACCGCCGATCGTAGCGCTCGCCGCCGTCGAGGGTGAAAAGCCGTTTCTTTTACGGCTCCGCCTCCACGCTCCCGATCCACTCAGGAAGAGAACACCGAAACAGACTCCTCGGCGGCATCAGCCGCCCGGTGTTCGACTCGCCCTCAACGCCGGGCAACAGGCGGGTCCAGCCGCGCGGACGACGGTCTGACACCCGGACTGCGCATGAAATCATTCGCCACATGATCGTTCATTTACCGAGCACGACGTAGGCCGCCATGGATCGCGCGCGGCAACTGGCCGGCGAGGTGCTTCTGTGCCTCTTCCTGGTGCTCCTGGGCACCGGGATCTATTCGATGACGCAACCGTCCGTCGCGTACAACGGAGCCCTGGACTCCGTCTATTCGGACGGATCTCTGGACTCCCTCTATTCGATGGTCAGCTATTACAACGCGCAAGACGGTCTGCTCGCCCAACTGCTCCACGGAGACGTCTCCACGATGTTCCTGGCCGGCACGGTCGTCTGGGCGCTGCTCGGCCGCTACCGCGAAGGCCCCGCCGTGTTCGCGCTCGGCCTGCTGATGCTCCTCGTCTCCAACACGTGGGTGCACCTGGCAGCCGCGCTGGTCGTCGCGGTCATCCTGGTCCGCAGCTCCTGGCAGGAGGCCAGAGTCAACCGGCGCACACCGGGTTTCGTGGCCGCGACCCTGGCCTTCACGGCGTTCCTGGTCGTCGTGATCTGACGGGCGTCATTCGGTGTGAGAAGACCTCCGCCACCGGCAACACCACGTGCTGGACGTCGCCTGGCGCCGCCTCGACTGGGCCGCCGACGTCCTCCAGGCGTCCGACAACGCGGCGGCTCACGCGTCTGGGCCGGCTAGGGAACCCGAGCTGTGGGCACGTAGGCGAAGGCTGGCAGGGCGCCCTGGGCGACCAGGGCCATGGCCTGCGCCTTGACGGCGAACATGGCGGCCACGGCCGAGCCCATCTTCTGGGGGGCGCCGTCGAGGGCCTCGTCCAGGGCCTGGAGCAGGGTGCGGTAGGCCCGGTTGAACTCCTCCGACGAGGCGGTCGTGGTGATCGGGTAGACGCCCGCCGGGTCGACCGTGATCGGGTCGCCCGTCGGGCCGGAGTTCGGCGTGTCGCCGCGCTGGTAGCGGCGGCCCGACTTGAGCTCCACGAAGCGGTAGTAGTGGGCGACCTCGTCGCGTTCGGGGTGGAAGACGTCCTTGTCGCCGTCCCAGACCTCGTCGCGGGCCAGGCCCTCGCCCTGTTCGACGATCTCGTCCAGCGCCGCCAGTCCCGACTCCAGGTCGGTGACCGCGATCAGCCGGCCGGCCGTGTGGCGGAAGTGGCTCGCGCCGATCTGGCGAGCGGGGTCGCCGGTGAAGACGGCCTGCTCGCCCAGCCGGGCGCACAACACGCGCAGGCCGTTCTCGATCGCGGCGTAGAACTGGCCGATCGTGTCGTAGCCTTCCGCCTGCGCCGGGGTGCCTTCGGGCGTGGGCGCTTCGAGGCGCAGGAAGTTCTCCAGCGCCGCCGGGCCGAACGGCTCCAGCGACAACGTCAGGTTGCCGTGGGGCAGCGTGCGCGGGAACGGCTTCATGTTTTCAGGCGTGTCGAGCCGGGGCCGGCCGCCCACGGCGTTCAGCAGGTTGGCGGCCAGCGTGAGGTGCAGCATCTCCTCCGCGAACACGCTCCCGACCACGTCCACCGCCTCGGGGTTGCGTTCCGGGTCGAGGGTGTAGAGCGCGCACAGGTAGGGCGGGAGGGTGGCGTGCTCCAGCTCGACCGCCCACTGCAGGTGCTCTCGCAGCTCATCGAGTGTCTCCATGTGATCGTTTCCCCCTGGTCGTTTCGTCTGTGGACGTCAGCTGGGACAGGGGAGAGCCGCGAGTTGTGACATGGTCTTCGACGTCGTGACCGGCGCGCATCACGTCAGCCGGAGATCTGCCGATGGAGCCAGTCCAGGCCCTCTTCGGCGTGGCCGGCGACGGTGAAATGGCTGTCGTCGGCGCGGAGCCGGAGTTCGGCCGTCGGGCAGTGGGCCGCCAGCCACGTGGCGTGGGAGGCGGGGACGACCCGGTCGGCGGTGCCGTGCAGGAGCAGGACGGGGGCGCTGATCGTGGCCGGGTCGCAGCCCCAGGGGTGGGTGTAGGAGACGTCGTCGTCGACCTGACCGTAGGGGCCGGCGTCCAGGGCCGGCTCGCTCACCTTCCCCAGCCAGCTCCACGGCCCTTCGAAGAAGGCCAGGTCGGCGGCGGTGAACTCGCAGTCGTAGGCGAAACCCGACTCCTCCAGCGCCGCCCGCACCTCGCGGCCCGCCGCCGCCGTTCCCAGGGCGGCCACCCCGGACGGGATCATCCCGGCGAACCAGTCGAGCCCGTCGGCGCCGTAGGGGGCGATGCCGGCCAGGCTCACCACCGCCCGGACCCGATCACCCAGGACGGCGGCGCACCCCAGGGCGTAGGTCCCGCCGCCGGAGTACCCCACGACGGCGAACCGGCCGAGGCCGAGCGCGTCGGCGACGGCTGCCGCGTCGGCGGCGACCGAGGCGACGGTGCGCCCCGGCGCGACGCCCGACCCTCCGTAGCCGGGCCGGTCGAACGACACCCAGCGCAACCCCAGCCTGTCGGCGGCGGCGAAGAGCGGCTCGGGCGGCGCTCCCAGGTTGGGGGTGCCGTGATGCCACAACACCGGCAGCGACTCGTTCGTCGCGGGGCCGGTGTCGTACACGTGCAGCGTGCGGCCCCCGGCCAGCTCGACGTCCAGCTCGATCATGCCGCGATGGTAGCGACCACCACCGTCAGGACCGCGGCGTCGCGGCAGCGAACCGTCCCGAGGCGATCAGGA
Organism: Herbidospora daliensis; assembly: GCF_001570585.1. GTDB lineage: Bacteria > Actinomycetota > Actinomycetes > Streptosporangiales > Streptosporangiaceae > Herbidospora > Herbidospora daliensis. The sequence goes on along the minus strand of NZ_BBXF01000005.1, from coordinate 471,171 downwards.
CGACGACGAGCGCGAGCGTCCCAGAGGCCCCGATTCCCGCTGGGTGTGGTGGGCGACGACTCGGTCAGTCGGGCCGGAACGCGGTGACGATCCAGATCGCGGCCTCCAGGCGCACCCCGTCAGGACCGGCGTGCTCGGCGAGGGCGGTTCGCATGTCGCGCAGCGCGGCCTCCCGGTCGGCGTCGGCCACGGCGGCCAGCTGGGCTCGGCCGGGTCCGGTGCCGGCCAGGTATTCGGCCGCGTCGGCGACGTCGGTTCCCACGGGGAGCGGCACTCGTACGCCGTCGAGCCGGACGCGGGCGAACCCGGCCCCGGTCAGCAGGCGCTCGACCACCTCGGGGTCGGATTGGGTGAACATGCGGCGGTCGCGCAGGTCGACGGCGGTGACGGCGTGGCGCATGATCGCCTCGCCGGGGACGGTGAGCCAGGGGTTGACGTCCGGAGGCTGCCAGGTCGCCATGATCAGCCGCCCGCCGGGGACCAGGCCGCCTGCCGTCGCGGCCAGGGCGCGGGCGGGGTCGGCGAAGAACATGGTGCCGAACCGGCTGATCACCGCGTCGAACGGTCCGGGCAGCGGGTGGGTCTCCGCGTCGGCGTGGACGAAACTTGCGTTGGCGACACCGCCCGACTCCTGACGGGCGCGGGCCACCCGCAACATGGGCGCCGAGACGTCCAGACCGGTGGCGGTCCCGCCGGGCGCGACCTGACCCGCGGCGAGAAGCGTGGTGGCTCCGCAGCCGCAGCCGACGTCCAGCACCCGCTCTCCGGGCCGCAGTCGGGCGGCGCCGAACAGCGAGTCGCCGACCGGGGCCAGCACCCGATCGCGCCGGTCGGCGTCGGCGGCCCACCGCTCGCCGTCGTCGTCGTTCCAGATCTGCGCCACCCGTCAACCGTAGCCCAGCCGACCGTTCAGCCGACGGTGCCGGACGACGGTCCCGGAACGGGGCGGCCGGAAGAGCCGCTTCCGATGCCCGGACCCCGGGCTGACCCCGCATCTGTCCGCCCGGAGTCCCGGTCGCGAGCGCTCCTCCGCCGACGTCTCCGCGATGTACCCGGCCGGCACGGTCGTCTGGGCGCTGCTCGGCCGCTACCGCGAGGGCCCCGCCGTGCTCGCGCTCGGCCTGCTGATGGCCCTCGTCTCCAACACGTGGATACACCTGCTCGCCGGGGTGATCATCGCGGTCCTCCTGGTCCGCAGCTCCTGGCAGGAGGCCAGAGCCAACCGGCGCACGTTGGGCTTCGTGGCCATCGTCCGCATATGTCCGATGACCACGGTCGCGGTTCATACGTCCAAGGTGCTGCACCCGGGATGCGATCGTGCCCGGACGATGTCGTTCGTGGCATGGACCGCGGGCCGCTCGCTGGTCGCGCTCGGCCTCCTGGTGGCGGGCAGTGGGTGATCACGTCAGCGATGTGGGGGTAGGGTTCCCGCGCTTTTGCGACACTGTGTGGTTGTGCGGGAACGGAATGTCGCGGCCGAGGTGATTCGTGAGCGACTGGTGGAGGCGCGGGCGGGGCGTGGCGGGGCGGTGTTCGTCCATGGGGATGCGGGGATGGGGAAGAGCTGGTTGCTCGGTCAGGTCGCCGGTGACGGTCTGCGCATCGGGCGGGCTTACGGCTCGCCGATCGCGTCGGGGGTGCCCTTCGACGTGATGACGCAGGCCCTGTCCGGTCTGGGCGTCGACGGGATGTCGGCCGACACGATGGCGGGGCGGTGTTACCGCGTGTGGCATGCGTTGCGGTCCTGGTCCGGTGATCCGGCGGTGCTGGTCATCGACGATCTCCACTGGGCCGACGCCGACTCGCTCACCCTGCTGGCGTTCCTGGGCCGGCGCCTGGGCGCCTGCCGGGTGGCGGTCGTGGCGGGTCTGCGGGCGTGGCCTCCAGCGGCTTTGGACCTCGCGCGTGATCTGGAGGAGAGCGGGTGCGCGCGTACGGTCGAGCTCGAACCCCTGAGCGAGCCCTCGTCGGCCGCCCTGCTGACCCGGCGGTCGGGTCACGAACTGCCGGCCGAGACGGTACGCACGCTGTGGACGATGTGCGCGGGCAACCCGCTGCTCCTGGAGCATGCCGCGGGGTTGCTCACGGCGGGCGCCGACCTGGGCCGGCTGGAACTGCGGCCGCCCGATGTCGCGCGCAGGGAGCTGCTGGTCCGGCGTTTCATCGGGGCGACGCCCGAACAGATGCGGTGTGCGCGGGCGGGCAGCGTCCTGGGGTTGTCCTTCGAGCCGCGGATCGCGGTGGAACTGGCGGGCCTCGATCACGATGAGGGTGACGAGGCCGTCGCGGGGCTTCAGACCGGCCGGCTGGTCCGGGAGGCCTCCGGCGACCGGGTCGAATACGTCCATCCGCTGTTCCAGCAGATCCTGTACGACGAGATGCCGACCTCCACCCGGTCACTGCTGCACACCCGCGCGTTCGACCTGCTGACGCGGCGGGGTTGCCGGGCGGAGGCGGCCGAGCACGCGCTGCGCGGGAACATGGCCGGCGACCGGCGGGCCGTGGCGGTGCTGGAACGGGTGGGCCGTGACGCGCTCGCCGTCGGCGCGACCGAGACCGCCGTACGCTATCTCGCAGGGGCGCATCGCCTGGCGGGAGACCATGCCGGTCCGGGCTTGAGCCTGGCCACCGGGCGGGCCCTCATGGCGGTGGGCAGGGCGGGTGAGGCGGTCGCGATGCTGGGGGCGCTCTCCCGGCACGACGCCACCGACACGGCGACCGCCGCGCAGGCCGCGTGGATGGCCGGACGCGCCGGATACCAGGCAGGTGACCACCGGCAGGCCGAACGTGACCTCGCGCGGGCCGTCGACCTGGCCGGGGACCGGGCCCCGGCGATCGCCGTCGAGGCGCTGCTGGACCACGCCAACTTCCAGCACCTGACCGACGGCAGCCGGGCGCTTCCTCTCGCCGCCCGCGCCCTGGCACGCTGCGCCGGCGTCGATCCGGCTCTGCGCCGCCGCGTCACCTCCATGCACGGGTACATCGCGTTCCTGGGCGCGGACCTCGCCGGACTCGAGGAGGTCACCCGGGCCGCGCGGGAGATCGAGGACGATCCCGCAGCGCAGCTGGCCGACGTCCAGGGCACGTGGGGCGCGCTGAGCAACCACGCCTTCTCCACCAAGTGGGCCGAGCGCTTCACCGAGTGCGAGATGGCGTTCGCCCGGGTCATCGCCGCCGCCGAGCGGGCCGGCGCGATCGGTACGCTGAGCATGCTGTACACCTCCCGCTCCGAGTTCCTGATGCGGGTCGGCCGGCTCCGCGAGGCCGTCGCGAGCGTGGAGCAGGCACGTGCGGTCAAGGACCTGGCTCCGATGTCGGAGCGCTACGTGGCCGCAATGGAGAGCTGGCCCCTGCTGCTGTCGGGTGACCTGGAGGAGTGCGAGCGGCGCTGCGCCCAGGTCGAGCGGAGCGCGTCGAGACTGAGCGACGTCGGCTCCCTGATCGCCATCTGGTACGTCCGGGGCCGCCGCGCCCTGGGCGAAGGCGACCTCGTCACGGCGTGCGCGCAGTTCGACCTGCTCGACGAGACGACGCGGCGCGTCGGCATCCTCGAGCCGTGCCTGGTCCCCTTCGCGCGGGACGCGATGGTGGCGTACACGAGAATCGGACGCCGCGATCGGGCCGAGCGGCTGGTCGCGCGGCTTGAGGAGGTCTCGGCCCGGCTTCCCTGCGTCTGGCCGAGGATCGCGGCCGCGACCGGCCGGGCGCTGCTCGCCGACGACCCCTCGGTGACGGAGGCCGAGTTCGAGACCGCGCTCGCCCTGCACGACACCACCGATCAGCCCTTCGAGAAGGTGGAGACCCAGATCCTGTACGGCGCCTGGCTGCGCCGGACCGGCCGGCCCGCGCGAGCCCGGCCCCTGCTCACCGACGCCGCCGCCACGGCCGCCCGCGCCGGCGCCCGGTGGCTCGCCGACCGGGCGCACGAGGAACTGCGCCGCGCCGACGGCCGCCGCCGGACCACCGACCCCCGGGCGCTGACCCCGGCCGAGGCGCGAACCGCGACGCTGGCCGCGAAGGGGCTGACCAACGCCGAGATCGCCGAGCGGCTGTCGGTCACCGTCAGAACCGTCGAAACCCACTTGAGCAGGGTGTACACGAAGCTGCGGGTGTCCCGGCGCGAGCTCATCCTGCGTGGTCTGACGCCCTAAACATCAGTGGTTCCCGCGATGCCCGCGTGCGTGCCGCGATCCGATCCTGGATACGTCGAACCCACGCCCCTGGAGGTTGCACATGTCACGTCCCCGCAGGTCGTTCGTGGCCGGAGCCGCTCTCACGCTGCTCACCGGGTTGGCCGTGGCCGCCGCCCCGCCGGCCGCCGCCAGTGACCACCGAAGCCTGACCACCTGGTATCACTGGGGTCGGCAGGACAACTTCAGCGCCGCCACCACCACCCAGGACTCCGCCGCCGAAGCCGCCGGATACGAGCTCATCCGGCGCGAGGAGGCCTGGGTGCTCTCCCGCCGGACCGGCGACTCCGCCACGCAGCGACCCCTGTACCTGTATTACAGCAGCGCCCGGGGCGACAACGTGAGCGCCGCCCATCCGGAGACGGTCGCTGCGGCGGTGAGCGCCGGCTACACCTACCAGGGACTGCAGGGCTACGTCTGGACCACCCGGCAGCCGGGCACCGTGCCGCTCTACCAGTACTGGCATCCCGGCCGGGGTGACAACTTCGCCGCGGCCTCGCCGCAGGGCATCGCCGCGGCGGTCGGCGCGGGCTACGTCCGGGTCCGCGTCGAAGGGTACGTCTATCCCGGCACGGCCTTCTGAGAGCCGGCACCACCCGAAGGTCGGTGCGGGTGCCCGGCGGACACGAACTGTCCCGTGGCGACCAGGATGACGACGAGCGCGAGCGGCACGATCCAGCCGCTCCAGCCGAGGATCGTCGCCTGCGTGGTGTCGACGTGCTCGCCGGCCCTCGCGAAGAGGAGATAGGTCCCGCCCGCCCCGTTGAACGCGGCGTGCGCGAGGGCAGCGGGCCACACCGACCCCGACCGCAGCCGCAACCAGCCGAAGACGGCCCCGACCAGGATGCACATCACGACCATCGCCGTCAGGCCGAGCCAGCCCGGCGCGTCGGGGTAGTTGTACCCGAGGAGGATGAGCGGGGCGTGCCACAGGCCCCAGATCACGCCCGAGATCAGCAGGGCCGGCAGCGTGCCGAGCGGCATCAGCTTCGGCAGCAGCCAGCCTCGCCATCCGAGTTCCTCGCCCAGCGCCGGGATGAGGTTGATGAGCGCCGCGAAGGGGAGCGCGGCGACCTGGATGACGACCAGGGCGCCGATCGGGATCGGGATCTCCGCCGCTCCCGCCTGCTGGGCGAGCACCTGCCTGAACGCGGAGAAGTTCACGAAATCGGCCGGGAAGACGCCCAGCAGCGCACCGACCGGGAGCGCCGCCAGGACGAGCGCGATGGACACGCCGATCCCGGCCGCCCCGTAGCCGAGCACCCGGCGGACCGGTCGCAGCGGCCACAGCCCGAGCGTCGCCGGCCCCTGCTGCGGCCGCTCCATGAGGAACACGACGACGAGGGCGGCGATCGCCGGGGTGGTCATCGTGGCGACGGCCACGACGGTGAACCACGGGCTGGCGAGGCCGTCGCCGAACCAGAGCGGCAGCGCGAGCAGCCAGGCGAGCCCGAACGCCACAGCGGTGAACACGCCGATGGATCGCAGATCACGGCCGGTCACGGCGTCTGCCTTTCGAGGATGTGCAGGCCGGCGATGGTGCGGTCGTCGCGGAACGCGATCCGTACCGTGTAGTCGCCCGCTTCCAGCGCGAGCGGCGTGTTCGTGATCGTCAGGTCGCCGGCCCGCACGATCTCGGGCTCTCCGCGCCCCTCGAACGCTCCCGCCAGGCCGACGATCTGCGCCCACGCGGCCGCCAGCGCGTCCTCCGACAATCCGTCGCGCATGCTGGGGTCGAACTGCTCGGTGACCTGCGTCCACTGCCCGGAGGCGAGGGCGTCGATCACCGAAGCGGCCAGTTCGGCGGCGCCGGGGAGCGGCGTGGTGTTCATGGGTTCTCCCGTTCTCGGGTCGATCGGTTTGCCGTAGCGCTGGAACGCCGCCTGCCGGGTCACGCCGAGCGCGTCGCCGATGACCTGCCACGTGGCGCCGCTCTGGCGGGCCTGCTGCACGACGGCGCGCACGACGTCGTCGGCGGCCGCCTGCATGCCCATGGCGTGCCCGATCGAGTCGGCCCAGTCGCCGCCCGTGGTCAGCACCCGTGCGGCGAGGAACGCGTCCATGCGCGCCTTCAACGCCCGCACCGCTTCTGTCAACGCATCTTGCATGCGTAAACCATAGCTTTACAAACAGGCCGTGCGTCAAGAGCGCCTGTACAGATCGGGTGCCGTCAGGGGGCGCCGCCGATGCCCGGGACGGCCGTCGTCCAGAAGCTGTCGCCCTTGTAGGCGCCCAGCTCGCGGGTCTTCCCGGTGCGCACGTCGAGGGCGTAGGCGGTGACGGCCTCGCCCTTCGCGCCGCAGTCGGGGCTGGGGAAGGCCAGCGCGAGGATCTCCCGCCGGTTGAGCCAGGTGCGCAGGTAGACGTTGTGGTCGTCCATCGGCAGGCGGGGGTTCCTGACGGTGGACACGACCTTGCCGGTCCGGGCGTCGAGGCGGACCAGGTCGCCGGGCACGCAGTCGTTGTTCCGGTCCCTCGCGTCTCGCAGGGCGACGACCGTGGTCCCGTCGGCCGAGGCCGCGCCGAACTGGTGGTAACCGTTGAGGGTGACGTCGGTCCGGGCGGTCATGGACGACGTGCTCCACAGATCGGTCATCGTCATCAGCCGGGCCTTGGGGGAGTAGGACGCCAGGACGAGCCGGTTGGCGTCCCGGGAGATCCAGATCGGGTGGAGCCGGTTGGGCAGCAGCCGGGTGCGCTGCTCGGCCATGTCGAACAGCATCGCCGGGTCCTTGAACTCCGGCACCTTCGAGAACGCCACATAGCGGCCGTCGTCGCTGATCACCAGCTTGGCCATCGAGCCCATCTTGGCGAGCGGGATCTTCGCGGGCGCCGCCGTGACCGTGCCGCTGGCCAGGTCGCGGGTGACGATCGTGCCGGCGGCGAGGCTGTAGTAGGCGATGACCCGGCCGTTTCCGGTGATCGCCAGCGGGCCGTTGCGGCCGGGGAGGGCGTCGTCCAGCGCGTACTCCTCCGTGCCGGCCACGAGCCGCCAGCCGGCGCCCCGGCAGTCCTCCGCCATCCCCTCGGCTTCCTTGCAGGGCAGCCGGTACGCCTGGGTCGCCCGCGTCGGCGGCTTCCTCTCGACGGCCGGAGCGGGCTCCTCGCCCCTGTGCAGGAGCCGCACCCCCACCATGACGCCCGCCACGATCACCACGACCATCACGCCCGCGGCCACCGACGTCAGGGCGCGGCGGCGGCGTCCGCGGCCCTCGAAGACCCGGTCGGCCAGGTCGACGTCGGGGGCCTGCTCGGCGATGTCGTCGAGCGCGTCGCGCAACCAGGTCATCGCCGCGCCTCCTCGATGTCGGTGAGAACGCCGGTGAACTCGCGCAGCCGCGCCAACGCGTGATGGGCCTGGCTCTTGACCGTGCCCAGCGAGCAGCCGAGGATCTCGGCGGTCTCCCGCTCGGTACGGTCCTCGTAGTAGCGCAGCACGATCACGGCTCGCTGCCGGGGGGACAACCGCATGAGGGCCCGCTGCACCATCAGCCGGGTCAGCGCGGTGTCCTCGCTCGTATAGGAGCGGTCGGGCGGTTCGGCCCGGGGAATCTCGCGCCGGGGCCGGCGCCGCCAGGAGATGTACTGGTTGACCAGCGCCTTGCGGACATAGGCGTCGGGCTGGTCGAGCCCGCTCCACTTGCCGAGCACCTTGATCAGCACACTCTGCAGCAGGTCCTCCGCCAGATGGGCGTCCCCGGTGAGCAGATAGGCGGTGCGGATCCAGGCCCGCTGATGCTGGCCCACGAACTCCCGGAAGCCCTCGTCTGCTCTCACACCCTCTATCGACGCCACCCGTGCCGCGAAAGGTTGGCCGCGGATTTCCGGCGGCCCGGGAAGGAGAACCTCAGTGTGAGCCGAGGAAGGACGACAGCAGTCGCCTGAACTCGTGCGGGTGCTCGAGCGCCGGCACGTGCCCGCATCGGCCGAACACGTGCAGCCGCACGTCGGCCAGGTGGTCGAGCAGGGGCAGCGCCGTGTCCCTGAGCGGGGTGACCCGGTCTTCCGCGCCGTGGACGAGCAGCACCGGCGCCTGGATCCCGGCCAGCGCCCCCGCCGAGACGGTGAGGTCGTCGGACCAGCGGGCCCGGGGCGGCGGGAACAACCGCGCGAACGCGTCGGCGCCCGCCTCCATCGCGGCCGCGCGGGCGGCGACGGCCTGGTCGGTCACCAGCGCCTGGTCGAGGACGAGACGGCTGAGCATGTCCTGCGCCCCGAGCGGGCCGGCGGGGGCGGCCCAGATCGCGTCGAGGTCGGGGGACAGCGGCGCCCCGGGGGCGCCCATCGTGGCGACCGCCACGACGTGGGTGACCTGCTCGGGGCGCGCGGCGGCCAGCGACAGCGCGACGGCGCCGCCCATGGAGTGGCCGACGACGGCGTACCGCTCGATGCCGAGGGCGTCCATCAGGCCGGCGGCCTGGTCGGTCCACACCTCGAGCCCGCCCCGGGAGCCCACCGGGAGCGGGGTGCGGCCGAAGCCCGCCTGGTCGGGGGCCACCAGGCGGAAGGAGGCGCCCAGCGCCTGGGCGGTGGCGGCCCAGGCGCCGGAGCCCGTCGTACCGGGTCCGGATCCGTGCAGCATCAGCACCGCGGGGCCGGTGCCGGCGTCCATGACCTGGACGGGGGAGCCGCCGACTGTGACGGTCTCAGGTGCCGTCACAGTCGACAGCTCCGGGGTGCTCATGCCGACAGGGACTTGGAGAAGACGTCCATCATCGCCCGGCCGAACTGGGGCATGTCCGGCCAGCCGCGGCAGGAGACCAGGTTTCCGTCGATGACGTCGGGGGCGTCGATGACGGTCGCGCCCGCGTTCTCCATGTCGCCGGTGATGGGCGGGAAGCAGGCCGTCTTGCGGCCCTTCAGCAGCCCGTACACGGCCGGCACCTGCGCGCCGTGGCACACCAGCGCGATGGGGAGGTTGCGCGCGAAGAAGTGCTCGGTGATGCGCCGGACGTCGGCGTCGACCCGGATCCACTCGGGGGCGCGGCCGCCGGGGATGATCAGGGCGTCGTAGCGCTCGACGTCGACCTCGGCCCACGGCACGTCGACCGGCAGCTTGCGGCCGTTCTTCTCGACGTAGGCGTCGGAGTTGGGGTCGAACTCGTGGATGACCAGCTGAACGTCACGCAACGTCCGTGACGAGACGTCGACGTCCCAGCCGCCCTCCTGAACGCGATAGTAGGGATACATGGTGTCGAGCTCTTCGGCGGCGTCGCCGGTCAGAAGCAGCGCTCTGGGCACCTACTTCTCCTCGCATCTGGGACGGGTGAGGTGGATCGGATCCAATCCGATCCGGTTGAGTTAGCATTCCTCGACCCGGCCCGCCCGTCAAGCCTTTGCCGCCATTCCTTGCGAGCCGTCAGCCTCGTCGAACAACCGGCGGAACCGCTCGCCCGACCGCAGGATGTGCCGGCGCATGGCGTAGGCGGCGGCGTCGGGGTCGCGCGCGGCGATGGCGGCCAGCACGTCCTCGTGCTCGGCCATGGCCAGGTGGGTGACCTGCGTGTCGTGCAGCAGCCGGAACAGGTGCACGTGCGTGTGCAGGCGCGCGAGGGCCTCGCGGATGACCTGGTTCTCCGCGCTCAGGGCGACCAGATCGTGGAAGGCGGCGTCACGCAGCCCGAAGGCGCCGTAGGCCATGGGCCCGTCACCCCCTTCCAGCTCCGCCATCTCCTCCAGCATCCGCCGCAGCCCGGCCACCTGTTCGGAGGTGGCGCGCTCGGCGGCCCGGCGCGCCGCCGCCGGTTCCAGGAGCAGCCGCAGTTCGAGCATGTCCTCGAACCGGTGCCGGGTGATCTGCGGCGGGATGCGGTAGCCGGCGTGGGGCACCCGCACCACCAGCCCCTCGGCCTCCATGCGGTTCAGGGCGTCTCGGATCGGCGTCTGCGAAACCCCCAGCTCCCGGGCCAGGACGTCGATCGTGACCCGGGAACCGGGTTCGATCCGCAGCGACATCAGCTGGCCGAGCAGCGTGTCGTACACCTCGTCGGCGAGCCTGCCGCGCGATCTTCCCGGCGGCTTTCCGCCGGTCATGGCCCCATGGCGCCGCGCGATCATCACTTCGTCGTCCATCGTGACGTGAGGTCCTTTCCTTGCGCCTTCGGGAACCTGTTGACATCGGTCGCCACGCTGAGGGATGCTGACGCCCACCTCGGATCGTATAGGAAAGGTGATGGATGCCACCCATCCTTCACCCAAATGCGGAACAGCCCGCCATCGCTCTGCTCGATCAGTTGGAGCTCCCATGAGCATGCTCGACATCCTCCTGGCTGCCCTGCCACCCGGGAACCGGAGGACGTCCCGACTGCTCCCAGCCCCAACACGTCGCGGCGTACTCGTGACGCCGGTCTGCGGGTCAGCCCCTGCGGCAGCCGGCCACACGCCAGAACCACCCAGCCACTGCTCGGCGACGCATGCAGCAAGGCTCTAGAGGTCCCCACCCCCCAGAAAGCAGGCAAGAAGATGCGGTATCCCAAGCGAATAGGACTGCTGGCGACGGCGGTCATGTTGGTGGCCACGACGGTGGTGGCCTGCGGCGGGGACGAGGGCACGAACGCGAGCGCGCCCAAGGCGCCGGCCGACATCCCCGCGCTCACCAACGACCCGTTGACCCTCAGCTTCATCTGGTTCGACTGGCCCCCCGCCAAGGCCCTGGAGGCCTTCGCGAACGCCGAGTACACCAAGCAGCGGTCGAACGTGACCATCAAGGTCAACGTGGTGCCGAACGCCAACTGGCACGACGCGATGTTCACCCAGTTCGCGGCGCGCAAGACCGACTTCGACATCCCCATCCTCGACTCGCAGCACATCGGTGAGGCCGTGACCAACGGCAACATCCTCGACATCACCGACTTCGTCAAGAAGAACATCGAGGTCGACGCCTACAACCCCTACCTCCTGGCGGCCTACGGCCAGTTCCCCCAGGCCGAGACCGGCCAGCGCGACGAGAACGCCAGCCTCTACGGGCTGCCGCTGCTCGGCGACACCTGGACGATGATCTACCGCAAGGACCTGATCGGCGAGACGCCGCCGGCGACCTGGGACGAGATGATCGCGGCCGCCCAGAAGTGCCAGACCGAGAACCCCGGCGTCAGCGGCCTGGCCTTCCACCAGGCCAACGGCTCCGACGCCGCGGCCGTCACCTACAACACGGTCAACGGCGTCTACGGCGGCAACCTCTGGGACTCCAAGTCGCGCAAGATCGAGGGCGTCATCAACGACGCCGCCGGCCAGGAGGCGATGGACGTCCTGGTCAACAAGATGAAGCCGCTGACCGCCGCGGGCTCCGGCAACTGGTTCATCGACGAGGTGAACGCGGCCGTCGCCCAGGGCAAGGCGTGCATCGCGTTCAACTGGATCGCCGCGAGCGGCGGCCTGCTCGACCCCGAGCAGTCGACGCTCGGCAAGACGCGCGAGGAGATCCTCGGCAAGCTCGGCTTCGCCACCCTGCCGAAGCAGAAGACCGACCTGGTGCCGCTCGGCGGCATGGGCATGCACGTGTCCGCCTACTCCTCCCCGGAGAAGCAGGCCGAGGCGCTGAACTTCATGAAGTGGTTCGAGCAGGCCGACGTCCAGAAGAAGTGGGCCGCGGCCGGCGGCGTGCCGGCGCGCACCGACGCCCTGCAGTCGCCGGAGTTCCTCAACGCCGGGCCGTTCAACAAGGTGTACGCCGACTCGGTCTCGCGGATGCGGGACATGTGGAACGTGCCTGAGTACGCGCGTCTCATCGACATCGAGAACACCAACGTGAACGCGGCCCTCAACGGCGCCAAGGACCCGAAGACGGCGCTGAACGACATCGCCAAGGAACAGCAGGCCGTGCTCGACTCCGCCGGCAAAAAGGGCGGCGGCGGACTGTGAGTGACCCCGTCTCTCTGACGGACCACCCGGTGCGGGAGGCGTCCTCGACGCCGCCCGCACCGGGGCGGTCCCGCCACCTGAGCGATCGCTGGCTCACGGTGGCCTTCATCTCGCCCGCATTGCTGCTGCTGCTCGCGATGTCGGTGTTTCCGCTGCTGTGGGCGCTGTACCTGTCGTTCACCGACTACTCGGCCACCCGCGGCGGGCCGGCCACGTTCGTCTGGTTCGAGAACTTCACCGCCATCCTGACGTCGGCGCAGGTCCACATGAGGGCCTTCACGACGCTGCTGTACGTGGTCGGCGCGGTCACCCTGCAGACCGTGCTGGGCTTCTCCATCGCCTACCTGATCTCGCGGCGGGTGCGCGGGCGGGGCGTGCTCACCACGCTCTTCCTGGTCCCGATGATGCTCTCGCCGGTCGTGGTCGGGCTGTTCTGGCGGTTCATGCTCGACGCGCAGTTCGGCGTGATCAACAGCATGCTCGGCTCGCTCGGCCTGGGCCAGGTGGAGTGGCTGACCAAGCAGAACACGGCGCTGATCTCCCTGATCGTCGTCGACACCTGGCAGTGGACGCCGTTCATCATGCTCATCGCGCTCGCCGGCCTCACCGCGGTGCCCAAGTACCTGTACGAGGCCGCCTCGATCGACCGGGCGTCGGAGTGGTTCCGCTTCCGCACCATCACCCTCCCGCTGGTGTGGCCGCTGCTCCTCATCGCGGTGCTGTTCAGGGCCATCGAGGCCTTCCGGCTGTTCGACCTGGTCTACATCCTCACCAGCGGAGGTCCGGGGGTCTCCACCGAGACGTTGTCGTTCCACGTCTACAAGGTCGCGTTCCTGGGCTTCAACACCGGGACCGCCTCGGCGTACGGGATCCTCATGGTCCTCATCGTCATCGTCCTCGCGCAGCTCTACATGCGCTACCTGAACAAGCTCAAGGAGGACTGATGGCCGTCTCTGTCAACGAGGCCGTGTCAGCAGGTCCTGCCCCGGACCAACGGCCCCCCGGGCGCCGCCGTCGCGGCCGGGGCCGCGTCGCGATCGAGGTCGCGGTCCTGGCCGTGCTGGCCGCCGTGATGCTCTTCCCGGTGTTGTGGATGATCGAGACGTCCATCAAGGAGAACCGGGACGTCTACGCGATCCCGGCCAAGTTCTTCGACTTCACGATCACCCTGGACCACTTCAAGGACGTGTTCGTCGCCTCCGGCGGCGGCCCCTCGACCCTGTCGGGCTCGTTCCTGAACTCCGTCATCGTCGCCGGGGTCTCCACGGTGCTGGCCACCGTGCTGGGCGTGCCGGCGGCCTGGGCCTACTCGCGCTTCTCGGTGAAGGCCAAGAAGGACCAGCTGTTCTTCATCCTGTCGACCCGGTTCATGCCGCCCGTCGTGGTCGTGATCCCGATCTTCCTCATGTACCGCCAGGTCGGCCTGTTCGACACCAAGCTCGGCCTGATCCTCATCTACACCGCCTTCAACGTCCCGTTCACGATCTGGATGATGAAGGGCTTCGTCGACGAGGTGCCCGCGGAATACGAGGACGCCGCCATGCTCGACGGCTACACCCGCCTGCAGGCGTTCTGGAAGTTCACCCTTCCGCTGCTCCTGCCCGGCATCGCCGCGACGGCGGTCTTCGCCCTCATCTTCTCGTGGAACGAGTTCGTGTTCGCCATCTTCCTCACCTCCAGCGACGCCGTGCGGACGGCGCCACCCGCCATCGCGGGCCTCATCGGCGGAACCACCGTGGACTGGGGCCTGGTGGCCGCCGCCTCCATCGTGTTCGCCCTGCCGGTGCTCGTCTTCTCCTACCTGGTGCGCAAGCACCTCGTCGCCGGCGTGACCCTCGGGGCGGTGCGACGCTGATGGCGGGCATCGAGGTCACCTCCCTGCACAAGCGCTACCCCGACGGGACGGTCGCGGTCGAGCACGTGGACCTGTCGATCGGCGACGGCGAGCTCTTCGTCATGCTCGGCCCGTCGGGCTGCGGCAAGACGACCACCCTGCGGGCCATCGCCGGCCTGGAGAGGCAGACGTCGGGCGACATCCGCATCGGCGACACGCTGGTCAACGACCTGCCGCCGGCCGAGCGCGACATCGCCATGGTGTTCCAGTTCTACGCGCTCTACCCGCACCTGCGGACCCGCGACAACCTGGCCTTCCCCCTGCGCGCCGAGGGCCTGCCCAAGGCCGAGGTGGAGGAGCGGGTCGGCGAGGCCGCCCGGCTCATGCGGCTCGGCCCGCTGCTGGACCGGCGTCCGCACCGGCTGTCCGGCGGTGAGCAGCAGCGCGTCGCGCTCGCCCGCGCCCTGGTGCGCCGGCCGCGCGCCTTCCTCATGGACGAACCCCTCACCAACCTGGACGCCGAACTCCGCGCCGACATGCGCACGGAGATCAAGCACCTCCAGGGCGAGCTGGGGACGACGATGGTCTACGTCACCCACGACCAGGTCGAGGCCATGTCGCTCGGCCACCGGATCGCCATCCTCAACAAGGGCCGCGTCGAGCAGATCGGCACGCCCCTGGAGGTGTACGACCGTCCGGCGAGCCTGTTCTGCGCCGCCTTCATCGGCTCCCCGCCGATGAACCTGATCGAGGTGGAGCTGGCCGACGGGCACCTGCGCAGCAAGAGCGGCCTGGCCCTCACCCCGCCGCCGAACCTGCCGCGCGACCGTTCCCTGATCGCGGGCGTGCGGCCGGAGGCGCTGGAGGTCACCGAGCCGGGGGCCGAAGGGTCGGTCCCGGGCCGCGTGGTCTCGGCCGAGTGGCTGGGCGACGAGATCATCTACGTGGTCGACCACGGCGACCAGCGCGACGTACGGGTTCGCATGCCCCTCAATGTTCGTTTCGCTGCCGACGCGCCGGTCGGGCTGCGGCACACCGGCGGGCCCCCGCCCGTCTACGACGCGAGCACGGAAGAGCTGGTGGCCTGATGGGAACCGTGTCAGTGCAGGGGCTGAGCAAGTCCTTCGGCAAGGTCCAGGCCCTCGACGGGGTGACGCTGGACGTGCCGGACGGCTCGTTCTTCGTGGTGCTCGGGCCCTCCGGCGCGGGCAAGACGACGACCCTGCGGGCCATCGCCGGCCTGGAGAAGCTCGACGCCGGATCGGTGCACCTCGACGGCAAGGACGCGACCGCCGACCCCCCGGCCGCGCGCGACCTGGCCATGGTCTTCCAGAGTTACGCGCTCTACCCTCGGCTGACGGCGTACGAGAACATCGCCTCGCCGCTGCGGGCCCGCCGCCGCTCGTCGAGCGAGATCGCCGCCGCCGTCGAGAAGATGTCGAACCTGCTGCACATCGAGCGCCTGCTCCAGCGCCGTCCCGCGCAGATGTCCGGCGGTGAGATGCAGCGCGTCGCCCTGGCGCGGGCGCTGGTCCGCAACCCGCGCGCGTTCCTCATGGACGAGCCGCTGACCAACCTCGACCTCAAGCTCCGCGTCGAGATGCGGACCGAGCTCACCCGCATCCACCGCAGCCTCGGCGGCACCTTCATCTACGTGACCAACGACCAGGTCGAGGCCCTGTCGATGGCCGACCAGGTCGCGGTCATCAAGGAGGGGAAGGTGCAGCAGGTCGGCACGCCGACCGAGGTGTACGAGCGGCCGGCCAACAAGTGGGTCGCCGGCTTCGTCGGGAGCCCGTCCATCAGCCTGCTCGCCTGCCACGCGGAGGGCGACCGCCTGGTCGGCAAGGACGGCTGGACGCTGCCGCGCCCCCGCTGGGCCACCGCCGAGGACGGCCGTCCGCTGCTGCTGGGCCTGCGGTCGGAGGACCTGTCCGTCGAGCGGCGCGGCGACGCGTCGTTGTCGGGTGAGCTGTACGGCCTGGAGCCGCTCGGCGACCGGACGCTGGTCGACGTCCAAGTGGGGACGGAGATCATCAAGGTCAAGGCCCGGCCCACCGTCACCGGCACGCCGGGCGAGCGGCTGCAGGTCACGGTCGACCTGGACCGGGCGCACCTGTTCGATGCGGGCACCGGGCTGGCGCTGTCCGAAGCCGGCAGGTAGCCGGGCGGGGGCGGCGACGTCGCCCCGCCCGGCCGCCTCGACCTGTCATCACCGAGAACTTCGCCGGAGGCGACCCCATGAACGACCCCATGAACGTTTTGGCCCCCGAACACCGGCGGCTCCGGATCGGCGACGCCTGGCGCGACGCCTCCAGCGGAGCCACCTTCCCCGTCGAAGACCCGGCCACCGGCAAGACCATCGCCGAGGTGGCGGACGCGAGCGTCGAGGACGGCCTCGCCGCCCTGGACGCGGCGAGCAAGGCGATGGCCGACTGGGCGGCGACGCCGCCGCGCGAACGGTCGGACCTGCTGATGGCGACGTACCGGGCGCTGACCGAGCGCTCCGAGGAGGTCGCCCGGCTGATCACCCTGGAGATGGGCAAGCCGCTCGCCGAGGCCCGCGCGGAGGTGGGCTACGGCGCCGAGTTCTTCCGCTGGTTCGCCGAGGAGGCGGTGCGCGTCGAGGGGCGCTACAACACCGCTCCCCGCGGCGGATACCGCATCCTCACCGTGCCGAAGCCGGTCGGGCCGTGCGTCTTCGTGACGCCGTGGAACTTCCCGCTGGCCATGGGCGCCCGCAAGATCGCCCCCGCGCTGGCGGCGGGCTGCACGACGATCACCAAGCCGGCCGCCCAGACGCCCCTCACCATGTTGTTCCTGGCCCGCATCATGGAAGAGGTCGGCGTTCCCCCGGGCGTCGTCAACGTCGTGACGACCAAACGCTCCGGCCAGGTGGTCTCGGCGCTGCTGGCCGACCGCCGGACCCGCAAGCTCTCCTTCACCGGCTCCACCGAGGTCGGGCGCGTGCTGCTGCGGCAGGCGGCCGACAACGTGCTGCGCACCTCCATGGAACTGGGCGGCAACGCGGCCCTGATCGTGTGCGCCGACGCCGACCTGGACGTCGCGGTCGACGGCGCCATGGTGGCCAAGATGCGCAACATCGGGGAGTCCTGCATCGCCGCCAACCGCATCTACGTCGAGGAGCCGGTCCGCGAGGAGTTCACCGCCCGCTTCGCCGCGCGGATGGCCGCGCTCTCGGTCGGCCACGGCCTCGACGACGGCGTGGACGTCGGCGCGCTGATCGACGAGCCCTCGGTCGCCAAGATCGACGAACTCGTCGCCGACGCGGTCGAGCGGGGCGCCCGGGTCGTGGTCGGCGGGCAGCGCCCGGAGGGGCCGGGTCACTTCTACCCCCCCACCGTGCTCGTCGACGTGCCGGAGGACGCCCGGATGCTGGAGGAGGAGATCTTCGGCCCGGTGGCGCCGATCATCTCGTTCACCTCCGACGACGAGGTGCTCGCGAAGGCCAACGACACCGAGCACGGCCTGGTCGGCTACGTCTTCACCCGCGACCTCCAGCGCGCGCTCCGGTACGCCGAGGGCCTGGAGACCGGCATGGTCGGCGTCAACCGCGGCCTCATCTCCGACCCGTCTGCTCCGTTCGGAGGCGTGAAGCAGTCGGGCATCGGCAAGGAGGGCTCGCACGAGGGCATCCTCGAGTACCTCGACGTCACCTACGCGGCCATCGACCTCCCGTGACCGTCCTCCACATCACCGCCGACGTTCCAGAGAGGCCCTGACATGCTTGAGACCGTCCGCGGACCACGCCAGCTGATCGTGGGCGAAGGCGTCGCGCAGAACATCCCGCGCGTGGTGGCCGAGTGCGGCTCGCGCGTCCTGGTCGTGACCGACCGCGTCCTGCTGGGCCAGCCGGGCGTGGCCGGGATCGTGGCCGCCGTGCGGGAGAAGGTCGAGGTCGTCGGGGTGTTCGCCGACGCGACGCCGGACGTGCCGCTTTCCGACGTCGCCCTGGCCGTCTCGGTCGCCGCGGAGGTGGACGCCGACGTCATCCTCGCCATCGGCGGCGGCACCGTGATCGACCTCGCCAAGATCGTCGGCGTCATCCGCCGCCACGGCGGCACCCCGCGCGACTACTACGGCGAGGCGAAGGTCCCCGGCCCGACGATCCCCCTGGTCGCGGTCCCGACGACGTCGGGCACCGGTTCGGAGCTCACCCCCGTCTCGGTGCTGACCGACCCCGACCGGGCGCTGAAGGTGGGCGTCTCCAGCGTCCACATCGTGCCCGACTTCGCCATCGTCGACCCCGAACTCACCTACAGCTGCCCCGCGACCGTCACCGCCTACTCCGGCATCGACGCGTTCTGCCACGCGGTCGAGAGCTACACCGCCCGCCCCCGCCCCCACGGCCCCCGCGACCCGGTCGAACAGGTCTTCCTCGGCCGCAACCCGATCACCGACCACTACGCCCTCCAGGCCGCGGAACGCATCGCCCGCAGCCTGCCCCACGTGGTCAGGAACGGCAGCGACAAGACCGCGCGCGCGGACATGTCGTACGGCTCGATGCTGGCCGGAATCGCCTTCTCCCACGCGGGCAACGGGGCGCCGCACGCCCTCCAGTACCCGATCGGCGCCGCCACCCACACGCCCCATGGATTGGGCGTCGGCCTGCTTCTTCCCTACGCGCTGGACGCGGCCAGGGACGCCATCGACGACCGGCTGGCCATCCTGGCCGGGGTGTGCGGGCTTGACGTGACCGACGCCACGGACGCCGAAGCGGCGGACGTGTTCCTGACGTGGCTGGACAAGCTGCTCGCCGACATCGGCATTCCCCGGACGCTGGCGGACATCGGGGTGGATCGTGGAGACCTGCCACGGTTCGCGGAGATGGCGAGCGGGGTGACCCGGTTGATCCAGAACCATCCTGGGCCGACCGATACGGCCAGCTTGACGGCGATCCTCGAAGCGGCGTGGACGGGGGATCGGAGCCGGCGCGTGCTGACTCCGGAGCAGCGGTAGTCACCGGCCTATGGAGTGCCTGCGGCGCAGGCTGTCCCATGGTCTCGGAACCGCGGCGTGCGACTCCGAGAACCTCAGCTCCAGGCCGATCCACCTAGACCGCCTTCAGTGCGCGCTCGAAGTCCTGACGTCCCGGCCATGGCGACACAGACATGGATCACCACCGGGGCGACCCGCGGCCTCGGGCGTGCACTGGCCCCAGGCCGCCCTGCCAGGCTTGCGCCATCTGCGGCTATACCAGGCCTATACCGCTCTTTCGCATGCTTGGCGCCCGACATGGGACAGCACAGCCGAAGGAGAACGAATGCGCATCAAGAAGATCCTCACGGTGGCGGTGGCGGGGCTCACGCTGTTCGCGGGGCTGCCGATCGGGCCCGCCTCAGCCGACCTCCGGGGGGTGTACGTGAGCGTTATGAGGGCGCCCGGCATGGAGAACCGGCTGGTGATCGATCTCCCGGTCCCGTTCCAGGGAGACGGGGTGCGGCCCGAGTTGTGGCCGCTGACTGGAGGGGACACGCAGTACTGGGCGATCGTCCGGACCGACACCACCTCGGACTTCGCCGGCATCTACGAGCTGCGCAACTACGGCTCCAACAGGTGCCTGGACATGGCGATCGACGGGTCGATCGGGAACGGCACCCGGGTTCAGCAATGGCGCTGCAGCGGCGGCAGGAACCAGCGGTGGGTCGCTCGGCCCCAGGTGACCGGGGACCCGTGGGTCAAGCTCGTCAACCTGCAGGGCAACCTCTGCCTGGACGCCGTCGGCGCGAGCTACCGCGCGGGGACGAAGCTGCAGGTCTGGCAGTGCACCGGCGGCTGGAACCAGCGCTTCAACATCAGCTGAATGCCGGGCCCGCTCCCACCCGGCGTCGGTGAACCAGCCGGTGGGCGCGGGCCACAACCCGGCCAGGTATCGGGTGATCCGGCCGCATACCGGGTAAATGCCATTTCGAATTAAGCGGCGATCAATCATTCCCCCGCCCAGCCGAGCAGCCGCCAAGTAATCTGCTCCCGCATTAAGTCGCAAAGAGGCGCGATATGCGTTAATGGCTGTTGTTTGGGGGATTCGCCATGTGCAGCATGCTCCGCGGTGAGTCGCGGGCATCGGATTCCGGAGACGCGGGTCACGAACCCGCGCTGGACGTCCCTCCGCCGCCGCGGCCCTACTACCTGCGGCGGAACTTCCTGATCAGGCTCGCCGCCCTCGCCGCGCTCCCGCTGACCGGCGCGGCCACGCTCGTCCGCGAGGAGAAGTGGGCGCTGCCCCTGAGCCGGGTCGAGGTGATCAGCGGCAAATTGGCGTCCAAGAAGGAGTTTCTCGAAGACCTGACGGTCCAGCGGATCCTGATGAAACACGGCATCCGGCTCGACCTGACGAGCGCCTCCTCCCGCGCGATCGCGGTGAACTCGCTCGACGGCTTCGACTTCGCCTTTCTCTCGGGCCAGCCCGCCGCGACGATGATCGTGGAGAAGCGCCAGGCGCGGCGTCTCCAGGCCGATCCGTACAGTCCCTTTCTCAGCCCGATCGTGCTGGCGACGTTCCGCGACTACGCCGAGACCCTGCGGGACAACGGGATCGCCCGGCTGCTGGACGGCAGCGACTCCCTCTACTACGAAGTCGACCTCAAGGCGTTCATCGACCTGACCCGGTCGGGCCGCAGCTGGAACGACCTCGGCATCACCCGATACGGCCCAGCGAACGGGAACAGGGTGCTCGCCAACACGCCCGACGTGTGCGGGAGCAACTCGGGCGGCACCTACCTCGGCATGATCGCCTACGTGGTGAACGGCAACCGGGTCGTCCAGACCGAGGCCGAGGCCGACGCCGTGGCCGAGAAGATCAAACCGTTGCTGACCGAGCAGGGCCTGCCCTCGCTGGAGATCTTCGAGATCTACATCGGCCCCGACGGACGGCAACGAGGGCCGATCGTCGTCGTCTACGAGCATCAGTACTTCACCTACCAGCTCGATCGGCGGGCCCGGTCGGCGGACGTGGACCGGGAACGGGTGCTGATGTATCCCCAGCACGGCTACCTCACCCTCCCGCAGCTGGTCGCGCTGACGCCCGCGGGAAAACGGCTCGGCGACCTGCTCGTCAACGATCCCGAGCTGCGTGCCCGCGCCGCCGAACTCGGATTCCGTCTCTACCCCCGGCACGGCGTCGGGCCCGGCGCCGAGCTGCGGGACCTGCTGGAGCAGCAGGGCATCCCGACCCCCGTCATGGCCGGGTCGGACGACAGCCAGGCCCGCCTTCCCCGGCTGCCCCTCCTCGAGCGGATGATCGTCAAGATCGGCTGCCCCGAGAGCGCCGAGACCGGCGAGCAGTGAGGGCACGACTCCGCCTCGCCCGCGCCCTGTGCGGGGTGCTCCTCGGCTCCGCCGCCTGCACCTGGAGCGCCCAGCCGCCCGTCAGGCTCACCGTTCTGGCGGCGGCCGAACTCGCCGACCTGGCGCCCCTGCTCGACGACCTCCGCCGGGACACCGGCGTCGAGCTCACGATGGACTACCGGGGCCCCCGGCGACCTGCTCGATCCCGGGCAGGTCCCGTACGACCTGGCGTGGCCGTCGTCCGACCGGTATTTCCGCATCCGTCTGAAGGACGCGGGCTTCCGCGGCGATCCTCCCCTGAGCACCCGCATCGTGGTCTCACCCGTCGTCGTCGGCCTGACCCCGCGCGCCGCCGCCAGGCTGCGTCCACCTGATGGGCGCGCACCCACCTGGGCCGACCTCGCCGACGCCGCCGCGCAGGGGCGCTTCACCTTCGCGATGGCCGACCCGAAGACGAGCGGCAGCGGGCTGGCCGCGCTCGTCGGAGTGGCGACCGCCGCCGCCGGAACAGGGGCGGCCCTCCGCCCCGAGGACGTCACCTGCGACCGGCTGCGCGGCTTCTTCACCGGCCACACCATCAGCGGGCCGGCCTCCGGCGACGTGGTCGAACAGTTCGTCCTGGAGCAGGAGCGGACCGACGGCCTGATCGCCCACGAATCCACGCTGCTGTCGCTGAACGCCGCCGGGCGGCTCGGGGCGCCGCTCGAACTGGTCTATCCCCGCGACGGCACCGTGATGTCCGACTACCCGCTGCTGCTGCTGAACCCGGCCCGCCGCGCCGCCTACGACAAGGTGGTGGCCTGGCTGAAGACCGAGCGCGCACAGCAGAAGATCATGCGGCAGACGCTGCGCCGCCCGCTCTCCCCGCACATCGAGCGGGACCCGCGGCTGGCCGCCTCCCTCGGCAACGCGGTCTACTTCCCCGACCAGGCGAAGGTCCTGGACGCCCTCCTCACCAACTACGACACACCCGGGCGCCCCAGGCTCGTTCTGCTCCTCGACTTCTCCGGTTCCATGGCCGGGAGCAGGATCAAGGCGCTGAAGTCGGCCGTCATCGGCCTGGGCGGCGCCGACCGGTCGTCGAGCGGCCGCTTCGCCCGGTTCACCCAGGACGAGGACGTCACGGTCCTGCGCTTCGGCGGCCGCGTCCTCGACGAGCGGACCTTCGCCGTCGGCACCCCACGCGGCAGAGACGCACTCCTCCGCCACCTCGCGTCGCGCGACTTCGACGACCGGACCGCGATCTGGTCGTCCCTCGACGCCGCCTACACCCGGGCGGCGCGCCTGCTGAAGGACGGCGACAGGGTCTCCGTCGTGCTGATGACCGACGGCCGCAACAACGCCGGCATCTCCGCGACGGCCTTCCTGCACCGCCGCCGCCAGGCGGCCGTCCCCACCTTCACCATCGCCTTCGGCGCCGCCGACCGCGCCGACCTCCGCCGCGTGGCGAAGGCGACCGGCGGCCGGGCCCTCGACGGCGCTGACCGCCCTTCCCTGCTCGCAGCCCTCAAGGAGATCCGTGGGTGTGACTGACGACCTGTGGATGAGCGTCCATCTGGGCTGGATGCTTCTCTGGACGGCCACCTTCTGCTGGTCGTCGGCGATGGCGGTGTATCTGTTCCGCGTCCACCGGCGCGAACGTCGTCGGCGATCCGTCCGCGACGTCGACCTCTACTCCTGCGTCTACCTCGACACCCGGCAGGTCATGGCCGTCCACGGGACCGGCCGTGCCGGCCGGCGGCGGGTGGGAAGCGCGGCGATCACCAGGATCCGCACGTTCGCCGTGAACCTGGGGGTGGCGCCCCTCCCCGGCCTGACGGCCGGAGTGTCGGCCGGGGGGACCACCACCCGCGAATACGGCAAGGAGGAGGAACCCGGCGCCACTCCCCAGGCGGAGGAAGCCCCCGCCCGGGAGAACGCGGTCAACGTGCTGGGCGCGGTCGTGACACGCTTGGAGAAACACCGCCGCCTGATTCAGGTCGACCTCGACGACAAGACCATCACTCCCGGCAGCGTCGTCGCCGAGGCGTTCGGGGTCGACGGCAGGGCGCCCGCCACGTTGCGGCTCAGCAGCCTCCGCGGCTACTACGTCTGGATCACCGGCGACTTCGAATCCACCGGCCGAGCCGACCGGCACCTGACCTTCGCGGCCCCCTACGCCGGTGACGCCCGGGTGCACATCGGCTTCATCCCGGCGGAAACGCAGGAGCCGCCCCCGCGCGTGCACGCCTGCCTGGGCAAGGTCGACGCCTGGAACGCCCAGACCCGCACCCTGGTGATCCACCCGATGGCCGTCTTCCGCTGACCCTGCGGTGCGTAAGCCTTCTTCTCGTTACGGCTCCGCCGGCGGGCGCGCGTTCAGGGCGGAGGTGCCCAGCCCGGTCGGTCCGGCCGGGCGCGGCGGGCGGTAGCGGCCTGACCGGTGGTGCCAGTCGAGGGCGGCGGCCATGGAGGCGCGCAGCCGGTCGACGTGCGCGCCGACCGCGTGCCGGACGTCGTCGGCGACGCCGAGGTCGTCGAGGAGGCCGGGGAGTTCCTCGGCGGCGAGGTGCTCGAACTGGGTGATCCTGGCCGCCATCAGGTCGCCGACCACGCCCGCGGCCTGGCGGTGGTCGCAGCCGAGGAACCTCTCGACGATCGCGACGCCGTTGCACAGTTCGCCGTCGCGCCCGGTCTCCTTGGCGTAGGAGAACAGGTCGTTGCACAACGTGACGTAGTCGACGGCCGCGCTCTCCAGCGACGACACGGTCGGCGTGGCGAACACCGCGTCGTCGGGCCGGGAGGGGCCCGTCAGGCCGCCGAAGGCGTGGCGGCGCATCTCGATGTAGTCGACCGGGTCGGGCAGCCGGTTCTGCAGGGTGGTGGTCAGTTCCCACATGAACACCGAGACGAGGTCGAGCACCCGGCTCCGGACCGGCTGCCCGGTCCGCCGCCACAGGTCGGACAGGCCGGCCTCCACCGGGTTCTCCGGCGCCGGGATCGGCGTCCCCGGCGTCGGCGGCATGAAGGCGGGCAGCCGTTCTTGCAGCCGCCGGGCCCCGGGCAGGTCGCCCGCGTGGAGGAAGACCCGCACCCAGTAGTCGTCGGCGTAGGCGGCCCAGGTCGCCCAGTCGGTCGACAGGCACAACGCCCGTTCGTCCAGATCGGGGCCGGCGCCCGCCGCGAAGGAGGCGATGTCCGCCGCCCGTACACCCGGCTCGCTCCACAGGCCGCGCGCCGGGTGCCGGGGGAGCGGGCCGTAGAACCCCATCTGGCCGCACCAGCGGGCCGAGTGGTCGCGGGCCCGGCCCAGGTGCGGGTTGAGCCGCAGGCGGCCGGGCAGGTCGGGGCGTGGCAGCGGGGTCGGCGCTGACGCCGGGACCCGGGCGTAGGCCCTCAGCCGGGTCAGGCCCAGGGAGGAGGCCGAGGGCCGTGACGGACCCGAGCCGTTGCCCCGGTTGGAGGCGGTGTGCCACTCGTAGTCGCCGGCCAGCCAGTCTTGCAGGCCCCGGACGTAGGCGACGACCCGCAGCCGTTCGCCCGGGTCGAGGGCGTGCTCCTCCATCATCGGGCCGACCTCGGTCAGCGCGGTGTGCTCGAACTGGTGCAGCCGCGAGCTCAGCAGGTCGTTGGTGGCGTCGGCGGCGCGCTGGGCGCCGTACCCGAAGAAGCGCTCGAAGACCAGCACGCAGTTCGACAACTCGCCCTCGTCGTGGATCTCCCGCTCGTAGGAGACGATGTCGTTGTGCAGGGCCGCGGCGTCGGCGAAACAGTCGGCCAGCACCCGCATCGGCCGCGCCGCCGCGACCCGGGCGGGCAGTTCGGCGTCGAGGGAGTGCTCGATCAGGTCGGCCGCCCAGGGCGCGCCGCTGACCCGGCGGCGCCGCTCCAAGTATTCGATCGGGTTGGCCACCCGCCCGTCGGCGATGTTGGCCAGCTCCCACCGGCACTCCTCCAGCGCCACCCGGGTGCTGCGGGCGAACCGCGCGCCCCACTCCGGCGACCGCGCCCCGACGGTGCGCCCCCACAGGTCGGCCAGCCCCCGCTGCACGGGATCGCCCGGCTCCGGCATCGGCTCGCCCGCCGGCGGCATGAAGGCGCGCAGGCCGAGCACGTAGGCGCGCGCGCCGGTCTGGTCGAGGGACTTCTTGAACGCGTGCAGGAAGAAGTCGTCGTAGAAGAAGAGCCACACGTACCAGTCGGTGACCAGCTCCAGCATCTCGGCGCCGCAGTCGGGGTGGCTGGAGGCGCACATCCGGGCGAAGTCGGCGCCGTCCCAATCGTGCTCGCTCCACACTCCCGAGCCCGCCAGCAGGCCCATGTCCCGGGCCCAGGCGGTGGTGTGCGCGCGCGCCCGTTCCAGGTGCGGGTTCATCCGGGCCCTGTACGGCATGTAGAAGTCGGGAGTGACGAAGGATGCTCTCACGCGCCCAATGTAAACGCAGAGTAATGCCGCGAATACTCGAAACCCGCGTGGACGGATCACCGTCAGCTTCTGCGGTAGGTGGTGATCGACTCGGAGTCGCCGTGGAGAACGTTGACCACCATCCACAACCGCTTCGTGCCGGGGATACGCTCGATCTCGGCCCGCAGGGCGCTCCAGCTCTCCGGGGGCCTCTCCCGCGTCCAGGTCCGGCCGTCCCAGTGCAGGACGAAGACGCCGCCGGGCCGGTCGGTGCCCGACTGAATGGGTTCGGTGCCCGCGAACCAGACGTCGTCGGGGCCGAACGCGGTCACGCTGTGCAGGTGCCCGATCGCCTGCGGGATGGTGGGCTGCCGCCATGACCGGCCGTCCCAGTGGAGCAGCAGCGGCTTTCCGTCCGCGCCGCCGACAGCCCAGACGTCGTCGGGCGCGATCTGCATGATCCGGTTGAGCGTGCCTCGCGGCAGGGTGAGCGCCACCTCGTATTCGCCGTCGCGCCCGTGCCAGACGACGGGTTGCTCCGGGGTCCGCCAGCCGACGATCCAGGTGTGCCGGCCGCCTGTGTCCAGCGAGGTCAGCACGATCTCCTCGCCGCCGAGTTTCGCCTCGGTGACGAAGGCGGCGCCGTTCCAGGTCAGCACCGCGTTCCTGGTGAGCACGGCCACCCGGCGGCCGTCCATGGCGACGTCCTGCCCATAGGTGGGAAGCGGGTGCCGCCGCCACGCCTGCCCGTTCCAGTGCTGGGCGAACGGCCCGTCGAAGTTGCCGCCGCCGATCATCCAGGCGTCGCGCGGGCCTTGGGAGTCGACGGCGGAATTGCCGCCCGAGGCGTTCTCCATCGGCACCCGCCGCCACTGCGACCCGTCCCAGGCGCGCATCGACGTGGCCACGCTGTCCTCCCAGCCGGTGTACCCGACCGCCCACGCCAGGTCGGGACCGGCCGCGCTCACGTCGTACAGTCCCCGCTCCCACCGGTCGTCGCTGGGCAGGCCGGGGACGCGGACCCACTCCTCGGAAACGACCTCGGCGGCCGGGGTGGACGCGGGAGCGGACGTCGGCGCCGGGACGGGCTGGGCGGTGCAACCCAACGTGATCAGACAGGCGGCCAGCGTCGTCACCCGCGATCTCATGGCTGGGAATTGTACGACTTCGTGAACTACGGGCAGATCGCCGTCAGACGCGGTGGACCCAGGTGGTCATCGCGCTAAGCGCCGGTGAACCAGACTTCTACCGCGATGCCGGTGGAATCGCTCATCGGCTGGGCCAGGAGTGTCGCGACGCGGCCGTCGGAGAGGGTGACGTCCACCAGCGCTTCTCGGCCTTGTGCGACCAGCCGCACGGCGGCGTCCTCCAGGGCGAGCCGGTCGTGGCGGGACAGGTCCCGGGGCGCGGTATCCGGTACGGCTCCGGAGCTCTTCGCCTGGAGGAACTCCTCCATCAGGGCACGCTCGTGGTCGCTGCTCAGGTCGAGCAGCCGTTGCTCGACGCCGGCGGCCGACTGGAGGGCCAGGGCTGTCATCGCCTCGCTCGCCCTGTCGGTCGGGCAGGTGATGCTGATGACGCCGGCCAGGCGCCCGCTGAGCGGGTTCCGGATCGGGGTGGCCACGGCGGTGAGCCCGTGGAGGTCGGCCGAGAAGTGCTCGTTGCCGGAGACCCGGCAGGTTCGCCGTTCCACCAGCGCTGAGCCGAAGGCCGTCGTGCCGATGTCGGGTTCGGCGTAGCTGAAGCCGGGTGCGGCGCCGACCGCGTCCAGGATCCTGCCCTGGGATTTCTCACCCACGTTGCGCAGGAACACCACGCCTGCCGCATCGCCCAGGAACATGCCCACGGGGGTGCCCGCGACGGCGGTGCGCAGCTGCTCGAACACGGGCCGGGCCGCGCGTACGAGTTCGCAGTCGAAGTCCAGGTCGTTGGACAGGCGTGGGCGGGCGGTGTCGGGGGTGAGTCCCGCCGCCTGACACCGCTGCCATGAGTGCAGGATCGGAGCGCGGACGTCGCCGCCTGCGAGTCTTCCGTCCAGGAACCGCTCCAAGATCTCGTCGGCGGGCTGCTGTCTCGCGTCCAAGACACCTGCCATTCGACTCGCTCCCAAAGCTCCCTCCCACTGAGCCCAGGATGCCCACGATAGCGACAAACAGCACGATTATTCTCACGAGGGGGCAAAGGGTAAGCGATTTCCGCTTGAAGGGCGGACCTTTGGTCGAGATGGGCAGATCGTCCTTGAGTGCACGGGATTTTCATGACCTTTATGCGACCGAAACACCACCTGGTCACTGTGGAGCCAGCCCTCGATGATCATGTCCGAGCCCCGGAGAGCTCTGACAGGGATGGGAGTCCACCATTTCCGCCAACCACTGGAGCTCGGCGAGTCGCCGCAGCCTGCTGGCCGCCGGTCTGGCCGCGACGTTCGCGGTGACCCTCCCCACCCCCGCCCACGCATCGCCCGGCGACAGGGGCGGCCACGGCCACCCCAAGCCTGGACGGTGGGATCACCACCTCAAGTCCACCCCCGACAAACTGCACTGGGGCGGGTTCCCGATCGGCTGGGCACCCGGCCTGACGATGAGATCGGGCCAGACCGTCCGCGTCGACACCCTCTCCCACCAGGGCTTCACCAACCCGGCTATCCACCCCCACGACTACTTCGGCGCTTTCGGCGTCAAGCCGAAGGAGATCCTGGCCGACGGGCTGGCGTTCTGGCAGACCCTGCCCGAACGCGAGGCGGCGGGCAGACGCTACGGCGGTCACGTGCTCACCGGCCCGATCTACGTCGATGGGGCCGAGCCCGGCGACACCCTCGCGATCGACATCCTCGGCATCGACACCCGGGTGCCCTACGGGTTCAACAACACCGCCCCAACCGGCGGCGTCATGGCCACGTTCTATCCCGGCTGGCGTGAGGGCGACCAGGGCCTCGACATCCCGGCCGACATCCCGCCCGGCCTGCCGGCGGGGGTCTGGCCCGACGTCCGGACCCACCTCTACCGCACCGGCACGCACCGGGGCGAGGAGGTCGTCTTCTTCTCCGACGGCATCATCATCCCGACCCGCAAGTTCATGGGCATCATCGCGGTGGCCTCGCCGACGGGCGAGTTCATCGGCAACACCGAGACCGAGCCGCCGCCCGCGACCGGCGTACAGAACTCGACGCCTCCCGGCAGGTTCGGCGGCAACATGGACGTCCGGGATCTCAACGTCGGCACGACGCTCTACCTGCCGGTCTTCCAGCCCGGAGGGCAGATCTTCATCGGCGACCCGCACAGCTGCCAGGGCGACGGCGAGGTCAGCGGCACCGCGGTGGAACACTCCTTGTCCGGTACGTTCCGCGTCACCCTGATCAAGAAGGTGGCGACCGAACTGCCGTGGGCCGAGAACGACGACCACTGGATCATGATGGGCATCCACTGGGACCTCGACCGGGCGATGCGGATCGCGGTGGAGAAGACCGTCGACTTCCTCGTCACCACGCAGGGGCTGACGGTGCCGAAGGCCTATTCGTTCGCGTCGATCGCCGTCAACTACCACAACGCGGAGGTGGTCGACCGGACGCAGGTGGTGACGGGGCACATCCCGAAGGACGTCTTCAAACGCCGCCGCTGATCTGACCCGCGGGACGCCGCCCCGGGCCGGTCCTCACCGTGGTGAGACGAAGGGACCTCCCGGGGCGAAGGCGTAGTCGGCGAACCGGCGGCCGATGAGCTGGTGCGTGGCGGTGTCGGGGTGGAGCGCGTCGGGGAGGGGGTGCTCGGCGACGTCCACCTCCCCATAGAGCGCGGTCCCGTCGAGGTAGTGGAGGTTCGGGTCGTCGCCACGCCGCTCGACCAGGGAGGCGAGCGCGTCGCGGATCACCCCGAGCGTGAGGCGTCCCAGGTCACGGTCTCCTGGCCGGCCGGTCGCGGTGAAGCGGACCTGGTCGGTGCCCAGCGTCGCCGGGTCGACGGCTCCGGGTCCCGGGGTGTCCTCGTGGATGGGACACAGGATGGGGGAGATCAGCAGCAGCGGTGTGTCGGGGTGCCCGTCGCGGATGGTGTCGAGGAAGCCGTGGACGGCCGGGACGAAGGCCCGCAACCGCATGGCGTCGAGGTTCACGACGTTGATTCCGAGTTTGACGCTGATCAGGTCTGCCGCTGAGTCACGGATGACGCGGGCGGTGAACGGGTCGACCAGCGCGCTTCCGCCGAGGCCGAGGTTGCGCAGCTCGACGCCGGCGCGCCGGGCCGCGACGACGGGCCAGATCTGGGTGGGGCCGCTCGCGTTCGAGCCGTGGCTGATCGAGCTGCCGTGGTGCACCCACAACGGGCTCGTCGCGTCGTCGGGACGGACGGGCTCGTCCGTGCGCAACTCGACGAGCTCAAGCCCTTCGTTGTGCGGCAGCCAGATCTCGACGGCCTTGTCACCAGGGCCCAGCCGCGGGAACGACACCGACTGCGAGGGACCCGGCCGGAACTGCGTCGCCCCGGTTTGGAGGTCGACCTCGACGAGATCGCCGTCGGCCAGTCGCACCTCGGCGAGGAGTTCTCCGTCGACGACGAGATCGATCCCTCCGCGCGGCCGATCAGCGCCCCGATAGGCGACCCGGGTGGGATGCACGACCAGTTCGATCGTCCGCGCCATGGTCGTGAACGCGAGACGGGCGCCCGAGGGCTGCGCCTCCATCATCGACAGCTGCGGATCCGGGAACTGATCGCGCACCCATCCGGGCAGCCGGTGGAGGCGGACGCCTCGCGGGGTGCGTTCAAGCTCGGCGATCCCCCGGACGAGCCGGTCGTCGAAGGTGGTGGTGATCATGGTTGTTCTCCTTCGGGGGGCGCGGGCCAGGCCCGCAGAGCGGCGTCGAGCGCGCCGATGATCCGATGCCAGGAGACGGCGGCGGACGGCAGGCTGTGAGAGAAGCCGCCGTTGCGCTCGATGCTGAGATAGCCGTTGATGGTGCTGCCGATGAACCGCACGGCGTGGACGTGCTCGCTTTCCGGCAGCGGATAGCCGCGGAGGACCGCGGCGGTGAGGGCGACGATGTCGCGCGCGCCCGCCGACCGGGCCGCTTCCTCGCCCGCGGGGCGCTGCAATGCCTCCCAGCGGCCCGGCGACTCGCGCGCGTAGTCGCGATGCGCGTCGGCCAGCGCCTCGAGGGCCGACCGTCCGGCCCGGCCCGCCACGGCGACCGACACCCGGCTCGCCAGTTCGGTGAGGGCGAGGACCGTCACGCCCTCCAGCAGCGCGTCGCGGTCCTTCACGTGCGAATACAGGCTGGGGCTCCGTACGCCGAGCCGGCGGGCGACGGCGGACAGGGTGACCGAGTCGAATCCCGTCGTGTCCGCGAGGTCCGCGGCCGCCTCGACGATCGAGGCCACCGTCAAAGGGGCTGCCTTCATGCCGTCATCATATGCCTAACACCATTAGGCGATGACCTAGATCCAGTAGGCCGTCAGATCCAGCCTTCCTCCCAGGCGCGGTGGGCGGCGGCGTGGCGGGAGCCGACGTCCAATTTGCTCATGGCCGCCGACAGGTAGTTGCGGACCGTGCCGGGCGCGAGGTGCACCTGGGCGGCGATCTCCCCGATCGACGCGCCGGTACGGCAGGCACGCAGCACGTCGAGTTCGCGGTCGGTGAGCGGGCAGGGGCCTTCGGTCAGGGCGGAGGCGGCGATGTCGGCGTCGATGTACCGCCGGCCCGCGGCGACGTCACGGATGATCTCGGCGAGCCGGGACGCCGACGTGGTCTTGGGCACGAACCCGCTGACGCCGGCCGCCAGGGCGCGACGCAGCACCCCCGGCCGCGCGTGCCGGGTGACCAGGACGACCCGGGTGCCGGGCAGCGCGGCCATGATCTGCGCGGCGGCGTGCAATCCGTCGGCAGGCGGCATCTCCAGGTCGAGCACGGCGATGTCGGGGCGGTGCTCGACGGCCAGCCGAACCGCGTCGGTCGACGTGGCGGCCTCGGCCGCCACGGTGAGGTCGGGTTCCAGCCCGAGCAGCGCGGCCAGGGCGGTCCGCAGCAGTTCCTCGTCGTCGGCGATCAGCAGCCGGATCATCGTGCCTCCGCGCCCGCGCCGACCGGCAGGCAGGCGGTCACGACGAAGCTTCCGTGGTCGTGCTCCCAGGTCAGCTCGCCGCCGGCGGCCCGCAGCCGGTCGGCCAGGGTGCGCAGCCCGGTGCCCGACCCCGCGCCGGGCGGGCCGGTCGTGCCGTCGTTCCGGACCCGTAATCGGGCCAGGCCGTCGGTGAGGCGGTAGTCGACCTCGGCGGCGCTCGCGCGGCTGTGGCGCAGCACGTTGGTGGTGGCCTCGCGCACGACCAGACCGAGCAGGTGCCGGTCGGCGTCGGGGAGCGGCGCGGGCTCGACGTTCATCTGGACCCGGATGTCTGCAGCGGCGAGCACCCGGCCCGCGTTGGCCAGTTCCGCGTCGAGCGTCGTACGGCGGTATCCCTGCACGACGGCCCGCGTGTCCGAGAGCGCGTCGGTGGCGAGCCGCTGCACCTCCAGCATCTCCGCCGTCGCGCGGGCCGGGTCGGCCGCCGCCAGCCGCGCGGCCAGTTCGCTCTTGCGCGCGATCACCTGGAGGTGGTGGCCCTGGATGTCGTGCAGGTCGGCGGCGAAGCGCAGCCGTTCCCGGGTGACCGCCAGCTCCCCGTCGAGGCGGCGCGCGGCGTTCAGCCGTTCCGCGATGTCCCACGCCCACAACGACCCGAGCGTGACCCAGGCGCTGAACGCGACCAGTCCCGGCGGGAACAGCACCGCGCGCACCGGATCGTCGCCCCCCGCGAGCGCGCCCGGCACGGCCGCGGCGGCCATCGCCACGGCGATCAGCGCCCACCGGCGCGGCGACGGCAGGAACGTCGCGGCGATCGACACCGTCATCGCCGGGGCCAGCGCCCACAGTGCGTCGTCCCGCACGGCCAGCAGGACGCCGGCGAGCGTGGCCGTACCGGCGGCACTCACGGCCGTCCACGCCACGGGCGGGGCGGGGTCGGACGCCAGCCGGTGGTTCAGCAGCACCACGCAGCACCCGGCCGTCACGACGAGCGCGACGCCGCCCGCACCCCTGGCCCAGACCGGTACGCCGGAGGCCAGGAGCCCCGCGCCGACCACGCTGACCAGGAAGAACGCGCTGGAGCCCGCGAGGCTCCACCGGGTGTAGCGCCGGAGTGCCGCCGTCTCGCCGTCGAGCCCGTGGTCGCGCACACGGTCATTGTGTCAGCACGCCATGCCGCGGGCCGGTTCATGACAGTTGTCATGAAATCGAGTGACAAAGCCATGCGCACGCCTGCGGTTCCGGCACTACTGGCGGCTGCCTCCGGCGGCCAGGCTGAGCGCAGTCACGTGCCACCCCACCTGGAGGAACCCCATGGCGAGCAGGCCCCAAGGACGCGGGCACCGGTTCAACCGGCTGCTCGACCGCTGGCCCACGGCGCTGGCGCTGGCCCTTTCCGCCGCGACCTTCGGCGGCACCGAGTCGGCCGAGGGGGTGGCGTCGTTCGCGTCGATCCTGGTGCTCCTGCCGTTGCTGTACCTGGTGGTCGCCAAACTGGAGGCGCGCCGGGCGACCTGGCCGCTGCTCGTGGCCGGGATCGCCCTTGTGGTCGTGCTGCGTGCGCTCGACCTGGTCGCACCGGCGGCGGTGTTCTCCGCCCTCGCGCTGATCGTCCTGCTCTGGAGCGTCGTGGACGGGCACCTCTTCCGATCAGGGACGTTGCAGGTGCAGGCGCTGGGCATGCTCGCCTTCGGCGCGCTGGGGCTGATCGGGCTGGCCGTGCATCCTGATCTGGCCCGCTACCTGGTGGCGGCCGGATGGTTCTTCCACGGCGTCTGGGACTTCGTCCACCTCCGGCGGGACAAGGTGGTGGCCCGGTCCTTCGCCGAATGGTGCGGCGTCATCGACGTCGTGATCGCCATTGAGTTGATCTTCAAGTGGTAGGCCGGCGCCTGGGTGGGCCGTGCACCGCGAGTGGCAACATCGCGGTGCAGCGGTCGACGTGCCTCGCGTGCCAGAAGAGATCAACCCGCTCTGCCCTGCGCGAAGGACCTTAGATAAAGCGGCCGTGCAACCGTCGGTATCGGAAATTGGTGCGCTGGTAGCCTTCTCGCCGCTTGGGCTGCGGCCGGTGATTCGGCGACGGCTTGCTCTCCCGCGCCGTCGCGATCCTGGCCTTCCTCGAAGCCGGCGCTCATCATCGGCGCGGTGTGCGGGTCCTTGGCTCGACACGGGGAACGGACCAGAAGGGCTGCCTGTCGGCTCGACTCCTGGCATTCGTGCTTCCGGCCGCGCCCCGGCGCGAACGGGCAACGGAGATGGCGCGTTTGATCATTGACCCTTTCGTGACGACTTTCAAGACTCGGAGAGTCAGGCACTGCTTCCGACGGGAGGTCGAAACACATGTTCCGGCGATTGTTCGTCGTTGTGACGATCTTGGCGACATGCCTGGTCGCCATGCCTCAGGCCGCTCATGCCCAGTCCTGGAAGAACTACAGAATCACCGACACGTGGCACTGCAAGCCGGATGCGTCCAACACGTGGATGATCACGCTCACCGTCTGCACCGTGATCAACGGAACCCTCGCCCAGGGGGTCGTGATCGTCTCGAACAACACCCAGGAATGGTTGTCCGTCCAGGCGAACGTCCGGGCCTACTCCCGGGGCTCCGAAGTAAGGAACTCCTCTGATTGGTGTGACTGGGCCAACCTCGGATTGGGCAGCTCGGCGTGCTTCGGCCCCACTTTCAGCCTGCCCTGCACAGCGAACGTCCAGGGTTACGCGAATGTGGGCTACAGCTACGCCTCGGAGGGCTCGCCCGTCGACTACCGCGAGGCGTTCGCGGCGACGAACCAGATGTGCATCACCACCTGAAACGACGGCGGCCGGTCGCCGTGGCTGTGCAGTCGAAGGGCAGCCACACCCGGAACCACGGCGGCTGACCGCCTCCAGACCACCAGCCAGCCCAGCTGCCGGTGGGCGCGATCAATTACTTCGATCAACTGGTGAAGTTCAGCGGCGGACGGACACGGGTGATCGATGAGTCGGCGGCTCTGCCGATGACGTACAGGAAACCGGAGATTCGCGCCCCGGGGTGGCCTCATGTCGCCCGTGTCCGGCGGCACATGGGCGCTGCTCAACGGCACGTCGATGGCCTCGCCGCGTCACCCGCGAACGCCCGCGTCACCTCCTCGTCGGGCCCTTGGCCGCGTACACCGCCAGCGCCCGCGCGTAGTCGCGCAGGTAGTGCGAGTACCTCGCCAACCTGGTCGCACCTCGCCAACCTGGTCGCACTGCTGCCGGCAGCCACGTCGATCCGCACGACGGTGCCACACCACCACCGGGGCCTGCGCGGATCGGGCCAGGAGTTCGGCGCTCTCAGGACGATCGGCGTCGCCCGCGACCGGAGCCTGTAAGCGTGCGGGTCAGTACGCCGCTCCATTGGCGCGACGGCCGGGCGAGCTGGACAACGAGCTGACGGCGGTGTGCTTGACCCAGGCGCCGGTCGCCGAGCCGTCAGGGCTGCGGTTGATCGAGACCCCGTCGGAGTTCGCCAGGCTCGACGAGTAGGTCATCGACTGGACCGTCGTCCCGGTCGAGTCCCGCAGGATCACCTGGTCGCCGCTGTTGGACAGGTTGAGGTCACCCGTGCTCGCGGCCACCCCCGCGACGCCGCTGGGGATCGCGGAGCCCGCGCCGAACACGGTGATCGCCTTGCCGGGCTGGAGCGTCGTGCCGGAAACGAAGGTGTGCCGCGCCGCCGACCCGTCCCGGAGGGTCCAACCGGCGAGGCTGATCGCCGTGCCGCCCGTGTTCACGAGTTCGACGGCCTCGCTGGCGGTGCTGCTGCCCGGCTCGTTGGCCAGCACCTCGTTGATCATGATGTTGGCCGCTCCGCCGCCACCGGTGGTGACGTTCTTGGTGGTGGTGTGGGTGGCGCCGTCGTCGTCGGTCACGGTCAGCGAGACCGGGTAGGTTCCGGCCGACGCGTAGGTCACGGCCGGGTTGGCGGCCGTCGAGGTCTGGCCGTTGCCGAAGGTCCAGCCACGGCTCACGACGGTGCCGTCGGAGTCGGTGCTGCCATCGGTGAACGTGCAGCTGAGAGCGGTGCAGGAGTGCGTGAACGACGCCGTGGGCGGCTGGTTCGAGCCGCCGCTGCCGCCGATGACGAAGTCGTAGCGGGCGAACACCGGGTAGTGGTCGCTGGTCGTCGACGCGTAGTTCGGGATGTAGGCCTGGGGCTGGAACGCCTTCGCCGAACCGGCGACGTACTTCGCCTGCACCTCGTTGGTGATGAGCTGGTGGTCGATGAAGTCCGGGTAGCCCGCCGTCGACGACACGCCCGCCAGCGACAGGGCCCGCGTCGGGAACGTGTAGCGCGCGGTGTCGCTCACGAAGTTGGCGTAGGGCGACGCCTTCCCGGACGTGATGGAGGTGTCGACGTCGTCGTTCCAGTCGCCGATGACGAAGACGTTCTGGGTGGGATGGGTCGAGTCGATGTACGACTTGAGCGCCTGCGACGCGGGGCTGCGCAGGTTCCACGCGGACTGGTCGGACCCGGCCTTGGCGTGCAGGACGATGAAGACGAGGTCACGCGTGACCCCGTCGAACGTGCCGCGCAACGTGAACTCCACCGGCGGCCGGCCGGCGAAGTTGCTGTTCTGGCTGGTCAGGATGACCTTCGCGCTCACCAGAGTCGCCATGCCGGCGCGCCAGACGAGGGCGACCTTCTGCTCGGCGTTGCTGAAGTCCGAGTAGTACTGCGCGCCGTTCGTCACCCGCGAGTCGTTGGCGAGCACTCCGGTGTATCCGGGCAGGCCGGCCACGAGCGTGTTGAACGCCGAGGCGCTGACGATTTCGCCCAGGCCCCACACGTCCATGCCGGCGCCCGCCATGAGGTCGCGGGCGTTCTGCTGCTGAAGCGCCTCGTTGGTCGGCCCGTTTCCGGTCGCGCCGAACCATTCGATGTTCCAGTTTCCGACGTCGAGCTGCGTCGCCGATCCCTGCGACGGAATCGTGGCGGCGTTCGCCGTGGGGGCGGTGGTGAGCGTGGCCATTGACATGGTGGCGGCCAGAGCCCCCGTGAGCGCGCGGAGCCTGAGATTCATCGGCAGGAGACCTTCCGGGTCGAGGTGCGGGGACGGGCCCGCGACCATGCTGACGGCGGGCTCACGGAAGTGTCATCAAATGCGCACAGCGGTTATCGCAAACGTGTGGCCACGTGAGGGTGAACATTCGACAGCGGGGCCGATTGACGTGTGGAATGTCGAATCAATGCCAATATGGACGCCGAAATTCTGTCACTCGCGCCCATCATCAGAGGTAGTGGAGTGATCCGGGCGGCCCACGATTCTGGTGTGGTCGCGCCAGCAGTTTCGCG
This sequence comes from Herbidospora daliensis, assembly GCF_001570585.1. GTDB lineage: Bacteria > Actinomycetota > Actinomycetes > Streptosporangiales > Streptosporangiaceae > Herbidospora > Herbidospora daliensis. The sequence continues at coordinate 434,226 of NZ_BBXF01000005.1, read as the reverse complement.
TTCAATGAAATGGCGCCGCAGAAATACAATTCTTTCGCGCCTTTGGGGATCCCCCCGAACGAATTGTTTTCGCGGCGCCGAGAACGCAGAACTCAAGACCCTGACGACCGGCGCGGCACGGCTCCCGCGCGATCAGGAGGTGTCACTGGTTCCGTTCGGACTCGCGCTCCTGGTATTCGCGCGGCGACACCCCGTGGAAACGGGAGAAGGCCGCGCTGAACGTGGGCAGGTGGGCGTATCCGATCCGGCGGGCGACGGTGCTGGGCATGGCGCCCCCGGCGAGGAGGTCGCGGGCGATGCGCATGCGGGCGGCATAACGCCAGCGGCCCAGTGTCATGCCCGTCTCGTCGCGGAAGGCGCGGTGGATCTCGGCGTCGACGTCGTGCGTCCCGCCGGGTTCGCCGATGCGGCGCAGGCACTCCATCGCCACCGCGCGGGCGTGCGGGTCGACGGGCATCGGGACCGACAGTGCTCGCTGCGTGGCGACCTGTTCGGCGAACAGGTCGAGGATGTGGCGGGGGTCGTGGTCGTCGGGGCGCAGGGCGGACCGGGCGCTGATGGAGCAGAACATCAGGTAGTCGTCCCACGCCGGTGAGAACCGTACTTGCAGCGGCGTTGTCAGCTGGAGGTCGCCGGTGCTCGCGTTGCCCAGGGGCAGGGAGACGGAGTTCTCGCGGAGGCCGGTGACGTGGTCGGTTTCCGCGGGGATCCAGGTCGCGACTCCGCGCTCCCGCTCGTAGCGGTGGTCGCCGATGTCCAGGTAGCCGCTGCCGCGGTACATCCAGCTGAGGACGTGGACGTCGTTGGTGTGCGGCGGCGTGCTGGCCGGGGGCAGCATCTCGGGCGCGGCGGGGGTGTCCGTCTTGCGCATCATCCGGATCAGGTCGTCGGCCTGCCGTGCCGCCGCGGCTTGTTGCGTCGGGCCACCGGCGCCGGGTCGGGCCGCCAGCTCCCGTGCGAACTCGTGGGGGGTCAGTCCGAACCGTCCCTTGAAGGCCCGGGTGAGGCCGTTGCGGCTGGCGAAGCCCACTCGGGTGGTCACCTGGTCGAGGTCGTAACCGGCGGCGAGGAACTCCACGGCGGCGGCGAGCCGGCAGAGCAGCCGCCACCGCTCGAACGTGAGCCCGGTGTCGGCGACGAAGTCACGGCGCAGGGTGCGCGGGCTGGAGAGCACCCGTGAGGCCCATTGCTCGACCGTGAGGTCGAGCGCGGGGTCGCGACGAAGTTCGTCGGCGACCGCTCTGGCGCCGCGGGTTCGCGGCATCGCCGCCGGGGCGAACCCCTCTGAGCTCGCATGCGAGCCGGGACGCCGGAGGAGCCGCTCGATCGCCTCGGGGGAGTAGCCTCGGCCGCTGAACGGGGTGACCTGCAGGTTGAACAGCTGGATCAACCAGTCGTGCCAGCCGCCGGGAACGTTGAACCGCGTCAGGTCCGACGATCCCCAAGCGCCGACGTCGGGGAACAGCGGGAAGGCGACGGTGCCCGGCTCGGTGGTGATCGACCGCTCCGCCCAGCCGTCGGCGGGGATCCAGGCGCCTTCGCCGGGGTTGAGGTGGAGCGCCGGCCCGTCGTCGAGGCGTACGTGGGCCGTGCCGGTGCGGACCCAGAGCAGCAGCGGTCGAACGGGCGTATCGACCGAACCCCACCGCGCGGCCGGGATCGGCGGCGGGTCACCGGCGCCTGCGGGGAACGACGGAGGCACCATGTCCTAACCATACGGCAGTCTGCGCACACCAAACCTAGTAAGGTGTGCCTAACCTTACCAGTGCGTGCCCTCCTGACGCCGGTGCGCGGCCTCTGTCCTCGAAACGACCGGAAGGTGCGGTTCCGCATGCCCAAGACCTCGCGCCGGCTCACCGTGCATCCGCCGACCCTGCGCCAGGTCGAGGTGGTCCGGACGGTCGACGTCACCCCGGGGATGCGGCGGGTCACGCTGGGCGGCGAACAGCTGCGTGCGTTCACCACCGCCGACGGCTTGGTGCGGCCGGCCTTCACGTCCTCGGGCTTCGACGACGACCTCGCCGTCTACTTCCCCTACCCGGGCCGGCCCGACCCGGTGCTGCCGGTCCAGGGCGCGGCCAAGCTGATCGTGCCCAAGGATCCGCGACCGCTGTCGAGGGCCTACACGGTTCGCCGATGGGACCCCGAGGCCGGCGAGCTGGACGTCGACTTCGTGAAGCACGGCGTCGGCGCCGGCACGACCTGGGCCTATCGCGCCCAGCCGGGGGACCTGATCCACCTCAGCGGCCCGAGCACGTCCAAGGACTTCCCGGCCGGCGCCGACTGGCTGCTCGTGGCGGGCGACGACACCGCGCTGCCCGCGATCGGCCGCCTGCTCGACGAACTCCCGCCCGACGCGCGGGCGCAGGTGTTCATCGAGATCGCCGAAGACGCATACCGTCAGGAACTGCGCGAACTGCCCGGGGTGGACGTGACCTGGGTCCGCCCCGGCTCGCTCACCGAGGCCGTCCGGGGCGCGGAGTGGTGGCCGGGCCAGGTGTTCGCGTGGCTGGCCGGTGAGCACACGGCCGTCCGGGACATCCGCCGGCACCTGGTCGAAGACCGCGGCGTGCCCAAGGAGGACGTCGACTTCGCCGGCTACTGGCGTCGCTCCGCGGTCGTCGCCCTCGAAGCCGACGGGGCGGTGCCCGACCCGGAGAAGACGGTCACCCCGTTCCAGCGGCTCCACGACCTGACCGAGCTCGTCGCGCCGGTCGCGATCCGCACCGCCGTCGAGCTGGGCGTTCCCGATCTGCTCTCGCGCGGCGTGACCGGCGTGACCGAGCTGGCCGCCAAGGCCGGCGCCGACGAACGCGCGCTGGGCAAGCTGCTGCGCTATCTGCGCACCCTGGACGTGGTGACCGAGCCGGAACCGGGTCACTACGCCCTGACGCCGGTCGGCGACGTGCTCACTCTCGACTTCATCGCCGACCGGCTCCACTCCGCCGGGGTGGTCGGCCGCGAGACGCTCGGGATCCACGGCCTCACGGAGTCGGTCCGCACCGGCCGGGCCGCCTACGCCTCGGTCACCGGCCAGACCTTCGCCGACGTACGGGCCGAGCAGGACTACGAAGACCGTCACCTGGAGCGCCTGGCGAAGTTCCAGCCCGCGCTCGCGGGACCGATCGCCGCATCCGGCCTGCTCGCCGGGGTCGGGCACCTGGTGATCCACTCCGGTGGCGCGGGCGCCCACGCCCGTGAGTACGTCGCGGCCCACGAAGACCTGCGCGTGACGATCTGCGCCCTGCCCGCCCAGGCCGACTGGCTGCGCCGCGACCTGCCCGCCACGATCCCCGACGAGCGGCAACGCGCGCGGGTCGGCGTGCTGGAGCAGTCGGTCTTCGAGCCGAGCCCGGCGGCCGACGCGGTGCTCGTCAGCCGTGCCTTCAAGACCCTGCCCGACGCCGACGCCGCCCACGCGCTACGCCGGGCGGCCGAGAACCTCGTCCCCGGCGGCCGGGTGCTGCTGATCGAGGACGTCTTCGACGTCGACGCCCTCGACGAGCACGACGGCGAGGAAGACCTGATCGCCCTGGCCAGCCACGGCTCCGGCCTGCGCACCGCGGCGGAGCTGGACGCCGTCATCGCGCGGGCCGGCCTCACGCGCGGGTCCGCGCACACCGTCGGGCTGGGCGTCACCGTCCACGAACTCCTCCCCTCCACCCCGAGAAGAAGAGAACACCCATGAACAACACCCCCGTGATGCGGCGCGGCGCGGCCCTCGCCGCCGCGCTGATGAGCGCGTCGCTCGTCCTCACCGCCTGCGGCGGCGACGGTGACGGCACCGGCGTCCAGGCCGCCGAGACCCGGAGCGCCGAGCCCGCCGGGACGCGCAGCGTCAAGGCGGAGAACGGCACCATCGAGGTGCCCGCCGACCCCCAGCGGATCGTCACGATCGGCAACACCAACCTCCCCTTCATCGATCTGGGCGGCAAGCCCGTCGGCGTCACCGAGGTGTCCGACTCCGACCTCGCCGCGCTGCCGCAGGACCAGAAGGCCGTGTACGAGGCGGCCGAGGTCGTCGGCAGCAACGGCGGCGAGGTGGACCTCGAGAAACTCGCCGCCCTCAAGCCGGACCTGATCCTGGTCCAGTTCCACTCCAGCGACTGGGACAAGGTCGGCGAGCGGCTCGAGGCGATCGCCCCGACCGTGCTCTGGGGGCTCGACACCGAGTGGAAGGCGTTCGCCGACGCCATCGCGGAGGCCGGCGACGTCGCCGACGCGCTCAGCCGGCAGAAGGCGGAGTTCACGGAGAAGGTCGCCAAGATCCAGTCGACCTACGGCAAGGTCATCGGCGGCACCTCGTTCGTCGACGTCTCCCGGGGCGACTGGAACGATCCCGGCACCTTCTACATCGCGGACATCGGCTGCTCCGAGATCGCCCGCGACGACATCGGCCTGGACCTCCCCGAGGCGGCCGAGGGCAAGGACCCCCTGGCCTACGAGTCGCTGCCGTTCGAGCAGATCGGCGAGCTGTCCACGTACGACGTGATCACCTACCCGGTCGACGCCGAGGGCAAGCCGACGGCGTCCTTCGTGCCGGTGACCGAGACCAACACCTGGAAGGCGCTGCCCGCCGTGACCTCCGGTCGTGCGCTGGGACTCTTCTGCCCCGGCAACAACTCCTACGGGCCCGTCATCCGTTACCTGGACTCGCTCGACAGCGCGCTGGCGACCCTCCCAGCCGCGAAGTGACAACCCTCACCCTGCGGCGGGACGGTCCGGGCGCCAAGACGGCGCCCGGACCGCGTCGTCGCCTGCTCGGACTGGTCGTCGCGCTGGCGGCGCTGGCGGCCCTGCTGGTGCTGAGCGTCATGATCGGGTCGACGTCGATCGCGCCGTCGGCGGTGTGGGACGCGCTGGTCCGCTCCTCGGACGGCATCGACCAGTTCGCCGTCCGCGACTTCCGGCTGCCGCGCACGATCGTGGGCCTGGTCGTCGGCGTCGCGCTCGGCCTGTCGGGCGCGTTGATCCAGGCGCTCACCCGCAACCCCCTGGCCGATCCGGGCGTCCTGGGCGTCCACGCCGGTGCGTCCTTCGCGGTGACGGTCGCCGTGGGGCTGCTCGGCGTCCGCGAGGCGCAGGGTTACATGTGGTTCGCGTTCGCGGGCGCGCTGGTCGTCACGCTGCTGGTGCTCGCCCTCGGGTCGACCCGGCGGGGCTCCTCGCCGGTGGTCATGGTGCTCGCCGGGGTCTGCGTCGGCGCCGTGCTCGGCGGCGCCAGGGAGGCGCTCCAGCTGACCGACCCGGACGCCTTCGACATGATGCGCTACTGGAACGCCGGGTCGATCGTGGGCCGCCCGCTCGAGGTCCTGTGGCCGATCCTGCCGTTCTTCGCGGTGGCGGTCATTTTGGCCTTCGTGGTGTCGGGGCCGCTCAACGCGCTGGCGCTGGGCGACGAGGTGGCGGCCGCCCAGGGGGTCGGGCTGGCGCGCACCCGCGTGCTCGCGGTGATCGCGCTCACCCTCCTGGCCGGTGGCGCCACCGCGATCGCCGGGCCCATCGCGTTCGTCGGGCTCATGGTGCCGCACGTGGCCCGATGGATCGTCGGCCCGGACCAGCGCTGGATCTTCGCCTACAGCATCCTGCTCGCCCCGAGCCTGCTGCTGGTCTCCGACATCCTCGGCCGCGTCGTGATGAGACCCAGCGAGATCCCCGTGGGCGTCGTCACCGCCTTCGTCGGCGCGCCCGTCCTCGTCGCGCTGGTGCGGCGGAGGAAGGCGAGCGGACTGTGAGCGCGCACGTGGACTTCGGACGGCGGGCGCTGGTGCTGCGGCGCGGGCGGATCGCGGTACGGCTCCCGTTCCGCCCGCTCGTCGTCTGCGCGGTGCTCGCGGTCGCGATCGCCGGCATGGCGGTGCTCGCGCTGATGACCGGCTCGTACCAGCTCACCCCCGGGCAGGTGCTCTCCGCGCTGACCGGCCGGGAGACGGGCATCGTCCACGACGTCGTGGTCGACTGGCGGTTGCCCCGGGTGGCGGCGGCGCTGGTGTTCGGCGCGGCGCTGGGGGTGAGCGGGGCGATCTTCCAGTCGCTGTTGCGCAACCCGCTGGCCGAACCCGGCGTCATCGGGTTCTCGCAGGGCTCCTACACCGGCGCGCTGATCGTGATCCTGCTCGTCGACGGCACCTACACACAGTTGGTCGGCGGGGCGCTGCTGGGCGGGATGGCCACCGCCGTCGCCGTGTACGTGCTGGCCCACCGGCGCGGGGTGCAGGGGTTCCGGCTGATCGTCGTCGGCATCGGCGTCTCGGCGATGCTCGAGTCGCTCAACACCTGGCTGATCATCAAGGCCGACCTCGACGAGGCCATGTCCGCGGCCGCGTGGGGCGCCGGGTCGCTCAACGGCGTGTCCTGGGACCGGGTCGTCATCGGCGGCGCCTGCATCGCCGTGCTCCTCCTGCTCGCCGGGGTGGCGAACCGGCCGATGCGGCAGATGGAGCTGGGTGACGACGCGGCCGCCTCGCACGGGATACGGGTCGCGCCCGTCCGCCTCGGCCTGATCCTGGTCGGCGTGGCGCTGACGGCGACGGTCACGGCCGCGTCGGGGCCGATCGCGTTCATCTCGCTGGTCGCCCCGCAGATCGCCCGCCGGCTCGCCCGCACCGCCGGGATCACCCTCGCCCCCGCCGCCCTCGTCGGCGCGCTGCTGTGCCTGGCGTCGGACCACCTCGCCCAGCACGTCGCCCCCACCCCGCTGCCGGTCGGCGTCATCACCGTCGTGCTCGGCGGCGGCTACCTCGCCTACCTGCTGTTCACCGAAGTCAGGAGACGCCCATGAGCGCGACCCCGTCCGCCGCGCGCCTGCGGGTGGAGTCGGCGACGATCGGCTACGACAAGCGGACCATCTCCGAGCACCTCTCGGTGGAGATCCCCGACGAGTCGTTCACGGTCATCGTCGGCCCGAACGCGTGCGGCAAGTCCACCCTGCTGCGCGGCCTGGCCCGGCTGCTGAAGCCGTCGGCAGGGCAGGTCGTGCTCGACGGCGCCGACATCAACTCGTACAAGACCAAAGAGGTGGCGCGGCGGGTCGGGCTGCTGCCGCAGAGCTCGATCGCGCCCGACGGGATCACCGTCGCCGACCTGGTGGCCCGGGGGCGGTACCCGCACCAGGGGTTCCTGCGGCAGTGGACCGACGACGACGAGCGGGCCGTGCTCAGGGCGATGCGCCAGACCTCGGTCACCGACCTGTCCGGGCGCCTGGTCGACGAGCTGTCGGGCGGGCAGCGCCAGCGGGTGTGGGTGGCGATGGCGCTCGCGCAGCACACCGGCATCATGCTGCTCGACGAACCGACCACCTTCCTCGACATCACCCACCAGATCGAGCTGATGGAGCTGTTCACCGACCTGCACCAGGTCGGCCACACCCTGGTCGCCGTCCTGCACGACCTGAACCACGCCGCCCGCTACGGCACCCACCTGATCGCCATGAAGGACGGCGCCGTGGTCGCCGAGGGCGCCCCCGACCAGGTCGTCACGGCCGAACTGGTCGAGGAGGTGTTCGGGCTGCGCTGCCTGGTGGTGCCCGATCCGGTGGCCGGCAGCCCCCAGGTGGTGCCGCTCGGCCGCGATCGGACCCGACGGGAGAGCACGACACATGCTTGATGACCTGTTCGCCGAGAAGCCGTCGACCCCGGAGGAGTTCCGACGGCTTCTGGAGCAGCGGGGCGCGCCGCTCGTCGAGCGGGTTTCCGCCGACGAGGTGGAGGTGACGTTCGTCGACGAACCGGGCGACGACACGACGGTCACCCTCTCGGTGGTGATCGGCCCCCGGATCGGCTTCAACCCGATCGACCGGGAGTTCACCCCCGTGGCGGGCACGCCCTTCCACGTCCTCACCCTGCGCATGCGTTCCGACCTGCGCTTCTCGTACGTGTTCCGGCGATCTGGGCGGCAGGTTCCCGACCCGTTCAACCCGCCGCCGAGGTTCTCGGAGTGCTCGGTCGAACGGTTCTCCGGGGCCTCGGTGGCGGTGCTGCCCGACGCGGCGCCGCTGCCCTGGCTCGACGAGGCAGAGGCGCGGCCGGCTCCGGCGGTGGAGGCCGCCGTACTGGCGAGCGAACTCCTGGGCGACGAACGCCGCATCTGGGTCTCGATGCCCCCGGGGAAGTTCCCGGACCAGAGCGTGCTGCCCTTCGTGATCCACCTGGACGGCACACCCGGCCACAGCGCGCCGAGTGTCCGTGACGCCCTGGTCCGGGCCGGGCTGATCCGGCCGTGCGTGGTCGTCCTCGTCGAACAGCCCGCTGCGCGGCGCGACCACGAGCTCCTCTGCAACCCGGCGTTCTCCCGGATGCTCGTCCACGAGCTGCTGCCGTGGTTGCGCCACCGGTATCCGCTCTCGCGGAACCCCGGTGACGTCGCGCTGGCCGGGGAGAGCTTCGGCGGTCTGTGCGCCGGCTGGACCGCGCTCCACCACCCTGCGGCGTTCGGCAACGCCATCCTCCAGTCGCCGTCGTGCGGCTACCACCCCGACCTCACGTGGGGCACCGGGGCCGGTGAGCTGCTGCGCCGCACCCCCGTGCCGACGCTGATCGCCGACTGCCTGGCCGCCGAAACGGCGCCGATCCGCGTCTTCCACGATGCCGGTGAGCTGGAGGGTTCCAGCACCCACAGCCGCTGGCTCGACCACGTGCTCACCACCAAGGGCTACGACACCCTCTACCGGGAGTTCGCCGGCGGACACGACTACGCGTGGTGGCGAGGACTCTTCGCCGACGCCCTCCTCTGGTGCTTCCGGAGCGAGGCATGAGGAACGCCGCGCGCGACCCCGCAGGACTGGGGCGAGGACCGCTGACCCGCCGGCTGCCGGTGCTCCTGCTCGACCCCGCCGAGCCGCCCGCTGCCCGGCCGTTCCCGTCAGGCCCGGGGATCACCTCTGGCCGGTTCCTGCTGCGCGTGATCTTCTCGGTACGCCGGGTCAGCGTGCCCGCGATGCTGTTGTCGATCGTGTGGCAGGTGGGCGAGTCAGCGGTTCCCGTGGTGATGGGACTCGCGATCGACCGGGCCCTGGCGACCGGAGACGCGGGACAGCTGGTCCTGTGGATCGGCGTGCTGGTGGCCCTGTACACCGCGCTGACGTCGGCGGCCAGGATCTCGCTGCGGCTGACCGCCTACGCGGTGCAGGTGGTGCAGCACCGGCTCCGCGCCACCCTCTCGACGGGCGTGCTGCACCCGGTCGGCGGCGCCGCCCGCGCGCCGGACGGCCGCGTGGTCTCGGTGATGACGAACGACGTCGCGCGCCTGTCGAACGCGGTGATCCTGACGATCATCCCGGTCTCGCGGATCACGGCCATCGTGTTCATCGCGGCGTCGCTGCTGGCGACGCACTGGCTGCTCGGACTCGTGGTGCTGCTCGGGGCGCCCGCCGCGGTCTGGACGATGGGCCTGCTCAGCGAGCGGCTCTCCCGGGACACCCGCGAATACCAGGAGCTGCTGGCCGCCACGGTCGGACAGGCCACCGACCTGGTCGCCGGCTACCGGGTGATCAAGGGGATGCGCGCCGAGGCCGAAGCCGGCGACCGGTACCGGCGGGCCAGCCAGGAGACCCTCGCCAGCGCGAGGCGCAACGCGGGCCTGCTGGGCAGGTTCCTCGTGGGCTCGGGCGTGGTCAGCGGCACCTTCGTCGCCGGGGTGCTGGGGCTGGCGGGCTGGTTCGCCGTGGACGGCCGGCTCAGCATCGGCGGGCTGATCACCGCCGTCGGCCTCACCCAGGCGCTGCTGCCGCAGATCCAGGCGATCGCGAGCACGTCCATCCCCAACCTCGCCGGCGCCCGCGCCGCGTCCGCGCGCGTCCTCGACCTGCTGCGGGACAGTGCCACACCGACGGCCGGGCCCGATGACGCGACCCCGCGGGAGGTCGCCGCGCTGCCGGAACTGGACGTGGTCGTGCCGACCGTCTCCGGACCCGGCGCGCGGATCCGGGTCGGGCCCGGCGAGTTCGTGGGCGTGCGCGCCGACGACCCGACCGCCGCCCGCGTCGTCGAGGCGCTGCTCGACCCGCACGCCGGGGGAGGCGTAGAGACGCGGCTCGACGGGATCGCGGCGCGGGAGCTGTCCCCGGCCGACTACCGCTCCCGGGTGACCGTCGCGCCGCACCGCACCACGCTGTTCAGCGGCACCCTCCGCGACAACCTCGCCGTGACCGCGGCCGCGACCGAGCGGATCGACGCCGCGGTGCGGGCCGCCGCCTGCGACGACTTCGCGACCGACCTCGACGCCCCGGTCGGCGAGGGCGGCAACCGGCTCTCGGGCGGCCAGCGCCAGCGGGTCGCCCTCGCCCGCGCCCTGGCGAGCGACGCGCCGGTGCTCGTGCTGCACGACCCGACCACCGCCGTCGACTCGGTCACCGAGCACACGATCGCCGGCCGGTTGCGCGGTGTCCGGGCGGGCCGCTCGACCCTGCTGATCGCCTCGGCCCCGGCGCTGCTCGCCGCCTGCGACCGCGTCGTCGAGCTGCCCGACTCGATGGGGGCCCGGTGAGCGGGCTGCCGGTCGCGAACGGCCGTGAGACGGTCGGGGAGGTGTGGCGGCTCAGCCGCGGGTACCGGCTGCGGCTCGCCGCGACCGGGGTGCTGGGGATTCTCAGCACCGGCGTCGACCTGGTCGTGCCCTGGGCGATCGGGTTCCTCGTCGACCGCGTGCAGGCCGGCACCGCCGACCTCGCCACGGTGCTGACGGTCACGGTCGTCATGGCGCTCGCGGCGGTCCTCGGCAGCGCGGGCACCGCGCTGACGATCGTGCTGGCCACCCGCGTCTACCACGCCGTCCTCGCCGCGCTGCGCGAACGGCTCGTGGGCCACGCGATGACGCTGCCCCAGCACCTCGTCGAACGCGCCGGCACCGGCGACCTGATCTCGCGGTCGAGCGACGACGTCACCGCGGTCGCCGACGCCGCCCCCGCCGTGATCCCGGTGCTCACCGTCACCGCCTTCACCATCGTCGTGTCGCTGGGCGGGCTCGCGGCACTCGAATGGCCCTACGCGGCCGCCTTCGCCGTCGTGCTGCCGGTGTACGTGCTGGCGGTGCGGTGGTACCTGCGCACCGGACCGGGGGTCTACCGCGCCGAGCGCACGGCGATGAGCGCGCGTGCCCAGCAGATCCTGGAGTCCCAGCGCGGCCACGCCACCGTGCTCGGCTTCGGGCTCGCCGAGCGACGGCACCGGGCGGTGATGACGGACTCGTGGCGCGTCGCGCGGCAGTCGCTCCGCGCGCGCACCGTGCTGAGCATGCTCAACGGCCGGCTCAACCTGGGGGAGTGCCTGAGCCTGGCCGCCGTGCTCGTCGTCGGCTTCGTCCTCGTCGACCACGGCGCGTCGACCGTCGGCGGCGCCACCACCGCGATGCTGCTCGTGCTGCGCCTGCTCGGACCGGTCAACCAGCTGCTGCTGGTCGTCGACACCCTCCAGTCGGCCCTCGCGTCGCTGAGCCGCATGATCGGGGTCGTCATCACCATCCCCTTCGACGCGCCGGGCGCGCAGACCGCGAGCACGGCAGTACGGCTCGACGGGATCTCGTTCCGGTACGGCGAGGGGCCGCGGGTGCTCGACGACGTCACCCTCGACATCCCATCTGGTCAGCACGTGGCCGTCGTCGGCGTGTCCGGGGCGGGCAAGACCACGCTCGCCGGCGTGGTCGCCGGCACCCACCTGCCCGAGGCCGGCACGGTGACCCGCCCCGGCCGTACCGCGATGATCACCCAGGAGGTGCACGTCTTCGCGGGCAGCCTGCGCGACAACCTCACCCTCGCCGCCCCCGCCGCCACCGACCACGATCTCCTCGCGGCGCTGGAAGCCGCCGGCGCCGCGTCGATCCTCGACCGGCTGGACACCCAGGTAGGCGCCGGGGGACAGCCGCTCACCGACGCGCAGGCGCAGCAGCTCGCCCTCGCCCGCCTGCTGCTCACCGACGCCGACCTGGTGATCCTCGACGAAGCGACCGCCGAGGCCGGCTCCGCCTACGCCGGACAACTCGACCGCGCCGCCGACGCCGTCCTCGCGGGGCGCACCGCGGTCGTGGTCGCGCACCGTCTTTCCCAGGCGGCGGCCTGCGACCGGATCTTGGTGATGGAGCACGGCCGGATCATCGAGGCCGGCACCCACGAGGAACTGGTCGACGCCGGTGGGGTGTACGCCGGGTTGTGGACGGCCTGGGAGGCGGCTCAGCCGTAGGGTCACGCGAGAATTGAAAATGATTACCGTTACTATTCTCGCGTACACCCCTTCCAGAACGTTCAGGAACAGAGGTCCCCCCTTGCCTCACGATGACGAAACCTCCCCCAAGAAGCCCCGCCGTGCCTGGCCGGTCGCCGTGGCCGTCGTCGCGGTCGTCGCGGTCGTCGCCGGTGTGGTGACCTGGCGGGGTCAGTCCGGGGATCAGGCTCGAAGCCGGAGCGCCGAACTCGTCGTCGCGGTCGGCGACGTGTCCGGCGGCGAATTCGATCCGCTGAAGGGCTGGGGTTCCCGGCCCGCGCAGATCCGGCTGATCCACAGCTCCCTGCTGGCCGTCGACGCGAACGTCGACTTCGTGGGCGACCTCGCCGCGGCGTACTCCGTCAGCGACGACGCCTTGACCTGGAGCTTCACCCTTCGCGACGACGCCCGCTGGTCCAACGGCGAGCCGGTCACCACGCAGGACGTGATCTTCACCTACGACACGCTGAAGAAGGACGGCACCCGCTTCGACCTGAGCTTCCTCGACCGGATGGAGGCCCGCGACGACTCCCGCGTCGACTTCCACCTGAAGGAGCCCCGGTCGACCTTCGTCAGCCAGCTCTCGGACATCCCGATCCTGCCCGCGAAGCACTACGGCACTGAGTACTCCGCCGACCCGATCGGCTCCGGCCCCTACGTCGTCGCCGACTACCAGACGGGCCAGCAGCTCATCCTGGAGGCCAACCCGTACTGGTACGGCCAGAAGCCGGAGTTCACCAAGCTCACCTTCCTCTTCCTGGGCGAGGACGCGGCCCTGGCCGCCGCCCGCGCCGGGACCGTCGACATCGTGTACGCCCCGCCCGCGTCCGCCGGGCAGCACATCGACGGCATGGACCTGCGAAGTTTCGAGACCGTCGACTCCCGGGCGTTGACGCTGCCCACGCTGCCGTCCGGCGGCAAGGGCAAGATCCGGACCAACGAGGTCTCGGTCGGCGACGACGTGACGGCCGACCCGGCGATCAGGAAGGCGCTGAACATCGGCCTCGACCGTGAGGAGATCGTCCAGATCGTGCTCCAGGGCCACGGCCGGCCCGCCTACAGCCTCGTCGACGGCCTTCCCTGGTTCAACGACCAGGTCGCGTTCGCGGACGGCCGGACCGAGGACGCCAAGCGTGTGCTCGCCGACGCCGGATGGAGCGACGCCGACGGCGACGGCACCGTCGAGAAGGACGGGCGCGCCGCCGCGTTCACCCTGCTCTACCCGTCGGACGACCGGCTCCGCAGCGACCTCGCGCTGACGGTGGCCGAACAGGCGCGGGCGCTCGGCATCGCGATCACCACCAAGGGCAGCACCTGGGACGGCATCTACCTCGACGGCAAGGCCAACGCCGTGACCTGGGGCGGCGGGCGCCACCACCCGCACCAGCTCTACGAGATGTACTCCTCGAAGGTCATCGACACCGGCTACAACAACATGCCGCAGTACACCAACACCACGGTCGACGGCTACCTCGACCAGGCGCTGTCGGCGACCACCCAGGACGAGGCGAACACGTTCTGGAAGCGGGCCCAGTGGGACGGCCAGACCGGGTTCGCGGGGGAGGACGGCGACGCCCCGATCATCTGGCTGGTCCGGCTCGACCACCTCTACTTCGTGCGTGCCGGGCTGGACCTCGGCGACCAGCCGATCCAGGGCCACGGACACGAGTGGGCGCTGTTCAACACCCTCGTCCAGTGGCACTGGGCGAACTGACCGTGCTCCGCCTGCTCCGGCTGGCGACCCTGCTGGCGGGGGTCTCGGCGCTGGCCTTCACCCTCGTCCACGCCTCGCCGATCGACCCGATCCAGGCCTACGTCGGCGCGGACGTAGGTCTCACCGACGAGCAGTACACGAGGCTCCGGGAACACTGGGGCCTCGACCGCTCGCCCGTCGAGCAGTATCTGGCCTGGGCCGGTTCGATCCTCCAGGGGGACCTCGGCGTCTCGACGCTCTACAAGGTGCCCGTGAGCGACGTCATCGCCACCCGCTTCGGCGCCTCGCTGGCGCTCATGGGCGTGGCCTGGTTGTCGTCGGGGGTGCTCGGCTACGCGCTGGGAGTGGTCGCCGCCACCCGTCGCGGGCGGTTCGTGGACCGGGTGGTCTCGTGGTACAGCTACACGCTCTCGGCGACCCCCACGTTCTGGCTCGGCATCGTCTTCCTGGTCGTGTTCTCCGTCTGGCTCGGCTGGTTCCCGGTGGGGCTGGCCGGGCCGTACGGAGTCCCGTCGGACGAGGTCGGCTTCACCGCGCGTGTCCACCACTTCGTGCTGCCGGCGCTGACGTTGTCGGCGGTCGGGGTCGCGAACATCGCGATGCACACGCGGGAGAAGATGACCGACGTCCTGAACAGCGACTACGTCGCCTTCGCCCGCGCCAGGGGCGAGAGTCCCGGCCAGATCCTGCGCAACCACGGCTTCCGCAACTCCGCGGCGCCGGCGGTGACCCTTCAGTTCGCGTACTTCTCAGAGCTCTTCGGAGGTTCGGTGCTGGCCGAGACGGTGTTCTCCTATCCGGGTCTCGGCTCGACCCTGACCGAGGCCGCGCTCGGCGGCGACGTTCCGCTGCTTCTCGGCATCGTGCTGATCAGCGCGGTGTTCGTCTTCGCCGGGAACACGATCGCCGACGTCGTCAACGCCGCGCTCGACCCGCGGGTCAGGAGCCGGACATGACCGTGTCCGCCGCTCGCCGGCCGCGCGGACGACGGGACCTGCTGGTCTCGCTCGCCGTGGTGGTCGTCGTGGTCGCCTGCGTCGTCGCGGGCGGGCTTCTCCTGGACCCGGCCCAGATCCGGCCGAACGCCGGTCCTCCGTCGTCGCCGCCCGGCCTCCGGCACCTGTTCGGGACCGATCACCTCGGCCGGGACATGTTCACCAGAACGGTGCACGGGCTCGGGCTCTCGCTGGCCATCGGCGTGCTCACCGCCGCCGTCGGCACGGTGATCTCGGCGGTGCTGGGCGTCTGCGCCGCGCTCTTCGGCAGATGGGTGGACGGCCTGATCTCCTGGATCATCGACCTGGCCATCGGCATCCCGCACCTCATCTTCATGATCCTGCTGGCCTTCGTGGTCGGCGGCGGCGTCCCCGGCATCGTCCTGGGCATCGCCCTCACCCACTGGATGTCGCTGGCGCTGCTGGTCAGAGCCGACGTACGGCAGATCAGGGGCGCGGAGTTCCTGCTCGTGTCGCGCGGGCTCGGGAGATCTCCGCTGTTCATCGCCTGGCGGCAGGTGACGCCGCTGATCCTGCCGCAGCTCCTGGTGGGGTTCGTCCTGATGTTCCCGCACGTGATCCTGCACGAGGCGGCGCTCACGTTCCTCGGATTCGGGTTCTCCCCGCAGACCCCGGCGATCGGCATCCTGCTGTCGGAGGGCATGCCGCACATCTCCAGCGGGATGTGGTGGCTCGCGGTCTTCCCCGGCGTCACGCTCCTGCTGGTCGTGCTCGCCGTCGCCCGCCTGGGCGACCGCATCCGGACCGTCCTCGATCCCGCCACGGCACACGCATGAGGCCCACATGAGCGAACCGATCCTGAGCATCTCCGGCCTCGACGTCAGTTTCGTCCAGTACGCCAGAGGGCTGCGCACCCGGACGGTCACCGGCATCACGGGCCTGGACCTGGAGGTCGCCGAAGGGGAGATCCTGGCGGTCCTCGGCGCGAGCGGGTCGGGCAAGACCCTGCTCGCCCAGGCCATCCTGGGCATCCTGCCGCACAACGCGCGGACCGGCGGCGACATCGTGTTCCGGGGCTCGCGCCTGAGCCCGGCCCGGCGCGAGCGCCTGCTCGGCCGGGAGATCTCCTACATCCCGCAGTCGGTGACCAGCCTCGATCCGCTGATGCCGGTCGGCGCCCAGGTGCGGATCGGCCTCGATCCGGCGGTCGCGGAGCACGAGCGCCGCCGCCTGTTCGCCCGCTACGACCTCCCGGACCAGGTGGCCGGACTTCATCCGCACCAGCTCTCCGGCGGGATGCTCAGACGGGTGCTGTTCGCGACCGGCGTCCGGGACACCGTCCGGCTGCTCATCGCCGACGAGCCCACGCCGGGCCTGCACGCCGAAGCCGTGGCCGAGGTGCTCGGCCATCTGCGCGAACTCGCGGCCGAGGGAGTGGCCGTGCTGCTCATCACCCACGACATCAACGCGGCCGTCTCGGTGGCCCGGCGGGTGGCGGTCATGAACCAGGGCCACCTGGTGACCGTGGAGGCCGCCGACGCCTTCACCGGCGACGGGGAACGGCTGCGCCACCCCTTCGCCCGCGACCTGTGGCGCGCGTTGCCCCAGAACCGGTTCTCGCCAGGAGGCACCGAATGACACTCGTAGTGGACGCCCTCGGCTTCGGCTACCCCGGTGGAGCGCCGCTGTTCCGCGACGCCGAGTTCCGGGTGGACGCCGGCTCCGTGGTCGGCGTCACCGGCCCGAGCGGCGCCGGCAAGTCGACGTTCGGCGCGCTGCTGGCCGGTGACCTCCGGCCAAGGTCAGGCGTGATCACGGTCGACGGTGCGCCGCTGCCCCTGCGCGGGTTCCGTCCGGTGCAGCTCATCCACCAGCACCCGGAACACGCGGTCAACCGCACGTGGCGGATGCGCGCGGTGCTCCGCGAGTCGCACGCGGTGCCGCAGGAGACCCTCGACCAGCTCGGGATCGAACCCGGATGGCTAGACCGCCGACCCGGCGAACTGTCGGGCGGCGAACTCCAGCGCTTCTGCATCGCGCGAGCGCTCCACCCCGCCACCCGGTACCTCGTCGCCGACGAGATGACGGCCATGTTCGACGCGATCACCCAGGCGACGATCTGGCATCGGCTGCTGGCGATCGTCCGGGAACGGGGCCTGGGCATGGTGGTCATCAGCCACGAGCCGGCCCTGCTCGACCGGGTCTGCGACGAGCAGGTCGCGGTGGAGACCTTGCGGTGACCCCCAGGGCGAACGGAGCCGCGCAGTGACTCTGATCTACCGCGAACTGGTTCATCTCTCGAAATGGCGGGGATGAGCCCAGCTCATTCTCATATGCTAATTTATGCATGTGAATCAGGTTCCGGATGACGACGGATCCGCCCAGGCGCTCGGCAAGGCCAGTGAACTACTGCGATCCCTCGCTTCGCCCATCCGTCTGGGAATCGTCCGCGAACTGTCGGCGGGAGACCGGCGCGTCCACGAACTCGTCGACGCGTTGGGAGTCAGCCAGCCGCTGGTCTCCCAGCATCTGCGGGTGTTGCGCGGCGCCCGCATCGTCGCCGCCCACCGGATGGCCCGCGAGGTCGAATACTCCCTGGTCGACGAGCACGTGGCCCACATCGTTCTGGACGCGATCCGGCACGTCGCCGAAGCGTGATCGGCGCCGGCCGGTCGGCACAAATCTTCGAACACGCCAACATGCATAAGTTGCCATATGGCAACGCTGTAATACCGTCGAAGGGATAGATCAACTCGTCATGGCATAGGGGAAGTGGCTGACATGTCCACCACGGCAGAGCATCCGACGCACACCGACCACCCGCACACGCACGGAGACGGCTGCGGTCACGTCGCGCTCCCGCACGACGGCCACGTCGACTACGTCCACGACACTCACATGCATCGCCCGCACGGCGACCACTTCGACGAATGCACCGTGGCCGGCCACACGGTCCACGAGAACCACGATCACCAGCACGGCTCCGACTGCGGCCACGTCGCCGTTCCGCATGACGGCCACACCGACTACGTACACGACGGCCACCGCCACGCCAGCCACGAGGGTCACTGGGACGAGCACTGACCGCCACGGCGGGCCGGGTTCCGAGGAGTCCGGCTCGTCGGATGTGAGCAGGTGTCGTCGTCGACCGTTTCGCGGCCTCTCGACCCTCGTCGCGGGAAGGCGAAAGTGTTCGCCGCCGCAGTTCAGAGTTGACGTCACGCGGGATCGGCGGGGTCGCGACGCTGCCGCAGGCGCGGGGGAGCGAGCTGGCGGCGGATGTCGAACACCGTAGCGCGGCCCTTCGAGGATCACCTCACGGTCGCGGGGAAGCAGATGCTCTCCGCCGCCGAAGGCGAAGATTCGCGAAACGACGGAGCCCTTCCGTGAAAAGAAGTGCTCCGCGTTTCCGCATGGGGTCAGCCCGGCGGTAGGGCACCGTTCTTGGCGACTGGCAGGGCCAGCTGGCCGGAGCCGGTCAGAACGGCCTGCTCCTGCGGGAGCCCGGCCAGGACGGGGTTGATGTGCCGCAGGGTCAGCGAGACCTGAAGTGTGGCGGCGACGTCGAGGTCGAACTTCTCCAGGTCGATCCAGCGGATGATGCCGAGGATCTGGTTGGGGATGACGTCGCCGGCCTTCTGTACGGGAACGCAGAGTTGCCGGGCGGGGCCGATTCTGACCGGGTGGTCCGGGATCTGCGGGACCAGCACGGGGTTGAGCTGGCGCAGGCTGATCTGCGCACCCATCGGGGTGTTGGGGAAGACGCCGTAGCACTTCAGGTCGATGTGCCGGACGAGTGCCAGCACGTCGGCCGGCGGGACCACGTTGTTCTTGATCACCGGCACGCAGAGTTGCTGCGGGCCGCCCATCGAGACCTGGGTGGGCGGGAAGTTCTGGAACAGCGGGTTGAGGTGGCCGAGCACCAGTCCGATGCCCACGTTGCTGCCGGAGATCCGGTAACAGGCCAGGTCGATGAACCTGATGAAGTCGAGCGCGGGCGGCGGCGGCTGCTGGTCGTTCTTGGCGACCGGGACGCACAACTGGTCACGCGGGCCGAGCGTGACGATCTCGGCGGGCAGGTTGGCGAGCACCGGGTTGATGTGCCGCAGCATGAGCGTGGTGGGCGGCGGCTGGTAGGAGTTGGTCTTGAAGCATTCCAGGTCGAGGTACGCCGTCAGCATCTTCGGGCTCGGCAGCGCGACCGCGGCGGTGGCGGGCGGCACGCCGAGGAATGCCAGGGCGAGGACGGCGGCTCCGGCGGAGGTGATCCGCCGCAGCACCGACTTCCTACGGTCCATTGCGGCTCCAGAATCGAGGGGTCAGGCCTCTTCGACCCCGAGTGTGAGCCGCTCCGGACGCACTTTCAATTTGCCGTGACAGCTCGAAATGCCGAAAGCGCTCGAGAAATTCAGCAGCCCACCGGTTCCCTGCGGGGGAGTTCGGACATCCGGTAGGCCCCCGGACCGGTTCGGCGCCGGGGGCCCGCGCTGTGCCGGCAGATCAGTTCGCCTGACCGCCGATGGCCTCGGCGTCGTCATGGCCGATGATGAAGCCCGTGGACCAGGCCAGTTCCACCCTCGGTGGGGCCGGCGGCGCCGTCGGGCTCGGGCTGGGACTCGGGTTGGGGCCGGGGACGGGGTACACGCGGAAGATCCTGATGTCGCCGATCTCGCAGCGTGCGGGGTCATGTGACCAGACCTGGCCAGGCGCGATGGTGCCGAGGTCCTTCACCGGGTTGCTGAACCGGTCGAAGAGCCGGGCGAGAAGCATCCGGTCGCCGGTGTTGGTCACGATGACCTTGCTCGCCGCCTTGAAGGGCGCGTTCTGGAGGATCTGCCTCGTTTCGGTGTCGGGAGAGCCGGTGGGGCCGTGGGCGACAAGGGTGTAGGTGACGTTGCCGTCGTTGGCGCCGACGGCGAGTGTGTCCTCCCACAGGTCGGTGTTCTGCTGGGTGAGGGTCTTCAGCACGACGCCGTTCCGCTTGATCTCGAGTTTCGTGGCGCCGGTGACCTTCCAGGTGACCTCGACGTCCTTCGGGTCGCAGATGTCGATCACTCGATAGTTGGTGGTGAACGACTCGATCTCGGGTTCGACGTTGCCCGCCGTGGCCTCGGCGTAGGTCCCGGACTCCTGGTAGTCGGGGTGGTAGGGCGTCACGCGGAACAGATACTTGATGCCGGGCTTGAGGCCGGAGAAGGTGTGGGTCATGGTGCCGCCGCGCCCTTGGCTCGCGGGGATCTCGGTGTGCTCGGGCACGTCGCCATGGCCGCCGACCCGGATGCGGTAGAGCTTGTAGATCTCTTCGCGGTCGGTGTTGTCCGTCCACTGCCACGTGATCGACGTGTCGGTCTGGGCGACGATCTTCATGTCGGTCGGGTGGGGCAGGTTGACGTCCTTGGTCCTCAGGCACCATGTGGTCTCGGTCTGACTGGGGCGATGGTTGTAAGCGGTGACGCGAAAGCAGTAGGCCGTCGCCTGCTTCAGGCCCGTGAACTGCTTGGACGGCGACTCGACCGCCATCTCCGAACCGGCCTCCACCCACTGCTCGGAGGCGGCTTCCCGCACGGCGTACCTGTACCCCTCGGCGTTCCCGACCGGCTTCCACCAGAACGTCGCGGTGGTCGTGGTGACGTCCTGCTTGACCCACTGCGGTTCGGCGGTCACCGGGGCCGCGATCAGGTAATCCCGGCAGCCGAGTTCCTTGTCGGCGACCGTCCCGGCGGCCAGGTTCCGGGCTCTGACACACACGGTCCGCCGGCCCGTGTCGAAGACGCCGCCCCGGGGCACGACGAAGTCGAAGCCGTGGTGGTAGCCGTATTCGGGCAGGTCACGGCCGACCTCCTCGCGATACTGGTTCGCCACGGCGGTGTGCACGACCTTTCCGTCGGCCACGACGTCGACCGTCACCGGGCTGGTCTTGGCGTCGTCGTCGACGACCCATCCGACGAGCCGCAGATCCACACCGGTACGGATCGACTCATCGAGCGAGCCCCACGGCAGGTGCCGCACCGAGTAGGGCCTGCACCCGCTGTCGACGTGGGCGCCCGGACCCTTGTTGATGAAGACCAGGCAGACACGATGGTCTCCGTCGGCCGGATCCGCCGGCAGCAGGGCGTCGAACCCGTGGTGGTTCCCGTAGCCGGAATTGTCGTCCCCGACGTCGGTGCGCAGCGTGCCGGCCGTGATCGAGCCCAGGAACTTGGTCGTGTCGTACACGTCGATCTGCACCGGTGCGGTGGAGTCGGGATCGATGACCCAGCCCTTCACCCGCAGCTTGTCACCCTCACGGGTCACCGACTCCCAGGCCCCGAACGGGTCGACCTTGATCGTCTTGTTGACGCAGCCGACCTTCTTGTGCACCCCGGCGCCGATGTTGCGCACCGTCGCGCACACCTGACCGCCGGCCCGAGGCGGGACGAGCCCGTCGAACTTCCGCGACCGGCTCTGGTTGGCCGTCACGCTGCCGACCTTGACGCCGTCGACGGAGATGTCGACGGTGACCACCGCGGTCGGGTCGCTGGGGTCGTAGGCCGTACCGATGACCTGGATCCCGTTGATCTGGCGGATCACCGCGGTGAGGCCGCCGACAGGGTCGTGGGATCCCGGCTCCTCCGGGTCGCCGGTGCAGATCGGGCGGGTGTCGCCTTCCCTGCAGCCCGGATCCGCGGCGGCGGGCGTGCCGCCGGTCACCACCAGGTGCGTGAGTATCAGGGCAAGGGATAGGACCGTCCTGGTCAATCGCCGCACAGAAGCTCCTCCTCGGGTCGGGTGCGGGGCGGAGCAGGACCCCGCCCCTGACTCGAAGATCGTTTCTGATGCGCCTTGGGTCTCGGTTGCGCCTCGTTCCGCGCGTCTTGGGCCTCGGTTGCAATTCAGTGGTCGGCTGGTGCGCGGGCTTGACCCTGCCCCAGGGTCAACGTCCGACGATGCTCCGCATGGACACCAACGCACCGCACACCCTCGAAGCCTGGATCCGCGAGCAGATCATCGCCTTCTGCGAGTCCGCCGACGTGCCCGGATTCGTGGCCGGCGTCTTCCACCGCGGCGAGCAGATCGTCGTCGCCCACGGCACCGCGAACGTCGCCACCGGCGCGCCGATGCGCGAAGACACCGGCTTCCTGTTCGGCTCCGTCACCAAGGTCATGACCACCACGCTGGTCCTCCAGCAGGTCGACCGCGGACTGCTGGACCTCGACGCGCCGGTGGTGACGTACCTTCCCGGCTTCGCCCTGACCGAGCCGGGCGCGGCCGACAAGATCCTGGTCCGGCACCTGATCTCGCACACCAACGGCATCGACGCGGACCTGTACTTCCCCGACGCCCGGGGCCGCCACGCCCTGGAGACCTACGTCGACGGCCTGGCGAGCAGCTGCGGCACCCTGTTCGCACCCGGCGAGCAGCTCAGCTACTCCAACGGCGGGATGATCGTCGCGGGCCGCCTGCTGGAAGTGGTGACCGGCAGGTCCTTCAACGACCTGCTCGAACGCGACGTCTACGCGGCCGTCGGCATGACCGACTCCGGCACGTCAGCCGAGCAGGCCATCCTGCGCAGCACGGCCGTCGGCCACTTCCCGGACCCCCAGACCATGGCGGCCACGCCCACCACCATGTTCACGCTGCCCGACACGTGGGGGCCGGCGGGCGGCACGCCGATCGGCACGATCGCCGACCTGCTCGCCTTCGGACGCACCCACCTCGCCGGCGGGGTGTCTCCCTCGGGCGCCCGCGTCCTGTCGGCCGGGTCGACCGCGCTGATGCAGCAGGTCTGGCACGACATGGCGACCCCGAACGTTCCGCCGATGGGCCTGGGCTGGGTGCGGTACCCCTTCGGCGACACGACCGTGCTCGCCATGTCGGGCGCGTCGCCCGGCGGCGTGTCCATCCTGTGCGTCGTACCCGAACACGACCTGGTCTTCACCGCCTTCGGCAACACCCCGGGGGCGATCATGCTGCACGACCAGCTGCTCCAGTGGCTCCTGAGCGAGCAACTGGGTGTCGAGATCCCGGCGCTGGTCACCGAGGTCGAGCAGGACGTCGACCTCACCCCCTACGTGGGCACCTACCGCTCCGACCAGCTCCGCGTCGACGTCGCCATCGTCGAGGGCCGGCTTGAGGAACGGACGACCTACGAACCGGCGGACGAGACGCAGAAGCAGATCTTCACCGCCTTCGCCGGCGGCGTGACCTCCGCCCCGCCGCAGCGCTACGTGCCGATCAGGCCCGGTCTGTTCGCGCCCGCCGGATATCCGCTGGAGGCCTTCGACGGATACCTGCGGCTGCTGCTCGTCTCCTATCACGACGTCCACGACGGTCACGCGCGCTTCCGCAACGGCGGTGGCCGCCTGACCCGGCGGGCCTGACCACCAGGTGGAAGGATGTTCGGCATGCTCACGATTGGCCAGCTCGCGGACTACGCCGGAGTGACCGTCAAAGCCATTCGCCACTATCACGAGCGCGGTCTGCTCGCCGAACCGGAGCGCGACACCTCCGGTTACCGGCGCTACGGCGCCCAGGACGCCGTCGACCTCGTCAAGATCAGAACCCTGGCCTCGGCGGGCGTGCCGCTGTCCCGCGTCAAAGACCTCCTCGACGCCGATCCGGACGCGCTCACGGCGGCCATCGCCGAGATCGACCGCACTCTCCAAGACCGCATCGCGCGACTGCGGCGGACCTGCGACCAGCTCGCCCAGTTGCGCGGCGGCGACCGGCTCTTCGTTTCGCCGGAGGTCGCCGACCACCTCGACCACCTGCGCGAACTCGGTGTCAGCGAACGCCAGCTGCGCCTGGAGCGGGACGGCTGGATCATCATGCGGACCGCTTCGCCCGAGGACGCCTTCGTGTGGATCACCGAAAGACGCGAGCTCCTGACCGATCCCGAGTTCCGCGCCCTCTACCTCGAACACGACCTCGCCTACGACTGGTCACCGGACGATCCCCGCCTGCCCGCCCTCGCCGACCGCACCCGGAAGTGGTTCACCGGGCACCACGGCCGATCCGAGACGCGGCCCGTCCACAACCCGGCCATCGCACGACTGGCCGCACGATCTCAGCCGGGAGCCACCTCTCCCGCCTGGAACCGGCTGGCCGACCTCATGAAAGGCGATTAGCCGGGTGTCCAAGAGGTTGCCCTGTCAGTTTTGACGCGATTTTCCCCCGCCTATGCCAGGGCCCCGCCGGTGCGTGAACACCCGGCTGCGTGCCGTGTGGTCGACTGGCCAGGGGGCTGGTATATGGACACGTGGCGGCATCTTTCGATCACGAAGCGGATCACGCTGCTCGCCGGCGTGCTCGCAGTGCTGCTCTCGACGCTGCTGGTCGTGACGGTCATGGCCGCGTTCCACCGGTACGCCACCGACTCGCTGAAGAACGAGCTCTCCGCCGCCGGCGGGCACCTGATCACGCTGGTCGAGCGCGGGGAGGCGGTCACGTCGGTCGTCGCCAGCTCGGACCGCGAGGTGCAGATCGTCGACTCCGGAGGCGCGGTGGTGGCGTCGACCCCGCAACTGAGCGGCCGGCCGGTCATCACCTCCTTCCCGATGGACGGCAGGACGATGTTCTCCTCCGTCGTCTGCGGCGGAGCCTTCAAGCCGGGAGAGTGCAATCTGGTGGTCGCCCAAAAGGTGCAGCAGGGAAGCCGGGACTGGATCGTCTACGTCGCGTCCCCGGCGATCCCGCTGTATGTGGTCCCATCGCTGGCGGCCACCGTGGTGGGCGCCGCGGCGGTGCTGGCCGCGGCCGTCACGTTCCTGGCCTACCGGGTCGTCGCCAACTCCCTGCGTCCCGTCAGCCGCATCCAGGGTGAGCTCGACCGGATGAGCGACCTCACCCTCGACCGCAGGGTCCCCGTACCCCAGAGCAGGGACGAGATCCACGACTTGGCGGAGACCGTCAACCGCACGCTCGCCCGCCTGCAGGCCGCCATGGCGCAGCAGCGCCACTTCACCTGCGACGCCTCCCACGAGCTGCGCACGCCCATCGCCGCGATCCAGGCGGAGGTCGAGGACGCCCTCTACGCGCCGGGGGAGACCGACGTCCCGACCCTGGGCGCCACGATCCTGCGCAGTCTCTGCCGGCTGCGGGTGATCATCGACGACCTGCTGATCATCGCGCGGCTGGAGTCCGAACACGCCGTCGCGCGCGAACCGACGGACCTTTCCTGTCTGGTGGCCGCCGAGCGTGAACGGCGGGATCGCACCAGCGCCAAGACCGTCGAGTCCCGGCTCGAACCCGGCGTGATGGTGATGGGCGACCGTGCCGCGCTCTCGCGTCTGCTGGCCAATCTGGTCGACAACGCCGAGCGGTACGCCGCCACCACCGTGGCCCTCCAAGTTCGGCGCCTGCCCGTCGGCAGGCATGACCTCCACCGGTTCCCGCAGGGTGTCGCGATGCTGGAGGTGCTCGACGACGGGCCGGGCATCGCGGTGGAGAAACGGGAACTGGTCTTCCAGCGGTTCGCCCGGCTGGACACCGCACGCGACCGGGGCGCCGGCGGCACCGGGCTCGGCCTGGCGATCGCCCGGCAGATCGCCGCCGTCCACGGCGGCACCCTGCACGTCGAGGACGCCGGCACGGGCGCTCGCCTCGTCCTCCGTCTCCCCGCCCTCTGCACGCGGGAGTCCTGACGGACCGCGTCACTCTCAGGCAGGGGTCGTGAAGGTCACCCGTTCGGCTGTCTCCAGCATCTGGCGGGCGAACGCCGCCGGTCCGAATCCGCTTTTCACGTTGAGTTTCGCGGCCATCTTGGCGGCCAGCGCGGCCAGCGGCACGGTTCCGGTCGTGCCGAGAGGCACCGGGTCGGTGGAGCCCGCGGCGCCACGCAGGGCCCGGACGACCTTGCCGGTCCCGCCCGACTCGACGGCGAAGTGCTGCTGTTCGGGTTTCTGGTGCAGGTCGAGCCGGGTCAGCACGCCGTCGAACAGCACCAGCAGCACGTTCGGCGACAGCGTGTCACGGCGGACCGGCTCCAGCCGTTTCCCGCCGGCGTCGTAGCCGTCGATCAGCAGGCCCGGATAGCCGCTGACGATCGACGACCGGATCAGCGCCCCGGTCAGCCGCGCGGGCGTCACCGGCGGCCCCGTCGCGGCGTCGCGTTCGGCGTCGGCGGCGGTGACCCGGCCGATGCTGTACGCCCCGTCGACCAGGCACCGCACCCACTCCTGGTCCACGTCGACGAAGCGCAGCGACTCCAGCGGCAGCAGCCGTTCGTCGGGGATCAGATAGGTGAACGGCACCGTCGCCAGGGTCGTCAGATCGGCCATCCATTCGGCGATTTCCTGCGGCGGGGCGTCGTCGACGGACGGAACCTTCAGCGGATAGCCGGCGCCGGCCCCCACCGGACGGTCGCGGCGGCGTTTCCAGGTCAGCAGCGTGGTCGCCAGGCCGTCGTCGCGCAGCGCCAGCAGGCGGCCGAGCTGCCAGGCCGCCGCGTAGGTCAGGTCGAACATGCCCTCAGCCTTGGCGTAGCGCAGCAGGCCGTCGGCCGAGCGGACCGGCGGGCTCGACGCCATCGGGCCGCCGACCACCGGGCCGTCGGCGAAGGGGCCGCGATACCAGGAGACCGTCTTCCCGCCGCCGCGCAGGCGATGCCGTACCGGAACGAGCCCCCGGGACAGAAAGGCGTCGGCGGCGGTGCCGCCCGTCGGCGGCAGCCGGAACCCGCCGCTGTTCCCGGCCAGGTCGTGGACGCGGGCCGCGAACGAGTGGTCGGTGTCGAGGACGGTGAACTTCCAGCTCGCCAGCGACACCAGCCGGACCGGCTTTGCGCCCGAGGTCGAGGCCAGGGTGCCGTAGGAGAACCTGTTCTCCATCGAGACCAGGTGGGCCACGCAGGGCTCCCCGGCCGGCGGCAGCCGGCTGCCGATCACCACGGCCGCGTCGGGGCCGTCGCCCGACCGCACGTGGGCGGTGAACGGCAGGTCGGCGGCGGCCGGGAGGATCGAGGTCAGCAGCGTGCGCGGCACGTCGATCACGGTCACCTGGTCGGCCGGCTTCTCGGCGCCCTCCAGGGTGACGCCGAGCGTGCTCGCCGCCACGACCTGGGGGGTCGGGCGGTCGGACCCGGCGAACAGCAGCACCATCAGCCAGGGGCCGGGGGTGCCCGGGCCGAGGGTGCGCTGCCAGGGCACGGTCGCGCCGTCGAGCACGACATGGGGGAGGGTCTGCGAATAGTCGCCGGTCGCGCCGTCGGGCGGGTAGACCGCCCGGACCGCCGAGGGCGGGAAGGCGAGCCGTTCTCCGGCCACGCTGAAGCTGCGGACGAGAGCGGGGGCGAGGTTGGTGTCGAGGGAGAGGCTCTGGTCGACGGTGATGCTGTAGTCGCCTGACTCCAGGGCGGGGGTCTGGTTGTCGTACAGGACGATGTCGTCACTCATGGTAGTCCAGGAAGGGGATCTCGGCGTATGAGGCGAAGTCGAAGCCGGTGAAGTCGATTTCGGGGTCGGTGAGCACGGCGGCGGCGACGGACCGCCGGGTGGCCGCGACGGCCGGGTCGACGATGGCCTGGCCGAGCTTGCCGGCTCGGCTCATGACGAGGGCGGTGTCGGCGTCCTGCCAGGTCAGGGTGCTTTCCGTGTACGTCGCCTCGCCGGCCGCCAGAACGGAGCCCGCCAGCGTGACCGACGCCCCGTTCTGGTGGGGCTTGGGGGCGATGTGGAACCCCGTCACCAGCGGGGCCGTCAGTTCGGGGCGGTGCACCGAGACCGCCGGGTCGGTGCCCCACAAGGCCGACGGCAGCGCCTTGGTGATCGGCGTGAAGACGAAGTCGCTCTCCGCGCTGAACCCGTCGCGCGAGATGCGGACGCGGTGCGTCGACGTGATGCCCGTTCTGATGCCCGAGGGCGCCACGCCGAACGCGCCGCCCGTGGTCGGCACCACGGTCGCGTTGGCTTTCGCGACGGTCGAGGGGACCACGCAGTCGGTGGTGAGTTCGAGCGTCGCCGGGTCGACGACGCCCAGGTCGGCGCCGCTGCCCGGGCCGGTGGCGCCGGCCCTGACCGCGATCGACAACTTGTCGGCCGGGAGCAGCGTCGTCTTGAACTGGGCCCACGGGATCGTGGTGTCGGTCTTCGGGTTGCTAGCGCCGAAGGGGATCGTGAACGAGATGACCTTGATGTCGACCTTGGCGGTGCCGGCGAACTCCGGCCCCCACAGGTGCACGTCGGCGTCCACGTGGGCGTTGACGGTGTGGGTGCCGAAGAACTTGTAGGTGTAGCTCGCGCCGACGTTGATCCGGAACCGGGCGTCGTAGTGGTAGGGCTGCCAGGCGATCAGGAAGTCCATCGAGGCGTCGAACCAGGCCCGCAGGTTCCCGTCGTGGTAGTCGATCGAGATGGCCCCGCCCGCCATCAGCGCCGACGGCGTCAGCGCGTAGTAGGCGCCGCCGCGGATCGACAGATGGTCGTCGACCTGCCAGGTGAACCCGACCCTGGGCACCAGCGGATAGTGCGCGGGTCTGCCGTACGCCGGGTGATAGCCGCCCACGGTCAGTACGAAGTCGCCGTCGTGCGGCCCGCCGAACCAGCTGGTGAAGGCCAGCCCACCGGTCAGATGGCAGGCCCGTGACAGCAGGAACGAGTTCGGTGTGAGCTGCGCGATCAGGGAGAAGTAGCCGTCGCTGGGCGCGAAGGTGGCCTTCAACGCCAGTTGCAGCTCCGCGATCGGCGTGGTGTCCGCCCGCGTCGTGTCGGCCACGGGCAGCACCAGCGTCGACAGCCCGAGCACGTCGACCTCGAACCTCCCGCCGAACGAGACAGCGGCCAGCAGGAACGAGTCGATCATCTTGAACGTGGAGAACCGGATCCCGGCCACCACGAACCCGTCGCCTTCCGACGGGGTGATGTAGGGCTCCAGCGCCTTCATCTCCGCCGCCAGCGTGCCCGGCGGCCGGGTGCCCAGCGCCTCCTGCACCAGCGGGAAGGTCGCGATCCCGGTCACGTCGGGCAGGGTCAGCCGCCGGTTGTAGCCGAACCCGGCGGCCAGCCCGGTGACGAAGAAGAAGGGCGGCCCGCCGAACGCGTGGTCGAGCACGGCGTACACGAACAGAGAAGGGCCTGACGGCAGCTGGGCGTAGGAGCCGATCGCGCCGAGCGTCAGGTCCTCGGTGGCGATGACGGCCCGGCCGCTGTAGGCCGGATAGGTGACGTCGTCGTAGACAAGGGTCCCCTTCAGGAACGCCCCGCTGACGCTGACCGGCCCTTCCGTGTACGCGACCCCGAGGCCCTTCAGGTCGAACGACGGCGCCTGGACCGGCAGGGTCAGCGGCACCGAGGCTTGGAGCCCGTCGAGCGACAGCGACAGCCCGCCGACGCTGATCGACCCGTCCACCAGCACGCCCACGACCGGCGGCTTGCCGGCGTCGTGGGCGTAGGCGAGGCCGACCCGCTCGACGTGGACGGGGCCCAGGCCGCGCTGGACGGCGTACCAGACGGCGTTCTGGCCTCCCGGGCTCTGGGCCGGCGGCGGGTTCGGCAGGACGGGGGCGGGTTCGCCGTCGCTGACCGGCAGGGCGACGGGGTTCTCCAGCGGGCCCAGCAGGAGGGTGCCGTCGAGCGCGAAGCCGGCGGCCATGTCGCGAGGCGGGAAGGGGTGGACGCCCTGCGGCAGGATGCCGTTGAGACTCGCGATGTCGGCGGAGGGCATCGCGCCGGTGGCGGCGACGATCCGCAGCGGGTCGAACCCCATCTTGCGGTCGCCGGTCAGGTGGGGGCCGACCAGGGGCAGGCCCGACAGGTCGATCGTGGCCTTCAGATCGACGCTGAAGACGTACGCGCTCCCCATGGCGAACACGACGTCCGCGACGTCGACCGAGATCCCGGCGGGGATGAACCGCGCCGCCGAGGGCGACAGGCCGGAGATCAGGGTGCGCAGGTCGGGCAGCGGGCCGGAGGTGTGGACGTAGCTGGCGGTCAGCAGGTCGACGCCGTGGTCCTCCAGGAAGTGCACGTCGAACTCGTAGGCGTCGTCACCGGCGATGGCGGTCAGGCTGCCGCCGTAGCTGTGCGCGCCGGTGTCGATCGCGACCGCGATGTCGACCTCGATCGTGTCGACGGGGAAGCTGGCCTCCGCGGTGACGATCAGCTGGTCGGACCCGGTGGAGAAGGAGGCCGCGAGGTTCTGGACGACGAGGTCCTCGACGGGTTTCGGCAGGGTCGGCGGCCCGCCGAGATCGCGGGCGACGCTCTCGACGAGCTCGCCGACGGCGACCCGCTGACCGTAGCCGGACTCGCCGCTGAACACCCAGCCGGTGGCGGAGTCGTAGGAGGCCGAGACCAGGATCGCGATGGTGTGGACCACGAACGTGGCCTTGGCGACGAACGCGGTGCCGGAGGCGTCGCGGTCGATGGTGAACCAGACGTCGGTGAGCGCCACCGGCCCGATCTGCCAGAGGTCCCGTAACTCGACCACGCCGTGGTAGGCGAGGGCGCGCCCGCTGCCCGGCGTGACCACCTGGAGGTTGAACTTCGGCACCGTCAGGTCGGGCAGGTCGCCGGAGTCGCCGGTGAAGTGCTCGTAGACTTCGGCGATCTTCAGTGGCGGGTCGCCGTCGCGCAGGCCGCCGGACAGAAGCGCACCGGACAGGTCGGCGGTGAGCTCCAGGGTGCCGGAGTCACCGATGCCGAGCAGCCCCGACACCGCGCCCGAGACCGTGGGCCCGGTCATGATGCCGGCGAGCCCGACGTTCAGGTCGATCGCCTGGAGCGTGAGCAGGTCGGGCACGATGGGCCAGTCGACGTCCGACTGGAGGGCGAAGGAGACGAAGTCGAGCCCCAGCGACGGGCTGGTCGTCACCCGGGTGGTGAGGCCGGTCAGCCGGACCGTCAGATCCTTGCCGAGGTCGACGGGCACCGTCAGCGACGGCCGCTGCATGATGGACCTGATGGTGTTCAGGGACAGCGGCAGGCCCCGGTCTCCGTCGCCGGGCGGCCGGTCGTCGTCGTCGGGGCCCTTGAACTGCGCGCTCAGGGTCAGGCCGGAGCCGAGGTCGCGGGTGCGCGCGGTGATGAGCACGTCTCCGAACGCGTCGCCGTTCGCCGGGCTGACCAGGCCCTCGAAGACGATCTCGCAGATGACGACCAGGGCGGCCATCTCGTAGTTGAACGTCGGCATCGCCGTGAGCTGGTAGCGCAGCGACGACACCGAGAACATGGAGCCGAGCTGGATCTCCCCGTCGTCGGGGCCGGAGATCACGATGATGGGGACGGTCTGGGCGGGTGAGCTCCGCAGGGCGGGCAGCGACGTCGTGTCGATCGAGCCCTCCAGCGTGTGCGCGCCGACGTTGGGCATCAGCAGGTCGAGCAGCGCCGTCGCGGTGCCGGTCTCCAGCGTGCCGGTGAACGACATCAGCACGTCGCCGGGGTCGGGGGCCGACGCGACGACGTCGGGGCCCCAGTCGAGCACGAAGGCGGGCCGGTCGATCACCAGGTCGTCGAAGTAGGTGCGGGCCAAAGAGGGGAAGGCGGTGCCGAACCGCCAGGACCGGTCACCGACGCCCTCCAGCCGCAGGGTCGCGACCTGGCCGGAGACGCCGAACTCCGCGGTGACCTCCATTCCGGTGAACGGGCCGGTGACGCCGGTGCCCGTCACCGTCACGCCGTCGCCGTCGCCGCGTCTGCGGTCGATGTCGACGACGAGGCGGCCGTCGGGCAGGAACCGGCCGAACAGAGCCGTCAGGTCGGGGGAGCCGAGCGCCGACACCGCCAGGTCCAGGCGCCCGCCGTAGGGGATCAGCGAGTCGAGTTCCTCGGGAGTCATGGCTATCTGCCCGCCTCGTTGAGATACACGACCTGCTTGGTGTCTTTGTCGATCTTGAAACACTGGGTCAGGTTCGTGCCCGTGGTGTAGATCGGGACCGCGGCCGAGGCCAGGGGGGTGCGGAAGTAGAAGTTGCCCGCGCCGGTGTACCACATGGCGACGTCGTGGGCCGTGGCCGTGCGCCCGGCCGTCTTCTGCGCGTTCCGGTACCGGGAGATGATCTTCGCCTTGGGCAGCGAGTCCTTCTCGACCTTGTAGCCCGTGCTGACGACCACGTACTGGGCGTTCGTCGCCGTGACGAACTTGTGGTGGGAGGAGGTGACGCTGCCGTGGTGGCCCACCTGGAGGATCGCCAGGTTCTTGATGCGCTCGCTTTCCACCGTCCGGTTGGTGCGCTTGAAGCGGATGTACTGCTCGGTGCTGGTCGTGGCGTCGCCGCAGACCAGGATCCTCTTGTCGAAGACCTCGATGAGGGTGACCACGCTGCCGCGGTTGGTGTAGTCGCTGGGGTCGTTCCGGTAGTTGTAGAGGACCCCGGCCGCCAGGAGCGTGATGGTGCAGTTCGGCTCCGTGTGGATGACGTATCCGCCCTCCGCGTCGAGCTTGTTGACGGTGGGCGTCAGCGTGCTCGTCACGTCGGTGTCGTTCACCTTGGACATGATCGTCTCGGTGATGCCCTTCAGATTGGCCTCCTCGGTGGGGCTCTCGACCGTGTCGATCTCGAAGTTGTCCGTGTCGATGTCGCCCTTGGCCGTCGCGCCCGCCGTCGATTTCTTGACCGCCTCGCCCTTGCCCGGGGCGGGCCGGGTCACGACGTGCAGGAGCCGGACCCGGCGGGTCAGCGACGGGTTGTGCCCCATGCGCGCCAGCAGCCAGGCCGACAGGTTGTTCTTGTCGATCTGGAGGTTGTAGGCCGTGGAATCGTCGCTGTGGTACAGGACGCCGATGTCGAGGTAGGTGTTGGTCTTCACACGGGTCTCGGGGTCGACGAGCGTGCCCGTGAGGAGGCCCTGGTCGATCTGGTTGTAGTGGTCGGTGTTGGGGTGCGTGAAGACGAGGTAGTCGAGCTGCTTGGCCTTGGCCAGGTGGCGCGGGTGGTGGATCACGCCTCTGATGCGATCCAGATACGACTTGGTCTGGGCCTTGTCCTTGTTCTTGTCCGGATCCTTGTCGGGGTCGTAGGGCTCCCGGCTCGACTCGGTGGCGTCGGAGCCACAGTCGATCATGAGGGTGGCCCCTCCGGGGGTGCTGACGATCGCGCAGTCGCCCTGGCCCATCTGGATGAAGGAGATGTAGAAGTTGCCGTCTCCGCACTCGCCCGGGACCGAGAGGCTGCGGCCCTCCATCATCCGCGCCAGCCGCTTCGTCTCCTCCTCGGCGTCGTCGGCTGCGCGCTTCGTCTTGGCCTTCTTCACCGCGGCTTCGTGAGAGGCCCTGGCCTCGGTCTCCTCCCTCAGCCGGTCGCCTTCGGACTTGCGTTTCCTGTTCGGGTCTGGCATCGCGGCTCCCCCCGTCAGCTCGTCACCGGCGTGAGCCGGAACTGCTGTCTCGTCTGGTTCACGTTGGGCAGCTCCAAGCCGATCACGGTGTAGGAGTTGCCCACGGTCGGGATGCTGGACGGTGCGGCCGTCAGCCTGGTCGTGTCGTTGTAGAGGCCGACCTTGAGCTGCCCGGCGGCCAGTCGCGCCAGCACCTGGAGCTGCGCGGCGGTCACCTGCGACAGCAGCCGGAGCTGGTCGGCGGTGAGCGAGGCGTCGCCCAGCTTCAGCGCGGTGCCGTTGAACGTCGCGGCGTAGACGTCGACCGGGGTGGTCGAGTCGTTGCCCGAGACGAAGTGGAAACCGTCGGCGCGGCCCTGGAGCTGCTGCCAGAACTTCCTCGACTGGTGGAACCGGATCGTCGGGTAGATCTCGGCGTCCATGTCCTCCTGGAGCAGCTCCAGGAAGATCTTCCGGCCGCTGCCTCCACTGGCCGCCGTGCGCCGGAGCTGGACCTGGAGTTCGTCGGCGACCGAGACCAGCTTGGCGGTCGGGGACACGTCGTTCGTGCCCGTCGCGCCGACGATCACCCGATTGCCCGAGGGGTTCAGGGCCAGCACCGAGGTGCCGCCCGACTGGAGCCACCCGTGGTCGGCGCCGTAGCCGATCTTCAGGGATCCGGCCGCCGGCGGGCCGATGACCAGCGAGCCGTTCGTGGTGGGGAGGCGGGTCTGGTCGACGACGTGCAGGCGGGCGGCCGGGGCCAGGGTGCCGACGCCCGCGTTGGACCCGCTGAAGGCGAGCGGCCGGCGCTCGGCCTCCAGGGTCCGCGAGCCGTCGCGGTAGCCGGGGATGTTCTCCCAGCCGACCACGATCCCGGCCCGGCCCGGGTCGCCCAGGCCGACGATGCCCGACACGGTGAAGGTGATGGCCTTGCCCGGCGCCAGGTTCAGGTCGGCGGCCGGATAGAGCGTCCACGACGCGCGGGTGTCGAGGTCGTGGCTCTCCTGGCCCCACGACGAGGAGGCGCCGGGGGTGGCCACGGCGACCGCGACGCCGTCGGCGCTGCCGGCCAGGGCCCAGTCGTTGCCGTTCGCGCCGATGTCGAAGGTCACGGTGAACAGGGCGCCGGCCTTGTCGGGGCCGCCGCCGGGCAGGGTGATCGTGTTGGTGGTGGAGGTGTTGGCGACGTACAGGATCAGAGTGCTCGGGGTCGCGCCGTCGTTCAGGACCGTGTTGCCGTTGGCGAAGCCGGCGGCGAGCGGGATGTCGGGGCGGCCTCGGTGGTTGACGACGTCGAGGAACTGCAGGCGGCTGCCCACCAGGCCGTCGGTCTGGTTCGCATAGCGCATCCGCTGGTAGTCGAACTCGATGCGGGTGCCCCGGCTGCCCCCGGCCGGGTCGGCGCTCAGGCCGGTCAGCGGGATGTCGATCCAGTTGCCCGGCGCGAGCGGCGCGACGGCGGTCTTGGCCACGACGTAGACGGCCGTGCCGTCGGCGGCGGCCGTCGCCGCCCAGTTGGGCGAGCCCGACCCGACCTTCGGCGGCGTGCTGAGCACGTCGGGCCGGAACCGGATGGCCACGTGGTTGTTGCCCGAGCTCGGCACGCCGCCGACGTTCTGGAACTCGATGTTCTGCCGGGAGCTGTTGGTCAGCCGGAGCGTCATCGGCTGGCCCGACGGGTCGTTGTCGATGAACAGCACCGGCTGCTCGTCGAGGTTGAGCAGCTCCAGGTCCATCGGGTGGGCCCGGACGAACGCGGCCAGCGTCGAGGAGTCCTCGGCCAGGTCGCGGGCGATCTCGGCGGGCGTCAGCGCGCCGTCGTAACCACGCAGGTGGGCATAGCGGCCGGCGGTGTAGACGCGGGTGTCGATGTCGCCGCCGAGCACGAGCGGGTTGGGGTCGTTCGCGTCGCGGGTCCCCGGGTAGTCCCACTCGTCGGCCAGTTCGCCGTCGACGTAGATCTGGGCCGTGCCGCCGTCGTTGGTGACGGCGATGTGCTGCCAGGTGTCCCACTGGACCAGCCCGGCCGGGGTGGTGTGGGCGTTGCCGGCGCTCTGCTGGGTGACGAACCGGTGCTCGACCGAACCGTCGGCGTTGAGGTTGACGACGACGTCCACGCTGTTGCGCCGGTTGAGGAGCGGCGTGCTCGCGCCCGCGGGCTTGGCCGTCCTGACCCACACCTCGAAGGTGTACGTCCTGACGTTCATGCCGGGGCCGACCACGTACTGGTTGGCCGTGGTGAAATTCAGGGCGCTGCCGAACTGCTCGTCGGGGACGGCCTTGGCCGTCCCGGAAGCCGTGCCGGTTCTGCCGTTGCCCGAGGCGTCGTAGAGCGA
Source organism: Herbidospora daliensis (assembly GCF_001570585.1). Lineage (GTDB taxonomy): Bacteria > Actinomycetota > Actinomycetes > Streptosporangiales > Streptosporangiaceae > Herbidospora > Herbidospora daliensis. The sequence goes on along the minus strand of NZ_BBXF01000005.1, from coordinate 398,799 downwards.
CTGGCCGACCACCTCGTCCATCGGCCAGTGCATCAGCGGATTGGCGGTCACTCCGGCTCCTTGGGGGACAACACGCTGCTGGCCTGCTCGTGCAGCTTGCCGATCAGTTCGTAGACGCGGACGTAGGGGAGGTTGCCGAGAGCTTCGAGGACGACGTTGAGCTCCCCGAGCGTCAGGCTCAGCGGGATCTCCTTCTCCTCGTGCTTCACCAGCGGGTTCACAGGCGGGTTCACAGGGCCTCGTTCCTGGGGTCGGGGCGCAGCGTCAGCCAGCCCTCGCGCGCGGTCAGGGCGGCCGGGAAGTGGGCGTCGATCGCCGAGGCGTCCAGCGGGAGGGTGAGGTCCTTCTCCCGCCACGACCAGAGGCGGCCGGGCACGTCCGGCACCGGCAGCCCGATGCGGTCGGCGTCGCTCAGCACGGGCGCGGTGAAGACGTCGAGCTCCATCGCGTCGAGCGCCGCCGAATACTGCGCCGGGGTCAGCGTGGCCGCCGCCACCGGCAGCACCCCACTGACCGCGTGCACGCCGCCGCGCGGGTCGACCAGCAACGCCATCCGGGTGGCCGGCATGTCGATCGACTGCGGGATGGTCGCAGTCGCCTGGAAGTCGCCGGTGGGCTGCCCCTCCTCGTCGAGGAACCAGAGCCCGGCCAGGCCGTCGCCCCATCGGCCGGGATGGCCGAGCCGCACCGGGAAGAGCACGTCGGTGACCGCGTTGGTCTCCCGGCCGAACCGCCGCATGTCCTCGCGGAAGACGTTCCAGTCCTGGTGGACGGCCGGCAGCCCCCGGATCTGGAGGTCGAGTTCCGCCCGTACGAGAGCCAGCGGCCGCACGGTCAGCAGGGCGCCCGCCGGGGTGTCGTTCTCGGGGTCGATCGAGGCCAGCGACGCGGTCAGCCCGGTCAGGGCGGCCGCGATCGCGGCCGGTCCGCCCGCCCGCAGCTTCAGCACGATCGCCCGCAGCGTCGGATCGGCGATGTCGGCCGGGTCGTCGGCCGGGCTGCCGGGAAGGGGGGTCCAGCCGCCGCCGACCGCGCTCAGCTCGCCGAGCCCGGCGCCGTCGGCGGCGTGGATCGCCAGCGCGTCGTCGAGGTCGGCCGGGACGATCCAGCCGCAGACCGGCGACATGCCGGGCAGGTCGCCCGCCTCGTCGTCACGTGTGGCGTTGAGCAGGTGGAACCGCAGCCGGGCGGCCTGCGCCAGCCGGGGCGCCATGGCCACCCACGCCGGGTGGTCCGGCACCCGGAGCCGCTCGGTCGTGCCCGTCGGGTCGGTCGCGACCTCGTGGGTCAGCCCGAAGTTGTCGACCAGCCGCAGCCGGAGCAGCCGCAACGCGCCGGCCCTGATCGGGTTGAAGTCGGTCAGCGGCCGTGGCGACGACCGGGTCTCCTCGCCCACCGCCGCGGCGACCTGCGCGGCGAACCGCTGGTAGGCGGGGTAGCCGAGCGGGTCGGCGATCGGGAGCTGGCGTACCAGCCGCCGCATGATCAGCGCGTCGTTGAACCCGCCGAGCGACTGCGCCAGGTTGGAGCCCTCGGTGGCGGCCAGGTGCCGGTAGACCTGGATCAGGGTCAGCAGCCGGGGTTCGGCGTCGTCGAGACCGGCGTACCAGGACAGGACCGGTTCCGGCGCCTCGGCGAACGCGTCGGGGCCGAGCGGCGGGTGACCGTCGTTGTACGACGTCAGCACCGCCCCCGCCAGATATCCGAGCACCCGCTCCGACAACACCGGCCGCGCTCCCGACGACAGGACCGTCGTGCCGGCGTAGACGTTGGCGCCCTTGTCGAGCAGCCCGTTCCTCGACACCAGGTCGGCCTCGCCCGGCGGCAGGTCGTAGCCGTTGAGGATGAAGGACACGTCGTAGTCGCGCTGGTCGGCGGCCAGGTTGTCGCCGGCGGCGATCGGGAAGAACTCGGCCTCCCACTGGAGGAGCACCGGATGCCACGGGTCGGTCGTCCACCGCTGCGCGGGAAACGTGTCGTCCAGTCCGGTCCGCACGGTCGTCAGCGCGGCGGGCGTCGCCGGATCGGGCACGTCCACGACGGCGCACTCCAGCGTGCCGTCGGCGCCGTGGCGGTCGGTCGGGGTCGCGGCCGGGCCGGTGAACAGCACGACCGGCTCGCGGGGCCGCCACCAGACGGGGGCCGGGGCCCGGTCGACCACGAACGCGGTCTTCGCCGTCGCGGCCTGGGTGTTGAGCGGGATGAGCGCGGAGGTCAGGTTCTTGATCGCGGCGGCCAGCACGTGGGCCCGGGTGGCGCCGGTCCCGGTGGGCGGGAAGACGCCGGTCCGGTCGGACTGGATCGTGATCGCGGTGATCTGGCGCTGGAGGTAGAACGCCGCCTCGTCCGGGTCGGGGTAGTCGTCGCGGGTGGCGTCGTCGGGATAGGCGCAGATCAGGTACTTGTGCCAGTCGGCGAACAGGCGGTCGCGGAGGCTGGCCAGGGTGTCGCACGCCTCGTCGTAGTCCTGCTGCGCCTGGTTCAGCGCGTCGAGCAGGTCGGCGACCTGACCGGTGAGCGAGAGGGCCTCGCGGGCCTGCTTCTGGGCGGGGGTGGCGCCGTCGTTGTCGTCCTGGCGGCGGACCGTCCAGCGCAGCCCGGCGGGGGCCGGATCGAAACCGGCGGTGTGCCGGACTTCGGCGAGCCGGGTCTCCAGGTCGGTGCTCCGCGACTCCAGGTCGCTCGCGAAGGCGATGGCCTCCAGGAGGTTCTCGATCCCGTCGGGGTCGTCGCCGCCGATGATCGGGCCGAGCGAGGCGGCCAGCGCCTCGGTGGGGCTGTTGCCGATGTAGACGCCGGTGTCCGCGTTCGCCAGCAGGGGGTTCGCGGTGTCGTCGCCGGGGTCGAAGGTCAGTTTGGCGTAGCAGAACAGGCGGGTCGGTGTGCCCGATGGAACGCTCCAATCGGTGGGCGTCCTGCGGAGGGCCACCGGGTCCTGGGCCGTGTTCGCGTACCAGCCGATGACGTCGTAACTCACGCCGTTCGGCGGTTCGGTGTGGTCGGGGTCGTAGAAGCCGAAGACGCTGTGGCAGTTCGGGTAGAACGCGGCGAAGACCGGGTCGCCGTGGCCGACCGCGGTCAGCTCCGGAAGGTGTTCGCCGCCGGTCACGGGCCACTGGTCGAACCTCACCTGGCGGCCGAGGCGGCGGTAGGGCCGGTCGCCTCCGGCGTCCGGATAGACGGTGCCGCCGCCGTCCTCGTCGGAGAGGTGGTCGCTCTCGACCACCCACTGGCCGTCGACGGTCCCGTTGGTCGCCCGGGTCACCAGCCAGCGGTTGGGGACCACCGGGACCTGGGTCTCGCCGTCGTCGTCCTGGGTCAGCCGGGTCAGCGCGTCGGGCAGCGCCCAGTGGAGGTGGAGGCCGGCCTTCAGGCGGAAGTGCCGGTCGTCGAAGGGCGACGACAGGATCGCGCCGCCGAGGTAGGGGCGGTCGCCGTGGTGGTCACGGCCGTCGGGCCCGACGTAGGGAAGAAGCGTGAAGTCGGCTTCCGGGCCGACGGCGTCCTGGTCGGTGGGCAGGCAGATGGCGTCCAGGTGGATGGGCACCACGAGAGCGATTGCCATGCGGGAGAGATCCCATCATGTCGTGATCATCGAGTCATTCGTAGGGAGGTTATATCGGGATATCAAGATTCGCCTAGAGTCGTTTGGAACGTTTTCGAGAGCCACATATGTAAAATTAAGGGGATAAAAGGCGGCGTGTAATTGTTTCTGCAACTACCTGAATGCATGGCCGAAAAGGATGATTGCTCCGATCATTGTCCGAAATCTCGGCGCCTACGGCTGACGGCCCAGACCCGCTTCCCTGGCCTGGACGATGGCCTGCGCCCGGTCGGCGACCCGGAGTTTGGCGAACACGTTCGACACGTTGTTGCGGACCGTCTTGGGGGCCAGGAACAGGCGCTCGGCGATCTGCCGGTTCGACAGTCCGGCCGCGATCAGTTCGAGCACCTCCCGCTCGCGGGCGGTGAGCTGCGGGAACGGCTCCGCCTCGGGGACGACGGGCAGACGGGCGAAGAACCGGGTCACCCGTGAGGCCAGCGCGGGGCCGAAGATGACCTCGCCGCTCGCGACCGCCTTGATGGCCCGCAGGATCTCGGTCTGGTCGGCGCCCTTGACCAGGTAGCCCCGGGCGCCCGCGCGCATCGCGGCGAACACGGTCTCGTCGTCGTCGTGCATCGTCAGCACCAGCACGCCGATCTCCGAGGTCTCCGCGACGATTCTCTGCGTCGCCGTCACACCGTCCATGACGGGCATGCCGAGGTCCATCACGACCACCTCCGGGCGCAGGCCGAGGGCCTTCTCGACCGCCTCCCTGCCGTCGGCGGCGGTGGCGACCACGTCGACCTCGCCGGTCGAGGCGAGCAGCATGCGCAGCCCGTCGCGGTAGACGGGATGGTCGTCGGCGATCAGCACCCGGGTCACGCGGGCACCGCCAGCGGCAGGACCGCGTGGACCCGCGTCCCGGTGGCGCCGGCGGTGACGGTGCACCGGCCGCCCAGTTCCTCGGCGCGTTCGCGCATGGTCAGCAGGCCCACTCCCGGCACGCCCCCCGTCTGTCCCGCACGGCCCAGTCCGCGCCCGTCGTCGACGATCTCCACCTCAAGTGTCCCGCCGGTCGCGATCAGCCGCACGTCGCAGCGGCCCGCCCGCGCGTGGCGGGTCACGTTCACCATCGCCTCGCAGCCGATCCGGTAAGCCGCCACCTCGGCCGCCGCCGGGAGCCTGGTCAGGTCTCCCGCCGTCGTGACCACGATCGACAACGACCCCTCGCCGAACCGTTCGGCCGCGTGGCGGAGGGCTCCCGCGAGGCCGAACTGGTCGAGCGCCGGCGGGCGCAGGTCGTGGACGAGCCTGCGCACGTCGGCCAGGACCGTCGACAGGTCGCCGCGCACCTGGCCCAGCGCTTCGCGGGCCAGCGCCGGGTCGCGCTCCATCAGGTTCCCGGCCGCCTCGACCTTCAGCGCCGCCGCCGCCAGCGTCGGGCCCAGACCGTCGTGGAGGTCGCGGCGCAGCCGCCTGCGTTCCTCCTCGACCCCGCCGACCAGGCGTTCACGACTCTGCTGCAACTCCTCGGTGAGCGCGGTGGCCCGCACGGCCGCCGCCGCCTGTCTCACCACGTCGGCGAGCAGACGCTGGTCGGCCTCGGCCAGCCGGGCCCCGGCCCGGGGGACGAGGGTCAGCCGGCCGATCTCCACGTCGCGGTAGGCGAACGGCAGCACGACCACCCCGTCGTCGCGCCTGGCGCCGTGTTCGACGGCCACCACTCCGCCGCCGGAGCGGTCGAGCTCGACACGTACATAAGGAGACCGGAACGCCGACGCGACCGCCGAGGCGACCGCGAGCAGCAGTTCCTCGGGGCCCGCGCTCTCCTCCAGGCGGCGGGCCAGCGCCGACACCACGTCGTAGGGCTCGCCGCGCAGCAGCCCGCCGACGCGCTTCTGGATCCACGACCGCAGCGGCGCGTAGAGCACGGCCACCACGCCCGCCGCCAGGACGGCCGCCATCGGCTCCTCGACCAGGGCGCTCATGCCCGCGAAGATCGCCACGTCGACGCCGACGACGGCGGCGGCCAGCGCGCCGTAGACCAGCGTCCAGCCGAGGACCGGGTCGATGTCGTAGAGCCGGTAGCGGCCGACCGCGATCAGCACCGCCGCCGCCAGCGCGACGGTCCCCGCCACGAACACCACGTCGGCGGGCAGCCAGCCGGCCACCAGGGGAGCGGCCAGCAGCACCACGTTGAGCAGCCCGGCCAGCAGCATCCACCGCAACTGCGCCCGCCGCTCACGGCCCGCCCCGCCGAACCGGACGGCGAACGCCGCCACGGCCACCACCAGCGTCACCACGATCAGCACCGGCGCGAGGCCGACCAGCGACCGCCACACGTCGTCGGGCAGGTCGACCAGCGGCGGGTCGAGACCGGGCCACGGGCCGCCCGGCTCGATGACATGCCACGGGACGGTCAGGAAGACCAGCACCGCGAACCCGGTCCCGCCCAAGCTCAGCCAGGCCGGACGCCGCCAGCGGGCCGACGGCAGCCTGCCGTCGGGAAAGAACAGCAGGACCAGCGGCGGCACCAGATTCATCAACGGCCCCAGCCGCGCCCCCGCGTAGAAAGCCGGCGCGGTGAGCGGCAGCGCCCCGCCGTGGCGGGTCAGCGAATAGGCCGCCCACGCCGCCCCCAGCCCGTTGAGCGCGCTGACCAGCCCGCCCCCGAGCAGGACCCACGTCATCGCGTGGCGCGGCAGCCGCAGCGCCAGCACCGCCCCCGCGAGCGCCAGCGCCACCGCCGGCACGGTCGACGACCACGGCGAAAACGAGATCGGCCCCGGCCGGGTCACCGCCCCCGTCGCGATCTCGGCCCACGTCGTCGGCACGGCCGCGATCAGGCAGAACGCCGCGATCGCGAGCGCGGCGAGGGTGGAACGCGAGACGGAGGACAACATCCGGACAGCGTGGCACAGCTCCGGATCCGCCCGGCAGGGACCGGCGCCCCGACCAGGTCGGGACATTTCTCCGGTCTCCGCTCCCTGGGCGCCCGGGACGCCCGGCCGGAACGGTGGCCTGCATGGAAACCACCCTCACCACACCGGTCCGCACGTCGGGCCTGCTGCTCGCCTTCGGCGCCACCGCCTGGGCGATCGGCACGTTCATCGTCGGCGACGACATCTACCAGGGCATCCAGACCCTCGACACGGTCACCGGCATGCTCTTCGTCGTCGGCGTCTTCGCCTGGATCCTGACGGTGTCGAAGCAACGCCTCGCGGGCGACGGGGTGGCGCGCTTCATCCCGTACACGCTGATGGTCACCCTGCCCTGCGCGTTCCTGCTGAACGCCCTCTCCTTCGGCTACGCCAGGCACGAGGACTTCCCGCTCTGGCTGGCGATCCTCGACGCGAGCTGGCCGCTCAGCCAGCTGCTCCTGCTGGTGCTCGGCGTCGTGATGGCCGCCGGGAAGCGGCTCGACGGGGCGCTGCGCTGGCTGCCGCTGCTGGCCGGCATGTGGTTCCCGGTCACGATGGCCGCCTCGATCCTCGGCGGCGACACCGTCAGCACGATCGTCAGCGGCATCTGGCTGATCGGCACCTTCGGGGTGCTGGGCGTCCTCGTCGCCGCCCGGCCCCACCTCCTCCGTTAGAACTTGCGGCCGTAGAGACGCCCTGGCCGACGGGGATGTGCCGTGTCATCGAGCGATCCGCGCGAGTGCCCGATCGAGTTCGGCAGAGCCCCGGCCGCGGGCGGCGACGTGTCCGTCGGGACGCACCAGCAGCCATCCGGTCGTTTCGGCAGCGGGCTGCGCACAGCGCAGCCCGAGTTGTTCGGCGGCCAGCCCGTCGACGGGGTGGACCGCGGGGGTCGGCCAGGCCTTACTCCGCCAGACGTCCAGTGACCCAGCCGCCGTTTCGGTCATGGCGACCAGCAGGGTCCAGCCGGGCTCGCGCAGTGCGGCCAGCACGGGCTGCCAGCTGGGATCCCGGGCATCGGCCCGCCGCACCTGGGCGAGGCGCTGCCCGGGCCGGGGCCCGGTGCGGGTGGTGTCGCCGTCGTGCACGGTCAGCGGGCTGGTCGGATAGGCGATCGCGAGCCCGGACATGCCGCCCAGAAAACCCTGGTTGACAGCGTGGAACAGCGGCGGCAGGGCGCGCAGGGTCGCGAAGACCGCCGGCAGGTGCTGATCCACGGTGGAGTTGCGAAGGTTGACGAGTGCGGTGGCCATCTGTGTGGTGGACAGCAGCGCCTGCCCGACCGGCACCCGCTCGGCGCTGTAGCTGTCGAGCAGCGCCGCTGCTCGTTCGACGGACAGTTCGCCGCGCGTCGCGGCGGCGAGTTTCCACGCGAGGTTGACCGCGTCCTGCAGACCGGTGTTCAGGCCCTGCCCGGAGGCCGGCGAGTGCACGTGGGCGGCGTCCCCCACCAGGAAGCATCGAGAGGGCCGTCCGACACCGGCGCGGGACTGCATGACGGGCACCGCGCGCTGCTGGATGGTGAACACCGATACCCACGACGGGGTGGCGACGGTGACTTCGCGGCCCAGCCCGCGGCTGAGTTTTCCGGCGAACCGTTCGGCCACGGCGCCGAGATCGCCGTCGTAGGCGACGTCGACGGTGTCGAGCAGCCGCCACCGTCTGTCCCCGACGAGCGGGAAGATCATGACGGTCTTGCCGTCGGCGCGGATCCATCGGATCCGGTCGTGCTCAAGCGGCTCGGCGAAGTCGAGTTCGGCGTCGGCGATCAGCCAGGTCTCGCTCGATTCGCCGGTCAGGCGCACACCGAGCTGGTCGCGTACCACGCTGTGCCCGCCGTCGGCGCCGACCAGCCACGCCACCTGACCTTCTTCGAGCGTGCCGTCGGCATGCCGCAGCCGCACCGTGACCGCTTCCGGGTTCTCGGCGAGTTCGATCAGCCGCGCCCCCCACTCGACGCTCACCCCGTGTGCCGCGAGCGCCTCGCGAAGCAGCTCCTCCGTGATCACCTGGTCCAGGAACCACACCTGGTCGAAGCGGGTCGCCTGGGTCGTGAACGTCGCGTCCATGCTGGCCAGCTCGGCACCGTCGGCGTAGAAGGCGATTCCTCGGCCCGACACCGCACGCGCTTCGAAAGCCTCATAGAGCCCGACCTGATCAAGCACCTCGATGGTGCGGGCGTGGATCGCCGCCGCCCTGCTCGTGGTCGCAGGGCCGTCAGCGGCGTCGATCAGCCGCACCGGAACCCCCCGGCGGACCAGCTCGTAGGCGGTCATCAGTCCCGTCGGACCGGCTCCCGCCACCAAGACGCCATCCGTCATCCGTTGCCCCCTCCAGCGGTAACCGTCAACTCAATTGACGGTTAGAGTAGGTGTCGAAGGAGGCGCCATGCAACCCGAACCCCGCCCTCACCCGGACGGCCCGCTTTCGAACGACGACGTCTGGCCGGCGACAGCGGCGCGGCCGCCGCTGGCAGTGCTGTTGCGCGACGGCTTCCGGTGGTTCACCGACCGACTCAACGCCACGGCCGTCGAGGACGGTGAACCTCCCATCAGCGCCGCCGCCGCAATGGTCGTCTCCTACCTGCGCCCCGAAGGCAGCCGACCCGCTGAGATCGCCCGCGCCATGGGCGTCAGCCGCCAGCACATCCACACCATTTCTCGTGAACTCACCGACGCCGGAATCCTGGCCGTTCTGCCCGATCCCGACTCCAGGCGCGACCGCCTGCTCGTCCCCACCCCCGCCGGAGAACAGCGCCGCCGTCGCGCACTGGTTCACTTGGCAAGCCTTGAGGAGGAGCTCGCCCAGCGTCTCGATCCCGGCGAATTCGGTCAGCTTCGTGAGCTTCTCACCCGGCTGTGGAGCCTTTCCGCTGAAGATCTCCCGTCCCGCGCCGAGCAGAGGTGACCCGCTCTCGAACGGGGGTCCACCAGCACGGCTGATGACCGCCCACGACTTGGGCCCCGGGAATTTCCCGGAGCCCAAGTGTGTGTCCTACCAGGACGGCGCGCTCATCGGCGACCCGCGTGCAGCTGCGTCACCTGCTCCGCGCTGAGCTCGTAACCGTACAGACGGAAGTCGTCGATCAGGCCGTCGAACCGTGAGTCGCCCCAGCTCGTCCCGCCGATGAAGTTGGCCGTGGTGTTGCCGCCCACGCCCACGTCACCGATGCTGATGGTGAAATCGGTACGGGTGGCCTGAAGGACACCGTTGAAGTAGATCTTCCCGGTCGAGCCGTTCTGCGTGAACGTCACGTGCGTCCACGCGTTGAGCGGCAGATCCTTGCCCGCTCCCAGCAGGAGCCGTTCCTGTGTGGCCACCCCAGGCGCCTTGAAGGTGGCCCCGAACCCGGTGGTTCCGCCGCTCGTGGCCGACTGGAGCAGGAAGAACGTGTCCGTGCTGCTGCCGATCTGGACCAGCGGCACCCAGCTCGGCAGCGTGTCCGGGCGTGCCCAGAAGGACACGGTGAACTGATTGGTCAGCCCTGCCTCGATGTTGTCGGGCAGCCGGACCTCGTTGCCCGAGGTCGCCGCACCGCCGGGCAGGTTCACCGCGGCACCGTAACGGCCGGCCGTGTTCCACGACGTCGTGCCCAGCAACGTCGCCGCCCCGATCGACGACTTCGCGCCGGTGTTCCCGGCGGTGGTGCCCGCGCCCTCGTCGAAGGTGTACCGGACCGAGACGCCTTCGTTGTACATCCCCGCGACGTCCGCCGCGGTCAATGCGGAGGTGTACAACCGGACATCGTCGATCAGACCGTCGAACGCCGCGTCGGGATATCCGTTGCGGCCCAGCCAGTTGTCGGCCGTCGGGCCGACTTCGGTCATTCCGACGGTCAGGTCGGTACGCGTCGCGACGACCTGTCCGTTGAGGTACAGCGTGCCGATCGGGCCCTGGCGGGTGAAGGCGACGTGGTTCCACTGGTTGGCGGCCACGTCCTGTGCCGGGCTGGCGTAGACCCTCTCCTCGGGGCCGGTCTTGCCCTTGAAGGTGACGGCGAGCCCGGTGCTCCCGCTCGCCTGGGTCTGCATCTGGATCTGGTAGTAGCTTCCGGCCGAGCCGAGCCCGTCACCGATGTGGAACAAGCCGGTCCAGTTGTTCTTCACATCGGGGCGCACCCAGAGCGCCGTGGAGAAGTTCGCCGCGCCCTGGAGCAGGTTGTCGGGCAGATCGACGGCGTTGGCGGTGCTGCCGCCGGGCAGGTTGACCGCCTTGCCGAGCACGCCGTTGGCAGACCAGCCGGTGGTTCCCGTCAGGACGGCGGCCCCGGCCGAGCCCGCCGTGCCGGTGTTGGCGACGGTCGTGCCCGTCCCCTCTTCGAACTCGTACCGGATCGGGACACCGGTGGCCGGCGGTGGCGGGTTGTCGCCCACGATCACCAGGTCGTCGATCATCAGGCCGCCGGCGGTGCCTCTCAGGGTGAGCACCTGGGAAGCCGTCGCGGCGGTGAAGGTGGCGGCGTACGTGCCGTAGGCGGCGGTCGACGGCAGGGCCGTCGTGGCGGTGAGTGTCGCGTTCAGGCTGCCGATCGACAGTGTTCCCGTCGCCGCGGCGCTCCCGGACGTTCGGGCGTCGCGTGCGTAACGCAGCGAGATCCGGTAGGTGCTTCCAGGGGTGAGATCGCTGACCGTGCGGCTGACAGTGCCGGAGCCGCCCAGAGCCAGCTGGTATCCCGTGTAGCCGAGGCCACCCTGACCGGTGGCGTTGCCGCGCACCAGCTGGACCTGGCTCGCCACTGCCCAGGGCACCATCCGGGAGTTGCCGGGGGCGACGTCGACGGTGGCCGGGGGGTTGTTGGTACGCCACTCCGCGGGCAGCCGCGGGTACTCGAACTGGTCGACCACCCGCGGGTTCAGCTGGGTCATGACCACCGAGGGGTCGATCTTCACGATCTTCGCGACCGATGGGGTGCCGGTGTTGTCCCAGATGAACAGCATGTACGAACCGGGCGGTGCGTAGTTGCCGTTGAGCGGCGCGGTGATGTTCACCGTGCCACCGGACTGGCTGAAGGCGAGGTCCTGGAAATTCTGGTCGTTGTTGAACCCGTGCGTCACGGAACCGTTGCGGACCAGCGTGACCCGGGAGACGGTGCCGGTCGCCGTGATCGGGAAGGCGCCGTTGTAGCCGATCTTCTGTGGTGCGGCGCTGATCACCGGTCGCGGGGCGGCCTGGTTGCCGTTGAACAGGTATCCCGGCGAGTAGTACTCCACGTCGGTGTAGTTGCGCGGACCGGGAGTACCGCCGCCGCCGACCATCACGCGGCCGTCGGGCAGGAGCAGGGCCGTGGAGTGGTAGAGCCGGGCCCGCTCCTGGGGGATGATGACCTCGGTCCAGTTGCCGGTGACCGGGTCCCAGATTTCGGGGTTGGTGACGTACCCGCCGTTGCCGTTGTTCTCCCGGCCGCCCCCGGTGACCAGCACCCTGCCGTCGGGCAGGAGCGTCGAGGTCGCCCAGTGGCGCTGGTACTTCATCGGCTGGGTCGCGGTGACGACCGGGTTGGCGGTGCCGCCGGTGATGTCGACGACGAAGCCGGCGCGAGCGCCATCCGGGCCGCCGCCATTGGCCCACCAGCCGCCGCCGACCTGGAGGATCTTGCCGGGGCGGAACATCGTGGCGGTGGAGGTGGCGCCGACCGGGTTGCCGTTGGCGCCCTGGTTGGCGATGCCTGACGGCAGGGTGCCGCGGAGGGTCAGTTGGCCGGTGCCGCCGTTGCCGGCGGGGTTCAGCTCGAACATCTGCGTGCCGCTGATGTTGAACAGCGTCCCGGTCGTCGGGGCGACGAACGCACGCGGGTACCACCAGCGGTTCTCGTCCGCGCCCGCGTGGTCGTTGCCGCCGTCGCCGTAGGCGGCCGGGCTTCTGGCGCCGTCGAGCTTCTTCCAGCCCGAGCCCTGCTCCGGGGTGTAGATCTCCGGAGTGAGGACCCCGCGCCCGCCGGGCCCGCCGGTGAGGCTGCCACCCTGAACGACGACGTCTCCGTTGGGCATCGTGGTGCCCGTCGGGTACCACCGGGGGAAGTTCATGGGCGCCTCGTTCTGCAGCCCGTTGTTGGTGGAGTAGCTCGTGACGCCGATCGCGCCGTCGTTGGGCGCGTTGCCGCCCATGCCGTCATCGCCGCCGACCGTCATGGTGGAGTGGTCGTGCGGGCTCTGCACCTGCATGGCGCAGAACAGATCGGTGTACGTGGTGTTCGGGAGGATGCCGCTGCGCAGGTTCGCCAGCGTGCGCGGGGTGGCCGGATCCCAGATGTCGACCTCCATCTGGCCGCCCTGGGTGACCGCGTCGTTGCCGGTCCAGTCGTAAGGCGTGGTGTCGTTCCCCCAGCCGCCGACGCTCCCGAACGACTGCACCCTGCCGTCGGAGGTCAGCGCCATGTTGATCGGAACCAGCGGCCAGGGCGTCACGCCGCTCCAGGCGCCGGCCTGGTCCTTGACCGGCGGCGAACAGTCCGCGGCCAGCAGTTTGGCGGCGTAGGCCAGACCGTTCTTCATCTGAGCGCGCATGTACGCCTCGGAATAGGCGGTGCCCTCGTGCCCCATGGACGTATACCAGGACCGGCCGGAGTCGATCTGCTGGCACCAGGTGACCGGGTGCATGGTGCCCTGCCGGCCCATGCCGTACGAGGTTTCGTCAGCCTCGATCAGGGTGCGCACCCAGGGAGCCGGGTTGACGACCCAGTCGTACCACTCGTCGCTGCGGGTGACGCTGGTCGTCACGCCCTGCGTGAGCGGGTGGCCGGTGTCCTTCACGAACACGCGGCCCGGCCGGACCCCGGGATTCTCCGGGTGCCCTTCGGAAACGGCGCCGACGAGGCGGGCGTAGAACGGGTTGACGTCGTGCTCGCTCTCACCGACCGACCATCCGGTGTAGTGCAGGCCCATGAAGCCGCCGCCACCGCGGATGTAGCTCTCGAGCGCGGCGCGCTGGGCCGCGTTGAACAGCACGCCACCGGTTTGGGCGAAGACCACGGTGTCGCGAACGGCGAGGTTGGCGGTGGTGAAAGCCGCCGGGTCGTCGGTCTCCTGGATGTCGACCGGCTGGCCGTATTGGGTGCCGAGCTGGGCGGCCAGGTCGCGCACGGCCTGCCGCGCCTGCACATTCGAGGCGTGGAAATTGGGCTTGTAGAACAGCAGGATGCTGAGCCGCCCGTCGTCGTCGGGGGCGGCGAGGGCTGGGGTGGCGGGGGCCACCAACCCGGCGACGGCCACCAGCACTGCGACGAACGCCGCGGTGGCCCGGCCGGATAAGCCTCTGGACAGTCGGCCGAAACGAGGGGAGAGGTGGGAACGGGCAGACCTGAGGGGCGCTTTCATAGGGATCCCTTGGGGCTGGCTGGGGGGTGGGGGAGGAGTACGAACCAACCACGGCGCCCTGACGGTATGTCGCACGGAATGCAGCGTCAAGAACTACGTCCACCCACATGAATCGATCTGTCGATCGATTCGCATATGTGAAACGCATCTATGAAAATGCTCAGCCTCGGCCCTGTATGGAGTTCGGGCCTGCCAAATAGCCGGCGGGTAGCCAGGCCCGTCATTGCCTGATGCGCCGGCGAAGCCATGCGGGAGGGCCGGATCGGCCGACGGCCGGAGTGGTTCGTGCCAGGTCGGCGCCTGGCGGGCCGAGGTGCCGCGGCTGCCGGTTGCAGACCGGCTGGGACGGCGATCGCGGAAAGCCACGGGAACAGGTGACCGTTCCGCGCCGCCGCCGTCCGTAACCGGTAGCGCTCCTGGTCGCATCGCAGCAGCACGTGCGCCACTGCCACGACCACCGCCTCGGCCGAGGTCGGCACTGGTGGTCGTTTAGCTGGACGTCGGCCCGCCGGATCGATTCCGGGGGCCTACCTCGCCGGCGGCCGGGTTCTCATCGCAGCTCGGCGATGACGGTCTTCAGCTCGGTGTAGTCGTCCAGGCCGAAGGACCCGAGCTCGCGTCCCCAGCCCGACTGCTTGAAGCCGCCGCGAGGGAGCGTGACATCGTCCGCGTGCCACGTGTTGAGCCACACGGTGCCGGCCCGCAGGCGGGCGCCGACGCGGTGCGCCGTGCCGATGTCCCTCGACCAGACACCCGCGGCGAGCCCGTAGACCGTGTTGTTCGCCGCCGCGACCACCTCGTCCTCGGTGTCGAAGGGAAGCGCCGTCACGACCGGGCCGAAGATCTCGTCGGTCTGCACCGCCATCTGCTCGTTCACCGAGGTGATGAGCGTCGGCGACACGAAGAAGCCGCGATCGCCGACGGCGTCGGCGCTTCCCGCGTTCAGCACGGCGCCTTCCTTCAGCGCGCCACGGATGTAGCCCAGCACCTTCTCGTGCTGCTCCCGGGAGACGAGCGGCCCCATCTGCGAGGCCGGGTCGAAGCCGTCGCCCACTCTGATCGCGCGCGCGGCCGCGGCCACTCCTTCGACGACCTGGTTGAAGACACCACGCTGGACGTAGAGGCGCGACCCGTTGACGCAGCACTGCCCCTCGTTGAAGTAACCGCCGAGCACGGCGCCGGCGATGGCGGCGTCGAGGTCCGCGTCGTCGAAGACGATGTTGGGAGCCTTGCCGCCGAGCTCGAGGGAGACCTTCTTGAGGTTGCCCGAAGCCGCGGCCGCGATCTTCTTGCCGACTTCGGTGCTGCCGGTGAACGCGACCTTGTCGACACCAGGGTGGTCGACCAGCGCGGCCCCGGTGTCACCGAAGCCGGGCAGGATGTTCACGACACCGGCAGGCACGCCTGCCTCCAGCAGGAGCTCACCGAGGCGCAGCGCCGTCAGCGGCGTCTGCTCGGCCGGCTTGAGGATGACGGTGTTGCCCGCGGTGATGGCCGGGACGATCTTGAAGCAGGCCATCAGCAGGGGGAAGTTCCACGGCACGATGCCCGCGACGACGCCGACCGCCTCGCGGCGGGTGTACGCGTGGAACTCGCGCCCCGGCACGGACATCGGGATGGTCGTGCCCTCCATCTTGGTCGCCCAGCCCGCGAAGTAACGGAAGAGCTCAGCGGAGACGGCCACGTCACCGTCCCGGGCCGCTTCGACGCGCTTCCCGTTGTCGAGCGCTTCCAGCTGGGCGAACTCGTCGCGATGGGCATCGATGAGGTCGCCGATGCGCCACAGCAGATGGGAGCGGTCACGCGGGGTCATTCTCGACCACGGGGACGGGGACTCGAACGCCGTGCG
This sequence comes from Herbidospora daliensis, assembly GCF_001570585.1. Taxonomy (GTDB): domain Bacteria; phylum Actinomycetota; class Actinomycetes; order Streptosporangiales; family Streptosporangiaceae; genus Herbidospora; species Herbidospora daliensis. The sequence goes on along the minus strand of NZ_BBXF01000005.1, from coordinate 383,172 downwards.
AGCGGCCACGACCGCGCGATCCACGTCCGCGGCGGACGCCTGCGCGACCTCGACGAGCAACTCCTCGGTCGACGGGTTGACGGCGGCAAACGTTCTCCCGTCCTTCGCGTCCACCCATTCGCCGCCGATGAGCAACCGCTTGGGCGAGGAGAGGAACGATCGGACGGCTGGCAGGAGCAGGGAGTTCTCGTGGGACATGACGGCCTTCCATAGACAGGCGGGACTACTTGATGATCGACACTTTCGACCAGTCGAGGGTGAGGGTGACGGCGATGACGATGATGACGCCGTAGAGGATCTGTTCGTAGGCGGACGGCACCCCGACGATCGGCAGCCCGACCCGGAGCAGCGTCACGACCAACGCGCCGGCCAGGCTCCGCCACACGCTGCCGTGGCCGCCGGTGATGGCGGTGCCGCCGACGACGATCGCCGCGACCGCCGGCAGCAGAAGGTTGTCGGCCATCGTGGGACCGCCGCTGAACTGGCGCGAGACCAGCATGATCGCGGCGAACCCGGCGCCGGCGCCGGAGACGACGAACGCGCCGATCTTGACCAGGTCAACCGGTGTGCCGGCCAGCCGCGCGGCTGATTCGGAGTACCCCGTAGCCGAGATCCAGCTGCGCAGCGGGGTGAGCCTCAGCGCCAAGGCGATCAGAGCGACCACGACGAGGGCCATCACGAAGGACATCGGCACGTAGCCGCCGACGTACAGCTCGAGCCACTTGACCGTCGAGTCGTCCACCACCCGCACGGTGCCGGCGCCGGAAACGACGAGGGCGACGGCGGACAGGATGCTCATCCCGCCCAGGGTGACGATGAAAGACGGTATCCGGAGCAGAACATGCGCCACCCCCTGCACCGCGCCGATGGACGCCGCGGCGAGGATGACCGCGGGTGTGGCCAGGCCACCGAGATGCGGCAGCCAGAGGGCCAGCAGGACGGTCGAAAGCGAGGCCACCGCCGCGATCGACAGATCGATCCCTCCGCAGAGGACGATCAGCGTCGCCGCCGCGGCGAGCACGATGAGGGGCGCGGCCGTACGCGCCACCGCGGTCAGGCTCCGCTGCGTCAGGAAGCCCGGATCGGCGATGGCCAGGGCGACCACGAGCGCCAGCAGGGCGATGAGCGGCATGAATCCGGTGAGCCGCCGGCCCAGGCGAGGGCCGCCATCACCGGTTGCGGCCTCGGCGGCCGGCTTCAAGGCGACGGGAGTGCTCATACCATCTCTTTCACAAGGTCCAGAGGGCTCGGCTTGCCGCCGGCCGGGCAGGCGACCTCGGAAACGACCCGTCCGTCGTTCATGACGAGGATTCGGTCGGCCATGCCGATGGCCTCCTCGAGGCTGTCGGCCAGCAGCACGGTGGCGACCCCGCTCGCCGCGAGCTCACGCATCAGCCGGTACACCTCCGAGCGGGCGCCGATGTCCAGGCCGCGCGTCGGATGGTCCAGCAGAAGCAGGCGGATGTCGCCGTCCACCAGCCAGCGGGCCAGGACGACCTTCTGCTGGTTGCCGCCGGACAGCCGCTGAATGGGGGTGTCACGACCTGGTGTGCGAATGCACAGCCGGTCGATCCAGCGGTCCACCACGGCGGCCTGTTTCCCGGGTGCCACGAAGGGGCCCGCGCACCGGGACCGCTGCTTGGCCAGGGTCATGTTCTCGGCCACCGACATCGGACCGACCATGCCTTCCGTCTTGCGTTCGGCCGGAACGTAGCCGATGCCGGCGGCGCACGCGGCGCGCGTACCGGAAATATTGATCTTCTTGCCGTCCATCCGGATCTCGCCGGCGGTGACCGGCTCGGCGCCGAACAGCGCGCGGCAGACGTCCTCCCGGCCGGATCCGTGGACACCGACGATCGCCACGATCTCTCCTGCCGCGACGTCCAGGTCGACGTCCTGGAACGACGTGCCCGACAGCCCGCGTACGGTCAGCCGAGGTCGCTCGGACTCGACGACGGCCGCGGCGTTCTCGTGGTAATGATCGTCCGACCCGGTGGACCCGATCATCATCCGGTGCAGCTCGCGGGGGACGGCTCCGGCCGCGGCGAGCTCGCCGACCGACTGGCCGTTGCGCAGCACCGCCACGCGGTCGCACACCTCCAGCACCTCGTCGAGGCGATGGGAGACGAAGACGACCGAGGCGAATTCGCGCAGGCGGCGGATCTGCGCGAACAGGGTCTCGATCTCCTTGGCCTCCAACACCGACGTCGGCTCGTCCAGGACGATCACCGGTGGGTGCTGACTCCGCTGCTCGATGCGCAGCACCTTCGCGATCTCGACCATCTGCCGGTCGGCGAAGGAGAGCGCGTCAGTGCGGACCAGAGGGTCGATGTTCGAGCCGATCTTGTCGAGCTGCTCCTGGGCCAGGCGGCGCATGGCATCCCAGCGATAGACGCCCCGGCGCACTCCCGGCCCCTCCCCGCCAAGGAGGATGTTCTCCGCCGCGGTCAGGTTCGGCACCAGCGACTGCTCCTGGAACACCATCCCGATGCCGTGATCGGCGGCATCGACGACGCTGCGCAGCTTGACCGCTTCGCCGCGGACCCGGATCTCACCGGCGTCGGGGACGACGAGACCGACCAGCGCTTTGAGCAAAGTGGACTTGCCGGCCCCGTTCTCACCGACCAGACCGAGGACTTCGTGCTGGCGGACGACCAGGTCGACGCCGTCAAGAGCCGTCACCCCCGGATAGTGCTTGACGAGGCCGCGGACCTCCAACGCTGGTGTCGAGGCTGGGACGCTCACTTGACCACCTGGTTTCTTCGACGCTGAGGGATGACTGCGGCCGCCACCGCGGCCACGACGATGAGCCCCTCGACACCACCCTGCCAATACGGGCTGACCCCGATCTGCACCAGACCGTTCGTGAGCACCACGACGAGCAGGACGCCCACCGCGGAGTGCAGGACGCCGCCCCGGCCCCCGGTGAGCAGCGTCCCGCCGACGACGGCGGCGGTGATGGCGGAGAAGTCGTATCCACTGCCGGCCTGGACGAGACCGGCCCCGAGCTGGCTGGTCACCATGACTCCGGCGAGCCCGTAGAAGGCGCCGGCCACGGCGAAGACCGCGACTTTGTAGGGCTTCACCCGGACGCCAGAAAGCGCGAGCACTTCCTCGGCGCCGCCGATCGCGAAGGCGTACCGGCCGAGCCGGGTGTAGCGCTGGAGCAGCCAGCCCACCAGGATGCACGTGGCGGCGATCCAGGTGAGATAGGACAGTCCCAGGAAGCGCTCGATCGCCCAGCCCTTGAGCATGGCGTCGGAGACGTTGGGCTGGACGCCGGCGAACATGAGGGTGGCCACGCCGAGCCCCGCGGCCGACACCCCCAGGGTCGCCATGAACGAAGGCACCTTCAGCAGGACCAGGGCGAGCCCGCTCAGGCAGCCGAACGCGCAGCCCAGCAAGACGGCGACCCCGATCCCGAGAAGTCCGAGGTCGTTGTCGTTGCGATTGTTGGCTACCAGGAGCGACACCGTCAGAGCGGAGGCGCCCATCACGCCGGCGGCCGAGAGGTCGATGGACCCCATCAGCAGCACGAACGTGATGCCACAGGTGACGACAGCGAGTACCGCGGCGGCGTCCACCATGTTCTGCACGTTCTCGATGCTGCGGAACCGCGGGCTCAGGACCGCGAACATCAAGAAGGTGACGGCCAGGGCGACCGGTGGACCGGCGTCTCGTAACGACGCGCCTCGCCGGAAGATGCGGCGAGGCGCAGAAACGACCTCGGACGCCGAGGTCACGTCAAGGCCCCCGCCACCCGCTTGAAGACGTTGCCGCACTCGAAGTCGGACGGGTTCGTCTTCGGCTGCGCGAAGTCGGCGGCGTTCTCCTTGGTCACGAGGAACTGCTCGGCGAAGAAGGCGCGATTGGCGGCGGGCAGGTCCTTCACCGCGAGCTTGCCGGTGGCCACGCAGAAGCCGATCGCCAGGCCGATCCCGCCCTGCCAGGTGCCGTCACTGGAGACGGTGGCGGTCATCGATCCGTCCTGTACGGCTTTGACCGCGTCCGGAACGGCGTCGATGCCGACGACCGCCACCTGTCCGGCCCTGCCTGCCTGCTGGAGTGCTTCCAGCGCGCCGAGTGCCATGTCGTCGTTGGCGGTCCAGATGCCCTTGACCTTGTCGCCGTGTTTGGTGAGCAGTGTCTGGGTCACCGTCCGCGCCTCGGCCCGCGAGAAGTTGGCGGTCTGCTGATCGAGCAGTTCCACGCCCGGATTCTTCGTGAGCGACTCCTGAAGACCGGCGAACCGGTCCTTCGCGGCCGCGGTGTCGAGCACGCCCTGCAGCGCGATGATGCCGCCCTGTCCGCCGATCGCCGTGGCGAGCGCGTCACCGATCTGCCGGCCCGACTCGACGCCGTTGTAGGTGATGTGGCTGATCCACGTCTTGTAGTCGGCCGGCTTCAGGTCGGCCGGCTTGTTCCACTGGGTGACGAGGAAGGCGCCGGCCGTGTCGGCGCCCTTGACGATCGGCGCGGTGTCGGAGTCGCCGTTGGGCAGCACGTTCATGACCAGGCACTTGGTGTCGCCGGCGAGGAGCTGGCTGATCTGCTCCTGCTGCTTGGTGGAGTCGCCGCCGTAGGTGAGGCGCTGCTGGGTGAGGCCGACCGTCTTGGCGAACTCGTCGCCGCCGGTGAGCCATGAGGCCTCGTACGGGTTGGACTCGTTGCGAACCTGACCGACGAGTTTGACGTCAGCCGGCTGGCAGCCGCCCGCGTCGGCGGAGCCGCCGCCTCCGGCCGCCTGTTCGCTGCAGCCGGTCAGGGCGGCCGCGAGCGAGAGACTCAGTAAAACCACGGTGGGACGAGTAGTGATCTTCACGGTTGATCCTTGATCTCTTCGGCGCCGGGGGGAGCCGGCGGGGGGCGCGACGGGAAGAGAAACCTGCCGATGGGGGACCGATGCGACAGGTGTTGTCGTGTTGTGCGGGTGGGGCAGGCTGGAAGCCGGCGTCAGCGGGCCATCCAGCCTCCGTCGACGACCAGGACATGGCCGTTGACGTAGTCGGCGGCGGCGGAGCTGAGGAAGACCGCCGCTCCGGAGATGTCGGATGCGTCTCCCCAGCGACCAGCGGGGATGCGCTCGACGATGGACCGGGATCGATCCGCGTCCGCGCGCAGCGCGGTCGTGTTGTCAGTGACCATGTAGCCGGGCGCGATGGCGTTGACCTGCACACCGAGCCCTGCCCACTCGTTGGCCAGAGCCTTGGTGACGCCGGCGACGCCGTGCTTGCCGGCGGCGTACGACGCCACGCGAATCCCGCCCTGGAAGGACAGCAGGCTGGCGATGTTGACGATCTTTCCCTGCCCGCGCTCGGTCATCGGGCGCCCGAACGCCTGACACAGGAAGAACAGGCCGGTCAAGTTCACGTCCAGGACGCGATTCCACGACTCCTGGCTGACGTCCACCGAGTTCTCGCGGTCGATGACGCCGGCGTTGTTGATCAGGATGTCGACCTGACGATCGCGGTTCACCTCCGCGGCCACGCGCCCGATGGCGTCGTGGTCGCCGACGTCGAGGTCCACCACCTCCACCCCACGGCCGAGGTCGGCGATCTGGTCCCGCGTGGCCGCCTGGCTTTCCCTTCGGCCCAGGAGGACCAGGTCGGCCCCGGCCTGGGCGAGCCCCACGGCGATGGCGCTTCCCAGCCCCCGGCCAGCGCCGGTCACCACGGCGCGGCGGCCGGTCAGATCGAACGGCGATCTCACAGGTCCTCCAGCGGCACCGGCGTGAGATCGGTGTACTGGTTGTTCTCGCCGCCCATGGCCCAGATGAAGGCGTATGAGCCGGTGCCGGCCCCGGAGTGGATCGACCACGGCGGCGAGATGACGGCCTCGCGGTTGCGCACGATGAGGTGACGAGAGGCGCCGGGCGGCCCCATCAAGTGGAAGACCAGGTCCTCTTCGTCGAGATCGACGTACATGTAGACCTCGGTGCGCCGGTCGTGAAGGTGCGGCGGGAAGGTGTTCCAGACCGACCCTTCGGCGATGACGGTCACACCGAACTGGAGGACCGACGTCTGCAGCTCCTGGCCCCAGGCGTACCGGTAGAGGCTGCGTTCGCTCGCGCCTTGCGGCGTGCCCAGCTGCACCGGGTCGACCGCCGAGTGGCTCAGCAACGTCGTGGGGTACGCCGCATGCGCCGGAGCGGACACGAAGTAGAACGCGGCGTCAGGACCGGCGAAGACGACCTTGTTGCCACGGCCGACGAACAGCCCGTCGAGATGGCGGAGTTCGAACTTCTCCCCGTTGACCAGCACATGACCGGGCTGACCGACGTTCACGACGCCAAGTTCGCGGCCGGCCAGGTGCGACGGCGTGCCGAGGACGTCCCAGGCCGGGAGTTCGAGCTGACCGTCGGCGGGAACCGCTCCGCCGACGACCAGCCGGTCGTCGTGGGTGTACACCGCGTGCACCTCGCCGGGGCGGAACAGGCGGTCCACGAGGAAGTTCTTTCGCAGGTCCGCGTTCGTGGCCGTCTCCACGCCGGACGGCGAGGCGGAGTACCTAACCTCGATCAAGTCCTTCTCCTTATGTGAACCAAGTTCCGCTATGTGAACTGAGCGCGACGGTATCTGTGGCCCTGATCACGAGTCAAGGGATCGAAGTCAGTCCTTATATGTGAACTGTGGTTTATTGGTATCTGCCGGGTGCATGCACCATGATTTGATTGATCACTTGAGAAGGAGGCCTTGGTGGGCGCGGACAAGACGGTCAACGGCAGCTCTGCCACCTCGCAGGTCAAGTCCGCTGCACGCGTCCTCGACATCCTGGACGACATCGCCACCCACGGAGAGGGCACCCAGCTGCAGCTGGGCACGCGCCTCGGCATCCCCAAGAGCAGCCTGCACGCGCTCCTGCGCACCATGTGCGCTCGCGGCTGGCTGGACACCGATCAGACGGGCAGCATCTACCGGCTCGGGGTGCACACCCTGACCGTCAGCTCGGCCTACATCGACAGCGATCCGGTCCTGACGCGCGCCGGAGCCGTGATGGACGAGATCGCCGCGGCCACCGAGGAGACGGTGCACCTGGGCCGGCTGGAAGGCGCCGAGATCATCTACACGGCGAAGCGCGAGTCCAAGCACCCGTTGCGCATGTACTCGGCCGTCGGCCGCCGGCTTCCCGCCTACAGCACAGCCCTTGGCCGGGCGATGCTCGCGGAGATGCCCGAAGACGTCCGCGATTCGCTGGTCCCGCAACAGATCAAGGCCATAACCACGCAGACGGTCACGGACCGGGACGCCCTGCTGGCGATCATCGACAAGGCCGCCCGGGTCGGGTACGCCGAGGAGAGCGAGGAGTCCTGCCTGGGCGTGCGCTGCTTCGGCGTGGCGCTGCCGTTCTCCCGCCGATCGGTTGACGCGCTGAGCGTCGCCGTCCCGATCAGCCGCCTCAAGCACGGCCAGGAGGACCTCATCATCGAGACCCTGCTGAGCGTGAAGGCCCGCCTGTCGGCGATGAGCGACAAGCTGGTCGGTTGACCCGGTCGCACTCGTCGCCGTAAAACGACGCTGGGGCTGACCCTCCCGCAGGTCAGCCCCACACCAACGCTCAGCCGTGACGCACCCGAACGGCGGCGTCAGCCCTGGTTCAGCTGCGCCAGCACGCCGGCCCGGCTCGCGTCCTCGCTGGCGAGCACACCTCCGTTGGCCACGTCGTCGGCCGTGATCTCGGTGAAGACCATGCGGACATCCTGCCGGCGGGCTCCGAGGATCTCGACGGCGTGGTCGGCCACGGCTCGGGCAAAGGCCTTGCGTTGCTCCAGCGACCGGCCCGCGAGTAGTTCGACGGTGATGTTGGGCATGACGTCTCCCTCTGTCCAGCATGCGGGCTTCAGTTCACTAATGTGAACGAACGTTACATCGCAGCACATGGTGACGCAATGCGAGCCTCGTGAGTTCACATACTTGACATAGGTTCGGCATGTTGGTCGAATCGGGGCGACCCCCGGATCGGCGAACCCCTCGCATACGGAGCAACACCGGCGAGCCGACTCGTCCTTTGGCGCGAGGATGCGACATGCGGCGCAATGACATCGGATCTGCCCGAACGGCTCATACGAGGGTGCGGCGCCTCATGTACGCCGGCGTCGCCGCGCTCATCGTCGTCCTGGTCGGCATCCCGTCTCCGGCGAGCGCCCACGTGACCGTCACGCCTTCCACAACCGCGGCCGGTGCTCATGCCGTGCTCCAGTTCAGCGTCGGGCACGGCTGCGCGAAGTCGGCCACCACCAAGATCGCCATTCAGCTTCCGGCGCAGATCACCTCGGTGGCCCCCACCCGGGCAGCGGGGTGGACGATCGTGCAACAGGTCGCGTCAGTCACGTACAGTGCGGAGATCCCGCTGCCGGACGGCTACCGCGAGGTCTTCGAAATCGCCGTCACCCTGCCTGAGGCCAAGGGCACCACGCTCGTCTTCCCGACCATTCAAACCTGCGAGCGCGGCGAAGCCGCCTGGACAGAGGTTCCACAAGACGGGCAGGACGTCGGCGAGCTCGAGCAGCCCGCTCCCAGCTTCGTCGTCTCCGAACCCGCCGTCGACCCGCACCACCACGCGAGTGCTCAGCCCCAATCGGGAGGGGGCGGCGTCTTGACGTTCGCCGCGCTGACGCTCGGCGTACTCGGCTCAGTCCTCGGCGGCGCGGCGCTCGTTCGACAGCGCCACCTGACATGATCCACCGGCGGGCCGGGCGAATCCAGGCGGCAGTGGTGCTCATCCTGGCCTTCGTCCCCGCGCTGCTGCTCAGCTTCCCTCAGCCGGCGCACGCGCACGCGCACCTCATCAGCACAGATCCGGCACAGGGGGCGGTCCTGCAGACCGCGCCGGGCCGGGTCCTGTTCACCTTCGACGAGGCGGTACGCGGTGTGCCGGGCGGGGTCCAGGTCTTCGGCTCGAAAGGTGAGCTGGTCGCGGCCAAGCCCGAGGTCAAGGGCGCCGAGCTCGACGTCGTCTTCCCGGCACCGCTGGGCAACGGCACGACCGTGATCACCTGGCGGGTCGTCTCAACGGACGGCCATCCGATCAGCGGCGCCCTCACGTTCTCCGTCGGCGCGCCGACCACTGTCGTCACCCCGCCTTCGAACGGCTCGAGCGCCATCCCCGAGGTCTCCTGGCCGCTGACTCTGGCCCGTGTGGTGGGCTACATCGGCCTTCTTCTCGCCACCGGACTCGTCGCCTTCGCCGTCATGTTCCTACCTGCGGAGTCCTACGCCGACCGTCCTCGCCGCCGCGTCACCGTCTCGGCGCGGGCCGCCGCGGCCGTCGCCGCCGGAGCGTGGCTCACCGCGTTGCCGATCACCGCGCTCTACCTGCTCGGCGGTGGGGCGGGCCTGCTCCTCGAAGGTGCGACGTGGTCGTCGCTGCCGCTGACCGAGTACGCCGTCGCCACGACCGTCGCCGCTGGACTCGCGCTGGCCGTGGCACTGCTCCGGCACGGGCCGACGTCGCGACGGCGTCGCCTCGCGGCGGTCGCGGCGGCCTCGATCGCGGCCACGGCTCCCGCCCTGGTGGGGCACACACGCGCGGCGAGCCCCGAACTCCTCGTCATCGGCGCGGACGCACTGCACCTCCTGGCGGGCAGCATCTGGCTCGGCGGAATCACCGGTCTGGTGCTCACCTTGCCGACCCTCTCCGGCCGTGGCGCCGCCGCGGCCGAGGTGCTCACCCGGTTCTCCACCACGGCCGCCGGCGTCCTCGTGGCTCTGGTGGCCACCGGATCCCTCCTCGTGTGGCGAATTCTCGGTTCCTGGCCGACGCCGGCCGGCAGCGACTACGGCCGGCTGGTGCTGGCCAAGATCGCCATAGTGCTGACAGCCCTCGCGATCGCGGCGTGGAACAGATGGTCGCTCCTGCCGCGGCTCAAGCAGGCATCGAACACCACCAGCCGGCAAGGGCTCTCCCGGCGGGTCGTGCGCGCCACCGCGGTCGAGGGGGCGGTCCTTGCCGTCGCACTGCTCTTGACCGGCGTTCTCGTCGACACGAGTCCCGATGGAGACCCCGCGCCAGTGGGCGCGCAAGCGGAGTCCAACCCCGGCACCCACACCACGACACTGGGCGACATCACGGTGCAGGCTTCCCTCACCCCGCTCGCCCGCGGTCCCAGCACCCTCACCCTTCGGCTGCGCTCCGCCAGCGGTCAACCCGCCGAGGGCGTGGCTCCGCCGGTGATACGCCTGACCTCTGACACGACGACGCTGGGCGCCGTCCCGCTGACGCAGGTGTCAGCGGGCTTCTACACCGCGCAGGTCATGCTCCCGGTACCGGGAACGTGGCGGATGCAGGTGTCCCTGCGCGTCACCCAGTTCGCCAATCCCGTGGCGGAGCTGAAGTTCGTCGTCAACGGCTGATCGACTTCAGCCAACCTGGGTTCTCCGCACGGCCTTCGTCGTTGCTGTCCTTCTCGGTCAGTGGTTGCGACTGCCAGCACGGGACAAGGACAACACCGTTCTGTACGCCACGGTGCTGGGCTGGCCGGCGGCCGGATGGACCTGTCGAACCTGAGCAAGACGGAACTCATCGGCAACACCGCCGGCACCTACGTCAACCTGCCCACCCGCACCCAGGACTCCTCCGGTCTGCGCATCACCATGCCGAGTCAGCCCTACTCGGCGGTGGCCTACGTCGTGAAGCTGACCTTCAACGGGCCGATGAAGACCTCCGCCGTCACGAGCGGCCCGTGGCGCAACCTCAACGCCGGCCGGTGCCTGGACGTCCCCAACGTCTCCCAGGCCAACGGCGCGGCGGTCCACCTGTGGGACTGCATCTCCGGTCAGGCCAACCAGTAGTGGACGACGACCTCCGCCCGTGAGCTGCGGGTCTACGGCAACAAGTGCCTGGACGCCAGCGGGCAGGGCACCGCCGACGGCACCTCGGTCGTCATCTGGGACCGCAACGGCGGAAACAACCAGAAGTGGACCCTCAACACCGACGGCAGCATCGCCGGTGTGCAGTCAGGCAAATGCCTGGACGCCAACGGCACCAGGGTCATCCTGTGGAGCTGCCACGGAGGCAACAACCAGAAGTGGCTCCGGCCCTGACCCTGCGGCCGTCCGGCGCGCCGCCGAGCGGATCGCGCACGTGCAGGTGCGCGGCCCCGACAGAGGCGCGCCGGGCGCCGACCGCTTCGCCAGGCCCGCCTTCGCCACCGCGGCGATCCTCGCGATGGGCCCGCGGCATGGGGGAGCATCTGCCCAGACCCCTGCCGAGGTCAGGCCCGCACACTCGCCGGTCTCTCTTCGGGCAGGCCGGGAGGGGTGCGAAAGGGTCGTTCAGCGAAGTCCTCCCGGGCCTGCGCCTTCAACAACGGATCCTCACCTTCTAGAACCAGCCCTTGGGCATCCGTCCTCGTCCACGTCCTCGGCCTTCTGATCAACGCCGGTTGTTTAAGCCGTCGGAGGCCCTTGCGGGGCCTGGAGGCAGGCCCTCCAGGCCCCGCAGGGGAGGGGGCATCAGCGCTTCATGAGGGCGAAGACCCCCCAGCTCAGATATTCACGCCCGTAACGGGCGTAGTGAAGGGGCTCGGTGTTGAGTTCCTCCCGTACTTCGGGGGCGAGTTCGTCGTCCGGGTTCTGGTCGAGCCAGCGTCGCAGGTTGAGCCACTGGGCTGCGGCGTAGCGGTCCCAGCTGTCCTGATCGGCCAGCATCATCTCCACGACGTCGTACCCCAGCTCCTGGAACTGCCCGATCAGTTCAGAGAGGAGCACGAAATCCGCGATGGAGGTGGCGTGGCACGCCTTGGCGATGTCCTCGTCCGGAGGGGTCCGCCGCCAGAACGGGTGGCCGATCAACATCAGTCCGCCGGGACGCAGGCTGCGGTCGAGCAGCTCGATCGTTCCGGCGACGCCGTCGCCGATCCACGTGGCGCCGACACAGGCGGCCAGGTCGACCGGCTGGTCCGCGACATGACCGGCGGCGTCACCGTGGACGAACTCGACTCGGTCGGCGACGCCGAGTTCGGCGGCGCGGGCCTGGGCACGCGCGGTGAAGACCGTGCTGATGTCGACCCCGGTGCCCATGATCCCGTGGTCACGCGCCCAGGTGCACAACAGCTCACCAGAGCCGCTGGCCAGGTCGAGCGCCCGTGTCCCGGCGGCGAGGTGGAGCGAGGCGCCCAAGGCGGCGAGTTTGTCCGCCGTCAGCGGGTTGTGGATCCGGTGGCTGCTCTCACGGATGGTGAAGATACGGGGAAGGTCCATGACCGTTCCTTTCCGTCATGCCTTGAAGCGGGGATCGTTCGAGGGCACGCAGCCTTGCACGGCGCCGGGAGAGAGCCGTCTTCGACGTCGGCGCGCACGGCGCATTCGGATACGAAGTGTGGGGCCCTTGGGCGACAGGCGAAGGTCAGCGTGAGGCCCGGGAGGTGTGGATGATCCGGGCGCCGCGCACAGCGGGCGTTTCCACGACAGTCATCAACACGCCTCCTTCCGGCGACCACCGTAACACCCCTTTCGCGAACGCGGTCGTCTCCCGGAAGGGCCGGGACGCCGTTTCCCGAGGCGGCAGGTCGCTGCTGCTGGTGGCGGAGTGCGGGCCTGAGGACGGCGAGCGTGATGCGTAGAAGGTCGGCCGGCACCCGGACGGCACGAGGAGCCCACTGGGCGACAGCCGTCTGCAACCACTGTTCGAGCGCCCCGCGACACCCGTGCGGTGTGCGGTTCGCCTGGCACGACCACGCGTCGAAGTGGTTGCCGGAGGTGATGGTGCCGCCGGTCTTCTTGGACAGCAGCCAGATCAGCATCAGTGCTGATCAGCGGCATATCCAACCCAAACTTCTTCAGTGCTACCGGGACCCCTTTATCGGCGACAGGACACTGGAACCATGATCAATGTTCGCGAGAGCCGACCGCACCATGGGATGGAGGTCGCGGGGTCAGGGAGGCTGGTTTGTCAGTGCTCGTCCCTAGCATGCGGAGCATGAGCATGAAGCGGTATGTCGACGAGGACCTGCACGGTGCAGAGTTCCGCGAGTGCGATCTGACCGGGGCACGACTGATCGGCGTCGTCATGCAGGACGCCGTGATCGACGGGCTTATCACCAACCTCGTGGTGAACGGGGTCGAGGTCACCGAGTACGTCGAGGCAGAGCTCGACCGGCGTAATCCGGTGCGGCTGCTGATCCGCTCCGAGGACCCTGCCGATCTGCGCGAGGCAGCGCGTCAGCTCCATTCCGGCTGGGCCGCCACGATCGAGCGAATCCGTCGTACGCCCGGCATCGAGCGCCGCAGCGTGAACGACGAGTGGTCGGCCGTGCAGACGATGCGCCACCTGGTCTTCGTCCACGACTCGTGGTTCCGCCGCTGCTGCCTGGGCTCGACGGAGCTGTTCACGCCGATGGGCATCGGGACGACCGTCGAGCCCTACCGTGGAGCGCACGGACTTGACCTCTCGCTCGATCCGTCCCTCGACGAGATCGTGAGCGTGCGTGACGCACAGGCCGCCGAGCTCGAGGCCTGGCTCGACAAGGTCACCGCTGAGCAGCTCGCCGGGCGAGCGCCGGTGCCCGACGACGATGTCTGGCCGCCGTACGCCCGGGGCCGCTCGGTGCGGCAGTGCCTCGGCACGGTGCTCAACGAGACCTTCGAGCACCACCGTTTCTGCATCCGCGACCTCGACCTGATCGAGGCACAGGACGCCGAGTAGGACCGGCTACGGACTCACGCGGCACTTCTCGAGCATCCGGCGGGCCTGAGCTAGGTGCGGGAGGGCGGCGAGATCGTAGAGGTGCGCCGCCCTGGAGGTCGGCGATGCGGTCCATCAGCGCGGTCGAATCCCGCGAACAACGACTTCGCCCAACCGTGCCCGCGGTCACATGCCACCAACAACCGCTTGGGTTCTCGAGCGACTTCGCTGCTCAGTGGTCTGCAGCGCTGTAAGACCGATCTCGGCCGCTGTCGAGTGGCGTTTCAAGAGGCCGCCACGCGCCTCACCCGGGTTCTAAGGTCATGGCGAGTGGCGTTCGCTCAGGTGTTGATCAAGTCAGATCACTGAAGGTCTCCGCCGCCTGCCTCAGGGTCTTGAGCGTTCCGGCTGTTCAGCGGTTGATGATCGGTAAGGCATGTCAGGCAAGTGGGTCAGCCGCCAGGACGACGTCGACGTGGTTCAGGCTCATGCACGAGAGCACCGACAATTCTGGGAGACGCCGATGCCGGACAACCCCGACGTGCCGGACGACGTCCTCGACCGCCTCCGCGCGCTGTGCCTCGCACTCCCCGGCGTCTATGAGGAACAGGCCTGGGTCGGCACCCGCTGGCTGGTCCGCAAGAAGACCTTCGCCCACGTACTCGGCATCAGCGACGAGTACCCGGCCGCCTACACCCGCGACGCGCCGTTCGTCGGGGATGCCACCATCCTGACCTTCCGCTCCGACGGTGCCGAGCTCGCCGCGCTCGTCGGCACCGGCCACCCGTTCTACAAACCGAGGTGGCACCCGCAGGTCGTGGGCATGGTGATCGAACCGGACGCGGACTGGGACGAGATCGCCGAGCTGCTCGTCGAGAGCTACTGCCTGCGGGCGCCGAAGAAGCTGGCGGGACAGGTTCCCCGGCCAGGTCCCGCAGCCGGCGGACCGGGCTGAACCACAGGAACAGCGGGCACACCAGCGTCAGCAAGCACGCCACCCACAGCGCACCACGCGAACCGATGGCCGCCGCGATCTCGCCACCCAGCAGCGCGCCGAACGGGATCGCGCCCCAGGACACGAACCGCACGGTCGCGACCACCCGCGACAGCAGCTCGGGCGGGCTCACCACCTGGCGGTGTGTTCGTCTTCGCAGCCGAGGCTTGGATCCGCACCACTTCGGGTGGTCCATGGGTGAGATCGACCTGGTAGCCGCAGCCTGTGCCGCCGTCAACGCGGTCGTGCCGGGCTAGGTCGAGCAGCTCGTCGATCTCCTGATCGGTCAGCGACTCATAGCCGGGGATCACGACCCTGTACTTGATGGTGCGGTGCCGGCCCTCCTCGCCCGGGTCGAACCCGGGGGGCAGGTAGCGCAGGAACTTCGGCTGGGTGCGGGTGTTGACCACCGTCGGCGGCACCCCTGCAGGCTGCACCACGACAGGAACTCCCGACCGTCCCCATGATCGCGTTCGCGGTGCCCTCGCTGCGAACACCCCGTTGGGGTCATGGCGGGTGACCTGCCAGCGTGCGGCCGGCAGAGGCGAGGCGCTGCCGGCCTGGGCCCGGTCGCGCCGCCGGACGCAGGTGGCCAGTTCGGCCTTGAGATCGCGGTCTCGTCGTTGCTGCAGGCGGCGCAGGGAGGGCGGCCGGTCCAGTTCGTCGCTGGTTTCGGGGAGCAGTTCGATGGCCGGGCGGAGGTGGGTCAACGTGGTGTAGAGACTGTCGGACTGGGCGCGTTCGTCTTTGAGTGTGAGGCTGCGGCCGTCGACGGCGGCCAGGATCTCCTCGACGCCTTCCTATAAACGGACGGCGAGCAGGAGCATCTTGCGCTCCCACTGGGGTGCCGCCCGGCGGTCGTCGCCGGAAGGATCGTGGAACGGGTGAGCTCTGCGGGCGGCCCGGTGCGGCCCGAGAGTGTGCTCGGTTTCGATCAGCAGGAGCAGGTTGCCGAAGACATCGGCGGTCAGGAAGCGTTCAGCGATCCAGGCAAGGGTGACGCAGGCTGCGGCCAGAGCGACACGGTGAGCGTGCGGCGGCACTTGTGGCCCGCCGGAGCCTGACAAGCGGGGCAACCGAGGGAAGCGGGCACATCGCTCGCCATCGCCCGCCGGACAGAACGGGGCAACCCCGCAAACGCGGGTGTGGCGACGGAATTGGCTTGCCGACCCGGATGGTCTCCAGACATCCATGATCACCGGCCACATTCGCCGTGTCGGCGACCTGTGAAATCTAAAGTCTTTTAGAATTCCCAGAATTCTTTAAGGTGGCCCAAGTGAAAGTGAGAATTATTCATTCTAGCCGTTTGAACTGCAATGATGCTTCCGACAGTTGACGCTAACGCTTGCCGTGCGTACGCTCGCCATGTCGCCTCGCAATTTCGCGCGAGATTATTGACTTCTTTCACGCACATCGAAAGTGGTGAATGGTCATGTCCATCGATCACGCCGCCCTGGATGCCGTCGTCCAAGACACCATCGCCCCCAGGCCGCCGAAACGGACCGTTCCGGAACCTTCCCGAGAGCGAGCATCGACGCCCTCGCCAAGGCCGGATTGCTCGGCCTGATCAGCGCCGAGGAGGTCGGCGGCCGGGGGCAGGACATGAAGGCCGCCGCCGAGGTGATCGAGCGGGTGGCGGGGGTGTGCGGGTCGACCGCGATGGTCCTGCTGATGCACTACGCCGCCACGGCGCTCATCGAAGCCCACGGCGACAAGGCCACTCGCGAGGCCATCGCCGGCAACGGCCACCTCACCACGCTGGCCTTCTCCGAGACCGGTTCCCGCAGTCACTTCTGGGCACCGCTGGGCACGGCCGAGGCCGACGGCGAGCAGGTGCGGCTCGACTCCGACAAGAGCTGGGTCACCGCCGCCGGCGAGGCCGACAGTTACGTGTGGTCCAGCCGTCCGCTGGCCGCCGACGGGCCGATGACCATCTGGCTGGTGGCCAGTGACGCGGCCGGGCTCGATGTCGGCGGGCCCTTCGACGGGTTCGGGTTACGGGGCAACGCCTCCAACCCGGTCAAGGGCAAGGGCGTGACGGTGTCCCGCTCGGCGATGCTCGGCGCCGACGGCGAGGGACTCAACCAGGCGCTCGCCTCGGCGCTGCCGTTCTTCCTGGTGCTGAACGCCTCGTTCTCGCTTGGCCTGATGGAGGCGCTGGTCGCCAAGGCCCACGACCATCTCGTCGGCGCCCGGCTCGACCATCTCGGGCAGTCGCTGGCCGACCAGCCGCAGCTGCGCGCCTCCTTCGCGCAACTGCGCACCCGCACCGACACCGTGCGCACCTTCCGGGACGACACCCTCGCCGCGCTCGGCTCCGGGCGCGCGGACGCGACTTTGCGGGTGCTGCAGGTCAAGGCCGTGGCCGGGGAGGCGGCGGCGGAGGTCGCCGACGGCGTGATGCGCGTGTGCGGCGGGTCGGCCTTCCGCAAGTCCACCGGGGTGGAGCGGCTCTTTCGCGACTCGCTGGCCGCGCGGGTGATGGCGCCCACGACCGAGGCCCTGCACGACTTCGTCGGACGGGCCACGCTCGGCCTGCCGCTGTTCTAGGAAGGCGCGCGCGATGACGCTTCTCATGGGTGCGGTGGCCTACGACCCCAAGGTGGTCACCATCTGGGGCGGCTTCCGGTCGTGGCTGAACGACAACGGGCTGCCCTTCGACTTCGTCCTCTACTCCCAGTACGAGCGCCAGGCCGAAGACCTGGCTGAGGGCCGGATCGACGCCGCCTGGAACTCGCCGCTGGCATGGATCCGCAGCAGACGGCTCGCGGAGGCGCGCGGTCGCACGCTGACCCCGCTGGTCATGCGTGACACCGACCGCGATCTGACCTCGCTGATCGTCGTACGGGCCGACTCGCCCTTCAAGGACGTGGCCGATCTCAAGGGTGAGACCGTCGCGGTCGGGGCGGTCGACTCGCCGCAGGCCACGCTGCTGCCGCTGTCCTACCTGGCCTCCCGGGACGTGCCGGTGAACGTGCGGCGCTTCGACGTCGGGGTGGGGCTGCACGGTGACCACATCGGCGGGGAGCGTGATGCGGCCCGTGCACTGATCGCGGGTTCGGTCGCCGCCGCGTGCATGATCGACTCCAACCACCTGCTGTTCGGCAAGGAGGGCACGCTGCCCGCCGGGTCGACCCGGATCATCGGGCAGACCGCGCCCTTCGACCACTGCAACATGACCCTGGGCGAGACCGTCTCCGACACCACCCGGGCCGACTTCGCCGAACTGCTGCTGTCCATGTCGTACACCGACCCGAAGGTCCGGCCGCTGTTCGACCTGGAGGGGCTGACCCGCTGGGAGCCCGGGCGCACCAGCGGCTATCCGGCGCTGGAGAGGGCCGTCGACGAGACCGGTTTCTACGACGCGGCCGGGGCCGTCACCGCCGCCGACTACCGGCCATGATCGTCGACCTGGGCGATCTGGGCTTCGAGCAGGGCGCCCACATCCTGCTGCAACGGGCCCTGGGCCCGCTGCGGCCGGGTGACGAGGTGGGCGTCGCGGGCCTGGACCCGGCGCTGGCCATGCACGTGGAGGTGTGGTGCCGGGCGAAGGGGCACCACACACGCCGGGCCGACGACAACGACGAAGGGGTGCGGGTCTGGGTCACCCGGGGCCGCGCCGACCTCGATCGATGGATGCACGCCGAACGCGCCGGCGGTCCCTCTCCGCTGCGGATCGTCGACGCGCCTCCGGCTCACTGGGGGCTGGCGGCCCGGGGCGCGCTGGTCGAGCCGGGCGGGCCGCCGATCGCCGCCGACCTGGCCTCGCGGGAACTCGTCTGGGCTGATCTGGCTCCGACGCTGTACGCCAACGCCGCGGCCTCGCAGTGGGACCCGGCCACCGCCATCGCCTGGGACGCCACCGTCGATCTCGCACCCGAGATCGAGCGCGCGGTCGTGCAGGTCATGACGTTCCTGGTGGAGAACGAGCAGGCCGCGCTGGTCGTCCCGGCGCGGCTGCTGGCCCGCATCCACCCGCACTTCCGCGAGGTGCTGCAACTGCTGGCCGTCCAGGCCGCCGACGAGGCCCGCCACGTCGAGGTCTTCACCCGGCGGGCGCTGCTGACAGGCGGCGAGATGGGCACCTCCTCGGTCAGCGGCCGGGAGTCGCTGGCCACGCTGCTGCGCGAACCCGACTTCTCAATGGCGTCGTTCCTGCTGTCGGTGCTCGGCGAGGGCAGCTTCCTCAACCTGCTGACCTTCATCGACCGCAACGCCCCCGACCCGGTGACCCGCCAGGTCGCCCGCATGGCACGCCAGGACGAGGCCCGCCATGTCGCCTTCGGTGTCGCCCACCTTCAGCACCAGGGCAACCTCGACCGGACCTTGCTGGGGCGGTTGCGGGGGGCGATCGAGCAGCGGCACGAGACGCTCATCTCCAGCGCGGGGCTGAACCAGGACGTCTTCGACGCGCTGGTCGTGCTCGCAGCGGGGGAGTGGACCCCGGCCGGCATCAGGCGCGGTTACGCCGCCGTACAGGACCTTCAGGCCGAGATGGACGAGGGACGTCAGCACCGGCTGGTGCGGCTGGGCTTCCCCCACGACGAGGCCGCCGAGTTGTCGGCCCTGCACACGCGCAACTTCATGTGAGCTCCTCGCGGCACCACCGCGCGGCCGACACGTAGGGCTCCAGGCGCGCCGACTCCTCCAGCAGGCGCAGGTAGCCGGGCGCCCACGGCCGCAGGTGGTCGTCCAACAGTTCCGCCGCGACCGGTCCGTCGCCGAGGTGATGGAGCAGGGCCAACTCCACCCCGAGGTGGTCGAGGGCGAGCACGGCGAAGCCCGGGGGCACCACCACGTCGAGCCCGTGCCGGGCGGCGAAGTCCTTCAGCCGCCGCTCGGCACGTCCACCGACCATCGGCTCGCCCCGCTGGACCGACGCGTACGGCGGGCACACCGGGCGCGGCCCGACGAACAGGCGGCAGAACTCCGCCGACAACTCCTCCAGCGGTTCGGGACACCCGAGCGCCTCCCGCAACGGCGCGTCGATCTCCGTGCTGACCAGCCGCGACGTGAGCAGCAGGACGTCGGCGTTCACGCGGTGCCCTCGATCCGGCGGACGGTGACCATCGTGTCGTGGTAGGCCTGCTGTCCCGACACCGGGTCGGGGTAGATCGGCAGGATGTCGTTCTGGGCCACGCTCAGCGAGCCCGCCCACCAGACCCGGCCGTGGTCGGGCGGCTCGTGGCCGGGCAGCACGGCGCGGTCGCGGCCGTTGGAGGCGACCGGGCCGCCGGTGGTCCGGCCGGCGTTGTGGGCGATCGCGATGACCTGAGGGTGGACGCCCTCAGTGAGGTGGACGCGGGTGCGCAGCGATCCCACCCGAGAGCCGTCGCCCCGGGGCACCTGCGGATCAATTGGGCGGTAGCTCGTCACCTCGATCCAGTCGCCGTGGACCAGGCCGAGCCGGGCCGCCGTGGCGGGGTTCAGCCACGCCGGGTTGGTGTGCGAGATCTCCTGGAGCCACTTCGACTGCATGGTGCGGTGGGCGTTGTGCACGTTCCACTTGAAGCTGATCATGATGAGCCTGCCCTGGGCGAGTTGCTCCCGGTGGCCGGGGATGGGCTCGTACACCGGCAGCGGGGAGATCTCCCGGTCGGCCTCGCGGCCCCGGTCGGCGACGAACCCGCTGTGCACCTCGACCTTCCGTGAGGGGGTGCCGAATCCGCGCCGGGCGACCCCGTCGACCATGACGCCGATCGGGCCCTCCGCGTTGTGGATCACCCCGTCCTCGGTACGGGTGCCTTCGAGATCTTCGGGGGTGAGCTCCTTCTCGTACGGGAGATAGTTGGGCTTCTTGGCCGGGTCGACGTAGACGCCGGCGGTCCGCATGTGGCCGAAGCCGCCGGGCACGGGGGCGAAGTAGCGTTCGAAGTACTCCTCCTGCGTGGCCCACGGGAAGTACTCCTCCATGCCGCCGCCGATCCGCCGGGCCAGCTCGGGGAAGATCTCGCGCAGGTCCTTCGACTCGCCCAGCGGCGCGACGACGGGCTGGCGCAGGCCGACGTAGTCGACCAGGCCCTGGGGCGGGCGGGAGTCGATGTCCCACCGTTCCAGGTAGGTCGTCCACGGGAGCACGATGTCGGCCAGGTTCGAGGTCTCCGAGGCCATCACGTCGAGGCAGACGTGGAAGGGCACGAGGTCCTCGTCGGCCAGCACCTCGCGCACCAGGTTCGCCTCCGGCCAGGCCCACGCCTGGTCGCAGTTGTAGGTCATCAGCGCCGAGATCTGCTGCCGCCGTTCCTTGATCCACAGGTAGACGATCTCGCCGACCCGCATCTTGTTGCCCTGCCAGGCGTTGGCCAGCGGCCAGTCCTTCGCCTCGGCGATGAGGCTGCGCGCGGTCGGCTTGGGCGCGATCGGGCCCGGCTCGGGCAGCGCCTTCTTGTCCCAGGCGCTCATGGGGTGCCAGCACCAGCCGCCCTCCTTGCCCATGTTGCCGACCAGAGCGTTGAGCACGGTGATGGCGCGGTCGTTGTGGAACCCGTTGCGGTGGGCGGCCGAGCCGCGGTTGCAGATCGTGGTGCAGCGCGGCGCGGCCGCGGCGAACTCGCGGGCGATACGCCGAATCGCCTCGGCCGGCACGCCGCTCTCGGCCTCGGCCAGTTCGGGGGTGTACGCGGCGACGTGCTCGGCGTACTTCTCGGCCGGGTAGTTGGTCCACCGGTCGAACCAGTCGCGGTCCCACAGCTCCTCGGCGCAGATCACGTGGGAGATGGCCAGGGCGATCAGGCCGTCGGTGCCGGGGCGGACGGGGTGCCACTCGTCCGACAGGGCGGCGGTGTTCGACAACCGCGCGTCGAAGGTGACGATCTTCGCGCCGCGTTCCCGGGCCCGCATCATGCGGATCGCGACCGGGATGTGGCCCTGGTGGGCCTCGGCCCAGTTGCTGCCGAAGTTGAGGATGTAGCGGCTGTTCTCGAAGTCGCCGAGATCCCAGTCGGAGTCGCCGATCGTGCTCAGGATCGCGGCCCGCCGGTTCAGGGAGCACAGGGCGCGGTGGTTGAACGCCGACGGGGTGCCGAAGGCGTCGAGGAACCGGGCCACGATGTCGGTGGAGCGGTTGCGGCCCTGCTGGAAGGCGAACTCCTCCGGACGGCCGCTCTCGCGGATCGCGCGCAGCCGGTCGGCGATTTCCGTGTACGCCTCCTCCCACGTGATGCGCTTCCACTTGCCCTCGCCACGGCGGCCGACCCGCTTGAGCGGGTAGAGCAGGCGGTTGGGGTCGTACAGGACGGAAGGACCGGCCACGCCTTTCGCGCAGACCGACCCCTGGCTGTTGGGGTCGGCGGGGTTGCCCTCAATGGTGAGCAGCCGACCGTCCCTGACGTTGGCGATGATGCCGCAGGCGGTCGTGCACATCTGGCACATCGAGGCGACCCGGCGCACCGCGCCGGTCGTCTGGCCGGTGGGGCCGGGTGAGGCGCTCAGCTGGTGCACGACCTCGATGCCGCCCAGACCGGCGGCGCCCGCTCCGGCGACGACGGCGGCCCGCAGCAGGTCGCGCCGGGTCAGCGTCCAGGTGGACATGGGCGTTCCTCCTACGAGCCGACGGCGAACAGCAGGTATCGGGTGGCCGCCGCACCGGCGAGCACGGCGACCGCGCAGAGCGCCGTCACCACCCGGTTGCGCGGCAGCGCCAGCAACCCGATGACGGGCAGCACCAGCCCGGCCCCGACGGCGAGCCCCCAGAACAGCGGCGCCATCGCGCCGGTCGTGAGCTCGGCCAGCAACTCCCGGTCGCCGGGCCGCCCGGCCAGCGCGAGCGCTTCGACGGCGAGGGCGACGGCCGACGCCGCCAGCAGCCCGAGCAGCGCGGTGCGCCCGTCGCCCCCGAGCAGCACGACGACGGCGGCGCCCATCAAAAGCGCGGTGAGCAGGAACAACACGCCAGAGCTCCCGGCCAGGGGAGAGGCCCAGGAGCGGGCCAGCAGCGCGGCGGGGTAGAGCGCGAGCGCGAAACTGACGGCCAGGAGCAACCCGGCCACGACCTTGGTGGTACGCGGCATCGGCGCACCGGGCGGTCTGCGACGCTCCATGGCGAAGACGACGAGCAGGAGCAGCAGGATCTTCAGAGCGATCAGCTTGGCCCCCCACGAGATGGGGGAGGCGAGGTTGTCGAAGCGGACCAGCATCAGATGGAACCGTTCGGGCCGGCCGAGATCGACCACCAGCAGCACGCTGATCGCCACCAGGGCCGCCAGCGCGCCCCACGCCCCGGCCCGCTCCAGCCGCGCCGCCGCGCCCGACCTGCCGACCCACCACGTCATCAGCGTCAGCCCCGTGGGCAGACCGACCAGGACGACGTAGGCCGCCAGCAGCGGACCCCACGCGAGGGTCACGACGGCTCGCCGGACAGGTCGGCGGTCGTGTCGACCTGCACGCCCTGGTCGGCTATCAGCGGAAGCGCGCTCTTCGGGTCGATGTAGAGGACCCGCGGGCGGGTGCCCTCGTCCTCCTTCCAGACAGTGACGTCGTCGGCGGCCGAGGCCCGGCGGGAGATCTCGCTGCCCGGGTCGTCGAGGTCGCCGAAGACGCGGCAGTTCGTCGGGCAGGCGTCCACGCAGGCGGGTTGCCGCCCTTCGGCGGTCCGGTGGTCGCAGAAGGTGCACTTGGCGGCCGTGCCCCGGTCCTCGTCGACGTAGATCGCGTCATAGGGGCAGGCGGCCATGCACGCCCGGTTGAGGTTGCAGTCGCCGTCCTCGATCGTCACCTGGCCGTCGTCGAGTCGGACGACCGCGCCCGTCGGGCACGCGTTGAGGCAGGGCGCGTCCTCGCAGTGGTTGCACAACACCGGGATGAAATGGCGGGTGACCTTGGGATAGGCGCCCTCCTCGACGTATTTGACGGTGTCGCGGAAGTTTCCGAGCGGGACGTCGAACTCTGCCTTGCAGGCGACCGAGCAGGCGTGGCAGCCGATGCAGGTGCGCAGGTCGATGAGCATGCCGAGGCGGGCCATGGAACCCCTCGCGGTATTCGGACAGCGGTGCCCCGGAGAGTAAATCGGGATTTTTCTCCCGGTCAACAACCGATGTCGTCGGCCCAGCTCGGCGCTTGTTCACGAATCCTTTTGAATGTTTGACTCCTCCTTTTCGACGGGGAGTCCGGCGACCTGCCACTCGAGCATTCCCTCGTTCAGCCGGGCCGCGGGAATGCCATGGGCCTTCAGCACGCGGACCGCCTCCGGGGCGAAGACGCAGTAGGCCCCCCGGCAGTAGGCGACCACGTCGGCCTCGGGCGGCAACTCGCTGAGCCGGTCGGGCAGCTCGTCGATGGGGATGCAGACGGCGCCGGGGATGTGACCCGCGTCGTATTCGCCCTGCGGGCGGACGTCCAGGATCGTGACACGGCCGGTCTCGGCGCGTCGCAGCAGTTCGTCGCGGGTCACCTCCTCGGTCTGCTCGCCGAGGTAGGCGACGACGGCGACCTGGACGTCGGCCAGCCGGGTGGCCGCCACATCGCGCAACCGGGCATAGAGATCGACCACGTCATTGCCCGCCAGGCGGTAGAGGACCCGCTGGCCGTCGCGCCTGGTGGCGACCAACCCGCCGTGGCGGAGGGTCTGCAGGTGCGCCGACGTGCTCGTGACCCCCATCCCCGCGGTGTTCGCCAGGGCCTCCACGCTCTGCTCCCGCTGTGCGAGCAGGTCAAGCAGCTCGAGCCGTTTGCCATGACTCAGGGCTTTACCGACGCGGGCGATCTGGTCGAAAAGGGAGGCTTTTCTCTCGCTGTCTCCGACCATATAATCCTCCAATGAGCAATGGATTAATGGATGCATGGAGGATTATAGCTTTCCGAAGGACGCCTGTCCTGTAGTTCCGACTGGTCAGAGCCGCACCGAAAAGATCGATTCGATTCAACGGGAGCACACCATGACCAAGATCGTCATCGTCCTGGGGGCCGGAGCCGGTGGCCTCACCGTCGCCGAGGCCCTCCGCGAACGGCTGCCCGCCCACGATCGTGTCCTGCTGGTAGACCGTTCCTTCGACGGAGTCTTAGGACTGTCACTGCTGTGGGTCATGCGCGGCTGGCGCACACCCGAACGGGTCCGCGTCCGCCCCACCCCCGAGTCCCTGCCCGGCGTGGAAATGATCAGAGCGTCGGTCCAGCGGGTCGACGTGGAGGCCCGGCGGGTGCACACCGACGCCGGGATCCTCGACTGTGACGCGCTGGTGGTCGCCCTGGGCGCCGACCTGGACGCGGGAGCCGTACCGGGACTGGCCGAGGCCCTCGACAGCGGGCGAGCCGGAGAGTTCTACACCCTGAACGGCGCCGCCGCGATGCGGGAGAAGCTGACCGCCTTACAGAACGGCCGGCTGGCCGTGCTGGTCGCCGGGGTGCCCTTCAAATGCCCCGCCGCGCCGTTCGAGGGCGCTCTGCTCGCCGCCGACCTGCTGACCGAAACAGGGGCACGCGACCGGGTGACCATCGACGTGTTCACCCCCGACCCGCTCCCCATGCCGGTCGCCGGGCCGGCCGTCGGCCAGGCACTGGTCGGCATGCTCACCCAAGCGGGCATCGGCTTCCACGGGCAGCACACGATCGAGTCCGTCGGCGACGGCGAACTCCTCTTCGCGGGCGGCGCCCGAGAACGATATGACCTGCTGGCGGTCGTCCCGCCGCACCGGCCACCGGCGGCGCTGGGCGGATGGCTCCCCGTCGCCCCGCGCACGTTCGCGGCCGAGACGGCGGGGGTGTGGGCGATCGGCGATGCCAGCGCCCTGATCCTGCCGAACGGCAAGCCGCTGCCCAAAGCCGCGGTGTTCGCCGAGGGCGCCGCCGACGTCGTGGCCGACGGCGTCGCCCGGCACCTCGGCTATCAGGCCCCCGAGCCGTGGTTCGACGGGATGGGTTCCTGCTACATCGAACTCGGCGACCGGGTCGCGGCCAAGGGCGAAGGCGACTTCCTGCGTGACCCCGCCCCCGAGGTGACCCTCTTCGACCCGTCACCGCTGTTCCACGAGGAGAAGGCCGACCAGGAAGGCAACTGGCTCAAGCGCTGGAACGCGTGAACATCCCTCCAGCACATGACGGGAAAGGCAAGGTAGACATGACCACCGACAACGTGACCACGGTGCTCGCCGAGTTCGCCCGAGTCGCCAAGGCGATGGCGAATCCCGTCCGGCTCCACCTGCTCGACCTGCTCTCCCAGGCCGAGCGCAACGTCGAAGACCTGGCGACCGCCGCGGGGGTGCCGATCGGCAACACCTCCGCCCAGCTCAAGGTCCTGCGGGACGCGGGGCTGGTGTGCAGCCGCCGGGACGGCACGCGTATCTATTACCGTCTGGCCGGTGACGACGTGGCCTCTTTATATGCCAGCCTGCGCCAGGTGACCCGGCGACGCTCACCCGAGCAGGAGAGTCCCCGCGTGGTCCCCCTCCGGGCGGCCGCCTCCGATGCCACGATCACCCGTGAGGAACTGCTGCGCCGCCGAGGGGACGGCCGGACCCTGTTGATCGACGTTCGTCCGGCAGTCGAGTACGTCGCCGCCCACATCCCGGGCGCCGTCTCCATCCCCGTCGAGGATCTGCGCACCAGAGTGGAGGAACTGCCGGTCGGCGCCGAGATCGTCGTCTACTGCCGCAGCTCCCACTGTCTGCTTGCCCGGGAGGCGTTGTGGCTGCTCAAGTCACATGGCCGATGTGGGCGAAGGCTGGAGGAGGGCATGCTCGAATGGCGCCTTCAGCGCCTTCCCCTGGCCTCCGGCCGTCCCAAGCCTCGCCGCCAGCTGCCGGTGACCCCGGTACGCGAGCGGGAGCACACGGCCGTACGTGGGGCCTGACCTCGATGTGAAAGTTGACGCTAACGAAAGGGGGTGCCTACTCTCGTAAGCATTCAGGGGTCTCGCCCCCTGGCTAGGATCTGACTTCATGAACGGTGACGTGGACGAGGTACTGCGGGCCATCGCTGAGCCCCGCAGGCGGGCGATCCTGCGTCTGGTCGCCACCGAGGAACTTCCCGCCGGCCGGATCGCCGAGCATTTCGAGGTGACCCGCTCGGCCGTCTCCCAGCACCTGCAGATCCTCAAGGACGCGGGCCTGGTCCTGGAACGGCGCGACGGCACCAAGCGGATCTACCGGGCCAGCGAAGACGCGCTGGCCCAGCTCCGCGAGGTGGTCGAGTCGTTGTGGCGCGAGAGCATGGCGCGGGCCCGCGACTCGGTCGAAGGCGGCGACGCCTTGCGCGATGAGCAGGTGGCGGGCTGACCGGTCTGGCAGACTTGCCCCTGTCCGTCCGCCGCACGCAGGGGTAGCGCCGATGACCAGCCCGGCCGAGACCAACGTCGAACCCATCCGCCATGCGGTCAACGTCGAGGCCGACCAGTCGCGGACGTTCAGCACCTTCACCCGCGAGCTGGCCACCTGGTGGCCCGTCGAGGCGATCGCGATCGAGCCCGGACGTGTGCGCGACGTCTGCGTCGAGGAGCGTGTGGGCGGGCGTATTTACGAAATTCTCGACGACGGCCAGGAACGCGACTGGGGTCACATTCTCCAGTGGGATCCGCCGAATATGGTGACGTTCACATGGGAGGTAATTAAAACCCCCACGCTCACCGAGGTCGAGTTGCTGTTCAAGCCGCTGGGGCCGGCCCTGACACGGGTCGAGATGACCCACCGGGGCTGGGAGAACCTCACCTCGCTGCTGATGGAGTCCTACCTGGCACATCAGTCCGGCTGGGCATTCATTCTGAGCCGCTTCGAGGCGCAGGTCAACGGCTGAATCGGCGTCCAGCTATTCAATAGATCCTTTTAGAATTTGTTTGCGCACGTCGCAGACTTTCTGTCGAATCGTCGGTTGACACCTCTTTTCGCGATGTTATTTGTTGCCTTCTGTGGCAACGTCGCATTCCCTGGTGAGATCGGCACTCCGCCGTCCGCTCACCCTCCGGCCCGAAGAACTTGATCTCGGCGCGCGGGGGTTCCGGCTCGCGGACCCGGCGGTCCGGCCGGTCCTCGACTCGGTGGTCGCCGCCTTCGCCACCGGGTACAACGGGATGCTCTCCCGCGATCCGGGCGACCTCGGCGTAGACAGGCTGGGCGCGCGGGTCCGCGGCTTCGCCTACGAAGGCGCCGCGATGAGCGCCGTCATCCTCGACCTGGTCACCGTGA
Organism: Herbidospora daliensis; assembly: GCF_001570585.1. Lineage (GTDB taxonomy): Bacteria > Actinomycetota > Actinomycetes > Streptosporangiales > Streptosporangiaceae > Herbidospora > Herbidospora daliensis. Next base: position 355,449 of record NZ_BBXF01000005.1, on the reverse strand, counting down.
GCGGTGGCCGTCGCATCCGCGAACTCGACCGGGTGACGGGCGGGCGCTACGTCCACCTGCTGCTGGTCGGGGCAGGGTGGGCCTACGCCCGGCTGCGATTACGGCCGTGGCGCGGGGTGCGGTTCGGGCCGCCGGTGCTGCGCTGGCTGGCTTGGGACGGCTGGGGTTTCCACCAGGCGTTCTTCCATCCCGCCGCGGTCTTCGGCAGCGGCTGGATCGAGGCCCGCGTACCGGAGGACTGCCGCCCCATCAGGGACCAGGGGGCGGGCCGGGCGTTGTGGTTCTACGCCGGAGCCGAACCCGCCCGCATCGCCGAGGTGATCGAGGGACTTCCCGAACACCGCCGCGCCGATCTGTGGGCGGGCATCGGGCTGGCGGCGGCCTACACGGGGGCGCAGTCGCCGGAGGCGCTGCACCGCCTGGTCGCAGCGGGTGGGGAGCACGCCGCAGAACTGGCTCAGGGGGCGGCCTTCGCCGCCAAAGCGCATCTGCTGTCGGGCGTCGTCACCGACGAGACCGCCGCCGCCGTGAAGATCCTGACCGGCGTGGACGTCCCCGCGGCGGCGCAGTGGACCGACGACGCGCTGGCCGCGCTCACCGGCCGCCCCGACACCCCCGAAACCTACGAAGCCTGGCGGGCCGGTGTCCGGGACGCCTGGTCCTCCACCCTGGGAGAGGTGACACGGTGACGTCCCCGATCAAAAGACGCCTGGTACAGGTCGTCGCGGTCGTCCTGATCGTGGCCGGCTGGCAGGTGGCCCGCCAGCCCGCCGCCGCACCCGCGACGGCCGACGCCCTGGCCGGCCGCTTCGCCTTCCAGCGGCTCCCGCTGAACGAAGCGGCGACGGAACGCTCCATCCGCGTCGTGGCGCCCGCCTACAAGAGGATCGATCACTGGATCTCCTCGCTCGGAGGCGCGGTCGCGCTGGCCGACACCGACGCCAACGGCCGTCCCGACGACGTCTGCCTGGTCGACCCGCGCGACGACTCGGTCCGTCTGTCGCCGGTGCCGGGAACCGGCAGTAGGTACCCCGCCCGCGTCCTGACGGCGGGCCCGCTGCCCTACAACGCCACCATGGCGCCGATGGGCTGCGTGCCCGGCGACTACAACGACGACGGCCGCACCGACCTGCTCGTCTACTTCTGGGGTCGCAGCCCCATCCTGCACCTCAACTCCGGCACCGGTTTCACCCCGACGGAGATGATCCGGCCGTACGAGGTCTGGAACACCAACGCCATCTCGCTGGCCGATTTCGACGGCGACGGCCGGACCGACGTCGCGATCGGCAACTACTTCCCCGACGGCGCGCGCATCCTCGACCCGACGGCGGTGCAGTTCGGGATCCAGATGCAGGACTCGATGTCGCGCGCCTACAACGCCGGACGCAACCGGATCCTGCTCGCTCAGGGCCAAGGCCGCTTCGACGAGGCCGCCGGGGCGTTCGACGCCGAAATGGGCGACGGCTGGACCCTCGCCATGGGCGCCCAGGACCTCGACGCCGACGGCCGCCCCGACCTGTACGTCGCCAACGACTTCGGCCCCGACCGCCTGCTGCGCAACATCTCCACACCGGGCGCCCCGCGCTTCGAGCTCATGGAAGGGGTGCGCCACTTCACCACCCCCAAGTCCAAGGCCCTCGGGTGGGACTCCTTCAAGGGCATGGGCGTCGCGTTCGGCGACCTCAACGCCGACGAGGTGCCCGACATGGTGGTCAGCAACATCACCCAGAACTACGGCCTGCACGAGAGCAACTTCGCCTGGCTCAGCACCGACGGGGTCGCCTTCAAGGCCGAGGGCACCGCCTCCTACGACGACCACAGCGAACAGATCGGCATCTCCCGCTCCGGCTGGGGCTGGGACGTGAAGATGGGCGACTTCGCCGGAACGGGCGACCTGCAGATCGTCCAGGCCACCGGCTTCATCAGGGGCGAGACCAACCGCTGGCCGGAGCTGCAGGAACTGGCCATGACCAACGACGCCCTGCTGGTGGATCCGGCCATGTGGCCGCGTTTCCAGATCACCGACGACCTGTCGGGCAGCGACCCCGACCGCTTCTTCGTCCGCGGCGCGGACGGCCGCTTCCACGACCTGGGCGGCCGGCTCGGCCTGGACGACGGCGGCCCCACCCGCGGCATCGCGCTGGCCGACGTCGACCACGACGGACGCCTCGACTACGCCATCGGCAACCAGTGGCGGCAGTCGCACTTCTACCGCAACACCAGGACCACCGACCTGCCCCATCTCGGGCTCACGCTGACCCGCCCGGCCACCTGCCAGGGCACCCTCACCGCGACACCGGCGATCGGCGCCGCGGTGCGGCTGCGCTCCGGCGCGGCCGGGGTCACCAGCGGCCAGGTGTACCCGGCCGCAGGTCACGCCGGGGTCTCCTCGCCCGAGTTGCTGTTCGGGCTCTCCGGCCAGGCCGCCGACGTCACCCTCACCTGGCGCGACGCCTGTGGAGTCCGGCACAGCGCCGACACGCGGCTGACCTCCGGATGGCACACGGTCCTGCTCGGCAACGACGGAACCGTCAAGGAGACCCGATGAAAGACCCCCGCGTCATCGCGCTGCGCCGCTTCGCGATCTCGATCACGGCGTTCAACATCCTCGGCCACGCCGTGCTCGGCTTCGAGCAGGCCTACGTCACGCCGCTGGCGGCGCTGGCCGCCGCCTACATCCTGGAGATCGGGCTGGAGTGGCTGGACGCCGCGGCGACCGGGCGCACGCCCAAGTTCCGGGGCGGCGGCTTCAAGGGGCTGGTCACCTTCCTGCTGCCGGCCCACATCACCGGACTGGCCTGCGCGATGCTCCTGTACGCCAACGACCGCATCGCCCCGGTGATCTTCGCGGTGATCGTGGCGATCGCGTCCAAGTACCTGATCCGGATCCGGCTCCACGGCAAGTTCCGGCACGTGCTCAACCCGTCGAACTTCGGCATCGTCGTGGTGCTGATCGTGTTCCCGTGGGTGAGCATCGCGCCTCCCTACCATTTCACCGAGTGGATCAGCGGGCCGCTCGACTGGGTGCTGCCCGCGTTCATCCTGATCTCCGGCACGGTCATCAACGCCATGCTCACCAAGAAGATCCCGCTCATCCTCGGCTGGGTCCTCGGCTTCGCCGCCCAGGCGGTGATCCGGACCGGCATCGACGGCACGGCCACGGCGACCGCGCTGACCGTCATGACCGGCACCGCGTTCATCCTGTTCACCAACTACATGATCACCGACCCGGGCACGACCCCGGTCAAACCCGCCAACCAGGTCGCCTTCGGCGTCGCGACGGCCGCGGTCTACGGGCTGCTGGTGCACGTCCACATCGCCTTCGGCCTGTTCTTCGCCCTGGTCATCGTGTGCGCCCTGCGGGGTGCGGCACTCGGAGTGATCTCGCTGCGCGCCCGCGCCGCCACCCCCGCCGAGGAACCCGCGCCCCAGCTCGTCGCCGCCGCCAACAGGACGTGATCCCGTGTACGACCACGCCACCATCGCCATCGTCGGCGCCGCCTGCCGCTACCCCGGCGCCGACGACCCGGCCCAGCTCTGGGAGTCGGTACTCTCCCGGCGGCGCTCCTTCCGCCCCATCCCGCCGGGACGGCTGAACCTGGCCGACTACGCCGGCGACCGCGACGGCACCTACGCCAAATTCGCGGCCGTCCTGGAGGGCTGGAGTTTCGACCGGGCCCGGTTCCGCATCCCGGGGCCGGTCCACCGGGTCACCGACACCACCCACTGGCTCGCCCTGGAGGTGGCCGCCGACGCGCTGGCGTCCGCCGGATACCCCGACGGGGCCGGGCTGGAGCGCGACCGGGTCGGCGTGGTCGTGGGCAATACCATGAACGGCGAGTTCAGCCGCGCCAACGGACTGCGGCTGCGCTGGCCCTACGTCCGCAGGGTGATGCAGCAGGCGCTGACGGAGGAGGGCTGGGAGGCGCCCGAGCTGGCCCGCTTCCTGGCCACCGTCGAGCACCGCTTCAAACAGCCCTTCCCCGAGCCCAACGACGAGAGCCTGGCGGGCGGGCTGGCCAACACCATCGCGGGGCGCGTCTGCAACCACTTCGACTTCCACGGCGGCGGCTACACCGTTGACGGCGCCTGCGCCTCGTCCCTGCTGTCGGTCATCACGGCGGGGAACACGCTGCGTTCCGGCGCGGCCGACGTCGTGATCGCCGGGGGCGTCGATCTCAGCCTCGACCCGTTCGAACTGGTCGGCTTCGCCCGGACGGGCGCGATCGCGACCGACGCCATGCGCATCTACGACGAGCACCCGACCGGGTTCTGGCCCGGCGAGGGCTGCGGCATGGTCGTTTTGATGCGGGCGCAGGACGCGCTGGCCGAAGGCCGGGCGCCGCTCGCGCTCATCCGCGACTGGGGCGTGTCCTCCGACGGCAGGGGCGGCATCACCCGCCCGGAACAGGCGGGCCAGGTGCTCGCCGTACGGCGGGCCTACGAACGCCTCGGGTACGGCCCCGAGGACGTCGCCCTGTTCGAGGGCCACGGCACCGGCACCGCCGTCGGCGACGCCGTGGAGATCGCCACCCTCGTCGAGGCGCAGCGCGGCAGGCGGACCACGATCCCGGCCGCGCTCGGCTCGATCAAGGCCAACATCGGGCACACCAAGGCCGCCGCCGGGCTGGCCGGGCTGCTCAAGGCCGCCATGGCGCTGCACCGGCAGGTGCTCCCGCCCACCACGGGCTGCGAGAGCCCGCACCCCGGCCTCCGGGCCGAGGGCGCGCCGCTGCGGGTGTTGTCGGAGGCCGAATCGTGGCCGGACGGAGAACCGCTGCGCGCTGGGGTCAGCGCCATGGGGTTCGGGGGCATCAACACCCATCTGGTCCTGGAGTCGGCCACCTCCGCCCGGCGGGCGGCGCTGACCCCGCGCGAGCAGGTGCTCGCCCGGCGTCCGCCGACTCACGAACTCGTCCTGTTCGGAGCGGACAGCCCCGAGGAACTGCGCCGCGTGCTCGACCGGGCCGTCGCCGCGTCCGCGACGATGGCGATGAGCGAACTGTCCGACCTCGCCGCCAGTCACCTCCCCGCCGACCGGCCCGCCTTCCGGGCCGCCCTGGTCGCCGCCGATCCTGCGCAACTCGGTGACCGGGCCCGGCGGGCGCTGGCCGCGCTCGACGGGGGCTTCACGGTCTTCCCCGGCGGCGCGGTGGGCGCCGGCCCGGCTGGCCGGGCTGGTCTGCTGTTCACCGGCCAGGGCGCGGGCATCCCGGCCGGCCCCGGGGCGCTCGGCGGGTTCGATCCCGAACTGGCGGCCTACTTCGACGGCGTCGACGACACCGTCGACACGGCCGTGGTGCAGCCGTCGGTGGTGCGGGCCTCCATCGCCGGTTTGCGCTGGCTGACCTCGCTCGGCGTCACCGCCCACGGCGCCGTGGGCCACAGCCTGGGGGAGATCACCGCGCTGCACTGGGCCGGCGCTCTCACCGAGGACCAGGCCGTCGACCTGGCCGCCGCCCGCGGCAAGATCATGAAAACCCACGGTGCCCCCGGCACCGGGATGGTGTCGGTCATGGCCGACCGGGACCTTGCCGACGCGCTGATCGCGGGCACCGGCCTGGTGGTCGCCGCCGAACACGGCACCTCCCACGTGGTCGCCGGTCCCGACGCGGAGCTCGCCGCGCTGCTGACACGTTGCCGGACGCGGGGGATCACCGCGCGGCCGCTGCGGGTCAGTCACGCCTTCCACTCACCGGCCTTCACCGAGGCCGAGCCGGTGCTGGCCGAACACCTGCGCGGCCTGAACTTCGGTCCGGTACGCGGCAGCGTGCACTCCACCGTGCTCGGCACCTTGCTGACCTCGCAGACCGACCTGGCGGAGCTGCTGACCACCCAGCTCACCGCGCCGGTGAAGTTCGCCGACGCGGTCGTCTCCCTGGCCGAGGACTGCGACCTGCTGATCGAGGTCGGTCCGGGACACTCCCTCACCACGCTGGCCACCACGCTGACGCCGCGGCCCGTGGTCGCGATGGACGTCGGAGGCGAGCCGGCCGCCGCGCCGCTGCAGGCCGCCGCCGCGCTCTACGCGCTCGGCCTGCTCACCGACCCCCGGCCGCTGTCCGCCCATCGTTCGCACCGGCCCTTCGACCTGTGGCGGGAGCCGCTGTTCCTGGAGAACCCGTGCGAACAGGCGCCGCATCTGGAGGCGGGATACGAGCCGATCGCCGCCGAGGCCGTCCCGGAGACTCGGACGGCGTCCGGTGACGTGCCGGCGACCGTGCGGGAACTGGTGGCCGGGCTGCTGGAGCTTCCCGTCGACGCCGTCGGCCAGGACGACCGGCTGCTCAGCGACCTGCACCTGAACTCGCTGCGGGTCGTGCAGCTCGCGGGGGAGGCGGCCGCCGTGCTGGGCCGGGCTGTGCCCGCCGAGCCGCTGATGTCGGCCGACGTGTCGGTGGCCGAACTCGCCGCGCTGATCGCCGCGCTGCCCACCGCCGACGAGACCGAGCCGCCGCTCGCCGGGGTCGCGAGCTGGCACCGGCTGCTCACCGAGCACACCGAGCCCGTCGAACTGGCGGTCGCCGACCGTCCCCACGCCTGGCGGATCAGCGGCCGGGGCCCGTTGCGGGACGCCTTGGAACCCTCGCTCCAGTCGGGAGGCGACGCCGAACTCGTCTTCCTCCCCGAGGACCCTTCGGACGAGGACGTCGCGGCGCTGGTCGAGGCCGCCCGTACCGGATCGCCGCTCACGGTCGTCGACCACGGCGACACCGCCTCGGGCTTCCTCGCCTCGGTGCGCGCCGAACACCCCGACCGGTGGCTGCGCTGGATCTCCGCCGCCGACGCCGAATCGGTCGCGACCGTGCTCGCGGCCCCGTTCGACGGCCCTGTCGAGGTAGTCGCCGATGGCGGTGTCGGCGTCCCGGTCTTCCGCCCCGCCGGGGCCGGAACCGGCGGAACGCCGCTGACCCCGGATGACGTGGTGCTGGTGACGGGCGGCGGGAAGGGCATCGGGTTCCGCTCCGCCCTCGCGGTCGGCGACGCCTACGGCTGCCGCCTGCTGCTGCTCGGGCGCGCCGACCCGTCCGCCGACGAGGAGTTACGCGCCAACCTGGCACTCCTCACCGAGAACCGCATCCGGTACGCCTATCTCCAGGCCGACCTCGCCGATCCGGTGGCCGTGGCGGAGGCGATCGGCGAACCGGTCACCGCGATCATCCACAGCGGGGGCGTCAACGAACCCAAACGCTTCGCCGAGCTCACCGACGACGACCTCGCCCGGCACGCCGCCGCCAAGTACCACGGCCTGAAGAACGTCCTGGCCGCCGTCGACCTGTCCCGGCTGCGCCATGTGGTCACCTTCGGATCGGTCATCGGCCGGTTCGGCCTCCCCGGCGAAGCCCACTACGCCCTGGCCAACGGCCGCATGCGCGAACTCGCCCGCGTCCTGGCGCGGCGGGTGCCGCACTGCCGGGTTCGCAACGTCGACTGGACGGCCTGGTCGGGCGCCGGCATGGGCGAGCGCCTCGACGTGCTCGACGGCCTGCGCCGGGCGGGGGTCGACCCCCTCCCGGCCGATCGAGGCGTGGAACTGCTCCATGAGGTGCTCACGGCCGATAATTCCACCCTCCTGGCGACCGGGCGGCTGCCGCAACTCGACCGTCCCGGCGACCCGGCGGGATCGTTGCTCACCCGGACCCGGCTGCACGTCCCCGGCGTCGAACTGGTCGCCGAGGCCGACCTGGCGCTGGACACCCACCCCCAGCTGAGGGACCACCTCATCGACGGGCTGGCCGTGCTGCCCGCCGTGGTCGCGCTGGAGCTGATGGCCGAGGCCGCCGCGACGCTCACCGGGCACCCGGTCACGTCCCTCGGTACGGCCCGCTTCGACCGGCCGGTCATCGTCCCGGACGACGGGGTGCGAACGGTCCGCGTCTGCGCGCTGGCCGGCCCGGACGGGGTCCGCGTGGTGCTGCGCAGCGACGAGAGCGGCTACGCCGCCGAGCACTTCACCGCCGTCGCCGGAACCACCCGGGAGCCGATCGAGCCTCTGCACCGGGTCTCGGAACTGCCGCCGCACGACGGCGCCGACCTCTACGGCCCGATCTTCTTCCACGGCCCCGCCTTCCAGCGGGTACGCCGTTACGACCACCTGGAGGCCACCGCCTGCGTCGCCGTCGTGGACGCCGGGCCGCGCTGGTCTCCGGAGGGCACGCAATTGGGCGACCCCACCTTCACCGACGCCACCATCCACGCGCTCCAGGTCTGCGTGCCCGGCCGTCGCCTGCTGCCGGTCGGCTGCGAGGCGATCACCGTGCACGACCCCGGCCCCCACCCGGCGGAACTGCGCCTGTCGGCGACAGAACATCACCGCGACGGAGCCGAGCACGTCTACGACGTCTCGGTCCACGACGACCAGGACCGGCCCGTGCTGAGCTGGCACCGGTTGCGGCTACGCGACATCGGCCCGCTCGAACCCGAAGGCGGCTGGCCCGCCGTCCTGCTCGGCCCCCTGGTCGAACGCGGGCTGGAGAGCCTGCTCCCCGACGTCAACGTCAAGGTCGAGACAGGCCCCGGCCTCGACCTGGAGGTCACCGGCGCGGCCACGCTCGGCTGCGCCCTGGACCACGTGGCCCTCGACGAGGAGGAGCCGCCAGGGGAGCCCCATCCGATCACACGGCTCACCGGCGAGCCCGCCGCCTTCACGCACGCGCGGTTGCGCACGGTCCGTTCCTGTCTGGTCTCGGCGGGCGACACCGGCGGGGTGCCGCTCACCGTCTCAGGGGTCTTCGAGCAGGGATGGGTTCTGCTGCGCGGCGGGCCGCACCGGATCGCCTCGGCGATCGTGCGCATCGGCGGTGATCCTCGGCCGGTGGCCGTGGCCGTCCTTGTGAAGGGATCACCGTGAACCCCCACTTCGCCTACGAACACCTGGTGACCTTCGCCGACACCAACCTCGTCGGCAACGTCTACTTCGCCAACTACGTCGCCTGGCAGGGCGCCTGCCGGGAACGCTTCCTGGCCGACCACGCGCCTGGAGTGCTGCGCAACCTCTACTCCGACCTCGCGCTGGTCACCGTGTCGTGCTCGTGCGAGTACTTCGCCGAGTTGCAGGCCTTCGACCTGGTGTCGATCCGGATGACGCTGCGCAGCATCGACCTCAACCGGATCGTCATGGGCTTCGACTACTTCCGCGTCGGCAACGGCCCCGGCCAGCTCGTCGCCCGCGGCGCGCAGACGGTCGCCTGCATGCAGCGCGTCGACGGCGACCTCATCGCCATCGACGTCCCCCAGGAGCTCTACCAGGCGCTGGACGCGTACGCCGTGCCGGGAAGCCGGCGGTGAGGGGGGAGCCCGTCGGGGTCGTCGGGTGCGGTTCGATGGGCGCCGCCATCGCCGGGCTGCTGCACCGCAACGGCCATCCGCTCCTCCTGGCGGGCGGGCCGCGCCGGACCGGCGCCCTGCTGGCCGCCACGCTGCCCGGCTCCGTCGCCGCCGACCTGGCCACGGTCGCCGCGAGGGCGCCGATCGTGTTCCTGGCCACCCGGCTGCGGGTGACCTGCCAGGTCATCGCCCCGCTGACCGCACGCGAACTGGCCGGCCGCGTCGTCGTGGACGTCTCCAACCCCGACCCCGGCGACATGCCGGAGGGCGGGCCACGCTCGTCGGCCGAACTGGTCGCCGACGCCTTCCGCAAGAGCGCCGTCGTCAAAGCGCTGAACTGCGTCTCGGCCCGGCGGCTCAGCCTGGTAAGGCCCGGTGACGACCTCACCGTGCCGATCGCGGGCGACCACCCGGCCGCCAAGGACGCGGTGACCGCGCTGCTCGGCGGCACCGGCCTGACCATCCTCGACGCCGGACCGCTGTCGGCCAGCACCTGGATCGAGTCGCTGGCCGCCTTCTTACGTCACCTCGGCACCGAGCAGGGCCTCGGCGACTCCGTCGGGTTCCGGCTCACCACCCCCCACCAGAAAGGACGGCCCACGTGACGGCCACCCAGCCCCGCTCCACCGCGCCACCGCGGACCGACGTCCCCGACCATCGGGGTCGGATCGTGCTGTTCAGCTTTCTCGGCGGCTTCGCCCTGACCGTGCTCTGGTCGGCGCCCTTCGTCGACAAGGTCATCGGCGAGAACGTCACCAGCGCGATCATCGGCCACGAGGCCACTGGAGCGCCCATCGCCGGCATCCTGTCGGGCGTGCTGTTCGCCTTCGCCAGCGGCCTCGGCGGCACCTTCACCGCCTGTAACATCGCCGCTCTGGGCGCGGTCGCGCCCATGCTCGGCGAACGCCGCTCCATCAAGGGCCGCATCACCCAGGCGCTCGTGCCGCTCGGCTGGCTGGTCGCCGCGATGGCGGTCGTCTCGGCTCTGTACGGGGTCGTGGTCGCCTTCTTCGGCACGCACATGCCGCAGTACTCCACCGTCACCGTCGCCTCCGGGCAGCTCGCGCCGCGCCTGATCCAGTCGCTGGTCGTGTTCGGCGTCCTCGGGCTGGTCATGATCTACCTCGGGCTGGCGGCGCTGCACCTGGTGCCCGACCCGCTGGCGAAGGTCTCGGCCCGATTCCCGCACGCCCGGTCGCTGGTCATGGGCGTGCTGATCGGCCTGTTCCTCATCGGCCGCCCCTTCGGCCTCTACCGGCAACTGTTCCGCGACGTCGCCGACAGCGGCAACCCCCTCTACGGCGCGCTGTCGTTCCTCACCCAGTCGCTGGGCAACATCGTCGTGCTCGCGGTGCTGTTCCTGCTGCTCGCGGTCGCCACCGGCGGGCGGGTCCAGCGCTGGCTCACCTCCAAGCCCGGCCGGGTCGCCGTGGTGGCCGGGTCGGCGCTACTGGTCGCGGGGGTCTTCACCTTCCTCTACTGGGACGTCCGGCTGCTCGCCCGCACCGGCGTCATCTGGTTCCCCACCATCACCTGGTACTGACGGAGAAACGCCATGCGTTCCTGGGCCATCAACAACCGCTACCACCACATCGCACTGTGGATCTATCTCCTCATCGTCGTGGCGCACTGGGCCGAGCACATCACCCAGGCGATCCAGATCTACGCCCTCGGCTGGCCGCTGCACGAGGCCCGGGGCGTCCTCGGCGTGCCGTTCCCGTGGCTGGTCCACTCCGAGTGGATGCACTACGGGTACGCCTTCCTCATGCTCATCGGGCTGATCCTGCTGCGGCCCGGCTTCACCGGCCGGGCCAAGACCTGGTGGACCATCTCCCTCGCCATCCAGGCCTGGCACCACTTCGAGCACCTGCTGCTGCTCATCCAGGCGCTCTCCGGGTCGTACATCGCCGGCAAGGCGGTGCCGACCAGCCTGATCCAGCTGCTCATCCCGCGCGTCGAGCTGCACCTGTTCTACAACACCATCGTCTTCGTCCCGATGGTGGTGGCCATGGTGCTGCACATGCGGCCGCGGCCGGAGGAACGGGCGGCGATGGACTGTAAGTGCGCCGCCCGCTCCCTCGTCACGACCCGCTGAGCGGGTCATGCCTTCCTGGCGTACTGGGTCTGCGCGTTGAGTTCTTTGAGCTTCACGTCCTTGGCCGACCGGAGGCCGGGGTCGGTCAGATCCAGTACGTCCAGGCCCTTCTGGGTGTCGGTGGCGTAGACGTAGCCGTTGTAGTAGTAGGCCGACCACGCGCCGCCGAGCATGAGCTGCTTGTCCGACAGCGGCGGCCGGTCGAAGTAGGCGATCTCCTTGGGCCGGCGCGGGTCGGTGAACTCCCAGACCGACACGCCGCCCTGGTACCACGCCTGCACCATGACGTCACGCCCGGCGACCGGCACCAGGGAGCCGTAGTGGGCCACGCAGTTCTCCGTCGGTCCCTGCTCGCGGGGGATCTTGTAGTAGCTCTGCTTGACCAGCCTGCGCTTCTCGATCGTGTAGACGGCGTTGGCGCCCTTCTCCGCGCCGACCATCTTGTTGCAGGTGGGGGCCATGCCGCCGCCGAGTTCGTCAGTGAAGACGACCTTGTCGCCCTTGTCGTTGAACAGCGCGGAGTGCCAGAAGGCGAAGTTCTCCACGTCGCGTTCGGTGTCGATCACCCGGGGCCTGAGCCGGTCGGAGATGTCGATCAGGATGCCGTCGCCCATGCACGCCCCGGCCATCAGGTCCTTGGCCGGGTAGGCGGCCAGGTCGTGGCAGCCGCTGGTCGGGAACCAGGTGGCGCCTTCGTCGGCCGGGTTGCCGCCGCCGGGGAACAGCACCGGCTGGGCGGCGATCTTCGCCTTCTCGGACGACTTGACCGGGACCTTCACGATCGCGATGCCGTTGTGCGGGGGCTGGCAGGTGGGGTTGGTCGGGGCGGGGCCGTAGGAGGAGACGTACAGGAAGACCGAGTCCTTGTCCCTGCCTTCGCCGGGCACCAGCGTGTTGGTGTGCGAGCCGCAGGGGGTGCGCACCGCTCCGACGTAGCGCGGGTTCGACTTGTCCTTGATGTCGAAGATCTTGATTCCCTCCCACGCCTCCGGGTCGGTCGGCGAGGCGGGCGTGCTCTTGCACGTGTCGTCGCTCCGGGGGTCGTCGGTCGACAGGAACAGCAGGTCGCCGTGGACGGACAGGTCGTTCTGCGCGCCGGGGCACAGGACCTGGCTGACGAGCTTGGGGGCGGTGGGGGTGCGGATGTCGTACACGACGAAGCCCTCGAAGTTGCCGGCGATCGCGTGATCGCCGGTGAAGACGAGGTCGGTCATCGGGGCCATCGGCGCGGCGAACGGGCCGGGCTTGGGGATGTTGGCCACCTGCTTGACATTCGGACTGCTAAGCACCGCGTCGGGCGCGGGGGAGGGCGCGGCGACGCCGGGTGTGCTGCCGAAGGTGAGGGCGAGGACGGCCAGCGCGCCGCCCACGCGTAAGGGGGTTCTCCGGTTCATGACTTCCAGTGGAGTACTTTATAAATATATAGTCAATATCGTTCGATGAGAGATTCCATGGAAGCCGGACTCGTCACTTCGGGGCCATCCGCCCATCTTCGAGTGACAGTTGACGCTTTCGGAAGCAGCCACTAACGTTTAAAACCATACAGTGATCTTCCGCCGGGCGTGGAGCGCGCGAGGCGCTGCCCGGTCCTTCCCCCTGTCTGGTTGGAGTGACCATGACCGACGTCTCCTCGCAGTTCCCCAAGGATCGCCAACGATGGACGCTCATCCTGGCCTCGTTCGCGTCCTTCATGGTCGGCCTCGACGTCCTCGTCGTGACCACCGCTCTGCCGACGCTGCACGAGGAGCTCGGCGCCGGCGTCGCCGGGCTCGGCTGGACCGTCAACGCCTACGAGCTGGGCTTCGCGGCGTTCATACTGACCGGCGCCGCGCTCGGTGACCGGTTCGGACGGCGCAACCTGTTCGTCGCGGGCATCGCGATCTTCACGCTGGCCTCGGCCGTCTGCGCGCTCAGCACCACCATCGAGACCCTGATCGCGGCCCGCGCCGTCCAGGGCATCGGCGGCGGCATCGCCATCGCGCTGGCGCTGGCGGTCATCACCGACGCCACCCCGCCGCAGGAACGCGGCGCCGCCTTCGGCATCTGGGGCGCCATCTCCGGTGTCGCGGTCGCCGCCGGGCCGCTGGTCGGCGGCCTGGTCATCCAGGGATTCGCCTGGCAGTGGATCTTCTGGCTGAACGTGCCCGTCGGCATCGCCCTGATCCTGCTCAGCATGGCGCGCATCGCCGACACCCGGGGCGCCGTACGCGGCATCGACGTCGTCGGCCTGATCCTGTCGACGCTCGGCGTGTTCGGCATCGCGCAGTCGCTGATCCGGGGCGGTGACGTCGGCTGGACCGAGCCGACCATCCTCATCGGGTTCATCGGCGGCTTCGTCGCGCTGGCCCTGTTCGTCTACTGGCAGACCAAGACGCCCAGCCCGATGATGCCGATCGGCATGTTCGCCAACCTGAGCTTCACCGGCGGCTGCATCGCGGGCTTCGTGCTCGCCGCGGCCCTGTACGGCAACGGCTTCGTGTTCGCCCAGTACCTCCAGCTCGCTGAGGGCAACTCGCCGCTCGGCGTGGGCCTGCGCATGCTGCCCTGGGTCGGCCTGGCCATCATCGTCTCCCCGATCGCCGGGAAGCTGGCCGACCAGATGGGCGAGCGCCCGCTGGTCATCATCGGCCTGCTCCTGCACGCCATCGGCTTCGGCGCGATCGCCTTCATGGCCGACGCGGGCACCGGCTACGGCCCGATGATCTTCCCGCTGCTGCTGGCCGGCATCGGCGTCTCCATCGCCTTCCCGACCGTCGCCTCCGCCGTGATGCGCTCGGTCAACCCGATGGAGGCGGGCATCGCGGCCGGCGTCAGCAACACCGTCCGGCAGGTCGGCGCGGTCTTCGGCGTCGCCGCCGCAGCCGCGACCTTCACCGCGACCGGCGGCTACGGCAGCGCCGAGAGCTTCGTCGACGGCTTCACCCCGGCCACGATCGTGCTCACCGTCATCACCCTGGTCGGGGTCGCGGCCGCCTTCATCATCAAGCGGCCCGAGTTCGACATGGCGCCGTCCCCCGAGCCTTCCCCCATCCGCGAAAACTAACGAGAAGGGACACATCATGGGTAACCCCATCGCCTGGTTCGACCTCACCTCCAAGAACGCGGGCGTCTCCCGCAGCTTCTACTCCGAGGTCTTCGGCTGGAAGATCGACGTCGACCCCGACATGGGCTACGGCATGGTCGACACCGGCTCCTCCGAGGGCATCCCCGGCGGCATCGGCGAGAACCCCGAGGCCGCCCCCGCCCTGGTCGTCTACCTCGTCGTCGACGACGCCGAGGAGACCCTCAAGCAGATCGAGGCCAACGGCGGCCAGCGCGACGTGCCGCCCTACGAGATCCCGGGCATCGGCACCATGGCCACCTTCAAGGACCCCGACGGGATCACCGTCGGCCTGTGGCAGCGCTGAGCCGACCATGACCGCCGATGAGATGGGCGAACCGCCCCCGGACGAGGAACTCGACATGGTCCTTCGGGCCATCGCCGACCCCACCCGCCGGGCGATCCTGCATCTCATCGCGTCCACGGAACTGCCGGCCGGGCGGATCGCGGAGCACTTCGCGGTCACCCGGTCGGCGGTCTCCCAGCACCTGAAGGTCCTGCGCGAGGCCGGCCTCGTGGTCGAACGCCGCCAGGGCACCCGACGCCTCTACCGGGCCAGCCAGAGCACCCTGGCCAAGCTGCGCGCCTTCCTGGAGGACATCTGGTGGGCGGGCTTCGCCCGGGCCCGGGTCGAGGCGGAAGACCGGGATCCAAAAAAAAATGACTCCATGACGGGGTGGCGACGATGGTGGACCGGCTCAGCGCACGCGCGCGCAAGGCGGTCGTCCTGGCACAGGAAGAGGCCAGGATGTTCAACCGCAACACCATCGGCACCGAACATCTGCTGCTCGGCCTGGTCCAGGCCGGAGGGATCGCCGGGGCGGTCTTCCACGAGATGCGGGTCGAACTCGACCTCGTCCACGAGCAGATCGAGATCGTCGTCGGGGCGGGGCCCGTGTTCACGCCGGGTCCGATCCCGCTCGGGGAGCCCGCGGCCCGGCTGATGGCCCGCGCCACCGAGGAGGCCCGCCGCCTCGGCGAGGACACCGTCGACACCGAGCACATGCTGCTCGGCCTGCTCGCCGACGAGAACGACCCCGCCGTCGCCGTGCTGCACGGCCTGTCGGTCGACCCGGTCCGCGTCCGCGAACGCGTCTACGAACTGCTCGACCAGGTCCCGGAGCCGATCCGCGCCGCCACCGGCCCGGTGCGCTCGGTCGACCTGCTGCTGTCGCGGTTCGGCCGCAGCCTCACCGACGCCGCCCGCTCCGGCGACCTCGATCCCGTCGTCGGACGCGACCACGAACTCGACCGGCTGGTGCAGGTGCTGCTGCGGCGGACCAAGAACAGCCCCCTGCTGATCGGCGAGCCAGGAGTCGGCAAGACCGTCCTGGTCGAGGCGCTCGCCCAGCGGGTGGTCGCCGGGACGGTGCCGGAGGAACTGCTCGGCAAGCGCCTGTATGCGCTGGACCTCGGCTCGATGATCGCGGGCGCCCGGGAACGCGGCGTCTTCGAGGAACGCCTGCGCACGATCCTGGCCGAGGCCCGCACCGACGGCGAGGTCATCCTCTTCGTCGACGAGATCCACGCCCTGGTGGGCGCGGGGGACCGGGCCGGGGCGCTGGACGCCGCCGCCATCGTGAAACCCCTGCTGGCCCGCGGCGAACTGCGCGTCATCGGGGCCACCACCCCGGAGGAGTACCGCAGGTACTTCGCCGGCGACGTCACCATGGACCGCCGCTTCCAGCCGATCACCCTGGAGGCGCCCAGCGTCGCCGCCACCATCGAGATCCTCAAGGGCCTGCGCCCCCACTACGAGGCCCATCACCGAGTCGTCGTCACCGACGCCGCGCTGGTGGCCGCCGCCCGCATGACCGACCGCTACGTCACCGGCCGCGCGCTGCCCGACAAGGCCATCGACGCCATCGACGAGGCCGGCGCGCTGGCCCGGGTGCGCTCACTGGCGGGCGGCCACGCCCCCGACAAGGTCGACGAGGACCTGGTCGCCGAGGTGCTGGCCGCCATGACCGGCATCCCGCTCGAACGGCTGACCACCGAAGACCTGCTCCGGCTGCGCAACCTCGAAAACGAGCTGCGCGCCCGCGTCGTGGGCCAGGACGCCGCCATCGCCTCCCTGGGTTCGGCCATCCGCCGCTCGCGCGCGGGTGTCGCCGACCCTGACCGCCCGATCGGCTCCTTCCTGTTCGCCGGCCCTTCGGGCGTGGGCAAGAGCGAGCTGGCCAGAGCCCTGGCGGGCGTGCTGTTCGGCGCCGACGACGCCCTGATCCAGGTCGACATGAGCGAGTACGCCGAACCCCACTCCGTCTCCCGCCTCATCGGCGCCCCGCCCGGCTACGCCGGGTTCGAGGACGGCGGGCAGCTCACCAAGCAGGTTCGGCGCAAGCCGTTCAGCGTGGTGCTGTTCGACGAGATCGAGAAGGCCCATCCCGACGTGCTCGACGTGCTGCTCCAGCTCGTCGAAGAAGGGCGGCTGACCTCCGGAGACGGGCGTACCGTGACCTTCACCAGCGCGGTGGTCATCCTCACCACCAACCTGGGGGCGCGCGAGGCGGCCCGGCAGACCTCGGGGTTCGTCAGCGAGCGGATGACCGGGACCCTCGTCCACAACGAACTGCGGCGGTATCTGCGGCCCGAGTTCCTCAACCGGCTCGACGACGTCGTCGTCTTCGCCCGGCTCGGCCACGCCGAACTGCTGCGCATCGTCGACATGGCCGTCGACGACCTGTCCCAGCGCCTCTATGAAAGCGCGGGTGTACGGCTTCAGGTGACCGCCCCCGCCAAGGAGTTCCTGGCCAAGCTGGGGAACGACCCGGCCATGGGCGCCCGGCCCCTGCGCGGAACCGTCCGGCGCGAGCTCGACGACACCCTGTCGGCGCAGGTGCTGAGCGGGCGGCTCACCGCCGGGCGGACGGTGCTGTTCGGAGTGAGCGACGGGGAACACCCGTCGCTCACCTTCACCGTCCTGTAGCCGGTTCGAACTCGGCTAGCTGCCCCAACGAGACCAGGCCGGCCGCGCTCACCATGCGGGTCACCCAGTTGAACTGGCAGGCCGTCCAGAGCGCCTCCAGGATCTGCGCGTCGCTCCAGCCGCAGGCGCGGGCCTTCGCGAAGTCGGCCTCCGTGACGCGGTGGGACTCGTCGGTGATCCGCTTGGCCAGCCGCAGCAGCTCGCGCACCGGTTCGGGCAGATCCATCCGCTCCACCTCCGCCACCGACAGGCTCGCCTTCAGCGCGGTGTCGGCGCCCAGCAGATCGAGGAAGAGCACGTGCGCGTCGACGCAGTAGCGGCAGGAGACCTCGCGCGCCACGTACGCCGCGATGAGCTCCTTGACGTCGCGGGGCAGCTCTCCCTCGTCGAAGACCGAGCGGTAGCCGTCCCAGAACACCTTGAGAAATCGTGAGCGAGTGCTGACGAGCTTGAAGACGTCGGGCACCAGCCCGAGCCCGAAGTGATCGCGGATCTCGCCGTAGAGTTCGGCGACATCGCCGGTGGCGGCGGCCTCGGTGACGATCGGGACGTTGACGCCGGGAGAGCCGGGGGTCATGCGCGCTCCTCAGGGTTGCCGGGACAACTTACATATTCTATGTATAATTAAAGTAACCAGGCGAAGCAAGGAGGCTGCCATGGGTCACGTCCGGCGTAACTACGGCCAGTACTGCGGGCTGGCGGCGGCCCTCGACGTCATCGGCGAGCGCTGGACGCTGCTCATCGTCCGGGAACTGCTGCTGGGCCCGCGCCGCTACGGCGAGCTGCTGGAGGAACTGCCCGGCATCGGCACCAACCTGCTCGCCGAACGCCTCAAGGTGCTTCACGAACTGGGGGTCGTCACCCGCCCGCAGACCCGCGACCAGGGCTACGCGCTGACCGACCTCGGCCGGGAGCTGCGCGAACCGGTGCTCTCGATGGCGCGCTGGGGCCTCCACTTCATCGACGCGCCGGCCGACGACGTCGAGGTCCGCGCCCACTGGGGCTTCCTCGCGGTGCAGGCGATGATCGACCCCGACCGGGCCACCGACATCGACGAGTCCTACGAGTTCCGCGTCGACGACGTGGTCTTCCACATCGCCGTCACCGACGGCAAGCCGGTCGCGCTCGACGGCCCGGCCGACGGGGAGCCCGCCGTGGTGGCCCGCACCGACGCGCGCACCTTCGTCGAGATCGGCGCCAAGCGGCTGACCCCGTTCGAGGCGCTGGCCTCCGGGAGACTCCAGCTCAACGGCGACACCGACGCCATCGTGCGCTCCAGCGTCCTGCTCGGACTGATGGCGTCGCCGATCGGCTGAGCTTGACATCCATGTAGCGGTCATCGACAGAATCCGATCTCAAGGATCAAGCGGCTCATATTGACTATATAAACTTAAAGTCCTCTACTGGGAAGAGTCGGGTCGAAACCTGACGCTCGTCCGGCGGCTCCGCGGGCGTACTCGCCATTTCCAGAGGAGAGATCAATGCCGCACATCGCCATGTCCCCCGAGCTTGCCCCCGGCACGCCCGGTCTGTTCCAGTACCGTCCGGAGACGGGGCGCCCCCTCGGTGAGCTCGCCGAGACGCTGCTGCGCAGCCCCCACTCGCTGGGGCGTGGGGACCGCGAGCTCATCGCGACCTACGTGTCGGTGCTCAACCACTGCAAGTTCTGCAGCTCCACCCACTCGGAGGTCAGCGCCGCCCAGATCGACGGCGGCCGGGCCCTGGTCGACAAGGTCCTCGACGACGTCGACAGCGCCCCGATCTCGCCCAAGCTCCGCGCCCTGATCAAGATCGCCGGCGCGACCGTCGAAGGCGGCCACGCCGTCACCGCCGAGCTGGTCGACGCGGCCCGGCAGGCCGGCGCCACCGACACCGAGATCCACGACTCGGTGCTCATCTCGGCGGCGTTCTGCATGTTCAACCGCTACTGCGACGGGCTGGCGGCCATCGTCCCGGATGACCCGCGAGCCTACGCCGGCATGGCCCAGATGATCATCAACGACGGCTACCGGATGTGCGCCACCGGCCACTGACGGCCACCAGGCGGTGGTCCCGGCGGCGCCCAGCCGCCGGGACCGGCCGCCCCGCTCCGCCGACGCACGTCCGGGAAGGGCCCCATGAGGGAAAACACCACCGTCCGACTGACCACGTTGTCACCCGGCGCCGGATGCGCCTGCAAACTGCCGCAGGCGTCACTCGAAACGCTCATGACCAGCCTCAACGGGTTCGGCGCCCAAGCCGCCGACGACCTGCTGGTGGGCCTGCCCGAGGGCGACGACGCAGCGGTGCTGCGCCTGGGCGACGGCCAGGCACTCATCTTGACCACCGACTTCTTCACCCCCGTCCTCGACGACCCCTACGACTGGGGCCGCGTCGCCGCGGCCAACGCCCTGTCCGACGTGTACGCCATGGGCGGCCGCCCCGTCGCCGCGCTCAACCTGGCCGCCTGGCCGGGCGACGGCCTGCCGCTCGACCTGCTGGCCGACGTCATGCGCGGCGCCGCCACCAAGGCCGCCGAGGGCGGCTGCGCCGTGGTCGGCGGCCACACCATCGCCGACCCCGTCCCGAAATACGGCATGGCCGTCATCGGCCTGGCCGACCCCGACCACCTGATGACGATCGACCAGGTGCGCCCCGGCGACCTGCTCGTGCTGACCAAACCATTGGGCACCGGCGTCATCGTCACCGCCCTCAAACAGGACGCCGCCGACCCCGCCACCCTCGCCGAGGCCGTCGCCTCGATGACGACGCTCAACGCGAACGCCGCCCGCGCCGCGGTGGCCGCCAGAGTGCGGGCCGCGACCGACGTGACCGGGTTCGGGCTGCTCGGGCACCTGCGGCGCATGCTCAGCGCCAGCGGCCTGGCCGCGACGGTCGACGCCGACCGCGTGCCGCTGCTGCCCGACGCGCGTGAGCTGGCGGCCAAGGGTTTCGTGCCCGGCGGGACCAAGGCGAACATGAGTTTCCTGGCCGACTGGGTGGACGTCGCGGTGTCGGTCGACGAGGAGGTCGCGATCCTGCTGCACGACGCGCAGACCTCAGGCGGCCTGCTGCTCGCTGTGCCGCCGTCGGCGGCCGGGCTGGTCGACCGCCTGCGTGAACACGACCGGTCCACGGCCGTCATCGGCCAGGCGGTCGCGGGACGGCCCGGTCACATCTCCGTCCATGCAGGCGCTTGAGGGGTCACGATGATCATGGATTCCGGCCCGGCCGCACCTGTTGAAGTGCCACGCGCTACTCCTCCCGCCGATCCCCGCCGCGCGCTGCCGAAGATTGACGCCGTCCTCTCGCTCCCGCTGATGGGCGAGCTGGCAGCCACATGGGGCCGCCCGCTGGTGACCGAGAAGGTCCGCCTGGTGATCGACGAGGCCCGCTGTGCGGTGGGCGGAGGCGGGACCGTGCCGTCCCCCGACGAGATCGCCGGCAAGGTGGCCGACGCGCTGGCCACGCTGGACGCGGGCCGGGTCAGGGCCGTCATCAACGCCACCGGCGTCGTGCTGCACACCAACCTCGGCCGGGCCCCCTTGTCGGAGGCGGCCCGGGCCGCCGTCAACGCCGCCGCCGGCTACTCCACGGTCGAGTTCGACCTGGCCACCGGCGGCCGAGGCAAACGCGGCGCAACCGTGAACACCCTGCTGCGCGAGCTGAGCGGCGCACCCGGCGCCCTGGCGGTCAACAACGCCGCCGCGGCGCTCTTCCTGGCGCTCGGCGCCTTCGCCCGCGACCGGGAGGTCATCGTCTCGCGCGGCGAACTGGTGGAGATCGGCGGCGAGTTCCGCATCCCGTCCATCATGGAGGCCGCCGGAGCGCGGCTCGTCGAGGTCGGCTCGACCAACCGCACCCACCTGGCCGACTACGTCGACGCCATCACCGACCGCACCGCGATGATCCTCGTGGTGCACCCGTCGAACTACCGCATCGAAGGCTTCACGGCCGCGCCGCCGCTGCCCGCCCTGGTCGCCGCCGCTCACGAGTCGGGCCTCCCGCTCCTGCACGATTTGGGATCGGGCCTGCTCACCGGCGATTTGGGCGACGAGCCGACGCTGCGGGAGAGCATGGCGGCCGGGGCCGACCTGACGGTCTTCTCCGGCGACAAGCTGTTCGGCGGCCCCCAGGCCGGAATCGTCGTCGGCGACGAAACGATGGTGCAGCGGCTGTCCCGGCATCCGATCGCCCGTGCCGTGCGCATCGACAAGCTCACCCTGGCCGCTCTGGAAGCCACGTTGTTGTCCCATCTGGGCGGACGCCGAGGCGAGCTGCCGGTCTGGCGCATGCTCGACGCGCCGATCGAGGAGCTCACCCGCCGGGCCGACCGGCTGGCGCGCTCGATCGGGCGGCGGGCCCGGGTCCGGGACGGCGCGGGCATGGTGGGCGGCGGCAGCCTGCCCGTCGAGCGGCTTCCGTCGGTGCTGGTCGAGCTCAGCTGCGGGCCGTCGGGCGAGACGGCCGTCATGGGGGCGCTGCGCGCCGGAGAGACGCCGGTGATCGTGCGGGCCGAACGGGGACGGGTGCTGGTCGACCTGCGTACGGTGGCGCCCGAGGAGGACGACGTTCTGGAGAAGGCGCTACTGGCGGCGCTGCCGTAACCGAACGGGTTGGTTGGAGATTCGAACGCGCCCGTCCCCCTACCTTCCCGAGCTTCGTGAACGTGCGGTGCGCCTGGTCCCGGAAGTCCGGCCGACCTACCCCACCGAGTAAACCGTGATGAAAGCTATCGCGGCGGGGCTGGGCGTCAGTGTGTCGCCTTCGGGGTCGATATGTGCTCGCGCGCGATCGAACTGATCAAACCGTCCTGGAAAGGCTCGCCGATGGCGCAGCTATCAGCGCTCGCACACCGCCTGCCGAGCATGAAGCCCTCTATTACGCTCAACTCCACTTATCCCAAAGGGGTTCAGAGTGACCAATTCGTCAGCTTTATTGGATTCAGCATCAGCCACACATTCGTGACGCCTTCATCGCTGACGTCAAAGGTAAGTACTCCGTATCGAAGCCCCTCATTTCGAAGAATGTAACCGAGACCGTCAGCCGTGTCGCGTCGCTCGAGACGGAGGGCGGGCTGCTTGCGCATCACTCCCATGAACCACCGGGCCACATGATCCGACCCGCGGATGACCCTGGGTGCGGCGTTGACGAAGCCGCCGCCGTCTACTCGTAGTTCGACGTCTGGAGCCAACACGCGGAGCAGGTCCTCGATGTCCCCTCTGGCGGTCGCGCCGCGGAATGCCCGCACGACCTCATCGTGCTGGCGGGGAGAAACCCGTGCGCGTCTTCCTCGTCGGACGTGGCGGCGTGCGGACGTCGCCAGTTGCCTCGTCGCCGCTGCCGAACGACCTACGACGCCGGCGATCTCGTCGAACGGGACGCCGAACACATCATGCAGGACGAACGTCACTCGCTCTGCCGGGGTCATGGCTTCGAGGACCGTCAGCAATGCCATGCTGACGGCATCGTCGAGGGTGACACGATCGAGCGGATCGGCAGCGAGATCACTGGAGTTCAGCGGCGCGATGGCCGTGCCTGCGAAGAGATCGGCGGGAACCGGCTCCGGCAGCCACTGTCCGACGTACGTCTCCCGTCGCGCCCGCGCGGAACCCAGCAGGTCGAGTGAGATGCGGCTCGCGACTCGAATCAGCCATGCTGCCGGCGTGGCGATTTCGTCGCGTTCCCTGGGCTCAAGGCGGTACCACCTCACATATGTCTCTTGAACGACGTCCTCGGCGTCGGCCAAGGTGCCCATCATGCGAAAGGCCAACGACAGCAGACGATGCCGCTCCGCCATGACCGGATCGAGAGCCGGTGATTTTTCGGCAGGAAGATCTTCCGGCATGGAGCCCTTTCCCGTTGGAGCGCGGCACGCACCTTGCCGCCTTTCTCCACTATCGCATTCAGGCGGTGGGGATCCCCGTAATCGGGTACCGCACGGTGCCCGTCCGGAACGCGCCGCGCGGAACCATGGCGTCGAGGGGCTCCTGCCCGTCCACGGTCACCACCTCACGATCGTCTCCGCGATCGGCCAGGGTGGCGCGGAAGAGGTCGTCGTGGAAGAACCGGTCGGGGCCGGCGATCTCGACCGCGCTTCCCGGTTCCAGCGTCGTGACGGCCTCGGCGAGCAGTTCGACGACTTCCTCCAGCTCGACCGGCTGGATGAACGACCTCGGAGCGAGAACCTTTCCGTCCACGGTGTGCTGGTCGATGAGGACCGGAATGTAGCTCTGGAACTGGGTGGCCCGAATGATGGTGGCGGGGATCGACGCGGATCGCACGGCCTTCTCCTGCGCCACCTTGCCGAGGTAGTAGCCGATCTCAGATGCGTCCCCTTCCCCGACGCCGACGATGGAGAGCACGACGTGGTGACGCACACCTGCCCGCTCGCCCTCCGCGGTCAGGTTGTCGATCGCTCCCTCGAAGAACGAGATCGCCCCCTCCGCGTCGAAGCGGGGGGTGTTGAGGACGTTCACGATGGTGTCGGCTCCGACGAGAGCCTCGGCGAGCCCCTTGCCCGAGATCACGTCGACCCCGTCCTCCAGCCCTCCCGAGACCACCTCGATGCCCTTGGCCTCCAGGTTGTCAGCAAGGCGGGACCCGACACGGCCGCGCCCACCAGCGATGAAAACCTTCATTTCCGCACTCCGTTCCGGGCCGCCGGTCGCTGCCCTCACCAACAGGACGACGCAGGCCGGAAAAGTGTGAGGCGGCGAGTCCGAGAAAACGATCAGTTGGGGCGCATCCGCCGGCTCGTGTTGTCGACCCGCATCGTGTGGCCCCGCTCGTCCAGATACTCCAGCAAGGGGATCACCACGCGGCGGCTGGTGCCCAGGGCGCTGCGGGCCTCGCTCGCGGTGAACGGCTGCGGCAGGTCGCCGAGGATCTCCACCGCTCGCGGCTCGGCCGTCAGGGGGAGGACGACGCCTTCGGCCAGCCGCAGGACGGCCCCGACCTTGTGCGCGGCGATGGCGGCCCGGGAGTCGAGCCCGAGCTGGGCGAGCCGGCCCGCCTCCGGCGCCTGGAACGGCGTCGACTCCAGCTCCCGCTCCAGACGACGCACGGCGGCGGCGATCGCCTCGGGGAGCTTGGGCCGGTCGGCGGGCCGGTGGATCCGCCCTCCCTCGACCCGCAGCGGCGGCCGGACCAGCGCCTCCACGAGCCGCCGGTCGGGGAGCCCGAGCAGCTGCCGGGCCACCTCGACGGGAAGAGTCGGAGCGAGGGGGTTGGCCAGGGCGTGGTCCTTCGTGAGGGCGCTGAGGCGCTGAGACTGGCTGACCCGCCAGCCGAGGTCCACCCGCCAGTCGCCGTCGGCCGTCCGGCCGACCGGGGGGAGGCCCATGAGACCGAAGTCGGCCACCTTCAGATAATGGTGGCGGGCCAGCAGGTGGTGGGCGGTCGGCGGGTCGGGCCACTCGGCCAGTTCGTCGGCCGCCCGCGCCGCCGCGCCCCGGCCGTGGAAAGGCGGCGGCCGAACATCGAGCACGGTCAAGCCGGTCACCCGGCGCGAGCCCGGGTCGCGGAGGATCACCCGGTCGCCGACGTGCATCGGCAACGGATGTTCGAGGGTGAGCCGCGCGGTCGTCTCGCCCAGGCGGCGGATCCGGACGCTCACCGACGCCGAGCCGACGTGCAGCAGCGACTCGCGCGGTAGCAGGTCGGAGGTCCCGGCCCGCAGCCGCACGTCGAGGGTGTCGGTGTCGCTCCACCGGCCGGGGGTGATCAGGGCCATCCCGCGCCGGCACTCGTCCAGGTCGACGCCTTTGAGGTTGAGGGCGACCCGGGCCACGCCGGTCACCGTCTCGACCTTCCGCTTCAGCGACTCCATGCCGCGGATCTTCACGATCCGTCCTGACGGGCTGAGCTGGAGTTCGTCTCCGGCGTTCACGGTCCCGGCCGGCAGGGTGCCGGTGACGACGGTGCCCATGCCCTTGATGGTGAACGCGCGGTCGATCCACAACCGGACCGGCGCCGCGTCGTCGGGGGCGGGCAGCGATGCCACCAGCGAGTCGAGAGCGGTCACCAGGTCGTCGATACCTTCGCCGGTGATGCTGCTGACGGCCACGGCGGGCACGTCGGCCAAGGAGGAGTCGGCCAGCTCCAGCCGTGCCTCCTCGATGGCCAGTTCGGCGTCGCCTCGGTCCGACCGGGTCACCACCAGCAGTCCGTGGTGTACGCCGAGCGCGTCGATCACGGCCAGGTGCTCGGCCGACTGCGGCATCCACCCCTCGTCGGCGGCGACCACGATGAGTACGGCGGGCACCGGGCCGATGCCGGCCATCATGTTGGTCACGAACCGCTCGTGGCCGGGAACGTCGACGAAGGCGAGCGAGCGTCCCGAGGGCATGGTGCGCCAGGCGAACCCCAGGTCGATCGTCAGGCCCCGCCGGCGTTCCTCGGCCCAGCGGTCGGGCTCCATTCCGGTGAGAGCGCGGACGAGGGTCGACTTGCCGTGGTCGACGTGACCGGCGGTCGCCACTACGTGCATGCGCGCCACTCCTCACCCTGAAGAATCCCGCGGTGGTGCGAAAAGCGGAGGCGAACGGGAATCGAACCCGCCGGCGACGCCGAACGCCGCCCCATCGGTTTTGTAGACCGGGAGGGCCACCAGGCACCCAACGCCTCCATGAAGTAACTAACGATATTGGAGCGCGTGCCGTCAACCGCGTCCTCAAAGGTTTCCGCTGGTAGGCGCGCTGAACAGGCTATTCAAAGGGTGGTTTGTTCTTTGGAACGCTCGGACATATCCGGAGCTTGACTATATGAATTTAAAGTAATCAACTGAGGATCGACGTTCAGACCTACCGAGCCCTGGTTGGGAGACGACATGACCATCGCTGACAGTCCGCTGCCGACGACTTCGCCGGACGTCGGTCCTCTGCTCAAGGAGTACCGCGAGGTGTTCGTCCCCGCCGCGGTGGACTACCTCGAGCGGCGCATCAGCGCCAACGAGCTCCGCGAACTCTGGAAGCCGCACTACTACGGGACCTTCCACCAGTACGACGTGACGGTGGAGCGCGCCTGGCGGGAGCAGAGCGGATCGACCGGACTGCTGGAGTCCGGCGGCCCGCCCGCCGACCCCCGGCACGAGACGCCGCTGGCCCACTTCCCGGTGAGCGTCGCCTACAACAACCTCGATCGGCTGATCGAGGTGCTCGCGGTCGAGCTTGGCGACCAGACGGTCGACAAGTCCCGCCTCCGCGAGCGGACCGTGGACTTCGCGCATGTCATCGATTCGCTCGACGCCCTGATGGCGTCCCTCGACAACTGACGAGGGGCGGCACGGGGCCACCCATCATCGCTCTCACTCGAAAGGTTGAACTGTGAGCGAACCACAGGGAATCCTCAGACAACTCCTGGAGAGGGGCGTCGCGGCGGACATCGACCCCGCGACCCTCTCTCCGGCGGAGGTCGTCCGGGGCCACGACTCCGCGTGGGGAGGGCCGGGGAACCTCTACCCCATCCGCCCTTACACGCTGACGCCGTCGGCTCTGGAGACGTTCATCGTCCGCGAGCGCATCCACGTGCGCATCGACGGTCTCGGTGAGGACATCGTCGACCTCCACGGCATGGCGATCTACCGTCGCCACGACCCGCACGCCGCCGGCGAGCTGAACTGGGCCAGCGCCACGATCACGGCCCAGTTCCTGTCGCTTCAGGTGACGGGGCACAGCGAGCTCTTCGGCCAGGTCAAGGTGTCGAACACGCCTGGCAAGTCGGAAGGGGCGCGGGTCAAGCCGAGTCCGACCCCGGACGATGGGACACCGATGCCCATCAAGGACTGTATCACCATGATCTATCCTCGGTTCGAGGTAGAGCAGCTCGGCACGACCGTCGACACGGGCGACCAGGTGGTCCGTCTGGAGTCGCGGGTCGCGATGGTCCCCCCGATCGGGGACGTGTCGCGAACGAACAAGCACTACGCGCTGTACGACAGCGAAGGCCGTCAGGTCGGTGAGCTTCTGGCCGCCGACATCGAGATCGGGAACCTCCTGCACCACGTCCCGATCGCCAGCGCGGTGATCCCCGCCGAGCTGGCACGACTGCTGGCGTAGGCACTCTCAGCGATGGATGACGTGCGTGTTGCCGGGCCGGCTCGGGCGAATTTCCGCGCGGGCCGGCTCGCGTCCTATGCCTTCGGTGTCGAGGCCGCCATCGGCAACAACCCGATGCGGTACCTGTTCGCGCGCCGCTTCTCCGCCCTGCCGGAACGCGCGGTGACCGCGATCTTCGTGATCAAACCCGATGTGCTGTTCGGCACCTACGTCTGGATGGAGGAGGAGCGCGACGCCGGTGAGTGCCGGATCAGCACCTACCTGCCGACCATGCGCAGGCCCATCCAGGTCGTCGACCGGCTGGCCTTCGACTGCCTGCCCCTCACCGACATCGGCTACGTCGACCTGATGGCGTGGCCTCATCCCGTGCTTCAGCTCTCCGGCTCCGGAGCGCCGGGCACGGGCACCCGCGTCTACCGAGGTCCGGCCCGACTGGACGCCCTGGTGGTGCGGGAGTGCTTCGTGCCCGGGACCGGCGTGGTCGTCGACCGGGTCGTGGAGCAGCGCGGGGAAGCGATCCGCCGGTGGGAGGCCCTGGAGCTGGGCGGCCCGGCCGAGGACTGGCTGCCCCGTCGGGTGCGGGTGTCGCGGCTCGACAGCGGCCACCGGACCGACTTCACCCGCAGCGGCCCGGCCGTGCCGCTGGCCTGCGAGGACTTCGACGACAGCCCCGAAACACTGCGTGAGGCGGTCGAGAACGCCCTGGCCGGGGCGGAGGCGCGGCGATGACGGTCGCCATCCGCCTCGTCCAGGTGGGTTTCCACGTGCTGATCGGGCTGGCCCTGGTCGCCTGGCGGCGGCCGACCAGGGCCGCCGAGGTCGCCCGGCTGCTCGAACGGCTCGGCGGCGCCTTCCTCAAGGCGGGCCAGCTGCTGGCGACCCGGGTCGACGTCGTGGGGGAGACCCTGGCCGCCGAGCTCGGCCGCCTGCACGACAAGGTCGAGCCGATGCCGTCGAGGCACGCCCTGCTCGCCGCCCGGCAGGCCTTCGCGGATCCGCCGTCGGAGATGCTCGCGGCCCTGGCCCGGCCGCCCATCGCCAGCGGGTCGATCGCGTGCGTCTACCGGATGACGTGGCAGGGCCGTGACCTCGCGGTCAAGGTCAGGCGGCCGGACGTGATCCGCCGCTTCGCCGCCGACACCGCGATCGTCTCGGGCTTCGCCCGGCTCGCCGCGCGTGTTCCCCGCCTGGCCCGGCTGCCGATGACCGACATCGTCGGCCAGTTGGGTGAGGCACTGCGAGGTCAGCTCGACTTCGCGCAGGAGACGCGGTACCTCCATCGGCTGCGCGCCGACCTCGCGGACGTGGACGGCGTGGTCGTCCCCGAGCCCGTCGACGAACTGACCGCCGGCGGCGTCATCACGATGACGTTCGCCGAAGGGCTGACCAAGGAGCCCGGCGACCCCGAATCGACGGAACGCGGCGTGACCACGCTGGTTCGCGCTGTTTATCACATGCTGTTCGTGCGCGGATTCATTCACGTCGACCTGCACCAGGGAAACGCCTACATCCGTCCCGGCGGCGAGGTCGTCATCCTCGACGCCGGATTCATGTTCCCGCTCAGCGAAATGGCGCGGACCAGCTTCACGCGATTCTTCGGCGGCATGATCAAGGGCGACGGTGAGTTCTGCGCGCGCATTCTGCTGGCCAGCGCGCGCGGCGTGGCCGAGGGCGCCGACGTGGCCGGGTTCCAGCGTGAGGTCGCCGACCTGGTGAATCGCAGTTCCGGGGCGGTCGCGCAGGACTTCGAGCTGGGGCCGTTCGCGGTCCGGCTCTTCGACCTGCAGCGCGGCCACGCCGTTTTCGCCGAACCCGAATTCGTGTTCCCGCTGCTGTGCCTGCTGGCCCTGGAGGGAACGGTGCGGCGGCTTCATCCGCTGATGGATTTCCAGATCGAGGCGGCTCCCTACGTGATGCAAGGCCTCCTTACGGGGGCCTTGACAGCGTCGGAAGCCCCGGAGAATATGACTATATAATTCTAAAGTATTCAAAGAATGTTTTGAATGCTTCCGGGAGTGCGCATGTTCAGTGCGGTCGCCGTTCTCTGTCTCTCCGCGTTCGTCGTGATGATCGACTCCACCGTCGTCCAGGTGATGGTCCCCGCTCTGACCGTCTCCTTCGGCGCCGGGCTCGACGACGTGCTGTGGGTCTTCAACGGGTTCGTCATCGCCTACGCCGCCCTCCTCATCACCGCCGGACGGCTCGGCGGGACGCACGGTCCGCGCCGCCTGCTGATCGCGGGCCTGGTCGTGTTCGCCCTGGCGTCTCTCGCCGGCGGGCTGGCGACGGCGCTGCCGCAACTGGTCGCCGCCCGGGTGGCGCAGGGCGTCGGCGGGGCGATGATCGTGCCGCAGACGCTCACCCTGATCGCCGCCGTCTTCCCTGCGGAAAGACGTGGCGCCGCGCTCGGCCTGGTCAGCGCGACGATGGCCCTGGCCGCCGTGCTCGGGCCGGTCGGCGGCGGCCTGATCGTCACGACCTGGGGCTGGCGGTGGGTCTTCCTGATCAACGTGCCTCTCTGCCTGGCCGCCCTGGTGCTGGCCCTGCGCCGGCTGCCCACGGGTGCCACAACCGCCCGGAGTGAGCTGGACTGGGGCGGCGTCGTCCTCATCGGCACCGGACTGGCCGTCGCCTCCTACGCGCTGCTCACCCCCGGGCGGCTGCTCTGGCTCGTGCCCGCCGCCGTGCTCGTCACCGCCTTCGCCCTGCGGCAGCGGGGTCACCGGGCGCCGCTGATGCCGCCCCAGGTGTTCCACGACCGCGCTTTCCTGGTCGCCGGATGGGTGGGCGCCGCCCAGTTCGGCGTGCTCGCGGGCCTGATGCTCCTGGTCTCCGTACGCGTCCAGGGAGAACTCGGCGGCGATGCGATCGACACCGGGCTGGCGCTGCTGCCCATGGCGGTGGCGGCGGGGTTCGCCTCTCCGGTCGCCGGGTGGCTCAGCGACCGGATCGGCGGCGGGCCGATCATGGCCGCCGGAATGTTCGCGCTCGGCGCCGGCGCGATCGGGTTCGCGCTGTCCACGTCGGGCTTGGCCGTGGCGGCGCTGGCGGTGGCCGGTCTGGGCGTGGGGCTGGTCATGGCGCCGGCCAGCACTGAGGCCATTCGGTGGCTCGCCCCCGACCTGGTGCCCGCCGCATCGGGGGTGCTCAACACCGCCCGCCAGGCCGCCTCCCTGCTCGGTGTCGCCGTGATCGGCGGCATCGCGCAGCGGGGGGCCGGCGCCCTCACCATCGCGGCCGCCGCGCTCACCGCGGTGGCCGTCCTGTCCGGCTTCATCGCTCTGTTCCTGCTGTCCCGGCACGTCAGTGACGACGCGCTCACGAACCGTCCATGACTCCGGGCGACGGCACCCCGCCGCCGCATCCGGCCATCTCATCGAGTCTCGAGGAGATATCACCCATGCGTCAGCTCCTGACGGAACGCGAACAGTCGTTCCTCGCCCTCGCCGACAAGGTCCTCCCGGCCCTCAGCGAGCGCGCGGCGCGCCACGACCGGGACAACACCTTCCCCGCCGACAACTACGACGACCTGCGTGCGGGCGGCCTGCTCCGGCTCACCGTGCCCGAGGAACTCGGCGGCCTCGGCGCCGGTCAGGGCGAACTGCTGCGCGTCCTGGAACGTTTGGCCACCGCCGACGGGGCCACCGCCCTGTCGTACGCCATGCACGCCGCCCCCCTCGGATCGTGGGCACACACCTGGCGGCGCACCGGCGCGCCCCCGCTGGAGCAGGTCCTGCGGATCGCGGGCCAGGACGGCCTGGTGCTGGCCGCGATCGCCAGCGAACCCGGCATCCCGGCCCTGTTCATGGACGCCAAGACCCGTGCCACCAAGGTCGACGGCGGCTTCCAACTGCACGGCCGCAAGATCTTCGGCACCAACAGCGCCATCGCCACAATGTGGGCCGCCACCGCCCGCTGGGACGAGGCCCCCGGCGGGCCGCAGGTGCTGATCGTGATGATCGACCCGAGCATGCCCGGCGTGACGATCGAGCAGACCTGGGACACGCTCGGCATGCGGGCCACCCGCAGCGACGACATCGTGTTCGACGGCATGTTCGTGCCCGACATGGCCGTGCTCCAGTCGATCCCGGTCGGCCACTTCGACGTGCAGGTGCTCGACATGATCCTGTCGTGGACCACGCCCAGCTTCGGCGCGGTCTACACCGGCCTGGCCGTCGCCGCCCTCGACTTCGCAGTCGACCTGGCCCGCCGCAACGGCCTGGAGCGTGACACCCGCGTCCAAGATGCCGTCGCCGACGCCGAGATCGCCATCGAGACCAGCAGGGCCCTGCTCCAGCGGCACGCCGCAGACGTCATGAGCGGCGCGCTGGTCTCCCAGTTGCCCGTACAGGAAGGGCTGGCCCGCTGCGCGCTGGTCAAGAACGTGTGCACCAACAACGCGGCGGCCGTTCTGACCCGGCTGATCGACGTCGTCGGCGGCGCCGCCTACCGGCGCGGTTCGGCTTATGAGCGCATCTGGCGGGACGTGCAGGCGGGCCTGTTCATGCCCATCAACAACCGCACCGGCCGTGAGCTGATCGGCGCCAGCACCCTCGGCGTCGAACTCGCCCCGGTCGCGCCGTTCGTGATCCCCGGTGGTGAGGGGCGATGACCCGGAGACTCATCGCCGCGTTCGCCGTCCTCTTGCTGACCGCCGTCGGATGCGGATCCGGCGGCCACGCGGGCCACGGCCAGGGCACGCTGCGGGTCGGCGTGGTGCCGAACATCTCCCCGGAGAAGCAGCGCGCCCAGTACGAACCGCTGCGTGCCTACCTGGCCGGGAAGCTCGGCACCGAGGTCGAGCTGTTCGTGGCCACCAACTACGCCGGAGTGGTCGCCGCGCTCACGGCCGGCCGCCTCGACGTCGCCTACCTCGGCGGGCTGACCTACGTCCAGGCCGAGGCGCAGACGAAGATCGTGCCGCTGGTCACCGAGGTCGATCAGGAGACCGGCACGCCCGAATACCTCTCGGCCATCGTGGTGAAGGCCGACTCGGCGTACCAGACGACCAAGGAGGTCGTCGACGCCGGCGGCGCGTTCGCGTTCGGCGACATCAGCTCGACATCGGGCAGCCTCTACCCCCGCATCATGATCACCGCGGCGGGCGCCCGGTGCGAGACCGGCGACCTGATGGCCTGCCCGCCGCTCAAGGCGGTCACCTTCACCGGCGGGCACGACGCCACCGCGCAGGCGGTCGCCAAGGGCGACGTCGAGGCCGGAGGCATCGAACTGCGCATCCTGCACCGCCTGGAGAAACAGGGGAGCGTCCCGACTGGCGCCCTGCGGGTCGTCGAGACCCGCAACGTCATGGGTTACCCCTGGGTGGCCCACCCCGACCTGCCGGAGGCGACCCGCACCGCCGTCACCGACGCCTTCCTCGCGATCGACCAGCCCCAACTGCTCGACCTGATGCGGGCCAAGAAGTTCGCGCCCGTGACCGCGGCGGACTACGACGAGGTGCGCACGCAGGCCGCGACCCTCGGGCTGCTGACCCCCAAGCAAGGCCAGCCATGACGGGACAGCCCATGGAAGTGCACGTCGGCGGGGTCACAGTGGCGTTCGCCGGCCGCACCGTCCTGTCCGGTGTGCATCTCAAGGTCGGGCCAGGGGAGCGGGTCGCGCTGCTCGGTCCATCGGGAGCGGGCAAGACCACGCTGCTCCGTGTCATCATCGGCGCGGTCCGCCCCGCCGAAGGCGAGGTCTCCATCGATGGCGCCGACCCCTTCGGGCGTCGCGCCGACGTCACCCGGCTCCGACGCGGGATCGGGTGTGTACGCCAGCGCGACGACCTGATCGTCGGGCTCACCGCCCGTACCAACATCCTCGCGGGGGTCGCCCATGCCTGGCGGCCCACCGACTGGGCCGTGGTGCTGGCCGGCGGAGTGCCTTCGCGGTTCGCCGCGCGGCTTTCGGAACTGGCCGCCATCCACGACATCACCGCTCTGCTGCGCACCCGCGTCGAGCGCCTCTCCGGCGGGGAGAGGCAGCGCGTCGCGCTGGCCCGCGCCCTGTTCACCGCCCCCGGCCTGCTGCTCGCCGACGAGTGCACCTCGGGGCTCGACCCGGTCCGTGCGGCCGTCGCCCTCGACCACCTGACCGGCAGCGGCGCCACCCTGATCGCCACCACCCACGACCTGGATGTGGCCCGCCGCTTCGACCGCGTCGTCGCGTTGCGCGACGGGCAGGTCGTGCACGACGGCGACCCGCCCGACGCCGGTCGGCTGGAGCGGATCTACGGCGCGCCCGCGGAGCTGATGTCATGACCCTCCAGCAGGAACGCGTGCGCACCACTCCACCGCCGCCCGAGCCCCGCCGCGGTCCCCGCGTCGTGGTCACGCTGCTCGCTCTGGGCGTCATCGGCTGGTCGGTCGCCGGGACCGGGATCGGTCTCGCCTCCCTGATCGAGGGCCGCGAGGGCGCCGCGCAGATCGTCAGCGGGCTGTTCCCGCCCGACCTGGACGCCGACCTGCTCGGCCGGGTCGTGACGGCGGCCGTGGAGACCGTGCAGATCTCGGTCGCGGCGCTGGTGATCGGCGTGCTCATCGGCCTGCCGCTGGCGGTGCTGATGGCCGGGAACGTGCAGGCGCCGCGCTGGTTGTCCGCCGGCGCCCGGACCGTCGCGACCACCCTGCGCAGCGTGCACGAACTGCTCTGGGCGCTGCTGTTCGTCGCCACGGTCGGGCTCGGCCCGGCGGCCGGGGTGTACGCCATCGCCCTGCACTCGGCGGGGGTGCTGGCCAAACTCTGCTCCGAGCAGTTGGAGGCCGTCGACCCCGGCCCGGTCGAGGCGATGCGGCTGACCGGCGGCTCCCGGACCACGACGGCGCTGCTCGGCATAGTGCCGCAGGCCCGTGCGGTGATCGCCTCCCAGATCCTCTACCAGTGGGAGTGCAACATCCGCAGCTCGGTGGTCATCGGTTTCGTCGGCGCGGGCGGCATCGGGCAGGCCCTCGGCATCGCCCTGCACCTGTTCCGCTACCAGGAACTGGCCACGCTCATGGCCTCGGTGGTGATCCTCGTCATCGCCGTGGACCGGATCTCGAAGATTTTCCGGGGGCGCCTCGGGGCGGCCTCCGAACGTACGGGCGGCGGCCTGCCGTCCGCGATTCGATCCCTCTGGAGGAGCCCGCGATGAAGCTTCTTTTCGTCCTGCACGACGCCCCCTACGGCAGTGAGCGCACCTACAACGGCATCCGCTGGGCCCGGCAGATGCTGGAGGACGACGGCAACGAGGTCAAGGTCTTCATGTTCGGTGACGCCGTCTCGGCGGTGATGTCCGGGCAGAAGACCCCCGACGGCTACTACAACGTGGGCAACATGATCCGCGGCCTGGTGTCCAAGAACGCCGAGGTCGGCTCGTGCGGCACCTGCCTGGACGCCCGCGGCATCAACGAGGACAGCGTCGCGCGCGGCACCCACCGCTCCTCGATGAAGGAACTGGCCACCTGGACGATGTGGGCCGACCGCACGATCAACGTCTGACCTCCCCGGAAAGACGGAACCGGCCGGGCGCCCAGGGCCCGGCCGGTTCCTTTCGTCCTCAGGCCAGCGCCGCCATCGCGGAGATCGCCTGGTCGACCTCCTGCGCCGTGGTCACCATGCTCGGCCCGAACCGCACATAGCTCTCCCGGTACGGCGTCGCCGCCGCCGCGACCTGATGCTCCTTGACCAGGCGTTCCACCACGGCCTCCGGGTGCATCCCCTGGACAGCGCAGCAGATCACCCCCGACGACACCTCGGCCGACCGGGGCGTGACCAGCCGGACGTGCCGCAGCCCGGCGAGCCCGGCCTTGAGCTGATCGGCCTGGGTCCTGATCTGCTCGGCCACCCGGGCGGGGCCGATGGCCTGGTGGAACTCCACGGCCGCCGGCAGCGCCCACCGGTGCTCGAAGGTGTGATAGCCGCCGGGCGTGGCCAGGTCGCCGGGCGCGCCACCGGGCGGCTGGCCGGTGAACCAGCCCTGGAAGGCCGGCATCGAGAAGCTCGGGATGATCTGCCGGTGCCGCCGCCACGCCGCCGGGGTGCCCCACACGAACCCGGTGCCGCGCGGCCCGAACAGCCACTTGTGGGTGGAGGTGACGAAGAAGTCGGCGCCGACGTCCTTCACGGTGGCGGCCTCGGCGGCGAAACCGTGCACCCCGTCGACGCACAGCAGGACTCGCTCGGGCTCCCGCCGGCCGGCGTTGATCGTCGCGAGCATGTCGGCGACCTGCCTGATCGGGACCTTGACGCCGGTGATCGAGTGCACCCAGGTCATCGCGAGCACCCGCGTCCTGGGGGTGATCACGGCCTTCAGCTTGGCCACCATCTGGTCGGCCCGCGCCTGGGCGGGGTCGTCGTAGAGGCGGATGGTGCGGACCTTGGCGCCGGTCGCGGTGGCGCGTAAGCGCACCGCCTCGTAGGTGGAGTAGAACTCGTGGGCGGTGGTCACGATCTCGTCGCCCTCCTTGAGCACCAGACCCCCGTACATGAGGCCGATGCCCATGGTCGCGCTGTCGGTGAGGGCGATCTCGTCGGGGCGGGTGCCGATGTACGTGGCCAGGGCCTGGCGGGCCCGGGAGCTGAACTCGAAGTCGGCCATGCCCATGCCGAACTCGATCGGGTTGCTGTCGAGTCCCTGCCGGAACCCGGTGATCGCGGCGGTCACCGGGGCCGGATGGGAGGACAGCATGAAGGCCGAGAAGTGCGCCAGGCTCGGCGTCAGCGGGAACTGCGCCCGGACGGACTTCCAGTCGCGTGGGTCGAACTTCGGAGCCGGAGGGGGCGACGGGGCTCCTCCGGCTCCGGCCGCGCCGGCGTTCGCGGTCGTGCACGCGCCGGTCAGCAGCCCGCCACCCGCCAGGGCGGCGCCCAGGAGGAGGGAGCGGCGGTGAACGGTCTTCGCGGGGTCGGTCATGACGCCTCCTGCACAGGGCAGAGCGAGCTATAGATTTCTCAAGCGTAACACCGTGCTATATGAATCT
This sequence comes from Herbidospora daliensis, assembly GCF_001570585.1. Classification (GTDB taxonomy): domain Bacteria; phylum Actinomycetota; class Actinomycetes; order Streptosporangiales; family Streptosporangiaceae; genus Herbidospora; species Herbidospora daliensis. Next base: position 318,998 of record NZ_BBXF01000005.1, on the reverse strand, counting down.
AAAGCAACGTTCTATCCGGCGTTTGACCAGGTCGCGTCTCCTTCATCCGCACCGCCACGACCAGGCCGGACAGGGCTGTCACCACGGCCGTGGCGGCCACCGCGGCGTGCACGCCGAAGCGGTCGGCGACGACCCCGGCGAGCACCGCGCCCACGGCGAACCCGAAGTCGCGCCACCACCGGTAGACCCCCACCGCGCGCGCCCGCCACGAGGGATGGGCGACGTCGGCGACGGCCGCCAGCAACGTCGGGTAGACCATCGCGGTGCCCGCGCCGATGAGAGCGGCACCGATCGCCCACGGGACGAAGCCGTCCGCGGCGGCGACCCACGCCAGCGCGGCGCCCTGAAGCAGCATCCCTCCGGTGATGAGGCGTTTGCGGCCCCACCGGTCAGAAAGCGCGCCCGCCGCGATCTGGCCCAGCCCCCACACGGCCGGGAGCACGGCCGTCAGGATCCCGATCTCGGCCAGAGTCAGCCCCTCGACCGCGAACAGCACCGGGAACAGGCCCCACGCCACGCCGTCGTTGAGGTTGTTCACCAGGCCGGCCTGGCTGACCGCCGACAACGAGCGATCGCGGAAACTCGTCGTCACGAAGATCTCGCGGGCCGAACGCCGATCGTGACCGCGCGTCTCCAGGGACACGAATCCGCGCGTCTCCCTGACCAAGACCACGGAGAGCCCGAGCCCGATCACCGCGTAGGCCAGGCCGAGCAGGAAGGGCGCGGGCCGCAGCCCGTACGCCTCCGCCAGATAGCCGGTGACCAGGGCCGTGACCGCCACGGCGAGATAGCCGGCCGACTCGTTGAAGCCCATCGCCAGGCCGCGACGCTCCGGCCCGACCAGGTCGATCTTCATGATGACCGTGGTCGACCACGTCAGCCCCTGGTTGACCCCGAGCAGCACGTTCGCCGCGATGACCCAGCCCCATTCCGGCGCCCAGATGATCAGAAGCGGCACCGGGAGCCCGACCAGCCAGCCCGCGACCAGAACCGGCCTGCGGCCGTAGCGGTCGCAGAGGGAGCCCGCGAAGAGGTTGGCGGCCGCTTTGGACAGGCCGAAGGCCAGGATGTACGTCAGCACGGCCGTGTAGGCGCTCAGGGAGAACACCTGCTCGGCCAGCAACGGGAGAACGGTGCGCTCCTGGCCGAGCATGCCGCCGACCAGCGCGTTGACGACGACGAGCAGAGTGAACTGAGGGAGGTTCGCGCGCAGGCCGAGGCGAGGCCCACCTGTCATCGGCCGCGCTCCAGGGTCAGACCGGTCAGCCGCGACCAGTCACCCGGCCCACCCGACAGGATGCGCACGTTCCGGTGGCCACCCCGCATCAGCAGGCTGGCGGCCGTCGCGGCACGCTCACCGTGGCCGCACATCACCACGAGGGGTTCACCGCCCGGCGGCAGCGACTCGATCCGGCCGAGTTCCACGTTGCGCGCCCCCGGCAGGTGACCGGTCTCGAACTCCGACTCCTGCCGCACGTCGATCACCTGGTCGCCGCCCACTTCGGCGGGCCCGATCACGTCGACCGTCGCCTGCCGCTCTCCGGCCACCTCGCCCAGAATGGTGTCGTATCCGACCTTGAGCGCCTGCCACACGATCTCGTCGGCGTCCTGCGCCGCGTCGCGCACGAACGCCACCGGGGTTCCGGCGGGCACCGTCCAGCCCAGCCAGGTCGCGAACTGACCGCGCAGCGGGATGGAGACCGATCCCGGCACGTGCCCGCGCGCGAAGTCGAGCACCGGTCGCACGTCGACCACGACCCCGCCCGCACGGGCCACGGTCGCGAGGTCGACGAGGCCCAGCGACGGCCGTCCGGCCACCACGGCCGGGCCCGTCCGATTCACCTCGGGCAGGTCGGCGAAGTAGGAGGGATGTGAGCCCAGCCCGGCGAGCAGGCGTTCGGTGAAGGCGGCTGGATCGGGTGAGCGGAGTAAGGCGTTGGCCTGCTTCTCGGCTCCGATCGTGGAGGTGCGCTCGGCTCCGGGAGGCGCCGAGCAGAAGGAGCCCGCCCCGTGGGTGGGCCAGACGTGGGTCTCGTCGGGCAGTGTGGTGAGGCGGCGCAACGAGGCGTACTGGGCGTGCGCGAGTTCGATCGTCCGGTCGGGATCGACGAGGTCGGTCCGTGCGGCAGAGCCGACGATCAGGGAACCTCCGGTGAAGACGCCGAGTGGCCGGTCGCCGTCGAGGAGCACGTACACGATGTGTTCCAGCGTGTGCCCCGGCGTGGTCAGAACCCGGAGCGTCAGCCCGCCGAGGTCGACCTCCTCCTCGTCGTGCAGACCCACATGGGGAAACTCGCGTCCCCCCTCGGCCGAGGCGAGGATCGTCGCCCCGTCGTCGGCGGCGAGCTGGCGGGCTCCCGACAGGAAGTCGGCGTGCAGGTGGGTCTCCGCCGCGTAGGCGATCTTCAGCCCCCGGCGTTCGGCGGCGGCCCTGAGCCGCCGAAGGTCACGTGAGGCGTCGACGGCCAGAGCGCGGCCGTCGCCCAGGTCGGTGAGGTAGGCGGTGTTGCCGAGCCCTTCGTCCACGAGCGGGATGATGTTCGTGTCCACTGTGCTACCTCCCAGACGGCTGTTACGATATTCCATAAGTATTTGGAGGATTATAGATGAGCGATCGCGAACGCAAGCTGCTGCTGTACGAACAGTTCGCGCGTATGGGCAAGGCCCTGGCCAACCCTCTGCGACTGGAACTGATCGACGTGCTGGCCCAGGGGGAGCGCAGCGTCGACGATTTGGCCACCTCCTGCGGGTGGAAGCTCAGCAACACCTCTGCCCAGCTCAAGGTGTTGCAGCACGCCGGGTTGCTGAAGACGAGACGGTCCGGAGTCAAGATCTTCTATCGGCTGGCCGACCCGTCGGTGCACGACTTCGTCGAGACCCTGAAGGCCCTGGCGACCGAGACCTTGCCTGACGCCGAGAAGGCGGCCCGCGACTACCTGGGCGACGTCTCCGTCCTGGAGCCGGTCGGGCGCGGCGAACTGACCGAGCTGATCGCCCGGGGCGAGGTGGTCGTGGTCGACGTGCGCCCCGCCGAGGAGTACGCCGCCGGTCACATCGCGGGCGCGCTGTCCATCCCGCACGACCAGGTCGCCGCCCGCCTGGCCGAACTTCCGAAGACCAGTCTCATCGTGGCCTACTGCCGCGGCCGGTTCTGCGTGATGGCGCCGGAGGCCGTGCGCCTGCTGCGGGCCGCGGGATTCGACGCGCGCCTCCTGGTCGACGGCTGGCCGCAGTGGCACGCCGAGGGACTGCCGATCGCCTCATGAGACCGCCGGGCCTCCGCGACGACGTCGTCTACCTCGACCACAACGCCACCACCCCGGTCGACCCCCGGGTGGTGGAAGCGGCCCGGCCGTACCTCGAGACGCACTTCGGCAACCCCTCGACCACGGGCGCCTACGCCGAGGAGCCCCGCCGCGCCCTCCATGAGGCCCGCGTCCACGTGGCGGAGCTGGTCGATGCCGACCCCAGCGAGATCGTCTTCACCAGCGGCGGCTCGGAATCCGACGCGCTCGCGCTGCGCGGCCCGGCCCTCGCGCCGGGCGATCACCTGGTCACCCAGGTCACCGAGCACCCGGCGGTACTGCGCACCTGCGCCGCCCTCGAACGCGCCGGCGTCCGGATCACCCTGCTGTCCGTCGACGGCTTCGGGCGGGTCGATCCGGCCGAGTTGCGCCGGGCCCTCACCCCGCGGACCCGCCTGGTGTCGGTCATGCTCGCCAACGGCGAGACCGGCACCGTCCAGCCGGTCGCCGAACTGGCCGCGATCGCCCGCGAGCACGGCGCCCTGTTCCACACCGACGCCGCCCAGGCCGTCGGCAAGATTCCCGTGTCGGTCACCGACCTGGGCGTCGACCTGCTCACGATCGCCGGCCACAAGCTCTACGCCCCGAAAGGCATCGGTGCCCTGTACGTCCGCCACGGCGTCCCCCTCGAACCATTGATCCCGGGCGGCGGACAGGAGGACGGCCGCCGGTCGGGGACCGAGAACGTCGCCTTCGCCGTGGCCCTCGGCGAAGCCGCCCGCCTGGCGGACGAGAGTCTCGGCGTCGAAGCCGCCCGGATCACCGAACTCCGCGACCGCCTGCACGACCGGCTCGGCGAGGTCCGGCTGAACGGCCATCCCGACCACCGCCTGCCCGGCACCCTCAACGTCAGCCTGCCGGGTGTCATCGGCCGCGACCTGCTCGCCGGTCTGCCCGGTCTGGTGGCGGCGACCGGATCGGCCTGCCACACCGGAGATCCGGAGCCGTCCGGAGTGCTCACCGCGATGGGTCTCGACCGCGCCCGTGCGCTGGCCGCGATCCGGCTGTCACTCGGCCGCTGGACGACCGAAGCGGACGTCGACCGCGCCGCCGCCCTGCTCACCCAGCGATGAAGAGAATTCTCCGCCGATGTCGTATCTGATCGGTTCCCGATCGTCTTCCCCATGAAGGCCGACAGAGGAGGACATGTCATGAAGTACGTCCTGATGTTCTTCGAAACCGAGTCCTACGTCAGAGAGATGCGGGAGAAGGGCGCCACGGAGCAGGATGTGGCCTACGAGGCGGTCGGACGCTGGTTAGCCGAGCACGCCGAAAAGGTCACCCATCAGACCCATCTGAAGCACCCCGACACCGCCACCACCATCCGGCTCGACGCGATCGTCGACGGCGCGGTCGGCGACGGCCCAGAGACGTTCAGCGGCTACATCGAGGTGGAGGTCGCCGACCTCGACGAGGCCCTGCGGCTGGCCAGATCCTGGCCTGCCTGCCCGATCGTGGAGATCCGTCCGGCCGCGTGAGCCCGTCAGTTCCAGCTCAACCGCTCTTCCAGAAGCGCCTGCTGGGCGGGGTTGGCGGTCAGCGCCAGCGCCCGCTCGTCGCACTCCCTGGCTTCCGCGTCGCGGCCCAGCGCCCGCAGCAGGTCGGCGCGGGTGGCGTGCAGGAGCGCGTGGTTCTCCAGGTCGAGCCCCTTGAGCTCGTCCAGTGCGGCCTCGGGGCTCACGGCATATCGCACGGCGATGGCCCGATGGAGGCGGGTGATCGGCGAGGGCGCCAGGTGCAGCAGCATGTCGTACAGGACCACGATCTGCACCCAGTCGGTGCTCTCGAAGCTCGCGGCCTCGGCATGGCAGGCCGCGATCGCCGCCTGGAGTTGGTAAGGGCCAGGTCGCCGGTGCGCGCGGGCGGCGCGCACCAGCAGGGTGGTGGCCGCGCCGATCGCCTCGTGGTCCCACAGGCCACGATCCTGGTCGGCCAGCAGCACGAGCTGCTCCCGGTCGTCGAACCGGGCGGCGCCACGCGCCCGGTGCAGCCGGATGAGCGCCAGCAATCCCGCCACCTCGGGCTCGTCGGGCATGAGCCCGGCCAGCAGGCTGGCCAGCCACTCGGCGTCGTCGACGAGATCGCGGGCGTGCGCGCGGGCCCCGCCGCTGGACAGGTAGCCCTCGTTGAACAGCAGGTAGATGACCGCGAGGGCGCCGTCGAGCCGCTCGGGCAGGTCGTCGGCATCGGGGACGCGGTAGGGAATGCCCGCTTCCGTGATCTTCCGCTTGGCCCGGGTCAGCCGCTGGGCGACCGTCGTCTCCGGCAGCAGGAACGCCGCGGCGATCTGGGCGGTGCTCAGCCCGCAGACCACCCGCAGCGTCAGCGCGACCCGGGCTTCACGCGACAGCGCAGGGTGGCAGCAGGTGAAGATCAGCCGCAGCCGGTCGTCTTTCCTGGCCGGCTCGACCCAGGTGAGCTGGGCCAGCTTGGCGCGGTAGTTGGTCTCCCGCCGCATGACGTCGAGCCCGCGCCTGCGGGCGACGGTGAACAACCACGCGTCGGGCCGGTCGGGCACCCCTTCGACCGGCCAGCGCCGCAGTGCGGTCTCGACCGCGTCCTGGACGAGGTCCTCGGCGGCCGAGAAGTCGCCGAGCAGCGAGACCAGGGACGCGGCCAGCCGGCCCGCGTGGTCACGCACCACACGGGCCAGCGCCTGCTCCGAATCTGGTTCTGTCACGAGACGGGACGGATCTCCACGATCGGGCAGGCCGGCCACGACCTGGCCATCTTGAGCGCCTCGTCGAGGTCGGCCACCTCGACCTCGACGAACCCGGTGACGACCTCTTTTCCCTCCACGAACGGCCCGTCGGTCACCATCGGCTCCTCGCCGCGCCGCAGCCGCATGGTGGTCGCGGTGTGCACCGGCGCCAGATGGGTGTGGTGAGTGATCTTGCTCCCGTTTTCGGCGAACCAGCGGCCGACCGCCGCGTAGGCGTTCTCGCGGTCCAGGTCGCCCATCGCCTCCAGTTCCTTGGCGAACTCTTCGGTCTCCACGAACATCAGGACGTACTTCACCTTCGGTTCCCCCCTTACCTTGGTCGCCTGGTCAGGCCGGCAGCGTCGCGTAGAGATCGACGCCGTTGCCGTCGGGGTCGGCGATGGTGGCGTATCGATGACCCCAGAAGGCGTCGAACGGCTCGGCCAGTCCCTTGTATCCGGCTGCGGTCAGCTCCGCGTAGGCGGCGTCGACCTCGGCCGGAGTGTCGAACTGGAAGCACAGCAGGGTGCGCGGGCCGCCTTCCGGCGCTTTCCAGCCGGGCAGGAACGGGGTGCGGAACGCCTCGGTGTCGAGCATGAGGTGCATCCCGTTGGGCAGGTCGCAGCCGGCGTGCTCGGGGGAGCCGGGGTCGAGCTTGAAGTCGAGCCCGAGCCGCGCGTAGAACGCGACGGACGCCTCCATGTCGGAGACCACGATGTCGATCGTGTTCAACATCGGTTTCATGATGTGCCCTCTTCCTCCACTGAGTGGGTCCCTTCGGGTAAGCCTCACCTGAGAGACGATCGGGCACCGTCTCACCACGACACTTGCGCCGACTGTTTTATCGGTAGCCCCGTTTGAGGAGGTATCCGGCTCCGGCGTCGAAGCCCTCCGGTGTGAGCATCTCGAAGCCGAAGGCGTCGGCGAGCCGGTTGGTGACGGTGAAGGCGGCGCAGACCGCCAGAGCATCCCTGACCTGGTCGGGTGTGGCGCCGGCGGCCAAGACGGCCCGCATGTCCGCGGAGCTGACCGTGCCCTCACGGGTCAACGTGCCGAGCATGCGCAGCGTCGCCCGCAACGGCTCCTCGATCGGGGCCGAGTCCACGTCGGCCAATGCCGCCGCGACCCGGGGTGCGTCCTGCGATGCCCGCCGGGCGGTCGCCGAGTGCGCCGCGACGCAGAACGCCGACTCGTTGACTTTCGACACATAGGCGGCCATCAGCTCCCGGTCGGCCACTGACCACGCGGAAGGTCCGCGCATCGCCTGGTGGGTGAACTCCTTGGCGCGGGCGCCGTAGAAGTCGGGCCGGTAGAAGGTCACCTTGGCGGCGTCGGGCAGCGGCCGGCCGGTCAGCAGCCGGATGAGCGCGAAGAGCAGCTTCGTGCCGGGACGGTATCCGTGGTTGAGCACATCAAGCCTCATGGTCCGGCCTCCCTCCGGCGATCGCCTCGGTCAGGGCGGTCAGCCCGGCCTCATACAACCGGGCCGACCGACCGACAGCGGCGCAGATCACCAGCTCGAAGAGCTGGTCCTCGGTGCATCCCGAGGCCTTGGCGACGGCCAGGTCCCCATCGGTCACCTCCGCCGGCCGGTCGACGACCTTGCTGATCAGCGCGTTCAGCGGCGGCGGGAGGCCGTCATCGCGGAAAGCCTGTGCCCGCTGCTGCGCGGAGGCCTCACCCGGCCCGTTCAGTACGCCGTCCACCAGCGCTCGATGCGCTGCGTGCTTGCTGTCCTCAACCGGCACGGTCGTCTCCTTGTTCATGACGGCAGGAATCTGCCCTCAGATATAGGACGATTGGCGCACCCCCGAACACGACACTTTTGGAGCATCCGCTATAAATCGGGCGGCCTGTGTTCCGTCGTGAGGAGGCAGCGGCCGGACCGGCAATCGTCTAGGGCTTGACCTGCGGATTCTCGCACTTTCACCAGCTCGGCGCGTCGAGGTCAGCGGGAGATCAGAAGCGCATAAGTCAGCGCGAGCCCCAGCAGGAAGGTCAGCGCGCGTTCGCCCGCCCGGTGTGCCAGGGCCGTCCCGAGTAACGCCGAACAGGGTGACCCCCGTGAAGGCACCCAGCGCCGCAGCCGGCACGCAGGCGGCGATGACGACGAGCAGGTCGGTGGACATCGCGCTGGATCCACGGTCCCGGGCTGCGACGGATCTCCGGAGGGCCAGCGGGGTGGAGACGGCGTTGAAGACGAGGATCGAACCGGGGCGCTCTTCGACCTCGGTCGGTTGACGCGGAGGAGCTTCTCGACGTCGTCATGCCCATTCAGGTGATGACCGGGCTGCGGCGCTCGACCAGCACGACGTCGCGCCAGACGCCGTGGTGGCGGCCGATGCGCTCACGGCGGCCGATCACGCGGAATCCCGCGCGTTCGTGCAGTGTCAGGCTGGCGATGTTCTCCGGGAAGATGCCGGATTGAATCGTCCAGATGCCCGCCGCCTCCGTGGAGGAGACGAGCGCGGACAGCAGGGCGGTACCGACGCCGCGGCCTCGGGCCCGCGGGTGCACGTACACCGAATGTTCGACGACCCCGGCGTAGGCGCACCGGTCGGATATCCCGCTTGCCGCCACCCAGCCCAGAACCTGGCCGGTCGCGTCGAGGGCGACGTGGCGATGGCCGGGCAGCTTGCCCGCGTCGAAGTCCGTCCAGGTGGGAGCGAGCGTCTCGAAGGTGGCCTGACCCTCGTCGATACCGAGCCGGTAGATCTCCAGCGCCTGTCCGGCGTGCTCGGCGGTCATGGCGGTGATCGTCACGCGCTGCGGGAGGAGCTCGCCGATCAGCACGCGGACGCGGGCCTCGATCTCGTCGCGGATGGGCCGCACAGCAGCCACGCCCTGCCCGGCGGGGTCGGCCAGCCGCCAGTCCTCGTAGCGCTTGCCCGGGAAGACCGGGCAGGCGTCCCCGCAGCCCATGGTGACGACCACGTCGCCGGCCCGGACGGCGTCGGCCGTGAGGAGCTTGGGGATCTCGGCGGAGATGTCGACGCCCGCTTCCCTCATCGCCTCGACGACGGCGGGGTTCACCTGGTCGGCGGGGGCGGATCCGGCAGAGCGGACCTCGATCCGGCCACCGGAAAGGTGCGCGAGGAAGGCGGCGGCCATCTGGGAGCGGCCCGCGTTGTGCACGCAGACGAACAACACCGACGGAACAGCAGTGTTCACGGGCTTCCTTGATTGACGAGTGCGGATGCGGTGACGGCGGCCTGGGGGAACAGGAGCGCGGCCAAGCCCATGACCTGGGCGGCGATGAACGGTGCCACCCAGCTGGGCGCGATTCCCGCGTAGGTGTCGGTGAATGTCCGGCCGATGATGACGGCCGGGTTGGCGTAGCTGGTGGAGGAGGTGAACCAGTACGCGGCGCCTATGTAGGAGGCCACCGCCGGTGCGGCCAGTCCGCTCCGGCCGGTTCGGGCCAGACCGGTGATGAGCAGAAGCAGGCCGGCGGTGGCGACCGTCTCGGCCAGCCACAGATGGACGCCTGACCGCTCTTGTGATGACCACTCCACGGGCGGCAGCCCGAACGTCGTGTTGGCCAGCATCGCGCCAGCGATCGCACCGGTGATCTGGCCGCCCATATAGCCGGCCGTCTCCGCCGGGGACCGGCGGTCATGCCACCGGGTGACCACCGGGTTGAAGGCGCCCGAGACCGGCCCGAGCAGGACGATCAGTACACCCAGTCCGAAGTCGGTAGCCAGGGAGTTGGCTGGCAGTGCCACACCGCCATCCGCGCTGAGCCGGTCGGCCTGGATGCCCGAACCCACCACGACGGCGACCAGGACCGCCGTGCCGATGGCCTCGGCGGCCAGACGCCGCCGCGTCGCCGACCTCGAGGGCTCGGTCGCCTTCTACACCCGGCTGTTCGGCGTCGAACCGGCCAAGCGCCGTCCCGGCTACGCCAACTTCGCCGTGACCGAACCCCCGCTCAAGCTGGTCCTGCTCGAAGGGGGAACCCGGCCGCGAGACCGTCATGGACCACCTCGGGGTCGAGGTCGAGACGGGAGAGGAGGTCACGGCCGCCACCGAGCGGCTGGCGACGGCCGGACTGGCCACCTTCCCCGAGAACGACACCTCCTGCTGCTACGCCGTACAGGACAAGGTGTGGGTCCGCGGCCCCGGCGCCGAGCCTTGGGAGGTGTACGTGGTCAAGGCCGACGCCGACACCCTCGACAAGTCCACCGCGTCCTCGGACGGTGCGGCATGCGTCTGCGGGCCTGCCCCCGAACAGAACGCGCCGTGCTGCGCGGAACGCGAAGTCACCAGTTGACGGGCAGCGAGGTCAGTCCGCCGGTGAGGGTCTTCGGGTCGAAGGTCATCTCCTCCAAGGGGCGGCCGAGCCGCATTGCAGGGAACCGCTTGACGAGCTGGCCGAAGACCACGCTCAGCTCGATGCGGGCCAGGGGCGCGCCGATGCAGTAGCGCGCGCCGTGGCCGAAGCTGAGGTGCGGCGCGACTGAGCCGTCGGGGTCGAAACGTTCGGGTTCGGTGTACGCGGCGGGGTCGTGGTTGGCCGCGCCCGTGTCCAGCAGGACGAGGTCACCGGTCCGTACGCGCACGCCTTCCACGTCGAGGTCGGTGCGGGCGTAGCGCACCAGGCCGCCGCCGCCCAGGCCGAAGCCGCGCAGGATCTCCTCCACGGTGGCGTCGATGCGGGCGGGGTCGGCGGCCAGCGCCTCCCATTGGCCGGGGGTGGACATCAGCCACAGAGTGCCCATGCCGATCGCGGTGACCGTGGTCTCGTGACCCGCGAACAGCAGGGACATGCCCAGCATGGCGGCCTCGTCGTCGTCGCCCCCGTCAGCGGCGGCCAGGCGGGAGATCACGTCGGCGTCCGGGTCGCCTTCGGCGCGTTTGCGGGCGACCAGGTCCCGGCCGTACCGGAACAGATCGGACAGACCCCGCTCCGAGCGGGCGCGGTCGGTGACGTCGGCGGCGGCCTGGCTCCAGGCGCGGAACCGGTCACGGTCGCCGTAGGGCACGCCGAGGAGTTCGCAGATGACGGCGATCGGCAGCGGCAGGGCCAGCGCGGTGTGCAGGTCGGCGGGGGAGCCGGCCGCCTCCATCTCGTCGAGCAGCGCCGTGGTGAGTTCCTCGATGCGGGGACGCAGGGCGCGCATGCGCTTGGGGGAGAAGTGCAGCTGCAGGAGGGCGCGCATGCGGCGGTGGTCGGCCTGCTCGGTGTCGAAGTTCCCGAACGGGCCGCCGAACAGCGCCGATTCCCCGCTGCGGGAGGCGTGTTCGGGCTGCGGATGGGCGCGGCCGAGGCGGTCGTCGGCGAGCAGGCGGCGTACCTCCTCATAACCGGTGACGAGCCAGGCCGGGTCGCCCACGGCCGTGGTCACCGGGTGGACCGGGCCCTGTTCCTGGAGTTCGCCCAGCTCAGGCGGGCGGCGGAGTGGGCCCGCCGATTTTTCGAACGGCAGCGTGGACATGTGGGCCCCCTGATAAGTAGACGATGATTTGTATACTCCAGCGTCTAATAATCTAACTTGTATACTTTGGGGGATACAAGAGGAGTGTCCGAATGGTCGACCAAGCGCCCCCGATCCGGCGGTTGCGGCGCGCGGAGCGGCGCGAGCAGATCCTCGACGCGGCCACGCGCGCATTCGCCCGCACGGGGTTCGCCGACACCGGCCTGGACGACGTCGCCGCCGAGGCGGAACTGACGCGGGCCATGCTCTACCGGCACTTCGAGTCCAAGGCCGACCTCTACCGGGCCGTGCTCGACCGGTCCTGCGCCCGCCTGATCGAGGCCACCGGCCTCGGCAACTACGACGACCGCGCGATCCCCGCCCTGGTCGAGGCCGCGAGCGCCGACCCGGACGGGTTCCGGCTGTTGTTCCGCCATGCCGCCCGCGAGCGCGAGTTCCGCGAGCTCATGGACTTCATGGCCGTCGCCTCCCGAGAAGTCGCGCATCGCAACCTTGCCCGGGTCATTCCGCCGGGCCCGTGGCTGGAGTGGGCCGCCGACCTGATTCCGTCACTCACCGTCGAGGCGGTCATCGCCTGGCTCGACGCCGGGCAGCCCGACCCCGACCAGGCGGCCGACCGCATCGCCACGGTGGTGCACGGCGTCATCGCCGCGGCGGGGGCACCCTCGCAACCGACCGCGCCCTGATCCGGCCCACCCTCCACGAACTGCCCATGGTCACCTGGGCGATCCATGTGCCGGCACATCCGATGATCGCCAAGGAGACACCAACCGCGAGGAACGGAGGCCGACCGGCCAGCCCTCGCAGACCCAGGCCACCTGAATCAACCCCACCGCCGCGGGGAGAACTCGCCGAGGCGAGGCGACATCGCTGGATCAGCGCGGCTGCCAGCGGCAGATCTGCTTGGCGACGAGTCGTGCGCCTATGCGTTCGTAGAACCGTTGCGCCGCCACGTTGGCCTCGGCCACTTCCCACCGGATGACCTTGCCCTTCGCCACGTCGGCCACGGCGTGCATCAGGCGTTCTCCGATGCCATGACCGCGTTCCGCGTCGGCGACGAACAGGTCGTCCAGCGCGAAATACTCCTCACCGGACCAGAAACTCGTGCGCTCCAGCCACGAGACATAGCCGATGGCCTGGCCCCGATGTTCGGCGATCAGGTATGCGATCTCCGGTCGGGCGAGCATCCGCTCAAGGTCGGTGACGCTGACGGTGACGGCTTCGCCTTGGTTCTGGTGTACGGCCAGAGCCACGATCAGCCCGCGCACGATGCCGGCGTCATCGACCCCCGCACGGCGAATCGTGACAGCGGTGATGTCTGCTCTCATCACGAGAGAGTGTCCTTTCTGTTGGATGTGCCGATGTGCTCGTAGCCTCGCTCGAGTTCGCGCAAGCCGGGCATCTCGCCACCGTGGATGGACGCGGGATCGCCGTAGTCGCCACCGCCGAAACGCACCGTCCCCTCGGCCAGGTGGCTGCGGATGAGACGACGGTCTGCAATCCGCCGGACGGCGACTTGGTGAACCGGTGTGGTGCTTTCCAGGTCGAATGGCATCACCTGCCGGTCGGTCGCGGTGGTCGTGACGGCGGCCACCACCCCCGAGAGGAGAAGGCGCCTACGTCTCATCGATGGCCTCCGTGACATCTCGTCCGTCGTCTGGTGCCGGGCTTCGCCGGGCCCAGCCCTCCAAACTGGTGAAGGCCAGGGAAGGTCACGATCATCAGACATGGTTCGACGTACACGCTTAGTTGCATGGAGCAACCGGCTGCGGGCTCAGGCGGCCACCGATCGCCTTGACGGAACGATGAGGAGGGCGAGCACCGCCGACACGGCGCCGGCGACCGCGGCGAACGTGAACGCCTGGGTGAAACCCACGTCGGTGCCTCCGGCGAGGCTCACGGCGGCGATGCTGGAGACCACCGCGACGCCGAGCGAGGCGCCGAACTCGTGGAAGGTGCTCAGCAGCCCGGAGGCCAGCCCCGCCTCGTGGTGGGCCACGTGCGAAAGCGCGGTCGTCGATGACGCGACGAATGCGGCGCCGATGCCCGCCGCGCCGGCGCTGACTCCCAGGACCACCGGTGCCGGCCCCGGGAGGAACGCCGGAACTGCGATTCCGGCCGCGGCGACCAGCATGCTCGCCACGGCGATCGGCCGGGCGCCGACGCTGCCGATGAGCCGTCCGGCGGCCTGGGCGCCGATGATCGTGGCCACGGCGACCGGCAGGAACAGCAGGCCGGTCTGCAGGGCGCCGTACCCTTCGTGGTGCTGCAGGTAGAACGAGCCGAGGAAGAACACCGAGATCATCAACGCGGTGGCGACCATGATGAGGAAGACGCCGGAGACGACCGGCCGCCGGGTGAGGATGCTCAGATCCATCAGAGGTGACCGGCTGGTGCGCTGGACGGCGACGAACACCGCGTACAGGATGACCGCCCCGGCCAGCAGGCCGAGCGTCCCCGCCGACATCCAGCCACGGTCACCGGCGCTGATCAGCGCATAGATCGCGATGCCCGTGCCGGCGGTGACCAGCAGTGCTCCCGGTACGTCCAGGCGCACCCCCTGACCGGCCCCCAGTCCGGCCGGCAGACTCCGGGCGAGCGCGACCAGTACGACAGCTCCGATCGGCACGTTGACGTAGAAGACCCACTGCCATCCCGGCCCGCCGGTCAGCACGCCTCCGAGCAGGACGCCGATCGCCGAACCGGCGCCGCCGAGGGCCGACCAGATGCCCAGCGCCTTGTTCAGGTCCTCACCGTGAAACGTCCGCGTCACCACCGACAGCGCGGCTGGGGACAGCAGGGCCGCGCCGAGCCCTTGGGCGATCCGGCCGCCGATGAGCATCGGCGCGTTCTGCGCCAGGCCGGTGACCAGCGAGGCGATCGTGAACAGTAACAGCCCGGCGAGCACCACCCGCCGGGCGCCGACGAGGTCGGCCAGCCTGCCTCCCAGCAGCATGAACCCGCCGAACATCAGCGTGTACGCGCTCACCACCCACGTCAGCGCGTCGCGCGCCAGCCCGAGGTCGTCGCCGATGTGCGGCAGCGCGATCGCCACCACGGTGACGTCGAGGATGAGCATGAACTGCGCGACGCCCAGCAGGGCCAGCAGGCGCCATCGTCCTTCGGACACGGCGGTACCCCCGTAAATTGAACACCAGTGTTTGAGTTGCTGCCCGGTAGGCTAACTCGTACAGTGGTGTACGACAAGGAGTGGATGTGGCCGTGAAGCGAGCGGACGCCCAGCGCAGCATCGCCGCGATCCTCCAGGCGGCGGTCGACGCGCTGAGCCGTGATCCCGACGCCAGCGTCAGCGAGATCGCGAAGGTCGCGGGGGTCGGCCGGGTCACCGTCTACGGTCACTTCCCGAACCGGGCCGACCTGGTCGACGCCGCCCTCGCCCACGCCATCGAACAAGCCCATCCCGGCCTCGACGACGTCGACCTCACCGGCGACCCCGGCGCCGCCCTCACCCGGCTGATCGAGTCGAGCTGGCAACTGGTCGACCGGTCGAGGTCGCTGCTGATCGCGGCCCAGAACGTCCTGCCGCCGAGCCGAATCCTCGACCTCCACGCGGCACCGGCTGAGCGGGTGAGGAAGCTCGTCGAACGAGGCCGCGACGAGGGCGCCTTCCGGACCGACCTGCCGACCGAGTGGCTGGTCGGCGTCCTGCACAGCGTCATGCACCACGCCGCCGACGAACTCAACGCCGGACGGCTGGAGTCGGGCCAGGCGGCGGGCTATATCGCCGTCACCGTGCTGGCAGCATTCAGCCCGATCTCCGGCTGACTTCCACCAGCCACATGGCCGATGAGGTGGCTTGCAATATCAGCGGAAGCGGTCAAGAGATCCTCGCCGAAGAGCCGGGCCCGTGAGCACGTCGGCGGGGCCGGCGACAGCAACCGGCCCCGCCGAATCATGATCAGAGCCGGCTGATCCGCCGGCCGGTGACACGTTGCGGGGCGATGCGGATGAAGTGGTCGCGGTCATCTCCCGCCCAGGAATCCACATTCGCCTCGATGTCGCGTTCCGGCACGTGGTGGGCAGGGCCCTGGATCAGAACGCTCCAGCCCTCGTGGTTGATCTCGTCGATGTGGTCGACCTGGAAGGCGATTTTGATGTCCACACCATCGATGCCGGACCGCAGGCTCTCGTCCATGGTTCCGCCCTGACGAACGCGGAAGACGATTTCACCGCTCAGCAAACGGTAATTCACCGGGAAAACGGTGGGGCCCGGCGCGCCGCCGAAGGCCACTCGGCCGATGCCGTCAGTGCCGATCAGCCGCAGGCACTCCTTTTCGCTCAACACTTCCAGCGCGTCGGCGTCCAGACTCTGCTTGCCGTTCATCGTTTACTCCTTCTCTGCGGCCAGAAAGGCGTGCAGCCTGTGGCGGTCCCTTTGGTCAGGGGTGACGGCGGTGCGTCGAGGGCGGACTTCTGCTTTCCTCGGCGTCAATGACGGGGAGCCGGGGAGAGCACGGGCTGCAGTCGAAACAGCGCCGGATGCACCTCTCCGGGCTCGTGCTGCGCCTCAGGGCTGATCCGCCCGGCGACCGCGCGCAGCACGTCGACCGCCGTGATGACGCCGACCACTCGGCCGTGCTCGTCCACCACGGGAACGGCGTCGCGGGCGGAGTCGAGCATCGTCTCCGCCACGGCACCGAGCGGTCGGTTAAGCCCGACCCGTGGTGTGCGCTCCCTTTTCACGAGATCGCCCACCTGGCGACGAGACAGGTCGGCCAGGGTGCCCGTGCAGTTGTCGGCGAGGTTCTGTGTCGACAGCAGGCCGTGCAGGTGCTGACCCTCGCTGATGACCGGGATGTGGTGGACGCCGGTCCGACGCATCAGCTCCCAGGCCATGAGCGGTGACTCGTCCGGGGCGACCGTGACGACGACCCGGGTCATGACATCCCTCGCGGTGAGAGTGCCGAGGCTGTCCATGGCTTCCTCCTCTTCGACCCGGACTGCTGCTTCTCCGTGAGAGGCACGGCGGGCACGGGCTCTGATCCGTCTCCATTTCACTGCGCGGTGGGGGAGCGGCACCTGGGCCGAAAGTCCCGAAAGCGCCGGACTTCGGTCAGCGCTCGGGATGGACACCACCGATCATCAAGCCACCCGCTGCGAGCGGATCGGGGTGACCTTGGTCCTGGCCTGGGATGACTTCCGCTTCCTTATCGATCACCTCGGCCAGGCGAGAGTGGAGGTGCCCAGCTTGTTTGTCACGCCTCTGGCGGTCGGCCACGGAAGATGATCACGTTGAACCTCACCGCGAACAAACCTGTCACTGTGGACGAGGTCGCCTCGCTCTCCGGGACAGACGTGCTGCGGCGGTTGGACGCCGGCGAAGGCGGCCTCCCAGACGCAGAGCGAGGTCCGCCTGGCCCGATACGGGCCCACCACCGTCACCTCGCACCTGGCCCGGCTGCTGCCGGTGCTGTGGCACCAGATCCGATCACCACTCCGTGCTGCTGTTGATCGCCGCCGCGGTGTCGTACTTCGTCGGAGAGCGGTCCGGCGCGGTGATCATCAGCACCATCGTGGCGGCGTCGGCCGGGCTGGGGGTTCTTCGACGAGTACCGGGCCGAGAAGTCCGCCGAGGCGCTCCATTCGCAGATCCGTCCTCAGTCGCTGGTGTTACACGACGGTCGGCCCGTGCGGGTCGAGGTGAACCGGTCCATCCTGGACGCCTGCTGTTCTCCCTGGCGATCGCGGCCAGCCTCGCCACCGGGTCACGGCGGATGGCCGCCCGCAAGGTCCTGGTCAAACGGCTCGTCTGCATCGAGGACCTCGGTGACATCGACACGCTGTTCACCGACAAGACCGGCACCCTGACCCAGGGCCGGATCGGCTTCGTGCGTGCGGTGCCCGCCGAGGGCATCGCCAGCGCACAGCTGATGAGCTGGGGGCTGCTCGCCACCGACGCCACCGCGATCGGCGCGAACGCGTCGGACCTGGCGCTGGGGAACTCCCCGGCCGCGCACGCACGGCGCGACGCCGTCACCCATTACGAGAAGGTCGCCGCGCTGATCCAAGACCCCTCCGGTGCCCGGACCCTGGTCGTCAAGGGATGAACCGGCCACGCCGATGCGATCAATCTTCGTCGAGGACGTCCTCGATCCGGCGGCGGACACCGGCGGTCTCGGTCAGCGGGTATCCCAGACGAATCATCAACTGGGGCCGCTGGCCCGCGCACAGGTGCTCGGCGATGAACGATCGCAGCGGCGCGAACTCCAGCGCCTGCGTGTGGAAAGCCGCACCCACCCCGTACGCCGAGGCGTGGAGGAGCACGTGCTGGAGGGCCTGACCGGCGGTGATCCAGTCGGCGGCCGTGTCGTTCGGGGTGGTGATCACGGCGACCTGGCCGGTCGTGGCGGCCGAGGGCTGTTCGTCGGCGTTGCCCCAGGAGTTGCCGGCGGAGTAGTCGCGCTGTTCGAAGTGAGGGTGGGTGCGGCGTGGGGCGTTCGGGTAGGCGTCAGCGGGCACACCGTCCCGGTAGCCGCTGCCGGGTGGGCGTCCCCAGCGTTTGAGTTCGAGGTTATGGGTACGGTCCTGCCCCGCCACCAGCTGCGCGGCGGTGGTGAGCGCCGCGAGCACCCGTTCGGCCGACCCGTCGACGAGGGCCAGCCGGGCGCCCTCCTCTCCCGCGTGACGGACCAGCGCGTCCAAGAGCGGCCCGGCGACCGGTAGCCCGGAGAAGCCGGCCCGGTGAGTGCGCCGGCGGGTGATCTCGGCGTGCAGCAGCAGCGTGTGCTCGTCGGGCTCTATGGGGTCGCCGGCTTTCACGATGGCGACGAGGACGGGCCGGTCGGGGTCGGGCAGGACGTGGACGATCGCCTCCCGGCCCAGGGCGCGCAGCGCGGTCCGCAGGGTGAACACGGCGGCACCGCAGCTGATGAACATCTCGCGGCCGTCGGGGTCGGAGACGCCCAACCGGCGGTCGGTGTCGGCACGGAGCCGGATCTCCTCCCCTTCGATCACGAAGGACCACGGCTGGGTGTTGTGGACCGACGGCGCCCAGACGGCCTCTTGGACCACGGCGCGCAGCGGGATCGTTTGGCTCGTCATGTCCCCAGTCCACCACTCGTGTCCTGGCTGGGTCAGGGGCGAAAGACCTCTTAAGCGCCCGCCGAGGGGAGATGCGGCTTCGGTTGGTGCCCGGGATGGACGACCCGGTCGATTCGTACGGCTGCGTAACCCAGCATCGATACCCCCAGCACGATCATCAGATCACCGGCGGTCAGTGGCTGGGTGCCCAGAAGGTCACGCAGGGGCGGGAGGTACAGCCCGGCGAGCTGGAGCGCGAACGCGCCCGCGACGGCGACCGGCAACAGTGGATTGGCGCGGGTACCGGGCCGGGTGCGTGAGCCGAGGGCGACGCCGAGTTGTGCCGTGCCCAGGGCGAGGAAGGCCATGCTCTGCCAGGGGCGGCCGGTGTGAGCGGCCCAGACCGCGACGCCGAGTGTCACGATCGTGAGCACTGCGGCGATGCGGACCACACGCTGCCACAGACCCGCCCCGAGGATGCTCTCCTGCGGAGGACGCGGCGGTACGTCCATGGATCCGGGCGTGGCGGGCTCGCCGCCCAGGGCGACGCCGGGCAGGCCGTGGGTGATCAGGTTGATCCACAGGATCTGGGCCGGCAGCAGCGGCAGCGGCAGGCCGAGGAAGGGGCCCAGCAGCATCACGGCGATCTCCGCGGCCCCGCCGGACAGGCCGTACACGAGAAAGCGGCAGATGTTGGCGTAGACGCGCCTGCCCTCCTGGACGGCGGCGACCACGGTGGTCAGGTTGTCGTCGGCGAGTACCAGATCGGCGGCCTGCCGGGCGACCTCCGTGCCCCGGCGGCCCATGGCCACCCCGATGTCGGCGTGTTTCAGGGCGGGGCCGTCGTTGACCCCGTCGCCGGTCATGGCCAGCACTTCGCCGTGGTCGCGCAGGCGCCGGATGATGTCGAGCTTCTGGGCGGGGGTGGCGCGGGCGTAGACGGTGGCGTCCTGCCGGTGGGCGTCCTTCTCGCGGCAGTCGGCGACCAGGCCGTCGTGTTCGACGATGCCCAGCTCCACGGCGACGGCGCGGGCGGTTCCCGGATGGTCGCCGGTGATCAGCAGGGGCCGGATCCCGGCCCTGCGGCAGGCGGCCACGGCGGCGGCGGCCTCCTGTCTCGGCGGGTCGAGCATCGCGACCAGGCCGATCAGACGCAGCCCGTGCTCTTGGACGTCCTCAGGTGTTCCTTCGAGGTCGGCTCGCGCGACCGCCAGCACCCGGTAGCCCGCGCGGGCGAGCCGGTCGGCCTCCGCGGTCGCGCGTTCGAGCAACTCCGGCGCGTCGCCGAGCAGCGGGGCATGGAGCAGAGCCTCGGGGGCGCCCTTGCAGATCACCCGGGTCCGCCCGGCTGGCAGCAGGTGGGCGGTGGTCATGCGCTTGCGGTCGCTGTCGAAGGGGAGTTCGCCGATCCTCGGGAACCGGTGCCGGAGTTCGGCGTGGTCGAGGCTCAGCTTGGCGGCGGCGGCCAGCAGGGCGGCCTCGGTCGGGTCGCCCAGCGCCTCCCACCTACCCTCGGCGTCGCGGACGAGCGTGGCGTCGTTGCACAGGGCCGCCGCGGTCGCCAGGCCGGCGAAGTCGCCGGCGGTCGTGCCGGGGGAGAAGCGGATTTCGCCTTCGGGCGCGTAGCCGGAGCCGGTGAGCAGTGCCCGTCCGGTGGGGATCCACATCTCGCGGACGACCATCCGGCCTTCGGTGAGGGTGCCGGTCTTGTCCGTGGCCAGCATGGTCACCGAGCCGAGGGTCTCCACCGCGTGCAGGCGGCGCACCAGGGCTGACCGGGCGGTCATTCGCCGGGCGCCCAGCGCGAGGCTCAGTGTCACCACGGCCGGCAGGGATTCGGGTACGGCGGCGACGACGAGGCTGATCGCGGTCACCACCATCAGCTCCACAGGTTGCCCCCGGAGCAGGCCCAGCGCCAGCACGAGAGCGCACAGCGCCACCGCGACCGCGGCGAGTACACGTCCGACCCCTGCCAGCCGACGTTGGAGCGGTGTCAGCGCCGCCTTCTCGCCCATCATCGAGGCGATGCGGCCGACGGCGCTCGCAGCCCCGACCGCTGTCACCTCGGCCTGGCCCCGCCCCCGCACCACCATGGTCCCGGCGGACAGGCGATCGCCGTCGCCCTTGTCGATCGACACGGACTCCCCGGTCAGCGCCGACTCGTCCACCAGCAGCCCGGCCGACTCCACCACCACGGCGTCGGCGGGGATCACGTCCCCCTCGCCCAGCACCAGCAGGTCCCCCCGTACCACCTCGGCCGCCGGAACCGGGGTCTGGGCGCCGTCCCTGATCACCCGGGCGGACGGGGCGGTGAGGCGTGAGAGGGCGGTGATGGCATGGTCGGCGCGTACCTCCTGTACGACCCCGACTGCGGTGTTGACCAAGACCACCAGCAGGATCACCGCCATATCGGCCCAGTCGCCGGTGACAGCGGTCAGGGTGGCGGCCACCAGCAGGACGACGATCAGCGGATCCTTCACCTGTCCCGCGATCCGTCGCCACAACGGCGTCGGAGGCCGTTGCGGCGGCAGATTGGGACCGTCCCGTTCCAGCAGGGCCGCCGCCCCAGCGGTGGAGAGCCCTTGGCGTTCGGAACTTCGCGTAGTCATCCTCGGGCTCCAGAATTCGAAGGCTTCAGCGTCCCGTGCGTACGACGGCGACGGGGCAGGGGGCGACGTGCAGCAGGGCCTGGCTGACCGACCCCAGGACCATTCCGGCCAGGGCGCCGTGTCCGCGTGATCCGACCACCAGGAGTCCGGCCCGGTCGGCGGCGTGGCGAAGGACGTCGACGGGATGCCCCTCCACGACCTCCGTCGACACCTGGACGTCCGGGAAGAGCTCCCGCCGACCGGCCAGGGCCTCCGCCAGGGCTCGCCTGCCGTCCTCCTCCGGTTCGCCGGTGCCGACGACGTCGCGCCAGTTCCAGGCGAGGACGGCGCGCAGGCCGGCGTTTCGCGCAGCCGCCTCCCGGAAGGCGAAGTCGAGCACTGCGCTCTGGGCCGCCGATCCGTCGACGCCCACGACCATCTCAGGCAGCGGTGTGGTCGCCGAGGCGCGGACCACGACCACGTCACAGCCGGCGTGACCGGCCACGCCCAAGGCGACGGAGCCGATCAGGATGCCCCGAAGGGCGCCCATGCCGGAGTCGCCGACGACGAGGAGGTCGGCCTCGCCCGAGATCTCGATGAGCTTCTGCCGGGGATCGCCGCCCAGCAGTGAGGTCTCGACGGTGACCTTCTCCGCCACGCGACGGGCGGCGGTCGCCGCCTCGGTCAGGGCGGCCTCCCCGCCCATACTCATCCATGCGCCCACCTGGGCGATCGCGCCGGTCAGGTCGCTCCGCAGGCACCACGCGGGGACCACGCTCACGATCTGGAGCGGGATCCCGCGGATGACGGCCTCCTCAGCCGCCCACTCCACCGCCAGCACACCGGGGCGCAGTCCGTCGACTCCAACGACGATCATGATGTTCTCCTTCCACCGTTGTCGCGGCTTCTGCTCACGTCAGCGCGGCCAGGTCCAGGTCTGGATCTCGGGGAGGTCCTCGCCGTGTTCGCGGGTGTACGCGCGGGCGCGCAGCCGGGCGTCGCTCATGCGCTGGCGCAGGTGGGCGGCCGTGGTGCCCAGGCCGGGGACGCGGTCGATGACGTCCATGACCAGGTGGTAGCGGTCGATGTCGTTGAGCATGGCCATGTCGAAGGGGGTGGTCGTGGTCCCCTCCTCCTTGTAGCCGCGCACGTGGATGTTGGGGTGCCCGGCCCGGCGGTAGGTGAGGCGGTGGATCAGCCACGGGTAGCCGTGGAAGTTGAAGATGACCGGCCTGTCGGTGGTGAACAGGGCGTCGAACTCCGCGTCGGGCAGGCCGTGGGGGTGTTCGGTCGTCGGCTGGAGTCGCATCAGGTCGACCACGTTGACGACGCGGACCCGCAGGCTCGGCAGGTGTTCGCGCAGCAGCGCGGCGGCGGCGAGGGTCTCCAGCGTCGGGACGTCACCCGCGCAGGCCAGCACCACGTCGGGTTCCTCGCCGGCGTCGGTGGAGGCCCAGTCGATGATGCCGAGGCCCCGGGTGCTGTGGGTGATCGCCTCGTCGGACCCGAACAGGTCGAGGACGGGCTGCTTGCCGGCCACGATCACGTTGACGTAGTCGCGGGAGCGGAGGCAGTGGTCGGCGACCGACAGCAGGGTGTTGGCGTCCGGGGGCAGGTACACGCGTACGACTTCGGCTTTCTTGTTGACGACGACGTCGAGGAATCCGGGGTCCTGGTGGCTGAAGCCGTTGTGGTCCTGCCGCCAGACGTGGGAGGACAGCAGGTAGTTGAGCGAGGCGACGGGGCGGCGCCAGGGGATCTTCCGGGTGGTCGACAGCCACTTGGCGTGCTGGTTGAACATGGCGTCGATGATGTGGATGAACGCCTCGTAGCAGTTGAAGAGGCCGTGCCGGCCGGTGAGGAGGTAACCCTCCAGCCAGCCCTGGCACAGGTGCTCCGACAGCACCTCCATGACCCGGCCGCCGTGCGCCAGGTGCTGGTCGGTGGGAAGGATCTGCGCGTTCCACGCCCGGTCGGTGACGTCGAATACGGCCGACAGCCGGTTGGAGTCGGTCTCGTCGGGTCCCATGATCCGGAAGTTGGCCTCGTTGGCGGCCATCACGTCACGGAGGAAACGGCCCAGGACGCGGGTCGGTTCGGTGGTCGCCGTTCCGGGGGCGGGCACGTCCACCGTGTAGTCGCGGAAGTCGGGCAGGACGAGCGGGCGGAGCAGCTTCCCGCCGTTGGCGTGCGGGCTGGCGCTCATGCGCCGGTCGCCGGCGGGCACGGTGGCGAGGATGTCCGCGACCGGGCGGCCGTCGGCGCCGAACAGCTCCTCGGGGCGGTAGGAGCGCATCCACTCCTCCAGCATCGCCAGGTGGACGGGGTTCTCCCGGACGGAGGCCAGCGGCACCTGATGGGAGCGCCAGGTCCCTTCGACGGGGAGGCCGTCGACTTCCTTGGGGCCGGTCCAGCCCTTGGGGGTGCGCAGGATGATCATCGGCTGGAGGCCGGCCGCGATGTCGTCGAAGACGGCGTCCAGGGTGTCGGCCATCAGCTTGTGCATGGCCGCCGGGTCCTCGCCCTCGACGGTGTACGGGCGGTAGCCGTAGCCCTCCATGAGCTTGGTCAGCTCTTCGGCGGGGATCCGGGACAACACGGTCGGGTTGGCGATCTTGTAGCCGTTCAGGTGCAGGATCGGCAGGACGGAGCCGTCGCGCTCGGGGTCGGTGAACTTGTTCGAGTGCCAGCTCGCCGCCAGCGGCCCGGTCTCCGCCTCGCCGTCGCCGATCACGCAGGCGACCACGAGACCGGGGTTGTCGAAGGCGGCGCCGTAGGCGTGGGCGAGCGAGTAGCCGAGTTCGCCGCCCTCGTGGATGGAGCCGGGGGTCTCGGGTGCCACGTGGCTGGGGATGCCGCCGGGGAAGGAGAACTGGCGGAACAGGCGGCGCATCCCGGCGGCGTCCTGGGAGACGTCCGGGTAGGTCTCGCTGTAGGAGCCCTCGAGCCAGGCGTGCGCGACGGCGGCGGGCCCGCCGTGACCCGGTCCGGCGATGTAGATCAGGTCCTGGCCGCGTTCGGTGATGACGCGGTTCAGGTGGGCGAAGACGAAGTTGAGGCCCGGAGTGGTGCCCCAGTGCCCGAGCAGGCGCGGCTTGATGTGCCCGGCCGCGAGGGGCTCGGTCAGCAGGGGATTGTCCAGCAGGTAGATCTGGCCGACCGAGAGGTAGTTGGCGGCCCGCCAGTAGGCGTCGACTTTCTCCAGCATGTCCATACTCCGATCGTCGTCTGCACGCCGGGACCGTCCCAGGGACCTAGGTCCCGAGCGGAAGGGCCGTTGGAAACGCGACGACGCCCCTCCGGAGAACCGGGGGGCGTCGTCGCGATGAGTGTGCTGCTACTTGAGGATCGGGTACTTCTGGACGATGGGGAGGCGGGCCCACCAGCGGCCCAGGCCCCACGTGTTGCCGGCTGCGGCCGCGGCCAGGCCGATGAGGACGATGGCGTAGACGATGTGGTCGTCCATGAAGGGGTTGGTGGTGAGCGGCAGTTCCGCGCCCCACATCAAGACCATCATCAGGGTGCCCGCCCCGGCGGCGACCCGCAGGCCGATGCCGGCGATCAGGGCGGCGCCGATGCCGAGGAGGCCGAGCATGAACAGCCAGTCGACCAGGGTGTGGCCGGCCAGCGCGTTGTAGAACCCGCCGAGAGGGCCTTCTGCGGCGCCCTTCAGGAAGCCGGTGGTCGGGGTGCCTCCGTTGACCCACGCCTTGGCGGCGGGGGTGGCGAAGCCGAAGCCGAAGAGCTTGTCGGCGAAGGCCCAGAGGAAGATCCAGCCGAGGGCGATGCGGGCGACGGCCCAGACCTGGTCCACGAGGCGCGTGGCAGGGGTGGCCGCCTCGGGGGTGACGAGGGGGGTCGTGTTGAAGATGCGGCGTCCGTGCGTGGTGGCCATCGTGAGCCCCTTTCAGAGGATTTCTCTCGTTTGTCGCACTTCAATGACACCGTTTTCGGGGGACCGCGCTCAGTGCTGGAAGGCACTCGGCCGTGGTCCTCAAGACCCTTCGCGGACGGGACTTTGGTCCTGCGGGGCGGTCAGCCTCCGACGGAAGACCCAGTAGGTCCACGCCTGGTAGGCCAGCACGACAGGGGTGAAGATCGCCGCCACCCAGGTCATCACGCCCAGGGTGTACGGGGTGGAGCTCGCGTTCGCCACGGTCAGGCTGTTGGCCGGGTCGAGCGCGGGCATGACGTCGGGCCACAGCCCGCCGAACAAGGTGGCGGTGATCGCGATGACGGCGACGGTGTTCGCGGTGAACGCCCAGCCGTCACGCCGCCCGATGAGGGCCAGCGCGGCGGCGATGCCGGCTGCGGCAACGAGGGCGGTGGCCCAGGTGGCCGGCTTCGGGTCGTGCAGCTGGGTGAGCAGCAGGAACAGACCTCCGGCCAGGAAGGCGGCCAATCCGGCCTGCCGTCCGATGCGGGCGGAGGTCTGGCGCAGTTCCCCGTCGGTGCGCAGGGCGAGGAACAGGGCGCCGTGGAAGGTGAACAGCGCCAGTGTGGTGAGGCCGCCGAGCAGGGCGTACGGGTTCAGGAGGGTGAGCAGGTTCCCGGTGAATTCGTGGTCGGCGTCGAGCGGGACCCCGCGCACGATGTTGGCGAACGCGACACCCCAGAGGAACGCGGGCGCGAGGGAGCCCCAGAAGAACGTGCGGTCCCAGCCCTGTGTGGAGTCGCTCTTGTTGCGGTACTCCAGGGCGATACCGCGCGCGATCAGCGCCAGCAGGATGAGGAACAGCGGCAGGTAGAAACCGCTGAAGAGGGTGGCGTACCACTCGGGGAAGGCCGCGAAGGTCGCGCCTCCCGCGACCAGCAGCCACACCTCGTTGCCGTCCCAGACGGGGCCGATGGAGGCGACGACCAGTTTGCGGTCGGCCTCGTCCCGGGACACGTACGGCAGCAGCACGCCGACCCCGAAGTCGAAGCCCTCCAGCACGAAGTAGCCGGTCCACAGGACCGCGATCAGGATGAACCAGATGGTGGTGAGTTCCATGGCGGCCTTCTAGTAGGACAGGGCGGCGGCGGCCGGGGCGGGTTCCGGGCCGGATTCGTGGTCGGGACCGAGCCGGACGAACTTGGCCAGCAGCCGTATCTCGACGGCCGCGAGGACGGCGTACACGAGAGTGAATCCCACGAGCGTGAGGGCGACCGACGGCACGTCGGCGCCCGGGGAGACCGCGGCGGCGGTGCGCATCACGCCGAAGACGGTCCACGGCTGGCGGCCCATCTCGGTGAAGATCCAGCCGAGGGAGTTGGCCAGGAACGGCAGCCCGATGCCGAGCAGGGCGATCCGGGTGAACCAGGGACCGCCGGGGAAACGGCCACGGCGTGTCAGCCAGAGTCCGGCCAGGGCCAGCAGCGCGGCCAGCGCGCCGAAGCCGATCATCAGTCGGAACGACCAGTAGGCGATGCCGACGACCGGCTTGTAGTCGCCCGGGCCGTAGGCGGCCTCGTAGCGTTTCTGCACGTCGTTGATGCCTTCGACCGCGCCGTCGAGGCTGTTGGTGGCCAGCAGGCTGAGCCCGTTGGGGACCTGGACGTTGACGGAGTTGCGGCCGTTCTCGACGTCGCCGATCGCGAACAGGGAGAAACCGGCCGAGGTCTCGTCCTCCCACAGAGCTTCGGCGGCGGCCATCTTCATCGGCTGCTGCTCGGTCATGATCTGAGCCTGGACGTGGCCCGACACGGCCACCCCGAGCGCGGCGACCAGGCTCACCGACATGGCCAGCCTGGCGGAGGTGCGGAAGATCGCCGCGTCCCGGTCACGGGCGATCTGCCAGACGCTGATCCCGGCCATGAACGCCCCTGCCGTGGCGAACGCTCCGAAAATCACATGCGGGAAGGTGACCAGGGTCGTGGAGTTGGTGAGCACCGCCACGATGTCGGTGAGTTCGGCCCGGCCGCTGACGGGATTGAGCCGGTATCCCACGGGGTGCTGCATCCAGGAGTTGGCGGCGAGGATGAAGTAGGCCGAGATCACCGTGCCGATCGAGGCGAGCCAGATCGCGGCCAGATGAGCCCGGCGCGGCAACCGGTCCCAGCCGAAGATCCACAGGCCGAGGAAGGTGGACTCCATGAAGAAGGCGATCAGCCCCTCCATGGCCAGCGGCGCGCCGAACACGTCACCGACGAACCGTGAGTAGGCGCTCCAGTTCATGCCGAACTGGAACTCCTGCACGATGCCGGTCACCACGCCCATCGCGAAGTTGATCAGAAAGAGCTTCCCCCAGAAGTGGGTCAGGCGCAGGTATTGCGTTTTCCCGGTTCGGTGCCAGGCGGTCTGCAGACTCGCGACCAGCACCGACAGGCCGATCGTGAGCGGGACGAAGAGGAAGTGGTAGACGGTCGTGATGCCGAACTGCCATCGGGAGAGGTCGAGGACGTCCATGGTGGGAGCGTGGAGGGCCCGGCATGACCGCCCCCAGGGCACTCGGTCACCGCACGACGGGACCTTGGTCCCTGTCGCGTTATGTCCGGCAAACGTAAATTGACGGCATGATTCGGGTGTTTCTTGTCGACGATCACGAGGTTGTCCGGCGTGGTGTCGCCGCGCTCCTGGGCAGCGAGGACGACATCGAGGTGATCGGCGAGGCCGGCACCGCGGAGTCGGCGATCGCGCGCATCCCCGCGCTGCGCCCCGACGTCGCGGTGCTCGACGTGCGGTTGCCCGACGGCTCCGGCGTGGAGGTCTGCCGGGAGGTGCGCAACCGGGTGCCCGGTCTGGCCTGTCTCATGCTGACCTCCTACGCCGACGACGAGGCGCTGTTCCAAGCGGTCATGGCGGGCGCGGCCGGTTATGTCCTCAAGCAGATCCACGGCTCCGACCTGGTGGGCGCCGTGCGCACGGTGGCGGGCGGCCAGTCACTGATGGATCCACAGACCACCGCGGCGATGCTGCACCGCCTGCGTGACGACGCGGCGCGCAAGGATCCCCTGGCCGCGCTGACCGACCAGGAGCGCCGCATCCTGGAGTACATCGGCGACGGGCTGACCAACCGCCAGATCGGCGAGCGCATGTTCCTGGCCGAGAAGACGGTGAAGAACTACGTGTCCGTACTGCTCACCAAGCTCAGCATGCAGCGCCGCACCCAGGTGGCGGCCCTCGCGGCGCGCCTTCAGGCCGACCGGCACGGTTGACGGCCGTCAGCCGGTTGGGACGCTCCAGCGCAGCAGGGTGCCTCCGAGTGCGCCCGAACCCGCCTCGAAGGTGCCGCCCAGCTGGCCGGCGCGGTCGTCCAGGTTGCGCAGCCCGCTCCGGCGGCCGTCCGGAGACAGGCCGACGCCGTTGTCCTCCACCGTCAGCGTGACGTTCCCTCCGCCGACCTCCGCCGTGACCTCGGCCCGGGTCGCCTTGGCATGTCGCACGAGGTTCGACAACGCCTCCCTGAGCACGGCGAGCAGCTGCTCGGCCACGGGTTCGGGCACGGCGTTGTCGAGCGGTCCTTCGAGCCGCAGCGCCGGGATGAACCCCAGATGCCCGCGGGCCCCCTCGACGAGCTCCACGATCTGGGCCCGCAGGCCCGATCCGCCGGGCCCGAGCGGACCCTGGAGCGCGAAGATCGTGGCCCTGATCTGGCGGATCGTCGCGTCGAGTTCGTCGATGGCGTGCTGGACGCGGGAGGCGCCTTCGGGCCGGTCGACCAGCCGGACCGTGCTCATCAGGGTCATCGCCACCGCGAACAGCCGCTGGATCACCACGTCGTGCAGATCCTTGGCGATGCGGTCGCGGTCCTCCAGCAGTCCCAGACGCTCGGCGTCCCTTCTCGCCTCGGCCAGCTCCAGCGCGATGGCGGCCTGGCCGGCGAAGGAGTGCAGCATGCGCACGGTCGAGGGGGCGAACGGGACGCGGCCCGGTCGCTTTCCGAACGTCAGCACGCCCCTGATCGATCCGGCCGCGCCCAGCGGGACGGCGGTGGCGGGACCGATCGGCAGGCTGTCGATGGTCTCGTAGTCTGTCGCGGTTAGGTCGCGGACCGTGACCGGCTCGCCGGTCAGGTAGGCCTGGCCGGACAGGGACCCGTCGACGCCGATCTCGGTGCCGAGCAGGCTTTCGGCGCCTTCGGAGATCAACACGCGGAGCGCCCGGCCGTCGTCGACGGGGAAGAGGATCGAGGCGACGTCGGCGTCCGCCATGTCCCGGACGTTCCGGGCCACCTGGCTGAGGACATCGCCCACGTCCGCGCCGGACAGCAGGCTCGTGGTCACCTCGGAGCTGGCCTGCAACCAGATCTCGCGGCGGTGGGTCTCGCCGTACAGGCGGGCGTTCTCGATGGCCACGCCGGCGGCGGTGGCCAGCGCGATGACGACCGCCTCGTCCTCCTCGTCGAATTCGGCGCCGCCGCGTTTCTCCGTGAGATAGAGGTTGCCGAAGACCTCCTCCCGGAGCCGCAGGGGGACACCGAGGAAGGAGCCCATCGGCGGGTGACCGGGGGGAAAGCCGTACGACTCGGGATGGTCGGAGATCCGGGACATCCGAAGCGGGCGAGGTTCCTTGATGAGCAGCCCGAGCAGGCCGAGACCATGAGGCCAGTGCTCGATGCGGGCGATCTCCTCCTCGCTGAGCCCGACGGGGATGAACTCCAGGAGGGTGTTCTCCTCGCCGATCACACCGAGGGCGCCATAGCTCGCGTCGACCAGCCGGGTGGCGGTCTCCACGATGCGCCGCAGCACCGTCTCGAGCTGGAGGTCGCTGCCGACCAGGACCACCGCTTCCAGGAGCGTGTGGACCCTGTCGCGGGTGGCGAGCACCGCTTCCAGGCGTGATTGCAGCTCGGAGAGCAGCTCATCCAGGCGCATGCTCGGAATCAGAGGGGGCGTCCCGTCCGCCGTCATGTCCTGAATTGAACCACCAACAGGTATCGAAATCCCCAAGGGGGTTGATGGACCAAAGTCCCCGGTCGGCGAGCCGTCCGGCCCTGCACCCTCGGGGGTCGTGGGCGGAAGTCTGGAGGCAGGGCCCGTTAAGGAGGCTTTGCCATGATCACTCCGCTGGCCACCGACCTCGGGGCACGACGACTGCTGATCGCGGCCGGTGAGGCTCCGTCAGTGCAGAACACCCAGCCGTGGCGCTTCCGGATCGTGCGCCGTGAATACCTCGAACTGTCCGCCGATCCCGAACGCCGACTGACGGTGGTCGACCCGCGTGCCAGGTCGCTGCACGTGAGTTGCGGCGCCGCCCTGCTCAATCTGCGGCTGGCCGTCCGGCAGACGGGCCATCATCCGCTGGTGTGGCTGATGCCCGAACCGGGTTTGCTGGCCGCCGTACGGCTCAAGGAGACCGAGCCGCCCCTCCCCGCCGAACGCGGCCTGTACGCCGCCATCCCCGTCCGCAGGACCAACCGCGAGCCCTACGACGACCGGGCCGTGCCCGCCGGGATCATCGGCGACATGAAGATCGCCGCCAGCCGGGAGGGCGCCTGCCTGGTCGTACTGGACTCCACCGGGGTTCGTGAGCTGCTCGAATACGTGGCCCTCGCGGAGGACGAGCTGGGACGCGACATCGACTATCAGGCGGAGCTCACGCGCTGGGCGGTGCCCGACTACGTACGCGGCCCCAGCCCGGCCGGGGATCCGCCGGTGACCCGGAACCTCGGTCGGCGGTATCGGTCGGCCGCGTTCGAGGCGCGGCCGCGGATCGCCGTCCTCACCACGCCCGGTGACCGCCCGGTCGACTGGCTGCGCGCCGGACAGGCGCTCGAACGGGTGCTCCTGGTCGCCACCGCCGCCGGGCTGTCCACGTCCTTCCTGAACCAGCCGCTCGACCTGCGCGACATGCGCGGTCACACCGGCCCCCGCCACAAGCGCGGGTATCCGCAAATGATCATCAGGTTCGGCTATGGCCCGCCCGTACCCCGCGCGCCTCGCCGTCCCGGGACCGAACTGGAGATCCACCATGTCTGAGGAATGCGACGTCCTGCTGCGCGACGGCGGCATCGCCCACATCCGCCGGCTTGATCCCGCCGACGCGCCGGACCTGCACCATCTGGTCGACCGCGTCTCCGAGACCTCCGCCTACCTGCGGTTCTTCACCGGGGGACGAGCGACCGCGCACACGTACATCGATCGCATCACCCGGCCCGGCCATGACGGTCATGTGCTGGTCGCCCTGGTGGAGGGACGGCTCGCCGCCGTGGCCGAGTACATCCCGGCCGGGCACGGCGCCGCCGACGTCGGCATTCTCGTGGACGACGCCCTGCACGGCACCGGCCTGGGCACGCTGCTCATCGAGCACCTGGCCCTCGCCGCCGCGGCCGAGGGGGTGACCCGCTTCGTCGCCGACGTCCTGACCGAGAACAAGGTCATGCTCGACGTGCTCTCCAACGTCGGCCTGCCGGTCGAGATCACCCGTAGTGGCCCTGACACCCGCGTGATCGTGGCACTCACCGCCGGAAGCCGCCTGGCCGGGACCATCGCGGCCCGCGACCACCAAGCCGAACGCGCCTCGTTGCGGCGGGTGCTGGAACCGCGTGCCGTGGCCGTCGTCGGCGCCGGCCGCGATCCCGGCTCGGTCGGGCACAAGGTGCTGCGCAACCTGATCGACGGGGGATTCCCGGGCACGATCTACCCCGTCAACCCGCACGCCGACGTGATCGCCGGATGGCCGGCCTATCACTCGCTGGCCATGCTGCCCGAGCAGGTCGACGTCGTCGTGGTGGCGGTCCCCGCCAAGGCCGTCCTGGACGTGGCCCGTGACTGCGCGGCGACGGGGGTGCGCGGCCTGGTGATCCTGTCCGCGGGCTTCGCCGAGCAGGGCGGCAAGGACGCGGAACGCGAACTCCTGACGATCTGCCGCACGGCGGGGATGCGCCTGATCGGCCCCAACTGCCTGGGCATCGTCAACACCGCCGCGCACCTGAACGCCAGCTTCCTGCGGGGCGCACCGGAACGGGGCGGTGTCGCGGTGATGTCCCAGTCGGGCGCGGTCGGCGCGGTGCTGCTCGACCGTCTGCCGATCTCCTCGTTCGTCTCGGTCGGCAACAAGGCCGACGTCAGCGGCAACGACCTGCTGGAGTACTGGGAGGACGACGAGGCCACCCGGGTCATCGCGCTCTACCTGGAGTCGTTCGGTAACCCCCGCAGGTTCGCCCGGATCGCCGCCCGGGTGGGCCGACGCAAGCCGGTCCTGCTGGTCAAGAGCGGCCGGTCGGACGCGGGCGAGCGGGCCGTGCGCTCCCACACCGCCGCCGCCGCGACCTCGGACATCGCCGTCGACGCGCTGGTCCGCGCCGCCGGGGTGATCCGCCTCGACAGCATCCGCGACCTGTACGACACCGCCCGTCTCCTGGAGACGCAGCCGCTGCCCGCCGGGCGGCGCGTCGCCATCGTCGGCAACTCGGGCGGTCCCGAGGCGATGACGGCCGACGTGTGTGAACGCGCGGGGCTGGCCGTCCCGGCCCTCACCCCCGGCGCCGAACTGCGGCGCAGGTTCCCGACGGCAGCGCTCGGCAACCCGGTCGACCTGGGCGCGGAGGCGTCCGCGGAGGACATCGGCCGGGGGATCGAAAGCGCTCTGACCGACCCCGAGGTGGACGTGGTCCTGGTCGTCTACACCCCGCCCTTCGGTTCCGGCGGGCCTGCCACCAAGGACGCGATAGCCAAGGTCACCCGTGATGCCCGCAAGCCGGTCATCGCCTGCATCCTCGGGGAAGACGGTCTCATCGACGGCCGGGTGCCGAGCTACGCGTACCCGGAACAGGCCGTGCAGGCACTGGCCCGTGTCGTCGACTACGCCGAGTGGCGGACCTCGCCCGTAGAGGAGGTGGAGACCAGCGGCTTCGACGACCTCACCGCGCGGGCACTGCTGTCGGGCCAGGCCCCCGAAGGATGGCTCGACCCCAGCGCGCTCGACGGACTGTTGCGGCACTTCGGCATCCCGCTCGTCCAGACGATCAGTGTGTCGGACGCCGACGCGGCGGCTGAGGCGTGCGCGGCCCTGGGCGGTCCGGTGGTGCTGAAGGCGGTCGGCCCCGTCCACAAGAGCGACGTCGGCGGTGTACGGGTCGGCCTTACCACCCCGGAGGAGACCAAGGCCGCGTTCACCGCGATGCGGGAGTCGATCGGCGCCGAGATGACCGCTGCCGTCGTCCAGCCGATGGTCGAGCAGGGTACCGAGATCATCGTGGGCGGCGTCAACTATCCGGCCTTCGGCCCGCTGGTCATGGTCGGCATGGGCGGCGTCACCGCCGACCTGCTCGCCGACCGCGCCTTCCGGGTGCCGCCCTTCTCGGCCGTGACCGCCGAGGCGATGATCCGCGAGCTCCGCTCGCATCCTCTTCTGTACGGCTACCGCGGCAGACCCCCGGCCGACGCGCGGGCGCTGGCAGACGTGATCGAGCGAGTCGGCCGGCTCATGGACGCCCTCCCCGAGGTCGCCGAACTCGACCTCAACCCGGTGATCGTCACCCCCGGCGGCGCCGTCGCCGTCGACGCCCGAATCCGTCTTGCCCCGGCCGGAAGCTCGCCGTCGCCCTACATCCGCAGACTCCGCTGACAGGAGGAGACATGAGCCCGAGGTCGTGACGGTGCACGCGAACGCGAGCTTCAAGGAGGTGGCCGAGACACTCATCGACAACGAGGTCAGCGCAGTTCCGGTCGTCGGCGACGACGGCCGGGTGCTCGGCGTCATCTCCGAACAGGACCTGCTGCGCAAGGAGCAGTTCCGCGAGCAGTACCACCGCGAGGGCTACCAGCCCCCGCTGCGCGCCCGCCTGCGTCACCGGCTGACCCAGACGTCCTCGGAGGGCGCCTCGGCATCGACACCGCCGACGTCGTCAACGCGATGACGTGGACGCAGGACGACGGGCCCACCTGGTCGGAGGCCTGAACAACGCGAAGAGCCGGCCCGGCGACTGACCGCCGGGCCGGCTCTTTCGTGCCGCGTTCACAGCAGCGGCGGGAAGACGGCCTCCGGAGTGGTGGCCGTCACAGTGATCTCGCCCACCGCGACGTCGATCACGCCGTCGATCTCCCGGATCTCCCGGAGAAGCCTGCGGAGCTCCACGTCGGCGATCTCTCCGGCGACGGTGACCATCCCCCGGTCGACGTCACAGGTGACCGCCTCGGGATTCGCGGCGACCGCGTGGACGGCCGCCGTGACATCTGCCGCCAGATCGGCCGCCGGACGGATGAACACCCGCAGCAGGTCGGACTGGTGGACGGTGCCGCAGACCCGACCCGTGACCGGGTCGATCACCGGCAGTTGCTTGACGCGGTGCTCGTGCATCAGCCGTGCGGCGGACTTCACCGACGTTCCCGGCGTCACGACGATCGCGGGCGAGGTCATCAGGTCGGCCGCCCGCACCGCCCGCTCCTTGCGGCGGCGCGCCCGGTTGCCCGGCCCGAACGAGGCGAACGTCCTGCGGGGGACGACCTCCCGCAGCAGCAGGTCGTCCTCCGACACCACCCCCACGGGCCGGCGGTCGGCGTCGACGACGGCGACCGCACCCACCTTGAACCGCTGCATGGCGGCCACGATCTCGGCGAACTCCGCCTCCATCTCCACGGCGATCGCCACGCGGCCCATCACGTCTTTGACCTCAACGGACATGGTCTCCTGCCTCCTCCACGGGCGTGCCGGGCCGGACGACCGCGACCGCGCACTCGGCGTGGTGCAGGACGGCCCGGCTGACCGAACCCATCAGCGCCGAGGCGAAGGCGCCCCGGCCGTGCGAGCCCACGACGAGCAGGTCCGCACCCGCGGAGGCGTCGACGAGGGCCGCGACCGGATGTCCCAGGCGAACGTCCTCGATGACCTTGATCTCCGGGTACCGCTCCCGCCACGGGTCGAGCACCCCCGCGACCACGGCATGCTGCGCGGTGCTGATCTCCTCCAGGTCGTAGACGACGCCGGGGGCGTACGCGTGCACCGGCTCCAGCCAGGCGCGCACCGCCCGAACCGCGCAGTGGCGCGAGCGGGCCTGCTCGAACGCGTAGGCCAGCGCGGGCTGAGCGGCGGGGGAGTCGTCCACACCGACGACGATCTCGCCGGTGCGCGGCCCCGGAAGGTGCCGCACCACCACCACGGGGCCCGGCACGTGGCCGGCGACGTGGGAGCTCACCGACCCGACGACCGCGCCCGCGAAGCCGCCCATGCCGCGGGTGCCGACCACCAGTTCCGCCGCGTCGGCGGCGGCGTGGCGCAGCACGTCCGCCGGCCGGCCCTCGATCTGCTTGGTGACGACGGTGATCGCGGGCTGTCTGGCCGTGGCGGCCTTCTCGGCCTCTTCGAGGACGCGGACGGCGCCACGCGACAGCGCGTCCTCCAGGATCGGGTTGGGAAACCTGGGGATCTCGTGCGGGGACCGGTCGACGGCGAAGACGACGTGCAGCGGCAGACCGGTCCGGGCCGCATCGTCCGCGGCCCACTCGATGGCGGCGACGGTGGACGGGGAACCGTCCACACCGACGACGATGGCTTCTTTCATGGCTCCTCCTGGGGTCACCTCCATGACACTCCGCGCGGCCTTCCGTCCCCAGGGACGAAGGTCCCCGCCGAGGGAGGCGAAAGCACCGGACCTGGTCGTCGGGCGTCATTCGGCGGCGATCCGACCGGCCGTCTCGACGAGCCGGCTGGCGTAGCCCCACTCGTTGTCGTACCAGCCGAACACCTTCACCAGGTCGCCGTCGACCTGGGTGAGCGGGGCGTCGAAGACGCAGGACGCCGGGTCGCCGATGACGTCGCCGGAGACCAGGGGAGCGGTGCTGTAGCGGAGCACACCCGCCAGAGCGTCCTCTCCGGCCTGGGCGAAGGCGTGGTTGACCTCCTCCACGGTCGTCCGGCGGGACACGACGGCCGACAGGTCGGTGAGCGAGCCGTCGGTGACGGGGACCCGCAGGGCGATGCCGTCGAGGCGCCCGGACAGGGCGGGCAGGACCTCGCCGACCATGCGGGCCGCGCCGGTCGTGGTGGGGATGATGTTCACGGCGGCCGAACGGGCGCGGCGCGGGTCCTTGTGGGGCGCGTCCAGCAGGCGCTGATCGCCGGTGTACGCGTGCACGGTGGTCATGAAGCCCTTGATCAGCCCGAACGCGTCGTCGAGCACCTTCACCATCGGCGCCACGCAGTTGGTGGTGCAGGACGCCATGGAGATGATCCGGTGGGCTGCCGGGTCGTAGGCGGCGTCGTTGACGCCGGGCACGATCGTCACGTCCATGCCCTTGCCGGGCGCGCTGACCAGCACCTTCCGCGCGCCGTTCTTCAGGTGCGTCTCCACGTCCTCGCGGGAACGGAACCGGCCGGTCGCCTCGATGACCAGGTCCACGCCGTAGGCCCGCCAGTCGATGCCGGAGGGGTGATGGTGGCCGGTCACCGGTATCCGCACGCCGCCGACCAGCAGACCGCCGGGGGTGGCCGCCACCGCCCTGTCGTAGGTGCCGTGCGTGGAGTCGTGCTTGAGCAGGTGGGCCAGCGATTCGGGGCCGGCGAGGTCGTTGACCGCCACGATGTCCAGGCCCCGGTCCAGGCCCGCCCGGAGCACGGCCCGGCCGATGCGCCCGAATCCGTTGATGCCGATCCTCGTCATGATCTTCTCCTTCGTTCCGTCGGGTCGAGCCGATCGTCCGGCCGGATTCCCGGCTGCCGTAGAGGCGAAGACCGTGGGATCGAGATGACTTTGGTCCTGGTCAGAGGTGACCTCCGTTTCGTGATCGGCGGCCGGCCGCGCGTGAGAGTGGGGGGTGCCGATCGATCCGAGGAGGTACGTGATGACGCTCACCGAAGCCTGGAGAGGGTTCCGCGGCCAGGCGTGGCGCACGGTCATCGACGTCCGCGCGTTCATCCAGGACAACTACACGCCGTACACGGGGGACGAGGGATTCCTCGCCGGGGCCACGCCCCGGACGAAGGCCCTGTGGGACAGGATCGCCGGGATGCTTCCCGAGGAGCGGCGGCGGGGCGTCTACGACGTCGACGTCGCCACGCCTGCGTCGATCACCGCGCACGGTCCCGGCTACATCGACCGGGAAACCGAGCTGATCGTGGGGCTGCAGACCGACGCACCGCTCAAACGGGCGATCATGCCCCAGGGCGGACTGCGCATGGTGGAGAACGGCCTGGCCGCCTACGGCCACGAACTCGACCCGAAGGTGAAGGAGATCTTCACCGAGTACCGCAAGACCCACAACGACGGCGTCTTCGACGCCTACACCCCGGAGATCCGGGCCGCCCGCCGGGCCGGGATCATCACCGGCCTGCCCGATGCCTACGGCCGGGGCCGCATCATCGGTGACTACCGCCGCGTCGCCCTGTACGGGGTGGACCGTCTCGTCGAGGCCAAGAAGGCCGAGCTCGGCGCCCTGGACGACGCGTTCTCCGCCGACACGGTGATCCGCGACCGGGAGGAGCTGAACGAGCAGATCCGCGCCCTGGGGGAGCTGCGCGCGATGGCCGCCTCCTACGGCCACGACGTCTCCGGCCCGGCCACGACCGCGCACGAGGCCGTGCAGTGGCTCTACTTCGCCTACCTGGCGGCGGTCAAGGAGCAGAACGGCGCCGCGATGTCGCTCGGCCGCACCTCGACGTTCCTGGACGTCTACCTCGAACGGGACCTGGCCGAAGGCCGGATCACCGAGGAACGCGCCCAGGAGCTGGTCGACGACTTCGTGATCAAACTGCGGATCGTCCGGTTCCTGCGCACCCCCGAATACGACCAGCTCTTCTCCGGCGACCCGACCTGGGTGACCGAGTCGATCGGCGGCATCGGCGACGACGGCCGCCCCCTGGTGACCCGCACGAGCTTCCGCTACCTGCAGACGCTGCGCAACCTCGGCCCCGCCCCGGAGCCCAACCTGACCGTGTTCTGGTCGCCGCGCCTGCCGGAGCCGTTCAAGCGCTTCTGCGCGGCGCTGTCGATCGAGACGAGTTCGATCCAGTACGAGAGCGACGAGCTGATGCGCCCGGTCTTCGGCGACGACACGGCCATCGCCTGCTGCGTCTCGGCGGCGCCCGTGGGACACCAGATGCAGTTCTTCGGCGCCCGGGTCAACCTCGCCAAGACCCTCCTGTACGCGATAAACGGTGGCCGCGACGAGATGACCGGCGACCAGATCGCCCCGCCGACGCCTCCGCTGACCGGGGAGTACCTGTCCTACGACGAACTCGCCCCGGCCTTCGACCGCATGATGGACTGGCTGGCCCGCACGTACGTGAACGCCCTCAACGTCATCCACTACATGCACGACAAGTACGCCTACGAGCGCATCGAGATGGCCCTGCACGACCACCCGGTCAAGCGCACCCTGGCGTGCGGCATCGCCGGTCTGTCTGTCGCCGCCGACAGCCTCTCGGCCGTCAGGCACGCCCGCGTCCGGGTGATCCGCGACGCGTCGGGCCTGGCCGTCGACTACGAGGTCGAGGGCGACTACCCGGCCTTCGGCAACAACGACGACCGGGTGGACGCCATCGCCGTCGACCTGGTCCGCTCGTTCATGGAGAAGGTCCGCAGGCACCCGGCGTACCGGGGAGCGGAACACACCCAGTCGGTGCTGACCATCACCTCGAACGTCGTGTACGGGAAGCACACGGGCAACACCCCCGACGGCCGCCGCTCGGGCCTGCCGTTCGCGCCCGGCGCCAACCCGATGAACGGCCGCGACCGGCACGGCATGATCGCCTCGGCCCTGTCGGTGGCCAAACTGCCCTACCGCGACGCGCAGGACGGCATCTCGCTGACCAACACCGTGACGCCCGACGGCCTGGGCCGGACCGAGGAGGAGCGCGTCACCAACCTGGCCGGCGTGCTGGACGGATACATGGACGCCGGCGGCTTCCACATGAACGTCAACGTGCTCACCCGCGCCGTGCTGCTCGACGCGATGGACCACCCCGAGCAGTACCCGCAGCTCACCATCCGCGTGAGCGGCTACGCCGTGAACTTCGTCCGGCTGACCAGGGAGCAGCAACAGGACGTGGTCGACCGCACCTTCCACGGGACGTTGTGATGGACGGGGCCGGGGTCATCAGCTCCTGGGACCTGTCGGTCGGCGTCGACGGCCCCGGCACCCGGTTCGTGGTCTTCACCTGCGGCTGCCCGCTGCGCTGCCTCTACTGCCAGAACCCCGAGACATGGCGCATGCGCGACGGCCGCCGCGTGACCGTCGACGAGGTGATGGCCGAGATCGCGAAGTACCGCCGCTTCATCCACGTCGCGGGCGGCGGCGTCACGATCAGCGGCGGGGAGCCGCTGCTCCAGCCGGAATTCACCGGCGAAATCCTGCGCCAGAGCCGCGCCCTGGGCCTGCACACCGCCCTGGACACCTCCGGCTATCTCGGCGACCGGGCGACCGACGAACTGCTGGCCGACACCGACCTGGTCCTGCTCGACATCAAGTCGGCTGACCCGGTGGCCTACCGGGCCCTCACGGGCGTGGACCTCGCCCCGACGCTGCGCTTCGCCCGCCGCCTCGCGGATCTGGGCCGGCCGACGTGGATCCGCTTCGTCCTGGTCCCCGGCCTGACCGACGCTGTGCGCGAGGTGGACGTCCTGGCGGCCTTCGTGTCGACGCTCCGGAACGTGGAGCGGGTGGACGTCCTGCCCTTCCACCGCATGGCCATCGGCAAGTACCGCGAGCTGGGCCTGGAGTTCCCCCTCGCGGACGTACGCCCCCCGGCTCCGGAACTGCTCGACCGGGTCCGTGAGCAGTTCCGGAACCTGGGCATCACGTGTTCTTGAGCTCCGCGGAGGGCTCAACGTCACCGCCGCGCGGGACCTAAGCCTCTCAATGCGCAGGTGAAGACGCGTGAGGGTGGAAGGGAGAGATCACAGAGGAGGAGCCATGCAGGCAGCGAACGTCATCGCCTTCGACAAGCCGATCGTGGTCACGGAGATGCCGGTCCCGCGGCCGGGGCCCGGTCAGGTTCTCATCCAGGTCGAGGCCAGCGGGTTGTGCCATACCGACATCCACGCCGCGCGGGGGGAGTGGCCGATCAAGCCGCGGCTGCCCTTCGTGCCCGGCCACGAAGGCGTCGGGATCATCCGGGAGCTCGGCGCCGGCGTCACCGGGCGACGGGTGGGGGAACGTGTGGCCGTGCCCTGGCTGGGTTCGGCGTGCGGCACGTGCGCCTACTGCGTCAGCGGCCGGGAGACGCTCTGCGCGGAGCAGTCGAACACCGGATACTCCGTCGACGGCTGCCACGCGCAGTGGACCGTCGCCGACGCCCGCTATGTGGTGCCCGTTCCCGACGGCGTTCCCCCGGTCGAGGCGGCGCCTCTCACCTGCGCGGGTGTCACGTCCTACAAGGCCGTCAAGATGTCGCGGGTGCGTCCCGGGGAGGTCGCCGCCGTCTTCGGCATTGGCGGCCTGGGCCACCTGGCCCTCCAGTACGCCCGGATCTTCGGCGCGGAGACCGTCGCGGTCGACGTCACCGAGGAGAAACTGCGGCTCGCGGCCCTGCTCGACGCCGACCACACGGTGAACGCGGCCGAGCAGGATCCCGTCGAGGTGATTATGGAGATGGGCGGCGCGGACGTGGCGATCGTGCTGGCCGCCGAACCGGCCGTGCTGGAGCAGGCGCACGCCACCCTACGTCCAGGGGGCCGGCTCGTCCTGGTCTCGCTGCCCAAGGACAACGAGATGCGGCTGCCGATCTTCGAGACCGTGCTCCACGGGCTCAGCGTGATCGGTTCCATCGTCGGGACCCGCGCGGATCTCGCCGAGGTGTTCGCGCTGCACGCGGCCGGGCGTACCGAGGTCGTGTGTGAGACGCGCCCGCTCGACGAGATCAACGAGGCCGTGGAGGACGTCCTGTCAGGCCGCGTGGGCGCGCGCCTGGTGTTCACGTTCTGAGCCCGCGACCAGCCTGACGAACGCCAGCCCGGTGAGCGCCGCCACGGTCACGGCCATGGCGGCGCCACCCAGCAGCCCGATCAGGGCGATGAGCCAGACCGGCTGTCCCTCGTGCCAGAGCGGGGTCGCCACGGCGGCGAACACGCCGAGCGCCAGCGCCCACGCCCCGGCGGTCGCCGCGATCCACCACGCCGACCCCGGCGATCGGACGGCGAGCACCCGCCACTGCAGCACACCCATGGCGCACAGACCCGCCACTCCGAGCGCGACCCGGTCGCCGACCGTGGCCGGCACCGCACCCGCCGCCCAGGCGATCGCCGCCCCGCACGAGGTCGCACCGGCCCAGGCCAGGGTCGGCACCCAGCTCAGCACGGTCCGCAGCGCGTAGGCCTGGGCGAGGCCGAGCACCAGTCCCTCCACCGCGCCCGCCGCGATCAACGCCAGGGCCTGGAGCAGCGGCGACCCCGATCCGGCCAGGAACGCGGCCACCACGGCGGGCACGGCGA
This sequence comes from Herbidospora daliensis, assembly GCF_001570585.1. Lineage (GTDB taxonomy): Bacteria > Actinomycetota > Actinomycetes > Streptosporangiales > Streptosporangiaceae > Herbidospora > Herbidospora daliensis. The sequence continues at coordinate 277,637 of NZ_BBXF01000005.1, read as the reverse complement.
AGCCGGCCAGTTCGCCAAGGGTCACCGCACGGAACCATCGACCCCACCGGCCGGTCGGTGTGACCCGAGGGTCGGCCGGGCCGACGACCATGGAGATCGCCACCCCCTCGGCCAGCGACCTCACCACCGGCTGCCCGAGCTCGGTCAGCGCCGCGCGGACGGCCGCCGGGTCAGTGGTGGCCGAGCCGTGCGCCGGATGCGATCTGCCGCGCAGGACGACGGTCAGTGCCGCCCCGCCTTCCAGATTCCACCACCACGTTCGGCCACGCCGGCTGACCACCGTGAGGACGTCGCCGTTCTCGGCGTACCGGACCGGAATCGTGTAGGCACGGCCGGAGCGCCGCCCGGTGATCACCAGCAGAACCACGAAACGGGACAAAAGGTCGTGCAGCGGGGACATCAGAATCCGGCGCACCACCGCGTTGACGACGCGCATGAGGACCTCCTTCATCGGTCCCTCCACCGTCCAGGACGGCCGCCGCCGGGGCACGGGCCGAAGGTCACCCCGCCTGGTGCCTTTGTACTCAGGAACCCCCGCCCACCGGTCGCGATGCTGGAGGCGGAGGTGGTCGGACATGATCGACCTACTTGTGGGAAACGCCCTCAAGGCCCTGGACGAGTACGCCGCCTACACCCAGGAGCAGATCGACCACATCGTGAAGAAGGCGTCCGTCGCGGCGCTGGACGAGCACGCGGAACTCGCCGACCTGGCGGTCCGGGAGACCGGGCGCGGCGTGTTCGAGGACAAGGCGGTCAAGAACCTCTTCGCCTGCGAGCACGTGACCAACAGCATGGCGGCCCTGAGAACCGTTGGCGTGATCTCCCGGGACGACATCACCGGCCTGGTCGAGATCGCCGAGCCGGTGGGCGTGATCGCCGGGATCACCCCGGTCACCAACCCCACCTCGACGACCATCTTCAAGGCCCTCATCGCGCTGAAGACCCGCAACCCGATCGTCTTCGCCTTCCACCCGGCGGCCCAGCAGTGCAGCGCCGCGGCGGCCCGGGTCGTCAGAGACGCGGCGGTGGCGGCCGGCGCGCCGGAGCACTGCGTGCAGTGGATCACCGAACCGTCGCTCCAGGCGACGACCGCCCTGATGCGGCACGACGGCGTCGCGACGATCCTGGCGACCGGTGGGAACGGCATGGTGCGCGCCGCCTACTCGGCGGGCAAGCCGGCGCTCGGCGTCGGGGCGGGCAACGTCCCCGCTTACGTCGAGGCCACCGCCGACGTGCGGCGCGCGGTGAACGACATCGTGCTGAGCAAGGCCTTCGACAACGGCATGGTGTGCGCGAGCGAGCAGGCGGTCATCCTCGACGCCGCGATCCACGACGCCGCGCTCGCCGAGTTCGGCCGTCTGCACGCCCACCTGGCCACCCCCGACGAGAAGCGCATGCTGGAGGATCTGCTCTTCGTCTCGGGCGCCATCAATCCCGACGTGGTGGGCCGTCCCGTCGAGTGGATCGCCGAGCAGGCCGGGTTCACCGTTCCCGAGGGGACTTCGATCATCCTGGCCGAGGTGGCGGGCGTCGGACCAACTGAGCCGCTGACCCGGGAGAAGCTGTGCCCGGTGCTCGCGGTGCTGACGGCGGGCGACCGCCAGGAGGGCATCACGCTCGCCGAGCGCATGGTCGAGTTCGGCGGCCTCGGACACAGCGCCGCCGTCCACACCCGCGACGAGGCTCTGGCCGAGGAGTTCGGGGAGCGGGTGAAGGCCGTGCGCATCATCTGGAACTCGCCTGCCTCACAGGGCGGCATCGGCGACATCTACAACGCCTTCCTGCCTTCGCTCACCCTCGGATGCGGCAGCTACGGACGCAACTCGGTGTCGCACAACATCTCGGCCGTCGACCTGCTCAACATCAAGCGCATCGGGCGGCGCACCAACAACCTCCAGTGGTTCAAGGTCCCCGCCAAGATCTACTTCGAGCCGCACGCCATCCGCTATCTGACCGACATGGCGGACGTGCGCCGCGTGACCGTCGTGACCGACCCGACGATGACCCGTCTCGGCTACGTCGACCGGATCATCACCGTGCTGAACCGGCGTCCCGAGCGGGTCGCGCTCCAGATCATCGACGACGTCGAGCCGGAGCCCAGCGTCGCCACGGTGGATCGGGGCGCCGAGCTCATGCGTTCCTTCAAGCCCGACACGATCATCGCGCTGGGCGGCGGGTCCGCGATGGACGCCGCCAAGGTCATGTGGCTGCGCTACGAGCACCCCGAGGTCGTCTTTGCCGACATGCGGCAGAAGTTCTTCGACATCCGCAAGCGCGCGTTCCGGTTCCCGCCGCTCGGCGGGCTGGCCCGCCTGGTCTGCGTGCCCACGACCTCGGGGACGGGCGCGGAGGTGACGCCCTTCGCGGTCATCACCGACACGGCGACCGGGAAGAAGTATCCGCTGGCCGACTACGCGCTGACCCCGACCGTGGCGATCATCGACCCGGTGCTCGCCGCCGACCTGCCTCCGGTGGTCACCGCCGACAGCGGCTTCGACGCGCTCACCCACGCCATCGAGGCCTACGTGTCGGTGTACGCGAGCGACTTCACCGACGGCCTCGCCCTGCACGCCATCAAGCTGATCTTCGCCAACCTGGAGCGGGCCGTCCGGAACGGCGCGGCCGACCCCGAGGCGCGGGAACGTATGCACAACGCCGGGACCATCGCCGGCATGGCGTTCGGCAACGCCTTCCTCGGCATCGTGCACGCCATGTCGCACACCCTGGGCGCGACCTTCCACATCGCCCACGGCCGGACCAACGCCGTCCTGCTCCCGCACGTCATCCGCTACAACGGCACCGTCCCCGCCAAGCCCACCGGCTGGCCGAAATACGAGCACTACCGCGCACCCGAACGCTTCGCCGAGATCGCCCGCTCGCTCGGCGTCGACGGCGGCGCGGAGGAACTGGCCCAAGCCGTCGAGCGGCTGCGTGACGCCGTCGGCATCGAGCCGTCGTTCCAGGCCCTCGGCGTCGACGAGCGGGACTTCCTGGACGCCCTGCCCGCGCAGGCCCGCAACGCCTACGAGGACCAGTGCGCCCCCGCCAACCCGCGCATGCCGATGCTCGCGGACATGCGCGCGCTCATGCGCGCCGCCTATTACGGCGCCTCTCGTGGTGAGGAGTGACAGATGTCCTACGTACGTGACTTCACCGACGGTGGCATGGACCTCAAGGACCTGCTCGGCGGCAAGGGCGCCAACCTCGCCGAGATGACCCGGATGGGCCTGCCGGTGCCGCCCGGCTTCACCGTCACGACCGAGGCGTGCCGCACGTACCTCAAGCTGGGGGAGGCGCCCGACGGGTTGTTCGCCGAGATCTGCCGTCACCTCGGCGACGTCGAGCGGGCCATGGGCCGCCGTCTCGGCGACCCGGACGACCCGCTGCTGCTGTCGGTCCGGTCGGGCGGCAAGTTCTCCATGCCGGGGATGATGGAGACGATCCTCGACATCGGCCTCAACGACGCCACCGTCGAGGGCCTGGCCGCCGTCTCCGGCGACGACCGGTTCGCCTGGGACTGCTACCGGCGGCTCATCTCCATGTACGGCTCCACCGTGGCCCACATCCCACACGACCTGTTCGAACAGGCGCACGCCGCCGAATCCGATCCGCGCCGCCTGGTCGCCGCGTACAAGCGGATCTTCGCCGACCAGACCGGCCAGGAGTTCCCGCAGGATCCGCAGGCCCAGCTCGAAGGGGCGGTGCTGGCCGTCTTCCGGTCGTGGAACACCGAGCGGGCCCGTGTCTACCGCCGGGCCGAGCACATCCCCGACGACCTCGGCACCGCGGTGAACATCATGGCCATGGTGTACGGCAACCGCGGTCCCGCTTCCGGCACCGGTGTCGCCTTCACCCGCGACCCCGCCACAGGCGCCCGCGGCGTCTACGGCGACTATCTGCAGAACGCCCAGGGCGAGGACGTCGTCGCCGGCATCCGCGACACCCTTCCCCTCAGCCGGCTGGCCGAGCTGGACCGCCGGTGCTTCGACGAGCTCACGGCCGCCCTCGCGGCGCTGGAGGCCCGCTACCGCGACCTGTGCGACGTGGAGTTCACCATCGAGGAGGGCCGGCTGTGGCTGCTCCAGACCCGGGTGGGCAAGCGCACCGCGGCCGCCGCCTTCGTCATCGCGGCCCAGCTCGTCGACGAGGGCGTCATCACCCTCGACGAGGCCCTCCTCCGGGTTGACGGCGCCCGCCTCGCCCAGCTGATGTTCCCCCGATTCGACCTGGCCGACGCGCCGCCTCCGCTGGCCACCGGCGTGCCGGCCTCGCCCGGAGCCGCCTGCGGCAGAGTCGTCTTCGACTCCCGGAGAGCCACCGAGACGCGCGGCCCGGTCATCCTGGTCCGCCGTGAGACCAACCCCGACGACCTGCCCGGCATGCTGGCCGCGACCGGCATCCTGACCAGCCACGGCGGCAAGACCTCCCACGCCGCCGTCGTCGCCCGGGGCATGGGCCGCACCTGCGTGTGCGGCGCGCCCATCGAGGTCGACGAGGAGCGACGGGAGTTCCGCGCCGGAGACGTGGTGGTCGCAGAAGGAGACCTGATCTCCGTCGACGGCGCCACCGGCCACGTCTACCCCGGCGAACTCCCCGTCACGCCGTCACCGGTGGTCCGCTACTTCGACGGTGCGGTCTCCGCCGACTCCGGTCCGCTCGTCTCGGCGGTCGCCCGATTGGTCGGCCGCGCCGACGCGGTGCGCCGTCTGGGCGTGTACGCCAACGCCGACACCCCCGAGGACGCCGCCCGCGCCCGCCGCTTCGGAGCGGCCGGGATCGGGCTGTGCCGCACCGAGCACATGTTCCTCGGAGAACGACGCAGGCTCGTCGAGCGCCTGATCATCGCCCAGGACGAGACCGAGATCCGGGCCGCGCTCGACGCGCTGCTGCCGCTCCAGCGGGCCGACTTCACCCGCATCCTGGCCGCCATGGACGGCCTGCCGGTGACGATCCGCCTGATCGATCCGCCGCTGCACGAGTTCCTGCCGTCGTACGAGGACCTCCTCGGCGCCGCCGACGACCACTCCCGCGAGCTGCTGACCGCCGTACGCCGCCTGCGGGAGACCAACCCCATGCTGGGCCTGCGCGGAGTCCGCCTCGGTCTGCTCGTCCCCGGCCTCTTCGCCATGCAGGTCAGAGCCATCGCGGAGGCCGCCGCCGAGCGCACGGCCGCCGGAGGCCGGCCGAGGCCCGAGATCATGGTGCCCCTGGTGGGCGATGTCAGGGAACTGGCGGCCGTGAAGGCGGAAGCCGTACAGGTGATGGAGGGAATCTTCCCCGGCATCCCGATCGGCACGATGATCGAGGTGCCGCGCGCGGCCCTGACCGCCGGGCGGATCGCTTCCGAGGCCGAGTTCTTCTCCTTCGGCACCAACGACCTCACCCAGATGACGTGGGGTTTCTCCCGCGACGACGTCGAAGGGTCGATCTTCCCCGCCTATCTGCGGATGGGGATCCTGGAGGAGTCCCCATTCGAGACCCTCGACCAGCCCGGCATCGGCCGACTGATCACGATCGCCGTGGACGAGGGCCGGCGCGCCCGCCCCGACCTGCGGATCGGCGTCTGCGGCGAGCACGGCGGTGACCCCGCCTCGATCCGGTTCTTCCACGAAGCCGGGCTCGACTACGTGTCCTGTTCGCCCTTCCGGGTCCCGGTGGCCTGTCTCGAAGCGGCCCGTGCCGCCCTGCTGTCCCCGGAATGAGAGGAGAAAGACCATGCGTGTCAGCGTGCGGGACGTCATGACGCCCGAAGTGGTCTCCGTGTCGGCCGGGACGAGGACGATCGGCCCGCCTGGCGGGGACTTGCGGCTCTGCCCGCCGGCCCTCGCCCGGGATCGAATGGAACCGAACACAGCACACCAGGAGGTGGAGCGATGAGCACACTCACGCGCCGGGACAGGGGGATCATCCCCGAGATCTTCGAACTGCTGGAGACCCCGTTCCTGGGAGCCCGGCCCCTGCGGCTGGAGGGCGTCGTCCACGACGGACGCTACGTCCTGCGCGCCGAACTCCCCGGCGTCGACCCGGAGGACGTCGAGGTCACCCTCACCGGTGGCGTCCTGACGATCCACGCCGAGAGGCACCGCGAGGACACCGACGCCGTCCACACCGAGTTCAGGTACGGCAGCCTGACCCGGTCGGTCACCCTCCCGAAGGGTGCGGAGGAGAAGGACGCGACCGCCGTCTACGACAAGGGCATCTTGGAGATCACCGTCAAGCTGTCCGACACCAAGGAAGCGGGCACCCGCATCCCGGTCACCGTCCCCAAGTAGTCGACCCCGTCACGGGCCCGCCCCCGGGCGGGCCCATTGAGGACAAGATCATGCGTACCAAGGTGAAAGACATCATGACCGCCGAGGTCGTGACCGTCGGCGAGGACACGGCGTTCAAGGAGGTGGCCGGGACCCTGCTGAGCAACCGGGTCAGCGCCGTCCCGGTCGTCGATCGGGACGCGCACGTCGTGGGCATCGTCTCCGAGGCCGATCTGATGCGCAAAGAGGAGTTCCAGGACGAGTACAAGCAGCCCTGGAAGGTGCGGCTCCGCCACCGGCTGTCTCCGGAGGGCGCCCACCCCGCAGGCAAGGCGGAGGCGCTCACGGCCGCGGACCTGATGACCGCTCCGGTGCGGACCGTGGGTCCGGAAGCCCCGGTGGCCGCCGCCGCCCGGCAGATGGACGAGTTCGGTGTCAAACGCCTGGTGGTCACTGCGGCCGACGGGTCCCTGTGCGGCGTGGTCAGCCGGGCCGACCTGCTCAAGGTGTTCGTCCGGTCCGACGCCGAACTGGTGGAGGAGGTGCGGCATGACGTGCTGGGCCGATACCTGTGGGTCGACACCTCCGACGTGCGGGTCAGCGCCGAGCAGGGAGTGGTCACCCTCGGCGGCGCCATCGGCAGGCACAGCGACGCCGAGATCGCCGCTCGGCTCACCCGCCGGGTGGACGGCGTGGTCGACGTCGTCAACGAACTGGAATGGCAGCAGGACGACCTGCGCACCCGGCACGCCCGGACGGCGTAGCCCACGACATCAGGCCCCGGTCCTCCGACCGGGGCCTGATGTCGTCTTGGATTCGTCACGTCTGGCGGGGCCGGCGCCACCGCCGGTCGGCGGTCAGCCAGTCGGCGTCCCACCGGGTCAAGCGGCGACGGTCGAGGAAGGAACGCGCCCACATGTACACCACCGCCAGCAACCCGGTCGCGGTCAGGGCGGTGCCCAGTCCCGTGACGGCGGCGGCCAGAGCAAGCTCCTCCGGATCCCTCGGCCTCGGGGCGATCTGGTGCAGGCGGTCGATCCACACCTGGCGAACGGCGTCCGCCGGGTCCGCCGGACGGGTCAGACTCCTCCCGGTGACGACAGCGCCGTCGGGCGAGCGCCACTGGTCCGAGGCGAACCGGATGACCACCAGTTCCCGCCCCGGAGGTGCGGCCGCCTCGGCCTGGACCTCGCTGTCGTACATGGCGGAGGCGATCCACACGGCCGGCCACAAGGACAGCAGCGCCAGCGACACGAGGACGGCGACGACCGCGGCCTCCCCTCGGTCCGACGGGCGACGCAACGGATTGCGGTCGGGCCGGTACAACCGGACCATCCTCATGATTCGATCGGCCGATCTCATGGCCACGCCCTCCTCGGCAGGTCAGAGAGTCGAAGCCGTCTCGGCCAGAGACCGCCCCCAGTCGAACGCACGGGCCGCCTCCGTCTCCTCGAGCGGACCCTTGGTCGCGGTGACGTAGAAGTTCTCCGGCGGCGCGATGAGAATCATCCGATGGCGTCGCAGTGCCTTGTGGACCGCCTTCGCCGCCGAGCCTGCGAACAGACCGGCTCTGATCCGGGTGTCGAAGGCCGCCGCCGCGGTGGGCCTGTTCACGTGCAGCGCGTTCAGCCACTCGCGCACGCCGCCGCCCTTGGACACGAGGCCCTCCGGGGCCTGTTCGAGGGCCGACTTGCGGGTTCCCGGCCGTGACATGCCGAACGCGTGCGTGGGCCCGCCGACCACGAGAAGCCCCACGTCGGCGGGGAGGACGGCAGGCGCGGCACCGACCTCGACCACCTCGGCCGGCATGGTGCCGCCGAGGCCCCGTGCCACTTCCTCGGCGATTTTCATGGTGTTGCCGAACATGGATTCGCAGACGACAAGCGCACGCATGGCGCCCATCTCCCCTCGTGGGAAAGACCTCGACCTTGGCGTTCCCAGTGTCCGAGGAGGATTGAGGGCCGCATCAGTGCCGAAGACCACCGGCGACCGGGACTTTGGTCCATCACCGCGCGGACGCTACCGGCAGATGAGCCCAGGAGTGTGGCTGACCGGGGTCGTGCTCGCCACCGGAGATCACACACGGAGCAGCGCATCGCCGGAGACCAGCCCGCTGGAACGCCAGGTCCAGCGGTGGGGGCGCCGGCTGACAGGGTGCGGGGCCGGTCCGGCAGAGGACGGCGTCAAACGGTCGAGACCCTAGGTTTCCGACTTCGTGCGTCAGAAGTTCGCGGCCTGGCACGCCAAATACGCACGTCCTGTCGGAGGAGTCCCGCTCAGCCGACCTGGTGGTGGCCGGTTCACGCGGCCTGGGTTCGCTCGTGGCGGCCGCGATGGGGTCGGTCGGTCACGGTCTGCTGCACCACGCCCACTGCCCGGTCGCGATCGTGTCGGCCGAGGCGAACGCCGGAATGCGGCCGGGCCGTGGCGACGTACCCCTTGCAGGGGGTGGGGCCGATGGGTGTCAGGGTCGAAGAGGTCATGACCAGGCAGGTGGTCTCGGTCCGGGAGGACACGTGCTTCAAGGAGGTCGCCGCCGAACTCTTCGAGCACGGGGTGGCGACGGTCCCGGTGCTGAACGCCCGGGGCCGCGTGGCGGGCGTGATCTCGGAGGCCGATCTGCTGCGCACCGAGGAGTTCCGGGGCGGCCAGATGCCCGCCAGCTCCCATGCCACCTGGCGGGCGGCGGGCACCAAGGCGGGGGATCTGATGTCGGCTCCCGCGATCACCGTCACGCCGGAGACGTCGGTGACGGTGGCGGCCCGCATCATGAACGGCTGCGCGGTCAAAAGCCTTCCGGTGGTCGCCGCCGACGGGCGCCTGGTCGGCGTCGTCAGCCGTCACGACGTGCTGAAGGTGTTCGTCCGCTCTGACGCAGATCTGGAGCACCAGATCCGGCTGGAGGTGCTGAACAGGTCGTTGTGGATGGACGCGACGCGGGTCCACGTCGCCGTCGCCGACGGTGTGGTCACGCTCAGCGGGCGGATGTGCCTGCGGCGAGACACCGTGATCGCGACCTGGATGACCCGGCAGGTCAACGGCGTCGTCGATGTGATCAACGAGATCGACTGGGACCGCGACCTCGGCTGAGATCCCGGTGACCCGTGTCGTCGTCAGCGCGGGACGGGACCCGCACGACGGCGAGCGGGCACGGGGCAAGGTGCAGCAGCGCCTGGCTGACCGATCCGAGCAGCATCCCCGCCAGGGTGCCGTGCCCATGAGAACCGACGACCAGCAGGTCGGCCCGGTCGGCGGCATGGCGCAGCACGTCGACCGGATGCCCTTCGACGATCTCCGTCGACACCTGGACCTCGGGGTACCTGTCCCCGCGGCCCGCCAGTGCCTCCGCCAGACCCCGCCTGCTGATCTCGGGCTCCTCGCCGAGGGTCTGGTTCGCGGCGACGACCCGCCAGTTCCAGGCGAGCACGGCACGAAGGCGGGCGCCACGCGCCGCCGCCGCCGCGAACGCGAAGTCCAGAACGGTGTCCTGCGCCTCTGAGGCGTCGGCGCCCACGACCACCAGAGCACGACGATCTGGGGCCGTCTCGCGGACCACGACCACGTCGCAGTGGGCGTGACCGGCCACCCCCTGCGTCACCGATCCGACGAGCAGGCCACGAAGCGAGCTGAGCCCGGAGCCTCCCATGACGAGCAGGTCGGCCTGGCGGGAGATCTCGATGAGTTCTCGGCGCGGGTCGCCGCCGAGCAGCGCGGTGTCGATGGCGATCCCCTCCGCCACGTGCCGGGCGGCGTGGACGGCCTCCGCCAGCGCGCTCCGACCGCCCTCACGCATCCACGCGCCGATGCCCGCGACCGCTCCCGACAGGCCATCCTCCAGACACCACGCGGGAACCACGTAGACGATCTTCAACGCGGTTCCGCGCAGCAGCGACTCCCGGGCCGCCCATTCGGCCGCCGCGACGCCAGCGGGCAGCCCGTCAACTCCGACAACGATCACGTCACTAAGAGTAGTTATTCATGGGTGGCGGGCGCACCACTCCCTGAAGGCGGACACCGTCGTGGGGAGGGTGGGGAACATGAACTCCTCGCCGATCGACCTGCTCAGCCCGTAGGAGTCCAGATAGTCGCGCAGGTCCTGCTTGACCCGCGCGAGGCCGAAGACGATCCCACGCCTGGCGAGTTCGGTCCGCAGGGATTCGACGGCGTCCAGGGCGGTGATGTCGACCTCCACGTTGGCTTCGACGTTGAGCACGAACCACCGGACCACGCCGTCGTGATCGTCGACCGAGGCCAGGGCACGATGGCGGAAATCCTCGGCGTTGGCGAAGAACAGGGGCGAGTCGTAGCGGTAGATCACCAGGCCGGGAACGGTCCGCGCCGCGGGGTAGTCGTCGACGTCGTGCATGCCGGCCAGACCCGGGACCAGCCCCAGGACGGCGTCGTGGGGCCGGGCGATCCGGGCCAGCATCTCGGCGACCGACAAGGCGACGGCCAGCAGCACCCCGTAGAGGATGTCGAAGATCAGTACGCTCAGGCAGGTGGCCGACGCGAGGACGAACTCGCTGCGGCGGAAGGCCAGCAGCCGGCGGAACTCGCCGAAGTCGATGAGGCGGGTCGCGGCGAAGACGACGATGGCGCCGAGCGCGGCCATCGGGAACCCGGCCAGCAGCGGCCCCGCCGCGACCAGCACGACGACCACCGCGACCAGGGTCACCACGGAGTGGACCTGGGTCCGCGCGCCCGCCGTCACCCCGAGGGCCGTTCTGCTGCCGCTGCTGCTGATCGGGAAGCCGCGCAGCAGTCCGGCGCCGACATTGGCGCAGCCCAGGGCGAGCAGTTCCCTGTTGGCGTCGATCCGCTGGCTGGTGCGCGCCGCGAACGAGCGGCCGGTGAGCATGTTGTCACTGAAGCCCACGAGCAGCACCCCGGCCGCGGGCAGGATGAGTTCCCCCCATCCGGCTGGCGTCGGCAGTTCGGGAGTGGGGAGTCCGGCGGGGATGGGGCCGATCACGGCGATGCCAGTTCTCTCCAGCCCGAACATCGCCACGATCACCGTTGCCAGCAGGACGGCCAGCAGAGGGCCGGGGAAGGCGGGTAGCAGCCGGTCCAGCAGGAAGAGGAAGCCCAGCACGACCAGGGCGAACACCAGCGTCCACAGCTCCGCCTGATTCATGCCGGCGGCGAAGGACAGCAACTCCTCGAAGAAGGTCTCCCCTCGGACGGGGACCCCGGTGATCCGCTCCAACTGGCCGACGATCATGGTCAGGCCGAGACCGGTCAGATACCCGATCAGCACCGGCCGGGACAGCAGATCGGCGACGAAGCCCATCCGCAGCAGCCAGCAGATCAGTGCGAGCCCGCCCACCACGATGGCCAGCGCGGCGGCCAGTTGGGCGTACCGGACGGGGTCACCGGCGGCCAGCGGCCCGATCGCAACGGCGGTCATCAGCGCGGTCGACGACTCGGGGCCGATGGACAGTTGCCGGGACGACCCGAGCAGCGGATACAAGGCCAGGGCCGGAAGCGCCGCCCACAACCCGGCCACGGGCGGTAGCCCGGCAACTGTCGCGTACGCCATCACCTGCGGAACCAGGTATCCGGCCACGGTGAGACCGGCGAGCAGATCGCCTCGTAGCCACGCCCGCCGGTAGTTCCGCAGGTCGGTGACGACTGTCGGCGCATGGATCATGACCGTCAGTGTCGCATTCGGCGGGACCAAGGTCTCTCCTCAAAGGGCCCCCCGCCCCTGCGGCTCGCCCGGCCGCGGAGAGACAGTGGAGGTGAACCGAGAAAGCGCTGGTGAGACGTATGACCACGATGAACGGGGTCGTCGTCGGCTACGACGGCTCAGATTTCGCGATGCAGGCCCTGGACTGGGCCATGGACGAGGCGGAGATGCGGAAACTTCCGCTCACGGTCGCCCACGCCTGGCACTGGCCTTATGGCGAGGCCTCCGACGAGGCCAAGGATCATCTGCGCCGGGCCGCCGATCACGTGCTCTGGCACGGCGTCTCATGCGCGCGGTCCACCAGCGCGGTGACGGAGGTCAAAGGGGAGTTGTGGCAGGGGGAGGCCGACGACCAGCTCGCGGCCCTGTCCGGGTCGGCCGACCTGATCGTGGTCGGCTCGCGGGGACTGAGCCGGATCCCGTCCAAGATGATCGGCTCGGTCGCCTGCCACGTCGCCGCCCACGCCGCCTGCCCGGCCCTGGTCGTACGCGGGCCGGGCCCGGTCCCCGCCCCGCTCCACCCCGGGCCCGTCGTGGTGGGGGTCGATGGAGCCCCGGGAGGCAGGGCCCGGCCGGTGGTCGAGTTCGCCTTCGCCGAGGCCGCACTCCGGCAGCTCCCGCTGGTGGCCGTCCGGTGTGGCCTGACCGCCCCGTCGTTCGGCACCGCGATGGCTCTGGTCCCCGACCTCACCCTGGCCGAGGAGGCGCTCGGCGAGGCGCTCACCGCCTGGCAGGAGCGCTACCCGGAGGTGCGGGTCACCGCCAAGGTCACGCTCGACGCCCCGCGTGAGACCCTGACCAGCCTGTCGGCACAGGCCGGGCTCGTCGTGGTGGGACGCCGCCGCTTCGGCCACCTGGGCTCGACCGCCGACCCGCTGCTCCGGCACGCCGCCTGCCCTGTCGCCGTCGTCGCGATGGCCGACTGACCGCGCCACGAAAGGAGAACGAGCATGACCTCGACCATCGTCGTGGGCGTCGACGGATCAGCGCCCTCTCTGGCCGCGGTGGAGTACGCGGCCCGCGACGCGGCCCGCAGGAACGCCGCGCTGCGGATCATCCACGTCTGGCCGCCCCTCACCGTGGGCGACCAGGAAGTACACGAGACCGAGCGCCGCCACCACGAGGACGTCATCGCCGAGGCCCAGCGACGGGCCTTCGACTGCGCCCCGGACATCGAGGTCAGCACCCAACTGATCAGAGGCGACGTCACCGACCGGCTCGGCAGGGAGGCGATGGGCGCCGACGAGGTCGTGATCGGCAGCCGCGGCCGGGGCGGCTTCGCCGGCCTGATCCTCGGATCGGTCGGCCTGGCCCTCGCCGGTCAGACGGCAGGCCCCCTCGTCGTCGTCCGCACGTCTCCTCGGCACACCTACGGCCGGCTCGTCGCCGGGTACGACGGCAGCGAGGAATCCGAGACGGCCCTCGACTTCGCCTTCGCCGAGGCCCAACGGCGTGAAGCCAGGCTCAAGCTCGTGTACGCCTGGCAACCGCCGACGCTCGCGGCCTCCGCCGCCGGCTACGGCACCCTGATCCAGAAGTGCTTCGACGAGCAGATGACCTCCGTCCGCCAGCAGCTGGCGCCCTGGACGGAGAAGTTCCCCCAGGTCCCGGTCGAGCAGGTGGGCGTCTGCGGTCATCCGGTCTACGTCCTGTCGGAGGAGTCCCGTACCGCCGACCTGGTGATCGTCGGTTCACGCCGACGAGGAATGATCCGCTCCACCGCCCTCGGATCGGTCGGCTACGGCCTGCTGCACCGGGCCCACTGCCCGGTCGCCATCGTCACCGAGAAGGAGGACGGGCGATGATCGACCCGACGACGCTCGCCGCCGGAGACGTCATGACTCGGGTGGTCGTCACGGTCACCCCGGACGAGTCCCCGATCATGGCCTGGGAACTCATGCGCAAAGGTGACATGCAGGACATCGCTACCGGCTGCCCCGGGCACACCAGCCGAGCTGTCCCGCCGCAAGTGGGCGACCTCATCGAATCGACCCGGCGCTGTTCCGGGTGGAACCCGTGACCTGATCTAGGAAAGGACCTCCACCAAGGGGCGGCGGAAGGAACGGGTCGTCCCGAGCGGGTAACCCAGCCGCAGCACCACCTGCGGATACTCGCCGGAGCACAACTTCTCGCGGAGGAACTCGCGCAGATGCGGATACTCCAGGAGCTGGGTGTGGAAGGCGGCCTGTACGCCTCGGGAGGAGGCGTACAGGAGAACCGACTCCAGCGCCTGCCCCGCCTGGACCCAGTCGATCCGCTCGTCACCGGTCGTGGTGATCACCGCCACCACTCCGGTCGCCCCGGGCTGCTCATCGTCGGCGCCCCAGCCCTGGCCCCGGCTGTAGTCCCGCTGCGGAAACTCCGGGTGGGTCTGCGGGGTCCGCCGAGGATAGGCGTCGGCGGGCACGCCGTCCCTGCGCGGACTCCCGGGACGCAGCCCCCACCGGATCATCTCCAGCTCGAACTCCGGATCCCGTGCCTGCAACTCCTGCGCCACCGTGGTCAGCGCTCCGAGGATCCGCACGTCGCCCGGCGACCTGAACGGAATCAGCCGGACGTTCTCCATGGCGGCCATCGCCCTCAGCGACTCGACCAGGTCATCGGGGACGGGCCGCTCGGCGAAGCCACCCCGGTGGGTGCGCCGCCGGGGGATCTCCTCGCGCACGGTCGTGACCTCCTCGCACGGAGGCTCTCCGGGACCGACGCGCACCGTGGCGACCAGGCCCGGCCGATCGGGATCGGGCAAGGTCCTGACCTGCGGCTGACGGCCCATCGCCCGGACGACGGTCCGCATGTTGAACAGCGCCGCGCCGCAGCTGATCGTCAACTGGCGTCCCTGCGGATCGCTGACGGGAAGCCGGCGGTCGGGGTCGGAGCGCAGACTGATCTCCTCTCCGGCGATCGCGAAGGACCACGGCTGGGAGTTGTGGATCGACGGCGCCCAGGTCGCCGCCTCCACCACCGTTTCCATATCAGCCGCCGGCTTTCCCGGCGAGATCGAGGGCGGGGCAAGATCGCAGTTGACCTCCACGACGCCGTCGATCCCCCGGAGGGCTTCGACGAGGCGGGGGACCGGCGTTCCGGCGGGGACGGTTCCGGCGAGATCGACGACGCCCTCGCCGACAGTGATCGAGACGGTGCCGGGGTCGAGATCGGTGATCTCCCGGATCAGCGAGACGACCTCTTCGCGCACCTCGCCTGCCAGGTGGGTGATGATGGGCAGCACATCCGCCTGCGCGACGACACCGGCGATCTTCCCGTCGGCGGGGTCCACGACGGGCAACTGATCCACATCGTGGATGTACATCAGCCGCGCCGCCTCCCTGACGCTGATGTCAGGCGTCACCGTGACGGCCGGTGAGGTCATCAGATCGCCGGCGGTCAGCCGGTCGCTCCGTCCCTTGTCGGAACGCAGATCGGTCTCCGACACGGTGCCCACCGGGCGATTGTCGTGATCGACGACCGTGACCTGCCTGATTCCGTACGTGTCCAGCGCCGACACGATGTCCGCACGACGCGTTCCGCGCCGTACCGCCACCGCGGTCCGGCCCATCACCTGTCCCACCTTGATCGGCATGGGACCCCCTCCAGCACCGCCGCCCCATTTCTCAGATGAGGCGGAAGGTAGAATAAGGAGTAGTTACCTTCTTCCTTCCTAGCAGACCGCAGTCAGCCGGGCGATACCCGGGCGAGGAGAGGAGATCCCATTGAGTGCGATGCGCGATTCGGGTTCGAGCACTCTGGAGGAACTGAGCGAAAAGGAGTGCCTCCAGCTCGCTGAGCAGGGCGGAATCGGGCGTGTGGCGTTCGGGGGAGCGGGGGGCCCGACCGTATTCCCGGTGAATTACCGGTTGATCGACGGTCAGATTGTGTTCCGTATTCGCAAAGGCGGAACCATGGATGAGAGCATTTCATCGGGAATCGACGATCTGGAAGTGAAAATCGCCTTCCAGGTCGACCATATCGACGAGCAGAACCGCGACGGCTGGAGCGTCCTGATCCAAGGGCCCGCCCATCACGTCTCGGAGGGTGAGCTGGCGGCGACGGGTGCCGAGGACGTCGACTCCTGGGCCGGAGACAGCCGTGACCACTACATCCGCATCGCACCCCAACGCGTGACGGGCCGCAAGATCAGCCGGATCTAGCTCTCGGGCGGAAGCACACGCCGTGCGAGTAGGGAACAAGTGATCTTGGTCAGGCGAGCCTCAGCAACCATATGCTTGTGGCGCAGATCCGGCCTCAACGGCAGACCATCTCGCTCACCACAGCTGCCTTTCTGGGCGAACCGGTTGAGGCGGATGGCCGTGTCGCCAGCATCCGGAGAGCCGTGCAGGCGGCCGGAACCGAGGAGACCGTGACCACTCATGACTGGTTTCTTCTCACGATCAGCTGGCGTCGACGGGCCGCCGGCCGCCCGCGATGCAGGCCAACCGGCACCACCGACTTGATTAGAGAATCGTCTAATCAAGTCGACGTCGCCGAGGTGCTGTGGCAGTTCGCCATCCGGCCGCTCGGCTGGGTCGAGATCTACAAGGTCTTCGCGACCATCAAGGCCAGCATCAAACCCGTCAAGCTCGACACCACGGGGTGGGTGACCCGTAAGGACCTGAGCCGGCTGACCGAGAACTGCAACCGGCCCGAACTCGGCGGCCCCACCGCCCGGCACGCCCGTCTGGCGGGACACCTGGGCTCAGACCCGCCCACGATCACTGATCACCGTGATCACCCGCCGGTGGGTGGAGAGCCTCAGCTGACCGCGGTGGGGTGTCAGTGGCTGCCGGACAGTTCACCCGACAAGGTGGAGTGCATCCTGGCGCTGGCCTGGTTGAGGCCGATGATCTGTACGGTCTTTCCGCGAGCGGCGTATTTGGCCTCGACCGCGTCCAGGGCCGCGACGGAGGAGGCGTCCCAGATGTGGGCGTCGGTGAGGTCGATGACCACCTCGTCGGGGTCGTGCGCGTAGTCGAACTGGGACACCAGGTCGTTGGAAGAGGCGAAGAACAGCTCTCCGGTGACGGCGTAGACGACCTGGCCGCCGTCGGGGTCGAGGACGGCGGAGACCTGGGCCAGGTGAGCGACGCGGCGGGCGAAGATGACCAGGCCGGTCAGCGAGCCGACCACCACGCCGATGGCCAGGTTGTGGGTGGCGACGACGACGGCGACGGTGACGACCATGACGGTGATCTCACCGGCGGGCATGCGCCGGAGCGTGGCCGGGGCGATGGAGTGCCAGTCGAAGGTGCCGACGGAGACCAGGATCATGACGGCGACCAGGGCGGCCATCGGGATTTGCGACACCCACGGGCCGAACACGATGCACAGGACCATGAGCATGATGCCGGCGGTGAAGGTGGACAGGCGGGTGCGGGCGCCGTTCTTCACGTTGATCATGGTCTGGCCGATCATGGCGCAGCCGCCCATGCCGCCGAAGAAGCCCGTGACGATGTTGGCGATGCCCTGGCCGATGGACTCGCGGGTCTTGGACGAATGGGTGTCGGTCAGGTCGTCGACGAGTTTGGCGGTCATCAGCGATTCCATCAGCCCGACCAGCGCGAACCCGAGCGCGTACGGCGCGATGAGGGTGAGGGTGGCGAAGGTGAAGGGGACGTCCGGCAGGCCGGGCACGGGCAGCGCCGATGGCAGTGCGCCACGGTCGCCGACGGTGGGTACCGCCAGGGCGGCGCCGACGGTGATGGCGGTCAGTGCGGCGATGGACACCAGCGGTGCCGGCACGGCCCTGGTCAGCCGGGGGAAGAACACCATCAGTGCCAGGCCTGCGGCCACCAGCGGATACACCATCCACGGCACATCGGTGAGTTCGGGCACCTGCGCCATGAAGATCAGGATGGCCAGGGCGTTGACGAAGCCCACCATGACGCTGCGAGGCACGAACCGCATGAGCTTTGCCACACCGAGGGCGCCCAGCGCGATCTGGATCAGCCCGCCGACGATGACCGTCGCGACCAGGTAGCCCAGGCCGTGCTCGCGTGCCAGCGGCGCGACGACCAGGGCGATGGCGCCGGTGGCCGCGCTGATCATGGCAGGGCGGCCACCGGCGACGGCGATGACGACAGCCATGGTGAAGGAGGCGAACAGGCCGATGCTGGGGTCGACTCCGGCGATGATCGAAAAGGAGATCGCCTCGGGGATGAGGGCGAGGGCGACGACCAGGCCGGAGAGAATCTCGGTGCGGGCCACCGAGGGCTTGAGCCAGGCTGGCCGTGTCAGCCGCGGGCGGCCGGGAGACGACGTGGATGCGCGGGAGGGCACAGAGGGCAACGGACGTCCTTCGTGGAGCGGCCCCTGGCAGGGGCGGCGAGCCGGCATGCCATCGGCCGACGGCGCGGTGGCAGCGGATGGGGAAGCGGCCGAGCGGAGGGCCGCTGGGAACGCCGAGACGTACCCGCGTCAGGGAGAAGGCGGCCGACCGGCGATGACGGCGGTGTCTGCGGCGCTACCTTGGGCAGATCACGGCGGGCAGCAGGCGGCGATCAAAGGCATGCGCGCGTCGATGTTCCTTGCCTTGTGATGGAGGCGGCGCTCGTACAACGCCGGAATGTGTCGCCGAACGGGGTGTGTGCCAGGATGGCGCGATTCTGGTCGCGCCGCGCACCCCGATGCTGTCCGATCACCGGAAACTCTACCCTAACGTTAGAGTAGAGATTCGGCGGATCGGCGGTGAACGCCCGCACCGCCCAACCAGCCGAGCAGTGAGCCCGAGCAGTGAGGTCGTGCAGGACATGGACGAATCGGCGCCTTCCACCCCCGAAAGCGGAGTTTCGGCACCGGCGCCCAGCGGCGGAGATCACATGCACATCGGGCAGGTGGCGACCCGCACCGAACTGTCGTTGCGGACCATCCGGCACTATGACGAGGTCGGTCTGGTGCGGCCCTCGGCACGCAGCCAGGGCGGTTTCCGTCTCTACACCGAGGCCGACGTGGCACGGCTCATGGTGATCCGCAGGATGAAGCCGCTCGGCTTCACCCTGGAAGAGATGGGTGAAGTCCTGGAGATCACCGACCGGCTCGACGACAGCGGTGCGGCACCACCGGACGCGGCCGAACAAGAATGGCTGCTGGCCAGGCTGGGCCGGTTCGAGCAGGCCACCCAGGACCGCTGCCAGGCGCTGCGTACGCAACTGAGCAGGGCCGAGGAGTTCGCCGCCGAACTACGGCGACGCGCCGTCCATCTGACCGGCGGAACTTCCTGATCAGCAGCGCGACCTCCGCCGCCGTGCCATCGGTGCCGATGAGGTGACGGCACGGGTTCATCTGGCGGCAGGCGACAGTGTCAGCAACCACGCACTCAACGGGCTTGCGGCCGGAAGGACCGGCCGATCGCCGACGGCCGTGTCGGCCTTGCGGCAGCTTGCTCCACTGCACGTGCGCAGTGTCCCCAGCCGGGAGGCCAGGTAGGACTGCAGGGTGCGGTCGACGCTACCCACGAGGTTGTGCAACTGATGGGGGTCGGCGAGGTTGTCGTAGAGTTGCCGCTCGCCGGTGGCGTATTCGACGTAGGTGTGGTCGGCGGTGCGCAGCGCGGCGTAGCTGGGCGGGCAGCCGCCATCGGCGTATGGCGGGCGCTGGAATTCCACCAGCAGGGCGTCCCGCCAGGGCACCGGCCCCCCGGCCAGCACGGGCAGCAGCGAGCGCCCTTCGGAGATCGCCGGTGTCGGCGTTTTTGCGATGTCGGCGAAGGTCGCCCCGAAATCCACGGTCGAACCCAGTGCCGTCGTCGTGGTGCCGGGGGTGATCCCGGGGCCGGCGACATACATGGGCACCCGGATGTCCTCTTCGAACGGCGTGGTCTTGCCGCCGCGCAGGCGGTGCTCGCCCAGGTGGAAGCCGTTGTCGGAGGTGAAGAAGACATAGGTGTTCGCCAGCTTGCCCGCCGCATCCAG
Source organism: Herbidospora daliensis (assembly GCF_001570585.1). Classification (GTDB taxonomy): domain Bacteria; phylum Actinomycetota; class Actinomycetes; order Streptosporangiales; family Streptosporangiaceae; genus Herbidospora; species Herbidospora daliensis. Next base: position 257,796 of record NZ_BBXF01000005.1, on the reverse strand, counting down.
GGCCTTGGTGACCGTGCCGACCAAGTCGTCCAGGCCGAGCGTGGAGCGCAGCCGGTCGCGGTACTGCTGGTCGAGGTCGGCCATGGTGGCTTCGCTCAGCCGCTTGCGTTTGTGCAGGTAGTGAGGTTCGACGGAGAGATCGGCCTGGTCCCAGGAAGGGCCGCGGGGGGCTTGAGCGTCGGGGAAGGCGGCCTCGTGGCGGGGGGCGAAGTTGGCCGGCCGGTGCGGCGCCGTCGGGGACAGGTAGAGGAAGAAGGGGTCGTCCCGCTGGACGAACTCGGCGGCCTTGGCGGCCAGCACGTCGGTCAGGTACGCCTCGGGCTCCTCGCCGTACTCGACGATCTTGCCGTTGTCGTTCAGGGTGTAGTCGTACTCGCGGTACAGGTTGCGGATGGGCGAGGCCCATTCGTCCCAGCCCGGCGGGATGTACGTCGGGTCGGCGCCCTTGGGGTACTGGTTGAGGTACTTGCCGAACAGGGCGGTGCGGTAGCCCGCATCATCCATCCAGGTGGCGATCGTCTCCTTCTCCAGCGGGCGGAAGCGCACGAAGCCGCCCGTCGGGGCCCGGTTGCTCAGCACGCCATGGCTGTGGACGTACTGCGAGCGCAGAATCGAGGCTCGCGACGGACAACACCACGGATTGGTGGCGTAGAAGCGGGAGAACGTGGCGCCTCTCGCGGCCAGCGCCGTGATGTTGGGGAACTTGTCCGCGAAACGCTCCAGGATGCCCGCGTCGAGATCGTCAGCGACGATGAACACGACGTTGGGACGGGCCTTCGCCGCGACCGTCGACACCGGGACCGCGGCCATCGCGATCGAGGCGAAGACGACGAGTGGGACACCAGCGGCGAAGGTTCTTCTCAGCATGGGGCAGATCATTGCCGAAGCAAGTTCACAGAAAACGCGCAATTCGGAGTTGAGTGATCACACTCTGCAACCAATGTGCTGACATCAGAGCCTGGGCGATCACGCCCAGGCGGTCCGTGTTGCAGGCCGCCGTGCTCAACGCCGCCGATCCAGCCGAGTTGAACAGGTCGGCCTGCGGCCATCGGCCTGTTTGCAAGGCGGCGAAGTCGGCGTGAGCCTGAGTTTTGTCGTGGTCGGCCAGGGCGTGGCCCTTGCGCCTGCCGGTCGGGATGATGAGGTCGGGGCGGATCTGCTCGACGGTCTCGCCGCCGGCGCGGCGGCGCAGCACGGTGTGGAGCATGTCGTCGGTGATGACGGGCGGGCGGCGGTGTGCCGGGCCGCCGGGGCAGCGGTTGGCGGGAGTCTGCACCCGCAGGCGCTCGGCGAGCCGGGCAGGCCGCGTGGAGCGGCCGGTGTGACAGGTCCCAGCGACGGCGCCAAATCGGGATCTGCAAGGCGATCCGGGCTCGACGCCGCATCACGGACACGGCTGGCGTTCGACTTCGTCGGCGCCGGTCAAGTCGATGGCGGAATCGGGAGAGCCGGGAAGATCGTTTCACAAACATTTCTCGGAACAGAGTCGCCTGTGTGTTTGAGTGAGAACGAGCGCTGAGAGGAAGTCCGCCTTGTCGAGGCCCTCGCGCGGAGGCGTACGCTCAGGTCGGAATGGACCGTTGATGCGAACCTGTGATGCACAACCCCGTTGGGCTACAGGCTGCGTGATAGGAGCGGCGGCCTGTCCGGCCATGAAGCGTCGATTGCCTTTCACCGCCGGACCAGCAGCATGGCGGCGTCATCTGGCAGCGGGCCGCCGACGTGGTCGATGAGGTCTGCTCGCAGATCGTCCAGTGCTCTCTGAGGATCGGCGTGGCCGAGCAGAACGAGGCGGTCGGTCAACGGATAGAACGTCCCGTTCCCGTCGCGGGCCTCGATCACACCGTCGGTGTAGAGCAGCATCTGGTCGCCCTCTGCGAACGGCACCCGCAGTGGTTTCGGGCCCGGGAGCCCCAGCGCTGCGAGCCCGAGGGGAAGGCTGTCCTCCTCCGGTTCGAGCAGCACGGCTCGCCCGTCGTGGCGAATGACCAGTGGTGGGGGGTGCCCGCAGTTCAGAATGGAGATCTCGCTGTCGTAGGCTTCGGCGATGACGGCGGTCACGAAGGTCTCTCCGCTCAGATGCCGGGCGAGGCTGGCCTCCAAACGCTCGCCGACCCCGGTGAGGTCATCCTCCTCATAGGCAGCTTCCCGGAAGGCCCCGAGCACCCAGGCGGCCGTCTCAACGGACGCCAGTCCTTTGCCCTGGACGTCGCCGATCAGCAGACGCACCCCCTTGGGTGTGGTCACCACCTCATAGAGATCGCCGCCGATCTGGGCTTCCGCGGCGGCGGAGGTGTAGGACAACGCCACCCGCAGAGGGCCGGCCCGTCGCGGGACCGGCCGCAGCAGGACACGTTGGGCCGCCTCTGCCACCAGCCGGAGGTTGGCCAGTTCCCGCTCCCTTTTGAGCCTCAGATGGCTGACTACGGTGGCGGCGCAGGTCACTCCGACGATCGTTGCCAGAGTGACGTTGTTCTGCCTGGTGAACAGCAGGTCGTTGTAGGCCGCAAGCGGCAGGCACAGGGCGAGGGCCACCAGCCCGGTCACGGCTGTGCGCCGGACGCTGCCCACGGCGGCGCCGAACGTCGGGCCGAGAGTCAGAAGAGGGAGAAACCCCAGCGTCGGTCCCGCCATGACGTCGGCGATCGCGACGGCGAGCATAACCGTGAACGGCAGCGCCCCGAGAACCGCCTGCGGCCTCATCTCATGCACCTCTTTCCGCGCTGACCCGCTGCTCTACCCAGTCACAACGATTGCATACTGCAATTGTTTGGTGCGCGGCTTCTCAGCTCGCCGACGGATCGGCACTCGTGGGTTCCGGCCTGGCACGGTGACGTAGACGGCGGGCGAGGCCGTGCCAGGCCGGGTCGAGGAGTGCAGCAGGATCGACAGGATGATCGTCACGGCGACGAGCTGGAAGACCTTTTCGGCCGCGGCGATTCCCGAGGCGAGCACGAGCAGTCCGTACACGACCGAGGCGAAGCTCTTGAGTCCGAACCCGGCGAAGGTCGCGATGACGTCGTCGTCGGGACGCAGATGGACGAGACCGAACGCGCCGTCACCCAAGAGAAACCCGGCGACCAGGAACAGCCCAGCTGTCGACAGGATCGTGGGGTTGGCCAGGCTGGAGAGCCCGGCGAACGCGGGCAGCAGTGCGGCCATCACGGGCCTCCGGTAAGCGCAGATCAGACGACTCGAACATTGCCGACCAGACTTCCCGGCGCACCGGAACTCACCTTAACAGCGGCTTGATTGCTTGCGATAGCAAACATTGCACATTGCATCCTTCTGCTAACGTGGGCGTCAGGTGTGCCGGGAAGTCTGGTCGGCGAGTCCGTTTTCGCGCTCCATTCTGGAGGCCACCCGTGCTCGTCCCCGATTGTCGCTGAGTCTGTAATGGCTGAGTTGTCGGTCTCCCAGTTCCTGATCGTCGGCCAGATCGTCATCCTCCGGATCGGCGGAGAGCTGGCGGTGGACAACTGCGCCGCCGTTCAGCGGGGCCTTGCCCGCGCTCTGGCCGTTCATGATCCGCCTCGCCTCGTGGTCGACCTGAGCGAGCTGTCCTCGTCCGACTCCTACGGACTCGCCGCTCTCATGGGGGCTGATCGGCACGCCCGGGAGACGAACGGCCAGATGCTCGTCGCGGGTGCCACAGACGTCTTCCGGGTGGAGCTGCGGAGGCGAGGTCTCGACGAGATGCTGACGCTCCGGCGAACGGTCAGCGAAGCCATCGTCGAGCTCCGGATGGCCTTTCCTGACAGCTAGAAGGAGGGCCAGCCGAGGGGATGCGCGGCGGTGGGCGGTTCGCCGCCGGCCTCGTTGAACGCCGCCATGGCATGCACGAGGGCCTGCCGCTGATCACTCGTGAGACGCGAGACGATCTTCTCGATCTCGGCGCTCCGGCGGGCGGTGACCTCATCGACGATGCGTCTGCCCTCGGGGGTGAGGCCGATCAGGCTTTCCCGCCGGTTGTCCGGATTGGTCGCCCGCACGATCAGGTTCGCGTTGACCAGCCTGTCGGCCATACGCATCGCGGTGGACGGGTTGACGTCCAGGGCCTCGGCCAGTGTCACCAGCTTGGCTTCACCTCGTCCGGCCAGGACCACCAGCATCCGGAACTGGGGCAGCGTGACCGCCTCGTCGACCGATGCCAGGGAGCGGGCCGCGATCGACACCAGTAGCCGCGACCCCGTCAGCACCGCGGAGACGACGGCGTCGAGACCACCCTCGTCGGCACGCTCACCACTCATGAGGAGTTTCTACACGCATGCCTGCACTGCGCAGAACAGCACGGGGATGTTGCTCAGACGGAGCCGCGGGTCGAGAAAGCCGCAGCTTCCAAGACGGCCTCGGAGAGAGGGGCCTGAATACGGAAACGCCGGTCCAGCCGGGTCAACGTGAGCAACTGGGTCATCTGCCGGTTCGGAGTGCTCAGCACCACGATCCCACCCGACTCGGCGCCTCGGCGGACGGTGCCGATCAGCACGCCCAGGCCGGCCGGGTCGCACGACATCAGGTTTTCCAGGTCGATGACGAGTCGCGGCGGAGAGAACAGGGCGAGCGCTTCTCGGGCGGATTCACGGAAGCGGGGAGCGACGGTCAGGTCGAGATGCCCGTTCGCCCAGAGGACCACGACCTGATCGTGCAGTCCGAGAGTGCACGAGAAGACGGCGATCTCCTCTTCATCCGCGTTCATTCGCACTCCTGTAGCCGCTGTACTTAATCATTGCACCATGCAATAGTTCCAGGTCAAGTGGAGGGAACGGACCCCGCGTTCGGCTACGTGCTCAGGTCTGGCGCTGGTCGTCGGCCGGGAGTACCGTGATCGCTGGTGCGCCGGGAAGCCTGGTCGGCAATGTTCTGTCCGATCGGTTTCTGGAGGCCTCGGTGCCGGAAGACTCCGCCGTCCTGGTTGACGGCCTGACCAAGCGCTTCGGTCGCGTTCACGCCCTCAACGGTCTCGATCTCGAGGTCCATACCGGTGAGGTGCACGGTTTCCTCGGCCCCAACGGCGCCGGGAAGACCACCGCTCTGCGGATCATGCTCGGGCTGCTGCACGGCGACGAAGGCCGCGTCGAGGTGCTGGGCGGGCATCCCTTCCGGGACGCGGTGGCCCTGCACCGCCGCCTGGCCTACGTCCCGGGCGACGTCACGTTGTGGCCGACGCTGTCCGGCGGCGAGGCGATCGACCTGCTCGGACGACTACGCGGCGGGCTCGATCCACGTCGGCGGGCCGAGCTGGTCGACCGGTTCGACTTCGACCCGGCCAAGAAGGGCAGTACTTACTCCAAGGGCAACCGGCAGAAGGCCGCGCTGATCGCCGCGCTCTCCTCCGGCGTGGAGCTGCTGTTGCTCGACGAGCCGACAGCCGGGCTCGACCCGCTCATGGAGGCCGTCTTCCGCGAGTGCATCCTGGAGGAACGCCGGGCCGGTCGCACCATCCTGCTGTCCAGTCACCTGCTGGCCGAGGTCGAGGCCCTGTGTGATCGGGTCACGATCATCCGCGACGGGCGCGCCGTGGAGTCCGGGACACTGGCCCAGCTACGGCACCTGACCCGAACGTCGGTCACCGCCGATCTGAGTTCCGTCCCGGATTCACTCGGCGGCCTGCCCGGGGTGCACGACCTGACCGTCACCGGCACCCGGGTCGGCATGGAGGTCGACGCCGAACACCTCGCAGCGGTGTTGCGCGTGCTCACCGGCGCGGGGCTACTGGGGCTCACCTGTCAGCCCCCCACGCTGGAGCAGCTCTTCCTGCGCCACTACCAGACCACCGCGTCATGAACCGGGCCATGACCGGGACGGGTGTGTTGTTGCTGCTGGCGCTGCGCCGCGACCGTGTGGCGGCGCCGTTCTGGGTCCTGGCGGTCGTCGCCCTGCCGGTCGGCACCGCTTCGGCCATCGCCGAGCTGTATCCGGACGCGAGCCAGCGGCTGGCCCTCGGCATGACGATCATGTCCAACCCTGCCCTGAGGGCGTTGACCGGGCCGGTCTACGACGCCGCCTCGGTGGGCGGACTGACCGCCTGGCGGGCCACCAACGTCGCCGCCGTGCTCGCCGCCCTGATGAGCGCGTTCCTGGTGGTTCGCCACACCCGGGCCGAGGAGGAGAGCGGTCGCGCCGAGCTGATCGGCGCGGCCCCGGTCGGCCGGTACGCGCTGCCCACCGCCGCGGTGCTCATGTCACTCCTGACCAACCTCGTGATCGCCGTCCTTCTCACGGCGGGGCTGATGGGGCAGGGGCTGCCCGTGGCCGGGTCGCTGGCCTTGGCCGGTGCGGTCGCCGGGGTGGGCCTGGTGTTCACCGGGGTCGCCGCGGTGGCCGCGCAGGTGACCACGAGTGCCCGCGCGGCCAATTCGATCGCCGTCAGTGTGCTGGGAGTGTTCTTCCTGGTCCGGGCGGCGGGAGACGCGGCGGCCGTGGACGCCGTGTCATGGCTGTCGCCGGTGGGCTGGGCACAGCGTGTCCGCGCTTTCGCCGGGGAGCGCTGGTGGCTGGTCGCCCTGTTCGCGGTCGTGGCGCTCGTGCTCCTGGTGGGCGCCGACCTGCTGGCCCGGCGGCGTGACCTCGGTGGAGGCCTGCTGGCCGAACGCCGAGGGCGTGCCGTGGCCGCGCCGTGGTTACGGTCGCCGCTGGCGCTGGCCTGGCGGCTGCAACGCGGCCCGCTGGCCACCTGGGCGGTCGCGTTCGCCGCGGTCGGGGCCGTGTTCGGGTCGCTGGCGGCCAGTGTGGGCGACCTGGTCGGCGGCAACGAGCAGATCGCCGCAATGCTCGCCAGACTGGGCGGCGCCGACGCTCTGATCGACAACTTCTTCGCCGCCCAGTTTCATCTGTTCGCCCTGGTGATCGGCGGCTACGCCGTGCAGGCCGCGCTGCGGCCCCGAGCGGAGGAGATCGCCGGACGGGCTGAGCCGGTGCTGGCTGCGGCGGTGCCGCGCGGGCGCTGGCTGCTTGGGCATGTGGCCTGCTCGCTGGCCGGATCGGCGCTCATCCTGACGGTCGTGGGGCTGGCCGCCGGGTTCGCCCACGGGCTGCGGGTCGGCGAACCGGTGCGGCAGGCGGTCAGGCTCCTCGGGGCCGCCTTGGCCCAGGTTCCGGCGGTGTGGGTGTCGGCCGCGATCGCGGTCCTGCTGTTCGGCTTCCTGCCACGAGCCGTTGCGGCGGCGTGGGCGTTCCTGCTCGTCTTCGCCGTGCTGGACCTGTTCGGCCAGTTGTTCCAGCTCGACGAGACGGTCCGCATGCTCTCGCCGTACGCCCACGTCCCGGCCCTGCCCGGCGGGGAGCCGGCTGCCGGGCCGTTCGTGTGGCTCTTCCTGGTTGCCGCGCTGGTGATCGGCGCGGGTGTGGCCGGATTCATGCGACGGGATCTGGCGGCCGACTGACCGGGCGTCAAGGACACGTCAAGATTCCGGACATCTCGGTGGACCGCCGATAGCGTTCCGACCTGTGCCGATACGGGCCGTGGTGCTGGGGTTCGCCGTTGTCGTGGTCGCCGGAACCGGCTGCCTGATGTTGCCGGGCGCGACCGCCTCCGGCGCGTCGGCCGACTGGGTGACCGCATTGTTCACCTCCACCTCAACGGTGTGCGTGACCGGGCTGGTCGTGGTCGACACCGGCGCCTACTGGTCGGTCTTCGGCGAGGTGGTCATCGCCGTCCTGATCCAGGCCGGCGGGCTCGGCATCATGACGCTCGCCACGGTGCTGACGCTTCTGGTCTCCAGACAGCTCGGCCTTCGTGCCCGGATGGCCGTCCAGGCGGAGACCAAGGCGCGGACGATGCTCGATCTGCGGAAGGTCGTGCGCTGACGATGCGGTTCGCACTCGGATACGACTGGTCCATCGGAGACGCTACATATCTGGGCCTGTTCCACGCGGTGTCGGCGTTCAACAACGCCGGGTTCGCGTTGTGGCCCGACAGCCTCGTGCGTTTCGTCGCCGATCCGTGGATCTGCCTGACCGTCGCCGCTGCCTCCATCGTCGGCGGGCTGGGTTTTCCCGTGGTGTTCGAGCTGCTGAGAGGTCGTCGGCCACGGCAGTGGACGATGCTGACACGGGTCACCGTGTCCGTCACCGTTTTCCTGCTGGCCGCCGGGACGCTGGCCTTCCTGGCCGTCGAATGGCACAACCCCCAGACGCTCGGCCCACTCGGTGACGGCGCGAAGCTGCTGGCCGCCTTCTCCGCGGCGGTCATGCCGCGGACCGCCGGGTTCAACAGCCTGGACGTCGCGCAGATGAGCGATTCGAGCTGGCTGATCACCGACGTGCTGATGTTCATCGGCGGCGGCAGCGCCGGAACCGCCGGAGGAATAAAGGTCACTACCTTCGGCATGCTGGTCTTCATCGCGTGGGCGCACTGCCGAGGTCGCGCGAGCGTCGAGATCGGGCACCGCAGTCTTCCCGCCGACACCCAGCGCCAGGCCGTCGCGGTCACCGTGCTCAGCGCCGGCCTGGTCGCCGTGCGTGTACGCGCTGCTGCTGTGGTCTGCGCACTCGCTGGACCGGGTGATGTTCGAGGTCGTCTCCGCCTTCGGCACCGTCGGGTTGTCGACGGGCATCACCGCCGGCTTTCCCACGGCGGGCAAACTCCTTCTGGTGGCTCTGATGTTCGTCGGCCGGGTCGGGCCGCTCACGCTCGGGGCGGCGCTCGCGCTCACCAGCCGTCCGCGTCGTTATCAACTTCCCGAGGAGCCGCTGTTCATCGCCTGACGGCCACCGACTCCAAGACCTTGATCGCGGCGGCGACCCCATTCTCCGCCCGCATCGCCTCCTCCAGAAGGCGGGCGCGCTCGGCGAGCCCGGGATCGGTGACCGCCCGGCCGATCGCCTCGCCCAGACCGTGGGCGGTGAGGCGGCGTTGTGGCTGGGGTTCGGGCGCTGCTCCGGCCGCGTGGACCCGGGCCGCCCAGAACGGCTGGTCGGCGACGAACGGGCAGATCACCTGAGGTCGCCCGGAGGCCAGCGTGGCCCCGGTCGTGCCGCCTCCGCCGTGGTGCACCACCGCCGCCATGCGGGGGAACAGCCAGTCGTGCGGGGCCTCGTCGAGCAGCATGACGTTCGGGGGCAGGTCGGCGACCCTCATGCCGCCCCAGCCCGACACCAGGATCGCCCGCACCCCGGCCAGCCGGATCGCCTCCAGCACGACGCGGCCCAACCGCTCGGGGTCGGTGCCCGCCATGCTGCCGAACCCGATGGACACCGGAGGCGGGCCCTCGTCCAGGAAGGCCGCCAGTTCGGGGGACGGCGTCCAACCGCTGGATGCCGGCAGGTACCAGAAACCGGTGGTGTGCACCCAGGCCGGATAGCGCGGGTCGGAGGGCAGCAACCGCGGGCTGAAGGCTTGGAACACGGTGGCCGGGCCGCCAGGCTGCCGGAGCGGATCGTGGCGGCCGCGCCGCCGGGGCAGCTCCAGCTCCTTTTTCCTGACGGCGTCGGTGACGCCGGCCAACGACCGCAACATCAGCTTGATCGGCCAGTAGCTGGCGCGGTTCAGCGCGCGTGGCAGCGGGACGGGCAACATCGGGTTCGGGAACGCGCTGGTCGGCACCCAAACCGGTTGCAGGGCCACCGGCACCGAGGGCACGCCGAGCTTCTCGGCCACGTGGTGGCCGGGGATGCCGAAGCTGTGGACGACGAGGTCGGCTCCCTCGCGGCTGGTCTGGGCCATGTCGTGGATGACCTGCCCCATCAGGGGCTTGCTGCGGCGCATGACCCGCAGGGCGGTTCTCATGCCGTGCGGCCCGCGGTAGTTCGTCTCGATGGCCTCGCGGATCTCCGGCTCGTCCATCAGGGTGTTCGGGCCGTCGTGCAGCGGCTGGAACGGCAGGTCGTAGCGGCTCGCCAGGGACGCCGACGCCGCCGGGGCGGCCAGCACCGCCTCGTGCCCCGCCTGGTGGAGAGCGTGGGCGAGGGCGGCGAAGGGCTGCACGTCGCCGCGGGTGCCGTGGGTGAGGATGAGGACCTTCATCGGGATTCCCGTTCCTTCTTGACGGCGTCCCAGGCGGTCAGCGCGCGTGCGTCGGCGAAGACGCCGCGGGTGAGCATCTCGACGACGACCCGGGAGTAACGCAGGGTCGCGTCCATGCCGTGCAGGTCGTCGACGTCCAGTGCCCTGGCCAGATGGCTTTCCAGGATCAGCGGGGCCAGCAGCCAGGAGACGTAGAGGGCGGCGCGGGCCTGCGGGTCCTCCGACGGCTGGGCCCAGCCCTCCAGGGTTCCTTCGGCCAGCCAGGCTCCGGTCAGGGTCACGATCTCGTCGAACAGGGCGGCGGCGTCGGCCGAGCCGTCGACCAGAGCGCGGGCCAGGTAGCGGCGGACCGGAGCGGCCGCTTCCAACATCGCGGCCAGGCCGGAGGTGTCGGACAACACGTCGGGGTCGGCGCCTCTGATCACCGCCACGACGTGGGCGTCGCAGGCACGGCGCAGGCCCTCCTTGGAACCGAAGTGGTGCAGCACCAGGCCGGGAGAGACCCCCGCGGCAGCGGCGACGGCCCGCACGCTCACCCCGTCGGGGCCGTCGGCGCCGAACAAGTCCAGGGCGGCGTCCCGGATCCGGGCGCGTGCCGTCAGGTCATCGGTTGAACGCATGTTCAGCATGCTAACCAGATGTTCAATCGGTTGCCCGTAGGGAAAGCGTCAAGAATCCCGCGATGGGCGTATTGATACGATCAGGGAAGGTGTGCCGGGAAGTCTGGTCGGCGGAAGTTGTCGCGTTCCTCCTACCAGAGTGGAGTTCCATGCCCGGCACCCAGATCCGTCGTGCCCCTCGTTTGTTCGACCGCAGCACCTGGCCCGAGGCCAGGCGGATCGCCGACATCCTGCGCAAGGAGACCATCGGCGGCGCGTTGCTGCTGGCGGCGGCCCTGGCCGCGATGGTGTGGGCCAACTCCCCATGGGCGCAGGCATACCGGGACCTCGGCGCGGTCGAGGTCGGCCCCGCCGCGCTGCACCTGGACCTCGACCTGGCCACCTGGGCGGCCGACGGCCTGCTGGCGATCTTCTTCTTCGTGGCCGGGCTGGAGCTCAAACGCGAGTTCGTCGCCGGGGACCTGCGTGACGTCCGCCGTGCGGCGGTGCCCGTGGCGGCGGCCTTCGGCGGGGTGCTGATCCCCGCCCTGCTCTACCTGGCCATCGCGGGAGAGGCCGGAGCACGAGGGTGGGCGATCCCGACGGCCACCGACATCGCCTTCGCCCTGGCCGTGCTGGCCGTCGTCGGCCGGAACCTGCCCGCCGGGCTGCGTACGTTCCTGCTGACCCTGGCGGTGGTCGACGACCTGATCGCCATCGTCATCATCGCCGTCTTCTACACCGCCCACCTGTCGGTCCTGCCCCTGCTGCTGGCCCTGGCGCCGCTGGTGGTCTTCGCCGCGCTGGCGCGGCGGCGGGTGCGCGCCTGGTGGCTGCTGCTGCCGCTGGCCTTCGCCACCTGGACGCTGGTGCACGCCTCCGGCGTCCACGCCACGGTGGCCGGGGTGCTGCTCGCGCTGACCGTCCCGGTGCCCCGCCGCGACGGCGGGGAAGGCCCGGGGCTGGCCGAGCACTTCGAGCACCGGTTCCGGCCGATCTCCGCCGGGATCGCGGTGCCGGTCTTCGCCTTCTTCTCCGCCGGCGTCACGCTCGGCGGCCTCAGCGGCCTGGCCGGCACCCTGAGCGACCCCATCGCCCTGGGCGTGGTCGCCGGTCTGGTGGTCGGCAAGCCGGTCGGCATCCTGCTGGCGACCTGGCTGGTGGCCCGCTTCACCCGGGCGAGCCTGGACGACGGCCTGGCCTGGATCGACCTGGTCGGACTGTCGGTGCTGGCCGGGATCGGCTTCACCGTCTCCCTGCTCATCGGCGAGCTGGCCTTCGACGGGCAGAGCGGGGTCAAGGTCGCGGTGCTGGCCGGGTCGCTGGCCGCCGCCCTGCTCGCCACGGTGATCCTGCGCATGCGGGCCCGCGTCTACCGGCGGTTACACGAGGCCGAGACCCGCGACTCCGACGGCGACGGCATCCCCGACTGCTACGAGTGAGGCCGCGCCGTCCCCAGCACGTGGGGGATTCGGCGGTAGGAGAACCGCGCCAACTTCTCGATCACGAAGCCCGCTCGTTCGATCGCGGCGACGGTGTCCCTGGCCGGGCGGCACCCTCCGGCGGCGGGTGACCAGATCGGCGTCACCAGCGTCTGGGCCATCGCGACCAGGGGGCTGGGCGATCGCTGGTGCTCGTAGAAACGCAGCCGTCCGCCCGGCCGCAGCGCCCGGCGGATCTCCTCCAAAGCCCGTTCGGGGCGGCGCGAGCAGCACAGAACCAGCGAGCAGATCACCGCGTCGCACGAACCGTCGGCGACCGGCAACCGGTCGAGGTCGCCGGTGATGATGCGCAGCGGAGTGGAGATCGTGGTGTTGCCGGCCGCCGCGCGCAGGAAGCCGTCGGGCTCGATGAGGATGATCTCCGCGACGGCGGGCGGATAACAGGCGAGCTTGACCCCGTCGCCCGCGCCGATCTCCAGGACGGTGCCGGTCAGCCCGGCCATCAGCTGTTCGCGCTCCGGCGTCGGCCGCAGCCGGTCGTGATGGCCGCTGCAGACCGGGCGGGGATGGTGGAACTGTTCCATTCCGCGTTGGCTCCGCACCCCTTCATAGTGCGGCCGGTGAGCCGTTTTCTCAGCCGGTCGGTACGCGACCATGACGCCCCGGTGTGATTTCTCTACGCGATCCCTACAGCAGGTACCGCAGCCACAGGTAAGGGGTGACCAGGGCGACCGTGACCACGGTGACGACCAGGCCGTACTTGGTGAAGGTCCAGAAGCTGATCGGCTGGCCGTTGCGGGCGGCGATGCCGATCACCACCACGTTGGCCGCCGCGCCGACGGCGGTGGCGTTGCCGCCCAGGTCGGCGCCGAAGGCCAGCGCCCACCAGAGCACCTGGGCGTGCTCGTTGCCGCCGTTGGCCTGGACAAGGTCGGCGGCGATGGGGCTCATCGTGGCGACGTACGGGATGTTGTCGACGATCGCCGAGATCCCGGCCGACCCCCACAACATGACCATCGTGGCCAGCCCCAGACGGCCTTCGGTCGCCTCGGTGGCCAGGCGGGAGACCTGGCCGATGACGCCGGTCTCGACCAGGGCGCCGACCATGACGAACAGGCCGATGAAGAACACCAGGGTCGGCCACTCGACCTCGGCGATGGCCTCCTCGGTGGTGACCTTCGTGGCTGCCACCAGGATGCCGGCGCCGAGGATGGCGACGACCGAGGGCTCGTAGTGGAGCACCGGGTGCAGCACGAACGCCACCAGGACCAGGCCGAGAACCACGAGGCTCTGCCAGAGCAGCCGACGGTCGGAGATCGCCTCGCGTTCGTCGAGCTGCATGATGTCGGCGGCGCGGCGTTCGTCGTACACGAACGCTTTTCTGAACAGCACCCGGCACAGGCCCAGGAACACCAGGACGAGGACCACCACCATCGGCGCCATGTGCACCAGGAAGTCGTTGAACGACAGTCCGGCCCGGCTGGCGATGATGATGTTCGGCGGGTCGCCGACCAGGGTGGCCGCGCCGCCGATGTTGGAGGCCAGCGCCTCGGCGATCAGATACGGGACCGCGGACAGTCCGAGCCGGGCACAGACCAGGAACGTGACCGGGGCGATCAGCAGCACCGTGGTCACGTTGTCGAGCAGCGCCGAGGCGCCCGCGGTGATCAGGACGAGCAGGACCATCAGCCGGTAGGGGCGGCCCTTGGCGCGCTTGGCCGCCCAGATGGCCAGGTATTCGAAGACGCCCGTCTGTTTCAGCACGCCGACGATGACCATCATGCCGAGCAGCAGGAACACGACGTTCCAGTCGATGCCCGTCTCTTCGGAGAAGAACGCCGCCCCCGCGTCGGTGGCGTGGATCCCCAGCATGATGCCCGCACCGCCGAGCGCGGCGGCCACCCGGTGGACCCGCTCGGAGGCGATCAGGGCGTAGACGCCCAGGAAGACCGCCAGTGACACCCAGGCGAGCGCGCTCACGCGCCGGAGACCCGGTCGAACAGCACCGTGAGAGTGATCGCCCCGAGATAACGATCCCCTTCCACGACGGCGATCAGCGGACTGCGGGTCCGGGCCATCAGCGCCGCCACCTCCAAGATCGTGGCCTCGGGGTCGATCACGGGGAGTTCTCTCGGCTGGGGCGGCAGCGCATCCCGCACGGTTCGGTCGCCGACGTCGTCGAGGAAACGGTCAGCGTGTGCCTCGTCGACGACGCGGGCCAGCGCAGGGTCGTCCTGGCAGTAGCCGGGCACCGCGAGCGCGAGGACCTGGGTCCCCGGCAGCACGCTGTGCGGAAGCCCGTCCTCGTTCAGCACGATCAGCCCGGCCAGGTCGAGCTCGGCCATCAGCCGGGCGGTTTCCCTGATCGGGGTGTCGAGGGAGACGGTGGGGAAGTCGGTGAGCAGATCGCGTGCACGCATGGCGCTGGGCCCTTCGAAGACGGCAAAATCGCGCCGACCAGACTTCCCGGCTCACCAGGCACGAACTCTAACAACTGGTAGCGGAAAAGGCACCGGCAAGGTGCATCAACGAATGTCCACACGATCTAGAAGCATCCGCGCCGAACTCTCGGCTCTCGCCGTCTTCTTAAGAAGCCAGAGAACATGCCGTCGTATTGGGCTATGTGAAAGGCATCTGTCACCGCACGACAAGGGATCGGAAGACGATCCTTAAGCGAACCCTCGATAGCTCGACCGGCCTCAACTCCTGTGCGACACCGAGGTGCAGCTGAGGCCCACCGCTGATTTCTGCACTCATCCTCCCCGGAGGCCAGTACACCGGCACCTACACGATCCCGGCTGGCCAGACCACGACGCGCTTCTGCATCGCCTGGGCGATCAGCGCGGCGCGCTTGTCGGCCTGCTCGGTGAAATGCAGTAGCCAGCGACAGGTGCGCCCGTTTCGGGGGCGGCCTGACGGTGCCTGCGGGCCTGGTCCTTACAGGCCTCGCAGCAGTAGCGGCTCGGTTTGGTCTTCGGCTTGGGCAGGGGCCGCGGCTGCCCATCGGGGGTCTCCCGCAGCTCGGCGCACCCGGGATTGCCGCATCGCCCATAGGGAGCACCCGAATCCGTGCTCGATTTCAGATCGAGACCCAGCCCGGGTTCCGCATCCCACGGATCATCCTCAGTCGACGGATCCCTGTCATTCCTTATCGGAGGTCAGAGACCGGTCCGTGAGCACCACGGACACCCGACCGAATAGGGGCATGAAAGCCGCATGTAGGACGAGACCGGACCGCTCGCGCTCCCGGAGCCGCACCGAACCGGCGGCGGGCATCCACTCGCCCCCGCAGCCGGGCCGCAGGATGCCGGGGGTGGCGTCGCGCACACCGCGGCCGACTACGTCCTCAGCGAGGCGGCCCGGGCGCTGCCCGCCACCGGTCACACGCTGGCCGAATACACCGCGGCGCTGTGCGCCGCCGACCAGGCACCGACCAGTATCGAGCAGGCCATCGCCGCCATCCGCACCATGCACCGGCTGTCCGGACACCCTGGCCAGCCCGCCACCGAGGCCGCCCGGCTGGCCCTACGCACCCACATAAGACGCCGCGCCACCAGCGGAAACGTCCGCCGCCAGGCGCCGCCGCCGACCATCCCGGACCTGCGCGCCATGATCGACGCCTGCGACCTGACCAGCGTGATCGGGCTCCGGGACCGGCTGCTGCTGGTGCTCGGGCCGGCCCTGATGGGCCGCCGCAGCGAACTCGTCGCGCTACACCGCGCCGACGTCCGGGAGGTCCCCGACGGGCTGGAGGTGCGAATCGCCATTTCCAAGACCACAAGGACTCGGCCGGGCAGACCATGGCCATCCCGAGCGGCAGCCACCCGCTGACCGACCCGGTCGCTGCCTGGCGGGACTGGCTACAGGCCCTGGACCAGGCCGAACAGCATCGCGACGACGGCCCTCCAGGCACCGCACCGTCGGCCCCTCACTGACCGGCGACTCGGTGAACGTCATCGTCGGCGATCTCGCCGTCCGGGCCGGGGTTCCCAACGCCGAGACAGCCACCGCGCACAGCCTGCGCGCCGGCGGAGCGACCGTCGCCTACGCCGCCTCGGTCATCGCCGCACACGGCCGCTGGGCACCCAACTCCCCGGTGGTGCTGAACTACATCCGCGCCGTGGACCGCTGGCGCGACAACGCCATGCGCAACGTCGGCCTCTGACCAGGGAAAACAGACTCAATCTCGGCTTGGCCACGCAGTCTCATCGATGTCGGCCGCCGCTTCGTTGTGCCAAGAAGTCCGCGCATCCAGTGTCAAAGGTCCGCGTTCGACAGACGCTTAGCGATCATTTGGTGCCACTTTCACTGGGCCGGGACATGTTCCGTCTCGCTCAGCACTGGATGAGCAGGCCGACTCCCGCCAGGATGGCCACGGTGACGGCGAGCGCCGCGATCAGTATGAAGAAGCGTGGGTCGGGTGCGGACAGGTGGCGGGGTGGTGACCCTCCGTGCGCCTGTTAGCGGTGGCGGTAGGCGTACGCGCCGAGCAGCACGGCGATGGCCAGGCTAAGCGCCCCCGCCGCCAGCAGGGCGTCATTGCGCCCGACGGTCAGTATCACCAGGTCGGCCACCAGCGCGGTGGCGGCCGCCAGGCACCGGTTCTGGGTCGCCTGACGTGCCCGGTTCTGAGCGTCATCGACCGGCAACCATGGTGTTGTCATTCTCAGCCTCCCTGATATGGGGCGGAGCACCCGCGAGCGAGTCAATGGCATAGGTCAGCGCGTCCAGCCCGGTCAGTGCGGTGTGGACGAGGACGGCATTGGTACTCCTCCAGCGCGCCAGCACGCTCCCTGTTTACTCTGCGGCGGCGGGAGTCAGCTGGAGGTGGGGCGTACGGACGGCTTTGCGGGCCGGGGCGAGGGCGGCGGCGAGGGCGGCTCCGAGCAGGAGGAGGGTCAGCGCGGAGAAGCTGTGGATGTAGCTGGAGTCGTACGGCAGGCCGGAGGGCTGGAGGTGGCTGGTGACCAGGAGGCTGGTGATCGCGGTTCCGATGGCGCCGCCGACGGAGCGGAGGTTGGCGTTCATGCCGGTCGCGGCGCCGGTCTGCTCGGCAGGTACGCCGCCGACGATGAGGTTGGCCATGGATGCGAAGGCGAGACCGACGCCGAGGCCGAAAACGCCCGCCGCGACGGCGATCTGCCACTCCTGGGTGTGCCACAGGGCGAAGATGGCGCAGGCGACTGCGGCGGAGACGGCCCCCGAGATCAGCAGGCGTCTGGCGTCGACCTTGGGTTCCAGGCGTCCGCTGACCACACCGGCGACGAACATCGCGATCAGCATGGGCAACATGAGCAGTCCGGACGTGGTGACGCTGGCGCCGAATCCGTAGCCGGCGGAGCGGGGTGTCTGTACGAAGCCGGGCAGGAACGACCAGACCGAAGACATGCCTGCGCCGAACAGCAGAGCGGCGGCGTTCGTGGTCCACACGGACCGCACGCGCATGATGCGCAGGTCGATCAGCGGGCTGCGGGAGCGGGACTCCGCGAACAGCCACAGGGCGAAGAGCACGACGGCCGCGGCGAACAGCGCGATCACAGCAGCGGAGCTCCAGCCCCACCGGCTGCCGCAGCTGACCGGCAGGAGCAGCGCGACCAGCCATCCGGACAGCAGCACCGCGCCGGACCAGCTGACCCGTCCCTTCGCCCGTCGGGGCGACTCGGGGACATAGCACAGGGCTAGCAGGGCGGTGACGGCGACGATGACGACGGGAAACCAGAACAGCCAGCGGTAGTCGAGCCCGGCCACGATGGGACCGGCAGCGACTATGCCGACGCCGCCGCCGGCGGCGATCACGGCGGACAGGTTGCTGATGCTGCCGCTGACCCTGCCGGGTTCGAACTGGTCGCGGATGATGCCGAAGGACAGTGGGAACACCGCGCCTCCGGCGCCCTGAATGATGCGGGCGATGATCAAGACGCCGACGTTCGGAGCGAGGGCGGCGAGCAGACAGCCGGCGAGGACGGTCAGCAGCACTGCGACGAGGGTGCGCTTCTTGCCGGCCAGGTCGCCGACCCGGCCGATGATCGGGGTGCACACCGAGGCGGACAGCAGGTAGGCCGTCATTACCCAGGTGGCGGTGGATTGGGAGGTGTGCAGTGCGTGTTGGATAGTCGGCAGAGCCGGCGCGATCAGTGACTGCAGCATGGAGAACACGCCCGCCCCGCTCGCGAGGACCGCGAAGATGAGGCGGGTGGACTTGCTGGGCATGGGGTTGTCTCTCCGGGGAAACGGGGGCGTCTTGACGACGGCGCGGGACAGGTCGCGGGTCTCGCGCATGCGGGTGGCACGCCGGTACAGCGATTGCGGGGAGCGGTCACGGCCAGGAGGTGGGGCCTGCCGACCGCACTGCGGGTGGTTCCGGCCCGGTAGGTCTGCGCCTCTCCGGTCGGCTACGGCTGCCGGAGCCGGGTGATGGACTTGTGCTCGATGTAGCCGGTGAGTCCGACCTTGCCGTACTCGCGGCCGAGGCCGCTGGCCTTGTAGCCGCCGAAGGGGCCGTCGAAGCTGATGGGCGAGCCGTTGAGGGTGATGGTTCCGGTGCGCAGCTTGCGGGCGACGGCCAGGGCGTGCTCGGGGTCGGCGCTCCAGATGCCGCCTGAGAGGCCATATTCGGAGTCGTTGGCGATGCGGACGGCGTCGTCCTCGTCGTCGTAGGCGATGACGGCCAGGACCGGGCCGAAGATCTCCTCCTGGGCGATGCGCATGGAGTTGTCGACGTCGGCGAAGAGGGTCGGGGTGACGTAGTTGCCCTTTTCCAGGCCCTCGGGGACGTGCGGGCCGCCGGTGACCAGGCGGGCGCCCTCCGCTATGCCGATGTTGATGTAGTCGATGACGCGCTGCTGCTGGTCGGGGCGGATCATCGGGCCGATGAAGGTGTCGGGGGCGGAAGGGTCGCCAACCTTCAGCGATTCGACCATGTCCTTGAGCGCGGCGACGACCTCTTCGTAACGCTCGCGGGGGACCAGGATGCGGGTCTGCAGGATGCAGGCCTCGCCGTTGTTGCCGAGTGAGCCGAAGCGCAGGCCCTGTACGGCGGCGTCCAGGTCCGCGTCCTCCAGGATCAGAGCCGCGGACTTGCCGCCCAGCTCCAGGCTGACCCGCTTGAGGTGCTCTCCGGCGATGGAGGCGATGCGCCGGCCGGCACGCGTGGAGCCGGTGAAGGCGATCTTGTCGACGTCCGGGTGGGAGACGAGGTGCTCGCTGGTCTCGCGGTCGGCGGGAAGGATGCTGAGCACGCCCGCGGGAAGCCCGGCCTCGTGCCACAGGTCCGCCAGCAGCATCATGCTGAGGGAGTTCTCCGGGGAGACCTTCAAGACAACCGTGTTGCCGGCCAGCAGGGCCGGGATCAGTTTGGCGGTGGCGGCGGAGAACGGCGAGTTCCACGGGATGACCGCGGCGACCACGCCGATCGCCTCACGCCGCACGATGGTGTCGAAGGCCACCGACGGGTCGGAGGGTTCGATGACCTCCTCCCAGCCGAACTCCTCGGCCGCCTTGAGATAAGCGTTGACCTGGCGGGTCAGGAAGGGCTGGCCGACCTTGGTGAACCAGCCGGCCGAGCCGTTCTCGACGGAGATTGCCGCAGCGACCTCGTCGGCGCGGGCGGTGCGCAGGGCGTCGTAGCGCCGGATGATCTCCTGCCGCTCCTCGGGCGTGGTGCGCGGCCAGGGGCCGTGGTCGAAGGCCTCGCGGGCCGCGGCGACGGCCGCGTCCACGTCGGCGGGTGCGGCCTGGGCCACGCGGCCCAGCACCGACTGGTCGTGGGGGGAAAGGATGTCGAGCAACTCCGGGTTGCTGGGGGTGACCCAGGAGCCGCCGATGTAGAGCTTGTCGCGAACAGTCATGTCTGTCGATCTCTTCATGTGAAACGTGGTGGGTGCGAGGGCCGGGCGGGAGTGCGTCCCGGGCGATGCCGCAGGAGTGGAGGAGACCACCGGAGAGAGCGGGTATCCGCGCTGTCGCCGGGCCCGTGGTCGCGTGCCGTCGGGCAGGCGACCGACGGCACGCGAAGCTTCAGGGTCGTTACGCGGTCTGGTGGTCGGTGGAGCGGCTCGCTTCGGCCCATGCGTCGGCCTCGGCCAGGCGAGCCTTTTCCGCGCTGACAGCGATTTCCAGGGCGTCGCTGCCGAGCAGGAGCCGGCGTGGGGGCTCGGGCGCGTCCACGGCGGCGATGACGGCCCGGGCCATTCGGGCGGGGTCGCCGGGCTCGTTGCCGCTGTAGGCCGCGAACTGCTCCAGCCATGCGCCGACCGTCTGCTGATAGTCAGGAGCGATGGGTCCGGACGGCTTCGCGGCGCCGGCGGCCCAGCCGGTGCGGATACCGCCCGGCTCCACGATGACCACCTTGATGCCGAACGGGGCCACCTCGTTCGCCAGCACCTCGGAGAAGCCTTCGACTCCGAACTTCGCTGTCTGGTAGGCGCTGAGCCCGGGCGTGCCGCCGACCCGGCCGCCGATGGACGAGATCTGCACGATGTGCCCGGACCGCTGGCCACGCAGTACGGGCAGGGCAGCCCGGGTGACGTTGATCACGCCGAACAGGTTCGCCTCGACCTGCGCCCGGAACTCGTCCTCCGGGAAGTCCTCGATCGAACCGCTGGTGGCGTAACCCGCGTTGTTCACAACGACGTCGACGGTGCCGAATCGCTCCACTGCGGCCGCCACCACGCCCCGAGCCTCGGACGGCGACGTGACATCCAGCGCCATGGTCTCCAGCCGCTCCGGATACTTCGCCTTCAGATCAGCCAGAGCCTCCGGCCTGCGGGACGTCACGACGACTCGATCACCGTCCTCAAGAGCCTGAAGAACCAGGGCCCTGCCCAGCCCCTGGGAACCACCGGTGATCAGCCAAGTCCGTGACATGGCGTGCTCCTCTCATCTCGCTTCTTGCCGCCCTTGGGGCGCGACCTCAATGTAGCTGTTTCTTCGTCAAATGCAACATTGATGTTGCAGTAGATGGATGAGATGAATCTTGCTATGGGATGATGGCGCTGTAATCACCACTGCTGGTTAGGATCGCCCGACCATGAGAGCCGATGCCGCACGCAACCTGTCCTCCGTCCTCCGCACCGGGGCCCGCCTCCTGGCGGAGGATCCAAGCACGTCGATGGCGGCCATCGCCGCTGCGGCGGGTGTCGACCGCACCACCGTTCATCGCCGCTTCGCGAATCGGGAGGCGCTGCTGCGCGCCGTCTTCCAGGCCAAACTCGACTCGGCCGAGCGGGTGTTGGACGAGGCGCGGCTGACCGAGGCCCCGGTGCCGGTCGCTCTCCACCGCTATCTGGAGGGGATCATCCCGGTCGCCCGCGAGTGGCCTGTCGACACGCGCCGCATGATGCAGAAGGACCCCGAAGCCAGCGCTCGCCGTGAAGCGCAGAGTGCGCGCCTGAGCACCTTCATCCAGCGCGCTTGCGATGAGGGCTACCTGCGCGCCGATATCGATGCGGCCTGGGCACGTGCGGTCCTCGACGCACTCGTCGACAGCATCGCCCACCAGTTCCCCGCAGTGGATCCCCCGCAGGCGGCCGACCTCGTCGCGGACGCCTTCCTGCGCGGCCTCGGCGTGACCTGACCCTGCGGGTGAGCCAGTCGTCGGCGCCCAAGGCTTCTTCCGCGCCGTCGGTACCCTGGCCGGCGAGATCATCGCCGTGTCCTGCGGTGCGGACCAGACGCTGCGAGTGTGGATCTTGGGATCGCCGTAGCCGGTCCCCGGGCCGATGCTGGGTGAAGTTCTTTGGTTGGTCGGGTCACGATAGGGTCCATGGCCGGCGGCCGGAACGGCATAACGGCGTGGCGACGCTACGCCCCAGGCGACGACCACCCATCAGTTCAGACTCATTGAGTAGGCGACACCTGTATAGGCGAGGTCGCCAGCGTGACAACCCTCCTGGCCCGGCACGGCGACGGAGCGGGTGCCCTCGCCCTGTCCACCACATCTGCGGCCACGCCCACCGACGAGTAGGGCACCGCCGACCTAACCCGGTGGATTCGGGCTGGGAAGCGGCGCGCACCCGCCCCCTTGTCATCGGGAGGTGGGCAACTCCGGATCGGGTCTTAACAGACTGGGTTCGGAGGCCACGGTGAAGGACTACGGCGTAGCCGTGGCGATGCCGCAGGGGTAGAGCCGGGTGCCTCACCCGTCGATCGGGCGGCAGTGAACGTGGGAACCGTCCGCGATCGATCCCGGCTGCGCGCCGTCCAGGTGCGCGGTGCCGGGATAGGCCCGACGTCGGCCGAAGGCGCGACCGGGGCGGAGCCGCCGTAGTACTCCGAGCGCGGGAAAGCCGTGTGCATGGGGAGGGGCGGCAGCGTGTCAGACGATGAAGGGAACGCAACAGCGTCTGGCCATCCAACGGCGCTGCGGCTAGCTCAGCGAACACAAAATCCCCGGCCGCAGTTGGTGAAACAGCACTGGCAGAACTGCTACGGGATCGCCGACAGCGTTGGCACCGTCCAGCAGCGGAGTCGGAATCATGAACACCTGCCGCAACCGGGCTCCGTAGTCGTGGTTGTCGCAGCGAGGATGGCGATAGCCCGCTAACCAGCGGACATTGGCAGCCAGCACTGGATCCAGTGCGCCCGCCCGTTTGGAGGCCCATCCCACCGCCTCACATGCCGCTGCGGTCACCGAGAACGCTTTGGCGTCGGTGGGCTCTATGCGGTCATCTGCCCGGACGTCAATGACGAGGCCTGTTGCATCGTCCAGTCGCGCGAAGAAGTCGGGTGCGTGCTTCCGCGGCGTGCCGTCCTCCGACCAGAGGAGCCGGAACGGCTGGCAGGAGAACCCGATCACTCGAGGGGAGAAGTCAAGCGTCATCGCCTGATCGGGTTCCAACCATGATTCGAATCCCACGTGTTCGCCGGTCGTGGCAGACCACCACAGCCCCGGGAAGTTGCGCTGCCCTTGGTGTGAGGAGAACGTTCGTCAGGGCGGCGCGTTCTCGAAACGGGCGCTCCAGCAGTGAACCAGCGGCCCTTGGCGCTCAGATACACCAGCTCGAATTCAGTAGCCCGCGTTCGCTGCTCTGCCCATGCCTTCAATGCGGGTCCAGGGTGATCGGGAGCTGGGACATGAAGCGGGGGCGGGTGCCGTGGTGGGTTTGGGCGGCGTGGACGAGGAGCGGGTGGCAGATGTAGACGTCGCCCGGCTGGCCGGTCGCATGGGCGAGGGGGCGGTGGCGGCTGGCCTCATCCAGGCGGGGGCCGTAGGCCATCAGGTCGACCTCGTCCTGGACCCCGCCGAAGACACCCCGCTCGGCGCCGCCCTGCGATGAGACGAACACCAGGATGCCCCAGTTTCAACGAGACAGGACATTCGGAGCCGGAACAGCCGGCGAGCTTGCGCGTCACATCCGTAGGGATCCACCAACATAACGAGGATTATGTTGGAAGATCATCTACGCCTCCAACACAACGGATCTCTATTTCTGATTTTCTGTTTCCAGAAAATCAGAAATGCTAGAGTGATCTTCGTGACCTGCAAGCACTGCGGCAGACCCCTGGAACTGCGCCAAGGACGCGGCCGCCCAAAGGAGTACTGTCCCGAGAGCGACTGCCAGGCCGCCGCCAAGAAATCCCGCGAACTGCGCCGCTCCACCCCCGGCCTCGACGGATCCCTGGCCCGCGCCGAAGAGCTCTACGACCGCATGGAGAAGGGCCTGGCCGCAGCCATCGCCCCCCTGGCCCAGGTCCTGGCCGACGAACTCTCGCCGGCAGGCGTCGAAGCCCGCCTCAGCGCCGTGCAGGCCGAGGCGCACACCCGTGTGGCCGTCGCGCGGGCCGAGCGGGAACAGGCCTTCGAGCAGGTACGCCTGGCCCGGGCCGCCACCGAAGACGCCCGCAGGAATGCCCAACAGGCCGAACACCGCGCCGACGAGGCGCTGGCGGAGCGGGACAACGCGTTCACCGACGCCGAGAACGCCCGGGAGCAGGCGCTGGCCGCGCTCCGGGAAGCGGCGGCGACCGAGCGGGTCGCCAAGCAGACCGCGGACGAGGCGCGGAGGCGGGCCGAGCAGGCCGAGGCGCGGCGCGATCACGCGGAGGCCGAGACGCAGGAGGCGCGGGCGGCTGCCACGGAGGCCGAGAAGAAGGGCCGGCGGGCGGAGGCGAAGGCGGCCGCTGCGCAGCGGGACGTTCAGGAGGCGCGCAAGGACGTCGCCACCGCCGAGAAGGCGACCGCCGCGGCGACGGCGCGGGCCGACGCGGCCGAGGCCGAGCGTGACCGGGCCGTCACGCGGGCCGAGGCCGCCGATCAGGCGCGGGCCGATGCGGCCGCTGGTGCGGCCGAGGCCAAGGCGGAGGTGTCCCGGGTCACCGGGTTGCTGGCCGCCTCGGATAAGGCGATGGCCCAGGCCCGGAAGGAGAGGGACGCGTTGGCTGCGGATCTGAGCGCCAGCCAGGCCGAGGCGGCCGCGCTCAGGACTTCGGGGGAGGCGGCCCAGGCCGAGGTGACCCGGCTTCGTGCCGAACACGCGGCTGTTCAGGAAAGCGTCGCCACGTTGCGCGCCGAACTCGCCCTTGAGCGGGCTCGGCTGGGTGATCTGCGGTCGGAGCTGGAGTCGGCTCGTACGGAGGCGGCCGTGCTGAGGGAGCGGGCGGTCGCGGCCGAGCTCAGGTCCGCACCTGCCGTCGATGGGTGAGGGCCCCATCCGCGACCGCGTCCTGGAAGCGATCGAACTCGTCGAGTGTCATCGTTCATGAGCCCGCTTGGTCATCCGGCCTCCTGGGGTACCGGTAACCCCCGCACCGACCGGCTTGCTTACGCACGGCCGCACGTCTCGGCCTTCACCGCGACCGTGCTGGTCATGGTCTCCATCGCTGGAAGCACTCCTGGAAGCAGCAGAACTCCACGCTCGTGTTCACCGGGACCGCCACCTGCCGAAGGATCCGCAGGCAGCCCTCTACACCGGCTTGCCAGTCGTCTCGCGCGAGCGGAAACCACCGCCGGCAACGGTCTCGCCCAGCGGGAATCCGGGCCGCACCGGCCGGAGGCCGCGGAACCAGCTGTCAGTTGCGCAAGGTGAACGTCAGGATGGTGCGGTCGTCAGGTTGCCGGTCGGCGTCGTTCTGCACCCGGATCTGCCTGGTGGCGGTCTGCCCCGGCCAGAGCAGGAATTTGCCGATGCTCCCTTTGCCTTTCAGCCAGGGAGTGTCGGCGCTGTTGCCCTCGAAGAACCACACGGCGATGTCGTCCACGGTCAGGATGCCCGAGGCGGCCCACTGGAGCCGGTAGTGGATCTCGGTGCGGATCTCTCCGCCGCACTTCGCCCAGGCCTTGTAGCTCTTGGCCGGCCCGCCGATCCGCCCGGTTTTGCTGAGAGGGAGGGTGTAGCGGCAGCGCTCGTTCTTGCCGAAGTTCTCGTAGTCCATCATGTCGAACGTGACGTTGCCGGTCGCGGTCCGATCAGCCAGAGCGGAGGCTGTGGCGGCGGGTGCGAACAGGCCCAGGGAAAGGGCTCCGGCGGTGGCGCCGAGGCCGAGTATGCGGACGATGCGGTTCACCGGATTCTCCTTGGTGAGGACGACGTTGTCCGCAGTAGAAGCCGGTCTGCTTGCAACGTGCCTTCACGACACCCCCGTGCGCCGCGAGAAAGCTGCGCGCGCAAATACCTGTCAGGTGAGGTTGGTGACGGTTCGCCAGTTGCGCATCGTCGCCGGGGTCCTGAGACGGCGTCCGACAGCCGGGGGCAGTTTGGCCCGGCCGGTGCCGTTGGGCAGGTGGAAGTAGATGTCCCGGCCCGCCGTCCACAAGGCCTCAGGTGTGAAGGAGCCGGCGTCGAACCCGTCGAGCCAGTCGGGCGCGGGCTGGTCGCGCAGGAAGAGCACCGACACCTTGGTCGGGTCGCTCACCTCGACGGGGCAGCCGTCGACCAGGGCGCGCATCTGATCCGCGGTCCGCAGGATGACGTCCGTCGTCAGGCCCAGCCGGGCGGCGAGCGCCTCCTCAAGGTCCTGGGCGACCTTCTCGGCCACGGTTTCGGCGGTGGAGAAGACGACGTTGCCGCTCTGCAGATAGGTCTGGACGTCGTCATAGCCCAGGCCCGCGCAGACCGCGCGCAGGTCGGGCATGGCGATCTTCTTGTGGCTGCCGAGGTTCACGGCGCGCAACAGGGCCACGTATCGGGTCACCCGCCCATGTTGGCAGCTCGTTCAAAAACCAGGGCGATGCCGGGGACGGCGAAAACCGCCCCCCGGACCACCGCTAGTCTCCGGCCAGCACGGTGAAGGAGAACCCGAGGCTCGTCGCACGGCGCAGTGAAACGTCGCACTTCACCCGCCGCGTCACCTCGCCCCGGCTCAGGCCGAGCCCCTGGGCGATGAGCCGGTCCGGCCGGACCGGCACCGGGTCGTCGAAGCCCACCTCCACCCGCACCGGCCACCCGCCGTCGAGCGGGACCGCGGGGCCGAGAAGCCGCCACGCCCCCGTCCAGTCGAGGGCGAACCCGTTCCGGTACGCGACCAGGGGGTCGAGCAGGGTCGACGCCACCAGGCCGGGGTCGTTGTCCCGATAGCCGCGCAGCGCCGCCGCGTCGAGGCTCCCGACCGGCACCCGCGAACGCACGGTCAGTTTGCTCGTGCGGTCGCAGCGCACGCATCGCGCGAGCAGCCACACGTCGAGCAGTTTCCCGTTGGCGTTGACCCGGAACCGGCCCTCTCCGGTCGTCGCGGACGCCGACGCGCAGTCGACGCAGCGTAGGGACAGCAGCGGCAGCCTGGTTCGGCGGACGGTCCAGGGCAGCACGATATGAGGTTGTGAAGACATGGTCTCTCTGGATCTGACACGAGGCCGATTGACGCGCGGCCTCAGACGCCGTGTGGCCGGGGCAGCCCGGCGGAGCCGACGGCGAGGGTCGGCTTACGGTGTGCGGTGGTACGTGTCAGATCTGGAAAGCAGGCGGGGTCACTCGGTCGTCCTCTGTCTTCACTGCGGTGGCCGCAGGCAACCTACGGGCCCGCCGGCAACGGGGACAAACGGTTTTCTACATCGGGGTCAGCACGCAGAACTCGTTGCCCTCGGGGTCGGCGAAGACCGTCCACGGCACGTTGACCTGCCCGATGTTGATGTCGACGGCACCCAGCGCCCGGATCCGCGCCGCCTCGGCCGCCTGCTCGTCGCCGGGATAGGGCCGCAGGTCGAGGTGCACCCGGTTCTTCACCGTCTTCACGTCAGGGGTGCGGACGAACTCCAGGTAGGGCCCGCCCCCCTTGGCCGACCGCAGCCGCGCGTGGTCGTCGGTCACCTCGTGGAGGGTCCAGTCGATGGCCTCGTCCCAGAACCCCGCCATGGCACGCGGGTCCACGCAGTCGACGACGACAGCGGCGACCGGCCCGGTGTCGCGGTAGATCTCGCGGGGTTCGAGCACGCAGAACTCGTTGCCTTCGGGGTCGGCGAGCACCGTCCACGGCACGTCGCCCTGACCCACGTCGACCGGCGTCGCGCCGAGGGCGCGGAGCCGGGCGAGCAGCTCGGCCTGGTGTGCCACCGAGGTGGTGGCGAGGTCGAGGTGCACGCGGTTCTTGACCGTTTTGGGCAGCGGGTCGTGGACGACGTCGATGTAGACGACCGTCGGGTCGGGATAGGTGAGCCCTTCGGGTTCGAGGTTGGTCACGCCCGGACCCTCGCTGGACAGGCCCCAGCCGAGGGCCTCGGCCCAGAAGCGGCCGACCGCTTCGTCGTCGGCGGCTTTCATGTGAATCTGTACCAGCCTCGTCGCCATGCGGACGATCTTATGCGTGGGTCTAATGGAGTCATGCCGAAGCTCTTCGCCCGGATGTGGCCGCGGTTGCGGCAGACCATGGACCGTCGTGGCATGACCGAGCACCGTCGTGCCCTGCTCGCGGGGCTGTCGGGGCAGGTCGTGGAGGTAGGGGCGGGGGACGGCGCGAACTTCGCGCACTACCCGCCGGCCGTCGCGCGGGTGCTGGCGGTGGAGCCGGAGGCGCTGCTGCGGCGGCACGCCGCGACCTCCGCCGCCGCGGCGCCGGTGCCCGTCGAGGTGCTCGCGGGGTCGGCGGCGCGGTTGCCCGCGCTCGACGCGAGTGTCGACGCGGTGGTGTTCTGCCTGGTGCTCTGCTCGATCCCCGATGTCGGCCAGGCGCTCGCCGAGGCGCGGCGGGTGCTGCGGCCGGGGGGTGAGCTGCGGTTCCTGGAGCACGGGAGGGCCGATTCCCCGGGTCTTGTACGCATGCAGCGCGCCCTCGACGCCACGATCTGGCCGCCGCTCGCGGGCGGGTGCCACACCGGGCGTGACACCGTCGCGCTGCTGGAGGGCGCGGGGTTCACGGTCACCGGGGTGCACCGGTACAACTTCCCGCCGGTCCGCACCCCGTGGTCGTTCCACGCGCGGGGGTCAGCCCGTCAGGCCCTTCACCAGGGTCGTGAGGCCGCCGGCCAGGGCGAGTGACAACACGGTCCACCGGGCGGGGCGTTCGGGCACGTGCCGGGCCAGCAATGATCCGGCGGCCAGCCCGGCGGCGATGCCGGCGCCGACCAGGGCCCAGGTCGGGGCGGTGAGCTGGGGGAGTCCTTTGGCGGCGATGGAGAAGACGTTCACGACGACGCCGTAGAACTGGGCGTTGGGGACGAACTCGCGTACCGTCCAGCCGGCGTTGACGGCGTACAGGGAGACGGCGGGGCCGCCCACGCCGGCGGAGGCGTTGAGGAAACCGCTCGCGGCGCCGGCCGCGAGCGCGCCGCCGCGCCCGCGCAGCGACCGCACCCGGACCCCGGCCATCACCAGCAGGGCGGCGGCGGTGACGAACGCCCCGGTGACGGCGAGCAGCGCGGGTTCGGGCAGGCCGCGGGCGAACCAGGCCCCGGCCGGTACGGCCGCCGCCGCGGCGAGCACCAGCGGGATCATCGCGCCCGGCCGGACCGACCGCCAGGTGGCCGCCAGCCCGGCGGCGCTGATGACCAGCGCGCCGCAGTTGGCGAGCCGCACCCCGTCGGCGGGTCCGAGCAGCAGCGCCATCGCGGGCACGCCGACCAGCGCGAACCCGATCCCGGTGAGCCGCTGCACCGACGCCCCCACCACGACGATCCCGAGCAGCAGCACGCACCCCAGCCTCACGAACCGGGCCCGTCCCGCTCAACGGGATTTCACCTTCCGGACATCTCGGCCCGCAAAGTTGGCTATACAACTTTTGCGAACGAGGACGATGACATGCTGGACAACCCGATGTGGCTGCGGGACAACTGCCCGTGCCCCGACTGCCGCGACCCGCACAGCGGCCAGAAGTTCTTCCAGATCACCGACCTGCCCGACGACCTGGCCATCGGCACGCTGGCCGAACGCGCGGACCAGATCGAGGTGACCTGGTTCCCCGACGGGCACCGCTCGGTCTACCCCCGCGCCTGGCTGACCGCCCCGGCCGCAGTCGACCACCGCAGCGAAGCGGGCAAACGCCTGTGGTCCGCCGCCGACCTGACCCAAGCCCCGGAAGCCCTTCCCGAAGCCGACTGGCACACTTACCTGTCCATGCCCGCCGAACGGCTCCGTGTCCTGGAAGCCGTGCAGCGGCTCGGGTTCGCGCTGCTTCGAGGGGTGCCCGTCGAGGAGGGCCAGGTCCTCGAGGTGGCGGAGTCGTTCGGGTACGTCCGGGAGACCAACTACGGGCGGCTCTTCGACGTGCGGGTGGAGCCCGCGCCGGGCAACCTGGCCTTCACCTCGCGGGCCATCGCCCCGCACACCGACAACCCCTACCGCGACCCGGTGCCGACGATCCAGCTGCTGCACTGTCTCACCAACGCGGCCGAGGGCGGCGACTCGGGGCTCGTCGACGGGTTCCACGCCGCCGCGCTGCTGCGCGCGGAGGACCCCGGCGCGTTCGCGGTGCTGGCGCGCACGCCGGTGCCGTTCGTCTACCGTGACGCGCAGACCGAGCTGAGCGCGTTCCGGCCGCTCATCGACGTCGATCCGCTCGGGCACGTGCGGGAGGTCCGGTTCAACAACCGGTCGTTCGGCACGCTGCGCTCACCCGGCGGGTTCTATGACGCCTACCGCGCCTTCGCGAAGGTGCTGGCGCGGCCCGAGCTGATGTTGACGTTCCGGCTCGGGCCGGGCGACTGCCTGATCTTCGACAACACGCGGCTCCTGCACGCCCGCACCGCCTTCGAGCAGAGCGGCGCGCGGCACCTGCAGGGCGCGTACGCCGACCTCGACGGCCTGGCGAGCACGCTCGCGGTGCTGCGCAGGACTATCGCGCTGGACGAGCTCGAGGCGCTCTTCACCGGGCCCGGCACCGGCGACTACCTGGGCGAACCGGTCACCATGGCCGAGCACATGCTCCAGGCCGCCGCGCTCGCCGAGGCCGCCGGGGCGTCCGCGCACCTGGTCGCGTCGGCGCTGCTGCACGACCTGGGGCACCTCGACGGCGGTGCGGAGCTGATGGCGGGCGTCGACAACCGGCACAGCCACACCGGGGCCGACCTGCTGGGCCGCTGGTTCGGGCCGGAGGTGACCGAGCCGGTCCGGCTGCACGTCGCCGCCAAGCGTTACCTGTGCGCGGTCGAGCCGGACTACCGGGCGCGGCTCTCGGAGGCGTCGGAGTTCACCCTCCAGGTCCAGGGCGGCCCGATGAGCGCGCAGGAGGCCGCCGGGTTCGCGGCGCTGCCGGGCGCGGCCGACGCGGTCGCGGTGCGGCGTTTCGACGACGCGGCGAAGGTCGCGGGGGCGGCGACGCCCGCGTTCGCGCACTTCCGGCCGCTACTGGCCCGGCTGCTGCGCGGCTGAGCGCAGCCGCGACAACGTCGAGGTCGCGATGGAGTTGTGCACGGTGAACGCCACCGTCCCGGGCAGGTAGCGGTCTTCGGACCACTCCACCGGCCGGCCGGCCGGGTCGGTGGTGCGGCGGCGTTCGCGCAGCAGCGCGGCCCCTTCGGGGCAGCCGAGCAGGCGGGCGTCGTCGGGGTCGGCGAAGGCCAGGTCGATGGTGTGCTCGGCGTCGGCGAAGACGATGCCGTGGCCGAGCAGGCGTTCGGTGTAGGAGACGGTGTCGGCGGGCAGCGCGGCCACGATGCGGCCGACCCGCGACGGGTAGGCGGTGCGCTCGATCATCACGGGGCGTCCCGACAGGGTGCGCAGCCGCAGGGCGGCGTACACCTGAGTGCCGGGGCGCAGCCGCAGCCGGGTCAGCTCCTCCTCGTCGGCGGGCCGCACGGTCAGCGATTCGAGCACCCCGCCCGGCTCCTCGCCGATGGAGCGGGCCCAGGTGGTGAAGCTCAGCAGTTCGGCGAAGCT
The DNA here is from genome assembly GCF_001570585.1 of Herbidospora daliensis. Taxonomy (GTDB): domain Bacteria; phylum Actinomycetota; class Actinomycetes; order Streptosporangiales; family Streptosporangiaceae; genus Herbidospora; species Herbidospora daliensis. Next base: position 226,550 of record NZ_BBXF01000005.1, on the reverse strand, counting down.
CTGCGCCGGGGCCGCGCCGAGCACCACCCGCCGGGTGCCGCGCCGCGAGGTGACCACGCCGCCGGCGCGCAGCAGCGCCAGCGCCTGCCGGATCGTGCCGCGTGAGACGCCGTAGTGCTCGGCCAGCGCCGACTCGGCCGGGAGCCGGCCGTCGGAGCCGTAGACCCCGCCCGCGACGGCCTCGCGGAGGTCGGCCGCCACCCGGCGGTAGAGCACGTCACGGTCGTCCACCCACCTATGATCCAGGCCATGACGGATCGTTGTGACTGCGGGGCGCCCGCCGGGCCGCTGGGCCGGTGCGCCGACTACTACTACGCGATCCTCGCCGAGGAGCAGTCGAACCCCGGGATGTACCGCTGGCACAACCCCGTCGTCTGCGCCTACCTGCTGCAACACCCGGCCGAGGGCCACGCCAAGCACCTCGACGTGCAGTTCCGCTGGTTGCAGCTGCTGCTCGACCAGGGGGTCGACGCGGTGATCCGGGTCGCGGCCCACCAGGTCGCCCGCAACCGGCACGCCTCCCGGCAGGGCTATGACATGACGCCGTTCGAGAAGTACACGCCGCTGCCGCCCGACGCGCCGGCGACGGGCTTCGCGGCCTCGTTCAGCGCGCTTCCCGTCGTCGGCGGCAGTTTCGTGTTCGACGGCGCCGAGCCCTACGGCCGGCGCGTCGAGGCCGTCGCCGCCGCGACGGTCGAGCGGCTCAGCGGTCGAACCTGACCTCTTTGAGCCGGTCGGCCCCGGCCCGCGTCAGCACGTGGGCCGTGAGGGCGGGCGCCGGGTCTCCTTCCTGTACGCGGCCAAGAAGCCGCCCCCACCTGCGGATGTGCCGGCCGAAGGCGGCCTTGGGCACCACCCGGCCGCGGGAGCGCTGCCCGTCCATCGCCAGTTCGGGCGGGGTGTCGAGCATCAGCAGGTGCAGCCGGGTGCCGCGCCGCACGGCCAGCCACGCCAGCACGTAGAGCGGGAGGACGCCGCAACCCCGGTTGTGGGCGATCACCGGGCCGGTGCGCATGGCCCGCGAGATGCGGGACATGTGGGTGACCCAGGTGATCGCGGTGCGCACCGGTTTGGGCGCCCAGGGGATGCGGGCCCGCCAGTGGAGCCGCGACTGGTAGCTGTCGATGACGGTCAGCCCGCCCCGGGCGACGGGCCGGGTCTCGTCGCCGTCGAGGGCGTAGAGGCGGCGCAGCAGCGTGGTCTTCCCGGCGCCCGGCAGGCCGGTCAGGATCACCAACGATCCCGGCGGATAACTCAGTGTGTCGGCCGTCCTGCCGGCGGCCGGTACCCCCAGGGTCAACCTGTCCCCTCCCGTTGTCCTTCATGATGGCGAAGAAATCGGGACGATGGGCTCACTGTCGCGGAAGCGCTTCGCGGCGGGCCCGGCCGCGCTCCGACTGCGGGAAGCGGTCGAGCATCGCGCGCAGTTCGGCGGCCTCGACGTTGGCGCCGAACGGCTCGGTGCCCGGCTCCATCCGCACCCCCTCGGCCAGCGGCCCGGCGACGACGGGGTCGAAGCCCAGGTCGTCCACGATCCCGGAGACGACCGCCACGTCGGCGGGGTCGTCGCCGGCGACGGCGATGGCGCGGCGGCCGGGCGCGCCCGGCGGCAGCGCGCCGTCCTCCAGGTCGTGGTAGCCCATGTGGTTGAACGCCTTGACCACCCGCGCGCCCGCCAGGAACTCCTGCACGATCTCGCTGGAGGTGGTGCGGGGGTCGGTCAGGTCGTCGCGCACGCCGTCGACCTCCCACCAGTAGTTCATGGCGTCGATCACGAGCTTGCCGTCGAGCGCGTCGGCCGGGACGTTGCGGTGCTTGCCGAGCGGCAGCGCCAGGATCGTCACGTCGGCCTGGGCCGCCGCCTCCCGCGCGGTGACGACGGTCGCGCCGGGGGTGAGCACCTCGACGATGAGGGCGATCTTGGCGGGGTCGCCGGAGCCCGCCAGGAGCACGCGGTGTCCGGCCGCCAGCGCCAGCCGCGCCAGGACGGTGCCGACCTTGCCCGCTCCCAGGATGCCGATGGTCGTCATGAGCGCTCGCCCAGGATGTCGCGGACCATCGGGATGACCTTGCCGCCGAACAGCTCCACGGCCTTGGTGCGGGCGGCGACCGGCTGCGGGCCGACGCTGTAGATGAGGTCGAACCGGGCGACGCCGAGCGTGCCGACCGCCTTGGCGATCTTGCGGGCGACGGTCTCGGGCGAGCCGATGTAGAGGGAGCCGTGGGCGATCTCGGCGTCGTACTCCGAGCGGCTGATCGGCGGCCAGCCCCGGGTGGCGCCGATCCGGTCGCGCATCACCTTGTAGCCGGGCCAGAACCCCTCGCGCGCCTCCTCGTCGGTGTCGGCGACGAAGCCGGGCGAGTGCATGCCGACCGGGTGGGCGGTGGTGCCGAACTGCTCGGCGGCCCGCTTGTACAGGTCGATGTAGGGCGCGAACCGGTCGGGCGCGCCGCCGATGATGGCGAGCATCAGCGGCAGGTCGTAGTGGGCGGTGCGGACGACCGACTGCGGCGAGCCGCCGACGCCGACCCACGTCGACAGGCGGCCCGACTCGGTCTTGGGGTAGACGTCGGCGTCCTGGAGCGGGGCGCGGACGGTGCCGTTCCAGGTGACCGGCTTCTCGTCGAGGAGCTTGACGAACAGCTCGATCTTCTCCTCGAACAGCTGGTCGTAGTCGGCCAGGTCGTAGCCGAACAGCGGGAACGACTCGGTGAAGGAGCCGCGGCCGAGGATCACCTCGGCGCGTCCGTTCGACAGCGCGTCGACGGTCGCGAAGCGCTGGAACACCCGGACGGGGTCGTCGGAGCTCAGCACGGTCACGCCGGAGGCCAGGCGGATGCGCGAGGTGCGGGTGGCGATGCCGGCCAGCACGGTCTCGGGCGTGGAGATGGAGTATTCGGGCCGGTGGTGCTCGCCCAGGGCGATCACGTCGACGCCGAGCTCGTCGGCGATCACCGCCTCGTCGAGGACCTGGCGGATCGCGGCGGCGTGGGACAGGGGGGCGCCGGAGTCGTCCGCCGGCACGTCGCCGAAGGTGTCCAGGCCGAAGGTGATGTCGCTCATGCGCTTCTTCTTTTCGGGGAGGAGAGGAGTTCGCGGACACGGGGGGCGACCTCGCGGCCGAGCAGCTCGATGGTGCGGGCTCGGGCGTCGCGGGGGAGCCGCATGATGTCGTACTTGAGGTCGAAGCGGCTGAGCCGCAGGTCACGGGCGGTTCTGACGATCTTCTGGGCGACGGTCTCGGGGGAGCCGACGTACAGGGCGCCCTGGTCGAGTTCGGCTTCGAAGCGGTCGCGGGTGGGGGCGTAGAAGCCGCGTTCGGCCGCGAGTGCGGCCACGACCGGCTGCCAGTGGGTCCACCAGGTCTCGCGGGCCTCCTCGTCGGTGTCGGCGACCAGGCCCAGCGAGTGCTGCCCGATCGGCAGTTCCGGCCGGCCCGCGCGCCGCAGCGCGGTCAGGTAGAGGTCGACGTTGCCGGCGAACCGCTGGGGCCGCCCGCCGATGATCGCCATCATGAGCGGCAGGCCGTGGCGGGCGGCGCGCAGCACCGAGTTCGGGCTGCCGCCGACGCCGATCCAGGTGGGGATGCCTCCGGGGCGCATGCGGGGGCGGGGGGCGTACCGGATCAAGGGGGTTCTGACCGTGCCCGACCAGGTGACCTCCTCCTCGCGTTCGAGGCGGAGGAACAGGTCGAGCTTCTCCTCGAACAGCCGCTCGTAGTCGGCCAGGTCGTAGCCGAACAGCGGGAACGACTCGGTGGCCGAGGCGCGGCCGAGCACGATGCGGGCCCGGCCGTCCGACACCGCGTCGAGGGTGGCGAACTCGTGGTGGAGCCGCACCGGGTCGTTGGTGCTCAGCACGGTCACCGAGGTGCCGAGCGCGATCCGGTCGGTGGCGGTGGCGATGGCGGCCAGCAGCACCGGCGTGGCCGAGTCGGTGTGGCCCTCGCGGTAGTGCTCGCCCAGGCTGAACACGTCGAGCCCGGCCGCCTCGGCGAGCCGGGCCTCCTCGACGATCAGCCGCACGGTCTCGGCGTCGGACAGGGTCCGCCCGCCGTCCGTGGCGACCTCGCCGAAGGAGTTCAGCCCCAGTTCGAACATGTCGTGCCTCAACGTCATATGATCGGAAATGATTGACGTGTCAATTATATTCCCGATGGGAGGAGAGCACGTTGACGCAGCGTAGAGGCCGGTTCCCCACCCGGGAGGAGCTGCGGATCTGGCGGGACTTCATCGAGACCACCGACGCGCTGCGGGCCGCGATGGCCGCCCGGCTGCAGAGCGAGTCGGGGTTGTCGACGGGCGATTACAGCGTCCTGCTGGCGTTGAGCGAGGCCGAGCACGGGCGGCTGCGCTCCTCGGAGCTGGCCGCGACGATCGGCTGGGAACGCAGCCGGTTGTCTCACCACCTCGGGCGCATGGACAAACGGGGGCTGATCAGGCGGGAGAACTGCACCGGCGACAACCGGGGCGCGGAGGCGGTGCTGACCGAGGAGGGCGCCGCGGCCTTCCACGGGGCGACCGTGCCGCACCTGCGCGCCATCCGCGAACTGTTCGTCGACGGGCTCACCCCGGCGCAGGTCACCGCGGCGGGCGAGCTCGCAGCAGCGCTGCGGGAGCACCTCGGAAACGGCGGTGGCCCCCAGGAAATACCCTGAATCCCGGGGGCCGTTACGCCGCCACATCGCGGCGCCGGAGCCTTTGAAGGCCGCGGATCACGGTCATGTCGTCCGCTCTTCCGTTGAGCTACGGGCGCAAGGAGAGCACCCGGTGGGATTCGAACCCCCAACCTGACGACTTTCGTCCGCGACCGGTCGCTCCGGCGACCGGCGGCAATGCTGAGTCTGGAGCGAGAGCCTGAGTTTGAACGGCTGCCTCTACCGATTGGGCCACCCCCGCGTGGATGCGGGGGGCAGGAGTCGAACCTGCGCTGTCACCGTCGTTCAGTCGTGATGCTTCAGTTTCAGCTTGCGCTCATCGCGCTCCCCATCCCTTGCGGGCGGGGGTCTGTGGGGTCACCCGAGCAGGTAACCGAACAGCGCCTCACCGATCCGCTGGTCGGTGATCTCGGTGCCGTTGGCCTCCTCGCGGGCGAACTTGACCGCCTCCTGGAGCTTGGTCAGCCGGGTCAGCAGCTCGTTGACGCGCCGCTGCGGCAGCGCGCCGGAGAAGGCGACGCGCGTCCAGTAGCCGACGACGACATCCTCGGTGAACACCTGCACCTGCGCCGGGTGCTTCTCGGTGGCCTCGGCGAGCACGTGGTTGCGCGGCACCTTCTTGGTCCGGGTGGTGCGGACCGGCTCGGTGCGCCAGGTGTCGGTGTTGCCGTCGAGCGACCACGTCTCCGACGGGTCGAGCGTGGGCAGCCGGGAGATGAGCGCGTGCAGGTCGGTGAGCTGCTTCTCCAGGAACAGCAGGTACGTCACCGGCACGTCGCGCACCAGGGTCGCGCCGTCGACGACGACGTCGGCCTTGGCGGCGCAGTTGGCGACGTCCTTGGTGGCGGTCACGTCGAACAGCCGGGTCAGGGTGACCGTGACGTCGCGCAGCACCTGCTCGGCCTGCACCTGCACGCGCGTCGACTCGGGCGGCAGCTGCTCGCCCTCGTCGTCGATCGGCTGGTAGGTGCGGGAGATGCCGGACAGCAGCGGCGCCTTCTGGATCAGCGTGTTGGCGTCCGCCACCTTGCGCTGGACGTCGGCCTTGACGCCTTTCTCGACGGCCAGGATCTGGTTGAGCTTGGTCACGATCATGACGGTAGCGGGTGAGGTGTCGTGACTTCAGCTGATTTGTTCAAGCTCCAGTTCGAGCATGTGATGCAGGACGTACAGGGCCGCGGCGATGGCCGGGGCGGCCGGGCCCGGCACCCGGGTGCGCCTGATGGGGGTGACGGCGAGCGCCTCGGCATAGACGGCCGCGAGCGCCCGCTCGTCTGCGGCGGCGAGGGCGAGGCGGAGCATCGCGGCGCGGTGGGGCTCGGACGCGGTGCGGTGAGGTTCGGGCAGGGCGCGGTGAGGCTCGGACGCGACGCGGTGAGGTACGGAACCGGTGCGGTGGGGCTCGGTAGCGGCGCGGTGAGGTTCGGAACAGGTCGCGGCCAGGTTGGCGATCGGCCCGATGACGTCGGCCTCGTGGGCAGCTTGGGGGAACGCCGCGGCGAGGAAGGCCAGCGCGCACTGGACGGCTTCGCACTCCTCCGGCCAGCGGCGCAGCAGCGCCGGCGCGGCTGCCTCTATGGCGTGCCGGGTCGCCGTCTCCTCCGGGTCCTCGCCGAAACCGAGCCCGAGGGCCGATCGCCGGTCGGCGTCGCGGGCCGCGTGCCGGCGCCTCGGCGAGCAGGAACAGCAGGTGAGCCCGGTGGACAGGGGCGATCCGGTCGTGTCCGATGACCCCGGCCAGCAGCGGGATCTGTACGGCGGTGTGCGGGGAGCAGGTGCCCTGGTGCAAGACGGAGTCCCAGAACTCGGACACCAACTCGTCGTCGCCGACCTGCCTGGTTTCCTCGGTCAGCCACCAGCTGATCTCCGGTCCCGCCGCACCGTCGGCCGCCACCCGGCACGCGACCGCCTGCACCACGTCTATGAGCGGGCCCGCGACGGTACTCGAGGCGACGCTCGGTGCGGTAATTGTTGTGATGCTCGGACCGGTGTGCAGGGCCGGGAAGGATCGCACGATAGCCGCGCGCCGTTCGTGGGCCTGTTCCTGCGGGGGGTCGTGGAGCAGGCCTCGCAGGTCCAGGACGCGCAGGAGCGTTTCGCGGTCGGCCATGGATCCGCCGTCCATGAAACCGCCGTGGTCGCGGGCGAGCGCGGCGACCGCGGCCTCTTCACATTCGCACTGGTGGTCTTCCGCGTCGTCGTCCACGGCGAGTTCGTCGACCACCGAGGTGACGTGCCACCAGCCTTCGAGTTCCGGCCAGGAGAACTCGGGCTTGCCGAACCAGGGGTGCGCCGGATCCAGGTGCGGGAGGTAGGCGGGGCGCAGGCGTACCCAGCGGTGGCCTCGGTCGGCGAGGGCGGCGGCGAGCAGGCGTCCGTGGGATTCGTCGGGGGTCGCGCACCGGTATTCGCGGAGCAGGGCCGATTCGCGGGGCATCGGTGAAGGATAGATCCGATCAACGTTCGCCAGGTCTTGATCAAGGTCCCTTTCGTCCGCCACCAGGTACTTGATGATTCAACCGCTGGGGGAAGCCGCGGACGAACAAGGTGGACGATGACGACGGCAGGAGAGGTCGGCAGGCTGCTCGTGCGGCTGCGATCGGGGCAGGGCAGGCAGGATCCCTATCCCCTCTACGAGCGGCTGCGGGCGATGGGACCGGCGGTGGAGTCGCCGCTGGGGGCGCTGCTGGTGACCGACTACGCCTCGTGCGCCGAGCTCGCGGCCTCGCCGAACTGGCGCATGCCCGACCCGGAGTGGAAGGACCGGTGGGTGCCGCGCTGGCGGGACTACCCGATGGTCGGCGTGGTCTCCGAGGCGCTCATGCAGCTGAACCCGCCTGAGCACGGCGACCAGAGGGCGCTGGTGCTGCGGCACATGTCGGCCCGGACCGTGCGCGACCTGCAGCCGGTGATCGAGGGGCACGCGGCGGCGGCGGTCGAGCGGCTGGCCGGGCGGCTGGCGGAGTGGGGGCGGGCCGACTACGCCGAGCTGGTCGCCGACGCGCTGCCGCTGCAGGTGCTGTGCGACCTGCTCGGGGATCCGTTCGGCGATCCGGCGACGCTGGGCAAGCTGGCCGCCGACAGTCAGCTCATGCTGGAGATCTCCCCGGGGCGGCACGAGCTGCGGGAGCTGGAGGAGCAGACCCGGCGGTTGTACGAGTACTGCCTGGCCATGGTCGACGAGACCCGGCGGCGGCCCCGGCCGGGGCTGCTGGCGGCGCTGCTGGAGACGGTGGGTTTCCGGGAGCGGCACTGGCTGGCCATCCAGGCCCAGACGATGATCATCGCGGGGTGGAAGACCACCAGCTCGATGCTGAACTCCATGGTCCTGGCCCTGACCGCGCACCCCGCCCAGGCCCGCGACCTCATCAAGAACCCGGGGCTCGTGCCGCAGGCGGTCGCCGAGGTGCTGCGCTGGGATCCGCCGGTGCAGATCCTGGTGCGCGTCGCCGGGCCCGGCGCGACCCTGCACGGCCGGCCGGTCGCCGAGGGCGTGGCCGTCTACCTGATGGTGGGGGCCGCGCACCGCGACCCCGGCGACGGCGGCGACGGTGACCCGGCCCGGTTCGACGTCACCCGGACCTCCTCGCGCCGGTCGCTGGCCTTCGGGCTCGGCCCGCACTACTGCCTGGGGTCGCGGCTGGCCCAGGTCGAGGCCGAGGCCGTGCTGCCGCTGCTGCTGCGACGGTTCGGCGCCCGCCTGGCGCTGGCCGCCCCGCCGGTCAGGCCGCGCGGCCTGGCCTTCCGCGACGTCACCGCGCTGGAGGTGACGCTCGCGTGAGCGTCACCGTCGACCGCGATGGGCGCATCGGCCACGTGCGGCTGCACTGCCCGCCCCCGCACCACACGGTCTCCCTGCGTATGCTGCGCGAGCTCCTGGCCGCGTTCGAGAGTCTCGAATCGGCCGCGGTGATCGTGGTGTCGGGGGAGGGGCCGAGCTTCTGCCAGGGCGGCGACGTCGCCGAGCTGCTCGCGCTGGCGGGCGGCGAGGGCGGCGTCGACGCGGTGCGCCGCGCCGCCGACCTGGGGCATCGGGTGTGCCGGGCCATCGCCGACAGCCCGGCCGTCACCGTCGCGCGGCTGCACGGCGCGGTGGCGGGCACCGGCCTGTGCCTGGCCGCCCACTGCGACCTGCGGGTCGGCGCCGACACCGCGACCTTCCGGCTGCCCGAGCTGGCGCTGGGCGTGCCGCCCGCCTGGGGCGGCACGGCGGCGCGGCTGGCCATGGACATCGGGGTGTCCCGGCTAAGGCACCTGGTGCTGACCTGCGACGCCGTCGACGCCCCCACCGCGCTCCAGTACGGCCTGCTGCACCAGGTCGTGCCCGAGGACCGCCTGATCAGGGCGGCCGACGTGCTGGCCCGCAAGCTCGCCCGCCGCGACCCCGGCGGGATGCGGGTGGCCAAGGCCATGGTGCGGGCCATGGAGAACAGCCACCGCCAGGGCGATCTCACCCAGCTCGACAGCGAGCTGTTCGCCCACGGGCTGGTCTCAGCCCAGGAACGCCGCGACCGTCGCGGTCTGGCCGGTGACCAGGTGCCCGACGCCGGGCAGCAGCCGGACGTCGGCCTTGGGGACGACGGCGCGCACCCGCCGCGCCGTCTCGGGCCCGTTGATGAGCGCGTCGCGGTCGCCGGCCAGGACCAGTAGCGGCATGGTCAGGCCGGCGAGCTCGGCGTCGGTGTAGATCGGCAGATCGGTCCGGCGGGGCTTGAAGTCGCGGTTGATGCGGTCGAAGAACTCCCCGAACCAGCCGGTGTCGCTCAGGTCGGCGCCCAGGATGAGCTTCTGGGAGCGCCTGCGCTGCCCGACGGCCAGCAGGAGCAGCGCCAGCAGCAGGATGCCGCGCCGGACCTTGCCGATGCCGCCGGGGCAGATCAGCACGAGCCGCTCGACGCGCCGGGGGTCGGCGACCGCGAGGCCGGTGGCGATCCAGCCGCCCAGCGACAGGCCGACGACGGTGGCCGACTCGACGCCGAGGCCGGTCATGACCTCGCCGAGCCAGCCGGGGTAGTCGCCGATCGGCGGCCGGTTGGGGGCCGACAGACCGGGCTCGCCGGGGATGTCGACCGCGAAGACGCGGTGATGCCGCGACCAGGCGGCGATGTCGCCGTACCAGGTGAGGGAGTTGGCCATCGCGCCGTGGACCAGGATCACGGGCGGCGCGTTGGCCGGGCCGGAGGCGAGCACGAAGGTGTCGCCGAGCGAGGTCGCGACGGTCAGCCGCTCGGCCGGGACCGGCCAGGTGTCCAGCAGCTCCGCATAACGGCCCAGGAGGGCGCGCCCGGCGTCGGGGGAAGTGAAGATGTCCATGTACGCACCCTAACACTCCCTACGATAGGGAGTCATAGGGAATTTTTCGCCGCGTCAGCGGCATCGGTGACCTTGGTGATGAAGTCGAGGAGGAGGGCACGCTCCTCGGGGGAGTAGCCGTCGCAGATGCCGTCGAGGGCGCGGGTCATGCCGGCGTACAGGGAGACGATCTCGGGGACCCGGTCGGGGAGCGGGCGGATGAGCACCGCGCGCCGGTCGCGCGGGTCGCGTTCGCGGGCGATCCAGCCGCCCTTCTCCAGCCGGTCGAGCACGCCGGTCATGGTCGCCGGGTGGAGCCCGGTCAGCTTGGCCAGCGCCGAGGGCGTCATGGGCGCGTGCCGGGAGATCAGGTAGAGGCAGTCACGGTCGACCGGGCGCAGGTCGAGCCGCCCGCCCACCTGCTGGTTGAGCAGCGACACCTGGGCGGTCAACGCGCGCAGCGCATCCTGGATAGAAGATACTGAAACCATATAATACGACTCTCATACTATTCGTGTTTCGGAGGATTCCGTGAAGATCACGATATTCGGCGCCACCGGCGGCGTCGGCAGCGAATGCCTCAGATTGGCCATGGAGGCCGGCCACGAGGTCACCGTCGTCGTGCGCGACGCCGCCCGCCTGTCGCTCGACCCCCACCACGTCATGGTCGCCGACCTGCGCATCGCCCCCGACGCCAAGGAGCTGATCGTGGCCTGCGAGGGCGCCGGCGCGGTGCTCTCGTGCGTCGGCCCGCGCTCGCCCCAGCACGACCGCGGCGTGGTCACCGCCGCGACCCGCGTGATCGTGGCCGCCATGCACGCCGCCCACGCCCGCCGGATCCTCATCGTCAGCGCCGCCCCCGTCTCGACCATCCCCACCCCGGGCAACCCCGACGCCCCCCGGCACGACCCGGGCGAGGGCTTCTTCGCCCGCCACGTGCTGACCCCGATCGTCAAACGGGCCCTTCCCTCGGTGTGCGCCGACCTGTCGGCCGCCGAAGACGTGCTGCGCGAGAGCGGCCTCGACTGGACGGCCGTGCGCCCGCCCCGGCTGACCGACAAGCCCGGCACCGGCCGCTACCGCACCGCCCCCGACCGCAACCTGCGCGGCGGGTTGTCGATCCCGCGCGCCGACCTGGCCGCGGCGATGCTGGCCATGGCGACCCAGCCCTCGACCGTCGGGCACGCCATGGGGGTGGCAACCTGAGCCCCTTTCCGGGTAGGGGAAGGTAAGGAGAAGCTGTCCGGGAGGCTCAGGTGACGTGGGTAGGACGGGACCGGCTCGCTCAGGCCCAGGCCGCGTTGTCACGGTCGGAGCTGCTGCTGCGCACGGCCGAGGATCTGGCCGACACCGACAACCTCGTCGACATCCGGCGCCGGGTCCGTGACCTGGTCGTCTCCGACCTGAAACCGAGCTACGTCGGCCTGGTGCTGGCCGAGGAGGGGCGGCTGCGCCGGGTCGTCGACGACGAGATCCCCCGCACGGTCGAGACGGTGGCCCGGCAGTACGAGGTCGGTCCCGAGTGGCCGACCGCGCAGGCGTTCCGGCGGCAGCGGGTCGTCGAGATCACCGGCCCGGAGATGTTGCGGGCGGGCCACGGCGAGGCGGCGCTGGCGGCGTTCACCGAACTGGGCCTGGCCTCGGCGGTGTGCGTCCCGCTGCCCGGCGTGGGCGGCCCGGTGGGGGTGCTGGTGCTCGGCTGGGACCGGCCCCACACGGTGGACGTGGAGGAGCGCGCCGTGCTGCTCGCGGTGGCCGGCTACACGGGCCGGGCGGTCGAGCGCGCCCAGCGGCTGCACGAGCGGGTGTCGGTCGCCCACCAGCTCCAGCGGGCCATGCTGACCGACCTGCCCGAGATCTCCGGCCTGGAGGTCGCCGCGCTCTACCGGCCGGCGGTGACGGCCGACCTGGTCGGCGGCGACTGGTACGACGCCTACTTCCTCGGCCTGCCCGGTGACGGCCCCCGGGCGCTGGCCGTCACGGTGGGCGACATCACGGGCCACGACATGCAGGCCGCGACCCTGATGGGCCAGGTGCGCAGCATGCTGCGCCAGGCCGACGTCGACCATCCCGGGCGCGGCCCGGCCACTTCGGTGGCGGCGCTGGAGCACGCCTGCCGGCTCGTGCTCCCGCAGGCCACCGGCAGCCTCGTCCACGGCCACCTGACGCCGCGGCCGGAGGGCTGGGAGCTGACCTGGACCAACGCCGGGCACCCGCCGCCGGTGCTGGTCCACCCCGGCGGCGGGGTCGAGGAGCTCACCGCCCACGACCTGATGTTCTTCCCGACGCTCGAACAGCACGAGGGCCACGGCCCCCGCACCGAGTCCACCCGGCTGCTGCTTCCCGGCACGCTGCTGGTGATGTTCACCGACGGCCTGATCGAGGCCCCCGGCGTCGACCTCGACGTCGCGACGGGGCGCCTGCTCGCGGCGCTGCCCCGCTACGGCGGCGATCCGCTGCCCGCCCTGCTGGAGAAGCTGACCGACGAGATCGCGGGCGCCGACGGCAACGTCGACGACATCGTCGTGCTGGCGGTCCGCGTCCCCGACCTGCTCAGCCCTGCCGGGCGGTGAGCACGCTGATGCCGGGGTGGCGCGGGTTGTAGCGGCCCGCGACCCGCAGGACCGCCTTCTTGATGAGCGCCACCCGGCGGCCGGTCATGGGCGTGCCGTGCGGGACGCCGTCGAGGTCGGTGTGCTGGAGGACGCCGTCCCACGCGCCGAGGCTGACGCACAGGGTGTCGGCCGCCAGGCGCAGGGGCCGGGGGTCGCGTCCGGCCAGGCGGGCGGTGATGGCGTGGTAGGCGCAGGCGCCCGCCAGGCCGCCGGGTCCGCAGCCCATGCGCAGCACGTGGCCGTCCTTGGTGCGGGCGGCGGCGGCGTCGCCGATGCCGTACACCTCGGGGTGGGAGCGGGAGCGCAGGGTGCCGTCGACGAGCATGCGGCCGGTCCCGTCGACGGCGAGCCCGGCCTCGGCGGCCAGGCCGGCGACCCGGAATCCGGCGGTCCAGGCGACCGCGTCGGCGGCCAGGTGGCGGCCGTCGTCGAGCAGCACGCCGCCGGCGTCGACCTTGGCGACGGTGGTGTTCTCGTGCACCCGGACGCCGAGGCGGTCCAGGGCGCGGCGCAGGTGTTCCTGGCCGGGTTCGGTCAGCTGGTGGCCCAGCGGCCCGCCGGTGATCAGGCGCACGGTGCGGCCGGGGTGGGTCTCGGCCAGTTCGGTCGCGGTCTCCAGGCCGGTGGGCCCGGCGCCGATGACCGCGACCGTATCGGCCGTGCGCATCCGGTCGCGCAGCTGTTCCGACTGTTCGACGCCGGCCACGGCGAAGGCGTGGTCGGCGGCGCCGGGGACGGCGTCGAGGTCGGCGTGGCTGCCCAGGGCGTACACCAGCAGGTCGTAGCCGAGGGGTTCGCCGGCGGCGAGTTCGACGTGCCGGGCGGCCGGGTCGAGGCGGGTGACCCGGTCGACGAGCAGCCGGACGCCGCTGCCGCGCACCAGGTCGCGCAGCGGCCGGCGGGTGACGGCGCGGCCGGCGGCGACCTGGTGGTTGCGCATGCGTTCGACGAAGTGGTCGCGGTCGTTGACGAGGGTGACCGGCGCGCCGGTGCGGCGGGCGAGCAGTTTGGCGATCGTCAGCCCGGTGTATCCGGCTCCCAGGACGGCGATGCGGGGTGGTGTCGTCATGCGCGATGAACGGGACAGTGCCGCGATCCGTGACAGCCGGGCCGCGGAAATCTTCAGTTTTTCTGGTTGACGAGGTAGGCGAGCTTGTCGGGGTTGGCGACGGCGTGGATGGCGGTGATCCGGCCGCCGGCGACCTCGACGACGGTGACGCCGGACAGGTGGCCGTCGAGGTAGAGGGCGAGGGCCGGCTGGCCGTTGACGGTCTCGGGTTCGAGGCGGATCCGGGCGGCGTGGCGGGTCAGGGCGAGCAGGTGACGCAGGACCTGTTCGCGGCCGGAGACCGCGACGCGGGTGGCGGGGGCCTTGCCGCCGCCGTCGGCCCAGGCGACCACGTCGTCGGCGAGCAGGCGTTCGAGCGCGGCCACGTCTCCGGCGAGGGTGGCGGCCATGAACCGTCTCAGCAGCTCCTCGCCCTGCCCGGGGGCGGGGGTGAAGCGCCGGCGCTCCTCGGCGACGTGCGCCTGGGCGCGCCGGTAGAGCTGGCGGACGTGCGGCTCGGTGACCTCCAGGATGTCGGCGATCTCGCGGTGGCTGTGGCCGAACGCCTCGCGCAGCACGAACACCGCGCGTTCGGGCGGGGTGAGGCGTTCCAGCAGGACCAGCAGGCCGATGGACAGCAGGTCGCGCTGGGCCACCACCTCCAGCGGGTCGTGGGGGCCGCCGGTGAGGACCGGTTCGGGCAGCCAGGTGCCGACGTAGCGTTCGCGCCGGGCCCGCGCGGAGGTGAGCCGGTCGAGGCACAGGTTGGTGACGACCTTGGTCAGCCACGCCTCGGGCACGACCGCGCTGTCGCAGCGCTCCCAGCGCAGGTAGGCGTCCTGGACGACGTCCTCGGCGGCGGTGGCCTCGCCGAGCAGCCGGTAGGCCACCCCGAACAGGCGGCGGCGGTTGGCCTCGAAGCGCGCCAGCCGCTCGGGGGTCATCGTCACCGCCCCTCGATGAGGACCGCGATCCCGTCGAGGAGGCGGGCCAGCCCGAACTCGAAGGCGCCGGTCGGGTCGGCGGGGGCGTTGTAGGCCTCGCCGCTGGCGCTGCCGACGCGGCCGGCGAGCGGGTAGGCGGAGAAGTCGCCGGCGGCGGCCAGGAACGGCTCGTGGGCGCGCCACCACTCCTCGTCGGTCATGCCGGTCTCCTGGGCGGCGCGGGCGGCCTCGACCACGCCGCGGGCCGCGCCGTGGACGTAGGCGGCGACCAGGGTCAGGACGTTGTCCATCTCCAGGTCGCTCAGGCCGATGCCGTCGAGGGCCGACAGTTCGTGTTCGTACTTGCCCAGCGTGCCGGGGCCGAGCGGGGGGCGACTGACGGCGACCTGCAGGATCCACGGGTGGCGGCGGTAGAGGGCCAGGTTGTCGCGGGCGATGCGCTCGACCCGGGCGCGCCAGCCCTGGGGGACCGCCGCGTCGGCGAAGGTCTCCTTGTAGACGGTGTCGAGCATGACGTCGATCAGTTCGGCCTTGCCCGGGACGTGGGTGTAGAGCGACATCGTGCCCACGCCGAGGTGGTCGGCGACCTTGCGCATGGACAGCGCGGCCAGGCCCTCGGCGTCGGCGACCTCGATCGCGGCGGCGATGACCCGGTCGGCGGTCAGTTCGGGGCGGCCCTTGCGGGGGGCGCGCTCGCGGGCGCGGGAGGGGTCGCGCCACAGCAGCGCCAGTGTGCGCGCGGGGTCGCCGCGTCCGATGTATTCGGTCGTCATGATGCGGCCAGATTACTCGGGACGCTTAACCGTATGCCGTACGGTACGCTGTACGGCATGACGTACACGATAGAGGCGCGCGGCCTCGTCAAGCGCTACGGCGACCGCGCCGCCCTCGACGGGTTCGACCTGACCGTCCCGGAGGGGACGGTCCACGGCCTGCTCGGCCCCAACGGGGCGGGCAAGACCACGGCGGTGCGCGTGCTGACCACGCTGCTGCGTCCCGACGAAGGCCTCGCCCGGGTGGCCGGGTTCGACGTGACCCGCGACGGCGCCGAGGTGCGCCGCCACATCGGCCTGGTCGGCCAGCACGCCGCCCTCGACGAGGCCCTGTCGGGCCGCGCCAACCTGGAGATGTTCGGCCGGCTGTCCCATCTGCGTCCCAAGGCCGCCGCGCGCCGGGCCGGGGAGCTGCTCGACCGGTTCGGGCTGGGCGACACCGGCCGCAAGGCGGTCAAGCACTACTCGGGCGGCATGCGCCGCCGCCTGGACCTGGCGGCCGGGCTGATCCTGTCGCCGCCGGTGATGTTCCTCGACGAGCCCACCACGGGCCTGGATCCGCGCGGCCGCGCCGAGGTGTGGGCGGCGGTGCGCGCCCTGGTCGCCGACGGCACCACGGTGCTGCTGACCACGCAGTATCTGGAGGAGGCCGACCAACTGGCCCACCGCATCAGCGTGGTCAACGAGGGCCGCCAGGTCGCCGAGGGCACGCCCGAAGAGCTGAAGAAGACCGTCGGCGGCGACCGGGTGGAGATCGTCGTCCACGA
This sequence comes from Herbidospora daliensis, assembly GCF_001570585.1. Lineage (GTDB taxonomy): Bacteria > Actinomycetota > Actinomycetes > Streptosporangiales > Streptosporangiaceae > Herbidospora > Herbidospora daliensis. The sequence goes on along the minus strand of NZ_BBXF01000005.1, from coordinate 210,453 downwards.
CCCGGCGGACCTCCCGGCCGCCGCGGCCCTGCTCGGCCCCGATGCCGAGACCGACCCCGACACCCGGCGCGTCAGCGCGCCCGCCCCCGACCGCATGGCGACCCTGACGGCGGTCGTCAACGACCTGGCGGCCGGCGGCATCGCCGCCGACGACGTCGCGATCCGCCGCCCCACCCTCGACGAGGTCTTCCTGCACCTCACCCGGAGCGCCGCGTGAAAATCCCGCTCCGTTACGGCTCCGCCCACCCTGCCCCGACCGCCGCCGCCGGCGCCCGCCGTATCCGGCGCCGACCGGCCGCGCCCGCACCGAGGAGTCACGCGTGAACCGACTGACCTGGGCCTTCGCCGACGGCTGGACCGTCACCCGGCGGGAGGTCACCCACTGGACCGCCAACCCCGGAGGGCTCGTCGCGGGGCTGCTGTTCCCCGTCATGGTGCTGCTGCTGTTCGCCTACCTGCTGGGCGGCGGCATCGAGGTGCCCGGCGGCGACTACCGGGAGTTCCTGATGCCCGGCATGTTCGCCATGACGATGGTCTTCGGCCTGGAGGGCACCTTCACCGCCATCAGCACCGACGTCACCAAGGGCGTCACCGACCGGTTCCGGTCGCTGCCGATGGCCTCCTCGGCGGTGGTGTCGGGCCGGGCGGCGGCCGACCTGCTGACCACGGTGTTGTCGCTGGCGGTGCTGATCGTCAGCGGGCTGGCGATCGGCTGGCGCGCCCACAACGGCTTCGGCGATGCGCTGGCCGCCGTCGGGCTGCTGCTGTGGTTGCGCTTCGCGCTGCTGTGGACGGGGATCTGGCTCGGCCTGAAGATCCGCAACCCGGAGGCGGTGATGGCGCTGCAGATCCTGGTGTGGCCGATCGCCTTCCTGTCCAACGCCATCACCTCGCCGGCCACGATGCCGGGCTGGCTGGGCGTGATCGCCGACTGGAACCCGCTGTCGTCGACGGCGGCGGCGACCCGGGAGCTGTTCGGCAATCCCGGCTGGGCCAACGACACCTGGGCGGCCGCGCACGCGCTGGAACTGGCCCTGGTGTGGCCGCTGGTCATCACGGCGATCTTCGCGCCGCTCTCGGTGCGGGCCTACCGGAACCTGTCCCGCTAGCCGCGTCGCTAGTCTGGCGGGCATGTCGCATGAGTTCGAGGTCCGTGAGGAAATCGTCCTGCCCGCCACCACCGAGGAGGTGTGGGAGGCGATCGCGACCGGGCCGGGGGTCGACTCGTGGTTCATGGGCGCCAACGACTTCGAGCCCGGGGTGGGCGGCGCGGGCCGTCAGACGGTCGCCGGGTTCACGACGAATGCCACCGTCACGGGCTGGGATCCGGGTGAGCGGCTGGCGTTCACGACCGACACGGCGGCCGACGGGTCGTTCATGGCGTTCGAATACCTGCTGGAGGGCCGGTCGGGCGGCAGCACCGTGCTGCGGTTCGTGCACTCGGGGCTGCTGACCGGCGACTGGGAGGACCAGTACGACGCGCTGTCCGTGGGCGACGGCCTCTACCTGCGCAAACTGCACGCCTATCTGACGCACTTCCCGGGCCTCACCGCCGATTACGCGCTGTTCGAGATCGGCCGCCCCACCCCCGATGCCGCGAGGGTGTGGGCGGCCTTTCTCGACGCCTTCTCTCTGGGGCAGCCACCGGAGAAGGGCCGCGTCTCGGTTCCGGGCCTGAACCCCGACGACGCGCAGGTCGTGTTCGCCGAGTCGGGGTTCCTGTGCGTGGTGACCGCGACGGCGCTGATCACGCTCGTCCACGGGTACCGCGACGCCGTCGTCGCGGAGTACCACGCCTTTCCGGGGGAGATCGCCAGGCCGCAGGCGGAGACCGCCTGGCGGGCCTGGCTGGGGGATGTCTAGGCCGTGTAGACGGGGTAGCCGTAGCCCACGACGTCGGCGGTCTGCCGCTCGCGGACCTCGACCACGCCGTTGCCGGTGTTGCCTTCCACGGTCTCGATGGTGCCGTCGCCGTTGTCCTTGATGACGAAGCCGACGTGCTGGATGTCGTGGATGTCCTTGCCGCCGTTCCAGTCGAAGAACACGACGGCGCCGGGGGTGGGGACGGTGCCCCAGCGGTTGTTCTGCTCGAACCACTCGGCGTGGCGGACGGTGTAGGCGTCCTCGCCGAGCACGGGGCTGATGCCGAGCTGGTTGCCGACCCAGCTGACGAACATGTCGCACCAGGCCGCGTTGCGGTATCCGAGGCGGGTTCCGCCGTCACGCGCGATGGTCTGGGCCGCGCGGTCGGAGTTCATGTACCAGTCGTGGAATTTTGTTCCACCGCCGTACGTGTTCTCGCTGATGCCGACCTGGCTGGTGGCGAGGTGGAGCACCTGCTGGGCGCTGACCCTGGGGAGCCGCTTGGCGACCTCCAGCAGGGGGCTGTAGGCCGGGGCGACGCCCTCGGGTGCCGCCCCCGCGGGGGCGGCGGCTTCGGCGTGGGCGACGGGGGTCAGGTCGACGGCGGCGAGGGTGCCGCCGGTGACCAGGGCCGCCGTCATCAGGCCGGTGGCCAGGACAGCGCGAATTCCAGGGTTGGGGGCTCGCATGGGTGGGGTTGACTCCTTGCTTCCATGCGCCTACCGGGTTAGCTGACGGACTCGGGCGTGGAAGCCGCCCTACGGCCTGCCGATGAGGGGTTGGCAGGCCGATTCACCCCAGAGGACCCGGTGGGTGGTGCGTGGTGATCGGGAGATGATCACCGGGTCCTCGCTGGTTCCCCGGTTCCGCGCGGGGCGCGCGGATTCGGCGATCTCTAGTTGTCTTCCTTTCGGCGGCTGACCTGCGGTTACGTAGGTCACACCGCCTCGAGTTCCCCAGAAGGTAGTACAACTCCCAGAATCGGTCAAACTTGGACAATCAACACATTGTGGGAGTAACGTCAGCGCCAGCCTTCGGGGTCGACTCCGCCGGGCACCGGACCGGGCGGCCCATAGGGCTCACGAGTGAAGACGAACGTGTTGAGATCGAGGTGAACGCCCTCGCCGGTGCGCACCACGCGGAGCGTCTCCCCGGCGTAGTAACCATCGAGGCCCAGCCAGGTTCCGTCGGCGAGCGCGGCGAACCGGGAGGCGCGCCCGGTCTCGCCGACCGGGGTCAGCGCCAGCCCCCGGCCCGGCAGGGCGCGCATCACATAGGCGGCCGGTCCCCAGTACCAGGGGCCGGTCAGGGCCAGCAGGTCGTCGTCGACCGGGGCGGGCCGCCACTCGGCCGGCAGCGCGGGCTCGTGCTCGTCGAGGATGTCGAGCAGGTCGCCGGTCAGCGCGTTGCCCTTGACGCCGCTGGTGGTGTTGGCCTGGAACAGCACGCCGACGCCGTCGGAGGGGTCGGCCCACACGGTGGCCAGGAAGCCGGGCATCGACCCGGTGTGCCCGGCCAGGCGGCGCCCGTTGTGGCGGCGCAGCTGCAGGCCCAGGCCGTAGCCGGAGGTCCACGACGGGCCGTCTTCGACGGTGGCCGGTTCGCGCATCTCGGCCATCGTGGCCGGGCGCAGCACGCCCGCGCCGTCGCCGCCGACGAAGATCGCCCACCGGGCCAGGTCGGCCGGCGAGCACCACATCTGCCCGGCCGGGGCCAGCGCGACCGCGTCGTGCTCGGGCTCGGGCAGCAGCACGTCGGCCCACGGGTGGACCGCGTAGCCGGTCGCGTGCGGGGCCCTCGGCCGCTCGGTCGTGTCGCGCATGCCCAGGGGGGCCAGCACCTCGTCGTGGACGGCCTGCGCCCAGCCGCGCCCGCGTTTGCGCGCCACCACCTCGCCGAGGAACCCGAAGCCGAGGTTGGAGTAGTGGAAGCGGCGGCCGGGCCGGTGACGGCCGGTCATGTGGTCGAGCAGGCCGATCAGCTCGGGGATCGGCACCCCGGGCGTGCGCTCCCACCACTCGCCGGGCGGCTCGGCGGTCAGCCCGCCGGTGTGCGAGAGCAGCTGGGCGATCGTCACCTCCCCGGCGGGGGTGCCGGGCAGGTGTTTCTCCAGCGGGTCGAGCAGGTCGAGCAGCCCCTCGTCGCGCAGCCGCATGATCATGACGGCGACCATGCTCTTGGTGATCGACCCCACCCGGAACTGGGTCGAGGCGGTCGGCGGGGCGTCGCCGACGCGGCCCCGGTAGCCCGACCAGATCAGCTCGCCGCCGCGGATCACGGCGACCGCCAGGGCGGGGATGCGGGCGGTGGCCTGCTCGGTGGCCACCCGTAGCGCGAGGGCCCGCGCCGTACTCTCCAAGACCATGGGGTCAGGCTATGGTCTACAGTCTGGCGCGTGGAATCGGGCTCCGTCATCGAGGCCGTCCTCGAACGGATCACCTACGCCAACGAGGAGACCGGCTACACCATCGCGCGCGTGGCCACCGAACGGTCGGGCCCCGACCTGCTGACGGTGGTGGGCCCGCTGCTGGGCGCCCAGCCGGGCGAGTCGCTGCGGCTGACCGGCCGCTGGACCTCCCATCCGCGTTACGGCAAGCAGTTCGAGGTCTGGTCGTACACCACCGTTCTCCCGGCGACGATCCAGGGCATCCAGCGTTACCTGGGCTCGGGGCTGATCAAGGGCATCGGCCCGAAGATGGCCGAGCGCATCACCCTGCACTTCGGCGTCGACACCCTGCGGATCATCGAGGAGGAGCCGGGCCGGCTCGTCGAGGTGCCGGGGCTGGGCCCCAAGCGCACCAAGATGATCGCGGCCGCGTGGGAGGAGCAGAAGGTCATCAAGGAGGTGATGATCTTCCTGCAGGGGGTGGGCGTCTCGACGTCCATCGCGGTGCGCATCTTCAAGCAGTACGGCGAGACCTCCATCGACGTCGTGCGCGCCGAGCCCTACCGGCTGGCCGACGACGTGTGGGGCATCGGCTTCAAGACCGCCGACACCATCGCCCAGGCGGTCGGCATCGCCGCCGACAGCCCCGAGCGCGTCAAGGCGGGCCTGCGCTACACGCTCTCGCAGGCGGCCGACGACGGCCACGTCTACCTCCCGGCCCCCAACCTGGTCGCCGACGCCGTCAAGATCCTCACCGTCCCGGCCGAGCTCGTCTCGGCCTGCCTGGACGAACTCGTCGCCGACGAAGGCGTCGTCCGCGAGGAGGTGCCGGTCGCCGAGGGGACCGTCCCGGCGGTCTACCTGGTGCCCTTCCACCGCGCCGAACGTTCCCTGGCGGGCACCGTGCTGGGCCTGCTGCACTCCTCCCGCGACCGGCTGCGCGCCTTCGCCGACGTCGACTGGCCCCAGGCGCTGGCCTGGCTGAAGACCCAGACCGGCGCCGACCTGGCCAAGGAGCAGGACCAGGCGGTCAGGCTGGCGCTGACCGAGAAGGTCGCGGTGCTGACCGGCGGCCCCGGCTGCGGCAAGAGCTTCACCGTGCGCTCGGTCGTCACGCTGGCCCGCGCCAAACGCGCCAAGGTTATCCTGGCCGCCCCGACCGGCCGGGCCGCCAAACGCCTGGCGGAGCTGACCGGCCACGAGGCGACCACCGTCCACCGGCTGCTCCAGCTGCGGCCCGGCGGGGAGCCCACCTTCGACCGCGACAACCCGCTCGACGCCGACCTGGTGGTCGTCGACGAGGCCTCGATGCTCGACCTGCTGCTGGCCAACAAGCTGGCCAAGGCGGTCGCGCCCGGCGCGCACCTGCTGTTCGTCGGCGACGTCGACCAGCTGCCCTCGGTCGGCGCCGGGGAGGTGCTGCGCGACCTGCTGGCCGCCCCCGACGTGCCGCGGGTGCGGCTGACCCAGATCTTCCGCCAGGCCCAGCAGTCGGGCGTGGTCGTCAACGCCCACCGCGTCAACGCCGGGCAGCTGCCTTTGGTGCGGGAGTTCCCCGACTTCTTCCTGTTCCCGGCCGAGGACCCCGAGGAGATCGCCGCCCTGACCGTCGACGTCGTCGCCAAGCGCATCCCGGCCAAGTTCGGCCTCAACCCGCGCCGCGACGTGCAGGTCCTGGCCCCCATGCACCGCGGCGCGGCCGGCGCCGGCGCGCTCAACGGCGCCCTGCAGGAGGCGCTCACCCCGTTCCGGGAGGGCATGCCGGAGCGCCGGTACGGCGGCCGCGTCTTCCGCGTCGGCGACAAGGTCACCCAGTTGCGCAACAACTATGACAAAGGCGCCGCCGGGGTGTTCAACGGAACGGTCGGCGTGGTGACCGCGATCACTCCCGACGATCACAAACTGACCGTTTCCACTGACGAGGACGAGAGCGTCGACTACGCCTTCGACGAACTGGACGAACTCGCGCACGCCTACGCCGTGTCCATCCACCGCTCACAGGGCTCGGAATATCCGGCGGTGGTGATTCCGTTGGCGACTTCCGCGTGGATGATGCTGCAGCGGAACCTGCTCTACACGGCGATCACCCGGGCCAAACGCCTGGTCGTCGTGGTGGGCTCGCGCCGGGCGCTGGGCCAGGCGGTCAGGGTGAAGGGCGCCGGACGCCGCCACACCGGGCTGACGCACCGGCTGCTCTGACAACGATCTGACTTCGCAAGATCAGATCGTGAACCTTACTAGATCGTCAGACGTCTCAAGTGGCATCGCTACCGAATTGTGAGTCAAGTCAGGTGAAAGTGGCTCACAAGCCAGGTAAGCCCTAATAGGGTTTTAGATGCGCTTTGCCACTGTGGGGGAGTAGTTGTGAACAGCAAGACAGGTCGCCGGAAACTGCCTTTCGTCACGGCCGCCGTCGTGATGACGGCGGTGCTGACGGCATGCTCGGGGGGGACGACGCCGGCGCCCGGCGGCGGCGGGAACGTGACAGGCGGCGACAAGCCCTCCGTGGCCGCGCCCGCCATCAAGGTGTCCCCCGCCGAAGGGGCCCAGAAGGTCCGTCCCGACAAGAACGTCGTGGTGACCGCCGCCGGCGGCGAACTCGACGAGGTGACCGTGCAGTCGCAGGGCCAGCCGGTCGAGGGCGAGTTCGACGCCACCCGCACCAAGTGGACCTCCAGCAAGCCGCTGAAGCCCTCCACCACCTACACGGTGTCGGCCAAGGCCACCGGCGCGGGCGGCCCCGCCGCGCTGACCAGCGAGTTCACCACGCTCAAGCCGAAGCGGGAACTGGCCGTCATCGACATCACCCCCGGCATCAAGGGCGAGACTGTCGGCGTCGGCATGCCGATCATGGTCACGTTCAACAACGACGTCACCAACAAGGCCGCCGTCGAGGCCGCCCTGACGGTGGAGTCGGAGAAGAAGGCCACCGGCGCCTGGCGGTGGATCTCCGACCGCCTGGTCATCTACCGGACCGCCAAGTACTGGCAGCCCCACCAGAAGGTCGTCTTCACCGCCGACCTCGCGGGTGTGCGCGGCGCGGGCGACATGTGGGGCACCAAGTCCTTCACCCAGAGCATCAAGATCGGCGCCTCGCAGATCAGCAAGGTCGACACCCGCACCCACCAGATGGTCGTGCGCGTCGACGGCAAGGTGAAGCAGCGCATGCCGATCAGCGCCGGCAAGGGCGACACCCGCGAGTACACCACCACGAGCGGCGTGCACCTGACGATGTCCAAGCACAACCCCGAGATCATGATCTCGCCCGGCAAGAAGGAGGGCGACCCCGGCTACTACAAGGAGATCGTCAACCACGCGGTGCGGATCTCCAACTCGGGCGAGTACGTGCACTCGGCCCCCTGGTCGGTCGGCTCCCAGGGCCGCGCCAACGTCAGCCACGGCTGCATCAACGCCGGCCCGACGCAGGCCAAGTGGTACTACGACAACTTCCAGCGCGGCGACGTCGTCGACATCGTCGGCACCGACCGCGAGCTGGAGTGGAACAACGGCTGGGGCTTCTGGCAGATGTCGTTCGCCAAGTGGAAGAAGGGCAGCGCCCTGGAGGCTTAGCGCACTCCGAGCTGCATGAGCAGCAGCGCCCCCGCGAACTTGACCACGACGACCCCCAGCACGATGCAGAACACGATGAAGGCGGGCCGGTGCTCGAAGTGCCGGCCCTCTTTCAACGGGGGCCGCTTGGCGACGCGGTCGGCGATCCGCTCCTCCAGGGGCTTACGCGCAAACATGACCCCAACGTTACCCTTAGCCGCCACTATGGGGCGGTGAAGGTCCACCACCTCAACTGCGGCACGATGCGCCCTCCGGGCGGGTTCCCCATCGTCTGCCACTGCCTGCTCCTGGAAACCCCGCGCGGCCTGTGCCTGGTCGACACGGGCTTCGGCATCGGAGAGGCGGCCTTCGGCGCCCTGCCCGGCTACTACCGCCCGCTGATCCGCCCCGCCCTGCTCGACTCCGAGGCGGCCGTCAACCAGGTGATCGCGCTCGGCTACGACCCGCGCGACGTGCGCGACATCGTGGTGACCCACCTGGACGTCGACCACGCCGGCGGCCTGCGCGACTTCCCCTGGGCCCGCGTCCACCTGCACGCCCGCGAGCACGCCGCCGCCACCCGCCCCGCCACCTCGGCCGACAAGGGCCGCTACCGGCCCAGGCAGTGGGCGCACGGCGTCGACTGGATGACCTACGACGACCTCGGCGGCGAGACCCTGTTCGGCCTGTCGGCCATCCGCCCCCTGCACGACCTGCCCGATCTGGCGCTGGTGCCGCTGGCGGGCCATTCGCGCGGCCATTCGGGGGTGGCGGTCGACACCGGCTCGGGCTGGCTGCTGCACGCCGGCGACGCCTACTGGTTCCACGGCGAGGTCGCCTCCCCGCCGCACTGCCCGCGCGTGTTGTCGCTGACGCAGCGGCTGCTGGCGACCGACCACCGCCAGCGCCTGGAGAACGTGGCCCGGCTGCGGGACCTGCCGGAGGAGGTCCGGGTGTTCAGCGCCCACGACCCACACGAACTCGACCGCTTCTGACCACGCGGGCCCGCGCGGCCGGTGGCCGGATCGAGGTCCACGTCGACGGCGAGAAGGCGGCGGGGAAGGGCCTGACGGAGGCGGGGACCGGGCAGCGGGTCGCCTCAGGCGTTCCGGGGCAAGATGAGCGGGATCGGCGGCAGGCGGCGCACGAAGGCGCCGTACCCGTCGACCTGCATGAGGTCCGCCGGTGCTCCAGGTCCTGGCGGCGCGTTCGGCTTCGTCGAGGGGGTGTATGACGGGCCTGGCGTACCCTGGTGGGGCGCGCTCAGGGCGCGACCGATCCGCGGGAAGGGCCGAGCCCACCTGATCGCTTCACCAGCGCCACGGCCCGACCTCTTTCCGGCCTGATCATGCGGATGCCAGGCCAGACGGAAACGAGGTTGTGATGTCCGTTCGTCGTCTGCCGGACAACCCGAGCATCGAGTGGCTCCGCAAGCAGGCCAAGACCCTGCTTAGGCGGCCTTCCCCCGAGCTGGTCACCGAGTTCCACCCCCGGCCGCCCCGCGTTCTCCAGCTGGCCGATGCGCAGCTGGTGATCGCGCGCATGTACGGATTCGCGAGCTGGCCCCGGCTCAAGGAGCACCTCGACACCGTCGCCCGCTACTCCCGCTCACCCCACCTGGTGCACCCCGTCGGCGACCTGCCGGGCGAGTTCCTGCGGCTCGCGTGCCTCACCTACGGGGCCGATCATCCCGGCCGGACCCACGAGGCCGACCTGCTGCTGGCCCGCCATCCCGACCTCGCCACCGCGAACGTCTTCACGATGGCGGCCACCGGCTCCGCCGACGCCCTGGCCGAGACGCTGGCCGCCGACCCCGCGCTGGCGCGGGCTCAGGGTGGGCCGTTCGGGTGGGAGCCGCTGCTCTACCTGGCCTACGCCCGGCTCGCGGAGCCCGGTGACTGGGTGGGAGCGGCGCGGCTGCTGCTCCGCCACGGCGCCGACCCCGACGCGGGGTTCCTGTGGGACGGGCTGACGTCGCCGTTCACGGCGCTGACCGGGGCGTTCGGCGGCGGGGAGGGCGACCAGGCGGCGCATCCGCAGGGGCCGGCGCTGGCACGGCTGCTGCTGGAGGCCGGGGCCGACCCCAACGACGCCCAGACGCTCTACAACCGAGGGCTGGGCGGTTCGTTCTCCGACGACGTGTCCCATCTGGAGCTGCTGCTGGAGTTCGGCCTCGGGGCCGGTCCGGGCGGGCCATGGCATCGACGGCTCGGCCCGACGTTGTCCTCACCCCGGCAGCTGCTGCGGGAGGAACTGGCCACCGCGGCGTTGCGGGGCGGCCCACGGCGGGCGCGGCTACTACTTGCACACGGCGCCGATGTCGACGGGCGCGGGAACCATCCGGCGTTCGGCGGACGCAGCCCCTACGAGCTGGCGCTGCTCAACGGGCACACCGAGGCCGCCGAGGTGCTCGCCGCCGCCGGGGCGTCGGCGGAGCTGGAGGAGATGGACGCGTTCGTCGCGGCGTGCCTGCGTGCCGACGCCGCCACCGTGGCGGGGTTCGGGCCCGAGGTGCTTGCACGGGCGCTGGCCGGGTTCCCGGGGCTTATCAACCGGGCGGCCGGGCTGGGCAAGACGGAGGCGGTGCGGCTGCTGGCGCGGCTGGGGTTCGACGTCGACCACCGGGCGTCGTCGACTCCGTTGCACGAGGCGGCGTGGAACGACGACGTCGCGACGGTGAGAGCGCTGCTCGAACTCGGGGCTGATCCGGGGATCCTCGACACCCGGTTCGAGGCCACACCGCTGGGCTGGGCGGAACACGGCGGCAAGCTCCGGGCAGCGGCCGTGCTCCGGGAGGCATCGGAACACCGGGAGGCGTCGGCACACCGAGAAGCATCGGAAGGGCCGGAGGCATCGGAACGGCCGGAACGCAGGAAGGCGATGGAACGGCAGGAGCGGCCATCTGGGTCGAGCTGAGCGGGCGGCGCTCCAGCGGTCTCGGCGGCCCTGGCGGGTTCTGGCGGCGCTGGCGGCCTTGGCGGTTCTGGCTGTGCCGGCACCGCAGGGCGCCGCCTGCCGCCAAAGCCGTGATTGACGCGGCGATGGACGTCCGCAGACCCACCTCTTACCGCACGCGTGCTGGAAGCCACCACCCTTGCCTACCTATCCCACGCGCGTTGGAACGCCCTCGGCCATGACTGGCTGGAGCGGGCCATTGCCTACACCGAAGCGCCGCGCAAAAGCGTTTCGGACCGGTTACCCGGCTCCGCCCCCACCCGGCGCGACGGTCCTCGGCCCACTCGATGACACCGACCTCTCCGCCACCCGCCGGCGACGGCACCGTCGTCGGAGCCGGCCCGTTCCATCAGCTGGCCGACCATCTCGACCAGCATGGCCGCCGCCACCGTTGCGACCAGGTTCTGTGATCGACGCGCATAACCGGCTGCCGGCCCCCGAGGTACTGCCTCGACCACGGTGACGTCGGGCGCGGTTGCCGATGTCCCCACGACCGGACCCCTGACCAAGGCCAAGATGGCCGAACGGGCGGCGGTATGGGAGGCGTCCGCTTCCTCGGGCCTTCCGCTGACCCAGGTCGGCATCATCGGCGTGGCCGTGCATCTTCTTCTTCGTGATGGTCCGCATCAGACGTTTGACGAGCGCCTTCTCTTGCACGGATCAGTCACCCGGCTCGCACCGGGTGACTGTCTTCTTTTCCGGCCAGGGCGTGTATCGAAAGCGCCGGTCACAGCGAGGCAGGGGTAAACCGCTACTTCAGCGGTGGAGGTGGCGAGTACGGTGTGGCCGTGGCCGGTGATCGCGTGCGGCGGCGGCTCACGGAGACGGACGCGAAGGAGCGGATGGTGCCAGGCGCTGTATTGCGAGGGGTGACTCTGGACTGTGCCGACCCGCAGAAGCTGGCGAGCTTCTACGGTGCACTGACCGGGATGCGCGAACTCTTCAGTACGGACGAGTTCGTCGCTCTGACGAACGACTCCGGCTGTGATCTAGGGTTCCAGAGGGTTGACGGATACCGGGCTCCGCAGTGGCCGGGTCAGGACGTGCCGCAACAGTTCCACCTGGATTTCCGCGCTGACGACCTTGATGCGATGGAAGAGCTGGCTCTGAAGCTCGGCGCGGCCAAACCGGACCATCAACCCGGCGACGGACATTGGCGGGTACTCCTGGATCCGGCTGGCCACCCCTTCTGCCTGACGTCTTCGTGACATCACCGCCGTAGCGCTCAGGCTTGGGCGATCGGTTCATCAGCTGCTGGCCGCCTCGGAGAGGGTCACAGCCACTCGTTGATGCCCGCTACCAGTACGGTTGTCTCGTAGCGGACCGAACCCGGAACCGTATGCCGTCGATCTGCTGCCGCCGGGTCGATATCGGTGGCTTCGTGCCCTTCGGTGACAGCAGCTCCAGCACGGCGTCCGTCAGATCTCTACGCGGCACAAACAAAGCAAACCCGAGATCCACTTTCGGCACAGGCCCTAGGACGTGTCTTCAAAGGTCATAACCAGAGCAGTAGCGATGCGAGGGTGACCACGGCGGTGTAGGACGTGGCGGTCTTGTCGTAGCGGGTGGCCAGGCCGCGAAACTGCTTGAGCCGGTTGAAGCAGCGTTCGATGACGTTGCGGCGGCGGTAGATGTCCCGGTCGAAGGCCGGTGGCCGCCCGCCGTTGCTGCCGCGCCGCTTGCGTCCGGCGATCTGATCTGCTCGCTCGGGAATGGTGTGGCTGATGCCGCGACCTCGCAGATACCGGCGGATGGCGCGGGAACTGTAGCCCTTGTCGGTTACCAGATGATCTGGGCGGGTGCGTGGACGTCCTGGTCCGATCCGGGCCACCCGGATGCCGGCCAGGACCTGGATCAGGCGGGTGCAATCGTTGACGTTCCCGGCGGTGACCAGCACCGACAGCGGGCGGCCGAGCCCGTCGCAGGCCAGGTGGATCTTGTTGGTCAGTCCGCCACGGGATCGTCCCAGGGCGTGATCCGCTGGACCGGCACCCGGCCGGTGCCCCCTTTTCGGGCTCCGGCCGCGTGCTGATGGGCCCGGACGATGGTGGAGTCGACCGCCACCAGCCAGTCGATGTCCCCGGCGGCATCGGCTCTGGCCTGGGCCGCCGACAGCATCGCGGTGAACGTGCCGTCCAGCGCCCACCGCCGGAAGCGGGTGTAGAGCGTCCGCCACGACCCGTACCGTTCTGGGACGTCACGCCAGGCGCTGCCGGTGCGGATCTTCCACACGATCCCGTTCAGCACCCGCCGGTCATCTTCACGCGGACGCCCCATCCGACCAGGCGGGAGTAACTCCTTGAGCGCGTCCCATTCCTGGTCGGTCAGCTCATGACGACGAATCACTCCATGATGATCCCGTACAACCTAGATCACTTTGAAGACACGTCCTAGTAGCGGTTCGTCCTGGCGTCGAGGGCCAGGCCCGCGTCGATCACCTTCGCCGGGACCTTCAGCCCCATCTGGTCCTTCGCGATCCGTCCCAGAGAGGGCAGGCTGCCGCGGTCGGGCCAGGTGTCCGGCTTCCACAGGGACGAGCGCAGGAACGCCTTCGCGCAGTGCATGTAGAGCTCCGTCACCTCGACCACCACCGCCAGCCGGGGCCGCTTGCCCTGCACGACCAGGTCGTCGAAGAACGGCGCGTCCGACACGAGCGTCGCGGTGCCGTTGACGCGTAGCGTCTCGTTCATGCCGGGCACGATGAACAGCAGCCCGACGTGGGGATTACGCAGCACGTTCCGCAGACTGTCGACTCGGTGGTTCCCCGGCCGGTCGGCGAGCACCAGGTGGTGGTCGTCCAGCACGAGCACCGACCCGGCGGGGTCACCGCGCGGTGAGACGTCACAGGTCCCGTCGGCGTCGGCGGTGGCGAGCAGGACGAAGGGGGAGTGCGCGATGATCGTGCGCGCGTGGTTGTCGATCCGGGCGATGTCCTTGTCCCAGGCGGTCTGCGGAGGCTCTTTGACGATCTCCCGCAACTGCTCCTCGGTCTCCACCGTGCGCATCTTCATGCGACTAAGGTAACCCTAACCTGGCCGGGGAAAGGTCCTGTCGTGGACGTGAAAGTCGGTGACGTCCTCTTGGGGACGGTCCTGCAAGACGGAGTGCTGCTCGACGGCGACCTCGCCGGCGTCCCCGCGGCGATCGGCCCACTGGACGCCTCGTGGCAGGTTCCCGCCGAGGAGGTCCTCCAGGTCGGCCGGCGCATCACCGCCGAGGTGATCGCCGTCACCGACGGCCGCGTCGCGTTGTCCTCGGCCGCGACCGAGAACCCCGACTTGTGACCTCCCTGAACCCGGGAGACCTCCTTACCGGGACCGTGGCCGCCATCCAGCGCCTCGGCGTGTTCGTGGCACTGGACGACGGCCCGCCCCACCCCGCCTACCCGGGAGCCGGTTGTCGTGGCGGCACGTCGAGGCGATCTCCGACGTCGTCCAGGTCGGAGACCGGATTACCTGTTCCTTCATCTGCATGGACGCCACCAACGGCGAAGCGAGAATCTCGCTCGCGTAGGCATTCCTCGCCGGTCACGTGGACGGCCGGCCCTACGACGGCAGGGTCACCAAGGTGGTTCCTTTCGGCGTCTTCGTCTGGATCGCCGACGGGGTCGAAGGGCTGTTGCTCGAGACGTCACACGAGATCGGCGAGCGGCTCACGGTCTGGGCCGCGCGGGTCGAGCCCGGCAGGCGACGCGTCCTCCTCACCCGCGAGCGCCCGTCGTCGGCTACACCCCCAGTTCGCGTCTCACCTTGAGGTAGGTGCGCCGGGGCAGGAGCGAGGCCGAGCCCCACGGTAGCCATTCCGGGATGCGCATCGGCAGGTCGGTCATGATGCGCCGGGCGCGGTCGTGGTCGCCGCCGTAGTAGAAGGCGGCCCCGAACAGGTGGCGGGCCTCGGTCGTCATCGGGTGGTCGTGCGGGGCGCTCATCCACCGGTCGGTGGTCTCGGCCAGTTCCCGCTGTACTTCGGGGCGGCTGAAGTGGCTCTTCACGATCAGTTCGTGGTCGAGCTGTCCGTCGTCGGCGAGCATCCGGCGTTCGGCGATCTCGAAGTGGGCCAGGGGCAACATCGCGACGACGGGGTCGCCCGTCTCTGCCGTCAGGGCGGTCTCCTTGGCGAATTCGTACGCCTCCTCGTTGGAGCCGCGCCACTTCTCGCACAGGGTTTGGAGACGGGCGTGGCGGCCCGCCCACAGCGCGGGATCCCTGGCTTCCGTCTCCGCCCAGAACCCGTCGAGGTCGGGGCGGGGCAGACTCATGCCGAGCCCGAACCACTGGAGGCACTGCCACGGCACCGGGTCGTCCGGGACCAGGTCCGCGGCGGTGAACAGCGGTTCGGCCGCCGTCTTCAGGACTTCGCGGAAACCCCGGAAGGCGTCTTGGGTGACGTATTTGGCGTAGCCGCCGCCTCGGATCTCCCATGCGAGGCTGACGCGGGCACTCCCCAGCCAGAGCAGCGCGTCGGGGTCGTCGCCGAACTTGCCTGCCAGGACGTCGAGGTGCCCTCCGACGGCCTCACCGAGCCGCGAGACGCGCAGAGCCCGCAGGTCGTTACGGCCACGCGCCTGCTTGATGAGCCTCAGGCCGAGGTCGAGGTTGCCGTCGCTCACCCGTTCGAGCGCTTCGGTCAAGGGCGGGTCGTACCAGACGTCCCCTACCCCGACACCACTCCTGCGCTCGCTGCGGGACATCGCCCACCAGATCAATCTTCCTAAAACCACCGCACATACATACCGTGACTGGCCAGGAGAACAGAACTCCTCGACGATCCACCGCGACGGGACGCGCTCGCCCCCAATCCCGGAGATCAGCCCGGCCTCGCTCGCGCTGTGGGCGGCGTTCGTCCATCCTCGGCCTGCGATGACGCATGCGGCGCCCACAAGATTGCGCGGGAGCCCGAGGTCGCGCACCCACACCCGTCGTATCGGCCAGGCGGGTGCCACCCCCAGCGGGGGTGGCCCTGTCCAGGTAGGCGTAGCCCCAGCGGCGTCGTCACCGGCCTTGGGCTGTCGGCCGCCACGACGGCGTCGAGGAACCGGGCGGGGTGCGCGACGATCTTGTCGGGGGTCATCTCCGGCACGTCACCGGGAGCGGGGAGGTCGTCACCGGAACCGGGGGCGATCCGGATCCGGGCGCAGTCGTCGGAGCCGACCCGGACATCGTCGTCGATCTTGTGTTTATGCGTCTTGGAGTGGTCGCACGACCCGGTCGGTCGGCGCGGGACCGCGGTCGCAGATTCCGTCGGGTCCCGCGTAGATCTTGCCGCCCTGCACGCTGTCGTCATTCGTCATCCCCCCGACGGCCCGGCCGGTGCCCTGTCCGTCGTTGCGGGGGGAGGGGACGCGGCCGGTTGGCGCCGGGTGCGGGGAGGACGGGCGGCGGCGGGCGGGGCCGCAGTAGGCGGAGCCGTAACGGAATGAGCTTTTCAGCGCAGGGCGGCGCCGAGCGGAGTGTCTTCGGCGGGGTCCAGATGCGGGTCCAGGGTGATCGGGAGCTGGGACATGAAGCGGGGGCGGGTGCCGTGGTGGGTTTGGGCGGCGTGGACGAGGAGCGGGTGGCAGATGTAGACGTCGCCCGGCTGGCCGGTCGCATGGGCGAGGGGGCGGTGGCGGCTGGCCTCATCCAGGCGGGGGCCGTAGGCCATCAGGTCGACCTCGTCGTCGCCGAGCAGGGCGGCGGTGTCGCGCTGGGAGCCGGCGCGGATGCGGGTGGGGGCGTCGTCGGGGCCGACTTCGGAGAACAGGGTGAGCAGCAGCAGGCTGCGGGAGCGCACCGCGATCTTCGACCAGTCGGGGGCGGCGTTGAGGTCGATGTGCCAGCCGGTGTCGCCCGCGTCGGGCAGGTCCGGGAACCGGACGGGGATGTTGCCCAGGGTGGTGCGGCCGCCCCAGCGGCCGGGGCCGGCGATCTGGTCGAGGGCGGCGGCCAGGCGGGGCGAGCCGATCATCTGGCCGAACGGGCCGAAGCCGACGGCGTCGGCGGTCCACACGACGGGCTGGGTCCAGCCGGCCGGGTCGTCGGGGGACAGGCCGATCTGCTGCCACAGGATCGCGCGGGCGGCGTCGGCGACCTCCCGGGGGACGATCGCGGGCAGGTGCAGGAAGCCGTCGCGGGCGAAGGCGGCCAGGTCGGCGGGGGAGAAGGGCGCGGACATGGGGGCGAGGCTAGCGATCCGCCGGGGTCGCCAGCCAGCGATTTTGCGGCTGGGCGGGGCGGCAGCCACCCGACCTGTCGAAACCACGCCCTGGGGCGCGGCAAGCCGGCTTTCTATCCGCGCTAGACCAGTGTGAGCTGGCGGTCGGGGGAGCGGCGGCGTTTCCACTGTTTGGAGGTCTTGCCGATGCCGTAGGCGGCGGCCAGGGACTCGACCTGGGCGGCGATGCGGGAGCGGTAGTCGGGCGGGGTCAGCGGGCCGCCGCCGTAGAGGTTCTCGTAGCGCGGCACCAGGCCCGGGTGGTCGCGGGCCAGCCACGCCAGGAACAGGTCGCGCGCGCCCGGCGGCAGCCGCAGCACCCCGGGCACCAGGGAGACCGCGCCCGCTTCGGCGGCGCGTCGGACGGTCGCCTGCAGGCTGTCGGGCGAGTCGGTGATCAGCGGCAGGATGGGCGCCATCAGCACCCCGCACGGCACGCCCGCCTCGTTGAGGGCCGCGCAGATCTCCAGGCGGCGCTGCGGGGAGACGGCGCCGGGTTCCAGGCCGCGCCGCAGGCGGTCGTCGACGAAGCCGACCGACACCGCGACCGACACGCGGGTGACCTTGGCCGCTTCGCGTAACAGGGGCAGGTCGCGCAGGACGAGCGGGCTCTTGGTCAGCACGGTGAAGGGGTTGCCGGCGTCGGCCAGCGCCTTGATGATCTTCGGCATGAGGCGGTAGACCTCTTCGGCGCCCTGGTAGCAGTCGCCGTTGAGGCCCAGCGCGACCGGCTCGCCCCGCCACTTGGGCGCGGCCAGTTCCCGGCGCAGCCGGGCGGCCAGGTCGGTCTTCACCACGATCTTGGTGTCGAAGTCGTCGCCGGTGTCGAGGCCCAGGTAGCGGTGGCCCTTGCGGGCGGCGCAGTAGCGGCAGCCGGTCTGGCAGCCGCGGTAGGGGCTGAGGGCCCAGGCGTAGGGGAGTTCGGCGGCGGCCGGGACGGGCTCGATGGCGGTGCGGGCGCTCACCTCGTAGCAGGTGAGGTCGCCGAACTCGCGGGTGATCGCCTGCCGCTCGACCCGGGGGCGCGCGGGCCCCGGCTCGTGCAGGGTGGGTGCGTCCCAACGCATGCCGACCAGTAGAACACGCATTCGACCCTTCTCGCCAGTCGGACGCGCACACCGATACCGTGTCACAAAAGGTGCAAATAACTCGAAAGGAACAGCTGTGGCGTGGATTTTCCTGGCGGGAGCCATCGTGTCCGAGGTGCTCGCCACCACCGCGCTGAAACTCAGCAACGGCTTCTCCCACCGCCTGTGGTCGGTCGTCGTGGTCGTCGGCTACGTCGCCTCCTTCGCGCTGCTGTCGCGCGCGCTGAAGCTGCAGATGCCCGTCGGAGTCGCCTACGCCGTCTGGGCCGGCGTCGGCACCGCCGTGATCGCCTCCATCGGCGCGCTGTTCCTCGGAGAGACCATGACGCTGGTCAAAGCGGGCGGCATCGCCCTCATCATCGGCGGCGTGGTCCTGCTGAACCTGTCCGGATCGCACTGACATAGGGTCGGAAGGGTGATCTTTCATCTCGCGCTGGCCTCCGACTGGGCGCACGCCCAGAAAGACGGCGAATACCGGATCTCCACCCTGGGCCGCACCCTGGAGCAGGAGGGCTTCATCCACGCCTCCCGCGACCTGCCCCAGGCCCGCGCCGTCGCCACCCGCTTCTACGCCGAGGTCACCGAACCGCTGCTCCTGCTGCACATCGACGACACCCGCCTGGGCGTCCCGGTCGTGCTGGAGGCCCCCGAAGGCACCGCCGAGCAGTTCCCGCACATCTACGGGCCGCTCCCGGTCGACGCGGTCGCGGCGGTGACCCCCTTCAGTCTCCCCGCGTGACCGCGCCCGCCTCGTAGGCGACGATCGCCGCCTGGACCCGGTTGGCCACCCCCAGCCGGGTCAAGATCGCGCTCACGTACGTCTTCACGGTCCCCTCGGTCAGCCGCAGCGACCGGGCGATCGCCTGGTTCGACAACCCCGCCCCCACCAGCTCCAGCACCTCGCGTTCACGCGGGGTCAGCACCGCCACCCGGCCCCGCGCCGCCGCCGCCCGCCCCGAGTCGCGGTTGTTCAGCTCGGCGATCACCCGGGCGGCCACCTTCGGCGACAGATACGCCGCCCCGCCCGCCACGGCGTGAATGCCGGCCAGCAGCTCGCGCGGATCGCCCGACTTCAGCAGGAAACCGCCCGCGCCGACCTTCAGCGCCCGCGCGATGTACTCGTCCTCCCCGAACGTCGTCAGCATCACCACCCCCGTCGCCGGGCAGGCGCGGCGGATCTCGGCGGCGGCCGCCAGCCCGTCCAGGACCGGCATCCGGATGTCCATCACGACCACGTCGGGCCGGTGCGCCAGCGTGCGCTCCACCGCCTCGCGCCCATCCCCGGCCTCGGCGACGACGTCGATGCCCGGATCGGCGTCCAGGATCGCCCGCACCCCGGCCCGGATCAGCATCTCGTCGTCGGCCAGCACCACCTTGATCATGACGGGACCTCGTCGGGCAGGCCGGCGCTGATCTCGAACCGGCCCTCCTCCACCCGCGCCGCGAACGTGCCGCCCGCCAGCCGCACCCGCTCCGACAACCCGACCAGGCCCGTGCCCGGCCGGCCCGCCTCCGCGCCCGGCTCCACGTCGTTGCCCACCCTCACCGTCACCCGCCCCTCCCGCCGCTCCAGCGCCACCGTGACCGGCGCGCCCGGCGCGTGCTTGGCCGCGTTCGTCAGCCCCTCCTGCACCACCCGGTAGACCGCCCCCAGCGGATCGGCGCCCGCCAGGTCGCCGTCCAGCCGCACCGTCATGCCCGACGCGCGCGCCCGCGCCACCAGATCGGCGATGCCGCCCGCCCGCGCGTGGGGGAGCAGCGTCGCCGGTTCGTCCTGCGCCCGCAACATCCCGATCACCCGCCGCAGCCGCTCCGTCGCGTCCCCGGCCGCCTCCCGCAACCCGGCCGCCGCCTCCCGGTGCCGGGCCGGCAGATCGGCCGCCATCTCCATCGCGCCCGCCCGCAACGCGATCAACGCCAGCTCGTGCCCCAAAGAGTCGTGGACGTCCTGGGCGATCCGCGCCCGCTCCCGCAGCCGCGCCTGCTCCTCCACCATCAGCCGCTCCCGCAGCCGCCCCTGACGGCGATGGCGCACGCTGCGCCCGGCCGTCCACGGCAGCAGACTGCAGATCAGCACTCCCGACAGCCCCGACACCCACACGTTCGGCTCCGCCGACGGCACCGGCCCCAGCGTCGAGACCGCCGCGCACACCCCGCCCACCACGACGATCACCCCATACAGCCACACCGCCGGCCGGGCCCGCTCCATCCGCATCCCCGCCAGGAAACTCAACGTCATCACCGCCGGCGTGAACCCGTTGATCGGCCCGATCTTCGCCGAGTGGTTCATCGGCCACAACTGCACCGTCGCCAGCGCCTCACTGGAGGCCCACGGCCCCGTCAGCAGCACCACCACCAGCGCCGCCACCGGACGCGCCCGCGCCAGCGCCACCGCCCCCGCGATCACCAGGCAGCCGGCCACCACCGACACCACCAGCACGTTCCCCGACTGCGGCCGCCAGTCATAGGGGTTGACCGGCGCGAACACCACCGGAACACACAACACCAGCCACAACGGCACGTCTCTCAGGCGCGGCACCCCAGCACGCTACCCCGCGCCCCGACCCCCCGGCCTCATCCCCAGGTCGCACCCCACCCCTGCCGAAAGTCAGCCCCCACGCCCCACCATCGCCGGATCCGGGCCCGCCCCGCCCGCCCCTAGGGTCGGCTGACATGACCGATGCCATCATGACCTTCCTGCACGACGTGATGACATCACCGTGGATCTACGCCGCCATCCTGGCCATCTCGGTGATCGACGCCTTCTTCCCGGTGGTGCCCAGCGAAACCGCCGTGATCACCGCCGGCGTCTTCGCCGCCGCCGCCGACGCCCCCGCCCTCGGCCTGGTCATCGCCGCCGCCGCGACCGGGGCGTTCATCGGCGACAACATCTCCTACCAGATCGGCCGCGCCGGAGGCGCCCGCTTCCAGAAGCGCGCCGCCATCCGCTGGGCGCACGCCGCCTTCGAGGAACGCGGCGGCCTGCTGCTCGTCGTGGCCCGCTACATCCCCGGCGGCCGCACCGCCGTCACCCTCACCACCGGCGTCGTCCGCTACCCGCTGCACCGCTTCGCGTTCTTCGACGGCCTGGCCGTCGTCTCCTGGGCCCTCTACTCCGCCATGATCGGCTACATCGGCGGCGCCGCCTTCGAGGACAACCCCTTCAAGGGCCTGCTCCTCGGCCTCGGCATCGCGCTCACCGTGACCGCGGTCGTGGAGATCGTCCGGTACGTCCTGCGCCGCCGCCGGCCCGCCCCGCAGGAGAGCGGCGAGCGCCCCCGCGAACTCGCTCAGCCGTAGACGCGCAGGAACTCCGGGGGAGCGGTCCGCCACTCGGGGACGTCGAGCCGGTTCAGCGCCGCCACGATCGTGCGCTCCTCGTAGGCGAAATGCGAGGTCACGATCGCCGCCAGCCCCGCGATCTCCCCGGCGATCCGCTCATCACCCGGCTGCCGCGCCAGGTCGGCCAGCCGGGCCAGGATCCCGGAGATCATGTCGTGGTCGCGCCGCAACAACGCCAGCGTCGGCCCGAGCTCGGGGAAGTCGGCCTCCAGCGCCGGAAACCCCCGCGTGTCCTCACCCACGTGATGGCGCTCCAGCGCCGTGCAGAACGCCACGCAGTGGACCCGCAGGTCACGCCCCGCCAGCTCACCGCCGACCAGCCGATCGAGCTCCTCCCGCAACCACAGGTGCACCTCGACGAGCTGAGTCCCGAACGCCGCCAACCGCCCGACCGGGCCCGAATCCGAATAAGACATACGGCCGCCCACTGTAGCGCCTACACCAGCAGCAGCTTCCCGATCCGCCGCGACGCCAGCCACAACCCCGCCACCGCCATCACCCCCAGATAACCGGCGTGCACCAGCAGCACCCACCCCGCCGGCCCGACCGCCAGCCCCCGCACCAGCTCCACCGCGTGATACAGCGGCGTCAACGACACGATCACCTGAAACACCGCCGGATAGTCCTGCACGGGGGAGAAGGTCCCCGAAAACAGGAACAGCGTGAACTGGCCCGTCGTCAGCAGATCGAAATCCTGCCACCCCCGCAGGAACGTCGAGATCGCCATGCCCACCGCCCCGAACGCCACCCCCACCAGCGCCGTCGCCGGAAACGCCGCCAGCGCCCCACCCGCCGACGTCAACCCCAGCGCCACCATCACGACCAGGAACAGCACCGTGTAGAACAGGCAGCGCACCAGCGCCCACGTCAGCTCACCCAGCGCGATCTCCACCGGCCGCACCGGCGTCGCCAGCACCGCGTCATACGTCTTGGCGTACTTGAACTTGAAGAACACGTTGAACGTCGTCTCGGCCAGCGCCCCCGACATCGCCGACACCGCCAGCATCGCCGGCGCCACGAACACCGCGTAGTCGACCGCACGCCCCCCGACCGGGACCGTCCCGACCAGCGCCCCCACCCCGACCCCGATCGACAGCAGATACAGCAGCGGCTCGAAGAACCCCGACAACAACACCAGCCAATAGGCCGGCCCCGACCGCAACGCCCCCACGTTGCGGCCCAGCACCGCCCCCACCCGCCGCACCGACACCCCGCCGGCACGGTGGTTCCGCCGGGCCGCCACCCACGCCGTCATCATCGCGTCACACCGCCAACCGGCGGGCGAACCCGCGCATCGCGAACCAGCCGCCCGCCACCGTCCACGCCACCAGGCACGACAGATGCGCCCAGATTGGCCACGGCGGCGCCACCCCCAGCGTCGCCGCCCGGCACAACTCCACCCCATGCCACAACGGCGACACCCACGCCAGCCACTGCGCCACCACCGGCAGCTGCGCCACCGGGAAGAACACCCCCGAGAACAACGTCATCGGAATCATCACGAACCGAAACAACAACGCGAAATAACCGTCGTTGTCGATCCGCGCCGAAAACCCCATCACCGGCAACGCCGACGCCACCACCACCGCCGCGCACACCAGCGGCGTCACCACCGACCACCACGACCGCAACCCGCCGAACGCCACCACGACCAGCAGGAACACCACCGTCTGCGGCAGCACCCGCACCACCATGAACAGCACCTGACCGGCCACCATGTCACCGATCCGCACCGGCGTCGCCCGCATCGCGTGATACCCCCGCGACCACTTGAAATCGCCCAGCACCGGATAGGTCGTCTCACCGATCGCCATCTGGAACGCCGTGGACGCCATCACCCCCGGCACGATCCACTGCAGATACGACACCCCGCCGAGCTCACCCACATAACCGCCGACCCCGATCCCGATCGACACCAGGAACAACACCGGCAGCACGAACGACGACAACGCCGACGCCCAGAACAACCTGCGATAAAGCGACAGATGCCGCTCCAGCACCGCCACCGTCGAATGCGCCATCAGTCGACCAGCGTCCGGCCCGTGAGATGCAGGAACACATCCTCCAACGTCGACCGCCGCACCAGCACACTCAACGGCGCCAGCCCCCGCCGATGCACCTCCGCCACCGCCGCGTCACCATCACGCGCATACACCAGCACCCGATCAGGCAACGCGTCGACCCGCTCACCCACCCCGTCGAGCTTCCCCGCCACATCCCCGCCCCCGGAGAACCGCAACTCCACCACCTCAGGCGTCGAATACCGCCCGATCAGATCCCGCGGCGACCCCTCCGCCACGATCCGCCCGCCGTCCATCACCACCAGCCGATCACACAACTGCTCGGCCTCATCCATGTAATGCGTCGTCAGCACCAGCGTCACCCCCTGACGCTTCAGCTGATAAAGCCGCTCCCACAACAGATGCCGCGCCTGCGGATCAAGCCCCGTCGTCGGCTCGTCGAGCAACACGATCTCCGGATCGTTCACCAGCGCCCGCGCGATCGTCAGCCGCTGCTTCATGCCCCCCGACAGCGGCTCCACCTTCCCCTTCGCCCGATCGGCCAGCTGCACGAACTCCAGCAGCTCACCCGCCCGCCGCCGCGCCTCCGCCCGCGACAACCCGAAATAGCGCGCATACGTCGTCAAGTTCTCGAACACCGACAAATCAGTGTCGAGATTGCCCAACTGCGGACACACCCCCAACCGCCCCCGGATCGCCACCCCGTCACGCACCGGATCCAACCCCAGAATCCGCAACTCACCCGCCGTCGGCGGCGACACACAACTGATCATCCGCATCGTCGACGACTTACCGGCCCCGTTCGGCCCCAGAAAACCGAACGCCTCACCCCGCTCCACCGACACGTCGATCCCGTCGACCGCCGTGAACTCCCCGAAGCGTTTGACCAGCCCACGCGCGACAATCAACGGTTCCTCAGCCACAAAACCCGACCCTAGCCCCGCCCACCGACAATCCCGCAACGCCATTTCCCCGACCCGACAAACCCGTCAAGCCGCCCACGTCCTCCGCCGCCCCGACCACCTCGGCCACCAGCGGAACGCCCACGCCCGTGCCAGCACCGCCCACGCTGACGACCTCCTCAGTGCCGAACCCCTAAGCGGAAAGCTCGATCCGCCCGGCGCTGTCCTCCAGGTCGGAGGTCACATCCCGTCGCCGCCGACCCCGCCCACGAACTCCGCACCTTCACTCTCCAGCCGCCACCCGCGCCAACCGCTCCAGCGACCACCGCAACGCCGCCGCCATCACCGGCCGCACCACCACCCACCCCGCCCGGCCGACCACACCCAACGGCAGATCCAGGTCCTCCACCCACTCCACCCGGCTCCGCCCACCCGGCAACGGAGAAACCCGGAACACCCCGCCCCCGCGCACCAGCGCCCCCGTGTGACGAACCTCCACCACCGACCCCGGCACGAACGCCGTGATCTCCATCGTGTCCGTGAACCCCACCGGACCCACCCCCGTGAACGCCGACAACCGCGACCCCGCCCCGCGCCCGTCACCTTCCGTCACCCGCGCATCCGTCAGCAACATCCACTCCCGATGCCGCGGCCAATCCGTCATCACCGCGAACAACCGCTCCGCCGGCACCCCCGCCTCCGCCGACACCGCCAACCGCACCGCCATGACCGCCCCCTCATCCGATCTCGAGACGACAGACCCCTACCCCACCTGACAGAACCTGGCAACAATCACCACGACGATGCACCCATGCACGCCACCGGAACCTTCGACATCACCACCTGGGACACCCTCGCCACCGACGAGCACCCCGGCGCCACCATCGCCCGCCACCGCCTCACCAAACACTTCACCGGCGACCTCACCGGAACCTCCACCACCGAAATCCTGACCGTCGCCACCCCCGACGGCCCCGCCGCCTACACCGGCCTCGAACACGTCGACGCCACCCTCCACGGCCGCAAAGGCACCTTCGTCCTCGCCCACAGCGCCGGCGGGGGAGCGGACGGCACCCCCTGGATGCGCTGGGAGATCGTCGCCACATCGGGAACGGGGGAACTGACCGGCATCACCGGCTCCGGCCAGATCATCAACGACGACGGCCACCACTACACGCTCGACTACACCCTCGGTACATAACAGACTTCTTTCCGTTACGGCTCCGCCTGGCCGGCACCGACCACCGTCATGCATCCCGGCCGGGGGAGCGGCGGCAACCGGCCGCTCTGGTTACGCACCGTCACGCCCACGGAGCGACCGAACTCACCGGGGGGAGCGAGGGCCGAGACGTTTCCCCGCCAATCGCTTCACAAGCGCCGGAGGTTGACGGCCAAGGCAGGACAGGAAGGGGACGCGCCATCAACGCGCCGCAAGCCGCTGTCAAAGCAGCCGGCGGCACGCAGGAATCCTCAGGCCAGGGGATTCCGAGATCAAACAGCGCAGACGCGCCTTCGGCCTTGAGCCCGGCCGAAGCATGCGATGCGGAGGAGATCACGGTCGCTCGGCGATAGGCCGCCCATGACCCGTGACGGCGCGGCACCAGCACGGCCGGTTGCCGCCGCGCACCCCGCCGCCGCACGCGGCGGGCGGGGCCGGCCCGGCGGGAGCCGTAACGGAAAAAGAGCCTGAACGTGGAGGAGCCCCCCACCCAACCACGGGAAAGAGGGCCCCTCACCACGTACCGGCACCGGCAGGCGACGGGGGACAGCCGCGCGCGGGTCACCGCCGTAACCCGCGCGGCCGTCACCACCAGCGACCCCGGACAAGGTGGTCGACACCGCCGCGACCGACCACCCGAAAACCAGCGCCACCCATCCCGCCGACACGTCATGCCCGCCGAAAGCCGGACGAACGGCGATGTTCACCTTCGCCGCCCGCCACGGTCAATCCCGAGACCCGCTCACGACCCGACCGAAACGCACCACGACCAGCACAACCGCGCCCACCCGCGCCGCCCGGCGGGCTGAACCTTTCACCTCCACCAGCTAACTTGACATAATGTTCATTATCGAGCAGGCAAAGGCGTCGTAAGATCACCGTCATGGGCAACGTCGGACCCACCGAAATCCTCGTCCTGCTGATCCTCCTCGGCATCATCGCCGGCATCGTCCTGCTCGCTGTCAGAGCCGCCGGCGGACGACCCCGCGCCCAAGTCGCCTACTGGGCGCCCGGCGTCATCCCGCAGATCGCCGAACCCATCCGCGACCGCGTCCGCGACCTCGGCGCCGAGGGACGCGTCCTGGAAGCGATCAAACTCGTCCGGCAGGAAACCGGCCTCGGGCTCCGCGACGCCAAATTCGTCACCGAATCGATCATCGCCGGCCGCTACCTCCCCACCAGCACCGAACGCGCCCTCCAGACCGGGCCCGACCTGGCCGGGCGGGTCCGCGAGCTCAAGGAGGCCGGGCGGACCGAGCAGGCGATCTTCCTGGTGCGCGGCGAGACCGGCATGAACCAGGAACAGGCCGAGGCGTTCGTCGGCCTCATCTGAAAACCCCTTTATCGGGCAAAGATGTCTATACCGTACAGAAGGTGAATTCTGTTTGGTATAAGACATCGGTCAAAGGAGCACCACGGGCTGCTTCGTGAGCCGCACGTCGCGGGTCGCGATGCCGGCCCGCGACCTCCTGACGTCGCGCAATTGGCGGCGGGCTCCATCGGGTCTCCGCCGGGATCGTTGGTGATCCTGACCGACCCGTCGGGCGCCGGGAAGAGCACGCTGCAGCGCCTTCACCAGGTCGGTCTTGGTGTCACGCCGGGCCCCACATCGGTCGAGCATCACGAACAGTCATCCGCCAGCGGCTCCGACGGCGGTCGTCGAACAGGAGCTCCACGCTCGTGTTCACCGGGACCGCCACCCACCGGAAGATCCGCAGGCCATCCACACGCCCCATGGCGAAAACCGGCCAGATCGACGTGGGCGCCAAGCTCATCTACCGGGCTTCCCCTATGGCTTCTCAACGCCGAGAGACGTTCTCCCAACCTCGCCGTCTATGCCAGGGGGGCGTCTGGCTCTGCTCACCCATGTGACCGTCAATGCTCATGAGAAGGCCCGGCGGCTGCATCCACAACCCGGTGCGGTCGATGGTGTCGCCGGGAGTCGTGGTGACGGCATCTCAGTTCGTCGCCTCGCGGACGTCTTTTCCCTGCTCAGCAAACGCCTTGAAGTCCTGCATGTGCTGGAGCGACTGTTTGCGGAAGGCGCCGGGCATCAGTTGTCCGACCAGCTTCATCAGGATGCCGCTCGTCGTCGGTGAGGAAGCGGGCGAGGGTGAGCAGGGCCAGGTCCCAGCCGACGCCGCCGGCGCCGGGGCCGTAGACGGGGAAGGAGGGCTCCCCCATGACCGCTGCGTGGATGAGTTCGAGTTCGGTGTCGCCGGTGGGTCCCGGGGTCAGGCGCACGTGTACTTCGCTGGTGCCGGGCCAGGCGTCGGGTCCGTAGAGCCAGGAGACCTTGAGCAGGTGTGGTGGTTCGCACTGGAGGATGTCGCCGTGTTCGCCGCTGTCGAGGTGGAACTTTCCGCCGGGCCGGAGGTCGCCGGTGATCGTGTTGAGCCAGCGGCGTAGGCGTTCGGGGTTGGTGATGGCGTCCCAGACGTCGTGGATGTCGGCGTCGTAGCGGCGTCGTAGTTCCACGGTGTAGGCGTCGCCGGCGGGCACGGTGCCGTTGCCCATCGTGCGGTGCACGGCGGCCAGTTCGTCGAGTACGTCTTTCATGTCATTCCTGTGTGGGTGGTGGGCCGCCGGCGGGGCGGGTGCGTCTGCCTCGGGCGAGTTCGGTGCTCAGGGCGTCGAGGCGGTGTTCCCAGGATCCGCGGAACCGGTCGAGCCATGTGTCGATCTCGCGGAGTGGCGCAGGCTCGACGGTGTAGAAGCGGCGGGCGCCTTCGGCGCGCACCGTGGCGAATCCGCTGTCGCGCAGGACGCGCAGATGCTGGGAGACGGCCGGTTGGGAGATGGCGAATTCGGCGCGGATGACGTCGGTGATGGCTCCGGAGGTCTGTTCGCCGTCGGCGAGGAGTTCCAGGATGCGGCGGCGCACGGGGTCGCCGAGGATGTCGAACGCGTGCACGACGGTTATCGTACCGTTCTGCACTTATATAAGTAAAGGCTGATATATCGGTGCCGTGCCTGAGGGCGAGCGCGACATGTTCACCCGCCCCGACTTCCTGCGCTACCGGGTGGTGCTCAACTACACCTACCTGCACCTGACGGGGCTGGGCCTGACCCCGCTCGACCGGTTCCGCGCCTGTCATCTGCTCGCGAACGCGGTCGAGGAGGTCTACGGCGTGTCGGGCCTGGAGTCGATGCGCCGCTACGCGCGCGGCTGACGGCTATTTCTCGTCGACCCAGAAGGTGTCGTGGCGGACGAAGAACTCCTGGTCGGTGCGGCCGGAGGCGGCCCATTCGGCGATGCCCTCGAAGTAGGCCTCGCGGGGCGCCCCGGGCGAGAAGATCAGCAGCAGGCTGGCCGGTTCGCCGGATTCGTTGCGGAAGCCGTGGACGCCGCCCTCCGGGACGTGCACGAAGTCGCCGGGCACGGTGGTGATCCATTCCTGCCCGTTGTAGATGCGGACGGTGCCGGTGAGGATGAAGAACGATTCGGTGAGGCTGCGGTGGAAGTGCGGGGCGGGGCCGCTGGGTTTGGCGCCCATGTCCCAGCGGTAGAGGCCGAACTTGCCGTCGGTGGTCGCGCCGGTCGCCAGGTAGGTGCAGCTGCCGCCGTTGGCGTAGGCGATGTCGGGCGGGGCGCCGTGCGGGAGGTAGGTGGCGGTGATCTCCCCGGTGTCCCCCAGGTAGCGCGGTTCCGGATATGTCATGTTATCGATCATGCCACTGAGCTGGGATTGTCGGTGGCGGGGGTTAGGGTCTGGGGTCATGCGTCCGGCGGAGCTGAATCGGTTGTCGGTGGAAGAGGCGGCGGATCGTTATGTGGAGCTGGTCCGCGCCAAGGTGGTGACGGGCGGGTTGTCGCGCGCGACGGCGGAGGTGTACGCGCGTGATGTGCAGACCTTCGTGCGGCTGTCGGCGGCCTGCCGGTTGTCGGGGGTGCTCGACGACCTGTCGGGCGACGACGTCGACGCGGTGCTGCTGGCCTTCGCCCGCAAACCCGACGAACGGCGCAAGACCGCCTCCGGGGAGCTGCAGAGCGCGGCCTCGCAGGCGCGGTTCCGGCGGTCGGTGTCGGCGCTGTTCAAGCACGCGGCGCTGGCCGGGTGGGTGCAGCTGAACCCGATGGCGGCCGCGACGGTGGTGGCGCGCGAGCGGGGCGGGCTGCGGGCCGAGCGGCGGGCGCTGACGCGCGAGCAGGCGCAGGGCCTGATCGGCGCCGCGGCGGCCCCGGAGGCGGGTGAGGAGGGGCGGGGGCGGCGCGACCAGCGGACCGAGGTGCGTGACGCGCTGATCGTGCTGCTGCTGACGATGGTGGGGCCGCGCGTGTCGGAGCTGGTGCGGGCGAACGTGGAGGATTTCTACACCAACGACGGCGAACGCTACTGGCGGATCTTCGGCAAGGGCGGCAAGACGCGTGACGTGCCGCTCCCCCGCCTGGTGGCCCACGCCCTGGCCGCCTACCTGGAGGTCCGCACCGGGGAGGAGAAGGCGTTGTTGTTGTCGTGGCGGGGGCGGCGGCTGGCGCGCGGCGACGTGCAGGGCGTGATCGACCGGGTCCAGGCGCGGGTCGATCCCGAGCGGCGCCGCTCGGTGACCCCTCACGGGCTGCGCCACACCACCGCGACGCATCTGCTGGCGGGCGGGACCGACATGGACGCGGTGCGGCGGGTGCTGGGCCACGGCGACCTGAGCACGCTGGGCCGCTACCGCGACGAGCTGCCGGGCGAGCTGGAGGCGGCGATGCGCGCCCATCCGCTCGTGCACGATACGGGTGTCTAGGGCGGGCGGTAGAAGGCCGTATAAGGCTTGACTCTCACGTAACGGCAGGCCCCAGGCTGAGTCGCGTCAGAAGGAAGGAGGGGGAATCATGGCGGGATATTCGGTGGGCCAGGTGGCGGCATATTCGGTGGGCCAGGTGGCGGCGTTCGCGGGCGTGACCGTCCGCACGCTGCACCACTACGACGAGATCGGCCTGCTGTCGCCGAGCGAACGCACGGCCGCCGGCTACCGGCGCTACGCCGAGCCCGATCTCGACCGGCTGCAGCAGGTGCTGTTCTACCGGGAGCTGGGGTTCCCCCTGGAGGAGATCACCACGATCCTCGACGACCCGGGGGCCGACGCGCAGACGCATCTGCGGCGTCAGCACGAGCTGCTGCGGCGGCGCATCTCCCGGCTCGAGGCGCTGGTGGTGTCCGTGGAGACCGCGATGGAGGCGGCGAGAATGGGAGTGTCGTTGACGCCCGAGGAGCGTTACGAGGTGTTCGGCGAGTTCCGGCCCGAAGACCACGCCGAGGAGGCCGAGAACCGCTGGGGCGGCACGTCGGCGTGGACGGAGAGCCGCCGGCGGACCTCCTCCTACACCAAGGCCGACTGGGAACAGATCAAGGCCGAGGCGGCCGGGCTCGTGCACGACTGGCACGCCCTGTTCGCGGGCGGGACGCCGGCTGATTCGCCCGAGGCGACGGAGGTGGCCGAACGCCACCGGGCCCACATCAGCCGCTGGTTCTACGAATGCACGCCGGAGATCCACGTGGGTCTCGGGGAGATGTACGTGGCCGACGAGCGGTTCGCCCGCAACTACGAGGAGGTGGCCGAGGGGCTGGCGGTCTACATCCGCGACTCGATCACGGCCAACGCCCGCTAGGCCCCTTTTGTCGCCGGTTTGCCCACGGCCGCCCGTGATCTTTGTCATGATGGGCGTGACTGGCTGTGGGTAAGCCCGGTTTCCCCTTTCACGTCGTGGAAACGCCGTTGTAATCGGGGTTCCGGAGGATGGGCGGCATGATCAGGGCCATTCTCTTCGACCTGGACGAGACGCTGTTCGATCATCGTGCGGCGGTCGCGCACGCGGTGACGGCGTGGACGGCCGAACGGTCCCCGTTCCATCCGCTGCTGGCCGAGGGGCCGGGGTTGTGGCTGCGGCTGGAGGACGTCCACCTCCCGGCCTGGCACCGGGGCGAATGCTCCTTCGGCGAACAGCGCCGCCGCCGGCTGCGCGACTACTGCCGCCGCATGGGCGTGCGGGTCCCCGCCGACCTCGACGGCGCCTACGCGCAGTTCCTCGACCTGTACGAACGCGCCTGGACGGCCTTCCCCGACGCCGCGCCCCTCATCGGGAGGCTGGCGGGCACCGGCCTGACGCTCGGGGTGCTGACCAACGGGCAGCCGGTGCAGCAGGAGGCGAAGCTGCGGCGGCTGGGCCTGCTCGACCGGCTCGACCCGGTGCTCACCCCCGACGCGCTGGGCGGGAACTTCAAACCCGCCGCCGAGGTCTACACCGCCGCCGCGGCCAAGCTGGGCCTGCACCCGGCCGAGGTGGTGCTGGTGGGCGACAACCTGAACCTCGACGCCATCGGGCCGACCCGGGCGGGCATGCACGGCGTGTGGCTCGACCGCTACGGGTCGGCCCCTCCCCCGGCGGGCGTCCCGGCGATCCGCACCCTGTCCGACCTCCCGGCGCTGCTGCCGACGCTGGCGTCGGTCCGCCCCCTGGCCCTGGTCTGAGGGTTCAGCGGGCCGCCGCGGCGAGGTTGCGGGCCCGGCGGGGGTGGGTGAGGGCGCCGGTGTTGTCGGCGACCTGGTCGACGGTGCCGACCAGGTCCAGGCGGGCGACGGCGGGGTCGGTGACGGCGTCCATGAGCGCGCGGGCGAACCGGTGGCCGCCGATCACCTGGAACGGCCGGTCGTGGAAGGGCCGGGTGCCCGGTTCGACCGGCGCGGTCAGCGCCAGCCGGTTGTGCAGCGCGGCCACCCGCCGGTAGGCCCGCGACAGATGGTGTTCGCGGCCCTGCCAGGTCGCCTCCCGCAGCGCCCCCGACAGGGCGTCGCCGAGCTCGGCCGACCCCGACAGCCGGTTGAAGGCGCTGCCGAGCCATTTGGTGTACGGCGGGTAGCGCCGCCGCATCAGCAGCGTCAGCCGCATCAGGTCCCGGGCGATCCGCCCCGTGGCCAGCACCGACCCCAGATCGTCGCCCACCTCCCCGGCGCGGCCGGGGAAACCCTCCTCCTGCGCGATGCGGGTCCACTGGCACGCCAGCACATACCGCCACACGTCGTCGGGGTACCAGCGCAGCCGCCGGCGGGCCGCGCACAACTCGTCGAGCCCGTCGTGGAAGACGTCGCCGCCGGTGAACTCCGCCAGCCGCTGCCACGGCGCCCCCAGCCAGTCGTCGACGCCGATCGGGTCACGCGGGTCGAAGCCGAGCAGGTCCCGCGCCCACGGCGTGAACTCGGTGACCGTGACGCCCGGCCGCACCGGATGCACGTCGGACCCGAACGCCGTCGGGAAACCGCCGTACTCGGCCGGCAGCCGCTGCCAGACCCGGTCACGGACCTCCTCGGCGCGGCCGGCGGGCACGAACACGATCGCGCGCGGCCCCCAGTCGTGGTCGGCGGAGCGGGCGGTGTCGAAACCGAGCACCTCCGAGCCGGGCCCGATGAGCGCGGCGCTGTGCGGAACGGGATGGGAACAGTCGTCCAGAAGGGGCCGCAGCACATCGTGGTAGTAGGCGCGGCACAACTCCAGGCCGGGGACAAACGCGGACATCATTCCCTCACTGTGCATGGTCGGGCCGCGCCGCTCACCTGGTTTTATGCCCCCTGTACGGCCCGGGTCGCCGCCACCGCCCGCCGCGCGTAGCCCAGCCGCCGGTAGACGGCCAGCGCGGCGGCGTTGACGTCGTCGACCATGAGGGACACCCGCCCGTGCCGCTCCAGCAGCGCGACGGTCAGGAACCGGCAGATCGCCCCGGCCAGCCCGCTCCCCCGCGCCCGCGGCAGCGTCGCGACCCCGCCGACGAACCCGACGGTCGGCGCCGACCAGGCATCGGCCCCGACCGCCACCAGCCGCCCGCCCTCATCACGGATCCCGGCCCAGCGGAAGATCCCGGGCATACCGGGCCGCGCATAGGCATCGGGATTGGCGACCGCCAGCACCCGCGCGACCTCCTCGACGTCCCCAGGCCCGAGCCATTCGACCCGGGGCTCCACCAGCACCTGCCCTGATGTTCCCAGCGGCCTGGTCTCAAGCCGTGCCGTCTCCAATTGCGCCGTGTCCAGCCCCGCCGTGGCCGACCGCGCCGCGTCCAGGCGGACCGTGCTCGGGTCGACGGTCATCCAGGTGAAGTTCCCCGCCGGGCCCAGTTCCCCCGGCATCGCCTCAACCAGGCGGTGGATCACCTCGCGGTCGCCGAAGGGCCGGAAGCCGGTGCCCATCTCCCGCCACGCCCGCCGCACCAGCTCTGGCAGCGCGGGATCACCGGGCGTGCCGGAGACCGCGAGGCGGTCGTGTTTGGACACCGCCGCGCACGCCGCGACCACGGCCTCGCCGTGCGCCCAGGCGCGGGCTCCGCCGTCGGGCAGCCGCTGGGCCGTCCAGACGAGCAGGTCGTCGCCTCCGCAGGCGGCGGCGACCTCCTCGACGTGGTGCAGTTCGATCACAGAATGGCGCCCGGCGTGTACTGGGCGGCCTGCGGGTGGCGGGCGGTGATCTCTCCCACGCGGGCGGCCACGGCGGCGACCTGGTCGGCGGCCGCGCCGGTGAAGGAGACCCGGTCGGCCAGCAGCGCGTCGAGGTCGGCGCGCGACAGCGGGAACCGGTCGTCGGCGGCCAGGCGGTCGAGCAGGGTGTTGCCGCCGCCGTCCTGGCGCATCGCCAGCGCCGCCGCGACCGCGTGCTCCTTGATGAGCTCGTGGCCCGCCTCGCGGCCCAGTCCAGCCTTCACGGCGGCCATCAGCATCTTGGTGGTGCCGAGGAAGGGCAGGTAGCGGTCGAGTTCGGCCTCGATGACGGCGGGGAAGGCGCCGAACTCGTCCAGGACCGTCAGCATCGTCTCGACCAGGCCGTCGAAGGCGAAGAACGCGTCCGGCAGGGCGACGCGGCGCACCACCGAGCACGACACGTCGCCCTCGTTCCACTGGTCGCCGGCCAGCTCCCCGGCCATGGAGGCGTAGCCGCGCAGGATCACGGTCAGGCCGTTGACGCGCTCGCAGGAGCGGGTGTTCATCTTGTGCGGCATCGCCGAGGAGCCGACCTGCCCCTCCTGGAAGCCCTCGGTGACCAGTTCGTGGCCGGCCATCAGCCGGATCGTCTTGGCCAGCGACGACGGCGCGGCCGCCAGCTGCACCAGCGTGGTCAGCACGTCGTAGTCGAGGGAGCGCGGGTAGACCTGGCCGACGCTGGTGAAGGCGCGGGTGAAGCCGAGGTGGGCGGCGACGCGCTGCTCCAGGTCGGCCAGCCGGTCGGCGCCCAGCAGGTCGAGCATGTCCTGGGAGGTGCCGACCGGGCCCTTGACGCCGCGCAGCGGATAGCGGGCGATCAGCTCCTCCAGCCGCTCGTAGGCGACCAGGAGCTCGTCGGCGGCGGTCGCGAAGCGTTTGCCGAGGGTGGTGGCCTGGGCGGCGACGTTGTGGGAGCGGCCCGCCATCACGGTCGCCGAGTATTCCCCCGCCAGCCGCGCCAGCCGCGCCAGCAGCGCGACGACGCGGTCGCGGACCAGCAGGAGGCTGTCGCGGACCTGCAGCTGCTCGACGTTCTCGGTCAGGTCGCGGCTGGTCATGCCCTTGTGGACGTGCTCGTGCCCGGCCAGCGCGTTGAACTCCTCGATGCGCGCCTTCACGTCGTGGCGGGTGACGCGTTCACGCGCGGCGATCGAGGCCAGGTCGACGCTGTCGGCCGCCTTCTCATAGGCGGCGATCACGTCGGCGGGCACCGGGATCCCGAGATCGGCCTGGGCCTTGAGCACGGCCACCCACAACCGCCGCTCCAGCACCACCTTGTGGTCGGGAGACCACAGACGGGCCAGGGCGGGCGAGGCGTAGCGGGTGGCCAGGACGTTGGGGATGCGCGGCTTGTCGGTCACGTTCCCCGAGCTTATCGAAGCCGCGCATCCCCCCGCGCTTACCGGGTGGGGGCCAGCGCCTCCTCCTCGTACACCTCCAGGCGGCGTTCGTGCTTGGGGGTGCGGCTGAACCGCTCCTTGGTCCGCTCGACCATCACGTACAGCGTCGGCACCAGGACCAGCGTCAGCAGCGTCGAGGACACCAGGCCGCCGATGACGACGATCGCCAGCGCCTGCGAGATGAACCCGCCCGACCCCGTCAGCCCGACCGCCATCGGCGTGAGCGCGCCGATGGTGGCCAGCGCCGTCATCAGGATCGGGCGCACCCGGCGGCGGCCGCCCTCCATGACGGCCTCCACGACGCCCATGCCCTGCTCGCGGTACTGGTTGATCAGGTCGATGAGCACGATCGCGTTGGTGACCACGATGCCGATCAGCATCAGCATGCCGATCAGCGCCGGCACGCCCAGCGCCGTGTCGGTGATCAGCAGCAGCCCGATCGCGCCGGTCGCCGCGAACGGGATCGACACCAGCAGGATCAGCGGCTGCACGAAGCTCGAGAACGTCGCCACCATGATCATGAAGACGATCGCGATGGCCAGCACCATCGCCAGCCCCAGGTCGGCGAACGCCTCCTCCTGGTCGGCCGAGGCGCCGCCGACGGTGGCGGTGACCCCGGCGGGCAGCGTGAGCCCGTCGAGCTCGGCCGTCACCTCGGTCGTGACCGCCCCCAGGTTGGAGGCGTCGGCCGCGCCCGACACGGTCGCGGTGCGCTCGCCGTCGAGACGGCTGATCTGCGTCGGGCCGCCGTTCTTGGCGACCTCGGCCACGTCGGTCAGCTTCACCATGCCGGTCGCCGAGGCGATCTCCAGGTCCTCGACCTGCTTCAGGCTCTCGGGCGTGTCACCCGTGCGCAGCACGATGTCGGCGGCCCGGCCGTCGATGTCGATCGACCCCACCGGAGCGCCCCGGAACGCCTGGGCGACCTGCTGGCCGATCCCCGCCTCCGTCAGGCCCTTGGCCGCCGCCTTCTCGCGGTCGACGTGGACCTCGATCCGCTCGGCGCTGTCCTCCAGGTTGGAGGCCACATCCCGCAGCCCCGGCACCCCGGCCAGCGCCGCCACCACCGTCTTGGACGCCGCCGCCAGCTGGTCGACGTCGGGACCCTGCAGGATCACCTGCATCTGGTTGGACCCCAGACCGCCCCCGCCGCCGCCCCCGCCGACCGTGATCTCGCCCACGCCCGAGCCGAGCGCCGCGAACTTCTCCCGCAGCCCCTCCTGCAGCGCGTCGGCGTCGACGTCGTCGGCCAGCGTCACCGAGAACGAGGCCCGGTCGGCGCTGCCGCCCGCCCCGCCCATGAACTGGTTCCCGCCGCCGACGTTCACCTGGTAGGACGCCACACCCGGCTCGTCGGCCAGGACCCGCTCCACCGCGCCGGCCGCCTCGTCGGTGGCCGCCAGGTTCGTGCCCACCGGCATCCGCTGGGTGATGTTGACCGTGTCCTGGCCGGAGGAGTCGAGGAAGTTCGTCTTCAGGTTCGGCGCCAGCGCCATCGTCCCGATGAAGATCACCACACCGATGGCCAGCGTCACCCAGCGGCGCTGCGTCGCGAACCGCAGCACCGGCAGATAGGCGCGCTGCAGCGGCGAGCGCAGCTCCTTGGCCTCGGCCTCCTCCCGCACCCGGCGCGCCTCCTCCGGCGACACCGCCGGCGCCTTCAGGAACCAGAACGCCAGCACCGGGATCACCGTCAGCGACACCAGCAGCGAGGCCAGCAGCGCCACCGTCACCGTCACCGCGAACGGCGAGAACAACTGGCCCACCATGCCGCCCACGAACGCGATCGGCGCGAACACCGCCACCGTCGTCAGCGTCGAGGCCGTCACCGCGCCCGACACCTCACGCACCGCGCTCAGGATCGCCTGCCGCTTCGGCTCGCCGTAGCCCAGATGACGCTTGATGTTCTCCAGGACCACGATCGAGTCGTCGACCACCCGCCCGACCGCGATCGTCATCGCGCCCAGCGTCAGCAGGTTCAGCGAGTAGTCGCCCACCCACAACGCGATCAGCGCGATCACCACCGACAGCGGGATCGACACCGCCGTCACCAGCGTCGACCGGATCGACAGCAGGAAGATCAGAATGATGATCACCGCGAACGCCAGGCCCAGCAGGCCCTCGGTCGTCAGGTCGTGGATCGACCGCTCCACATACGGCGCCTGGTCGAACACCACCGTCAGCGTCGCCCCCGACCCCAGCGCCGTCGTCAGCTCCGGCATCAGATCCCGCACGTCATGGGAGATCGCCACCGCGTTCCCATCGGGCTTCATCGTGATCGACACGCCCAGGCTCGGCTTGCCGTCGGTCCGCGTCAGCGTCGTGGCCGAGTCGTCGACCACCTCGACGTCGGCCACCGACCCCAGCGCCACCGGCTTGGGCGGCGCCGGCGGCCGCACCGCCTGGCCCGTCGCCGCGCCGGGACGGCCCGGAACCTGCGCCTGCGGCTGCGCGGGCGCGGCCGGCGGAGCCAGGTAGAGGTTCTTCAGGTCCTCCACCGTCGCCACGCGGTCGCCGATCTGGACGGTCAGGTTACGGCCGTCCTCGCTGATCGACCCCGCCGGGATCGCCACGCCGTTGGCGCGCAGCAGCTCCGGGATCGCCGCCGGCGACAACCCCTTCTTCAGCATCTCCTCGGTGTCGGGCGTGATCGTCACCTGCTTGCCGCGCGCGCCGGTGACCTCCACCTCCCGCACGCCGTCGACTCCCCGCAGCGACGGCACCGCCGTCTGCTCCAGCCGGTCGAGCAGCGTCGCCTCATCAGCGCCGGAGGCCGCCAGCACCACCACCGGGATGTCGTCGGTGCCGCCCGCGATCACCCGCGGGTCGACCGTCGCCGGGAGCTGCGCCTCGATGCCCGAGATCGCCTGCTCCATCTGGCCGATGGCCTCGTCGATGTCGGTGCCGAACTCGAACGCCACCTGGATCGAGGCCATGCCCTCACGCGAGGTGGAGGAGATCTCCGTCACCCCGGCGATGCCCTGGAAGCTGCTCTCGATAGGCTTGGTCACCTGGTCTTCGACGATGTCGGGCGCGGCGCCGGCATACGGCGCCACCACGAACGCCCCCGGGAACTCCAGCGACGGGAACAGCTGCTGTTTCAACGAGGGGATGGCATAGGCGCCGAGAGCGCTGGCCACCACCGCAATCATGATCACAAGAGTGCGGTTGGCGAGGCTCAGCCTGGCCAGGAAGGTCATGCGCGAAGGCTCCTTGACAGAAGGTCGGCCGGAAGATTAGTGCGGCTCACCCTAACACTTCGCGTCGTACGAATATTTAATGTCACGTGGCATTCCTGATAACCTTCTCAGGTTTGCGACCGCCCACCGAAGGCCAGCGTGAAAACACACGACACGACAGACGGCGACGAACGCGAGCAGCTCATCGACTGGATCGCCGACACCCAGCGCCTCCTCGGACGCGTCTTCGCCCGCGACCGCTCCCTCCCCCTGCTCGCCACCACCCTGACCATGCAGCAGCTCAAGGTCATCGTCGCCCTGTCGTTCCACGAGTCGGCCTCCGGCCAGGAACTCGCCCGCGAACTCGGCATCGGCCTCGGCACCCTCACCGGCATCGTCGACCGCCTCGTCGCCCACGGCCTCCTCACCCGCCGCGAAGACCCCGCCGACCGCCGCGTCCGCCGCCTCACCCTCACCACCGAAGGCCGCACCCTCACCGACGACATGCTCGACGCCGGCGCCAGCAACTGGCGCCAGCTCCTCACCCGCCTCGACACCGACACCCTGCGCGACATGAGCCGCGTCATGCGGCGCATCAGCGAAGTCATCACCGAAGAACTCGGATCATCCGACGATTCCGGCGATAGGGTGAACCCTCATGACACCTGCGGGCGCCCCCTACCTCACTGACCTGTTCGGCCTCCACGGCCGCACCGCCCTCATCACCGGCGGCAGCAGCGGCATCGGCTACGCCATCGCCCGCGCCCTCGGCGGCGCCGGCGCCCACATCACCATCGCCGCCCGCCGCCGCCCCCAGCTCGACCACGCCCTCACCCGGCTCCGCGACCACGGCATCACCGCCACCGCCGTCCAAGCCGACATGGGCGACCCCGACGACCTCACCCGCCTGTGCGACACCGTCACCGACACCGACATCCTCGTCACCAGCGCCGCCAACAACATCCGCCACCCCATGGGCGACCTCACCCCCGACGACTACCAGCAGACCATCGCCGTCAACCTCACCGCCCCCTACCACCTCGGCCAGCACCACGCCCCCCGCATGGCCGAACGCGGCTGGGGCCGCATCATCAACATCGGCTCACAGCAGACCCACCGCGCCTTCGGCAACAGCGGCGCCTACGGCGTCGCCAAAGCCGCCATCGGCGGCCTGTCACGCTCCCAAGCCGAAGCCTGGAGCCGCCACGGCGTCACCGCCAACACCATCCTCCCCGGCTTCGTCCTCACCCCCCTCACCGAAGCCGTGCAAGCCATCCCCGGCCGCGTCGACGCCCTCGCCGCCCGCCACGCCGTCGGCCGCAACGGCCTCCCCGACGACTACGCCGGCATCGCCGTCTTCCTCGCCTCCGACGCCGCCGCCTTCGTCACCGGGCAGAACATCTGCGTCGACGGCGGCTTCTCCATCACCTGACCCCACGCACGCGAGAAGCATCGGCAGAAACGACTCATGCGCCAGCCGCAGACCGGCGAGCTCGGACGCCCCGAACCACGCCAGATCGTCGTGCTCCTCCGGCGCCGCGTTCACCGGAGTCCCCGCCCACCGCTCCACCAGCCAGACCCGCAGGTGGAACGCCGCCGTCCGGACCACCCGCAGCGGCGGGCCCGACGGCGGCGGCACGGCGACGCCCAGCTCCTCACGAAGCTCCCGGACCAGGGCCGCCTCCGGCGCCTCCCCGTCCTCGACATGACCACCCGGCAGATCCCACACATCGGGATACCAGCGGCGCCCCGCGTTGCGATGGCACAACAACACCCGATCGCCGTCACGCAGAACCGCCGTCACGATCCGAACAGTCACGCCCCCGCCTCCCCGCCGTCACCCGTGACCACCCGGACCGGACACCGCCGGTTCGCGCCGCCCCTCACCCCGCACCGGACACCGGCCGTCGGCGCCGGCCACGCGAAGCCGTAACGGAAAGAAAAGACCCGTACCCATCGGCCGCCCGAAGAAGGGGAAGAACACGGGCGGCCGATGGGGCACTAACGACGCCGGACCACACTCACCCCGCGGCCCGGCGCCCAGCTCTCGATCACCAGCATCGCCTCGTCGACCCGCGTGATCACCGCACCCTCGATCTCCACCCGGAACAGGTGCGACTCCCCCGGATCCCCGCCCACCACGGCCTTGACCACCTGCGGATCGGTGACCTCCACCGCGCGCCCCGACAACTTCGCCTCGCCCGGCCAGGTGCCCGACCCCTCCTCACCCGGATCGGTCGTCGGGCCGTGGAGCGCCATGCGGCCATCACGCAGCAGATCGGCCGCCTTCACCGCCTTGGTCATCGACCCCAGCCACAACTCCCCCTGGGTGAACTGGGTCTCGGTGCCGCTGATCCGCGGCGAGCCGTCACGGCGCAGCGTCGCCATGGTCTTGTGCTTGCCCGCGTCGAACAGCCGCAGAAAGCGCGCTGCGAACTCAGGGGCGTCGTTCTCGATCTCCTGCCACGAGGCCATGCCCGCCATAGTGCACCCCGCCACCGACAAAATCGGCTCACCCGTCGCGGATAGGTTGTGAAGAGTGGGTCAGGGTAAACGAACAGCCCACCGGCTTTACAAAGTAAGTGAGGAGTAGACATGGAGACGCGCACACTCGGCCACCTCACCACCGCCGCGCTCGGCCTCGGCTGCATGGGCATGAGCGACTTCTACGGCCCCGGGGACGACGCCGAATCCATCGCCGCCATCCACCGCGCCCTCGACCTCGGCGTCACCCTGCTCGACACCGCCGACGCCTACGGCCCCTTCACCAACGAGAAGCTCGTCGGCCGCGCCGTCCGCGACCGCCGCGACCAGGTCGTCATCGCCACCAAGTTCGGCATCCAGCGCGCCGGCGACGGCACCCGCCTGGGCATCAACGGCCACCCCGACTACGTGCGCGCCAGTGCCGACGCCTCCCTGAGCCGCCTCGGCGTCGACCACATCGACCTCTACTACCAGCACCGCGTCGACCCCGCCGTGCCCGTCGAGGACACCTGGGGCGCCATGAAGGAACTGGTCGAGGCCGGCAAGGTCCGCTTCCTGGGCATCTCCGAGGCCGCCCCCGAGACCGTGCGGCGCGCCCACGCCATCCACCCGATCACCGCCGGGCAGTACGAATACTCCCTGTTCACCCGCGACATCGAGACCGACCTGCTGCCCACCCTGCGCGAACTGGGCATCGGCCTGGTCCCCTACAGCCCCCTCGGCCGCGGCCTGCTCACCGGCGCCGTCGACCTCGGCGACCTGCGCGAAGACGACTTCCGCCGCACCAACCCCCGCTGGGAGGACGCCAACCTCACCGCCAACATGGCCCTGGTCGGCGAGGTCACCGCCGTCGCCCGCGCCCACCACGCCACCGCCGCCCAGATCGCCCTCGCCTGGGTGCTCGCGCAGGGCGACGACGTCGTGCCGATCCCCGGCACCCGCCGCGCCGCCCGCGTCGAGGAGAACGTCGCCGCCGCCGGCCTCACCCTGTCAGGAGACGAACTGGCCCGCCTCGGCGACCTCGCCGACCACGTCGCCGGCGACCGCTACAACGCGGCCGGCATGGCGACCCTCAACCACTGAAACCCTCGAGCCGGTCAAGCAGCAGCCGCGTGATCTCGCCGGGCCGCTCGACGGAGGGCAGGTGACCCGCCCAGGCGAGCTCCACCAGCTCCGCCGACGCCAGCCCCGCCGCGATCACCCGCGCGGTCTCCTGGAAGTACGGAAGATCGTGCGCCCCCGCCACCACGACCGCCGGGGCCGTGATCGCCGAAAGGTCGATCGGCAGGTGCCCGGCCGTCGGCTCCGGATCGGCGGCCAGCTGCAGCTCGAAGGAGTTGCGCTGCATCTCCGCCACCCAGATCCGCTCGGCCTCCCCCGCCTCGGGCCCGAGCCAGGTGTCGACGTTCAGCCGCACCGCCCCCTCGACGTCGCCCGCCTCGATGAAGGCGTCTTCGGCCTGGCCGAACGCGCGCACGTCGGGCGTCGGCGGCAGGCCCATCCCGGCGCACAGCAGGATCAGCCGGCCCACCAGATCGGGACGCGCGGTGGCCACCTCAAGCGCCACCCGGCCGCCGTGCGAGGCGCCGATCACGGCCGCCCCGCGCACGCCGAGCCCGTCGAGCACCTCGGCGACGTCGCCGGCGTCGGTATAGGGCTCCTGGGCCGCCCACGGGCTGCGCCCGTAGCCGCGGAAGTCCAGCCGCACCACGCGGAAGCGCGCGGTCAGCTCCGGCCAGAGCGGATCCCACATGCGCGCGTCGGCGGCACTCGAATGCAGCAGCACGACAGGAGCCCCGGAACCGGCCTCCTCGAACCAGACACCCAACAGACGTCGGCCTTTCTGAAAGGGGCGCTCTCGCCCCCGTGGCAGAGCGCCCGGCCCATCGTCGCCATCCGGCCCCGTCCGGAGCAAACCATTTACCGTCGCTGCGAGGCTTTTTGCAGGCAAAGTTTGCATTGCACCAGCCCGGCACCTTTACAAAGTAAGTCTCAGCGGTACATCTCCGCCATGCCGAGCGCCGCCTCGGCCATCATCGCGCGCAGATCCGGCGGCCCCAGCACCTCGATCAGCGCCCCCAGCCGCAACAACGTCCACCGCGCGCCGTTCAGCCCCTCGACCGGGATCTCCAGCACCCTCCACCCCGGCCGGTCGGGGTCGGGCTCGGCCAGCGCCAGCGCGGGTTCGGCGCGTTCCTCCCCGATCGTGTACGTCAGCAGCCCCTCTCCCCCGGGCGCCAGCCGGATCCGGGCCGTCCCGGTGTACAGGCGCGCGGCGAACTCGGCCGAGAACCGCTCCCAGAACGCCGGCAGGTCGAACTCGCCCCGCTCGAACCGGCCCGGCAGCCCGGCCAGGGCCAGGATGCGGGCCACCCGGTAGGTGCGCATCGACCCGTCGCACTCGGCGGCCAGGTACCACGACCCGCCCTTGAGCACCAGGCCGTAGGGCAGCACGTCGCGGCGCACCTCGGCCGGGCCCCACCGCCGGTAGGTCAGCCGCAGCGGGCGCTGCTCCCACACCGCCGAAGCGACCTCGGCCAGGAACGGCACGTCCTCGGCGCCCCGGTACCAGCCGGGCACGTCGAGCAGGAACCGCTCGCGCATCCGGGCCGCCTGGGAGCGGGGGCCGGGCGGCAGCGCGGCCAGCAGCTTCAGCTCAGCGGCGGCCGCGACCTCGGCGAGCCCGAGTTCGGCGGCCGGTCCGGGCAATCCGGCCAGGAACAACGACGACGCCTCGGCCTCGGTCAGCCCGTTCAGCTTCGTGCGGTAGCCGTCGAGCAGCTGGTATCCCCCGGCGGGCCCCCGGTCGGCGTAGATCGGGACGCCGGCCGACGAGAGCGCGTCCATGTCGCGGTAGACGGTCCGGACCGACACCTCCAGCTCGGCGGACAGTTCCGCCGCCGTCATCCGCCCCCGGGTCTGCAGGAGCAGCAGCAGGGAGAGCAACCGGCTGGCACGCATGACGCCCAGTCTGTCCCATATTGCCGATCGAACAGAGTTCATGTTCAAATGAACACATGGAGAGTGCCGAAAGGCTGAACGCGATCATGAGCACGCTGCGGTCCGCCGACAGCGTCACGGTGGCCGACCTGGCCGGCCACTACGGCGTGTCGGAGATGACCATCCGCCGTGACCTCGACGAACTCGCCCAGCAGGGCGTGGTGCGGCGGGTCCGCGGCGGCGCGCTCAGCCTGTTGCTGCG
The DNA here is from genome assembly GCF_001570585.1 of Herbidospora daliensis. GTDB lineage: Bacteria > Actinomycetota > Actinomycetes > Streptosporangiales > Streptosporangiaceae > Herbidospora > Herbidospora daliensis. The sequence goes on along the minus strand of NZ_BBXF01000005.1, from coordinate 166,217 downwards.
CGGCGAGGAACCCCCCTACGGGGCCCGTGAACTGGAGGCCGTCGACGCCAAGAAGCGCATCGCCCAGGCCGTCGCCGGGCTGCTCTCCGACGGCGAGGCCGTCGTCCTCGACGGCGGCTCGACCCTGCTGGAGGTGGCGCGGGCGGTGCACGACCGCCGGCTGACCGTGCTGCCGCTGGCCCTGCGGTGCGCCAACGAACTGGCCACCGCCCCGCGGGTGAAACTCGTCATGCCCGGCGGGGAGGTCCGGCCGGTCGAGCTCAACCTGGTCGGCCCGCTCGCCGAGGCGTCGCTGCGGGCGCTGCGCTTCGACACCGCCGTCATCGGCTGCTGCGGCCTGTCGGCCAAGCACGGCGTCACCGCCCACGACCTGGAGGACGTCGCGGTCAAGCAGGCCGCCATCGCCTCGGCCCGGCGCGTCATCGTGGCCTGCGACTCCGGCAAGTTCACCCGCACCGCCTTCGGCGCCGTCTGCTCCTTCACGGGCCTGGACGTCGTCGTCACCGACACCGGCGTCCCGCCGGACGAACACGACGCCCTCACCGGAGCGGGCGTCACCGTCATCACCGCCTGAGGATCCCCCACATGTTGTTGCGCGCCCGCGTGGCCGTCTACGGGTTGTTCCTGATCTCCGGTGTCGCCCTGGGCACCTGGACCTCCCGCATCCCCGCCATCAAATCCGACCTCAACCTCAGCGAGGGCGAACTCAGCCTGGCCCTGCTGGGCATCGCCGCCGGCGCCATCGCCGGCATGCAGGCCGTCGGCCGCCTGGTCGACCGCTACGGCTCCCGCCGCGTCATGATCCCCGTCGCCCTGCTGCAGGGGCCCGTGCTGGTGCTGCCCGCGCTCGCGCCGGGCCTGACCGGGCTGGCCGCCGCGCTGCTGGCCTTCGGCGTCGTCCACGGCGTGCTGGACGTGTCGATGAACGCCAACGCCGTCATCGTCGAGCGGCACTACCACCGCCCGATCATGTCCTCCTTCCACGCCGTCTTCTCCGTCGGAGGGTTCCTCGGGGCCTCCACCGGCGGTCTGTTCGCGCACGCCGGCGCCAGCGTGGTGGCGACGTTCGCGACGGTCGGCGTGCTCATCCTGGCCGTGTCGCTGGCCTGCGCCCGCATGGCGCTGCCCGACGAGCTCGACCTGTCGCGCGCCCCGGCGCAGCAGGCGCCCGGCAAGACCGGCAACGCGATGGCCGGATGGGTGCTGTTCCTGGGCGTGCTGGCCTTCTGCTGCCTGGTCGGCGAGGGGTCGATGGCCGACTGGAGCTCGGTCTACCTGGTCGAGGACCTGCTGTCGGACGAGAGCGTCGGCGCCGCCGGATACGCCGCCTTCTCGATCATGATGACGGCCGGCCGGTTCGCCGGCGACCGGCTCGCCGCCTGGCTCGGCCCGGTCGTGCTGGTGCGCTGCTGCGGCACGCTGGCCGGCACCGGCCTGCTGGTCGCGCTGCTCATCGGCCACCCGGTGGCAGGCATCGTGGGCTTCGGCCTGTTCGGCGCGGGCCTGTCGTGCATCATCCCGCAGGTGTTCTCCGCCGCCGGGCACCGCGACCCGGCCACCAGCGGCCGGGCGCTGGCCCGCGTCGCCAGCCTCGGGTACGCCGGCCTGCTCGCCGGCCCGGTCCTCATCGGCGGCGTGGCCGAGCTCACCGGCCTGCCGTTCGCCCTCGGGGTGCCGGCCGTCATGGCCCTGTTCGTGGCCCTGGCCGCCGGGGCGCTCAAGCCCGTCGCTACAGCAGATCCCAGCCCAGCCGCAGCACCAGCGCCGACACCACAGTCAGCAGAACGGCCCTGACGAAGCCGGCGCCCCGCTTGAGCGCCATCCGCGCGCCGAGCTGGGCGCCGGCGATGTTCGCCACGCCCATCGCCAGCCCCAGCGCCCAGACCACGTGCCCCTGGGCGGCGAAGACGGCGATGGCGCCGAGGTTGGTCCCCATGTTGATGATCTTGGAGGTGGCGGAGGCCCGCACGAAGTCCATCCCGATCACCGACGTGAACACGATGATCAGGAAGGTGCCGGTGCCCGGCCCGACCAGCCCGTCGTAAAACGCGATCGCCACCCCCGCCGCCAGCACGGCGGCCACCACCCGCGCCCGGGTGCGCCGGTCGGGCAGCGCGACCGCGCCGAAGGAGGGCCGCAGCGCCACGAAGGCCGCCACGCCCACCAGGATCACGATGATCAGCGGCTTCAGGACCGCCGGGTCGAGCAGCGCCGCCAGCAGCGCCCCGCCGGCCGAACTCAGCACCGCCGCCACCCCGGCCGGGACCGCGATCCGGTCGACGCCGGTCCGGCGCGCGTAGGTGTAGGCGGCGCTGGTGGTGCCGAAGACCGAGGCGCTCTTGTTGGTCGCCAGCGCCTCGACCGGGCTCAGCCCGGCCAGCAGCAGCGCGGGCAGTTGCAGCAGCCCGCCGCCGCCCACCACGGCGTCGACCCACCCGGCCGCCATTGCGGCCAATAGCAAAAGTACGATTTGTCCCCCGGTCACGGGCCAGAACTATAGACCCGCGTTCGCGATGATCTCCGCGCTGGTCAGGGCCGTCGACTGCGCCGCGCTCAGCCCCGTCGCCGCCAGGTGCGCCTCGACGATCCGCCGCCCGACCGGATAGCCCGCCATCGCGGGCAGCCCGACGGGCGTGCCGCCGAACCGCGCCGCCGCCGCGTCGCCGAGGACGTAGGCGGCGAAGTTCCCCATCCCCGTCAGCGACAGGTTCGCCACGATCTTCCGGTACGCCCCCTCGTCCGGCGTCCCCGCCCAGTAGCCGGGGGTGCCGCCCAGCTCGGCCGTGAACGCGTCGGCCAGCCCCTCCGACACGATCTGCTCCCCCAGCTGGACCGTCTCCGGGTCCCAGACGACGTTGGCGTACCGCACGTTGTGGTGGAACTCGTGCACCGCGCAGTCGGCGATCGCCCCGACGCTCTCCTCGGTCGGCCAGATCGTGAGATGGATCCAGCCGGGGAAGCCGCCCACGCCGAAGTAGCCGTGGCAGGTCCCGGTCAGATAGGCGTCGTCGGGGTCGCCGAGCACCAGCAGCACGTTCACCGTGTCGGCGACCCGGATGCCCGGCACGGCGGCCTTCTGGTGCTCCCACGCCCGGTGCAGGGCGGCCTCGATCCGGGGCAGCACCCCGTCGAGCCGGTCGAGCGCCGGCAGGTAGCGGGCGTCGTCGCGGTCGGTGCGGAACCCGGACCCCTGGTGGTGGAAGTCGGCGAGCGCGCCGGCGGCCGGCCACGGCATCGCGGCGGCCATCGGTTCGAGCAGGTCGCCGAGCGCCGCGGGCCGTCCGGGCAGCGGGACGGCGAGGATCTCGCGCATCCGGGAGACGGAGTCGATCACGTTGAGTTTCACGCGGCCGACCCTAAGGACTCCCGTTACGTGAGGCTCAAGTCTCAGATGGCGTCGCCGGGGTCGTCCGAGCCGCCGGGCAGCGGCGTCGGGCTGGCCCCCTCGCTCGGGCCCGGCGACGGCGAGGGCTGGGTCGGCTCCGACTGCTCGGGCACCGGCGGCGGGGTCGGCACGAACACCGTCGGCGGCAGCGGCTGCGCCGGGATCGCCTCGTCGTCGCCCCGGAACAGGAACAACCACACCATGACCAGGAGCAGCAGCACCAGCACGGCCAGCACCGCCGAGGCCGCCGCCACCTGGCGCGGCGTCGCCGTCGGCGGCGGAGCGGGCGGAGGCGGCGCGGGCAGCGCCGGATTGCGGTCGCCCAGCCAGTAGGGCACGAAATCGGGGCCGTGCCGGTCGCCGATCAGCATCCCCGACACCATGACCGGCTCCAGGAACTTCTCGGCCCCCGGCCCGCCCGGCACGAACGGCGTCGCCGCCCACGGCGCCTCACCGCCGTCCCACGCCACCACGTAGGGCGTGGCCGGACTCGCGCGGCGGACCCGCGACAGCAGGCCCCGCACCCCCGACCGGGCCGACTCGGCCTCCTTGATGCCGGTCACGAACCGGTCCCTGGCCGCCGCGTCGAGCGCCGCGCCCCGGGTCAGCACGACCACCGACACCGCCCGCCCGTCGGGCGCCTGCCCCAGGTAGACCAGACCCGCCGGGGCCGTCTGCAGACGCGCCTGCAGCACGAACGGACCCAGCCGGGGCGGATCGCCATACTGGAGAGGAGTGGCCACACCCCATCAAAACACACAGGGTGTTTCCGGCGATCGCAACGGGCAGGGTGAGACCATGGTCTTTCCCGCCAAGTCACGATTGAATAACACGCATGATGGTTGCTGATGAAGGGCCGGGCACGTCCGTCGTGCCGGCGAACATGTCCGCAGGTGGCGGCGCCTCGACCGACGCCGACATGGGCGCGCTGCGCGACGCCCTGGCGGAGGTGCGGCGGGTCATCGTGGGGCAGGACCACATGGTCGAACGGCTCCTGGTCGCCCTGCTGGCGCGCGGCCACTGCCTGCTGGAGGGCGTCCCGGGCGTGGCCAAGACGCTGGCCGCCTCGACCCTGGCCACCGTGGTCGGCGGCACGTTCGCGCGCATCCAGTTCACGCCCGACCTGGTTCCCAGCGACATCGTCGGCACCCGCGTCTACCACCCCGGCACCGAACGCTTCGACGTCGAGCTCGGGCCGGTCTTCGTCAACTTCCTGCTCGCCGACGAGATCAACCGCGCCCCGGCCAAGGTGCAGTCGGCCCTGCTGGAGGTGATGGCCGAACGCCAGGTCTCCCTGGCCGGCGTCACCCACCCGCTGCCGCGCCCGTTCGTCGTGCTGGCCACCCAGAACCCGATCGAGTCCGAAGGCGTCTACCCGCTCCCCGAGGTGCAGCGCGACCGGTTCCTGTTCAAGGTCCGCGTCGAGCACCCGACCGCCAACGAGGAGCTGGAGATCCTCCACCGGATGAGCGTCACGCCGCCGACGCCCGACCCGATCCTCGACGCGCCGCGCCTGCTCTCGCTGCAGAAGTCGGCCGAGGCCGTGTCGGTCCACCAGCTGGTGGCCGACTACGTCGTCCGCCTGGTGATGGCCACCCGCGCGCCCGCCGACTACGGGCTGCGCGAACTGGAGGAGACCATCGAGATCGGGGTCAGCCCCCGCGCCACCCTCGGCCTGGTCGCCGCCGGCCGCGCCCTGGCGCTGCTGCGCGGCCGCGACTACCTGCTGCCCGACGACATCCGCGACGTCGCCGTCGACGTCATGTCCCACCGGCTCATGCTCACCTTCGACGCGCTCGCCGACGGCATCGAACCCGAAGACGTCGTACGCCAGATCCTCCACTCCGTGCCGCCGCCGCTGGTCGTCTGGAACCAGGGCCAGCGATGAAGGGCGCCGACTCCGCGCTGCGCAAACTGGAGCTGACCGTCGTGCGCCGCCTCGACGGTCTCCTCCAGGGCGGCCACCTGGGCCTGCTGCCCGGCCCCGGCAGCGAGTTCGGCGACACCCGCGTCTACGTCCCCGGCGAGGACGACACGCGGCGGATGGACTGGAACGTCACCGCCCGCACCACCGTCCCGCACGTCCGCGACCTCATCTCCGACCGCGAACTGGAGACCTGGGCGCTAGTCGACCTGACCGCCAGCATGGACTTCGGCACCGCCGACATGGACAAGCGCACCCTGGTCATCCACGCCGTCGGCGCGCTCGGCTTCCTGTCCAGCCGCGTCGGCGACCGCTTCGGCGCCTACGTCCTGCACGGCGAGGAGGTCCACCGCTACCCGGCCCGGCCCGGCCGCGCCAACCTGTTCGGCCTGCTCCAGTCGCTCACCGACGCCCCCCGCGCGCAGGGCACCAGCAGCCTGGGCGGCGCGATCGAGATGCTCGCCGCCGCCCACCGCCGCCGCGGCATGCGCGTGGTCGTCTCCGACTTCCTCGACGACCCCGGCGACTGGGAACGCCCCATCCGCCGCCTGGCCACCCGCCAGCAGGTGCTCGCCATCGAGGTCATCGACCCGCGCGAGCTCGAACTGCCCGACGTCGGCCGCATCACCCTGCTCGACCCGGAGACCGGCCGCCACCGCGACATCCACCTCACCCGCGCCATCCGCGAACGCTACGCCGAGGCCGCCGCCGAGCAGCGGGAGAACAACCGGGCCGCGCTGCGCCGGGCCGGCGCCGAACACCTCGTCCTGCGCACCGACCGCGACTGGATGACCGACATCGCCCAGTTCGTGCTGCGGCAGCGCCGAACCGCACACCTGATGGCCCGGAGGGCCCGCGCATGATCTTCCTGTCCCCCGCGTGGCTCTGGCTGTTCGCCGCGCTGGTCGCCCTGGCCGCCGGCTACGTGGTCGTCCAGTTCGTCCGCCGCCGCTACGCGGTCCGCTTCACCAACCTGGCCCTGCTGGCCCTGGTCGCGCCCGAGAAGCCCGGCTGGCGCCGCCACCTCACGGCCGGGCTGTTCCTGGCCATGATGAGCCTGCTGGTGCTCGGCGCCGCCCGGCCCGCCGACGAGGTGCGGGTGCCGCGCGACCGCGCCACCATCATGATCGCCGTCGACATCTCGTTGTCGATGGAGGCCGCCGACGTCGCCCCGACCCGCATGGTCGCCGCCCGCCAGGCCGCCGAACGGTTCGTCCAGGACCTGCCCGAGCGCTTCAACGTCGGCGTCGTCTCCTTCGCCCGCTCGGCCGCCGTGGCGATCCCGCCCACCACCGACCACGCCGCCGTGGTCAACACCATCCGCAACCTGACCACGCGGCCCGGCACCGCGATCGGCGAGGCCGTCTTCAACTCTCTCGACGCCATCCGCTCCTTCGACCAGCAGGCCGCCTCCGACCCGCCGCCCGCCGCGATCGTGCTGCTGTCCGACGGCGACAACACCAGCGGCCGGTCGGTCAACGAGGCCGTCGAGGCCGCCGCCGGCGGCAAGGTCCCGGTCTCCACCATCGCCTACGGCACGCCCGAGGGCACCGTGGCCATCGACGGCCGCAGCGTCCAGGTGCCGGTCAACAAGCAGACCCTCCAGTCGCTCGCCGACGGCACCAACGGCCGCGCCTACACCGCCGAGTCGGGCGACGAACTGCGCGAGGTGTACGCCCAGATCGGCACCAGCCTCGGCTATCGCGTCGTCCACCAGGAGATCACCCAGCGGTTCATCATCGGCGCCGTCATCGCCGGGATGCTGGTCGCGGGGTCGGCGCTGGTGCTCGGCACCCGCATCCCCTGAAAGCTCGGGTAACGTTCCACGCCGTGCACTACTTCGACGAACGGCCGCAGGCCGAGAGCCGGCCCGCCACGGTCGCGCTGGTGCTGCCCGACCTGCACCTGCGGCTCGAGACCGACCGGGGCGTCTTCTCCCCCGACCGCGTCGACACCGGCACCAAGATCCTGCTGGAGTCGGTGCCGCCGCCGCCGGCCGCGGGCGACCTGCTCGATCTGGGCTGCGGCTACGGCCCGATCGCGCTCACCATGGCGACCCGGTCGCCGCAGGCGACCGTCTGGGCCGTGGACGTCAACCGCCGGTCACTCGACCTCACCGAGCGCAACGCCGCGGCCGCCCGCCTTGACAAAGTAAGGTGCGTACACGCCGACGAGATGCCCGACGAGGTGAGGTTCGCCGCGATCTGGTCCAACCCGGCCATCCGCATCGGCAAGCCCGCCCTCCACGCCATGCTCACCCGCTGGCTCGACCGGCTCCTCCCCGACGGGGCCGCCTACCTCGTCGTGCAGAAACACCTCGGCTCCGACTCCCTGCAGAAGTGGCTCACCGAGCAGGGCTACGCCGCCACCCGCCACGCCTCCCGCGCCGCCTACCGCATCCTGAAAGTGACGCCTGCCAGATGAGCACCCCGAACCCGCGCCGCCAGCTCCGCCCGACCGACGTCAAGCGGCTCAACCGCACCTGGCGCCGCAACACGGCCGGCCGCCTCGGGATGATCGTCGAATCGGTCACCGGGCCGTTCAACATCGGTTCCATCTTCCGTACGGCCGCCGCCTTCGGCGTCGACGTGGTGTGGCTGGCCGGCAACGCCACCCCGCCGACCAACCCCAAGGCGCAGAAGACCGCCCTGGGCACCGACCGCCTGGTCGAATGGCACGAGCCGGTCCCCGCCGCCCAGGCGGTGCGCGCGGCCAAGGACGACGGGTTCACCGTCGTGGCGATCGAGCTCACCGGCGACGCGCTCCCCCTCCACGAGGCCAAGCTCACCGGCGACGTGTGCCTGGTGGTCGGCAGCGAAGACCACGGCTGCTCCCCCGCCGTCCTGGAGTCGGCCGACGCGGTCGCCTACATCCCGCAGGTGGGCCGCGTCGGCTCCTTCAACGTCGCCGTCGCGGCCGCCATCGCCCTGGCCGAGGCCCGCCGCCAGGAGTGGTCCGCCCTCTAGGACGTGCCGTCAGATCGGGCATGAACCTCGCCTGCCCCGTATCGGCTGGGCGGGCGTAGCGGCTCGATCCGCGCCCATGCGCCAACGGATGCGGCCGGGAGCTAGGCGGGCAGGAGGGCGTGCAGGACCGGGCGGAGCAGTGCGGCCAGTTCCTCCGGGGGGACGTCCCGCAGTTCCTCGATGTCGAGCAGCTGGTGGCCGACGGTCACCCCGAGCATGATCGTGGTCAGCAGGGCGGCGCGCAGCCGGGCGTCGGGTGCGTCGATGCCCGCGGCGAGACGGTCGATCTGCGCGCCCAGCGCCGCCCTGGCCGTCGCGGAGGCGTCGGGGTGGGTGAGCATCGAGCGCATCATCGCCAGCGACTGCTCCGAGAGACCGCCCATCTTCAGCCCGAGGGTGTCGAGCAGGTGGTCGACCAGCCCCTCGGGGCTCTCGGCCCGCTCGTCGGGCGGCGGCGCCTGGACGGCCCGCCGGAAGAGGTCGTCCTTGGTGCCGAAGTGCTGCATGACCAGCGCCGGGTCGACCCCCGCCCTGGCGGCGACGGCCCGGATGGTGGTGCGTTCGAAACCGCGCTCGGCGAACAGCGTGCGTGCCGCGCCCAGGATGCGCTGCTCGCTCCGCTGCCGGCGTTCGGCCCGGGACACTGTCATGCGCCGACTCTACAGGCGTTGACCGAACCCCGTTTTTCGCTCTACGGTTGTTGAGCGAACCCATCCGAGGAGGCCCCGTGTCCATCGTCCGGATCGTCGAGAGATTCCACGCCGCCATGCGCGACAAGTCGGCCGACGACCTCGCCGACCTCTACGCCGAAGACGGCGTGCACGAGTTCCCGTTCCGCCTGCCGGGCATGCCGGAGCGCTACACCGGCCGCGAGGAGATCCGGGCCGGATACGGCCTGAGCTGGGGGTCCTCCCCCGCCGAGGTCGTGCGCGTCCGGCGCGTCTCCCTGCACCAGGGCGGCGACCCGGACGTCGTCGTCGTGGAACACGAGGTGGACGTCACGGTGCACGGCAGGCCGCACACCGTCCCCGGTCTCCTGGTGATCCGCGCCCGCGACGGCCGGATCGTGCACACCCGCGACTACATGGACGCGACGGCCGTGGGCGCCCTGCGCTCGTGACCTAGCAGTCGCAGGAGCAGTCGCAGCACTTGCCGCAGCCCGAGCACCACTCGCAGCACCCCGAGCAGATCTCGCAGCCGCCGCAGTCGAAGCGTTCGGTGCACGACTTGTCGCGGTCCTCGTCCCACGGCGGGCGGTAGAGGCCGCAGGTGCAGCAGGCCGCCGACGTGCACAGCAACGAGGTCAGGCCGCCGGGGTCGCGCTTGAGGCGGCGGTCCTTCCTCGACGCCTCAGCCTCGGCGAAGGTGCGGCCGACGGCGCGGCCGGTCTCCCTGACGAGCAGGGCCCTGACCAGGCCGCGCCGTTCGAGGTCGAGGTCGGCGACGGCCAGGCCCAGCCCGGCGACCGCCTCGTCGCAGTGCCGGCGGGCGGTCGCGAGGTCGGTGCCGGAGGCGGCCAGCGGGTTGTAGGCGCCCTGCTCCCGGTCCTCGTCCAGGTCCTCGACGGCGTCGAGGAGGTGGGCCAGCCGGCCGAAGTAGCGGCCCAGCTCCTCCAGGGTCTCCCGGTTGCCCGGTTTCCCGGCGAGCACCGCCGTGTGGCCGAACGCCGCCGCGACGGCCTCCTCGGTCGGGGCGGTCAGCTGGAGGAGCGAGGGGGCCGGGAGGCGTTCGAGCCGTGCCTGCTCTTGGACGGCCACCAGCAGCGGCCCCGGATCGAAGGCCAGCGCCCCGGCCGTGGCCGTGCCCGCCCGCGACCAGCGGCCGGCCAGTCTCGTGCCGCCCGCGGCGACCAGACGGCGGTCGAAGGGGCCGTCGCCGTCTTCGATGTGGTCCCTGAGCTTGCCCGAAGCCAGGATCAGGGACACGGCGGCGGCCAGCCGGACGCCCTCCGCCTGCGCGATGTCGGCGCCCTTGAACCCGCGCAGGGGGCAGGGGGCGGCGCGGCGGCGCCGGGTCCGTTCCGACTGGGCCTCGGTCAGGACCGAGACCAGCAGGCCGTCGTAGTTGGTGACCAGGCGGGCGGCGTGGCCGTGCTCGTCGCGGAGGGCCACGCACAGGCCGCACAGGTGGGCCGTCCACTCGGCGAAGAGGCCGCCGCACAGGTTGTGCTTGCAGGGGCGAACAATCCCGAACAAGGTGATCCTTTCCAGAAATTTCTGGATCAGCTTGGCAGGGATCACTTGCACGCCGCTTGGAGAGTTCAGGTCGCCGGTTTCCGGGTCGCGCCGGCGACGAGCAGCGCCACCCCTTGGAGGGCGACGACCAGCAGCAGGGCCCGCAGCACCGAGGTGTGGTCGCCGATCCAGCCGATCAGCGGCGGGCCGGTGAAGGCGGCCAGCTTGCCGATGGTGGACACGACGGTCACGCGGGCGGCGGCGTACCGGGGGTCGTCGGCTCCGGCGCTCATGGCGACGGGGTAGCCGAACGCGATGCCCACCCCCCACAACGCCGCCCCGAAAAGGGCGACCGGCAGGGTCGGGCCGAAGACGAACAGCAGCAGGCCCGTGATGGTGGTCGCGCCGAGCACACGCAGCGTCGTGACCCGGCCGTACCGGTCGATCAGTCCCGCGCCCCACCAGCGCACCATCGTCATCGCGGCCAGGAAGACGGCGAAGCCGATCGTGCCCACGGCCGCGGGCGCGCCGTGGCCGTCGATCAGGGCGACCGCGAGCCAGTCGTGGGCCGCGCCTTCGCCGAAGGCGAAGGCCAGCACGTACACGCCGATGAGGAGGGTTCTCGGCTCCCGCCACGCGCGGACCGCGCGGGACCCCGGCTCGGGGACGTGGCGGACGTCGGGCAGGTAACCGCGGGCGGCGAGCGGCACGGCCACGGCCACGAGGACGGCGACGGCCGTCAGGTGGAGCACCACCGGCACCCGCAGGGCGACCATGGCGGCGCCCAGCGCGGCGGCCGCGACGGTCCCGGCCGCGAAGGCGGCGTGGAACCGGGGCATCACCGAACGTCCCAGGGCCCGTTCCACCTCGGCTCCCTGGACGTTCATCGCCACGTCCCACACGGCGGTGCCGAACCCGACGACGAGCAGCCCGGCCACCAGCACCGCCAGGCCGGTCACGTCGCCGAGCCCGATGACCACGAGCCCGGCGGCGGCCAGCACGCCCGTGACGGCGACCGCGCGCCGCTGGCCGAGCCGGTTGACGATGGCCCCCGACAGCGGCCGGGACAGCAGCGCCCCGGCGGCGGCGCCGAGCAGCACCCAGCCGAGCATGGCCGGGTCGAGCTGCAGATGGTCGCGCAGCTGCGGGATGCGGGTCACCCAGCTCGCCAGCAGGAGCCCGCAGGCGGCGAAGACGATGTTCGTCGCCCTGACGGCGACCGCGACGGGCATGTCAGCAGAGCGCCGCGGCCGGGTCGGTGCTCCGGCGGGTGACGAGCCCGACCGGGAAACCGCTCAGCCAGCCGGGGGCCAGGTCGCCGTCGAGCAGGGCGCGGGTCGCCGTGGCCGCCATCTCCTCCACCGGCAGCCGCATCGTGCTCAGCGGCGGGTTTGAGCAGATCGCCGCGATGCTGTCGTCGAAGCCGACCACGGCGACGTCGTCGGGGATGCGCCGCCCGGCCGCCGTGAGCGCCTGCACCGCCCCGGCGGCCATCAGATCGCTGGCGACGAACAGGCCGTCGAGGTCGGGGTGCAGGGCGAGGAGCCGGGCCGCCGCCCGGTAGCCGCCCTCGCGGGTGAACTCCCCCCGGTCGGCGAGGTCGGGCAGGCCGGCGTCGGCGACGAGGCCGAGGTGGCCGGCGCGGCGGCTGGTCGCGCACGCGTTGACGGCGGGCCCGTGGATCGCCGCGATCCGGCGGCGGCCGATCCGGTGCAGGTGCGCCAGCGCGGTGTACGCCCCGGCGGTGTTCTCCGAGGCCACCAGCGGCACCGGCGGCGCGGGGGTGTTGAGCGAGACCACCTGCGGGCACAGCCGCCGGAATCGCTCGGCCAGGTCGGGGGTGACGTTGACGAGCACCGCCCCGACCGTCGTCTCCCGCGCCACCGAATCGACGGTCGCGGCGGCCCGGTCGAGGGGGGTCACGTGGACGCGCAGGTGGACGTCGGTGCCGTCGAGCGCCGTCGTCATCCCGGCGATGACCCGGCCGAAGTAGGGGTGCCCGCCGATGGCGACGAGGTCGGGGTCGTAGTTGACCACCAGGAGGTCGACGGCCGTCCGGCGGCCGGAGGCCAGCGCGCGGGCGGCCGGGTCGGGCCGGTAGCCGAGCTCCCCGGCCGCGCGGGCGACCCGGGCCCGCGTCGCCGTGGACGCGCCGGGCAGGTTGTTCATCGCGCGCGAGGCCGTGGCGCGCGACACGCCGGCCTCGCGGGCCACGTCCTCGATGGTGGGTCTGCGGTGCCGCATGCTCCCGGACTATAGGAGCGAGAGCGCTCTCTCTTCCAGAGCGGATCCGGGCCGGTTCCGGAGGTTCGCCACATTCGTCCCGATCATCGAGCTCTCCGGGGTCCCCTACCCGTTATGTCTATCGGTTTGGTAGGATATAGTCCGGTTCGTGACGATCACTACCGCTCCCGCAGGGGTCTCGCTGCGCGGCGTCGGCCGGGCATTCGGCGACCATGTCGTGCTGCGCGACATCGACCTGGAGATCGCTCCCGGCGAAGTGACCGCCCTGCTCGGCGCCTCCGGGTGCGGCAAGTCCACGCTGCTCCGCATGATCGGCGGGCTCGACCTCGCCACCTCCGGGAGCGTGCGGGTCGACGGGCACGACGTCACCGGGATCGACCCTCGCTGCGCCGTCGTGTTCCAGGAGCCCCGGCTGCTCCCCTGGCGAACCCTCGCGGGCAACGTCGCCCTCGGGCTGCCCCGCGACCTGCCCCGGAACCGGCGTGACGCCGAGAGCCGCCAGTGGCTGGCCGAGGTCGAGCTGCACGGGTTCGCCGGCCACCGGCCCCGCCAGGTGTCGGGCGGCATGGCGCAGCGCACGGCGCTGGCCCGCGCGCTGGCGCGGCGGCCCGGCGTGCTGCTGCTCGACGAGCCGTTCGCGGCCCTCGACGCGCTGACGCGGCTGCGCATGCAGGACCTCGTCGAGGACGTGCAGCGGCGGTCGGGCACCACCGTCGTCCTCGTCACCCACGACGTCGACGAGGCGTTGAAGCTGGCCGACCGGGTCGTGCTCCTGGGCGGCGCTCCCACCGGAGTGAGCGTCGTCCTGGACGTGCCGGGAGACCGGCCCCGGGACCATCATCAGCCGGAACTGGCCGCGCTGAGGTCCGAACTGCTGGCAGGCCTCGGCGTGCCGCGACGTACCCCCCTGGAAAGAGAGACCCACGCACGATGAGCAGACTCCGGATCACGCTGACCCTCGCCCTGGCCGCGACGCTCGCCACCGCCTGCGTCAGCGGTGAGGACGCGACGGGCGCGCCCGCCGCGGAGGGCGCGGGCGGGCAGCAGACCGAACTGCGGCTCGACTACGCCTACTACAACCCCTCCAGCCTGGTCATCCGCGAGCAGAAGTGGCTGGAGACCGAGCTGGCCGCCAAGAACGTCAAGGTCACCTGGACGTTGTCGGCGGGCTCCAACAAGGCCAACGAGAACCTGCGCGCCAACGTGATCGACCTCGGCTCGACGGCGGGCGCCGCCGCGTTCCAGGCCCGGTCGAACGGCACGCCCATCAAGGCCGTCGGCATCTTCAGCCAGCCCGAGTGGGCGGCGGTCGTGGTGGCGAAGGACTCGGGGATCGCCGACGTCGCGGGGCTGAAGGGCAAGAAGGTCGCGGCCACCAAGGGCACCGACCCCTACTTCTTCCTCCTCCAGTCGCTGCACGAGGCCGGCCTCGCCGCCACCGACGTCGAGGTGGTCAACCTCCAGCACGCCGACGGCAAGACCGCGCTGGAGCGCGGCGACGTCGACGCGTGGGCCGGGCTCGACCCGCTGATGGCGCAGAGCCAGCTCGACGCGGGGTCCAAGCTCATCTACCGCAACCCGGGCTTCAACTCCTACGGCTTCCTCAACGCCCGCGAGGCGTTCATCACCGAGCACCCCGATCTCGTCCAGGCGACGATCAACGCCTACGAGAAAGCCCGCGACTGGATCCAGAAGAACCCCGACGCGGCCGTCGCGCTGCTGTCGAAGGAGTCGAAGGTGTCGCCCGAGGTCGCCAAGCTGGTGCTGACCGAGCGCACCAACCTGACCGTCAGCCCGGTGCCCGGCGCCGACCAGCGCGCGGTGCTGGAGCGCATCCTCCCGACGCTCGTCGAGGAGAAGCAGGTCAAGACCGAGCAGGACGCGCGGACCGCTCTGGACACCCTGCTGGAGCCGAAGTTCGCCGAGGCGGCGGCCAAGCCGTGACGCTGATCGAGGCGACCGGCGCCGACGAGGAGACGGCCAAGCCGGTCAGGAAACGCGCCGCCGGGCGGAACTGGCGCCTGGCGGCGGCCGGTCTGGTGCTGCCGGTCGTGGTGCTGGTGGTCTGGCAGGTCACCGCGGCGAGCGGGCTCTACTCGTCCGCCCAGCTCCCGTCACCGCTCTCGGTCCTGGACGCGCTGGGCGAGCTGGCCGGCGACGGCTCGTTGTGGACGCACATCGCGATCAGCGTGCAGCGGGTGGTCGCCGGGTTCGCGGCCGGGGCCGGCGCCGGGTTCCTGCTGGGCGCGGTCGTCGGGCTCTCGGCCCGTGCGCGGGCGTTCGTCGCCCCGAGCATCGCGGCGCTGCGGGCGGTGCCGTCGCTCGCGTGGGTGCCGCTGCTGCTGCTGTGGTTCGGCATCGGCGAGGGGCCGAAGATCACGCTGGTGGCGATCGGGAGCTTCTTCCCCGTCTACACCACGGTCTCGGCCGCCCTCGCCCACGCCGACGCCCACCTCGTGGAGGTCGGCCGCGCCTACGGCCTGCGGGGCGGCGAGCTGCTGGGCCGCATCATGCTGCCCAGCGTCGCCCCGGCGATCTTCTCAGGACTGCGGCTCGCGCTGGCCCAGGGCTGGTTGTTCCTGGTCGCGGCCGAGCTGATCGCCTCGTCGATGGGCCTGGGCTTCCTGCTCACCGACAGCCAGAACACCGGCCGGACCGACATCCTGCTGATGGCCATCGTGCTGCTCGCCACCCTCGGCAAGGTGTGCGACGTGCTCCTCGGGCTGGTCGAGAGGCGCGTCCTGCGCTTCCACAAGTGACAGGTAGGAGCTGAGCCGCGCCGCCGCGTGCAGCGTGGCCAGCCCCCTGCCGGTGAGGCGGCGCCGCCAGTCGTCCAGGGCGCGGGCGAGCGACCCGGCGCCGCCCGCCGTGCGGACCTGCCGCACCACCGTCGCGATGCGCGTCAGCGGGTGGCCGCCGCGCCGGAGCAGGTGGGCGAGTTCGGCGTCGCGGACGTCGTCGGCGCGGAAGACCCGGTATCCGGTGGCCGGGTCGCGGGCCGGGTCGAGGATCCCGGCCTCCTCCCATTTCCGCAGCGTGGCCGGGGTGACCGCGAGCCGGCGCGCGAGCGCGCCGATGCCGCGCGCGCCGGGCCGCGCCGGTCCCTCCGTCAGGTGGTGGACGGCTCCGCGCACCGCGTCGAGCGTCTCCCGGTCGCGGATCAGCTGGGCGTGGCCCGCGTCGATCAGGGCCAGCGCGTCGTCGAGCCGGTCGTCGTGGACGGCGTTCATGATCTGCACCGCCGCCGCGTGCCCGTACGCCGGGACCAGCCCCAGGAAGGCGCGCAGCGCCGCCGCGTGGACCTCGGTGTAGACGCGGTAGCCGCTCGGGGTGCGCGCGGCGGGCGGGAGGCAGCCCGCCTGTTCGTAGTTGCGCACCGCCTGGGGGGAGATGCCGTGTTCGCGGGCCAGGTCGGCGGGACGCATGGTTGAAACTTCAGCCCCTTCGTCCAGCGGAAACACCGCGAAAGTCGCCACGGAGCCTTCAATGTTACGCTTGCGGCACATGAGTCAGGACATCGGTGACTTCGTCCCTCCGTCATGTGAACTGCTGGGCCTCGGCGAGCCGACCCACGGCGAGCCCGCCTTCGGGTGGGTGCGCAACGACCTGTTCCTCGACCGGCTGACCGGCCTCGGCTTCCGCTCGATCGCCCTGGAGATCGACCGGGTCGCGGCGCTGGCCGTCGACGACTACGTCCAGGGCGGGCCCGGCTCGCTCGACGACGTCATGCGCGACGGCTTCTCCCACGACTGGGGCGCGTTCGCGCCCAACCGCGCCCTGGTCACCCGGCTGCGCGAGCACAACGCCACCCGGCCCCCGCAGGAGCGGCTGACCTTCCACGGCTTCGACGCCCCCACCGAGAACACCACCGCGCCCAGCCCGCGCGCCTACCTCGAACACGCCCGCGACCACCTGGGCCTCGACCTCGACCTGGCCGGGCTGCTGGGCGACGACGAACGCTGGCACCACACCGACGCCATCATGGACGCGGCCCGCTCGCCCGGCGCGACCCCGGAGGCCGAGAAGGCGCGGGTGCTCGCCGACGACATGCTCGCCCGGCTGCACGAGAGGGCGCCGCAGACCCCGCGCGCGACCTGGTTGCGGGTCAGGACCCACCTGACGGCGGGCATCGCCCTGCTCCGCTACCACCGGCAGGCGGCGATCCCGCTCGACCAGGGCGCGCGCATCGGCCTGCTGCTGGCCACCCGCGACGGCATCATGGCCGAGAACCTCTTCGCCATCCGCGACGCCGAGTCCCGCCGGGGCCGCACCCTGGTCTTCTCCCACAACCTCCACCTGAAGAAGACCCCGAGCTCCTGGCAACTGGGCGGGCACTCCACGACCTGGCACGGCGCCGGCGAGATCGTGGCGTCGCTGTGGGGAGACCGGTACGCCTTCATCGCCTCCTCCCTGGGCCGCAGCGCGGCCCTCGGCCTGGGCGACCCGGCGGCGGGCACCTACGAGGCCGAGCTGGGCGGCCGGTTCGCCACGTGGGGGCTGACCACCACGATGCCCTCAGGGGTCACCCGCACCGACACCACCCCGCCGATGGGCTACTTCCCGCTGGCCGCCGACACCCTCGACGGCGCCGACGCCCTCCTGCACGTCGCCGACGGAACGGCTTTGGGAGGATAGCCCCGGAGAACCACCCCAAAGGAGCAGATAGTGCACATCGTGCGGTTCATCGGCCCGGTCACCGGCCGTCCTGCCATCGGTCTCGACGACGGCGTCCACCTCACGGAGATCGACGGGACGATCGGCGAACTGCTCGGGCTGACCGTGGAGGAGCTGCGCGACCGGTGCGCCGCCGCCGACGGCCCCCGCCACGACCGGTCGTCGGTACGCCTGCTCCCGCCGCTCGACGACCGCATGGAGGTGTGGGCGGCCGGGGTGACCTACGAGCGCTCCAAGGCGGCCCGCATGGTCGAGAGCGAGAAGGCGGCCGACGTCTACGACCTCGTCTACGACGCCGACCGCCCCGAGTTGTTCTTCAAGTCGGCGGCCTGGCGGGCGACCGGCCACGGCGGCCACGTCTCGGTGCGGGCCGACTCGGAGATCGACGTACCGGAACCGGAACTGGGCCTGGTCGTCAACCGGCACGGCGAGATCGCCGGATACACCGTGGTGAACGACATGAGCTCGCGCACGATCGAGGGCGAGAACCCGCTGTACCTCCCGCAGGCCAAGATCTATCTGGGCGGCTGCGCCACCGGCCCGGCGATCCGGCCGTCGTGGGAGGTGCCCGACCCGTACACGCTCGGCATCGAACTGACGATCACCCGCGACGGCGAGCGTGCCTGGCACGGCGAGGCGAGCACGGGCCAGTTGCACCGCCGGCTCGACGACCTGGCCGGCTACCTGTTCCGCGAGGACGTCTTCCCCGACGGGGTGATCCTGGCGACCGGCACCTGCCTGGTGCCCGAGTTGCCGTTCACGCTGCGCGCGGGCGACGAGATCACCATCACGATCTCCGAGGTCGGCACCCTCACCAGCACGGTCGTCGCCGGGAAGGCGAACATGCCAGGCTTCTGAACCGACGAGAGGAGAGCACGATGACGGAGCCCTGGGGCGGCCGGCTGTGGCAGGCCGCCGACCTCTACACCCCGATGGCCCTGCGGGTCGCGGCCACGCTGCGGGTCGCCGACGAGATCACGGCCGGGGTCACGACCGGGCCGGCGCTGGCCGACCGGCTCGGGGTCGCCGAAGACCCGCTCGTGCGCGTCCTCGACCACCTGGTCACGGCCGGTTTCCTGAGCCGCGAGCAGGGTTCCTACACGCTGACCGACGACGGGCAGTGGCTGCGCGACGACCACCCCGAGCGGGTCCGGAGCATGCTCGACCTGACGGGCGCCATCGGCCGCGCCGACCTGTGCGCGACGGAGCTGCTCCACACGGTCCGCACCGGCGAGGCCGCCTTCCCCCGGCGGTTCGGCCGCGGCTTCTGGGAGGACCTCGCCGCCCAGCCCGACCTGGCCGCCTCGTTCGACGCGGCCATGGGCGCGCGGGAGGTCGGCGAGGTCGCCGCGGCCTACGACTGGGCCGCGAACGCGACGTCGGCCAGCTGACCGGCCTGGCCCGAGGGGCGGGGCTGAGGAGGGGCGCGGTCATCCCGCTGGGCGACCGGCAGATCGTGGAGTTCCTGCCCGTATGACATCCGTCATGCCGTCCGGGCTGATCGGCGGCACTACAGGCGGCCGGGCCCTCGCGGCGAGGCTGGGCGCATGCTGGAACTCACCGGACTGACGAAGAAGTACGGCGCCCTCACCGCGCTCGACGGCGTGAGCCTGCGCGTCGGCGAGGGCGAGAAGGTCGCCCTGCTCGGCCCCAACGGGGCCGGGAAGACCACGTTGTTGTCGATCGCGCTCGGGCTGCTCGCCCCCGACTCGGGCGCCGCCCGGCTGCTCGGTCGCCCGCCCCGCGAGGCGCTGGCCGCCGGGCGCGTCGGGGTGCTGCTGCAGGACGCCGGGCTGCCCGACGACGTCCGGGTCGGCGACCTGGTGGCGGCGGTGGCCGGGATGTATCCCACGCCGTCGATCCTGGCCGACCCCGAGCTCGAAGCGCTGGCCGGACGCCGTGTGGCGGGGTTGTCGGGCGGGCAGCGGCAGCTCGTGCGGTTCGCCCTCGCGCTGGCGGGCGACCCCCGGCTGCTGATCCTCGACGAGCCCACGGTCGGGCTCGACGTCGACGCGCGCCGGGCGTTGTGGCGGCGGGTCCGCGACCGCACGGTCGTGTTCGCCACCCACTACCTGGCCGAGGCCGACGACCACGCCGACCGGGTGGTGCTGCTGGCGGGCGGCCGGGTCGTCGCCGACGGGCCGGTCGAGGAGATCAAGGCGCTGGTCGGGGGCACGGAGGTCCGGCTCACCCTCGATACGATGGACGAACCCGGCCTGCGGGCCCTGCCCGGCGTCCACGACGTCGTGGTCGAGGGGGCGACCGCCGTGCTGCGGACCGGCGACTCCGACGCGACGCTCCGCGCCTTGTTCGCCGGGTTCGGCGACGCGCGGAACGTGCGCACGTCGGGGGCCGACCTGGAGAGCGCGTTCGTCAGCCTGACCGGGAAGGGGGCCTGATGCGGTCCTTCCTGCGGTTCGAGGTGCGGCGCGCCCTGTCCAGCCCGGTCAACCTGGTCTTCCTGGCCGGCTTCCCGGTGCTGCTCTACCTCCTGTGGACCAAGCTGCTCGACCTGGCCTCGGGGCCGGTGTCGATGGTGTCGATGGCGACGTACGGCGCGATGGGCGGCGCGTTGTTCATCGGCGGGGCCATCGCGCTGGAGCGGTCGGGCGGCTGGTTGCGGCAGCTGGCCGTCACGCCGCTGCCCGCCCACGGCTACATCGTGGCCAAGCTGGCAGGCGGCATGCTGGCCGTGCTGCCGAGCGTGGTGATCGTGCTGGCCGCCGGGGCGCTGCTGGGCGGCGTGCGGCTGCCCCCCGCGACCTGGCTGGCGCTGCCGCCGCTGATCTGGGCCGGGGTGGTGCCGTTCGCGGCGCTGGGGGTGGCGTTCGGCTACTCGCTGAAGGGCCAGTCGGCCAACATCGCCATGATGGTCGTCTACTTCGTGACGGCGGTGCTCGGCGGGTTGTGGTTGCCGGTGTCGCGCATGCCCGAGGGGCTGCGCACGCTCGCGGAGTACAGCCCGGCCTATCAGGCGGGGTCGCTGGGCTGGCGGGCGCTCGACGGGCTGCCGCCGACCGCGACGTCGGTGCTGGTGCTCGCGGGGTGGACGGCGCTGTTCGTGCTGCTCGGGGTGTGGCGGTACCGGAGCGCCGGGTGGAGGTGAGCCGCGGGGCGCTGACCGTCGCGCGGCTGGCCTCCCAGGTGTGGCTGCTCGTGCTGGTCTGGCCGCTGTGGGTGGCGTTCCAGACGCGCGGGCCCGCCGAGCTCGTCCTCGTCATGGCTCTGGTCTGCGTGTTCGCCCTCTGCTGGGGGCGGGTCATGTGGCGGGTCATGGGCGTCGGCGGGCCCGCCCCGTGGAGCGTCGTGGTGCTGCTGGTCGCGGCGGGGGCGCTCTGCCCGCTGCTGGGGGCGCCGTGGGCGTACACCGCGTTCGTGCTCGTCATCTCCGTGCTGGGCACGCTGCGCCCGCTGTTGTTCGCGGCCGGGTTCGTGGTGACGCTGGGGGCGACCGTCGCGACGCTGGCCGCGTCCGGTGAGGGGTTCGTGTGGTGGGTGCCGCTGGCGATGACGCTGGAGGCGGGGGCGGTGCGGGCGCTCGTCCACATGCGGGAGCTGATCATGCGGCTCAGCCGGGCCACGGCCGAGAGCGAGCGGCTCGCGGTGGAGAACGAGCGGCTGCGGTTCGCCCGCGACCTGCACGACATCCTCGGCCACACGCTGACCTCGATCACCATCCGCAGCCAGCTCGCCGCCCGGCTGGCCGCGACCGACCCGGCGCGGGCCGCCGAGGAGATGGGCGGGGTCGAGCGCACCGCCCGCCAGGCCCTCGACGACGTGCGCGACGCGGTCGCCGGATACCGCGCGGTGTCGCTGGCGGAGGAGCTGGCCAACGCGCGGGCGGCGCTCGACCTGGCCGGGATCGGGCTGACCGTCACGGGCGCGGGCCCCGTCCCGCCCGGGTCCGAGTCGCTGCTCGCCTGGGTCGTCCGGGAGGCGGTGACCAACGTGCTGCGGCACAGCGGGGCCACCCGGTGCTGGATCACCCTCGGCGAGCGGTCGCTGGAGGTCTCCGACGACGGCCGGGCCGGCCCGGGGGCGGGGCCCGGCACCGGGCTGCTGGGCCTGGCCGAGCGGGTCGAGGCGGCCGGTGGCACCCTGGAGGCCGGCGCCCGCGAGGAGGGCGGCTACCGGCTGCGGGTGGAGGTGCCGTGATCCGCGTGCTCATCGCCGACGACCAGGACCTCGTGCGGGGCGGCCTGGCCGCGCTGCTCGGCCTCGAACCCGACATCGAGGTGGTGGCCGAGGTGGCCCGGGGCGACGAGGTGCTCGCCTCGGTGGCCGCGCACCGGCCCGACGTGGTGCTGCTCGACATCGAGATGCCGGGCCTGACGGGCCTGGAGGTCGCCGAGCGGCTCACCGGCGTGCGGGTGGTCGTGGTGACCACGTTCGGCCGTCCCGGCTACCTGCGCCGCGCGCTCGACGCCGGGGTGGCCGGGTTCGTGGTGAAGGACGCGCCCGCCGCCGAGCTGGCCGACGCCGTCCGGCGGGTGATGGCGGGCGAGCGGGTGGTCGACCCGAAGCTCGCGGTGACGGCGCTGACGGTGGGGGCGAGCCCGCTGACCGTACGCGAGTGCGACGTGCTGCGCGCGGCCGACGGCGGGGCGAGCGTCGCCGACATCGCCCGCTCGTTGTTCCTCACCGAGGGCACGGTGCGCAACTACCTGTCGTCGGCCATCGGCAAGACGGGGGCCCGCAACCGGGCCGAGGCGGTCGGCACGGCCCGGTCGCGCGGCTGGCTCTGAGACCTGGCCTATACCGGGCCTATACGCGGGTGCCCGATGCTGGGAAGTGCCTCCGCCCGGCGTTCCCACCGCCGGGCGGAGGCACTCGGTCAGTCGTCGTCGGTGACGACCAGGCGGGCGAAGCCGTCGCCGATGGTGGCGCCGGCCGAGACGCCGGCCACGACCTGGTACGACTGCGCGGCCGCCGCCTTCACCGTGTTGCCGGCGACGGGCACGGTGAACGTCGCGCCCGTCTGCCCCGCCGGGATGGTGAGCGAGGCCGCCAGCGAGGTGATCACCGGGTTGGTGCCGGCCTGGATGGCCTGCACCGACACCGTCACCGGCCGGTCGGAGACCCGCGACAGCGTCACGGGGATCGTCGCCGTGCCCGCCGCGTTCCCCTCGGCCACGGTCACGTCGCCGACCGACACCTGCGGCAGCGCGGCGATGGTCTCCTCGCCGACGCGGTAGCGGGTGAACGACAGGTCGGCCAGGTAGACGCCGCCGGTCGGCGAGGCGCCGGTCAGCGACACCTCCTTGACGTCCTTCTTGTCGATGCCGCTGAGCCCCGACAGCGGCAGGCGGACCGCCCGCAACCACGTCTTCGGCAGCGGCGAGGCCAGGCCCGGCAGCGCCTCCAGCGCGGTGCTCAGCGAGGAGACCGGCACGGTGACGCTGCGGTCGCGGCCGTCGACCAGGGTGAGGGAGAGGTCGAGCGGCTGGGCCGCCGGGACGTTCTCGTCGCGGGCCACCCGGAAGGTCAGGTACTCGGCCTTGGAGACGTTCCGCTCGGGCAGCGTGACGGTCAGCTTCCCGGTGGTGTCGGTCCAGGCGAACCGCATCAGCGAGGTCGCCGCCGCGTTCGGCAGGTACGTCGCGGGGGTCCACGACGGCGCCTGCGAGGTGGTCAGCTTCGTCGCGCACGACGGCAGCCCGCTCTGCGGGGAGCGGTCGAGCATGCTGGCGCAGACGACGCCGGTCGCGCCGCCGGAGACCGTGGAGATGGTCGACCCGGCGAAGGTGTCGACGTCGATCCGGCTGGCGGCCGGGGCCTGGGCGACCGAGTAGACGACGGCGCGGCCGGTCGAGGCGACCGTCTTGTTGCTGCCGTCGAACAGCGGCAGCAACGCCGTCTCCTGGCCCTGGACGAGCCGGAAGAAGCCGGCCATCAGGGCGGTGCCGACGGCGTACTGCTCACTCGCCGACAGGCGGGAGGGGGCCCGGTTGCCGCAGACGGGGTCGTTGTTGTTCGACCAGTCGTCGGAGGCGGGGGCGGTGGCGACGCCGGGCGTCCACTCGGTGTTGAAGAAGTTGTGGTCGGTGCCCATGACCATCTGGACCGAGCGGAAGGCGGTGTCGCCGGGGACGGCGTACAGGGAGTCGTCGTAGAAGTGCTGGCCCTGCTGGTTCGACACGTCGCCGTCGCAGTACGGCAGGATCGTCAGCGTCGGGATGCCGGGCAGCGAGGCCCGCGCGAAGTCGGTCGGCGCGAGCGGCAGCACGGCGCGGATGCCGTACGGCTTGGCCCGTCCGGCGTTCATCAGCACCGCCTTCGCGACGCCCTCGCCGCCGCGCGAGTGGCCCATCAGCCCGACGTTGTCGAGGTCGACGCGGCCCTTGAACAGGGAGACCAGCTGGGCGTCGCCCTTGCCCTTCTCGGCCTCGTTGATCAGGTCGAGGTGCCGCATGACGACCTCGCCGCGCGCCAGCGCGCCCCGGTCCTCGGAGAAGTTGGCGTCGAAGGCGTTGACCGCGTTGGCGCTGACCGACACCACGATGTAGCCGTGGCTGGCCAGGGCGTCGGCCGGGCCCTTGTAGCCGGAGTAGCTGTCGATGGGGATCTGCGGCGCGGGGCACGGCCAGGCGTTGTTGCTGGTGCGCCGGGTCACGGCGTCGTAGCAGGCGGAGTGCCGTCCGTGCAGGAACAGCACCAGCGGACGCCGGCCGGCCGCGCCCGTGGGCGCGTAGACGCGCGCCTTCAGTTCGCCGAGCCGCCCGCCGAGCCCTTCCAGGGCGATGGCCTGCGCGCCCAGGTCGTAGTCGGTCTCGGTGACCGGGAACGGTCCCGGCACGGCCGGGTCGGTCGGGATGGTCGTCGGCTGCGGGTCGGCCGGCGGGGTGTAGATCGCCCGCGACCTGACCTGCGCCGCCGACTCGGTGACGCCGTTCCAGGCGACCTCGACCCGCTGCGCCCCGGCGGCGCGCGGATCGTCGGTGAGCAGGGTCAGGGTGTGACCGTCGGCGCTCTCGGTGGCGTATCCGAGTGATTCTCCGTCGACCGCCAGCTCGGGGGCGGCGTTCCGGACGGGCAGGGGTTCGTCCAGCGTCAACGTCACCCGGTATCCGCCGTCGACCTCGACGACCGACCAGGTGTCTGCGGCGGCGGGAAGGGGCAGGGCGAGAAGCCCTGTCACCACCGCCAGGATCGCGGTGGCCCTTAAAAGCCTCATGGCATTCCTCTCGTGCATTTACGTCCCGCAAGCCACACAAAGCTCACGAAACAGCACGAGTTAAACTTTCAACTATTGTCCCGGCATTAACTTCCGTTGCAGGGGCGTAAACGATCTACCTCATCGCGAGGTTTGATCAGGTGAGAAGACACAGCTCAGCGCCCGCCGGATGTCGTCGGCGAACGGCCGGTTGGCGGCCGGGGTCAGCCAGTGCCGCCCGGCGACCCTGATCGCGGCGACCACCGCCGCCGCCGTGACCTCGGGACGCAGGCCGCTCTCCCCGGTCCGCTCGGCGATCGCCTCGGCGAGCGAGCTCTCCCCCACGGTGAAGGCGCGCAGCGCCTCGCCCTCCAGCTCGGGGGTCAGCATGATCATCCGCAGCCCGGCCCGGTCGGGCTCGGGGTCGGTGAACAGCCCGACCATCGCCTCGGTGATCGCCACGTCGAGCGGCTCGCCGGCGGGCCGGGCGCGCAGCGCGTCGCCCGCGCGCCGCGACTGGTCGGCCTGCCCGCCGCAGATGGCCTCTTCCCTGCTGGAGAAGTAGTTGTTGTACGTCCGGGGCGACACCCCGGCCGCCGAGGCGATGTCGTTGACCCGCACGAGGGCCAGCCCGCTGGGGCCCTGTTCGACGGCCAGGCGCAGCGCCGCGGCGGTGATCGCCTCGCGGGTGGCCTGCCGGTTGCGGGCCCTCAGGTCGGTCATGCAGGCAGCATATTCACGCGTCCATGCGCCCGTAGACCTCGGCGAGGGCGGCGAAGGACGCCTTCGGCTCCCACCTGGCCCCGCCGTCGAGCACCTTCACCACCCCCGGGCTCGCGACGTCGAAGGCGCCCGGCAGGTCCCACCGCGCGAAGGTGTACCAGAACGCCGCGTCGACCCCTTCGTCGTCGAGGATCGCCAGCACCTCGCGCAGGTAGCGGGCCTGCTCCTCCTCGTCCCTGACGACCTCCCGCGTCAGCCGGGCGGCCGGGCCGCGCTCGCTCCACTCGACCACGGCGTCGCCGCGCTCCCCCGCGTCGGCCGCGCCCCGGTAGGTCACGCAGCCGAACTCGTTGACCGAGAAGGGCTTGCCCAGCTCCCTCGCCTGCGCGACCAGCGCCCGGACCGACTCGCGGTAGGTCGCGGCGGTGGCCGCCGACCGGTAGCCCGCGTCGGTGGCGACGACGTCGAAGATCGTCCAGTCGACCTTCTCGAACGGCAACGACGAGTAGGTGACGCGGCCCCCGAACCGCTCGCGCACCACCGCGACCGCCTCGGCGAGGAAGGCGTTGACCTTGTCCGGCACGAGCGCGACGCCCTCACCCAGCCGGGGCACCCGCTCGCGCAGCGTCTCCCCCGGCAGGAAGCCGTCGGTCATCAGGCCGATCTCCGAGCCGGTGACCATGACCACCTCGGCGCCGCCCTGCCGCAGCCGCTCGGCGTGCGCGGCGCAGTCGGCGAGCACCGCGAGCAGCTCGCCGGTGGTGACGTCGCAGGTGAACGGGGACAACCAGACCTCCAGCCCCGCCTCGGCCGCGGCGGTGGCGGCGATTGTCAGCCGGTCGGCGTACTGCCCGGTGATCCGGACCGCCGTGCAGCGCAGGTCGTCGCGGATGACCCGCATGTCGCGGGCGACCGCGGCGGGGTCGAAGGGTTCGTGAGTGCTGTGCCCGGCCCTGCGGGCGTGGAGGTCGGCGAAGCCGGTGTCGTAGTTGATGCCTCGGGTCTTCATGTCCCACATGTTTGCGTGTCACGCACTATTTGCGCAACACGCAATCAGGGTGATCTCTGCCATCATGTCCCGGAATGCGCGCGGAGCCGGGGGCGAACGATGCTGCTTGACGTACTGCTGGGGGCGGCCGGCGAGGCGCCCGGCCAGGTCGTCGTCCACGTGCGGGGCGACGGCGGCGAACGGGTCGTCACCCACGCGGAACTCCGCGACGAGGCGCTGCGGGTCGCGGGCGCGCTGCTGCGCGAGGGCCTCGCGCCGGGCACCCCGATCCCGCTGGTCGCCGAGCGCAGCGAGGAGTTCCAGCCGCTCTTCTGGGGGCTGGTCGCCGCCGGGCTGGTGCCGGTCCCGCTGGCCCCCGACCCGCGCCGGGTGCGGCCGGTGTGGGAGCTCCTCGGCCGCCCGCCGATGGTCGCCGGCGAGCCTCCGGTCCCGGAGGCGCGGGTGCTCTCCCCCGCCGCGCTGCTGCGCGGGGAAATGGCCTTGGATCTGCCGGTACGGTCACCGCACGACGTGGCGTTCCTCCAGTTCTCCTCCGGCAGCACCGGAGACCCGAAGGGCGTCGAGCTCACCCACGCCGCCGTCGAGGCCAACCTGGCCCAGATCCGGGCCGCCGCCGCGATCACCGCCGACGACGTCTCGGTCAGCTGGATGCCCTACTTCCACGACATGGGCCTCATCGGCACCCACCTCGCGCCGCTGGCGGCCCGCATCAAACAGGTCAAGCTGGGCCCGCTGGCCTTCGCCAAGCGCCCGGCCCTGTGGCTGGAGACGGCCGCGCGCCACCGGGCGACCGTGCTGACGGCGGCGAACTTCGCGCTGGCGCTGGTCGAGCGGCGGGTGCCCGACGACGTGATCGCCCGGCTCGACCTGTCGAGCGTGCGGCTGATGCTGGTCGGCGCCGAACCGATCTCGCCGCGCGTCTGGCGCGCGTTCCTGGCCAAGACCGGCTTGCCGCCCCACGTCCCGCAGCCCGTCTACGGCCTGGCCGAGGCGACGCTCGCGGTGACCGTGCCGCCGCCGGGCACCACGGCCGAACCGCTGGTGCTCGACCGGCGGGCGCTGGCCGAGGGCCGGGTCGAGCTCACCACCCCCGGCCCGCACGCGGTCGAGCTGATGGACGTCGGCGTGCCCGTGCCGGGCTGCGAGGTGCGCGTCGCCGGAGACGACCCGGTCGGGCCCATCCAGGTACGGGGCCCGCAGGTCGCCCGCGGCTACCACGGCGGCGCGCGGTTCGGCGACTGGCTCGACACCGGCGACCTGGGCTTCCTGCACGAAGGCCGGTTGTGCGTGACCGGCCGCGCCAAGGACGTCGTGTTCGTCAACGGCGCCACCTTCCACGCCGCCGACCTGGAGGAGGTCGCGGCCGGGGCGGCGACGGGACCGGCGGCGGTCGTCGGCACGACGGGCCTCGATGGCGAGCGGGTCGTGGTGTTCGTGCGGGCCCCCGCGCCGGCCGAGGTCGTGGGCGAGGTCCGGCGGCGGGTCGCCGAGGCGTGCGGGCACGACGACGTCCGGGTGGTCGCGGTGCCGTCGACCGCGTTCACCCGCACGACCAGCGGAAAGTTGCGGCGGTCGGTGCTGCGGGCCCGGTTCGAGGCCGGGGAGTTCACCCCGGCCCCGCGCTCGCGCAGTGACGTCGAGGCGGCCGTCACGGCGATCTGGGCCGACGTGCTCGGCGTCGCCGAGGTGGGGCCGCACGACCGGTTCGCCGCGCTGGGCGGTTCGTCGCTCACGGCGATGCAGGTGCTGGCCGCCGTCGAAGACCGCTTCGGGGTGACGCTGCGGCCCTCCGACGTCCGCGACCACGACACGGTCGCCGCCCTGGCGGCGCACCTGCTGACCCCGCCCGCCGCGGCCCGGCCGCTCATGGGGAGGGCCGGCGGATCGCCTGTCGCGATCACCGGGATGGCCTGCCGGTTCCCCGGAGCCGACACCCCCGAGCGGTTCTGGGAGCGGCTGGAAGCCGGCTACGACGCCGTCACCCCGATCACCCGCTTCGACCACCCGGGCCACGGCGGCTTCCTCGGCGACCCGGCCCTGTTCGACGCCCGCTTCTTCGGCCTGTCCGACGACGAGGCCGCCGCGACCGACCCCCAGGCCCGCCTGCTGCTCGAACTCGCCCACGAAGCGCTCGAACGCGCGGGCTACGCGGGCCCGCGCCGCCACGGCCGCCGCATCGGCGTGTTCGCCGCGGCCGGGGAGAGCGGCTACCGGGAGATCCTGGAAGCGGCCCACGGCCCGGCGGGCCTCCCGGCCGAGGCGCTGACCGGCAACCTGCCCAATCTGCTCGCCGCGAGGGTCGCCCACACCCTCGACCTGACGGGCCCGGCGCTGGCCGTCGACACCGCCTGCTCGTCGGCGCTGGTCGCCCTCCACCTGGCCCGCCGCAGCCTCCAGCAGGGCGAATGCGACCTCGCGGTGGTGGCGGGCGTCAACCTCACCCTCACCCCCGCCGGCTACCGCGCGCTCGGGAAGACGCGGGCGCTCTCCCCGTCGGGCCGCTGCCACGCGTTCGGCGCGGCGGCCGACGGCTTCGTCCCGGGCGAGGGCGGCGCGGCGCTGGTGCTGGCCCGGCTCGACGACGCCGAACGGGCCGGCGACCCCGTCCTGGCCGTCGTCAGGGGCACCGCCGTCAACAACGACGGCCGGTCGCTGAGCCTGCTCGCCCCCAACCCGCTCACCCAGCGCGAGGTCATCACCCGCGCCTACGCGGAGGCGGGCGTGGACCCGGCCGAGGTCACGTACATCGAGGCCCACGGGACGGGCACCCCGGTCGGCGACCCGATCGAACTGCGGTCGCTGCGACACGCCTTCCCCACCGGCACCCGCCTGCTCGGCTCGGTCAAGACCAACGTGGGGCACCTGCTCAACGCGGCGGCGATGCCGAGCCTGGTCAAGGTCGTGCTGGCGCTGCACCACCGGAGAGTGCCGCCGTCGCTGCACGCGACCCCGCCCGCCGACGGCCTCGACGGCTTCACCGTCCCCTCGGAGCCGGTCGAGTGGCCGGCACCCCGCACCGCCGGGATCAACGCCTTCGGCTTCGGCGGCACCAACGCCCACGCCATCCTGTCCGAACCCCCCGCTTCTTCCATCGAACCCACCGTCCACGAGGGACTCACCCTTCTGACGCTGTCGGCATGGAGCGCCGACGCGCTGCGCCGGGCGGCCGCCGACCTGGCCGCCTTCCTCCCCGGCCACGAGGCCGACGTCTGCGCATCGGTCGCGCAGGCCCGCGACGACGGCCCCCACCGAGTGGCGGTCGTCGCCGACGGAGACCTGCCCGCCCGCCTGGCGACCGCCGAAGCCCGGGTGGCGGGCCCGCGCCCCCGCCTGGTTCTGCTGCTCCCCGGCCAGGGCGCCCAGGGCTCCGGCCCCGACCTCTACCGGCACGCCCCCGTGTTCCGCCAGGTCGTCGACGAGGCATCCGACCTGGTGGGCCCGGTCGGCGGACGCACCCTCAAGGACTGGTGCGCCGATCCCGCCGCCGAGATCGTCCGCACCGACGTGGCCCAGCCCCTCCTGGTCGTGTACGGAATCGCGCTCGCCCGCCAACTGCGCGCCTGGGGCGTGACCCCGGACGCCGTGGCGGGCCACAGCGTGGGCGAACTCGCCGCCGCCTGCGTGTCCGGCCGGCTCAGCCTCGCCGACGCGGTCACGTTCGCGGCCGAACGCGGCCGCCTGATGCACGACCTCTGCCCTCCTGGGGCGATGGCGGTCGTCCCAGATGACACCGACCTGCCGCCGGGGGTGACGGTGGCAGCGGTCAACGCCCCTGGCCGGATCGTGGTAGCCGGTTCCGTGGCGGCGGTCGAGCCGTTGGGCGGCCGCCGTCTCGACGTGGCGCGGGCCTTCCACTCGCCGCTGATGGAACCGGCACTTGCCCCGCTGACCGAGGCGGCGGCCAAACTCACCGTCAGTCCGCCGGAAATCCCCTTGATCAGCACGGTCACCACCGAATGGAACCCGTCGTTCGACCCGGCCTACCTGCGCGACCACGCCGCCCGCCCGGTGCGCTTCGCCGACACGATCGACCGGCTGATCGCCGAGGGCTACAACACCTTCCTGGAGCTCGGCCCTTCCCCTGCACTCAGCGGCGCGGTGCGAGCCGTGTCGGATGCGGCGGCCACACCGGTGACGACGATGGCGGCCGGACACGAGGGCGGCGCGCGGGCCCTGCTGGAAACGGTCGGCGCACTCTGGCAACGCGGCCTCCCGATCGACCGCACGGCCATGGACCGGGGCCGGACCCGGGTGGCGGTGCCGACGTATCCGTTCGAACGCCGCCGCCACTGGCCGTCGTCGCGGCTGCTGCACCGACTGGTCTGGCACGAACGACCGGTCGACGGTCGGCGGGTGACGGTCGGCGGGCTGGCGGAGGCGCTCGACGCTCCCAGATCGACCGTCCTGACCAGCGGCGACGTCACGATCCTCGTGGCGGGAGCGCCCCGGCGAGCGGAGTCGGCCGACGCGCTCGACGCGATGCACCGGGACCTGACGTCGGCGCTGCTGAAGCTCGACGTGAAGCGGCTGCTCATCGTCACCCAGGACGTGCATGTCGACCGGCCCGAGCAGGCGGTGCTCGAAGGTCTTGCGGCGGCCCTCGCCCAGGAGACGGGCACCGAGATCAGAGTCGCCGACCTGGCCTCCCGAGAGCCCGTGGAGCAGCGGATGGCAGCGGTCGAGCACGAGGTCGCCGACCTGACCTCCCGCAAGCCCGTCGAACAGCGAGTGCCTGCGGTCGAGCACGAGGTCGCCGACCTGACCTCCCGCGAGCCCGTCGAACAGCGAGTGGCCGCAGTCGAGCACGAGATCGCCGACCTGACCTCCCGCGAGCCCGTCGAACAGCGAGTGGCCGCAGTCGAGCACGAGGTCGCGGCCCGAGATTACGGGGTCATCGCCTGGCGCGGGGGCAGGCGGTGGGAGCGGGAACTGGAAGCCGTCGTCGCGGCCCGGCGGGAGCTGCCACCCGATGGGGTCTATCTGATCACCGGCGGGGCGGGCGGGGTCGGGGCCGTGCTCGCGCGGGATCTTGCCGACCGGGGGCGGCCCACGATCGTGTTGGCCGGGCGGTCGGCCCGGCCGCCTGCCGGGCTGCTTGCCGACCTGCGCTCCCGGGGGGCGACCGTCGAGTATCACGCCGCCGACGTGTCGCGGGAGGCCGATGTCGAGGCGTTGCTCGCGCGGTTGCCCCGGCTCGACGGGGTGTTCCACGCCGCCGGGGAGGTGAGTCCCGGTGCGTTGCGGAGCAGGTCGGCCGAGCAGGTCGTGGCGGGTATGGCGGCCAAGACCCGGGGCGGGCATCTGCTCGCCGAAGGGCTGCGTCGGCATCGGCTCTCGCCGGTCGTTTGTGTCGCGTTCTCGTCGGTGTCCTCGGTGCTGCCTGGGCTGGCCGGGGGCATCGGTGGCTACGCCGCTGCCAACGCCTACCTCGACGCGTTGTGCCGGGCCGAGCAAGGGCCGTGGATCTCGGTGAACTTCGCCGCTTTCGCGGAGGTCGGTCTGGCCGCTCGTGCCGGGGTCACCCAGGGGGCGCTTGAGCCTTCGGCGGCGTTGGCCGCGCTGCGCGCGGCGATCGGGTCGGGGGGCGCGCAGGTGGTGGTGGCCGATCTGGCCGCCGTACCGGAACCGGCTTCTGGGCCGCCCTCCGGTGAGGTGCGGACGGTCATCAGGAGGCTGGTCGGGAGCGCCCTCAAGCGGGACGACCTCGGGGACGACGAGTCGTTCCTCAGCCTCGGGCTTGACTCGCTCACCGCTGTCGACCTGGTCAAACGTCTGGAGAAGGAGCTCGGCCGTTCGCTGCCGGTCACCTTGTTCTTCGAGTTCCGCACCCTGCGCGAGTTGTCGGCCCATCTCGACGGCGGCGGGGCGTTCCCGCTCACGCCGACGCAGGTCGCCTTCCAGACGCAGCAGCGCCTCTATCCCGAAATTTCGGCGTATGGGTATGTCCGCCAGACCATCACCGGCCCCCTCGACACCGCCCGGCTGCGGGCGGCGCTGGAGTTCCTCGTCGACCGGCACCCGATGTTGCGGTTGCGGGTCGACGCCGACGGCACCCAGTCGGCCGAACCGGCGGGACGGCTCTTCTTCGAGGTGCGCGACACCGACGACCTCGACGCCCTCGAAAGCGACCTCCGCAACCGCCCCTTCGACCTCACCCGCGAGGGTCCGCTGCGCGCCGTGGTCGCCCGGACCCCCGCCGAGACCCACCTGGTCATCGTCGTCAGCCACCTCGCCGCCGACGGCTTCAGCCTGAACGTGCTCGGTGACGAGCTCTGGGCCGTCTACACCGCCCTGTCACACGGCACCACCCCGGTCCTGCCGCCGCTGCCGACGACCTTCGCCGAATACGCCGCCGCCTCCGGACCGGCGGGCGCGGGCGATCTGGCGTACTGGACCGGGGTTCTGGAAAATGCCCCCGACCTGCACCTTCCCTACGACGGCGACCCGGACGGGCCGCCGCTCGACGCCCTTCAGGTCGCCCTCACGCCGGAACGGTCGGCGGCGCTGAAAGCCATGGCGGCGGCGCACGGCGTCTCGCTGTTCCATCTGCTGCTGGCCGCTTATGTGCGCTGCCTCGCCCGTTGGAGCGGGGGCGGCGGCGTCGCGGTGAACGTCGCCAGGGCCCGGCGCGAGATCCGCCTCGCGGGGGTCGAGCGGCTCGTCGGGCCGCTGGCCGACACCTTGCCGCTGGTGGCCGACGTGCGGCCGGGCGAGTCGCTGCCCGAACTGGCGGCCCGGTTGCGGGATCTCTGGCGGGACGCCGAACGCCACGCCTCCCCGACCTCCGTCGATCTGGCCCGGTTGCTGCCCGCTTCGGGCGGACCGCGCACGGCGAGCCCCGCCTCGTTCAGTTTCGCCCGTTTTCCCGCCACGACCGATCCGGGTTGTCCGGTGGACGCCGTCGCGACCGCCGCCGGGACCGCCTCGGCGGCGACCCGGTTGAGCCTGTTGTGCTGGGAGTCGGGCGGTGAGCTGCGGTTCTCGTGGAACTTCCCGTCGCGGTCGTTCCGCCGGGCGACCGTCGGCCGGCTGGCCGCCGAGCATCTGGCCGAGCTGTCCGTGGCGGAGAGTCCGGGGCTGGCGGGGCGGTTGCGGGCGCAGTTCCGCGCCACCCCCGACGCGGTCGCGGTCGACACCGGGACGGCCCGGCTGACCTACGGCGAGCTCGACCGGCGGTCGGCCGCGCTGGCCAACCGGCTGCGCGGGGCCGGGGACCTGATCGGGTTGATGACCGAACCCGGGATCGACACCGTCGTCGGGCTGGTCGGCATCGTCCGCGCGGGGGCGGGCTGGGTGCCGCTCGACGCCGCCCATCCGGAGGCGCGCCGCCGCGACCAGCTCGCCCGCTGCGGGGTGACGACGGTCGTCACCGACGTGTCGGGCGAGGGGTCCTATGACGCTCCGGACGTCTCGGCCGACGCGACCGCCTACGTCATCTTCACCTCCGGTTCGACCGGGCGGCCCAAGGGCGTGCCCATCACATGGCGGTCGGTGGAGAACTACCTCGACTGGGCGCTGGCGACGTTCGGCTACCACGCGGGCGACCGGCTGGCCCAGACGGCGTCGATCTGCTTCGACGCCTCGGTGCGGCAGCTGCTGGCTCCGCTGCTGGTCGGCGCGACCGTGGTGACGTTCACGCGGGAGGAGGTGCGCGACCCCGCGCTGCTGGCGGGGCGGCTGCGTGACGTCACGGTGTGGAGTTCGGTGCCGAGCCTGTGGGCGCGGCTGCTGGACGAAGGGCCCGTCGAGCACCGGCTGCGCTGGATCCACGTCGGCGGCGAGGCGCTGCCGCCCGAGCACGTGCGCCGCTGGTTCGACCTCTACGGCCCCGGCGCCCGCATCGCCAACCTCTACGGCCCGACCGAGTCGACCGTCAACACCACCTGCCACGTCATCGACGAACGGCCCGCCGACGACGTGACCACGATCCCGATCGGCCGGCCGATCGCGGGCACGTTCGTCGAGGTGGACGATTCGGGCGAACTCCTCATCGCCGGAGCCGGGCTCACGCCCGGTTACCTTGACGACCCCGGCACGGCGTTCGTCGAACGCGACGGCGTGCGGTGGTACCGCAGCGGCGACCGGGTGCGGCGCGACGCCGATGGCGACCTGGTCTTCGTCGGGCGGCTCGACGCGCAGGTCAAGGTACGCGGCCACCGCGTGGAGCCCGGGGAGGTCGAGGCGGCGTTCCACACGCATCCGGAGGTCGCGCGGGCCGCCGTGGTGCTGACCGGGGAACGGCTGACCGCCTTCGTCGAGCCCCGGCCCGGCCGCGACCCCGATCCCGTCGCGCTGCGCCGGCACCTGGGGGCGACGCTGCCCTCGTACATGATCCCGGCCCGGATCGAGATCGTGACCGCGCTCCCGCAGACCCCCACGGGCAAGATCGATCGCCGCGAGCTCGACGGCACGCCGCCCGCGACCCCGACCGAGGAACTGGTCGCGGAGGTGTGGCGCTCCCTGCTGGAGGTGCCGCGCGTGTCGCGGGAGGACGACTTCTTCGCCCTCGGCGGCGACTCGATCCTGATCCTGCGCGTGTTCGCCCAGCTCGCCGAGCACATCGGCACCCTGCCGCGCCCGACGGTCGTCTACGAGCACGGCACCCTCGAAGCGCTGTCCCGGGCGATCGACGAGGCCGACCCCGCGCCGTTCGTGCCCGCGGCCGCCGACGGCCCGTTCCCGCTGACGCCCGCGCAACGCGGGTTCCTGCTGTCGGACCAGGCGTGGCTGGCGACGCTGCGCGTGCACGGGCGGGTCGACCGCGAGCGGTTCCAGCACGCGGTCGACGCCTGCGTGGCGCGGCACGGGATGTTGCGCACGCTGTTCCCCGGCGACGTGCAGCAGGAGCTGCCCGGCAGCCTGCGCCTGCCCGTGATCTTCGAAGAGGCCGCCGATCCGGCCGCCTCGATCGCCGCCGAACGGGGCCGGGTCTTCGAGCCGTGGGCGTGGCCGCTGCTCCGGCTCCGGCTCGTGACCTTGAATCCGGAGGAGCACGTGCTGGTCGTGCACGCGCACCATCTGATCGGCGACGGCTACAGCGCGGCGCTGCTGGGGCGCGAACTGCTCGCCGCCTACGACGGGATCGAGTCGCCCGCGCCGCGCAGCACCTTCCGCGACCACGTGGCCCGGCTGCGCCCGCCCGGGGATGAGCGGGAGGCGTACCTCAAGCCCGCGGTTCCGCCGGGACCGGACCGCACGACGGCCTTCACCGTCGACGCGACGGAGTCGCGGCGGGCCGCCGCCGAGGCGGGCACGACGTTGTTCGTCGCGGTGCTGGCCGCCTACCACCGGGCGCTCACGGCGTTCACCGGCCACGACGACCTGATGCTCGGCGTCGCCGTGTCCGGCCGCGACGACGCGCCGCCCGACGCCCATTTGGTGTTCGGCCCGTATGCGCACGCGGTGCCGGTCCGGCCCGCCGCCGGAAGCCTGCGGGCGGTGGCCGAGGAGGTGACGGCCGCCCGCTCGGCGAACACCGGGGACATCAGAGCGGCCCAGTTCTTCTTCACCTACCTCGATTTCACGGCCTTGGGGCCGCTGGAGGGCCGCAGCCTCCGGCTGACCTGGGACCTCGACGGGGAGATCGCCCCCGTGGGCGCGCAGACCTTCTTGTCGGTACGGCCCACGCCGGAGGGCGACCTCCGACTGGTGCTGCGAACCGCCGTGGCCGAAGCGGACCGTTTCGAACGCCTCCTGAGGGCCGAACTGCCACCCCCCGCCGACGGCCGGCCACTTGTGAGCCCAGTACTCTCGCACGCCGGGAGCACAACGCCGGCCAGCGACCTGGCATCGATCGGCCAGGTGCGCCCTGGCGCCGAAGAAGCCATCCCGACCCCGCGTGCCGAGACCGCGGCCCTGGACGCCGCCCTGGTCGGCTATCTGCCCCCCTTCGAGCATGTTCGGGCGCTCGCCCCGAATGCCACCATGACCAGGGAAGACGTGCGCGCCCTGCTCTTCCCCCACGGCCGCCCCCGGCTGGCCGAGGAACTCGACACCCCGCTCGGGCGGTCGGGCTTCGTCTGTCTGCCGTTGTTCGCCGACGAGCTCACCCACACGCCAGACCTGGCGGCCCGGACCGCCGACGCCGTCGAGCACGCTGCCGCCCTGGGCGCGCGGACCGTCTCGCTCGCCGGGATGATCCCCTCGCTGACCGGCTACGGCTTCGACGTCGCGCGGCGGACCGGTGTGCCCGTCACCACCGGTCACGCCGCCACGGCCGTCTCGGTGGTCCTGACCGTTCAGAAGGCGCTGGCGGGACGGCCGATCGGCGACCTGACCGTCGCCTTCGTCGGGCTCGGGTCGATCGGCCGGTCGGCCCTCGGCTTGATGCTGACCGTGGCCGGCCGCCCGAGACGGCTGCTGCTGCGCGACGACGCGGCCCCGCTTGAAAACCTCCACCCAGACGCCGAGAGCTGCGACGCAGACCAGGTCTACGAAGCCGACCTGATCGTCGCCGCCGTCAGCGGCCACGACCTCGTCATCGACGTCGACCGGCTGCGGCCCGGCACGATCCTCGTCGACGACTCCTTCCCCCACTGCTTCGACGTCCAGAAGGCCCGCGCCCGCCGCGACGTCACCGTCGTCGGCGGCGGCCTGCTGTCGATGCCGGGCATCGAACGACGGCTGACAGTGGACGTCCCCGCCCCCTGGTTGCCCGGCACCATCGCCTCCTGCCGCCTGGAGTCCCTCATCCCGGGGCTGAACCCCGTCCACGGCCTGGTCGACACCGGCACGGCCCTGGCCTGCCGGCGCGCGATGACCGAAGCGGGAGTGGAGGCCGCCCCGCTCCACCTCGCGGGCGAATGGGTCTAGACGGCCGTGACGGCGGCCAGTTCCCGGTGCACGGTGGGCCGTTCGACCTCGTCGACCACCGCCGCCGCCAGGTCGGCGTAGCCGAACGTCGTGTCGCCGGGCGCGGTGAGGCCGCCGACCCGGTGCCGCCCGGTCGGCGGCTCGTCGTCCAGGAAGACGGGCGGCGGGGCGAGCACCGCCCAGTCGAGCGCCGACTCCCGCAGCACGCCGAGCTCCTCGACGTGCCCCATCGTGAAGGCCCGCGCGTCCTCGGGGAAGCCGGGCGTCTCGTACAGCGGCACGCCCTCCGGCGTCTCCAGCGTCGTGCCGATGCCGATCGCCACCAGCCGGGTCACCCCCGTTCCGGCCAGAGCCGAGGCCGCCCGGGGGAAGAAGCCCGGTTCAGGGCTGCCGGCCGCCATCACGACCGCGTCGTGCCCGCCGACCAGGGCGGCCACCGTAGACGGGTCGGTGACGTCGCCGACCGTCCAGTCGCCCGGACGGTGGGAGACGCCGGTCACCTCGTGCCCGCGGGCGAGCGCCTCGGTCACGATCCGGCGGCCCGCTCGGCCGCCCGCTCCGAATACCACGATTCTCATGGGGCGTGACGTTAACCTGCGCACCCTTGGTTTCCGCAACGATACTCACGTACCCTCCCGAACGTGGCAGAGCCTCTCGACCCCGACATGTTCGCCGGGTGCGCACCCGTCACCTCGCCCGTGCGGATCGGCGACAAGTGGACCGCGAAGATCATCCGCTGTCTCCAGGACGGGCCCCGGCGCTACTCCGAGCTGAAGGTCCCGCTGACCGGCATCACGCCGAAGGTGCTGACCGAGTCGCTGCGCTCGATGGAGCGCGACGGGCTGCTGACCCGGACCGCCCATCCGGGCATCCCGCCGAAGGTCGTGTACGAACTCTCGCCGCTCGGCCACTCCCTGGTCGAGCCGCTCGACACGATGTGCGCGTGGTCCCGGGCCAACCTCCCGAAGGTGCTGTCGGCCCGGGACTCCTACGACGTCGGCTGAGCGTCAGCCCCGGCCGTTCCCTGGCGACGTGTCCGGCTGGTCGCCCTGGTTCGGTCCGCCCGGATTGTTCGGGCCCTGGTCATCGGGCCCGCCGCCACCCGGTCCGGGGTCGTTCTGCCCCGGGTCCTGGTTGCCCGGACCCTGGTTGCCCGGACCCTGGTTCCCCTGATCCTGGTCTCCCTGGTCCCCGCGCCCCGGGCGGTCGTCGCTCGGGTCGGTGGTGCCGGGGTCGGTCTGGTCCCAGCCGTCCGGCGGGCGCTGGCCGTAGTCGTCCCACGGCTGCTCGCCGTACGGGTCGTCCGCCCACGGGTCGAAGCGTTCCTGTACGCCGAACCGCGCCTGGTCGATCGGCGTGAACGGCGTCGCCGGGATCCCCTCCAGGGCGGCCGTCATGGTCGCCTTCCAGATCGGGCCCGGGACGGTCGCGCCGAACACCGAGCCGTACCAGCGGCCGCCGATCGTCACGTTGTTCAGCTTGTGGGTGATCGCGCCGCGCGGGTCGGCGAGACTGACCGCGCCGGCCAGGTCGGGGGTGAAGCCGGCGAACCAGGCGCTCGACTGGTTGTCGTTGGTGCCGGTCTTGCCGGCCGCCGGACGGCCGATGCCGCCCACGCTGCGCATGGTGCCCTTGGTGAAGACGCCCGACAGGATGTCGGCGGCGGCGTCGGCCACCTCGGCCTCGATCGCCTGGTTGCACTCCGGCGTGAACGAGGTCTTCTCGCCGTTGCGGTCGGTGATCGCGGTGATGGCCATGGGCTTGCAGTACTTGCCGCGCGCGCCGATCGCCGCGTAGGCGTTGGCGACGGTGACCGGGTCCATCTCGTTGATGCCGAGCGTGAAGGTCTCGTACTCCTGGAGCTTCTTGCCGTCGGCGCGCTTGATGCCGAGCGACTTGGCCGTCTTGACCGTCTCGCACAGGCCGACGCGCTCCTCCAGCGTCAGGAAGAACGTGTTGACCGAACCCCACGTCCCGGTCTGGAGGGTGGTGTAGCCGGGCGAGCCCTCGTCGTTGGTGACCGCGTGGCTCGGGTCGCCGACGGCGTTGCCGGCGCAGTCGGTGAACGCCGAGGGCGACGGCGCGGTGTACGACCCGCCGACGGTGAACCCGTCGCTCAGCCGCATGCCCTGGCCGAGCGCGGTGAGCAGCGTGAACGTCTTGAACGTCGACCCCGCCTGGACGCCGCCGAGCCCGCCGTGGGCGCGGTCGGCGACCACGTTGTAGTCGAGGTTGTCGCGGCTGGCGGCCATCGCGCGGATCGCGCCGCTGCCGGGCTCGACGAGCGCCTGGGCGGCCACCGGGCCGTCCTTGGGTCCGACGAACGCCTCGATGCCCTTCTGGGCGGCGTCCTGCATCTTCGGGTTGAGGGTGGTGCGGATCGTCATGCCGCCCTGCTTGAGGGTGCGCTCGCGATCTGCCCGGGTCTTGCCGAAGCGTTTGTCGGCCAGCACCTCCGCGGCGACGTACTGGCAGAAGTAGCGGTAGTCGCTGGTCTCGCAGCCGCCGGGGATCGGCACGCCCTTGTAGCCGAGCTTGCTCTTCTTCGCCTTGGCCGCCTCGGCGGGGGTGATCTTGCCGAGTTCGGCCATCCGGTCGAGCACGACGTTGCGGCGGGCGACCAGCGCGTCGCGGTTCTTCTTGCCGCCCTCGGGGTCGGTGGACGTCGGCAGCCGGACCGCCGCCGCCAGCGTCGCCGACTGGGCGAGGTTCAGCTTGGCCGCCGTGACGCCGAAGAAGCGTTTGGCCGCGGCCTGGATGCCGTGCGCGCCCGCGCCGAAGTAGGCGATGTTCAGGTACTTCTCGAGGATCTGGTCCTTGCTGTACTTCTCCTCGACCGACAGCGCGTAGCGCAGCTCGTTCAGCTTGCGGACGTAGCTGGGCGCGAGCGCGGCCTCCTTCTGCTCCTCGGTGGTGGCGCTGTTGAGCAGGACCTGCTTGACGTACTGCTGGGTGATGCTGGAGCCGCCCTGGGCGACGCCGCCGGCGCTGAGGTTGGCGGCCAGGGCGCGGATGGTGCCTTCGAGGTCGATGGCGCCGTGCTGGTAGAAGCGGTCGTCCTCGATCGCCACGATCGCGGTGCGCATGATGGGCGCTACCTTGTCGACGGTGACGTTCTCGCGGAACTGGTCGTAGAACTGGGCGATGCGTCTGCCGTCGGCGTCCAGGAGCGTGGTCTTCTCGGCCAGTGGCGGTTCGGCCAGCTCCATCGGGCTGAGGTCGATGGTCTCGGCCACGCCGCTGAGGGCGATCCCGGCCGGGAGCGCGAGCCCGGCGGTGATCACCCCGGCCGCGATCCCGGCGACGAGCAGGCCGGGCATGTTACGTAGGCGCATCAGAGTTTCCCGAGGCCACGTGCCGCGATCGTGGCGGTCCTGGCGACGACGGAGTCGTCGGCGGCGGCGTTCCTGTCGGTGCGGTTGGTGTAGATCGCCATGATGATCGGCTTCTTCGACCCCTTCGGCCAGATGATCGCGATGTCGTTGGCGGTCCCGTAGGTGCCGCCCGTCCCGGTCTTGTCGCCGACCCGCCAGCTCTTGGGCAGCCCGGCCCGGATGCGCTTGTCGCCGGTCTCGTTGGCGACCAGCCAGCCGGTGAAGATCCGGCGGTCGCCCGCGTCGAGGGCGTCACCCGCGGCGAGGTCCCTCAGGTCGCGGCCGACGGCGGCCGGGGTGGTGGTGTCGCGGAGCTCCCTGGGGCTCCAGCGGTTCAGGCCGGGCTCGGTGCGGTCGAGCCGCGACACGTGGTCGCCCAGGCCGCGGAAGTACCTGGTCAGGCCCTTCGGGCCGCCGACCTGCTTGAGCAGCAGGTTCGCGGCGGCGTTGTCGCTCTTGGTGACGGCCGCGCGGGCGAGCGCGGCCACGGTCATGGACGACCCGACGTGCTTCTCGACCTCCGGCGAGTAGTCCACCAGGTCCTTCTTCTTGATCGAGATCCGCTTGCCGAGGATGTCGGGCTTCTTGTCCAGCACGGCCGCCGCGAGCACCGCCTTGAAGGTCGAGGCCAGCGGGAAACGCTCGCCCGAGCGGTAGGCGATCGTCTTGCCGGTGGCGGTGTCGATGGCGTACAGGCCGATGCGGCCTTTGAACGAGGTCTCCAGCGCGCGCAGATCCGCGACCGCCGAGGTCGGCGGCGCGGTGACCGCGCCGGAGAGCAGGGCGAGGGACATCACGAAGGAAAGCATGCCGAGGAGTCTGTTCTGTCAGCGTAAATACCGTCAAAGACACTTGAAGACTACATTATGCATTCATGACATAATTCCTGGTCGTGGACCTCCTCGCGGCCTGGAGAGTGTTCGTCAACGTCAGCGAACGCGGCAGCTTCACCGAAGGCGCCGCCGCCTCCCAGGTGCCCCAGCCCGTGGCCAGCCGCCGCATCGCCGCGCTCGAACAGCACCTCGGCGCCAAGCTCTTCGACCGCTCCGCGCGGGGCGCGCTGCTGACCGACTTCGGCCGCGACCTGCTCCCGTCGGCGCAGCGCCTGGTGCGGCTCGCCGACGACATGGAGTGGGAGGCGGGCCAGGCCCGGCTCAAGCCGCTGCGGCTGGCCGTCCCGGAGATCTGCGCGGTCCGCGACCTGGCCCTGCTGACCGTGGAGGCCCGGCAGGAGGGCGTGCACCTCGACGTGGTCGCCGCCGCCGCCGGGATCAGGGCCGAGCTGGCGCGCTCCCGCGAGGTCCGCGCGGCGCTGGTCGCCACGCCGGAAGACGGCGCGACGTGGGTGGTCGACCTGGGCCTGGCCGGCGTGGCGGGTCCGCCGGGTCCGGTCGTGTACGTCGAGAGCCTCCGGCCCGCCCGCGCCGACAGGTCGGGCCGCAGACCGAGGATCTGGATCCAGCCGGAGGACGACGTACCGCACATCAGAGACCGCCTGTTCCGGATCAGGGACGCCGCCGGCCTGCTGCCCTCCCAGGTCGCGGTCGCGCCCTCGCTGGTGACGGCCGCCGCCGAGGTGACGGTCTCGGCCGACCTGCTGCTCTGCTCGCCGCGCCAGGCCGCCGAGCTCGGGCTGGACTGGCGGCCCGTCGGCGAGCTGCGCCTGCCGCGCGGGTACGCTGTGGCCTCCGCCATCGGGGACGACGCCGAGCGGGTGCGGGGATGGCGTCGGGTGGCCGCCTGCCTGGGGGTTGACGCGTGATCCGCAACCTGCGCCGGATGCTCGACGAGGGCGGCCTGCGCGGCTCCTTCCTGGTGCGCGACCTGCGTACCGGCGAGGAGATCGGCATCGACCCCGACGACGAGTACACCACCGCGTCGCTGGTCAAGATCCCGCTGGCGGCGGCCACCCTCGACCGGGTCAGGCGCGGCGAACTCGACGGCGCGATGCGGCTGACGGTCGGCCCCGGCGCCCGCCACTCGCCCGGCCCGACCGGCACCAGCCGGTTCCGCCACCCGGCCGAGATCGCCGTCGACGACCTGCTCCTGCTGACCATGACGGTCAGCGACAACACGGCCGGCGACGCCCTGTTCGAGCTGACCCCGCCCGCGATGGTGGCCGCGTACCTCGACGACCATGGGCTGCGCGGCATCTCGGTCCGCCACACGCTGCGCGACCTGACCGACAGCCCGGTGCAGGCGCTCGGCGGCCATCTGGCCCACGTGCTGGCCATCGAGGGCGCCACCGCCGGACGCGGCCACCCGGTCCCCGAGCTCGACGTGACGCGGGGGTCGTCGGGGTCGGCCCGCGCGTTCGTCGACCTGCTGGCGGCGTTGTGGCGGCCGTCGAAGATCGACCCCTGGGTGGCCGGGCGGGTGCGCGAGCTGATGGGCGACAACGTGCTCCGCCAGCGGCTGGCCCCCGACTTCACCTCCGACCTGACGACCTGGTCGTCCAAGACCGGCACGATGCTCAACCTGCGCCACGAGGTCGGCGTGGTGGAGCACGCCGGCGGCCAGGTCTACGCGGTGGCGGCGCTGACCGAGTCGCGCGTCGCGGCGGTCAGGCAACCCGGGGCCGAGGCGCTGA
Organism: Herbidospora daliensis; assembly: GCF_001570585.1. Classification (GTDB taxonomy): domain Bacteria; phylum Actinomycetota; class Actinomycetes; order Streptosporangiales; family Streptosporangiaceae; genus Herbidospora; species Herbidospora daliensis. The sequence goes on along the minus strand of NZ_BBXF01000005.1, from coordinate 123,189 downwards.
TGGCTCAGGTGGCGCGGGCGTTACGGGATGAAATCCGGTCGCGCTGACGCCGGTCGCCCTGTCACGATCGCGGCAAATGAGCACCCGACTGCGGGCCGTCGCCCGCGAGACCATGGACATCGTCGAGAACGGCGGATACCGGGGGCCTTCCGGCCGCTGGGTCGAGGTGGCCGCCGACCCGTCCCTGACCCGCCTCCACCTGCCCGAAGAGCCTTTGCACCGGCACGGCGATCGCACGCCGCTGATCGAGGTGCGCAACCAGACCACGCTCCAGGGGGCCCGCGAGGTCGGCGGCGACCCGGCCTGCCTCGTCTTCGCCTCGGCGAAGAACCCCGGCGGCGGCTTCCTGAACGGCGCGAAGGCGCAGGAGGAGGACGTGGCCCGCGCCTCGGCCCTCTACGCCTGCCTGACCGCCGCCCCCGCGTTCTACCGCTTCCACCGCGAACAGGGCGATCCGCGCTACAGCGACCGGGTGATCTACTCCCCCGGCGTGCCGGTGTTCCGCGACGACCAGGGGACCCTGCTCGACGAGCCCTACGAAGTGGCGTTCCTGACCTCGGCCGCGCCCAACGCGCGGGCGATGGGGCGGACTCAGCCCGCGCTGCTGACCGCGCGGGCCGCGCGGGTGCTCGACGTCGCCGCCGCGCACGGGCACCGGCGGCTGGTGCTCGGGGCGTGGGGCTGCGGCGTGTTCGGCAACGACCCCGCGACGGTCGCCGCCGCCTTCGCCGCCGCGCTCGCCGGTCCGCAGCCCTTCGACCACGTCAGGTTCGCCGTGCTCGACCGCCACCCGGCCACCCCGACGTTCGCCGCGTTCGCGGCGGCCTTCACCGGCTGACCAGCACCAGAACGGCCGCCAGCACGACCAGCAGCAGCACCACGAGCGGCCCGGTCAGCCCGGCCGCACGGGAGGGCCGCTTCCCGCGAACCTCCCCGGTCGCGCCGTCGACGGTGAACCGCCAGGTCCGGCCGTCGAGCAGATAGGTCCCGGTCCAGTACGGCAGCAGGACCAGATCCCCGTCGATCGCGGCATACGTGGTGACGACGGAGTGCAGCCGCCCGTCGTCGCCGCCGACGTCGGCCAGGCAGGCCGCCCTGACCTTCGGCTTCACCGAGGTCTTGGCCTGGTCGAGCGCCTGGTCGGGCGGGACGGTGTAGCGCGGCGTCTCCACGCCCGACAGGTATTCGGCCCGGAACGGCACCGTCGCCGCCGGCAGCCGTCGCGTCGCGAGGTCGCGTACGCCCGGCACCAGAACGTCGGCGAACCGCCGCCCGACCGTGCCGCGCGCGGCGGTCCAGCGGGTCCGCCGCACCTGGCGGCTGCGCCCGTCGCCGTCGGTCTCGGCCTGGTAGTAGTGGTCGCCGCGCCGTCCGGCGTACCGGGTGACGGTCTCCAGGTCGAACACCCAGGCGGGCAGGAAGGTGGCCCGCATCGAGGCGGCGTCCGACACCCGGGCGGCCGCCCACCGGTCGAGGGCCGTCGAGGCGCGCCGCCGATCGACCGCGAACGGCACCACCGCCCCGGGCCGCACCTCGCCCCCGAGCTCCCTGACGATCGGCGTCTCACACGCCGGGCACCGCGACGACAACAACGCGGGCGTGGACGCGGTCGCACACCGGGGACACACCACCCGATGCTCGTCGGTTACGGTCACCGGCAAGCGCCCCCGCAACGTCTCCACCGGCCGCCGCACCGCCGTCCCGCTCACCACGAGAGGCTGGAAATCCTGACAGTACGGGCAGCGCATGCCCTCGTCCCCAGGGACGTACTCGGTCACGCCGCCACAGAACTCGCAGTGCACCCGCTACCCCCACGGTGGCAGGGGCGTGGTCAGCCCCCCGATGTCGATGTCGCAGATCTCCAGCCCCGTCTCGGCCAGATCCCGGCTGACCGCGGCCGCCACCTCGTCGGCCAGCGCCGCGTCGTTCAGGACGTCGAGCACCGCCCGCCGCCCCGACCAGACGGCGATGGTGCTCGTCAGCCGCCGCAACAACGGCCCCCTGACCGCCTCGGCGACCTGCCCGGCCTCGACGAGCGGCTGCCCCGCGACGAGCTGGTTCAGGAACGCGGTCGGATCGGCCACCCGGAACGAGAAACTCCCATGGGCCGCGAGCAGCACCGGCCCGTTCTCGGGATCCCGCAACTGGACGGGCCGCCGCGTCCCCCACTTGAGATCGCTGAACCTGCGCGTGCTGACGAAGTACACCTCGGCCTTCTCGGGGGACCGGAAGCCGTACCGGAACCCGCGCAACCTGCTGGTCACGGGGGCGTTGCCGGTGCGCAGGGTCTGCGTCCCGGCATGACACTCCCGGACGATCTGCCCGCCCCTGACGAACAACGCGACCTGCCACTCCCGGACGATCAGCTTGCTGCCGTTCTTCAGCTCGTCGAACGGCCGGTCATACCGCCAGGCGACGACCCCCGGCCGACCGCCTTTCCATTCGACGATGTCGATCAGTTCGCTGCGGATGAGGCCCATGTGCTCCCGCCTTCGTGAACTCACACACATCAGTGGGAACAGGTAACCGTCCGCTTGCGGACAGTGGGGGTAACGTGGCGGATAGATAAATGTGGAGAAATGTCGCTTGTGAAACGGGTTGTAACCTAGGACGCGGGACGGCATCCCAAGCGGCGGCGCACGGCGGCCTATAGAAGTACCTCCGGAGCAGTCGACAACCAGACGAACGCCCAGCCCTGTCCCCTCGAACGCCCCGCCTCACCGACGTTCCGGCAGCCGATGCCCACTGCCCCCGACAACGATGGCACCCAAGCCGGGCGGCCGAGCATCCCGCTTCACCTCGCCAATAACGGTCTTCTCGAACGAGCACCGACACATGCTCGAATCCAGGCCTTATTGGCGCCGGAGACCACGGTGACAAGCAGGCATTTCCAGCACCGACGCACAACAGCGCCGCAGCAGCGTTCCTCCCCCGGCGCAGTTGGCCTGAGCACGACCACGACCTCCCGCTCCCCGTCACCAGATCGGCCCCGCGCAGCACCCCTCGGCCCCGCCGCCCGAACAGCCGGTCAGGCGGAAGAGCCGGTCAGTCTTCGATGGGCACACCGAGGCGTCGGCTACCTCTAGGAGGACGGTTGGCCGAGGAGGATGGTCACCGCGGCACCCGAAGACAGGGCACATTCAGACCCATCACCCGAACCTGGCACCCCGCAGCAGGCAGCAGGCAGCAGGCAGCAGGCAGCAGGCAGCAGGCAGCAGGCAGCAGGCAGCGGGATGGTCGCGGTCGCGAAAGGGCTGCCGCTAGCCGGGACCCGGCACCCCGCTCCCAGCACGGCAATAGGCATCCAACCGCCGACAGCGCGCACCCAGCACCCCCGCACCCAACTGCGGACAGCGGACAGCGGACAGCGGACAGCGGACAGCGGACAGCGGGATCGTTGCGGTCGCGAAGGGCTGCTGCTAACCGGTACCCACCGCCTTTCCGGCAGCATCCGCTGCGACCAGCGCCGAAGAACCCGCCAGCCTGGAGATCATCGAGAAGCGGATCGCCGAACTGGCCTCCTATCCGGCCAACCCGCGCGATGACCTGGGAGACCTCGCCGACCTGACCGCCTCCATCACCGAACAGAGCAGCCCTACGAGGGAGGACGGCAGGCGAAGGTCAGTACGCGGCCCGGGAGGTGAGATGATCCGGGCACCACACAGTGGGCGTCTCCTTGACAGTCATCAACACACCCTCCTTCCGGCGACCACCAGAACACCCTTTCGCGGACGCGCGCAGGCGTGCGCCGAATCGCCGCCGCAAGAGCCCGGTCAGGAAAGACTCTCCACCCATCGGTGGGTGATCACGTTGATCAGCTCCCGGCCCTTCTCGATCGCCAGGGGTTGCGATCCGGGCTGGCCCGCAAGGCGCGCGTGCCGGGCGGTGGGGCCGCCGAGTTCGGGCCGGTTGCAGTTCTCGGTCAGCTGGCTCAGGTCCTTACGGGTCACCCACCCCGTCGTGTCGAGCCCGACAGGTTTGATGTTGGCCGTGATGATCTCGAAGACCTTGAAGATCTCGACCCAGCCGAAGGGCTGGCTGGCGAACTGCCGCACCACTTCGGCGACGTCGGGGTGCGTAGCCGCCGCACGCGCTAACGCGTTAGCAGGGGGATACGCGGCTGCGCGACGCCGTCAAGTAGCACCGTGGGAGCGCCGGCCGAGGCCCGTGCCACGACGGTCCCGATGGCGATCACCGCGTGCGTGCGGCCCTGAGCGTCATCGAAGTGGCCATCGAGCTCTACGGGAATAAAGGAACGGTGCACCAGGGTCGCGATGCCATTGACCTCGGTTAGCACGTGGCCGGCGGTCTCCAGCAGCTCAGCACCGATCAGCCCGTCCAGCCGCGGACTGGACAGGAAACATCCTGCCTCGTCTTGCCCGATGCGCAGCTTCCCTTGGGCGAACAGATCCGCCAGGAGCCGTAAGTCGTTATCTGTCCTTTTAAGCGCGCTTTGGTCTGCACACCGCCGACCGTAGAGTGCCCGGCACCCAAACGCGGCAGAGGATTGGCTGGCGTCCGATGACGTGGCCGCACCAGTGATCAACTACAACGCCCGCTTGCTCAACCCGCTGCCCAGCCTGCACGCGTCTAGGAGCTCCTGCGCCCTCTCGACCCGCGTACCCAGCACCTTGGCGTACCGCGCGGCGTACCGGTCGAGATGGAGGTCGGCAACGTCGTACGGCATGTTCATCGCGTGACTCTTGGGGCGCCAGAAAACTGGCTTACCGGTTTTGGTGATTTTCGGCCACACACAGATGAGACCTCTTCTGTGTGACAGGAGCCGAGATGGATGCCGCGTTAGCGGTGCAAGTTTTGATCGCGGTGCTGGGAGTAATCAGCGCCGCGCTTCCTATAGTGAGCCGCTACCGTGGCCGGCGCCGACCATCGGATTGCACCCACTCCGAGGCGCTTACATGCGGCGACCGCTGCCGTCATGGCAGGGCCGACGATGGCCGGGGATGAGACGGATGATGAACCGGTCTACCGCCAAGACTCCGCCCGTTTCCCCACCACGAGCCCGGCGACGGGTGACACAGTGGTGGCGATGCGTAAGCAGTTCCTGGACTTTTACAGCGACCAGTACCCCAAGGTGGTGCGGTTCGTGAGATGGGCCCGGGGCGCCGACCTTCCCGCCGCCGAGGACGCCGCGCAAGGTGCCTTTCTCGAGGCGTGGCGGATAGTGCAGCAGCCGGTCGACTGGGAGATGATCCGCAACCCGGAGGCATGGATCCGAACTGTCGCGCTGCGCCAGCACGATCGCCCGGCGGGGATGCGCCGGTGCCAGCCGATCACCCTCTTCGTTGACGACGAACTGATGGCGCTTATCGCCCCTTCTCAGGATGATCCGGCGGAACTGTCGACGCTGACCATCGATGTTCTGAACGCCTTGCAGGGGATCGATGACGAACAGGCCCGGATCGTGATGGCTTTCACCTTGGACGATTTCACCGACACCACGATCGGCCGCCAACTCGGCATCGACCCTCAGTTGGTGCGCAACCTTCGAGCCAAGGCTCGCAGGGTCCTGGCCAAGCGCTTGGCTCCAGTACACGTGCAGGAAGGAGACACAGCCCGATGATCCGTGACCATGACCCGAGCGACCTTCCCGACGAACTGTCCGACAGCGAATTGGACGCTCTTCTGACCGCCGCCCACTCCAGCATGCTCCGCCACATCCAGCGGCATACTGATCCGGCCGTCGGCCTGCTCGCCCTCATGGCACACCCAGCCTCACAGCCGGATGCCCCGGCTCCCTTACCTCAGCCGGGGCGCGTCGCCGACGCCCAAGCCATCATCGAGCTGCGCAATCTTCTCCGAACCACCGAGGATCCGTACCAGCTCTGCCGGCGGGCACGTCAGTCGGATCTGCCCTTCCGTATCAAGACCATCGCATTGCCGCTCGTCATCAGCGCCGCGGTCATCCGGGCGATCGCGATAGCTGCCGTACCAACCCACCGCAACCTGCTACGCAATTTCCTCGGCGGCCCCGTCCACAGCCTCGTCCATGATCTGGCACGCGATATCGACCTTGCCCTCGCCCTCGATCGTGACCTCGCCCATGCGCTCGACCTCGACCTTGCCCTTGCCCTCGCTCGCGACCGCAGCCGCGGCCGGGCCCTCCACCTCGCCCTCGATCGCGCTCTAGACCGGGTGAGCGGCCTCGGTCTCGACCTTGATTGGGACCTCGACTCCTACCTCGGCTTCGAGCACAACCTCGACCGCGACCGTCGGCGTGCCCGTGAACGTGACCGTGAGCGTGACCTCTCCCTCGTCTTCACCGTTGCCCGTGACCTGGCTCTGGCCCTGGCCCGCGACCTGGTCCGTGACCTGGCACTGGCCCTTGGCCGTGCCCTCGATCGGGCTCTCACCTTCGACCGCGCCCAGGCCCCCGCGCTGGCCCAAGCCCTCAATCTCGCTCAGGTTCTCGACCGTGACCTGACTTCCACCTTTGACCTTGCATGTGCGCAGGTCGTCAGTCTCTATGAGAACCTCGGCGCGATCATGGCCAGAGAACTGATTGCGATTCCCTTGGACGTTTCGGGGATGGACCTGTCGCATCTGCGTGTCACGGACGTGAATGCCGTCGCCGGGGTCATGTGGACACGATCCACCATCTGGTGTGCAGACCTACGAGAAGTCGTTGAAGACCAATCAGAAGAAATCCGGCCAGGTGTCTACAAAGTGCGTGATGGAGACGAACAAGAGTCACAGTCCGCCCTGGCGTAAGTCCCGAAACGTCCAAGCTTGACCTTTGGGATCCGGCGACCTCGACTACCTGATCGCCGATCAGACGCAACCGAAGCCACTGGCGCGACCTGCGGCGGGCCTGCCCGCCCCCAAGAGGGGCAACGCCTGCTCAATGGTCGGGCCCGGGGGGCCGGCGCGCCTGCCGCGCCAAGCGCAGCCGCTGACCCACCCCAGGCCGCGATCTCGTACTCGTAATGCACAGCGCCCCACCCGTGAAGAAGTCGCGGGCGGGAAACCGACTGGCGTTACGGGAGCGGGAGGTCAACCCCGCAACTCGCCGCGATGACCGTCAACAGCAGCGCCAACAGCCAAAACAAGGGCTTCCCCCATTTCAGCGGGATGCGGATGATGAACTCCGCCGGAGGCTCACCCTCACCAGCGTCAGCTTCACGACGTGGACTTCTGGCCATGCAACTCTCCAGGTAACAGGAAGCGACGCCTGGCGCTACTGGCCCGACCCCGAAAATCTCCACTCCCGGCTGCGCCGTGGTCCTGGTCGCCCGGACCCACGCCAGCGGCCTGCGGGCCGCGCAGGCCGCCGCCCGGCAGTGGTCCGCCGCCGCCGTGCCGGAGGGCGTCACGGTGCTGGGGCTGGTCGCCGTGGCCGATGCTCCCGGCCGGCTGCCCCGCCCGCTACGCGAGCTGCTGCCCCTGGTGGGCGACGGGCTGCCGCAGGTGTGGGAGCTGCCCTGGGTGGAGCCCCTGCGCCACGGCGACCCGCACGTCGCCGCCAGCCTGCCCCGCGCCTTCGCGGCGGCGGCCGACCTGACCGTTCTCACCCGACCCACCACTCTGGGAGGTAGTTGATGATCCAGCGCGTGATCGCCGTGATGGAGATGCTCCATCTGGAAGCGCTGCAGCAGGTGCTCGCGGCGGCCGGGCCGCCCGACCCGGGGATGGGCAACTCCCCCGCCCGGCTCCGACAAGCTGCTGAAGTGCTGGGCTGGGGCGTCTGGGTGGTCAGCCGCCGTCTGCGTGGGCGGGGTGTTCACCGTGGCCGCCAAGATGGCCATCTCCCACCACCAGGGAGAAGGCAGTCAGCACGCCGCCGGCCTGGCCTGGGTGCTGGGCGGCTGCGTCCTGCTGGGATCCGCCTCCGGTCTGGTGGGCGCCCTGATGTGAAACGCGCGAAGACCACGTCAACCACGTCGGCCGACGGCATCGCCGGCACCCCCGTTCCCAGCACGGCAACGGGCACCTCCGGCCAACAGCGCGCACCCGACAGCGGGCAGCGGGCAGCGGGCAGCGGGCAGCGGGCAGCGGGCAGCGAGATCGTCGCGAAGGGGTGCCGCTAACCGGGACACGGCCCCCGGCAACGCGGCACCTGGTTACGTCCCGGCACCCTTGCCGAAGACCACGGGCGTGAACGACCGGTCACCCGGCACGACGTCCGTGAGGGCCGGGCGTTTGGCGTGGCGGCCGTTGCCCGAGGAGCGGCCCGTCAGGCGGCGGATCAGCCACGGGCCGAGGAAAGTGACCACCCAGACCGCCTCCGCGAGATACCTGGCCAGCCGGTTCGGGGTCTTCAGCGGCGGCAGCGGCGCGGCCCACGACTCGTCGGCGCCCGGGAGGCCGAGGGCGTGGGCGGCACCGGCCGCGATCAGGGAGTGGCCCAGCGGGGTCGCGTGCACGCGGTCGCGGCACCACAACCTCGGGTCCACGCCGATCTCGTAGGACTCCGTGTCGACCACGATCACCCCCAGACGCCGGGCCGACTCCCGGATGCGCCGGTTGAACTCCAGCAGCCTCGGCCGCAGGTGGCGGGTCATCGCGGAGATCCGGGTCACGTCGGGATAGGTGAAGGTGAGGATGGTCGCCCCGGCCCCGGCGAAGGCGGCGTAGACGGCGTCGAGGTCGGCCATCACCGCGTCGACGTCGAAGCCGGGACGGACCAGATCGTTCATGCCGACCATCACGGTCACCAGGTCGGGCCGCATCGCCAGGGCGGGGTCGAGTTGCAGCGACCTCACGTGGCGGGTGCGGTGGCCGCGGATGGCGAGGTTGGCGTACTGGATTCCGGGATGGTGGACGGCGAGCATCTCGGCGAACCGGTCGGCCCACCCTCGGTAGCCCGCCGTCTCGTCGCCGTCGTTGAGGCCTTCGGTCTGGCTGTCGCCGACGGCGACGTAACGGAGGTAGCGCATGCCGACTCCTGCGCTCGGGTGGTCGTGGCGCGCCCGGCCCGAACCAGGGGACGCGTGCGGTGCGATCGCATCAGCCCCGCCTGTCCGGTTCTCACCGCCCAGGTGACAGCCGTCTTAAGGCCCGGTGAGCCTTGCCCTGCCGTCACACTCGCCGCCGGTTCAAGGCCGGTGAGCCCTTGCCCGCGCTTATGCCCGATGAGCCTCATCCCGCCGCCGCGACAGCCTCCGCCTTAGGGCCCTGGTAAGGCTTCCACCGCCGCGACGCCCGCCCAAGCTTAAAGGCCCGGTGGACCACTCCCGCCGCAGCCGCCTGCGGCTCAAAGGCTGGCACGGATTGCCCCGCCGAAGCCGCCCCCAGTTCAAGGGCTGGCATTGCTTGCCCCGCCGCCGCAGCCACCCCCGACTCAAGGCCCGGCACGGCTTGCCCCGCCGCCGCGGCCGCGCCCGAGCTTAAGGCCTGGCCAGGCTTCCTCCGCCCTCACGCCCGCCCCAGCTCAAGGCCCGGTGAACCAGACACCACCGCCTGCCCCGGCTCAAGGCGAGTGAACCATGCCCGCCGTCACTCCCGCCCCCGGCCAACTGAGCCTTTCCCGCCACCGCGCCTACCCCCGAGTCAGGCCAGGTGGGGCTTGCCCGCCGACCACGCCCGCTCCCGGCTCACCCAAGCTGCCCCGCCCGTCAGGCCACGTACTCCCGCAGGTGCTGGGCCGTCAGGGTGTCGGCGTCCGCGATGAGCGCAGATGGCGGGCCGGTGAAGATGACCTCGCCGCCGTCGTGACCGCCTCCCGGGCCCAGGTCGATGATCCAGTCGGCGTGGGCCATGACCGCCTGGTGGTGCTCGATCACGACGACCGTGTTGCCGTCGTCGACCAGGCGGTCGAGCAGGCCGAGCAGTTGGTCGACGTCGGCCAGGTGGAGGCCCGTGGTCGGTTCGTCGAGGACGTAGACCGACGACTTCTCGGCCATGTGGATGGCCAGTTTCAGCCGTTGCCGTTCCCCGCCCGACAGCGTGTTCAGCGGCTGGCCCAGCCTCAGGTAGCCCACGCCCACGTCGACCATGCGGTCGAGGATCGTGCGGGCCTGGCCGGTGGGGAAGAAGTCGCGGGCCTCGGTCATCGACATGCCGAGGACCTCGTGGATGTTCTTGCCGCGCAGTTTGTAGCCGAGGACCTCGGCGGTGAAGCGTTTGCCCTCGCACTGTTCGCACACCGACGACACCCCGGCCATCATGGCCAGGTCGGTGTAGATGAGGCCGATGCCGTTGCAGCCGGGGCAGGCGCCTTCGGAGTTGGCGCTGAACAGGGCCGCCTTGACGCCGTTCTCCTTGGCGAAGGCGGTGCGGATCGGGCTGAGCAGGCCGCTGTAGGTGGCGGGGTTGCTGCGCCGGGAGCCCCTGATCGCGGTCTGGTCGGCGACGACCACGCCGTCGCGGCCCGACAGGTAGCCGTGGATGAGGGAGCTCTTGCCCGATCCGGCGACGCCGGTCACCACGGTGAGCACGCCGAGCGGGATGTCGACGCTGACGTCCTTCAGGTTGTGGAGGGTGGCTCCCGAGATCGGGATGTGGCCGCTGGGGGTGCGGACGCGGTCGCGGAGTTTGGCGCGGTGGTCGAGGTGGCGGCCGGTGAGGGTGCCGGAGGCGCGCAGGCCGGGCACGTCGCCGGTGTAGCAGATGGTGCCGCCGTTCTCGCCCGCGCCGGGGCCGAGGTCGACGACGTGGTCGGCGATGGCGATGACCTCGGGCTTGTGCTCGACGACGAGCACGGTGTTGCCCTTGTCGCGCAGCATGAGCAGGACCTCGTTCATGCGGCGGATGTCGTGGGGGTGGAGGCCGACGGTCGGCTCGTCGAAGACGTAGGTGACGTCGCTGAGGCTCGACCCGAGGTGGCGGACCATCTTGACGCGCTGCGCCTCGCCGCCCGACAGGGTGCCGGAGGAGCGGTCGAGGCTGAGGTAGCCGAGGCCGATGCCGACCAGGGAGTCGAGCAGGTCGCGCAGGCCGGTCAGCATCGGGCCGACGCTCGGGTCGTCGATCGTGCGGAGGAACGCGGCCAGGTCGTTGACCTGCATCGACGAGCAGTCGGCGATGTTCACGCCGTTGATCTTCGACGACAGCGCGGCGCGGGTCAGCCGGGCGCCCCCGCATTCGGGGCAGGGGGCGAACACGACGGCGCGGTCGACGAACGCCTTGATGGCGCCCTGCATCGACTCGCGGTCTTTGGTCAGGTAGATGCGGTTGACCTTGACGATCAGGCCCTCGTAGCTGAGGTTGTTGGAGCCGACCCTGACCTTGGTGAGCGGCTTGTTGAGGAAGTCGTCCCACTCCTGGTCGGTGAAGTCCTTCAGCTTCTTGTCCGGGTCGTAGAACCCGGAGTGGGCCATGATCTGCCAGTACCAGCTGTCGATGGTGAACTGCGGGACGGTGATCGCGCCCTCGTTGATCGACTTCTCGCGGTCGACGAGCTGGTCGACGTCGACCGTCGAGACCTGCCCGAGGCCCTCGCACTTCGGGCACATGCCGTCGGGCAGGTTGAACGAGAACGCGGTCGACGGCCCGACGTGCGGCTGCCCGAGGCGGCTGAAGATGACGCGGAGCATGGTGTAGGCGTCGGTCGCGGTGCCGACGGTCGAGCGCGAGTTCGCGCCCATGCGCTCCTGGTCGACGACGATGGCGGCGCTCAGGTTGTGGAGCGCGTCGACGTCGGGGCGGCTCTGCGACGGCATGAACGACTGGACGAACGCCGTGTAGGTCTCGTTGATCATCCGCTGCGACTCGGCCGCGATGGTGCCGAACACCAGCGACGACTTGCCCGACCCGGAGACGCCGGTGAAGACGGTGATGCGGCGCTTGGGGATGTCGAGGGAGACGTCGGCCAGGTTGTTCTCTCTGGCCCCCCGCACCTGGATCAGGCTGTGGGAGTCGGCCGCGAGCGATTCGTTGAGGGGAGGCAGCACGCCGGAGAGCCTAGACGACCGGACCGACACTTCGGCCCATCCGCCACCACCCCGCCGCCAGGGCCGCGGCGGCGTAGACGGCGGGCACCGCCAGCCCGGCCCAGGTGCCGATCGGCGCCAGCCCGCCCTGCACGGCGAGCCCGGCCTCCATCGGCGTCAGCCAGGTCAGCCGCTCCTGCCAGAGGGGGTCCCGGAACAGGCGGACGACCAGCGGCAGTCCGTACAGGATGCCGAGGGTGACGCCCATGGCCACCGCCGCGTCGCGGACCAGCGCGGCCACGCCGAGGGCGAACTGCGAGACCAGGACGAGGTAGACGATCGACCCGGCGACCGCCGTCGGCGTGGCGCCGGGGCCGGCGAGCGCCGAGACGGGAATCGCGACCAGCGCCGCCGCGAGCGTGAGGCCGCCGGTCAGCAGGGCCTTGGCGGCGAGCAGCCGGCCCCGGCCGGGCACGGCGAGCAGGCTCGTCAGGACCATGCCGGTGCCGTACTCGCCCGACACGACCGCGACGGCCAGGGCGACGGCGGCGGCCTGCCCGGCCGCCACGCCCGCGAGCGAGACCCGTGACGGGAGCACGTCGCAGCAGGGCGTCAGCGCCGTGGCCGCCGCGCCCACGCCGACGGTCACCACGACCAGCGCCGCGACGAGCCACGGAAGGCCGGGCAGGGTGCGGAACTTGGTCCACTCCGCGCGGATCGCCGTCATGCGTCCCTCCGCCGCAGCAGCACGATCGCCGCGCCGAGCGCCGCGGCCGCGTACAGGAAGGAGACCGCGAAGCCGCCCCACGGCGGCAGGGGGTAGTAGCCGAGCGCGGGCACGGAGTAGTCCTCGACCTGCGGATACATGGGGATGCTCTGCTGGATCGCGAACCCGGCCGCCGGGGTGACGCGCAGCAGCCACTCGGCCGCCGCCGCCGGGATGACCGAGGCCGTCGCGAGCAGCTGCGGCAGCAGGACCAGCACGATCGTGGCGACGACCGCCGCCGCGCTGCGCCGGAAGATCGCGCCCATGGCGAGGGCCAGCACCGCCGTCACCGCCAGCAGCGCGGCCGTGCCGACGATCACGCGGACCTCGGTGAGCGTGCCGACGGGCGCGACGGCGTTGTTGCGGTCGCGCATCAGCCGCAGCCCGACGGGCACCGCGACGGCCGCCGCGACCAGCCCTCCGGCGAACGTCACCGCCGCGACCACGGCCGCCTTGGCGGGCAGGACCCCGGTCCGGCCGGGGGTGGCGGCCAGGGTCGAGCCGATCAGGCCGCGCCGGTATTCGGCCGTCACGAACAGCACCGCGACGACGATCACCGCGATCAGGCCGATGGTCGCGCCGCTCAGGGTGCGTTCGATGACCGCGCCGCCCTCGATCCCGGCCGGGGCGACGTCGCCCGACCCGGTGAGCTGGACGGCGGTCCCCCAGTCGCGCGCCGAACCGACCGACAACGAGGGCGCGCCGGGTTCGCCGCCGATGTCGTCGTGGGTCCAGCTTCCGGTGGCCCCTTCGACGCTGACGTTTTCGAATCTCCCGGTGACGTTGGTGAGCCGGCAGGCGCCGACGATGCCGCCGAGGGAACCCTGGCTGAGGGTGACGTCGCAGGGCGAGGCGGCGAACAGGCCGACGACCGCCGGTCCGGCCATTCGGGTCGAGGCGACCACCCGCCACGACTTCCCGTCGGGCGAGGTGGCCCCGGTGAGCACGTCGCCCTTCCGGGAGAGCCGCACCCAGGGGTCGCGGCCGGCGGCGAGGTCGTTCACGAAGTCGTCCTGCACGCGGGTGCCGTGGTCGCCGGTGACCATGACGGCGGTGTACGCCGACCCCTGGGTGAGGTCGCGCTTGACCATGACGCCGACCTTCGCCCAGGGCACCACGCCCGGAACGATCCGGTCGTGGCCGGGCGGCGGGTAGGTGATGACGCCGCTGACGCCGGTCACCCTGGCCGTGATCGAGCCGTCCGCGGGGAGCGCCCGGTGGTAGAAGGAGAATCGGTCGGTGACGGCCTGGCCGCCGGGCCCGATCGGGATCTCCGGGCAGACGTCCCCCTGCGGCCCTTCGCACGAGCGGACCGACCCGGCCGCGCCCAGCAGGCCGACCCCGGCGGTGAGCAGGATCGCGACGATCGACCCGGCGATCCAGCCGCGTACCGTGCGGAACTTGGTCCATTCGGACCTCAGCAGCGCGATCACCGGAACTCCACGCTCTCTCGGGTGAGCTCCATGTAGGCCTCCTCCAGCGTCGCCCGATGGGCGCTCACCTCGGCGAACGGCACCCCGGCCGCCGTCAGCACGGCGACCGTCCCGGCCCCCGGCAGCCCCGACACGGTCAGCGTGTCGGGGCCGGTCACCGTCACGGTCGCGCCCGCGCGGGCCAGCGCCTCCATGGCGTCCTCGCGCGCGGCGGTGCGCACGCCCACCCGGCCGTCGGAGGCGGCCGCGATGAGGTCCTCCACGTCGCGGTCGGCGACGACCCGGCCCCGGCCTGCGACGACGACGTGCCCGGCGACGTCCTGGAGCTCGCTCATCAGGTGGCTCGACACGAGCACCGCGCGCCCCTCGTCCGCCAGCGAGCGCAGCAGGCCGCGGATCCACACGATGCCCTCCGGGTCGAGCCCGTTGAACGGCTCGTCGAACAGCAGGATCGGCGGGTCGCCGAGCAGCGCGGCCGCGATGCCGAGCCGCTGCCGCATTCCGAGGGAGTAGCCGCCCGCCCTGCGCCGCGCGGCCGGTCCGAGGCCGACCTGGTCGAGCACCTCGTCGACCCGGCGGGCCCCGAGCCCCTGCGACTGCGCCAGCCACAGCAGATGGTGGCGGCCGGTCCTGCTCGGCTGCAGCGCCGAGGCGTCGAGCAGCGCGCCGACGTGGGTCAGGGGTCTTCTCAAGGTCCGGTACGCCACCCCTCCCACCAGCGCCGATCCCGCGTCGGGCCGATCGAGTCCGACGACGATCCGCATCGTGGTGGACTTGCCGGCCCCGTTGGGGCCGACGAACCCGGTGACCGTGCCCGGGCCGACCGTGAAGGTCATGCCGTCGAGGGCCGGGGTCGTCCCGAAACGTTTGCGCAGTCCGTTGACTGCGACGGTCGCGTCCATGCTCCGGAACCCTAGGGTCGGGGTCGCTGCGGGGGCGTCCCGCGACGGAGCGGTCTTGGGATCGCTCGTACGAGGGATGCCGGTTCCTCCCCCGGCGGGCAGAATGACCTGGGTGAACGGGCGTGTCGTCGCAGGTCTCCTCGTGGTGGCCGCCTTCGCCGTGGGCGTCTCCGAGTCGATGGCCCTGGCGCTGGTGGGCCTGGCGACGACCCTGCCGCTGGTGCTGCTGTGGCCGCAGCGTACGGCCGCCGCCGTGCTGGTCACGCTGGCCACGGCGGTCTCGCTGACGGCCTTCCGGCAGCCCGCGTACGCCGGCCTGGCGGCGTCCATGATCGCGCTGTTCCGTTTGGGCGAGACCGCCGACCGGGCGGCGCTGGCCTGTTCGCTCCCGTGCCTGGTCCTGGCCGTGACCGGGCACGCCCCGGTGGCGGCGGCGCTCACGCCCAGCGCCGCGCTGGCCGGGATCGCCTGGCAGGCCAGGAGCAGGGCCCGGGTCAGCGCCGCCGCGCGCGACGTGATCGAGGAGAGCCTGCTGCGCCGCAGCGCGGCCGGTGAACGGGCCAGGATCGCGCGGGAGCTGCACGACGTGGTCGCCCATCACATCTCGATGGTGGCCGTGCAGGCCGAGACGGCCCGGCTGGCCACCCCGGGGCTGCCGCCCGCCGGGGCCGAGCGGCTGCGCGCGATCGGCGACACCGCACGGAGCGCGCTGACCGAGATGCGCCGACTGCTCGGCGTGCTGCGGGAGGACACCGGGCCGCCGGAACGGGCGCCCCAGCCGGGGCTGCGGGAGCTGAACGCCCTGGTCGACGAGGCCCGCGCGGCCTCCGGCGGGGCCACCCGGCTCATCCTGCGCGGCACGCCGATCGCCCTCGATCCGGTGGCGGAGCTGGCGGCGTACCGGATCGTGCAGGAAGCCCTGACGAACGCCCGGCGGCACGCGCCGGGCGCGGCCGTCGACGTGGAGTTCGCCTACGGCGGCGGCGAGTTGCGGGTGACGGTCCGCGACAACGGGCCGGGGTCCGACGACCCGGCCGAGGGGCTGGGCCTGGTGGGCATGCGCGAACGCGCGGGCGCGGTGGGCGGCACGGTGCGGGCCGGAGCGGTGACAGGCGGCGGGTTCATGGTCGAGGCGGTCCTCCCCGGGGCGACGGCATGATCCGCGTCGTCATCGCCGACGACCATCCGGTCGTCCGGTCGGCCTTCGCCGACCTGCTCGCCACCCAGCCCGACTTCGCCGTCGTCGGCACCGCCTCCGACGGCGCGGAAGCGGTGCGGGTCTGCGCCGCGACCACGCCCGACCTCGTGCTCATGGACGTCCGGATGCCCGTCATGGACGGCATCGAGGCCACCCGGCGGCTGTCCCCCGGCGCCCGGGTGCTCATCCTGACCACCTTCGACCTCGACGAGTACGTCTACGACGCGCTGCGCGCCGGGGCCAGCGGCTTCCTGCTCAAGGACGTCACCGCCGAACGCCTCTTCGACGCCGTCAGGGTGGTGGCCGCCGGCGAGGCGCTGCTCGCGCCCACGGTCACCCGGCGGCTCATCGGCGAGTTCGCCCAGCTCCGGCCGAAGGTGTCGGTCGAGGGGCTGACGCCGAGGGAGACGCAGGTGCTGCGGCTGATCGCCGAAGGGCTGTCGAACCCGGAGATCGCCCACCGGCTGACCGTCACGGAGGAGACGGTGAAGACCCACGTCAGCCGGGTGCTGAACAAGCTCGGCCTGCGCGACCGGACGCAGGCCGTGGTCGCCGCCTACGAGTCGGGGCTGGTGGTGCCGCGCTTCAGGGGATGACGTCGAAGGTCGCCATCATGGCCATGTCCTCGTGTTCGAGGTTGTGGCAGTGGAAGACGTAGCGCCCCGGGTAGCCGTCGAACTTCGCGATCACCTCGAGGGTCTGCGCCTCGCGCAGTTCGACGGTGTCCTTCCACTCCGGGTTCGGCGTGCCGTCGGCCATCACCTGGAAGTGCGCCAGGTGCAGGTGGATCGGGTGGCTGACGTCGCTGGTGAAGCGCCAGATCTCGGTCGCGCCGAGCTTCACCGTGGCGTCGACCCGGTCGGCGGCGAACGGCTTGCCGTTGATGAGCCAGCCGGTGCCGCCGTGCAGGTTGCCGCTGGTGAACTCGAAGTCGCGGGTCGCGGTGGCCGACGCGGGGTCGAGCCGGTCGACCCGGGAGAGCACCTCGGGGATCGACGACTCGTCGGGGGCGTCGCGGTCGACGTCGAACCGCATCACGCGGCCGTCGTCGGCCAGGTCGCGCAGTTCGACGCGGTCGCCGATCCGGTGGGCGGCGAAGTCGACGACGAGATCGGCCCGTTCGCCGGGCGAGAGCCGTACGGAATCGAGGGTTCTCGGGGCGGGGAGGAGGCCGCCATCGGTGCCGATCTGGACGATCGGGCCGCCGGTCGACAACTCGTAGGGCCGCGCGTTCGACGCGTTGACCACCCGCAGCCGGTAGCGCGCGCGGGCGACCTTCAGCACCGGCCACGGCGCCCCGTTGACCAGCGTGACGTCGCCCAGCACCCCGCCCATGTACGCCTCCTTCGCCCCCGGCTTCCCCGGCACGCCCGGGTAGGGCATGGTGCCGTCGGCGGCGAAGGTGCGGTCGCAGATCACCAGCGGGACCTCGCGCTCGCCCTTCGGGAGCGGCAGGGCGTCCTCCTCGTCGTCGCGGACCAGGAACAGCCCGGCCAGGCCGCGCCAGACCTGCGGGCCGGTGTAGTCCATGCGGTGGTCGTGATACCAGAGCGTGGCGGCGCGCTGCGTCATCGGATAGTCGTATTCGCGGGTCGCCCCCGGGTGTACGAGATCGGTCGGATGCCCGTCCGAGGCCGCCGGGGTGTGGCCGCCGTGCAGGTGCAGCACGGTCGGCGCGGCCAGCCCGTTGGTCAGCCGGACCACGGTCCGCCGGTCGCGCCGGGTCTCGATGGTCGGGCCGGGGAAGACGCCGTCGTAGCCCCAGATCGGCGTGCGCAGCCCCGGGAGGATGGCGGCGACGGCCTGACGTGCGGTGAGATCGTAGTGGTCGGTGTCGCCGCGCCGGGCCGGCCGGGCCGTCGGCGGCACCGGCAGCGGGACGGCGAACGGTTCGGGCAGGGGCGCGGTGCTGCGCAGGACCTGGGGCACCGGGGTGCCCGCGAGCAGCGAGCACCCCGTGACCAGGGCGAACCCGCCCAGGCCGATGGTGGCCAGGGCCTCGCGCCGGCTGAGCCTCACGCCGCCGCCGACGCGGTCTGCCGGGCCGGGAACAGGTAGCCCAGCGAATGGACCACGCCGCCGAACATGAGCATGCCGATCGGCACGTGCAGCGCCTTGAAGTGCGCGATCCCCAGGTACATCTGCACGAAGACCAGCAGGAGGGTCATGACCGCCGGGACGATCACCTTCCGGTCCTTCGTCATGATCGACACCACCAGGGAGGCCAGCGCCGCCAGCAGCACCAGGATCGCGGTGGCGCGGTGCATGCCCCGCCCGCCCGGGGTGGCCAGCAGCAGCCCGGCGGTGATGCCCTGAATGAGGAGTGCGGCCGCGAGGACGATCGTCACGATCCGCCGCGCGCCCAGATATGCCGTGTTCATGGGCCGATCGTCGCCGCCCGCGGTGGCCCGGCGCGTCATGCCGGGGATGGCCCGTCGCCTACGCCCGCTGCGGTAGCCGTGGCCGCGTGTCAGCGCCGCGACGGTCCCGTGTCAGCGCGGTCGGCGACGGTTGACCCATCGAACACCGCTGAGGCGAGGAGCACCACATGTCCACCACACTGCAGGCCGCCATCGACGAGCTCGTCGGCCCCGGCATCCTGAGCGCCCAGCTGCGCCTGCGCGACCGGGGCGAGGTCTGGGTCGGCACGGCCGGCGTCGCCCGGCTGGGCGAGCCCGAGGGTCCCCCGGCCGACGGGCGGTTCCGGATCGGCAGCGCCACCAAGACCTTCGCCGCGACCGTGGTGCTGGCGCTGGTGGGCGAGGGCCGGTTCGGGCTCGACGACTCGGTCGCCGGCCACCTGCCCGGCTTCGACCTCGACCCCCGGATCACCGTGCGCATGCTGCTGCAGCACACCAGCGGGGTGTTCGCCTTCACCGGCGAGTACTTCGAGGACGGCACCGTCGTCCCCGGCATCCCGGTGCTGGGCAAGGAGTGGGTGGACGCCCGCTTCACCACCTACGAGCCCGCGGAGCTGGTCCGGTTCGCGCTGGCCAAGCCCGCGCGGTTCGAGCCGGGCGCCGACTGGAACTACTCCAACACCAACTACGTGCTGGCCCGGCTGCTGGTCGAGCAGGTCACCGGCCGCTCGCTGGCCGAGGAGACCCACCGGCTGATCCTCGGCCCGCTCGGTTTGGAGAACACCCTCCTGCCCGGGACCGACACCGGGATCCCCGGCCCGCACGCCCACGCCTACTACCGCTACGAGGAGGACGGCGTCGAGAAGACGGTCGACGTCACCGTCCAGAACCCGTCGTGGATCTCCACCGGCGGCGACATGATCTCCACCACCGAGGACCTCGCCACGTTCGTCTCCGCGCTGATGTCCGGCCGGCTCCTCCCGGCCCCTCTCCTGGACGAGATGCGCACCCCCCACCCCAAGGCGGGCTACGGGCTGGGCCTGTTCGTCCTCCAGGACGGCGCCCTGCTCAACCACAACGGCGGCCTGTCGGGCTACGCGACCCTCATGTACGCCACCCCTGACGGCGAGACCGTCCTGACCGGCTCGCTGACCTTCGTGGACGACGCCACGATGTCCCAGGTGGAGTCCTTCCAGAAGTTCGTGGAGCGGGTGCTCGCCGAGGTCTTCAGTCGGTGATCCGGTAGTGGTAGCCGTGGGACAGGGTGAAGCCGTGCCGGGCGTAGAGGGCCCTGGCGCCCGGGTTGTCCTCCTCGACCTGGAGGTAGAGACACCGGGCGCCCTCGCCCTCGGCCCAGGCGGCGCCCGCCGCCAGGATCTCCGAGGCGACGCCCCGGCGGCGCAGGCCGGGCCGGGTGACCATGCAGAAGACGCCGGCGTAGCCGTCGTCGACGGCGAACACCCCCATGCCGGCGAGCTCGCCGTCGACGGTCGCGGCGAAGAACGCGACCGGTTCGGGGATGCGCAGGACGACGTCGACGCTGGTGAGCCGCTCGTCGAGGCCGCCGAACACCTCGGGCCAGCGCGACCGGTCCCGGATCCGCTCCACCGACGGGGCCTCCCCCGCGACGGCCGACGCCGGAGCGGTCAGGATCAGGGTCGGGGCGTCGCGCCGGTAGCCCCGGGCGGCCAGGGCCGCGTCGAGGTCCGGGTGGGCCTCGGCCGGGCTGACCTGGACGCAGACCGCCCGGCCGCGCTCGCGGTAGTAGCGCTCGACCGCCTCGATCGACGGGGTCGAACCGGGCAGCGGCAGGGCCGAGTTGGTGCGCCGGCGCGGCACGGCGGGGGTGTGCCGGAGCAGCCAGCCGTCGCGCTCCTCGGCGTCGACGGCCGGCCAGGCGCGGGCGGCACGGCGTTCGAGCCGCCACCATTCGGGCTGGTCCATGGGCGGCACCATACACAAACCGGGCGGCAAAAGGTTCGCCCCGTATTGTCTAATGGCCAGCATGGAGATCGGGTGTGACGAGTCGGGAGCGGAGGGCGAGAAGCTCATCGGCGGGGTGACCGACGTGTTCGCCCACGCCGGCATCGCGCTCACCCTCGACGAGGCCGAGGCGTGCATGGACGAGGTGCGCCATCGCGCCCCCTCGCCGGTGACCGAGTACAAGGCGTTCGTCATCCGGCGGGCCAAGCACCGGCTGGCCCTGCAATGGCTGCTCGGCCCGACGGGGCCGCTGCCGGGCCGCGCCCACGTCCACCTGACCGACAAGACCCTCCACATGACCCGCCGGATCGCCGACCTGACGGGCGAGGACGGCGACCGCCTCTACCGGCTGGGCCCGGCCGCCTTCGGGGCCCGCTGGCCCGCCCTGCTGGAGGGCTTCAACGACCTGATGCGGCCCTACTCCGACCGGTCGATCGACGACGTGTTCGCCCTGGTCGACGACCTGGCCCAGATCCCCGGCGAGGCCGGCGACCTGCTGCGCCGCCTGGCCAAGACCCGCCCCCAGATCGAGGACCTGCGGGTGCGCCTGGCCCGCGAACCGGGCACCGCCGCGCCCCTCGACCCGCTGCTGCCGGCGATCGTGCGGGCGGTCGAGCACTGGGGCCGGGGCCGTCCGGTGACGATCGTGCACGACCGCCAGACCAGCCTCACCGAGGAGCGGGTCGAGCTGCTGCGCCGGGCCTGTCCTCTGGAGGAGCTGCGGCTCCAGGAGTCCCATCTCGACGCGCGCATCCAGGTGGCCGACCTGGTGGCCGGGATCGCCCGCGGGATCGCCGCCGACGCCCTGCACGGCCAGGGCGACCAGCTGCTGGCGGGGCTGCTCGCCCCCTACGTCGACTCCCAGTCGGTCTGGTCCGACGGGTCGATGTGGATCTTGGGGGGCTGATCGGGGTCGCGGCCGGCGGTCAGCGCCCCGGCCACGTCGTCGAGCCCGATGGTCGCGGCGACCAGCGGCGCCGGGTCGACCGCGCCGGAGGCATAGCGCTCGATCGCGCCGGCCAGCCCGCCTGACGCGCTGAGCACGCCGGTCACCCGCAGGTCCTTGAGCGCGATGACGCGGGTGTCGACCAGGCTCGGCTCCCCGGCCAGGCCGATGAAGACCACCCGCCCGCCGGGCTCGACCCTCTCGACGGCCAGGGCGGGCAGCCGGGCGGCGTTGGAGGCGTCGATGACCGCGTCGAACGGCAGGTCGGGCACCTCGGTGTGGCAGGCGAAGCCGAGCGAGCGGGCGAACCCCGTCGACAGGCCGAGCAGGTGGACCTCGGCGCCCTCGGCCGCCGCGAACATGGCCGCCAGCAGGCCGATCGTGCCCGGCCCGAGGATCAGCAGCCGGTCGCCCGCGCCCACCTGGGCCGCCCTGACGGCGCGCAGCGCGTTCCCGCCGGGCTCGACCAGCGCCCCGAGCGTGGGCCCGACCTCGTCGGGCAGCACGTGGAGCGCGAAGACGGGGACCGGCAGGAATTCGGCCAGGGCGCCCGGACGTCCGTACCGGATCCCGATCTCGAACCGGTCGGCGCACAGGTGCTGGCGCCCGCTGAGGCAGCGGTGGCAGGTCTGGCAGCCGAGCATGGTGTCCCCGGTGACCCGCCGGCCGAGCCACTCGCGGGAGACCCCGGCCCCGAGGGCGGTCACCACGCCGCACCACTCGTGCCCGATGCGGAGGGGGTAGCGGGCCTGTCCGTCGTGGAGGTAGGCCATCTCGCCGGTGAAGAACTCGGCGTCGGTGCCGCAGATCCCGGCGCGTTCGACCCGGACGATCACCTCGCCGGGCCCCGGCACGGGAGGCTCGACGTCCACGACTTCGCCCTGGAACGGCCCGGTTATGACGAACGCGCGCATGATCCCCTTTTCTCCTGGATCTTACGTTGGCGTACCGATTTCGGCCATCCCAAATCGCAAAGGGTTCTTTGCAAAGAGTTCTTTGCGGTTTATGGTGGTCGACATGAACGAGTCCGTCTTCCTCGACGCCAAGGGGCTGCGCGCGCTGGCGCACCCGGTCCGCGTGCAACTGCTCGGCCTGCTGCGGCTCCACGGCCCCCACACCGCGACCGGCCTGGCCGACCGGCTCGGCCTCACCTCGGGAGCGACCAGCTACCACCTGCGCCAGCTCGCCGGCGGCGGGCTGGTCGAGGAGGACGTGAACCGGGGCAACGGCCGCGAACGCTGGTGGCGGGCGATCCACCGCGTCACCCACTTCGACGACAGCGCGCTGGCCGAGCAGGAACCGGAGGCCACGTTCATGTACCTCCAGTCGGTGATCGACATCCAGGCCCAGCGCGCCCAGCGCACCCTGGCCGCCCACCAGACCATGCCCGCCCAGTGGCGCAACGTCTTCGACCTCAGCGACTGGTCGCTGCGCCTCACCCCCGAAGAGGCGCACAGCCTGATCGAGGAGCTGCACGCCGTGGTCGACCGCTACCGCCTCGACGGCGCCGACGCCCAGGCCCCCGACGACGCCGAGCGTGTCGTGCTCGTCGTCCACTCCCTCCCGGAGCCGTCATGACCCGCTCGTGGCGCCCGGTCGCGGGCCTGTTCGCCGCCTCCCTGACCGCCCTCACGGGCACCCGCGTCTCCGCGATCGCCATCCCCTGGTTCGTGCTGGTCACCACCGGCAGCGTCACCCAGACCGGCCTGGTCGCGTTCTGCGAGATGGCCCCGTACGTGCTGGTCAAAGCCCTCGCGGGCCCGGTCGTCGACCGGATGGGACCGCGGCGCATGTCGTGGCGGGCCGACGCGGTCAGCGCCGTGGCGGCCCTGCTGATCCCGATCCTGCACTTCTCCGGGGCGTTGTCGTTCCCCGTGCTGCTGGTCCTGGTCGCGGTCATCGGGGCGGTGCGCGGCCCGGGCGACCTGGCCAAGGAGATCATGGTCCCGGAGGCGGCCGAACTCGGCCGCATCCCCCTGGAGCGGGCGGCCGGCCTCGCGGGCGTCGCCGAACGGCTCGCGTCCACGGTCGGCCCGGCGGTCGCGGGCGCGCTGGTGGCCCTGACCGGCCCGATGGTCGCCCTGATCGCCAACGCGGTCTGCTTCGCCCTCGGCTCGGTGATCGTCGCGACCGTGCTGCCGAAGCACATGGGCCACCGCCCGGCCGAGACGGGCCCGAGCGCCGGCTACTGGCGGCGCTTCGGCGAGGGCTTCGCCTTCCTGAAGAACGAACGCCTCATGCTGACCATCACGATCATGGTCGGCCTCACGAACTTCCTGGACGCCGCCTTCGCCTCCCTGCTCCTCCCGGTGTGGGCCAAGGAGACCGGCGGCGGCCCGGCCGCGATCGGCCTGGCCACCAGCGTCATGGGCATCTCGGCCGTGGCCGGTTCGCTGATCGCGGCGATGGTCGCGCACCGGCTGCCCCGCCGGCTGGTCTTCTTCCTCGGCTTCCTCGTCATCGGCGCGCCAAGGTTCCTGATCCTGGCGGTCGACGTGCCGCTGTGGGCGGTGGTGGCCGTCTTCGCGGTCGGCGGCTTCGGCAGCGGCTTCCTGAACCCGATCATCGGCGCGATCTACTTCGAACGGGTGCCGAGGCCGATCCTGGGCCGCGTCAACGCCCTCAGCGACGCGGTGGCCTGGTCGGGCATCCCCCTCGGCGGCCTGGCGGCCGGCGCGGCGGTGGCCGCGACCGGGCTGGTCCCGGTGCTGATCGTCTGCGGCGTGGCGTACTTCCTGACCACGACGCTCACGGGCCTGCGCCCGGAGTGGAAGGAGATGCGCTCAGCGCCAGTGACCGGGCCGGTCGAGGTCGAGCCGGGTCTCCCGATCGCCTCGGGCGGCGGCGACCTGCGGCCGGGTCAGGAACAGCGCACCCCGTAGATCGGCCCCGCGCACGTCGGCCCCCCGCAGGTCGGCCCCGAGGAGGTCGGCCCGCCGGAGGTCGGCGCCGCGCAGATCGGCCCCGATGAGCAGCCGCCCCCGGAGGCTGACACCACGCAGATCCCGGCCGCGCAACCGCGCCCCGGCCAGGTCACGGCGCATCTCCTTGGCCGGCCCGCGCACCTGGGCGCTGATCTCCCCGAGCCGCGCCCCGACCCGCCCGCGCAGCTCGTCGACCGCGAACCCGTCGATCACCGATGAGGCGGCCAGCGCCTCGGCCTCCTCACGGAGGTCGGCGGCGTCCCCGTACCGGCACGCCTCCTCGAGATAACACAGCAGCTCGTGCAGCTGCCGCAGCAGCGGAAAGAGCGCGACGTCCCGCCCCTCCTGGGTGACCCGCTGCCCCGCCCCGAAGCAGTCGAAGGTGACGCACCCCTGGTAGCCGCTGTCGAGCAGCCGGTCGTGGATGCGGCAGCGGAAGTCCCCGGTCAGGTTCGCGCACGGCTTCCCGGCGGGCTTGTCGACGGCGAAGTCGGCCGACCGGGTGAACGGCAACTCCACGCAGCACAACCCGGCGCAGGAGGCGCAGTCGGAGCGCAGGTCGATCACACGTGCTCCATGACGATGACGGCGGTGGTCCGGGGTTCGAGCGCCCGGAAGACATGCGGCACGTCGCCAGGGTAGGTGATGTAATCCCCCGGCCCGAGCTCGACGGGCCCCTCGATCGGCCCGACGAGAGCCCGACCGGGCCCGATGATCACGTGCTCCATCGTGCCCGGGTTGTGCGGATCGGACACCCGCGCCTCACCGGGCTCGGCGTCGATGCGGAACAGATCCCGGCGAGCCCCCGGAGGACACGAGGCCAGCAACGTGGCCGCGTAGTCGGCCCGCTCGGAGTGCGTCACCGGCCCCTCCCCCGCCCGGATCACCCGCACATGCGGCCGGGGCGGATCGATGAGCCGGCTGATCGGCACCCCCAACGCGACCGCGAGCGCCCAGAGGGTCTCCACGCTGGGATTGCCGGCCCCCGATTCGAGCTGCGAGAGGGTCGACTTGGCGATCCCGGCCCGCTTGGCGAGCTCGGTCAACGACAGACCGGTCCGCTCCCGCTCCCGTCGAATCGACGCGGCGATGAGCGTGATCAACGCGGCGGAGGTGTCCAAGCCGTTCGCTCCATGAGTCCAATTGTTCGCCTTGACGAACAGTAGCGTGTGTGTTCATCCTAATGGCCATGCGTTCGATATCGCGAACGGCTTTGCGCGACATAGCCCTCGTCTGCACCGCCGACGCCATCGTGGGAGCCTCCTTCGGCGCGATCGCCGTGTCAGGAGGCTTCGAGCCATGGGTGCCCGTGGTGATGTCCCTGATCGTCTTCGCCGGCGGCGCCCAGTTCGCCGCCCTCGGCATCGTGCTGGGCGGGGGTGGTGTCGTGGCCGCGGTGGCGACCGGCCTGGTACTGAACGCCCGCCTGCTCCCCTTCTCGTTCGCGGTCGCCGATGTGGTGAGAGGGCGCTGGTACGGCGCCCAGCTCATCACGGACGAAACGGTGGCCTTCGCCCTGAAGGGGCGGGATGCACGGGAGCGGCACGACTACTTCTGGGTGAGCGGACTGACCCTGTTCGCGGCGTGGAACGTGTCGGTGGTGGTGGGGGCGCTGGCCGGGGCGGTCGTCGGGGACACCGACGCGCTGGGGCTCGACGCGATGTTTCCAGCGGTGCTGCTGGCTTTGATCGTGCCCGCACTTGCCGAGCGGAGGGTGCGGGTGCCGGTATTGGCGGGCGGGGTGGTGGCGTTGGCGGCTTCGGCGGTGCTGCCGGCGGGGGTTCCGGTGCTGCTGTCGTTGCTGGGGCTGCTGGCGCGGCCGAAGGAGGCGTGAGGTGGGGATGCTTCGGAGTTCCCCCTGTGCGGTGAAGGAGCCGACTCCTCATCTGGCCTGGGATTCATGCCCGCTGTCATCTACTGCGCTGCCGACGGGAGTTCCCCTGCCCTGCATCCATGGCCGCCTTCGGCGTGTTACGGGGATTCCTTTAAAGCGCTGCCTATAGGACCCGAGTCGACACACTGCGGGAGGCGTGGAATGGCCACCCTCCTAGGCGGTCGCCTGTCTCGACAGTCATCAAAGCGCCCTGCTGACTCGGCCAGAAAGTGGGGCCGGGCAACCGACAAGCGCCAGGGCCTCCGCCCGTCCGGTCTTTCGTGGCCGAGCCCATTGAAGCGCTCTGCCGACACGATCGGCGACGAAACCAGGACACGGTGGGGCGGCAGGACATTCACCCGCCCGGTCCTCCTTGACCGAGAACACCGAAGCGCCCTGCCGACACGACAACCAGGACTCCGACACGCTCCAGGGCATTCACCCGCCCGGTCCTCCTTGACCGAGAACACCGGAATGCCCTGCCGACACGACAACCAGGGGTCCGACATGCTCCAAGAAATTCACCCACCAGGTCTCCTCGGCCGAGGCCACCGAAACGCCCTGCCGACACGACAACCAGGACTCCGACACGCTCCAGGACATTCACCCGCCCGGTCCTCCTTGACCGAGAACACCGAAGCACCCTGCCGACACTCCGGCGACGAAAACCCAGACACCGACACGCTCCAGGACATTCACCCGTCCGGTCCTCCTTGACCGATGACACCGGAATGCCCTGCCGACACCACCCTTGATAGACCCGGCCGAAGGAGGGCCTGACATGGACATGCCGATCGTCGCCATCGTGGTGCTCGCCGCCGGAACGCTCGCGTTCCGGCTGGCGGGCCCCCTCTTCCGGGATCGGGTACGTATCCCGCCCCGCCTGGAGGACCTGCTGTCGGTGGCCGCACTCGTGCTGTTGTTCGCGCTGGTCGTGACCTCGTCGTTCGCCGGATGGGCGCGGCCGGCCGGGGTGCTGGTGGCGGGGGTGCTGGCCATCCGGAAGGCTCCGTTCCCGGTGATCGTGATCGCGGCGGCGGCGACCACGGCCGTGCTGCGGCTTATCGGAGTGCCGTGACGCGGGCGTCGAACTCCTCGCGGGTCGGCAGGAACCACGTCTGGTCGCCGCGGTTGCATTCGCGGACCAGGTCACGGAAGGCGTCACTGGCCGCGACATGGCGGGAGACGTCTCCGATGACGGCCAGGCGGAAGCCGTACTGGACGAACTTCTGCAGGATCGCGCCCGCGAGCCCGGTCCGCAGGGAGAAGAAGGCGTCGGGCAGCCGTTCGGCCGGGATGACCACCCAGGTCACGCCTTGTCCGAAGGTGGCACCGATGACGTCGAGCGCGTCGGCCTCGGTGGCGATCGGCGGCCCGTCGGCGGGAAGGATGTAGTGCACGGTCACTCCTGGGTGAGGGCGTCGACGATGGCGAGCAGCGCGGCGGTGTCGGCGACCCCGCCGATCACGATGATCTTCAGCGAGGCCCTGACCTCGTCGTAGACGGTCTCGACCCGGAGCCTGCCCTCGCCACTGCCGGTGTTGGCGGCGGCGATCAGCGCGTTGGAGAGGCGATCGGTCTGCTGCCGGCTGATCGCGTCGACCTGGACGACACTGGAGACCTCGACCGCCCGATGCCGCCGTACCGTCTCGGGGACCACGGGCTGTCCGGTGAAGGCTTCCAGGTCCTCGCGGGTGATGCGATATTGCTTGCCGATGCGGACGGCCTTCAGCTTCCCGTCCCGGACGTAGTTCCGCACCGTCTTGACGTGAAGGCCGAGCAGATTCGCGACCTGTTCGACCGAATATGGCTGCATCTTCCCCATTATAGGGAACGATAGGGAATGTCGGCGCCGTTAGCGAGAAGGCGACGAGCACCGCCTCGCTTAGGACGAACGGCGGTCAGCAGAGACCTGGCTGCCCCTGGTAGAGGTCCATCCAGCCGAAGATCCAGCGGATGAAGGCGTTGAACAGTAGCTCGTGATCAGCCGCATCCCCCCATGATCGGTGGTGCCATTGGAACCCTTCATGAGCGAGGGGCAGACCAAGGAGCCCGGGTCCCCTACGCACGGCACCGAGGCTGGCGGCAGCGACGGTCGCGGTGGTTTCGCAGGTCTCCTGGTGAAACGACTTCCGTCTTTCTGCTGACCGATTCGGCCTCGATCTCAGTGGAACCGCGCACTAGATGGCACCCGTCACGGCGAACACGGCCAGGGCGCGAAGCCGGCGCTCAGGCCAAGCCGTCCTTGTCGATCGCAGCGGGCCAGACAACAGCCGAATCGGAAGGAAGCACCTTGGCGGGATGGCGCAGTCCAGATGGACAAGCAGTCGGGCCGGAAATTACATGCGGCTTCCTCCCCTCACCCGGCCGCAACAAGGAACCAGCCAATCAAGCGGGGAGATCAGCGACTTGGCAGAGGAGCTAGTCGTAGCCATCTTCAGCAAACACGACCAAGCTGGGAGAACCAGCGGTCGAACCATCAGTCGGACCGCGAGAACCACCGGTCCAGCCGAGAAACCAGACGTGACCATCCTCAGCAAACGCGACCGAGCTGGGGGGGAACCGGCGGCCAAACCATCAGCTAGACCGCGAGAACCACCGGTCCGGCCGAAGAACCAGACATGACCATTTTCCAGCAAACACGACCGAGCTGAGAACGCCAGCGGTCGATCCATCAGCTAGGCCGTGAGAACCAGCGGTCCGCCCGAGAAACCAGACGTGGCCGTCTCCCCCGAATGCGTCTGCGCCGGGGAGAGCCAGCGACTGAGTCAGCAGCTGAGCCGGGAGAACCAGCGCGTGGCCGACGTAACCTAAGACTGAGCGTCCTCGTCGAAAGCGACCGAGCTGGGAGAAACAGCAGGCAATCAGGGGCTCGGCCGATGAACCAGATGCCATCTTCCCCTTGAGCGTGATCGCGTGTACCTGCGCCTCTGTGAGCTCCGTATGCAGGAAAGCCGATCAGCGCCCTCTCAGATATGCCAGCACGGCCAACACCCGGCGGTGGTCGTCTTCGGCCGGGGGCAGGTCGAGCTTGGCGAGGATGCTGGCGATGTGCTTGGCGACCGCCGCCTCGGTGACCACCAACGCGCGCGCGATGGCCGCGTTGGAGCGCCCTTCGGCCACCAGGCCCAGCACTTCGAGTTCGCGCGGGGTCAGCCGGGCCAGCGGTTCGCGGCGGCGGCTGATCAGTTGCCGCACTACCTCGGGATCGACGACCGTGTGCCCCTCGGCGACGCGTTCGACCGCTTCGACGAACTCGCGTACCTCGCCGATGCGGTCTTTCAGCAGGTAACCGATGCCGACGCCACCGCCGGAGTCGAGCAGTTCGGCGGCGTAGGTCTGTTCGACGTACTGGCTGAGCACCAGGACGGCCAGGCGGGGACGGGCGGCGCGCAGGGTGAGCGCGGCCCGCAGACCCTCGTCGGAGAAGCCGGGCGGCATGCGCGCGTCGGTGACGACGATGTCGGGTTCGTGGACGTTCGCGGCTTCGATGAGCGCGTCACCGTCGCCGACCGCGGCGACGACCTCGTGGCCGAACCGGTCGAGAAGCCCGGCGAGCCCTTCACGCAGCAACACGACGTCTTCGGCCAGCGCTACCCGGAGACGGGGCACACGACCTCCCCTTCACGATCTTCACTCGGGCGACCTGGAGAACCGAGAACCCGCTGGGAGAACCCTCGTAGACGGAACAACGGATCTCTGCCAGCGCTACACAGAATCGCCGGCGTCTCGTCTTGCGGAACTCGTCCACCGACTGACGAGAGAAGCGCCATTCCACCTCGCTTCGTCGACTACCCCCTCCCAGGTCATCGGGGGCATCACAAATGATCTCATCCGAAATCTCCCGCTAGACCCGGCATCGCCATCGGAACTATCCGGGCACCGGACACGGGATCTCCACTCGTAACAAGGTCGGGCCACCATGCGGACTGGAGACGGTCATCACGCCGTCGGTGACCGCGACGCGGTCGGCCAGGCCCGCCAGGCCCGAGCCCGCCGCCGGGTCGGCGCCGCCCACTCCGTCGTCGCGGACCTCCAGGATCAGGGCGCCCTCGTGGAGACGGCCGTACACGACGCCCTGTCGGGCGCCGCTGTGTTTGGCGATGTTCGCCATCGCCTCCGAGACGACGTAGTAGGCGGCGGTCTCGATCGGCGCGGGCAAGCGCCCAGGGAGCAAGACGTCGACGTCGACCGGGACCGGCGACCGGCCCGCCACGTCTTCGACCGCAGCACCGAGCCCCCGGTCGGTGAGGACCTGCGGGTGGATGCCCCGGATCAGTTCGCGCAGCTCGGCCAGCACACGTTTGGCCTCCTCATGGGCCTCGGCGACCTGGGTCTCGGCGGGCGAACCGGGTGGCAGGTCGAGGCGGGCGAGGCCGAGTTTCATGCTGAGGGACACCAGCCGCTGCTGGGCGCCGTCGTGGAGGTCGCGCTCGATGCGGCGGCGTTCGGCCTCGAACGCGTCGACGAGCCGGGCCCGGGAGCGGATGATCTCGGCCTCCCCCGGCGCGATGACCGCCCGCGCGATCATGGCCCGGGTGCCTGCCCAGGCCGCCAGCATGTAGGCCGACAGCGGCACCAGCAGCACCCCGCCGATGGCCAGGGGCAGACCGTCGGCCCAGTGCAGGCTCGGCTGGAACGGCGCCGACATCAGCAGCACCGGCAACCAGAACGCGGACGAGACGAGCCCGAGGTCCATCCAGCACAACACCGACAACGCAACGACCGTGAACCCCAGATCACGCCAGGTCGCCTGCTCCCGCACCCGGGTGTCAAGCCAGGCCCGCACCCCCGCTTTCGGTGGCCGCACATGCGGGTCATCCGCGGGCATGCGGTCGACCAGCCGCATCCGCAGCCGCTCGAACGCCGCCGCCGGCAACGACAGCACGATTAGGACGAGCAGCGCGGCCGCGAAGGCCGTGCCGGTGCCGAAGACGTAGGCGGTGTAGACGAGGAGGCACACGATCACGGCGTAGACGGCGCTGCACAATAGATATGCGAGCGCGCGCCACGGCCACGACGAGCACAGGAACGCCAGTGGCCGACGCGTCATCGCGGACATGACGGTTCTGGTCAGCACGCCCCGACCGTAGCCGATCGATCCGGGCCTGCACGGTAGTGCCAGGACTACCATCGCTTCTCGCCGCAGCACCAATGTGCCTGCATGGGCGGGTCGGCTTCGCTTGACGCCATGAAGGTTCACTTGAAAGCGGTACGCCGCACCTACGGAATGGTGGCCGCGCTCGACGGGGTGACGGCCGGCTTCGAGGCGGGCACCCTGACGGCGATCATGGGCCCGTCGGGGTCGGGGAAGTCGACGCTGCTGCACTGCGCGGCCGGCCTCGACCGACCGACCGAGGGAACGGTCATCGTCGACGGCACCGACCTCGGCACGCTGAACGAACACGGCCTGACCGTGCTGCGGCGCGAGCGGATCGGGTTCGTTTTCCAGGCGTTCAACCTGGTCTCCGCGCTGACCGCGGAGCAGAACGTCGCGCTGCCGTTACGTCTCGCCGGGCGTCCCGCCGCCCCCGCGTCGGTTCGCCAGGCGCTGGCGGAAGTCGGCTTGGCCGACAGGGCCGGTCATCGGCCGAACGGCTTGTCGGGCGGCGAGCAGCAGCGGGTGGCGATCGCCCGGGCACTGATCACCAGGCCCGCCGTGGTGTTCGCCGACGAACCGACCGGCCAGCTCGACAGCGAGACCTCACGCCAGGTGCTCGGCATGCTGCGCGGCCTGGTCGACGACCACGGCCAGACGATGATCGTGGTGACCCACGACCCGGTGACCGCGTCCTACGCCGACCGGGTGATCTTCCTGGAAGACGGTCGCATCGTCGACGAGTTGAGCGGCGCGCTGACGGCCGAGACCGTCGCCGCCCGGATGGCGGGATCATGCTGAGCTTCGCGACGGTGAGAGAACGGTGGCACTCGTTCGCCGGCGGCTTCGTCGTGCTGTTCCTCGGCATGGCGCTGGTGTCGATGAGCGTCTTAGCGCTGGCCTCGGCGCGGCCGAGGGTGCCCGACCGGCTGGCGGGCGCGCCGGTGTTCGTGTCGGCTCCGAGAGCGGAGCGGGCAGAGGGCAGCTTCGCCCCCGACCGCCCATGGTCACCCGAGACGGTCACGTCGCTGCTCGGCAGGCTGTCCGCGATCCCCGGAGTGGCACAGGCCGTCCCCGAACGCACCTTCTACGCCCAGCCGATCCTCGACGGTCGACCGGTGCCATCCGAGCGAGGTTACGCCTGGTCCACGGCGATGCTGGCCCCCTACCGGCTGATTGCGGGCACCGCACCGCGTAACGGCGAGGTGGTCGTCGACCGGTCGCTGGGGCTGGCGCCAGGGACACGGGTGTCCGTGCTGACGGCACCCGGTCCGGTGACCTACACGGTGTCCGGCACGGTCGACGGGCCCGGGGTCTTCCTGGACGACGCCGAAGCGGCCTCTCTCTCAGCGGGGGTGCGCGCGATCGGCCTGGTCGTCGAGCCGGGAGCCAACGTCGCCGCGATCGCGAAATCCGCGACTGTCATTTCCGCCGCTACGGAAGAGATCTCCGCCACTACGGAAGACAAGGCGGGCACCCCTTCGGAGGGCAGCGTATCGGGGCAGGAGCCTGCATTCGCAGGGTCCCCGACAGCCGACGCCACGATGCCACCGACGTCGGTCACCCCGTCGCAGAAGGTCGGCGACGTTCTCACCGGAGACGACCGGAGCGTGCTGGAATCCCGTGACGACGAGCGGACCCGCTGGATCGGCATGCAGGTCCTCACCGGCATGTTCGTCCTGTCGGCCCTCGTGTCCGTACTGGTGGTGGGGTCGACGTTCGCCGTCGGAGTGGCGCAGCGCCGCAGGGAGTTCGGGCTGCTGCGGGCCGTCGGTGCGACGCCGCGTCAGGTGCGGGCCATGGTCTACGGCGAGGCGCTCGTCGTCGGGGTCGCCGCGACGGCGGCGGGCGTGGCGGCCGGCGCGTTGCTCGCCCCCATGCTGGGCGGGGTCCTGGTCGATGTCGGGTTCGAGCCGGCGGGGTTCACGGTCGGTCTGTCACTGCTCCCGCTGGCGGGGTCGTTCGCAGGTGGGGTGGTTCTGACACTGGTGGCGGTCTGGTCGGCGTCGAGACGAGCGGCGCGGGTGAGTCCGCTGGAGGCGCTCCGCGAGGCCGACGTGGACAACCGGCCGATGCCGCGCCTGCGATGGATCACCGGGCTGGCCTTATGCGCGCTGGGCGTGGCCTCGGCGGTGAGCTCCGACTCTGAGGGCGCGTTCGTGATGTCGGGTCTGGTCGCCGCAGTCGGTGTGATCGCCGGTCTGGCGCTGCTGTCTCCCGTGGTGGTCCCGCCGGTGGCGCGGTTGGCGTCGTGGCCGTTCACCCGTGGACGTGGGGCGGTCGGGATGCTCGTCCGGGAGAACGCCCGGTCCTCGGTGCGCCGGACCGCCGCCACGGCCACGCCGGTGCTGGTCACTGTGGGATGCGCGGTGCTGATCACGGGCATGGTGCAGACGACAGCCGCCGGTTTCGCGGCGGTCCGCGCCACCACGATCCGCGCCAACGCGGTTATCGTGCCCGATGGCACCCCTGGCCTGACCGATGCGTCGGGTGGCGACTCGTCCTTGTTCAGTGCGGTGTTCGAGGCGAACGGCGACCCGCTGAGCGTCTTGGGGGCTACGCCGGAATTGCTGGAGAAGGCCGGGGATACCTCGGGTCCGCTCGATGTGCTCCGTCCTGACGACCGGATCCTGCTCGCCGACTGGCTCGCGGAGGAGCGGGGGCTGCGGCCGGGCGCGGTGCTGCCGGTGTCGTTCGAAGACGGCACGTCGGCACGGCTGACCGTCGCCGGCACCGTGGAGAACGCGGACGCCGACGCGCTCGTGTCCCGGGATCTGCTGAGGAGGCACGACCCGGCAGTGCTCGCGGACGAGGCCTACGTCGTCGGCGCCGCCGCCGACCCCGGTCCGGGGGCGCGGGTGGTGGACGTGGCGACCTACGCTGCCGAGGCCGACGCCGAGGAAGACCGGCTGGTGTGGATCGCGACGCTGCTGCTGGTCGTGGTGTCCACTGCTTACGCGGCTGTGGCGATCGTGAACACGATGGTGATGTCGGCCGCCGGCCGGGGACGCGACCTGGAGGTGCTGCGGCTGTCGGGGGCGACCCCTCGGCAGGTGCGCGGGACCGTCGCGGCGGAGTCGGGCCTCGTGGTGCTGCTCGGCGCCGGGTTAGGACTGGTGGTGGCGTTGCCCGCGCTGTTCGGCATCCGCGGCGCGTTCGCTGAGGCCATGAATGCGGAAGTCCCGCTGGTCATCCCGTGGCCGTTCATCGGAGGGCTGATCGCGGTCTGCCTGGTGCTGGCCGCCGGGTCGGCGGTGCTCGCGGCCACGACGAAAGTCGGGCATTGAGCGGCCGTTGTCGCATCGTCAGAGAGAAGGGTCTGTGGCCAAGCTCGGCACGATCGACGTCGCCACCGCTGCCGCTCCTGGTCCGTCGACTCGCATCGTTCGAGTCGGCAGTGGGCCTCGGGCTGCTCATAAGGCCACGCGGGTGCCAATCTCGATCTGCTGGCGCGCTTCGCTCTGGCCTTTCTCGACCAGGGGCGGGGACGGCGGACCGCGCGGCATCCGGTGGACGGCACCACCCGGCGAAGTTGCATGGGTCATCGTGGTCGTCTCAGTCCTGGTCGGACCTGATCGCGGGGCGCGACGATCGCGGCGCTGTGCAACCCGGCCATGTCTGGCTCATCTCACATGCCCGGGGCGTGTTCGGGCACTGCTCCCTGTCGCCTGTCGTCCTACGGCCCGATTCGGTCGATCTGAGTGGGACGTCCTGCTGGGCTCGCCCGTCCATGCCAGGGCCCTCTGGGGGATGGTGATCCATCATCGGCGGGAACTCGCACGATTGGGAGGCCCACATGGCGAGCGAGGCCCGTCTCTGGGCCGAACACGCCAGGTGCGGAAGCCATCGCCCGTCGGACGCACAACCTTCGTGGTGATGGGTTCTCAGCGTGCATGTGCGGGCGCTCGAGCTCTGCCCCGAATCAGCGGGCGGCAACGATCATCTGCGAGAGGACCTGGGTGATGTGATCGGAATGCCTGGCCTGCGGCAGCCGACTCCCGCCGAGGTCGGCCGGCTTATCGAGGAGCTGGATCCGGTGGGCATGCAGGGGAGATTGACGGAGAAGCTCGGGTGCGAGGTGCCCCCGCCTGGCCTCCGGGTGGAGCGGCCGCCGGGTTGTTCAGAGCGTCCGACCCACGCCCGCAAGCCCGCCCTGAACCGACGGGGAGGTGTCGATCACCCAGGCGCCGAAGGAGGGGCTTACGGTCGAGGACCGCAACTCGTGACCGCTAGAGCCAGAGTGATACCTGCGCCGATACCCGTATTGACGGCCAGCGCGGCACGCCAACTCACCGGGCCTGCTGTCCGTTCCCAGGTCCACGTAGCGGCGCTGAAGGTCGGCGCCGATGACTGCAGCGGAGCCGACGGCGCTCGGGCGCGCCTGATCCGCTGGCCACCTTTAACCGGTGACATGGACGAATGTCCGCCAGTTCCCCGTTGACGCGTCGGGGCCGGGCTGGGATTTAGTGGGCAATCCTGCGCTGGCTACCGAATGCGCACTCGGCTTTTGAGGCAGGTCAGGCAGTGTTGAACTACGACGTTGCCGATGCGCTCGGTGTCCTGCCAGTTGTGACGGAAGTGGAACCACCGTCGTCGACGTTCACGTTTCATAAGTGATCGCTTGCGAACTCTCTAGCGCCTGTGCGGACATCAAGGGGAGCTGGTTCAGACCTCGTCGATGCTCCGCGAATGCCAGGTGCCGTGATGGCATGAGAGAGCCGTCTCCGAACTGGAGGGAGCAGGGAGGTTCCCTGCTTGCTATCCGAAATGTCGCGATCGAATGATCTTCGAAGCGGACATTACGTCACAGGTCGGCGCGTGACAAGATCACCTAGGCGCTGACTTCATCTGTCGAAAATACTACGCTCTGAATTGTCAATGTTCACACACGGTAAGCATCCGAACGCACTGAACTAGTGTATTCACCTGACCAGTGGCGCACCGTCGCGATCGAGGTTGGAGATATGCCGTCTGTCACGATGGGTGATTGTTTAAGTCTTTTCTGTTTCTCGTGAGTGCCTATGCATGAGCGCACGAGGCGCAGCCGAATACAACACGGAGAACAAGCGCCAAGGGCCGCCAGCGAGTGATGCGGTTCAGCCGTTGGCACGGTCGGAGCGAGACTTGCGAGCCAATGTGTATGGGGGCAGGCGGGCGTTGGCTAACTACGTGCACTCATGAGATCGAGTGGGCAGCCAGCCGTCGCGTGTGGGTGCGCGGGCTTGCGAGTGTTGCCGGTCCAGGTGTGGGACGTGGCGGTTGAGACCTCATGGCGGATGAACTCATCGCTTTCCACCTGGTGCTGTAGCCCGTGCAGTTCACCCTGGTGCAGGGACCGGTGCAGCCACGCCGTCCGAATTTCGGCGCCCTGGCCATTGACCGATGTGTCGGCCGGGTCGGCCTCAATGCTGTTGGGACGTTGGGACGTTGGGACGTCGGGACGTCGGGACGTCGGGACGGCAGGGCTTCAGGACGGCGGGGCGTCGCGGCTTCGGGGCGTCGCGGCTTCGGGGCGTCGCGGCTTCGGGGCGTCGCGGCTTCGGGGCGTCGCGGCTTCGGGGCGTCGCGGCTTCGGGGCGTCGCGGCTTCGGGGCGTCGCGGCTTCGGGGCAGGATGTCGAAGCGGCAAGATGCCGAGGCGGCAGGACAGCAGGACAGCAGGACGGTGGGAAGGCAGTTGGCGGCGGGTGATTGCACGGGCGGCAGTCCGGCTTGGGCCAGAGTCACTTGATAGTCCGTCTGGTCGAGAGTGTGCCCAGTAGCCGGCCGTCGGCGGCCGGGACGAAACTGAGATCGCTCAACCACCTGCAGACTAGAGGTCGCCGTCGCGCGCGGTCATGGCAGCTCGAACGCCCAGATCAGTGCGGGACCTCATGCGCGCCTCCCAACGGTCAAGGCCGCGCGTCGAGCATCCTGGCCAAGGTCGGCTTCACATCGAAATGCACCCTCGGCCAAACCCTCCCTACCCTCTCGGGCGGTGAGCACCCGCACGGCCGTGAAAGGCGGCACTTACGTCAACGACAAAACTGGGCTGTTCCTCCGCGAGACGGGCCGGTCAACGCACCGCCTCGATGAGGATGCGCTGCGAGTGGGCCACGAACGGGCCGTGCCGCTCGATGAAGTCGTGCAGCGTCTCCAGGCGGTCACGGTAGGCATCAACGGTGAACCCCGGGACCGTCCAGACGACCTTGCGCAGGAACACCACGACGGCCGCGATGTCGAAGAACTCCATCCGCAGCGCCTCGTGCCGGACGTCGGTCACGTCGAGTCCGGCTCGTTCGGCTGCGGTCACGAGGCCGACGACGTCCACGCCGGAGTGGGTCGTCAGCGGGTCGTGGGGGCGGCGGCCGCCGGTGACCTGGCCCATCATGAACTCGGTCAGTTCGCGTACCGTGCCCGAGCCGACGTGCTGGGCCAGGTAGCGGCCGCCGGGGGTGAGGACGCGGGCGATCTCGTCCCAGCGGGTGGTGACTGGGTGGCGGGAGACTACGAGATCGAAGTGCGCGTCGGGGAAGGGCAGGTCGGCGTCGTCGGGAATGTGGGCGACGGCTTCGCCGAGCCGGCGACGGGCGAGGGCGAGGTTGGGCTCCCACGATTCGGTCGCGGCCACCACCGGTGGCAGGGCCGGCACCGACGCCAGCACCTCGCCTCCGCCGGTCTGCACGTCGAGCAGCGCCTTCGCCGAAGCGGCGCGGTCGGCGAGCAGGCGCGAATAGCCCCACGAGGGCCGCTGCTCGGTGGCCCGGCCGTCGAACCAGGAGAAGTCCCACCCTTCGACGGGAACGGCCAGGCCTTCTGCCAGACGATCGGAGAACATGCCGTCCACCCTGCCGGTCGCGATGCGGCATTCCCACCGATTTATCGGGCTCATGTACACCAGAGGTCATGCGGTGCAGAAGTGGACACGCTCGGGTTCTCGGCGATTCTGCGGCCAGCTGCGACGTAGAAACGTATGCGGCTCGCCCCGTGTATCCGGTCGGGGTGTCGTCCAAGACCGGCGGCAGGTTGCCCAATCAGTGCGTCGAACTCCTTGATGCACGCATTCACGTCGTGGCAGGTGACGCGTTCACGCTCGCCGATCTAGGCCACGCCGCCGTCGGCTGCCTTCTCATAAGCGGTGATCACGTCGGCGGGCATCGTCCACGAGGCGGAACACCGTCTGGAGCATCGCCTCGGTCGTATCGGACCTGCCCAACCAACGCCGGACGCGGTCTGCTCACGAGAAGCGCGCGATCAGCATGACACCCTGTCCACATCTCGGTCGCCGTAGAGGGGCGTTAGCGCTCCCCGTCCTCAACCGCCGTGAACTCTAGTGCCGGTGTCACCGCCGAGGAAGTCGTCCTCCGACACGTCGAGCATTCGGTCTCGGCCCCCCTCGACCACCCCGAGCCGCGGCCATGATCTCCGGCAGGTCGCGTTTTCCAGCCGGTCACACCCACCGCCGCAAACCCGATAGGGCCACCAAACGGTCACGTCCAAGATCACCCTGACCTCTCCCGAATGGGTCGTCGGACCATGAAGCGCCATGTGGCCCCACGCTGCGCGACCGAGACTTCACGCAGCCCCGCTGGTCATGCCTGTGATCGTCCCGAGCACTGGTGCCCAACCATGGGCCATCGAAAGCACGTGCCAGGGTCACCATCGAACGGCCCGGTCCACCAAGCCGAAAGTCGCACGCCAAAAACGCCCCCGCCGTCAGTTCACCTCTCCCCCCGAGCCCGTTCCGCCGCGATCCGCTCATCCAGTTCCGGCACCTCGAACACCTCCCGGATCTCCACCCCCTCCTCCCCGTCCTGCGCATAAGGCATCTTCAGCGCCCACCCCACCGCCTCCTCCTTGGAAGCCACCTCGATGATCCAGAACCCCGCGATGACCTCCTTCGTCTCCGTAAACGGCCCGTCGATCACGACGGCCTTCCCCTTCCGGTAAGAGATCCGCGCCCCCCGCGTCATCGGATGCAGCGCCTCCGCCGCGACCAGTACGCCGGCCTCCGTCATGGCCGCGTTGTACGCCCCCATCGCCGAGATCAGTTCGTCGCTGGGCAGCACCCCGGCCTCGCTGGCCTCGCTCCCCCGGCCCATGATCATGAATCGCATCCGCCCAGTCTGGTGGAATGGCCCGGTGACCAACAAGGCGCACCAGGCGGTGGAAGAGGTCTGGCGAGAAGAGGCGGCCCGGGTCGTCGCCGGGCTGGCCCGCCTCACCGGCGACGTCGCCCTGGCGGAGGAACTCGCGCAGGACGCCCTGGTGGCGGCCCTGGAGCAGTGGCCGCGCGACGGCGTGCCGAACAACCCGGGAGCGTGGCTGACCACCGTCGCGAAACGCCGGGCCGTCGACACGTTCCGCCGCCGGGCACGCCACGACGAGAAGCTCGCCGAGCTCGCCCGGACCGTCACCGAGGTGGAAGAGCAGCAGGAATTCGACACCATCGAGGACGACGTCCTGCGGCTGGTCTTCGTCGCCTGCCACCCCGTCCTCACGACCCAGTCGCGGGTCGCGCTGACGTTGCGCCTGCTCGGCGGGCTGAGCACCGACGAGATCGCCCGCGCGTTCCTCACCCCGGAGGCCACGCTGGCGCAGCGGATCTCGCGGGCGAAGAAGACCCTCGCCACGGAGCGGGTCCCCTTCGAGGTGCCGGACCGCGAGGAGCTCTCCGAACGTCTCGAAGCGGTCCTGGAGGTCGTCTACCTGATCTTCAACGAGGGTTACACCGCCACCGCCGGAGACGACTGGATCAGGCCGCACCTGTGCGAGGAGGCCCTGCGGCTGGCCCGGCTCCTGGAGGAGCTGCTCCCCGGCGAGCAGGAGGTCCACGGACTTCGGGCGCTGCTGGAGATCCAGGCGTCCCGGCTCGACGCCCGTACCGACGCCGACGGCGACCCGATCCTGCTGCCGGACCAGGACCGCACGAAGTGGGACCGGGCCCGCATCGCGGCCGGGCTCGCCGCCCTCGACCAGGCCGGGGAGGGGCCCTACGCCCTGCAGGCCGCCATCGCCGCCTGTCACGCGCGGGCCGAGACGGCGGAGGCGACCGACTGGCCGCGTATCGCGGCGCTCTACGAACGGCTCGACCCGTCGCCGGTCGTCGAGCTCAACCGCGCGGTGGCGCTGGCGATGGCCTACGGTCCCGAGGCCGGGCTCGAACTGGTCGACGAGATGGCCGGCGAGCCCGCGTTGCGGAACTACCACCTGCTGCCCAGTGTGCGGGGCGAGCTGCTGGCCCGGCTCGGCCGCGAGGAGGAGGCCCGCGCCGAGTTCCGGCGGGCCGCGGACCTGACGCGTAATGAGCGGGAGAGGGCGCTGCTGCTGGGGCGTGCCGGAGTATCCTGACGATCATGAGTCTGCCCGAACGGGTGATCGACGGCGTGGTGGCCCATGACGGCGAGGCGGTGCTCGACCGGCTCACGCGGGCCTGGTTGTTGTCGTTCGCCTCACCCCACACGCGGTCGGCCTACGGCTCCGATCTGAACCAGTGGCTCGCGTTCTGCGAGCGGCACGACGTCCATCCGCTGCGGGCGATCCGCGTGCACGGCGACGCGTTCGCGCGCTGGCTCGGGCCGGTCTCGCCGCGCACGCTGGCGCGGAAGTTGTCGGCGATCTCCTCCTGGTACGCCTATGCGACCGACGAGGGCGTGCTGGAGTCCAACCCTTTCACCCGGGTACGCCGCCCGAAGGTCGAACGTTTCCAGTCGGAGACCGTCGGGCTCACCGAAGACGAGGCGCGGGCCCTCGTGGCGGCGGCCGACGCGACGACCGGGCCGACGGCGCTGCGCACGGCCGCGTTCATCCGGCTGATGATCGAGCTGGGGCCGCGTGTGTCGGAGGCGCTTGCGGCCGGCATCGACGACCTGGGGCACCAGCGCGGGCACCGTACCCTCAGGATCGTCGGGAAGGGGCAGAAGACCCGCGTGCGCAACCTGCCCCCGGCCACCGCGGCGGCTCTCGACGCCTACCTCGACGACCGCGCCCGGCGCGCCGGGGTCGACAGGGAGAAGCTGACCGGGCCGCTGTTCGCGACGGCGGGCGGGCGGGCGCTCGACCGGGCCGACGCCTACCGGCTGGTCGTGAAGGTCGCCAAGGCGGCCGGGCTGGAGTCGAAGGTGACCCCCCACGCGCTGCGCCACACGTTCGCGACGGTCGCCAGCGACCGGGGCGCGTCGGTCAAGCAGCTCCAGCAGGCGCTCGGCCATTCGAGCTCGTCGACCACCGACATCTACATCCACAGCCGCGACAACCTCGAACGCGACCCGTCGCAGATCGTCGCGGCGGTCATCGGATGACCACGCCCGGCGAGCACGACCTCGCGACCCTGCTGGCCACCCTCGACCCGGTCCTCCACGACGGCGTCTACGTCTTCGCGACCGCCCCTGAGCGGCCGCCGGGCCTCACCCCGGTGTTCACGTTCAATGAGCCCGAGGGCGTCACGTTCGTGGTGCCCGAGGGGCAGGCCGAGGGCGTCTTCCCGTGCCGCTGGATCACGTTGCGGGTGCACTCGTCGCTGGCGGCGGTCGGCATGCTGGCCGCGATCACCGCCGCGCTGACGGCCGAGGGCATCCCGTGCAACGCGGTGGCGGCCTACTTCCACGACCACCTGTTCGTGCCGCCCGACCGGGCCGGCGACACGATGCGGGTGCTGCGTCAGTTGTCGGCGAACGTCCAGGCCAGGTGAGCCAGGCCCTCTTCGGCGTAGTGGTGGGCGCCGGGCTGGGTGAGGCCGTAGGCGATGTCCTCGACGATCGCGCAGCGGGCGTAGAAGCGGGCCCGCGTCTCGGCCGTCGGGCCGGCGTCGCCGCCGTGGGCCCGGTAGTGGCGCAGCGTCTCGGCGAACACCTCGGGGCCGAGGTCGCGCAGCACCAGGCCCAGGTCGTAGGCGGGGTCGGAGATGGCGGCGTCGGTCCAGTCGATGACCCCGGTGACGGTCGTGCCGTCGGTCAGCACGTGTTCGGCGCCGAGGTCGTTGTGGCAGAACGCCAGCGTCTTGGTCTCGTTGCGCGGCGGGTCGTGGCGGAGGAACTTCTCGATGGGCCCGCGCAGGTCGCCCGGCACGTGTTCGGCGACGACCTCCTGGTACTCCTCGATCGTCCCGGCCAGCCAGGCGTAGAACGGGTCGTCGTCGACCTCGACCAGGCCCGCGACCCGCTCGGCCGGCACCGCGTTCATCGCGGCGAGGAAGGCCCCCAGTGGTGCGGCGACCGCGATCCCGCGCCGGCTGTCGAGGGGGTCCCCCGCCAGTTTCCGGTACGCCATCACGCCCGCCGCCTCGTCCACGAACAGGACCTGGGGGGTCGGCACGGGTGAGACCTGCGCGACGACGGCGAGCAGCGCGGCCTCGCGGCGGATCTCCGCCGCGCCGCCCTCCTTGCTGCCGCGCACGATGAGGTCGCCGTCGACCTCGTAGGCGACGTTGTCCCAGCCTTCGCCGAGCTTGACCACCGAACGGGCCGGCCGCCCCAGATGACGCGCCGCCACGGCGCCGATCTCGTCGATCACCGGCCAGAGACTATCCGCCGCAGGTCGATGATCACCAACGTTCGGGCACCGGTCCGATGCGCGCTGAGCATGTCCCGCCGGTCGACGGTGACGGCGATCGTCGTGTACGCGCCCTCGGCGTTCAGCGGCATGTCGAGTTCCAGGCTCCCCGCCCGGCCGGTGGCCACGTCGACGAGGTACTGCTCCGACTCGCCCGAGCGGGAGTCGTCCAGTCCCATGATCCGGTCGGCGGCCAGCCCGAACGACACGCCCGGCAGCCTGCGCTCCCCGGTCCCGTCGCGGCCCCGGACGAACGGCGTGCCGTCGGCGTGCAGGCCCGAGCAGGTGGTCACCCCGCAGATCACGGTGCGGTCGCCCGGATCGGGGGTGACCTCGGAGACCTCGCCCGTCTCCAGGTTGACCAGGCGCCGGAACGCGATCTCCGCCATGTCGGACGGCTCGAAGGCGCCCGCCCACGGCCACTCCAGCAGGAACAGCCCCTGCCCGCCGGGCACCGGTTCGGGCCGGCCGCCGGTGAGCGGGACGCTGAACACCCCCTCCTGGGCGGAGTAGACGAACCGGTCGCCGCGCACCTCCATCCGCGCGGGGACGTGCGGAAGCCGGCCGGGCAGCCGCCGCGCGGTGCCGCCGGACAGCGGCGCCTCCCACATGACCGCCCCGGTGTCGGTGCTGACGTGCCAGATCAGCCGGTCGCCGACGACGAGGAAGCCGTCGGAGATCTCACCCCTGCGGGTGGGGACGTCGGTGACCTTGCGGGTCTCGCGGGTGACCTGGTCGTACGCGTAGACGGCGTTGGCGTTCTCGTGGGAGCCCCAGGTCGACAACAGGGTGGTCCGGTCGTCGACGAGCGCCAGCGCGCGCAGCCGGCCGACCCCCTTGAGGGTCGCCGGGACGACCCTGACCGCGTGCGGCCACACCTCCTCCACCGCCGGCGACCCGACCACCTGCTCGCGCGTGATCGCCGGCAGCGACGGGTTGACCACCACGGGTTCGGGCTTCTCGTACCGGACCGCGAAGACCGTGCCGGCCGTGACCACGGCGACGGCGGCGGCCGAGGCCAGCAGCCGGATCCTGGCCCGGCGGCGGCTCCTGCGGCCGACCCCGGCCAGCAGGCCGGGCGGGGCGAGGGGGGCGTGCCCGGCGGCCCGCCGCAGGGTGGCGCGCAGGTCGTCTTCGAGTGTCGTCGCGGGTTCCTGGCTCATCGCGCGCTCCTGTCGGCTTCGCGTGCTCCGATGACGGTGCGCAGGCGGGCCAGGCCGTGGCTCGCGTGGCTGCGGACGGTGCCGCGCGCGATGCCCAGCACCCGGGCGATCTCGGCGTCGGACAGGTCCTCGTAGTAGCGCAGCACGAGCACGGCGCGCTGTTTGCGGGGCAGGCCCGCCAGCGCCCGCCAGAGCCCCTGCTCGCGGTCGGAGGGGTGCTCGTCCTCCCACGCCCCGTCGGGCGGGTCGACGGCCAGGCTCTCGCGGCGGCGCCGCCGCCAGACGCTGATGTGCAGGCGGGCCATGACGACCCGGACGTAGGCCTCCGGGTTGTCCTTGCTCCGGACGCGGGGCCACGCCCGGTGCAGCCGCGCCAGC
Organism: Herbidospora daliensis; assembly: GCF_001570585.1. Taxonomy (GTDB): domain Bacteria; phylum Actinomycetota; class Actinomycetes; order Streptosporangiales; family Streptosporangiaceae; genus Herbidospora; species Herbidospora daliensis. Next base: position 78,809 of record NZ_BBXF01000005.1, on the reverse strand, counting down.
GCCTCCTGCGTGAGGTCGGCCGCGTCGTGGGGGTCGCCGCTCAGGACGTAGCCGTACCGTAAGAGGGCGTCGGCGCGTTCGGCGGCGAACGCGGCGAAGTCGGGGTCGGGGCTCACCTCACCTAGACGGCCGTGCCCCGCGAAGTGTTGAACGCCGGTCCGCCCGCCAGCGCCGTGAGCGTCTGACCCAGCGGCGCGTCGAGTTTCAGCAGCGCCTGGCCGTCGCCTCCGGTCGGGCCCTGGTTCACGATCGCGATCGGGATGCCGAGGGCCTCGGCCCGGTCGACGAAGCGGCGGCCCGACCGCACGGCCAGCGACGAGCCCAGCACCAGCAGCAGCCGCGCCGCCGCGACCATGCCGAAGCACTCGTCGACGCGCGGCTGCGGCACGTTCTCGCCGAAGAAGACCACGTCGGGCTTGAGCAGGCCGCCGCAGCCCGTGCAGTCGACCACGGTGAACCCGGCCACGAGCTCGTCGGGCACGACCGCGTCGCCGTCGGGGTTGATCGGGCCGACGGCCGCGTCGAAGCCGGGGTTGGCCGCCTTCAGGCGGTCGTCGAGCTCGGTACGCGGGATACGCGCCCGGCACTTCAGGCAGGCGACCCGGTCGAGGCCGCCGTGGAGCTCGACCACCCGCCGGGTGCCGGCCGCCTGGTGGAGGCCGTCGACGTTCTGGGTGACCACGCCGTCGACCAGGCCGAGCCGTTCGAGGCGGGCCACGGCATGGTGGCCGGCGTTGGGCTCGACGCGGCCCATGTGCCGCCAGCCGACGTGGCTGCGGGCCCAGTAGCGGCGGCGGGCGGCGGCGCTGGTGGTGAAGGTCTGGTAGGTCATCGGGTCGGCGCGGCGGGCCCGGCCTGTCTCGCCCCGGTAGTCGGGGATGCCCGACTCGGTCGACAGCCCGGCGCCGCTGAGGACCACCACTCCCCCGTCGCCGACCAGGCCGGCGAGTTCTCGCATCACCTGTCCATTCTGCGGTCGGCCTGGCGTGCCTTGTGCTCCAGGTAGCGGCGTTCGGGCTGGTTCGCGGTCTGGCGGGCCGCCTTGGCGTAGGCGGCGCGGGCGCCGTCGAGGTCGCCGGCCAGGTCGAGCAGGTGGGCCCGGACCGCCTCCACCCGGTGGTGGCCCTTCAGCCGGGCGTCCTCCTCGACCTCGGCGAGCAGGTCGAGGCCGGCCTCGGGGCCGTCGACCATGGCGACCGCGACGGCGTGGTTGAGGGACACCATGGGGCCGGGCCAGAAGCGCTTGAGGGTGGCGTACAGGACCAGGATCTGCCGCCAGTCGGTCTGTTCGGCGCTGGGGGCCTCGTCGTGGACGGCCGCGATGGCGGCCTGCACCTGGTAGGGGCCGAGCGAGGCCGAGCGCAGGGTCTCGGTGATCAGGTCGGTGCCTTCGGCGATCAGGGCCCGGTTCCAGCGGGAACGGTCCTGGTCGGCGAGCGGGATCAGGGTCCCGCCGGGGCCGGTGCGGCCGGGACGGCGGGCGTCGGTGAGCAGCATCAGGGCCAGCAGCCCCGACACCTCGCCGTCGCCGGGCAGCAGCGCGTGCAGCCGCCGGGTCAGCCTGATCGCCTCGGCGGTCAGCTCGACGTCGAGCAGCCCCTCTCCGGCGCTAGCGGCGTAGCCCTCGTTGAAGATCAGGTAGAGCACGTGCAGGACGACGGCCAGCCGCCCCTCCCACTCGGCGACCGGCGGGGGCTCGAACCGGGCCCCGGCGGCCCTGATCGCCTGCTTGGCGCGGCTGATGCGCTGGCCCATGGTCGCCTCGGGCACCAGGAACGCGCGCGCGATCTGGCCGGTCGTCAGCCCGCCGACGGCCCGCAGCGTCAGCGCGACCTGCGACGACGGCGAGATCGACGGATGGCAGCACAGGAACAGCAGGGTGAGGGTGTCGTCGTGGAGCTCGACGTCGTCGCCCTGGCCGGGCATCGCCGCGACACGCTCCTCGCGGCGTTCGCGCGCCTGGTCGCTGCGCGCCTCGTCGGCCAGTCGGCGGCCGGCGACGGTCACCAGCCACGCCTTGGGGCTGGCCGGCACGCCCTCGACGGGCCACTGGAGCGCCGCCGCCAGCAGGGCCTCCTGGACGGCGTCCTCGCACGCGTCGAACCGGCCCCAGCGGCGGACCAGCACCGCGAGCACCTGCGGCGCCAGCTCCCGCAGCAGGCGGTCGGTCACCGCGTCGACGCCGGTCATGCGCCCTCGTACACCGGTCTCACCTCGACGGCGGAGAATTCGGCCTCCGGCAGCAGGGCCGCCAGTTCGACCGCGCGCTCGGCCGAGCACTCGACGATGTAGAGGCTGGCCAGGAACTCCTTGGCCTCCACGAACGGCCCGTCGGTCACCACCGGGATGCCGTCGCGCACCCGGACCGACCGGGCCTGGTCTTCGCCTTCGAGCCCCTGCGCGGCCACCAGCTCGCCGGTCTCGCGGAGCTTGGCGATCCAGGCGTCGTGGCGGTCGACCAGGGCCTGGAACTCCTCCGGCGCGAACGCCGCGTAGCCCGCCTGATTGCCGTAGATCATCAGCGCGTACTTCATGGACCCGACCGTATCGCCCCCGATCAAAAAATCTTCAAAAACCGGTTGCCGCCCAGCTCACGGGCGGTTTCACCCTCGGTACGCCCCGGCCACCCTCCGGCGTTTCCGCAGGTCAGACCGAATGTGAACGTACATTTCACGTTTGCCTGCGAGCCGGTGGGCCGGTCAGGATGGAGCGATCCCGAAACGCCCCCGACCAGGGGTTTCTTCGGCGTGCAAGAAATCAAGGAGCGTCAATGATTCACGCCCGTGGACTGACCAAGACGTACACCCTCAAGAAGACCTCGGTCGACGCCGTGCGCGGCGTCGACCTGGACGTGGAGCCGGGTCAGCTGGTGGCCTTCCTCGGGCCCAACGGCGCCGGGAAGTCGACCTGCCTGCGGATGCTGACCGGCCTGCTCCCGCCGACGTCCGGGACGGCCCGGGTGGCCGGGCACGACGTCACCACCGAGGCGGCGGCCGTGCGCGCCCGGATCGGCTACATCGGCCAGAAGGGCGGCGCCGGGGAGGCGTTCCGGATCGGCGACGAGCTGGTCACCCAGGGCCGCTGCTACGGCCAGACCCGCCGCGAGGCGCGGTCGCGGGCCGAGGAACTGCTGACGGTGGTCGGCCTCGACGGCCTGTTCGCCCGCAAGCCGTCGACGTTGTCGGGCGGCCAGCGCCGCCGCCTCGACATCGCGCTCGGCCTGATGAACCGCCCGCCCCTGCTGTTCCTGGACGAACCCTCGACCGGCCTCGACCCGGCCAGCCGCGCCGACATCTGGTCGCACATCCTGCGGCTGCGCGCCGACCACGGGACCACGTTGTTCCTGACCACCCACTACCTGGAGGAGGCCGACACGATGGCCGAACGCGTCGTGGTCATCGACCAGGGCCGCATCATCGCCGACGGCACCGCCCGCGGGCTCAAGGCCGACCTGGCCGGCGACCGCCTGACCGTCACCCTGCACGACCCGGCCGACGTGCCCCGCGCGGCCGAACTGGCGGCGGGCCTGCCCGGCGCGGCCGAGATCGCCGCCGACGGGCCGCGGCTGACCCTGCGCGTCGCGGCGGCCGACCGCGCGCTCCCCGAGTTACTGCGGGCCCTCGACACGGCCGGCCTGAAGGCCGAGGCGGCCGAGAGCTCCCGCCCCACCCTCGACGACGTCTTCCTGGCCCTGACGGGCCGCACGATCCGGGACGAGGACGCCTGAGCCATGCCCTTCCTCCGCGACACCGCCACGATCTTCAGCCGCGAGTTCGCGCCCGTGTGGCGCGATCCCCTCTCGCTCGTCTTCACCATGGCCCAGCCCCTGCTGTTCCTCTACCTGTTCGGGCCACTGCTGGAGCAGGGCACCGCGACCCCCGGCCCCGCCTGGCAGTGGTTCGTCCCGGGCATCCTGATCATGATGTGCCTGTCGGGCCCGCTGATGGCCGGGTACTTCCTGCTGCTCGACCTCATCGGCGGCTCGATGGAACGCCTGCTGGTCACCCCGGTCAGCCGGACCGCCCTGCTGGTCGGCCGGACGCTCAAGGAGTTCGTCGTCCTGCTCGCCCAGTCGGTGCTCATCATCGGGCTGGCCGTGCCGCTCGGCCTCGACCTGCACGTGCCGGGCATGCTGACCGGGCTGACGCTGCTGGTCGTGTTCGGCGTCGGGCTCGGCGGGTTGTCGTTCGTGCTGGCCATCGTCTCGGCCCCCGGCGGGGAGCTGTTCTACGGCATCACCCAGGTCGTGATGTTCCCGCTGCTGCTGCTCTCGGGGGTGCTGCTGCCGGTCGAGAACGGGCCGGGCTGGCTCCAGACCGCCGCCGCCCTCAACCCGGTCACCTACGTCGTGGAGGCCGAGCGCGCCCTGTTCGCCGGCCGGTTCCTCGACGCGCCGGTCGTCGGCGGCGTCGCGGCGGCCGTGGTCACCGCGCTCCTCGGGCTGCACCTGGCCCGGCGGCGGATGGCGCGCGGGCTCTAGCCCTTGAACACCACCTCGTGGGAGGCGGCGGCCGGGTGGGTGAACTCCAGCAGCCGCTTGGCCTCGGCGACCAGCTCGGCCTTGGCCAGGATCGGCACCTGCTCCAGCGGGGTCAGCACCAGCGTCACCGCCCCGACCTTGGCGGTCGTCATCGCCCACAACCCGGCGACCTTCCCGTCGACCAGGAACGACGGCTTGAGCTGGCCGTTGGCCTTCACGTAGACGTGGTCCTTGTGCGGGTCGGGCAGGATGCGGGCGCGGCGGCCGGGGGCGTAGGCGAGCAGGGTGCTGTCGAACCAGGGCAGCAGCCTGACCGGCGCCTCGGCCTCCTCGCCCGGCCGGGGCGCGCCGGGCAGGTCGTAGAGGGTGCGGCCGTCGTCGTCGGTGAACGTCACCAGGTCGGCCATCGCCTGCAGCGCCGCGCGGACCGGCGTGATGTTCCAGGCGATCCACGAGGCGACGTCCTCGGCGGCGGCCGGGCCGAAGGCCCCCAGGTGGCGGCGGATCACGAACTCCAGCGCCTCGCCGAGCGGCGGGAACCCGGTGACCGGGCCGAGCGCGAACAACATCGGGGTGCGCTTCGACCACGCCCCCTCGGCCGGGACGCGAACGAACCCGACCCGCATCATCACCGACGTCCACCGGTAGAGGCGCTGGAGCTCGATCTCGCGCTCGGACAACACGCCCGGGTGCGCGACCACCCACGCGTCGATCGCGGCGACCAGGTCGGCCCCCGGGCGCGGGGTCGCGCCCATCTCGCGCATCAGGGCGAGCAGTTCGCCGATCTCGGGCTCGGGGCCGGCCCGGAACGAGCCCACCTTCGAGGCCGCCGCCACCGCCGCGTAGAAGGGGTAGTCGGCCGGGGTGACGGTGTGGATGGTGCCGCGCAGCAGGGTGCCGGTGACCAGGTCGCCGGCGGAGTGGGCGTGCCAGGGGGACTCGGGCGCGACCTCGTGGGTCCGGCTCCACAACGCCGGGCCCAGCGCGGGCCAATATTGCATCTGCAACGCGCCGATCCGCTCGGCCACGCCCGGCAGCGGGAGCCGCATCCGCTCCAGCAGACCCTGGCGGGCGAGCAGGGCACGGTTGAGGGCACGGAGCGTGATCGGCATGCCGCCAGCCTACGGGCCCGGGAACAGGGAGTCCGTGCGTGTGGTTAACTACGTAGTGCCGGTGTGGATGTGTCCCCCGGGCCGCATTTACCGCCTTCACGGAATACCGTTCGGCTGGAACCGTGTTGTGCATCTCGCCGAGGAGGCGACCACCACACCGGCCTAAAACGTTCTCCAGCGATGCCCCGCCACAGCGCGGGGCATCGTCGTCTCTCGGTCCCGGCGACACCTAGGCTTGGAGCGGTCAACCGAGGGAGGAGCCCCCGTTGTCGTCGCTGTTCTATCGCGTCGCCAAAGTCATCAGCGTCCCGGTGATGCACGCCGTCTGGCGTCCGCGTGTCGTGGGCATGGAGCACGTCCCCGCGACCGGACCGGCGATCATCGCCGCCAACCACCTGTCGGCGCTCGACTCCTTCTTCCTGCCCGCGCTGATGCCCCGGCCGGTGACGTTCGTCGCCAAGAACGAGTACTTCACCGGCAGCCCGATCACCCGCATGATCATGAGCGGCAACATCGCGATCGACCGCGAGAGCGCCGGGGCCGCCCAGGCGATGCTCGACGCCGCCGCCGGGATCCTCGACGAGGGCGGCCTGTTCGGCATCTACCCCGAGGGCACCCGCTCGCCCGACGGCCGCCTCTACAAGGGCAAGATCGGCGTGGCCTGGCTGACCCTGACGACCGGCGCGCCGGTCCTGCCGGTGGCGCTGGCGGGCACCGACAAGGTGCTGCCGCCGGGCGCGTCGGTGCCGCGCGTGCACCGCATCGACGTCACGATCGGCAAGCCGATGACGTTCGAGGGCGACGCCGCCAAGGCCCGCGACCGGCGTGAGGTGACCGACCAGATCATGGACGCCATCCGCGAGCTCTCCGGCCAGGAGTACGTGCCCAGCTACGCAAAACGGCCCAATTCGTAACCAATTCGCTAAGCTCGTCGCCGTGCGGGGACGAACGATAGCGATCATTTCGGTGGCGGGCGTGGTCGCCGCCGCGGGCGGCGGGGCCGGCGCCTGGTGGGTGCTGCACACACGCGGCACCCCTCAGGAGACCGCCCGGCTCTACACCGCCGCCTGGGCGGCCAACGACCTGACGGCGATGAAGACGCAGCTGGTGACCCCGGTCCCGGCGACGTTCGACACGGTGACCGGCTCGATCGCCAAAGACCTCAAGGCGACCGTGAAGTCGGTCGAGCTGGGCCAGGTGGCCCCGGCCGGCGAAGACCGCTACGAGGCGTCCTACACGGCCACCCTCGACATCGCCGACGTGGGGCCCTGGACGTACACGGGCACCTTCGGACTGGTCGTGTTCGACCGGCAGTGGAAGGTCGACTGGAAGCCGCAGGCCCTGCACCCGGGCATCGACGGCACCGCCAAGCTGGCGCTGAAGACCACCTGGCCGCAGCGGGCCGCGCTGACCGACGCCGACGGCAACCGCATCGACGGCACCGACGTCGGCGGGTCGGTGCAGCAGCTGGCCGGGTTCCTCGACAAGGCGACCGCCAAGGACGTCGCGAAACTCGGCCCGGCGTACCGGAAGAACCAGGCGATCGGGCGCGGCGGCCTGCAGGAGACCTTCCAGAAGCGGCTGGCCGGCACCCCCACCACCGACGTCATGGCGGGCGACAAGCCGCTGGAGTCGATCAAGGGCAAGGAGGGCGAGCCGGTCAAGACCAGCCTGGACATGCGCGTCCAGAACGCCGCCGCCGACGCGATCCGCGACCTCGAGAAGCCCGCCTCGCTGGTGGCCGTGCGCCCCTCGACCGGCGAGGTGCTGGCCATCGCCAACAACCGCGGCGACTTCAACCGCGCCCTCAACGGCCAGTACGCCCCCGGCTCGACCTTCAAGACGGTCACCGCCGCCGCCCTGCTGGCCAAGGGCGTCGGTCCGGGCGAGCGGGTGACCTGCCCGGAGAACGCGAACGTCGGCGGGCTGAAGATCCGCAACAGCGACAACGCCGAATACGGCACGATCAGCTTCAGCGACTCCTTCGCCTACTCGTGCAACACCACCTTCGCCCCGCTGGCGCAGGAGCACCTGGGCGCCGAGGGCCTCTACGACATCGCCGGCAGCCTTGGCTTCAACCAGCCGCTCAACATCGGCGTGCCGGCCGGCAAGGGCAGCATGCCGAAGGCGACCTCCGACGCGGAACTCGCCGCCGAGTCGTTCGGCCAGGCGAAGATCATCGCCAGCCCGCTGATCATGGCCTCGGTCGCGGCGGCCGTCGCCGACGGCACCTGGCGGCCCCCGACGCTGGTCCCCGGCCTGAAGCAGAAGGCCAAGGAGCAGCCGCTGCCCGACGGCGTGGCCGACGACCTGCGCGGCATGATGCAGGCCGTGGTCGCCAAGGGCACCGCCAAGGCGGCCGGGCTGCCCAAGGGGGCCTACGGCAAGACCGGCACGGCCGAATACGGCAGCGGGCCCAAGCTGCCCTCCCACGCCTGGTTCCACGGCTACCGCGACGACGTGGCGTTCGCGGTCGTGGTCGAAGGCGGCGGGGGCGGCGGCAAGGTGGCCGCGCCGGTGGCGGCCGACTTCCTGCGGGGCTTTTGACAAATTTTCTTGTCGGTGAGAATCTAAGGCCATGTTCGAAGTGGCGGTCATCGACGACCCCGCGGCCGCCGAAGTCTCCCTCGACCCGGTCCGCTCCCGCATCCTGGCCGAACTCGCCGAGCCCGGCTCGGCCACCCAGCTCGCCGTCAAGATCGGCCTGCCCCGGCAGAAGGTCAACTACCACCTCAAGACCCTCGAGAAGCACGGCCTGGTCGAGCTCGTCGAGGAGCGCCGCAAGGGCAACGTGACCGAACGCGTCATGCGCGCGACCGCCGGGTCCTACGTCATCTCCCCCGCCGCGCTGGGAGCCGTCGAACCCGACCCCTCACGACGCCCCGACCGCCTGTCGGCGGCCTGGCTGCTCGCCGTGGCGGCCCAGCTCGTCAAGGACGTCGGCGCGCTGATCACCCGCTCGGAACGGGCCCAGCAGAAGGTCGCCACGTTCGCGATCGACGGCACCGTGCGCTTCGCGAACGCCCGCGACCGGGCCGCCTTCGCCGAGGAGCTCTCGGCCACCGTGGCCGCCCTCGTCTCCCGCTACCACGACGAGCAGTCGCCAGGAGGCCGCGACCACCGCGTGGTCGTCGCCCTCCACCCGGCGATCACCCGCCAGGAGCCCTAGCCGGCACGTCTCCCGCCGGCCCGGAGCGGCGGCGCGTCGGGGACCATCGCCCGCACGATCTGCTCGACCACGTCCCTGGTGACCGTGCCCGCCGGCGCGGTGACCAGGGTGAACAGCGCGCCGCCGTAGAGGGCGATCAGGCCCGGCACCCGTTCCGGCGGGATCGCCAGCCCGAGCTGGGCGTGGTGACCGGTGGTGAACACGGTCGCGACCGCCTGGAGCCCTTCGAGTGCCCGGTTGAGCTCGGGACGCCGCACCGCCTCCAGGCGGAGCTCGAAGATCGCCAGGTAGCGGTCGCGCAGCACGGTCGCCGCGCCCAGGAGCGACTCGGTCAGCAGCTCGGCCAGGTCGGGCTCGCCCGCCTGGCGATCGGCGGCGGCGTCCATGTCGGCCAGGTGGAGCTCGACCACGCGTTCGGCGGCGGCGACCAGGAGGGCCTCGCGGTTGCGGAAGTAGTTGGAGGCCGTGCCCGTCGGCAGGCCCGCCGCGCGTTCGGCGGTGCGGTGGGTCAGGCCATGGACCCCCGAGGTGGCCAGCAGGTGGATGGCGGCGTCGGTGAGGGCGCGGCGGCGGTCCGGATTGGAGGGCGGCACCCGGTCATGCTACCAATAGCAGTAGTAGTACGACCGTAGTGAATGACGGGATCCCCCATGCGCATCGCGATCATCGGAGCCGGGCTCGGCGGCGTCGCCGCCGCCACGGGACTCCACCTGACCGGCCACGACGTCACCCTCTACGAACGCGCCCCCGAGCTCCGCGAGACCGGCACCGGCATCGTCGTGATGCCCAACGGCCTGGCCGCCCTCGACCGGCTCGGCCTGGGCGCGCCCCTGCGCGCGCACGCCGCGCCGACCACCCGGGGCGGGCTGCGCGACCGGGCCGGCCGTCCGCTCCTGGTCACCGACGCCGCCAAGGCCCAGGAACGCTACGGCCCGACGATCGTCGTCGATCGGGCCGTCCTGCACCGCGCCCTGCGCGAGGGGCTGCCGGCCGATCGCGTCCGCACCGGCGTGCCCGTCGGCGACCTCGCCGAAGGGCCAGGCGGCGTCACCGTCGACGGCGGCCAGGTCGTGGACGCCGTCGTCGTCGCCGACGGGATCGGCAGCCGCCTGCGCGCCCGCCTGTTCCCCGGCCATCCGGGCCCGGTGCGGACCGGCCGTCTCGACCTGCGCGGCACACTCGGCCCGATCCCCGGCGTCGGCGACCTGCTCACCGCGATCCTCGTCGACCGGCACAGCGGCGCGATGTTCGGCCTGTTCCCGATGGGGGCGGGCGGCCTGTACTGGTTCACCGACGCCCCCGCGCCCGCGACCCTCCCCTCGCCGGAGGAGGCCCGCGACCAGATGGCCGCGCTGATGGCCGGCTGGCACCCGGCCGTGCCGGCGGTGTTGCGGGCGACGGCCGCGGCCGACGTCCACGTTGACCCGATCACCCGGCTGGCGCGGCCGCTGGAGACGTACACCACCGGCAGGATCTGCCTGCTCGGCGACGCCGCCCACGGCATGACCCCCGACCTGGGGCAGGGCGCGAGCCAGGCGTTCGAGGACGCCGCCGCCGTGGTCGGGCACCTCGACGGGGCCGGCCCTGGCGAGGCGGCCGAACGGCTGGCCCGCTACGACGCCGAGAGGCGGCCACGGGCCAACCGGCTCATGACCGCCTCCAGCCGCCAGTCGCGGCTCACCACCAAAACCGGCCCGGCCGCCTGGCTGCGCGACGCGCTGCTGCGCGCCACCCCGCCGGCGCTGGCCGCCCGGCGGCTCGCCGCGATCTGGCTTCCGTAGCGGTCAGCACAGGTGCCGCCACAGGGTCACCCACTGGTCGGGGTGGACGTGCCCGACGACCGCGTCGCGGGGCACGCCCGCCGCCGCCAGGGCGGGGTCGACCCCCTCGTAACGGGTCTTCAGCGAGGCCCGCACCGAACCGCCGGTCCCGCCGAAGCCGAGCTCGACCAGTTCCCGGTAGGAACGCCGGCCGGACACCAGCGGTTCGGCCCGGCGCTCGATGCGCAGGATCGCCGAATCGACCGAGGGGACCGGCCGGAACGACTCGCGGAAGACGGTCTGCCCGAGCCGCCAGTCGAACCACGGCCACGACTCGACCGTGACCAGGCTCCAGCGGCCGAAGTCGCCGGTGCGCTTGCGGGCGTACTCCCGCTGGGTCAGCAGCGTCGCCGACGATAGGTCCGGCGCCCGAAGACACCAGTCGACGATCTGCGAAGTGACCGAATAGGGAATGTTCCCCACCACCGCGAACGGCTCCCGTGGTACCCGCGCACGCGTGAAATCACCTCTGACCACATCGATGACCGGGTTGTCTCTCGTCTGGGAGGCGAGCCGCCCCGCGAGCCGCGGATCGATCTCGTAGGCGACCACACGCGCCGCCACCTCGGCCAGCGCGAACGTGAGCACCCCCTCCCCCGCACCGGGCTCCAGCACGAGCCCCTCGGGTGCGGCGGCCTTCACCATCAGGTCGACGGCGTGCCGGTCGGCCAGGAAGTTCTGCGACAACGTCCGGCGCGCGCCGTCGGCGGGCGTACGGCCGCCACCGCTGTTCCTGGCCTTCTTCTGGGTATGCGAATAGTTTCCGTGCGCGAAATTCTGCGCCACAGCACTGCCCTTCTGGGTCTTCGAGATTCAGGGGGTCTCGAAGGGCCCTGGGCGCGCGGCGGACGCTCAGTTCAGAGAAGCAGCGCGTCCGCTAGCGGGCCAGAGCCCGGCCGTGGCGGATGCGGATGAACACGGGGCAGCAGAAGTTGGAGGCCATGCGGGTCACTGTAGACATCGGGGAATGGGACGGACAAAGCATTTTCACGGGCGGGGTGCGACGGCACCCAGATAGGCCGACCCCGCGAGCAGCTCGGGCGTCAGCCTGACCCCCGTCAGGTTCTCGGCCAGCGCGAAGACGGCCCCCGTGTGCCTTCGGACGTCGTCGACCGTGAAACACCCCGGCTCGCCCTCGAGGTCGAACCCGGCCAGCCGCATGGCCTCCACCGCTCCGTCGGGATCGGCGCCGTGGCGGGTCGCGGCGAAGGGAGGCTCGAACCGCAGGCGCAGTTCGCCGTCCTCCATCCAGTGGAACCGCTTCACCGCGTTGACGTTGCGGAAGTGGGACACCAGCCGCCTGCCTTCTGAGAGCGGGCCGGCGATCGCCGCGTCGACTCCCATGGAGTCGTTCGGCTCGACGATGAGACACCAGTCTCCGAGGGCCGCGGCCCCGAAGAAGTGGCCGTCCCACATGCCGTATTCGCCCGGGCCGGCCATGGCGGCCTCGCCCAGATCGTCGAGGCTCATTCCGTGGGGAACGTCGTCGAGCCACTCGGCGCATCGCGCGACGAGCTCGTCGCTCGTCGCGCCGAGCCGTTCCACCACGTCGCCGGGGCCCAGCCCCGAGACCAGGGTCAAGCAGTAGGCCTCCCCCAGAGCCGGGAAGCGGTCGAAGAACCAGAGGTAGTCGTCAGCCGTCGCGGTCACCCGCCGAGGATGGCAGGCGCGACCGACAGAACGGCCTCCCGACATGGCGACGGCCCCTTGGGGAAGGGGCCGAGGTGGTCGGATCGGCCGGGCTAGAAGGGCACGGCGGCCGCGTCGTTGTGGAAGGCCATCACCAGCAGCGTCGCGATCAACGTCGCGATCAGCAACCAGCTCACCGCGATCACCACCGTCGACCGCCGCCACCGGCGTTTCTTCCTGTCGGTGCGGCGGCGATTGCGCTCGCCCCGCTCGACCCGCTCGTTGAACGACTCTAAACGGGCGGCCAGCCGCGGATCCTCGTCTGTGAGGTGCCGCTCGATCATCGCCAGCATCCGCTCCTCGTCTTGCGACCAGGACATGGCGCACCTCCCAGGGATGCAAGGTGTGTGCCGACGTCGTTCCCCCTAAAGAAGATCGTTAGCCGTTTGGTGGGACGCGATTTGCCCTCGCTTTCCGTTGCGATCATGATCGAACAGATGTTCCAATCATGGGATGCGCTGGGACAACCTGCAACTCATCCCCGAACAGGCCGACAACGCCCTGATCACCAAGGGCGCGGTCGTGCGCACGTTCGACACGCCCGAGTTCCGGGGGGTCACCTTCTACGAGATCCACGCCCGCTCGATCGTCAACCGCGTCCCGGGCGCGAGCCGGGTGCCGTTCGAATGGACCCTCAACCCCTACCGGGGCTGCACCCACGCGTGCGTCTACTGCTTCGCCCGCAACACCCACACCTACCTCGACCTCGACGCGGGCCACGACTTCGACACGAAGATCGTCGTGAAGACCAACGCGGTCGAGCTGCTGCGCCGCGAGCTGGCCGCGCCGCGCTGGCAGGGCGACCCGATCGCGATGGGCACCAACGTCGACCCCTACCAGCGGTGCGAGGGGCGCTACCGGCTGATGCCGGGCATCATCCGGGCCCTCACCGACTTCGCCAACCCCTTCTCCATCCTCACCAAGGGCACCCTGATCCTGCGCGACCTCGACCTGCTCGCCGAGGCGGCGCGGCGGACGCAGGTGTCGGCCGCGATGTCGATCGGCACCACCCACCCCGCCGCCTGGCGGGCCACCGAACCCGGCACCCCGAGCCCGCGCGCCCGGCTCGGCGCGGTGGCCGCGCTCAACGAAGCCGGCGTGCCCTGCTCGGTGCTGATGGCGCCGATCCTGCCCTACCTCACCGACTCCCCCGCCCAGCTGGAGGCGACCGTCAAGGAGATCGCCGAGGCCGGGGCCACCGCGGTGATCCCGCTGGTGCTCCACCTGCGGACCGGCGCGCGCGAGTGGTGGCTCGAATGGCTGGCCCGCGACCATCCGCGCCTGGTGCCGCGCTACCGCGAGCTCTACGGGCGGGGCGCCTACGCGCCCAAGGCCTACCAGCAGAAGATCACCGCGCAGGTGGCCGAGCTGGCCCGCAGGCACGGCATCCGGGAGCGCGCGGCCCGTCAGCCGGCCCTCCCGGCGGAGCCGCCCGTCTCCGAGCAGCTGGGGCTGTTCCGCTAGGACATTTGTCCCGCCGATCCCGGTATCGGGCTCCCTACGACCGCGCCGCCGCCGGAAATAGCGTCGTCGACATGACCGACGCCATCGTCATCCGGGGCCTGCGCAAGGCCTACCGGCACGTCCTCGCCGTCGACGGCCTCAGCCTGACGGTCCCCCAGGGGCAGCGCCTGGCCCTGCTCGGGCCCAACGGCGCGGGCAAGACCACCACCATCAGCGTGCTGCTCGGGCTGCTCGCGCCCGACGCCGGCACCGTCTCCCTCTTCGGCCGCGACCCCCACTCGGCGGTGAACGACGGGCTCGTCGGGGTCATGCAGCAGGAGATCGGGCTGCCGCCCCGCGTCACCGTCCGGGAGCTGGTGCGGTTCGCCCGCGCCGTCTTCCCCGCGCCCCTCCCCTACGACGAGGTCGTCGCCCAGGCGGGGCTCGCCGGGCTCGACCGGTCCCGGGTCGACCGGCTGTCGGGCGGCCAGCGCCAGCGGGTGCGGTACGCCATGGCCCTGGCCGGCGACCCCCAGCTGCTCGTGCTCGACGAACCCACCGCCGGGCTCGACGTCGAGGCCCGCCGCGACTTCTGGAACGGCCTGTCGACGAGCGGCCGCACCGTCGTCTTCTCCAGCCACCACCTCGACGAGGCCGACCGGTACGCCGACCGCATCGCCGTGATGAACCGCGGCCGGCTCGTCGCCGACGGCACCAGCGCCGACATCAAGAAGGGCGGCGACCTCGAGGACGCCTTCCTCGCCCTCATCTCCGGGAGGATCGCATGACCGCCTACATCCGCCTCGAAGTCCGCAAGATGCTGCGCGACCACGGCTTCATCATCATGAGCCTGACCCTGCCGGTCGTGCTCTACCTGATCTTCAGCAACCTCGCGATGGGCGCCCAGGGCCCCGAGGCGCAGGCCGCCGCCGCGGCGTGGAGCATGGTGGGCATGGCCGCCTACGGCGCGCTCGGCGGCGCGTTCAGCAACGGCACCGGCACCAGCGAGGACAAGGCCCTCGGCTGGCTGGCCCAGCTGGCCGTGCTGCCGATCCCGGCCTGGCGGGTCATCGCCGGCAAGGCCGCCACCGGCGCCATCATCGTGGTGCCCTCGATCCTGCTCGTGCTGACCGCCGGAGGGCTGGTCAACGGGGTGCCGCTGACCCCGTTCGAGTGGGTCGCGGTCACCCTGCTGTTATGGGTCGGCACCATCCCGTTCAGCCTGTTCGCGCTGGGCAACGCCTACCTGCTGAGCCCGCAGAACTCGGCCGCCGCCAACCTGGCCGGGTACATCTCGTTGTCGGTCGTCGGCGGCCTGTGGTTCCCGGCCGCGAACTTCCCCGGATGGTTGCAGGCGGTCAGCGAGTGGAGCCCGGTGGCGGCGTACGCGAACCTGCCCTGGGCGGTGCTCTTCGGCGAGGCCCCCTCGCTGCGGTCGGTGCTGCTGCTGCTGGGGTGGACCGCCGTCTTCACCATCTACGCTTTGTACGGTTTCCGCCGGGCCGGGAGGAGCACATGACACCCCGTCAGGGAGGGTTCGCCTTCTGGGTCCTCCTCATGGCCTTCCCGATTCTCGAAACGGTCGCCCGGCCCTCGATCCTCCGCGGGGCGGCCGTGGTCGCGATCACCGGCCTCTACCTCTACACCGCCCGCCGCGAGTCCCTCCTCACCCTGGCCCTGCTCGGCCTCGCGAGCTCGGCCGCCGCCCTGGCCTTCGGCGGCTCCTGGACCTTCACCCTCACGATGAGCGCCGTCCTCACCGGCGCCATCGTGCGCCGCTGGCCCGGCGTGGCGCTGCTGCTGCCGCTCACCGCCGTCGCCGTCGGGGCCGCGATCAGGAGCGACGTCGGCGGGCTGAACGTCGCCTTCTCCGGGTGGGGGGTGTTCGTCGCCGGGCTGGTGCCGTGGATCATCGTGCAGCTGTGGGACACCATCGCCGAGCTCCAGGCCACCCGGCGCGAGCTCGCCCGGGTGGCCGTCTCGGAGGAGCGGCTGCGGTTCTCCCGCGACCTGCACGACCTGCTCGGCCACACCCTGTCGGTCATGGTCGTGAAGGCCGAGGTGGTGCGGCGGCTGGCCCCGAGCGACGGCGCGGCCGCCGCCCGGCAGGCCGCCGACATCGAGGAGATCGGCCGCCAGGCCCTCACCCAGGTCAGGGCCGCCGTCACCGGCTACCGGGGCCGGGGGCTCGACGCCGAGCTCGCCGCCGCCCGCGACGCCCTCGACGCGGCGGGCATCGAACTGACCCTGAGCAGCCCCGGCGCGCCCCTCGCGCCGGAGACCGACGCCCTGCTCGGCTGGGCGGTGCGCGAGGGCGTCACCAACGTGATCCGCCACAGCACCGCCCGGACCTGCGCCATCACCGTCGTCGTCGGCGAGGGCGCCGAGCTGACCATCGCCGACGACGGCGCCGGCGTCACCGGGACCGCGTCCGGGTACGGGCTCGGCGGCCTGCGCGAACGCGTCGAGGCGGCGGGCGGCCGGTTCACCGCCGGGAACGCCCCCGCCGGCGGGTTCCGGCTGAGCGTCGGCGTCCCGGAAGGAGCCACCCCCTGATGATCCGTGTGCTGCTGGCCGAAGACCAGGGCATGATGCGCGGCGCCCTGGCCCTGCTGCTCGGGCTCGAACCCGACATCGAGATCGTCGCCCAGGTCGGCGACGGCACCGAGGTCGTGCCCGCCGCGCTGGAGACCCGGCCCGACGTCGCCCTGCTCGACATCGAGATGCCCGGCCGGGGCGGCCTGGAGGCCGCCGCCGACCTGCGCGACCGGCTGCCCGGCTGCCGCGTGCTGATCCTCACCACGTTCGGCCGCCCCGGCTACCTGCGCCGGGCCATGGACGCCGGGGCGCGGGGCTTCCTCGTCAAGGACGGCCCGGTCGAGGAGCTCGCCGACGCCGTCCGCCGGGTGCTGCGCGGCGAACGGGTCGTCGACCCCGCGCTGGCCGCCGCCGCGTTGTCGGCCGGGCCGAGCCCGCTGACCGACCGCGAACGCGAGATCCTCGCCATCGCCGGCGACGGCGCCACCATCGCCGACCTGGCCGCCCGCCTCCACCTGTCGGAGAGCACGGTCCGCAACTACCTCTCGTCGGCCATCGGCAAGACCGGCACCCGCAACCGCGTCGAGGCCGCCGGGGTGGCCCGCCACAACGGCTGGCTCTAACCCGCCAGCCGGTCGCGCCGCCGGGTGAGCGCCGCGACCTCGGCGGAGTTGCCCGCCAGCTCGATCGCCGTCTCGTACGCCGCCCGCGCCTCCCCGCTGCGGCCGAGCCGGCGCAGCAGGTCGGCCCGGGTCGCGTGGAAGGCGTGGTAGCCGGCCAGGTCGCCGCCCAGCCGTTCGACGGCCGCCAGCGCCACGTCGGGCCCGTCGAGCTCGGCGACCGCCACGGCCCGGTTGAGCGCCGCCACGGGCGAGCGGTCGAGCCTGACCAGCTGGTCGTAGAGGGCGACCACCTGCGACCAGTCGGTGTCGCGCACGTCGCGGGCCGAGGTGTGCACCGCGTTGATCGCCGCGAGGATCTGGTAGCGGCCCGGCGCCTCCCCGGAGGCCAGGCGCTCGCGCACCAGCCGGTGGCCCTCGGCCACGAGCGCCGCGTCCCAGGCCCCGCGGTCCTGTTCGTCGAGGGTGACCAGCTCGCCGGTCCGGGACACCCGGGCGGGCCGCCGGGCCTCGATGAGCAGCATCAGCGCCAGCAGCCCCGCCACCTCGCCGTCGCCGGGCAGCAGGGCCCCGACCAGCCGGGTGAGCCTGATCGCCTCGGCGGTCAGCCCAGGTCGTACCGGATCGGCTCCCGGACCGGTCGCGAGGTAGCCCTCGTTGAAGACGAGGTAGAGGACGGCGAGCACCCCGGAGAGACGGACGGGCAGGTCGGCGGCCGACGGCACCCGGTAGGGCACGCGGGCGTCCTTGATCTTGGCCTTGGCGCGGGTGATGCGCCGCTCCATCGCGGTCTCCCGCACCAGGAAGGCGCGGGCGATCTCGGCCACGGTCAGCCCGCCGACCATACGCAGCGTCAGCGCCACCCGGGTCTCCATCGCCAGCGCCGGGTGGCAGCAGGTGAAGATCAGCCGCAGCCGTTCGTCGCCGACCGCGCCGAGGGGCTCGGGCGGGTCGTCGTCGTCGTACCTCATGAGGGCCTCCCGGTGCCGGTCGTCGCGTTTGCCCTCGCGGCGGACGCGGTCGATCGCCCGGCGGTTGGCGGTCAGGGTCAGCCAGGCCCCGGGATTGGGCGGCACGCCGTCGGCCGGCCACCGCTCGACGGCGGCCGCGAACGCCTCGGCCGCCGCCTCCTCGGCAACGTCGAAATCGCCGAAGCGCCGGGTCAGGGCGGCGACCACCCGCGCCCACTCCTCGTGGTGGGCCCGGGTGATCGCGTCGTGGACGTCGCTCGCCGTCACAGGAACGGCCGGACCTCGACCTTGCGGTTGCAGGCCCGCGACCCCTCGGCGGCGAGCCCGAGCGCCACGTCGAGGTCGGCCGCCTCGACGATCCAGAACCCGGCGAGGAACTCCTTGGACTCCACGAAGGGCCCGTCGGTGACCAGCGTCTCCCCGCCCCGGTTGTCGATCACGGTGGCCGTCGTGGGGGCGCCGAGGCCGCCGGCGAAGACCCAGCGGCCCTCGGCGACCAGCCGGTCGTTGAAGACGTCGATCGCGGCGTCCTCCTCGGGGGTGGCCCGGCCGTCTTCCTCGAAGATCACGGAAAGGAGGTACTGCATGCGGATCAGCTCCTGCGGTGGTGGGCGCCCCTGTCGGGCGGCCCTTCACCCCTGCAACGAAGACCCCCGCCCGGATCCGACAACTCTAGACAGGCGATTCCACGCGCTGGAACGACAACCGCGCGATCGTCTTCTGCCCCTCGGCGTTCGGGTGGAAGAAGTCCCACTTGCTCACCATCGAGACCGGGAACTGGTAACGGAACACCTCGCCCCCGTCGTGGCGGCACAGCGGCCCGTAGGCGGCGCAGGCCCGCGCCATCTCGGTGTTGTACGCCATCACCCGCGCCCGCACCCGATCACGCCGGTCCTCGTCCTTCCGCGCCGTCGAGGTCGGGTTGGCCAGCATCGTCTGGCAGATGCGGGCGATGCCCCAGAACGCCCGCGCCACCGGGTTGTCCTTGGCCACCCGCCACAGGCGCTTCAGGTCGGGGATGCTCAGGATGCGCACCTGCGCGCCGGTCGGGGCCAGCTTGGCCAGCGCCGCGTCGACCCGCGCCCGGTAGGTCGCCACCGGGGTCATCTGGCTCTCGGTCCGCACGCACGCGTCCTGGGCGCCGATGAGGATCGTCACGTAGGTGGCCTTGGCCTTGATGGCCTCGTCCATCTGCTCCATCAGGTCGTCGCTGGTCGCGCCGTTGTACGCGAAGTTGCGGTTGCGGCCCTTGACGTCGACGCCGTCGGCCAGCAGGCGCAGGTAGTGGCTGTTGACGTCTTTGTGGTCGCCGACCGCCCACGAGCGGGACGTGCAGGCGACGTACCAGCCGCAGGCGTTGAAGCCCGCGGTGATCGAGTCGCCGAGCGCCGCGATCGTCATCGGCTGGGTGGACGCCTGGACCGTTCCAGGCCACAGGAGCAGCGCGAGAGCCGCGGCCACCGGCGTGATCTTCTTGATCATGGACACCTCCGGGAGCCAAAGGTAGAGATCACGAACGCCAAGGCTCTATTACCGAGGCGGCAGGCGTCTCTTCCATGACCAAGCTGCTATCGGGTCTTGACACCGGCGTACCGACGAAAGGGACCCGATGTCGAACACGTTCAGTTTCTGCGTAAAGTGGGTGAGGTGAGCGTCGCCCCCGGACTTCATCCCCCGCTCCTGGCCCGCACGGTCCCGGTTCGCGACCCCGGCGACCTCATCTCCCTGCTCCCCGGCCCGGCCGCCTTCTCGTGGGTGCACCACGGCGACGGGCTCGTGGCCTGGGGCGAGGCGCTGCGCGTCACCATACCGCCGGGGCCCGGCCGCTTCGCCTGGGCCCGCGACTGGCTGGCCGGCGCCTTCGGCCACGCCGACGTCGACGACCGGGTCGGGCGTCCCGGCTCCGGGCCGGTCGCCTTCGGCAGCTTCACCTTCGACCCCGCCTCGCCCGGCTCGGTGCTGGTCGTGCCCCGCGTCGTGGTGGCCCGCCGCGACGGGCAGGCCTGGCTGACCACGGTGGGCGAGGAGAACCTCGGGCTGGTCACGCCCGCCGTGCCGCCGGGGCGCATCCGCTACTCCGACGGCGCGCTGACCGCGCCCGGCTGGGAGCACGCCGTCGCCTCCGCCGTCGAGCGCATCACCTCCGGCGGGCTGGAGAAGGTCGTGCTGGCCCGCGACCTCATCGCCACCGCCGAGACCGACATCGACCCGCGGGTCCCGCTGGCCCGGCTCGCCGCGCGCTACCCCGAGTGCTACACCTTCTCGGTCGGCGGCCTCATCGGCGCCACACCCGAACTGCTCGTGCGGCACACCGGGCAGGCCATCGAGTCGCTCGTGCTGGCCGGCACCATCCCCAGCGGCGCCGACCCCGCCACCCTGTTCGACTCGCCGAAAGACCGCTACGAGCACACCTGCGCGGTCGCCTCCGTCGAGGCCGCGCTGAAGCCGCTGTGCGCCGAGCTCGACGTACCGGCCGAACCCGAACTGCTCTCCCTGCCCAACGTGCAGCACCTCGCCAGCCGGGTCACCGGCAGGCTCGGCGACGGCGCGTCGGTGCTCGACGTGGTCGCCGCCCTCCACCCCACGGCCGCCGTCGGCGGCACCCCCACCGACGAGGCCGTCGCGCTGATCCCCCACCTGGAGCAGATGGACCGGGGCGGCTACGCCGGGCCGGTCGGCTGGATCGACGCCCGGGGCGACGGCGAATGGGGCATCGCCCTGCGCTGCGCCCAGCTCGACGGGCCGCGCGCCCGCCTTTTCGCAGGTTGCGGCATCATGGGCGGGTCCGACCCCGCGGCCGAACTGGCCGAGGCGCAGTCGAAGTTCCGCGCCATGCAGTACGCCCTGGAAGGCTGACCCGCACACCCCCTTGGAGGGCCGACCCCTGATCTCCTCCGCCGACCGCCGGGCCCGGGTCGCGGTCGCCCTGCTGTTCCTGACCAACGGCGCGATCTTCGCCAACCTGATGCCGCGCTACCCCGCCATCATCGAGGCGCTCGACCTGTCCAACGCCCAGTTCGGGCTGGCCGTCGCCGCCGTGCCCGCCGGCTCGCTCGCCTCCGGCCTGCTCGCCGGCATCCTCATCCGGCGGGTGCGGTCCTCCCGCGTCGCCGTCGGCGGCATGGTGCTGACCAGCGGGCTCGTGCTGCTCGCCGGGCTCGCGCCCAGCTGGGCGCTGTTCGCCGGGGCGCTCTTCCTCGTCGGGGCGCTCGACTCGGTCGTGGACGTCGCCCAGAACACCCACGGCCTGCGCGTGCAGCGGCTCTACGGCCGCTCGATCATCAACTCCTTCCACGCGATCTGGAGCCTGGGCGCCGTGCTCGGCGGCCTCATGGGCGGCGGCGCCGCGGCCCTGGACCTGTCGCTGGGGCTGCACCTGAGCATCTCGGCGGTCACGTTCGTCATCGTCAACCTGGTCTCCTACCGCTTCCTGCTCCCCGGCCCCGAGCCGCAGGAACCCGTGGAGGCCGCCAGCCCCGGCAAACCCGCCCTGCCGGTCAGGTCGGTCGCCTACGGCGCGCTCGCGCTGCTCGCGGTCATCGCGATCTGCGGCGCCACCGTCGAGGACGCCGGCGGCACCTGGGCCGCCGTCTACCTGTCGGGCTCGCTCGGCGCGGCCCCCGGCATCGCGGCGTTCGGCCTGGTCGCCGTGGTCGGCGCGCAGTTCGTCGGGCGCGCGCTGGGCGACCGGTTCGTCGACCGCTGGGGCCAGGCGGCCGTCGCCCGGGTCGGCGGGCTGCTGATCGCGGCCGGATTCGGGCTCGCGCTGGCCTTCCCGAGCGTGCCCGGCACCATCGCCGGGTTCGGCCTGGCCGGGTTCGGCAGCGCCACCCTCATCCCCGGCGCCATGCACACCGCCGACCAGCTCCCCGGCTTCCGCCCCGGCACCGGGCTCACCCTGCTGTCGTGGCTGCTGCGCGCCGGTTTCCTCTGTACGCCGCCGCTGGTCGGCCTCATCGCCGACGCGAGCTCGCTCCGGGCAGGCCTGCTGGTGGTCCCGATCGCCGGGCTCATCGTGGTGCTCTGTTCAGGCGTCTTCCGCCCGGACGAACAGCGGCTCGCCCGCTGACGCACGGGCCCGGCCGGCCGTCGCGGTGGCCAGCCACTCGTCGAAGGCGGCCGGGTCGGCCACCGCGACGTCGAAGGAGACTTCCGAGCCGTAGGCGACCCCGCGCACGTCGTGGCGGCCGCGCAGGTCGTTCTCCAGCCGGCCCGCATGGGCGTGGTCGATCGACACCGTCACCAGGCGGGCCTCGACCATCGTCACCGGGGTCACCCGGTCGAGGGTCTCCCCCACCGCGCCGCCGTAGGCGCGCACCAGCCCGCCCGCGCCCAGCAGCACGCCGCCGAAGAAGCGGGTCACCACCGTGACCACGTCGGCGTAGCCGCGCTTGAGCAGCACGTCGAGCATCGGGGTGCCGGCCGTGCCGCCGGGTTCGCCGTCGTCGTCGGAGCGGCGCGCGCCGGCGCCGATCACGTAGGCGGTGCAGTTGTGGGTGGCGTCGGCGTAGCGCGCCCGGCGGGCCGTGATGAACTCGCGGGCGGCCTGTTCCGAGGGGGCCGGCGCGACGGCGCAGACGAACCGCGACCGCCGCACCTCCGTCTCGTGTTCGACCACGTCGTCGAGGGTCTTGTACGGCACCGCGACAGACTAGCCCCGACCCGGCGCCTTTACAAAGTAGATCCCAATGAGGGGAGGTTGACCACGATCGCCTCCTGCGACGACCGGGCGATCACCACCACCGCCTCCTCGTCGGGCGAGGGGTTCTCCTCCCTATGGGGCGTGAACGGCGGCACGAACACGTAGTCGCCCGGCGAGGTGTCGATCCGCCGCTCCGCGCCGTCGTCGCCGAGGAAGACGAACGACGGGTGCCCGCTGACGACGTAGATCGCGGTCTCGGAGTCGCCGTGGTGGTGGTCGGCCGACCGCGTCGAGGGGGCGACGTGGGTCTGCCCCATCCACAGCCGGGACGACCCGACGCTCGGCCCGCTGATGGCCGCCCGCCGGTACATGCCCGACGACTGGGCCGTCTCGTCGGACAACCCGGCGGGCACGACGTGGTGCAGCGGTTCGTGGAACGACAAAGCGGTCTCCTAGGTGAACGACCCGAAGGCGCCGTCATGGTAGAGGAGCGGCCGCCGGCCGGGGATCGTCTCCCCCTCGGTGACCAGGCCGACCACCAGGCGGTGGTCCCCCGCCACGAACCGTTCCCTGATCTCGCACCGCAACCACGCCGCCACGCCGCCGATCACCGGTTCGCCGGTCGGCAGGGTGGTCCAGGGGGTCTCGACGCCGAACCGCTCGGCCCCGCTGCGGGCGAACAGCGCGGCCAGGTCACGCTGCGACTCGCTCAGGATGTGCACGACGAAACTGTCCCGGTCGCGGATCGCCGGCCAGCTCGACGACCCCAGCCCGATGCCGAAGGTGACCAGCGGCGGCTCCATCGAGACGGAGGCGAGCGAGGTGGCGGTGAACCCCACCGGCCCCGCCGTGGTCACGACCGCCACTCCGGCGGCGTGGCGGCGGAAGGCGCTGCGGAACAGGTCGCGGGTGTCGGTCGAGACGTCGGGGGGAATTCTCATGGTTCCACCTCTGGGGCGCGGGATATCCGACACGGCCGTCACGGGGTTCCTTTCGATCAGGTCCTCTCATCGTAGAAATACCCCCAATACCTGTCAATATAGTAGGGAATTGAGAACCCGCTCCCCCGTGCCCGGTACCGCACCGGTTACGAGCGGGCCCGCCGCCGCACCCACACCATGGTCGCCAGGCCGAACACGACCACCAGGACCAGAGCCGCCCACGACAGCTCCTTCAGCCACCGCTCGGCCGCCACGCCCAGGTAGTAGACGACCGCCGTGGTGCCGCCGGCCCACACGATCGCGCCCAGCACGTTGGCGGCCAGGAACCGCCAGTAGGGCAGGTGCAGCGCCCCCGCCAGCGGCCCCGCCAGGATGCGCAGCAGCGCCACGAACCGCCCGAAGAACACCGCCCACACGCCCCAGCGCCGGAACAGCGCCTTGGCCCGGCCGATGTGCTCGGGCCCGAAGTGCCGGGGGAAACGCCGCCCCAGCCGGTCGAACAGCCTCTGCCCGCCCCGGTGCCCGATGAAGAAGCCGGCCGAGTCGCCGACGATCGCCCCGGCGGTCGCGCACCCGCCGACCAGCAGCGGGTCGACGATGCCCTTCGCCGCCATCAGCGACGCGCTGACCAGCACGATCTCACCCGGCAACGGGATGCCGAGACTCTCGAGCCCGATGACCAGACCCACGACGACGTAGATCCAGACGTCCGGGATCGACTCCAGCCACTGTTCGAGATGCATCCGACTCCCCTCAGCCGATCGCCGCCCGCACGGCGTCGCGCATCGCCACGTGGACCGCCGCGTTCGCGTCGCGGTCGGTCCGGGCCTCCACCAGGCGGGGCCCCTCGCCGCGGATCGCCTTGGCCAGGTCGTCGGGGTCGCTGACGACGCTGTAGGGCGTGCCGGTCGCCGCCGCGAGGTAGCCGAGGTCGACGCCGTGGGGCGCGCCGAAGATCCGCTCGAACGATCCGCCGAGCGACGACTGCGGCAGCAGCGAGAAGATCCCGCCGCCGTCGTTGTTGACCACCACGACGCACAGGTCGGGCCGGGGCTCCCGGGACCCGATGACCAGCCCGTTCTGGTCGTGGAGGAAGGACAGGTCGCCCATCAGGGCGTAGGCGCGGCCGTGGTGGGCCAGCGCCGCCCCGGCCGCCGTCGACACCAGGCCGTCGATGCCGGAGGCCCCCCGGTTGGCCATCAGCCGTACCCCGCGCCGGGGCCGCATGGCCTGGTCGAGGTCGCGGATCGGCATCGAGGAGCCGCAGAACAGCAGCGAGCCGTTGGGGATGATCGCGGCCAGGTCGCGGGCCAGCCGGGGCTCGCTCAGCCCGCCCGCGTCGAGCACGTCGTCGACGGCGTGGCGGGCCGCCATCTCGGCCCGCCGCCAGGCGTTCAGCCACTGGTCGCCGCCGGCCGCCACCGGGATCTCGACCGCCTGGGCGACCTGGGTGGCCGAGCGCGTCGGATCGGGCCACCGGGTCAGGTCGCGGGCCACCACGACGTGTTCCTGGGCCCGCTTCAGCCAGGCCAGCAGGGGCCGCGACAGGCCGGGACGCCCGAGCGTGACGACCACGTCGGGCTGGTGGGCCTCGGCGAACCCGGGGGTGCCGAGCAGGAAGTGGTAGGTCGAGATCGCGGTGTCGCCGTAGCGTCCGCCGCCGTTGGGCTCCGAGAGCACCGGCCAGCCCGCCATGCCGGCCGCCGCGACGTAGCGCCGCACGTTGACCGCGCCGTCGCCGACCACCAGGACCCCGCGCCGGGTCGCCGGGATGTGCAGCGCCGACGACGGCGGGGCCACCCGGGCCCGCACCCACGGCCCGTTCGCGTCGAGCGTCTCGGGCCAGTCGTCGTTGCCGTCGGGGACGAGCGGCTCGCGGAACGCCACGTTCAGGTGGACCGGGCCGGGGTCGCCCGGCCCCTCGGCCCGCTGGTAGGCGCGGCAGGCCAGCGACCGCCAGTAGGCCACCTGCCCCGGCCGCTCTTCCGGCACCCCGATCTCGGCGAACCACCGCACGGCCGAGCCGAACAGCTTCACCTGGTCGATCGTCTGATTGGCGCCGGTCCCGCGCAGCTCCGGCGGCCGGTCGGCGGTCAGCAGCAGCAGCGGCACCCCCGCCTCGCTCGCCTCGATCACGGCGGGGTGCAGGTTGGCGGCGGCCGTGCCGGACGTGGTGACGACGGCGACCGGCTTCTCCAGGCGCCGGGCCAGCCCGAGCGCGAGGAACCCGGCCGAGCGTTCGTCGGTGCGCACGTGGAGCCGGATCCGGGGGTCGTCGTGGAGCGCCAGCGCCAGGGGCGCCGACCGGGACCCGGGGGCGACCACCGCCTCGGTGACCCCGCACCGCGCCAGTTCGTCGACGAGTACGGTCGCCAGCGCGGTAGCCGGATTCACCTGGCGGCCCCCTCCATCCGCCGAATCCACTCCGGCGACTCGATCTCGAAACGCGCCAGGGCGTCCTCGCTGACTTCGGGACGCCGCACGCGCAGGACTCCCTGCTGCTCTGCCAGCGGATCGGCCACGACATCCCCGGCCAGAAGCGACATGGTCCCGAGTCCGCAAGCGTACGGCAATTCCGGCAACGCGGCGGCCAGCGCCAGCCCCGCCGCCAGCCCCACCGAGGTCTCCACCGCCGACGACACGACGGCCGGCAGACCGCACGCCTCCACCACCCGCAGGGCGTTCGCGACCCCGCCGAGCGGCTGCACCTTCACGACCGCGACGTCGGCCGCCTCGGCCGCCCTGACCTTCAGCGGGTCCTCGGCCTTGCGGATCGACTCGTCGGCGGCGACCGGCACGTCGACCCGCCGCCGGACCCGGGCCAGCTCGCCGAGGGTCGCGCAGGGCTGCTCGACGTACTCCAGGGTGAACCGGTCGAGTTCCTTGATCGCGCGGACGGCCTCGTCGACGTCCCAGCCGCCGTTGGCGTCGACCCGGACCTTCCCGCCCGGACCCAGGGCGTCGCGCACCGCCTCGACGCGGGCCAGGTCGTCGGCGAGGCTCTGGCCGGTCTCGGCGACCTTGACCTTGGCCGTCGCGCAGCCCGAGGCGCGCACCATCGCGGCGGCCTTCTCCGGCCCGACCGCCGGCACGGTGGTGTTCACCGGCACGACCTCGCGCACCGGTTCGGGCCAGCCGTCGAAGGCGGCCTCCCGCGCGCAGGCCAGCCAGCGGGCCGACTCGGCCGGGCCGTACTCGGGGAAGGGGGAGAACTCCCCCCACCCGTGGGGACCCCTGATCAGGATGCCCTCCCGTGCGGTCTGCCCCCGGAACCGGACCACCATGGGAATCCGGAACACCCGCAGCTCCACGCCGCCCTCCCCGCTCTCCGGCACCGGCCCGGCTACCCTGACCAGGTGGTCGATCGTCCGGTGCACGCCCTCGTCCTGCCGCCAGGCCCCGCCCTCGCCGAGGCGGTGGCCGCCGCGCTCGACGGCGGCCCGGCGATCCTGCCGGTCGCGCCATCGTTGCCCGATCGGGCGGTCAGGGCCCTGTTCGACACGCTACGGCCGACCCATGTCACCACACCCGACGGCACGAGCGTGCTCCCGGAGGGCGTACCGGCAGAAGAGGACACGGCCGTGATCATCGCCACATCGGGGTCCACCGGGGCCCCGAAGGGCGTGGAACTCTCGGCGCGGGCGCTGCTGGCCTCGGCGCGGGCCTCGCTCGACCGGATCGGCGCCAAGCCCGGCGACCGGTGGTTGTGCTGCCTGCCCCCCTCCCACGTGTCGGGGCTCCAGGTCATCACTCGGGCGTTGTTGTGCGGCACCGACCCCATCGTCCACGAGGGCTTCGACCCCGACCGGGTCATGGCGTCGGGGGCCGACCACGTGTCGCTGGTGCCGACCCAGCTGCGCCGCCTGCCCGAAGTGTCGGCGTTCACCACGATCCTGCTGGGCGGCGCCCCGGCCACGGCCGACCTGAAGGCCCGCCACCCGCGGATCTTCCACACCTACGGCATGACCGAGACCTGCGGCGGCTGCGTGTACGACGGCCGCCCCCTTGACAATGTAGATCTCAAACTCGACGCCGAGGGCCGGGTCATGATCGCCGGTCCGATGCTGATGAACGGCCACCGCCTCGGCCCCCGCCTGGCCGGCCCCTGGTTCACCACCAGCGACCTCGGCGAGCTCGACGAAAGCGGGCTGCGCATCCTCGGCCGGGCCGACGACGTGATCAACACCGGCGGCCAGAAGGTGGTCGCCGGGGTCGTGCAGAGCGTGCTGGCGAGCCACCCCAAGGTCCGGGAGGTCGCCGTGATCGGCAGGCCCGACCCCGAGTGGGGGCAGATCGTGGTGGCCGTGGTGGCGGGCGAGGCGACGCTGGAGGAGCTGCGCAGCCATGCCAAATCGGAACTGCCCGCCTATGCCGCACCGAAGGCGTTGGTGCAGGTCACGGCGCTTCCGCTGCTCCCGAACGGCAAACCCGATATGGTTACCATACGGAACCAAGTGTGACAATCATCCGTCATACGATCAGGTAGGCCGACGAAAGGAAGCAGATCCATGATCCCGACCCCGAGGATGCTGGTCTCCGCAGGGATCGTCGGTGTCATCGTCGTCGGCGGCGTGGCCGTGGCGGCCACCGCGTCCACCGGCCGCCTGGAATTCGAGCAGCAGCGTTTGCTCAAGACCGTCGGGGGCACGGGAGTCTCCACGCCGACGCCGGAGCCCGTTCCGTCCAACGTCGTGGTCAGGGAACTCGAGACCGACCCCGAGGAGGTCGGCGGCTACTGGACCCCCGAGAACCTGGAGCAGGCCGACCCCATGCCGATCCCCCGCGTCGAAGTGACCCTCAACTGACCAGACCGCCTATTTCCGTGCGGTTTAGGTAACACGGGAACAAATATCCGGCGTTGGCGTTCTTACTAAGGCAGCCGCGTGGCGTGTGGGCGCCCGGGCATTGCCAGAACCCATTGACGACGAATCTTTGATCTCCGCGAAGGAGGAGGTGTCCTCATGCCCCGAACCGCCGTGGCGTCTGCCTCGCCCGCGCGTGAGGCTGTTCCGACGACTCTCGACCAGCTCCTGGAGCGGGGCCGCAAGCAGGGCCACCTTTCCCTGACCGAGCTCCGCGAGGCGTTCTCCGACGCCGGCGTGAGCGCGACCAAGGCCCGTGGCATCCTGCGCGGCCTCACCGAGGCCGGGGTGACGCTCGGAGAGGGCTCCGACGACACTACGAAGGCTACGACCCCTGTCAAGGACGACCCCGACCTCGCCGAAGCCGAGGTGGAGGCCGAGACCGCCGGGGTGGTGGACCTCGACGACACGTCCTCGGCGATGGGCGACTCCGTCCACACCTACCTGAAGTCGATCGGCCGCCGCACCCTGCTCACCGCCGCCCAGGAGGTGGAGCTGGCCCGCCGCATCGAAGCGGGCCTGTACGCCGAGTACAAGCTCGACCTGGCCGAGGAGACCGGCAAGCGGCTGTCGGCCGTCGAGCGCGAAGACCTGGAATGGGTCATCGAGGACGGCCGCCGCGCCAAGGACCACATGCTGGAGGCCAACCTCCGCCTGGTGGTCTCGGTGGCGAAGAAGTACACCGACCGGGGCATGGCCCTGCTCGACGTGGTGCAGGAGGGCAACCTAGGCCTCATAAGGGCCGTGGAGAAGTTCGACTACACCAAGGGCTTCAAGTTCTCGACCTACGCCATGTGGTGGATCCGGCAGGCCATCCAGCGCGGCTTCGCCGACTCCGCCCGCACCATCCGGCTCCCGGTCCACGTCCTGGAGATGCTCTCGAAGCTCTCCCGTGTGGAGCGTGACATGCACCAGCGCCTCGGCCGCGAACCCACGCCGGAGGAGCTGGCCGTGGAGCTCGACAAGACCCCCGACCAGATCGAGGAGCTGCTGCGCACCAGCCGCCAGCCGATCAGCCTCGACAGCACCATCGGCGAGGACGGCGAGACCCGGATCGGCGACCTCATCGAGGACGTCGACTCCCTGGAGGCCTCCGAGGTGGTCGACCGGCAGCTGCTGGCCGAGCAGCTCAAGGGCGTGCTGAACAACCTGTCGCCGCGGGAGGCCAAGATCATGGCCCTGCGGTTCGGCCTGGCCGACGGCAAGCCGCACACGCTCGACGAGATCGGCAAGCACCTGGGCCTGACCCGCGAGCGCATCCGCCAGCTGGAGAAGGAGTCCCTCTCCAAGCTCCGCCACCCCAGCAACGCCCGCCCGCTGCTCGACTGGGCGAGCTAGAACCTCCCGGTACGGGGTCACGCTCCCGACCCGCACCGTCCCTCGGCCGGCCCGGCCACCACTCCGCTCGACCGGGCCGGCCTTCTCACGTCTACGCGGTCAGCTCGATCAGCGACAGGACCGCCCCCGCCGGGTCGGTCACCACGGCCGCCCAGCCCGAGGGCAGGTCGAAGGGCGGCACCTGGACGGCTCCGCCCAGGTCGGCCACGATCCGGCACGACTCGCGGCAGTCGGCGACCGCGAAGTAGACCATCCAGTGGGGCGGGATCTCGGGCGGCCACGCGTCGGTCATCTCGACCATCCCGGCCACCGTCGTCTTCGACCTCTTGAGGTCGAACTCGGTGTAGCTGCCGTCGCCGCTCAGGAACGGCGCCCGCCGGGCCTGCCAGCCGAACAGCCGGCTGTAGAAGGCCACGGCCTCGCCGGCGTCGCGGGCGGCCAGTTCCGTCCAGCAGAAGGCCCCCGGCGCCCCGCGCACGCCCGCGCCTTCGAGCGCGACCGGTTCCCACAACGCGAACTCGGCCCCGGAGGGGTCGGCGAGCACGGTGCGCCAGCCCTGTTCGCGGCCCTCGTCGAAGACCTGCTCGGGCCCGTCGAGCACGCGGGCCCCGGCGTCGTCGGCGCGGCGGGTCGAGTCGTCGATGTCGTCGGCGGCGATGTGCACCAGCCAGGCCGGCCCGCCGGGACGGGCGGGGCCCAGCCCGGCGACCGGTTCGCCGCGCAGCAGCGCGGTGGAGTGGCTGCGCCCGCGCGGCTCGAAGTCCCAGCCGAACACGCCGTGGTAGAACTCCTCGCTGCGCGCGAGATCGGCGGTGCCGACCTCGACCCAGCACGGCCGGCCCGCCGCGTATCTCACCCGTCCGGGCATCTCTCCGGCCTCCCTGACCCCAAGGTAATCCTTAGACGGCGCAGCGTGCCGGTCCGTTGACGCCCCGGACATTCCGGGTGGGTATCTGTCAGCGGGCCGAAGCGGTCACCGGACGCGGCAGCCGGACGATGCCGGTCAGCCGGTTCTCCTCGCGGAGCGTGCGCAGCTTGCTCACCTCGGAGGTCCACTTGGCGCCCTCGGGGGTCGCCCGGCCCTTCCGGCGGCGGATGCGGTCGTCGTAGGCCTTCACGCCGAAGGTCGCCCGCTGCGCCGCCTCGGCGGCCCGCAGGGCGGCGGTGAGCGCCTGGTCGTAGGCGATGCCGGCCTCGCGCAGCTCGGCGCCGGGCGCGTGGGCGGCCCGGCGGGCGGCGAGGTGGGCCTCGGCCTGGCGGGCCTTGTCGAGCAGGTCACCGTAGCTCTTGGAGATCTCCTGGTCGGCGTGGAACCTGACCTCCGCCTCCCGGCTCACCCGCGGACGGAAAAACGCCATCGTCAACCTCTCAGTCCTGATTGAAACGCACTGGTCGACAGCGTAGACCCTCCCTCGCGCGACCGGGATGGCAGGATGATCGCATGCCTGCCAAGCGACCTCCGACCCCCCTATCGCGCGAGCGCATCATCGACGCCGCCCTGCACATCGCCGACGGGCAGGGGTTGCGCCGGTTGACCATGCGGCGGCTGGGCGACGCTCTCCAGGTCGAGGCGATGGCCATCTATCACCACCTCCCCCGGGGCAAGGAGGCGCTCATGGACGCCCTGGCGGAGCACGTGACGGCCGTCCAGGTCGAACCGCGCGAGGCCCCCTGGCAGGAGATCGCGCGCGACTGGGCGCGGGCCGCCCGCGCCGCCCTGATGGAGCACCCCGGCGTGTTGTCGCTGGCGCTGACCAAACCGCCCAAGGGCACCGCGCTGATGGCCGTGGCGACCCAGGTGGAGCAGTTGCGCGAGGCCGGCCTCGACCAGGCCCAGGAGGCGGTGCAGACGCTGCGCGCCTACGTCTACGGCGCGGTCGCGGTCGAGATGCAGGCGTCCGGCTGGGCCGACCCCGAGGCCGAGGTCGAGAAGGCGCGGGTGGCCGGCGGCGACGCCGACTTCGAGCGCGGGCTGACGGCGGTGCTGACGGGTCTCGCCGGCTCGTGACGGCCCTGTCCTCTCAGGCATGTCTCGCTTTACCGAAGTGACGGCGTGTCGCGCTTGGGGTGTTATCGTGCATCGGGCACCCTTGTGTCGTAGGTCACAGGCATGACCACACCCCCCTACCTGGGTGTGGGCGAAATCGTCCGAACGGGCTATGTCCTTGTCGAGTGACCTGGCGCACACTGGTGTAGGCCGACAGTGGTGTAGGCCAATTTGCGTCACCTCAACCCCATACGCTCGTCCCCCACATGGCTGGGCGGATCCACGTCACGAGCGACACGAGAAAGACACGGAGCCCCGGCGATGTGCCCTCATGAGCCCGGCTGTCCCAGCGCGGAAGCGCAGGACCGCGAAGCCGCCCGAACGGTCGCGGCCCACCCCGAACAAGGGTGGAGCCTCCTCTGCAACGGTGTCGTCCTCTTCGAGGACACCGGCGAGCTGCTCCCCAACGGGGCGATCATCGCTCCGCACCGGCCGACCGACATGGCCGTCACCGCCGCCTGACGCGGCTTCCACGGGGGATCACCGGCGCGCGGCCAGCCAGCGCGCCACCTCCGCCCCGACCAGGGCGGGGTTCTTCCGGAGATCGTGATTCTCTCCGGGCAGCACGACCAGCCGTTCCGCGTCAGCCTCATCAGGCACCCCGAACGGATCGCGGTCACCGTTGATGACCAGCACCCCCGCCCCCGCAGCCCGCAGTTCGGCGGCCCGTGACCTCTCCGGGTGACCGGGCGGATGCAGCGGAAACGCCAGCGCCACCACCCCGACCGCCCCCACCTCCCCGGCGGTACGGCAGGCGACCCGCGCCCCGTTGCTCCGCCCCCCTTGCGCCACGGGCAAACCGGGAAACAGCGCCTTCACCGCGCCGGCGACGGCGACCCAGCTCTCGTCCTGCTTCACGGCCGACCCCGGCGCCCGCGCCCCCCGCAGCCGGAACGGCTGGGTGACCCGGGCGACCGCGATGCCCTCGGCCACGCAGGCGTCGCGCACCGCGAGCAGATCGGGCGCGTCGACTCCCCCGGCCGACCCGTGCGTCAGCAGCAGGAGCAGCCCCGCCGAACCCGGGTCGTCGATCTCCGCGAGCCCCGGCCCGTGAGGTGTGTCGATCTGCATAACCGCACGTTATCGCGGGTCCACCCGTCGCATGACCGGCGTGTCATCCGAATGGATGATGACGCTTTACCGGCGTTGTGCCACATTTGTGGACGTGCCTGACACATCTCTTCCGCATGAGGACCTGCGCGCCACCCTGGCCGCCCGCCGCGATCTGGGCCCGGCCTACGAGGACGCGCTGGTCGACTCGTTCATCGAGAAACTCGACAGCGAGATCACCGCGCGCGTTCAGGCCGAGGTGGCCAGGCGCGGGGAGGTCAAGCCCCCCAAGCCCGACAACAGCCACATCCCGATCGCCCTGGGCTCACTCGGCATCGGAGTCCCGCTGACCGCCATCGCCGTCAGCCAGGCCGGCAACTTCGGCCTGTTCATGGCCTGGACCGGCATCATCCTGGTCAACATGGCCGCCGCGATCCGCCGCAAGCGCCACTAGTCCACGGGTTTCCAGAAGCCGGGCGACCACCAGTAGAGGGCCCTGTTGTCATCCGGCCATGGGTGCAGGGGTTCGTCGACGGGTTCGAACCTGTCGGTCTCCGGATCGATGATCCGCCACCCGTCGGCGACGGGTTCCGACTCCCGGGGCGGCCGCACGTGCGCGAGCATCGCCTCCTCACACGCCCCGAACCTGATGAAGTTGCGCTGCGCCTCCACCAGCGACGCCCGGTTGGCGCCGCCGGGGTCGTGCGGCCACCGCAACTGCATGGGGTCGTCCTCCCAGAAGCAGACGGGGCAGATCAGGTAGCCGCCCGGCCCCGTCTCCAGCGTGAGATGACCGCAGCAACTGCACGGGAACCTGCTCAGGAGCGGCCCTGGCGGATGTGGACCTGGGCGGCCAGGTCGGCGTCCTGGTGGTCGAGGCCGTAGCGCCAGACCGTTTCCGCGTCGGCGTCGCGCCCTCTCAGCGGCAGGGTCCGGGCCAGGAGTTCGATGGCCAGGGCCGCCGTGTCGGCGTCGGGGCCCGCTTCCACCGCCACCTCGAACTCGGCGCAGGCCATCTCCAGGTGGGCGATGCCCAGCAGGACGCGCAACCTCGCCGCGTCCGCCACGCCCGGGACGGCCAGGGCCTGCAGGAGCAGGTCGGCCGCCTCCGCGGGGGCGTTCTCCTCCAGCAGGGTCTGGGCCATGCGTTCGGCCGTGACCGACAGGCCGACCGCGGCGCTGGCCCGGTCGGGGCCCGCCGCGTCGGCCGCCAGGGTCGCGAAGATCGCCGCGGCGGCGTCGAGATCCCCGGCGTCATAGAGGCGCCGGGCCTCGTCGATCTGCCGTCCGGAGTCGATGGCCGTCATCTCGGGGGGCCTCCAGAGGGAACCGGGCCGAAAGGGTTGCGAAGATCCTAACGACCCGGTCCGCCCCAGGGCGGCAGACATGCGGAAGGTGATGGGTTTCTGTCCTCTTCCCGGGGAATGGCCAGGCGGTTCAGTCCTCGTAGGCGGAGAGCGGCGGGCAGGCGCAGACCAGGTTGCGGTCGCCGTACGCCTGGTCGATGCGGCGGACGGGCACCCAGTACTTCTGCTCCCGCAGCGTGGCCACCGGGTAGGCGGCCTCGGTCCGGGTGTACGGGTGGTCCCACGCGTCGGCCGTCAGCACGTCGGCCGTGTGGGGGGCGTTTCGCAGCGGGTTGTCCTTGGCGTCGTACGCGCCCGAGGCGACCTTGTCGATCTCGGCCCGGATGGCGACCATGGCGTCGACGAAGCGGTCGAGCTCGGCCAGGTCCTCCGACTCGGTCGGCTCGATCATCAGCGTGCCGGCGACCGGGAAGGACATGGTCGGGGCGTGGAAGCCGTAGTCGATCAGCCGCTTGGCGACGTCGTCGACGGTGACGCCGGTCTCCTTGGTGATCGTGCGCAGGTCGACGATGCACTCGTGGGCCACCAGGCCCTCGCGCCCGGTGTAGAGGACCGGGTAGTGCGGCGCGAGGCGGCGGGCCAGGTAGTTGGCCGACAGGATGGCCTGCTCGGTCGCGGCCTTGAGCCCGTCGGCGCCCATCATCCGCACGTACGCCCACGAGATCGGCAGGATGCCCGCCGAGCCGTAGGGCGCCGCCGAGACCGGGCCCACGGGGCCGCGGCCGGGCAGGAACTCCGCCAGGTGGGCCTTGACGGCGACCGGGCCGACGCCGGGGCCGCCGCCGCCGTGCGGGATGCAGAAGGTCTTGTGCAGGTTCAGGTGGGACACGTCGGCGCCGAACTCGCCCAGCTTGGCGAGGCCGACGAGGGCGTTGAGGTTGGCGCCGTCGACGTAGACCTGGCCGCCCGCCGCGTGCACCTTGGCGCACAGCTCGACGATGGTCTCCTCGTAGACGCCGTGGGTCGACGGGTAGGTCACCATGATCGCCGCCAGCCGATCGGCGTGCTTGGCGATCTTGGCGTCGAGGTCGGCCAGGTCGACGTTGCCCTCGGTGTCGCAGGCCACCACGACGACCCGCATGCCCGCCATGACGGCTGAGGCGGCGTTGGTGCCGTGGGCCGACGACGGGATCAGGCACACGTCGCGCCCGGCGTCGCCGTTCGCGCGGTGGTAGGCGCGGATGGCCAGCAGGCCGGCGAACTCGCCCTGCGACCCGGCGTTGGGCTGGATCGAGACGGCGTCGTAGCCGGTCACCTCGGCCAGCCAGCCCTCCAGGCCCTGGATCAGGTCGGTGTAGCCGCCGGTCTGGGCGGCGGGCGCGAACGGGTGGACGGAGGCGAACTCGGGCCAGGTGATCGGCTCCATCTCGGTGGTCGCGTTGAGCTTCATCGTGCACGAGCCCAGCGGGATCATCGACCGGTCGAGCGCGATGTCCTTGTCCTGGAGCTTGCGCAGGTAGCGCAGCATGGCCGTCTCGGAGCGGTAGGCGTGGAAGACCGGGTGGGTCAGGTAGCCGGTGGTGCGCTGGAGGTCCTGCGGCAGCGCGTCGTCGGTCGAGATGTCCAGGTCGTCGACCGACGGCCCGTCGACGCCGAAGGCGGCCCAGACGGCGTCGAGGTGGGCGGCGGTGGTCTTCTCGTCGCAGGCGAC
This sequence comes from Herbidospora daliensis, assembly GCF_001570585.1. GTDB lineage: Bacteria > Actinomycetota > Actinomycetes > Streptosporangiales > Streptosporangiaceae > Herbidospora > Herbidospora daliensis. The sequence continues at coordinate 43,069 of NZ_BBXF01000005.1, read as the reverse complement.
CGCGACGCGGTCGGCGCCGTCCTGCCGCACGTTGACGCCGCGCTCGCGGGCCGCCTCGGCGACCTCGGCCGCGCGGCCGGGCACGTGGGTGGTCACGGTGTCGAAGAACTCGTCGTGGACGACCTCGACGCCGCCCGCGCGCAGCCCGGCGGCCAGCACGGCGGCGTGCCGGTGCACCCGCTGGGCGATCCGGCGCAGGCCCTCGGGGCCGTGGTAGACGGCGTACATGGAGGCGATCACGGCCAGCAGCACCTGGGCGGTGCAGATGTTGCTCGTCGCCTTCTCGCGGCGGATGTGCTGCTCGCGGGTCTGCAGAGCCAGCCGGTACGCCGTCCGCCCGTCGGCGTCGACCGACACCCCGACCAGGCGGCCCGGCATCTGCCGCTGGAGGCCCTCGCGGACCGACATGTAGGCGGCGTGCGGCCCGCCGAACCCGAGGGGCACGCCGAACCGCTGCGACGATCCGATCGCGATGTCGGCCCCGAGGGTGCCGGGGGCCTCCAGCACGGTCAGCGCCAGCAGGTCGGCGGCCACGGTCACGACCGCCCCGGCGGCCTTGGCCCGCGCGGCCAGGTCGCGGAAGTCGGCCACCCGGCCGGAGGCGCCCGGGTACTGGACCAGCACGCCGAAGCACTCGGGCAGTTCGCCGGCGAAGTCGGACTCCACGAGGGTGATGCCCAGCGGCTCGGCCCGGGTGGCCAGCACCGCCTTGGTCTGCGGGAGCGCGTCGGCGTCCACGACGAAGACGTCGGCCTTGACCTTGGAGGCCCGGCGGGCCAGCGTCATCGCCTCGGCGGCGGCGGTGGCCTCGTCGAGGAGCGAGGCCCCGGCGACGTCGAGCCCGGTGAGGTCGCTCACCACGGTCTGGAAGTTGAGCAGCGCCTCCAGGCGCCCCTGCGAGATCTCCGGCTGGTAGGGCGTGTACGCCGTGTACCAGCCCGGGTTCTCCAGCACGTTGCGCAGCACCACGCCGGGCGTGATCGTGTCGTGGTAGCCCAGCCCGATCATCGAGGTCAGCACGGTGTTGCGGGCGGCCAGCGCGCGCAGCTCGGCGAGCGCCTCGGGCTCGGACACGGCGGCCGGCAGGTCGAGGGCGCGGGTGGTGCGGATCGACTCGGGCACCGCCACGGCCACCAGGTCGGCGACCGTCTCGTAGCCGACGGCCGCCAGCATGCGCGCCTGCGCGGCGTCGGAGGGCCCGATGTGGCGGGTGGCGAACGGCGGGGCGTCCAGGTCACGGAGCGGTGTGCGATCGGTCATGACAGGAACTCCAGGGCAGACGAGACCAGGGCGGTCTCCCCCTCTGTCATGGAACCTGAGAGCTTCACCGGACGCCGTCGGCCGGTTTTCCCCTTCGGTGAGGCGCCGCCTGGACGGCGGACCTGCTTTTCAGAGCTGCCTCGCCTGGCGGTACAGGGTGCCTGAGAGATTCCGGGGAGGTTTGCTCCTTCGGCGCCCCATCAGTGCTGATGGGGACTCTCCCGCACAGGGTCAGTGGCTACGACAACCTTACCCGTACCCGGGAGATGGAGCCTCAACCGGTGCGGCGCGCCCGCCGGCGCTGGGCCAGTTCGTCGGAGGGGTGGTCGGCCTCGTCAGTGTCGGGGCCGACCGCCAGTTCCCCCGGCAGCTCCGCGAGCGATCCCTCGACTTCTCGCCACACCCGGCCGAGGGCGATGCCGAAGACCCCCTGCCCTCCTTGGAGGAGGTCGATGACCTCGTCGGCGGAGGTGCACTCGTAGACGCTGACGCCGTCGCTCATGAGGGTGATCTGGGCCAGGTCGTTGACCCCGCGGTCGCGCAGGTGCTGGACGGCGGTGCGGATCTGCTGGAGGGAGACGCCGGTGTCGAGGAGCCGCTTGACGACCTTGAGCACCAGGATGTCGCGGAAGCTGTAGAGCCGCTGGGAGCCGGAACCCTGGGCCGCCCGGATCGTCGGCTGCACCAGGTCGGTGCGCGCCCAGTAGTCGAGCTGGCGGTAGGTGATCCCGGCGGCGGCGCAGGCCGTGGGGCCGCGGTAGCCGATGTCGTCACGCACCGCCGCGGGCCGCTCGTCGAACAGCAGACCCTGCTCGCCGGCGCGCTCCCGCGCCGACTCACGCTGAACCGCGTCGTGCTGGTCGGCTTTGTTACCCTCGCCGCTGCTGACCGCCACTGCGGACCTCCGGCTTTCTCTCATCCCACGGTCTGATCTGGGGGTACGCGAACTACAACCGTGGATTCCCTTGCACCGTAGGACTGGGGAAAGGCACAGTCAACGACCGCCCCCGGCGCGTCGTGAAGGTGAGATAACCCCTCAACTCAACCGGCACGGCCGAAATCCTCGGGGCTGATGTTGTCCAGGAACTCCCGGAACTTCTCGACCTCGTCCTCCTGGTCATCGGCCATGCTGACGCCGTTCTCCCGCATGACCTCCTCGCTGGCGTAGATCGTCGCGTCGGTCCGCAGGGCCAGCGCGATCGAGTCGGAAGGACGCGCGCTTACCTCTACGCCGTTGGAGAACACGAGGTCGGCGTAGAAGATGCCGTCACGCAGCGCGACGATGTTGACGCGTTCGAGTGACACCTTCAGCGCGCCCAGCACATTGCGGAACAGATCGTGGGTCAGCGGCCGGGGCGGCGGTTCGTCGGCCTGGGCGAGCGCGATGGCGGTCGCCTCGGTCATGCCAATCCAGATCGGCAGGTAGCGGTCGCCGTTCGCCTCCTTGAGAAGGACGATCGGCTGGTTCGAGGGCATCTCCACCCGGACCCCCACGAACTCCATCTGCAACACAGGCGCTCACTCTCCGGGATGCGGCATTTCACCAGGTATTCAACTCACCAGGCATTCAACGTAACACCCGCGCGCCGGACCCGCGTCAACGGCCGAGAGAGCCGCGGACGGCCCCTTCCAGCAGCGCGGCGTGGATACGTAATAACAACCCGGAGATCTCCCGTGCCGATTCCCCGGCATGGTCGATCGCCCCCGGGGCCCGGCGGCGCAGCAGCGGCGCGACGGCCTGCTCGACCAGGCCGGCCTCGCGTTCGGCGGCGGCCTTGACCGCGCGCAGGTGGCGGGCGTGCAGGCCGAACGCGGCCAGCGCGCCGACGCTGCGGGCGATCTCGAGGGCGGCCTCGTCGTAACGGCGGGCCGTCGCGGTGACCAGGCCGTAGTCTTCGAGCTCGGCCAGCGTCTCTTCGTCGATCTCGGCGGCGGCCAGCAGCTCCTCGCGGCTGAACAGCACGGTCACCGGCTCGCCGTCGACCGCCCGGGGCCGGGCCGACTCGTCGAGCTGGGTCTTGATCACGCGCAGCGGCAGGTAGCGGTCGCGCTGGGCGGTCAGGATGAACCGCAGGCGCTCGACGTCGCCGGGGGTGAACTTGCGGTAGCCGGAGGGGCTGCGCTCGGGCTCGATCAGCCCTTCGCCCTCCAGGAACCGGATCTTGGAGATCGTCACGTCGGGGAACTCACCCTGAAGCTGGGCGAGCACCTCCCCGATGCTCATGAAGGCCCTGGCCGCCTCGGCGCCCACGATCAGCCCCGGGTCAGGAACACCAGCCGGAACTTCCCGATCTGCACCTCGTCGCCGCCCGCGAGGGGGAACTCCTCGATGCGCTCACGGTTCACGTAGGTGCCGTTCAGGCTGCCGACGTCGCGGGCGGTGAACTGGCCGCCGCGCCGGTAGAACTCGGCGTGGCGCCGGGAGACGGTGACGTCGTCGAGGAAGATGTCGCTCTCGGGGTGGCGGCCGGCGGTCGTGAGGTCGCTGTCGAGCAGGAACCGGCTGCCGGCGTTGGGACCGCGCATCACGACGAGGAGAGCGGTGCCCGGCGGCAGCTGCTCGATCGCGGAACGGTCCGGAAGCAGACCCTGGCCGGTCGCCTCCTCGATCGCCTCAAGGGAGATCGTGGAGGTGTTGTCGGGCACGAAGCCCTGACCCGTCGCGTAGGGGTTGGGGGCCTGAGATTGTGCCGGTGGGCTCAGCGGCGAACCGCATCGCGAACAGAAACGGGCATCCTCGGGGTTGGGGTGACCGCACTGCGTGCAGTAGACGCTGGGCATCGAACGGCTCGGCCTCTCTCACGACTAGCTCAAACTTGCGAATGCCGAAACTTACGCTGATCAGGCACAAAGGTCAAGGCAGACGCGCCGGACAATGGCCACCCAACGTTATCGTCAGGCACCGGCCACGGTCCATGGCGCCACACCAACCACATGTGATCACCGTTTCCCGGCCAGGCTATCGTTTCATGCCGAACCGGCGGCACGCTCGACCACGTCGGCCCATCGTTCGAGAAGCGACTGCGCGGTGTCCATGTCGTGTCCCTCGGCCCACAGGTGGGTGACCGCCTCCGACGGGTCGGGCAGCACCAGCGCCCAGCTGCCGTCGTCGCCGACCACCCTCACCCCGTCGGTGGTGTCGATGCGGTCGCCCTCGGCGGCCTCGACGACCGAGCGCATGACCGTGCCCTTGTGGGCCCACGGCGTGGGCACGGTCCGGCGCAGCAGCTTGGTCTCGGGGATGCGGGCGTCGATCTGGCTGAGCGACAGGCGGGTGCGGGCGACCAGGCCGAGCAGCCGCAGGAAGACGGCCAGGCCGTCGACCGTCGGGCCGAACTCGGGCACGATGAAGCCGCCCCGGCCGTCGCAGGCGAACACCATCTCGGGGTGGCGGGCCGCCGTGGTCAGCGCGTCGGTGCTGGTGGCGGTCCAGTCGACGTGGACGCCGTGGAAGCGGCACACCATCTCGGCGACCCGCGTCGTGGTGACCGGCAGCGCCACCCGCCCGCCCCGGCGTTCGGCGGCGACCAGGTCGAGCACCACCAGCAGGGCCCGCTCCTCGCTGATGAGCTGGCCCTTCTCGTCGACGAGCGAGACCCGCTCCCCCACCGGGTCGAACCGCACCCCGAACGCGGCCCGCGAGGAGGCCACCAGTTCGGCCAGCCGCTGCAGGTCGCGGCGGCGTTCGGCGAAGGTCTCGGTGGGCGAGGCGTCGTCGAGCCGGTTGTTGACGGTCAGGACGCCGACCCCGACCCGGCCGAGGAGGCTGGGCAGCACGAGCGAGGCGGTGCCGCCCGCACAGTCGACGACCACCTTCATCTCGGCGTCCTTCACGCCGGTCATGTCGACGCAGCGGACCAGGTCGCGGCTGTAGGTGTCGAGGGCGCGGGCCGGGAAGGACAACTCGGCGATCTCGCCGGGGAAGGCGCGGCGGTACTCCTGCCGGGAGAAGACGCGTTCGAGCTTGCGCTGCGCGGTCTGGGAGAGGTCGGCGCCGGTCTCGTCCATGAAGACGATGTCGACGCTCTGGGGGTCGCCCGCCGTGGTGCGCAGCGCGATGCCGCCCTTGACGGTCTCGCGGGAGGTGTGGAAACGGGCCACCGGCATGGCGGCGGCCTCCAGGTCGACCACGTTGATCGCGCTGGCGTTGAGGGCGCTGATCACGGCGCGCTTGAGGGCGCGGGCGGCCCGGGAGCCGTCGCGGGAGGTGACGACGGTGTCGCCCTTGCTGAGCGTGGTGGCGTAGGCGCTGGCCAGCCGGACGCAGAGCTCGGGGGTGATCTCGACGTTGACCAGGCCGCTGACGCCCCTCGGGCCGAACAGGCTGCGCTGGCCGCGCGACTCCCAGATCACGCTGGTGTTGACGACGGCCCCGGCCTCGACGGTCTTGAAGGGGTAGATCTTGACCCCGCTGGAGACGTACGCCTCGGCCTCGATGACGCACTCGTCGCCGACGACCGCGTTCTCCTCGATCCGGGCCGCCGCCATGACGTCGGTGTTCTTGCCGATGACGCAGCCGCGCAGGTTGGCGGCCGGGCCGACGTAGACGTTGTCGTGGACGACCGCCCGGTGCAGGAACGCGCCCTCCTTGACCACGGCGTTGCTGCCGAGCACGGTGTATTCGCGCAGCTCGGCCCCGGCCTCGACCTTGGCGTAGTCGCCGATGAACAGCGGGCCCTTGAGCACCGCCTCGGGGTCGACCGAGGCGCCCTCGGCGGCCCACACGCCGGGCGAGAGCTCGAACGCGTCGAAGTCGATCTTGACGCGGCCCTCCAGCACGTCGGCCTGGGCCTTCAGGTAGCTCTCGTGGGTGCCGACGTCCTCCCAGTAGCCCTCGGCGACGTAGCCGAACAGGCGCTCGCCGCGCTCCAGCAGCGTGGGGAACACGTCGGAGGACCAGTCGACCGACCGGCCCGGGGGCACCTCGTCGAGGACGGACGGCTCCATGATGTAGATACCGGTGTTGACGGTGTCGGAGAAGACCTGGCCCCAGGTGGGCTTCTCGAGGAAACGCTGGATGCGGCCGTGGTCGTCGACGATGATGATGCCGAACTCCAGCGGGTTGGGCACCCGCTTGAGGCCGATGGTGACCAGGGCCCGGTTCTCGCGGTGGAAGCGCAGCATGTCGGTCAGGTCGATGTCGGTGAGGGCGTCGCCCGAGATGACCAGGAACCGGTCTTCGCGCAGCCGGTCGGCGGCGTTCTTGACGCTCCCGGCGGTGCCGAGGGGGATCTCCTCGGTGGCGTAGTGGAGGGTCATGCCGAGTTCGTCGCCGTCGCCGAAGTAGTTGCGGATCAGCGCGGCGAGGAACTGGACGGTGACGACGGTCTCGGTGAAGCCGTGGCGCTTGAGCAGCCGCAGCACGTGCTCCATGATCGGCCGGTTGATCACGGGGAGGAGGGGTTTGGGCTGGTTGGCGGTCATCGGCCGCAGCCTGGTTCCTTCCCCGCCCGCCATCACCACGGCCTTCACGGGATGATCACCCTCTTCAGGAAACGCGTGCGAGCTGCCGCACCTGCACCACGTACAGCACCCCTGCCCACCAGTACAGACCCGTACCCCAGATGACGAACGCCCACCCGAAAACCGCGCAGATCTCCGCATACCAGCTGGGGTGGGAGGCGAGGAACAGCAGAGGGAAGGCGTACATGAGGTTGGCGGTGGCGGCCTTGCCGAGGAAGTGGACCGGCAGCGCGTAGCCGTAGCCCATGCGGCGCAGGAACGGCACGGTGAACAGCAGCAGGACGTCGCGGCCGATCACCAGCGCCGCCAGCCACCACGGGATGATGTCGCGCAGCACCAGGCCGGCCAGGGTGGCCAGGATGTAGAGGCGGTCGGCCGCGGGGTCGATGAGGCGGCCGAGCTTGCTGGTCTGGTTCCAGGCGCGGGCGAGCTTGCCGTCGAGCCAGTCGGAGAAGCCCGCCACCATCAGCAGGGCGACGGCCCAGCCGTCGGCCTTCGGGCCGAGGATGAGCCAGAGGAAGACCGGCACGCCGAGCAGCCGCAGGAAGCTCAGCAGGTTGGGGATCGTGAAGATCCGGTCCTCGCTGGTTGTCACGACCCCGACCCTACATGTCGGCGGGACGGAAGTCGGGGCCGACCAAACCCAGACGGTGGGCGACCACGGCGACCTGGGTGCGGTTGCGCAGCCGCAGCTTCTCCATCAGCGCCGCGACGTGGGTCTTGACAGTGGTGACGCCGACGTGGAGGCGGGCGGCGATCTCCTGGTTGGACAGGCCGGTGCCGACCAGGGTGAGCACCTGGATCTCGCGTTCGGTCAGGAACGGGGGGCGTTCGGGGGCGCGCTGCTCCTCGGCCGACAGGGCCTTGGCGACGACGCGGCGCAGCACCGAGGGGGCCAGCAGCTGCTCGCCGTGGGCGGCCCGGCGGACCGCCTCGACCATGCGGTCGGGCGGATCGTCCTTGACCAGGAAGCCGGTCGCGCCGGCCCGGAGGGCGGCGTACACGTTCTCGTCCTCGGCGAAGGTGGTCAGCACGACCACGCGGGCCGACGGGTGGGCGGCCAGGATGCGGCGGGTGGCCTCCAGGCCGTCGACGCGCGGCATGCGCAGGTCCATCAGCACGACGTCGGGGCGTTCGCGCTCGACGACGCGGACGGCGTCGCCGCCGTCGGCCGCCTCGCCGCACACCGACACGTCTCCCGCGGCCTCCAGCATCATGCGCACCCCGGCCCTGACCAGCGCCTGGTCGTCGGCGACCACGACCCTGATCATCGGGCCGCCGCCTCGACCGGGAGGACGAAGGTCGCCACCAGGCGCCAGCCGCCGTCGGGGAGCGGGCCGGCGGTCAGCCGCCCGCCGAGCGCGCGGGTGCGCTCGCGCATCCCGGCCACGCCGTGCCCCGAGGAGGGCAGGTCGGTCGGACTCGTGCCTGGGGTGTTGCGGATCTCTACGACGAGCTCCTTCTCATCGGCCGTGACGCTCACCGTCGCCCGGCTTCCCTCTCCGGCGTGCTTGAGCACGTTGGTCAGTCCTTCTTGGACGATCCTGGCGGCCGACGCGCGGGCCACCAGGGCGGCCCTGGCCGTCTCGGGGGCGATGTCGAGCACCACCTCGACGCCCGCGGCGGTCACCCGGGCGGCGGCGTCGCGCATGACCTCGTCGGGGTCGGCCACCGGCAGCGTCGCGCCGGGGCCGGGGTCGCGCAGCACCGCGAGCAGGCCGCGCAGGTCGTCGAGGACCTGGTGGCCGGTGTCGCGGATGTCGGCCAGCGCCTCGGCGGCCGGGCCGCCCGCGCCGGCGTACTGGGCGGCGCCCGCGCGCAGCACGATCGCGCCGACGTGGTGGGCGACGATGTCGTGGACCTCGCGGGCGATGCGCTCGCGTTCGGCCAGGCGGTCGCTGCGGGCCCGTTCGGCCCGCAGTTCCTCCTCGCGGCGGGCGGCGGTGCGGCGTACACCGACATAGGCGCCGATCGCGGCCGGGGCCACGACCATGGTCGCGACGACGCCGTAGGTCAGGCCGGTGACGTCGCCCGTGGAGTCGATCACCGTGGCCAGGGTGACCCCGCAGGTCAGCAGGTAGCCCGCGCCGAGCCAGCGCCAGGTGGCCTGACTGGCGAACACCGCCAGGGCGACGAACAGCACGACCCGCAGGGTGTCGGCGACCGGGGGCACCAGGTTGTCGGCCAGCAGCACCAGGGCGCTCTCGAACAGCAGCACCGACCCGGGCAGCCACCGGATCGCGCCCAGGGCCAGCCCCGACAACACCGCCAGCAGGCCGACGCCGCCGACGCGCAGGTCGTGGCCGTCCCAGTAGGACCAGGTGCCGAGCACGGCGTAGGCGACGCCCCCGGCGGCGAACAGCACGTCGAGCAGGGGGGCCGGCTCCTCCTCCCGGTCGCGGCGGCCGGCCGCGCCCTGGAGGTAGCGCCCGATGAGCACCGGCAGCAGCACCACGCCGACGACGTAGTACCAGTAGTTGGTGGTGAACGCGATGCCGGGATCGGCCAGGTTGATCCCCGTGGCCAGGCAGGCGGCGACGGCGACCAGGGCGGTCCAGAGAAGGGTGCGCTGCCGGGCCACCACGCCGACCACTATCGGCAGCAGGATCTGGACGCCGTCGACCAGCCCCGACCCCGCATTGTCGAAGGCGACCAGCAGGGCGGCCAGCGTGAGGGCGACCGCGACGGGCCGGTGACGCAGGAAGACCAGCGGCAGGCCGGTGCAGAGGGCGATCAGCAGCACCAGCCGGCCGGACGCGGGCGGGTCGCCCGCCCACGACTCGCTCGCGAGCACCGAGAGCGCGACACCGGAGGCGGCCAGGACCAGGTCCGGCCACCAGGTGACGTGCCACCGGAGGTATGACATGAATGCACGGTAGCGGCCCAAATGGGCACCCGCTGCGCGCCTGTCCATTGGGCAGATTCAAAATGCGAGCCACAACCGGCCTCCGGCCGTCCGCGTCTCGCATCCGCCAAGTGGCCGGTCACTCAGGCCGTTTGGACGGCTCGGGCACTGCCCGGCGCCTCATACCTTGCAAGTCATGGCCAACGAATCAGCCCTCTTCTTCGGGCAGTTCATGCGCTCCCCCGCCTCCGTCGGCGCGATCGCCCCCAGTTCCCGCCGTCTCGCCGAGGCCGTGTGCGTGCCCATCCCGGAGCAGGGCGACCCCGTCGTGGTCGAGCTCGGGCCCGGCACGGGTTCCTTCACCGCGGAGATCCAGCGGCGGCTCGGCGGCCGTGGACGGCACCTGGCGGTCGAGATCAACCCCGCGCTGGCGGCCCACCTGTCCGACCGCCACCCGGGGGTCGAGGTCGTCGTCGACGACGCGTGCGGGCTGCCGACCCTGCTGGCCGACCGGGGGCTGGAGCGGGCCGACGTGATCATCAGCGGCCTGCCGTGGGCCGCGTTCTCCCCCAAGCTGCAGGACAGCCTGCTGAGCGGCATCCTCGGCTCGCTCCAGCCGGGCGGCGCGTTCACGATGTTCGCCTACGTCCACGCGATGCTGCTGCCGCCCGCGCTGCGGATCAGGCGGTCGCTGTTCGCCTCGTTCGAGGAGGTCGTGATGGGGCGGACCGTGTGGCCGAACCTGCCTCCGGCGTTCGTCTACCACGCCCGGAGGCCCCGCGCCCGGGGATAGAAACACGTTCTAGAATGCGGCATGGATTTCAGGCTGCCGGAGAGCGCGCGGGCCGTACGGGACGGCATCGGCGAGATCTGCTCCCACTACGACATGTCCTACTGGGAGCGGTGCGAGGCCGAGAAGCGGTGGCCTGAAGAGGTGTGGGCCGAGCTGGCCAAGGGCGGCTGGCTCGGTCTGGCCGTGCCCGAGGAGTTCGGCGGCGGCGGCCAGGGGCTGCTGGAGCTCGCGGTGGCGACCGAGACGTTGTCGGCGTCGGGGTCGGCCGGGGGTTCGGCGTTCACCTACGTGCTGACGCCCGGGTTCGGCGCGATGACGATCGCCCGGCACGGCTCCGCCGGGCAGAAGGCCGACCTGCTGCCGAAGCTGGCCGCCGGTGAGATCGAGACCTGTTTCGCGCTGACCGAGCCCGACGCCGGGTCGAACTCGCTGGCCATCACCACCTCGGCCCGCCTCGACGGGTCGGAGTTCGTGGTGAACGGGCAGAAGATCTGGATCACCGGGGTGCAGCGGGCCACCTGGATGCTGCTGGTCACCCGGACCATCCCGGCCGCCGAGGCCAAGCCGCGCACCAACGGGCTGACGGTGCTGCTGGTGAACGTGCCCGAGGCGGTGGCGGCGGGCACGTTGTCGTACCGGCCGATCCCGAAGATGGGGGCGAACACGACGCCGTCCAACATGGTGTTCTTCGACGACCTGCGGGTGCCCGCCCGCAACGTGGTCGGCGAGGTGCACGGCGGCGCGGTCGTGTTGTGGGACATCCTGAACCCCGAGCGCATCCTGCTCGGAGCCTCCGCGCTCGGCGGGGCCGAGGTCGCCCTGCGGGTCGGGGTCGAGTACGCCAGGCAGCGCGAGGTGTTCGGGCGGCCGATCGGGGCCAACCAGGCGGTCGCGTTCCCGCTGGCGGCGGTGAAGGCCAAGATCGAGCTGGCCCGGCTGATGCTCTACAAGGCGGCGTGGCTCTTCGACCGGGGCGAGCCGTGCGGGACCGAGGCCAACATCGCGAAGCTGACCGCCTCCCAGGCGTTCTGGGAGGCGGCCGACGCGGCGTTCCAGACCCACGGCGGCATGGCCTACTCGCTGGAGTATCCGGTGGCGCGGCTGCTGGCCGACGCCCGGATCGGGCTGGTGGCCCCGGTGACCGAGCAGCTGCTGCTCAACTACCTGGCCACGCAGGTGCTGGGGCTGCCCCGGTCGTTCTAGAACGACGCCCTGAGGCGGTCGGCGGCGTAGGCCCGCGCCTCGACCGCCTCGGGGAAGAAGCCGGGCAGGCCGAAGAAGCCGTGCAGGGTGCCGGCGAAGCAGCGGTACTCGGCGCCGAGTTCGGCGGCGTAGCGTTCGCACTCGGCGGTCAGCGGGTCGTGCTCGGCGGTGATCACCGTGGCCGGGGCCAGGCCCGACTTGTCGGCCAGCAGGGCGGGGGCGAAGCGCGGGTCGGTGCGGTCGGCGGCGCCGGCGTACTGGTCGAAGAGCCAGGTCACGCGGGCGGTCTCCAGGTTGTGGTGGCCCTCGTCGGCGAAGCCCTGGGTGTCGGTGCGCATCTCCGTACACGGATAGACCAGCATCTGGTGCGTGAGGGGCAGCCCGGCGTCGCGGGCCAGGGCGGCGCAGACGGTGGCGAGGTTGGCCCCGGCGCTCTCCCCCATGACCGCGACCGTGCCGTGGTCGGCCAGCACCTTCTCCAGCACCGCCCAGCAGTCGTCGACGGCGGCCGGGAAGGGGTGCTCCGGCGCGAGCCGGTAGTCGATCGAGACGACCAGCGCGCCCGTCTGGACCGCGAGGTCGCGGCACATCGGGTCGTCGACGTCGGCGCTGCCGAACACGAACCCGCCCCCGTGGATGTAGACGACGACCGGGAGGTCGCCGGGCGCCGGGCGGAAGACCCGGACCGGAACCCCGGCGATCTCGGTGTCGGTGATCTCGTGGAGCGGGATACGCGGGCTCCGGCCGTCGGCGTCGCCGTCGACCGGACGGCTCTCCCGGATCTCGGCGAGGGTCGGCGGGACGTAGTCGACGGCCGGGGGGAAACGGTCCAGGTAGGCGCGGGCCTGGTCGTGCAGTGTCATGCACCGCACCCTAGCCGCGCCTCCTCCATGCCCGGATGGACGGTCCCCCGGCCGCTGATCAGCAGCAGCAGGCCCGCGATCGGGCCCTCGACGCGGCGGCCGGAGCCCACCCGCCAGGCGCAGTCGGTCGCGACCAGTTCCCGGCCCGCGAAGGTCCTGCGCGCGTGGAACGGGGCGCCCATCGACCACACGCGGTCGGCCGCCGCCATCGCGGCCTCGGCCGGCATCGGGCGGTCGCGCCCCAACGGGACGGCCATGTCCTGGCCGTGGACCAGGACGTCGATGAGGGGCTCCAGGTGGCTGATGCCGGGAGCCTTGCGGCGTGAGCCGACCATCGCCCTGAGGTCTTCGGCGTAGGACTCGACGGGACGCCGCGCCGCCTGGACGGCGGTGTTGTGGATCAGGCGGTCCATGTCGCCCCGGGCCCTGAGCACCTCCCTGACCAGGGCGAGGTTGAGCCGGGCGTGGGCGAGGGTGAGATGGGCGGCGACCTCGCGCACCCGCCAGCCCGCGCAGAGCGACGGCGTCTCCCACTCCTCCTCGGTGAGCTCGTCGAGGAGGAGGGCCAGGGAGCGGCGTTCCTCGTCGATGGCGTGCCAGACGGCCTGTTCGTCCATGAGGACTCCCGTTGATATGATTCGATTCTCGAACAATATGGTTCGATACTCTGACTATGTCAACGGGTGCGTCCATGAACCTCGGCTTGCTCTGCTACTTCCCCTACCGGGCCATGGAGGCCCGGGTGATGGCGGCCGGCGAGGAGGCCGGGTTCACCTTCACCATCGCGCAGGGCCGCCTCCTGGCCCGCGTCGGCCCCGACGGCACCCGGATCGGCGACCTGGCCGAGCAGGCCGGGGTCACCAAGCAGACCGCGACGTTCCTGGTGAACCAGCTCGAGAAGGCCGGCTACGTCGAGCGGGTGCCCGACCCGGCCGACGCGCGGGCGCGACTGGTGCGGCTGTCGGAGGCCGGGTGGGCCGGGGTCGCCATCGCCCGGAAGGTCGAGGCCGAGGTCGAGGCCGAGTGGGTGGCCCATCTGGGCGAGGCCGACGCCGCCGCGCTGCGCCGGGCCCTGGAACGCCTCCGCGAGGTCACCGACCCCTATCAGTGATTCCCGTCATTCCCTACTATGTTTGCGGGCATGACCGAAGTGGCGCTGGCGTTGCTGGCCGGTTTCCTCGTGGCGGCGCTCGGCACCCCCGTCGGGGTCTCCGGCGCGGTGTTCCTGCTGCCGTTGCAGGCGGGCGTGCTGGGGGTGAGCGGGCCGGCCGTCAGCGCGACCAACCTCGTCTTCAACGCCGTCTCGACCCCGCTCGCGCTGCTGCGCGCGCCCCGGCCCGCCGGGCGGAGGGGCGAGCTGCTCGTCGTCGCGGGCGCGTGCGTGCCGGCGGCGGTGGCGGGGGCGTACGGGCGGGTGACGCTGTTCGCCGATCCGGCGCGGTTCCGGCTGCTGGTGATCGCGGTGCTGGCGCCGCTGGGCGTGCAGCTGCTGGTGCGGGCGGTGCGCGGGGCGCGGCTGCGGGACCGGGACGCGCCGCCCGTCGCGGCGTTCCGGCTGGCGCTGCTGGCGCTGGTCACCGGGATGGTCGGGGGCACGATCGGGATCGGGGGCGGGTCGATGCTCGCGCCGGTGCTGGTGGCCCTGGCGGGGCAGAGCGTGGCGCGGGCCGCGCCGCTCGCCCTCACGTCGACGCTGGCGACGTCGCTGAGCGGGCTGGTGGCGTACACGATGTTCGACGCCCTGCACATCGGCACGCCGCCGGCCGCGCCGGTCTGGCACGTCGGGATCGCGACCGGGCTCGGCGGGGTCGCCGGGGCGCTGGCCGGCGCGGCCGTGGCCCGGCGCATCGGGGAACGGGTGCTGACGCTGCTGCTCGGCACGACCGCGACGGTGACCGCCGCCGCCCACGTGGTGCAGCTGGCCCAGTGACGGCAAGGCCGTGTCAAGGCGGGGTGGCGATGCTGCCGGGAAACGTGCCTCCCCTCCTGGAGCGTTATGAGACACCTCCGGCGGCGGCTGCTGACCAGCGCCCTGATCGCCGCCTGTCTGTCGTCCCTGCTCACCTCTCCCCCCGCCGCCTCGGCGGATCCCCAGCCGCCGCCGGCCGCGCTCGGCCTGTCGGCGGTCCAGCCGGAGCTGCGCGACCGCGTGCTCGGCGCGGGCTGGCGCACCTCCTCCGACCTCGCCCTCGCCGCGACCGGTGACGCGACCGGCTTCCACGTGCTGACGGCCACGGCCGCCACGGGCTACCAGTGGCGGACCGTCGCCACGCTCAGCGAACCCGGCATGGACACCGACCAGTGGATCGGCAACGCCTGCCTGACCGGTTCCGGCGGCCGGATCGTGGCCGTCTACGCGCCGCGCCACTTCACCAACCGCCCGTGGTTGTTCGCCCGGGGCGCGTTCGCCGCCGTGATCGACGTCCGGACCGGCGCGGTCACCAAGCTCAAGGACCAGGTGACGCTCGCCTACTTCAACCCGGGGTGCGGGGCCGGCGACACGGTCGCGCTCACCCAGGGCGTCAGCGATCGGCAGGGCACCACCCGGCTGCTCACCGTCGACGCCGCGACCAACCGGGTGACCCGGGCCGTCGTCGCCGAAGGGCAGCTCACCTCGGCCGTGCCCGTGGGCGGCACGCTCGTCGCCGCGCACGGGACCGCACTCGTCGAGGTGGGCGGCGGCGGTGCGCTCCGGCAGCTGGCGGACACCGGCTCGGTGCCCTTCGACCTGCGCGCCACCGCCGACGGCGGGGTCGCCTTCGCCACCCGCGACGGGGCGTCGGTCCGGGTCCGGCAGCACCTCGCCGGGCAGACCCGCGAGCTGGCGTCCGGCCCGCTCGGCGAGCTGAGCGTGCGGTCGGGCACGAACGGCCGCGTCTTCCTCGTGGGCCGGGCCGACCGGACCGAGGCCCTGCCGCCCGGCGTCTCGGTGCTGGACGCCCCGGCCTCGGCGGCCGTCTCGTCGGAGGGCGGCCTGGCGATCACCGCCGCCGCGCGGCGGGGGCTGCGGAGCGGACCGCTCACGTCGGCCCAGGGCGACGACCGGCGCGGGGGCAGCCCCGGCAGGCCGGACGCCGAGCCCGTCGACATCACCGCCCAGGTGGTCGCGACCAGGGCCGACGTGGGCTTCGACGTGCTGCCGGACGCGGCCCCTCCGGGCCGTGTCGCCAACCCCCGGCTGGCCCTGGCCCTGCGCCCGGCGGGCACGGCCGCGACCAGCGCGGTGACCGGCACCGTCGACCAGGGGTACACGTGCGCCGTGCCGCGCAACGACCCGCAGGTGCAGGTGTACCAGCCGCACTGGCGTCAGGTGGAGTGGGCCGTCGACCAGCTGGTGTTCAAGAACCGGCTGGCGGTCTGGCGGCCGAACGGCTGGAAGGGCTCCGGCCTCGCCGGCTGGAACCCGCAGAACGAGTTCCCGATGCCGGACCTGCAGGGCGGGGGCCGGGTCCCGGTGTCGATCATGTTCGGCATCCTGGCGCAGGAGTCCAACCTCTGGCAGGCGCAGCGCAGCGTGCTGGAGGGCGAGACGGGCAACCCGCTCGTCGGCAACTACTACGGCGTCAACGTCTACGACAGCGACCCGTCGAACGACTGGGCGGTCGACTTCGCCAAGGCCGACTGCGGCTACGGCATTTCCCAGCAGACCGACAACATGCGCAGGAACAGCGGCGGGTGGAACGCCGACAAGCAGAAGCGGGTGGCGATCGACTACGTCACCAACATCGCGGCCGGCATGGCGACGCTCGCGGGCAAGTGGAACCAGATCTGGGCCGACACCAACGGGCTGGCCAAGGTCAACGACGGCAACCCGGCGAAGATCGAGAACTGGTATCTCGCGGTGTGGGCGTACAACTCCGGCTGGCACCCCAAGGCCGACGCGTGGGGACGCGACGGCAACGGCGAGCCGAACAACGGCGCGTGGGGGGTGGGCTGGCTGAACAACCCGGCCAACCCCGCCTACCGGCAGGACCGGCGGCCGTTCCTGCACGACAACTCCTACGCCGACGCCGGGCACCCGCAGGACTGGCCCTACCAGGAGAAGGTGCTGGGCTGGGCGGCGTGGCCGATCGCCAAGACCTACCTCGACCCCGCCACGAACAGGCCCGTCACCGAGGGCGGCTACAACTTCGCGTGGTGGACCTCCGACGGCTACCGCGCCTCGATCGTGCCGACCGTCTCCAACACCGGGTACGTCGACGTCAACGCCTTCTGCGCGCCGCCGTCGTCGGGGCCCGACCACAACGAGTGCCAGCCGCCGTCGTCGGGCGGCGGGCGCGGCACCTGCCTGCGGTCGGACTTCAAGTGCTGGTGGCACCTGCCGAAGGTGTGGAAGGACTGCTCGTCGGCGTGCGGCAACGAGGCGTCCCTGCGCTACGACTCCACCTGGTACGGCACCGAGCGCACCGAACCCACCGACCAGTGGATGCCGTGCCTGACCGCCGGCCTGCCCCCGGTCACCGGCGACACCGCCAAGCTCCTGATCGTCGACGACGTGACCGTCCCGGCGGTGCGCGGGGGCTGCGACAACAGCGGGTGGACCAACAGCGGCACGCTGTCGTTCGAGTTCGCCCAGGACTCGGCGGGCCGGGTGCCGGCCAGGGCCGACTTCCAGCAGCTCGGCAACGGGTTCGGCGGGCACGAGTGGTTCGCCTACACCCGGACGAGCGCCAGGAACGGCGACGTGATGCGGGTGACCGGCACCTGGAAGCCCAACGAGGACGTCAACGCGTGGGCCCGGGTGCTGGTGCACATCCCGAAGCGGCGGTCGGAGACGCAGCAGGCGCCGTACACCGTCAGCCTGGGCAACGGCCGCCAGATGACCCGCTACCTGAACCAGAGCCGGGAGCAGAACGGCTGGTACAACCTGGGCGTCTTCCCGTTCGCCGGCCGGCCGCAGGTGTCGCTCACCAACCTGAACCTGGAGGGCGACGGCTCGGCGGCCGTCTCGTGGGACGCGGTCGCCTTCCAGGTGCTCAAGAAGCGGCCCAAGCACTTCGTCGTCGCGATGGGCGACTCGATCACCTCGGGCGAGGGGGTCGGCAACTACCTCCCCGAGACCGACTTCGAGTACCGCACGCCGCGCTGGAACGCCTGCCGCCGCAGCAAGGACGCCTGGATCAGGCAGACGACGCTGCCGGGCGAGACGCAGACGGTCGGGCAGCTCGCCGACTCCTTCGACCCGAGGCTCGACTTCGCCTTCGTGGCGTGCTCGGGCGCGACGACGCGGGACATGACGGTGGGGCAGTACCAGTACATGACCCAGCCCATCAGTTCGTGGTCGGACTACCGGGGGCGGGCGGAGGGCCGGTTCCGTGAGGCGGCGCAGCTGGAGAGCGGCTACCTCAACGAGAACACCACCCTGGTCGCGCTGACCGTCGGCGCGAACGACACCGACTGGGACGGCGTCATCGCCGACTGCTACCTGTTCACCTGCGGTGACGCCAGCAACTACGAGAGCGACCTGCGGGCCGAGATCCTGGCCACTCTCAACACCCGGGTCGAGGCGGGCGACCAGGCCAACGTCGCGCACCTCCTCCAGGAGATCGAGGGCGAGGTCGACAACAAGAGCACCACTCGCGGCAAGAAGGCGAAGATCGTGCTGATGGGCTATCCCGACGTGTCCGGGAGCAACTCCTCGTGCACGACGTTCGACACCCAGGCGCAGGGCGTGCTGCGGCGGGCGAGCGAGTACTTCGTGACCGAGGCGAAGAACACGGTGCGGGTGCTGCGCGACGCCGGGAACGAGGTGTCCTTCGCCGACTCCCTGCCGGCCTTCCAGGGCCACGGCGTGTGCGACGCCGACCGATGGGTGAACCCGATCATGTTCACCAAGACCGGGCCGGGCGACTTCGGCGACTTCCGGGACGGCTGCGTCTTCGACGGCGGCCGTTGCGCGAGCCGCAGTTCGATGCATCCGACCAAGCGGGGCGCGACCGGGTTCGCCGCCGTGTTCGACGCCCACCTGCGCAGCTCGGAGGTGAACTACACGGGCTGGTAGCAGGGTCACCACCACGCGACGGCCGGTCCCGCCGGCCGTCGCGTCCCGGGCGGCGGCAGGTCGAGCGACCGGTCGGCCCGCACCATCCGGTCGTGGACGCGGCCGAGGTCGCCGGTCGGTTCGAGGCCGAGCTCACGCACGAAGTCGCCCCGCGCCCTGCGGTAGGCCGCCAGGGCGTCGGGGCGGCGTCCGTCGCGGTAGAGGGCCAGCATGTACGCGCCGATCAGCCGTTCCCGCAGCGGATGCTGCCGCACCAGGTCGGCCAGCTCGGGCAGCAGTTCGCGGTGCCGCCCGCACTCCAGTTCGGCCTCCACGCACGACTCGACAGCCGCCAGCCGCAGCTCCTCCAGGCCCACCCCCAGCCGGTCGCGGACCCGGTCGGTGGCGGCGTCGGCGAGCAGCGGCCCGCGCCACTGCGCCAGCGCGTCGCGCAGCAGCCGCGCCCGGCCGCCCGGCCCGGCCAGGCGGGCCCGCCCGACCAGGTCGCGGAACCGGTGGACGTCGACCGCGCCCGCGTCGGCCTCGGCGACGTAGCCGTCGCCCCGCAGCAGCAGCCGGAAGCCCCGTGACCCCGTGCGGTCGGGGTCGAGGGCGCCGCGCAACCGGGCGACGTGGCTGTGCAGCACGCCCCGGGCGTGGGCGGGCGGCTCGTCGTCCCACAACAGATCCAGCAACCGGCTCACCGGCACGACCCGGCCCGCCTCCAGCAGCAGCACGCCCAGCAGGCAGCGCTGCGCGCGGCGGGCCAGCGCGGCCCGGCCGCCGCCGCGCCACACCTCGACCGGACCCAGCAGCCGGAACTCCCAACCCCCGTCAGTCATGCCCGCCACGATCGGGATCACCGGTATACGAGGGGTATAGACGCAGGTCAGGGCGGCAAGCCGGTGTCAAGGCGGAGCGACGACGCTCGGCGGGTGCTGCGCATCCACTTCACCGCCGAGGACATCGCGCGGACCAGCCTGAGCACCGTCGCCGACCCGCTGTGGGAGGTCCTGCTGAGCCACTTCCGGCTGGGCGAGGCGAACCCGCCGATCCACCTGCGGCCCTGGACGGCGCGGCTGCGCGCCCGCCCCGGCCTGGCGGCCCCGATGCGGCCCGGCGCGGCGTTCCTCGCCGCGCTCGCGCCGCGCGGCCGCTACGTGCCCGACCTGCTCACCCCCGCGGAATCGGCGGGCGGGCTGGAGGCGGGCCTGGACGCGGTCAGCGCGACCGACCCGCGGCGGCTGCGGCGTGAACTCGGCCTCGCCGGGCGGCGGCTGCCGGCTCCCCTGCCGGAACTGACGCGGGCCCTGGGCGACTTCCACCGCGCGGCGGTCGGCGCGCACGACGACCTGGTGCGGGCGGGCGTCGAGGCCGACGTCGCGACGCGGACGGGCGCGCTGCTCGCCGGGGGCGTGGAGGCGCTGCTGCGGAGCTTCGCGCCGGCGATGCGCTGGCGGCGGCCGGTGCTGGAGGTGCGGTACCCCGCCGACCGGGACCTCCATCTCGGCGGCCGGGGCTTGCGGTTCGTCCCGTCGTTCTTCTGCGACGGGACGCCGGTGTCGCTCGCCGACCCGGGCCTGCCGCCGGTCGTCGTCTACCCGATCGCGGCCGAGCACCGGGTCGCCGCCACCGCGACCGGCGGCTCGCTGGCCGAGCTGATGGGCCCGACCCGCGCGGCCGTGCTCGACGCGCTGCGGCACACCGCCTCGACCACCCAGCTCGCCGCCCGGCTGCACGCCTCGCTCGCCTCGATGAGCCGCCACACCAAGACCCTCCGGCAGGCGGGCCTGATCACCAGCACCCGGCGCGGGCCCGCCGTGCTGCACGGCCTGACCCCGCTGGGCCGCCGCCTCCTCGACGGCGCGTGAGCACCCTTTGCGTTGCGGCGCAAAGGTCTTACCGGCGCGGGCGGCGCTGACCGAGTCTGGCGGCCATGCGAATCACACGATCCCTGATCTCGGCCGCCTTCGCCCTCCTCGTCGGCGTGGCCCTGTCGCTGACCACCGCGCCGGCCGCGCAGGCGGGCTGCAGCTCCGCCGTCTCCGGCAGCTACAACTGGGACGGCACCATCAGCACCCACGTGCGCGGCACCAGCTGCTCCACCCGCTCCGCCCACCTGACGGTGAGCGGCAACGAGAACTGCTGCACCCCGTTCTGGGTGAAGATCGAGCGGCAGCTGTGGGGCAGCTACGGCTGGCTGACCACCAACACCCAGGTCAAGAGCGCCCTCTGGAACGGGTACGTCGAGCTGAACACCGCGACCGTCCCCTCACGGCCGTCAGACGGGAGCGAGCGGTTCCACGCCTGCTGGGGCGTCGGCTCGTCGCAGCCGAGTTCGTGGGACTGCGGCCCCTGGGTCAGCTGACGGCAGAGGCGCGGCCGCCCCGATCGGGCGGCCGCGCCTCTCACTGTCCGGGAAGGTCCGGCCCCGTCCGGCCGGGAGTGTGGTCAGAAGGGGCGGGCCGCCTCGACCAGGGCCTCCATGATGCGGTTGTCCGTGCCGCGCTCGGGGTGCCACTGCACGCCCACGCAGAAGCGGTGGCCCTGCAGCTCGACGCCCTCGACGATCTGGTCGTCGGCCCAGGCCACCGCGAGCAGCCCCTGGCCCAGCTTCTTCACCGCCTGGTGGTGCGGCGCGTTCACCTCGAGGCGGTCGCCGACCGCCTTGCCGATCTTGCTGGACACACTGATGATCACGGTGTGCTTCGAACCGGCGTGCCGGTCGTGCGCCACCACGTCGGGCAACCACGGGATCAGCGAACCGCCCAGCGCCACGTTCAGCACGTGCATGCCGCGCGACACCGCCAGCACCGGCTTGCCCGCCGCCACGGCCGCCTTGGCCAAAGCGATCTCGAAGCGGTCGCGGTGGGCCTGCGGCTCGTCGACGCGCGATTCGCGCGCGTCGCCGTAGAGGGCGGGGTCGACCTCGATGCCGCCGGCGAGCAGGACGCCGTCGAGCCCGCGCAGGTGGTCGTCGACGTTGGCGGGCAGCAGCGGGGGCAGCACGACGGGGACGCCCCCGGCCTTCTCCACGGCCCGCGAGTATCCCTGCGGGGAGACCACGGCCTCCCGCACCCACGCACCCCAGCGGGCGGCCTCAAGGTAGCTGGTGATGCCGATGATCGGACGGGCCATGGATTCTCCAGTAGGTTGCGCGCGACGGCATGCCCATCATGGCGCACATGATTTCGGTTTTGTCACGTATCCCACGTATCAGTCACTGCGCCTTGTAACAACGCGAATGACATTCGCGTTTCTTGTCCGAAAATGTCGGGACCTTCCATCACAGAGAATGACACGTCGACTACAAACAGTCGCCTTTGGGGTGAATCAGTTGTGACGTGCATCTCAGAGTGGAAGACTCCCAAATGAGCGAAGGTTGTGCCGGGGGGCCGCCGCGCTCGTTCACCCGGAACCGTCAGGGAGGTGGATCGGCAGACCGGAAGAACCTATTCCGGTCACTCAGGGTGGGACCATTACATGTCGTTGAATCCGCGCCTCGTCAAAGAGAGTTTCTCCGTCGTCGAGCCCGTCGCGGAGCGAGCAGCCGCGTACTTCTACGGCCGCCTGTTCGCGCAGAGTCCGCATCTCCGGGGCATGTTCCCCCCGGCGATGGACATCACGCGAGACCGTCTTTTCGGCTCGCTGACCCGGATCGTCTGGATGCTCGACAGCCCGGACAGCCTGGGGGGGTATCTGGGACAACTCGGACGTGACCACCGCAAGTACGGGGTCGTGGCCGAGCACTACACCGCCGTCGGCAACGCGCTGCTGGCGACCATCAAACGCTTCGCGGCCGAGATCTGGAACGCGGAGATCGAGGCGGCCTGGGTGGCCGCCTACACCGCCGCCGCCGACGCGATGATCGGGGCGGCCGACGCCGACGCGGGCAAGAACCCCGCCTGGTGGCTGGCCGAGGTGGTCGACCACGACCGCCGCGCGCCCGACATCACCGTCGTCACGCTCCGGCCCGGCCAGCGCATGGACTTCGTCCCGGGCCAGTACGTCAACGTGCAGGTCGCCCGCTGGCCCCGCGTCTGGCGCACCTTCTCCATCGCCAACGCGCCCCGGGCCGACAACACCATCACGCTGCACGTGCGCACCCTGCCGGGCGGCTGGGTGAGCACCGCGCTGGCCCAGCACACCAAGGTCGGCGACCAGATCCTCCTCGGCCCGCCGGTCGGCACCATGGCCCCGCCCGACGGCCGGCGCGACATCCTGTGCGTGGCGGGCGGCACCGGCCTCGCCCCGCTGAAGGCCATCGTCGAGCAGGTCATCACCTCGGGACGGCGGCCCAACATCTCCATGATCGTGGGCGCCCGCCGCGCGGCCGAGCTCTACGACCTGCCCGACCTGCGCCGCATGGAGTCGGGCTTCCCGTGGCTGAGCGTGCTGCCGGTGGTGTCGCAGGAGGAGTCGTACACGGGCATGCGGGGCGACCTCGACGAGGTGGTGCCGAGGATCAGCGTGTGGACCGGCCACGAGGTGTACGTGTGCGGCCCGGCGACCATGGTGAACGCGACCGTGCGGCGGCTGCTCGACAGCGGGGTGCCGCTGGCCTCCATCCACCGGGACGCGATCCAGGGCGAACCCTGAACCGCGCCCCTCGACGCTCCGGGCCTGGCACGATGAACGGATGAAAGCCCGGCCGGTCACCCTGGTGACCTTCGTGCTGCCCAGTACCCTGCGCCACTGGATCGGTGACGACACCCAGGTGCGCGTGTTCGCCGTCGCGCCCCAGGAGTCGGAGACCCCGACCCTCGGGGGCGCGCTCGACACCCTGCGCCGCACCCACCCCGATCTGGAGGGGCGGCTGCGCGACGAGTACGGCGCCCTGCGGCGGCACATCGGCGTCTTCGTGTGCGGCGAGAACGCCCGGCGCCTGGGCGGGCTCGACTGCGAGCTCCCCCCGGGCGCCGAGGTCTACGTGCTCCCCGCGCTGAGCTAGTACCGCTCCGCGATCCCCGAGTTCACCTCCGTCAGGACCAGCGTCGACTTGGCGTACCTGACGAGGGTGGCCAGGGTCGGCGGCTGGGCCAGGGTGGTCTGGGCGTAGCGCACGGCGTCGCCGACCGAGCCGAGCCCGAGCGCCTGCGTCGTCAGGGTGCGGACCGTCGTGCCGGCGTTGATCCTGCGGGTCGCCGTGTTGAACAGGGCGGCCAGCAGGTCGGCGCGCAGCTGGCGCGGCTGGGTGACCGGCAGCAGCAGCACCGCCGACGCCTCCTGCTGCGACAACCTGCCGTCGGGGGCCGACCCGTCGGCGCCGTCCCAGCGGGTGTCGGTCGCCTGCACCCGGGCCAGGATCTCGGCCGTGCGCAGGTCGTCGCGGAGCGCCCACAACGCCCGCAGCATCGGGTTCCGGCTCGGCGCGACCGCGGTGACCGTGGTCGACGACGAGGCGGCGACCGGCGCGAAGACGCACGCCCCGCTCCCGTTCCTGTACGCGATCGACACGGCCCCGGCGAAGGTCGCGCCCGGGAGGGCGAGCAGGGTCGGCCGGGCGGTGAAGACGATCGCCCGGTCGCCCGAGTTCGCGGGCAGGTCGCCGGGGTTCCAGGTGAGGGTCCTGGTGCCGTCGGCGTTCAGGGTCACCGTGCCCGGTTTCGGCCCGGCGCCCAGGTCGAGCGGCTTGCTGTAGTAGACGTCCTTCGGCACGGTCGCCGTGACGGCCACGTTCGAGGCGGCGTCGCCGCCGGCGTTCGCATAGGTGATCGTGTACGTGATCGCCTCGCCCGCGTTCACCGACGGGGTCGCCGTCTGGGACACGGTCAGCTTGGGCGCCCGCGCGGTGGTCGCCGCCGAGGCGGTGTTGTCGGTCCGCGACGGGTCGGGCACGCCCTCGGCGTCGGTGCCGGTGACCGTGGCGGTGTTGGTGATGACGGTGCCGTCGGTGACCGCGCACGGCACCTGGTAGCTGAACGGCGTGGTCGTGGTCGCCCCGGCCGCCAGGTCGGGCAGCGTGCGGCGCTGGACCGTTCCGTCGGGCAGCGTGTCGGCGACCTCGATCGCCTTCGCCGGGCCGGGGCCCAGGTCGGTGACGCCCACGGTGTAGGAGATGGTGTCGCCGCCGGCCGCCGTCGCGCGGTCGGCCGTCTTGGTGAGCTTCAGGTCGGCCTGTTGCGTCATCGCCTTGAGGTCGTGCTCGGTCAGCTCGACCGGCAGGTCGCGCCGCGCGCCGTCGGCGAAGAAGCCCGCGTTCAGGCGGGGGTCGTACTGGATGCCGGCCCAGTCGTCGTGGCCCTTGAGCTCGGTCTTCTCCTGGATGTTGCAGCCCTTGCCCGGGTCGCCGATGGAGTCGATCCAGTTGACGTCGGCCTCTGCCTTGGTCTCCTTGTCGTCACCCTCGCCGTTCCAGTTGATGGGCTGGTCGTTGGCGTCGGCGAGCCGCCACTTGCCCTTGAGGCCCCAGATCATCTTGCGGGCCGGGTTCGGCGTCGCGTACAGGCGCTTGTTCTCGTCGAGTTCGGTCTCCTTCAGCGGGACGCCGAAGGCGGTGCCCTTGGCGGCGCTGCTGTAGTCGAGGGGACGGTTCGGGTCGCGGCGCGAGAACTGGAAGGCGTAGCTCATGATGCTCAGGTAGTTGGGCTTGCAGTTGACGTGGTCGCCGCCGCCGTGGCCCAGGCTCAGGGTGTGGCCGAGTTCGTGCATGAACGTCGACCCCTCGATCATCCGCCGGTCGGCGTCGTCGTCGAAGTCCCAGGTCGCGACGGTGACGATGAAGTCGTTGCCGCCTTCGAGGGTGGCGTCGTCGATCTCGGCCTGGCCCGAGGAGCCGAGGTTCCCCTCGTACTGGTGGCCGAAGATCATGTAGCGGTAGACCAGGCGGCGGGCGTCCAGGATGGCCTTGCAGTTGGGACTGGCGCGGTCGGCCGCGGTGCCGAGGTGGCCGTCGCAGTCCACGTCGGGCTTGCCGCCCTTGAGGTCGTTGAAGTCGTCGAGGTCGCCGGGACCGGGGTCGAGGAACTTCACCACGTTGACCCGGGGCACCTGCTCGCCGCTCAGGACGTGCAGGTTGATCCCCCGGTACTTGCCGGGTTCGTACAGGTCGACCGGGGCGGCGGCGAACGCGTTCACCACGTCGGTGATCGCGCCGGCCTGGGGGGCCGCGCCCTCCATGTGGTCGGCCTCGACGAACAGGTCCTTGCGGTAGGGCAGCGCGCCCAGGTCGCCCAGGGGCAGGTCGACGGTGCCGTTGCCGTCGGCGTCGACGCCCCGGCCGGGGGCCTCCCAGGCGTCCATGAGGCCGTCGCCGTCGCCGTCGGTGGTCTTGGCCTTCTCCAGGCAGTCGGGGGTGGTGATGGTGAAATAGCCGCGCGCCGAGTCGACGGCGCTCTGCTCGCTCTCCCCCGCCAGCGACGTGACGCCCGCGCCCTGCTGCGCCGTCAGGCCGCCGCCGGTGAACACGCACGTGTTCAGGTCGAACTTCAGGTCGACGTGGTCGCCCGGCGCGCCCCAGTCGATGGGGTCGTCGTCGCTGGAGTCGTCCTGGTCCCACAACTCCATGTGGACGTCGATCGGGTTCTGGCTGGTGTCGACGTCGGCCGAGTGCACCCAGTTGGTGCGGAAGTCGGTGCCGTGGGCGCAGCAGAAGTCGTCCTTGCCGTCGTAGAGCTCCTCGTTGCCGATCTTGAACTTCGGGTAGTAGTCGTTCGGGCACGGCACGGTCGCGCCCTCGTCACACGAGATCTCGACGACCCGGTAGAGGTGGACCGTGACCCGCACGGTCGCGGCATTGGCGGGCGGTGCGACGAGAAAGGCCGCCACGACCAGTAACCCGGTCAGGGCGGCCTGCACTTTCCTCATTTCGGGGGTGCTCCTTCCACGATGCTCGTCATCGCAGAATGGAGCCGCCCCACCCCAAGCGCCTGAGCACCCGGGTACTCAAATCACGGCGCGACGCGCCCGTTGGCGTTGAAGGCCGCGTGGGTGAGCGGCATCAGCCCGGCCCACAGGGCCTCCATCTTCTCGGCCACCATCTCGATCTCGCGCTGCGGGAACGACGGGACCGCGGCCCGGTCGTCCTTGGTGCGCAGCGACAGGAAGTGCATCAGCGCGCGGGCGTTGCAGGTGGCGTACATGGAGGAGAACAGCCCGACGGGCAGCACGGCCCGCGCCACCTCGCGGGCCACTCCGGCCTCGAGCATCTTCTGGTACGCCGCGTAGGAGGCCCGGTAGGACTCCTCCATCGTCTCGGAGACGAGGGCGTGCTGTTCGGGGGTGCCGTCGACGAAGACGTACTTGCCGGGACGGCCCTCCTGCACCAGCTTGCGGTCGGCGCCCGGCACGTAGAACACCGGCTGCAGCTCCCGGTAGCGGCCGCTCTCCTCGTTGTAGGACCACACGCGGTGGCGGTGGAACTCGCGGAAGACGAAGATCGGCGCGCTGATGAAGAAGGTCATCGAGTTGTGCTCGAACGGCGACCCGTGCCGGTCGCGCATCAGGAAGTTGAGCAGGCCCTTGGACCGTTCGGGATCCTTGTGGATCTCCTCCAGCGACTGCTCCCCCGCCGTCGAGACCCGGGCCGCCCACAGCACGTCCGAGTCGGACGCGCTGTGTTTGACCAGTTCGACGGTCACATCACTCTGCAACTTCACCATGGGCCACGAGCATAACGACCTCAGGTGATGTCCCTGCGGGTGGTGGTGACATTCGCGATGAGGGCGAACAGCAGGGCGTAGGCGACCAGGACGAGGGCGCCGCCCCAGGCGGGCAGCAGGTTCGACTCGCCGAGGCCGGTGTCGAAGTCGATGTTCATCAGCGCCTGCGCCGCTCCGCCGGGCAGCCACTTGCCGACCGTCTGGAGGGCCGGGAAGGCGCCCAGGATCGACTCGATCACGTAGGCCCACACGATGCCGCCGATCAGCGCGGCCACCTGGTTGCGCACGAGCGCGCCGAGGCCTATGCCGAACAGGGCGTACAGGACCAGGGTTGCGAAGACCCCGAGGGTGAGCTGCGGGATGCGGCCCGCCGTCAGGTCGATCGAGCCGCCCCCGATGAGCACGGCGGTGATGGCGACGACGGCGGTGAACAGCAGCGAGATGACCGCGAAGAAGACGCCGACGATCACCCCGGCGCCGAGCTTGGCGGCGATGACGCGGCCGCGCTTGGGCGTGGTGAGGAACGTGCCGGTGATGGTCTGGTAGCGGTATTCGCTGGTCATCAGCACGATGCCGAGGATCATCGTGAAGATGTTGGCCCCGGAGGCGAAGCTGAGGGCCAGCGGCAACCACGCCGGGTCGTCGAGCGCGGGCAGGCCCGGCTGGCCGTTGGCGGGCGCGACCCCGGCCTGGGCGATGAGGAAGGCCAGGCCGAACGCGGTGAACGCGAACATGACCAAAGCCATAGCCCACCACAGGCGGGTGGTGAAGAGCTTCTGGAGCTCCGCGCGGATGAGGTTCGTCATGCCCGCTCCCCCTCTCCGGTCAGGTCGAGGAAGACGCTCTGCAGGTCGGAACGCTCGTGGGCGACCTCGGTGAGGAGCACCCGCTGGTCGAGGGCCAGGCGGCCGATCTCCTCGGCGTCGAGGCCCTTGACGCGGAGCAGGCCCGGTTCGACCTCCTCGACCTCGGCGCCGGCGGCGCGCAGGGCGGGGGCGAAGTCGTCCTTGGTCTTGACGCGGACCGCGCCGCCGCCGTTGCCGGTGAGTTCGGCGAGGGTGCCCTGGCGGATCATGCGGCCCTTGGCGATGATCACCACGTTGTCGACGGTCTGCTCGACCTCGGCCAGCACGTGGCTGGAGACCAGCACGGCCGCGCCGGTGTCGTGGGCGAGGTGGCGCAGGAAGCCCCGCAGCCACTGGATGCCCGCCGGGTCGAGGCCGTTGGCGGGCTCGTCGAGGATGAAGATCTTCGGCTGGCCGAGCAGCGCGCCCGCGAGGGCCAGCCGCTGGCGCATGCCGAGGGAGAAGCCGCCGACCCGCTTGCGGGCGGCGTCGGCGAGGCCGACCTGTTCGAGCGCCTCGTCGGGCCGGGAGGCGGGCAGGCCCGCCGCGGTGGTCATGATGCGCAGGTGGTCGCGGGCGGTGCGGCCCGGGTGGAAGCTGGTGGCCTCCAGGACCGCGCCGACCTCGTTGAGGGGATGGTCGAGGCTGGCGTACCGCCGCCCGTTGACCAGGGCCTCCCCCGAGTCGGGGGTGACCAGGCCGAGCAGGGAGCGCAGGGTGGTGGTCTTGCCGGCGCCGTTGGGGCCGAGGTAGCCCGTGACGGTGCCGGCTTCCACCGTGAAGGAGACGTCGTCGACGGCGCGGACGGCGCCGAACGACTTGCTGAGGTTGCGGATCTCTATGGCAGTCATGGCGCTTTCAAGTCTTTCCGCCAAGATCTGCTGGTTCCTCCTACCTAAAGAGGATTTAAAGTCGGTAGATCCGACGAGCGTTCCCCGATCCGATCATCCCCGCGACCCGTTCCGCATCCCCGGCCGACCAGTCTCCGGCGTCGATGCGGGCGGAGAGTTCGCGGGCCAGCACGGTCCGGTGCCGCAGGGCGCCCAGGTAGACGGTCTCGGCGACGCCCCAGCCGCCCGAACCGAACATGATCTTGTGGAACGGCGCGAGCCCGAGCACCTCGGCGAGCCCGTCGCGCACGTCGATGTGCACATGGGGGAACGTGGCGGCCAGGAAGGCGGCGGCCCGCTCGTACGGGGAGCAGTGCAGCAGGATGACCGGCACCCCGAGCGGCCCGAGCGCCCGGATGAAGGGGGCCAGCGCGGTCGGGTCGGACCGGTGCAGCACACCCGGCTCGACCCCCGAGTGGCCGCACGGGATCTGCAGCGGCATCGCCCGCTCCCGGGCGACGTCGACGCCGGTCCAGAGCAGGTGGCGCAGCAGCACCGGGTCGGTCAGCGGCTTCTTCGGCTCGGCGGCCCGGCGTCCGGCCGCCGCCAGCACGGCCCCGCGCGCCGGACGGACCGGATCGACGTCGAGGCCGCAGCGGTAGCCGATCACGGTCGACAGGCCGACCGCCCGGGAGGCCCGCGCGGCGACCTCGGCGCGTAGCCGGTCGAGGTAGCCGGGCGCGCTCAATCCCTCTTCGGCGACGTCCTGCTCGACCCGTTCGAGCCGGACGATCTCGTCGGAGGCCGCGCCGCCGAGCCGTCCGGTCTCGGCCACCGACAGCAGGTCGGGCGAGGACTCGGTGCCGGTGTCGACCAGGAAGGCGACGACGCCGGCGGCCCGCAGCAGCGTCCGGTTGACCTCGGCCGCCCCCAGCTCGGCCCGGCGGGCCAGGTAGACGGCGGCCGGGGCGTGCGGTTCGAGCCCCAGGACGGGCGCGCACCAGCGCCGGATCGCCACCCCCTCGGGGGTGTCGAAATGGGTGGTCCCGGGCGGCGCGGAATGGCCCGCCCGGGTGATCAGCGTCTCGAACTGGGCCCTGACCAGGTCGTCGCGGCGCACCCCCTGGCAGTGGTGGTCGACCAGGGGCGCCGTCAGCGCCGCCCGGACCGGACCCGGCAGCACCGGCGTCATTCCCTCGTCCCCCTTGGCTTCGACAGGGACGAGACTCTAGGGCCGCGGCCGCCGGGCGGTCAGGCGATCGGTGCGATCTTTACCGGGCCAGCCTCAGCACGTTGGCGATGATCTTGGCGCCGGCGCCGCCCTCGGTGGTGAGGATCGACTCGGGGTGGAACTGCACCCCGAACCGGCGGTTGGCGACGTCCTCGATCGCCATGACCGCGCCGTCGGAGGTCGCCGCCGTGACCGTGAAGCCCTGCACGCCCGGGTGCTTGGCGTGCACCGAGTGGTAGCGCGCGGCGGTGAACGCCTCGGGCAGCCCTTCGAGCAGCGCGCTGTCGCCCTCGCGCTTGATCTGCCCGCGCTTGCCGTGCTCCGGGTAGGGCAGCAGGTCGAGCTGCCCACCCGCCTGCTCGACCATGGCCTGCAGCCCGAGGCAGACCCCGAAGACCGGCAGGTTCCGCTCGTAGAGGGCGGCGACGAGCCGGTCGGTGCCGAAGTCGGACGGCCAGCCGGGGCCGGGCGAGAGCACCACGAGGGTCGGCGCGATCTCCTCGATCATCGTGGTCGGGAAGCCGTGGCGCAGCGTGACGACCTTCGCGCCCTGCTGGCGGAAGTAGTCGGCCAGGGTGTTGACGAACGAGTCCTCGTAGTCGACGAGGAGCACGGTGTGGCCCTCGCCCGGCTGCTCGGCCGCGACGGCCTCCTGCGCCACCTCGCCCCGGCCGACCGCCGCCAGCGCGCCCAGCAGGGCGCTGGCCTTGAGCTCGGTCTCGCGCTCCTCGGCGTCGGGGTCGGAGTCGACCAGCAGGGTCGCGCCCGCCCGGACCGTCGCCACGCCGTTCTTGATCTGGGCGGTGCGCAGGGTCAGGCCGGTGTTCATCGAGCCGTCGAAGCCGATGAAGCCGACCGCGCCGCCGTACCAGCGGCGGGTGGTGGCCTCGTGGTCCTCGATGAACTGCATCGCCCACGTCTTCGGGGCGCCGGTGACGGTGACCGCCCACATGTGGGTGAGGAAGGCGTCGAGGGCGTCGAACTCGGGGCGCAGGTAGCCCTCGATGTGGTCGACGGTGTGGATCAGCCGGGAGTACATCTCGATCTGGCGGCGGCCGATGACCTTGACCGAACCGGGCACGCAGATGCGCGACTTGTCGTTGCGGTCGACGTCGGTGCACATGGTCAGCTCCGACTCCTCCTTCACGCTGGACAGGAGGGTGCGGATCGCCTCGGCGTCCTCGACCGGGTTGGCGCCGCGGGCGATGGTGCCGGAGATCGGGCAGGTCTCCACCCGCTCGCCGGAGACCCGGACGTACATCTCGGGCGAGGCCCCGACCAGGTGCTCGCCGTCGCCGAGGCTGAGGATGAACTCGTACGGCGCCGGGTTGCTGGTGCGCAGCCCCCGGTAGAAGGCGGGCGGGTCGTCGCAGGGCGCGTGGAAGACCTGGCCGGGCACGACCTCGAACAGGTCACCGCGCCGGAACTTCTCCTTCGCCTTGGCGACGACGTCGGCGTACGCGCCCCTGACCGGGTCGGCCGGGATCTCGCCCGCCTGGACGAGCTCGCGGGAGTCGCCGGTGCGCGGCAGGCCCTTCGTGCTCTTCCCGTCGTAGGCGAACTCGTAGGAGTACTCCAGCACGGTCTCCTTCACCCGGTCGATCACCACGAGGCGGTCGGGCAGGTGGAGGACCAGGTCGCGCTGGTCGTCGGGGCGGGTGAGCGCGTAGCGGATGGGCTCGAACTGGAAGGCCAGGTCGTAGCCGAACGCGCCGTAGAGCCCGAGGTGCTGGTCGTCGCCCTTGAACGCGGCGATGACCTCGCGGATCGCGGTGAAGACCGTGGGGCGGCGCGAGCGCATCTCCTCGGGCAGCCACTCGTCGGACGGGTGCACCTCGACCTCGGTGAAGGTGGCGGTGGGCGTGCCGACGACCTCCCCGGCGGCGCGGAGACAGGCCGCGACGGCGGGGAGCACGACGGCGCCCCGGTCGTTGAGCGCGCGGGCCGAGATGCGGCGGCCGCGCGCGACGAGCTCCAGGCAGGGATCGGCGTAGCCGAAGGCCCATCGGCTGTACCTGCCCGGATAGTCCATGCCCGAGGAGAACGCCCCGCCCCGGCGAGTGCCGAGCGAGTCGACGATCTCGTCGAGGGCCGCCTCGGGCACGGCGCGCACCACGCGCTCGACCCCGATGCCGCCCGCCGTGGTGTAACCGCTGGTCTCCACTGTCGC
This sequence comes from Herbidospora daliensis, assembly GCF_001570585.1. Classification (GTDB taxonomy): domain Bacteria; phylum Actinomycetota; class Actinomycetes; order Streptosporangiales; family Streptosporangiaceae; genus Herbidospora; species Herbidospora daliensis. The sequence goes on along the minus strand of NZ_BBXF01000005.1, from coordinate 10,986 downwards.
CCCTTGATCCACTCATGCCCCGGGGGCGGAAACACAGAAGGCCGCCCAATCCCGGGGCGGCCTGTTTCGATTCGCGAGAAACCTGAGCTGAGGGCCGCCTGTTAGCGGCGCCACCACTGCTGCTGAGGAATCTGCATGCGGCACACAATAACACGCCGCAATCCACATGTCGGGCGAATGACCTGACCGTTCGGCGCGCCCAGGCCGCCGCTCGTCGATGGGAGCTCCACCTGTGACACCCGTCACTTTACGCTCCAATCGACAACCTGTCGGAAGGAGTGTCCGTTGACGGATCCACGTTCCCCCAGATCGGACCGCAGCCGCTGGAACTGGGTGCTGGCGCCGGCCATCGTCGTCCCCCTCGTACCGGCCCTGTTCAACCATGAGGAGCCCCGGCTGTTCGGCGTTCCGCTGTTCTACTGGCTGCAGCTCGCCTTCCTGGTCATCAGCGTGTCGGCGACCCTGATCGTCTACCGGGTGACCCGCCGATGAACGAGCACATCACCGAGATCGTCATCTTCACCGCCCTGTTCCTGCTGGTCAGCGGCATGGGCTTCGTGGCCGCGCGGTGGCGGCGGGCCGACAACCTCGCCTCGCTGAACGAGTGGGGGCTGGGCGGGCGCAACTTCGGGTCGTGGATCACGTGGTTCCTGGTGGGCGGGGACCTCTACACGGCGTACACCTTCGTCGCGGTGCCGGCGCTGCTGTTCGGGGCCGGGGCGACCGGGTTCTTCGCGGTGCCCTACACGGTCATCACCTATCCGCTGGTGATGCTGGTGCTGATCCGGCTCTGGTCGGTGTCGCACGTGCACGGGCTGGTGACGCCCGCCGACTTCGTGCGGGTGCGGTTCGGCTCGCCGACCCTGGCGCTGCTGGTCGCGATCACCGGGATCGTGGCGACGATGCCGTACATCGCGCTCCAGCTCATCGGCATCGAGGCCGTGCTGAAGACGATGGGGGTCACCGGCGACCTGCCGCTGATCATCGCGTTCGCCATCCTGGCGGCGTACACCTACCAGAGCGGGCTGCGGGCCCCGGCGCTGATCGCGTTCGTGAAGGACATCCTGATCTACATCGTGATCCTCGTCGCGGTGATCTACATCCCGGCGCGGCTCGGCGGGTTCGGGTCGATCTTCGACGCGGCCGACGCCAAGTTCGCCAAGACCCCCGCGCCCGGCGACGGGACCCTGCTGAACGCCAACAACCAGCTGCAGTACATCACCCTGGCGCTGGGGTCGGCGATGGCGCTGTTCCTCTACCCGCACAGCGTGACCGGGGTGCTGGCCTCGCGGTCGCGCGACGTGATCAAGCGGAACATGTCGGCGCTGCCGGCCTACAGCCTGTTGCTGGGGCTCATCGCGCTGCTCGGCTACATGGCCATCGCGGCCGGGATCACCCCGATCGGCACCGACGTGAACACGGTCGTGCCGCAGCTGTTCGACCAGATGTTCCCCGACTGGTTCACCGGCGTCGCGTTCGCGGCCATCGGCATCGGCGCGCTGGTCCCGGCGGCGATCATGTCGATCGCGGCGGCGAACCTGTTCACGCGGAACATCTACAAGGAGTACCTGCGGCGCGACGCCACCGACGCCCAGGAGGCCCGGGTCAGCAAGCTGACCTCGCTGGTCGTCAAGGTGGGCGCGGTGCTCTGCATCCTGCTGATCGACCCGCAGTTCTCCATCGACCTGCAGCTGATCGGCGGCGTGATCATCCTGCAGACGCTGCCGTCGGTGGCGCTGGGGCTGTTCACCCGGTGGTTCCACCGGGTGGGCCTGATCGCGGGCTGGACGGCCGGGATGACGGCCGGGATGGTGCTGCTCTACAACATCGCCAACCCGGCCAACAACCACGCCCACTTCGGCGGGTCGGCGTTCCCGCTGAGCAAGCTCGGCTTCGACACGCCGATGACGGTGTACGCCGGGTTCCTGGCGCTGATCGTGAACCTGGCCGTGGCGGCGCTGGCGACCGTGCTGGCCCGGCGGCTCGGGTCGTCGGAGGGGGTCGACGGGACCAGCCCGCGCGACTACACCGCCGACGCCGGGGACCCCGAGGTGAAGGACGACCTGGAGGTGGCCGGGTCGACGTGATCTCCCCTTACGGCGCCTTTACAAAGTAGATCTCAAGGCGGTTCTCACGTGGCCCTCATGTCCGGTTCCTAGCGTGACGGGCATGACAGACCACGACGAAGGCCGCCGGGTCAGCCGGCGCACGATGATCGCCGGGGTGGGTTCGATCGGTCTCGGCACGCTCCTCGCGGCGTGCGGCGCGACCGGGTCCACCCCGGTGACTACCTCCACGGGTGCGGCGACCATCAGCCCCCGGTCGGGCGTGCCCGGCGACCTAACGGCGCTCTTCGACTCCTCCGGGACCTGCACACTGACGCCCTCCACCACCCCGGGGCCCTACTACTTCGACGCGGACAAGATCCGCTCGGACATCCGCGAGGACCGGCCGGGAACGCGGCTGGACATGGCGATCCGGGTACGCGACAGCGAGACCTGCGAGCCGCTGAAGGACGCGGTCGTGGAGATCTGGCACTGCGACGCGGGCGGCCTCTACTCGGGCGCGGAATCAGCCTCGACCGGCGGGCCCGGCGGCGCGCAGCCCCCAGACGGGCAAACTCCAGGCGATGCTCCGGTTCCAGACGGTCAGGCTCCGGGCGGTGCTCCGGTTCCAAACGGTCAAGGTGCGGGCGGTCAAGGTGCGGGCGGTCAGGCTTCCGGAGGTCAGGCTTCGGGTGGTCCGGGGGCTTCCGGCGCTATAGGTGATCTCGTGCCGACCGATGACGAGCGGTATCTGCGGGGTGCTCAGGTCACCGGGGCCGATGGGATCGTGGTGTTCACCACCATCTGGCCCGGGTGGTACCGGGGGCGGACCGTGCACGTCCACGCCATGGTTCACGTCGGCGACGAGCGGACGCTCACCACCCAGGTCATGTTCGACGAGGCGCGCAACGACGAAGTGCTGGCCGCCGGCGCCTACGCCGGGCGGGGCGCGCGCGACACGCGGAACGACGGCGACTCGATCTTCCGGAGCTCCATGGTCATGGCCACGGCGCCGAGCGGCGACGGCTTCCAGGGGGCGATCACCTTCGACGTCGACCCCGGCCGCGACGGACGGTAGCCCGCCGCCCGCGATCTCTGGGATCATCGGCGGGCATCGACCGTGACGGGGAGGGAACGCCGATGGCAGATCCGGGAGCCGCGGGGGACGGCCTGCGCAGGGCCAGCACGACGGCGGGGCGCATCCTCGTCCTGATCGCCCTGACGGCGGTCATCCTGTGGATCGTCTACCAGATCAGGACCGTCGCCATCAGCGTCGTGTTCGCGATCTTCATCACGGCGCTGATGATGCCCCCGGCGCGGCGGCTGCGCCAGTGGGGCCTCAACCGCGCCCTGTCCACGCTGCTCGCGTTCGTGGCGGTGATCGCGGTGCTGGCGGGGGTCATCGCGCTGCTGGTCCCCCCGACGATCGACGGGTTCGCCGAGCTGAGCAACAGCATCGGCAAGGTCGTCACCGACCTCCAGGCGACCGCCGCGCGCTTCGGCTTCGACCAGGCCCGCATCCAGGAGATCGTGCACGACGTCCAGACGTTCCTGTCGCAGCGCGGCGGCGAGGTCGCCTCCGGCGCGATCACCGGGGTGAAGACCGTCGGCGAGATCGTGGTCGGCGGGGTGCTGGCGCTGATCCTGGCCGTCTACCTGGTGCACGGCGGCGACCACCTGGTGCGCTGGGTGGCCGACCTGGCCCCGCGCGGCAGCCGCGACCACATCATGACCACCAGCAAGATCGTCTTCGACGTGGTCGGCCGCTACGTGCGGGGCGTCGCGGCGGTCGGCTTCGTCGACGCCTTCTTCATCGGCCTCGCGCTGTGGATCCTGGGCGTGCCGATCGCGCTGCCGCTGGCGGTGCTGACGTTCGTGGGCGCGTTCCTGCCGGTCATCGGCGCGCTGTTCGCGGGGCTGCTCGCGGCGGTGGTGGCGTTCGTGGCCAAGGGCTGGCTGGTGGCCCTGATCGTGATCGCGGTGACGATCCTGGTGCAGCAGCTCGAAGGCCACGTGCTGGCGCCGATGATCTACGGCAAGGCGCTCGACCTGCCGGGCGCGGTGATCCTGCTGGCGCTGACGGTCGGCAGCGTGGTCGCGGGCATCATCGGCGCGTTCCTGGCGGCCCCGGTGACCTCCGTGATCGTGGCGCTGATCCGCAACGCCCAGGGCCGCTCCCCCGACTCGGGCCCGCCCGCGTCCCCGCCGGAGCCGCCGCCCCCGGCCCGGCCCGCGGTGGCCTGACCGCTCAGCGGGACGCCAGTTCCCGCAGGGCGGCGGCGAGGCGGTCGACGTCGGCGGCCGAGGTGAACAGGGCCGGGGTGACCCTGACGCAGTCGCCTTTGGTGACGCCGCCCCGGTGCACCGTGAAGATGCGGTGCCGGGTGTAGAGGTGGTCGACGACGGCGGTGTTGTCGGCCTCGGAGGTGCGGCCCGCGAAACGGAAGGCGGTCATGCCGCCGTACATGGCCGGGTCGTCGGGGGTGAGGATTTCGATGGGCAGGTCGCGCACCTGGCCGACCCAGCGGTCGCGCAGGTGGCGCAGGCGGGCCTCCTTCACCTTCGCGCCGAGTTTCTCGTGGAAGTCGAGGGCGGCGCCGACGCTGAGGATCGGGGCGACGTCCATGGTGCCCGTGTGGACCCGGGAGCGGATGTCGGCCTGCTGCGACTCGTCGCCGAAGACGGGGGCGACGTCGGCCAGGCGCTCCTTGCGGATGTAGAGGAAACCGCTGCCCAGCGGCGCGCCCATCCACTTGTGCAGGGAGAAGACGCCGAAGTCGGCGCCGAGTTCCGGCAGGGTGAAGTCGAGGTGGCCCCACGTGTGGGCGGCGTCCACGATCACGTCGACGCCCTTCGCGCGGGCCATCTCGACGATCTCCCTGACGGGCACGACGAGGCCCGTGAGGTTGTTCATGTGGCTCAGCAGCAGCAGCCGCAGGCGCGGCGTCTTCTCCAGGGCGGCGGCGTAGGCGTCCACGACCGCCTGGCGGGTGGCCGGTTCGGGGATCACCAGGCGTTCGACGCGGGCACCGTGCCGGTCGGCCAGCCATTTCAGGGCCGACTTGCCGGTGTGGAAGTCGAGGTCGGCGTGCATGACGGCGTCGCCGGGGGCGAGCCGCCGGTAGCCGGTGATCAGGTTCTGCAGGGCCTCGGTGCCGCCCCGGGTGAAGGCGATCTCCTCCTTGGTCACGCCGAGCAGGCCCGCGACGCGCGCGGCGGCCTCGTCCGCCGGCTGCCGGTACGCCGTGCGCAGCAGCCGGCTGTTCTCCGCGTTCAGCCGGTCGGCGTGGGCGTGGTAGGCCAGCCTGACGGGTTCGGGCATGCTGCCGAAGTAGCCGTTCTCCAGGTTCACGAAGCCGGGGTCGACCCGGAACGCCGCCGCCACCGACCGCCAGTAGACCTCGTCGCGGGCGACCTCCTCGGGAGCGCCCGCGGGGGCCGCCACCGCGGTCGCGGGGCGGGCCATCAGAGACAGCGGCAGGCCGGTGAGCATCGCGCGGCGTGACAGGGTCACGTCTCCCCCTTCGGTACGGCTGGGGGGCGGCTCGATTATCCGCCGCCCCGGCCGCCGGGACCGGCGGGGCACCACCAAACACGCGGAAAGTTCGGTTACTTTGCGTGACGACATGTCTTCTCATCTGGTGGGCGGCACCCCGGTACGCCTGATCACCGAGCCCTTCGCCCCCGCCGGGCGGGGCTTCTGGGCCAAGCTGGAGGCGGTCAACCCCGGCGGCCTGAAGGACCGGGCCGCCCTGCAATCGTCGGGCGGGCCAGGGAGCGGGGCGAGCTCGCGCCCGGCGCGATGATCGTCGAGTCGACGTCGGGCACGTTCGGGCTGGGGCTGGCGCTCGCCGGGATCGTCTACGGCCATCCGGTCACCGTCGTCACCGATCCCGGCATGGAGCCCCTCGTCCACCGGCTGCTGACCGCCCACGGCGTGCGGGTCGAGACGGTGTCGCGGCCGCATCCGGACGGCGGCTGGCAGCATGCCCGGCTCGACCGGGTGGCCGAGCTGCTGGCGGCGCATCCGGGGGCCTACTGCCCCGACCAGTACGCCAACCCCGACAACGTCGGCGCCTACGCGGGCCTGGCCGACGAGCTGGCCGGGCAGCTGGGGCGGGTCGACGTGCTGGTGTGCAGCGTGGGGACGGGCGGCCACTCGGCCGGGGTGACGAGGGCGCTGCGGCGGCGCGACGGGCGGGTGGTCCTCGTGGGGGTCGACGCGGTCGGGTCGACGATCTTCGGCCAGCCGGCCCGGCCCCGGCTGATGCGCGGCCTGGGCAGCAGCATCCACCCGCGCAACGTCGCGCACGGCGAGTTCGACGAGATCCACTGGGTCGCCGCCAACGAGGCCGTCTGGGCCTGCCGGACCCTCGCCGCCACCCACTACACGACCGGCGGGTGGAGCGTCGGCGCGGTCACCGTCGTCGCCTCCTGGCTGGCCCGCACCCTGCCGCCGGACACCCGGATCGCCGCCGTCTTCCCCGACGGCCCGGCCCGCTACGGCTCGACCATCTTCGACGACGCTTACTGCGCCGCCCACGGCCTGCTGCACCGGCCGCCGGCCGCCGAACCCGACGAGATCAAGACGGCCGACGAGGCCGAGGTGACCCGCTGGACGCGGATGGTGGTCCGGTGAGGGCCTGGCGCTCGTTCGACGGCACCGCGCGGCTGCTGATGGTCAACCAGTTCACCATCAACGTGGCGTTCTACCTGCTGATGCCGTTCCTGGCCGGGCACCTGTCGGGCGGGCTGGGCCTGGCAGGCTGGACGGTCGGGCTGGTGCTCGGGGTGCGCAACCTGAGCCAGCAGGGCCTGTTCCTGCTCGGCGGCACGCTGGCCGACCGGCTCGGCTACCGGCCGGTCATCATCGCCGGGTGCCTGCTGCGCACGCTCGGGTTCGCGCTGCTCGGCTTCGCGGGCACGCTGCCGGTGCTGCTCGCCGCCTCGGCGATGACCGGGTTCGCGGGCGCGCTGTTCAATCCGGCCGTACGCGCCTATCTCGCCCACACGGCCGGTGATCGGCGGGTCGAGGCGTTCGCCCTGTTCAACGTCTTCTACCAGGCCGGGATCCTGCTCGGGCCGGTGGTCGGGCTGGCCCTGATGGCGGCCGACTTCCGGCTGGTCTGCGCGGTGGCCGCCGGGTTGTTCGCGGTGCTGACGGTCGTGCAGGTGCTGGCGCTGCCGCCCGGTCCCGGGACGCGGGCGGAGTCGGCGGGGGTGCTGGCCGACTGGCGGACCGTGCTGGCCAACCGGCCCTTCGTGCTGTTCGCGGGGGCGATGACGGGGTCGTACGTGTTGTCGTTCCAGGTCTACCTGGCGCTGCCGCTGGCGCTCGGCGACCCGGGCGCGGTGACGCTGCTGTTCGTGGTGTCGGGCGGGATCGCGGTGCTCGGCCAGCTGCGCATCACCGCGTGGGCGCGGTCCCGCTGGACGCCGGAACAGGCCATGACGTGGGGCCTGGCCCTGATGGGCGCGGCGTTCACGCCGCTCACGGTGACGGCGTGGCCGGGCGCGGTGCTGCTGTGCGCGGCGCTGCTCGGCGTCGGCACGGCGCTGACGTACCCGTTCGAGATGGACACCGTCGTGGCGCTGTCGGGCGGGCGGCTCGTCGCCACCCACTACGGCCTCTACAACTCGATCGCCGGGATCGGCATCACCGCGGGCAACCTGGCCGTCGGGGCGCTGCTCGACCACACCGCCCTGCTGTGGGCGGCGCTGGCGTGCCTGGGCGCGGGGTGCGCGGCGGGCGTCCACCTGCTCGGCCGCTCGGGCCTCACCCGGCCGCTACCGTGGTCGCATGGCTGACGGATGGCAGTGGGACGCGACCCTGTTCCAGGGCGCCGCACCGCACTACGAACGCGGCCGGCTCCCCTACGCCCCCGGCTACGCCGCCACACTGGCCGCCGCGCTGGGTCTCGACCACCGCAGCCGCGTGCTCGACGTCGGCTGCGGCCCCGGGACCGTCACCCTCGCCCTGGCCCCCCACGTGGGCGAGGCGATCGGCCTCGACCCCGACCCCGGCATGCTGGCCGAGGCCCGGCGGCGGGCCGAGCTCAGGGGCGTGACCAACGTGCGCTGGGTGGCGGGCCGGGCCGAGGACCTGCCCGGCGACCTCGGGACTTTCCAGGCGGTGGTGTTCGCCCAGTCGTTCCACTGGACCGACCGCGACCGCGTCGCCTCGGCCGTGCTGCGCATGCTGCCGCCGGGAGGCGCGTTCGTCCAGGTCGGCGAGGTGAAGACGCCGCAACCTCCGGTGTACGCCGCGATCGGCGAGCTGGTGCGGCGTCACCTCGGCCCGGTGCGCCGGGCGGGTCAGGGCGTGCTCGTGAACGGCACCCCGGGCCGGGAGGACCTGGTGCTGGCGCGGGCCGGGTTCGGCCCGGTCGAGCGCATCGTCGTCCCGGCCGGAGAGGTGATCGACCGCACGGCCGACGACCTCGTGGCGTGGACGTTCTCCCGCTCCGACTCCGCGCCGCACCTGTTCGGCGACCGGCTCGCCGACTTCGAGCACGACCTGCGAACATTGCTCGGCGCGGGCCCGTACCCCGAACGCCTCCCGGCGACCGAGATCAGGCTCTGGCGCTCCGCCCAACATACGTATACTTATGCGCATACGGAGGAGGCCGACGATGCCCAATAAAACGATCTACGTCTCTGATGACGACCTGCCGCTCTTCCAGCGGGCCACCGAACTCGCCGGGGGCAAGCTCTCGGCCGCGATCAGCACCGCCCTGCGGCGCTACGTCGAGATGGAGGAGGGCCGCGAGGAGGGCTACGACGAGGTCATCGTCAAGGTCGGCCAGGGCACGGCGGTGCGCAAGCAGCGCTTCTCCGGGGTGCTGCTCGGCGAGTGGAGCCGCCTGGTGGGCCAGCGCAACGAGACGTTCCGGGTCTACCGGTCCCGCAAGGGCAAGTACGTCCTGCACGTCGAGCGCTCCCCCGAGTGGACCGACAGCATGACCCGCGACGCCGAGAACTGGTTGTCGGGGCTGTTCTCCCGCGAGGCGCTGCGCACCTACCTCGGCCTGGCCGACTCCGACTACGGGTTCATCCAGGGCGAGGCCACCCTGGAGGTCCTCGACACGTTCGAGCAACTGCGCGGCCGGGTCCCCGACGAGTTCTTCGCCATGATCACCGATCTCGGCAAACCGCCTGTCGTCGAGGACCTCGACATCTAGTTCCTGAGACCGGAAACGTTGGGCGGTCAGGCCACGGCTGACAGTGGTCGGCCGCCCCATCGGATGCGTTTCTCGCTGCGGACGCGGGCGCGTTCACGGGCGACGCGGAAGAACGCGCATAGGTCCCCCGCGAACATGTCGGACGTTTCCATCGCCGGGAAATGGCCGCCGCGGTCGAATTCCGACCAGTCGGCAAGGGGGCGGATCGTCATGTCGGCCGCGTACACGGCGATGCCCTGCGGCGGCGCGGACGGCCGGCCGGACGCGGCGGCGGACATCTCGCGGTAGGCGCGCATGCCCTCGCAGAGGATGTCGGCCGAGGACGCGCCGGAGCCGGTGAACCAGTACAGGCTCACGTTGGTCAGCAGCCGGTCGCGGTCCAGCGCGTCCTCGGGCAGGGCGGCGGGGTCGGTCCACTCCTTGAACTTCTCGGCGATCCACGCCAGTTGGCCGATCAGTGAGTCGTCGAGCGCGTAGGCCAGGGTCTGCGGGCGGGTGGACTGCAGGTGCAGGTAGCCCAGGCCGTCTTATTGGGCCGCGTTGAAGCGCTCGGCACGGGCGCGGTCGGCGGCGGACAGGCCGTCCAGGTCGATGGGCGGGCCGAGCGGGTAGGGCGACGTGGGTGGCGGACACACGGCCGGGGGCGGCCATGGGCAGCAGGGTGGTCACGCCGCCTCCGATGTCGCCGCCCTGTGCGGCGAAGCGCGGGTAGCCGAGCCGGCTCATCAGTTCGGCGAAGGCGGCGGCCACGCGGAACAGGTTCCCCCAGCCGGGTTCCCACACCGGGTTGGAGAAGCCGAAATCGAGGAGCGAGGGGATCACGACGTGGAAGGCGTCCGGCGGGGTCGCCGCCGTGGGCGCGGGGGTCGGTGAGAGGGCCGATCACGTCCAGGAAGTCGACGAATGAGCCCGGCCAGCGTGGCTGAGGATGAGCGGGAAGGCGTCCGGTTCGGGTGAGCGGACGTGCAGGAAGTGGATGTCCTGGCCGTCGATCGTGGTCACGAACTGCGGGTGCTGGTTCAGGAGTTTCTCCTGGGCGCGCCAGTCGTAGCCGTCCGCCCAGCGGGTCACGAGGTCCTTGAGGTAGTTCGCGGGGACGCCGCGCTCCCAGCCGGTGCCGATGTGGCGGGGCCAGCGGGCGCGGGTGAGGGGGTCGCGCACGTCGTCCAGGTCGGACTAAGAGCTCCTAACAAAATGAGTTGAGTCGGCGCCAGCAGATGAGGGCGCACGCCAGTTTGAGGAAGGCTTCGTGGATGTCCGCGCGGGCTTCCCAGCGGATCCGTAATCGCCGGAATGCGTGCAGCAGGGCGAAGGTCTGCTCGACGACCCAGCGGTGTCTGCCCAGGCCGGAGCCGTGCGGGGTGCCGCGGCGGGCGATCAGCGGGCGGATCTGCAGGGCACGGACCAGGCGGCGGTACTTGTCGTGGTCGTAGCCGCGGTCGGCCAGGACGGCATCAGGTCGTTGCCGGGGCCGGCCGCACTTGCCACGGATCTTGGGGATGGCGTGCAGCAAGGGCAGCAGCTGGGTGACGTCGTTGCGGTTCGCGCCGGTCAGGATCACCGCCAGCGGGACGCCGGTGGCGTCGGTGATCAGGTGGTGCTTGCTTCCGGCCCGTCCTCGATCGACCGGGGACGGTCCGGTCTGCGGCCCCCTTTTAACGCTCTGATTTGGGAGGAGTCCACCGCAGCGCGGGACAGGTCCAGGGCATCGACACTCCGGAGCCGATCGAGCAGAACTTCATGCAGCCGCTGCCATATCC
>NZ_BBXF01000004.1 GCF_001570585.1 Herbidospora daliensis | reverse complement strand
GGGCTGGAGTAGGTCCCAAGGGTTGGGCTGTTCGCCCATTAAAGCGGTACGCGAGCTGGGTTTAGAACGTCGCGAGACAGTTCGGTCCCTATCCGCTGCGCGCGCAGGAGACTTGAGAGAGGCTGTCCCTAGTACGAGAGGACCGGGACGGACGAACCTCTGGTGTGCCAGTTGTTCTGCCAAGGGCACGGCTGGTTGGCTACGTTCGGAAGGGATAACCGCTGAAAGCATCTAAGCGGGAAGCTCGTCTTGAGATGAGGTCTCCCACCCTTTGTTGGGGTAAGGCCCCCGGTAGACGACCGGGTTGATAGGCCGGGAGTGGAAGCACAGTAATGTGTGGAGCTGACCGGTACTAATAGGCCGAGGACTTGACCATAAATGTTCGCGTCGACTATGCAACTCTCGAACCACAAGCAGGTTCGCTAGAGTTACGGCGGTTATGGCGGAGGGGAAACACCCGGTTACATTCCGAACCCGGAAGTTAAGCCCTCCAGCGCCGATGGTACTGCACCGGGGACGGTGTGGGAGAGTAGGACACCGCCGGACAATCTTTATACCGAAGGCCCCAACCGATTAGGTTGGGGCCTTCGACGTTTCAGGGGTTGTGTATTGAGCCCGGCCAGTTTGGTCGGGCTCTCGTCGTTTCTGCGGGTAGTGAGCCCGGCCGGGTGCGGCCGGGCTTTCGCCATTTCATGGGTAGTGTTTGCGGGCCTGCGCGGTGGTAGCGCGGGGTTCCACGTGGTGGTGTTCTTGGCCCGGCCATGCGGTCGGGCTTTCGCTAATTTCACTGGTGTGGATTCAGCCCGGCTACTGCGGCCGGTCTTTCGCCGTTCCCTGGGTGGCGTTCTCGGGCCTGTGCTGGTGGTGGTTCCGCGGAAGCGTATTGTCTGCCAGCTTTGCGGCCGGCCTCCGCCGGTTCGAGGGTTGTCGAATGAGCTCGGCCGGTATGGCTGGGCTTTCGTTGTTTCCGGGGTGGTGTTCGCTGGAGCCGGCGCCGGTTGGTGGCGGTCGGGCTCTCTGGGAGGTGTGTCGTGCTCGGCGTTTTCAGGGATGCAGGTGAGACTTCGCGGAGCCGCTGAGCACTGGCATCCGTAGCTGATCCAGCCGGATGGGGTGGTCACGGGAGTAGGAGTCCATCCCGTTGGCGGTGGGCTCGTCTGTGGGCCGCTGGAAAGAAGGCGCCGTTCTCATTGGTGAGGGTGATGACGGCCTCCGGGGCACTGGTTCTCTTTGGCTTTATGAGCGGAAGTCTGGGTGGCGAGGCACGTCCACGTTCGGGAGATGGGGAGCTACATTTGGGGCCACGATGTCCCCCCGTCGTGTGGTTGTCCCTCTCCTCGCAGCGCTGGCTCTGGCCGCCAGTGCCGCCTCGCATGACCTCCCGCGTGCACCCGAGAAGACCCCGGTTCCCGTTGGAGCCGTTGTGGTGAAGGCGGTGTGGGCGGAGCCTCGCGGCGTGCCGGAGAAGGAAGAGCCCGTCGTCGACAGGCGGAAGCTCACCAGAGCGGTCAGGGCGATGCTCAAGAGCCGGCCCGGTAGGACCTCCATCACCGTCGAGGATCTGCGTGACGGGAGGGTCTTCCGGTTCGGGGCCAAGGAGGTCCTTCCTACGGCCAGTGTCGCGAAGGTCGACATTCTCATGGCGCTGTTGCGGAAGGAGCGCTGGGATCGGCTGCCCAAGGTCGTCAAGAGGGACGCCGAGATCATGATCCGGTACTCCGACAACAAGGCGGCCGATCGGCTCTGGGAGCGGATCGGCCGCGAAGCCGGGCTGGCCCGCGCGAACAAGGTCTTCGGGTTGAAAACCACGACCGCGGTGCCCGGGAGGTGCGTCGACCTCTACTGCTGGGGGATCACCCGGACCACCGCTGACGATCAGGTCCGGTTGCTGAAGTATCTGCCCAGGCTGCGGGACGGCGAGGTCGTGAGGCGGCTGATGCGCGGGGTCGTACAGGACCAGAAGTGGGGGGTGAGTGCGGGGGCTTGTGCCGGGGAGCGGGTGGCGGTCAAGAACGGGTGGTTGAGGCATGTGGCCAACGACCTGTGGGCGATCACGAGCATGGGGCTCATCGGCGATCGTTACGCGGTGGCCGTGCTCACTGAGGACAATGCCACCAGTGAGGCCGGGATCGCCAAGGTCGAGAGGCTCGTCGAGAGGGTGCTCGACGGGTTTCGCGGTTGTCCTAAGGGGTGACCAGGCGGTAGCCGACCCCCCTCACGGTCTGGATGAGTTTGTCGTCTTCGTCGCCCAGCCTTGCGCGCAGGCGTTTCACGTGGACGGCGATGGTGTTGGTGGACATCGCGTCCGCGGAGTGCCAGACGTGCCGCATTATCTGCTCGCGGGTCACGGTGCGGTCGGCGTTGCGCATGAGGTAGTGCAGCAGCTCGAACTCGCGCAGCGGCAGGTGGACGACGCGGCCGCCCACCTTCACCTGGTACGCCGTGACGTCCAGGGCGACGTCGCCGATGGTCAGGACGGTGCGCTGGATGCCCTGCCGGCGGAACGCCGCGTGGACGAGCGGAAGCAGCTCGGGCACGCGGTACGGCCGGGCTACGCAGGCCGTCGCCCCGGCCGCCAGCGCCTCCATGGCCTGTTCCGCGAATCCCTCGCCGACGCCCAGCAGGACCGGTACGGCCCGTGCCAGGCGCACTGCCCGCACGAAGTCAACCGGTCCGATGATGGGCAACGACGCGCTGATGAGGACGGCGTCCGGGCGCAGTGCTCCTGCCTGGAGCAGCGCCTGGGCGCCGTCGAACACGCCGGTGACGTCGATTCCCTCGGATTCGAGTTCGTGTGTCAGGTTCTCGACCAGGGCGCTGTCGGGGTCGGCGACCAACAGCGTCGGCGCGGATCGAGTTTCCCCGTCCACCCGGTCCTCCCCAATGTGTCGGATCAGCCGAAACGCCCGGTGATGTAGTCTTCGGTCGCTTTCTGGGTCGGGCTCGTGAAGATCTTGGTGGTTTCGTCCATCTCGATCAGCTTGCCCGGCTGGCCCTGGGCGGCCAGGTTGAAGAACGCCGTCTTGTCACTCACGCGAGCGGCCTGCTGCATGTTGTGGGTGACGATGACGATGGTGAACTCCTGCTTGAGCTTGGAGATCAGGTCTTCGATCGCCAGCGTCGAGATGGGGTCGAGCGCCGAGCAGGGCTCGTCCATCAGCAGGACCTGCGGCTGGACCGCGATGGCGCGGGCGATGCACAGGCGCTGCTGCTGTCCGCCCGACAGGCCCGAACCGGGCTTGTTGAGCCGGTCCTTGACCTCGTTCCACAGGTTGGCGCCCTTGAGGGAGTCCTCGACGATGGTGTCTAGCTGCGACTTCGAGTAGCGGTGGTTGAGACGCAGGCCCGCGGCCACGTTGTCGTAGATGGACATCGTGGGGAACGGGTTGGGGCGCTGGAACACCATGCCGATCGTGCGGCGGACCGACACGGGGTCGACGTCGGAGCCGTAGAGGTCCTGCTCCTCCATGCGGATCTTGCCCTCGACGCGGGCGCCGGGGATCACCTCGTGCATGCGGTTCAGGGTGCGGAGGAAGGTCGACTTGCCACAACCGGACGGGCCGATGAAGGCCGTCACCGCGCGGGCGTCGATGGTCATGTTGATGCCTTCGATGGCCTTGTGGCTGCCGTAGTAGGCGTCGACGTCGGTGACCTCGATCTGTTTGGCCATGGCTATTACCTCTTCCTCGCGGGCGAGCGCCAGTAGGTGATCAGGCGCGCGGCCAGGTTGAGCAGCATGATGATCACGATCAGGGTGAGCGCGCCGGCCCAGGCGCGGTCGATCGCGGTGTCGTTGGGCCGGGCGGCCTGGTCGAAGACGTACAGAGGAAGACCCATCTGCGGACCGTTGAACGGGTCCTCGTTGATGGAGTCGGTGAAGAAGACCGTCAGCAGCAGCGGCGCGGTCTCGCCGGCGACACGGGCGATGGCCAGCATGACGCCGGTCACGATGCCGGTGAAGGCGGTGGGCAGCACGACCTTGACGATGGTGCGCCACTTGGAGACGCCCAGGGCGTAGGAGGCCTCGCGCAGGTCGTTGGGGACCAGCATGAGCATCTCTTCGGCCGACCGGACGACCGTCGGCAACATCAGGATCGACAGCGCCATGGCGCCGGCCCAGCCGGAGAACGGCATGCCCAGGATCAGGATCCAGAAGGCGAGGATGAACAGACCCGCGACGACCGAGGGGACACCGGTCATGATGTCGACGAAGAAGCTGATCGAGCGCTTGAGGCGGCCGTTGGTGCCGTACTCGACCAGGTAGACCGCGGTGAGCAGGCCGATCGGCACCGAGATGAGCGAGGCCAGGGCGACCTGCTCCAGGGTGCCGATGATGGCGTGGTACGCGCCGCCGCCGGCGTCCCTGGCCCCGATGTTGCGCATCGAGTGGGTCAGGAACTCCATGTCGAAGCGGGCCAGGCCGTTGGAGATGACCAGCCACAACACCGAGACGAGCGGGACGACGGCGATGGCGAACGCCAGATAGACAAGGGCCTGTACGCCCTTGTCCTTGAACCGGCGCATGCCGGAGATGCGTTGGATTTCAGGGGTGACGGCACTCACGCGGCGACCCTCGCGTATTCCTTGCGGCGGGAGATGACCCAGCGGGCGGCCATGTTCACCAGCAGGGTGATGATGAACAGCACCAGACCGGACGCGATCAGCGCGCCCCGGCCGATGTCGTTGGCCTCGCCGAAGCCGTTGGCGATGTTGGCCGCGATGCTGTTGCCGTTGGCGCTGAGGATTTCGAAGCTGATCGTGAACGTGGCCGGGAAGATCAGGGCGACCGCGATGGTCTCGCCCATGGCGCGGCCGAGGCCGAGCATCGCGGCGCTGATCACGCCGGGGCGGCCGAACGGCAGCACCGACATCCGGATCATCTCCCAGCGGGTCGCGCCGAGGGCGAGGGCCGCCTCCTCCTGGAGCTTGGGAGCCTGGAGGAAGACCTCCCGGGAGATGGCCGCGATGATCGGCAGGATCATGATCGCCAGCACGAGCGAGCCGACGAGCATCGACTTGCCGACGACCTGGTCGCCGCCGAAGATCGGGATCCAGCCGAAGTAGTCGTTCAGGAACTGCGAGGGCCCGCGCATGAACGGGACCAGGAAGATGATGCCCCACAGGCCGTACACGACCGAGGGGACCGCCGCCAGCAGGTCGATGATGTAGCCCAGGAACGAGGCCAGGCGGCGGGGGGCGTAGTGGGAGATGAAGAGCGCGACCCCGATCGCGATCGGCGTGGCGATGATCAGCGCCAGGAAGGAGCTGACGACCGTGCCGAACGCGAGCGCGCCGATGCCGAACTTCGGCTCTGAGGCGTTGGCGTTCCACGTCAGTTCGGTCAGGAACGACGCGGTGTTCGCCTGGAGTGCGGGAATGGCTCGCGCGATCAGGAACACGGCGATGGCCGCCATGATCACGAGCAGCAGGATGCCCGCACCGGTCGATGCGTAACGGAAGGGGCCGTCGCCACGGCTGCGCCGGAAGGCGGACCGGCTCAGGGGAGCCGACCCGCCTTCACGCATTTGCGTCGAGGTCGCCATTGGCTAGGCGATGGCCTCAACCGCGGCGCGGACCTTGGTCAGCAGCGACGCGGGGAGCGGAGCGTAGCCGAGGTTGGTCAGCACCTGCTGACCCTCGTCGGAGGCGGTGTAGCCGAGGAAGCCCTTGACGAGCGGCAGGTCCTGGGCCGAGAGGCCCTTCTCGCAGGTGATCTCGTAGGTCACCAGGACGATCGGGTAGGCGCCCGCGGCCGAGGTGCCGTAGTCGATCTTCATCTTGAGGTCGTTGCCGGTGCCCTCGACGGTCGCGGCCTCGACGGTCTTGCCGGCGCTCTCCGGGGTCAGCTCGACGAACTCGCCGGCGCCGTTGGCGACCTTCGACTTCTGCAGGCCGGAGTTCTCGGCGTACGAGAGCTCGACGTAGGAGATGGCGCCCTCGGTCGACTTGACCGACGCGGCGATCTGGTCGGAGCCCTTGGCGCCCTGGCCCTTGGCCTCGGCGGGCCACGCCTTGGCGGGCTCGTACGGCCACTCGGCGGTGGCGGCCAGGAACTTGGTGAAGTTGTCGCTGGTGCCCGACTCGTCCGAGCGGTGGAACGCCTGGATGTCGGTCGAGGGCAGCGTGGCGTCGGGGTTGTCAGCCTTGATCGCGGGGTCGTCCCACTTGGTGATCTGGCTGTTGAAGATGCCGCCGATGGTCTTCGGCGAAAGCTGGAGGCCGTCGACACCGGGGAGGTTGTAGACCACGGCGACCGGACCCACGACCATCGGCAGGTTGATGGCCTTGCCGGTGGCGCAACGGGCGTCGGCCTGAGCCGGCTCGTCTTCCTTCAGCGCCGAGTCGGAACCGGCGAACGCGACGGTGCCGGCGATGAACGCCTGGACGCCCGCGCCCGAGCCGCTCGGCTGGTAGTTGATGCTCACACCGGGGTTGGCGCTCTGGAACGCCTTCTTCCACTCGTCGACCGCGTTGGCCTGAGCCGAGGAGCCCGCGGCGTTGATGGTGCCGCTGAGCGCGTTGTCACCCGAGGTCGCCGCGGGAGCGGCGGCGGTGCCGCCGTCGGTGGCGGTGGAAGGGGTGGTGTTGTCGTCAGTACCACACGCGGCGAGCGACAGCACGCCGGCGATGGCGGCTACGGCGAGCCGGCCTGCATACTTCACGGCTGAATCCTCCTGATTGTTTCTTCAACAACCGGGAGGCTAGGGGCCGAAGGTGACCTGTCGGCCGGACGAAGGTGAACGAAGAATGAACGGGTCTGGTCCCCTTCGCGTAGGTCTCATCAGATAACGGGCAGGTCACAGCCGTATTGCGGCGTTAATGAAAGCCCCGCTCCTGATGCGGAGCGGGGCCGGTGGACCGATTCAGAACGTGCTGGTCGCACGCAGTCGGTCGTCGAAGTCGCGGACCAGCAGAGACGGCGGGCCCTCGTAGTCGCGGCGGAAACGCCGCACCCGGTGGAGGACCCTCTCGGACGAGTAGACGACCCCCGCCTTGAGCGCCTCACCCGCCAGGGTGAAGGCCTCGTCGACCTCCCCGGCCATCCGGCGGGCCGTGGCGATCTCGAGCATGAGCAGCGCCTGCTGCTTGGCGGCGGGGCGTACGGAGACGAGGGATTCGGCGAAGGCCGAGACCGCGTCGTGGGGGCGGCCCAGGCGGACCATCACCAGCGCGCGGTAGCCGGCCAGTTTGCCGGGGTCGAACGGGAAGACCCACGGCCATGGGGGAGAGGACGCCCGTTCGCTCTGGGCGACGGCGATCTCCGCCTCGCGCAGGCAGTTGAGCGCGGCCATCACGTCGCGTTTGCCCGCGTGGCCGAGCGCCTCGATGCACGCCAGCCAGGCTCTGGCGGTGGCCGGCGGGTTGCCGCCCATCTGCGCCCTGGCCTGCGCGACCATCGTCAGCCCGAGCAGCGGGTCGTCGTGGTCGATCTCGAACGCGGCCAGGCTGCCCAGCATGTAGGCCTCCAGCAGCGGGTGTTCGGCCCGGCGGGCCGAGTCGACCGCGAACCGGTAGAACATGCGGGCGGTGCCGATGTCCTGCATGTCGGCGTGTAACCAGGCGGCGAACCCGGCGGCCTCGCTGACGGTCGGGCAGACCTCCACCGCGAACGGCGTCTCGGCCGACCGGGCCAGGGCCCGCTTGGTGAGCTCGACGTGGGCGACGGCGCCGCGGGCGAGCTCGCGGGCGGGGGTCTCGGCCTCCAGCCGGCGCTGCGCGCCGGTGATCGCGGCGAGGGACGACGCGGTCGTCTCGTCGGCCGACCGGTAGGAGATGGTCGGCGCCACGGGCATCGCGGCCAGGAAGGCTATCTTGCTGAAGTCGCGGCGTTTCGTGGGGTCCTCACCCCCGACGTCGCCGATCCGCAGGAGGTATTGGGGGATGCCGACCTGCCGCGCGAGATCGCGGATCTGGTCGACGGTGAGCGACTGGCGCCCTCTGAGCACCTTGGACACCCAGCTCTGGGAGTAGCCGAGGAAGTCGGCGAGCTGGCCCTGCGTCCATCCGCGAGCGGATCGGACCTGATCGAGAATCGTCGCCATGTCGCACTCGGCGAGCGCGCCGGCGACCGGCGGCCGGGCCCAGAAGTCCGGCGGCAGACCGTTTCCGTCATGACCCATGACGGTAAGTTACGCCCATTCGCGACGTCACGCAGGAATTCTCCGGACGAATATCGCGATTTCTGATCCGCATGGCGTATTCCCCGGGATCGGCCCAGGTCGTGAGTATCACCGCATGGATGCCCCCACCAAGACAGTCTCACGTGGAAAGGTCATGACCACCTATCACGGCCCGCACGTGCCGAGCCATCCCGATCCGGACGCCAAGCGGCTGACCTGGCGTCCCGGGGCGCGGTGGACCGACCGCGAGCGGGTCAGGGCCCATTCGTGCTCGTGCCGCGGGGTGGTCTACGAATTCGTCGGCGCGGCGGGTCAGTACTTCATTCGGCGTACGACATTGCAGTCGCAACTCACCGAGGAGACCGAGCGCATGGTGTCCTCACGCGCCGAACAGATGTGGGCTGACCTTTTCTCCGGAAAAGTCTATTAAGAGAGCTTTTTGAGTACTTCGGTGTGCAAGAGCCCGTTCGAGCACACCATGCTCCCGCTGTCGAGGGGCGGGTTGCCGCCCACGCCGGTACACGCACCGCCGGCCTCTTCGACGATCACGGTGAGCGCGGCCATGTCCCATGGCGACAGTTCCGGTTCGGCCGAGACGTCCACCGCACCCTCGGCCACCATCATGTGGGACCAGAAGTCGCCGTAGGCCCGCGTCCGCCACACACTGCGCGTCAGATCGAGGAGGTTGTCGAGCTTGCCCTCCTTCTCCCAGCCGCCGAGGCTGGAGTAGGAGAAGGACGCGTCCTCCAGTTTGGCGACCGACGACACCCGGCACCGGGTGGCCTTGGTCAGGCTGCGGCCGGTGAACGCGCCGCCGTCGCGGGCCGCCCACCAGCGCCGGTTGAGCGCGGGCGCGGAGACGCATCCGACCACGACCTTGCCCTCTTCCATGAGCGCGATCAGGGTCGCCCACACGGGCACGCCACGCACGAAGTTCTTGGTCCCGTCGATGGGGTCGATGACCCAGGAACGCATGCCGTAGCCCGTTTTGCCGAACTCCTCGCCAATGACGGCATCGCGGGGGCGAGCCCGGCGAAGGGTGCCCCTGATCGCCTCTTCCACCGCCCGGTCGGCGTCGCTGACCGGGGTCAGGTCGGGCTTGGTCTCGACCTTCAGGTCCACGGCCTTGAAACGGCGCAACGAGATGTCGTCGGCCGCGTCGGCCATCACGTGCGCGAGTCGCAGATCATCGTTGTAAGCCGTCACGGATCACACGCTAGCGGTTTCGCCCGCATTTCCATCAGACCCGGGACCGCTCCAGATCCTACCAATGAGTAACATGCCGTCCATGACCACTTTCGACACGGGGGCTCTGTTCCTGCAGAGCGTCCCCTTCGCGCGCACCCTCGGCGTGTCTTTCGACTCCGTCGACTCCGGTACGGCTGTCGCTCGTCTCGCAGACCGTCCCGACCTGCACAACCACGTCGGCGGACCCCATGCCGGAGTGGTGTTCTCCCTGGCCGAGTCGGCCTCCGGGGCGGCCATGCTCTCGCTGTTCGGCGACACCCTCGACCGGGCGACGCCGCTGGCCACGGTGGGGCGGGTGGCGTACCGGAAACTGGCTCTTGGAGACCTGACCGCCGAGGCGGTCGTGAAGGCCGAGCGCGACGCGGTGCTCGCGGAACTCTCGGAAGGGCGGCGGCCGGAGTTCACGGTCGAGGTGACGGTACGCAATTCAGAAGGCGCGACCGTCGCCGAGGTCACCGTGGAGTGGACGCTGCGGCCCAACCGCTAGTCGTCGTCGGGCGCGCCGTCGCGGCTCGACAGCAGGCGGCGCAGTGACACCAGGCGGGCGGGGTCGCCGTGGCCCTCGGCCACGAACCGGTCGAGGGCGCAGCCGTCGCCCAGATGGGTGCAGCCCTTCGGGCAGTCGACCGCGGCCTCGTTGAAGTCGGGGAAGGCGACCAGCACGTTGTCGATCTCGACGTGGCCGAGCCCGAAGCTGCGCACGCCCGGCGTGTCGATGATCCAGCCGCCGTCGGGCAGCTCCAGCGCGACGGCGGAGGTGGAGGTGTGGCGGCCCCGGCCGGTGACCGCGTTGACGTGGGACACCGCCCGGCCCGCCGTCGGCACCAGCGCGTTGACCAGCGTCGACTTGCCCACGCCTGAATGGCCGACCAGGACGCTCACCCGGCCGGTCAGGTGGTCGCGCAGCTCCGTCAGGTCGCCGCCGCGCCGGACCGTGATGTGCTCGACGCCGAGCGGCTCGTAGAGCGAGATCAGCTCGTCAGGGGCGGCCAGGTCGGCCTTGGTCAGGCAGAGCAGCGGGTCGATGTCGGCGTCGAAGGCGGCCACCAGCAGGCGGTCGATCATGCGCGGGCGGGGCGGCGGGTCGGCCAGCGCGGTCACGATGACGAGCTGGTCGGCGTTGGCCACGACCGGGCGCTCGACCTCGTCGTAGTCTTCGGCGCTGCGCCGCAACATCGAGCGGCGCTCCTCGCGGCGCACGATCCGGGCCAGCGAGTCGGGCTTGCCCGAGGTGTCGCCGACGAGCGCGACCTCGTCGCCGACCACGATGCCCTTGCGGCCGAGCTCCCGAGCCTTCATCGCGGTGATCACGGTCGACGGGCCGGTCTCGTGGATGCCGCGCCCGGTCAGCACCGTGTAGCGGCCCCGGTCGACGGCGACGACGAACCCAGGCACCGCCGCTTCGTGGGCAGGCCGGAGCCGGGTGCGCGGCCGGGACCCCTTGCCCGGCCGGACCCTGACGTCGTCTTCGTCGTATTCACGCCGTCTCAGGACGCGTCTCCCCGCAACATCGCCGCCCACATCGCGGCGAACTCGGGCAGGGTCTTGGCGGTCGTGGCGATGTTCTCGACCTCGACGCCGGGCACGACCAGGCCGATGACCGCGCCGGCGGTCGCCATGCGGTGGTCGTCGTAGGAGTGGAAGACGCCCCCGTGGAGCTTCTTCGGGAAGATCTCCAGGCCGTCGTCGGTCTCGCGGGCGTCGCCGCCCAGGCGGTTGACCTCGGCGGCCAGCGCGGTGATGCGGTCGGTCTCGTGGCCCCGGATGTGCGCCACGCCCCGGATGCGGGTCGGCGAGTCGGCCAGCGCGGCCAGCGCCACGATCGTCGGGGTCAGCTCGGCCTCGTCGCGCAGGTCGACGTCGACGCCGTGGAGGGCCTCGCCGTGGACGGTCAGGCCCTCGGCGGTCAGCTCGACCCGGGCGCCCATGCCGGTCAGCAGCTCACGCAGCCGGTCGCCCGGCTGGGTGGTCTCGGCCGGCCAGTGGGGGACCGTCACCGAACCGCCGGCGACCATCGCGGCGGCGAAGAACGGGGCCGCGTTCGACAGGTCGGGCTCGACCGTGAAGTCGGTGGCCGCGATCGGGCCGGGCAGCACCCGCCAGACGTGCGGCTCGGAGTCGTCGACCTCGACGCCCCGGGCCCGCAGCATTTGGACGGTCATCGCGATGTGCGGCATCGACGGGACCGGCGGCCCGACGTGGCGGACCGTGACCCCCTTCGGGAACCGGGCCCCCGCCAGCATCAGCCCGGAGACGAACTGGGAGGAACCGGACGCGTCGAGGGTCACCTCGCCGCCGGTGAGCGGCCCGCGGATCGTGAAGGGAAGCCGGTCGCCGTCGACGTGGGCGCCCAGGCCGCGCAGCGCGTCGAGGATGGTGCCCATCGGCCGCTTGCGGGCGTGGGGGTCGCCGTCGAAGGAGACCTCGCCGTCGGCCAGCGCCGCGATCGGCGGCAGGAACCGCATGACGGTCCCGGCCAGGCCGCAGTCGATGTGGCCGCCGCCGGTGAGCGGGCCGGGCGTCATCTCCCAGTCGGCGGAGGACGCGCTCGTGCCGACGTTGGTCATGCCGGCGCCGAGGGTGCGCAGCCCGGCGGCCATCAGGTCGGCGTCGCGGCTGCGCAGCGCCAGCCGCACCCGCCCGGGACCGTCGGCCAGCGCCGCCAGCGGCAGCGCGCGGTTGGTCACGGACTTGGAGCCGGGCAGCGCCACGGTGGCGACCACCGGGCCGGACGCGACGGGCGCGGGCCACAAGGGAGCGGACATGCGTCCAAGCCTATCGGTGGCAGTCTGGAGGGATGTGTGGAAGATACGCGTCGGCGCGCAAGCGCCACGAGCTCCTGGAGGAGTTCGAGGTCGAGCTCGACTCGGAAGAGGAACTCGCACCTGATTACAACGTCGCCCCCACCAAGAACGTGTACGCGGTCATGAGCCGCGTCCCCCACGTCGAGGGAGCCACCCGCCCGGTCAGGCAGCTCAGGGTGGTCCGCTGGGGCCTGGTCCCGAGCTGGGCCAAGGACCCCTCGATCGGCTCCCGCATGATCAACGCCAGGATCGAGACGGTCGCCGAGAAGCCCGCCTTCCGCAAGGCGTTCGCCACCCGCCGCTGCCTGCTGCCCGCCGACGGCTACTACGAGTGGATGCCGACCGACGACAAGCGCAAGCAGCCCTTCTTCATCCATCCCGAAGACGGCGGCGTGCTGGCGATGGCCGGCCTGTACGAGTTCTGGAAGGACCCGGAAGGCGAGTGGATCTGCACCTGCACGGTGATCACCCAGGACGCCGAAGACCGCCTGGGCCACATCCACGACCGCATGCCCATGCTGATCGCCCGCGACAAGTGGGCCGAATGGCTCGACCCGGGGGTTTCGGACGCCTCCGAACTGCTGGTTCCGGCCACCTCGGCGGGGCTGGTGGCCTATCCGGTGGACCCGGCGGTGGGCAACGTACGCAACAACGGAGAGCACCTCATCGCCCCGCTGCCGGACAGCGATGACAACGATCAGCTCTTCTGAGGAAGGATTCCGATGAGCAACCGCACCGGGGTGGTGATCGTCCGCACGACGTGGCGCTGACCAGGTGTCCCCACCTCCCAAGAGCGGAATACCTCCAGTTGGAGAGGCGTCCCCCCATTCCCGGAGGTGCGGATTCGTGGAATCTGCGGCTGCGCGTATGCGCCTGGAGATGATGCTCGACGACCTGGACCGGTCCATCGGAGTCCTGACGACCACCCCGTCCGCCGAGATCACGCTCGGCGACGCCGACCGGAACCACGCCATGATCGAGGCGGCGGGCCGGCAGCGCCGGGCGGTCGTGGCGGCGCTGTCCCGGCTCGACGCCGGGACCTACGGGCGCTGCGTCGACTGCGGCGTCGCGGTTCCCGAGGGCCGGTTGGAGGCCCGGCCCGAGGCGGCCCGCTGCATCGGGTGCCAGTCGCGGCGGGAGAGACGCCGCTAGAGGGGCTTGCGCCCGCTCGCCACCAGGTGGATGCCGACCGTGTCGTCGTCGTCGGGGTGGGCCTCGAGTTCGGTTCTGACCAGCCACGACAACGATCGCTGGTCGCTGCCCAGCACGTGGTCGACCGTCGAGGGCGACAGGACGGTGCGCGGGCGTACCCACTCGACTTCCAGGCCCGCGCCGGTCAGCAGGTCGCGCAGTTGCGCGGCCGAGAAGCAGCGGGTGATGCTGCCGTCGGGCCAGGGCACCAGCATGACCTCGCCCGTCTGGCAGAGGTGGGCCCAGTAGTTCTGCTCGGCGAGGATCGCCATGCCGAGCACGAGCGAGTCGACGCAGACCAGCACCCGGCCGCCCGGCTTGAGCACCCGCGTCACGTCGGCCAGGGCCGACTCGGCCATGATCTCGACCGACAGGGCGCGTTCCTCGGCGACCACGGCGTCGACGCTGCCGTCGGCCAGGAACGCCAGGTCGTCGCTGCGCACCTTGTGGATGTGGTCGGAGGCCTCCCTGAGCCACGGCTCGGCGGCGGGACGGCGGAAGTCGAGCACCTCCACCACGCGGTGCCCGGCCCGTGCGGCCTGGGCGGGCCAGCGCCCCCGGCCGCCGGACAGGTCGAGCAGCAAGGAGGGTTTCTCCGGCAGCCAGCGGCGCAGCTGCTCGGCGACGACAGCATGGTAAAAGGTCCAGTAAGGCCCGAGATTTCCTGTGCCGTTGAGTTCATTGGCCGGAATGGGCAGCACGAGCGGCTCCTGGACGTTGACGTTCTCAGAAGGAGGGTCTGGTGGAGACGGTGTCCCTACCAGCCGGTACGTAGCTTTTTCCCCGGATAAGGCATTGCGTACCTTGTCCGGGAACAGACTCTACGCCGCCGCGGTTGACGATGGGCATGAACGCGTTGCTGGTGAGGCCGGAAACCCCGGCCTATGCCGTCCCGGTATCCTCTGATGCGATAAGCATCTATGAGGGGGTGGGTCCGGTCTCCAAGACTGCCGAGGAGACTCTGGAGCAGCGCAGTGAGCGGTTCGAGCGGGATGTAATGCCCTATATCGATCAGCTCTACTCCGCCGCGCTCCGGATGACCCGCAATCCCGCCGACGCCGAAGACCTCCTCCAGGAGACCTTCGCGAAGGCCTTCGCGTCGTTCCACCAGTTCCAGGTGGGCACCAACCTGAAGGCCTGGCTCTACCGCATCCTGACCAACACCTTCATCAACAGCTACCGCAAGAAGCAGCGCGAGCCGAAGCAGGCCGGGACCGAGGAGATCGAAGACTGGCAGCTCGCCCGCGCCGAGTCCCATACGTCGAGTGGGCTCAAGTCGGCCGAGCTCGAGGCCCTCGAACACCTCCCCGACAGCGACGTCAAGGACGCTCTCGCGGCGCTCCCCGAGGAATTCCGGATCGCGGTCTACCTGGCCGACGTCGAGGGGTTCCCCTACAAGGAGATCGCCGACATCATGGGGACCCCCATCGGAACCGTGATGTCGCGCCTCCACCGCGGCCGCAGGCAACTGCGCTCGCAGCTTGAGGACTACGCGCGCGAGCGCGGGCTTGTGCGATCGGAGGAGGGCGCATGAGCTGTGGTGACCACCACGACACCGACTGTAGTGAGGTGCTCGACCGGGTCTACAGCTTTCTCGACGGTGAACTCGACGAGGACAAGTGTGGAGACATCCGGCAGCACCTCGACGAGTGCGACCCGTGCCTGCGGGAATACGGGCTCGACAAGGTCGTGAAGCAGCTCGTGGCCAAACACTGCGGGTGTGACCCGGTGCCCGACGACCTCCGGGCCAAGATCCGGCTGCGGATCGAACAGGTACGAAGCGAACTGGTGGAATAGCCTGCTGGCCATGCGGATTCTGGTCACGGGCGGTGCGGGTTTCATCGGTTCCAACCTCGTCGATCGGCTGCTCGCCGACGGCCACGAGGTCGTCGTGGCCGACGACCTCTCATCGGGGTCCAACCGGGCCCCGCGGGCGGAGTTCCACCAGATCGACGTCCGCGACCCGGCGCTGGCCGAGGCCGCCGACGGCGCCGAGGTGATCTGCCACCTGGCCGCGCAGATCTCGGTCCGCGCCAGCGTCGCCGATCCGCTGACCGACGCGCGCGTCAACGTCGAGGGCACCCTCAACGTCCTCGAAGCGGCCCGGGTGAAGAAGGTCCGCAAGGTCGTCTTCGCGTCGTCGGTGGCGCGTTACGGCCGTCCCGAGAGCATTCCGGTGCCCGGGAACACCCCGGCGCGCCCGATGTCCCCCTACGCCGCCTCGAAGGTGAGCGCCGAGGCCTATCTGTCGGCCTACCGGGCGCTCTACGGCATCGAGTACACCACGCTGGTGCTCTCGAACGTCTTCGGGCCGCGTCAGTCGCCCGGCGGCGAAGCGGGCGTGGTGGCCATCTTCACCGACGCCCTCCTCGGCGGCCGGCCGACCGTCCTCTACGGCGACGGCTCCCAGACCCGCGACTACGTCTACGTCGACGACGTGGTCGACGCCTTCGCCCGCGCGTGCGGCTCACGGGGCGACGGCGGCACCTTCAACGTCGGCACCGGCGCGCAGACCTCCGACCGCGCGCTGCACTCCCTCATCGCGGCCGCCGCCGGGGTGCGCGACGAGCCCGAGCTCGCGCCCGCCCGGCTGGGCGACCTGCCCGCGATGGCGGTCGACCCCGCGCCCGCCTACGACGGCTTGGGCTGGCGGCCCGAACACGACCTGGCCTCCGCGCTCAAACTCACCGTGGATTGGGTCCGCAACACTCAGTGATGAGTTGATTACGGTTTGGCGACAACCCAGTGAAGTGCCTGTCCGCTGGGTAGCCTGACCCTGCACATCATGGTGGAGGCGGCGCAGGAACGCAGACGCGCCTTCTTTGAGGGATGGCCGCTTTGCGCGAAATGCCGTGGCCGGCGAAGATCTACTTCGTCCTGTGCATCGGGGCGGCCGGAATTCTGCTCCTCCGGAGCTCGCAGGCCTATGACCGGCTCGACTGGTCGTCGACGCTGGTCCTCGCGCTGCTCTTCCTCGTCTGCGAGTCGGTGCCGACCCAGCTGAGCGTGCGTCAGGCCGCGATCTCGGTCAGCTTCTCGGCGGCGCTCGCCGCGGTGGTGCTGGTCGGTCCCGAAGGCGCGGCGCTCGTCGCCGCCACGGCGGTCTTCTCCGTACGACCTGGGCTCGCCACCCACAAACGCCTGTTCAACGGGGCCCAGTTCCTCATCTCGGGCTACGCCGCCGGGTGGGTCTACACCCTGGCCGGGGGTGAGCCGGGGCTGCCTCAGCGCACCGACTTCCCCGAGATCATCCTGCCCTACGGCGCCGCGACCTTCGTGTTCGTGGCGCTCAACTTCGCGCTGACCGCGCTGATCCTGGCCCTGGCCGAGGGCGTCGGCAAACGCCAGGTGCCGGTGCCCGACGTGGCGCAGTTCCTGCTCTCCTACCTCGGGTACGCCACCTTCGGCCTCCTCATCGCGGGCCTGTGGGCCACCGTCCAGTCGATCTCGGCCGTGCTGGTCCTGCTGCCGCTGTTCGTCGCCCGCTGGGCGTTCGGGCAGTACCACGCGCAGCACCGCTCCTACGAGGCCACCATCGCCGCGCTCTGCCAGGCCGTGGAGACCAAAGACTGGTACACCCGGGGCCACTGCACCCGCGTGTCGGCCGCCTCGTCGATGATCGCCGAGGAGATCGGCATGGGCACCGAGCGGCTCCACGCCATCCGCTACGCCGGCATGCTCCACGACGTCGGCAAGCTCGGCGTGCCGACCAAGGTCCTGCAGAAAGACGGCGTGCTGACCGAAGAGGAGTTCGCCGCCATCCAGCTCCACCCCATGCGCGGGCTCGAGATCGTGCGCGGCATCGGCTTCCTCGACGAGGCGTTCGCCGGGATCATGCACCACCACGAGAGATACGACGGCCGGGGTTATCCGATGGGCCTGGCCGGGGCGGAGATCCCCGAGTTCGCCCGGATCATCTGCGTCGCCGACGCCTTCGACTCGATGACCTCCGACCGGTCCTACCGCAAGGCCAAACCGCAGGAGGAGGCGGTGGCCGAGCTGCGCAAGTGGTCGGGCACCCAGTTCGACCCGATCATCGTGGGGGCGTTCATCCGGGCGCTCGACCGCGACGGCTGGAACCCGCCCGCGAGCGTGCCCGCGCCCAGCGGCATGCCGGTGGTCACCGCCGCCAAAGACCACGACGACCCGACCACGCCGATCCAGGTGGTGTCCGACCGATGACGAGCGAGACCCGGGGCATCCAGGGCCTCGACTCGGGGCAACTGCTGCTGATCTGCGCCGGGGGCATGCTCGCGGTCGCCGGTATCTCCCACACGGCCGCCGTCGGGCTGGTCGACTCCCAGGTGGCGATCGGGTTCGGCGCGCTCATCACCTGCGGCGAGCTGGCCCGGCTGACGATGCCGGGCAACCGCGAGGTGGCGCCGATCAGCACCGCCGCCGCGTTCGGCTACGCGCTGCTGCTCTACGTCGGCGGCGAGCAGGCGGCCCACTCTGCGCTGCAGGTCGTCGCCGTCATGGCCGTCGGCATGATCGCCGGCGGGCTGCCGCACCTGGCCGTCGGGCGCGCGCCCCGGCTCGACGCGCTGGCCCGGCGGCTCATCTGCGGTTCGCTGCTGGCCTTCGCGTTCCGGCCGTTCGCCGACGCGCTGCGTCCGGAGCCGGGCGGGGCGTGGTGGGTGGCGCTGCTGGTGATGGTGCTGCTCATCGCGGTGGCGCTCGCCGTCGACGTCGTCGTGGCCGGGCTGCTGCGGGCCGAACAGGTCCGCACTGCGTTCTCGGTCGCCGTACGCGACGAGGCGCGCATGGCCGCGCCTCTCGGCGCCGCCGTGGCGGCCAGCGGCATCCTGCTCGCGCTCGCCCTGCACAGCATGGAGCTGACCGCGCTGCTGGCCTTCGCCGCGCCGCTGCTCGTCACCCAGGTCGCCTTCCGCAAGTACGCCGGCATCCGGGCGACGTACCTGCAGACCATCAGGGCGCTCGCACGGGTCACCGAGGTCGGCGGCTACGTCGAGCCGGGGCACTCGCGCCGGGTCAGCCGCCTCGCCGTGGCCATCGGCCGCGACCTCGGCATGGCCGAACCCGAACTGCTCGAACTCGAGTACGCCGCCCTCATGCACGACATCGGACAACTGAGCCTGACCGACCCCATCCCCGGCGGCGCGACCGTGCTGACCGACCCCGAGCAGGCCCGCCGCATCGCCGAACTCGGCGCCGAGGTCATCCGCAAGACCGGTGTGCTCAACCAGGTCGCCGACATCGTGCGCCGCCAGTGCGACCCGCTCGAAGAACGTCCGCCGCTGGCCAGCCGCATCATCAGGGCCGCCAACGCCTACGACGACCTGGTGAGCGGATCCACCAACCGCGACCGCGCGGCCGCCGCGCTCGAACGCATGCGGCTCGACGGCGGAACCCAGTACGACCCCGGCGTCGTCGAGGCGATGGCCACCGTCATCGACCGGCTCGTCCCGGTCAACAGACTGTGACAATTGTGGGCTTCCTACAGTTTGAGGCGTAACGATCAGTGCTCAAGAGTGCACGGCGCGGGATCTTCCGGGCCGTAAGGTTGGCTGCGTGTTCGAGTCAGTCTTGGTCGCCAATCGCGGCGAAATCGCTCGCAGGATCATCCGGACCCTCAACGAGATGGGGATCAGGTCGATCGCCGTCCACTCCGAGGCCGACGCCGACCTGCCCTTCGTTCGTGAGGCCGTCGAGTCGGTGAACATCGGCCCGGCCAATCCGGCGCAGAGTTACCTCGACCAGGCCCAGGTCCTGGCCGCCGCCCGCGCCACCGGCGCGCAGGCGATCCACCCCGGCTACGGCTTCTTCTCCGAGAACGCCGAGTTCGCCCGCGCCGTCATGGCCGCCGGGCTCACGTGGATCGGCCCCTCGCCCGAGGCCATCGTCCAGATGGGCGACAAGATCAACGCGCGGAACCTCATGGAGGCCGCCGGCGTGCCGGTCGCCGCGGGCACCCGCGAACCGGTCACCACGATCGAGGAGGCCACCAAGGCCGCCGCGAAGATCGGCTACCCGGTCATGGTGAAGACCGCCGGGGGCGGCGGCGGCATCGGCATGGGCGTCGCCCACGACGAAGACAGCCTCGCCAAGGCCTTCGAGCAGGCGTCCCGTGCGGCGGCCCGCTTCGGCGGCACCCCCGCGATCCTGCTCGAGCGCTACATCGAGCGGGCCCGCCACGTCGAGGTGCAGATCCTCGGCCTCAACGACGGCCGGGTGCTGGCCCTGGGCGAGCGCGACTGCTCGGTGCAGCGCCGCCACCAGAAGGTCGTCGAGGAGTCGCCGTCGCCGGGCATCACCCCCGAGCTGCGTGAGCGCATGCTCGCGGCGGCGGCCCGCGCGGGCGCGGCGGTCGCCTACCGGGGCGCCGGCACCGTCGAGTGCCTCGTCGACGCCGACGCGCAGGACTTCGTGTTCCTCGAGATGAACACCCGCCTGCAGGTCGAGCACCCGGTCACCGAGCTCGTCACCGGCGTCGACCTCGTCGCCGCCCAGCTGCGCATCGCCGCCGGCGAGGACGTCGATCTCGACGTCACCCCGCGCGGCCACGCCATCGAGTTCCGCGTGTACGCCGAAGACCCCAAGCGCTTCCTGCCCGGCCCCGGCCACGTCACCGCGTGGACCGAACCCTCGGGCGAAGGTGTGCGCGTCGACTCCGGCTACGAGGCCGGCAACACCGTCACCCCCTTCTACGACCCGCTGATGGCCAAGCTCTGCGTCTACGGCGCCACCCGCGCCGAGGCGATCGAGCGCGCCAAGGCCGCCGTCGCGGGCTTCACGATCTCCGGGCCCAAGCACAACCTGCCGTTCTGCGCCGAACTCCTCGACCACCCCGAGTTCGTCAGCGGCGACTATGACACCGGCCTGGTGTCCCGCATGAGATCGTGATCCGGAACGACAGAGGTTCGATGGGAGACAGTGGTGGCTGAGGTACGCGCGGAGATGGTGGCGAACGTCTGGAAGGTCGTCGTCACCGAAGGTGAGACGGTGTCCGACGGAGACACCCTGGTGATCCTGGAGTCCATGAAGATGGAGATCCCGGTCATCGCCGAAGACGACGGCGTGGTCGCCATCAAGGTCTCCGAAGGCGACGTCGTCCAGGAAGGCGACCTGATCGCCGTCATCGAGTAGCGCGCGAGAGGAACTTCTCGCGGTCGACCACGACCCGCTCGATCACGCCGGTGGCGACGACCGAGCCGTCGAGGTGGGCCGCGGTGAAGGCGAAGACCAGGCGGCGCCCCTCGACCTCGACCAGCTCGGCCGAGATCTCGACGTGGGCGCCCAGCCCGCTCGCCGCGAGGTGCTGGAGCTCGACCCGCACGCCGACCGAGGTCTGCTCGGGCGTCAGCTGCCCGCCGATCGCCTCGCAGGTCAGGCCCTCGGCGAGCGCCAGCAGCCTCGGCGTGCCCAGCACGGGCACGTCGCCGCTGCCGAGCCTCTCCGCGGTGTCGCTCTTCTCCACCATGATCAATCGGTTGGCCCGCAGTCCGGGCGTCAGCGCCATGGTGGGATGCTAGTAGCTCGACCCTCCAACCGATCGAAAGGTGTGACGTGGACCTTTACTGCGACCACTGCGGGGGCCTTTCGGACGACGGCGACCACGGGGGCTGCCAGGGCGCCCGTGAGATGGAACCGCCGCGCTACTGCGCCAAGTGCCGCCGCCGGATGACCGTTCAGGTGACGCCGACGGGCTGGTCGGCGCGCTGTTCGCAACACGGGCTCACCGCAGCCTGAACGGAGCCTGAACCAAACCTGTGTTCTGACCGTTATGGTGAGGGATTCCTGGGAGATCTGGGCTTACCGGCCGATTTTGCCGGTGCCCGCTAGACTTCCCGCACGACAGTGGTCAGTGACATAGGGGGTATCCGGGGGCATGGTTGCCCAAGGGACGACGCTGGCCGGGCGCTACCGATTGGACCAGCGCATCGGCGCTGGCGGAATGGGCGAGGTCTGGCGCGGGGAAGACACCGTCCTCGCGCGCACGGTCGCCGTCAAGGTGCTGCTCCCGGGTCGTCTCGACGACCCCGGCTTCGGGGCGCGCTTCCAGGGTGAGGCGCGCGCCATGGCGCTCATCAACCACCCCGGCGTGGTCGACGTCTACGACTACGGGGTGACCGACGTCCCGGGTGACGGGCCGACCGCCTACCTGGTGATGAAGTTCGTCGACGGCGAGCCGCTCGACCGGCTGCTGCTGCGGATAGGGCGCATCCGTCCCGAAGCGGTCATGGAGCTCATCGGGCAGGCCGCGGCGGCGATCCAGGCCGTCCACGACCGGGGCATCGTGCACCGCGACGTGAAGC
The DNA here is from genome assembly GCF_001570585.1 of Herbidospora daliensis. Taxonomy (GTDB): domain Bacteria; phylum Actinomycetota; class Actinomycetes; order Streptosporangiales; family Streptosporangiaceae; genus Herbidospora; species Herbidospora daliensis. Next base: position 597,106 of record NZ_BBXF01000004.1, on the reverse strand, counting down.
CGGGCAATTTGCTCGTGCAGGCCGACGGCACCCTCGTCCTCACCGACTTCGGCATCGCCCGTTCCGACGCCGCGAGCCGGCTGACCGACGCCGGCATGGTGCTCGGCACCGCCGCCTACTGCGCGCCCGAGCAGGCCGAGGGCGAGCCGGTGACCCCGGCCGTCGACATCTACGCGCTCGGCGTGGTCGCCTACGAGTGCCTGGCCGGGCGGCGCCCCTTCGACGGCGACACCCCGGTCACGATCGCGCTCAAGCACATCCGCGAGCAGCCGCCGCCGCTGCCGGCCGACATCCCGCCGCACATCCGCCACTTCGTGGAACGCGCTCTGCTGAAGTCGCCGGCCGAACGCTGGCCGACGGCCATGGCGATGAGCCAGGCGGCCCGGCAGGCCGCCAACCCCGGCGCGTCGCTGACCCAGCCCAACCCGGCCCAGGCGACGTCGGGCGTGTTCCCGAAGACGGGCGACTGGTACGAGCCTCCGGCGACCGGCGCCTACGCCGCGACGGGCAACTACCCGGCGACCGGCAGCTTCCGCACGACCGCCGTCACGCCCGAGACGACCCCGGCGGGGCCGGGCGGCCGGCGCAAGCAGAGCAACAAGGGCAAGCGCGGCCTGACGATCGTCGCCATCGTCGCGGGGGTGTTCGCGTCGGTCGGCATCGGCTGGGCGGGCGTGAACATCATCAACGGCCCCGGCACCGATCCGGGTTCTGCTGTTTCGCCCGGCAAGACGAACCTCGCCGCGGAGGAGCCGACCCCTTCTGCGAGCCCGTCGAGAATACGCACCAGCAAGCCGCCGAAGCCGTCGGTCACCGCCAAGCCGTCGCTGACCGAGGAGCCGTCGGAGGAGCCCTCCGAAGAGCCCTCGCCCACTCCTTCGCCGAGCCCCTCGCCCAAGCCGTCGAAGACGCCGCCGAAGCCGTCGCCGACTCCGACCAAGGAGATGCGGACCGTCCCGCTGCTCTGGAAGATGTCGGCAGACGCCGCCGAGTCGGCGCTGCTCAAGAACGGTTTCCAGGGCTCGTTCCAGACCAAGGGCGACACCGGTCTGGGCTGCACCGAGGTCTACTCGCAGAACCCGAAGGGCTCGACGCAGGCGGCCGAAGGCTCGACGATCACCGTCTACGTGCGGCGGATCGCCTGCCCGGCGCCCTCGCCGTCGCCGTCTCCCTCGGCGGCCTCGACGGGCACCGGCACCACTCCGTAGCAGGGTGGCGGTGACGGCTCGCCGTCACCGCCACGTCGTCAGACGCCCGTCGTGTTGCGCGGGTAGGCGATCTCGGGGTCGGTCGCGATGTTCACCATGTAGGGCACGCCCGAGTCGAACGCGCGCTGCAGGGCCGGCCCGATCTCGGAGGGCTTGGTGACGAGTTCGCCGCCCCCGCCGAGCGCGGTCACGACCTGGTCGTAACGGCACTGGGGCTGGAGGTCGGCGGCGACGTCGTAGCCGTACAACATCTGCATGGGGTGTTTCTCCAGGCCCCACATGCCGTTGTTGCCGCAGATCATGACGACCGGCAGCTTGTGGCGGACCAGCGTGTCGACGTCCATCAGCGAGAAGCCGGCGGCGCCGTCGCCGAGCAGGAGCACGACCTGCGACGACGGGCGGGCCAGGCGGGCGGCGATGGAGTAGCCGAGGCCGGTGCCCAGGCAGCCGTAGGGGCCGGGGTCGAGCCAGTGGCCGGGGCGCTTGGGCTCGACGTACTTGCCGGCGTAGGAGACGAAGTCGCCGCCGTCGCCGATGACGACCGCGTCGTCGGCCAGCTGGCGGTTGAGCTCGCCGTAGATGCGCATCGGGTGGATCGGGTCGCTGTCGGAGGCGAGCAGTTCGGCGTCTTCGGCGATGGCCGCCTTGGCCGCCTCGGCGAGCTTGGTCGTCCATTCGTCGCGGGGTTTCACGCTCGCGGTGCGGCACGCCGCCGCCAGCCCCCAGAACACCAGCGACAGGTCGCCCGCGGCCGAACCGGCGAGGCCGGTGTGGGTGGCCAGCTGGGAGGGCGCGTCGGCCAGGTGGACGACCCGCGCGAGCGGCGCCCCCTGCTTGCCGCCGAACCAGCCGTAGTTGAGCCGGAAGTCGAGCGGGGTGCCCGCCACGATGACCAGGTCGGCCTGCGAGAACGCCAGCCCGCGGGCGCGGGTGACCAGCAGCTCGTGGCCCGAGGGCAGGATGCCGCGCCCCTGGCCGTTGGGCACCACCGGGAGGCGGAACTCCTCGGCGAAGTCGCGCACGGCCTCTTCGGCGCGGTCCATCCACACGTCGGAGCCGACGACCAGCATCGGCCGCTCGGCCTCGGCGATCAACGCGGCGATGGCGGCCAGATGGTCGGTGTCGGGTTCGAGCGGCGAGGGCGCGAGCGTCTCGGTCTCGACCGAGGGGGAGGGCGCGAACAGGTGGTCCATGTAGAAGTCGAGGAACACCGGGCCGCGATGGGGGGCGAGCGCGGTACGGAAGGCCATCTCGACGTCCTGGCCGATCGAGTCGGCGCCGGAACCGGTGAAGGCCAGCTTGGTGATGGAGTCGAACAGGGGCGGGTGGTCCATCTCCTGGAGCGCGCCCGAACCCCAGCGCGACTGCGGGGCCCGGCCGCCGAGGATCACGACCGGGCTGCCGTTGAAGTGGGCCGTCGCCACGCCGGAGACGCCGTTGGTGATGCCGGGCCCGGCCGTGAGCACCGCCAGGCCCGGTTTGCGAGTGAGCCGCGCCGTCGCCTCGGCGGCGAAAACGGCGCTCTGCTCATGACGTACGTCGAGGATGCGCAGATCTTCGTGGACGGCGCCGTCGTAGAGGGGGAAGACGTGGCCACCGGACAGGGTGAACATCGTGTCGACGCCGTATGCCTTGGAGACGCCGACAGCGACGTCGCCCGCGTGCTTGCTCATTCGTGAAACCTACCAGTCGGTTAACTAGTGGGACCTACGAGCTGCCCTGGCCGCGGGCGAACGAACCCTCCTGGTCTAGAGCGTCTGGGACAGGGCCTTGATCGGCATCTTCAGGTCGGTCAGCAGAGCCAGATCTTCGGCTGGGGGGCGGCCGAGGGTGGTCAGGTAGTTGCCCACGATGATCGCGTTGATGCCACCCATCATGCCCGCACGAGTGCCCAGGTCGCCAAGGGTCAGTTCACGTCCGCCGGCGTACCGGAGGATGGTTCGCGGTAGTGCGAGGCGGAAGGTCGCGATTGTCTTCAGGGCCTCGGCGCCCTCGACGACCGGGTAGTCGGCGAACGGGGTGCCGGGACGGGGGTTGAGGAAGTTGAGCGGCACCTCGTCGGGCTGGAGCTCGCCGAGCTGGGCGGCGAACTCGGCCCGCTGCTCGATCGTCTCGCCCATGCCGATGAGGCCGCCGCAGCACAACTCCATGCCGGCCTCGCGCACCATCAGGCAGGTGTCCCAGCGCTCCTCCCACGTGTGGGTGGTGACCACGTTGCCGAAGTGGGACCTACAGGTCTCGAGGTTGTGGTTGTAGCGGTGCACGCCCATCTCGGCCAGCTCGTCGACCTGGGCCTGCGTCAGCATGCCCAGCGAGCACGCCACGTTGATGTCGACGGCCTCCTTGATGGCCTTGACGCCCTCGCGGACCTGGTCCATCAGGCGCTTGTCGGGCCCGCGCACGGCCGCGACGATGCAGAACTCGGTGGCCCCGGTCTGGGCGGTCTCGACGGCGGCCTTCACCAGCTCGTCGATGTCCAGCCACACGGAACGCACGGGGGAGGTGAACTGCCCCGACTGGGAGCAGAAGTGGCAGTCCTCCGGGCAGCCGCCGGTCTTCAGGGAGATGATCCCCTCGACCTCGACCTCCGGGCCGCACCACTTCATCCGCACCTCGTGGGCGAGGGCGAGGAGGTCGGGCAGGCTCTCGTCGGGCAGGTTCAGGCATTCGAGCGCCTGCTCCCGCGTCAAGCCCCTGCCCTCGTCGAGCACCTGCGTTCTGGCGATCTCCAGGATGGTCATTGGGAAATCCTAAGGGCGGTCCGGAAGGCCGACGGGTCGAACGCGCCGCCCAGCGGCGCCCCCAGCGAGGCGCGTGCGAGCTTCGTGAAAGCGGGCCGCGACAGGCCCGAGCAGTTCTCCGGTACGGCTCCCGCCAGCGGCCTGGCCGCCAGCATCTCGAGGTCGGCCACGTTGCACCGTTCGGCCAGGCCGGGCTCCGCCGGCCACGACCCGATGACCACGCCGGCGAGGTCGAGCCCGTGGTTGGCCATCGCCTCCAGCGTCAGCGCCGTGTGGTTGAGGGTGCCCAGCCCCGCCCGTGCCACGACCAGCACCTGCGCCTTCAGCGTGTGGGCCAGGTCGGCCAGGGTGGCGCCTTCTTCGTCGAACCTGACCAGCAGGCCGCCCGCGCCCTCGACCACGACGAGCCGGTGCGACTCGGCGAGTTCGGTGATGCGCTTGGCCGTCTCGGCCAGGTCGAGGGCGGGCAGGCCCGACGTCCGCGCGGCGGCGGCCGGGCTCAGCGGGTCGGGGTAGCGGGCGAACTCGAAGGTGTTCGTCGCGCCCGAGAGCCGGATCACCTCGTCGAGGTCGCCCGGCTCCGTCTTCCCGACACCGGTCTGGGCCGGTTTGACCACCGCCACGGGGCCGCCCCGCTCGATCGCCAGGGCCGTGACGGCGGCCGTGACCACGGTCTTCCCGACACCGGTGTCGGTGCCGGTCACCACAAGAACGCTCATCCGGCCAAGATTACGGAGTCGGACGCCGCAGCCGTGTGACGAACTTGTAGCGGTCGCCCCGATAGAGGGACTGCGCCCACTCGACCGGGTTGCCGTCGGCGTCGAAGGCGTGCCGGGTCAGCATCAGCATCGGCAGGCCGATGTCGACGCCGAGGACCTGCGAGTCGTAGGGCGTGGCCAGGACCGTCTCGATGATCTCCTCGGCGTCGGAGAGCCGCACGCTGTAGGCGTTGTGCAGCGTCTCGTACAGCGAGGGGTGGCCCTCCAGCTCGCGCCGCAGCCGTGGGAATCGCCGCGCCGAGAGGTGGGTGGTGTCGATCGACATCGGTTCGCCGTTGGCCAGGCGGAGGCGGTGGATGCGCAGCACCCGGCCGCCGGGGTTGATGGCCAGCCGCCGGCCGAGGGCCTCGTCGGCGGTGATGTAGGAGATGTCGAGGATCTTGGTGTCGGGTTCGAGGCCGACGGTCCGCAGGTCCTGGACGTACGAGGTGAGCTGGAGGACCTGGGCGACCTTGGGCTGGGCGACGAAGGTGCCCTTGCCCTGGATGCGGATCAGGCGGCCCTCGACGACGAGTTCGGTCAGCGCCTGGCGTACCGTCGTGCGCGAGGTCTCGAAGCGCACCGCGAGGGTGCGCTCGGGGGGCAGGGCACTCCCGGCGGGCAGGCTCTTGGTGAGCTCGAGCAGGCTACGTTTGACGTCGTAGTACTTCGGCACCCGGGGAGTGTCTTCGGTCACGCGGTCACCTTCGTTCCGGCCACGGCGGCGAGCGCGCGCCCGGTCACCGCGAGATCATCGGACCCCAGATTGGCCCGAGCGGTCAACCTTAGGCAAGACCGTCCGTCGGGGACCGAAGGCGGTCGGAAGCAGCCGACCTTCACACCGTGGTCCGCGCAGGTCGCGGCCGCGGCCAGGGCCCGGTGGGGGTCGCCCAGCACCACCGGCACCACGGCGGCGGCCGGCTCGGTGGTCTCGAACCCCAGTTCGCGGGCGGTCGAGGCCAGGGCGAGGGCGATTTCCCGGGCTCGTTTCGGCAGGTCAGGCTCCTCTTCGAGGATGCGCAGCGCGGCGAGGGCCGCTCCGGCGCTCGCGGGGGCGAGGCCGGTGTCGAAGATGAACGACCGGCCGGTGTCGACGAGGGTGTCGATCACCTCCGGCGCGCCCAGCACGGCGCCGCCCTGGGAGCCGAGCGACTTCGACAACGTGACGGTTCTCACAATGTGAGCATTCCCCGCAAGTCCGGCATTGTGAACCGCCCCGCGGCCGTATTCCCCGACGACGCCGAGCGCGTGGGCCTCGTCGACGACGAGGAGCGCTCCATTCCGTACGGCCGCCTCGGAGAGCGCCCCCAGCGGCGCGAGGTCGCCGTCGACGGAGAAGACCGCGTCGGTGACCACCACCGCGTTCTCCTCCTCGCGGCCGGCCAGCGCCTTCTCGACGGCGCCGACGTCGCCGTGGGGGGTCACCACCACACGCGCGCGGGCCAGCCGGCACGCGTCGACGATCGAGGCGTGGTTGCCCGCGTCGGAGACCACCAGCCCGCCCCGGCCGAGCGTCGCCACGGCCGCGAGGTTGGCGAGGTAGCCCGAGGAGAACACGAGCGACCTGGGGGAGCGGGTGAAGGCCGCCAGGGCCTCCTCCAGTTCGTGGTGGAGGCGGGTGCTCCCGGTGACCAGCCGGGAGCCGGTCGCGCCGGTGCCCCACTCGCGGGTCGCCGCCACGGCCGCCTCGGTCAACCGGGGATCGCGGCAGAGCCCCAGGTAGTCGTTGGAGGCCAGGTCGAGCAGCCCGTCGAAGTCGGGCGAACGCGGACGCAACACCCGGGTCAGCCCGGCGGCGGCGCGGCGCTCGGCGGCCTGGCGAAGTCGATCGATCGGCCCATGCATGGAGAGATGATGCCAGGTGCCGTGTCCCGATTGGCGTTCGGCCTGTGTCACGACGCATCATGCCTAGGTGCCGACTCTCAGCGACCTGGTGGCAAAGCACACCGATCTGTCCGCCGCAGACCTCGAATGGGTGCATTCGCTGGTCTCCGACTGGCAGTTGCTCGCCGACCTGTCCTTCGCCGACCTCATCCTGTGGATCCCCGCCGAAGAGGGCTGGATCGCGGTCGCCCAGATGCGCCCGACGACCGGCCCGACGGTCTACCACGACGACGTCGTCGGCTCCTTCATCGGGCGCAGCGAGCGGCCGCTGATCGAGACGGCCTGGCAGGAGCGGCGGATCTGCCGCGAGGGCGACCCCGACTGGTCGACCGGGGTGCCGGTCCGCGAGGAGACGATCCCGGTCCGCCGCGCCCTCGACGGGCCGCTCATCGGGGTCATCCAGCGCTCGACCAACCTGTCGTCGGCGCGCACGCCGTCGCGGCTGGAGCTGACCTATCTCCAGAGCGCCTCCGACCTGGCCCAGATGGTCGCCGAGGGCCGTTTCCCCTTCCACGGCGACGAGCCCATGCTGGTGCGGTCGCCGAGGGTGGGCGACGGGCTGCTGCGGCTCGACCGGGCCGGGCGGGTCACCTACGCCTCGCCCAACGCGCTGAGCGCCTACCGCCGTCTCGGGCTGCACGCCGACCTGGTCGGCTCGGAGCTCGGCAAGACCACGGCCGACCTCTGCTACCGCGACGAGCCGATCAACGAAGACCTGATGCTGGTCGCCAGCGGCAAGGTGCCGAGGGAGACCGAGGTCGAGCGCGGCGGCACGGTCGTCCAGCTGCGGGCCATCCCGCTGATCATCTCCGGGGGGCGCATCGGCGCCCTGGTGCTGGTGCGCGACGTGACCGAGCTGCGCCGCCGGGAGCGCGAGCTGCTGACCAAGGACGCCACGATCCGGGAGATCCACCACCGGGTGAAGAACAACCTGCAGACCGTGGCCGCGCTGCTGCGGCTCCAGTCGCGCCGCCTGCGGGTGCCCGAGGGGCGGGCCGCGCTCGACGAGGCGGTCAGAAGGGTCGGATCAATCGCGATCGTGCACGAGACCCTGGCGCAGATGCCCGAGGAACTGGTCGCCTTCGACGAGATCGCCGACCGGGTGATCCAGATGACGGCCGAGGTGTCGGTGGCCCAGGTCGCGCTGCGGCGGGCGGGCACGTTCGGCATCCTGCCGGCGGCGGTGGCCACGCCGATCGCGATGGTGCTCACCGAGCTGCTGCAGAACGCCGTGGAGCACGGGCTCGACGGGCGGCCGGGCAACGTCGAGGTGCGGGTGGAGCGCCATCCGGACACACTCCAGATGGTGATCGCCGACGAGGGTCAGGGGCTGCCGCCGGGATTCGACATCGAGACGAACAGCAATCTGGGCCTGCAGATCGTGCGGACCCTCGTGGTGGGAGAACTCTCCGGGCATCTGAACATGGCCACGCGAGAAGGCGGCGGCACGAAAGTCGTCCTCAGCATTCCGGTGAACGTTCCCACCAATGACATTCACCGGATTTGACCCGTGCGCAATATTCGCGCAATACGGGCGCGCTCTAATTCGGTTGTATGTGGTCAGACGTTGGCACGGGCGCGGGCCCGGGCGGTGCGGCGCTTGAGAGCGCGACGCTCGTCCTCACTGAGGCCGCCCCAGACGCCGGCGTCCTGCGCCGACTCCAGAGCCCACTTCAGGCACAGTTCGCTGACCGTGCACTGACGGCAGACCTGCTTGGCCTCTTCAATCTGCATCAACGCGGGCCCGGTGTTGCCGATCGGGAAGAACAGCTCGGGGTCCACGTCACGGCAGGCAGCGCGGTGGCGCCAGTCCATGCGTTCCACTCCTTCGTAAGTGGAGCCTGGGCGGCTCCTGCACCTTTGTGAACAGATTCACTAACTGACGCGAACGGCCGCCCGAAAAGTTGAGGGACGAGATTCGCGATGACGATCGCCGGGAACCTTGGCGTGAGCTGTGGCTCTCGAAAGGTCCTACGTTCCGACGTCGCGTTCAGCTTTTCAGCCACTCCTACAGCACACAAGAGGTTTGGGGGAAGGTTTTGCGGGTCCTAGCTGTCGGATGCGTCACACTATGACCGCTTGTAACTGTCTAGACCAGAACTTGTAACGCGTCCGGGATAGAGCGAAATGTCACCCTTTCCCGTTCTCCCAGGTAGTCGCCGTCAAGCTGAAGTGCGATGGGCCGCGCCGCCTCGATCGTGAAAACACTCTCGTCATGTGCTTGAACGAGGTGTTTACCCGTCGGCAATCCCTGAGGGTCGCCGACGATCTGCCGGAGCAGGTTCACCACGGCCGGCAGCCGCAGTTTCGTCATCGCCAGCAGATCGAGGCCGGTGTCGAATCCGGCCCACGGAGTCGGGTTGACCGGCCGGCTCCCGACGAACGTCCAGGGCGCGGTGTTCGACACGATCGCCAGGAAGATCCCCGGTACGTCGCGCTGCCCCGGCCGGGTCAGGGTCATCGCCGGATGCCGCCGGTCGGTCATGAGGTAGTGCCGCAGGGCCGTCTGCATGTACAGCGTCGGCGAAGCCCGGTAACCGGCGCTGCGCAGGCCTTCGACGGCCCTGATGACCTCGGCGTCCCAGCCGAGGTCGGCACAGAATGTGAAGTAGCGAGACTCGACCCCTGCCCCGGTGCCGGAATCGCTAACATCCCATTCGGCCAGCCCGAGGCTGATCGTCCGCGAGCGGCCCTCACGCAGCGCCTCGAGGACCGCGCCGGTCGCCTCGACCGGATTGTTCGGCAGGCCCAGCGCGCGCGCCAGCACGTTGGCGCTGCCGCCCGGAATGATGATCATCTTGGCCCGGTCGTCGACCGCCATCAGCCCGTTGGCGACCTCGTTGACCGTCCCGTCGCCCCCGAGGACGGCCACCGCGTCGAAGCCCTTCTCCTTGGCATGGGCGGCCAGCACCGACGCGTGACCCCGGTATCCGGTCTCGGCGACCTCCAGGTCGACCGCCGCCCCGAGCGCCCGCAGCAGGACGTCGAGCGTGCGCCGGTTGGTCGAGGTCGCCTTGGGGTTGACCAGCAGAAGTGCCCGCATGCCTGAAGGTTATGCGACGGGTAGTCTCACCAACTGTGCAGAACCGTCCGTTCACCCTCCTCGTCGCGGCGGGCGCCGTCGCGATCGAAGGACTGGCCGCCGTCGCGATCGGCAGCTGGGTCGCTTACGAGACCCTGCTCGGCGGGGCCGGCGACGTCATGAGCTCGCTCGTGCTGGCGGCGTTCGCGCTGGCCGTGGGCGCCGGCCTGGTCTGGGTCGCGTGGGGGATCCTCCAGCTGATGCGGTGGAGCCGGGGGCCCGCTGTGGTCACCCAGATCTTCGCCGGGCTGCTGGCGATCACGCTGATCCAGGCGGGGCAGCTCGCCTGGGGGGTGCCACTCATCGTGGCGGCCGTCGTGATTCTCGTCACTCTTCTCGCGCCGCCCTCGACCCACGCCCTCATGGGCGACGTCTAGCGGCCGGAAAAGGGGTCGGCCGGCGTCTCGCGACGCCGGCCGAAGTGGATCGTCAGTCTTCCGCCGTGAGGCCCTCGCGCAGCTGCGCGAGGGTGCGGGCCAGCAGACGCGACACGTGCATCTGCGAGATGCCCAGCTCGGTGGCGATCTGCGACTGGGTCATGTTGCCGAAGAACCGCAGCAGCAGGATGCGCTTCTCCCGCGGCGGCAGGCGCTCCAGCAGCGGCTTCAGCGACTCGCGGTATTCGACGCCCTCCAGCGACTCGTCGACGATGCCGAGTGAGTCGGAGACCGCCGGCGCGTCGTCGTCGCCCGAGTCGGGCGCGTCGAGCGAGACCGTCGAGTAGGCGTTGGCCGACTCGAGGCCCTCCAGCACCTCTTCCTCGGTCATCTGGAGATGGGCGGCCAGCTCGGCCACCGTGGGCGCCCGGCCCTCGCGCTGCGAGAGCTCGCTGATCGCCTTGGTGAGCGACAGCTTCAGCTCCTGCAGGCGGCGCGGCACGCGGACCGCCCAGCCCTTGTCGCGGAAGTGGCGCTTGATCTCGCCGACGATGGTCGGGGTGGCGTAGGTCGAGAACTCGACCCCCCGGGCCAGGTCGAACCGGTCGATCGACTTGATCAGGCCGATCGTGGCCACCTGGGTCAGGTCGTCGAGCCACTCGCCGCGGTTGCGGAACCGGCGGGCGAGGTATTCCACCAGCGGAAGGTGCAGCTCCACGAGCTCGTCGCGGATGCGCTGGCGGCGCGGGTCGTCGGCCGGCAGCTCAGCGAGCTCCCCGAAGAGGCTGCGCGCGCGCACCCGATCCGGGACTCCGGAGTCGCTGGTGGCCATGGCACGGGTCCTTTCCGTCACGCCGGCCTCGCCGCGCCTCGCCGCTTGCGCAGCACGATCGCCATGTGATCGGGGGAGGACACGGCATCGACGTCGTCGGCGAGCGCGGTGAGCACCATCCAGGCGAAGTCATCGCGTTTGGGCTCGGCGATCCCGACGGTGGTGACCTCGACCCGGATCGACATCTCCTGCCCGGTCAGCTCGAACTCCGCGATCAGGTCGGTGCCGGGGACGGCGTGGCGCAGCAACATCGCGCACGCCTCGTCGACGGCGATCCGCAGATCTTCCATCTCGTCGATGGTGAAGTCGAGCCGTGCCGCCAGACCTGCTGTCGCGGTCCGCAACACGGACAGATAGGCGCTGGCCGCCGGAAGCCGTACGCTCACGGCGTCGCGGATCCCGGCCAGATCCCCTGTGACATCAGTTGCGTCGGTCACGATCCTCCTTGCCCTGCCGGCCACATCTCGCGGGGCCGCATGTTTGCAACCTACCGCCACTCGACCGCGATTGCTCGGCTTGGACGCGCCGATGCCGGAAATGCGCGGACCCCGCACGGAAAGCTCCAAGAGATCGCGCGGGGTCCGGGGCGGAAAGGCTACGCGGCCTTCGTCTCCCAGAAGATCTTCGCGATCTCGTCGATCTTGCCCAGGAGGTCGTCGGCCTTGGCGACGTCGACGGTGCCCTTGGCGCCGGCGGCGCCGGCGAGCTTGGTGGCGTCCCAGAAGAGCTGGTGGAGCTGCGGGTGCGCCTCCAGGTGCGGGGGCTTGAAGTAGTCGGTCCAGAGCACCCACAGGTGGTGCTTGACCAGCTCGGCCCGCTCCTCCTTGATCGTGAGGGCGCGCGAGCGGAACACCGGGTCGTCGTTGTCGGCGTACTTCTGCATGATGGCCTTGACCGATTCGGCCTCGATACGCGCCTGGGCGGGGTCGTAGACACCGCACGGCAGGTCACAATGGGCCGATGCCACGTGCTTGGCAAGCATCGGGGTTCCTTTCGTCTGAGTGGCTGCGGTTCCGACATTACTGCTCCGAGGTGGATCATGTTCACCAGCGTCCGGGTGACCGGGGATTCCATGCTTCCGGCCCTGCGGCCGGGCGATTGCCTGGTGGTCCGCCGCAACGCGAAGATCCGTCCGGGAGACGTCGTGATCGCTCGGCTACCCGGGAACCTCATCGTCAAAAGGGTGTTCCGGTGGACCGACGAGGGCTGGTGGCTGGAGAGCGACAACCAGAGCGCGCCCGGCCGCCGGGACTCGTGGGACTTCGGCGCGATTCCCCAGGACCGGATCGTCGGGAAGGTGGTCGGCCGTTACTGGCCGTCACTCGCCTTGGGGCCGCGTTTCCTGGCCCGGTAGGCGGCCACGTTGGCCCGGCTGGCGCAGCGTTCCGAGCAGTAGCGGCGCGACCTGTTCGACGAGGTGTCGAGATAGGCGTTGCGGCACGGGGTGGCCTGGCAGAGGCCCAGCCGGTTGACCCCGAGGCCGGTGACCACGCTCGCCAGGCCCATCACCGACCCGACCGCGACGGTGTCGCCGACCCGGCCGCCCTCGGTCAGGTGCATGTGCCAGGGCTGGCCGTCGTGGCCGGCGATCTGGGGGTGGACGGGATGGCGCACCAGCAGCCCGTTGAGGCGCTGGACCACGTCTTCCTCGTTGCCTTCGGCGGCCGACTCGAACACCTCGGTCAGCTCGTCGCGCAGCTCGATGACGTGGTCGAGGTCGCGCCGGGTCGCCCGCCCGGCGGCCTCGGTCCGGCCGGTCTCGGCCAGCAGGCCGCGCAGCCCGTCGAGGGTCTTCAGATCGTCCCGGCGGTTGACGAGGAGGACGGCCAGTTCGGCATAGGAGGTCAAGTCCACGGGGAACCCTGTAATAGGTGACTCTGGACATTGAGTATTACACAGGGACGGAAAGTTCCAAAGAGATTGTCAGGGCATCAAAGGCGAATCGGCTGCGGAGTATCTGACCGCGAGGGCCGTCTCAGCATGTGGCACACTAGGGCAACGGGTGACCCCCGTGCCCGAGACGGCCGTCAACGACGACGGTTCCGGTGTCTATCCATGCCGCGGGCCCTCGTCTCGTAACGGTCTGTGTTGTGTCCGTCACCAGACATCAGGGGTCAGCGTAATGACTGCTTCCCTCGAAGCCCTCGACCTCGATCCGGCCTTCGCGCTGCACCGCGGCGGAAAGCTAGAGGTCAGAGCCACCATCCCGGTCCGAAACGCCGACGATCTGTCGCTCGCCTACACGCCCGGCGTGGCCCGCGTCTGCTCGGCCATCGCCGATTCGCCCGAGCTCGTCAACGAATACACGTGGGTCTCCAACGTGGTCGCCGTGGTCACCGACGGCACCGCCGTGCTGGGGCTCGGCGACATCGGCCCGGCCGGCGCGATGCCCGTCATGGAGGGCAAGTCGCTGCTGTTCAAGGAGTTCGGCGGGGTCGACTCGGTGCCGATCTGCCTCGACTGCACCGGCGTCGACGAGATCGTCGAGACCGTCGTGCGGCTCGCTCCCTCCTTCGGCGGCATCAACCTGGAGGACATCAGCGCCCCCCGGTGCTTCGAGATCGAAGACCGGCTGCGGGAGCTGCTGTCGATCCCGGTCTTCCACGACGACCAGCACGGCACCGCGATCGTCGCGACCGCCGCGCTCACCAACGCCGCCCGGGTCACCGGCCGCCGCCTCGGCGAGCTGCGGGTCGTGGTCGCGGGCGCCGGCGCGTCGGGAGTCGCGGTGACCCGCATGCTGCTCAACGCGGGCATCGGCGACATCGCGGTGTCCGACAGCAAGGGCCTCATCTTCGAGGGCCGGGCCGGCATGAACCCGTACAAGACCGCGCTCGCCCGCGACACGAACAAGGCCGGGCTGACCGGCTCGACCGAGTCGGCGCTCGCCGGGGCCGACGTGTTCATCGGGTTGTCCGGCTCGACGGTGTCGGAGCAGGCCATCGCCTCGATGTCGCAGGACGCCATCGTGTTCGCCCTGTCGAACCCGACGCCCGAGGTGCACCCCCAGGTGGCCGCCAGGCACGCCGCCGTGGTGGCGACCGGGCGGTCCGACTTCCCCAACCAGATCAACAACGTGCTGGCCTTCCCCGGGGTGTTCCGGGGCGCGCTCGACGTGCGGGCGACCACGATCACCGAGAACATGAAGATCGCCGCCGCCGAGGCGCTCGCCGGGGTCGTGGGCGACGACGTGCGGCCCGACAACATCATCCCCTCGCCGTTCGACGACCGGGTCGCCCCGGCCGTCACCCGCGCGGTGGCCGACCAGGCCCGCAAGGACGGCGTGGCCCGCCGGTAGGACGCCGAAAGGCCCGGCCTCCCCCGAGGCCGGGCCTTTCCGTTCGGCGTTACTTCTTGACGATGCTGCCCGACCAATTGCTGGCCGCGGCCTTGTAGACGTCGTACGTCTCGCCGTCGAAGTAGGGCGAGGTGATCTTGTCGATGCGGTCGTTGCCGTTGGAGTCGGCGAAGGCGCTCGTCACGCCGTTGACGTAGCCGAGGCGGCGGGCGTTGCTGTACTTCAGCAGCCACGGGCCGCCGTCGGCGCCCGGCGTCATCGAGCAGGTGATCGCGATCTGCTCCTCGATCTTGAGCCCGGCGTCGGTGACCTCACGGTTCGGCTTGCCGTAGCACCACTTCGGGGTGACCCCGGTGAACGCCTTGTTGCCGTCGGGGTGCCGGGCCGCCGGGTAGCCGAAGGCGTAGACCGCGCCGGCGCCGACCTTCTGGTTGTAGGCCAGGCCCTGGCCGCCGACGTTGTCGCCGAGGCGGCCGGCGTCCTTGACGGTGAGGATCCACCACTTGCCCTTGTCGCGCCACTTGACGCCGCCGTGGCCCTTGTACTGCTTCTCGGACACGGCCCGGTTGGCCTCGAACCTGACGCCGTTGTAGACCGTGACGAACGCGTAGTCGCGGTCGTAGTCCTCGTAGACGTCGAAGTCGTAGTGCGTGAAGCCCTGCTTGGCGACGTAGACACCCCAGGGGGCCTTGCCCTGGTAATAGCCCGGGACGAAGATCCACTGGTCGAGCATGTGGTCGTTGTCGTCGGTGTCGAAGACGCAGTGGCCCGCGGTGGCGACCAGGTTCTTGTACTTGGCCTGGATCGAGCTCGCCGAGCACCAGTAGGTCTTGCCGTTCTTGCGGAAGAAGACCTTGCCCAGCGTCTTGGGGATGTTGATGTTCTTGGACTTGCCCGCCTGGCCGCCGGGCCCGGTCGGGGAGACGGTGCCGGCCTTGCCGTCGGCCGAGGGACCGCCCTTGGAGGACAGCTTGGCCACCTTGGCGACCGTCTCGGCGTCGGGGCCCCACTGGGTGGCGGCCTTGAGCGCCTTGCTGTTGCTGCGGAACCAGAAGCCCGCGATGTTGTCGGCGTCTGCCACGGAGACCGTGGGTCCGTCGGCGGGCGAGGCGTTCGCCGGTAACGCCACCAGAACGGCGGATCCGGCGATGCCGGCGGTCACGAGACCCAGACGTGCGCGCTTGTCCACGTGAACCCTCCTTTTCCTCCCGTTGCGGATTGATCTCGCAGATGACTAACCGAGAGGCCGAAAACAAACGGGAGGAAAAGGAATGTGACCTAAGTCACACAGGAACTACTTAACTTCAGTGAGCCCGAGGGTGCCGTCCTTCTTGACGATCGAGCCCGACCACAGCGGGGCCGCGGTCTTGTAGACGGCGTAGGTCTCGCCGTCGAAGTAAGGCGAGGTGATCAGGTCGCTGCGGTTGTTGCCGTCGGTGTCGCCGCCGAGGCTGCTGACGCCGTTCAGGTAGCCCTTGCGGGCCGTGCTGCTGTACTTGATGATCCACGGGCCGCCCGAGGCGCCGCCGGTCATCGAGCAGCGCAGGGCCATGTGCTCCTCGGCCTTCACGCTCTTCTCGACCACGGGGTAGACCGGCTTGCCGTAGCACCACTTCATGGTCGAGCCGGTGTAGGTGTAGTCGCCGTCGGGGTGCGAGGCGGTCGGGTAGCCGAACACGAAGACGTTCTGGCCGACCTTCTGGTTGTACGCGAAGCCGAGCCCGCCGACGTTGTCGCCGAGGCGGCCGACGTCCTTCCACTTGTCCTCCGACCGCGTGATGCCGTTGTAGACGGTCACGAAGGCGAAGTCGCGGTCGATGTCCTCGTAGACGCTGAAGTCGTAGTGGGTGTAGGCCGTCTTGCCGACGTACACGCCCCAGGGAGCCTTGCCCTGGTAGTAGCCCGGGATGAACACCCAGCGGCCGACGACGGAGGCGTTGCTCTCCAGGTCGTAGGCGCAGTGCCCGGCGGTCGCCACGAGGTTCTTGTACGCCGACTGGATCGACGACGCCGAACACGAGAAGAGCGAGTCGCCGAGCGTGAAGAACACGCGGCCGGCGCTCTTGGGCAGGTTGACGTTCTTGGACGTCGTCGTGGGCTTGGCCTCGTCGCCGATGGCGGGCACCACGCCCGGCTTGCCGTCGGCGGCCGGGCCGCCGGTCGAGACGTGCTTGGGGACGCGGGCGTGCTCCAGGCCGTAGGGGGCGGCGGCCTTGAGGTTCTTGCCGCCGTCGGCGGTCCAGAACTCCAGGGTGTCGGCGGCCGCGGCGGGCGCCGCCATCTTGGCGGACTGGCCCACCTTGGGGCCCGCGTGCGCCGGGACCGCTAAGGAGGCGGCCACGAGGCCGGCCACGCCGACGGGAAGGAGGATGCGCTTCACAGGGGGTTCGCTCCTTGCGATTGGCGTGAGACGCCTCTTGCGTCCCATGCGCCAGAAAGGGATAGCCAGAAACTTACATGACTCTGGCAACTCTGCTAAAGAACACATAAAAAAGGAAAAAGCCCGGCTGGTTGCCGGGCTTTCACAGGTCAAGCGGATCGACTAGGCGATCGAGCCGGTCCACAGGTTCGCGGCGGCCTTGT
Organism: Herbidospora daliensis; assembly: GCF_001570585.1. Lineage (GTDB taxonomy): Bacteria > Actinomycetota > Actinomycetes > Streptosporangiales > Streptosporangiaceae > Herbidospora > Herbidospora daliensis. The sequence continues at coordinate 580,343 of NZ_BBXF01000004.1, read as the reverse complement.
AGACACCGTAGGTCTCACCGTCGAAGTACGACGAGAGCGAGGTGTCGATGCGCTTGTTGCCGTCGGAGTCGGAGACGCCGATGGTCACGCCGTTCAGGTAGCCGAGACGGCGGGTGTTCTTGTACTGCGCGAGCCACGCCGAGCCGAGCGAGCCCTGGCCGGTGAAGGACGACTTGACGCCCAGCAGCTCCTCGCCCTTGATGGCGGAAGCCTTGGCGGCGAAGGTCTTGCCGTAGCTCCACTTGAGGGTCTTGCCGGAGTAGGCCTGGTTGCCGTCCGGGTGCGAGCCGCTCGGGTAGCCGAAGACGTAGACCGACGAGCCGACCTTCTGGTTGTACGCGAAGCCCTGGCCGCCGACGTTGTCACCGAGGCGACCGGCGTCCTTGAACTTCCACACGAAGTACTTCGTGACGTCCTTGCCGTCGACCTTCTCGGTCTTCGTCCGGGTGAGGAAGCCGCCACCGTTCTTCTGGTACGCGTCGTACTCGGCCTTCGTGATCTCGGCGGGCGCACCCTGGCCGAGCGAGATGCCGTTGTAGACGTTGACGAACGCGTAGTTGCGGTCGCCGTCCTCGTACACGTCGAAGTCGTAGTGGGTGAAGGCCTGCTTGCCGACGTACACGCCCCACGGGGTCTTGCCCTGGTAGTAACCCGGGACGAAGACCCAGTAGTTCATGGTCGCCGAGTTGGTCTCGGTGTCGTACACGCAGCTGCCCGCCGTGGCGACCAGGTTGCGGTAGGCCGACTGGACCGAGGTGGCGGTGCACCAGCGCGGGTTGACGGCCACGACACGACCGGTCGCCGGGTCCTTCTTGACGCCGTCGGCGAAGAACACCTTGCCCGTGGTCTTGGGCAGGTTGATGTTCTTGGACGTGCTGGTCGTCTTCTTCTCGTCACCGATGGCGGGGACGATGCCCGGCTTGGTGTCGGCCGACGGACCGCCGGTCGAGACGTGCTTCGACGGAACCGTGGTCTCGACGTTGTACGGCTGCGCGTTGATCAGGTTCGCGGCGCCTTCCGTCAGCCAGAGGGCGGCGATGTTCTTGGCCGCGATGCCCGTCGTCGCCAGGGGGTCGGAGGCGACGTCGCCGGCGGCGTTGGCCGGCTGGGTGACGAGAGCGGAAGCCAGCAGACCGGCCGCCACACCACCGAGGGCGAGAGTGCGCTTCATAAGGGGGAACTCCTCTTGGTCTGTACGTGGGCCGCCTCTTGCGTCCCATGCGTCAGTAAAGGGGCAACCCGGAACTTACATGCCTGTTTGTCACACGCGGTAGCGGATCTAGGGCGTCCGAAACCGCTCAGGTTCCCGTGACATTTCCGTGACCTGTCAGACCCGAGGTCAGAGGTGGAGTCGGGTCGTTATCAACAGGTGATGATGTGATGTAAATCACATAAAGCCGATGGCACCGATTCGGGGGCCCGTGCGTCAAAGGGAACTTCGTTGGAACGGGCAAACGAAAAGGCCCGGCCGGAGCCGGGCCTTCCGCTGGACGACCACTACGCGATCGAACCGCTCCACAGGTTCGCCGCGGCCTTGTAGACGCCGTAGGCCTCGCCGTCGAAGTACGGCGACACCGAGGTGTCGTAGCGCTTGTTGCCGTCGGTGTCCGAGACGCCGATCGTGACGCCGTTCAGGTAGCCCAGACGGCGGGCGCTCTTGTACTGCGCGATCCACGACGAGCCCAGGGCGCCCTCACCGGTGAAGGAGGACTTGACGCCCAGGAGCTCCTCGGCCTTGATGGCCGAGGCCTTGGCCGCGAAGGTCTTGCCGTAGCTCCACTTCAGGGTCTTGCCGGTGAAGGCCTGGTTCCCGTCGGGGTGCTGGCCGCTCGGGTAGCCGAACACGTAGACGTTCTGGCCGACCTTCTGGTTGTAGGCGAAGCCCTGACCGCCGACGTTGTCGCCGAGGCGACCGGCGTCGATGAACTTCCAGACGTAGTACTTGCCCTTGTACCGGAAGTGGAACTTGTAGGTCTTGGCGACCGTCTCGGTCACCTCGGTCCAGGCGCCCAGGTCGGCGTCGGACTCGATCGCGGCGAAGCCGCCCGAGGGCAGCTTCAGGCCGTTGTACACGGTGACGAACGCGTAGTTGCGGTCGCCGTCCTCGTACACGTCGTAGTCGTAGTGCGTGAACGCCTGCTTGCCGACGTAGATGCCCCACGGGGTCTTGCCCTGGTAGTAACCCGGGACGAACACCCAGTTCTCGAGGGTGGCCTTGTTGGTCTCGGTGTTGTAGACACAGCTGCCGGCGGTGGCGACCAGGTTGCGGTAGTTCGACTGCACCGAGGTGGCCGAGCACCAGTGCGGGTTCACGGCGACCCAGCGGTGCGACTTGCGGTCCCAGTTGAAGCCGTCGGAGAAGAACACCTTGCCCGTGGTCTTGGGCAGGTTGACGTTCTTCGAGGTGCTGGTGGTCGGCTTCTCGTCACCGATGGCGGGGACGACGCCCGGCTTGGTGTCGGCCGCCGGGCCGCCGGTGGAGACGTGCTTGGAGACGACCTGGGTCTCCACGTCGTACGGGGTCGCGTTGACCAGGTTGGCGGCGTTCTCCGCCAGCCACAGGGCCGCGATGTTCTTGGCCGCGATGCCGGTCGAGGCCAGCGGGGTGCTGGCGACGTCGCCGGCGGCGTTGGCCGGCTGGGTGACGAGGGCGGAGGCCAGCAGGCCGGCCGCCACGCCACCGAGGGCGAGGGTGCGCTTCATGAGGGAACTCCTTGGTCTGTACGTGGGCCGCGTCCTGCGTCCCATACGTCAGGAAAGGGATGTTCCGGAGGTTACTCCCGCGATCTTCAGGGTCTGAAGTGGTGTTTGCGCACCTCAGAGGCCCGTGATGCTCGTGTTATCCGAGTGACTCACAGTCGACCCGTCGGTCAGGGCTCCGCCGGGGCGGAAAGCTCCACGCCCGCAGGGGTGCCGCGCTTGACGCTGATGGTTAACCGAAGGTGAAGAAGTCGGACATAGATCGTTTAATGTGACGTAAATCACATCCGATCAATGGAACCGAAAAGGCCCGGCCGCTGACGGCCGGGCCTTCACGTCGTGCGCTTAGGCGATCGAACCGGTCCACAGGTTCGCGGCGGCCTTGTAGACGCCGTAGGTCTCGCCGTCGAAGTACGGCGACACCGAGGTGTCGTAGCGCTTGTTCTTGTCGGTGTCGGAGACGCCGATGGTCACGCCGTTCAGGTAGCCCAGACGGCGGGTGTTCTTGTACTGCGAGATCCACGCCGAGCCCAGTGAACCCTCACCGGTGAACGACGACTTGACCCCGACCAGCTCCTCGGCCTTGATGGCCGACGCGCTGGCGGCGAAGGTCTTGCCGTAGGTCCACTTCAGGGTCTTGCCGGAGAAGGCGGCGTTGCCGTCCGGGTGCGAGCCGCTGGGGTAGCCGAAGACGTAGACCGACTGGCCGACCTTCTGGTTGTAGGCGATGCCCTGGCCGCCGACGTTGTCGCCGAGGCGACCGGCGTCCTTGAACTTCCAGATGTAGAAGTGCCACTTGTGGGCGGCGTCCTTCTCGGCGCCGGCCAGCAGCAGGCGGCCGCTGTTCTCCCAGTAGGTCCGGTACTCGGCCTCGGTGACCTCGACCTTGCTCACGGGAGCCGACTGGTCGGGGCCGTTCAGGGTGAGGCCGTTGTAGACGGTCACGAACGCGTAGTTGCGGTCGCCGTCCTCGTAGACGTCGTAGTCGTAGTGGGTGAAGGCCTGCTTGCCGACGTACACGCCCCACGGGGTCTTGCCCTGGTAGTAGCCCGGGACGAACACCCAGTAGTTCATGGTCGCCGAGTTGGTCTCCGTGTTGTAGACACAGCTACCCGCGGTGGCGACCAGGTTGCGGTAGTTCGACTGCACCGAGGTGGCGGTGCACCAGTGCGGGTTCTTCGCGACCCACTTCGGGTTCCAGAACGTGCCCTTGTTCTCGAAACCGTCGGCGAAGAAGACCTTGCCGGTGGTCTTGGGCAGGTTCACGTTCTTCGACGTGCTGGTGGTCGCCTTCTCGTCGCCGATCGCGGGGACGACACCCGGCTTGGTGTCGGCCGTCGGACCGCCGGTCGAGACGTGCTTGGAGGGGACCGTGGTCTCCACGTCGTACGGGGTGGCGGCGATCAGGTTGGCGGCGTTCTCCGCCAGCCAGAAGGCCGCGACGTTCTTGGCCTGGATGCCCGTCGAGGCCAGCGGGTCGCTGGCGACGTCGCCGGCCGCGGAAGCCGGCTGGGTGGTGACGAGGGCGGAGGCCAGCAGGCCGGCCGCCACACCGCCGAGGGCGAGGGTGCGCTTCATGAGGGAACTCCTTGGTCTGTACGCGGACGCGCCTGCGTCCATACGTCAGGAAAGGGATGTTCCGGAGGTTACTGACGGGATCTTTTGTGACTGCGGCGATCAAGAAACCGTTCGGAGAACGACAAAAGGCCCGGTCGTAAACGACCGGGCCTTCCGTCAGCTGGTGACCACTTACGCGATCGAGCCGCTCCACAGGTTCGCAGCAGCCTTGTAGACGCCGAAGGTCTCACCGTCGAAGTACGGGGAAACCGAGGTGTCGTAACGGTTGTTCTTGTCGGTGTCGGAGACGCCGATGGTCACACCGTTCAGGTAGCCGAGGCGACGAGCGCTCTTGTACTGCGAGATCCAGGCGGAGCCCAGCGAGCCCTCACCGGTGAAGGAGGACTTCACGCCGATGATCTCCTCGGCCTTGATGTCCGACGCCTTGGCGGCGAACGTCTTGCCGTAGGTCCACTTGAGGGTGTGACCGGAGTAAGCGTGGTTCCCGTCCGGGTGCGAGCCGCTCGGGTAGCCGAACACGTAGACGTTCTGGCCGACCTTCTGGTTGTAGGCGAGGCCCTGGCCCCCGACGTTGTCACCGAGGCGACCGGCGTCGTTCCACTTCCAGATGTACCACTTCTTGGCCTCGGAGTCGTAGAACTTGATGTCGTACTGCTTCGCGAGCTCGTACGACACCTCGACCAGACCGCCGAGGTCCTTCAGCGTCTTGACGTCCTTGAGGCCGCCGTGGGGCAGCTTCAGGCCGTTGTACACGGTGACGAACGCGTAGTTGCGGTCGCCGTCCTCGTACACGTCGAAGTCGTAGTGGGTGAAGGCCTGCTTGCCGACGTAGATGCCCCACGGGGTCTTGCCCTGGTAGTAACCGGGGATGAAGACCCACTTGTCCAGGGTCGCCTTGTTGTTCACCGTGTCGTAGACGCAGTGACCGGCGGTCGCGACGAGGTTCTTGTACGCGGCCTGGACCGAGGTGGCGGTGCACCAGTGCGACTTGCCGTCAGCGCCGCGGAAGAACACCTTGCCCGTGGTCTTGGGCAGGTTGACGTTCTTCGAGGTGCTGGTGGTCTTCTTCTCGTCACCGATCGCGGGGACGATGCCCGGCTTGGTGTCGGCGGTGGGGCCGCCGGTCGAGACGTGCTTCCCGACGACCTGGGTCTCCACGTCGTAGGGGGTCGCGCCCTTCAGCTGGGCCATGTTCTCGGCCCACCAGAAGCCCGCGATGTTCTTGGCCGCGATGCCGGTGTTGGCCAGCGGGGTGCTGACGACGTCACCGGCGGCGGAAGCCGGCTGGGTGACGAGAGCGGAGGCCAGCAGGCCGGCCGCAATGCCACCGAGGGCGAGAGTGCGCTTCATGGGGGAACTCCTTGGTCTGTACGTGGGCCGCGTCCTGCGTCCCATGCGTCAGGAAAGGGATGAGTGGACCTTACAGCCGATCTTGGGTGGGTCCGCAGCGATACCTGAGGTCTCTGAGGGCGCTTGAGGCGTCGCGATCTCTTCGTGACATACCTGACGGCATGTTGACAGAGCTGTCAGGAGTGCCTTTGGGATGGAAGCGCAGCTTGCGAGGCGTCTGACAGGTTTCTGTGGGCGCGGTAAGAAACCACAAGAATCTGTGAAGATTCTGGGAATGTGATGTAAATCACTTGTGATCAATGGAACCGAATGGAGAGTTAACCCAACCTTTGCTGGAACGCGCAAAAACGACAAAAGACCCGATCGTAACGATCGGGTCTTTCGTCGAACAGGCGACCGCTTAGGCGATCGAGCCGCTCCACAGGTTCGCAGCAGCCTTGTAGACGCCGAAGGTCTCACCGTCGAAGTACGGCGACACCGAGGTGTCGATACGGTTGTTCTTGTCGGTGTCGGAGACGCCGATCGTCACACCGTTCAGGTAGCCAAGGCGACGAGCGCTCTTGTACTGCGACAGCCACGCGGAGCCCAGCGAGCCCTCACCGGTGAAGGAGGACTTGATGCCGATGATCTCCTCGGCCTTGATGTCCGAAGCCTTCGCCGCGAAGGTCTTGCCGTAGCTCCACTTGAGCGTGTGGCCGGAGTAGGCGTGGTTGCCGTCCGGGTGCTTGCCGCTCGGGTAGCCGAAGACGTAGACCGACTGGCCGATCTTCTGGTTGTACGCGAGGCCCTGGCCACCGACGTTGTCGCCGAGACGGCCAGCGTCCACGAACTTCCAGATGAAGTAGTGCTTCTTGCCGTTGCGGCCGTTGACGACCGCGGTGTCACCGATGAAGGTGTCGAAGCCGAAGTACTGCTTGTACACCTCGTAGCTGACCTCGACCCAGCCGCCGAGGTCGTTCCACCCGTCGCCGCCGCTCTTGTCGTACCACTTCGGCGTCTTCGGGGCGGGACCGCCGAAGGCGGGGCCGTCGTGCGGGGCCTTCAGGCCGTTGTACACGGTGACGAACGCGTAGTTGCGGTCGCCGTCCTCGTACACGTCGAAGTCGTAGTGGGTGAAGGCCTGCTTACCCACGTAGATGCCCCACGGGGTCTTCGCCTGGTAGTAACCGGGGACGAACACCCAGTTCTTCAGCGTGGCGGCGTTGGACACGACGTCGTAGACGCAGTGGCCGGCGGTCGCGACAAGGTTCTTGTACGCGGCCTGAACGGAGGTGGCGGTGCACCAGTGCGGCGCGCCGTCGGAGCCGGTGAAGAACACCTTGCCCGTGGTCTTGGGCAGGTTGACGTTCTTCGAGGTGCTGGTGACCTTCTTCTCGTCACCGATCGCGGGAACGATCCCGGGCTTGGTGTCGGCGGTCGGGCCACCGGTCGAGACGTGCTTCCCGACGACCTGGGTCTCCACGTCGTAGGGGGTTGCGCCCACGAGGTTGGCAGCCTTGTTGGCGGCCCAGTAGGCGACGATGTTCTGCGCCGCGATGCCGGTGGAGGCCAGCGGGGTGCTGGCGACGTCACCGGCGGCGGATGCCGGCTGGGTGACGAGGGCGGAGGCCAGCAGGCCCGCCGCCACGCCACCGAGGGCGAGAGTGCGCTTCATGGGGGAACTCCTTGGTCTGTACGTGGGCCGCGCTTGCGTCCCATGCGTCAGGAAAGGGATGGCTGGACCCTACAGCGGCGATCTTCTGTGGTTGAAGCGCTATCTGAGGTTCGTGTGTGACTCGGAGTGACGGATGCGTGTCCGTTATCTGAGTCACTGCGTGTTGACAGACGTGTCAATGACACGCAAGAGACGGAAGCGCAGCTCTGGTGCCCTGGGTATGTGACAGGCGAGCGGCGTAGAAAACCACACGTTCCTGAGAACAGCCTGGGAATGTGACATAAATCACATGCGATCAATGGAACCTGCCGCGAACGGCAAAGGCCCGGCCGTAGCGGCCGGGCCTTCACAGGGGTCGATCTTGACTGATCGATCTTGACAGTTCGATCTTGCTTAGGCGATCGAGCCGCTCCACAGGTTCGCGGCGGCCTTGTAGACGCCGTAGGTCTCGCCGTCGAAGTAGGCCGAGACGCTCGTGTCGATGCGCTTGTTGCCGTCGGTGTCGGAGACGCCGCTCGTCAGGCCGTTCAGGTAGCCGAGGCGACGGGCGCTCTTGTACTGCGACAACCACGCCGAGCCCAGCGAGCCCTGGCCGGTGAACGACGACTTCACGCCGATCAGCTCTTCGGCCTTCACGGCCGACGCCTTGGCCTTGAACGTCTTGCCGTAGCTCCACTTGAGCGTGTGGCCGGTGTAGGCGTGGTTGCCGTCCGGGTGGGAGCCGCTCGGGTAGCCGAACACGTAGACGTTCTGGCCGACCTTCTGGTTGTAGGCCAGGCCCTGGCCGCCGACGTTGTCGCCGAGGCGGCCGGCGTCGGTGAAGCGGATGACGTAGTACTTGCCCTTGATCGGGCCGGGCGAGCGGATCGCCTTGCTGTAGGTCTCCCACTCGCCCTTGGAGACTTCCTTGGTGTTCTCGGTGCGCATCCACCGGGCGAACTCGCTGCCCTTGGCGGGCAGGCCCGACGACGGCGCCTTGAGGCCGTTGTAGACGGTGACGAACGCGTAGTTGCGGTCGCCGTCCTCGTAGACGTCGAAGTCGTAGTGGGTGTAGGCCGTCTTGCCGACGTAGATGCCCCACGGGGTCTTGCCCTGGTAGTAGCCCGGGACGAAGACCCAGTAGTCGAGGGTGGCCTTGTTGGTCACCGTGTCGTAGACGCAGCTGCCGGCGGTGGCGACCAGGTTCTTGTACTTCGACTGCAGGGAGGTGGCGGTGCACCAGTGGGGCTTGCCGTCGCCGCCGCGGAAGAACACCTTGCCGGTGGTGCGGGGGAGGTTGACGTTCTTGGAGGAACCGCCCGACTTGGCCTCGTCGCCGATCGCGGGGACCGTTCCAGCCTTCCCGTCGGCCGCGGGGCCGCCGGTGGAGACGTGCTTGTTGACGCTGATGGTCGTCTCGGCGTTGTAGGGGGTCGAGCCGACCAGGTTGGCGTACTTGTTGGCGAACCAGTAGGCGACCACGTTCTTGGCCGCGAGGGAGGTCTTCGCCAGCGGGTCGCTCGCCACGTCGCCGGCCGCCGAGGCGGGCTGGGCGACGAGGGCGGAGGCCAGCAGGCCGGCTGCCACACCGGAGAGGGCGAGGGTGCGCTTCAAGGCTGCTCCATGCGTTGGTAAAGGGACCGTCAGGACGATATGCGGGATGTTCCGCGTGTCCAAAGCGACTTCACCGCGCCTTTGGGGCCGTTGTGCACGCATTGCCGCAGGTGGGACTTGACTGGCGGCAGTCGGATCTTGGTTCGAATGTGACTCGAATCACATTTTTCCATGGCACCGAAATCCGACTATGTACGTCTAATTCTTCTTGGCATGAAAAAGGCCCGGCCGAGGACGGCCGGGCCTTTCCCGGTTAGGCGATCGAACCCGACCACAGGTTCGCCGCGTGCTTGTAGATGCCGTAGGTCTCGCCGTCGAAGTAGGGCGAGAGGCTGACGTCGATGCGGTCGTTGCCGTCGGTGTCGGAGACCGCGGCGGTGACGCCGTTCAGGTAGCCCTTGCGGCTGGTGTTGCTGTACTTGTACATCCAGGCCGAGCCCGACGAGCCCTCGCCGGTGAAGCTGCACTTGACGCCGAGCAGCTCCTCCGCCTTGATGGCCGGCGCCGAGGCGGGGAACGTGGTCCCGTAGCACCACTTCTGGGTCTGGCCCGTGTAGGCGTGGTTGCCGTCGGGGTGTGACCCGCTCGGGTAGCCGAAGACGTAGTCCTTCACGTTCTTCTTCTGGTTGTACGCGAAGCCCTGGCCGCCCACGTTGTCACCCAGCCGGCCGGCGTCGACGAACTTCCAGATGTAGTACTTCGAGCCGATCTTCTTCGTGTACTTGTCGACGATCCACGGGTAGGTGCCGTAGGAGCGGTACTTGTCCCACTCGCTCTTGGAGACCTTCTTCCAGTCGCCGTCGAGCGGGCCGCCGTCGTGCGGGGCCTTCAGGCCGTTGTAGACGGTGACGAAGGCGTAGTCGCGGTCGAAGTCCTCGTAGACGTCGAAGTCGTAGTGGGTGAAGGCCTGCTTGCCGACGTACACGCCGTAGGGGGTCTTGCCCTGGTAGTAGGCCGGGACGAACACCCAGTACTTCAGCGTGGCGGCGTTCGACTCGGTGTCGTAGACGCAGTGCCCGGCGGTGGCGACCAGGTTCTTGTACTTCGCCTGGAGCGAGGTGGCGGTGCACCAGCGGGGCTTCTTGTCGGCGTCCAGGAAGAAGACCTTGCCGGTCGTGCGGGGCAGGTTGACGTTCTTGGACGAGGTGGAGCCCGCGCCGCCGATCGGCGGGACCAGGCCGGGCTTGCCGTCGGCAGACGGGCCGCCCTTCGACAGGTGCTTGGCGACGACCTTGGTCTCGACGTCGTAGGGGGTGGCGGCGTTCAGGTTGGCCTTGGCCTGGCCGTACCAGAAGGCGACGACGTTCCAGGCGGCGATGCCGCTGCCGGCCAGCGGGTCGGACGCCTCGTCGGGAGCGGCGCTGGCCGCGGACGGGACGGCCAGGGCCGCGCCGAGAAGGCCGGCGGTGGCGCCGAGGAGCGCGAGGTGCTTCGCTCGGGATCGCATGGTGGTGCTCCTTCATTACAGAGGGTGTGCTGTGATGAAGGTAGGTTCCTGCGCTTTATCCCCGCTTTATGCGCGCTTGCAAGGCGCTTTCTAGTTCGTCGCCTGCTTGGCGGCCTGCTGGTAGACCCGCGCGGTCACCGCGTTGAAATAGGGCGACGACGCGGCGTCGAGCTTGCCGTCGGCGTCGATGTTCCACGTCAGGCTGGTCACGCCGTTGAGGAAGCCAGTCTTCTTCACCGGGTCCCACCCGAGCACCCACGGGCCGCCGCTCGCGCCCGCCGTGAACGGGCAGGGGTTCAGCAGGACGCCGTTCTCCAGCAGATAGGTGGGGGCGCTCGCCGGGGTGGCCTTGGTGACGCCGGCGCAGGGGCGGACCGTCTGGCCGTCGTAGGGGCGGCTGCCGTCAGGATGGGCGCCGGCCGGGTAGCCGAACACCGACACCGCGCGCGAGCGGCCCTTCGTCGAGGCGAACTGGAACGCGCCGACCTTGTCTTCGAGCCGGCCGCCCTGCACCCGCTGGTCGCCCTTCCAGGTGAAGCCCCGGTAGACGGTCACGAAGGCGTAGTCGCGGTCGTAGTCGCCCGCGCCGGAGAAGTCTTCGTGGAGGTAGAGCGTGTGGCCGACGTAGATGCCCGCGTCGGTCGAGCCGCCCGCGTAGGAGGGGATGAAGACCCAGTTCTCCACGGGCTTGTTCTGGCCGAGCGACCAGCCGCAGTGGCCGGCCGTGGCGACCAGGTTGCGGTTCTTGGAGTGGACGACCGAACCGGAGCACCAGTACTCCTTGTCGCCCAGCTTGAAGAAGACCTTGCCGACCATCGGCTGCTGCGAGGGCGCCGCGGCGGCGGTCGCGGTCGAGGTCAGCGTGGTCTCGCCGGAGAGTTCGGCCATCGAGGGGGCCTGCCTGGCCCCGGCGGCCGGCTTGGAGGCCGGGACGTAGGTGCTGGCCTCCTTCAGGCGGGCCGGCGTCCAGTAGGCGGCGACCTTCTGCATGTCGGCGCCGGTCGCCGCGAGGGGGTAGGCCATCACGCCCTTGCCGAGGTGCTTCTCGGCCGGCGGGGCCGCCATCTTCGCCGAGACCTCCATCAGGGGCGCCGTGGGCGGGGCCGCGATGGCGGGGGTGGACGTCGGCGTCCAGACCGAGAGGAGCGCGGCGGCACCCAGCGCGGCGGCGACGCCGCCCGCGGCAAGGGTGATCCGCCTGGTCATGGGGGCCTCTCGGGGGTCTCGTGACGGAGGTATCGATCGTAAGGGGTGATTTTTCCAGATCACCAGTGATCAGGCACAGGTTCTTGGCTGTCTCGTTATGAATTCGAGGGAACCGAACGCGCCTCTGGTCCGTCCCAGTAGATCGGGTTCACGCTACGGCCCGTGTAAAAGGAAGTGCCCGGAAGACGAAGAACGTCCCCCGGGCACCGGTGTTTCAGGGAGTTTCAGGCGGTCCAGCGGTTGGCCGCGACCTTGTAGACGTCGTAGGTCTCGCCGTTGAAGTAGGGCGACGAGAGCCGGTCGTACCGGTCGTTGCCGTCGGTGTCCCAGGCGATGCTGTTGACGCCGTAGAGGTAGCCCGAGCGGGTCTTGCTCTTGTAGTTCCACAGCAGCGGGCCGCCGCTGGCGCCGGCGGTCATGCCGCACTTGATGCCGACGTGCTCCTGGACGTTGTACTTCGGCGCGGCCGGCATGGCCGAGGTCTGGCCGTAGCACCACTTCATCGTCTTGCCGCTGAACGGACGGTCGCCGTCGGGGTGCGGGCCGGCCGGGTAGCCGAAGGAGAAGACGTTGGTCTTGGTGCTGCGGTTCCAGGTGAAGCCCTGGCCGCCGACGTTGTCGCCGAGACGGCCGACGGCGGTCTTCACGAGCTTGTACTTGCCGTCGACCTTCTCCCAGCTGGCCTTGTAACCGGAGGCGACGTTGACGAACGCGTAGTCGTAGTCGTAGTCCTCCTTGACCACGAAGTCGTCGTGCGCCTGGTACCAGGTGGCCGGGTAGATGCCGTAGGGCGCCTTGCCGTTCCACGCCTGCGTGCCGTCCCAGTACGACGGGATGAACACCCAGTTGTCGTAGAAGCGGTTGCTGGCCGGGTCGTACACACAGTGCCCGGCGGTGGCCACGACGTTGCGGAACTTGCCCTGGATCGAGGTGCCGGAGCAGTACTTCCAGCTCCGCGGGTCGAGCGGGTTCTTGCCCGGCAGGGTGAAGAACACCCGGCCGACCGTGTTGGGCAGGTTGACCTGCTTGCTGGCGGGGGTGCCCGCCTTCTCGCCGCCGATCGGCGGGACCACACCGGCCTTGCCGTCGGGCTGGGGGGTGCTCGGACGGCCCGAGCCCTTGACCGCGTTGCCCAGTTCCTCGGTGCGGTCCTTCGCGGCGCGGAGCCGGTCGGGGGTCCAGAACTGCGCCGCGGCGGCGGCCGTGGTGGGGGCCGCCTTCTGGGTCACGTCACTGGGGGCCGTGGCCGTGGCGGACGAGGCGGTGCCCACCGCGCCGAACGCGACCATCGCGCCGGCGAGGGGGATGGAGAGACGACGTGCTCGGGAGATCATCGAAGTCCTTTCCCTTGGGACGAATTGAGGGTGCGTCCCAAATACGTGGAAACAGCTCCGAACGTTAATGACGCGATCACGGATGCCGCCGCAGATATAACGAGAGGGCGGGGTCAATTGGCCTTACCGTTATTCATGCGCCGCTGTTATGAATTGCATCTCCGCAGGTGATCCCTGGTTTGCCGATTCGGTTTACGTATTATTCGCGGCCGGTCTCGGTCCCTTTCGTCACTTTGGTAACACGGATAGAGTAATGTTCTGGACATGATCGCAGTCACGGCTTCGCAGACCGATCCGAACGACCCGCTCAAGGGTCTGACCGTGGGCGAGCGGCCCGAGCCCGCCGTCCCCGACGGCTGGACGACGGTGACCGTCCGCGCCACCGCGCTCAACCACCACGACCTGTTCACCCTCCGCGGGATCGGCATCAGCCCCGACCGGCTGCCGATGACGCTCGGCTGCGACGCGGCCGGCGTCGACGAGGCGGGCAACGAGGTCATCGTGCACGCCGTCATCGGCGAGCCGGTGAACGGCGACGAGACCCTCGACCCGAAACGCACGCTGCTGTCGGAGCTGCACCAGGGCACCTTCGCCGAGAAGGTCGTGGTGCCCCGGCGCAACCTGGTGCCCAAACCGGCGGAACTGAGCTTCGAGCACGCGGCCTGCCTGCCGACGGCGTGGCTGACCGCCTACCGGATGCTCTTCGAGAAGGCGGGCCTGGAGCCCGGCTCGACCGTGCTGGTGCAGGGCGCGGGCGGCGGCGTCTCGACGGCCCTGATCGCGCTGGGCCGGGCGGCCGGCTACCGCGTGTGGGTGACGAGCCGCTCCGGCGGCAAGCGCGAGAAGGCCCTCGAACTCGGCGCCGACCAGGTCTTCGAGACGGGCGCCCGGTTGCCCGAGCGGGTCGACGCGGTCATGGAGAGCGTGGGCGAGGCGACGTGGGACCACTCGATCGCCTCGCTGCGCCCCGGCGGCCGGGTCGTGATCTGCGGCGCGACCAGCGGCATGGTGGCCCCCACCAAGCTCGCCCAGGTCTTCTTCCTGCAGAAGCAGATCATCGGCTCGACCATGGGCACCCGCGACCAGCTCGGCCGCCTGGCCACCTTCCTGGCTCAGACGGGGGTACGCCCGCTGGTCGACCGGGTGCTCCCGCTGACCGAGGCCCGCGAGGGCGTCGCCGCGATGGCCGGGGGCGACGTCTTCGGGAAGATCGTCTTCACGCTCTGACGGAAACAGAGCAGCGACCACGAGCGGCGCGACAGGCCGCACACCACGCACAGGTGGGCGTCACCCATCGGGCTCAGCCGTTCGGATCGAGGATCGCCCGCAGGCGGACCGCGGTCTCGTCGAGGACCGCCTTGCAGGCGGCCAGGTCGTCGTCGCTCAGCCGGGTGTCGGCCGCCTCCGACCTGACGTCGGCGACGAAGTCGGCCAGATACTGCCCGAGCTCGGCGTCGTTGGCCGTGGCCCGCTCGTCGTCTGACGTGCCGTTCGCGGGCGTCGGCAGGCCCGTCATGGCCCACGCGTCGGACCAGATGCGCTGCCACTCGACCTTGAAGCGCTCCGAGTCGGCCTTCCACTGCAGCTTCTGGCGGGACCACTCGGCCTTCTGCCGCTCGCGCTGGCGTTTCCACTCCTCGCGCGTGTCGCGGGCCGTGCCGGTCGTCTCCTGGTTGATGGTGCGGGCCATCGTGGTCAGCTCGTGGCGCAGGGAGCGCACGGTCTGCCGGACGTCCTCCTTGACCTCGCGGGCGATGTCCTGGACCGAGGCGGTGATCTCGCGTTCGAGGTCGGCGAGCTCGTCGAGGCGGTCGTTCAGCTCGGCGCGGCCCTTGTCGGTGAGGGTGAAGACCTTCTTGCCGTCGACGACCTCGTGGGTGACCAGGCCCTCCTCCTCCAGCCGGGCCAGGCGCGGGTAGATCGTGCCGGGGGAGGGGGAGTAGACGCCGAGGAAGCGGTCCTGCAGCAGGCGGATGACCTCGTAGCCGTGGCGGGGGCTCTCCTCCAGCAGCTTGAGCAGGTAGAGCCGGAGCCTGCCGTGGCCGAAGACGGGACTCATTCTGTTTCCTTACTGAGCAGGGTCACGCCGCCCGAGACCGTGGTCGCGCTGAGCGTGGCCATGCCACCGCCGAGGCGACCGGTGAGGGTCTTGGTGCCGGGGTGGCCGTTGTAGGTGAGGCCGGGGAAGGCGGACTCCAGATTGCCCGACATCGAACGGAAGGTCACGTCGCTGTCGGTGGCCCGGGGGAGCCGCACCCAGATCGAGCCCGAGACCGTGTTGAGGGTCACGTGGCCGGTCGGGCCGAGCACCAGATCGGCGGTGATGTCGCCGTTCACGGTGTTGCCGCGCAGGCGGCGCGGGACGCCGTCGGCGACGGTCAGCTCGCCCGAGACGCTGGTGAACGACAGGTCGCCGGCCAGCGCGCGGCTCTCGACCGACCCGGAGACGGTCTCGGCGTTGACGTCGCCGCTCACGCCGTCGAGCACGATGCCGCCCGACACGCTGCGCACCTTGGTGCGGCCCTCGAAGCCGGCCACGACCGCCCCCGCGGAGATCACCCCGGCCTCGACCCGGCAGGTCTTCGGCACGGTGAGCGTGGCCACGCAGCGGCGCCCGCCGCCGGGCCGCAACCAGCTGAGCACGCCCTCCCAGCTCAGGTCGCCGTAGCTGACCGTCAACTGCCCGTCTTCGAGGTCGACGTGCAGCGGGTCGCTGCCGATCTCGCTGACCTCCAGGCTGGGCGGGCCGTCACTGGCGAGCACCGCGAGGTGGCCCGCCACGATGCGCACGCTCAGCCGGTCGACCGGGTCGAACGTGAGCTGGTCGGGTTTGTCGATGATCCATCTCGGCATGACGCCGCCCCTTCCGCGAACTGCTTACAAAACACGATATGTCGCGTTCGCGGAAAGTCAAGATGTATCGCGTTAGTCCTCGTCGTCGTCGAGCCGCGCGAGCCACGTCGCCAGCCGCTCGACCGGGGTCTCGAACTCGGGGTTGAGGTCGACGAACTCGCGCAGCCGCTCGGCCAGCCAGACCATCTGCACCTCCTCCTCGCCCCGCCGTTCGACCAGTTCCTCGATGCCCCTGTCGGTGAAGTACATGATGTCCGCTCCCGGAAACGGCGAGAGGCCCCCCGCAGTGGAGGGCCTCCCGCTGGTGTGACGTGTCTAGCCGAAGATCTCGGTGACGATGGCGTGCAGTTCGTTGTCGTGGGCGCTGTGGGAACCGGCGGCCGGCGAGGAGTTCGCCGCCCGCGAGACCCGCCGCAACCGCCGGCCGTTGAGGACCTCGGGCCGCTCGGTCATCTTGAGCGCCAGGTAGGGCCACGGACCCATGTTGACGGGTTCGTCCTGCGCCCACACGAGCTCGACGTCGTCGGCGTAGCGGGCCAGTTCGGCCTTCAGCGGCTGCTCGGGGAACGGGAAGAGCCGCTCCATCCGGACGACCGCCGTGTCGGTGTGACCACCCTTGTCGCGTGCGGCGGCCAGATCGTAGTAGATCTTGCCGGAGCACAGGACGACCTTCCGGACGCCCGCCGGGTCGACGGTGCTGTCACCGATGATCGGCTGGAAGGTGCCGGAGGTGAAGTCGGCCGTCGCCGACGCCGCCGCCTTGTGGCGCAGCAGCGACTTGGGCGTGAAGACCACCAGCGGCTTGCGCCGGTCGGACAGCGACTGCCACCGCAGCAGGTGGAAGTAGTTGGCCGGGGTGGTCGGCTGGGCCACGGTCATGTTGTCGAGCGCGCAGATCTGCAGGAACCGCTCGATGCGGGCCGAGGAGTGGTCGGGACCCTGACCCTCGTAGCCGTGCGGCAGCAGCAGCACGACCGACGAGCGCTGACCCCACTTCTGCTCACCGGACGAGATGAACTCGTCGATGATCGACTGGGCGCCGTTGACGAAGTCGCCGAACTGCGCCTCCCACATGACCAGCGCCTCGGGCCGGACCACGCTGTAGCCGTACTCGAAGCCCAGGGCCGCGAACTCGCTCAGCAGCGAGTCGTAGACGTAGAACTTCGTGACGCCCTCGTTGAAGGTCTTCAGCGGGGTGTGGTCTTCGCCGGTGACCCGGTCGACCAGCACCGCGTGACGCTGGCCGAAGGTGCCGCGCCGCGAGTCCTGGCCCGCGAGGCGGACCGGGTGGCCGTCGAGCAGCAGCGAACCGAACGCCAGCGCCTCGCCGGTCGCCCAGTCGATCGCGTCCTCCTCGACCATCGCGCCGCGCCGCTGGAGCACCGGGTTGAGCCTCGGGTGGACGGTGAAGCCCTCGGGCATCGTGAGCTGCGTGTCGATGACCCGCTTGACGGTCTCTTCCGAGATGGCCGTCTTGGTGTCGTCGTGGCTCCACACGATGAGCTCGTCGGTGGGCGGCTTGACGACCGCGCCCTCTTCGAGCGGCTTCTTGGCGGCTTCGCGGGTCTCGGTGAAGGCCCGCTCGAGCTGCTCCTGGTAGTCGCGCAGCGCCTGCTCGGCCTCTTCGACCGTGATGTCGCCGCGGCCGATCAGGGCCTCGGTGTAGAGCTTGCGGGTGGACCGCTTGGCGTCGATGAGGTCGTACATGAGCGGCTGGGTGAAGCTCGGGTTGTCGGCCTCGTTGTGGCCGCGGCGCCGGTAGCAGATCATGTCGATAACGACGTCCTTGCGGAACGCCTGGCGGTATTCGTAGGCCAGCCGGCCCACGCGCACGACCGCCTCGGGGTCGTCGCCGTTCACGTGGAAGATCGGCGCCTGGATCATGCGCGCGACGTCGGTGGCGTACACCGACGAACGCGAGGCCTCCGGGCTGGTGGTGAAGCCGACCTGGTTGTTGACCACGATGTGGACGGTGCCGCCGGTGCGGTAGCCGCGCAGCTGCGACAGGTGCAGCGTCTCGGCCACCACGCCCTGGCCCGCGAAGGCCGCGTCGCCGTGGATCAGCACCGGCAGGACGGTGAAGCCCTCGGGGCCCATCTCCAGCAGGTCCTGCTTGGCGCGGACGACGCCTTCGAGGACGGGGTCGACCGCCTCGAGGTGGGACGGGTTGGCGACGACCGACGCCTTGATGCGCTTGCCCGACGGGGCCACGAAGTCGCCGTTGGCGCCCAGGTGGTACTTCACGTCGCCCGAGCCGTGGGCGCTGCGCGGGTCGAGGTTGCCCTCGAACTCGCCGAACACCTGGGCGTAGGACTTGCCGACGATGTTGGCCAGCACGTTGAGACGGCCGCGGTGGGCCATGCCGATGACGACCTCGTCGAGGGTCTCGTCGGCCGCCGCGGCGATCACCGAGTCGAGCAGCGGGATCAGCGACTCGCCGCCTTCGAGCGAGAACCGCTTCTGGCCGACGAACTTGGTCTGCAGGAAGGTCTCGAACGCCTCGGCGGTGTTGAGCCGCGCCAGCACGTGGAGCTGCTCGTCGCGGTCGGGCTTGGCGTGGGGCTTCTCGACCCGCGCCTGGATCCAGGCCCGCTCCTCGGGGTTCTGGATGTGCATGTACTCGATGCCGACGGTGCGGCAGTAGGAGTCGCGCAGCACGCCGAGGACCTCGCGCAGCGTCATCAGCGCCCGGCCGCCGAAACCACCGGTCGGGAACTCGCGCTCCAGGTCCCACAGGGTGAGGCCGTGCTTGGTGATGTCGAGGTCGGGGTGCTTGCGCTGGCGGTATTCGAGCGGGTCGGTGTCGGCCATCAGGTGGCCGCGCACGCGGTAGGCGTGGATCAGCTCGATGACGCGGGCCGACTTGGCGACGTCGTCGTCGTGGGAGGCCGACACGTCGGCGGTCCAGCGGACCGGCTCGTAGGGGATCCGCAGCGACTCGAAGATGTCGTCGTAGAAGTTGTCTGCGCCCAGCAGCAGCTGGTGGATGCGCCGCAGGAAGTCACCCGACTGCGCACCCTGGATGATGCGGTGGTCGTAGGTGCTGGTGAGCGTCATCACCTTGCTGATGGCCAGCCGCGACAGCGTCTCGCCGGAGGCGCCCTGGTATTCGGCCGGGTATTCCATCGCGCCGACGCCGATGATGGTGCCCTGGCCGGGCATCAGGCGCGGCACCGAGTGGACCGTGCCGATGGTGCCGGGGTTGGTCAGCGAGATCGAGGTGCCCTGGAAGTCGTCGACGCCGAGCTTGCCCGAGCGGGCCTTGCGGACGATGTCTTCGTAGGCCATCCAGAAGTGCTGGAAGTCGAGCGTCTCGGCGGCCTTGATCGACGGCACCAGCAATTGGCGCGTTCCGTCGCTCTTCTGGACGTCGATCGCCAGGCCCAGCCCGACGTGCTCCGGCTTGATGATCGCCGGCTTGCCGTCGATCTCGCCGTAGGCGTGGTTCATCTCCGGCATGGCCTCAAGGGCGCGCACGATGGCGTAGCCGATGAGATGGGTGAAGGAGATCTTGCCACCGCGCCCGCGCGACAGGTGGTTGTTGATCACGATCCGGTTGTCGATGAGCAGCTTGGCCGGAACGGCCCGCACGCTCGTCGCGGTCGGGATCGCCAGCGACGCCTCCATGTTGAGGGCGGTGCGGGCGGCCGCGCCGCGCAGCTTCTCCTCGACCGCTCCGGCGGGCGCCTTGGGCGCCTCGGCCTTCGCGGCGGGCTTGGCTGCGGCTGCGGGGGCCTTCTTCTCAGGCGCGGGGGCCTTCGGCGGCTGCGGAGGCGCGGCCGGTGCTGCGGGTGCGGGAGCGGCGGCCTGCGTCGCGTCGCCCGGCGGGGCGACCTTGCCCTGCCCGTTGTAATCAGCGAAGAAGTGCCACCAGGCCTTGTCTACCGACTCGGGATCCTGAAGGTACTTTTGGTACAGCTCGTCGACAAGCCATTCGTTCTGTCCGAAGCTTGCCAGCGGGTTTGTCCGCGACGACTCAGACGACACGGCGGAAATCGCCCTCTTCCGCAGATCGGCGTTGATGTAAAGGAACCTGTCCAAGGCTACTCGTCCAGCCAGGTGACGAGAGCCGTCCGGCGCGTGGCTCCCGCTTATGCTCCCAGGACTGTCCGAACTGGTCACGCACGGGTAGCCCCCCAGGATGGTAGAGGCACCCTCACCGGCTGGTCAGGACGAGGTCCCCTTTTCGTCATATTGGTCGTAATTCTAGCCGATTGTGCGGGTTGAAGTTCGGACCTCGGGGCTGATCACCTGGAGCAACGTGACCAGTTCGGCACCGGCCGTGACCAGTTCCTCCATGGTCATCGGGGCCAGGCGTTCGAGGATGAAGATGGCGTCGACCGTGTCTTCGGTGATCCGGGTGCGCACGCCCTGCCGCCAGTTCCAGCGGCGGCACGTCACCCCGGCGTCGTCGCGCCACACGACCTCACCCGGGGCGGGCTCGCCCAGCACCTCGTCGGCCTTCTCGTCGCCCGTCGCCCGGACCAGCCGCGCGGGGCCCTCGTAGCGGCGCAGGTCCTCGCCGCCGATGGGCAGCGTGTGGCGTACCGAGATGGAGTTGTAGGCGTCGACGACCAGGTTGATCTCGGGCAGCGGCATGCGGCGGATCAGGGCGTCGACCGACGGGCGGGTGCGCTGGGGCTTGGCGCCGAAGGCGCGGTAGGCCTCGCGCCACGCCTCGATCTTCTCGTGGTCGAGCGGCGCGGCCTGGGCCGACGCCTCGGCCAGCCACGTGCGGGACCGGTCGTCGGAGGGGCCGTTGACGAAGCCGACGGCCTCGACCAGGAGCACGGCGAAGTCGGGCCGCAGCGCGCGGACCGCCTCGTCGACGTGGATGTCGTTCAGCACGGGACAAAGAGTAGAGCGAGACACGAACGGCCGGAGGCCGGGCGTGTCTCGCGTTTTGCACCTGCCTGAAAGACAGGGCCCGCGGCTCCCCCGGAAGAGCCACGGGCCCCTCATCGGCTAGGCGCAGGCCTTGCCGTTCAGGAGGAACAGGTCCGGCACCGGGTTGGCGCCCGGGGCGCCGACGCCGTTGAAGCCGAGGGTGATCGACGAGCCGGGGTGGATCTTCTTGTTGTGGGACAGGTTCTTCGCGGTCATGGTCGCGCCCGACTGCGTGAAGTCGCCGTTCCAGCCGTGGTCGAGCTTCTGGCCGCCCAGGAACGACCACTTGAGGTTCCAGCCGTCGATGGCCGTCGTCCCGGTGTTCTTGATCGTGACCTGGGTGGTGAACCCGGTCGCCCAGGTCCCGTGGATCTGGTAGGTCACGTCACACGAGCCGGGAGCGGTGACCGAGCCGTCGCCCTGGTCGGCGATGAAGGCCGAGATCCACGACAGCGGGGCGTTCCAGTTGATCGTCAGCTCGTTGGTCGACCACGACTCGATGTGGTCGATGTAGCAGAACTGGGGCTTGCAGCCCTGCAGGTTGGTCTGCGCGATCGGGTCCTGGATGGCCGAGTTCGGGCCGCCCGACAGGGTGCCCTTGGGCGGGTTGGGCAGGTCGGGGTTGAGCTGGTTGGCGTACCAGCGGGAGTGCTGGTTCTCCGAGTTGACCTCGCCGTAGCCCGTCACGTACGAGATGTTCAGGGCGTTGCGGCCGAGGATGTAGTCGATGCCCTCCAGCACGCCGTCCAGGTACTTCTTCTGGCCGGAGATGTCGTACGCCGCCGCCATCACGACCATGTTGTTCAGCACGAGGTTGTTGGAACCCCAGTCGAAGTCGGGCGGGTTGTACGGCAGGCCGTACGGGTGGGCGTCCAGCGTGGCGAGGTACTTGTCGGCGCCTTCCAGGACCGACGCGCGGACCTCCGCGCGGCCGGGCAGGTTGTTGGGCACCGTGGCCAGGTCGAGGCGGCCGAGCTGGGCGGTCGAGGCCCAGTCGAAGCCGCGCTCGCGCCACACGTCCGAGGTGTGCAGCGGCGAGTTCAGCACGGCGTCGCGGAAGGCCGCCTCGCCGGTGGTGATGTAGAGCTCGGCCGCGGCCCAGTAGAACTCGTCGGTCACGTTGTCGTCGTTGTAGGCGCCGCCGCCCACGCCGTCGTTGGCGGAGGCGTAGATCGCCGGGTTGGCCTTGGCGGCCGTCCAGGCCTTGCGGGCGGCGGCCAGGTTCTTGGCCGCGAACGCCGCGTCGTAGGGCGCGAACAGGCGGGCGGCCTGGGCGGCGGTGGCCGCGAGGTTCAGCGTGGCGGCCGTGGAGACCGGGTGCAGCTCACGGGGCTGCGGGTCGAGGTGCGGCATCAGCGGCAGGCCGGTCCACGCCGCGTCGTGGATCTTGTGGTGGGCCATGCCGTCGGGGCGCTGCATCTTGAGCAGGAAGTCCTGCTCCCAGCGGGCCTCGTCGAGGATGTCGGGGACGGCGTCGCCGCTCTCCGGGATCGCCAGCGAGCCGATGGTCTTGGCGGTGGCGGCGTTCTTGGTGCGCTCGAACTCGCTCATCAGCTGCCAGGCGGAGATGCCGCCGTTGACGACGTACTTGCCGTGGTCGCCGGCGTCGTACCAGCCGCCGGAGACGTCGAGGGAGTAGTCGCACACGCCGGGCTGGCACGGGACGCTGGTGTCACCCTGGTTGGGCGCCACGCCGACGTGCCCGGCCGGGCGACCGTAGCCGGGGCGCAGCGCGTCGTCGATCGCGATGCCGCTGCGCTGGGTGTAGTAGAACTTCAGCGCGTCCAGCTTGAGCTGGGCGTAGGCGCTCGGCGAGATGTCGAACGGCCGGCTGGTCTCGCCGTCGGCGGTCAGCGTGTAGCCCTCGCCGGCGGTCGTGTACGACCCGAAGTCGACGCTGTGGACGTTCTGGCCCGAGCTGGAGTCGACGCCGCGCGGGCTGGTCGAGCCGTTCGCGACGACCGTGCCGCCCGCGTTCTTGAGCTGCCAGGCGACGGCCTCGGTCGCGTCGGTCACGACGGTGGCGTTCTTGGGGCCCTGGGGCAGGTAGGCCACCTGGTTGACGCGGACCCGGGGGCCGGTGTCGGGCTCGTAGACCTCGGGCTCGGCGCCGCCGCGCAGCGACACGTCGTCGAGGCAGAAGCGCCACGGGGTCGCGCTGCCGCCGAGCTGGAAGGCGACCTGCGCGTTCGGCAGGCTGGTGGCCGGGGTGAAGGTGAACTCGTAGTCGTTGCCCGACACGCTCATCTCGGGGTTGGCCGCGAAGAACGTCGTCCACGGGTCGACCGGGAGCTGGATCAGCGCGCGGCCCACGCGCGAGGGCGTGGCCGAGGCGAAGAAGCGGTAGGCGTAGGTCTCACCGGCGACCAGCGGGATGCCGTCGAGGCCGATGATCGCGTCCCACGGGTTGGTGGTCGAGCCGGGGATGTCGGCGCACAGGCGGCCGTCCTCGATCTCGACGGTGACGTTGCCGGTGTTCCACCAGGGCGCGGTGGAGGTCTCGAACGTCCCGTTCGGGATCTGCTCGGGACCCTCGTCGGCGTACGCGGTGGTGACCGGTAACAGGAACAGGGCCGCCGCGGCGAACACGGCGGTGAGGCGGGAGGGTCGCGTCAAAATGCACCTCGTCAGGTATGGGAGCGCTCCCATGGCTCAGGTGGACCTGATGTTTCCAACGGGTTTCGCCAAGGGTCAAGAATCGCAGGTCGGCACGGGTGAACGACCTGCCGCGCGTCCGGATTGTCCGATGAAATTTTCAGCCACTAGAATCTTGTTCGGTACGTCGGACACAATCGACCCCGTGAGAAGACCCACCGAACCGGCCGCCCCCGCCCAGCACGCCGCCTGGCTGGCCGGCCGCCTCCCCGAGGTCGAGCGCGTGCGCCCCGGCCTCTGGTCGATCCCCGTCCCGCTGCCCAACACGCCGCTGCGCTACGTGCTCGTCTACGCCCTCGAACTCCCCGGCGGCGTGGCGCTGATCGACGCGGGGTGGGACACCGAGGAGGCGTACACGGCCCTGACGGCGGGACTGAAGACGGCGGGCTACGAGATCGCCGACGTGCGGGCGGTCGTGGTCACCCACATGCACCCCGACCACTACGGCCTGGCCGGCCGGGTCAGGGAGGACTCCGGCGCCTGGATCGGCCTGCACCCCGCCGACGCCCGGCTGCTGCGCGGCCGCTACGACGATCCCGAAGACCTGTCACGGCGGGAGCTCGCGCTGCTGCTCCGCAGCGGCGTGCCGGAGGAGACCGCCCGCGAGCTGGCGGGCTCGTCCATGGCGATCAGGAAGCTGGTCTCGGCCGGCGCCCCCGACCGGCTCATCGAGCACGGGACCAAGCTCGACCTGCCCGGCTGGGACCTGACCGCGATCTGGACGCCCGGCCACTCGCCCGGCCACCTGTGCTTCGCCGGCGACGGGCTGCTGTTCTCCGGCGACCACGTGCTCGCCAAGATCACCCCGATGGTGGCCTTCCACCCGCAGTCGGCCCCGAACCCGCTCGCCGACTACCTCGACGCCCTGCGCGCGGTCGGCCGCCTCGACGTCGAGGAGGTGCTGCCCGCCCACGAGTACCGTTTCCCCGACCTGCTCGGCCGCGTCGAGTACGTGATCTCCCACCACCACGAGCGGCTGGCCGAGATCGAGCGGGTCGTGGCCGCCGAGCCGGGCCTCACGTGCTGGCAGATCGCGACCCGGCTGACCTGGTCGCGGCCGTGGGAGTCGATCGGGGGCTTCCAGCTCCGGGCGGCCAACAACGAGACGCTCGCCCACCTGATCCACCTCAAGGGGGAAGGCCGGTTGCGCGAAGAGAATTACCTATATTACAGATAGGGAATAAGTGCTACATTCGTCGCCATGAGCCTGGAGTATCCCGGCGACGTCTTCTGGTACGACCTCCCCGACGACGAGGCCGAAGAGTACGAGGAGGACGTCTGATGGGCAGCATCGTGACCCTGGTCGGCAACCCTCGAAGCGGATCGCGCACGGCGGACGTGGCCGTGCGGGCCGCCGAGGCGGCCCTCGGCTCGGCCGGCGACGTCGTCGACCTCGCCGGGCTGGCCCCCCACCTGTTCGCGCCCCAACCGGTCGCCGCCGTCGAGGTCGCGCTCGACCTCGTCAAGGACGCCGGCGTGCTGGTGGTGGCGAGCCCGACGTACAAGGGGACCTACACCGGGCTCCTCAAGGCGTTCCTCGACCGCCTGCCGCCCCAGGCGCTGGCCGGCCGGCACGCGCTGCCGATCCTGGTGATGGGCGGCGCCCAGCACGCCCTGGCGGTGGAGGTGCACCTGCGGCCGCTGCTGGTGGAGCTGGGCGCGATCGTGCCCACGCCGGGGCTGGCGGTGCTGGAGAGCCGGCTCGCCGACCTGGACTCGGTGCTCAAGCCGTGGGCCGCGCAGGTGCAGGGCCAGCTTCCGGCCGGGATCTAGGCCAGCCGGGCCGTGCCCCGGCCCGTCACCATCGGCAGGTCGAGGATGGTGCGGATGCCGGGCTCGGCCCGCACCACCGCGCTGATGGTGTTGACCGCGTGGGCGGCGGCCCCCGCGAGCCCGTGGTTGACCTCGTTGAGGTTCACCACGATCGTCGGCTTCCCCTCGATGTGGATCGAGAAGCCCGGATCGGCCCAGCGCGGCACCCTGTCGGCGTCGGCCTTGTAGACGCACTCGACGGTCATGAACGGCCGCCCCCGCACGAGGCCGGAGAAGACCCAGCGCGAGGCGGCCACGGTGCCCTGGCGGACCAGGCCCGAGGCGATCTCGAAGTCGTCGGCGGCCAGCTCGAACTCGTCCATCTCCTCGATCTCGTCGAGCTCGACGCCGAGCGCCGCCGACACCAGCTGCACGCTCTCGGTGAACAGGGCCCGCTGGAAGGCGCGGAACGGCCGGACCGCGGTCACGTAGTCTTTCGGCGAACGGGCGAAGCCGATCAGGTCGGTGACGATGTGGTGAGACGGGTGGCCCCGGTAGTCGGAGGTCTCGCGCACGTAGATGTGGTCGAGCCGCGACGACAGGCCGGTCAGCGTGAGGGGGAGCACGTCGCTCACGAAACCGGGGTTGATGCCGGTGCCGTGGAGCGTGGTGCCGCCCTCCTGGCAGGCCTTCTCGATGCGGTCGACGACCCCGGTGCCGTAGGCCAGGGGATAGACGAAGCCGGTGGTCGTGATGACGTTCTTGCCCGAGGCGAGCAGCCGGCAGATCGTGTCGACGTCGTGACTGTGGTCGCCGCCGAAGAAGGTGGCCGGCAGGGGCATGTGCAGCACGCAGTCGGCGTCGAGCGCCATGATGGCGTCGACGTCGTCGGTGCAGACGACTCCCGTTTCGGGGAGACCGACCAGCGGACCGGCATCGATGCCGATCTTGTCGGGGTCGTAGACCAGGACTCCGGCGAGCTCGAACTCGGGACGCTCGACAACACCGCGAAGCGCGTATCCCCCCACGGCGCCGGTGGCCCACTGAACCACGCGGAGAGTGCGCATTGACACGGCCTCCAGCCAGGGGTGCGACGGCGGCGAAACCATATCAGAAACTCACTCGTCCGATCACTGTCCGCTACGTCCCGTTTGGTATGGTGCGCTAGTCCAGAATTTTGTTCTCCTTGGAAGGGTGTGGGCGAGAATGCCGGATGATCTCCTCAGGTACGACGGCCGGGTGGCCGTCGTCACCGGCGCCGGGCACGGTCTCGGCCGGTCGCACGCGCTGCTGCTCGCCGAGCGCGGGGCCAAGGTCGTCGTCAACGACCTCGGCGGGGCGCTCGACGGCACCGGGGCCTCCACCGGCCCGGCCGCCGAGGTGGCGGAGCTGATCGTCAAGAACGGCGGCGAGGCCGTCGCCAACGGTGACAACGTGGCCACGCCCGAGGGGGCCGAGGCGATCGTGCGGCAGGCCGTCGAGACCTTCGGGCAGCTCGACATCGTGGTCAACAACGCCGGGATCCTGCGCGACCGGTCGCTCGGGAAGATCAGCGTCGAGGACTTCGACGCCGTCCTGGCCGTCCACGTGCGCGGCTCCTTCCTCGTCACCCGGGCCGCCTACCCGCACATGAAGGAGCGCGGCTACGGCCGGATCGTCAACACCTCCTCGCCCGCCGGGCTGTTCGGCAACTTCGGGCAGGCCAACTACTCCACAGCCAAGATGGGGCTCGTCGGGCTGACCAAGTCGACCGCGATCGAGGGCGCCCGCTCGGGCATCACCGCCAACGCCATCGCCCCCATCGCCTGGACGCGCATGACCGAGTCGCTGCTGCCGGCCGAGTTCGAGGCCAGATTCGGGCCCGAGAACGTCAGCCCGCTGGTGGCCTACCTGGTCCACGAGAGCTGCGCCACGAGCGGCGAGGTGTTCTCGGTCGGCGCGGGGCGGGTGGCCCGGGTGTTCGTCGCCGAAGGGCCCGGCTGGCACGCCGACGGCGGCCTCACCGTCGAGGGGATCGCGGCCAACTGGGAGTCGGTCCTGGCCGAGCAGCCCTACCTCCAGCCGACCGAGATCGGCAAGCAGGCGACCGCCTCGCTCCAGGCGATGCTCCAGCCGTAGGAACCCGGCAGGGCCCGGCGTGGGGGGGAACACGCCGGGCCCCGCGGTGTTTCCGAGGGTGGTTCCTAGCTGCCGTACACCTCGAACTCCCAGAGCGAGTAGCCCCAGGCCGTTCCGCGTGCCGTGCCGTTGATGCGGACGTAGCGGGCGCTGTTGCTCAGGCCCGTGTGGTCGTCGACGCCGCCGTTCTCACCGGTCACCGTCTTGATCGTCGTCCAGGTCGAGCCGTTGGGCGAGGTCTGGATCTGGTAGCCGCTGCCGTAGGCGGCCTCCCAGCTCAGCCGCACCCTGCTGATGGCGTAGGTCTGGCCGAGGTCGACCTGGATCCACTGCGGGTCGGAGAACGCGCTCGACCAGCGGGTGGTGCCGGAGCCGTCGACGGCCATGGCCGGGGTGTAGGCCGCCTCCTGGCTGGAGGCGGTGGCCGTCTTGCCCTGCGCGACGTTGGTCGGCGTCGGGTTGGTCGGGCCGCTGCTGCCGTACACCTCGAACTCCCAGAGCGAGTAGCCCCACGCCGTGGCGCGGGTCGTTCCGGTGATGCGGACGTACCGGCCGGTGGCGCTCAGGCCCGTGTGGTCGTCGACGCCGCCGTTCTCGCCGGTCACCGTCTTGACCGTCGTCCACGTGCTGTTGTTGGTCGAGGTCGCGATCGTGTACGCCGACCCGTAGGCCGCCTCCCAGCTCAGCCTGACCCGGTTGACGTTGTAGGAGGCCCCGAGGTCGACCGTGATCGACTGCGGGTCGGAGAAGGCGCTGGCCCACCGGGTGGTGCCGCTGCCGTCGACCGCGGCCGAACCCGGGTAGACGGCCGCCTCGGTGCTCGTCACCACGACCGGCTTGTTCAGCGCCAGGTTGCCCGTGGGCTGCTGCGGGCCGCTGCCGGTGCCGAAGGTGAAGTCGTCGACGTCGAACAGCCCGCCGCCGGTCGCGCCCTTGAACACCAGGTAGAGCTGGCCCGTGGTGGTCGGCGGGTTGCTGATCGGGACGGTGACGTCCTGGAAGGTGGCGTACCCGCCGGTGGCCGGGACCGTGACCGTGGCCACGAGCGTGCCCGTCGGCGAGCCGGTCCGCACCTCCAGCGTGTTGCCGCCGGCGACCGCGCCGACCCGCGCCGTGAACGAGGTCGCCCCGCTCAGGTTGTACGGGGTGAACGCGATCCAGTCGTTGTTGTCGATGTAGCCGACCGCCGCGCCGCCGTGCGGGGCCGCGCCGGCGACCGCCTGCACGCCGCTCTGCGACGAGAAGTGCTCGGCCTGGCGCAACCTCGGCTGCAACTGGGCCTGGGTGTGCGTGGTCAGGCCGCCGTTGTCGGTGTACTCGGCGTCGATGACGCCGTAGATGTTCGCGGCAGAGTCGTGCTCACCGTCGGTCGTCGTCTGCAGCACACCCGAGCAGCCGTTCGCGCTGGTCATCGGGTGGCCGTGGGAGTCGTGGCCGAGGATGAAGCTGACCTTCACCCGCGAGCAGGCGATCGTGCCGTCCTCCGGATCGGTGACGGTCACCGTGAACGGGATCGCGTCGCCGAAGGAGAACAGGCCGCCGTTGACCGGGGTGTTCACCACCACCGTCGGCGCGGTGTTGCCCACGGTGATCACCGTGCTCGCGGAGGAGACCTTGTTCGTGCTGTCGCGCACGGTCAACGTCGGGTTGTAGGTGCCGTTCGCCGTGTACGTGTACGACGGGTTCGCCGCCGTCGAGTCGGTCGTGCCGTTGCCGTCGAAGTCCCAGGCCAGCGTGATCGGGTCGCCGTCGGGGTCGACGGTGCCGGCCGAGGAGAAGGCGACCGTCAGCGGCGCGGGGCCGCTCGTCCGGCTGGGGGTGATCACGGCCTTGGGGGCGTGGCCGTCGGCGGCGTACTCGATCCGGTAGAGGGCCGAGTTGCCGTCGCCGTTGAACCAGCCGGTGCCGTAGTCGAGGACGTAGAGCGCGCCGTTCTTGCCGAACTCCATGTCCATGACCTGGGTGCCCGTCCACGGGAACGGGTTGATCGTCAGCCACTGACCGGTCGAGTCGGGCACGATGTTCTTGATCCAGCGGCGGCCGAACTCACCGGCGAAGAAGGTCCCGTCGTAGTAGCGGGGGAACTTCACCGCGGAGGTCGAGGCCGCGTCGTAGCGGTAGACCGGGCCGCCCA
This sequence comes from Herbidospora daliensis, assembly GCF_001570585.1. GTDB lineage: Bacteria > Actinomycetota > Actinomycetes > Streptosporangiales > Streptosporangiaceae > Herbidospora > Herbidospora daliensis. Next base: position 551,082 of record NZ_BBXF01000004.1, on the reverse strand, counting down.
TCGGCGACAGGCCGCCGCCGGTGAACTCCGCCGGGGTCGAGCCGGTGTAGGGGATCCAGCCGCGCTGCGACGGCGGCAGCGTCTGGATGCCGGTGTTGTTGGGCGAGTTGTTGGTCGGGCCGCCCGCGCAGTTGTACTTCGCGCCCGACGGGCCCGACGGGAAGGTGTACTCGTTGTACGCGTCGTTGAACGCCGAGCAGTAGGGCCAGCCGTAGAAGCCGGGGGCGGTGATGCGGTCGAAGGAGACCTGGCCGGCCGGGCCGCGGTTGGCGTCGGCGGTGCCCGCGTCGGGTCCGTAGTCGCCCAGGTAGACGATGCCGGTCGCCTTGTCGACGCTCATCCGGAACGGGTTGCGGAAGCCCATGGCGTAGATCTCGGGCTTGGTGTTCGCGGTGCCGGGGGCGAACATGTTGCCCGACGGGATCGTGTACGCCGGCGAGCCCGAGGCCGTCGGCTTGATGCGCAGCACCTTGCCGCGCAGGTCGTTGCTGTTGGCGCTGGTGCGCTGGGCGTCGAAGGCCGGGTTGCGGCCCGACCGCTCGTCGATGGGGGAGAACCCGGCCGAGTCGAACGGGTTGGTGTCGTCACCCGTCGACAGGTAGAGGTTGCCGGCCGCGTCGAAGTCCATGTCGCCGCCCACGTGGCAGCACATGCCGCGGCTGGTCGGCACGTCGAGGACGGTGCGCTCGGAGGCGAGGTTGAGCGTGTTGTCGGCGTTCACCGTGAACCGGGACAGGCGGTTCACCCCGTTGAACGGGGCGAGCTCCGCGGCGGTGCCGCTGGCCGGGGCGTCGCCTCCGGGGGTCGACAGCGGCGGCGCGTAGAACAGGTAGATCCACCGGTTGGTGGCGTAGCCGGGGTCGACCGCGACGCCCTGCAGGCCCTCCTCGTCATGGGTGTAGACGGGGATGGTGGCGGCGACCTTGGTGTTGCCGGCCGCGTCGGTGTAGCGGACCGCGCCGGTGCGGGCGGTGTGGAAGACGCCACCGTCGGGGGTGACCGACAGGCTCATCGGCTCGCCGACCTCGGCAACGCCCTTGGCCAGCTCGATCTGCTGGAAGTTGCCGGTCACCGTGGCGCCGCAGTCGGCCGCCGCGAAGCCGGCCGCGGTGCGGATGCCGCCGAGCAGGTGGTTGCGGAAGTTGGCGTCGCTGTAGGAGGCGTCGGTGTGCCCCATGCCGGTGTACCAGGAGCGGCCGCCCGCGTAGTCCTGGCACCAGGAGATCGGGTGGTCGATGCCCATGCCGCCACCGGAGTAGGTGGTCTCGTCGAGGGTGGCCAGCACGTGGACCTTGCCGCGCGGGTTGGCGCGGTAGCTGTACCACTCGTCGTACCGGCTCCAGCGGTGCGGCAGGTGCGCGGTGGAGGGGTGCACCCGGTCGGAGACCCGCACGGTCGCGGTCTGCTCTGCGGGGTGCTGCTGGAAGTAGGCGCCGACGAGGTTGCCGTACCAGGCCCAGTCGTACTCGGTGTCGGAGGCGGCGTGGACGCCGGCGTAGCCGCCGCCCGCCGCGATGTAGCGCTCGAAGGCGGCCTGCTGGGTGGCGTTGAGCACGTCACCGGTGGTGGAGAGCCAGATGACCGCCTGGAAGCGGGCCAGGTTGGCGTCGGTGAACTGGGCCGCGTCCTCGGTCGCCTCGACCGTGAAGTTGTTGGCGGCGCCGAGTTGCTGGATGGCGGTGATGCCGGGGCCGATGGAGCCGTGCCGGAAGCCGGCGGTCTTGGAGAAGACCAGGACGCTGAAGTCCGCCGCGTGCGCCGGAGGGGTGGTGACCACCACGCCCGCCAGCACGAGTAAGGCGCTCAAGACAGCACGGATGAAGGGGCGCACAGGGGCGTTCCTTTCGGAGGGGGTGCCGGAACGCGTGCGCCGAACGCGTCAGAGGGGAAGCGCTCTCACCGGTTGGTCAGCGTGCCACCGCTGACCGGATCGAGTGGGACCCGCCCGTAATGTTGCTGCCTTGTCACGACTCCGTCAAGAGAGCGCTCTCAGGACGAGACCACCAGATCCACCGCTTCCGGGGACAGGACGTGCTCGATGACCATGACCGCCGCGCCGATGATGCCCGCCCGATCGCCGAGCTCGGTGGCCCGTATGCTCAGGTGTTGCGTCGCCAGCGGAAGCGAGCGGCTGTAGATCACCTCTCGTACCCCGGCCAGGATGTGCTCCCCGGCCTCGGCCATGTCGCCGCCGATCACTATCACCGACGGATTGAAGAAGTTGACGATCGACGCCAGGACGTCGCCGATCTCGCGTCCGGCCTGCCGTGCGAACTGCACGGCCATCGTGTTGCCCTGCCGCACCAGGTTGACCACGTCGCGGCTGCCGTGGGCCTCGACCCCGGCCGCGTCGAGCTGGTTGGCGATGGCAGCGCCGCTGGCGACCGCTTCGAGACATCCGCTGTTGCCACACCGGCAGACAACCTCGTCGTTGGCGGTCACCCTGATGTGCCCGATGTCGCCGGCCGCACCCTGAGCGCCGCGATGCAGCCGCCGCTCGGAGATGATGCCGCACCCGATGCCGGTGCCGATCTTGACGAACACCAGGTGCTCGACGTCACGCCTGGCCGCCCAGTGTTCGCCGAGCGCCATGATGTTGACGTCGTTGTCCACGAGCACCGGTGCCCCTAGGCGAGATCCCAGCCAGTCAGGCACTGGGAACCCATCCCATCCGGGCATTATCGGCGGGTTGACCGGACGGCCGCTGGAATGGGAGACCGGCCCGGGAAGGCCGACACCCACGCCGCAGAGCTCTCCGCCGGTCTCGACGAGAAGCTCTTTTAGCGTTACCACCAGCCAGCCGAGGACCTCTTCAGGACCTCGGTCGATCGGCAGGTCGACCCTGCGTTCGGCCAGGACGGTCGAGGCGAGGTCGGTCACCGCCACTCGTGCGTGGGTCGCCCCGAGATCGGCCGCCGCGACGACCCGGGCGCCCCGGTTGAAGGTGAAGGCGGTCGCGGGCCGCCCTCCTGAGGAGATCGCGTCGTCGGCGGGCACGATCCATTGATGCGAGAGCAGCGCGTCGAGCCGCTGCGAAACTGTGGACCTGGCGAGACCCGTGAGCTGCACGAGCTCGGCCCGAGTGCGGGCCTGGCCGTCACGAAGGATCGAGAGCAGTGCTCCCGCTCCGGTGACCGAGCCGCTGGACTCGCTCAGCATCCCCTGAGTCAACATCGCCTCCCTTCACCGCATCCGATGATTCCAGATCTCATTATGACATCAGGACATCCACTTTTGCTTGACCGTCAGCATAAGTCGTCCTTAGCATCCGGAAACATGGAGGACATAAGCCGGGAGCAGTCGGAAACCCCGCCGTTGCTTGCAATGCGGGACATCGTCAAGCAGTTCCCCGGCGTGCGTGCACTCGACGGGGTGGACCTCGACGTCCGCGCCGGCGAGGTCCACTGTCTATTGGGACAGAACGGGGCCGGTAAGTCGACCCTCATCAAGGTGCTCGCGGGCGCCCACCAGCCGGACTCCGGCGAGGTGCTGATGAACGGCGAACCGGTGAAACTGACGACTCCGACGGCCGCTATGAAGCTGGGCGTCGCGACGATCTATCAGGAGCTCGACCTCGTCGACGGCCTCAGCGTCGCCGAGAACGTGTTCCTCGGGCACGAGCACGCCACGATGGGATTCACCCGCCGGGGCACGACCAACGCCGCCACCAGGAAGATCCTGGAACGACTCGGGCACGGCGAGATCCGCCCGACGACCGAAGTTGGCCGCCTCTCCCCGGCCGGCAAGCAGGTCGTCTCCATGGCGCGGGCGCTGTCGCACGACGCGCGGATCATCGTCATGGACGAGCCCTCCGCCGCGCTGGCCCACGACGAGGTGAGCAACCTCTTCCGGATCATCCGGGAGGTCACCGCCCAGGGCGTCGCCGTCATCTACATCTCCCACCGCCTGGAGGAGATCCGGGAGATCGGCGACCGGGTCACCGTGCTCAAGGACGGCCGCACCGTCGCGGTCGGACTGCCCGCGAAGGACACCCCGACCAACAAGGTCGTGTCGCTGATGACCGGCCGCAACGTCGAATACGTGTTCCCGCCGCGCCCTGACGGCGGCTTCGGGGACGAACTCCTCACCATCCAGAACTGCTCGGTCGCCGGCATGGTCCGCGACGTGTCGTTCTCGGTCCGCGCCGGCGAGATCGTCGGCCTCGCGGGCCTGGTCGGCTCCGGCCGCTCGGAGATCATCGAAGCCGTGTACGGCGCCCGGAAGTTCTCCGGGAAGATCACGATCAACGGCGAGGTCGTCAAGCCCGGGAACACCACCCGCAGCGTCGGCCTCGGCATGGGCCTGGCCCCCGAGGAGCGCAAGGCCCAGGGCCTCCTCCTCGGCCAGACCGTCGCCCGGAACATCACCCTGGCGAGCATGGAGCGGTACTCCACCCTCGGGTGGATCAACCGCAAGAAGGAGGCGGAGGAGGCCGCGCACCTGGTGAAGGCGCTCGACATCCGTCCGCCCGACCCCAACCGGGTCATCAAGACCCTCTCCGGCGGCAACCAGCAGAAGGCGGTCATCGGCCGCTGGCTGGTCGGCGAGGGGCGCAAGCTACTGCTGCTCGACGAGCCGACTCGCGGTGTCGACGTCGGCGCCCGCGCCGAGATCTACGCCCTGGTCCGCAAACTGGCCGACGAGGGTGTCGGTGTGCTGCTGGTCTCCAGCGAGGTGCCCGAGGTCCTCGGCCTCGCCGACCGCGTGCTGGTGATCCGCGAAGGCCGCATCGTCCGTGAAGCCGGCGCCGGGGAGCTCGACGAGCACACCGTGCTGGACCTCGTCATGGACGCCCACCCCGTGACGTCCGCCCCCTCCCACGACTGATCTAGCAGGAGCTCGTTCCATGACAGAGGTGAATCCGCAACAGGTGTCCACACCCAAGGCGGACGAAACCGGCAAGGCGAAGGCCCACGCGGCCGTCGCCACGCCCCCCGGCGGCGGACCCCGATTCAGCCTCGGCGCGATCGGCGACATCCCCCACATCGGCCTCGTGCTGGCCCTGGTCATCCTGGCCGCGGTCGGCCTCGTGACCGTGCCCGACTCGTTCGGCACGGCGTCGAACATGGTGTCGATCCTCGCGCTCGCCGCGACCATCGGCGTCATCACCGTCGGCGCGACCTTCGTCATCATCGGCGGCGGCATCGACCTGTCGGTCGGCGCCGTGATGGCCCTGGCCTCCGTGTGGGCCACCACGCTGGCGACCCAGGAATACGGCCCGTGGGTCATGATGATCTGCGCCATCCTCGTCGGGACCGGCGCCGGACTGCTCAACGGCTTCCTGATCTCGTACGGGCGGATGGTGCCCTTCATCGCCACGCTGGCGATGCTGGTGGCCGCCCGTGGTCTGGCCCAGCGCATGTCCAACCGCAAGACCCAGCTGGTCGGCCCCGACAACCAGCTGATCGTCGACCTCTCGACGACCCGGGTGCTCGGCCTGCCGCTGCTCGTCTACATCTTCGCCGTGGTCGTCATCATCGGCTGGCTGATCCTCAACCGCACCACCTTCGGCCGCCGCACCTACGCCGTCGGCGGCAACCCCGAGGCCGCCCGCCTGGCCGGCATCAACGTGCGACGCCACACGATGATGCTCTACGCCCTGTCGGGATTCTGCTGCGGCATCGCCGCGATCCTGATCATGGCGCGCACGACGACCGGGTCGTCCACCCACGGCGACCTGTACGAACTGGACGCGATCGCCGCGGTCATCATCGGCGGCACGCTTCTGACCGGTGGGCGGGGCACGATCGTGGGCGCCATCCTCGGTCTGCTGATCTTCACCGTGATCACCAACCTCTTCATCCTGAATGGGCTGAACACCAGTGACCAGCTCATCGCCAAGGGATTGATCATCGTGGCCGCCGTTCTCCTGCAGCGGCGCAGCCTCAACGCAAGTACATAGCAAGTTCTCACCCCCCGCTGGGCCGCGGCATCCGTACCCGCCGCGGCTCTGGTACCTCACTGCCGGAAATAACTCTCCAAGGAGAACAAACATGACCCAGACCCCGGGTCGCCGCGGATTCCTCCTCGGCGGTGCCGTCATCGGCGCCGGTGCGCTCGTTTCGGCCTGCACCAGCAACGAGCCCGCCCCGGCCGCGAACGCCAGCACGGCGGCCGCAGCCCCCGCTCCGGCCCCGGCCGGTGGGAACGACGCCCCTGGCGACAAGGTCGTCATCGGCTTCTCGGCCCCCGCCGCCGACCACGGCTGGATCGCGGCCATCGCGAAGAACGCCGCCGACGCCGCCAAGCAGTACTCCGATGTCGAGTTCAAGGCCGTCGAGCCGACCAACGACATCAACCAGCAGATCTCGGCCGTCGAGTCGCTCATCGCGGCCAAGGTCAACGTGATCGTCATGCTGCCGAACGACGGCGCGCAGCTGAACCAGATCGCCCGCACCGCCACCGACGCCGGCATCCCGGTCGTCAACCTGGACCGCGTGTTCCCGGACAAGCTGTCGTACCGGACCTGGATCGGCGGCGACAACTACGGCATGGGCGTGGCCGCCGGCCACTTCATCGGCAAGAAGCTCAAGGACGCGGGCACCGCCAACCCGGTCATCCTGGAGATCCAGGGCATCGCCACGCTGCCGCTGACCCAGGACCGCAGCAAGGGCTTCGAGGACGCTCTCAAGAGCTACGGCTTCTCGGTGACCGCCAAGCAGGACGCGCAGTTCACCGTCGAGTCGGGCACCGAGGTCGCCGCCAACCTGCTCCAGGCGCACCCCAAGATCGACGCCATCTGGAACCACGACGACGACCAGGGCATCGGCGTGCTGGCCGCCATCAAGGAGGCCAACCGCTCCGAGTTCTTCATGGTCGGCGGCGCCGGTTCGGCCAACGCCATGCGTGACATCCAGGCCGACTCGGGCGTCCTCAAGGCGACGGTCACCTACTCGCCCACCATGGCCGCCTCCGCGATCAAGCTCGCCCGCCTGATCGCGCAGGGCAAGGGCATGAGCGACCTTCTGGAGCACCAGGTCCCGCAGTCCATCACCCTGGCCTCCGAGACCATCACGAAGGAGAACGCCGCCGAGTACCTGCCGCTGGGCTTCGAGTCGTGAAGCCGGTCATCGGGGTTGGCATGGTTGGGTACGCGTTCATGGGACGCGTGCACTCCCAGGCCTGGCGCAGTGTCGGTGCGTTCTTCGACCTGCCGGTCAAACCGTCCATGGCGGTCCTGTCCGGCCGGTCGCGGGCGAACACCGAGGCGGCCGCCGAGTCCATGGGCTGGGCGTCCGTCGAGACGGACTGGAAGGAACTCGTCAAGCGCGACGACGTGCACTTGGTCGACATCTGCACGCCCGGTGACTCGCACGCCGAGATCGCCATCGCCGCGCTCGAGGCGGGCAAGCACGTGCTGTGCGAGAAGCCCCTGGCCAACACCGTCGAGGAGGCGGAGGCCATGGCCACCGCCGCCCGCGCGGCCGCGGCCCGGGGTGTGCGCAGCATGGTCGCCTTCAACTACCGGCGCGTCCCCGCCGTCGCGCTGGCCCGCCAGCTCGTCGCCGAGGGCCGTCTCGGGACCATCCGTCACGTCCGCGCCCAGTACCTCCAGGACTGGATCGTCGACCCCGATTTCCCGCTCGTCTGGCGTCTGCAGAAGGACAAGGCCGGATCGGGTGCGCTCGGTGACATCGGCGCGCACATCATCGACACCGCGCAGTTCATCCTCGGTGAACACCTGACGGGCGTCTCGGCCATCACCGAGACGTTCATCAAGGAGCGGCCCCTCGCCGACGCCTCCGCCGGGCTCTCCGCCCAGGGCGGCGCCGAGATGGGCCAGGTCACCGTCGACGACGCCGCGATCTTCACCGGCCGCTTCGGCGGCGGCGCGATCGCCTCCTTCGAGGCCACTCGCTTCGCCACCGGCCGCAAGAACGCGCTGCGCATCGAGGTCAACGGGTCGCTCGGCAGCATCTCGTTCGACTTCGAGTCGCTCAACGAGTTGTGGTTCCACGACCACACGCTGGCCGCGGAGGAAGGTGGCTTCCGGCGGGTGCTCGTCACCGAGGCCGGTCACCCCTACGCGGGCGCGTGGTGGCCCCCGGGCCACGGACTCGGCTACGAGAACACGTTCACCCACGAGGTGAAGGACTTCCTGGAGGCCATCGCGGCCGGGGCGGACCCCACGCCCACGTTCGACGACGGACTCCAAGTGCAGAAGGTGCTCGACGCGGTCGAGCGCAGCGCCGGCGACGACAGCCGCTGGACGACTGTCTAAGACCACGCACACCTTTCGGGGGGACCGGGGTTCCCGGCCGCCCGGAACGCGACCGGCACGGTCGCGTGTACGCCGTCGCGCCGAGGCGACGTACACGTGAGTGCCACCCGAGCCGTTTCGCGTTCCGGGCGGAAGGGGCAGACCCCATCCCAGGAGACTGACGGAGACAGACGATCATGACGCGACCGATCACCCTCTTCACCGGCCAGTGGGCCGACCTGCCCTTCGAGGAGGTCTGCCGCCTCGCCTCCGAATGGGGCTACGAAGGCCTCGAGATCGCCACGTGGGGCGACCACCTCGAGATCGACAAGGCCCTGGCCGACCCCGGGTACGTCAAGCGCAAGCTCGAGACCCTGGAGAAGTACAACCTCAAGGTCTGGACGATCTCCAACCACCTGATCAGCCAGGCCATCTGCGATCACCCGATCGACGAGCGGCACAAGGGCATCCTGCCCTCGCGCCTGTGGTCTGACGACGCCGAGCAGGTCCGGCAGAACGCCGCCGAGGAGACCAAGAACACCGCCCGCGTCGCCGCCCTCCTGGGCGCCAACACGGTGGTCGGCTTCACCGGCTCCTCGATCTGGCACACCGTGGCCATGTTCCCGCCGGCCAGCCAGGCCATGATCGACCGCGGCTACGAGGACTTCGCCGAGCGCTTCAACCCCATCCTCGACGTGTTCGAGCAGGAGGGCGTGCGCTTCGCCCACGAGGTCCACCCCAGCGAGATCGCGTACGACTACCACACGACGGTCAAGACCCTGGAGGCCATCGGCCACCGGGCGTCCTTCGGCCTCAACTGGGACCCGTCGCACATGGTGTGGCAGCAGCTCGACCCGGCCGGCTTCATCCTCGACTTCGCCGACCGGATCTACCACGTCGACTGCAAGGACGCCAAGGTCCGCATCGGCGACGGCCGCCGCGGCATCCTGTCCTCGCACCTCGCGTGGGCCGACCCCAAGCGCGGCTGGGACTTCGTCTCCACCGGCCGCGGCGACGTGCCGTGGGAGGACTGCTTCCGCGCCCTCAACCACATCGGCTACGACGGCCCCATCTCCATCGAGTGGGAGGACGCCGGCATGGACCGCCTCATGGGCGCGCCCGAGGCCCTGGCGTACATCTCCAAGCTCAACGCGATCACCCCGCCGGCGGCTGCCTTCGACGCCGCTTTCAGCTCGGAGTGATCATCTGAACGAGGCAGGTCTGCGTTTCCGAGGTCAGGGGCGCAGGCCTGTCTTTATGTCGTGCCTCCGGCACGACGGGCTCCTGTGTCTGATGGCCGCGCCTCCGGCTCGGCGGCTCGGCCGCCTTCATGTCCGGGCCTTCCCTCGTCGCTTCGGTTCGCTTCGCTCTCCTGCGCTCCTCAGTCCAGGCCCGGACGCGGCCTCGCACGTCCCCCGTACGACCATGGAGTCATGTCTAGTCACGTGACTCTCAACACCGGGCACCCGATGCCCCTCGTCGGGCTTGGTACCTACCCCCTGCACGGCCGTTCGGCCATCGATGCGGTGCTGACCGCGGTCGACGCCGGGTATCGGCTGCTCGACACCGCCGCCAGTTATGGGAACGAGGCCGCCGTCGGCGACGGCATGCGCGAGTCGGGGTTGCCCCGGCAGGAGTTCTTCGTCACGACCAAGCTTCGCGGGTCGGACCACGGGGCTGCCAAGGCTCGGGCCGCCCTTGAAGGGTCGTTGGAGCGGCTGGGGCTCGACTACGTCGATCTCTATCTCATCCACTGGCCGCTGCCTCGGCTGGGGCTGTACGTCGAGACCTATGCCGCGCTGCTCGAACTGGCGCGGGAGGGGCTCATCAGGTCGGTGGGGGTGTCGAACTTCACGCCTGAGCATCTCGACGCCGTGGTCAAGGAGACCGGGGTGCATCCCGCCGTGAACCAGCGGCAGGTTTCGCCTACCCACGCCCAGGCGGCGCATATTGAAGCCACGCAGGGCGATCCGACGGTGCTGCAGGCCTGGAGTCCGCTGGAGCGGAACACCGGGATCCTGGCGCATCCGGTCATCGTCGAGATCGCCCGGCGGGTGGGGCGCACGCCTTCGCAGGTGGTGTTGCGGTGGTTGGTCGAGCGGGGGATCAGCGTGGTGCCGAAGTCGGGGGATCCGCTGCGGCAGCGGGAGAACATCGACCTCTTCGGGTTCCACCTCGACGCCGCCGACGTCGCGGCCGTCACGGCGCTCGACACCGGGAAGCCCGTGCGCCTCGACCCGGACACGCACGAGGAGTTCTAGATCGTCGTCACCACCGAGGTCTGCGGGGAGTAGAGGGGGGCCAGGTCGACGAAGACGCGGTAGTCGGTGATGAGGCCGTCGTCGCCTCTGGTCCAGATCGAGACCGCGACCACGTCGACCTCGCTGTCGTCGAGCCGGGTGTAGGTCACCTCGGTTTCGGCGACGGTGTCGGCTCCGGTCGTCCAGGTGCGGACGATGCGGTGCCGCAGGCCCGCGATGGTGGAGAAGAAGCCGCGCAGGGCGGCGGCGATGGCCTCGCGGCCCTGGCCGGGGGCGGCGTTGCCGAAGCGCATGGTGGCGTCTTCGGCCAGGAGCTTGACGAACTCGTCGGGGTCGAACGCGTCGACGACGTCGAAGACGCGGCGCGCCTCGTCGGCGGACATAACCGATCCTCCCTTGATCGACAGCACTGAGGGGGACGATACGGGGCGAAGGTGGGTTTTACGATCCCCCGGCGGCCCACCGTTCCCAGTCGCCGGGGGGTTGCCCCTTCACCTCGGTCCAGAGGGCTCTGGCGGCGGCGGGGTCGGTTCGCAGCAGGTTCGCCAGCCGTTCGGCGTTGCCGCCCGAGGCCATGAAGGCGCGGATGGCGGCGGTCCTGATGGCGTCCAGGCGCGGGGGCAGGCGGTGGGCGGCCCAGAGCGCGGTCGCCCAGTCTCCCTGGACGGGCGGGGGAGAGCCGGGATCGCGCGAGTTGGTGCCGGTCCGGAGCATGCCCAGGACCCACAGGTGACTGTCGAACGCCTCGGCCATCAGCCGCGTCTCGGTCGCCATGGCCTCGGTTTCGGCGGCGGTCAGCCGGATGGTGATCTCCAGGCCGCCGTCGTCGGCGGGCCGGGTGGACATGGTCATCGCTCCTCCAGTGAACACATGCATGTATGTGCTGGGGCGATATACTTTGACCATTATTCGCCTCTCCGGTGCGCCGGGGAGGCTTTTTTCATGCCCTCAGGAGCCTGCGTGCACGTCCGTCCCGCCACCGCCGCCGACCGGCCCACGGTCGAGCGCCTGTGGCTCATGTTCCGCCATGACATGTCCGAGTTCGCCGGTGTCGTGCCCCGTCCCGACGGCACCTTCCGCAGTGAACGCGTCGACGCCGCCTTCGGCGACCCCCACTGGGCGGCCTACCTGATCGAACGGGATCGGGCCCCGCTCGGCTTCGCCTTCGTCCGGGCCCTGGACGCGCCCACGCGGGTGCTGAACAGCTTCTTCGTCGTGCGCGCGGTCCGCCGTTCGGGTGTGGGGTTGCGGGCCGTTCAGGACGTCCTCGCCCGTCATCCGGGTTCCTGGGACGTCGCCTTCCAGGACGCCAACCTGCCGGCCGTGCACTTCTGGCGGCACGTCGCCACGACGGTCGCCGGGCCCGGCTGGACGGAGGAACGGCGGCCGCCCGACACCTGGATCTCGTTCGCCGTCTAGCTCGCGCAGCAGCCGCAGGCGTCGCCGCGCCAGGCGTCGCGGCCCTCCTTCACCGCCACGGCGGCGATGACCAGGGCGGCGATCGGGTCGGCCCACGTCCAGCCGAAGAGGCTGTTGAGCGCCAGGCCCACGAGCAGCACGGCCGACAGGTAGGTGCACAGCAGGGTCTGCTTGGAGTCGGCCAGCGCGCTGGCCGAGCCGATCTCCCTGGCCGCCCGGCGCTGCGCGAACGACAACACCGGCATGACCACCAGAGACACCCCCGCCAGCACCAGCCCCACGGTGGAGTGGTCGGCCTCGCCCGCACCCAGCAGCGCCCGGACGGCGTCGAAGGCGACGTAGGCGGCCAGGGCGAAGAACGACACCGCGATGACCCGTAACGCGGTCTTCTCGCGCCGTTCGTGGTCGGCCGAGGAGAACTGCCAGGCCACGGCGGTGGCCGAGGCGACCTCCACGACCGAGTCGAGCCCGAAGCCGACGAGCGCCGCCGACGAGGCGACGGTCCCGGCCGTGAGGGCCACCGCGGCCTCGACGACGTTGTACGTGATGGTGGCCCCGACCAGCCACCTGATCCGGCGGACCGCGACGGCCGTCATGCGGGCCGCAACACGATCTCGTGGCCGGCGGCCTGGAGCAGCAGCTCGGCCGACGCGAGCAGGTCCATCAGTTCGGGGCGGGTGAGCGCGTAGAACGACTGCCGCCCCTCGGTCCGGAAGTCGACCAGCCCGCAGCCCCGGAGACAGGCCAGATGCTTGGACACCGTGGACTGCGCCAGCCCCAGCTCGCCGGTGAGGTCGACCACCCGCGCCTCACCGTCCGCGAGCCGCCGGACGATCCGCAGTCGCGTCTCGTCGGCGAGCGAGTGGAAGAGCGCGGCGGCGGGGGCGACGCCGGACGCGATGTCGGCACTGACACAACGACTATCAATCGCCATAGTGCGATGATATCCAGAATCGTCGATCGATCAATGGAGGACGCGATGGCTTCCCCCGACCCCAGCCTCCCCGAGGGCTGGACTCTGGCACGCGTCGCCGAGGTCGCCGTTGCCGAAGACGCCGTCCTGCTGCCGCTCGACACGCCGGTTCTCCTGGACGGCGCCCCGGTCCGTCCGTCGCTGATCATCATGGTCGGCGGCCGGTACGTGGTGCGCGACGGCGAATATCTCGTCGGCGAGATGGACGGCTCGGGCGTCATCTCCTGCTGGGCCTCTTACGGCGACGACCTGGCCGACGTGTTGCGGGGTCTCTGACGGGCGGCGCCGAGCACGCGGCGCCGCCGTCGGGATGGCCGGTTACAGCAGGACGATCTGGCGGAGGACCTCGCCACCCTTTAACGCCGTCACCGCGTCGTTCAGGTCGGTGAGCTGGATGCGGGAGCTGATCATGCTCTCCAGGTCGAGTTTGCCCGCCTTGTAGAGCCCCGCGAAGAACGGGAAGTCGCGGCGGACGTCGCTTCCCCCGTACAGGGAACTGAGGAGGTTCTTGCCGTCGAACAGGAGGCTGAAGGCGTTGAGGGGGACCATGTCGTCCATCGCGCCGGCGCCCACCACGATCACGTCGCCGCCTCGGCGGGTGGCCTGCCAGGCGGTCATGATGGCCTGGGACTTGCCGACGACCTCGAAGCCGTAGTCGAAGCCCTGGCCGCCGGTCAGCGTGGTGATGGCGTCCATGAGCTGGTCGGGGGTGCAGGCGTGGGTGGCGCCGACCTTCTTGGCCAGCTCGTGCTTCGACTCCAGGGGGTCGATCGCCAGGATCGTGGTCGCGCCGGAGATGCGGGCGCCCTGGATCACCGACAGGCCCACGCCGCCGCAGCCGACCACGGCCACCGTCGTGCCGGGGCGGACCTTGGCGGTGTTCAGCGCGGCTCCCACGCCTGTGGTGATGCCGCAGCCGATCAGGGCCGCCATCTCGAACGGGACGTCGGCGTCGACCTTGATCGCGCCGCCGGCGGGCACCACGATCTCCTCGGCCCAGGTGCCGCAGCCGGCCATGCCGAAGGCGGGCTTGCCGCCGTCGAACGTGAAGCCGGGCTCGGTGAAGCCGCGCACGACCGAGGTCATGCACAGGTGCGGCTGGCCGTGGGAGCAGCTCGGGCACGACCCGCACGCGGGGGTCCAGTTGATGATCACGTGGTCACCGGGCGCGACGCTCGTCACGTGGTCGCCGACCTCGACGACCTCGCCGGCCCCCTCGTGGCCCGGCACCAGGGGCGCGGGCTGGGGGAGCACCCCCGAGATGGCCGACAGGTCGGAATGGCAGACGCCGGTCGCCCTGATCCGGACCCGGACGTCCGACGGGCCGACCGGGATGACGGTCAGGTCGTCGCGGATGTCGAGCTTGTCCGCGCCGATGGTGTGCAGCAGAGCGCCGCGCATGGGAACCTCCGGTGGTTTTTACTCTTCTTCGAGCGAAAGTGCCGCCTTCGGGCATGACCGGACCGCGTGCCTGACCCGGTCGAGCATCTCGGCGGGGGGTTCTTCCAGCAGAACGTGCAGGTTGTCGTCGTCGTCGAGGTCGAAGACCTGAGGGGCCAGACCCACGCAGACCCCGTTGGCCTCACAGACGAGGTAGTCGACAATGACCTTCGGCATCAGGAGCTCCCGTGCAGTTTGCGGTGATCCCAGGAGACTACGCGCCCCGGCTCGACGATGTAGGCGACGCGCTTGCGTCCCGTCATCTCCACGTATGGGCGCATCGGTTCGGGGTCCTGGCCCGTCATCCGGGCCGTGATGCGCATGCCGGCGTCCATCACGTCGTCGTAGGGGAGCGCGGTGCCGTAGATCGTCGCGCCGCGCAGGTCGCCGTAGTCGTCGCCCACCTCGACCAGGCAGGTCACCCGGGGGTCGCGGGCGATGTTGCGGGACTTCTGCGCCTTGCCGTAGGTCCAGAAGATCAACCGGCCGTCGTCGGACAACCCGTAGAACATGGTCACCAGGTGGGGCGTGCCGTCGGAGTTGATCGTGGCGAGCTGGAGTTTGCGGCCCTCTTTCAGCAGGGTGGCCACCTCTTCGCCGGTCATCACGATCCGCGCGCGCTGGTTCACGACCAGAAGTAGAACACGTTCCACCTGCGGGGACAAGGGTAGTCTCGGGCGGGTGACACACCCTCCGATGCCGGCGCTTTTGCGACACACCGCCGAGCGGGCCAAAGGATTCATGCCCCCCGACGAGGGCCAGGCCCTCTACGAGCTCGGTCTCCTGTACGGCTCCCGCGGCCCCATGGCCGAGATCGGCTCCTACTGCGGGAAGTCGGCCGTCTACCTGGGCGCCGCCGCCCGCGTGGCCGGCACGGTGCTGTTCACCGTCGACCACCACCGGGGCTCGGAGGAGATCCAGCCCGGCTGGGCCCACCACGACCCCACCCTGGTCGACCCCCGGTTCGGCCAGATGGACTCGCTGCCCTTCTTCCGCACCACCATCGCCACGGCCGGCCTCGAAGACGTCGTCGTCGCGGTCGTCGGCGCGTCGGCGACCGTGGCGGCCCACTGGCACACCCCGCTGGGCCTGCTGTTCGTCGACGGCGGCCACTCCGAAGACCCGGTGACGCGCGACTACGAGGGCTGGGCGCCCCACGTGGTGCCGGGCGGGGTGCTGATCTTCCATGACGTCTACCCCGATCCGGCCGACGGCGGGCAGGCGCCGTACAAGATCTATCGCAGGGCCCTCGACGAGGGGTTCAAGGAGGTCCGGGTGACCGGCTCCCTTCGGGCCCTGGAACGGGTCTAGGGGAGCGGGTCTAGGCGGGCGAGGCGGCCCGCTGGCAGCCGCATTCGTCGGAGGCGCGGTCTTCGGCGAAGCCGCCCGCGTCGCGGAAGACGCCGTTGGCCGGGGTCGTGCGCGACAACGCGTCGGCGGCCAGGATCACCGCCGCCGCCGTGTACGCCGACCGCTCGTTCGGGAAGTGGCGCTCGTTCACGAACTGCCAGCCCGTCCAGTAGCCCCCATCGGGGTGCCGCAGGTGCTGCATCTCGGTGAAGACCTTCAGGGCCCGGTCGTCGTCGCCGACCGCGTCGAGGGTCAGCACCAGCTCGCACGACTCGGCGCCGGTCACCCACGGCTGGTCGGAGACGCAGCGGATGCCGAGACCGGCCACCGCGAAGCGGTCCCAGTCGTCGTCGAGGCGGCGCAGCGCCCGCTCGCCGCGCAGGGCGCCGCCGAGCACCGGGTAGTACCAGTCCATCGAGAAGCGGCTCTTGTCGGCGAACGCCTCGGGGTGCTCGCGCAGCACGTGGCCCAACCGGTCGGCGGCCAGCTCCCAGTCGGGCCGGGGGTCGCCCAGGCGCTCGGCCAGCCGCACCCCGCAGCGCAGGCCCTGGTAGACCGAGGAGCAGCCGGTCAGCAGCGCGTAGGAGCCGGCGGCCGCCTCCCACACGATCTCGCCGCGCCGGGTCTGCAGGCCCGTCACGAAGTCGAGGGCCCGGCCGACCGCCGGCCACATCTCCCGCGCGAACGCCTCGTCGCCGGTGACCAGCAGGTCGTGCCAGACCCCGACGGCCACGTAAGCGGCGTGGTTCGACTCGCCCCGGTCTTCGAGCGGCTCACCGTCGAGCACCTTCATCGGCCACGAGCCGTCGGGCCGCTGGTGCCGCCTGATCCACTCCCAGCCGCGCGCCGACGCCTCGCGCAGGCCGGCGGCGGTCATGGCCATCAGGCACTCGACGTGGTTCCACGCGTCGACGTGGCCCTCGGGCCACGGCACACCCCCGTCGGGGAGCTGGACGGCGGCGATGCTGGCGGCGGTGGCGGCGATCTCGTCGCCGGTCACGACCCCGGGCACCGCCGGGATCATGCGGGCTTCCGGGCGTAGAGGACCACGCTCTTGCCGATCACCGGGTTGAGGATCTGCTCGGCGATCCGGGTGACGGCGGGGCGCTTCATGATGTCCCACACGAGCAGCTCGTGATAGGCCTTGGCGATCGGGTGGTCGTCGTTGTCGACCCCGACCGCGCACTTGATCCACCAGTAGGGCGTGTGCAGCCCGTGGGCGTGGTGGTGGTCGCCGATCTCCAGGCCCGACGACTTCAGCTTCGCCGACAGCTCCGCCAGCGTGTAGATCCGGATGTGCCCGCCGGGAGCCGTGTGGTAGGCCTCCGAGAGCGCCCAGCAGACCCGTTCGGGCAGGAAGGCCGGCACCGTCACGGCCAGCAGCCCGCCGGGCTTCAGCACCCGGACGATCTCCTTCATCGCCGCCATGTCCTCGGGGATGTGCTCCAGCACCTCCGAGGCGATCACCCGGTCGAACGACGCGTCGGGGAACGGCATGTCGAGCGCGGTGCCGACCACGGTCTCGCCGGTCGCCCCGTAGGGGACCTCGCCCTCCTTGTCCATGGCCGCGAACATCGCCCCCACCGACTCCATCTCGGCCGGGTCGAGGTCGAAGGCGACCACGTCGGCGCCCCGGCGCAGCACCTCGAAGGCGTGCCTGCCGCCACCGGCGCCCAGGTCGAGCACACGGTCTCCGGGCCCGACGGGCAGCCGGGCGAAATCGACGGTCAGCATCTCTCGGGGAACCCTTCGGGTCAGCGCGCGGCGATGGCCTCGCGGTAGGCCTCAACGGTCTTGCGCGCCACGACGGGCCACGCGTAACGCTCCATGACGCGGTCGAAGCCGCGTTTGCCGTACTCCTCCCGCAGGTCGGGGGAGTCGATCAGGCGGCGCAACGTGGCGGCCAGCTCCTCGGGGTCGCCCGGCGCGACCTGGACCGCGGCGTCGCCCACCACTTCGGGCAGGGCACCGGTCCGGGACGCGATCAGCGGGGTCCCGCACGCCATGTGCTCCACGGCGGGGAGCGAGAAGCCCTCGTACAGGGACGGCACGACGGAGACCTCGGAGGTGGCGATCAGCTCGCCGAGCTCGTCGTCGGTGATGCCGTGGACGAACCGCACCCGGTCGTGCAGCGAGAGCTCGGCCACGAGCTGCTCGGTCGGGCCGCCGGGGGTCGGCTTGCTGACGACGGTCAGGTTCACGTCGCGTTCGGTGGACAGCTTGGCGACCGCGCGCAGCAGCGTCGCGACCCCCTTCATCGGGGAGTCGGCGCTGGCCACCGCCACGATCGAGCCCTTGCGCCTGGGCAGCTCGGGGCGGGGATGGAAGAACCGGGTGTCCACGCCGAGCGGGATCAGGCGCAGGTTCGACTGCGGCACGCGGAAGTCGCGGTGGATGTCGGCCACCGACGACTCGCTGACGGTCAGGATCGGCTTGAGCCGCGCGGCGACGTAGGCCTGCATGCGGACGAAGCCGTACCAGCGCCGCTTGGAGAGCCTGGCCCAGCCTTCGGCGGCCTCCAGCTCGATCCGCCGGTCGACGCTGATGGGGTGGTGGATCGTGCCCACCACCGGGAAGTGCTTCTGGATGCCCAGCACGCCGTATCCGAGCGTCTGGTTGTCCTGTACGACGTCGAAGTCGCCGATGCGCGCCTTGAGCTCACGGTAGGCCCGGAGGCTGAAGGTCAGCGGCTCGGGGAAGCCGGCCGTCCACATCGTGCCGACTTCGAGAAGGTCGATCCAGTCGCGGTATTCGCCCAGCTTGGGGGTGCGAAAAGGGTCTTCGTCCCGGTAGAGGTCGAGGCTCGGGATCTTGTTGAGGATCACGCCCTCGTCGAGCTCGGGATAGGGCTGACCGGAGAACACCTCGACGTGGTGGCCCATCGCCACGAGCTCGCGGGTGATGTGGCGGAGATACACCCCCTGACCGCCGCAGGTGGGTTTGCTGCGATAGGACAGCAGTGCGACGCGCAGCCTCTCCACCCCGATGCACCCCTTTCCGCCCCTGTAGGGGCACCTGAGATGACCTTAGCCTAGGCGGGTGGAATGCCGTTCGGTGGAACGTGTTCTACGAATGCGGCCCGGTCAGGGCCTTCGGGGTACATTCGCCTACAAAGTTCGCGTACGGAGGAGGACGTGTTGGCCAGACGCGCGTTGATCACGGGCATCACCGGTCAGGACGGCTCCTATCTCGCCGAACACCTGCTCGCCGAAGGCTACGAGGTGTGGGGGCTGGTCCGCGGCCAGTCGAACCCGCGCGTCGCCCGGCTGCCCAAGGACATCCACCTCGTCCGCGGCGACCTGCTCGACCAGGGGTCGCTCATCTCGGCCGTCGAGAAGGTCCGCCCCGACGAGGTCTACAACCTGGGCGCCATCTCGTTCGTGCCCATGTCGTGGGAGCAGGCCGAACTGACCGCCGAGGTCACCGGCATGGGCGTGCTCCGCATGCTGGAGGCGATCCGCGTCTGCTCCTCGCGCGGCGGCGAGATCCGCTTCTACCAGGCGTCGTCGTCGGAGATGTTCGGCCAGGTCCGCGAGACCCCGCAGACCGAGGTCACCCCGTTCCACCCGCGCTCGCCCTACGGCGTGGCCAAGGCCTACGGCCACTTCCTGACCCAGAACTACCGCGAGTCCTACGGCATGTACGCCGTCTCCGGCATCCTGTTCAACCACGAGTCCCCCCGCCGGGGAGCCGAGTTCGTCACCCGCAAGGTGTCGCTCGGCGCGGCCCGCATCAAACTGGGCCTGGCGACCGAACTCCGCCTCGGCAACCTGGAGGCCCGGCGTGACTGGGGCTTCGCGGGCGACTACGTCCGGGCCATGCACCTGATGCTCCAGGCCGCCAACCCGGAGGACTACGTCATCGGCACCGGCCGCACCCAGTCGGTCCGCGAACTCGTCGAGGCCGCCTTCTCCGCGGCCGGCCTCGACTGGGAGCGCTACGTCATCGCCGACCAGGCACTCCACCGCCCGGCGGAGGTCGACCTGCTCTGCGCCGACCCGAAGAAGGCCAGAACCCAGCTCGGCTGGGAGCCGACGGTACCGTTCGAAGAACTGATCGCGATGATGGTGGAGTCGGACCTGCGCCTACTGAGCGAGGGCGGCGACCCGCAGGAGTCCAGCTGGCCGTAGGAGCGGCCGCAGGTGTTTGATGGCCGCGCCTTCAGCGCGGCGGCTCGCCCGAGGTGTTTGATGGCCGCGCCTTCGGCGCGGCGGCTCGCCCGCTTCTTGCCCGTGCCTTCCCTCGTCGCTCCGGTTCGCTTCGCTCTCCTGCGCTCCTCAGTCCAGGCACGGGCGCGGGCGAGCAAGTCCCCCATATGACTCAGGTTCTTGGGCGTGCCGGAAACGACTTCTCGGGAAACGGGTAGCCGGGATCGCTACTTTTTGCGCATGAGAAAATACACTCTGTGGCTGGTCGTGCTCGGTTCGGCGCTCTTGGCGCTGCCGGCGTCGCCGGCCCAGGCTCAGACTTCCGGCTGCGGAGCGGAGATCGACACCCGGAAGACCGGGTCGAGTGTGCTCTGGCGGCTCTGCCTGGAGGACGGCGACTGGCCGCACGGCAGCCTCACGTCACACTGCCGGACCTCTCTGCCCTTCTGGACGTTGACCCCCTGCTCGGTCAGGGGAC
Organism: Herbidospora daliensis; assembly: GCF_001570585.1. GTDB lineage: Bacteria > Actinomycetota > Actinomycetes > Streptosporangiales > Streptosporangiaceae > Herbidospora > Herbidospora daliensis. Next base: position 530,813 of record NZ_BBXF01000004.1, on the reverse strand, counting down.
GGTTCGAGATCCGCAAGGATGACGCCCTCGTCGCCTCTGGGCCCTTCCACACGACCAGTGATCTGAACGGCCAGGCCACCCTGGACCAGATCTTCACCTTCCGCTGCGACGGGCCGGGCGTCTACACCTTCGCCGTCACCGAGGCCACGTACACCTTCCCGACTCTGGCCGCCGTGGCGCTCCCCGGCACTCGCGTCGCCCGGACCGCCTGCTGACGGGAGACGGTGCGGGGCCGGTCGGCCGGCCCCGCACCGGTGGCGGGGTCAGAGGGAGACCGGCAGGTCTTTGATGCCGTTGATGAAGTAGGACCTGAGACGGCGGGCTTCGCCTGACTGCTGGATTTTCGGGACGCGTTCCGACAGGACCTCGAAGAGCACCCGGAGTTCCATCTTGGCCAGGTGGTTGCCGAGGCAGAAGTGGGCGCCGCCGCCGCCGAAGCCGAGCTGGGGGTTGGGGTCGCGGGTGACGTCGAAGACCTCCGGGTCGGCGAAGACCTCCTCGTCGCGGTTGGCGCCCGCGTAGAAGATGACGACCTTGTCGCCTTCCTTGATCTGCTGGCCGCGCAGCTCCATGTCCTGGGTGGCGGTGCGCTTGAACAGGTTGACGGGGGCCACCCACCGGACGATCTCGTCGGCGGCGGTCTTGGCCACCGACTGGTCGGCGACGAGTTTGGCCCACTCGTCGGGGTGCTCGAAGAGGGCCAGCATGCCGCCGGAGGCGGCGTTGCGGGTGGTCTCGTTGCCGGCCACCACGAGGAGCAGCACGAACAGGTCGAACTCCTCGACGCTCAGCTCCTCACCGTCGTCGCCAGGCTGGAGCAACTTGGTCACCAGGTCGTCGCGGGGGTCGTCGCGGCGGGCTTCGGCCAGCTGGTTGGCGTACGCGTAGACCTCCATCGCCGCCATCTGGCCCTGTTCGGGGCTGACCGAGTAGTCGGGGTCGTCCATGCCGATCATGCGGTTGGACCACTCGAAGAGTTTGCCCCGGTCTTCGACGGGCGCGCCGAGGAGCTCGCAGATGACGTACAGGGGCAGCGGCGCGGCGATGTCGCGGACGAAGTCGACGTTCGGCTTCGCCTGGGCCTCGTCGATGAGCTCGTGGCAGATGTCGCGGATGTGGTCTTCCAGCTTGGAGATGGCGCGCGGGGTGAAGCCGCGGTTGACCAGCGAGCGGCGGCGGGTGTGCTCCGGCGGGTCCTGGTTCAGCATCATCAGGCGCTGGAGTTCGATCTCCGCCTCGCCCGGCTCGGGGAAGAGCGCCAGCCGCTGGTGGGAGGAGAACAGGTCGCTGCGCCGCGACACGTGCACCACGTCGGAGTGTTTGGTCAGCGCCCAGAAAGGCGGCCAGCCCTCTCTCTGACCGCCCTCGTGGCGGAACACCGGGGCGTTGGCCCGCAACCAGGCGAACTGGTCGTGGGGCGCGCCGGAGGCCGCGTACCGATCCATGTCGACGAGGTCGATGTGCATCTGATCACCCGATCATCGTTGGGGCCGCTACGAATCCGCCTCAAAGAAGAGACGTGGAACGTGTTCTAGCCAAGCATGTTTCGGGGCCGAACAGGTCATCCGATGTCTGAGCTTGACAGGGAGGCAGGCGTGGCATCAGGCTTCCTCATGCAAACATCGGATGTATAGGGGGAGTCGTGAGGCTGCTTCGAGTAGGTGGAAAAGGCGCGGAACGCCCGGCCGTGCTCACAGACGACGGGCGGCTGCTCGACCTGGGCGAATTCCTCAACGGAGCCGATTTCACCCCGGACTTCTTCGCCTCCGGCGGCCTCGACCGGATCCGTGCGGCACTGGCCGGCGACCCCCTTCCGGAGCTCGACCAGGACGGTCTCCGCATCGGTCCGCCCATCGCGCGGCCCGGAAAGATCGTATGCATTGGACTGAACTACCGCGACCACGCGGAGGAGTCCGGCGCCGCCGTTCCGACCGAGCCGGTGGTCTTCATGAAGGCCCCCAACACAGTCGTCGGACCTTTTGACGAAGTCCTGGTGCCCCGCGCCAGCGTGAAGACCGACTGGGAAGTCGAACTCGCCATCGTGATCGGCGCGACCTGCCGCTACCTCGCCTCGCACGAGGAGGCGCTGGCGGCCGTCGCCGGCTACACGGTCTCCAACGACGTGTCGGAGCGGGAGTTCCAGCTGGAGCGCGGCGGTCAGTGGGACAAGGGCAAGTCCTGCGAGACCTTCCAGCCGCTCGGCCCGTGGCTCGTCACCGCCGACGAGGTCGCCGACCCCCAGGCGCTCGGGCTGCGCCTCTGGGTGAACGGCGACCTGAAGCAGAACGGCGGCACCAAGAACATGATCTTCGGCGTGGCCGAGATCGTGCGTTACCTCAGCCAGTTCATGGTCCTCGAACCCGGGGACGTGATCAACACCGGCACACCCGCCGGGGTCGCCCTGAGCGGCCTGCATCCCTACCTGAAGGAAGGCGACGTCATGGAGCTCGAGATCGACGGTCTCGGCCGGCAGCGGCAGACGGTGGGGCAGGCGTGACCTCGTCGACCCACCCGCCCATCCAGTCGTTCCAGACCTTCGACATCCGGTTCCCGACGTCGCTGGAGCTCGACGGCTCCGACGCGATGAACCCCGACCCCGACTACTCGGCCGCCTACGTCGTGCTCTCCGACGGCGAGTGCGAGGGCCACGGCTTCGCGTTCACGATCGGCCGCGGCAACGACATCCAGACCGCCGCCATCCGCGCGCTCGAGCCCTACGTGCTCGGCCGCGACGTCAGCGACCTCGGCGCCCTCTACAAGGAGATGGTGTACGACAGCCAGCTCCGCTGGCTGGGCCCCGAGAAGGGCGTCATGCACATGGCGATCAGCGCCGTGGTCAACGCCCTGTGGGACCTGAAGGCGAAACGCGAGGGCAAGCCCCTGTGGCGGCTGCTCGCCGAGATGTCGCCCGAGGAGCTCGTCGGCCTGGTCGACTTCCGCTACATCGGCGACGAGCTCACCCCGGAAGAGGCGCTGGAGATCCTGCGCCGCGCCGAGCCCGGCCGCGCCGAGCGCATCGAGAAGCTGCTGGAGACGGGCTACCCGGCGTACACGACCTCGCCCGGCTGGCTCGGCTACGACGACGAGAAGTTGCGCCGCCTCTGCAAGGAGGCGCTCGACGACGGCTTCAAGCAGATCAAGCTGAAGGTCGGCGCCGACCTCGAAGACGACGTGCGCCGCATGCGCATCGCCCGCGAGGTCTGCGGCGAGGGCTTCCCGATCGCCATCGACGCCAACCAGCGCTGGGACGTCGGCGCGGCGATCCACTGGATCAAGGAGCTCAGCCCCTACTCGCCCCACTGGGTCGAGGAGCCGACCAGCCCCGACGACGTGCTCGGCCACGCCACCATCGCGCGCGCCATCGCGCCGATCCCGGTCGCGACCGGCGAGCACGTCCAGAACCGGGTCATCTTCAAGCAGCTGCTCCAGAAGCGCGCGCTCTCCTACCTCCAGCTGGACGCCGCCCGCGTCGCGGGGGTGAACGAGAACATCGCGATCCTGCTGCTGGCCGCCAAGTTCGGCGTGCCGGTCTGCCCGCACGCCGGCGGCGTCGGCCTGTGCGAGCTGGTGCAGCACCTGTCGATGTTCGACTATGTGTCGGTGACCGGAACCATGGAGAATCGCGTCATCGAGTACGTCGACCACCTGCACGAGCACTTCACCGATCCGGTCGTCGTTGAGAACGGCGTCTACCGGGCCCCGCTCGCACCCGGGTTCAGCGCCGAGATGCGACCCGAGTCGATCGCGGCCCACCTGTTCCCCGACGGGCCGGTCTGGAGGGACGCATGACCGAGTTCGAGGGCCTCAAGGCCCTGGTCACCGGCGGCGGCCAGGGCATCGGCCTGGCCATCGCCACGCTGCTGGCCGAGCGCGGCGCCCGGGTCGCCTGCCTCGACCTCAACCCGCCCGGCGACCCCTTCGTGGGCGTCAAGGCCGACGTGTCCGACGACGCGTCGGTGCGCGCGGCCGTCGAGTCGGCCGCCGAGCAGCTCGGCGGGCTCGACATCGTCGTCAACAACGCCGGGATCGGCGCGGCCGGCACGGTCGCCGACAACGACGACGCCGAATGGCTGCGGGTGTACGACGTCAACGTCGTCGGCATGGTCCGGGTCACCCGGGCCGCGCTGCCGCACCTGCGCGCCTCCTCGCACGCCGCGATCGTCAACACGTGCTCGATCGCGGCCACGGCCGGGATCCCGCAGCGGGCGCTCTACAGCGCGACGAAGGGCGCCGTCTACTCGCTGACGCTGGCGATGGCTGCTGACCACGTACAAGACGGAATTCGGGTCAACTGCGTCAACCCGGGCACCGCCGACACCCCGTGGGTCGGCCGGCTGCTCGACGCCGCGACCGACCCGGCCGCCGAGCGGGCCGCGCTGAACGCCCGCCAGCCGATGGGCCGCCTGGTCTCCGCCGAGGAGGTCGCCCACGCGGTGGCCTACCTGGCCGGCCCGCTCGCCTCCGCCACCACCGGCACCTCGCTGGCGGTCGACGGCGGCATGCAGGGCCTGCGCCTGCGGCCGAGGAGCTGACCGTGCAGCGCATCGCCCTGCGCACCCGCCTCAAGCCCGGCAGCGAGGCCGCCTACGACGCCGAGCACGCGCGGCTGCTGCCGGGCCTCGACCGGGCGATGCGCGAGGCCGGCGCGCGGGTGTGGCGCATCTGGCGCGACGGCCTCGACCTGTTCCACTACGTCGAGGTCGTCGACTACGCCGGCTTCCAGGCGCGGCTGGCCGGCAACCCGATCAACCAAGCTTGGCAGAAACAGATGAACCGCCACCTCGACGGCGACTTCGACCCCTCCGCCGGGCCTCTGCGCAAAGTGTGGGAGATGTCGGGGGCTGTACGTCCGAGGGCTCCGTTCTCTACGGTTTTCGGCGTGACGACGACCTACGGCTTCGGTGCCGCCCCGATAGGCAACCTCTTCACCGCCCTCACCGACGACGACGCGTCGGCGACGGTCGAGGCCGCGTGGGACGCGGGCATCCGCTACTTCGACACCGCGCCCCACTACGGGCTCGGCCTGTCGGAGCGCCGGCTCGGCAACGTGCTGGCCGGCAAGCCGCGCGGCGAGTTCGTGCTCTCCACGAAGGTCGGCCGGCTGCTCGTCCCGGCCGACGGCGTGGGCCGCGACGACGACGGCTTCGACGTGCCGAAGACCCACACGCGGGCGTGGGACTTCTCCCGCGACGGCGTGCGGCGCTCCCTGGAGGAGTCGCTCGAACGGCTCGGCCTCGACTCGATCGACGTCGCCCTCATGCACGACCCCGACCACCACTGGGCGCAGGCCGTCGGCGAGGCGTTCCCCGCCCTGGCGGAACTGCGCGACCAGGGCGTCGTGAAGGCCGTCGGCGTCGGCATGAACCAGTGGCCGATGCTGGCCGACTTCGTCCGCGAGACCGACGTCGACACGATCCTGCTGGCCGGCCGCTACACGCTGCTCGACCAGTCGGCCGCCGCCGAACTGCTCCCGCTGTGCGTGCGGCGCGGCGTGTCGGTGGTCGCCGGAGGCGTCTTCAACAGCGGCCTGCTGGCCCGCCACGACCTCGTCGGAGGCACGTTCAACTACGCGCCCGCCCCCGACGACGTCCTCGCCCGCGCCCGGGAGATCGCCGCCCTGTGCGAGAAGCACGGCGTCACCCTGCCGCAGGCCGCCATGGCGTTCCCGCACCGTCACCCGGCGGTGACGACGGTCGTCATGGGCATGAGATCCGTGCAGGAGGTTCGGGGGAACATGGAACTGGCCGCCCGGCCCGTTCCCGAGGCTCTGTGGGAGGAGCTGGGGTTCTGACCATGATCGACGCGCATCACCACCTCTGGGACCCGTCCCGCCGCGACTACCCGTGGATGTCCGGCACGGCCCTCGCCCCGATCAGGCGCCCCTTCGGCCTGCCGGAGCTGCGGGCCACCGGCGCCACCGGCACCGTGCTCGTGCAGACCGTCTCCTCGGTCGAGGAGACCCGCGAGTTCCTGCGAACGGCTTCGGAGTCCGACGGCCTGATCAGGGGCGTGGTCGGCTGGGTCGACCTGACCGCCCCCGACGTCGCCGACGTCCTGGCCGACCTGCGGGAGGGCCCCGGAGGCCACCTGCTGGTCGGCATCCGCCACCAGGTCCAGGACGAACCCGACGACGAGTGGCTGGCCCGCCCCGACGTCGTCCGCGGCCTGCGCGCCGTCGCGGCGGCGGGGCTGGCGTACGACCTGCTGGTACTCGTCCACCAACTGAAAACGGCCCGCCAGGTCGTGGCCGACCTGCCCGACGCCCGGTTCGTGCTCGACCACGCCGCCAAGCCGCCCGTCGCGAGCGGCCTGATGGAACCGTGGGCGACCGAGATCGAGGGCCTGGCCGAACTCGACAACGTGACGTGCAAGATCTCCGGCCTGGTGACGGAGGCCAGCTGGACCGACTGGACCCCCGGTCAGCTCCAGCCCTACGTGGAGCACGTCCTTGAATATTTCGGCGCGGAAAGGGTCATGTTCGGCTCAGACTGGCCCGTCTGCCTCCTTGCCGCGACGTATGGCGAGGTAGTGGAGACAACTAAGGACTTCACCAGTGGGCTGAGCGGAGACGAACAGTCGTACATCTACGAATCGACGGCACAGAAGGTGTATCGCCTGAAGCCATAAGCGGTTATCCACAGAACGGCGTTCAAGGACGCGCGCTCAGCGTTACCCCCCGGACTCTTGGGTCGCCCTGTCTTTCCCGACCCAGGAGTTCCGGATGCTCACAACGCTCCTCACCGCCATCCTCTGCACCCCCCACCCGGGCGCGGAGCCGCTGCCCTGCCCGGCACCGGCCTCCTTCCGGTACGTCCACCTGGACGAGCCGGACGAACTAGACGAACTGATCGACCTGGCCGAACTAGCCGAACGCTGGGGCCACACGTGGCCCCCGCCGGAGTGGGACGGCTTCGACCCGTGGGCCGCCGACGGGCCATGGGCCGAGGCGTGGGACGACTTCGCCGAGCCCTTGGGAGGCGTCTTCGGCCCGTCCGACCGCTGGCCAGCGGGAGGCCCCCGTCCGATCGTGGACGGCTCACCGTGGGGAGGACGCCCACTACAGGACGGCTGGCCGATCCTCGACGGCCGCGTCCGGCCGGGCCAGGACACACTCCAGGAACACGGGTCCGCTTCGGGTGCACGCCCGCTCCAGGACGGCGGTGCTCTGGTGGACGGAGGCACGCGTCCGCTTCAGAACGGTGGCGCTCTTGTGGACGGGAGTGCGCGCCCGCTCCAGGGCGGTGGCGCCCTTGTGGACGAGGGTGCGCGGCCGAGTCAGGATCGTGGGGCCATCCTCGACGGGATCGCGCGTCCCGGGCAGGACGGCGTCGTCACCCTGGACCCGGAGGTGCGTTCTCCGCAGGAGGGGACCGGCTCGCAGCCTGAGGGCGGGAAACCGAGGTCTGACGATCGCGGTCCCCGGGGCAAGTCGGAGGAGCCTCCCGGCGTCGACGTCGAACCCCGGAAGAAGCGGGACGATCGCGAGCCCCGTAAGGACGACGAGAACACCGCACCCCGCGACGCCACCCCCGGGGCGATCGCGTTGCGGGCCGCGACCAAGTGGCTCGGCATTCCCTACGTGTGGGGCGGCGGCAACGCCAACGGGCCGAGCCGGGGCGTCGGCAAGGGGGCGGGCCGGGTCGGCTTCGACTGTTCCGGTCTGACCCTCGCGGCCTGGGCCAAGGCCGGCGTGACCCTGGGGCACTACACGGGCACCCAGATCAAACAGGGCAAATCAGTGCAGACCAAGGACCTGCTCCCCGGCGACCTGCTGTTCTTCGGCGCGACGAAGACCGACCCGTCCCACGTCGGCCTCTACGCGGGTGATGGCGACATGATCCACGCGCCCAAGACGGGAGACGTCGTCAAGCGCGTCGAGGTCCTGGCGGCCCCGGTCTGGATGAAACGCTTCCAGGGCGCGGTCCGCCCCCAACGTCCATCATCGAAGGCATGAGCCCCGGTGGCGGGTTGTCGCGCAGTCTCCGACCTCGGGCAGATGCGTGGCAGAGATGAGCGCGCCCGTTCATAGGGATGGGCGTAATTCAGCGAAGGCGCACCTGCTCGTAAGGGATGGGTGCGATTTCAAAGAGGGCGTACAAGACAGAAGCGCGCCCGTTCAAAGGGATGGGCGCGATTCAACGAAGGCGCACCTGCTCTTACGCGACGGGCGCGACCCCAGGGAGGACGTACGAGACAGAAGCGCGCCGTGGTGCTTGGACAGGCGCGCTTCGTTAAATCCGCTGAGCGTCAGAGCGCCTGGCGCAACCATGACTCCACGTCGGCGATGTGGACCGTCGCCCACGAGTGGGCCACCTCGGGCTGGCGGGCCGCTATCGCGCCGTAGATGGCGTAGTGCTGGTCGAGGGTCTTGCTCGGGGCGTTCGACTGGGTCAGGCCGCGCCAGATGCGGGCTCGGGTCGTCGGGCCCGACAGGCTCTCGATCAGGGAGCACAGGACCGCGTTGCCGGAGCCTTCGGCGATGCGCTGGTGGAACTCGAGGTCGTTGGCGACCAGTTGTTCGACCGTGGGGTTCTCGGGGAGGGAGTCGAGGATCTTGCGGAGTTCCTCGATGCCGGCGTCGGTCATGTTGACGGCGGCCTTGGAGGTGGCGGCGGGTTCGAGGATGCGGCGGACCTCGAAGAACTGCAGCACGGTGTCGTCGCGGTGGAAGTCGACCACGAACGAGAGGGCGTCGAGGAGGAGGCGGGGTTCGAGGCTGGTGACGTAGGTGCCGTCGCCCTGGCGCACGTCCAGGACGTTGATCAGCGCGAGCGCGCGGACCGCCTCACGCAGGGAGTTCCGGGAGAGCCCGAGCCGTTCGGCGAGGTCGGCCTCTTTGGGGAGCCGGGCTCCCGGCGCCAGCTCTCCGTTGAGGATCATGTCCTTGATCCGGTCTATCGCCGTATCGGTTACCGCCACGCCTCGCACCCACCCTCAGACATCCGATGTCTAGGAGTGTACGACGAACGTGACCGGATCACCTCCCGTGCGCCTGACCAATCCGCGCACCTCCAGTGTCCGCAGGTGGGCCGCGGCCTCCCCGGCGGCCATTCCGCGCAGGATGGGGGCCAGGTCCTGCCAGCGCCGGTTCCAGGTCATGAGGGACGCGGCGGTCCAGATCGTCAGCGGCCGGTCGGCCTCGACCATCGAGGCCAGCAGCTTCGTCAGCTTCTCCTCGTGGTGTTCGGCGATCTCCCCGGCGCGGGCGGCGACGTCGGCGAACGTCCACTCATGGGCGGGAAGGGCCTCGAGCGGACCGAACGTCGCGATCTTCTCCAGGGAGGTCAGGAACTCACTGAGTGGGTCGATGTCGGTGCGATCGTAGGGATACATGCCGATATGGGGAGTGATGCCCGGCAGCACGTGGTCGCCGGTGAAGACCCGATCACCGTCTTCGAGGTGGAGGCAGATGTGGCCGGGGGAGTGGCCGGGGGTCCAGACGGTCCGCAGCCGCCGCCCCGGCAGGTCGACGAGCGTGCCGTCGGCGAGGTGGACGTCCGGGATCGCGGGGGGCGTGGGGGCGTCCATGATGGCGGCCGGCACCTCCTCGGGCGAGGCGCCCGCCCGGCGCAGCATGTCGGTCTGCACCCGTGGACGGTCGTCGGCGGCGGCCATGTCGTGGAACATGCGCACCATCTCGGCGTCGGCCTCGTGCATCGCGATCCACCCGCCGGACGCCTCCCTGACCTGCCCGGCGAGCCCGGCGTGGTCGGGGTGGTAGTGCGTCACGACGACGCCGCGCACGTCGGCGAGCGCGATCCCCGCCTGCCCGAGCCCGCTCTCGAGCGCCTGGAACGCCTCGGGGTGGTTCCACCCGGCGTCGATCAGGACTGGCCCGGTGGGCGACTCGACGGCGTAGACGAGCGTGTACCCGAGCGGATTGCCCGGTATCGGCACCGGCACACTCCACACCCCGTCACCGAGATCGGTGACCTTCTGGGCCGAGTAGGCACGCCGCGTCCGAACATCCCGCTCACTCATCCGGCCCCCATCAAGCGCTTGTTACCTGGACCATGTTCCCAAACCCACATGACCACCACATTTCGCCCTCCCCTTCCACGGCATCGCCCCACGTCACCACACCTTGGGGGAACCGCGCCGAGTCATGGAAAGAGTGCTGACCCCACACCGCCGGATCACACACTTGGCATCACGACTTCGGGACAACGGGAGAACACCGAGCGAATTCACGCACGTTCGAAGACGGACACCGTCTCGGGGCGACAGAACCCGGCGATGAATCGCGCGCTCCTGGAGGTGGGCTCGGCTTCGGACGCGGAGCGGATTTCGGGCCCTGATGTGACTCACTCGCGTTGAAACGTGGCCTCGGATCGCGGGCGACGGCAGAAGGTCGGCGTGAACTGCGCGCCTCTGAGAACGACTATGGCCAGGTGACTGCCGTAGAGCGCCGCCGTGCATGTCACACGTTCGAAGGTGGATGTGGCTTCGTGGCCGGGGCAGTCGCAGAACGCTGAAGTGCATCGCGTGCCTTCGAAGACAGGAACGGGCTCGGAACCGCAGGGGCAAGTGAGCGCCGATGTGGCTCATGCGCGTTCGGCTACGGTGTCGAATCGGCCGCAGAACGCTGAGGTCGAGTGTGCGCTCATGCAGGTCGACACCGCTTCCCAACCGCAGTGGCAAGTGAGCGCTGAGGTGAATCACGCGCGTTCGAGGATGGTCGCCGTGGCCAGGGCCCCGCCTGCGCACATCGTCACCAGTGCCGTGGACGCGTCCGCCCGTTCCAGTTCGTGCAAGGCCGTCGTGATGAGCCGGCTGCCCGTCGCCCCCACCGGGTGCCCCAGCGCGATGGCCCCGCCGTTGCGGTTCAGCCGGGTGACGTCAGGTTTGTGGACAGACGCCCACGAAAGAACAATGGCCGCGAAAGCCTCGTTGACCTCATAAAGGTCAAGATCCGACATCGACATCCCGGCCCGGTCCAGAACCCGCGTGGTCGCCTCCACAGGCCCGTCCAGGTGGTAGTACGGCTCCGACCCCACCAGCGCCTGTGCCAGGATCCGCGCCCGGGGACGCAGCCCGTGCCGTGCAGCGGCCGACTCGCTCATCAGCAGCACCGCGGCAGCGCCGTCGGAGATCTGCGACGACGTCCCGGCCGTGTGCAGGCCGCCCTCGCCCATCACCGGCTTCAGGCGGGACAGGCCCTCGGCGGTCGTCGGGCGCAGGCCCTGGTCGAGGGTCACCCCGGCGACCGGGACGATCTCGCGGTCGAAGCGTCCCTCGGCCCACGCTTCGGCCGCGTGCTGCTGGGATCGGGCGCCGAGGGCGTCGAGGTCGGCGCGGGTGAGGCCGCGGCGGGTGGCGATGCGTTCGGCGGCGGTGAACTGGTCGGGGAGGTCGATCGTCCAGTCGTCGGGGCGGGGGTTGGCGGGGAGCACGTTCGAGCCCAGGGGCTGGCGGCTCATCGACTCGACGCCGCAGGCGACGCCGACGTCGATCACGCCGGCCTGGATCAGGGCCGCCACCAAGTGAACGGCCTGCTGCGACGAGCCGCACTGCGCGTCGACGGTGGTGACGCCCGTCTGGTAGGGGAGGCCGGCGTAGAGCCACGCGTGGCGGCCGACGTGGCCGCCCTGTTCACCCGCTTGGGTGACGCAGCCGGCGAAGACCTGTTCGACGGCCTGGGGGTCGACGCCCGACTTCTCGATCAGGCCTCCCAAAGCTGCGGCGAGCAGGGCCTGGGGTTTGACCTCGGCCAGCCAGCCGCCGCGTTTTCCGATCGGCGTCCGGACGGCCTCGACGACGACCGGCGTTCCCATGCCGAAAACTGTAACGCGTTCTACTCCACCCGTGAAGTCGGGAACTCGGCCAGCAGGCGGGAGGCGGCGATCTCGATGCGGCGCTGGATGTCCTCGTACGTCCGCCGACCGCGCAGCATCTCCAGGAGTTCCTGCACCCACACCGCGCCGAGCGAGGCCGCCAGCACGCCCTGCTCCTCGGTCGCCCGCCCGTCGGACAGGCCCGCGACGCGGACCAGCAGGCCGGCCATGCGGTCGCCGAAGGGCAGCTCCACGTCGGCCAGGATCAGCGCCCTGATCAGCGCGTCGGCGAGTTCGGGCTCGCGCATCAGGCCGCGGGTGGCGCGCATCAGCACGTCGACGGCGCGGCCGTCGGGGGTGGCGGCGGCGGGCGGACGGCGGGCGATGCTCGACTCCAGCATGTCGAGTTCCTCGCCGACCACGGCGACCACGAGGTCCATCTTCGAGGGGAAGTAGCGGTAGAGGGTGCCCAGGGCGACGCCGGCGCGTTCGGCGACCGTGCGCATCTGCATGGCCTCGACCCCGCCTCGGGAGGCCAGGGCGGCCGCCGCCTGGAGGATGCGCCTGCGCCGCTGGAGCTGGCTCTTGGTGCGCAGGCCCGGAGCCGTGCCGGGCGGGAGGTCCTGGACCGCTTCCATAGCAGAACACGTTATCTGACCAGGTCCCGTGCCGGATGGTTACTCGCCAGTCACGGGGTTGTGGACACTTAGTAGAATCCGTTCTAACTTCGGTTGGTGGATTTCGATCTCGACGAGCCGCAACGGGAACTGCGCACCCTCGCGGCCGGGCTCCTCGACAAGGAGACCGACCCGGAGGCCCATGAGAAGACCGGCGAACCCTACGACGCGCGCCTGTGGGCCACCATGGCCCGCGCGGGGCTGACCGGGGCCTGCCTGCCCGAGGAGTCGGGCGGCGCGGGGCTCGGGCCGGTCGAGATGGCGGTGCTGCTGCGCGAGGTCGGCGCGCACGTCGCGCCCGTGCCGATGCTGCCCGCGCTGGTCACGGGGCTGACCGTGGCCCGCCACGGCTCGGCGGCGCAGAAGGGCCGGCTGGCTCCCGTCGCCGAGGGCGGCGTGCCGCACACCTACGGCGTCGGCGGGCGGGTCGCCGTCGTGAACGGGCGGCTCACCGGGCGGGTGACCGGTGTCCCCTACGCCGCCCAGGCCGCGGGCGTCCTGGTCGCGGTGGACGACGACGTGTACGTGGTCTATCCGGAGGCGATGGGCGTACAGAAGACCCCGACCGCGACCGGGGAACCGGCCGGCGTGGTGACCCTCGACGACGCCCCGGGAGAGCTGATCGCCGGGGCGGCCCACGAGCTGGGTCTGCTGGTACGCGCCGCGCTCGCCGCCACCGCCTCCGGGGTGCTGGCTCAGGCGCTGAAGATCACCACCGACCACGTCAGGACCCGCCGCCAGTTCGACCGCGCGCTGGCCGAGTTCCAGGCCGTCACCATGCAGGTCGCCGACGTCTACATCGCCGCCAGGGCGCTCGACGTCGCCGTCTGGTCGGGGGTGTTCCGGCTGGCGGCCGGGCTCGACGCCGACCGCGACCTGGCCGTCGCCGCGCTGCACACCGCCGACTCGGCGCTGCGGGCCCTCTACACCTGCCAGCACCTGCACGGCGGTCTCGGCCTCGACGTCACCTACCCGCTGCACCGCTACTTCGCCTGGGGCAAGCACGCCGCGCACGCCCTCGGCGGGGCCGAGGCGCAGCTCGACCTGATCGGGGACCTCGAATGTTCGTCGAACTGACCGGCGCCCAGCGCGACCTGCGCGACGAACTGCGGGGTTACTTCGCCGGCTGCCTGACCGCCGGACAGCGCGCCGACATCGCCGCCGACCCGTTCGGCGCCGCGTACATGGAGCACTGCCGCAGGCTGGGCCGCGACGGCATGCTCGGCATGGGCTGGCCGGCGGAGTTCGGCGGGCGCGGCTACGGCCCCCTGGAGCAGCAGATCTTCGCCAACGAGATCGCCCGCGCCGAGGTGCCCTACCCGATCATCACGCTGCAGACGGTCGGCCCCACCCTGATGCAGTACGGCACCCCCGAGCAGAAGGCGTTCTTCCTCCCGCGCATCCTGGCGGGCGAGTGCCACTTCGCCATCGGCTACAGCGAACCGGGCGCGGGCACCGACCTGGCCTCGCTGACCACGACCGCCGTGCGCGACGGCGACCACTACGTCGTCAACGGCCAGAAGATCTTCACCTCGGGCGCGCACTTCGCCGACTACATCTGGCTGGCCGCCCGCACCGACCCGAGCGCCAAGAAGCACCGCGGCATCACCATGATGATCGTCTCGACCGCCGACCCCGGCTACTCGTGGACCCCGATCATCACCATGGACGGCCGCCACCACACCAACAGCACCTACTACAGCGACGTCCGCGTCCCGGCCGACATGGTCGTCGGCGAGGTCGGCAAGGGCTGGGACCTGATCGTCAACCAGCTCAACCACGAACGCGTGACCCTCGGCCCGGCCGGCAACATCGCGCACACCTACGACCGCTTCAAGGCGTGGGCGCGGCGCTCGGGCGCGATCGAGGAGCCGGCGGTCAGAAGGGCGCTGGGTTCCGTGTACGCCGCCTTCCGGACCAACGAGCTGCTCAACTGGCAGGTGGCCGCCAACATGGACCTCGGCTGGCTCGGCGCCCCCGACGCCTCGGCCACCAAGATCTACGGCTCCGAGCGCATGCAGGACGTCGGCCGCATCGTCGGCGAGACCCTGGCCCGCTTCGGCGACCCGGCCGACGAGGAGACCCGCGACCTGATGGAGCGGGTCGACCGGGGCGTCAAGGGCGGGCTGGTGCTGACGTTCGGCGGCGGCGTGAACGAGGTGCAGCGCGAACTGATCGCCATGCTGGGCCTCAACCTGCCCCGGCCGCCCCGGTGACGCGGGAGCGTCTCCAGGCGCAAAAAAGACATACCGCACCTCCCTCTGCCTGGGGGGATGCCGAAGTTGCGTCCGCGAGTGGAAAAACCTCAACCCGGTGAATCCCGACCCCAACCGGTGGATCAACCGGCTAACACGGACACCCGGTGCGTCTGGAAGGGTTCACCTGCGGAGAGCTTCCGGGCCCAGCGGTGCGGCGGGCCCGGAAGCCTGCGACATTCCGCCCAGACCCGGTCTGCCCGGCGTGCCGTCCTCCTCCGACGGAACCACGCCGGCGACCGGCGTAGGGCGGCCCGTCCTGTCGACGAGAGCCCGGGAGCCGTGAGATGCGAACCCTGAACACGTCCAGGCGCGGCACACCGTTCGCGGCCCCCTGCCGCCCCGCCCCGTGGAGCGGCCCGATGCGAACCCCGGAGATCCCGACCGGCACCCAGTTGCCCCGCCTGATCGTGTCGGCCGCCCTGACGGCCCGGCGGGGGGCGGCGGTGGCCGCCGACGTCGAGCTCACCATGCTCACGACGATGGACCTGGTCGAGAACTACGTGACCGAGTGGGCCGGGCCCGACGCGTTCCTGCGCGGCATGAACGTCAAGCTCGGGCTGCCCGCCCACACGGGCGACACCCTGACCTTCACCGGCGTCGTGGCCGGGGCCACCGCCGAGATGCTCACGGTCGAGGTCTGCGCCCGGTCGAACGCGGGTGTGCACGCGACCGGGACGGTCCGCCTCTCCTGGTAGGGCCTCAGACCAGCAGCGGCATCGAGAAGAAGACCACCAGGGCGATCGCCAGGCAGATCAGGAAGCCGATCAGCTCCCACGCCCAGTCGTGATGCCGCTCGGCCTTCACCTTCGCCTTCGGCGCCCGCCGCCCCGCGTGGGCACGGGCCGGCAGCAGCGGCTGCGGCTCGGCCGGGGCCTCGGGCTGCGCCCCCGTCTGCACCGCCCTGACCAGCGCGCTCTCGGGCTGGTCGATCGTGGTCGACCCCTGCGGCAGGTCGTCGTCGGCGATCGGCCGGGCGAACACCAGCCGGTCGGACGGCAGCAGGTCGGGCATCGTGGTCTCGCCCGGCGACTCCGGCTCGGCGGGCGCGAGGACCGCCTCTTCCGGCTCGGCGGCCTCGGCGGGTTCGGGGAGCTCGGTCTCGGGCGCGAAGCCGTCGAACGACGGCATCTTCGAGAACGCCGCCAGCTGGTCTTCGACGACCGCCTCGACCGCTTCCACCGTTTCGGCCGGCGCGGGCGCCGCCTCCGGAGCGGGCGCGGCGGGCATGCTCAGGCGGCGCTTGGGCGGGCCGTTGCCGATGTTCTTCAGGATCGAGCCGCGCAGGCGGGGCAGCGGCTCGGTCAGCGCCTCGTGGCGGCGGCGCCGCTCGGCGATCTTCGTCGGGTTGGTCAGGTCGTCGAGCGGGACGACCGTCGTGTTGGTCGCCGGGTCGGTGTCGGTCGCCAGCGGCAGCGGCCACGAGGGCGCGGTGGGCCAGAGCCGGCGGACCGGCAGCGAGGACTTGCGGCGGACCGGCGGGGCCTGGTCAAAAGGGAGGGCCGACTGGTGGAGGCGGCGCAGCACGTCGTGGGGCGGCTCGCGCCAGGGGAGCCGGGCCAGCACGTCTTCGAGGGGGGCGACCCCGATGGCGTCGTACACCTCTTCGACGTCGCGCGCGATGAACGGCGCGGTGCGGGCGGCGGCGACGGCGGTCGCGAGGGTCTGGCCGAACCGGTGGCGGGCGCTGGTGGCCAGCTCTTCCGCCGTGTCGGCGGCGACCTCGAGGACTAAGGCGAGCTCGGCGGTGGTGAGCCCGCAGTGGGCCGACAGCAGCAGCACCTCGCGCTGGTGGGGCCGGATGTCACGGAAGACGCGCTCGATGAGGGCGGTCGCCGGGTCGGCGATCGAGTCGACGGCGGGCATCGCGTAGCTGACGTCGCGGCGGTAGATCTCGCGCCGGGCGAGGGAGAAGAGCGCCGCGCGAGGCGGATCCGTCGGAAGGACGCCCGTGAGCACGGCGACCAGGGCGTCGGCGGCCGAGGCCGTCTCACCCAGCTGGTCGTGGCAGTAGGCGAACAGCCCGGCGGCGTGACGCTCGTAGAGCTCGGCGATCAGGTCGCTCCTGGAACGCTGACCCGTGAGCGGTGTTGTCACGGCCGGTACCCCTGGTGTTGAAGTGGAGGGATCGTACGTCAATCATGCCGCCACCAAGGCTGGAGCGCACTAATTAGTGGGCTTTTGATTCATATTCTTCTGGGCAGTGACCATTGATCATTTCGGAATGTAACAAAGCCCTCGTAGGCTGGCCCGCGGAGATCGACACCCTGTGGACAGAGGTCGCCAGTGATCACTTTTGACGGCGTCACGAAACGCTACGCCGACGGGACGGTCGCGGTGGACGACCTCTCCCTGGAGGTGCCCGACGGCGCCATCACGGTCTTCGTCGGCCCTTCGGGCTGCGGGAAGACCACCTCCCTGCGCATGATCAACCGGATGATCGACCCCACCGGGGGCCGCATCCTCCTCGACGGGAAGGACGTCACCGCCGTCGACCCGGCCACCCTGCGCAGGGGCATCGGCTACGTCATCCAGCAGGCCGGTCTGTTCCCCCACCGCCGCATCGTCGACAACATCGCGACCGTGCCGTTCCTGCTCGGATGGGACAAGAAGAAGGCCCGCGCCCGCGCGATGGAACTGCTCGAACGCGTCGGCCTCGACCCCAAGATGGCCCGCCGCTACCCCTACCAGCTGTCGGGCGGCCAGCAGCAGCGCGTCGGCGTGGCCCGCGCGCTGGCCGCCGACCCGCCGGTGCTGCTCATGGACGAACCCTTCAGCGCCGTCGACCCGATCGTGCGCACCTCGCTCCAGGAGGAGCTGCTGCGGCTGCAGTCGGAGCTGCACAAGACGATCGTGTTCGTCACCCACGACATCGACGAGGCGGTCAAGCTCGGCGACACCGTCGCGGTGCTGCGGGTGGGCGGGAAGCTGGCCCAGGTCGCCGCGCCCGCCGACCTGCTGAGCGACCCGGCCGACGACTTCGTGCGCGAGTTCCTCGGCCGCGACCGGGGCATCCGGCGGCTCGGCTTCGTCCCGGCGAAGAACCTGGCGCTCGACCCGGCGCCCGAGGGCGTGACCCCCGAGGGCCACGGGACCTTCAACCCGGCGCGCGACTCCCTGCGGGCCGCGCTCGACGCCGCGCTGCTGTCGCCCGATGGGCTGGCGGTGGCCGTCGACGACGACGGGCGGGTGCTCGGCGTGGTCGGCGAGGCCGCGCTCGTGGGGGCGGCCCGTGGATGAGCCCCTCGTCCGCTGGGACTGGATCGCCCGCAACTGGGACAACGGCGGGCCGACCTCGGTGAAGGTGCTGCTGGAGAACCACATCGTGATGGCGTTCGTGCCGGTGATCGCCGGGCTGCTGATCGCGATCCCGCTCGGCCTCGCCTGCGCCCGCTACCGGTGGCTCTACCAGCCGACGGTCGGGATCATGAACGTCGTCTACTCGCTGCCGTCGCTGGCGCTGTTCTCGATCCTGCTGTCGGTCACCGGCCTGACCCAGACGACCGTCATCATCCCGCTCACCCTGTTCTCGCTGGCCGTGCTGATCCCGGCCGTGGTCGACGGCATGCAGTCGGTGCCCGACCACGTGCGCCAGTCGGCGGTGGCGATGGGCTTCCAGCCGATGCGCCGGCTCACCCGGGTCGAGCTGCCCATCGCGGTCCCGGTCGTGCTGGCCGGGCTGCGGGTCGCGGCCGTGTCGAGCATCTCGCTGGTCAGCGTGGGCGCGCTCATCGGGCAGGGCGGTCTCGGCTACCTGTTCATCGACGGCTGGCAGCGGCAGTTCTACACCCCGATCGTGGTCGGGATCGTGCTCGTGGTCGCGCTGGCCCTGGTCGCCGACCTGGTCATCATCGTGGCCCAGCGCCTGCTGACGCCGTGGTCGAGGAGGCGCGCGTGAACTGGCTCATCGAGTTCTTCGGCAGCGCCGAATACTGGACGGGCGACGACGCGATCCCGCTCCGGCTGCTCCAGCACCTCGAATACTCCTTCCTGGCCTTCGCCATCGCCGCGCTCGTCGCGATCCCGCTCGGCCTGCTCATCGGGCACACCGGCCGGGGCGCGGTCATCGTCGTGGTGTCGGCCAACGCCGCCCGCGCGCTGCCCACGCTGGGCCTGCTCGTGCTGGTCGTGCTGCTGATCGGGGTCGGCACGCTCTGGCCGGTGCTGATCCCGCTGATCGCCCTGGCGATCCCGCCGATCCTGGTCAACACCTATGAGGGCATCCGGGGCGCCGACCCCGATCTGCGCGACGCCGCATACGGCATGGGCCTGCGGGGAAGTCAGGTGCTGTTCCGGGCGTTGCTGCCTGTTGCGCTGCCGTTGATCCTGCTGGGTCTGCGCCTGTCGGCCATCACCGTGGTGGCGACGGCGACGGTGGCGGCGTATGTCGGGCTTGGGGGGCTGGGGAGATACATCATCGACGGGCTGGCGACGAAGAACTACGCCGAGGTGTTCGGGGGAGCGGTGCTGGTCGTGCTCCTCGCGCTCGCGGTGCAGACCTTGTTCACACTGCTCAGCCGGGTAATCGTCTCGCCGGGGGTGCGACAGGTCCGCTAATCTCTACCTATCCCCCCGATTTTGAAGGGAATGTACGTGAAACGAGCACTCGTCACCGCGCTCGCCGCGGTGTTCGCCCTATCCGCCTGCGGAGGAGGTGGCGGCGACCCGTTGGCGCAGGCCACCCCGTCCGCCCCCGCCGCCTCGGGGGGCTCCGCCGCGGCCTCGACGGTCGTCGTCGGCTCCTTCAACTTCCCCGAGAGCGTGCTGCTGGGCTCGATCTACGCGCAGGCCCTCCAGGCCAAGGGCGTCACCGTCGAGGAGAAGCCCAACATCGGCTCCCGTGAGGTCGTCTTCGACCAGGTCAAGAGCGGCGGCCTGACCGTGCTCCCCGAGTACGTCGGCTCGCTGCTGGCCTTCGTCGACCCGGCCGCCACGGCCAAGTCGACCGACGACGTGGTCGCCGCGCTGAAGACCAAGCTGCCGCCGGAGGTCGAGGTCCTCACCCCGGCCGCCGCCCAGGACGGCAACTCGCTCACGGTCACCAAGGCGTTCGCGGCCGAGAAGAGCCTGACCACGATCGAAGACCTGGCGAAGATCTCCAAGGACCTCGTGGTCGGCGGTCCGCCGGAGTTCAAGGAGCGCCAGGAGGAGAACTTCAAGACCACCTACGGCCTGGAGTTCAAGTCGTGGGAGCCCACGGCCGAGACCACGGCCGACGCCATCAAGAGCGGCACCATCCAGGTCGGCAACGTGTTCACCACCGACCCGAAGATCCTGCTCAACGACCTGGTCTCGCTCCAGGACAACAAGAACGCCTTCGCCGCCGACAACATCGCCCCGCTGGTCTTCAAGGCCGGCGCCGACGACACGGTGAAGTCGACCCTCGACGCCGTCTCGGCCAAGCTCACCACCGAGGGCCTGCTCGAACTGATGAAGCAGGTCGCGGTCGACAAGGCCGACCCCCCGGTGGTCGCCAAAGACTGGCTGACCAAGAACGGGCTGCTCTGATGACGACCCCGGCGGCGGGCGCGCTGTTCGTCGAGGCGATGGCCCAGCTCGCCGCCGGGGTCGCCGTCGTCACGGTGAAAGACGACCGCGACGACGTCGGCAACACCGTGACCAGCCTGCTGTCGGTCTCGGCCACGCCGCCGACCGTGCTGATCAGCCTCGCGAACGGCGCCTACCTGACCGAGCTGCTGCTGCGGCGCGATCGGTGGGCGGCGACCCTGCTCGCCGACGGCCAGCAGGCCATCGCCTCACGTTTCGCCACCCCGGGCCGCCCCGGTGCCCGCCTGCTGCTCGCCTCGGTGGCCCACCACCGCGGCCCCCACTCCGAGGCCCTGATCGTCGAGGGCGGGGTGGCCGCCGTCGAGGCCGAGACCATGACGGTCGTGCCGGCCGGCGACCACATGCTCTTCATCGCCCAGGTGACGGCGGTCGACTACGTCGACGCGGCCAAGCCGCCGCTCACCCGGCTGCGCGGCCGCTACCGGCCGGTCGGCAGCTAGCGGATCACCCACTGGCCGGGCAGCACCAGCGGCCCGGCGGCCGGCAGGCCCAGCTCGGCGGCGAACGCCGCCAGCGGCCCCCACGCCTCCAGGCGCACCCGCGCCATCGCGGCCGTCTTGTCCTCAGACGACTCCGGCGGGATCAGCCGCTCCAGCGGATTGATCTTCGGGTACGACCGCACCGGCGCGTCGGCCGCCAGCCCGGCCCGCTTACGCGCCTCGGCCAGCGCGTCTTCGACCCCGCCGAGCTCGTCGACCAGCCCGTTGTCGCGCGCGTCGGAGCCGGTCCAGACCCGGCCCCTGGCCAGCGACTCGGCCCGGTCGCGTTCCATGCCGCGGCCCTCGGCGACCTTGTCGACGAAGTCGTCGTAGACGCGGTCGAGCCAGGTGTTGATGCGGGCCCACTGCGAGTCGGAGAACGGCCGGGTGGCGGAGAACATGCCCGCGTTGGCGCCCTCGGCGACGATCTCGGTGGCGATGCCGAGCCGGTCGAGCAGCCCGCCGAGCACCGCCTTGCCGCCGAACACGCCGATCGAGCCGGTGAGGGTGCCGGGCTGGGCGTAGATGACGTCGGCGGCCATCGAGACGAAGTAGCCGCCCGAGGCGGCGACGTCGCCCATCGACACGATGACCGGCTTGCCGGCCCGCTTGGCCAGGATCACCTCGCGCCAGATCGAGTCGGAGGCGGTGTAGGAGCCGCCGGGGCTGTCGACCCGGAAGACGATCGCCCGCACCTTGTCGTCGCGGCGGGCCGCGCGGATCGCCGCGCTGATCGTGTCGGAGCCCATCGCGCTGCCGCCGCCCAGGGGCGAACGCCCGCTGCGGCCCAGCCTGATCGCGCCGTGGCCGTGGACCAGCGCGACGACCTGCTCGCCCGGGTGGGGCATCTTGGGCAGGGCGGTCTTCGCGTAGCGGGCGACGTACAGGAGGACGGTCTCTTCGGGCACGTGGTCGGCGTAGACCTCGTCGCGGTACTTCAGGCCGTCGACCAGACCGGCCGCGACGGCCTCCTGGCCGTAGAAGGGGCCCTGGTCGATGAGTTCGCGCACCCGCTTGGGTTCGAGGCCGCGGCCCTCGGCGATGCCGGCCACGAGCTGCTCGGTCAGCGACTCGGCCAGCCGCCCGGTCATCTCCTTGTGGGCGTCGGTCATGTGGTCTTGGGTGAACATGTTCGCGGCGGTCTTGTACTGGTGCCGCTGGCCCACCTGGTAGTCGATGTCGAGCTTGCCGAGCGCGCCCTTGAGGAACCGCTGCTCGATCGCCACGCCGGTCAGCCCGACGTCGCCCGACGGCTGGAGGTAGACCTTCTCGAAGGCGCTGGCCAGGTAGTAGGGGACGGTGCCGTTGGCGACCTCGCCGTAGCTGTCGGCCCAGGCCACGGTGAGCTTCCCGGCGGCCCGGAAGTGCACGACCGCGTTGCGGATCTCCTGCACCATGGCCAGCCCGAGCGGATGGCCGCCGATCTTGACGATCAGGCCCTTCACCCGGGGGTCGCGGCGGGCCCGCCGCAGGCCGCCGATGACGTCGCTCAGCCGGGCCCGGCGCATCGACAACAAGGCCGACACGGGGTCGGCGGGCGGAGCGTCGGTCAGACCCTCGGTCAGGTCGAGCTCCAGCATCAGCGGGGAGGTCCGGCGCTGCCGCATCTTGCCGACGGCCTCGATGATCGTCTTGGTCGCGTCCATGAAGCCACACTAAGCGAAACGGCCCCGCGCACAGGGCGCGGAGCCGTTCAGCCGTCAGAGGACGGGTGCTACTTGAGGCCGTTGCTCATCGCGGAGATCAGCTCGCCGTTGGCGGTGTCGCCGCTGGTCTCCCAGAAGAACGCGCCGGCCAGGCCCTGGTTCTTGGCGTAGGTCATCTTCCCGGCGATGGTGGCGGGGGTGTCGTAGCTCCACCACTGGTTGCCGCAGTGGGCGTAGGCGGTGCCGCCGACCGTGCCGGTGGCCGGGCAGCGGGTCTTCAGGACCTTGTAGTCCTCGATGCCCGCCTCGTACGTGCCCGGCGCCGCGCCGCTGGCCGAGCCGCCCGGGGCCGACTGGCTGACGCCGGTCCAGCCGCGGCCGTAGAAGCCGATGCCGAGCAGCAGCTTGGAGGCGGGGATGCCCTTCGACTTGAGCTTCTGGATCGCCAGGTCGCTGTAGAAGCCGGCGGTCGGGATGCCGGTGTAGCTGGTCAGCGGCGAGTGCGGGGCGGTCGGGCCCTGCGCGGCGAACGCGCCGAAGTAGTCGTAGGTCATCGGCATGTAGAAGTCGACGTACTGGGCCGCGCCTCCGTAGTCGGCGGCGTCGATCTTGCCGCCGTTGGTGCCGTCGGCGGTGATGGCGGCGGTGACCAGGGCGTTGGGGCCGAACTTGGAACGGAGGGCCTGCATCACGTTCCTGAACGAGGCGAAGCCGCTGGCGTCACAGCTGAGGCCGCAGGCGTTCGGGTACTCCCAGTCGATGTCGATGCCGTCGAAGACGTCGGCCCAGCGCGGGTCCTCGACCATGTTGTAGCAGGAGTTGGCGAACGCGGTCGGGTTCGCGGCGGCCTGGGTGAAGCCGCCGGAGTAGGTCCAGCCGCCGATGCTGAAGATCACCTTCAGGCCCGGGTACATCGCCTTGAGCTTGCGCAGCTGGTTGAAGTTGCCGCGCAGCGGCTGGTCCCAGGTGTCGGCGACGCCGTCGACGGAGTTGGCCGTGGTGTAGGCCATCTCGTAGTCGGCGTAGCTGTCGGAGATCGTGCACTGGCCGTTCTGGACGTTGCCGAAGGCGTACAGGATGTGGGTCAGCTTGGCGGCGGAGCCGCTGGTGTGCAGGTTCTTCACGTAGAACTGACGGCCGTAGACGCCCCAGTTGGTGAAGTAGCCGATGACCTTCTTACCGCCCGGCTGCGGGGTGACGGTGGGGGTCGGCGTGGGCGTCGGGGTGGGGGTCGGCGTCGGGGTGACCGTGGGGGTCGGCGTCGGCGTCGGGTTCACCGGGCCGCCGGTGCAGGGGGCGCCGTTGAGCTTGCAGTTCTGGACCGCCGACAGGCCGCCCGGGGCGCCGATGAAGCCGAAGCTGAACGAGGTCCCGGCGGCGAGCGGGCCCGCCCAGCTCTTCTTGGTGAAGGTGTAGTGGTTGCCCGACTTCACCATGTCGGCGTCCCAGGCCGAGCTGATGGTGGTGGTGCTCGGCAGGTCGAACTCGACCGTCCAGGTGGACAGGGCCGTGTCGCCCGCCTTCACGGTGACCTTGCCCTGGAAGCCGCTGCCCCAGTCCTGGTCGACGGCGTACGTGGCGGTGGCCGGAGTGGCGGCGGCGGCCTGGCCGAAGCCGAACGGCACGAGCAGCGCCGCCGCGGCGATCAGCGAGCCGATGGTGATACGTCGCAAGGAACGCTCCCGGGGGGTAACTCTTAGGAAAGTTTCCTATTAATAGCCCGAGATTAGGACCATGATCTGACGCCGGTCAACTCATCGGTAAGGGGGTTAATCTGCGCTTAAGGTTCCCATAAGAAAGGGCCCCCGAAGGGGCCCCTGTCAAGCTTCCCTGCGCAACCAGATCGTGCCGAGGGGAGGCACCCGCAGCCTGACCGAGTAGGGCAGCCCGTGGTGCTCGGTCTCGGTCGCCACCACCCCGCCCAGGTTGCCGACCCCGCTGCCGGCGTACTCGTAGGCGTCGGTGTTGAGCACCTCGGTCCAGGTGCCGCCCTCGGGCAGGCCCAGCCGGTAGTCCTCGTGGGGGCCGCCGGAGAAGTTCGTCACGCACGCCAGCGCCGAGCCGTCGGTGCCGTAGCGCACGAACGAGAACACGTTGCCGGCGAAGTCGTCGGCGTCGATCCAGCGGAACCCGTCGGGGCTGTCGTCCTGGGTGTAGAGCGCCGGGGTGTCCTTGTAGACGCCGTTCAGGTCGCGGACCAGCTTCTGCACGCCCTGGTGGAAGTCGAAGTCGAGCACCCACCAGTCGAGGCCCTTGGACTCCGACCACTCGCCGCCCTGGCCGAACTCCCCGCCCATGAACACCAGCTGCTTGCCCGGGTGGGCCCACATGAAGGCGTAGAGGGCGCGCAGGTTGGCGAAGCGCTGCCACTCGTCGCCGGGCATCTTGCCCAGCAGCGAGCCCTTCAGGTGCACGACCTCGTCGTGGGACAGCGGCAGCACGAAGTTCTCGGTGTAGGCGTACATCAGCGAGAACGTGAGCTGGTGGTGGTGGTACTGGCGGAAGATCGGCTCGTGGGCCAGGTAGGCCAGCGTGTCGTGCATCCAGCCCATGTTCCACTTGAAGCCGAAGCCCAGGCCGCCCAGGTGGACCGGCCGCGAGACGCCGGGCCAGGCGGTCGACTCCTCGGCGATCGTGACGATGCCGGGGGCCTCGCGGTAGGCGACGGCGTTCATCTCCTTGAGGAACTCGATCGCGTCGAGGTTCTCGCGCCCGCCGAACTGGTTGGGGGTCCACTCGCCGTCGCGGCGGGAGTAGTCGAGGTAGAGCATCGAGGCCACGGCGTCGACCCGCAGGCCGTCGACGTGGAACTCGCGCAGCCAGTAGACCGCGTTGGCGACCAGGAAGTTCTTCACCTCGCGGCGGCCGAAGTCGAACACGTAGGTGCCCCAGTCGGGGTGCTCGCCGCGGTGGGGGTCGGCGTGCTCGTACAGGGGAGTGCCGTCGAAGCGGGCCAGCGCCCACTCGTCCATCGGGAAGTGGGCGGGCACCCAGTCGACGATGACCCCGATCCCGGCCCGGTGGAGGGCGTCGACCAGGGCGCGGAACTCGTCGGGCGAGCCGAACCGGGAGGTCGGCGCGTAGTAGGAGGTGACCTGGTAACCCCACGACCCGCCGAACGGGTGCTCGGCGACCGGCATGAACTCGACGTGGGTGAACCCCATCTCGGTCACGTACGCGGTCAGCTGCTCGGCCAGTTCGAGGTAGGAGAGCCCCGGACGCCAGGAGCCCAGGTGCACCTCGTAGGTCGACATCGGCTCCTTGAGGGCGTCGCGGGTGGCGCGGGCGGCCATCCACTCCTCGTCGTTCCAGGCGTAGGAGGACTCGTCGACGACCGAGGCGGTCAGCGGCGGCACCTCGGTGCGCCGCGCCATCGGGTCGGCCTTGCCCCGCCACACCCCGTCGACGCCGAGGATCTCGAACTTGTAGCGGGTGCCGGCCCCCACGCCCGGGATGAACAGCTCCCACACCCCGGCCGAGCCCAGCGACCGCATCGGGTGGCCGCCGCCGTTCCAGTGGTTGAAGTCGCCGATCACCCGTACGCCCAGCGCGTTCGGCGCCCACACCGCGAAGGCGGTGCCCGGCTCGTCTTCATGGGTCAGCACCCGCGCGCCGAGCACCTCCCACAGGCGCTCGTGGCGGCCCTCGCCGATCAGGTGCAGGTCGACCTCGCCGAGCGTCGGCCAGTGGCGGTAGGGGTCGCCGGCCTCGGTCGCCTCGCCGCCCTCGTACTTCACCCGCAGCCGGTAGGCGGGGATCTTGTCCAGGCCCGGCAGGAGGACTTCGAAGACGCCGAACTCGACGTGCGACAGGGCGTGGGCCTCCCCGTCGACCAGCGCCTCGACCGTCTCGGCGAACGGCCGCAGCACCCGGATGACCACGCCCTCGCCCGTCAGATGGGCGCCCAGGATCGAGTGGGGGTCGTGGTGGGCGCCGCCGGCGAGACGGTCCAAGTCGTTCCTCATCTATGCCAACTCTCAGTGTTTCGTGGTGAACGCCGCCAGGGGGATCGGCAGCCAGGACGGCCGGTTGCGCGCCTCGTAGACCACTTCGTAGACGGCCTTGGCGAGTTCCAGCGCGCGCATCATCACGACGTCGGAGGGGCGCAGGTCGCCGCCCGACTTCGTGTAGCCGGACAGGAAGGCGGCCCGGTTGCGCACCGCCCACTCCTCGGCCCGGTCTTCCAGCGTCTCGGCGTCGGGGTGGTCGGCCAGCAGGTGGCGGGCGGCGTACTCGAAGGAGCGCAGCATGCCCGCGACGTCGCGCAGCGGCGAGTGGAGCGCGCGGCGCTCGGCCAGCGGCTGCCCCGGTTCACCCTCGAAGTCCAGCACGATCCAGTCGTCGTAGGTCCGCATGACCTGGCCGAGGTGGTAGTCGCCGTGCACCCGCTGCACCAGGACCGGCTCGTCGATCGACGCCAGCAGGTCGTACGCCTCCCGGGCCACGTCGGCGTGGTCGGCCAGCGCCGGGATCTCCTCGACCGCCCGCTCCAGCTGGGCCTGGAAGCCCGCGGCCATCGCGTGGATCTCGTCGGGGTCGAGGGCGTCGTAGCCGAACGCCTCGCGCAGCTCGCGGTGGACCTCGGCGGTGGCGATGCCGAGCCGCTCGGCCTCGGCGGCGAAGTCGCCCCCGGCGTCGCCGGCCGACACCTCGCGGGAGGTGGCGTAGAGGTCGCGGACGCTGGTCAGCGCCATCGCCCAGCCCTCGCTGGCGCCCCCGAGGAACGCCTGCATGATCGCCAGGGTGGTGGGCTCGCCGTCGATCACGCCCTCGACCCAGCCGAAGGGCCGGGCCACGTGGTGGGAGCCCTCGTCGGCCAGCGCCCGGACGATCTCCAGCTCGGGGTTCATCCCCGGGATGACCACGCGGAACATCTTGAGGATGTACTGGTCGCCGAAGACGATCGAGGTGTTCGACTGTTCGGCGGTCATCACCAGGCTGCGCTGGGCGGTGTCGATCTCCACCCCGGGCACCCGGTGGAAGCTCAGCGGGCCGACGGTCGCGTCGTCGGCGACGCCGTGGAGCAGCCGGCCCATGAGCTCGGCGTCGTGGGCGGCGTCGTACACGTCGCGTTCGCGGCCGTCCCACTCGCAGCGGCCGATGTAGACGTGCCGCAACCTGCTGCTCAGCGCGTCGCGCAGCCCCATCAGCAGCTGGTAGCGGGTGGTGCGGTCACCCTGGACCACCTTGACGACCAGGTGGGCCAGGGCGGGGTCGCCGTCCACGAGCGGGACGACGGACTCGATCGACAGATCGTCGATCGGCCGCCCCTTACCGGCGAACCATCGTTGATCGGCGATCCATCCGGTAAGGAGCTCGGCAAGCACTTTCTAATCCTCCCGGGACGACGGCGGGATGGTGAACCAATAGAACCCATGCCCCGGGAGCGTCAAAAGATACGGAAGTTCGCCAATCGGGGGGAACGGGACGTTACCCGTCGCCTCGATGGGTGAAACCCCCTCGAACCGGCGCAGATCCAGCTCCACCGGCTGCGGGAACCGCGACAGGTTGTTGACGCAGAGCACCCGGTCGTCGCCCAGCTCCCGCACGAACGCCAGCACGCTGGGGTTGGAGGAGTTGAGCTCGGTGAAGTCGCCCAGCCCGAAGACGGGGTGGCGCTTGCGGATCTCGATCATCCGCTTGGTGAAGTGGAGCAGCGAACCGGAGTGCTTCTGCTGCGCCTCGACGTTGATCGCCTGGTAGCCGTAGATCGGGTCCATGATCACCGGCAGGTAGAGGCGGCCCGGGTCGCAGTCGGAGAACCCGGCGTTGCGGTCGGGCGTCCACTGCATCGGGGTGCGCACGCCGTCGCGGTCGCCCAGCCAGATGTTGTCGCCCATGCCGATCTCGTCGCCGTAGTAGAGCACCGGGGAGCCCGGCAGCGACATGAGCAGCGCGGTGAACAGCTCGATCTGGTTGCGGTCGTTGTCGAGCAGCGGCGCCAGGCGGCGGCGGATGCCGACGTTGGCGCGCATGCGCGGGTCCTTGGCGTACTCGGAGTACATGTAGTCGCGCTCCTCGTCCGTCACCATCTCGAGCGTCAGCTCGTCGTGGTTGCGGAGGAAGATGCCCCACTGGCAGTTCTCCGGGATCTTCGGCGTCTGGGCCAGGATCTCGGAGATCGGGTAGCGCGACTCGCGGCGGACCGCCATGAAGATGCGCGGCATCAGCGGGAAGTGGAACGCCATGTGGCACTCGTCGCCGCCGGTGACCGGGTCGCCGAAGTACTCGACCACGTCGCTCGGCCACTGGTTGGCCTCGGCCAGCAGCACCCGGTCGGGGTAGAGCCGGTCGATCTCGGCCCGGACCCGCTTCAGGTAGGCGTGCGTCTGCGGCAGGTTCTCGCAGTTGGTGCCGTCGACCTCGAACAGGTAGGGGATGGCGTCCATGCGGAAGCCGTCGATGCCCAGGTCGAGCCAGAAGCGCAGCACCTCCAGCATCGCCTCCTGCACGGCCGGGTTCTCGTAGTTCAGGTCGGGCTGGTGGTGGAAGAACCGGTGCCAGTAGTACTGCTGGCGGACCGGGTCGTAGGTCCAGTTGGACGTCTCGGTGTCGATGAAGATGATCCGGGCGTCCTTGTAGAGCTCGTCGTCGTCGTTCCAGACGTAGAAGTCGCCGAACGGGCCCGTCGGGTCGTGCCGGCTGGCCTGGAACCACGGGTGCTGGTCGCTCGTGTGGTTCATGACCAGGTCGGCGATGACCCGGATGCCGCGCTTGTGCGCCTCGTCGACCAGCTTGATGAAGTCGCCCAGGTCGCCGAAGTCGGGCAGGATCTTCATGAAGTCGGCGATGTCGTAGCCGCCGTCACGCAGCGGCGACTCGTACAGCGGCAGCAGCCAGAGGCAGTCGACGCCGAGCCACTCGAGGTAGTCGAGCTTGTCGATGAGCCCCCGGATGTCGCCCGTGCCGTCGCCGTTGGAGTCGGCGAACCCGCGGATGAGCACCTCGTAGAAGACGGCGCGCTTGTACCAGAACGCGTCGCGCGGCTTCTCGTGCGTGAAGGTGTTCGGAATCGGCTGGTTGTGCTGATTCTGCGGATTCGGCTGAGGTGTCGTAACGCTCACCTGTGGACTCCCCGGTTGTGCAGGCTGCGGTTGTTATGGGCGGTGCGCTGACCCGTGACGCAGCGTGAAGATGTGTGCAGGATTGACATGCGGATCGAGGCGCACGTAGTTGGCCTGCCGCCAGCGGTACGACTCGCCCGACAGCTCGTCGTCGACGACGAACTCGGCATGCCAGTCGAGACCCAGGGCCGGCATGTCCAAGAAGACGGTGCCCTCGTGGGTGTTATGCGGATCAAGATTGACGACCGTCAGCACGACGTCGCCTATGGCGTGCCTTCGTGTGGCCGTGTCGTAGGCGCCCGGCAGCCGCTTTGAGAAGCAGATCACGGCCGGCTGGTCGACGCTGTGAAACCGTAGATTACGCAATTCCTGCAGGGCCGGGTGGGCTCTTCTGAACAAATTCAGCTGCGTGATGAACGGCGCCAGGCTGCGGCCCTCGCGTTCGGCCGCCTGCCAGTCGCGTGGCCGGTATTGGTACTTCTCGCTGTCGAGGTACTCCTCGCTGCCGGGGCGTACCGGGACGTTCTCGGCCAGTTCGTAGCCCGCGTACACACCCCAGGTGGGCGACATCGTCGCCGCCAGCACCGCGCGGATCTTGAACGCGGGCAGGCCGCCCTGCTGCAGGTACTCGTGGAGGATGTCGGGCGTGTTGACGAACAGGTTCGGCCGCATGAAGTGGGCCGTCTCGCGCGAGAGCTCGGTCAGGTACTCCTCGAGCTCCGGCTTGCTGTTGCGCCACGTGTAGTAGGTGTACGACTGGTGGAAGCCCACCCGCCCGAGCGTCTGCATCATGGCCGGCCGGGTGAAGGCCTCGGCCAGGAACAGCACGTCGGGGTCGGTGTTGCGGACGTCGCGCAGCAGCCGCTCCCAGAACGCCACCGGCTTGGTGTGGGGGTTGTCGACGCGGAAGATCCGCACCCCGTGGTCCATCCAGTGGCGCACCACCCGCAGGACCTCGCGGTAGATGCCTTCGGGGTCCTTGTCGAAGTTCAGGGGGTAGATGTCCTGGTACTTCTTCGGCGGGTTCTCGGCGTAGGCGATCGTGCCGTCGGCCCTGATGTTGAACCACTCGGGGTGCTCCTTGACCCACGGGTGGTCGGGCGAGCACTGCAGCGCCAGGTCGAGCGCGATCTCCATGCCGAGCTCGCGGGTGCGTGCCACGAAGGAGTCGAAGTCGTCGATCGTGCCCAGGTCGGGGTGGATCGCGTCGTGCCCGCCCTCGTCGGCGCCGATCGCCCACGGGCTGCCGGGGTCGTAGGGCTCGGGCGTGAGGGTGTTGTTCGGGCCCTTCCTGTACGCGGTCCCGATCGGGTGGACCGGCGGCAGGTAGACCACGTCGAAGCCCATCTGGGCGACCGCCGGGAGACGCTTCTCGGCCGTCTTGAACGTGCCCGACTTCGGGGCCACGCCCTCTTCGACGATCGCGCCCTCGGAGCGCGGGAAGAACTCGTACCAGGAACCGAACAGCGCCCGCCTGCGGTCGACCATGACCTTGTACCGGACGGTCCGGGTGACCAGCTCGCGCAGCGGGTGGGCGGCGATCAGCGCCTGCGTCTCGGGCAGCTGCGCGGCGGCGAAGCGGGCCCTGGGGTCCACGTCGTCGTCGCGGAGCCGGGCCGCCATCGCCTGGAGGGCGGCCTTGTGGCCGCAGACCGGGTCCTTGGACTTCGCCTTCGACGTGGTCGTCTTGCGAGGCTTGGCGGGCACGTCGGGGCAGTCGGCGGCGCGCACCGCCTTGGCGGCGCGGTCGAACAACCGCGCGCCCTCCTCGCACATCAGATCGGAGTCGAGCCCTCGCGGGATCTTGATCCCGGCGTCGTGGAGCCAGGTCGCGATCGGGTCGCTCCAGGCCTCGACGCGGTAGGACCACAATCCCTCCGCGGGCAGCGTGACGTCGACGCCCCACCGGTCGGTGCCGGGCGCGAGCTCCCGCATGGGCCTGAGGCGGCCGGGCACGCCGTCGGGATCGAAGAGCACGACCCCGGCGGCCACCGCGTCGTGTCCCTCGCGGAACACGACGGCGGTGATCTCGAAGGATTCCCCGGCGGCGGCCTTCGCGGGTCGCTTCCCGCAGTCGACGACGGGATGGATGTCCTGGATTGGGATTCTTCCGATCATCGTTTCTCAACGTAGCGACGGCACGCCCGGTACCGCCGGAGTCCACGGGGCAATTGTCGATCTTTGCTCTGTCTTGAGGCAGCACGAATCACAGCCCGCTGACCGGGCCACTCGCTCGTACTGGAGTTGCCCTAATGCTCCCCCTTTACCCGCCAGAATGAAAGTCAGTCCGGCGGGTCAAACCCGCGTGTCATCCACGGGTCTCCGGAGGTTCGTGCGACGTACACGTACTCACCGTCACCTCGGCCGATCGGTGAGGTTTGAGCAGGTATGCCAATGGTGAGTTCGCACTGTGTGGCGCGAAGTTCGCGCCACATCCACCCCCTCCGATCGCCTAGGGTCTGGCCACGTGAGAGCTATACGCAGGTTCACCGTCCGTACCGTCCTTCCGGCCGAGCTCGCGCCGCTTGGCGAGCTGGTCCAGAATCTCCGCTGGTCATGGCACCCGGAGACGATGGACCTGTTCGCCGAGGTCGACCCCGAGGTCTGGGAGCGGGTCGAACACGACCCCGTGGCCCTCCTCGGCGCCGTCTCGGCCGAGAGGCTCCGCGCCCTGGCCCAGGACCGGCGTTTCCTCCGCCGCCTGGCCGACGCCGCCGACGATCTCCGCGAGTACATGACGGCGCCGCGCTGGTACCAGACGCTGCAGGACGCGCCCGCCGCCGTCGGCTACTTCTCCCCGGAATACGGCATCGCCGCCGCCCTTCCCCAGTATTCGGGCGGCCTCGGCATCCTGGCCGGCGACCACCTGAAGGCCGCCTCCGACCTCGGCGTGCCGATCCTGGGCGTCGGCCTGCTCTACCGCCACGGCTACTTCACCCAGTCGTTGTCGCCCGAGGGCTGGCAGCAGGAGCACTACCCCTCCCTCGACCCCGGCGGCCTCCCGCTCACCCTCCTCAAGGAGGACGACGGCAGCCCCGCCCGCATCCGCATCAGCCTCCCCGGCGGCACCGGCCTGCACGCCCAGATCTGGGTCGCCCAGGTCGGCCGCATCCCGCTGCTGCTGCTCGACTCCGACGTGGCCGACAACGACACCACCGCCCGCGACGTCACCGACCGCCTCTACGGCGGCGGCGGCGACCACCGCCTCCTCCAGGAGCTCCTGCTGGGCATCGGCGGCGTGCGCGCCATCCGCGCCTACTGCCGCATCACCGGCCACGCCGAGCCGCAGGTCTTCCACACCAACGAGGGCCACGCCGGGTTCCTCGGCGTCGAGCGCATCCGCGAGCTCACCGAGGCCCGCCTGTCGTTCGACGAGGCCCTGGAGGCGGTCCGGGCCGGCACCGTCTTCACCACCCACACCCCGGTCCCGGCCGGCATCGACCGCTTCCCGGCCGACATGATCGCCCGCCAGTTCGGCGGCGACAACGCCTGGCCGACCGTGCCGGTCGACCGCATCCTGGCCCTCGGCGCCGAGCCCGACACCGGCGACGGCGAGAAGGCCGTGTTCAACATGGCCGTCATGGGCATGCGCCTGGCCCAGCGGGTCAACGGCGTGTCGGTCCTGCACGGCGAGGTCAGCCGGGGCATGTTCCAGGGCCTGTGGCCGGGCTTCGACCTGTCGGAGATCCCGATCGGCTCGATCACCAACGGCGTGCACGCCCCCACGTGGGTCGGCCGCGAGGTCATGGAGCTGGCCGGCAAGGAGCTGCCGACGATCGTCGAGCGCGCCCAGGGCTGGGAGGGCGTCCAGAAGCTCTCCGACGCCGACCTCTGGACGATCCGCGGCCAGCTGCGCGCCAACCTGGTCAACGACGCCCGCAAGCGCCTGCGCAGGTCGTGGCGGCAGCGCGGCGCCTCCGACGCCGAGCTGACCTGGACCGACGAGGCCCTGTCGCCCGACGTGCTGACCATCGGCTTCGCCCGCCGGGTGCCCTCCTACAAGCGGCTCACGCTGATGCTGCGCGACCCCGAGCGGCTGCGCGCGCTGCTGCTCGACCCGGTCAAGCCGGTCCAGATCGTGATCGCGGGCAAGGCCCACCCGGCCGACGAGGGCGGCAAGAAGCTCATCCAGCAGATCATCAAGTTCGCCGACATGGAGGACGTGCGCCACCGCATCGTCTTCCTGCCCGACTACGACATGACCGTCGGCCAGCTGCTCGTCCAGGGTTGCGACGTCTGGATGAACAACCCGCTGCGCCCGCTGGAGGCGTGCGGCACCTCCGGCATGAAGGCCGCCCTCAACGGCGGCCTGAACCTGTCGATCCGCGACGGCTGGTGGGACGAGTGGTTCGACGGCAACAACGGCTGGGCCATCCCGACCGCCGATGGCGTCTCCGACCCCGAACGGCGTGACGAGCTGGAGGCCAACGCCCTCTACGACCTGATCGAGCGCGAGGTCGCCGACCGGTTCTACGACCGGGCCGCCGACGGCCTGCCGCGCCGCTGGCTGGAGATGGTCAAGCACACCCTCAGCTCGCTCGGGCCGAAGGTGCTGGCCGGGCGCATGCTGCGCGACTACGTCGTGGAGCTCTACAGCCCGGCGGCCGGCGCCGCCAAGACCCTGTCGGGCGACGGCTACGCCCAGGCCAAGGCGTTCGCGGCCTGGAAGCTGCGGGTCTCGCAGGCCTGGCCCGCCGTCCGGGTCGAGCACGTCGAGACGGCCGGCATCGGCGACACCCCGGAGCTGGGGGTCGCCATGGAGGTCAACGCCACGATCGCACTGGGCGAGCTGTCGCCCGAAGACGTCGAGGTGCAGGCCGCCTACGGCCGGGTCGGCCAGCACGACGAGCTGATCGAGCCCAACCACGTGAAGCTGACCGTCGGCTCGCTCGACGACGACGGCCACGCCACCTTCACCGGGATCATCCCGCTCGACCGGACCGGCGCGTTCGGCTACTCGGTCAGGGTGGTGCCCTTCCACCCGCTGATGGCCTCGCCCGCCGAGCTCGGCCTGATCGCGGTGCCCGAGGAGCCGGCCGGCATGACCAACGGCACGCTCCGCTAAGGATCTACCTAAGGGACCGGTTCCCCCTGGCGGGGGAACCGGTCCCGTGCGGTTATTGTGACCATTGGGTGCGGAACGTTCCTCGCATCCCGGCTAGGGTTGCCGCTCATGCGGTCCGTCCTCCGCCTCATGCTTCGCGTGCTCGCCCCGCCCCGGCTCCGCCGGGCCGTCCGCGTCCGGGTCGACGCCCGGTACGTCACCCGGGCCGACCACGCGCAGGACATGAAGGAGGCGCTCTGGGAGATCCAGATGCTCCGCCGGGAAGTGGTGGCGCTGCGCCGTGAGGTCGATCGATTGCGGAGCTACTGATGCGGGTTTACCTGTCCGTCGACATGGAGGGCATAACCGGGCTCACCGACCCCGAGGAGATGCACCACGGCGGCCGGGGCTACGAGCGCGGCTGTGAGTTCATGACCGGCGACGCCAACGCCGTCATCCGGGGCGCGTTCGCCGCCGGGGCGACGCAGGTGCTGGTCAACGACGCCCACGGCTCGACCAGGAACCTGCGCATCGACCAGCTCGACTCCCGCGCCACCCTGATCCGCGGCCCCGGCAAGCCCCACCGCATGGGCCAGGGCCTCACCGAGGGCTTCGACGCCGCGATCTTCGCCGGCTACCACGCGCGGGCCGGGGTCTCCCACGGCGTGCTCAACCACACGTGGATGGGCAAGGAGATCCAGAACGTCTGGCTGAACGGCGAGATCTGCGGCGAGCCCCGGCTGGTGGCCGCGTTCGCCGGGTTCGTCGGGGTGCCGGTCGTGCTGGTCACCGGCGACGTCGCGGTCTGCGAGGAGGCGCGCGAGGTGCTCGGCGACGTCGAGACGGTCGCCGTCAAGCAGGGCATCGACATGTTCGCCGCCGAACTGCTGCCGATCGCGGTGGCGCAGCGGAAGATCGAGGAGTCGACCTTCACCGCGCTGAACCGGCTGGCCGACTTCCGGCCCTATGTGATGGAGCCGCCGTACACGCTCGAAGTGGAGTGGAACAGCACCGCCATCGCCTCGGCCTGCGCGATCATCCCGGGAACCCGGCGCAAATCGGCAAGGAACACCGAGTTCACAACGCCCGACTACCGGGAGATCATGGCACTCTTCGGGCTGTACGCCATGATCGCCGGCCAGGTCGCGTGCGGAAGCGGTGTATATGGGTGACAGGTGAGTTAAGCCGCAGGGCTCTCCTCCACGGCCTCGGCGTCGCCGGGGGAGCCGGCGCCATGCTGGCCGCGATGGGCGCGCTCGGGCTCGTCCCGTCGAGCCAGTCGACCACCTACACCGCGCCCCAGCCGGGCGACTTCACCCTGACCGGCCGCTCGCCCAAACGCGTCGTCATCCTCGGCGCCGGCATCGCCGGTCTCGCCGCCGCCTACGAACTGCTCAAGGCCGGGTACGACGTCACGATCCTGGAGGCCGCCAAGAAGGTCGGCGGCCGGAACCTGACCATCCGCGGCGGCGACGAGATCACCGAGATCGGCGGGGCCACCCAGCGGGCCGCCTTCCGCGAGGGCACCTACTTCAACGCCGGCCCGGCCCGCATCGCGCAGTGGATGCTCACCATGGACTACTGCCGCGAGCTGGGCGTGCCCCTGGAGATCTTCGTCAACTCCAACGCCGACGCCTACGTCCACACCTCGGGCAAGTCCATCCGGCTGCGCACCGCCCGCGCCGACACCCAGGGCCACCTGTCGGAACTGCTGGCCAAGGCGGCGAACCAGGGCGCCCTCGACGCCGACCTGACCGCCGACGACAAGACCAACCTGCTCGACCTGCTGCGCGAGTTCGGCCAGCTCGGCGAGCAGCTCACCTACGAGGGCGGCGAACGCCGCGCCGACCCCGGCGCGATCCCGTCGGTCGGCGAGGTGCTGGGCTACCGCATCCCCTACGCGCTGACCTGGGACCTGGCCCACGACCAGGCCATGCCCATGTTCCAGCCGGTCGGCGGCATGGACCGCATCGTGGACGCCCTGGTCGCCAACGTCGGCCGCCACCGGATCAGGACCGGCACCCCGGCCACGAAGATCACCGACACCGGACGCGAGGTCGTCGTCGAGCACCGGAACGGCGCGGTCCGGGCCGACTACTGCGTCGCCACCCTGCCCCCGCACATCCTGGCCCGGGTCCCGAGCTCGCTCCCGCAGGAGGTCGTCTTCCGGCTGGGCGGGGGCTTCCTCTTCGCCGGCGGCAAACTCGGACTGGAGTACGGCCGCCGCTGGTGGGAGCTCGACGAGAAGATCTACGGCGGCACCAGCGAGACCGACCTCGACATCGGCCGCATCTGGTATCCCTCCCACGGCTTCCACGAACGCCGGGGTCTGCTGGTCGGCTACTACAACCTGGCCGACCAGGCCGCCGCCTACGACGCCCTGTCCCCGGCCGCCCGCCTCGAACGGGCGCTGCGCGCCGGCGAACAGGTCCACGGGCCGCGCTACCGGAAGGACCTGCTGTCGAGCGTCTCCATGTCGTGGGCGAACCGCCCCCATGTCGAGGCCATGATGAACGTCGGCCTGCAGAACGTGGTCGAGCAGACCCACGGCCGCATCTACCTGGCGGGCGACTGGCTGACCGGCCTGGTGGCCTGGCAGGCTGGGGCCTTCGAGTCCGCACGCAAGGCAGTGCTCTCGATCCACGAGAGGGCGCTGAAGGAGAACTGATGCTCGACTGGCTCCCGGCCGCCGACCACCTCGACCTGCTGGCCGAACCGGTGGCGAAGGCCGTGCCCGACCTGAAGATCGACCTGCGGGCGGCCGCCATCGACCCCGGCCTGGCCGACACCGCCGCCTTCTGCGAGCAGTACGGCGTCGCCCCCGAAGACTCGGCCAACTGCGTCGTCGTGGCGGCCAAGCGCGGCGGCGAGACCCGCTACGCGGCCGTCATGGTGCTGGCCACCCACCGGGCCGACATCAACGGGATCGTCCGCCGCCACCTCGACGCCCGCAAGATCTCCTTCGCGCCCATGGACGACGCCGTCTCGCTGACCGGGATGGAATACGGAGGAATCACCCCGATCGGGCTGCCCGAGGGCTGGCCGGTGCTCGTTGACGAAAACGTGACCCGCCGCGACTTCGTCGTCATCGGCAGCGGCCTTCGCCGGTCCAAGCTGGCGCTTTCCGGTAGTGATCTCGTCACCGCCACCCAGGGCGAGGTGCTGTTGCTCACTTTGTGACCGTAGGGTGGGAAACCGTTGGACCAATCCTGCCGTTGTACAGGGCAGGAATGTGGCCTGATGGTTCACTCATGGGCGGTGTTTTAGTCGGTATGGTGCTTAAGGCATGAATCAGGACGACCGACTTGGCCCCTACCGGCTGCTCAGGCGGCTCGGTGAAGGCGGCATGGGCGTGGTCCACCTGGCCCTCGATCCTCACGGCAGGCAGGTGGCCGTCAAGGTGCTGCGCCCGGAGGTCGCCGGCGACGACACCGCGCGCCGCCGGCTCTCCCGCGAGGTCGAGACGATGCGGCGGGTCCGCAACCCCTACATCGCCGAGGTCGTCGACGCCGACGTGACGGGCCAGCGGCCCTACATCGTCACGCGCTACGTCCCCGGCAAACCCCTCGACGACCTGATCAAGACCGACGGCCCGATGTCGGTCGAGGGTCTGCTGAAGATCGCCTACGGCGTGGCCGACGCGTTGTCGGCCGTCCACGCGGCCGGGGTCATCCACCGCGACCTCAAGCCGGGCAACGTGCTCATGCTCGACGGCGACCCGGTGCTGATCGACTTCGGCATCGCGCAGGCGGTCGACGCGACCCGGCTGACCCAGACCGGCATGTTCATCGGCACCCCCGGCTACCTGGCCCCCGAGATCATCGAGGGTCACGAGGCCGGCCCCGAGGTCGACGTGCACGCCTGGGCCGGCACCCTGCTCTACGCCGCGACCGGCCTGCCGCCGTTCGGCAAGGGCACGCTGGAGATGATCTTCTTCAACATCACCTCGGGCAAGGCCAACGTCGACGCCGCCCCGCCGGTGATCCAGGCCGTGCTGCGCGCTGCCTTCCAGCGCGACCCCTCGCGGCGTCCCCGCGCGGTCGAGCTGCGCGAGCAGGTGGCCCGGCTGATGCCGCAGGCGCGGCGTCCCCGGGTGCCCGACGAGGTCACCACGGTCCCCAACATCGACGACCACGGCCAGCCGATCGCCGTCTTCGGCGTCGAGGGCCCGCCGCCCACGCCGCGGCCCCCGTCGAACGACCAGGTCAACCAGCCCGTGGCCGGTCCCAAGGCCAACCCGCTGATCACCCCGGTCGTCCGCCGCCAGCCGGCCCAGGAGGAGTACGTCTCCCTCCTGAACGACACCCCCTACGCGGGTCACCAGCCCCCGGCCGAGCCGATCCCGACGAGCGACGTCCGCCCGACCCAGGGCCACCCGAACCGCCCGAACCACTACCCGGGCCAGACGGGCCCCGGCACCGGTGCCGGGCGGCCTTCACCGGCTCATCCGGGCACCGGCGCATCCGGCTATCCGGGGCAGACCGGGCAGAGCGCCGCCCATCAGCACGGGACCGGTCCGTCCGGCCTCGCCGGCCACCCGAACACCGGGCCGAACACCGGGCCGAACACCGGTCAGAACCCCGGTGCGAGTCCCGGTCCCGCCGAGCCCACCGCGCCGCGGCAGGCCGTCAACCCGTCCGGTCCCGGGCACGTGCCCGGCCGGGGCGGCGGCGATCCGTTCCCGACGGTCCGGGTCACCGGCGACGACCTGCGCAGGGCCGGGCTCTCCGGTGAGGGCGACATCCCCACCCGGATGCCGGGTCAGCAGGGCGGCTGGAACGACGGCGACATGCCGACGCGCCGGGCCGGTCAGGGCGGGTGGGAGCAGCCGCGCGACGGCGACCTGCCCACGCGCCGGGTCCGGCCCGAGGAGTTGCGCCAGTCTCAGCAGCAGAACCCGCAGCAGGCGTTCTTCGAGCAGCCCGCGGAGCTCTACGAGCGCACGCCGCAGGTCCACCAGCCCAAGCCGGCGCCGTTCCTGGAGACGCTGCGTGTGCCGCCGCCCCCGCCGCTGCACAACCCGAGCGCGCGTCCGGGCGCCATGTTGCAGCGCTCCCGGGCCTACGGCGTGGCGAGCGTGCTCATGCAGGTCGCGCTGCTCGGCGGCGCGGCCATCGCGCCGACGCTGGCCGCGCTGCTGGTCATCCCGAGCGTCATCCTGTTCCGCGCCGCCGACATCGCCCAGCCGCAGCTCAACGGCCAGCGGCAGGTCAGCGCGGCGGCGGGCGACGTGTTCCGGGTGCTCAACGAGCCCGCCGCGCTGGCCAGGTCGGCCGGGGCGACGCTGGGCCTCATCTTCTACGGCCTCATCCTCGGCATCCCCGTCACGCTGCTGCTGACGGTGCTCACGAAAATGGACATCCCCGCCACTCTCGGCTGGGGCGTCGCGGTCGCCCTCTGGACGATCTGCGCCGGCCCGGCCGTCGAGGCCCCCACCCGCCAGGTACGCCGTACGCTGGCATCGCTGTTCCCCACCAGGGGTATGGCGATCGGGGTCGCGGCCATCGTGGGGGTGGTGGCGGTGGTCCTCGCAGGAGTCGCGCTGTTGTCGCTCAGTTCCGACATTCATACGGCAGGTTTGATCTGGGGTTTCGACCTGCCGGAGCTGACACAACGGCTGGAACAACTGCGGAAATCAGGACTAGGGGGGTCATAGGTGGCCGCAACGGAAGCACCGGAGCGGATCGGTCCATACCGATTGCTCCGGCGACTTGGCGAGGGCGGGATGGGCGTCGTCCATCTGGGGCTCGACTCCGACGATCGCCAAGTCGCCGTGAAGGTCCTCCACCAACACGTCGCATCCGACCTGAAGGCGCGCGACCGTCTCACCCGCGAGGTCGAGACGATGCGCCGGGTGCGCAGCAGCCGCGTCGCCGCGGTGCTCGACGCCGACCTGACCGGCGCAACGCCCTACATCGTCACCCGCTTCGCGCCGGGCCGCACCCTTGAGCAGCGGGTGCTCGAAGACGGCCCGCTCAAGGGCGACGAACTGACCAAGCTCGCCCGCGGACTGTGCGAGGCGCTGGTGGCCATCCACCACGCCGACGTCATCCACCGCGACCTCAAGCCGGCCAACGTGATGCTCGTCGACGACGGGTCGGGCACGTTCGAGCCGCTCGTCATCGACTTCGGCATCGCCCACCTGGTGAACGCCACCCGGCTGACCCAGACGGGCATGTTCGTCGGCACCCCCGGCTACCTCGCGCCCGAGATCATCCGCGACAGCGAGATCACCCAGGCGGCCGACGTCCACGCGCTCGCCGCGACCGTGTTCTTCGCCGCGACGGGCAAGCCGCCGTTCGGCCAGGGCACCTTCGAGGCGGTCTGTTACAACATCCTGGAGGGCAAGGCCCAGGTCGACGTCGCGCCCGCGTTCCTGCGCGGCTGGTTGCGGCTGGCCCTGGCGACCGACTCCGCCGCCCGGCCGACGGCCGGGTCGCTGCTGAAGCTCTCGCGCGCCCTCGACCCGTCGGTGACGGTGTTCAAGGAGGGCGGCACCGCCGTCCAGAAGAACCCGCAGCCCGACGGCACCCGGGTGCTCTCCGACGGCACCCGGGTGCTCTCCGACGGAACCCGGATCCTCGGCGACGGGACCCGGGTCCTCACCGACGGCACCCGCGTCCTCAACGACGGCACCCGGGTGCTGAGCGACGGCACCCGCGTGCTCGACGACGCCGTGCCCAGGGCGCGGCGCGACGAGACCTACTCCGACCTGCTGCCGCCGGTCAACTACGTCGCGCCCGAGCGCGAGCCCCGGCCGCAGAAGGAGTCGCGCCGGCGTCCGGGCGGCCAGCCGCCGCCCTACGTCCCGGCGAACGTGCCGCCCTACCAGCCGCCGCCGCAGTTCGCGCCGCCGCCCTACGCCGACCAGCGGGTGGCCGGCTTCCCGGCGCCCCAGCAGCAGCAGCGACCGGCCCCGCCGCAGGCGCGGCCCTACACCCCGCCGCCGGCGCAGCCGGAGCAGGACCGGCCGCGCTA
The DNA here is from genome assembly GCF_001570585.1 of Herbidospora daliensis. Taxonomy (GTDB): domain Bacteria; phylum Actinomycetota; class Actinomycetes; order Streptosporangiales; family Streptosporangiaceae; genus Herbidospora; species Herbidospora daliensis. The sequence continues at coordinate 489,328 of NZ_BBXF01000004.1, read as the reverse complement.
CAAGACCAGCCACCCCGTCATGGCGGGGCTGATGCTGGCGACGCTGGTCGGCGCCGCGTGCCTGCTGCCGGTGATGGTGAGCCTGCTCGCGATCGTCCTGGTGTTGTGCCTGCGGGTCGGCAACTCGCTGATCGGCGACATGAGCGAGCGCCGCTCGATCCGGGGCACCAGCAACTCCGACCCGATGCGGGCCGTGCTCGGCACCCCCTGGGCGCTGGTCAAGGCGGTGCTCGCGACCCTGATCCACGTGCCGCTGGGCATCCTGTTCGGCATCTGCGTGTGGGGGGCGTGCCGCTACCTGGGCGGGCTGACGACCGACGGCGCGGCGGCCTACGCGGCGGCGGCGTTCGTCGGCGGGCTGTTCCTGCTGCCGGGCGGGCGCAAGCCGCGCCAGGCGGTGCAGCGGGCCCTCGCGGGCGCGATCCGCAGCCCCGGCGCCGGCATGGTGGTCACCCTGGTGTTCGGCACGCTGGCGTTCTTCATCGTGATGACCGCGTTGTCGGCCGAAGCCGTCTGGACGCCCTGGCGGCCCCCGTCGGCGGTCATCGACGAGCTCGTCGCCAGTCTCGGCAAGGGACAGGACACGGCGGTCAACCTGATCACCGGCCTGTTCGAAGACCTGATGGACCAGATCGGACTGGGTTTCCTCGTCGGGAAGTGAGCCAGAGCCCGCGACGGGGCACGATGACTCGTGAATCCTGAAGGGAGCAGCCGGTGGAGTCGAGCGTCTCAAACGCCGGTCCCTATCGGCTGCTGTCACCCCTTGGGAAGGGTGGGTTCGGTGAGGTCCATCTGGCGCTCGACGCCGAGGGCCGCACCGTCGCGGTGAAGGTGCTGCATCCCCACATAGTGGCCGACGGCTCGGCCATCACCCGGTTGTCGCGCGAGGTCGAGACCATGTTGCGGGTGCGCGGGCCGCACATCGCCGAGGTGCTCGACGTGTCGCTCGACGGCGACCGGCCCTACATCGTCACCCGCTACGTGCCGGGCCGGGCCCTGTCGACGATCGTCGCCGAGGGCCCGGTCGACGACGACGCCGACCTGCTGCGGCTGGCGCGCGGCCTGGCCGAGGCGCTGGTGGCGATCCACGACGCGGGGGTCGTCCACCGCGACCTGAAACCGGCCAACGTGATGCTCGCCGACGGCGAGCCCTACCTCATCGACTTCGGCATCGCCTCCGCGCTCGACCTGGTCTCGGTGACCGACACCGGCGCGGTCGTCGGCACCCCCGGCTACCTGGCCCCCGAGGTCCTCGAAGGCCGCGAGGCCGGGCCGCCCGCCGACGTGTTCGCGTTCGCCACGACGCTCGCCTTCGCCGCGACCGGCCGTCCCATCTACGGCCAGGGTCCCGCCCCGGCGGTCGCCTACCGGATCGTCCACCACGAACCCGATCTGACCGGGGTGCCGTCGTGGCTGGTCCCCATCCTGCGCGACGCGCTCGCCACCGATCCGGCGGCCCGTCCTACCGCCGGTCAGCTGCTGGCCCGGCTGGGCGCCCAGCGTCCGGTCGTCCCGGTCTCGCCGGTCACCCCGGCGCCGGCGAGCGCCCACCGCGAGGAGGAGACCGTCGAGCTGAAGGCGGCGGCGGCCGCGCCGCCGGCCGATCCCCGCTCTCCTTCGGAGATCGCCTTCGCCCGCCGCCGCGACATCGTGCGGCGCCGCTGGGTGATCGGCACCTGCGCGGTCGTCGGCCTGCTCGCCGCCACGGGCCGCGAGCACCTGCCCGAGGCCAGTCTCCTTCTCCTCGTCGTGTACGGTCTGGCGCTCCTCATCGACGCCATGTTCGGCCTGGCCGTCAAGGAGAAGGGGCGGGTGATCCTCGACCTGTCGGCCATCGCGGGCTCAGTCGTGCTCTGGTGGGTGCTGAGCACCTTCTTCAGCACGTTTATCCTGCTGCTGGCCGTCGGCGCGGTGCTCTTCGCGCTCGGCGTGCTGGTCCTGGCGAGCTGACCCACCCCCGCCCCTTTCTTCCAGAACATAGTTCGGTATGGTGAGGGCAAGTGCACCGTACGCGGGGTTTGTGAGTAAGCTACCCGTGGGTAACAAATAGCCAGTCGTCCGCTGCGGCGTCAGCCGTCTGAGTACGGGAGGTCGGCCACCGGCCATGAACATCGTCGTCTGCGTGAAGCAGGTTCCCGACACCGCGACCGAGCGCAAGCTGCGGTCCGATGACAACACGATCGACCGCAGCGCCAACGGGGTCATCAACGAGCTCTGCGAATACGCGGTCGAAGACGCTCTCAAGCTGAAAGAGGCCTACGGCGGCGAGGTGACGGTCCTCACCATGGGGCCCGACCAGGCCACCGACGCCATCCGCAAGGCCCTCGCGATGGGCGCCGACAAGGCCGTCCACCTGTCCGACGAGGCGCTGCACGGCTCCGACGCCCTCTCGACCTCCTACGCGCTGTCCCAAGCGCTCAAGAAGATCGGGTTCGACGTCGTCATCCTCGGCTCCGAGTCGACCGACGCCCGCACCGGCATGCTCGCCGCGATGCTCGCCGAGCGCCTCGGCGTGCCGCAGCTGACGCTGGCCAGCAAGATCGAGGTCGCCGGCTCGGCGATCAGCATCCACCGGCAGACCGACTACGGCTACGACAAGGTCGAGGCCACGCTGCCCGCCGTCGTGTCGGTCGTCGAGAAGCCCGACCCCTTCAAGCCGCGCTACCCCTCCTTCAAGGGCATCATGGCGGCCAAGAAGAAGCCGATCGAGAAGATCGGCATCGCCGACGCCGAGATCGACCCCGCCCAGATCGGCCTCGCCGCCGCCTGGAGCGTGGTCGCCGACTTCACCCCCGCGCCCCCGCGCGGCAAGGGCGTCGTGGTCAACGACGAGGGCGACGGCGGCACCAAGGCGGCCGAGTTCCTCGTGTCGAAGAAGTTCATCTAGGGAGGGTTGGCAATGGCAGAGATCCTGGTCCTCGTCGAACAGGTCGACGGCGAGATCAAGAAGGTCACCCTCGAACTGCTCACCCTGGCCCGCTCGCTCGGCGAGCCGTCGGCCGTGTGGGCCGGTCCCGGCTACACCGACGTCGCCAAGGCGCGCCTGTCGGAGTACGGCGCCGAGAAGATCTACGTCGCCGACTCGGCCGACATCGCCGACCACCTGGTGGCCCCCAAGGCCGAACTGCTCGCCTCGCTGGTCGGCAGCCGGTCCCCGGCGGCGGTCCTGATCGCCTCCACCACCGAGGGCAAGGAGGTCGCGGGCCGCCTGGCCATCAAGACCGACAGCGGCGTCATCACCGACGCGGTCGGCGTGGCCGAGGGCTTCGTCGCCGAGCAGCCCGTCTTCGGCGGCGGCGTGGTCGTGCACAGCAAGGTCGCCAAGGGCACCCCGATCATCGCCCTGCGCCCCAACTCGACCCAGCCGGTGGCCACCGCCGGCGCGGGCACCGAGGAGAAGGTCGACGTCGCGCTCTCCGACGCCGCCCGCGGGGCCCGCGTGGTCGAGCGGGTGAAGGAGAAGACGAGCTCCCGTCCGGAACTGACCGAGGCCGCGATCGTGGTCTCCGGCGGCCGCGGCGTCGGCGCCGACTTCTCGATCATCGAGCAGCTGGCCGACTCGCTGGGCGCGGCGGTGGGCGCGTCCCGCGCGGTGACCGACTCGGGGTGGTACCCGCACGAGTTCCAGGTCGGGCAGACCGGCAAGACCGTCGCGCCGCAGCTCTACATCGCGGCGGGCATCTCCGGGGCGATCCAGCACCGGGCCGGCATGCAGACGGCCAAGACGATCGTGGTGATCAACAAGGACGGCCAGGCGCCGATCTGGGAGATCGCCGACTTCGGCGTGGTGGGCGACCTGCACAAGGTGTTGCCGCAGCTGATCGACGAGATCACCAAGCGGAAGTAGGTCCTTGAAAGGGCGCCGGGGCTTCGGTCTCGGCGCCCTTCTCGTTTCGGCGGGGACGGGCGCGGGTGGTTGGCGCCTCGGGAGGGTGAGCGCTCCGGGCGGCGGGGGGTGCCGGCCAGGCGGAGCCGTAACGGAGCGGAGTCTTTCGTGCTTGCCGCCACGTGAACACAGGGTTTCCGGACGCTGTCCGGCGGGCAGACCGATTCAGGTCGCCCTTACGGCCCGGGCCGTAGTGGGCGACCACCAATTCCCCGCGGTGGAGTCGGAGTTCACTGCGGATACGCTTGTTTGGTGCGAACTGCCTACCTGGATCACGCCGCGACCACGCCGATGGTTCCCGAGGCGGTCGCCGCGATGGTGGCGGAGCTCTCCCGGGTCGGAAACGCCTCGTCGCTGCACGCCGCGGGGCGGCGCACCCGGCGCATCGTCGAGGAGTCGCGCGAGACCATCGCCTGCGCGCTCGGCGCCCGGCCCAGTGAGGTCGTGTTCACGGCCGGAGGGACCGAAGCCGACAATCTCGCGATCAAGGGGCTGTTCTGGGCGCGGCGGCGGCCTCGGGTGCTGCTCAGCTCGATCGAACACCACGCCGCGCTCGATCCGGCCCACTGGCTGGCCGACCACCAGGCGGCCCAGGTCGAACTGCTGCCCGTCGACGCCCAGGGACGGGTGCTCCCCGAAACGCTGAAGACGGCGATCGGCGACGACGTCGCGCTGGTCAGCGTGATGTGGGCCAACAACGAGGTCGGCACCGTCCAGCCGATCCACGAGCTGGCGGCCATCGCCCACGAGGCCGGGGTGCCCTTCCACACCGACGCCGTGCAGGCGGTCGCCCAGCTCGACGTCGACTTCGCCGCCTCGGGCGTCGACGCGATGACGATCTCCGGACACAAGGTCGGCGGGCCGATGGGGGTCGGGGCCCTGCTGCTGGCGCGCGGGGTCGACCCGGTGCCGGTGCTGCACGGGGGAGGGCAGGAGCGTGACGTGCGCTCGGGCACTCTCGACGCGCCCGCCATCGCCGGGTTCGCCACGGCGGTCCACCTCGCCGTCGAACGCCGGGCCGCCCTGGCCGCCCGGCTGACCGAACTACGCGACCTGCTGATCGCCAAGGTCCGGGCGGCGGTGCCCGACGTGGTCGTCAACGGCGACCTCGACCGGCGGCTGCCGGGCAACGCCCACTTCACCTTCCCCGGCTGCGAGGGCGACGCGCTGCTGATGCTGCTCGACGCCAAGGGGGTCGAGTGCTCGACGGGTTCGGCCTGCTCGGCCGGGGTCGCGCAGCCGTCTCACGTGCTGCTCGCGATGGGCCAGGACGGCGCTCGTGCCCGGGGTTCGTTGCGGTTCTCGCTGGGCCACACGTCGACGGTCGAAGACGTCGAATGGGTCGGCGAAGTGATCGGCGGCGTCGTGGAGCGCGCCCGCCGAGCGGGTCTTTCCTGAGAATCAGGTAAGGAAGTGGGCCACGGCTGACCACTCCGGGTCCATTGCGGTGACGATGGCCGGGCGGCCTTCTCGCCAGACCAGGTCGCGGATGGCGCGTTCGGTGGTGCCCGTCGGGTCGGCGTAGACGTGGAAGGTGCGCACGCCCTCCGAGCTCACGTGGGCGGCGACGACCGCCGGGCCGAGAGCCGCCGTCAGGGTCTGGTGGAAGGCGTTGAGGGCGTCGAGGGAGTCGCCGGCCGGGAGGCCGTCGCCGTCGGACTTGCGGTAGGGCAGGGTGACGGCGATGTGCTGGTCGTAGAGGGGGTAGTCGACCGGGCGGAGCGGGAACCTGGCGGTTGCGGTGAGTTTCTTGCCCCGGGCCGTGGTGCCTTCGAGCAGGGCCCACTGTTCGTCCTGGAAGCCCTCGGCGACGTCGGCGACGACGGCCGGGAGGTGGATCGCGGGGAGGGCGTCGATCGGCTCGATCTGGGCGGCGGTGACGTCGCCGACCCAGCGGGCGACCTCGTCTTCGCCGAGGAGGCGGTCGAGGGCGAGCATGGCGGTGTCCATGCGGGTGTCGTCGTCGATGTCCTCGAAGATCGGGTGATAGGCCGAGATGTCGACCCGGGGGCTGCCGGGGGGCACCCGCAGGGCCACCACGAAACGGGCCATGTCGAACTCGTGGGGGCCGGCCGGGAACCGGACGTCCGCCGGGATCGAGGCCGCCTGCCTCGACGGATGGAACTCCCACATCGCGTCGGGTTCGGGGGCCGCCTGGGCCCACCGGTGGGCCAGGGAGCGCAGTTCCGGGTTGGCGGCCGAGCTGACCGTCAGGGAGAACAGGCTGCCCCGTCCGTTGCCGACCTCCCAGACCAGGCCGGGGTCGATCGCCGCCACGGCGGGGGCCATCAGTTCCGCCTTGTCGTCGGCGGCCTCCACCCGGGGGCGGGCCTCGGCCCACCACGTCCAGAACTCGGAGATCGCCACCGCCGGGTCAACCGGCTCGCTCTTGCGCCCGAACAACCGCATGGCCCGCAATCCAACCAGCAGGACGGGCAGGACGCCAACGCGGGTAGGCTCGAAGGGTTATGGGATTCAAGCCTCTGCGCGTGCTCGCCGCCATGTCCGGCGGCGTCGACTCGGCCGTGGCCGCCGCCCGCATCGCGGAGGCCGGTCACGATGTGACGGGTGTGCACCTCGCGTTGTCGTCCAACCCGCAGTCCTACCGCACCGGCGCCCGGGGCTGCTGCACCGTCGAAGACTCGCGCGACGCCCGCCGGGCCGCCGACGTCATCGGCATCCCCTTCTACATCTGGGACATGGCCGAACGTTTCCACCGCGACGTGGTCGAAGACTTCGTGGCCGAATACGCCGCCGGCCGGACCCCCAACCCCTGCCTGCGCTGCAACGAGAAGATCAAGTTCGAGGCGGTGCTCGACCGGGCCCTGGCCCTGGGCTTCGACGCCGTCGCGACCGGCCACCACGCCCGCCTCGAAGACGGCGTACTGCGCCGCTCGCCCGACGAGGGCAAAGACCAGTCCTACGTGCTCGGCGTGCTCACCCGCGAGCAGCTCTCCCACGCGATCTTCCCCCTGGGCGACTCGACCAAGGCCCAGGTCCGCGAGGAGGCCGCCCGCCGGGGACTGACCGTGGCCGACAAGCCCGACTCCCACGACATCTGCTTCATCGCCGACGGCGACACCCGGGCGTTCCTGGCCGACCGCCTCGGCGAGTCGGAGGGCCCGATCGTCGACGCGCTGTCGGGCAAGGTCGTCGGCACCCACGGCGGCGCGTTCGGCTACACGGTCGGGCAGCGCAAGGGCCTCAACATCGACCGTCCCGCGGCTGATGGGCGGCCGCGTTACGTGCTGTCGATCGAGCCGGTGTCCAACACGGTGACGGTCGGGCCTCGGGCGGCCCTCGAGGTGAGGTCCATCGTCGCGACCAAGCCGGTCTGGAACGGGCCCGTCGACACCTCGTCGGGCGAGATCGGCTGCTCGGTGCAGCTCCGGGCACACGGCGAGGTCTATCCGGCGCGGGTGCGGGTCGGCGAGGGCGACGTCCACATCACCCTCGAAGCGCCCGCCACTGGTGTCGCGCCTGGTCAGGGGGCTGTTCTCTACCACGGCGACACGGTCATCGGCTCGGCGACCATCGCTTCCGCCGCATAGATCCTTTTTTCCGTTACGGCTCCGCCGGGCCGGCCCCGACCGCCGTCCCCGGCCCGCGCCGTATCCGGCGCCAACCACCCGCTCCCGGCGCGCGCCGCGACGGCGGGTCTTTGGCGCCCGTCATGCTGGCCCGAAGGCTGATCGACGCCAGTTTCCCGGGTGGGTGCAGGCGCAGGCTTTCCTAGACGAGTTCGGGTGCTGACTTCCCCGGATGGTTTTGGGTGACAGCTTTCCGGGGTGGGATCACGCGCAGCTGCCCTGGATGCGTTCGGGCGCTGGCTTCCCCGGATGGATTTGGGTGCGAGCTTCCCCAGTGGGGATCATGCACCAGCTTCCTGGATGGGATCACACGCCGACTTCGCCAGGTGGCTTCAGGCATTGGCATTCCCGGTGGGATCACGCGCAGGTTGCCGCAGGTGGCTTCAGGCGTCGGCTTTCCCTGATGGGATCACGTGCTGGCTTGCCTGAGCGGGTTCAGGCCGCGGCTTTCCCTGGACAGGCTTAGGGGAATTCCGCTGATTCGCCTGGCTTGAGGCGGCGCATGTCGGCTTTCTGTTTCTGGCCCTCCATTGCCATGAAGTTGTCGATCATGCCCTGGCCGATCTCGTTGACCAGCCCGTCGTGGGTCGAGAAGGCGTGGTCGGGCCTGACGGCCCTGAGGTATTCGATGAAGTCCCACACCCGCAACCACGGTGCGTTCGACGGGGCCAGCAGGGTTTCGACGGGCACGCCCGGGTCGGTCAGGGCGTCGCCGGGGTAGAAGACGCGGTCGTCGATCAGGAAGCCGACGTTCTGGATGATCGGGGCGTCGGGGATGGTCGGGGTGTGCCATTCGCCGATGACGCGTACCGAGAAGCCGGCCACCTCGAAGACGTCGCCCTCGCGGACCGTCTGGATCTTCACGGGGACCTCGCCGAGGGCGTTCGTGACGCCGTTGCAGGTCCATACCTCCAGGTCGGGGCTGGCCGACTTGATCAGGTTGGCGTCGAGGTGGTCGACGTGCTCGTGGGTGATCAGGACGGCTTCCGCGCCGTCGAGCAGGCCCGTTCCGCTGAAGCTGCCCGGGTCGAGGACGAACGTGCGGCCGTCCTTCTCGAAGCGCCAGCAGGCATGGCCGAGTTTGGTGAGCTTCATAATTCCTAAGCTAGTCCTCGTGCATTCGTACCCATGGGACCAGGCTGCCGCGACCGGGGTCGGCTCCCACCCCGGCGAAGATCATTTCGAGGCGCTCCGGACCGTGTTCGGGGAGTTGCCGATGCCCTATCTGCCCGAGTTGCCGGGGCGGGGGGTGGGGGCCGACCTGATCGGGCGTACGGCCTCGTTGCTCGTCGAGCTGCCCGTCGAGGTGCAGCCTTCGGGCTGGCGCGTCGCCGACCGGCCGGGGCGCGACCACAAGCGGGCGCGTGACCACCTGCTGCGTGATCTCGACGCGCTGGAGGAGGTCGCGCAGGGGTACACCGGGCCGCTGAAGATCCAGGTCTGCGGGCCGTGGACCCTCGTCGGCAGTGTCGAGCTGCGTTACGGCGACAAGATCCTCGCCGACGCGGGGGCGGTCCGCGACGTGACCGACTCGCTCACCGAAGGGCTCGCGGCGCACATCGCCGACGTGCGGAAACGTGTTCCGGGGGCGTCTCTGGTGGTGCAGGTCGACGAGCCGGGGCTGCCGGGCGTGCTGGCCGGGACGGTGCCGACGGCGTCGGGGTTCTCGCGGCTCGCGGCGGTCGAGGGGCCGCTGGCCGCCGCCCGACTGGGGCAGGTGCTGGCGGCGGCCGAGTTCCCGATCGTGCACTGTTGCGCGCCTTCGGTGCCGTTCGAGGTCATCCGCACCGCCGGGGCCAAGGGCATCTCCCTCGACGCCGCCCTGCTGCGGCGGCGCGACGAGGACGCGCTCGGCGCGGCCATCGAGGCCGGGACCGCCTTCTTCCTCGGCGTGGTGCCGGGCACCGACAGCAGGTTGCCCGACGTCGGCGTGGTGGCGAAACCGGCGCTGGAGTTGTGGCGGCGGCTGGGCTTCCGGCCTGAAGGGCTGGCGCAGCAGGTCGTGCTGACCCCGGCCTGCGGGCTGGCGGGGGCTTCGCCCGCCTATGCGAAGGCGGCGCTGGCGAAGTGCCGCGAATCGGCCCGGGTGCTGCGGGAGGACCCGGAGGAGGAGTAGTCCATCCGATCATGGGGCACGTTGCTGGTCGCGCCGGCACCTGGCACCGAGGGCCGGTGAGGTCGGTCGAGGGCAAGGGCCGGGTCACGAACGGGAAGATCGTCAGCACCGCCACCGGGCTGACGATCACCGGGCGGCTGCACGACGCCGCGGCGGGCGGTTCGTGTTCATGGGTGCGGTTCCGGTACCTGACCGAGGGCGGCGAACCGGTGCACAAGTCGTACAAGACCTGTAAAGCCGGATGGAGCGCGGTCACCCTCGAAACGGGGCATGTCCTCGGCGTCGAAGCGCGGGTCTGCCGGGGCACGGCCACGGCGGTTGCCGGGCGTTGCTCCGCTTATGCGGGGGTCTGGGCGCAGGGCGGCTGAGCATGGAAAAGTCGGTCGGCGGCGATAGGTTCTCCCTGAGTCGCGATGAGGGGAGCGGGGCATGACCGAGGGGACCGCGCCGGAGCCGAGTCCGGAAGAGGCCGAGCTCAGAAGGCGGCACTCGGAGCTCGCCGAGCTGATCGAAGAAGCGAGTTTCCGCTACTACGTGCGTGATTCGCCGACGGTCAGCGACGCCGAATACGACTCCTGGATGCGCGAGATCCTCGCCATCGAGGAGCGGCGGCCCGAGCTGCGCACGCCCGATTCACCGACGCAGAAGGTCGGCGCGCCGATCTCCACCGAGTTCACCGCCGTCGAGCACCTGCAGCGGCTCGAAAGTCTCGACAACGCGTTCAACGCGGCCGACCTGGCCGCCTGGCAGGGCAGGGCCGAGCGGCTCGCCGAGCGTGATCCCGCGCCCTACCTGTGCGAACTGAAGATCGACGGGCTCGCGGTCGCGCTGGTCTACGAGAAGGGACGCCTGGTCAGGGCCGCCACCCGCGGCGACGGGCGGGTCGGCGAAGACGTCACCCCCAACGTCCGCACCATCGCCGACGTGCCCGAACGGCTGACCGGCGACGACGTGCCCGACCTCATGGAGGTCCGGGGCGAGGTGTTCCTGCCGGTGTGGGGCTTCGAGAAGCTCAACCAGGAGCTCATGGACGCCGGCAAGCCGCCCTTCGCCAACCCGCGCAACTCCGCGGCGGGGTCGCTGCGGCAGAAGGATCCGCGCATCACCGCCCACCGGGCGCTGCGCATGATCGTCCACGGCGTCGGCAAGTGGGAGGGCGCGGCGCCGCCCACGGCCCAGTCGGAGATGTACGACCGTCTCAAGTCGTTCGGCCTGCCGGTCAGCGACCGGTACCGGGTCGTCGCCACGATGACCGAGGTGCAGGAGTTCGTCGACCACTACGCCGAGCACCGCCACGACACCGAATACGAGATCGACGGCGTCGTGGTCAAGCTCGACCGGGTCGACGTGCAGCGGCAGCTGGGTTCGACGAGCAAGGCCCCCCGGTGGGCCATCGCCTACAAGTACCCGCCCGAGGAGGTCACGACCAAGCTGCTCGACATCCGCGTCGGCATCGGCCGGACCGGCCGGGTGACCCCGTTCGGCATGATGACCCCGGTGGTCGTGGCCGGGTCGACGGTCGAGCGGGCGACGCTGCACAACGCGTCCGAGGTGGTGCGCAAGGGCGTGCTGATCGGCGACACGGTCGTGTTGCGCAAGGCCGGCGACGTGATCCCCGAGATCGTCGCGCCCGTGGTCGACCTCCGCGACGGCACCGAGCGGGCGTTCGTGATGCCGACCCACTGCCCCGAGTGCGGCACCGAGCTCGCCTACGAACGCGAGGGCGACGCCGACCTGCGCTGCCCGAACACCCGCGCCTGCCCCGCGCAGCTGCGCGAGCGCATCTTCTTCGCCGCGGGCCGCAACGCCTTCGACATCGAGGGCCTCGGCTACGAGGCGGCCACCGCCCTCACCCAGCGGGGCGTCAAAGGGGAGGCCGTCGTCCGCACCGAGGCCGACCTGTTCGACCTGACCGTCGAGCAGTTGCTGTCGATCACCTCGACGGTCCGCGACCAGGAGAGCGGCCTGCCCAAGCTCGACCCCGAGACGGGCGAGGAGAAGCAGGTCACCTTCTTCGCCAACAAGTCGGGCGCGCCCACCAAGACCGCGCTGACCCTGCTCGACAACCTGGAGAAGGCCAAGTTCGCGCCGGTCGCCCGGGTGCTGGTGGCGTTGTCGATCCGGCACGTCGGCCTGCCCACCGCGACCGAACTGGCCGCGCACTTCCGTTCCATCCAGGCCATCGCCGACGCCTCGGTCGAGGAACTCGCCGAGGTCGAGGGCATCGGCGCGCGCGTGGCCGAGACGATCAGGGAATGGTTCGAGGTCGACTGGCACCGGGAGATCATCGACCGGTGGCGGGCGGCCGGGGTCAGGATGGAAGACCCCGAACCCGTCGACCTTCGACCGCAGACGCTGGCCGGGCTGACCTTCGTCGTGACCGGGACCCTGGCCCGGCACAGCCGCGACGAGGCGTCCCTGGAGATCACCTCACGGGGTGGGAAGGTGACGTCGTCGGTCTCCAAGAAGACGAACTTCGTCGTGGTGGGGGAGAACGCGGGGTCGAAATACGACAAGGCGGTGACGCTGAAGGTGCCGATCCTCGACGAGGAGGGCTTCGGGGTCCTGCTGGCCGAAGGGCCGGAGGCGGCCGAGGCCGTGGCGGTGGTGGGCGAGGCGTAGTGCTGCGCCCGGCGCTGCGGGGCGGTTCCTTCACGCGGTGCGAACCGGCCGGTCGTCACGGAGGAGTAGCACGCCGGCGCTGTCGGGCCGTGCTTCAGGCAGTGGGTGGTGCGAACCAGGCGGTCGGCGCTTCGCGACTGGCCGGTCGTCGCCGAGAAGTAGGCCGCCGGCGCTGCCGGGCGGTTCTTCAGACGGTGGGCGGCGTGAACCTGTCGGTCGTTGCGGAGGAGTAGCGCGCCCAGTGCTGCCGCGCGGTTCCTTCAGGCGGTGGGTGGTGCGAACCTGTCGGTCGTTGCGGAGGAGTAGCGCGCCCAGTGCTGCCGGGCGGTTCCTTCAGGCGGTGGGTGGTGCGAACCTGCCAGTCGTTGCGGAGGAGTAGCACGCAGAGCTGTTGGGCCGTTGCTTCGGGTGGTGGGTGGTGCGAAACGGCCGGTGGCCGGTCGCTGCCACGCATGGAAGAGGCCACCCGTTCCGGGCTTCTGGGCCGGAACGAGTGGCCTCGGTCTGCGGGGGTGCTCGGGTGTGGTTCGGCGCAGCCCGCAGGGATCAGGGAATTACAGCGCCGTGCAGGTCACCGACGGGACGTTGTTGGTGCTGCCGGAGTTGGCCGTGAAGCCGAAGTTCGTGCTGGCGTTCGGGGCGAGGTTGCCGTTCCAGTTGAGGTTGGTCACCTGGACGTTGCCGCCCGACTGGGTGTGGGTGCCGCTCCACAACTGGGTGATGGTCTGGCCGTTGGCGAACGTCCAGTTCACGCGCCAGCCGGTCAGTCCGACGCTGCCGCTGTTGCGGACCGCGACCTCAGCCTGGAAGCCGCCGCCCCACGGGTTGATGATCCGGTAGGTCGCCGCGCACGCCTTACCGCCCGGCGTGGGCGTGGGGGTGGGGGTCGGCGTGGGAGTGGGAGTCGGGGTCGGGGTGGGGGTCGGCGTCGGAGTCGGGGTGGGCGTCCGGCTCGGGGTCGGGGACGGCTGCGGGGTGTACGGGGCAGCGATCGCCAGGTCGTAGGCGCGCTGCGGCACGAACTGGCCCGCGGCCGCGATGCAGCCGTCGGCCTCACCGGGCAGCTTGATCCACAGGAAGGCGTCGATCGCCGAGTCGCCGGTGTTGGTGGTGCTCCACGTGCCGGTCGCGCGGCCGCTCGGGTCGCACCACTCGCTGCCCGCCGGGCCGTTGCCGTTGCGGCTGGTGTCGATGACGGCCTTCAGGCGGGAGATGCCGGTCGCGGCGATGACGCTCTTGGCGTAGGAGATCTCGGTCGAGTTGGAGCGGTAGTTCGAGACGTTGACCGAGATGCCGTCGGCCGAGTTGGCGATGTCCGCCTGGAGGAGCCGGTTGGCCGCCTCCTGGGCGCCGAGCCAGCCGCCGTGGCCGATGTCGAAGTAGACCTTGACCTGCGACGAAGCGGCCTTCAGCTTCTTGCCGGCGTAGGCCATGGACGCCTTGACGTCGTTCTGCAGCGACGAGCTCATGCAGTTCGTCATGATCGGCAGCACGTCGGGCTCGAGGATGATGTACGCCGCGCGGCCCGAGAGACCGGCCGCGACCTCGTCGATCCAGGCGCGGTAGGCCGAGTGGCTGGGCGCGCCGCCGGTCGAGGCGCCGGAGCAGTCCCGGTTGGGGATGTTGTACACCACCATGATCGGGATCTTGCCCTGGGAGGCCGCCGCGCCCACGTACGAGCTGACCTGAGAGCGGACCGCCGAGGTGTTGGTCGTGGTGAACCAGCGGCCCTGCGGCACGGCCGCGATGCGGTCGCGGATCACGGCGGTCTTCGAGTCGTTCGGGTTGGCGGCCACCCAGCGGGCCGCGCTGGTGTCCGGGTCGACCCAGAACACCGAGTCCGCGGCGTTGGCGGCCGACGTGCTGAGAACCGCGGTGCCCACCCCCAGGGCGGTGACGGCGGCGGCGAATGCCGCTGTCAGAGTCCTTCTTCGAAACATGAGATACTCCGTCCCAGAATGTGGGAGCGCTCCCACCAGGTTGCGGCGATCTAATCACCAGATCGCGGGCACCTGAAGGCCCAGCCTGGATTAGGCGAGGCCGCCCGAACGAAACACCCAGGCAACACGGTGGAAACGGCTATCCGGGCATCTGAAACTTTCAGTGCGAACGTGCTAGATCAATCCATCGCACGAAATATCCAGTAACGCAACGTGCCCAAGCGGTTTCGCGAAGTGGCCCGTAGGCCGTACCCTCCCATAGTGACCTCTTGGGGGGTTTCTCAACGATGACTGCAATTGCGCGCCATCTCATGCCATGTCCTGAGATCGGCGACTCGACCGGACCAACTGGCCGTGCCCCCGCGCCGCCCGACACTCGGGACGCCGGGCCGCGGCTCGGCTCGCCCCTGTGGACCTACTTCGCCGCGATCATCACGATCGGTTTCACCGCCCTCGTCGTGGCGACCGTCCGGCTCGGCGGCCCCGAGCTGGCGCTGCTCGGCGCCGCCCCGCTCTTCTGGGTGCTGGTCGTCCTGGTCGTGCTGGGCGAACTCCGGCCGGTGATGGTGAGCTCGTCGGCCCTCGTCGGGGGCACCCCCACCTCGACGATGTTCACGTTCGCAGTGCTGATGCACTACGGGTTGTCCGCTGCGGCGATCATGCAGGCCGTCGCGATGCTGGTCAGCGGGCTCGTCCACAAACGGGCCTGGCACCGGATCGCGTTCAACATCGCCCAGGTCACCCTCGCGTGCCTGGCCGCCGCCGTCACGTTCGGCATGTTCGGCGTGCACTCCCGGCCGATGAACCTCTGGACGCCCACCGGGGCCGACATCCCCGCGATCCTGCTGGCCGGGCTGGCGTACTTCCTGGTCAGGGGCCTGCTGGTGTGCGGCGCGGTGGCCCTGCACGAGCGCAAGACCGTGCTCCGCGTGCTCAAGACCTCGCTGCTGCCGCAGGGCCTCGTCTACGGGGCGCTGCTGGGCCTGTCGCCGCTGGTCGTGGTGGTGATGGAGCACTCGGCCGGGCTGGTGCCGCTGTTCGTGGCGCCGCTGGCGGCCGTCTACTTCACCGCGACGTTGTCGATGCGCCGCGACCACCAGGCGATGCACGACGGCCTGACCGGTCTCCCGAACCGCAAACTGCTCATTCTCCGTACGGAAGAGGCGCTCGCCGAGGCCCGCGCCGACGAGCGGGTGGGCCTGCTGCTGCTCGATCTCGACCGGTTCAAAGAGGTCAACGACACCCTGGGCCACCCGGTCGGCGACCTGCTGCTCAAGATCGTGGCCCACCGGCTGACCCACTCGGTCCGGCCCGGCGACGTCGTCGCCCGACTGGGCGGCGACGAGTTCGCCGTCCTGCTGCCGCAGATCCGCGACGCCCAGGCCGCCAAGGAGGTGGCCTCCCGCCTGCGGGTCGCGCTGACCGAGCCGGTCCGGCTCGAAGGCATGACCTTCGATCTGGACGCGTCCATCGGCATCGCCCTCTACCCCGACCACGCCCCCGACTTCGAGCTGCTGCTCCAGCGGTCCGACGTGGCGATGTACATGGCCAAGGAGGCCCGTTCGGGCGTCGAGTTCTACGTCGCCGAACGCGACCGCAACTCACCCGAGCGCCTCAGCCTGCTCGGCGACCTGCGCCGGGCCATCGACGGCGCCGAACTCGACCTCCACTACCAGCCCAAGGTCGCCCTCCAGGACGGCCGCGTCGAGGGCGTCGAGGCGCTGCTGCGCTGGTGGCACCCGGTACGCGGCCCCGTCTCGCCCGGCGAGTTCATCCCGCTGGCCGAGCAGTCCTACCTGATGCGCGAGCTCACCCAGTACGTCATCGCCAAGGCCCTCGACCAGGCCGCCCGCTGGTGGGACTCGGGCCTGGAGATCCCGATCTCGGTCAACGTGTCGGCCCGCGACCTGCTCGACTCGGGCCTGCCCGACCAGCTCTCGGCCGGCCTGGCCCGCTACTCGCTGCCCGCCAAGGCCATCCACCTGGAGGTCACCGAGCGCATCCTGATGACCGACCAGGCCTACTCGGCCGACACCATCCGCACGCTGGCCGAACTGGGCGTGCCCCTCGCGCTCGACGACTTCGGCACGGGCTATTCGACGCTCGTACGGCTGCAGCGCCTCCAGGTCGACGAGGTGAAGATCGACGCCTCGTTCGTCCGGAAACTGGGGGAGTCGGCCGACGACGAGCGGATCGTGCGCTCGATCATCGACCTGGTCCGGTCGCTCGGATTGCGCGCCGTGGCCGAAGGGGTGGAATCGGCCGACATCGCCGCGCAATTGCGGGGCATGGGCTGTCATGCCGGGCAAGGGTGGTGGCTCGCCGAGCCCATGCCGGCCGAGGAGGCCGTCGTGTGGTTGCGCTCACGGCTGCGGCTGCCGATGGCCACGGTCAGGGTGGAATAAGCGCGTCGAGGCAGGGCTGCGGCGCGCCCTAGGATGAGGTGTCCACACTCCACCCAGGAATCGGGTTAAACGACTTATGTCTGCCATAACCCGCGAAGAGGTCGCTCACCTCGCCCGGCTGTCCCGGCTGGCGCTGGCCGACGAGGAACTCGACCACTTCGCCGCCCAGCTCGACCAGATCGTCGGCGCGGTCGCCCGCGTCGCCGAGGTCGCCACCGCCGACATCCCGCCGTCCTCGCACGCGCTGCCGCTGACGAACGTGTTCCGGCCCGATGTCGTCGCGCCCAGCCTCACGCCCGAGCAGGCCCTCTCCGGCGCGCCCGCCGTCGAGGACGACCGCTTCCGCGTGCCCCGCATCCTCGGGGAGGAGGCGTGAGCGAGCTGATCAAGAAGACGGCCGCCGAGCTGGGGTCCCTGATCGCGTCCGGCGAGGTCTCGGCCGTCGAGGTGACGCAGGCCCACCTCGACCGGATCGCCGCCGTCGAAGACCGCGTCCACGCGTTCCTGCACGTGGGGGCCGAGTCGGCGCTCGCGCAGGCCGCCGCCGTCGACGCCAAGCGCGCCGCCGGCGAAGAGCTGGGCCCGCTGGCCGGCGTGCCGATCGCGCACAAGGACGTCTTCACCACGACCGACATGCCCACCACGGCCGGATCGAAGATCCTCGAAGGCTGGCGGCCGCCCTACGACGCGACGGTCACCCGCCGTCTGCGCGAGACCGGGCTGGTCATCCTGGGCAAGACCAACCTCGACGAGTTCGCGATGGGCTCCTCGACCGAGAACTCGGCCTACGGTCCGACCCACAACCCGTGGGACCTGACCCGCATCCCGGGCGGCTCGTCCGGCGGGGCGTCGGCGTCGGTGGCGGCCTACGAGGCCCCCCTCTCGACCGGCACCGACACGGGCGGCTCGATCCGCCAGCCCGCCGCCGTGACCGGCATCGTCGGCATGAAGCCGACCTACGGCGGGTCCTCCCGCTACGGCCTGATCGCCTTCGCGTCGTCGCTCGACACCCCGGGCCCGTTCGCCCGCAACGTCCTCGACGCCGCCCTGCTCCACGAGGCGTTCTCCGGCCACGACCCGATGGACTCGACCTCGATCGACCAGCCCGTGCCGTCCGTCGTCGAGGCCGCCCGCCAGGGCGACGTCGCCGGGCTGACCGTCGGCGTGGTCAAGGAGTTCGGCGGCGACGGCTACCAGCCGGGCGTGCTCGCCCGCTTCCAGGAGGCCGTCGAGCTGCTCGAATCCCTCGGGGCGAAGGTCGTCGAGGTGTCGTGCCCCTCGTTCACCTACGCGCTGCCGGCCTACTACCTGATCGCGCCGTCCGAGTGCTCCTCGAACCTGGCCCGCTTCGACGCCATGCGCTACGGCCTGCGGGTCGGCGACGACGGCACCCGCTCGGCCGAAGAGGTCATGGCCCTGACCCGGGCGGCCGGCTTCGGCCCCGAGGTCAAGCGCCGCATCATGCTCGGCACCTACGCGCTCTCCTCGGGCTACTACGACGCCTACTACGGCTCGGCCCAGAAGGTCCGCACCCTGATCTCGCGTGACTTCGAGGCCGCGTTCCAGCACGTCGACGTGCTGATCTCACCGACGACGCCGACGACGGCGTTCCCGATCGGCGAGCGCGCCGACGACCCGATGGCCATGTACCTGGCCGACCTGTGCACCATCCCGTCGAACCTGGCCGGCAACGCGGCCCTGTCGGTGCCGTGTGGCCTGGCCGACGAAGACGGGCTGCCCGTCGGCCTGCAGATCATGGCTCCCGTTCTGGGTGACGACCGGTGTTACCGGGTGGGCGCCGCGGTGGAGCGGGCCTTCGAGTCCCGCTGGGGCGGGCCGCTGCTCTCCAAGGCTCCGGCCCTGTAGACGGCCCTGGAGAAACAGGGAAGGAGGGCGGCATGATCACTCATATTCGGATCGACGGCTTCAAGTCGTTCCTGGATTTCGAGCTGGACGTGCCGCCCCTTCTTGCCTTGGTGGGCCCCAACTCAAGCGGAAAGTCGAACTTCTTCGACGCGCTGGCTTTTCTACGGGGATTGAATCTGGGAAAAGCGCTGACCGAGTCGTCCCGGGGTCGTTCGCCAGAACTTTTCCACCATGTCAGCAAGGGATCGCCGGTAGAGAACTTCCAGGTCGCGGCGGAGTCGTTGACCCACGTCGACGCCGACCTGCTGGCCGTGACCTACATCGGCGGGCCCAGGTCGAAGAACGTCACGTTCGGCGACGGCAGGTTCAACGCTGTCGCGCGCGCAGGCGAGGCATTCCTCACCTTGGACGAGGGCCTTCGGCACATTGATCATCTACCCGCGGACGCTCGGCGGATCGCCGATCTCGCTGCCGAATCCGCTGAGCGGATTCTGGGCGCGACCAAGATCGACTGGGATTTGATAAGCGCGCTCGTGAACCGGCCGCGCGAGACCTGGCGCCTCTATCAACCCGATCCCGGCCGAATGCGGGCGGCGGCAGACGGGGCCGACCTGGGTGCGGTCGACTCCGACGGCAGGAACCTGGCGGCCGTTCTGGGGCGACTCCACTCGACGAGCGCTTTCGACGATCTGGTCAACGACTTTCTGGCGTTGACCCCTGACGTGGTCGGAATCGAGCCCTATCTGGATGAGCGGCGGGGAGAATGGCTTTTCGATGTCCTCGTCGACGGCGAGGGAAGGGTGTCCAGCAGGCTTCTCTCTGACGGGACGCTCCGCATACTCGGACTGCTCGCCGCGCTCCACGATCCCGATCATCCTGGTGTGATCTTGATCGAGGAGATCGAGAACGGTCTCCACCCCAGCCGTCTCGCTGAGTTGTTGCGCCGGATCGAGCGTAAGGTCACCGATTTCAACAGCCCCGGCTGGGCGAATCAGCCGCTTCGGCAGGTCATCATGACCACCCACTCGCCGGTGGTCGTCTCGGAGCTCTACCGGCTGCGCCGTGAATCGTTGATCTTCCTGAACACGGCTGTGCGCGTCGACCCTGAGAACGACCGCGTCTCCCGGGTCACGGTTGCCAAGCCCGTCCGTGACGAGGGCGAGCCGGGCACCTTCGTCTCGCCGCGTCAGGTCCGGGCCTTCTTGAGCACCGTCGGAACGGTCTGATGGCTCGCCCGCTGGTGCCCGGTCTGGTCGCGGAGGGCCGCGAGGACGAAGATTTCCTCGGCGCGGTCATCTACCGCCAGCTTCGCGAACTCACGCTGGAATCGGCCACCAGCGTGGTCGACGTCGAACCGACCCAGATCGGCTCGTGCCGCACCATCCGCGATCACACCAGCGTCGCCGAAGCTCTGGCCGAACTATCCGGCGACTGCCACGTGTTGTTCGTACACAACGACTTGAAGGAACGGCACAAGGCCGAGCAGGTCATCGGCGCCTGCCGGTTACGGGCACCGGTGATCGGCCTGGTCCCCGTCAAGGAGACGGAAGCCTGGATGCTGGCCGATCGCCGGGCGTGGGCCGACGTGCGAGGGGCGAATCTCGATGTCCTTCCGGCGCGGCCGAGAGACGTCGAGGGCGTCGGCGACCCGAAGAAGGTGCTCGACGACGTCATCCCCCGCAAGGGCGACGCCGCAGACTACGCAAAACGAATCGGACAGACCATCGATCTCGACACGCTGGCCCAGGTTCCCGCCTACAAGGACTGGGTCACGCGGACGAACACTGTGTTGAAGGGACTCGGTTACCTATGAGCACTCCTACGCTCATGCCGTACGACGAGGCGTTGGAGAGGTTCGAGCCGGTGCTCGGCCTGGAGACCCACGTCGAACTCGGCACCAACTCGAAGATGTTCTGCGGCTGCCCGACCACCTTCGGCGCCCCGCCGAACACCCACGTCTGCCCGACCTGCCTGGCCTTCCCCGGTGCGCTCCCGGTCGCCAATGCGGCCGCGATCGAGTCGACGATCCGCATCGGCCTGGCTCTCAACTGCTCGATCGCCGAGTGGTGCAGGTTCGCCCGGAAGAACTACTTCTATCCGGACATGCCGAAGAACTACCAGATCAGCCAGTACGACGAGCCGCTCTGCTTCGACGGCTACCTCGACATCACCGTCGAGGGCAAGACGGTCCGGATCGAGATCGAGCGGGTCCACCTCGAAGAGGACACCGGCAAGTCGACCCACGTCGGTGGGGCGACCGGCCGGATCCAGGGGGCCGACCACTCGATCGTCGACTACAACCGGGCGGGCATCCCGCTGGTCGAGATCGTCACCAAGCCGATCGAGGGCACCGACCGGCTCGCGCCCGAGGTCGCCCGCGCCTACGCCACCGAGCTGCGCGAGGTCATGCGCTCCCTCGGGGTCTCCGACGTGCGCATGGACCAGGGGTCGATGCGCTGCGACGTAAACGTCTCGCTGATGCCGCGCGGGTCGAGCGAGTGGGGCACCCGGACCGAGACCAAGAACGTCAACTCCTTCCGGAGCGTCGAGCGGTCGGTCCGCGGCGAGATCGAGCGGCAGGCCGCGATCCTGGCCGAGGGCGGCCGGATCATCCAGGAGACCCGCCACTTCCACGAGGACACCGGGCTGACCACCTCGGGCCGCTCCAAGGAGGAGGCGCAGGACTACCGCTACTTCCCCGAGCCCGACCTGGTCCCGATCGCGCCCGACACCGCATGGGTGGCGCAGCTGAAGGCCGAGCTGCCCGAGCTGCCGTCGGTGCGGCGCGCGCGGCTGCAGGCCGAGTGGGGCGTCAGCGACCTCGACATGGCCGCGATGCACAACGCCGACGCGTTCGGGCTGGTCGAGGCGACCGTCGAGGCGGGCGCCCCGGCGGCCGACGCGCGCAAGTGGTGGATGGGCGAGCTGGCCCGCCGCGCCAACGAGAACGGCGTCGCGCTGGCCGAGCTGCCGATCACCCCGGCGCAGATCGCGCGGGTGACCGAGCTGGTGAAGTCGGGCGCGCTGAACGACAAGCTGGCCCGCCAGGTGCTCGAAGGCGTGCTCGCGGGCGAGGGTTCGCCCGACGAGGTCGTCGAGGCCCGCGGCCTGAAGATCGTCAACGACGAGGGCGAGCTGTCGGCCATCATCGACCAGGTGATCGCCGACAACGCCGACGCCGCCGACAAGATCCGCAACGGCAAGATCGCCGCCGTCGGCGCGCTCGTGGGCGGGGTCATGAAGGCCAGCCGGGGCAAGGCCGACGCCGGCCGCGCCCGCGCCCTCATCCTCGAGAAGCTCGGCGTCAGCGAATAGTTCGAAATGCCCGGGCCCGTTCAGGGTCCGGGCATTTTCTTCCGTTACGGCTCCGCCCACCCCGGCCCCGCCCGCCGCCCCCGCGTCCCGCCGCGCTTGGCGCCCGCCCCCGCTCCCGCGTCCCGCCGCAACGGGCGTTTGACACACGTTCCAACCGCCGCCATGTGACATAGCGCCGGAATTAGCCACCACAAATCCCTGATCTGTTTCATCCGCACCGCGTCCAGCGGCGAATGTGTCATGACAGATCCCTGACAGTTCCGGCCGGCCGTCACCTGGCTCTGTTATAAGAAGTCCGACGTCTCGCCCCAGAACCACGTTCCACCGTCGCTTGACATGACTCCTGACAGGGTGAACCTCATGTTTTCGCGACATATCCAGAAGAGGGTGCTTTAGGGTTAACTGAAGGGAGTTTCCCCTGAGCCGGAGGAGAGCAAGGCGTGCGGAACGCCGAAGCGTCCATCGACCCGCCTACGGATCCGTTCGGGACGGACTCTGAGGCGGTCTCCGCACGTAAACACCCGGTTCGCGCGGGCGGCACGCTGCCCCCGGGCGTGACGTCCGACATCTTCGGCAGCGCCCCCCTCGTGAAGTCGCCGCCCCCCGAGACGTCGTTACCGCCCCCGGCCAAGGTCGAGGTCTGGCCCGTCGCCGCGCCGCGCAAGGTCACCATCGCGCCGCTGCCCGCCGAGGTCGAGGACCTGCCCGAGGAAGACGGGCCCGGGTTCCGCTGGGTGCGGTCGGCCCTGCTCGTCGTGGGCGGGCTGCTGGTCTTCCTCTACGCCGTGCCCGCCTTCCTGATGGCCGGCAACGTCTACCCGGGCACGACCGTGCTCGGCGTCGACGTGGGCGGCATGAACGCCCAGGAAGCGAGCAACCGGCTGAAGACCGGGCTGGTCAGCGCGGCGACCAACGCCATCGTCGTACGCCACGGCACCACGAGCGAGCGCATCAGCCCCGAGCGCAGCGGGTTGTCGATCGACATCCCGGCCACCGTGCGGGCCCTGCCCATCGGCTTCCCCAGCCCGGTCGACATCTGGCGGTCGATGACCGGCGGGCGCGAGGTCGTCCCGGTCGTCCGGGTCGACAGCGGGCGGCTCGGCGAGGTGGTCTCGACGCAGGTGGCGCGGGCCATGGAGCAGGCGATGGTCGAGGGCGACGTCACCTTCGACGGCCTGCGGCCCGAGCCGGTCTACCCCAAGAAGGGCACCGCGCTCGACGTGCCGCGCGTCGTCGAGGCGGTGCGCGACGCCTACCTGAAGCCCGACATCATCGTCGACGTGAAGCCCGTCGAGGCCGATCCCCGCGCCACCCGCGAGGGCGTGAACCGGGCGGTGGCCTGGGCGCGCAGGGCGGTCGCGGCGCCGGTCACGCTGACGTACGGCGGCACCTCGATGGAGCTCGCGCCGGTCGACATCGCGGCGGCGCTGAGCTTCGTGCCCGGCGACACCGGCGGGCTGGAGGCCCGCTTCGACGCGGCCGTGGCGACGCGGGGCATGCGGTTCGTGCCCGCCGGCGAGTCGCCCCGCGACGCGACCTTCGTCATCGACGACGGACGGCCGGAACTGGTGCCGGGGAAGCCGGGCATCGGGATCGACACCTCCAAGCTGGGCGCCCAGATCATCGCCGTCCTCGGCCGCCAGGGCGAGCGTACGGTGACCGTGCCGATGACCCTGCTCAAGCCCGGCCTCGACGACAAGGAAGCCGCGGCGATCGGCATCGAACAGCAGCTGACCAGGGTCGACATGCGGTACAGCTGCTGCCAGCCCCGGGTGACCAACATCAAGGAGACCGCGCGGCGCGTCAACGGCCTGATCATCCGCCCCGGCGAGACGTTCTCGCTCAACCAGGCGACCGGGCTCCGCGAGGGCCGCCCCGGATACGCCGGGCCCGCCGAGGAGGTCGACATCCGCGGCGAACAGGGCCGCGACGTGCCCGGGGTCTCGGTCGCCGGGACCGTCCTCTACAACGCGGCCCTCCTCAGCGGCCTGGAGATCGTCGAGGCGGTGGCGCACCAGTCGTTCCTGCCGCCCTATCCCGCCGGGCTCGAGGTGGCCGTCTCCTACCCGGGACCCGACCTGGTCTGGCGCAACAACACCGACTACGGGGTGCTCATCCAGGCGTCCGCCTCCGACACCGAGATGGTGGTGTCGTTGTGGGGGACCAAGACCTTCGACGTCAAGATCACTCAGAGCGAGCGCACCCGGTTCACCTCCATGTTGCCGACCCAGGGCCCCGCGGCCGGCTGCGTGCCCGTGGCGGGCAGCGCCGGGTTCACGATCGTGACGACCCGTGAGCGGGTGCGTCTCGACGGCACCGTGGAGCCCCCCGAGGACTGGAAGACGGTCTACAAGCCGCGCGCCGAGACCGTCTGCCCCGAAGCCGACTAACGCCTGTCAACGACCCGGGATGACCAGGATGCGGTCGTCGCCGTTCTTCGGGTCGCCGCGTCCGTCGCGGTTGCTGGTGCCCACCCACAACGAGCCGTCGGGCGCCGTCGCGACCGACCGCAGGCGGCCGAACTCGCCCTCGTAGAGGGCCTCGGGGCGGCCCGCCGCGCCGTCGGGGGTCACCGGGACCTTCCACAACCGCTCGCCGCGCAGCGCCGCCGCCCACACCGCGTGGTCGGCGTAGGCCAGGCCCGACGGGGACGCCTCGTCGGTCGACCACGTCACCAGCGGGTTGACGAACCGGTCGTCGGCGGCGACGCCCTCGACCTCGGGCCAGCCGTAGTTGCCGCCCGCGCGGATCAGGTTGAGCTCGTCGAAGGTGTTCTGGCCGAACTCGGTGGCGTACATGTTGCCGCTCTCGTCCCAGGCCAGGCCCTGGACGTTGCGGTGGCCCATGCTCCAGACCAGGGTGCCGAACGGGTTCTCCGGGGCCGGTTCGCCGTCGACCGTCATGCGGAGGATCTTCCCGGCCAGCGAGTCGCGGTCCTGCGACAGGCCCCGGTCGCCGACCTCGCCGGTGGAGGCGTACAGGTAGCCGTCGGGGCCGAAGGCCAGCCGGCCGCCGTTGTGGATGCCGGCCTTGGGGATGCCGGTCACGATCGGCTCGGGGGCCGACAGGGCGCCGTCGAAGCGGTAGCGGACGATGCGGTTGTCCTGGGCCGAGGTGAAGTAGACGAAGATCTGCTTGTCGCGCTCGAACTCGGGGGAGACCGCGATGCCCATGAGGCCGCCCTCGCCCGCCGCGCTCACCCCGGCCACGGTGCCGATCTCGGTCTTGCGGCCGGAAGCGGCCACCTGGACGATCTGACCCGAGTCGCGCTCGGTCACCAGGGCCTCGCCGGTGGGCAGGAACGCGATGGCCCAGGGCACCTCCAGCCCCTCGACCAGCGTGCGCGGCCCGTCGGCGGGGGCGGGGCTCTCCGCCGCCGGTCCCGTCGCCGTCGCCGTCGCGGCCAGCGGGGTCGGCGTCACGCCCGTGCCCACTCCGGTCTCCGGCGTGCAGGCGGCGGTGCAGCCCACCGTCAGTGCCGCCGCCAGCGTGAGCAGCCCGGTCCGGCCTACGCCCATCAGTTACACCCTTCCATACCGGTCATTAGGGTTGTCCCCTGTGAAGATCTGGGTGGCCCCGCAGGCCGAGTCCGCTGTCCCGACCGACCTGGCCGACGTCGAATACGCGCTCTTCGACGGACGCGACCATCCCGAGCCGCCCGGGGCCGGGGACGTCGAGGTGTGGGTCCCCCCGCTCATCCCGGTGCCGGACATCTCGGAGTTGCTGTCGCGGATGACACGTTTGCGCCTCATCCAGACGGTTACCGCCGGGGTCGAACCCTACCTGCCCCACGTCCCCGATGGGGTGTCGCTCTGCAACGCCAGGGGCGTCCACGACGCCGGAACCGCCGAGTGGGCGGTCGGCGCGATGATCGCCTCGCTGCGCGAGTTCCCGGCCTTCGTGCGCGCCCAGGAACAGGGCCGGTGGGCCTACCAGCACACGGGCGTCCTGGCCGACTCCACGGTCCTCATCCTCGGGTACGGCTCCATCGGCGCCGCCCTCGAACGGCGGCTGGCCGGGTTCGAGGTCGACGTGATCAGGGTGGCCAGGAGCGCCCGCGACGGCGTCCACGCCGAATCGGAACTGCCCGGCCTGCTGCCCCGGGCCGACGTCGTGGTGCTGCTGGTCCCGGCCACCGCCGCCACCAAGGGCATGGTCGACGCCGCGTTCCTGGCCCGGATGAAGGACGGCGCGCTGCTGGTCAACGCGGCCCGCGGACCCGTCGTCGACACCGGCGCGCTGCTGGCCGAGCTCGAATCGGGCCGGCTGCGGGCGGCGCTCGACGTCACCGACCCCGAGCCGCTGCCCGAAGGCCATCCGCTCTGGAAGGCGCCCCACCTGCTCATCACCCCTCACGTCGCGGGCAGCACTCCCGCCTCGACCAGGCGCGCACTCGTCTATGTCGAGGCACAGCTGCGAAGGCTGCACGACGGCCGTCCGCTGACCAATATCATCAGCGGGGGCTACTGAATCTGGTTCCGGACCGTAGCGAGGACGTGACCTCGGGTCCGTACCGTGAATTCCTGTTTATCAGATCGGTGACGACTGGGCCGATGTCTCCATCAGCGGCGGCACCGGCGCGCAAACTGACGATGTGACCGGAAGTAAAGGGCGACGAGCGTGAACGGCACGCGTGACCCCAGGGTCTCGCTCATCGCCGCTGCCGGGCTCGGCGCGGCGGTCATCGCCGCTGCCCTGATAGCGGGCGGATCGGCCTCCGCGGTGACGGCGGTGGCGGGCCTGGTTACGGGCCTGCTCGCGGCGGTCTCCCTGGTGGTGGCCTCGGGCCGGATCCTTTCGGGCGACCGCGGCGCCGGCGACGGCGCGAGCGACCGCCGCGAGGCCGTGGGCTGGCGCTGGCTGGCCGGCGGCGCGCTCACCTGGCTGGCCGGGACCGGCGTGCGGCCGGTGGCCGAGGGCACCGCCTTCGTGCTCACCTTCGCCGACCTCATGCTGCTCGTCGGCGCGCTGCTGATGATGATCGGCTGCTGGCTGACCTCGTTGCCGCCGCCGCAGAGCCGCGGCCTGTTCCGCCAGATCGGCGACGGTTACCTGTCGGCCGCCTCCCTCTTCGCGATCACCTGGGCGCTGCTGCTCGCGCCGATGTTCGCCGAGGCCGAGGAGACCGGCGCCTTCTACACGACCCTCGCGCTGCCGCTGCTGTGCCTGCTGGCGACCTGCGCGGCGGCCCCGTTCGTGGCGGTCTCGCGGGCGGCCAACCGCTCGGTCGGGCTGGCCGGGCTCGGGGTGCTGTTCGCGGTCACGGTGGCCGAACTGGCCACGGCCGTCTCCCGCCTCAACGGCGTCGACCCGGCCGTCCCGGCCGGGCTGGTCGCCCCCCTGGGATTCGTCGCCCTCGCGATCGCTCCGTGGATCGAGGAGGCCGGACGCCGCCGGGTGCCCTCGGATCAGCGCAACGCCGCCACGCCTCCCGTGGTGGTCACCGTCGCCCCCTACGCGCTCGTGCTCGCGGCCGTGGTCGTCGTGGCCGTGAAGGCCGTCGGGTCGACCGGCGACGTGCTGATGCCGGTCGTCACCGTGTCGGCGGTGGCCGTGCTGCTGGCCCGGCTGCTGATCGTGATGTTGTCGGCCGACGGCATGCGGCGGCAGATGGTCGTGAGCGAGCGGCAGCTGCGGCAACTGGCCGAGAACACCGGCGACGTCGTGCTGATGGTCGACCTCGAGGGGGTCGTACAGGAGATCAGCGACGGGGTCGAGACCACCTACGGCTACGCGCCCGCGAGCCTGCTCGGCCAGCCGATCGTCGACTACGTCCACCCCGAGGACGTGCCCGTCATCCAGGCGCTGCTGCGCCAGCTCGCCGAAGACGACGGCAACATCGAGCGCTACGGCACCTGCCGGCTGGCCTGCCGGGTCCGCGCCGCCGACGGCACCTGGCGGCCCACCGAGTCGGTGGCGACCCGCGACGTCCGCCGCGAAGACCTGATCCTGGTGACCACCCGCGACGTCTCCGACCAGGTGGCGCTGCGCAACCAGGTCACCCACCTGACCTTCCACGACGGCGTGACCGGCCTGCCCAACCGGGCCTACTTCGAGGAGCGCACCCGCGAGGTGCTCGCCCGCTCGGCCGGCACCGCCGTGATCTTCCTCGACCTCGACGGCTTCACCGGCGTCAACGACTCCGTCGGCCACGCGAGCGGCGACTACCTGCTCGGCCAGGCCGCCCGGCGGCTGCGCCAGGCCCTGCGGGCCGACGACACGCTCGCCCGCTGGGGCGGCGACGAGTTCGCCGTCCTGCTGGAGGCCGGAGCCGACGCCCAGATGGTCGTCGACCTGGCCGAACGCCTGGTCAGGGCGGTCTCCCAGGAGCCGTTCCGGGTCGCCGACCGCGACATCGCGCTGACCGCCTCGGTCGGGGTGGCCTTCACCGAAGACGACACCTCGGCCGCCGACCTGCTGCGCAACGCCGACGTCGCGATGGCGCGGGCCAAGGGCCTGGGCGGCCGCCGCGTCGAGGTCTTCGCCGCCCACATGCACGCCGAGGCCGTACGCCGCCTCGAAACCGCCGCCGACCTCCAGCGCGCCCTGCTCGACCAGCAGTTCGCGATCGAATACCAGCCCGTGGTCGACCTGGCCACCTCCCGCGTCACCGCCGTCGAGGCGCTGGTGCGCTGGTGCCGGGGGAGCGGCGTCTTCACCCCGCCCGAGCAGTTCCTCGGCACGGCCGAGGACACCGGCCTGATCGTGCCGCTGAGCGAGTGGATACTCCGCGAGGCGTGCCGCGAGGTCGCCGAATGGCGCGCCGCCAACTGGGACATCGGCCTGTCGGTCAACCTGTCGAAGCGCCAGATCACGGCGGCCGGCTTCGTCGAGACGGTCTCGGAGGCCCTGTCGGAGAGCGGCTTGCCGCCGAGCGCCCTCACCCTCGAAGTGATCGAGGAGATGCTCGTCGAAGACGCCGAAGACACCATCGGCAAGCTCTCCGACCTCCGCGCGCTCGGCGTGCGGCTGGCGATCGACGACTTCGGCACCGGCTACGCCTCCCTGGCCCTGCTCCGCCAGCTCCCGGTCGACATCATCAAGATCGACCCCTCCTTCGTCAGCGGCCTCGGCCGCGACGAGACCCTCAGCCTGCTGACCCGCACGATCGTCCGGCTGGGCCACGACCTCGGCCTGATCGTGGTCGCCGAGGGCATCGAACGCCCCGAGCAGCTCGACCTGCTGCGCGAGATGGGCTGCAGCCGCGGGCAGGGCTACCTGGTGGGCCGCCCGATGGCGGCGCAGGGCGTCAGCTCCCTGATCCGAACCAGCCTGACGGCCTCGGCGTAGTGCGCTCCTGGCAGGTGGAGCTCCGGAAACGGGCCCTGCTCACCCTCGCCGACTACGGAGAGGGCGAGAGGCTGCGCGGGTTCAAGATGGAGCGGTGGAACCTGCCTCTCCGGACGATGGGCGACGTCGATCCCCGGGCCCGAGACGCGGCCAACCGCTTCAACGGCGCGTTCTTCGGGGTCGAGAACAATGGGATGTGGAAGTCCAACCCCAGGGGCGCCGCCCACCACGTCTTCACCTGCGACCACGGCTCTCTCCGGCGCATCATGTCCGCCGCCGCCCTCGTCGCCACCCACTGCGACGGTGTGTCCGGACCCGACGGCGAGTACGCCTTCCGCACCGTCGAGGCGCCCGAGCTGCTGGAGGAGATCCACGCATTCGAGGTCCGCGCGCCCGGCTGCTCGGTCGACGACCCCGACATGGTGGTCGAGTACGTCGTGATGGCGTACCGGAACATGGCCGTCCTCTATCGGGGCCACACGACGCCGGATGCGCCGACGTGGCCGGAGACCTTTCGCTTCGCGGAGTTGGCCGCCGACCGCCTGAAGCGGGCCCATGCCCGGCGGCACCTGATTCGGATGTCTCATTTGTTGAGACGTCCGTCCCACAGGATTTGACGACTGCCCGTTTCATCGGACAAGGTGGGTCCATGCATCGCGGTGGGATCCTCCTCGTAGTACTTCGCAGGCGCGCCTGACGAAGTCCGAAGTCCTGCGCGCGCCGCCCCAGTCCCGCTCTCTGCGGATGGGGCATTTTTTATGCCGGAACACGCCCAGCTCAGCCTCAAGGAACGAGCCGATGACCGAACAGATGACAGGTGCTCAGGCCCTCGTGCGGGCCCTGGAGCAGGTCGGGGTCGACACCGTGTTCGGGATCCCCGGCGGTGCGATCCTCCCCGCCTACGATCCCCTCTACGACTCCAAGAAGGTCCGGCACGTGCTCGTGCGTCACGAGCAGGGCGCCGGGCACGCCGCCGAGGGCTACGCCCAGGCCACCGGCAAGGTCGGCGTCTGCATGGCCACGAGCGGGCCGGGCGCGACCAACCTGGTGACCCCGATCGCCGACGCCTACATGGACTCGGTGCCGATCGTGGCGATCACCGGCCAGGTCGCCTCGAAGGCCATCGGCACCGACGCCTTCCAGGAAGCCGACATCTCCGGCATCACCATGCCGATCACGAAGCACAACTTCCTCGTCACCGATGCGGCCGACATCCCCCGGACCATCGTCGAGGCGTTCCACATCGCGGCGAGCGGCCGTCCCGGTCCCGTGCTCGTCGACATCTCCAAGGACGCGCTCCAGGCGACGACCACGTTCTCCTGGCCCGTCCAGATGCAGCTTCCGGGCTACCGCCCGGTCACCCGCCCGCATTCCAAGCAGATCAGGGAGGCGGCCCGGCTCATCACCGAGGCCAAACGCCCTGTCCTGTACGTCGGCGGCGGCGTCCACAAGGCCCGCGCGTCGGACGAACTGTTCGAACTGGCCGAGCTGACCGGCATCCCGGTCATCACGACCCTGATGGCCCGGGGCACCTTCCCCGACAGCCACAAGCAGCACCTCGGCATGCCCGGCATGCACGGCACGGTCGCGGCGGTCGGCGCGCTCCAGCGCAGCGACCTGATGATCGTGCTGGGCGCCCGCTTCGACGACCGCGTCACCGGCCGGCTCGACACCTTCGCGCCGGGCGCCAAGGTCGTCCACGCCGACATCGACCCGGCCGAGATCTCCAAGAACCGCCACGCCGACGTGCCGATCGTGGGCGACTGCAAGGAGGTCATCGCCGACCTGGTCGCGGCGATCAAGGCGAGCGCGGTCAAGGGCGACTACGCCGAGTGGTGGCGTCACCTGGAGGCCTACCGCGAGACCTACGCCCTCGGTTACGAGACCTACGAAGACGGCTCGCTGGCGCCGCAGTACATCATGGAGCGCATCAGCGAGCTGGTCGGCCCCGAGGCGATCTACGTCGCGGGCGTCGGCCAGCACCAGATGTGGGCCTCGCAGTTCATCGGCTACGAGAACCCGGGGTCGTTCATCAACTCCGGCGGCGCGGGCACGATGGGCTTCGCGGTCCCGGCCGCGATGGGCGCCAAGATGGGCCGTCCCGAGAAGGAAGTGTGGGCCATCGACGGCGACGGCTGCTTCCAGATGACCAACCAGGAGCTCGCGACCTGCGCACTCGAAGGTGTGCCGGTCAAGATCGCGGTCATCAACAACGGCAACCTCGGCATGGTGCGCCAGTGGCAGACGCTCTTCTACGAGGAGCGCTACAGCAACACCGACCTTCAGGCGTCCCGCCGCATCCCCGACTTCGTCAAGCTGGCCGAGGCCTACGGCTGCGTCGGCCTGCGCTGCGAGCGCCCGGAAGACGTCGACGACACCATCCGCAAGGCGATGGAGATCACCGACATGCCCGTCGTGATCGACTTCGTGGTGCACCAGGACGCCATGGTCTGGCCGATGGTCGCCGCCGGCACCAGCAACGACGACATCAAGTACGCCCGTGACATGGCGCCGAAGTGGGAGCACGAGGACTGATGAGCAGGCACACCCTGTCCGTTCTGGTCGAGAACAAGCCTGGCGTGCTCGCCCGGGTCTCGGCCCTGTTCAGCCGCCGCGGATTCAACATCGACTCGCTCGCGGTCGGTCCGACGGAACACGCCGACGTCTCCCGCATGACGATCGTCGTCAACGTCGAGGACCTGCCGCTCGAGCAGGTCACCAAGCAGCTCAACAAGCTGGTGAACGTCCTCAAGATCGTCGAGCTGGACACGAACCAGTCCGTGCAGCGCGAACTCATGCTGATCAAGGTGCGGGCCGACGCCGACTCGCGCAGCCACGTCCTGGAACTGGTCAACCTGTTCCGGGCGCGCTGCGTCGACGTCGCCCCCGACGCGGTCACCATCGAGGTCACCGGTACGGTCGACAAGCTGGAGGCGTTCGTGCGCGTCCTTGAGCCGTTCGGCATCAAGGAACTCGTGCAGTCGGGCATGGTGGCCATCGGCCGCGGTGCCCGGTCGATCACCGACCGCTCGCTCCGGGCCCTGGACCGGACCGCTTAAGAAACCCCGAAAGGTTTATCGAAGTGACTGAGATCTACTACGACAACGACGCCGACCTGTCGATCATCCAGGGCCGCCACGTCGCCGTCCTGGGTTACGGCAGCCAGGGGCACGCGCACGCCCTGAGCCTGCGCGACTCCGGCGTCGACGTCCGCGTCGGACTCCCCGAGGGCTCCAAGAGCCGGGAGAAGGTCGAGGCCGACGGCCTGCGGGTGCTCAACCCGTCCGAAGCGGTCGAAGAGGCCGACCTCACCATGATCCTCGCGCCCGACCACATCCAGCGCCACCTCTACGCCGAGCACGTGGCCCCGAACCTGGTCGAGGGCGACGCCCTCTTCTTCGGCCACGGCCTCAACATCCGCTACGGCCTCATCGAGGCCCCCGCGGGCGTCGACGTCGCCATGGTCGCGCCGAAGGGGCCGGGCCACCTGGTCCGCCGCCAGTACGCCGCCGGTCGCGGCGTGCCCTGCCTCGTCGCCGTCGAGAAGGACGCCACGGGCAACGCCTGGCAGCTCGCGCTGTCGTACGCGAAGGGCATCGGCGGCACCCGCGCCGGCGCGCTCAAGACCACCTTCACCGAGGAGACCGAGACCGACCTGTTCGGCGAGCAGGCCGTGCTCTGCGGCGGCGTGTCCGAGCTCATCAAGGCGGGCTTCGAGACCCTGATCGAGGCCGGCTACCAGCCCGAGGTCGCCTACTTCGAGTGCCTCCACGAGATGAAGCTGATCGTCGACCTCATGTACGAGGGCGGCATCCACAAGATGTACTGGTCGGTCTCCGACACCGCCGAGTACGGCGGCTACTCCCGCGGCCCGCGCCTCATCAACGACGAGACCAAGAAGGAGATGCGCCGCATCCTCGACGAGGTCCAGTCGGGTGAGTTCGCGCGTGAGCTGGTGGCCGAGTTCGACGGCGGCCAGAAGCGCTTCCAGCAGTACCGCGACGAACTGGCCGAGCACCCGATCGAGAAGACCGGCGCCAAGCTCCGCCCGATGATGAGCTGGCTCCAGAACGCTGGTTAATGGCGCCTGCTCCGCAGGCGCGGTTCGGCCGCTCTTAGTCGGTGTCTTCCCTCGTCACTCCGGTTCGCTTCGCTCTCCTGCGTTCCTCAGTCCAGACACCGCCGCGGCCGAACGTGCCATACGACCAGCCCGGCCCCTTTCACCGAAGGGGCCGGGTTCGTCATTTCACGTGGCCGGCCTCACGGCCAGGTCCAGCCGGTCGGGACCGGTTCTCTCAGCACGTGGACGACCAGTCGCCGGAGGGTGGCCGGGTCGGTTCCGAGACGGGCGAGCAGCTCCGGGTCCTCCTCTGCCAGCGCCAGCAGCAGGTGTTCGGTGCCGATGTACCGGTGGCCGAGGAGGTGGGCCTGACGCCGCGCCTGCTCCAGGACTGTGGTGGGCCCGCTCGTGGGCGTGGTGATCAGGTCGTGGGGGCTGACCCCGAGCCTGCGCAGGCACAGGATCGCGACCCCTTCGCCGTTCTCCAGCAGGGCGGCCAGGACGTCAGGGGCGTGCCGATCGGCCAATGCGAGCACTCTGGCCGCGTTGGCGGTGAGCAGGCGCTCGACGGGCTCTCGCATGACTCCGCGCCGGAACCTGGGACTCCTCCTGCGGCCGGAAATCAACAAGGCCCGGCTCCCTTGATCAGGGGGAGCCGGGCCTTGGTGCGATCAAAGAGGGACTGACACCAGGAAGGCGCAGTCGCCGAAGCTGATCTCATCACCGCTGCGGACTCGGGCCGGGCCCACCAGGCGCCACCCGTTCAGGCGGGTGCCGTTCAGTGAGCCGAGGTCGACCAGCAGCCAGTGGTCTTCTTCTCGTCGCAGTTCCGCGTGGATCCGCGAGACGGTCAGGTCGGCCAGCACCAGGTCGCAGGCTGAGCCGCGCCCCACGACGTACCGGATCCGCGTGTCTGCCGGCAGTGCGAGGCGGGGGAGCTTGGGGCGGCGCCAGGCCGCCCGTAGCCGGGTGCTGAAGTCGGACACCGATCCGACGAGGTCGGTGGCCCGCCGCCGGAACCTGCCCCGCTGGGGCAGGTCGGCGACGAGTTGTTCGAGCTCTGCGGCGCTGCGGGCGCGCAGGGCCTGGTCGACCCTGCCGACGAACGTCTCCATTGAGAGGTGGCCTTCGGCCGCCCGTTCACGTAGCTCGTTGAGCGCACGCTCGCGGTCCTCGTCAGAGGCGCGCACGTGTGGCTCGGAGCTCATGTCTGGAGTATCCGCTTTCCGTCAGGCCGGTGTCCAGATAGCCCCTAAGGTCAGGGCTTCGCGAAGTCTTGGGTCCAGTATGGCCCACCCGCGACCACGTGACCCACGCCGATGTGCGTGTAGGTGCAATTCATGATGTTCGCCTTGTGGCCGGGGCTGTTCATCCAGCCCTGAACGACCTGGGCGGCCGTCTGGTAGCCCTTGGCGATGTTCTCACCGGCGGCGCGGAAGCTGAAGCCGGCCTGCTTGAGACGGTCGCCGAACGAGCGTCCGTCGGCCGAGTCGTGGCTGAAGTAGTTCTTCGCCGACATGTCCGCCGAGTGGTTGAAGGCGGCGGTGCGGAGCTTGGCGTCGTGCGTCAGGGGGCCGCAGCCGCCCTTGGCGCGCTCGGCGTTGGTGAGCCGCACGACCTCGTTCTCGACGGTGGTGCCGACGGTGCCGCCGGTGGGCGGGTTCGTCGACGGGGTGGCGCTGGGCGAGGCGCTCGGCGACGGGGTGGGCGAGGCCGAGGGCGACGGGGAGGGGGACGGCGCGGGGGCCGGGGTGCAGGTGGTGATGTTGACCCGGCGCGAGTTGACGACCTGGCCGAAGCGGCCCGTCACCTGGGTGTAGTAGACGCCGGGGGCGCAGGTGGCGCGCAGCCGCAGCTTGGCGGTGCGGACGACCCGGGAGCCGCTCTTGAGCGTGGTGTCCGGACCGGCGACCGACTGCTTGATCCGCACCCGGACCCTGGTCTTGCCGAAGCAGCGGCCGGTGCGGGAGCCGACGGCGGTGAGCTGGCCGAGCTGGTTGACGGCGGGCTTCGACGCGACGATGCGGCAACGCGCGGCCTGAGCCTGCGCGGCCTGTGCCTGCGCGGTCGCCGCCGAGGCAGAGCCGATCGCCGGGAGAGTGGCGGCCAGCAGCACACCGGCGCAGAAGAGCGCGCGGAGTGAAGTCTTCATGAACTTCCTTCCAGGGGTGGGGTTCCGAAGCTCTGGAATGGAACCGAAGTATGGCCTGGTCGGAGCTGGCGTGGGAGGAAAACCGTCATATTCGGTGACCTGGCCGAGATCTTCCCGTTACGGAATCCCTGATGGCCACGTTCCAACCGAGGTTCATGTGATTTACGTCACATCGTGTGAAACCTGAGACATCTTGGCACTCGTGAGGTCGTATTTGAAGGTCATCAGGACCCCCACGAGGATGATCGCCGCGGGCACCACCGTGATGCCGATGAGCACCGCGAACTCCGCGCTCTCGGGCTGCGTGACCGGGTTGGCGGGGTCCGACTCGCGGAAGCCGCCGATCGCCAGGGTCGCGCCGTAGATGGTCGCGCCGAAGGCGGCCACCGCGCTCTCCACCGCCGTCCACAGGCCGGTGAACACGCCGCCGCGGCGCTTCCCGCTCACCATGCCGTCGTACGCGATCACGTCGGCCAGCATCGAGAACTGGAGCAACTGGAGGCCGGCGTACCCGACGCCGACCACGACGATCACCACGTGGGCGTAGACCGGGCCGAACAGGGGGGTGGCGACGGCCGCGACCGCGCCGCTCATGAACAGCACCCCGGAGAGGATCATGGCCCCGCGTTTGTCGAGCTTCCTGGCCAGCCACACCCACAGCGGCATCGTCACGAGCATCGGGCCGACCAGCGCCGCGAACAGGGTCGTCGTCGCGCCGGTGCTGCCGATCGTGTACGCCGCGAAGTAGGGCGCGCCGGCGAGCATGACGTACGCGCCGAGGGTCTGCGCGCAGCTCAGGCCCAGCAGCCACATGAACGGCCCGGAGCTGCGGGCCGCCTTGATCTGGGCCTTCAGGCTCGACTCGGCCTCCGCCTGGCCGGTGTAGGGCGCGCCGGCGGTGCCGAAGAACGAGGCCAGCATCGAGAGCAGCAGGATCACGCCGAAGACCACGCCCATGAGCCGGTAGCCCTCGACGGTGTCGCCCGCGAGGATCGGCGCCAGGATGCCGCTCATGCCGATGGCGATGGCGACGAAGATCATGCGCCACTGCAGCAGCGACGTGCGCTCGTGGTAGTCGTGGGTCATCTCGGCGGGCATCGCCTTGTAGGGGACCTCGAACAGGGCGTACCCGCTGGCCGCGACCAGGAAGGCGGCCCCGACGAAGAGCGCGGCCGGGACCCCGGTGAGGGGCGGGCCGATGAACATCACCACGAAGGCGATCGGCAGGATCGCCGCCCCGCCGAGCAGCCACGGCCGCCTGGGCCCCCACCGCGACACCGTCCGGTCGGACCACTGGCCGACCAGCGTGTTGGCGACCAGGTCCCACGCTTTCGGCAGGAACACCACGAACCCGGCCAGCAGCGGATCGACGGCCAGCACGTTGGTCATGTAGATCAGCAGCAGGAGGCCGGGGATGGTGTTGAAGTTGGCCGTGCAGAAGGAGCCGACGGCATAGCCGAGGCGCACTCGGGTGGGGACCGTGACCATGGCCGCAATTCAAACTCAATCACGGCAAATCGGATAGGGAATCGATCAGTCCGTTACGTCCGCACAGACGACGTGCGCGCCCAGTTCGATCATGCGCCGTTCGGTGAACGCGTCGGCCACCCGCGCCATCAGCACCGGAGCCTCGCTGGCGGCCAGCTGCGGCAGCCTGGCGCGCACCCCGCGATGGAGGTCGCGGACGATGTCCTCGGCGTTGGCGGTGTGCACCTTCACATGCAGCATGATCCCCTGCGACCCCGAGACCGTGCGCGCGGCCGAGATCCACACGTGGTGGACGACCGGCATGTCACGCAGTAACTCGGCGATGGCCACCCGCAGAGCGGGCAGTATCGGGTGGTTCGTGCGCTGGTATCCGGGGTCGACCACCTGCATCGCGCCCGACAGGTGCTGGCGCGGCTGGGGGATCCACGGCGCCGGCGCGGCGGGGGCGTGCTGCTGCACCGGCGGGACCGGCGCGCCCAGCGGCATCGGCGCCGCGGTGCGGACCGGCGGCTTGGGGATCCGGTCCATGCTGCCGGTCGCGTAGGCGTTCGGCGTGGCGCCCGACAACACCGGATGCGGCCCGCTGCGGGTCTGGCGGAGGTACCGCTGGAGGTCGTCGATCGGCACGGCCGCGGCGGCGGGCCCGGCGGCGTCGATGACGATCTCGCGGACCCCGGTCACCCGCTGGATGTCCAGGATCGTGTCGGCGTCGCACACCGACAACGAGTGGCTGCCCCGGTGGCGCGCGTACGTCGCCGGACCGGTGTAGCCGAGCAGCACCCGTTCGCCACTCTGCGTGGTGCCGAGCACCACGGAACGATCGGGCCGGACGGCGACCAGGATGCCCCAATCCGCCAAAGCGGCGAGAAGTTGGTGCGGACTGCCGTGCTGGGCGAGCACTTCGCCGAGAGCGGGATTCCCGATGCTCATATGCTGAACCATAGGTACCGAACCACGATTTAGCAGGCTAATCGCCAAGATTAGGTGCGATCAATACCAAGTTGGCGGCTGTGGGGATTGGCTCGGTCCAACCCGGGTATGCCGTCAAATCTGCTGTTTACGTGAAGGATTCTCACGACTCCCCTGAGTAACAGCCGTCTCGGATGGCGGATCCTCCGAGGGCTCCCCGAAGGGCGTGGATAGACTCGTCGGCGACCGATGAAGTCGTCACGTTCGAAGGACATCACCAGTGAACAAGCCCGTCGTACTGGTCGCAGAGGAGCTCTCCCAGGCCGGTCTCGCCGTCCTCGGAGCGGACTTCGAGGTCCGTCAGGTCGACGGAGCCGACAGGTCCGCGTTCCTTCCGGCTCTCTCCGACGTCGACGCTCTAATCGTGCGCAGCGCCACCCAGGTCGACGCCGAGGCCGTGGCCCACGCGCCCAAGCTGCGCGTCGTGGCCCGCGCGGGTGTCGGCCTCGACAACGTCGACGTCGATGCGGCCACCAAGGCCGGCATCATGGTCGTCAACGCGCCCACCTCGAACATCACCAGCGCCGCCGAGCACA
Organism: Herbidospora daliensis; assembly: GCF_001570585.1. Taxonomy (GTDB): domain Bacteria; phylum Actinomycetota; class Actinomycetes; order Streptosporangiales; family Streptosporangiaceae; genus Herbidospora; species Herbidospora daliensis. The sequence continues at coordinate 451,093 of NZ_BBXF01000004.1, read as the reverse complement.
CCGTGGCGCTCATCCTCGCCTCGGCCCGCAACGTCGCCCAGGCCCACACCGCCCTCAAGGGCGGCGAGTGGAAGCGGTCCAAGTACACCGGCGTCGAGCTCGACGAGAAGGTCGTCGGCATCCTCGGCCTCGGCAAGATCGGTCAGCTCGTCGCGCAGCGCCTCGCGCCGTTCGGGGTCGAACTGATCGCGTACGACCCCTACCTCCCGGCGGCCCGCGCGGCGGCCATGGGCGTGAAGCTCGTCTCGCTGGAGGAGGTGCTCCAGCAGGCCGACTTCATCACCGTCCACCTGCCGAAGTCGAAGGAGACCATCGGTCTCATCGGCGACCGCGAGATGCACATGGTCAAGCCCAACGTGCGCCTGATCAACGTCGCGCGCGGCGGCATCATCGACGAGAACGCCCTCTACTCCGCCATCAAGGAGGGCCGCGTCGCCGGCGCCGGCATCGACGTGTTCCCCAAGGAGCCCGTCACCGACAGCCCGCTGTTCGAGCTCGACCAGGTCGTCGTCACGCCCCACCTCGGCGCCTCCACCCACGAGGCCCAGGAGAAGGCCGGCACCCAGGTCGCCCGCAGCGTGAAGCTCGCCCTCGGCGGCGAGTTCGTGCCCGACGCGGTGAACGTCCAGGGCGGCGCGGTGGCCGAAGAGGTCAAGCCGGGCCTGCCGCTGACCGAGCGCCTCGGCCGGGTCTTCACCGCCCTCGCGGGCGAGGTCGCCACCCGCCTGGTCGTCGAGGTCCGGGGCGAGATCGCCTCCCAGGACGTGCGGGTGCTGGAGCTGGCCGCGCTCAAGGGCGTCTTCACCGACGTCGTCGAGAACGGCGTCACCTATGTGAACGCGCCGCTGCTGGCCCAGGACCGGGGCACCGTCGTCGAGCTGGTCACCAGCCCCGACAGCCCCGACTGGCGCAACGTGATCACCGTCCGCGGCGTGCTGGCCGACGGCCGCACCGTCTCGGTCTCCGGCACGCTGTCGGGCCCGCGCCAGATCACCAAGATCGTCGAGGTCAACGGCTTCACGATGGAGATCGAGCCGACCGACCACCTGGCGTTCTTCACCTACACCGACCGTCCCGGCATCGTCGGCATCGTCGGCCGCCTGCTCGGCGAGCAGAGCGTCAACATCGCCTCCATGCAGGTCGCCCGTGGCGCCAAGGGCGGCAAGGCCCTGATCGCGCTGACCCTCGACTCGGCGGCCCCGGCCGACGTGGTCGAGCAGATCGCCAGCGAGATCGGCGCCGACAGCGGCCGGGTCGTCGACCTCGAGGGCTGAGCGCCAAGCACCGAGACAAAGCCGCCTCTCTTTTGTGAGAGGCGGCTTTGCCGTCTCATGGGGTGAGATGGTAGGTCGTCCTACGAGACGGCTGGGGTACTGTGACAGGGATGCGTCGGGTTCTCGTAATTACCTGCCGCGGCGGGGTCTGATCCAGCAGGCCGGCGACCCGCCGCGGAGTCGTGGCGTGCCGACCTCCCTTTCTCCTCCAGAGCTGGAGACCCACATGTACGACATGTATCCGTGGAACCGTCCCGAAGACACCGACGACGAGGTCGCCGAGGCCCTGCAGACGGCCCTCGACCGGCGCGACAACGGCGGCTCGCCCGAGCGCTGACGCGACATTCCGTATGGTGAGATCGTTGTTCGATCTCCGAGACAGCCCGCTAAGGTACCCCCATGGATTCGAGCAACATCCGCCTGGCAGTGATCCCGGGCGACGGGATCGGCACCGAGGTCGTCGCGGAGGGCCTCAAAGTTCTCGACGCGGTCGGCGTCAAGGTGGAGTCCACCCACTACGACCTGGGTGCGGCGCGCTACCACGCCACGGGTGAGACCCTGCCCGACTCGGTCCTCGCCGAGCTGCGCGGGTTCGACGCGATCCTGCTCGGCGCGGTGGGCGACCCGAGCGTGCCGCCGGGGGTGCTGGAGCGCGACCTGCTGCTCCGTCTGCGCTTCGAGCTCGACCACTACGTCAACCTGCGCCCGGTGAAGCTCTTCCCGGGTGTGGAGACCCCGCTCGGCAAGGCCCGTCCCGAAGACATCGACATGGTCGTCGTCCGCGAGGGCACCGAGGGCCCCTACGCCGGCGCGGGCGGCGTGCTCCGCAAGGGCACCCCCCACGAGATCGCCACGCAGGACTCGGTGAACACCGCCTACGGCGTCGAGCGCGTCGTGCGCTACGCCTTCGAGAAGGCCGCCGGCCGTGAGCGCCGCCATCTCACGCTGGTCCACAAGACCAACGTGCTGACCTTCGCCGGCGACCTGTGGTCGCGTACGGTCAAGCGGGTCGCCGAGGAATACCCGCAGGTCACCACCGACTACTGCCACGTCGACGCCGCGTCGATGTTCTTCGTCTCGCAGCCGCAGCGGTTCGACGTGATCGTCACCGACAACCTGTTCGGCGACATCATCACCGACATCGGCGCCGCCATCGCCGGCGGCATCGGCCTGTCGGCCAGCGGCAACGTCAACCCCGACCGCACCGCGCCGAGCATGTTCGAGCCGGTCCACGGCTCCGCCCCCGACATCGCCGGGCAGGGCAAGGCCGACCCGAGCGCGACCATCCTGTCGGTCGCCATGCTGCTCGACCACATCGGCCAGGCCGAGGCCGCCGCCCGCGTCGAGCAGGCCGTCGCCGACGACCTGGTCGAGCGCGCCGGCGCGTGGCAGGCCCGTACCACCCGGGAGATCGGCGACGACATCGCCGCCCGAGTAGCCGGCTGATCGCCGGCCACCTCCGTCGTTCCACAGCGCACAGTGGCCCGTGTTGGGTCACTGTGCGCTTTTTTGTGCCCCGCGACATGCCCTAGGTTTTCATCAGTAGCGTAGAGAGGAACCCGCATGACCAGCCAGCTCAGCTTTGAGGTGCGCCCGAACCCCCAGGCGCGCAGCACCGCGGAAAGAGAGCGGGTGCTGGAGGCGCCCGGCTTCGGGCAGACGTTCACCGACCACATGGTCTCGATCGACTTCACCGAGGGCGAGGGCTGGCACGACGCCCGGCTGGAGCCCTACGGTCCGCTCGTGCTCGACCCCGCGACCTCGGTGTTCCACTACGCCCAGGAGCTGTTCGAGGGTCTCAAGGCCTACCGCCAGGCCAACGGCTCGATCGTCGCGTTCCGCCCCTTCGCCAACGCGGCGCGGTTCAACGCCTCGGCCGCCCGCATGGCGATGCCCGAGCTGCCCGAGGACGTCTTCGTCGAGTCGCTCGAACTGCTCGTGCAGACCGACCGCGAGTGGGTGCCGACGACCGAGGGCCACAGCCTCTACCTGCGCCCCTTCATGATCGCCACGCAGGCCGGGCTGGGCGTCAACTACCCCTCGAAGACCTACCGCTACATGGTGATCGCCTCACCGGCGGCCTCCTACTTCGCGGGCGGCGTGAAGCCGGTCTCGGTGTGGTTGTCGACCGAGTACACCCGCGCCGCCCCCGGCGGGACCGGCTTCGCCAAGTGCGGCGGCAACTACGCGGCCGCGTTCGTGGCCCAGCGCCAGGCCGTGGCCGAGGGCTGCGACCAGGTCGTCTGGCTCGACGCCGTCGAGCACCGCTACGTCGAGGAGATGGGCGGGATGAACCTGTTCTTCGTCTTCGGCGACCGCCTGCTCACCCCGGCGCTCACCGGCACCCTGCTGCCGGGCATCACCCGCGACTCGATCCTCACCTTCGCGGCCGACCTCGGCCTGACCGCCGAGGAGGGCCGCCTCTCGATCGAGGAGTGGCAGGCTGGGTGTGAGTCGGGCGAGCTCACCGAGGTCTTCGCCTGCGGCACCGCCGCCGTGGTCACCCCGGTCGGCTCGGTGAAGGGCGCCGACCGCGCCTGGACCGTCGGCGACGGCACCCCGGGCCCGGTCACCCTGAAGATCAGGGAAGAGCTCATGGGCATCCAGTACGGCACCCGTCCCGACCCCCACACCTGGGTCCACAAGATCGCCTAGCGCTTGCGCACCAGCGTCAGACCGTCGGCCACCGGGAGGAGCACCGAATCGACCCGGGGGTCGGCGGTCACCATGTCGTTGAACTCCCGCATCACCGGCACGTTGCCCCCGGCGTCGGGGTCGGTGATGCGGCCGCCCTGGACCGTGTTGTCGCACACGATCAGGCCGCCGGGGCGCATGCGGGGCAGCAGCGCCTCGTAGTAGTTCGGGTAGCCGGCCTTGTCGGCGTCGATGAACGCGAAGTCGATCTCCTCGCCGGCGGGCAGCGCGCCGAGGGTCTCGACGGCGTCGCCGAGCCGCAGTTCGATGCGGTCGGTGAGCCCGGCGCGCTCCCAGTACTTGCGGGCCATCGACGTCCACTCCTCGCTGACGTCGCAGGCGATCAGCCGCCCGCCGGGAGCCAGCCCGCGGGCGATGCAGATCGAGGAGTAGCCGGTGAACGTGCCGACCTCGACCGCCAGCCGCGCGCCGGTCAGCTGCACCAGCAGGGTCATGAAGGTGCCCTGCTCGGGTGAGATCTGCATGCCGGCGTAGTCGGAGTGGAGGGCCGTGGTCTCGACGGCGAGATCACGAAGTACCTGGTCGGGCGGGGTGGCGTGGGCGGAGACGTAGTCGGACAGAGCTTCGCCCAGAAAAGAACCCTTCATGATCCCATCTTACGTGGTGAGATCGATGTGCCAGATCGTGAATCGTGTGGTTAACTCGCAAGCACCATGTTCAACGGTCTGCTCATTATTGGCAGGCGCGCCGGCTGACGGATCATTCCAGCCAGGCGCGCAGACCTCTCACGCCCGTGAGGGGTCTTTTTGTTTGTCTCGCAATCACCTCAAGGAACCGAGATGGCCGACGACCGCTTCCACGTGTACGACACCACGCTCCGCGACGGCGCCCAGCAGGAGGGCCTCAACCTCTCCGTGGCCGACAAGATCGCCGTCGCCCGTCACCTGGACAGCCTGGGGGTCGGTTTCATCGAGGGCGGTTGGCCGGGAGCCAACCCCAAGGACACGGAGTTCTTCCGGCGTGCTCAAACAGAGCTCGACCTGAAGCACGCGCAACTCGCCGCGTTCGGCGCGACCCGCCGGGCCGGAGTGAAGGCCGCCGACGACCCACTGGTGGCCGCCCTGCGCGACTCCGGCGCGCCCGTCGTGACCCTTGTCGCCAAGAGTCACGACCGGCACGTGGAACTGGCCCTCCGCACGACGCTGGAGGAGAACCTCGCGATGATCCGCGACACCGTCTCCCACCTGCGTGCGGAGGGCCAGCGGGTGTTCCTCGACGCGGAGCACTTCTTCGACGGCTACAAGTCCAACCCCGCCTACGCCCTTGAGGTGCTCCGGACGGCGGCCGAGGCCGGGGCGTCGGTGATCGCCCTGTGCGACACCAACGGCGGCATGCTGCCCGACGAGCTCGCCGACGTCGTCCACGCCGCCGTGCAGACCAGCGCCCGGATCGGCATCCACTGCCACGACGACACCGGCTGCGCCGTCGCCAACACCCTCGCGGCCGTGAAGGCCGGCGCGACCCACGTGCAGGGCTGCGCCAACGGCTACGGCGAGCGCTCCGGCAACGCCAACCTGTTCACCGTGGTCGCCAACCTCCAGCTCAAGCGGGGCTTCGACCTGGTGCCGGCCGAGGCGCTGCGCGACATGACCCGCATCGCCCACGCGATCACCGAGGTCACCAACGTGACCCCCAACTCCCACGCCCCCTACGTCGGCGCCTCCGCGTTCGCCCACAAGGCCGGCCTGCACGCCTCGGCGATCAAGGTCGACCCGAACCTCTACCAGCACATCGACCCGGCCGAGGTCGGCAACGACATGCGCATGCTGGTCTCCGACATGGCCGGCCGCGCCTCCGTCGAACTGAAGGGCCGCGAACTCGGCTACGACCTCACCGGCGACCAGTCGCGCGAACTCGTCGACCGGGTCAAGGACCTGGAGTCGCGCGGCCACACCTTCGAGGCCGCCGACGCGTCGTTCGAGCTGCTGCTGCGCGACACCCTCCACGGCGAACGCCGCCGCCACTTCACTGTGGAGTCGTGGCGCGTCATCGTCGAACGCCGCCCGACGGGCGAGGTCGTCAGCGAGGCGACCGTGAAGGTGCACGCCAAGGGCGAGCGCATCGTCGCGACCGGCGAGGGCAACGGCCCCGTGAACGCCCTCGACCGGGCGGTCCGGCTGGCGCTGGAGAAGCTCTACCCCGAGCTCGCGACCGTCGAGCTGATCGACTTCAAGGTCCGCATCCTGGAGGGCACCCACGGCACCGACGCGGTGACCCGCGTCCTGGTGACGTCGAGCGACCCGAAGGGCGACTGGAGCACGGTCGGCGTCGACGAGAACATCATCGAGGCGTCCTGGCACGCCCTGGAGCAGGCGGTGACGTTCGGCCTGCTGAGGGCCGGCTACGAGCCTGCTTAACCGCCGCGCCCGGTTTGATGGCCGCGCTTCCGGCGCGCCGGGCCCGGCCGCCTTCAGGCCCGGCCTTCCCTCGTCGCTCCGCTCTCCTGCGCTCCTCAGTCCAGGCCTTCTTAGAGTTGCCTCCGATGTATGACCAAGTCATCGCATCCCAGGTCGTAGGGGTTACCCGCCTCTCTGCTCTCCGGTGATGATCTGCCGGGGAGCGGGGAGCGGGGAGCGGGGAGCGGGGAGCGGGGAGCGGGGAGCGGGAAGCGGGAAGCGGGAAGCGGGAAGCGGGAAGCGGGAAGCGGGAAGCTGACGGGCAGGGAGTACCTGCGTGTCAGTGAAGACCGGTCTAAGCGTGTGAACTCGCCAGCCCAGCAGCACGAGGACAACTGGCATGCGCGGCGCATCGGATCACGCTCGGAGAGCCCTACCGCGAAGGCCGCGTCGTCTCCGTCTCCCGGTACAGCACTGACGTCCGCGACAACTTTGACCGTCTTATGACCGATCTGGGCGGCGGACTGTTCGGCGTGGACGTCCTGGTCCTGTGGGAGAGCTTCCGGGGATCACGCCACGACTTCTACTCGGGAGGAAGAGTGCGATACCCGACCAAATGGTGACATTCGGGGAGAAAGGTTACTTAGTGTGATTGCGAGGTATGACGCACGGTAACCAACCGTTTGTGATCATCGGGAGGAACACGTGCGTATCGCTAACATCCTGGCCATCGGCATGCTGGCCGCCGCAGGGGCTCTGGTCGGTCTGGCTCCTGCCGTGTCCGCCTCCGCGACCACCCGTCCTGCGACCGATCCTCCGACGTGCGTACAAGGCGCGAGCCCCAAGTTGCTCAACCTCGGGTGGGGAGGCATCCACTGGGTGTGCGCGCCGGACCAGTAAGCCAGGCACCGGCCCCGCAATATAGGCGTGGCTGAGGAGCATTCCCTGAGTTTCCTGCGGCGAACTCAGGGGGTGTTCATCATTCCCGAGCCGCAGCTCATCGAGCCCGGCTACGGCCCTCACATCTCGGGCACCGGACGGTCTCCCAGCCGCGAGCCGCCCGCCCGTTCGCCGCAACCGGCCGATGAACAGGCGCTCAACCCGGTGAACCGGTCACCAACTCTCGGCCTCGATAACACCAGGCCGCTGGTCAGCTCCCCGCAGAGGAGCTGCGCAGCTTTCAAGATCAGAGCGATCGCCTCCGCCCGGGGGCACCGATCTGAGGAGCAACCCCTTCATGCGCCCGATCAGCAAGCTTCCGATCATCACCGCCGCCTGCCTCGCCGGACTCGCCTTCGCCACGCCCGCTCTGGCCGCCGACGGCCCGGTCGTCGTCTTCCAGAACGAGTTGACGCCGCTGACCATCTTCGAGGACCCGTCGGGCTGCATGAGGCTGCCGCTCGGAGCGAGCGTGGTCAACAACCAGACCCAGGGCAACATCAACGTCTACGCCGACCCGTTCTGCCTGATTCCGTATGTCCCCGCCTCGACCATCGCACCCGGCTACGGCGCTCGCGTCATGGGCATCGGAAGCTTCTCGGCCTCCTAGCGAAGTCGGCCACCCGTTCACGCGCCCGTTCACCGATACCTACGGCGAACGGGCGCTCGACCCGGCACGCTCTGCACGCTCGACAGGTGGGCTAGGAAACATGACCGGCCTTGCGGGGCCGGGCGGCTTTGACACTGCGGACGGGCTGGGTGGTGGTCCGGCGGACCACCCGCCTGTCATCGGGCAGTTCGATCGTGAGCGTGGTGTCGCTGACATGAATGGTGACGATCGCGCGGGGATGGATGCGCCCGAGGGTGATCTCGCCGTGCTCGATGGTGAGACTTACCCCGTCCACGACATGGACCGCTCCGGACTTCCTGGTCGGTGATCGGGCTTCAGGATGGCCACCGGGCCACGATCCGCTGCCGCAGCACATTTCACCGCGCTTCGGCGAAGATGCTCAAGTGCTCCGCGAATACGTAAGTGTCATCAGCGACGCACGAGGTCACCGCCCTGATCGGGATCACCCCCGACCGGACGTTCCGGGCCGGTGAGATCGGGCCGTCGGGCGAGCCGCGCACGTCCACCGTGTGGTCGGCCGCGCTGACCGGCGTGCCGAAGGTGCCGCGCGACGAGATCCTCGGCTGGGCCCCCGACATCGTGGCGAGGTTCCGGACGCTCGTCGACCGGGGCTGGCGGCTCTCCGTCGTGCTGGGCCTGGCGTCCGCCGACGACGATCCCGGCAGGGGGGCTTCGTCGTCCCATGGAGGAGATGTGGTCGTCGCTCCGCGTCGAGATCCCGCAGTGGCCTCCCGTTCCCCGGATGAACGAGGAGTTCGTCGCCCGCGACCTGGCGGCCTGCGGCGTCCGGCTGATCGGGATCCGGCGGTACACCGGGGTGCCGCCCCAGATGGCCGCCCGAATCGCCACGATCGGGCCCGAGGAGGGCAGGCGGGACCAGATCTTCGAGGCTGACGACCCCGATCTGGCCGCCACGTTCAACCGCGCCTGGTACGCCACGGCGGTCGAACACGGCCTGTTCTCCGAGGGGGGAGCGGTTCCTGATCGCGATGGACCAGGGGAAGGACCCCGACTTCTTCCAGGCCCGCGAGGAGTCGGACGGGTGGCGCAACCGTCGCTGGTGGGAGTTGGTGTGGGCGCTGGTCGAACTGGAACCCGGCTGGGACCTGGGCGGAGCAGGCTCGCGGTCCCGGATCCTGGGGAGTGGCGGCCATCCGGCCTTCGACCTGTCCTCGGCCGACGGCTCGGTTTTCATCGGCGCCACCTGGTGGGAGGACGACACCGTGAGCCTGATGGTGCTGACCGAGCCCCATCGCGTGGAGACCCTCCGCGCGCAGGCGCTCCGGATCCTTGAGGGGTCGACCCTGGATGCGGAGAAAGAGGAGCTCACGGCGTGGCTGGCACGGGAGCGGTGAGCCCCGCGCGCTCCAGCAGCGCCAGAGTCCCCCAGACCACGGTCCCGCCTGGTCGCTCTGGGTGTGGCGAACTGACCAGTTCTAGGGGTCTGCCATGGAGTGGCTTCACGGGTGGTCGGGGACGGCAACGGTGTACCAGCGATCTTGCTGAAAGGACACTCCGTTGTCGTCCCGGTTCACCGTCGTGGGGATGTCGTCCCTCATCAGCGCTTCTCTTATGTGCCTGGCCACAGGACTGGTCGTCGCTCCGGCCGCGCACGCCGATCCCCCCAGGTGCCACAAGTACCAGGGGTCCTACTACGCCAAGAAGACCTGCTACTTCCGTGGCCCGCGCGGGCCACGCGGCTTCCCCGGGCCGGTCGGCCCCGCCGGTCCTGTGGGTCCTGCCGGCCCGGTCGGTCCCATCGGCCCGGTCGGTCCCATCGGCCCAGTCGGTGCCGCCGGTCCTGCCGGTTCTGTTGGTGCTACCGGTCCTGTCGGCCCGGTCGGTCCCACCGGTCCCGTCGGTGCTGCGGGACCTGCCGGACCTGTCGGTGCGCAGGGACAGCAGGGCGCCGCCGGACCCGCCGGTTCGGTGGGTGCCACCGGGCCGGCGGGCCCCGCCGGGGCGATTCTGCCGACTGTCTACGCGTCGCAGGCGCAGACGTTCACGCTGGCCAGCCTGTTCGATCCGCAGACCCTCACCTTCGCGACCGCATGTCCGCCGAACACCACGCTCACCGGCGGCAGCGCCTACATCTGGGACACCGTCGCCGGCGGGATCTCCCCCTTCGGCAGCTCGGCCGGATACGCCGTGGGCAACTCCTGGTTCGGTACGGGGCAGAGCACGGTCCCCACGCATCAGCTGATCGTCCAGGCCGTCTGCCTACCGCTCAACTAGAGGGTCAGACCAGGTTCTTGCCGGAGATCCTGAAGGTGACCGGGCCGGTGGGGGTGTGCGCGATGACCGTGCTCCCCGAGCAGGTCACCGACCCCTCGGCGCTGCCCGGAACGACCACGGTCAGCAGGCCCTTGGCCGAGGGGGAGACGATCACCGGGGCGGCGGTCTTCTGCATGTACGTCTGCGAGATCCAGCCCTGGAAGGGCTTCGGCCGGCCGGTCACGATCTTCTGGCCCTTGACCGGCTTGCAGCCCGGCAGCGCGAACTGCACGACGGAGGCCCGCCAGTCGTTGTCCTTGACCACGACCCGGCCGCCGCTGTTCTCGACGACCGACATGCGCGGGTCGAGGTGCCAGAGGTTGGCGACCTTGCCCGACGAGACCGTGTCGAGGACCGCCATGACGTCCTTCTTGTCCTGGTTGACCAGCACCGCGCGGGTCCGGCTGACGCCGTAGGCGCGGTCGGTCAGCGTGTACGACTGGCGTTCGCCCGTCAGGGTCTTCTGGACCAGCGACGTCGGGGTGCTCGGGCGCAGCTTGCGGCCCTGCGGGATCGGGACGTTGTGCGCCTCGGGGCTGAGGGTCCAGTTCCGGTAGGGGCTCGGCTCGTAGGAGTGGAACCCGGCCTCGGTCAGGATCGGCCGGCCCTGGGCGTAGTAGGTGACGCCGAGGTGGTCTTCGTGGCCGTGGAACTTCATGCCGGGGCCGTACCGGATCGAGTAGAAGGAGGCGTCCTTGGAATCCCAGGCGGACCGGCCGAAGACGTACCCGGCCTTGTAGATCTGGACCTTCGAGTCGGGCCGGGCGTAGGCCGAGGGCTGCACGTCGGCCGCGCCGTCGCCGATCGGCACCAGGAAGCCGTTGGGCATCGTGGCCGCCGAGATGTGCTCGGGCATGCGGTCGAACCGGTCGGCCAGGTCGGCGGGCACCTTCTGGCCGCACTCGCGGATGCGGTCCATGGCGACCTTGAGGCGCTCGTGGAAGTAGATCGCGTAGCGCGGCGACTGCTCGCGCAGCACGCCCTGGGAGTCGACGTCCATCTTGGTGGTCGTGGTCATCCGGCTCAGCGCCTTCGACCGCCAGGCCGCGTTCCCCATCCGGCAGCCGACGCCCAGCAGGGCGATGTCGGCGTCGAGGCCGTGGTTGTGGCCCCACTTGTAGTGGGAGTTGTCGTTGAGGAAACGCGCATGGGCGTTGAGGCTGTCGGTCAGCCACTTGTCGGAGACGTGCTTCGACAGGCAGACCAGCACCGGCGTGCGCAGCGAGACGGTGTGCTCCGCCCACGCCAGCTTGGGCGTGTTGCGCCCGTGGTAGGGGTTCTTCTCCACCCAGTCCTTGATCACGGCGGTGCCGCGTGCCAGGTAGGAGGCCTTGCCGGTGGTCTCGTAGTCGGCCACCAGCCGCCCGGCCCACCGCAGCGACTGGAACACCATGACCCAGGAGCGGTTCTTGTACGGATCGAGCCGCCAGTTCACCCGATCGCCGATCTTGACCGGGTCGAGGTCGAGGAAGCCCAGTTCGCCGTCCATGACCTCGGGGGAGGTCGGCGTCGAGGGCAGCCATTCGCCCTGACACTCGGGCGTCTTCGCCACGGCATGGGCGGGCCCGGCCTGAATCAGGCCGCCTAACACGACAAGAACGGCGAACACGCCGAATCGGAGACGGCGCGTCACGCCTGTTCCTTCCATACGGGGGGCGCGGCTCATGCTGGCCGACGGTGCGGTGCGGGTCAAGTCACTCAGCGGAGCCTGGGAAACACCTGTGAACCCGGGAACGTGCTAGCTTCCGGCCGGCCCCGTGCTCTGGACCACGTCGAACGACCACACCTCCGCCTGGCCCTGCCCGTGCCCCTGGCCCGCCCACCGCTGGAAGTCCTCCTCGCTGCGCCAGCGCGTGTAGATCAGGTAGCGGTCCGTTCCCTCGACCGGGCGCAGCAGCTCGAACCACTCGAAGCCGTCGGCCGTCTCCACCGTGCCCGCCCGCCCGGCGAAGCGCCGTTCGAGGTCGTCGCGCATGTCGGCGGGGACGGTCAGGACGTTGATCTTCACTACCGATGCCATGGCGCCACCTTACGAGGCACTAGCCTGGGACGGTGCGTATCGCGAGGTTCTCCACTGGTGGCGGGGTCGCCTTCGGTGTGGTCGAAGAGGGCGAGCAGGTGCTCGCGAGGATCGACGGTCATCCCTTCGGCGGGGTGACGCTGACGGGGGAGCGGTTCCCCGTCGCCGAGGTGCGCATGGTGGCGCCCATGTTGCCGTCGAAGGTCGTGGCGATCGGGCGCAACTACGCCGACCACGCCAGGGAGATGGGCAACGACGTACCCGAAGAACCCATGATCTTCCTGAAGCCGTCGACGTCGGTGATCGGCCACAACGAGCCCATCGCCTATCCCGAGAACCTCACCCGGCACGTCGACTTCGAGGGCGAGCTCGCCGTCGTCATCGGGCGGTTGTGCCGCGACGTGCCGGCCGAGCGGGCCAAAGACGTGATCCTCGGCTACACCTGCGCCAACGACGTCACCGCCCGTGACCTGCAGCGCAAAGACGTCCAGTTCACCCGGGCCAAGGGGTTCGACACGTTCTGCCCGCTGGGGCCGTGGATCGAGACCGACCTCGACGCGTCCGACCTCGCGCTGACCACCACGGTCAACGGCGAGCTGCGGCAGAGCGGGCGCACCTCCCAGCTGATCTTCGACATCCCGGCGCTCATCGCCCACGTGACCGCCGTCATGACCCTCCTGCCGGGTGACGTCATCCTCACCGGCACCCCCGCCGGCGTCGGGCCGGTCAAGCCGGGCGACGAGGTCTCCGTGGGCATCGAAGGCATTGGAACTCTCACCAACAGGGTTGTCTCTCGTGACTGAGGTACGTGTTCGCTTCGCGCCGTCCCCCACCGGCATGTTCCACGTGGGCGGCGCCCGGTCGGCCCTCTTCAACTGGGCGGTCGCCGAGCAGACCGGCGGGAAGTTCGTGCTCCGCATCGAGGACACCGACGCCGCCCGCAACCGCCCCGAGTGGACCGACGGCATCATCTCGGCGCTGGCGTGGATCGGCATCAACAAGGACTCGCCGCTCTTCGAGGGCCCCTACTTCCAGTCGTCCTACGCCGACCAGCACCGCGAGACGGCCGCCCGCCTCCACAAGGAGGGCCGCGCCTACCACTGCACGTGCACCCGCGACGACGTCAAGGCCCGCACGGGCTCGGAGCACAAGGGCTACGACGGCCACTGCCGCGACCGCGGCCTGACCGAGGGCGCGCTGCGGTTCCGCACCCCCGACACCGGCGTCACGGTGGTCGAAGACCTGGTCAGGGGCACGGTCGAGTTCCCCAACGACGCGATGGAAGACTTCGTGATCTCCCGCGCCGACGGCTCGCCGCTGTTCGTGCTGGCCAACGTGGTCGACGACGTCGAGATGGGCATCACCGAGGTCGTCCGGGCCGAGGAGCACCTGTCGAACACGCCCAAGCAGCAGCTGCTCTGGGAGGCGCTCGGCCACACCCCGCCCGTGTGGGCCCACCTGCCGGTGATCGTCAACGAGAAGCGGCAGAAGTTGTCGAAGCGGCGCGACAAGGTGGCGCTGGAGTCCTACCGCGACGAGGGTTACCTGGCCGAGGCCATGGTCAACTACCTGATGCTGCTCGGCTGGGGCCCCGGCGACGACCGCGAGATCATGCCGTGGTCGGAGATGGCGCCCCTGTTCGACCTGCGCAAGGTGAACCTGTCGTCGGCCTTCTTCGACGAGAAGAAGCTGCGCGCCTTCAACGGCGAGTACATCCGCAAGCTCACCCTCGACGAGTTCGTCGAGCACTGCGACCCGTTCCTCGACCCGTCGTGGGACCGCGCGACCTTCCTGAAGGTCGCCGAGCTGGCCCAGACCCGGGTGGCGGTGCTGTCGGAGATCGCGCCCAACGTCGACTTCCTCTTCCTCGACGAGCCCGTCCACGACCAGCAGTCGTGGGACAAGGCGATGAAGGCGGGCGCGGCCGAGATCCTCACCGGCTACGCCGCGCGCCTCGCCACCGCCGACTGGACCCCCGACGCCCTGAAGACCGCCCTCGAAGAGGTCGGCGCCGAACACGGCCTCAAGCTCGGCAAGGCCCAGGCCCCGGTCCGCGTGGCGATCACCGGCCGCACGGTCGGCCTCCCGCTGTTCGAGTCGATCGAGGTCCTCGGCCGCGAGAAGTCCATCGAACGCCTCAACGCGGCCCTGTCCAAGCTCTGAGTTCCATCGGCCGCCCGCCGTCGAGGGCGGGCGGCCGTCACAAGCCTTCTTCCGTTACGGCTCCGCCCACCCCGGCCCCGCCCGCCGCCTCCGCCCCTCGCCGCGACCGGCGCCGACCACCGCTCCCGGCGAGCGCCGCGACGCGTACACCCCAGGGTTCCGGCCGGAAAAGTCCAGGGTCCACAGGCCGTCACGACGCCTCCACACTGAGCGCATGTCCTTACGTGCGAAGATCTCGCGTGCGCTCATCGCCGTCACCGTCGCCGCCACGGTCGTGGTGGCCCCGGCCGGGCCGGCGTCCGCCGGGGTCTGGCAGCTGACCGACGGGTTCGAGCCCGGCACCAACCCGGAGAACCGGTGGACGCCCACGGTCGTCAACCAGTGCTGGGGGCCCTACTACACCGGCGGTCTCGGGCCGCCCCGCTCCGGCACCGGCTTCGCCCACTGGCGGGTGCTCTACCGGCCCGACTGGTGCGCGATCGGGCGCACCATCACCCTCACGCCGGTGATCACCCGCCCGGGGCCCATCAGGTGCACCGCAGGCGTCTGGGCGCGGCTGCGGGGCCAGGGTCCTCACCTGAACGTCGAGGTGATCGACCCCGACACCTGGTCGTACATCGCGCTGAAGTCCGTCCCGTATCCCGGCTGGAGGGCCGACTACACCCTCCACACGGTGAGCTGGACCGCGCAGCGCGCCGACGTGGTGTTGCGGTTCGCCATGGGGGCCACCGACAACGGGCCCTACGCCGCCGAGATCGAACTCGACGACGTCACCGTCCAGTGCACCTACTGATCGCTAGAGGAGACCGCGCCGCTCCAGGAGCGGTTCGATGCGCGGGTCGCGGCCGCGGAAGGCGCGGAAGGCGGCCATCGGGTCGGCGCTGCCGCCCTTCGACAGCAGCCGCGACCGGAAGACGTCGCCGTTCTCCCTGGTCAGCCCGCCGTTCTCGGTGAACCAGTCGACCGTGTCGGCGTCGAGCACCTCGCTCCAGATGTAGGAGTAGTAGCCCGCCGCGTAGCCGCTCGCCCAGATGTGCGCGAAGTAGGTGCTCCGGTAGCGCGGCGGCACGGCCGGCAGGTCGAGCCCGGCGGCGCGCAGGGCCGCGACCTCGAAGGTCTCGGCGTCGCCGCCCTCGTAGTCGGTGTGCCAGGCCCAGTCGAGCAGGGTCGCGGCCAGGTATTCGACGGTCGCGTAGCCCTGGTTGAACTTCTGCGCCTCCAGCATGCGGTCGACGAGGTCGCGCGGCATCGGCTCGCCGGTCTCGTGGTGCCGGGCGTAGTTGGCCAGGATCTCGGGGTGGGTCGCCCACATCTCGTTGACCTGGGAGGGGTACTCGACGAAGTCGCGCGGCACCGCCGTGCCGGAGAAGCGCGGGAAGCGCACGTCGGAGAACAGGCCGTGCAGGGCGTGGCCGAACTCGTGGAACATCGTGTTGACCTCGTCGAAGGTCATCAGGGTCGGCTCGCCCTTGACGATGTTGAGGTTGTTGACCACCACCGGCCGGTACCCCGTCAGCCCCGACTGGTGGACGAGGCTGTTCATCCACGCCCCGCCGCGCTTGGACGCCCGCGCGTGGAAGTCGCCCAGGAACAGCCCGAGGGGGGAGCCGTCTTCGTCGGCGACCTCCCAGATCCGCACGTCGGGGTGGTAGCCGACGAGGTCGGCGCGTTCGGTGAACGAGAGCCCGTAGAGGCGGTGGGCGGCGTGGAAGACGCCGTCGACCAGCACCCGGTTGAGCTCGAAGTAGGGGCGCATGGCGGCGCTGTCGATGTCGTAGCGGGCCTGGCGCACCTTCTCGGCGTAGAACGCCCAGTCCCAGGCCTCGATCGGGAAGCCGGCCTGCTCTTCGAGGGCCGCCTGCTCGCGGCGGGCGTTGGCGACGGCGGGGGTGACGAGCTTGTCGAGCATCTCGGTGACCGCGCCGGTGGTGCCGGCGGTCTGGTCGGCCAGGGCGTATTCGGCGTGGTCGCGGTAGCCGAGCAGGTTGGCCCGCTCGCGGCGGAGCGCGGCGATGCGGGTGATGAGCCCGGCGTTGGCCGCCCCCCGGCCGGTGGAGGCGCGGAAGACGCGCTCGCGCAGCGACCGGTCGGTCAGCGACGTCAGCGCGGGCTGCCCGGTCGGCAGGACCAGGGTGATCAGGTGTTTCCCGTCGAGGCCCCGCTCGGTCGCGGTCTCGCGCAGGCCGGCGATCTCGTCGGCCGACAGGCCGTCGAGGGCCGCGGCGTCGTCGACCGCGACGGCGCGCGCGTTGGTGTCGTTGAGCAGGTTGAACTGGAAGGTCGCGGCGAGGCCCGACAGCTCCTCGTTGATCGCGCGCAGCCGGGCCTGCTGGTCGTCGTCGAGCTCGGCGCCCGCCCGTACGAAGTCGGTCAGGTAACGCTGGAGCAGCCACTGCTCCTCCGGCACGTCGGTCTCCACGGCCTTGATCCGGGCGTAGAGCGCCGGATTGAGGGCGACGGAGTCCTGGTGGGCCGCCAGCTTCGGGGTGATCTCCTGCTGGATCTCCTGGATGCGGGGGGTGGTGTCGCTGCCCGCCTGGTTGAAGAAGGCGATGGAGACCCGCTGGAGCATGTCGCCGGCCCGTTCGAGCGCTTCGAGGGTGTTGGCGAAGGTCGCGGGGTCGGTCTGCGTCGCGATGGCCTCGACCTCGGCGAGGTGGTCGGCCATGGCCCGTTCGAACGCCGGAACGTAGTGTTCCTCCCTGATCTCCGCGAACGGCGGGAGCCGGTAGGGGAGGGTGCTGGGCGTGAAGAACGGGTTGGTCATCGGCCGGGCTCCTTCGCGAAACGGGACTTTCAGCTTGTCACACCGCTCGTCGGCGGGGCGATCGGCTTTCGTTTTGGCAGTGGGCCCGGAGCTGGGCTATTCTTTCGGAGTCGCGAGCGATAAGCCCCCCGGGGAACAAGTTCGCTGATGGGGTATGGTGTAATTGGCAACACGACTGATTCTGGTTCAGTTATTCTAGGTTCGAGTCCTGGTACCCCAGCGCACGTAGTGCAGCCTTGCTCCCGTCGTCTAGTGGCCTAGGACGCCGCCCTCTCAAGGCGGTAACGGCGGTTCGAATCCGCTCGGGAGTACGAGATTTCCCTCTCACCAGCAGTTCTAGGGCTCCGTCGTCTAGCGGCCTAGGACGCCGCCCTCTCAAGGCGGTAGCGGCGGTTCGAATCCGCTCGGGGCTACCTTCGAAAACGGACTTCCTCCCGGAAGTCCGTTTTTTGTTGCCCTCTGATTGGATAGTGCTACTATCGATACATGAGCTATCTACTGATGGACGGGCACGAAGAGGTCATCCCCGGGACCGTGGTGCCCCACGGCGTCCCGCTGATGGGCTGGGAGCGCAAGCCGCACGGGTGGTGCCGGGGAGACGCCTGCATCCCCGCTTTCCGGGCCGCCGCCGCCGAATCGGCCGAGGGCGTCGACGTGGTGAAGTTCGCCGAACTCCTCGGGCGTCCCGTGGTGACCGGCGAGGGGGTCGTCGCGGTCGGCGAACCCGTCGCCGCCGATCTGGGCGTCGCGCCCGGCTTCACCCTCGACGGGTTCACCTTGTCGTCGCTGCGGGGCCGGAAGGTGGTGCTGGTCTTCTGGGCGTCGTGGTGCGGCTGCCGCTACGACCTGCCGGCCTGGCTGGCCCTGGGGGAGGAGCTGCCCGTGGAGATCGTGCCGATCTCCCTCGACCGGTCCCGCGCCGACGCCGCCGAGTGGCACGACGGGCCGGTCGACGCCGAGGGCGTGGTGGCCGAGCTCTACAACGTCGTCAACGTGCCGACCGTGGTCTGGATCGACGAGGAGGGCCGGGTCGCCCGCCCGCAGGACACCATGACCGCGACCGACGCCTTCCGCTCCATGAACGGCCTCTCGTCGGAGGCGGCCGTCGCGGCGCTGCGCCACTGGGCGCTGACCGGCGAGTCGGGCGCCTCGGGCCGGAGCCTGCGACAGGCCACCGAGGAGGAGCGGGCCGCCCGCCTGCACGCCCGCATCGCCGCCTGGGCCTTCCGCGCGGGCCGTCCCGGCCAGGCCCGCCACCACCTGGCGGTCGCGGCCGGACTGGCCCCCCACGACGTCGCGATCAGGCGCGGGCTGATGCCGCTCGACGGGATCGACCCGTTCGGTGACGCCTACTTCGCCCTCAGGGGCGAACTGGAGGACGCGGGGATCGCGATCTACCGTCCGCTGCCCGATTGGGCGTGACGATTTGCCTTCGGCCACCCCTGGGTTCCAAAATTAGACTCATGACGACCACGATCCAGAGCCGGACCCACTCCTGGGCGCCCCCGACGATCCCCGCCGACGCCGCGGAGATGTCCGGGCTGGAATTCCTCCAGGCCATGCTCGAGGGGAAGATCCCGGCCCCGCCGATCGCCGGCACCCTGGGCTTCACCATGCTCAGGGTCGAGAAGGGGCTGGCCCTGTTCGAGGGCGAGACGGGCGAGCACCAGTACAACCCGATGGGCACGGTGCACGGCGGCTACTTCGCCACCCTGCTCGACTCGGCCCTCGGGTGCGCGATCATGACCGCCCTGCCGGCCGGGCGGGCGTACACGACCGTGCAGCTCAACGTGAACATGGTCAGGCCCGCGTTCGCGCACACCGGCCGGCTGCGCTGCGAGGCGAAGACCCTGCACGTCGGCCGGACCACCGCGACCGCAGAAGGGTCGCTCGTGGGCGTGGACGACGGCAAGCTCTACGCCCACGGCACCACGACCTGCGCGATCTTCCCTCTCGCTTAGTCGCCCGACCGGGCCTTGAACAGGGCCCGCTTGGCGGCCTTGCCGACGTTGCGGTCGGGGTGGGCCTCGGCGATGGCCTCGAGCAGTTCGTCGAGGTGGGGGTGGCGCACCTTCCAGATCACCTCAAGGAGGCTGATCAGGTCGGTCGCCGGGCCGATGTCCTCCAGGCTGCTGACGAACTCGGCGCGGCCCAGGCCCGCCGAGATGGTCCACATGTCGAGGATCAGCCAGTGGGTGTCGGCCTGGGTCGGCTCGGGCGCGTCGTCGACCTCGAGCTGGGTCAGGTGGGTGGCGGCGTAGGAGCGCAGCGACTCCTCGGCCAGGGCCTTCTTCCAGGCCGGGATCGCCACCTCGCCGAGCTGGCCGACCAGGGAGGCGGCCTGGACGCGGACCAGCGCGTCGGACTCGTCTTCGACGGCCGCGCCGAGCAGCTCCTCGGCGGCCTGGGCGGGCTCGCGCAGGCGCATCCAGGCGGCGAACTCGGCGTCGGCCTCCTCCTCGGACATGTCGGCGCTGAGCGACAGCAGGTCGTGGGCGGTCATCGCGTCGATCGCCGGGCGGGCGTCGATGTCGAGGTCGGCCTCGTCGACCAGGTGGACGACGCCCTCGGTGCCCAGGGAGGTCAGCCGGACCGTCTCGCCGTCGAGCTCAGCCATGCCGTAGCCGGTCAGCCAGTCGAGGACCGGGACCAGCGGGTCGCCGGCCGCCTCCCACGCGGCGTCGCCCAGGTCGTCGTAGTCGCGGACCGCCTCGGCCAGCTCCTCGCGCAGGTCGTCGAGGGCCTTCTGGCCGCCGCTCAGCAGCACCCGGATCAGGGTCTCGCGGGTCAGGCCCGACAGGGCCAGGGTCAGGTCGTCGTCGTCGAGTTCGGGGTCGCCGTAGTCGATCGAGCCGAGGCCGAGCATCCAGGCGTCGAGGACGTCTTCGTCGTCGTCGAACGGCCAGGCGGCGGTGTCGGAGTCGATGCTCACGGTGTCGTCGCCCGAGGGGGTGACGAACTCGAGGTCGATCGCCAGGTTCCACAGGTTCCACAACTGCTGCGGACCGGGGAGGGCCAGGGCCGTCACGGCCTCCTCGACCTCGGCCTCGGTCAGCAGCGTCGCCTGGCCGACCTTGCGGTCGGTGCCGATCCAGACCGACAGGTCGCGGGCCGCGGTGATCAGCGGCACCCGGCGGGCCTCGGCGGCCAGCTCGGCGTCGGGACGCAGCCGCAGGGTCGGCAGCTCGGCCAGCTCGTCGGCGAAGGGCTCGAAGTCGCCGAGGCCCTCCTCTTCGTCGCCGTCCTCCTCGTCGTCCCACTCGGTCTCGCCGATGGCGTCCTCCATGCGGTCGACGAAGTCGTCTTCGAGCGCGTCGAGCTCGTTGAGCAGGAGTTCGAGGCGGTCGGAGGCGGGCGTGAGACGGCCGGTCTCGTGGAGGAAGGTCAGGTAGGACCGCAACGAGGGCACCATCGCGTCGGCGGCGGCGTCGGGGTCTTCGACCACCTGTGGCAGGCGCTCGAGCATGAGGGGGCGCAGATCGTCGCGGCGCCAGTGGCCCACGTCGGAACGCTGGCTCAGGCGGTGCCACAGGGCGGCCGAGCCGACCAGGTCGGGGTCGCTTTCGGGTGCGTTCTGGGGCACCCAGAGAAGGAATTCCTGGAGCAGGGGACGCAGTTCAGCCGCGGCTGCCTCAATGCGATCTGTCACCCCGCCAGCCTAGGGCCAACGGGCGAGGCCATCTAACCGGTTGGCCCTCCTTCGCCAGACCGTTCAGGAGCCGTTCGCACCGGCCCTGCGCATCGCCTCGGTGATGCGGTCGGCGGCGCTCACGACGGGGGCGGCGTGGAGGCGGCCGGGGGTGCGGGTGAGACGCTCTATGGGGCCAGAGACCGAAACGGCGGCGATCACCTTGCCGCCGACGCCGCGGATGGGCGCCGACACCGAGGCGACCCCCTGCTCGCGCTCGCCGACGCTGTGGGCCCAGCCGCGCCGCCGGACGCTGGCCAGGGTCGCGGCGGTGAACTTGGCGCCGCGCAGGCCCCGGTGCAGCCGGTCGGGCTCCTCCCAGGCCAGCAGGATCTGGGCGGCCGAACCGGCGCTCATCGGCAGCGCCGACCCGACGGGAACGGTGTCGCGCAGGCCGCTGGCGCGTTCCGCCGCCGCGACGCACACCCGCTCGTCGCCCTGGCGGCGGTAGAGCTGGGCGCTCTCGCCGGTGAGGTCGCGCAGCTGGGTCAGGACGGGACCCGCGACCGCGAGCAGGCGGTCTTCGCCGGCCGCAGTGGACAACTCAGACAAACGGGGGCCCAATATGAATCGGCCCTGTGTGTCGCGGGAGACGATCCGGTGATGCTCCAGGGCCACCGCGAGACGGTGAGCAGTGGGTCGGGCCAGCCCGGTGGCCTGGACCAACTGCGCGAGCGACGCCGGTCCGGCCTCCAGGGCGTTGAGCACGAGGACGGCCTTGTCGAGTACGCCGACTCCGCTAGAGTTGTCCATACCCCGATACTGCCGTCTCGCTATCCGAGATGCAACCGAAGCAGTGGCGGTTAGAAGATACAGTGTCCATATCCCGATATTTCAGTCTCATCATAAGAGACGGGACGATAACGCGAGGAGGCGTTGGAGACCATGGGACGCACACTGGCCGAGAAAGTCTGGGAGCAGCACGTCGTCAGGCGCGCCGACGGTGAGCCCGACCTGCTCTTCATCGACCTCCACCTCATCCACGAGGTGACCAGCCCGCAGGCGTTCGACGGGCTCCGCATGGCCGGGCGGCCGGTCCGCCGGCCCGACCTGACCATCGCCACCGAAGACCACAACGTGCCGACGGTCCGCGGCCCGATCGCCGACCCGGTGTCCCGCACCCAGGTCGAGACGCTGCGCAAGAACGCCGCCGAGTTCGGCATCCGGCTCCACCCCATGGGCGACGCCGGCCAGGGCGTGGTGCACATCATCGGCCCGCAGTTCGGGCTCACCCAGCCGGGCATGACGATCGTCTGCGGCGACAGCCACACCTCGACCCACGGCGCCTTCGGCGGCATCGCGTTCGGCATCGGCACCTCCGAGGTGGAGCACGTGCTGGCCACCCAGACGCTGCCGGCCTACCGGCCCAAGACGATGGCGATCGAGGTCAAGGGCGCGCTGCCCTTCGGCGTCACGGCCAAGGACCTGATCCTGGCGATCATCGCCGAGATCGGCACCGGCGGCGGCCAGGGCTACATCGTGGAGTACCGGGGCGAGGCGATCCGGAACCTCTCGATGGAGGGCCGGATGACGGTCTGCAACATGTCCATCGAGGCCGGCGCCCGCGCGGGCCTGATCGCCCCCGACGAGACCACCTTCAACTACCTCAAGGGCCGCCCGCACGCCCCCGAGGGCGAGGCGTGGGACGCCGCGGTCGACTACTGGAAGACGCTGCGCACCGACGACGACGCCGTCTTCGACAAGGTCGTGGAGATCGACGCCGCGACCCTCACCCCGTTCGTCACGTGGGGGACCAACCCCGGGCAGGGCGCGCCGCTGAGCTCGGTCGTCCCGGCGCCGGAGCAGTTCGGCGACCCGATCGAGCGGTCGGCCGCCGAGCGGGCGCTGGAGTACATGGGGCTGACCGCCGGCACCCGGCTCACCGACGTCGAGGTCGACACGGTGTTCGTCGGCTCGTGCACCAACGGCCGGCTCGAAGACCTGCGGGCCGCCGCCGAGATCCTCCAGGGCCGCCAGGTGCGCACCCGCACGCTGATCGTGCCGGGCTCGATGATGGTCAAGCTCCAGGCCGAGGCCGAAGGGCTCCACGAGGTGTTCAAGGCCGCCGGGGCCGAGTGGCGGGAGGCCGGGTGCTCGATGTGCCTGGGCATGAACCCCGACACCCTGGCGCCGGGGGAGCGCAGCGCCTCCACGTCCAACCGCAACTTCGAGGGCCGGCAGGGTAAGGGTGGCCGCACCCACCTGGTGTCGCCGCAGGTCGCCGCCGCGACCGCCGTCACCGGCAAGCTGACCGCCCCCGCCGACCTCGTCTGACCCGGAGACCTCTGATGGACGCCTTCACCACCCACACGGGCACCGCCGTCCCGCTGCGGCGCAGCAACGTCGACACCGACCAGATCATCCCGGCCGTCTGGCTCAAGCAGGTCAGCCGCACCGGCTTCGAGAAGGGCCTGTTCGCCGCCTGGCGCGAAGACCCCTCGTTCGTGCTGAACGACCCGGCCTACACCGGCGCCTCGATCCTGGTCTCCGGTCCCGACTTCGGCACCGGCTCCTCCCGCGAGCACGCCGTCTGGGCCCTGCAGCAGTACGGCTTCCGCGTGGTCGTCGCCGCCCGCTTCGGCGACATCTTCCGCAACAACTCCACCAAGATGGGCCTGCTCCCGGTCATCCTGTCGCCCGAGGCGGTCGAGACGCTGCAGAAGGCCGTCGAGGCCGACCCGGCGACCGAGATCACCGTCGACCTGGGCGCGCGCGAGGTGCGGGCGACCGGCGAGACGTGGTCGTTCGAGATCGACGACTACACCCGCTGGCGGCTGATGGAGGGCCTCGACGACATCGGCCTGACCCTCCGGCACGCCGACGCCATCGCGGAGTACGAGAGCGAGCGGCAGCCGTGGCTGCCGAAGACGGCCTGACCTCCCCAGAAGAGGAACTGGCGCGGCGGCTGCGCGACGCGCAGCGCCGCGTCAGGGACCTACCCTTGACAGGGGAGGAGCGGGAACGTGTCGCTCGGAGGCTGCTCGCGATCTGTGATGCGGCAAAGCGCGACATTCCCCATGCAACCACCCGGCTGGAGGGCTTCATCGCCTTCCTGGACGGCGAATTCGACACGCCGAGTGGCGGTGAATTCACGTAAGGTGATTGAGTCACGCGCGTTCCTCCCCTACTTTCAAAGCGCGTAAGGGGGAGGAACCACATGAACAAGAAGGAACTCGTCGACGCGATCGCCGACCGAGTCGGCGACAAGAAGACGGCGACCGAAGCGATCAACGCCGTCATCGACGCCATTCAGCAGGCCGTCGCCAGCGGCGACAAGGTCTCGATCACCGGTTTCGGCGCTTTCGAAATGGCGCACAAGCCGGCCCGCACCGCGCGCAACCCTTCCACGGGGGAGCCGATCAAGGTCGCCGAGAGCTGGGCGCCGAAGTTCCGTCCGGGGGCCGATTTCAAGGAACTGGTCAACGCGGGCGGAAAGAAGGCGCACAAGAAGAAGTAGCGCTCTCTGCCTCAAAGCACGCGGAAAACGGCGCACCCGATCCATTCGGTTTCGGGGGCGCCGTTCCTGTTTACGGCACCGGAAATGTGCTGAGCGTAATGAACGAGATCGCGCCGTCGGTCAGCACGATGCTGACCCGCTGGCCCGGCCGGAGCAGCCGCAGCGGGCCCGCGTCGAAGGCCGCGGCCGGGAACGGCACCTCGGTGCCGTCGTCGAGGTAGACCGACCCTGAACGGGTCTCGTCGTCGAAGGTCTTCACCGTCGCCTGCACGCCGTCAGGGTAGTCGATGTAGGACGCCAGGCCCCTGAGGATGATGTCGAGCCCGAGCTCGAACCGGTAGTCGTTGGTCTCGCCGGTCATGTAGGGCGCCATCGCCGTCAGGTTCGGGAACCTGTCGGGCGGCAGGTCGCGGAAGTAGCCCTCGATCTGGTCGAGGACCTCGGCCCACTCCTCCGGGGTGGACACCTTGAAACGCTGCTCCCAGGTGCTCTCCTCCAGGGTGAAGCCCTCAAGGAAGGTCGACAGCAGGTCGCCCGCGATGGCGGCGACCCGGTCGGGCAGGCCGCCGGAGCGCAGGATCGCCATCAGCTGCTCGACGTTGGGCATCAGCTCGGGCGTGAACGGCACGAACTGCATCGAGATCCAGGCCATGTCGCGGTGGGCGCGCAGCCTCTCGCGGCCGGCCCGCGCGAAGTCCTTGATCTGCTCCATCCAGTTCGCCGGATCGGGCTCGGGCAGCCCGCCGCCGACGAACAGGCGCTCGTACATCAGCTTGAAGAGCTCTTCCTTGTGCCGCACGTGGGCGTAGAGCGCCGAGACGGCGACGCCGAGTTCGGCGGCGACCTGGCGCATGCTCATGCGGTGGTAACCCTCGCGGTCGAGCACGACGTAGGCGGCGTCGACGATGCGGTCACGGGTGAGCGGGACCTTCGCCGGACGCCTGGGTTCCTGGTCGTTCTTCTCCCACGGGGGCGTCGGCACGGTCATAATGCCAAGCCTTCCAGATGAACACTGTTCTTGCTTACTGAACACCGTTCATGCTAGAACAGTGTTCACTTCATTATGAACACTGTTCTCCTCCCGGGGGTAATCGAAATGACCCAGACTGCGGTCACGGGGGTGACGGAGGGCTACCGCTGGCGCTGGCAGGCCCTCTTCGTCATCCTCGGCGCCGAGATCATGGACCTGATCGACGCCATGGTCACCAACATCGCCGGCCCGCACATCCAGGCCGAGCTGGGCGGATCCGAGAGCCTGCTCCAGTGGCTCGGCGCCGCCTACACCCTGGCCATGGCCACCGGCCTGCTCACCGGCGGCCGGCTCGGCGACGTCTTCGGCCGCCGCCGCATGTTCATCGTCGGCGCGATCGGCTTCACCGTCAGCTCGCTGCTCTGCGGCCTGGCCATGTCGCCCGAGATGCTCGTCGGCTCGCGCGCCCTCCAAGGCCTGTTCGCCGCCGTCATGCTGCCGCAGGGGCTCGGCATGCTGCGCGAGATGTTCACCATGGCGGAGATGGGCAAGGCGTTCGGCATGTTCGGGCCGGTCATGGGCCTGGCGTCGGTCGGGGGGCCGATCCTGGCCGGGTTCCTCATCGACGCCGACTTCTTCGGCACCGGCTGGCGCATGATCTTCCTGATCAACCTGCCCGTCGGCCTGCTCGCCATCGCGGGCGGCCTGCGCTACCTGCCCGAGTCGAAGTCGCCGAACCCGCCCTCACTCGACCTGCTGGGCGTCGTGCTGGCCTCGGTCGCCGGGCTGCTCGTCGTGTTCCCGCTGGTCCAGGGCCGTGAGCACGACTGGCCCGCGTGGGCCTTCGTGATGCTGGCCGCCTCGCTCGCGGTGTTCGGGCTGTTCGGGTGGTACCAGGGCCGGCGCACCCGCGCGGGGTGCGACCCGCTCATCGAGGGCAGCCTGTTCCGCAAGCGCGCCTTCAACGGCGGCCTGGTCACCGGGCTCGTCTTCTTCTCCGGCATGTCGGGCTTCATGCTCGTCTTCAACCTCTACACCCAGCTCGGCCTGCACTACTCGCCGCTGAAGGCGGGCCTGGCCGGCGTCCCGTGGTCGGTCGGCATGATCATCGGCTTCGGGCTGGTCCAGCCGCTGATGAAGCACGGCCGGGCCTGCCTCCAGGGCGGCACGCTGGCGATGACCCTCGGCGTCGTGCTCGTCTGGGTGACCCTCCAGATCGCCGGGCTCGACGTCACCCCCTGGCAGCTCACCCCCGCGCTGGTCCTCACCGGCATCGGCATGGGCTTCCTGATGGCGCCCTTCTTCAACCTGGTGCTCGCCGGGGTGGAGCCCCACGAGACCGGCTCGGCCTCGGGCACCCTCACCGCCGTCCAGCAGCTCGGCGGCGCGTTCGGGGTGGCGCTGCTCGGCACGGTCTTCTTCGACCTGCTCGGCGACGTGCCCAGCGCGGCCACGTTCGAGACCGCCATGGAGACCACGCTCTGGGTGGTCGCCGGCATGCTGCTGCTCACCTTCGTGGTGTCGTTCCTGCTGCCCAAGCACGTCAGGGAAGAGGACCTACAGCACTAGCCGCGCCACGGCGGCGGTGTGGGGCCCCAGGCCCAGCGCCGCCGCCTCGGCCAGGTCCTCGACCGTGTCGACGTCGCGGCGGACCGAGTCGACGTCGGGCAGGCACAACTCCTTCGCGCCGCCCGACAGGTGCCGGGCCCGCGACTCCCCGCCGAACCTGGGCCGGAAGGGCACGCCGGGACGCACGGCGTACAGGACGGTGCCCACGTCGGCGGCGTCGGGCAGGAACGCCTGGTCGAACTCGGCCGCCGCCGCCAGCACCCGGGCCAGCTCGCCGGGGCGCAGCGCGGGCAGGTCGGCCTGGAGCGCCGCCACCGCGCCGGCGGCGCTCGCCGCCCCAGCCCGCAGGGCCGCGTTCAACCCCACATCCGGGTCGTGTACGACCTCCGCCCCCAGCCCCGCCAGCACGGCCGCCGGCCTCGGGTCGGCCGTCACCACGATCACCCGCGCGACCCCCTCGGCCGCCAGCGCCGCCGTCACCGTGTCGGCGGCCACCGCCACCGCGAGGTCCTCCCGATGGGGCCCCGCTGCGGCGGCCAGCCTGGTCTTGGCCCTGATCAGGGTCTTGACGGGGATGACGATCGTCCAGTCGAGCCGTTGCATGACACCAAGCATCGCGCCTCGACATCCGCTCCGGCCAACCGGGACACTGGGGCGATGAGCCGCCGCCCCGGGCGTCCGTCCCGTTTCTGGGAGACGGTCGCCGTCGTGATCATCAAGCCGCTTTCCCTGCTGCTCGTGAAGCACGACTGGCGCCGGCTCGACCGCATCCCCCGCACCGGCGGCGTCATCGTCGTCGCCAACCACCTGTCGTGGACCGATCCGGTGCTGCTCGGCCACCTGCTCTACGCCTCCGGCCGCTGGCCGGTCGTGCTGGCCAAGTCGGGCGTCTTCGGGGTGCCGGTCCTGGGCAGGGTGATCGCCGCGCTGCGCGCGATCCCGGTCTACCGGGGCAGCTCCGACGCCAACCGCTCCCTGCGCGACGCCGAGGAGCGCCTGGCCGAGGGCGGCGCCATCCTCTTCTACCCCGAGGGCACCATCACCCGCGACCCCGCCCTGTGGCCGATGGCCGGCAAGACCGGCGCGGCCCGCCTGGCGCTGGCGACCGGCGCCCCGGTGATCCCGATCGCCCACTGGGGGGCGCAGGAACTGCTGCCGTACGGCGAGAGGAAACCCCGGATCTTCCCCCGCAAGACCTTCAAGGCGGTCGTCGGCGAACCGGTCGACCTGTCGGGGTTCGCCGACCGCCCGGCCGAGGCGACCGCGGAGATCATGCGCGCCATTACCCTGCTCGTAGCGGAGCTACGGGGTGAGAAGGCACCTGACGCCTAATCACCGCGTACGGTGAGCACCATGACCAAGGCTGCCGTTTTCGGGTCCGGTTCGTGGGGCACCATGTTCGCCCTCATTCTCGCCGAGGCGGGCACGAAGACCACGCTGTGGGGCCGCCGGCCCGATCTCATCGAGGCGATCGACCAGCGCCACGAGAACCCCGACTACCTGCCCGGACTGCGGCTGCCCGACACGGTGCGCGCGACCACCGACCCCGCCGAGGCGATGGACGGCGCCGACTACGTCGTGCTGGCCGTGCCCTCGCAGACGTTGCGGGCCAACCTGGAGGCGTGGCGCCCCTGGTTGCCGCCCCGGGCGGTGCTGGTCAGCCTGATGAAGGGCATCGAGTTGTCGACGACCAAGCGGATGAGCGAGGTCATCGAAGAGGTCGGCGGGGTGCCCAGGGAGCGGATCGCGGTCGTGTCCGGCCCCAACCTGGTGGGCGAACTGGCCCAGCGGCAGCCGGGCTCGACGGTGGTGGCGTGCTCCGACGAGGCGGTGGCGTCCCGGTTGCAGGAGGCCATCCACCTGCCGTGGTTTCGCACCTACACCAACACCGACGTCGTCGGGGTCGAGGTCGGCGGCGCGGTCAAGAACGTGATCGCGCTCGCGGTCGGGGTGTCGGCCGGCATGGGCATGGGCGACAACCTGGCGGCGACGCTGATGACCCGGGGCCTGGCCGAGATCTCCCGGCTGGGCGTGGTGCTGGGCGCCGACCAGCACACCTTCGCCGGACTCGCCGGGATGGGCGATCTCATAGCGACATGTACCTCTCCATTGTCCCGTAACCGTACTTTCGGTGAGAATCTTGGGCGCGGCATGACCTTCGAGGAGGTCGTCTCCGTGACCAAGCAGACCGCCGAGGGGGTCAAGTCGTGCGAGTCGGTGCTGGAGCTCGCCAGGAAGCACGACGTCGAGATGCCCATCACCGAGGTGGTCGTCGGGGTGGTGCACGACGGGATGACCCCCGGCGAGGCCGCGATGCTGCTGATGTCCCGCACCCCGAAACCAGAGCGCTACGTCTGAGAGCTGGTGACGCCCGGTGAGACGAGCCCGGCCCGAGACCCCGGCCGATTCCCGGCGCGAGCCGCAACCGGGCTCCCGCCGGTCGGGCCCGGCCCTCGGCGAGAACACCCGGGCGGTCCACCTGCCCACCCCGCCGACGCCCCGGCAGGAGCCCATCGGGCTGCCCGTCTGGCGGTCGGCCTCGTGGGCCTTCGACTCCTCGGGCGACCACGCCGACGTGATCGCCGAGCACCGGCCGGGGTACGCGTACAGCCGCATCGACAACCCGACCGTCGACGCGTTCGCCGCGGCGGTGGCCGCCCTCGAAGGGGCCGCCGCGCCGGAGGACGTCGCCGGTCAGGCCTTCTCCTCCGGGATGGCGGCGATCACCGGCACCCTGCTCACCTTCCTCGGCAACGGCTCCCACATCGTCGCCCCGGCCCCGGTGAACGGCGCCACCTACCAGCTGCTCGCCAACGTGTTGTCCCGCTTCGGGGTCTCGGCCGACTTCGTCGACCACTCCGACCTGCGCAGGGTGCGCGCCGCGATCCGCCCCACCACCAAGATCGTGTACGCCGAGACGCTCGCCAACCCCACCCTGGCGGTGGCCGACCTCCGGGGCCTCTACCAGGTCGCCCGCGAGGCGGGCGCGCTGCTGGTGGTCGACTCGACCTTCGCCACCCCGGTCGTCTGCCGCCCGCTCGAACACGGCGCCGACCTGGTCATCCACTCGGCGACCAAATACATGGGCGGCCACGACGACTGCGTCGGTGGCGTCGTGGTCGGCCGTCCCGACCTGGTCGCCAGGGTGCGCCAGACCCGCATCGACACCGGCTCGGCGCTCTCGCCCGACGACGCCTTCCTGCTGCGCCGCGGCCTGGAGACCCTGCCGCTGCGGGTGCGCCGCATGTGCTCGACCGCGATGGTCTTCGCCGCCGCCCTGGCGAAGCACCCGCAGGTCCGGCGGGTCGACTACCCGGGCCTGCCCACCCACCCCGGGCACCGGACCGCCCGGCACCTGTTCGACTCCGGCCCCGAGGGCACCCGGTTCGGCGCGGTCGTCACCCTCACCCCCCACGGCGGGTTCGAGGCCGGGGTGGCGCTGACCGACCGGCTGCGCACTGCCGCCATCGCGCTGTCGATGGGCGGCACCTGCACGAAGGCCGTCCACCTGGCCTCGGTGGCGCGCTCCGACGAGGCCCTGTCGGGGGTCGACGCCGGGGCCGTGCGGTTCGCCATCGGGCTCGAAGACGCCGAGGACCTGATCGCCGACGTCACCCGGGCACTCGACGTATTGGGCTCTTTGCCCCGAGCTCGGACCTGACGAGGCGTTTTTCCACCTCGACAGGATAGATTCGGACCTCATGAACCGGATTCGAGTCGCCGTCGTCTTCGGCGGGCGCAACTCCGAGCACGCGGTGTCGCTGATGGGTGCCGGGAGCGTCCTGTCGGTGATCGACCGTGCGCGATATGAGGTCGTGCCGATCGGCATCGCACCGGACGGCCGCTGGGTCATCGCGGCCGACACCCAGAGCTACGCGATCGAGGACGGCGCCCTGCCGGTCGTCGACACCAGCGGATCGCCGCTGGCCATCCCGCCCGGCGACGGCTCCCTGGTCGCCCTCGACCCGGGCGACATCCCGCGCTCGATCGGCACGGTCGACGTCGTCTTCCCGGTCATGCACGGCCCCTTCGCGGAGGACGGCACCATCCAGGGCCTGCTCGAGATGGCCGGGGTGCGCTACGTCGGCTCCGGGGTGCTCGCTAGCGCCGTCGGCATGGACAAGGCGTACATGAAGGCGGTCCTGAACTCGGCGGGGCTGCCGGTCGGGCCGTATGTCGTGATCGCCGACCGGACCTGGCGCACCGACCGCCACCGGGTGCTCAAGGAGATCGAGGAGCTCGGCTGGCCGGTCTTCGTGAAGCCGGCGCGGGCCGGGTCGTCGCAGGGCATCTCGAAGGCGTCGACGCCCGAGGAGCTGGAGACGGCGATCGAGTTCGCCCGCGAGCACGACCCGAAGGTCCTGGTCGAGGCGGCGATCCCGGGCCGCGAGATCGAGTGTGCCGTGCTGCAGGGCCTCGGCGACGAGCCGCCGGCCGCCAGCGTGCCCGGCGAGGTGCTGGTCACCGGCGGGCAGGAGTTCTTCGACTTCGAGGCCAAGTACTACCCCGACCAGATGGCCCTGCGGGTGCCCGCCGACCTCCCCGAGGAGGTGGCCGAGGAGATCAGGGCCATGGCGGTACGCGCCTACGAGGCCCTCGGCTGCGAGGGGCTGTCACGGGTGGACTTCTTCTACACGCCCGACGGCCGGCTGGTCCTCAACGAGATCAACACGATGCCCGGCTTCACGTCGCTCTCGGTGGCGCCCCAGTTGTGGGCGGCGACCGGGCTGACCTATCCGGAGCTCGTCGACCGGCTGATCCAGCTCGCCCTCCAGCGCCCGCTAGGCCTGCGCTAGGGGATCGTGGCCTTGATCGGGTCGGCCAGGTCGACCAGGACGCTGCCCGGCTGATGGTTCGCCGAGATCGTGACCTCGACGTACGCCTCGCGGTTGACCGAGGTGAACAGGGTCGGCCGGGCGGGGTCGGCGAACCAGCCGACCCCGTTGACGTCGCTCACCTCGGCGGTGGCCTCCATCGAGGCCGGGCGGTCGACGCCGCAGCGGAGCGCGATCTCCCCGGGCCCCCACACGGCGGTGTAGGGGGACACCGGATCGGTCTCGGTCCGGGCCAGCCCCTCGATGGTGGCCGGCAGTCTCTTGGCCAGGGCCTGGCAGGCGGTCGCGGCGGCCCCTCCGGGAGCCGGCGGGTCGAGGCTCACGGCCTGGGCACACCCGGCCGCCAGGACCGCCACGATCAACCAGCCACGCTTCATATGTGGACGATAGGGCAGGTCAGCGTGCGCGTGATGCCTTTGACGGACTGGATCTGGGCGACCACCAGCTTGCCGAGCTCGTCGACGTTGTTGGCCTCGGCCCGGACGATCACGTCGTAGGGGCCGGTCACGTCTTCGGCTTGGGTGACCCCTGGGATCTTCGCGATGGTCTCGGCCACCGCTGCGGCCTTGCCGACCTCGGTCTGGATAAGGATGTAGGCCTGCACCATCAGGTCCTCCCGGGATTGATCACCACCGAAAGGTCAAGGTACCCCGAACACCAGGAGGTGTGACATCACAGTCGGAGAACTCGGCGAATTCGGTGTTGTTAGCCGGATATCGGGGCGTCTGCCCCAAGGCGCGACAGTCCTCCTCGGCCCAGGCGACGACGCGGCGATCCTGCGCGCTCCTGACGGCAGGGTCGTCGTCACGACGGACATGCTCCTTGAGGGTAGACACTTTCGCCGCGATTGGTCCAGCCCGTACGAAATAGGCCGAAAAGCCGCAGCTCAGAATCTTTCCGACATCTCGGCCATGGGGGCGGTGGGGACGGGGCTTTTCGTGGGCCTCGGCATACCCGCCGACCTGCCGGTCGACTGGCTCGACGCGCTGATCGACGGACTCCGGGACGAGTGCGCCCTCGTCGGGGCGAGCCTGGCCGGGGGAGACGTGACCCGCTCCTCCTCCGTGGTGCTGGGCGTGACCGCCCTGGGAGATCTCCAGGGCCGCTCGGCCGTGTTGCGGTCGGGGGCCCGGCCGGGCGACGTCGTGGCCGTGACGGGCCCTCTGGGGCGTTCTGAGGCCGGTTTGCGACTGCTTCTGGCGGGATTGTCAGGTTTTGACGATCTGGTGGAGGCGCACCGGCAACCCCGGCCGCCCTACCGCGAGGGCCCCCGGGCAGCCGCGCTGGGCGCCACCGCGATGCTCGACGTCAGCGACGGCCTCATGCAGGACCTCGGCCACATCTGCGCGGCCAGCGGGGTGGCGATCGTGCTCGACCCCGTCGAGGTGCCCGACGACCTCGCGGCGGCGGCCAAGGCCCTCGGGGCCGACCCCGTCGACTGGATCCTCACCGGAGGCGAGGACCACGCGCTCGCGGCGACCTTCCCATCGGGGGTTCTCCTGCCTTCCGAGTGGCGGATTGTAGGAAATGTGGCCGAAGGGGATGGAGTACAGGCCGGAGGGCGCGAGAATGTCCCGGGGGGTTGGGATCACTTCCGAGGATGACGGGAACTTTGTGACAGCGGCAGCGTGACCTGTTAAGAAGGTTGGCGGGTGCAGATCAGGAAGGACCAGCAATGGGGCGCCACCGGGCCGGACGGACGGCCACGACCCCGGCCAAGAAGAACAAGCCGAAGGTCGAAGCGACCGGCGATCCCATAACGGGCCCGGTCCCACCTGCACCGATCCCGAACCCGGGAGACCCCCAGCCCACCGGCCCCCTCGCCGCCCCGGTCCAGGCCCCGGCCGACCCCACCACCGGCCCGCCGTCGACGGGCGCCTTCGCCGCACCCGTCCAAGCCCCGATCCAGGCCCGCCCGGGACCCGACGCGACCCCGCCTTTCGGCACTCTGCCGTCGACAGGCGCCTTCGCCGCCCAGGGCGGCCCTGCGGCCGACCCGTTCACGGGCCCGATCGGCACTCCTCAGGCCGGTCCGTTCCCGGGTCCGCCTCCGGGAGGTCCTCCAGCAGGTCCCTTCAACGGGCTTGCAGGCGGTCCTGCGGCGGGGCCTTTTATCGGGCAGAGCGCGCCACCTCCGGGCGATCCTTCAACGGGCCCTTTCACGGGCCCGGTCGGGCCGCCTTCGGGTGGTCCTTCGACGGGTCCTTTCACCGGGCCGGTCGTGCCACCTCCGGGTGGCCCCTCGGCAGGACCCTTCACAGGTCCCATTGGGGCACCCCCGGCAGGTCCTCTCGCGCCGCATCCCGCCGAACCTTCGACGGGCCCCTTCACCGGACCGGTCGTGCCACCTCCGGGTGGCCCCTCGGCAGGACCCTTCACGAGTCCCATCGGGGCACCCCCAGCAGGTCCCGCCGGTCCGCATCCGGCTGATCCTTTGACGGGTCCTTTCACGGGTCTCGCCGGCCCGCCACCGGGTGGACCTGCGACGGGTCCCTTTATGGGTCCGCTCGGTCCGCCTTCGGGTGGTCCTGCGACAGGGCCGTTCACGGGCCCGGTCGGGCCGCCTCCTGGCGATCCTGCGACGGGTCCCTTCACCGGGCCCGTCGATCACGATCCTCTTGGGGCTCTGCTCCAGGGAGCCGATGATCCGGCCACCGGGCCGATCACCGCCCCCGTGCGGGCGGCTCTTGCCGACGGCGCGGCCGGGCAGCAGGGGACGGCGCAGCTGACCTATCGGTGGCCCGATGACGACGAGGCCACCACGGGCGAGATGCCCGAGACGACCACTGAGGCGCCATTGCCTCCCGGGCCGAAGCCGGGGCGTCGGCGGCGGAGCCAGGGCGCCGCACCGATCACGCGGTCGCGGCGGATGGCGGTGATCTCCGGGGTGGCCGTCGTCGCGGCGGTGTGCCTGACCCTGCTGGGGATCAGGCTGGCGTCCGGCGGGACCGAGCTGGTGGTGGTGCCCACGCCCAGTGAGACCGCGCCGCCCTCGCCGTCGCCCACGCCGCGGAAGGCCTCGCCGAGCCCGACGCCCAAGGCGTCGGAGACGGCGCAGGCGACCTCGCGGCCGCATCCGCAGCCGGTGGTCACCAAGCCGAAGCCCAGTCCGAAGCCCAAGCCGACCACGCCCACGCCGGAGCCGCCGCCCGTCGAGGTCGACCTCGACACCGGGCCGACGCAGAACCAGCCGGGGTTCGGGTTCTAGCCGGCGAGGCTACTGATTGGATGTCAGCATGACCCCACCGCGCGTGCTGACGATCGCGGGCTCGGATTCCGGCGGTGGCGCCGGGATCCAGGCCGACCTGAAGACGATGCTGGCCAACGGTGTCCACGGCATGAGCGTGATAGCCGCGGTGACCGCGCAGAACTCCCTTGGCGTGCAGGGCTACTGGGAGTTGCCGCCCGAGGCGGTCAGGGCCCAGCTCGACTCGGTGCTGGGCGACATCGGCGTCGACGCGGTCAAGACCGGCATGCTGGCCTCGCCGGTCCTGGTCGAGACCGTCGCCGAGGTGCTCGCGGGCGTCGCCGCGCCGATCGTGATCGACCCGGTCGGGGTGTCGAAGCACGGCGATCCGCTGCTCGAACCGGCGGCGGTCGACGTGGTGAGGGCCCGGCTGCTGCCGCTCGCCACGGTCGTGACCCCCAACCTGTACGAGGTCGAGCAGCTCACCGGCGTGAAGGTCGAGGCCGAGGAGCAGATGATGGAGGCCGCCGAGGCGGTGCTCGCGCTCGGGCCGAAGTGGGCGCTGATCAAGGGCGGCCACCTGCCGGGCGAGCCGGTCGACCTGCTGACCGACGGCCAGACCGAATACCGCTACAGCGCCGAACGCCACGACAACGACCACACCCACGGCACCGGCTGCACGCTGGCCTCGGCCATCGCCTCGCACCTGGCCCACGGCGAAGACGTGCCCGACGCGGTCAGGATCGCGAAAGACTACGTGACCGGCGCCATCGCCCACGGGTTCGCCCTGGGGGCGGGCATCGGCCCGGTCGACCACGCCTGGCAGTGGCGGCCCCTCGACGTCGTGCAGTGAGCGGACACGA
The DNA here is from genome assembly GCF_001570585.1 of Herbidospora daliensis. Classification (GTDB taxonomy): domain Bacteria; phylum Actinomycetota; class Actinomycetes; order Streptosporangiales; family Streptosporangiaceae; genus Herbidospora; species Herbidospora daliensis. Next base: position 415,405 of record NZ_BBXF01000004.1, on the reverse strand, counting down.
AAAGGCCCGCCTCGTGAGGCGGGCCTTTTCGGAACAAGCTCTAGCGGGTGACCTTCCCGGCCTTGATGCAGGAGGTGCACACGTTAAGCCGCTTCGGCGTCCCGTTGACCGTCGCGCGCACGGTCTGGATGTTGGGCTTCCAGTTGCGGCGGGTTCGGCGGTGCGAGTGGGAGACGTTGTTGCCGAAAATCGGCTTCTTAGCGCAGACGTCGCAGACGGAAGCCACGGTCATCGCTCCTTCGGAGAATCAGAGGCCCGGTCGCTCGAAACGGGCAGAAAGGCCAGGCCGAACGGCTGGCCATATGAGGATAGCCGATGTCGGCCAATGCATGTTAAACGAAGGGATCACCCATGCTGGACGTCCTCGATCCCCCCGCGGTACGCGAGTGGGCCCGGCGGTCGGCGCAGGCGCTCGGCGTGGCCCGCGCCCAGATCGACGCGCTGAACGTCTACCCGATCCCCGACGGCGACACCGGCACCAACCTCCATCTGACGCTGCTCGCGGCGGCCGACGCCCTCGACGCGCTGCCTGACACGGCCGACCACGACGCGACCTGGCGCACCCTCGCCCACGGCGCGCTCCTCGGCGCCCGGGGCAACTCGGGGGTGATCGTCAGCCAGGCGCTGCGCGGGCTGGCCGAGGTGCTCCGCACGGCCGAGGGCCGCGCCGACGACCTGCGGACCGGCCTGGCCAGGGCGGCCGAACTCGCCAGGGCGGCGGTGTCGCGCCCGGTCGAGGGGACCGTGCTGAGCGTGCTGACCACGGCCGCCTCCGCGGTGCGCGACCTGCCCGGCGACCTCGCGATGATCGCGGCGAAGGCCGCCGAGGAGGCCCGCGGGGCGCTGGCCCGCACGACCGGCCAGCTCGACGTGCTGGCCAGGAACGGGGTCGTCGACGCGGGCGCGGCCGGGCTGGTGATCATCCTCGAAACGCTCGTGGACGTCGTCACGGGCGTGCACGGCCGCCACGAGGTGCCCGCCCCGGCGCGGCCGGTGATCCGCACGGAGGACGACGACGTCCACGGCTACGAGGTCATGTACCTCCTGGACGCCCCCTCGGTCGACCGCCTGCGCGAGGAGCTCGACGCCCTCGGCGACTCGCTGGTGATCGTCGGCGGCGACGGGCTCTGGAACGTGCACGTCCACGTGGCCGACGCCGGGGCCGCGATCGAGGCCGGGCTCGCGGCCGGGCGGCCGCACCGGATCAGGATCACCTACCTGGGCGGCCGGGCCCACGTCACCGGCGGGCGCGGGGTCGTCGCGGTCGCCGCCGGAGACGCGCTCGCGGCCCTGTTCCGCGACTCCGGCGCCGTGGTGGTCACCCGCGAACCGGGCTCGTCGCCGCCGCTGGCGGCGGTGCTCGCGGCGATCAGGGAGGCCGGGTCGGAGGTCGCCGTGCTGCCCAACGACGCCGCGGTGCGCTCGGTCGCCGCCGCGGCGGCGGAGATCGCCCGCGAGGAGGGCACGGTCGTCGCCGTGCTGCCGACCCTCGCCTCGGTGCAGGGCCTGGCCGCGCTCGCGGTGCACGACCCCGCCCGGCGGTTCGACGACGACGTGCTGGCCATGGCCGAGGCCGCCGCCCACACCCGGCACGGGCACGTCTGGGTGGCCAACCGGGAGGCGATGACCTCGGCGGGGGTCTGTCGGCCGGGCGACGTGCTGGGCGTGGTCGACGGCGACGTCGCGCTGATCGGGACCGAGCTGCGCGAGGTGACCGAGGACGTCGTGCGGCGTCTGGTGTCGTCGTCGAGCGAGCTGGTGACGCTGGTGACCGGGGGCGAGACGGGGGAGGGGCTGGCGAAGGCCGTACAGGATCTGCTGGCGGTCGAGCGGCCTGACGTCGAGGTGGCCGCCTACGCCGGCGGGCAGGGCGGTTACCCGCTGCTGATCGGCGTGGAGTGATTCTGTCGGCCGGTCGCGGTAGAACTGGGTGTCGTGACCAGGTTCGACGAGCCGTTGAAGCGGGTGGTCGGCGCGAAGACCGCCGCGCCGCTCGAAAGCGCCCTCGGCGTCGCCACCGTCGGTGAGCTGCTGCGCCACTACCCGCGCCGCTACGCCGAGCGCGGTGAGCTGACCTCGATCGCCTCGCTGGAGCACGACGAGATCGCCACCGTGCGGGGGCGGGTGTCGGCGGTGCAGCGGCGGCCGATGAAGAACCGCCAGGGCACCTGGCTCGACGTCGAGGTCACCGACGGCAAAGACCGCATCCACCTGGCCTTCTTCGGCAAGGGCGCGTTCGTGGCCGAGCAGCGGCTGCTGCCGGGCACCGAGGCGACCTTCTCCGGCAAGGTCAACGTGTTCGTCTCGCCGAAGGGCGCCAAACGCCGCTCGCTCACCCACCCCGACTACGTCACCGACGACGAGGAGACCAGCGAGGAGTTCGCCACCGCGCCGGTGCCGATCTACCCGTCGGCGCAGAGCCTGGCGAGCTGGAAGATCGGCCGCGCGGTGCGGCTGATCCTCGACACCCTCTCCCTCGACGACCCGCTCCCGGCCCCGATGCGCGAGCGCCACGGCCTGATCGGCCTGGCCGAGGCGCTGACCCTCATCCACCGCCCGCGCGACCAGGGCGACATCGCCCGCGCGAAGAAGCGGCTCAAGTTCGACGAGGCGTTCAACCTCCAGGCCGTTCTCGTACGCCGCCGCATGGCCGCCGACGCCCTGCCCGCCCAGCCCCGTCCCGGCAGCGCCGACGGCCTGCTGGCCGGGTTCGACGGGCGGTTGCCGTTCCAGCTCACCGAGGGCCAGCGCACGGTCGGCGACGAGATCGCCGCCGACCTCGGGCGCGACCACCCGATGCACCGCCTGCTCCAGGGCGAGGTGGGCGCGGGCAAGACCGTGGTGGCCCTGCGCGCGATGTTGCAGGTCGCCGACTCGGGCGGGCAGGCCGCCCTGCTGGCCCCGACCGAGGTCCTGGCCCAGCAGCACCACCGCTCGATCACCGCCATGCTCGGCGACCTCGCGGGCGGCGGCATGTTCGGCGGCACGTCGGTGGCCCTGCTGACCGGCTCGATGGGCGCCGCCGCCCGGCGGCAGAACCTTCTCGACGCCGCCTCCGGCGCGGCCGGCATCGTCGTCGGCACGCACGCCCTGCTGCAGGACAAGGTCCAGTTCGCCGACCTGGGGCTGGTCGTGGTCGACGAGCAGCACCGGTTCGGCGTCGAACAGCGCGACGCGCTGCGCGAGAAGTCGGCGTCCGGGCGGCCCCACGTGCTGGTCATGACGGCCACCCCGATCCCGCGCACGGTCGCGATGACCGTGTTCGGCGACCTGGAGGTCTCCACGCTCTCGCAGCTCCCGTCGGGCCGCGCGCCGATCACCACCCACGTGGTGCCCGCCGCCGAGAAGCCCCACTACCTCGAACGCACCTGGGAGCGGGTGCGTGAGGAGGTCGGGCTCGGCCGCCAGGCCTACATCGTCTGCCCGCGCATCGGCGACCTGGAGGGCGACGAGGGCGACCTGACCAAGGACGCAGACGAGCGCCGCCCGCCGCTGGCGGTCCTCGACGTCGCCGAGATGCTGGCCTCGGGCCCGCTGGCGGGCCTGCGCGTCGAGGTGCTCCACGGCAAGCTGCCGCCCGAGGAGAAAGACGCGATCATGCGCTCCTTCACCCGGGGCGAGATCGACGTGCTGGTCGCGACCACGGTCATCGAGGTCGGCGTCGACGTGCCGAACTCCTCGGTCATGATCATCATGGACGCCGACCGTTTCGGCGTGTCCCAGCTCCACCAGCTGCGCGGCCGGGTCGGCCGAGGCGGCCTGCCGGGCCTGTGCCTGCTGGTCAGCGAGACCATGCCCGGCACCCCCGCCCGCGACCGCCTCGACGCGGTGGCCAACACCCTCGACGGTTTCGAGCTCTCGCGCGTCGACCTGGAACAACGCCGCGAGGGCGACGTGCTCGGCGCGGCCCAGTCGGGGCGCAAGTCGTCGCTGCGCATGCTCCAGCTGCTGCGTGACGAAGACGTGATCGCCGAGGCCAGGGAAGAGGCGCAGAACCTGCTGGCCCGCGATCCCGAGCTGATCGACCACCCGGCGCTCAAGGCCGAACTCGACGCGCTGGCGGCGGGAGAACGCGCGGAGTACCTGGAGAAGACCTGATCCGGCGTGGCGGTGCGGGGCGGGAGCGGGGGTCGGCGCCGGTCGCGGCGGGGCGCGGAGGCGGCGGGCGGGGCCGGCCAGGCGGGAGCCGTAACGGAAGAAAGAGTTTCGAAACGGGAGCGATCGGGGCGGAGGGCTGCCGGGCGGAGGGCCCTGGGTCATAGAAATGACCCAGGGCCCAGCCATGGGACGGCCTCCCCCCGAATGCCGTCCCCGGCTGGGCCCACCCTCGGGTCAGGTGCCGAGGGCGCCGGCGTGCGGAAGGGCTCACGATCACGCCGGCCGGCCTTCCCCTGGGTCACCTTGAAGGCCGCACGTTCATAGTGCAGGGCCACCGCCCCGAACGGAACGACCCTGGCCGTTCCTTCGCCAGGCATTACCGAGCTTTTCCATTCCGGCTCTCCGCGACAATGGGCTGGTGACGCGTCTCATCGCCGGAACCGCCGGTGGCAGGCGGATCGAGGTCCCGCCCGGCAGGGGAACCCGGCCCACCAGCGACCGCGCCCGTGAGGGCATCTTCTCGACCGTCGGGTCGCTCGCCGGCGTGCCGGAACGGGTGGCCGACCTCTACGCCGGGTCGGGGGCCATCGGGCTGGAGTCGCTCAGCCGGGGCTCCGGCCACGCGCTGCTGGTCGAGTCCGACGCCAAGGCGCTGCGCACGATCAGGGCCAACGTCGCCGCGCTGGGCCTCCCGGGGGCCGTGGTGCGGCCCGAGAAGGTCGAGCGGCTGGTCGCGCGCCCCTGCGAGGGCGAGCCCTACGACTTCGTGTTCGCCGACCCGCCCTACGCCGTGTCCGACGAGGTGGTCGGCAGGGTGCTGGTCCAGCTGCTGGAGAACGGCTGGCTCGCCGAGGGGGCCCTGGTGGCGGTCGAACGCGAGACCAGAGGGAATGATCTGCAGTGGCCCCCCGGCTATGAGGAGGCCAGGGCGCGTCGTTACGGTGAAGCGACCGTTTGGTACGGTCACGCCAACCGGGCCGAGTAGGGGGTTGTTGTGCGCAGAGTCGTCTGCCCCGGATCGTTCGATCCCGTGACGAACGGCCATCTCGACATCATTGGCCGAACGTCGCGTCTGTACGACGAGGTCGTCGTCGCGGTGTTGATCAACATCGAGAAGACGAGCCTGTTCACCGTCGAGGAGCGCATCGACATGCTCCAGGCGGTGACCAAGGAATACGGCAACGTCCGCGTGGAGAAGTTCCACGGCCTGCTGGTCGACTTCGCCCGGCAGCAGGGCATCCCGACGATCGTCAAGGGCCTGCGCGCGGTCAGCGACTTCGACTACGAGCTCCAGATGGCCCAGCTCAACTACCGCATGTCGGGGGTCGAGACGCTGTTCATGTCGACCAACCCCGAATACTCCTTCCTGTCCTCCAGCCGGCTGAAGGAGATCGCCCGCTACGGCGGCGACGTGTCGGGCCTGGTGCCCGATCTCGTGCTGGAGCTGCTGGTGGAACGCGTGCGCGGCTGAGCTCCCCGGCGGGCTGGTATTCTTGCGTTTCGGCCTTGCACGACGGCGGTGATTCGCCATGCCTAAGAGACCAGGATGAAAGTGCACACCCTCGACCCTCGCGCTCCATGGGTTGTCTCGACCCATGACCTCGGGCGCCGCCCGGGGTCGATGCGCACGATGAAACCCGTTCTCCCGGCTCCGGCGGACGTCGCGGTCGGCTTGATCGGCGTCCCCAAAGACGCCGACGTCGAGCTGGATCTCCGGCTCGAAGCAGTGATGGAAGGCGTGCTCGTCACGGGCACGGCGCTGGCCCCTCTCACGGGAGAGTGCTCGCGCTGCCTGGAACCCCTGACCTCGGACATCGAGGTCGACTTCCAGGAGCTCTTCTTCTACACGGCGGAAGACGCCGGAGAGGACGACCAGATCCTCGACGGCGAGCTGCTGGATCTTGAGCCGACGTTCCGTGACGCGGTGGTGCTCGCGCTGCCGCTGAGCCCGGTGTGCAGCGACGACTGCGCCGGTCTCTGCACGGAGTGCGGGGTCAAACTGGCCGAGGCCGGTCCCGACCACCGCCACGAGACGCTCGATCCCCGCTGGGCTTCACTGCGGGGCCTGGTTTCCAACAACGACGAAGACGATCAGGAGGCCTGACGTGGCCGTTCCCAAGAGGAAGATGTCGCGGGCCAACACGCGCGCCCGCAGGTCTCAGTGGAAGACCAGCGCGGTCGCTCTCGTGAGCTGCCCGCAGTGCCGTTCCCCCAAGCGCCCCCACATGGCCTGTGGCGAGTGCGGGACCTATAACCGCCGCCAGGTCATCGAGCCCAACGCCTAAATCCGGCGTGACTCGTTCGCCGGCCGGGATCGTCAAACGACCCCGGTCGGCGTTATTTTGCTCCACAGACGCGTCAATTCGGGCGCGTCTCCACAGCGCGGTGGCGGTCGTGCCCGCGGTCGTGGTGGACGCCGGGTTCAACCCGGCGTCCACCACGCCTTCGGGGCTTCGCCAGAAGTTCACTCCTGCCACCGTGCGGGCGATTCGCCATGCACAGGAGGAACTTCATGATCGGTAAGCCCGTCGCCGTCGAGGTCGTCCGCGACGAACTGGAGGTCGTCCTCCAGGTCCGGCTCGACATCGCGATCCTGGAACGCGCCCTGACCCACCGCTCCTACGCCTACGAGAACGGCGGGCTGCCCACCAACGAGCGCTTGGAGTTCCTGGGCGACTCGGTGCTGGGGCTCGTGGTCACCGACACGCTCTACCGCGACCACCCCGACCTGCCCGAGGGCCAGCTGGCCAAGCTGCGGGCCGCCGTGGTCAACATGCGCGCCCTGGCCGACGTCGCCCGTTCGCTCGGCATGGGCCGCTACCTGCGGCTGGGCCGGGGCGAGGAGGGCACCGGCGGCCGTGACAAGTCGTCGATCCTGGCCGACACGCTGGAGGCCCTGATCGGCACCGTGTACGTCGACAAGGGCCTCGACGAGGCGTTCCGGGTCGTGCACACGCTGTTCGACCCGCTGATCAAGCGGTCGGCGTCGCTGGGCGCCGGGCTCGACTGGAAGACCTCGCTGCAGGAGCTGACCGCCTCCGAGGTGCTCGGCGTGCCCGAATACCACGTCGAGGAGTCGGGTCCCGACCACGCCAAGTCGTTCGTGGCGACGGTCCGGGTTGGCGGACAGGACTACGGCAAGGGCGCCGGCCGGTCGAAGAAGGAGGCCGAGCAGCAGGCCGCCGAGGCCGCCTGGACGGCCATCCGCGCGATGCGCGACGCCCGTGAGGCCGCCGCCGCCTCGGCGGGCCAGGCCGTCTGATGCCCGAACTTCCGGAGGTCGAGGTCGTCCGGCGCGGCCTCGACGTCTGGGTGTCGGGCCGCACGATCGAGTCGGCCGAGGTGCTCCACACGCGGGCCGTCCGCCGGCACGAGGGCGTGCTGTCCGACCAGCTCAAGGGCCGCCGCGTCGAGTCGGCCGACCGGCGCGGCAAGTACCTGTGGCTGCCGCTCGACGACGGCGCCGCGCTGATGGCCCACCTGGGCATGAGCGGCCAGGTCTTGATGCTCCCCAAGGGCTCGCCCGACGAGAAGCACCTGCGGGTCAGGGTGACCTTCACCGACGACGGCCCCGAGATGCGCTTCGTCGACCAGCGCACGTTCGGCCACCTCATGATCACCCAGCTGACGGCGGCGTCCGGGCGGACGGTCCCGATGCCGATCGCGCACATCGCCCCCGACCCGCTGGAGGACGCCTTCGACGAGGACGTCTTTACGGCAGCTCTGAAAAAGCGAAAAACCGGAATAAAGCGGGCGCTTCTTGACCAGAGCCTGATCAGCGGCGTGGGAAACATCTACGCCGACGAGGCCCTCTGGCGGGCGAAACTGCACTGGGCGCGGGCCACCGAGACCCTGACCAGGCCGAAGATCTCCGAACTCCTTGCCGCCGCCCGTGCGGTCATGACCGAAGCGCTCGGCCAGGGGGGTACATCGTTCGACAGCCTGTATGTGAACGTGAACGGCGAATCGGGCTACTTCGACCGGTCACTCAACGTGTACGGCCGCCGCGACGAACCCTGCCCGAGATGTGGCACGCCGATCCGGAGAGACCCATTCATGAACCGCAGCAGCTATTCGTGCCCCACCTGCCAGCCGCGTCCGAGGAACGGGCGATGGTGAGGCTCACCGCGTGGGTGCGCGGGCGGGTGCAGGGCGTGGGTTTCCGCTGGTGGACGCGGGCGCGGGCGCTGGAACTCGGGCTGACGGGCTGGGCGCTCAACCTGGGCGACGGGCGGGTCGAGGTGGTGGCCGAGGGCCCCAGAGACGCCTGTGAGCGCCTCCTGGAGCGTCTGAGAGGCTCTGACACGCCCGGGCATGTCTTAGGAGTGTCTGAGCGCTGGTCGGACGTCAAGGGCGGTTTGGTGGGGTTCGTGGAGCGATAGCTCTTCCCTTAAACCGCCCAAATGAGGTATATTTACATGTCGACAGTGTCCAACGGCTGATCCTTACGAGGCGTTCAACTTGACCGACTTCGCAGCCGGTGCGACTCTTGGACAAGAACCACGCGCACCCCTCCCGCGGCTTGAAGTGCGCGAACCAGTCTGGTCACTCAGCGTGGAGGACCCTTAACCATGGCTAAGGCTCTACTCGGCCACGTCGGCGGTCCTGATCCTCGAATGGTCTCGGAAATGCGTCGCCTCCAGCAGCGCATCCGTGATCTGGAGGCAGAACTCACCCGACTCCAGGAACAGAACGAGGCCCTTGCGGCGCAAACTCGTGACGAAGACCTGGTCAGGCTGCAGGATCGCGAGCCGGCTCTCACCTGAGAGACCGGGTTTTCACGAGAATCAAATTGCAAGGGGCGCCTCGTAGGGGCGTCCCTCGTCATTTGAGTTCCCTGACCGCCGATCTGGGAAGCAGGCGATAGTCTTCCCCGGTACTGTCGGCGCAGGGAGGGACTCCTGAGGTGTACCTGAAGACCCTCACCCTGCGCGGCTTCAAGTCGTTCGCGTCCGCGACGAAGCTCCAGTTCGAGCCTGGGATCACCTGTGTCGTCGGGCCCAACGGGTCGGGCAAGTCCAACGTCGTCGACGCCCTCGCGTGGGTGATGGGCGAGCACAGCGCCAAGTCGCTGCGCGGCGGCAAGATGGAGGACGTCATCTTCGCGGGCACCTCCTCACGCCCGCCGCTCGGCCGCGCCGAGGTCACCCTCACGATCGACAACACCGACGGCGCGTTGCCGATCGAATACTCCGAGGTGACGATCAGCCGCCTCATGTTCCGGTCGGGCCAGAGCGAATACGCCATCAACGGCGACACCTGCCGCCTGCTCGACATCCAGGAACTGCTGTCCGACTCCGGCATCGGCCGGGAGATGCACGTCATCGTCGGCCAGGGCCAGCTCGACCAGGTGCTGCACGCCGGTCCCGAGGAGCGCCGGGCGTTCATCGAAGAGGCCGCGGGCGTCCTGAAGCACCGCAAGCGCAAGGAGAAGGCGCTCCGCAAGCTCGACGCGATGCAGGCCAACCTCACCCGCGTCCAGGACCTCGCCACCGAACTGCGGCGCCAGCTCAAGCCGCTGGGCCGCCAGGCCGAGATCGCCCGCAAGGCCGCCGTCATCCAGGCCGACCTGCGCGACGCCCGGCTGCGGCTGCTGGCCGACGACGTGGTCTCCCTGCGTGACACGCTGGAGCGGGAGGCGGCCGATGAGGCGGCCGTACAGAACCGGCGCTCGCAGGTCGAGCAGGGGCTCAACGAGAACCAGGCGCGTGAGGCCGCGCTGGAGGCCGCCGCGGCCGAGGCCCAGCCCCGGCTGACCGTCGCCCAGGAGACCTATTACGCCCTGTCCGCCCTGCGGGAGCGGCTGCGTTCGGTCGAGAACCTGGCGGCCGAGCGGGAGCGCCACGCGACCGACGCGGCGTCGATCGAGCGGCGCGGGCGCGACCCCGAGGAGTTCGAGCGCGAGGCCGCCCAGATCCGCGAACAGGAACGGGTGCTCCAGGAAGCTCTCGACGAGGCCCAGATGCGGCTCGAAGCGGCCGTCGACGCCCGTACCGAGGCCGAAGAATCACTCGCCGGTGAAGAGCGGCGGTTGTCGATCGCCGCCCGCGCCGCCGCCGACCGCCGCGAGGCCCTCGCGCGGCTGCGCGGGCAGGCCGAGTCGGCCCGGGGCCGGGTGCGGGCCGCCGACGACGAGATCGGCCGGCTGGAGGCCGCCGTCGCGCAGGCCAGGGAACGCGCCGCCCAGGCGCAGGGCGACCTGGAGGCCCAGGCGGTCGCCGAACCCGCCACCGACCCCGAGGTCGCCGCCGAGCTGGCCGTCGCCGAAGAGGGCGTCGAGCTCGCCCGCGCCGAGGTCGAGGTGGCCCGCGAGGCCGCCGACGAGGCCAAGGCCGCCGTCGACGAGGCCCGCGCCGCGCTGGCGGGCCCCCGCGCGGCCCTGTCGGCCGCGTCTTCGGGGGTTTCGGCCGCCCGTACGGCGGACCAGGACGCCCAGAAGGCCGTCACCGCGCTGGAGGCCCGCCGGGAGGCGCTCGGGCTGAGCCTCTCGGGCGGAGCCGACGGCACCGCCCTGCTGGCCGACGGCGGCCACGCGCCGCTGGCCGCGGTCATGAGCGTCAGGGCGGGCGCAGAGACCGCCATCGCGGCCGTGCTCGGTCCGTTGGCCGAGGCCGTGACGGTGGGCTCGATCGACGTCGCGCTCGACTCCCTCGACCTGCTCCGCGCCAAGGAGACCGGCCGGACCTCCCTGGTCATCGGCGCGGCCCCCGCGGTCACCCGGCCCGCCGGCTCCTTCGAATGGGCCGCCGACCTGGTCGAGGTCCCCGCCGAGCTGCGCCCCGCCCTCGACCATCTCCTGTACGGCGTCGTCGTCGCCCCCGACCTCGACGCCGCCCGCACGATCGTCGCCGCGCGCCCCGACCTGCGGGCGGTCACCCGCGACGGCGACCTCCTCGGCGCCCACACCGCCCAGGGCGGCTCCGGCGGCGGCTCGGTCCTCCAGGTCCGGGCCGCGCTCGACCAGGCCGGGGCCGACCTCGACCGGGCCCGCGCGGCCGGCGAGGAGACCGCGTTCGCCCTGGAGGAGGCCCACGAGGCCGAGGCCGCCGCCCAGGAGGCCCTCGAAGCAGCCCAGGCGGCGGTCGCCGAGGCGCAGGCCCAGCAGTCGGCCGCCCAGAACGGCGTCAACGCCGCCCGCTCCCACCTCGACCAGGCGCAGTCGGTGCTCGACCGGGCCCGGGGCCGGCAACGCGCCGCCGACCAGCGCCTCGCCGACGCCGCCAAGCAGCTCGCCCGCCTCGAAGCCAACGTCAAGGCGGCATTGGACGAGGCCGAACGCCTCCAGGGCTCGGTGACCTTCGCCGAAGAGGGCCGCGAACTGGCCCGCGAGGAGTCCCTCACGCTGGAGGAGCAACTCGCCGAGGCCGAGTTCGCCGCCGAACTGGAGTCCGAGCCCACCACCGAAGACCGCGACCGCCTGGCCGCCACGGTCGGCGTCACCCGCCAGGCCGAGATGGAGGCCCGCCTGACGGTCCGCACCGCCGAGGAACGGGTCCGCGGCATCGCCGGCCGCGCCGACGGCCTGATGCGCGCCGCCCAGCGCGAACGCGACGACCGCGCCAAGGCCGCCGCCCAGCGGGCCCGCCGCCGCCGCCAGGCCACCGTCGCCGCGAGCGTGTCGAGAGCCGCCCGGGTCGCCCTCCATTCCCTGGAGGCGTCGATCATGCGGGCCGCCGCCGAACGCGACGAGCTCGCCGTGGCCAGAGAGGCCGTCGACGCCGAGCTCAAGACGGTCCGGATCAGGGTCCGCGAACTCGGCTCCGAGCTCGACAAACTGGTCAACCGCGCCCACGGCAGCGAGATGGCCCGCACCGAACAGCGCATGCGCCTCGAACAGCTGGAGGAGCGCGCCGTCGAGGAGTACGGCGTCGAGTCGGAGGCCCTGATCGCCGAATACGGCCCCAAGGCGCTCGTGCCCGGAGACCCTCCGGTGCCCTACGTGCGCGAGGAACAGGAGAAGCGGGCCAAGATCGCCGACAAGCAGATGCAGCAGCTCGGCAAGGTCAACCCGCTGGCCCTGGAGGAGTTCGCCGCCCTGGAGGAACGCCACACGTTCCTCACCTCCCAGCTGGAAGACCTGAAGAAGACCCGCCGCGACCTGCTCCTCGTCGTCAAGGAGGTCGACGACCGGGTCGAGCAGGTGTTCTCGGCGGCGTACGAAGACGTCCAGAGGGAGTTCGCGACCATCTTCGACCGGGTCTTCCCCGGAGGGGAGGGCCGCCTGCTGCTGACCGACCCGACCGACATGCTGACCACCGGCGTCGAGGTCGAGGCCCGCCCGCCGGGGAAGAAGGTCAAGCGCTTGTCGTTGTTGTCGGGCGGCGAGCGGTCGCTGACGGCGGTGGCGTTCCTGGTCGCCATCTTCAAAGCGCGGCCGTCGCCCTTTTACGTGATGGATGAGGTCGAGGCCGCCCTCGACGACACCAACACCCAGCGTCTGCTGACCCTGTTCGAGGAACTGCGGCAGAACTCCCAGCTGATCGTCATCACCCACCAGAAGCGCACGATGGAGATCGCCGACGCGCTGTACGGGGTGTCGATGCGCGGCGACGGCGTGACCCAGGTAGTCAGCCAGCGCCTGCGCGAACCCGCCTGACCCGGCCTGCTCCTGCACCGCCTGTGCGAACTCGCGTGAGCCGGCCTGCTTTCCCCGCCTGCGCGAACGCGCCTGTTTCTCCACCGCCTAGGCGAACACGTCTGACCGGGCGTGCTTCTCCACCGCGTGGTGCGAACCAGCCTGGTCCGGCCTGTTTTTCCACCGCCTGTGTGAACACGTCTGACCGGCGTGCTGCTGCGCCGCATGTTGCGAACCAGCCTGACCGAGCTGGCTTCTCCACCGCGTGTGCGAATCAGCCTGGCCCGGCCTGTCTTCTGCACCGCCCGCGCGAACCCGCCTGGCCCAACGTGCTTTTCCCACTGCCTGCGCGAAACCAGAGGAGTGTGACGGCCTGTTGGGTGGACTGCTACTGCCAAATGATCTGGCTTCGGAGGCTGAGGCTCCCCGGCCTGACGGCTTAGATGATCTTGCCGACTGCCGGGATGGGCCCGCCGCCGACGCCGTGTCGGCGGCTGCGCGGCAAGGCGCGGATGTCGGTGAGAGGGCTGTGGAGGATGACGTGATCGCTGCCTACACTCGGTCGATCGTGGCTGCGGCGGGGCTTCTCAGCGATGACGACGTCGATCGGCTGGCGGCCTTGCTCGGCTACCGATAGGAGCGCCTTGTCCATGGGCGGATCAGGCGTCACTCATACCGAACGAGTCGTGGATCGGGCGTACCTCGACAGCTACGACATGGAAATCGAGGACACGGCTGGCGATCTCCTGCGCCCGCTCCGGGGTCGCGCAGTCGACCACGTGGTAGGCGGTCAGCTGCTCCGTCGTTCCGGTCAACGGACCCTCTGCTGTGGTCGATCCGTCTGCCCGCCACCGGAGGGTCGTGGTGTTCTTCGGGTACGCCAGCCCGGCTCCGTTCAGCATCTCGCTCGTGCCGGCCAGGTCTCGGTGGAGGGCTTCGTGCCGGCGGGCCACATCTGCTCGCTCTGAGGCGGTCATCGCTTCGGTGGCAGCCGGGTCGGCGTACATGAGGATCATGTATTTCATGGCCGACAAGCCTTACACGGGGCACGCGCGCCGCCAACCCGGTGGACGTTCTCCGTCATCCTCCAGCGGATCTTGACCCGACCCTTCCGCCAGTGCGTCGGCGTGCCAGCCGTCGGCCAAAGCGTCGGCGTGCCAGCCTTTCGCCACTGCGTTGGCGTGCCAGCATTCCGCCACTGCGTCGGCGTGTCAGGAATGCGGCTTGGATGGGTGGTCTTTCAGCCGAACTGGGCTAGTCGGCAAGTGATATGGGGCGCTCGTTTGTTGCGGCCTCGCCGCTGAAGCTCCGGTCGCCTCGGGTGAGGGTGGAACAGCTAGACGATCATCGGGGTCCTCCGGCTTTCGCAGGGCAGGAGAGAGCGGAGCGACACCGGGACCTAGCGGCACGCCCGGCGCGCGGAGGCACGGCGCTCGAATCTGGGAGACTGACGTTTTGTGGATGGGTACATCGGCATCATCGCGATCATCATCGTCGTCATACTCCTGGGCATAGGCACCACCGCCCTGCTCGTACGGCCGAGGTCGAAGACGACCCTGCCGCCGCCCCCTGCCCCGACCCCGCAGGCCCCCGCGCCGCCGGTCGAGGAGGAGGTCGTCGAGACGGTGGCGCCTCCGGCCGCTCCCGTTGAGGAGCTGGTCAAGCCGCCGGAGGTCGAGGTCCCGCCGCCGTCGGCCGGGCGCATGGTCCGGCTGCGGGCCCGGCTGGCGCGCTCGCAGAGCACGCTCGGCCGGGGGCTGCTCGAACTGCTGTCGCGTGACCGGCTCGACGACGACGTGTGGGACGAGATCGAGGAGACCCTGATCACGGCCGACGTCGGGGTCGCCCCGACCCGGGCCATGGTCGAAGACCTGAAGACGAAGGTGAAGGTTCTCGGCAGCCGTACACCGAGTGAGGTCCGCGCCCTGCTCCGCGCCGAGCTGCTCACCCAGATCGACCCCGGCCTCGACCGGACCCTCCACACCTCCGCCCCCGGCGAGCGCCCGGCGGTCCTGCTGGTCGTCGGCGTGAACGGTACCGGCAAGACCACCACCACCGGCAAGCTGGCCCGTTCCCTGATCGGCGACGGCAAGTCGGTCGTCCTGGGCGCGGCCGACACCTTCCGCGCGGCGGCTGCCGACCAGCTCCAGACGTGGGGCGATCGCGTGGGGGCCCCCGTGGTGCGCGGCCCCGAGGCCGGCGACCCGGCGTCGGTCGCCTTCGACGCCGTGGCGCGGGGCATCGCCGACAAGGCCGACGTGGTGATCGTCGACACGGCCGGGCGGCTCCACACCAAGACCGGGCTCATGGACGAGCTCGGCAAGGTCAAGCGCGTCATCGAGAAGAAGGCCCAGGTCGACGAGGTGCTGCTGGTCCTCGATGCGACGACCGGGCAGAACGGCATGCGGCAGGCGCAGGTGTTCGGCGAGGTCGTGAACATCACGGGCATCGCGCTGACCAAGCTCGACGGCACCGCCAAGGGCGGCATCGTGATCTCGGTGCAGCGGGAGCTGGGCGTACCGGTGAAGCTGGTCGGCCTGGGCGAGGGCCCCGACGACCTCGCGCCGTTCGACCCGGAGGTCTTCGTGGACGCCCTCCTCGGGGATTGACGGTCTTCTCCAAGCCGGACACAAGGTCGTTTTCGGAAGATGCCTCCTGAGTCGCAACGACACGGGAGGCATTTTCATGCGAAGACTCATCCGCACCACACTGGCCTTGGCCTTAGGGACGGCCGTCCTTGGATCGACGGCCGCCCCGGCCCACGCCGAGCCGATCGAGATCCCCTACCTGATCCTCTTCCACCACCAGTGGTTCCAGGGCCGGAGCATCGTCCTCACCCAGCCCACCTCGCACCTCGGCGGCGACAGCGACGAGGCCACCTCGATCATCAACAACGACGGGGTCGCCTGGGTGTTGTACGACGACGATTCCTACGGCGACCGCCGCTACTGCATCCGGCCGGGGGAGTCGGTGCTCAACCTGGGCGACGACCGCTGGAAGTTCAACGACAAGATCACCTCAGCGCTGCCGCTGGAGTCCGCGAGCTGCGGAAAGTTCCCGCCGTTCTTCGGCAACGGCTAGACCCTCCGATCGACCAAAAGCGAGGAATGCACGGCTGGACCCACGGCGACAGCTAGAGGTTCGAAGCGGAAGCTGGATGGCCGCATCCACGGTGACGGCTACACGCTCAGCCGGGTCAAAAGAGAGGGCTGTAAGGCTGCATCCACGGCGACGGCCTGAGGCGATCAACGCGTGGCCGCATCTATGGCGACGGCTAAAGGTCGGGTTCAAGACGAGGGCTGGATGGCCGCGTCCACGAAGGCGGCTTGGGTGCTCGGCCCGGGGCGAGTGATGCATGGCCGGTTTCTCGGCGACAGCCGAAGGCTTGGCTCAGCGAGGGCTGGATGGCCGCGTCCACGAAGGCGGCTTGGGTGCTCGGCCCGGGGCGAGTGATGCATGGCCGGTTTCTCGGCGACAGCCGAAGGCTTGGCTCAGCGAGGGCTGGATGGCCGTATCCACGGCGGCGGCTTAGGTGCTCGCCCCGAGGCGAGGAATGCGGGACCGGTTTCGGGGCGACTGCTAGAGGTTCAGCCAAAGGTGGGGGTGGATGGCGGCGTCCGTGGCGGCGGCTTGGGTGCTCGGACCCGGGCGAGGAGCGCGTGGCCGGATCTACGGTGCTGGCAAGAGGCTCGGTTCAAGGCGAGGGCCGCTAGGTCGCGTTCTTGGCAATGGTCACTCGGTTCGTTCGCGGGGTAACCGGACCCCCGTCGCCCGATCCGCCAGCGCCAGCGCCCGGGCCGCGTGGTCAGCCGGGAAATCGATCGACTCGCCCGTCAGGTGTAAGCGCAGGTCTTCGACCTCGGCCGCCAGCCGGTCGGGGTCCGGGCCCTCGCGCAGCTCATAGGAGAAGAGGCTGAACGTCGTCACCAGCCGGCCGTTCTCGCAGTAGGTGAAGCGGTCGTCGCCCATGGTCACCTCGACCAGCGCCGCCGCCGTCCCCGCCGACAGGCGCGCCGTCATCTCGCGGGGGTGCAGGTCGCTGAGGCCGCCGAAGAACACCACCGTCCCCCCTTCGGCCGGGCTCGCGTAGAGCTCCTTCTCCGGGGTCAGGCGGGCCAACGCCTCGTCAGGGGTTATGCCTCGCACGAAGGCCACCTCCAGCCACGTCTCGCCCGCGTCGTCGGTCGAGTCGCGGGAGAGCCACGTGTAGGTGCGGGCGGTCGCCTTCCTCATCCGGCGATCATGGCAGACGTCAGCGGCGGAAGAGGGCGCGGAAGTCGGCCAGATCGGGGGTGATGTCGATGCCGTTCTTCTCCAGCCAGGAGTCCTGTTCGTACGTCCCCTTGTAGCGGCTGGAGCTGTCGCAGATCAGCGTCACGACGCTGCCTCTGATGCCGTGGCCGCGCATCTCGCGGATGATCTCCATGGCGGCCGCGACGCTGGTGCCCGTTGACGCGCCGACCTGGTGGTGGGTGACCTCGTTGACCCAGCGCATCGCGGCGATCGAGGTCGCGTCGGGGACGGAGGTCATGCGGTCGATGACCATCGGCTGGAACGAGGGTTCCACGCGGGGGCGGCCGATGCCCTCGATGCGGGAGGGTTTGCCGGGGTGGGCGGTGCCGGTCACCCACGACGGGTAGAACGACGAGCCCTCGGGGTCGGCCACGCACAGGCGGGTCGAGTGGCGGCGGTAGCGGATGTAGCGGCCGATCGTGGCGGAGGTGCCGCCGGTGCCGGCGCCGACGACGATCCACGCCGGGACGGGGAAACGTTCCATCGCCATCTGCTCGTAGATGCTCTCGGCGATGTTGTTGTTGCCGCGCCAGTCGGTGGCGCGTTCGGCGTAGGTGAACTGGTCCATGTAGTGGCCGCCGGTCTCCTGGGCCAGGCGGGCCGACTCTTCGTAGATCTTCCCTGGGTCGTCGACCAGGTGGCACTTGCCGCCGTAGAACTCGATGATCTCCCGTTTCTCGGGAGAAGTGGTGGCTGGGATCACCGCGATGAAGGGCAGACCCAGGAGCCTGGCGAAGTATGCCTCGCTGACCGCGGTCGAGCCGGAGGACGCCTCGATGATCGTGGTGCTGGGGCCGATCCAGCCGTTGGACAGGCCGTAGAGGAAGAGGGAGCGGGCCAGCCGGTGTTTGAGTGAACCGGTCGGGTGGACCGACTCGTCTTTCAGGTAGAGGTCCACGCCCCACGAGGGCGGGAGAGGAAAGACGTGGAGATGGGTGTCGCAGCTGCGGTTGGCGTCGGCCTCGACGGCGCGGATGGCGTCGTTGACCCAGGTCCGCGTGGCGGGGTCGTGCCGGTCCACGTGTTTCATGTGGCCCACTGTAGTGAGTGTGGTTTGACATATTTTACGCCGGTTAGGGGGTTAGGTGTTACGCTAATGAGACCTGTCCGGCTTGCGTGTGACCGATGCCACGCCCGCCGATGCGCCGCCTAACGCCCGACTTACGGGCCGGTTGAAACGATGACGACGGGATCCGCCCAACCCGCATGGATCACATTCGGACGGGTAACGGGGGAGAGTTCAGCAGGGGGGATGACATGATCTCGATGACCGACGAGCAGCGTCAGGCCTGGTTCGAGCGCGACGTCGTGCCGGTGACCAGCCAGCTCTACGCGTCAGCCATGCGACTCACCCGCAACCCGGCCGACGCCGAAGACCTCGTGCAGGAGACCGTGACCAAGGCGTTCACGTCCTACCACCAGTTCCGCGAGGGCACCAACCTCAAGGCGTGGCTGCACCGCATCCTCACCAACAACTTCATCAACGACTACCGCAAGAAGCAGCGCTCGCCGAAGCTGTCGGCCGCCGAGGAGATCGAAGACTGGCAGCTCGCCGCCGCCGAGTCGCACACCTCGACGGGGCTGCGCTCGGCCGAGAACGAGGCGCTCGACTCGCTGCCCGACAACGTCGTGATGAACGCCCTGCGTTCGCTGCCCGAGGAGTTCCGGGTGGCCGTCTACCTCGCCGACGTCGAGGGCTTCGCCTACAAGGAGATCGCCGACCGGATGGGCACCCCCATCGGGACCGTCATGTCGCGGCTGCACCGCGGCCGGCGTCAGCTGCGCGGCATGCTGGAGGGCTACGCCCGCGAGGAGGGCGTGGTCAGAGAGGCGATAGCCGCCTAGCTCGTCACGACTGCGGGTCGTACTGGAACGCGCGGAGCTCCTGGGGGCAGCGGCAGGAGGCCGCGATCTTCCTCGCCCACTCGATCGCGGCTTCGCGTGAGGGCAGGTCGAGGACGGTGAAACCGCCGTCGAGCCGCGTGGTGCCGCCGGTGACCGTGCCGTCGGCTGCCACGAGAACCGGGTCGACGGCCTCGTCGATCCCGCCGCCGAAGACGTAGACCCCGGCGTCCTTCGCCTCCTGGATCACGGCGTGGGAGTCGCGCACCACGTCGGGGAACTCCTCCTCGGTGAGGACCATGGCGGCGCTGGGGAACGAGATCAGGAAATGCGTCATGCCCCGATCGTCTCGTGCGCCACCGACATTTCCCGGGTATAGCCTGCCGGGCGTGCGGCGATTACTCACGCCCCGGGCGTTGATCCTCCTTTCCGCCACGGTCGCGGCGACCGTGGCTTTGCTGTTCGTATGGCGGCGTCCACGACCCGCGGATATGCCGGAGCCGGTGGTGGACGACACCCCCGCGCCCTGGCCGCCGGAACCCGTTCTGGGACGGCCGACGGAAGAGGACTTCGCGCGGATGCGCGGCGAATACGTGCCGCCGAAACCCCGGCGGCCCCTGCCGCGCTGGGCCGTCGCGCTGATGGTGCTCGCCGTCGTGTCCGGCCTCGGGCAACTGCTCGTGTACGCCGTCTTCGACGGCCCCCGGTTCCCGGCCGTGCCCGGATACGAGTGCGAACACCCCGGGTGCGGCCCCGAACCGGAGGGGAACTTCACGTGGAACGACAGCGGACTCCTCTACGGGCCCGGCTACTAGGTCCCGTCAGGCCATCGCCATGTGCAGGCGGATCCGCGACTCCCGTCCGGTCGTCTGGACCTCCATCAGGTCGCACAGCTGGCGGCTGATCCACAGGCCGTAGCCCCGCAGCGACTCCTGCTCCGGCGGGATGTAGCCGGGGAACTCGACCTCGATGCCGCCCCCGTCGGGGTTGGTGATCTCGCAGACCAGGTCGGTGCCGGCCGTCCAGATGGTCACCCTGCCGTGGCCGGCGCCGTGTTCGACCGCGTTGGCGGCGATCTCGGCCGCCGCCAGGACGAGCGAGCCGGCCGCGTCGTCGCTCAGGCCCGCCTCGGTGGCGGTGCTGCGCACGAACGACCGCATGGCCCGTACGGTCGGCAGGTCGAACTCCATCACCCGCGCGCTGTTGGGCGGGGCCGGAAAGGGCGGCGGATCCCAGTTCATGCGCTGCGGCGGGACGTACACGATGCTGCGGTGTTCCCCGGCCGTGTCGAGGTAGCGCGGGTGGGTGCGCAGGGCCTCCTCGGCGGGACGCCGGTAGACGCACAACGCCGCGCCCTTCAGGGAGGCGCAGACGATGTTGACGATCGCCTCCACCCTGGCCCATTCGGCCGCGTCGCGGGGCGAGCGCCACGTGGGCTCCCCGACGAACAACGACGGGCCGCCCCGGCGGGCGTAGTCGAAGTATTCGGCCAGGACGCGGGCCGGATGGCCGTACCAGTCCTGGCTTCTGATGGAGCGGATGCGGGACGTGTCGGCGCCCAGATGAGCGCGGACCAGATCGAGGTTCTCCTCCGGAGCCACGAACAGGATGCGGTCGCCCCGCCGCAACCCGTCGATCAAGGCCGGCAGCACCAGCCGGAGGTATTCCTCACTCGTCCCATATGGCACAGCAAGGTGCGTGAAGGCCACCGCACCGCGACTTCCCCGTTCGGCCTGCACGGGGATGAACGTAACAAGCGTCTTGCGTCGTGACAATGCGTCAGGAAGCGACAATAAACCGAATACAGCAGGAACTTCCCGGGACGCGCAACCTTGGGGGGAATATGCCTGCGTGATGACGGGATGGAGTCCCATGATTACTCCATGACGTTGCAACGCGGTGTCCCAAATTTGGGTACATCCACCAATGTGCGCGTCTCGTCCTGGAGGTTGCCCCGGTGAGTGAGTCCCGCGCAGCTATACAAAAACTGCATTCGGACTTGATCGAACTCGGCGTGAACGGCGCCTACGAGCTGGGTGACGACGCTACGCTCTGTGTGTGGATCGGCCTGGTGGTCGTCTATCGCGATGGCTGTTTCCGCTGGTGGGAAGGTGCCTCCCGATGTCGGCACCCAGGAGATGATCCGCGCGGGTGCGCCGTCCGGGTGGCCCGGCGGCACGCCGGGTTGATCAAGGAAGTGCCGCCCTGGTGGGAGGACCAGAACGAGGTCCTCCGGGGGGAAGCCGTGGACGACCATCCATAACCCCCACGACGTCTGGGGGGACGAATATATGCGGGGATTTCTGCGGCTGCTGGCGGTCACGGTCTGTGTCATGGTGAACACGCCGCCGGTACACGCGAACCCCGACCCCGACCTGCTGAACCGCAAGCTCACGCTCGCGCAGCCCGACTTCCCGCGCACCCACTTCCCGCCCATCAGGCGGGTCGACTGCGCCAAGGCCAAGTGCGTCGCGCTGACGTTCGACGACGGGCCCGGGGCCGAGACCGGCAAGGTGCTCAACCACCTGGCCCGCCACCAGGCCAGGGCGACCTTCTACGTGCTCGGCAGACTGGTCACGCCCGAGTCGGCGCCGCTGCTGAAGCGCATGGTCGCCGAGGGCCACGAGCTGGGCAACCACTCCTGGGACCACGCCATGCTCTCGGGCCTGTCCCGCCAGGGCGTCGACCGGCAGCTGGCCCGCACCCAGCAGGTCGTACGGAAGATGGCCGGCGTCCGCATGCGGACCATGCGCCCGCCCTACGGCGCGACCAGCAAGATGGTCGCCGAGGTCAGCAAGGTCCACGGGCTGGCCCAGATCATCTGGAGCGTCGACACGCAGGACTGGCTGGTCCGCAAGCCCGACCGCATCGTCCGGCGGTCGTCCTCGGCCAAGCCCGGCGAGGTGATCCTGCTGCACGACATCCACGAGTCGACCGTCCGGTCGGTGCCGCGCCTGCTCGACGCGCTCGACAAGAAGGGGTTCGTGTACGTCACCATCAGCGAACTCTTCGGTGAGATGACCCCGGGCCGGAAGTACTTCGACAACCGGCCTCAATAAAGTGGGGCAATGGCATTCACCGGGTTCCCCGACGAGGCGCTGCTGTTCTACGAAGGGCTGATCGCCGACAACAGCAAGGCCTACTGGACCGCCAACAAGCACCTCTACGACAGCGCCGTCAAAGCCCCCATGCAGGAGCTGATGGCCGAACTGGCGGACGAGTTCGGCGACCCCCACGTGTTCCGTCCCTACCGCGACGTGCGGTTCTCCAAGGACAAGACGCCCTACAAGGATCACCAGGGCGCCTATGTCGCCAAGCTCGACGGCGTCGGCTACTACGTCCAGGTCGACGCCGACGGCCTCTACGTGGCCGGCGGCTGGTGGGCGTCGGGGGAGATGACGCACCGCTTCCGCGCGGCGGTCGACGACGACGGCCACGGCGGCGAGCTGGAGAAGATCGTGGCCGAGCTGCCCGGCCGTTACGCGATCGAGGGTGACCGAGTGAAGACGCGCCCCCGTGGCGTCTCCCTCGACCACCCCCGGATCGACCTGATGAAGCACCGGACTCTCTACGCGGGTCACCGCTTCGAGCCCGACCCCTGGTTCCACACCGCCGAGGTGACCCAGCGGGTGCGCGCCGCGTGGCGCGAGCTCACCCCGCTGGTCGACTGGTTGCGCGTACGGCTGAGCTAGCCGATCACGATGACGAGGAGGGCGATCAACGCCCAGGCGCCCACGAGCGCCATGTAGGTTGCCCCGCTGACGATTCTCATGCTCCGAGGATCGTGCCGGGGGCTTGTGACTGACTTGCAGTTCAATCAGTGAAAGCGATCACCGCAGCACGCCGCAGGCCACCCGTCCGCCCGCGTCGCCGGTGCGCAGGGTGGCCGAGTCGGCCGCGCCGTAACGCTCGGGGATGTGGGCCAGGTTGTCGGGCAGCGCGTGGACGACGAACGCCGCCCCGTCGGCGTCGGTCAGCCTGCCGATCCGGAACCGGTCGGTGATGAACGACGCGGCGGCCACGCCGTCTTCGCCGGCCAGCAGCGGCGGCAGGTCGCCCGCGTGGTCGCCGTGGTTGTGCGGCGCGACCGGCAGCGGCAGCACGGTCGTGTCGGGCTCGGCGGCGTTCCGGGCGATGTCGAGATGCCCGCCGGCCGAGAAGAACGGGCTCACCTGGCCGGTCGCCCCGTCGACCGCCTTGGGGTCGCAGACGCCCGTGGTGTGCACGTGGAACCCGTGGAAGCCCGGCGCCAGCCCCCTGACCTGGACCCCCACCCGGACCTTGGTGACGCCTCTGCGCTGCACCACGACGGTGCCCACGCGGGTGCCGGCGGCGTCGTGGAGCGCGATCGAGCGGCCCCGGCTCCAGGGCCCGGCCTCGGCGACCGTCGTGGACGCGATGACGCCGACCCCCGTGAGCAGCGCTCCGGCGAGCGCGAGATGAACCTTGCCCGGCATGCGAGCCTCCCCCTCAGATCACAACTCTGCGTGACTAGGCAAGCACAGAGGGTGGAGGCTCGCACGGAGAAAGGCCGAAGCGGCCTCTCTTAGTTAGTTGGCGCGCTTGGCCCGCGCCGCGGTCCGGCCGCGGGTGGAGGCGTCGAGCACGACCTTGCGGATGCGCACCGTCTCGGGGGTGATCTCGACGCACTCGTCGTCGCGGATGAACTCGAGCGCCTGCTCCAGCGACAGCTGGCGCGGCGGGATGAGCGTCTCGGTGACGTCGGCGGTCGAGGACCGCATGTTGGTGAGCTTCTTCTCCTTGGTGATGTTGACGTCCATGTCGTCGCTGCGCGAGTTCTCGCCGACGATCATGCCTTCGTACACCTCGGTGCCGGGGGCGACGAAGAGCACGCCGCGCTCCTGGAGGTTGGTCATCGCGAACGCGGTGACCGGGCCCGAGCGGTCGGCGACCAGGGAGCCGTTGTTGCGGGTGCGCAGCTCGCCGAACCACGGCTCGTACGCCTCGAAGACGTGGTGGACCAGGCCGGTGCCGCGGGTCTCGGTGAGGAACTCGGTCCGGAAGCCGATCAGGCCGCGGGCCGGGACGATGAACTCCATCCGGATCCAGCCGGTGCCGTGGTTGGTCATGTGCTCCATGCGGCCCTTGCGGACGGCCAGGAGCTGGGTGATCGCGCCCAGGTACTCCTCGGGGCAGTCGACGGTGAGGCGCTCTACGGGCTCGTGGCGCTTGCCGTCGATCTCCTTGGTGACCACCTGGGGCTTGCCGACGGTCAGCTCGTAGCCCTCGCGGCGCATCTGCTCGACCAGGATGGCCAGCGCGAGCTCGCCACGGCCCTGGACCTCCCACGAGTCGGGCCGCTCGGTCGGCAGGATGCGCAGCGACACGTTGCCGACGAGCTCCTTGTCGAGGCGGTCCTTCACCATGCGGGCGGTGACCTTGCTGCCCTTGACCCGGCCGACCAGCGGCGAGGTGTTGGTGCCGATGGTCATCGAGATCGCCGGCTCGTCGACCGTGATCAGCGGCAGCGGGCGCGGGTCTTCGGGGTCGGCGAGGGTCTCGCCGATCATGATGTCGGGGATGCCGGCGATGGCGATGATGTCGCCGGGGCCCGCCGAGTCGGCCGGCTTGCGCTCCAGCGCGTCGGTCATCAGCAGCTCGGTGATCTTCACCCGCTGGATCGAGCCGTCGGTGCGGCACCAGGCCACCTGCTGGCCCTTCTTGATCTCACCCTGGTGGATCCGGCACAGCGCGATGCGGCCCAGGTAGCTGGACGCGTCGAGGTTGGTGACGTGGGCCTGGAGCGGGGCGACCGGGTCGTAGATCGGCGCCGGGATCGTCTTGAAGATCGTCTCGAACAGCGGCTCGAGGTTCTCCTCGTCGGGCATGCCGCCGTCGGCCGGGCGGGTCAGCGAGGCGCGACCGGCCTTGGCCGAGGCGTAGACGATCGGGAAGTCGATCTGGTCCTCGGTGGCGTCGAGGTCCATGAAGAGCTCGTAGACCTCGTCGACGACCTCGGCGATGCGGGCGTCGGGGCGGTCGACCTTGTTGATGCACAGGATGACCGGCATCTTGGCCGACAGGGCCTTGCGGAGCACGAAGCGGGTCTGGGGCAGCGGGCCCTCGGAGGCGTCGACCAGCAGGACCACGCCGTCGACCATCGACAGGCCGCGCTCGACCTCGCCGCCGAAGTCGGCGTGGCCGGGCGTGTCGATGATGTTGAGGGTGACACCGCCGTGCTTCACGGCGGTGTTCTTCGCGAGGATGGTGATGCCCTTCTCGCGCTCGAGGTCGTTGGAGTCCATGACGCGGTCGTCGACGTCCTGATTGGCGCGGAACGCCCCGGACTGCCACAGCATGGCGTCGACGAGCGTCGTCTTGCCATGGTCGACGTGCGCGATGATCGCGAGGTTCCGCAGGTCGTCGCGGCTGTTCATAGGCATAGTTGAGTCTCGCTCTGGTCGTCGGGGCGGTGCCGCGTCTCGCTCCCGATCGGGAGACGCGTTCGGCCGCGCAATGGCGCGACCTTCCCATTTTAGTTGATCGCCATTACCGCTCCGAGCCTGCCGCCCGCAAGAGGGCGACAATTCACAGCGTCGTAATGTTGCCCCCATGATCTATGGGGCCATGTTGCGCACTCCTGACGGTGTCCGGATCGACGCGGCGCACCTGCCCGGCGACGGGGAACTCGGGATCGTGCTGGCCCACGGATTCACCGGGACCTGGCGTTCCCCGGCCACGCGGCGCATCGCCGCCGCGCTCAACCGGCGCGCCGGGGTGATCGCGTTCGACTTCCGGGGGCACGGCCGCTCGTCGGGGCTGAGCACCGTCGGCGACCTGGAGGTCCTCGACCTCGATTCGGCGGTACGCCACGCGCGCGCCCACTACGCCAAGGTGGTGACCGTCGGCTTCTCGATGGGGGCGGCCGTGGCGGTCAGGCACGCCGCGCTGAACCGGGGGGTCGACGCGGTCGTGTCGGTGAGCGGCCCGGCGCGGTGGTACTACCGGGGCACCCGGCCGATGCGGACCGTCCACTGGGCGATCGAGCGCAGGTCGGGGCGGCTGGCCGCCCGGCTGGCCAAGCGCACCCGGATCAAGGTCGGCACGTGGGACCCCATCCCGCTCGCGCCGTTCGAGGCCGTGCCGCTGATCTCGCCGACGCCGCTGCTGGTCGTCCACGGCGACGCCGACGCGTTCTTCCCGCTGGAGCACGCCGAGCAGCTCCACGCCTGCGCCAACGAGCCGAAGGAGCTCTGGGTGGAGCCCGGATTCGGGCACGCGGAGAACGCCGCGAGCGCCCAGCTGATCCGGCGCATCGAAGAATGGATTTTCGCGCGAACCAAATCGGCTCAGGCGTCGTCTACATGAAGGTGCGGGAGGGGCCCAGCGTCGCGGGGGCGCGTTGGGCACCCTCCCGGTCGCCCGGAAGGCTCAGCCGAGCCGGGCGATGCTCTTGTACTCCAGGTAGCCCGCCAGCCCCTCCGGCCCGAGCTCGCGGCCGATGCCGCTGGCCTTGAAGCCGCCGAACGGGGTGCCGCTCTCCAGCGGGTTCATCATGTTGACGCCGTAGGTGCCGGTGCGGACCTGACGGGCGACGTCCATGCCGTGGTCGGTGTCGGCGGTCCACACGCTGCCCGACAGGCCGTAGTCGCTGTCGTTGGCGATCCTGATCGCGTCGGCCTCGTCGTCGTAGGGGATCACGGTCAGGACCGGGCCGAAGATCTCCTCGCGGGCGATCCGCATGTCGTTGGTGGCGTTGGCGAAGACCGTGGGGGCGACGTACCAGCCCCGGTCGAGGGGACGGTCGAGGCCGCCGACGACGGCCTTGGCGCCCTCCTCCAGGCCGACGCGGATGTAGCCCTCCACCCGTTCCTGCTGGCGCTTGGCGACCATCGGGCCGATGCCGGTGGCCGGGTCGGCGGGGTCGCCGACCTGCTGCCCGGCGGCCATCTCGGCGACCGCCTGCACGACCTCGTCGTAGCGGCTGCGGCTGGCCAGGATCCGGGTCTGCGCCACGCACGCCTGGCCGCTGTTGAGCAGGGCCGCGATCGAGAACATACCCATGGCCGAGGGCAGGTCGCAGTCGTCGAGGAAGATCGCGGCCGACTTGCCGCCGAGCTCCAGGCTGACCCGCTTGAGCTGCTCGCCGCAGATCGAGGCGATGCGGCGCCCGGCGGCGGTCGAGCCGGTGAAGGCGACCTTGTCGACGCCCGGGTGGGAGACCAGGTGCTCGCCGGCCTCGCGCCCGGCGGCGACGATGTTGACCACGCCCGCTGGGATCTGTGCCTCGCGGATCACCTCGGCCAGGATGTAGCCGTCAAGCGGGGTCTCGGGCGCGGGCTTCACCACGACCGTGCAGCCGGCCAGCAGGGCGGGGGCCAGCTTGGTCATGACGACGAACTGCGGGACGTTCCACGGCACCACGGCCGCCACCACGCCCACCGGCTCGCGCCGGACGGTGACCGGGCCGAACATGCCCGGCCGCTGCTCCTCGACCTGGAAGGTCTTGCCGAGTTCGGCGTACCACTGGAGGATGCCGGCCGGCGGGCCGACCTGGCCGAAGTGGGAGAAGGAGATGGGCGAGCCCATCTCCAGGGTGATCAGTTCGGCGAGCTCGGCGGCGCGGGCGGCGTAGAGCGCGGCCAGGCGGCCCAGCGCCTCGGCGCGTTCGGCCATCGTCAGGCGGGGCCAGGGGCCGTGGTCGAAGGCCTGCCGCGCGGCGGCGACGGCCCGGTCGAGGTCGGCCGGGGTGCCTTCGGGGACCCTGCCGACGATCTCCTCCGTGTGGGGGGAGACCACGTCGATCGTGCCGGTGCCCGCCGGGGAAACCCAGTCGCCGCCGATGAAGAGCGTCTCGTGCTGGATCATGGAATGCACCTCTCGTAAGGTCTGCCGCACCCGACCGAATCATGTTCTGTGAGCCCTTGGCAAGGATGGGACAGTCCTCGCGCATCATCCCGTCCCATACAAAATGGCTGAATCTTCGCCAAAGGCGCATGGGTTCCCTGGTTCGGGTGGCGACCACCAAGATCGCCTTCTATAGTTTCGGTCCGACTGGGAGGGGAGGGGCACATGCGGCGGGCACTCACGGCTCTCGTCGTCTCCGGTCTCCTGCTCTCCCTCTGCGGGTCCCCCTCGGCCGCCGAGCCCGACCGGCAGGCCCGGCTGAACAAGCTGACCAAACAGGCCGCCGACCTCGAGAAGGCGTACCGGGGCGAGATCGCCACCCTCGGAGACACCAAGAAGGCCGCGCAGAAGGCCGACTCCAAGGTCAAGAAGCTGCGGCGCGACCTCGGCGCGGCCGAGCGCCGGGCGATCCAGTTCGCCCAGACCTCCTACATGGGCGGCGGCCTCGACACGGTCGGCATCTTCTCGATGTCGTCCGACCCCGGCGACGCGGCCACCCTCACCTACCTGTCGAGCGAGAAGGTCGAGCGGCTCGGCAACATCCGGCGGCTCGTCGACCGGCAGAAGCAGGCCGCCAAAGAGGCCGACCAGAAGATCGACGAGCTCGAACGGGACATCAAGGAACTCAAGGCCAAGCAGCGCGACGTCGAGAAGCTGCTGGCCAAGTTCGGCTTCCAGACCCCCGACGCCGGCACCGGCCTCACCGCCCGCATGGTCAGCATCCGCAACGCGATCCAGGCCCAGTTCCCGATGCCCTACGGCGTGGGGTGCCTGCGTCCCGGCGACTTCGGCGAACACGGCAAGGGCCGGGCCTGCGACTTCATGATGTCCGGCGGCGGCCGCATGGCCGCCGGGGCCGACAAGGCCCGCGGCGACGCCCTGCTGCAGTGGTGCATCACCAACGGCCGCGCCCTGGGCATCATGTACGTCATCTGGCAGCAGAAGTACTACGACATCCGCACCGGCGCCCCCGGCAAGATGATGGCCAACCGCGGCGGCGCGACCGCCAACCACTACGACCACGTCCACGTGTCAGTGCTCTGAGGCGATCCTGTCCCGATACCAGCGGTAGGAGGCCTTCGGGGTGCGCACGCCGGTCGCGAAGTCGACGTGCACCAGCCCGAAACGCTGGTGGTAGCCCTCGGCCCACTCGAAGTTGTCGAGCAGCGACCAGACGAAGTAGCCCCGCACGTCGGCGTCGGCCCGGAGCGCCGCCTCGATGTGGCCGTCGAGGTAGGCGATGCGGTCGTGGTCGTCGATCCCCTCGTACGAGCAGCCGTTCTCGGTGACGTAGAGGGGGACGCGGTAGCGCGCGTACAGGCCGTCGAGCAGTTCGCGGAGGCCGTCGGGGACGACGGGCCAGCCGAAGGCGGTGGTCGGGAACCCCTCGACGCCCGCGTCGGTGAAGGGCAGCTCGGGCGACTCCGGCGCGGAGATCCGGGTCGGGTTGTAGTAGTTGACGCCCAGGCCGTCGATCGGCCGGCTGATGACCGCGAGGTCGCCGTCGCGCAGGCCGGGCATCGCGTCGAGGCCGAAGGCGCGCAGGTCGGGGTAGTCGCCGAGGAACACCGGGTCGTTGAACATGCGGTTGTGCAGGGTGTCGTAGGCGTCGGCGGCCGCCCGGTCCTCGGGGGAGTCGGACGCCGCCCACACCGGGCTCAGGTTGTTGGTGATCAGCACCGTCTCGGCCCCGGCCGCGCGCAGGGCGTCGACGGCCAGGCCGTGGGCGAGGAGCTGGTGGTGGGCGGCGGGCAGGGCGTCCAGGAAGAGCGCCTGTCCGGGGGCGTGCACGCCGAGGGCGTGGCCGTAGACGGTGTGCACGAACGGCTCGTTCAGGGTGATCCACGGGCCGACCCGGTCGGCCAGCCGCCCGGCCACCAGCGCGGCGTAGTCGGCGAACCGGTAGGCGGTCTCGCGGTCGAGCCAGCCGGGCAGCGCGGCCGGCAGGTCCCAGTGGAAGAGGGTCAGGGCCGGGGTGATGCCGGCCGCCAGGAGGGCGTCCACCAGCCGTTCGTAGTGGTCGAGGGCCTTGGGGTTCGCCGGGCCGGTCCCGTCGGGCTGGACGCGGGGCCAGGAGACCGAGAAGCGGTAGGCGTTCACGCCGAGGCCGGCCAGCAGGGCCACGTCGTCGGCCCAGCGGCGGTAGCTGTCGCAGGCGACCTCGGCCGTGTGGCCGTCGCGGATCGGGCCGAAGGAGTCCCAGATCGACGGGCCGCGGCCGTCGTCCGACAACGCGCCCTCGATCTGGAAGGCGGCCGTGGCCGCGCCCCACAGGAACATCAGCGGTCCTCCCTAGAACATGAGTGCGACTCAGGTTAACTCGTTCGCAATCGAATCGGGAGAAAATGGGGTCATGACAAACACCGCCACCGGCACCCTGCGCCGCAAACCCGCCCAGCGCAGAAGCGCCGAGAGGGTGGAGCGCATGCTCGACGAGTGCGCCCTGCTGCTCGACGAGGTGGGTTACGAGGGCCTGACCACCAAAGAGGTGGCCCGCCGGGCCGAGGTCCCCATCGGCACCTTCTACCAGTTCTTCCCCGACAAGCAGGGGCTGGTCCGCGCGCTGGCCTACCGCAACCTCGAGGCCTACCTGGCCCGGATCACCGCCACCCTCGCGCACACCACGATCAACGACTGGACCGAGGCGACCGACCTCGTCATCGACGAGTTCGTCTGGATGAAGCGGTCGACGCCCGGCTTCAGCGTCTTCGACTTCGGCCTCGCGCTGGCCGAGCCGGGCACCTCCCGGATGCTCGACGAGGCGCTGGAGGACAACCTCGTCGTCGCCGACCGGCTGCGCGGCCTGCTGATCGACCTGATCGGGGTGCCCGCCGGCGAGGTCCAGGCGCGCGCGTTCGTGGTGGCCGTCGAGGCCGCCGACGCCGTGCTCAAGCTGGCCTTCCGGGCCTGCCCCGACGGCGACCCCGACCTGATCGCCGAGTGCAAGCGGCTGGTCCGCCGCTACCTGTCCGACCACCTGGGCTAGCTTGACCTGGAGCCGACTCCAGGTGTGATGATGCCGTGCATGGCCGTTTACACACCCGGACAGGTCGTCGAGGAGACGGGGTTCAGCCTCGACACGCTCAGGTACTACGAACGGATCGGGCTCCTCGGCAACGTCGGCCGCAACTCGGCCGGCCAGCGCCGCTTCACCGACGGCGACGTCGGCTGGCTCGGCATGATCCGCTGCCTGCGCGACACCGGCATGCCGATCGCCGAGATGTTGCGGTTCGCCGAGCTGACCCGCGCGGGCGACCACACCATCCCCGAGCGCATCCGCCTGCTGGAGGCGCACGACCGCCAGGTCGAGGAGCAGGTCGCCGACCTGCGCCACAAGCAGGGCGCGATCCAGCGCAAAATCGACTACTACAAGGACCACGTGATCGTCCCCGAAGCGATCTAGTTCCCCGCTTTACCCACCCCCCGCCCCCTCTTTCCGGTCTGGCTGTTAGACCGGACTCCAAAGGAGGGGGCTACATGGCGGGTCCGCGCGCGGGGCGCATGAACGTGCCGCTGCGCGGCGTCGCGGCGGTGTCCGGTGCGATGCTGTTCGCACTGCTGGGCAACGTCACCTTCATTCAGGCGTTCCGGTACGACACCCTGACGGCCGACCCCCGCAACAACCGCACCATGATCCTGCGGTTCGACGAACCCCGGGGCGAGGTGCGGCTGCGCGACGGCACCGTGCTCGCGGCCAGCGAACGCGTCACCGACCAGCGGTTCGGCTACCGCCGGGTCTACCCCCACGGCCCCCTCTACGCCGCCGTCACCGGCTACGCCTCCCTCTACCGGACGACCGGCATCGAGGGCGCGGAAGACGGCTCCCTGACCGGTGAGGACCCCCGGGTCCGGGTGCGCGCGCTGCTCAAGGACATCGACCGCGGCGCGACCGTCACGCTCACCCTCGACTCGCGCGCCCAGAAGGCCGCCCACGACGGCCTGGCCGCCACGGGCGAACGCGGCGCGGTGGTCGCCCTCGACCCCCGCACGGGCGCGATCCTCGCCATGGTCTCGCTGCCCTCCTACGACCCCAACCGGCTCGCCACGTTCTCGGCGGAGGACCTGGCGGCGTACGACCGCGAACTGCAACGGGACCCCGCGCGGCCGCTGCTGAACCGCGCGATCGGGGAGAACTACCCGCCCGGCTCGACGTTCAAGGTGATCACCGCGGCGGCGGCCCTCGCGTCGGGCGACTACGACCCCGAGACCGAGGTGCGCGCCCCCGCCCGCCTGAAGCTGCCCGGCACCCAGACCTGGTTGCGCAACTCCGGCGGCGCGGAGTGCGGCGACGGCACCCCCGCGCTCCTCGACGCCTTCGTCATGTCGTGCAACACCGCCTTCGCCGACCTCGGCCTCGAACTCGGCGAGGAGGAGCTGAGCCGCTGGGCGGCCGCCTTCGGCTTCGGCGACGCCGGCCTGAAGGTCCCGCTGTCGGTCGCCGCGAGCGTCTACCCGACCGGCCTCGACCGCGCCCAGACCGCGATGAGCGCCATCGGCCAGTACGACGACCGCGCCACCCCGCTGAGCATCGCGATGATCTCGGCGGCGGTGGCGAACGGCGGCAGCCTGATGCGCCCCTACCTGGTCGACGAGGTGCGCCTGCGCGACGGCACGATCGTGCGCTCGACCGACCCCGCCGAATACCGCGACGCGATGCCGGCCGCCGTGGCCGACCGGCTGACCGAGATGATGGTCGCCGTCACCGGCCCCGGCGGCACCGGCACCGCCGCCGCGATCCCGGGCGTGAAAGTGGCCGCCAAGACCGGCACCGCCGAGAACGAGGGCTCCGACCACGCCATCTTCACCGCCTTCGCCCCCGCCGACGACCCGGTGGTGGCCGTCGGCGTCCTGGTCGAACACGGCGGCTACGGCGGCAGGGTGGCCGCCCCCATCGCCCGCGCGGTCATCCGGGCGCTGCTCTAGGCCTGGTAGGCGCTGGCCTGGAGCCCGTAGAGGTCGGCGTAGATGCCCTGGCGGTCCATCAGCTCGTCGTGGGTGCCCTCCTCGACGACCAGGCCGTGGTCGAGGACGTAGACCCGGTCGGCGTAGCGCACGCTGGCCAGGCGGTGGGTGATGAGCAGGACGGTGCGCCCGTCGGCGTGGGCGCGGATGCGTTCGAACAGGGCGTGCTCGGCCCGCGCGTCGAGGGCCGCGGTCGGTTCGTCGCAGATGAGCAGCGGGGCGTCGCGGTAGAAGCCGCGCGCGACCGCGATGCGCTGCCACTGGCCGCCCGACAGCTCCTGGCCGTCCTTGAAGCGGCGGTCGAGGAGGGTGCGGTAGCCGTGGGGGAGTTCGTCGATGACCTCGTCGGCCCCGGCGACCCCGGCTGCCCTGACCACCTGCTCCTCGCCCTTGTGCAGCCCCATGGTGATGTTGTGGCGGGCCGACAGCGGCCAGCGCGTGTGGTCTTGGGCGATGACCGCGATGCGGCCGCGCAGTTCGTGGGCGTCGACCGTGGCCAGGTCGACGTCGTCCCAGCACACCCGGCCCGACTGGGGTTCGTAGAGACCGGCCAGGATCTTGGCGAGGGTGGTCTTGCCGGAGCCGTTCTCGCCGACCAGGGCGACCACCTCGCCGTGGTCGAGGTGGACCGACACCCCCTTGAGCGCCGGGGTGTCCTTGCCCGGATAGCCGAAGACCACGTTCTCGGCGGTGATCCGGCCGAAGCGGCCGGGCGGCGCTCCCGTGCCCGCCATGGCCGGCGTCGCCTCTCCGGCGGTGCAGAAGTCGAGGAAGTCGGTGAAGTAGAGGCCGCTCTCGTAGAGCCGGTTGACGCTGTAGAGGAGGTTCTGCAGCGCGCCCTGGCCCGTGCGGACCGCCAGCACCGCCGTGCCCGCGATCGCGAGCTCGACCTGGCCGCTCGCCAGCAGCAGCCCCAGCGCCACGAACACCATCGCGGTGCCGACGCCGCCGAGCGCCTGGCCGATGATGCCGGCCACGGCCTGGCGGCGGGCCAGGTCGACCAGGACGTCCTGCTGGGTGCGGGCCACCATGTCGTAGACGCGCAGCAGGAAGCCGCGCATGGTGAACGAGCGCACCTCGGCGGCGGTGTCGCGGTCGGCCAGCAGTTCGCTGACGATCCACTTGCGTCGGTAGACCGGCAGCAGCGACAACATCGTGGTGTAGCGCATGCGGGCCGACCGGACCGTGGCCCACGCGTCGGGCAGCACGGCCAGCAGGAGCAGCGGAAGCAGGACCGGGTGCAGCACGCCGAGCACGCCGCCCGCCGCCACCAGGCCGATCGCGGCGGTCAGCACGTCGACGGCGGAGCCGACCACCTCGTCGGAGGAGTTCACGCCGCTGGTGCGGGCCCGCTGGAGCGTGTCGTGGAACTCCGGGTCGTCGAACCTGATCAGGTCGACGCGGGAGGTCAGCCCGTAGAGCCGTTTCTCGGCGATGCGCAGCACCTGGGGCTGGAGCCGCGACTGCGCCCAGCCGGCGCCCGCCTGGACCAGCGCGCGGGTGACCGCGGCGGCGCCGACGAGCAGCAGGGCGGGCAGCGCGTCGCGCACCCGCTCGGGGGTCGGCCCGGCCGCGAACAGCGCCTCCAGCACACCCGCGGTGGCCAGCAGCCCGAACGCGGTGAAGACGCCGCCCAGCACGTTGAGCGTGATGGTGGCGGCGGTGTCGCGGGGGCTGGCCTCCCAGGCCATGCGGAACGACTGCACGATGAGGGCGGGCAGTCGCCGTGCCACGGTCAGGAACCCGATGCTGCTCATCAGGTCGTCGTGGGCGTGCCAGTTGTGCGTGGTCAGGTCGGAGAAATCTGGTAGATCATCGCTTTCTGGGGAGTCGTCCCTGTCGATCGGCGTGACGGTCATGCCGTCCAGTGTGCGCTCGCCCACCGACAAAGGGCACCGGGGATGTCAGGGGTCAAACCGGAATACGATCTGGGCACGTTCCGGAATTGATGCGACACTTCCTGTGACGATCCACCCCCGAAGCTCACCCGAAGGCGACTCCCGAGGGCCGATGACCACTGAGATCTCCCACTCGATCGCCGTCGAGGGCAACCTCCCCCTGGAACCCAACGCGTTCGTGGGACGTGAGCCCGACGTCGAGGAACTCCTGCAACTGATGACGGCCACGCGGGTCGTCACCCTCTGCGGCGTGGGCGGGATCGGGAAGAGCCGGCTCGGCCTGCGGGTCGCCGCCGAGCTCGCCCGCGACCTGCCCGACGGCGCGTGGCTGGTGGAGTTCCCCGAAGGCACCAGACCCAAGGAGACCATCCGCCGCATCGCGTCGGTGCTGGGCGTCGAGGGGGAGCCGGGGCGCGACCTCGACCTGGCCGTCGCCGAGGTGTTCGCGGGACGCAAGGCGGTCATCCTGCTCGACAACTGCGAGACCGTGGTCGAGGAGTGCGCGCTGCTCACCCGGCGGCTGGCCGAGCACTGCCCGGAGGTGCGGGTGCTGGCCACCAGCCGCGAGCCCCTGCGGGTGCCGGGCGAGACCGTCTGGCGGGTGCCGCCGCTGGCGCTGCCGCCCGACCACAACGCGGGCGCGGCCGTCGTCGGCGGCTACGAGGCGGTCCGCCTGTTCCAGGACCGCGCGGCCTCGGCCCGGCCCGGCTTCACGCTGACCGACGCCAACGCGCCCGACGTGTCGCGGCTGTGCCACGCGCTCGACGGCATGCCGCTGGCGCTCGAACTGGCCGCCGGCATGACCCGGGTGCTCTCGATCCCGCAGATCGTGGCGCGGCTCGGCGACCGGTTCCGGTTGTTGTCGGCCGGCGACCGCACCGCGCCGCCCCGGCAGCGCACCCTGCGGGCCACCGTCGACTGGAGCTACGACCTGCTGACCGAGCCCGAGCGGGTGCTGCTGCGCCGGGCCACCGTGTTCCGCTCCGGCTGGACGCTCCCCATGGCCGAGCTCGTCTGCGCGGGCGGCCCGGTCGACGGGCCCGACGTCCTGGGCCACCTGACCGCCCTGGTCGACAAGTCCCTGGTCGTGGTCGACGGCGAACTCGCCGGGGAGGCCCGCTACCGGCTGCTCGACACCATCCGCCAGTACGCCGCCGAACAGCTCGACGGCCCCGACGAGGAGGCGACCCGGCGGCGGCACCGCGACTTCTTCGTCACGTTCGCGCGCGACTGGGAGATCGCGGTCGACGCGGGGTCGTGGCCGGCGGTGCACCGGCGTACCGAACGGCTGGAAAGGCTGCAGAGCGACCTGCGGGCGGCGGTCGAGTGGTCGCTGACCAGCGGAGACGCGGCTCCCATGTTGCGGGCGCTGCTCGGGCTGCGGTGGATGCTGCTCGGCAGCGGCCGGTTCCAGGCCGAGCTGACGCGGTGGGCCGACCGGCTGGTGGAGCTCGCGCTGCCCGAGATCGACCCGGCCACCCACGGGCGGGCGCTGGCGTTCACCGCCAACCTGCTGTCGAACACGGCCGACTTCGCCGGGGCGCGCGAGCGGGCGCGGCAGGCCCTCGACCTGTGCCGGGGGGCCGGCGACCGGCTCGGCGAGGGGCAGGCGCTGCTCGTGCTCGCCATCAGCGACGGGTCGAAGCCGGCCGAGGACCGGCTGGAGGAGTCCATCTCGATCGCCCGCGCGATCGGCGAACGGGTGCTGGAGGCCGAGGGCCACGGCACCCGGGCGTTCCTCGCGCTGGCGCAGGGGCGGCTGCGCGAGGCGCAGCGGTCGGCCGAGCGCCTGGTGGCGCTGGCCACCGAGCTCGACAACCACCTGGCGCTGGTCATCGGCCTGTCGGGGCTGGGCCAGACCGCCCGCCGCCGCGGCGACCTGCAGGCCGCCCGCCACCACTTCACCCGGGCGCTGCGCATCGTGCGCACGTTCGACGCCCGGCAGTGGCTCATCTCGTGCCTGGCCGGGCTCGGGTCGGTGGCGCTCGACGCGGGCGACCTGCCCGAGGCGCGCCGCCGGCTGGGCGAGGCGCTGCGCCTGGGCCGCGACGCGGGCCTGCGCATGCAGTCGGCCCGCCGCCTGGAGACCTTCGCCGCCCTCTACGTGAAGCAGCGCGACCCGCGCCGGGCCGTGCTGCTGGCCGCCGCCTCCGCCGGGCTGCGCGCCGGACGTCCGGGGGCCCGCGTCGAGAGCGTGCTGACCCCCGCCCGCGAGGCGCTGGGCGAGCCCGTGGTGGCGGCGTTGTGGGCCGAAGGGCTCGCCCTGCCGTTCGACGCGGCCGTCACCCTCGCCCTGGAGGAGTCGGCCGGCAGCCCGCCGCCCGTCGTCGCGCCGGTCGCGGTCGTCCCGCAGTCGACGCTGACCGCCCGCGAGCGCGAGATCGCCGAGCTGGTCGCGCGGGGGCTCAGCAACCGGGCCATCGCCGACGAGCTCGTCATCAGCCAGGCCACCGTGGCCCGCCACGTCGCCAACATCCTGGCGAAACTCGGCTTCTCCTCGCGCACCCAGGTCGCCACCTGGGTCGTCGAACACGGTGTGTAGACGCCCGCCGCGTCCCTTCTACACACCCACGTGCGCACATTCGCCGATGTGAGGGCGGCCCGCGCCGATCTACGGTGAATCCGTGGTCGGGGGCGGCGACTCCGTGGCCGCCACCAGGCCCGCGAGGGCGGATGCCTACTGAAGCCGGACGTCAGGGGGGCATCTGGAAACGGCCGCATGCCCGTCACGCCGGTCGAGGTCACCTCGGAGGGGTGGAGACCGAGACCGGGGGCAGGTGGCCCGCGGGCCCGGGTCGCGCAGGACCCGGGCCCGTCCACGCGCTCGCTTTACACACCCCGCTACACAGTTATGCGGATTCCGGCGCGGGAGCCCGGCCCGTACGGTCACGGACATGGAGTCAGGGGTCACCGGCGCGGTGTTCGGCCGATCCGCGCTGTGGGCCGACCGGCCGGCGCTGATCGATTTCGGCGAAGGCCGGGCCGTCAGCCACGAGACGCTCGCGGCGACGGTCAGGAGGGCTGCCACGGGGCTGGTCAGGAGGGGGACCCGCCCCGGGCAGACCGCCGCCGTCTGCACCGACGGCGTGAGCGGGCATCTGACGGCCGTCTTCTCGGTGGTCGCTGCCGGTGGGGTGGCGCTGCCGCTGGGCGTGCCCGACCCGGCCGAACTGCTCGCCCACGACGTGCGGCTGATGTTCACCGGCAGGAGGCTGGCCGCCGAGGCGGTCTCGGCGGCGGAGGCGTCGCGGGTGCGGCAGGTCGTCTCGTTCGGCGGCGGGCACGGCGCGACCGAGTTCGAGGTGCTGCTCGGGCTCGACCCGCTGCCGCTGCCGGTCGCCGCCGCGCGCGGCCCGGCGGTGGTCGCGGAGGAGGGCGAGCTCAGCCACGACGGGTTCACCGAGGCGATGGCGCTGCTCGACGGGCACGTCAGCCTCGACGAACACGACGTCGTGCTGGTCGACTGGCCGCCGTCGGGCTCGGCCGACCTGGCCGTGCTGGGCGGGCTGGCGTTCGCCAAGGGGGCGGTGCTGGTGACGGGCGGCGGGCGGGAACTCGGGGTGACGGTGGCGGCCGTGGTGGAGTGCGGCAAACGCGGGCTTCGCCGTATATAGAACCGTTGCTTGACGGGGCACCTCAGGTGGTGGGTTGATGGGCTGCCATTTCACACCCGGAGGTCGGCCGCGATGAGGCGACGATGGACCGCGGTCGCCGCGGCGCTGCTCGTATTGGTGACGTCGTGCTCGAACGAGGCGGCGCAGACCCCCGAACCCTCCGGCAAGCAGCGCGTCGAGGTGTTCTCGTGGTGGACGGGCCCCGGTGAGGGCCCCGGCCTGATGGCGATGCGCAAGCTGTTCGAGAAGCAGAACCCCGGCTACACGTTCGTCGACGCCGCCGTCGAAGGCGGCTCGGGCGACCAGGCCCGCGCCCTGTTAGCCAGCAAGCTCCAGGCCAACCAGCCCCCCGACACCTTCCAGGGGCACGCCGGCGCCGAGCTCCAGGGCTACATCACCGCCGGCAAGCTCGAACCCCTCAATTTCCTGTACGACGAACTGAAGCTGCGCGACGTCTTCCCGCCCCAGCTCGTCGAGCAGATCTCCGTCCACGGGGAGATCTACTCCGTCCCGGTGAACATCCACCGCTCCAACGTCCTGTGGTTCAACCCGGGCGCGCTCAAGGCCGCGGGGGTGACCGCCGCCCCGCGCACGATCCCGCAGTTCGTCGACGCGCTCGGCAAGGTCCGCGACACCGGCCGGATCCCGCTGGCCATCGGGCCGCAGTGGACGGTCGTGCACCTCTTCGAGTCGGTGCTGCTGGGGTCGCTCGGGACGCGGGCGTACAACAAGCTGTGGAGCGCCGACGCCGACTGGAGCGGCGCGGCGGTGAAGAAGGCGCTGACCGACTTCGCGGCGATCCTCGCGATGACCGGGCCGCCGCAGACCGACTGGCAGCCGGCCGCCAAGCAGGTGGCCGACGGCGAGGCCGCCTTCACCGTGATGGGCGACTGGGCCTACGCCTACTTCCACAACAAGCCCGACACCGGGCTCGGCAAGACCTCGAAGACCGACTTCGACTGGGTCGCCTCGCCGGGCACCGAGGGCACGTTCATGTGGCTGTCCGACAGCTTCACGCTGCCGCGCGGCGCCCCCAACCGCGAGGGCGCGGTGGCCTGGCTCAAGGTGGCCGCCAGCAAGGCCGGGCAGGACACGTTCAACCCGATCAAGGGCTCGATCCCGGCCCGCCGCGACGCCGACACCTCTCTCTACCGCAACTACCTGGCGTGGAGCCTGAGCGAGTGGTCGCGCGACGAACTGGCCGGGTCGATCCAGCACGGCGTCGTCGCCAACGACGGCTGGCGGGCGGCCATCAACGACGCGGTCGGCATCTTCATGGAGAAGCCCGACGTCGCGGAGCTGCAGCGGGCTCTGGTGCTGGCGGCGAAAAACAGTGGCCAATAGACCGGTTTGTCATAACATCGCCCGGTGAGTGTGGTTGACGGCCGGGGCGCGACCTTCGGTGAACTGTTCCGGATCGGTGAGTTCCGCGCGCTGTTCGGCAGCCAGCTGCTGCTGACGCTGAGCGAGTCGGTCAAGATGCTGGCCTTCTCCGTCATCGTCTACGACCGCACCGAGTCGGCCGGGCTCTCGGCCATCTCGTGGATGATCGGCTTCCTGCCGATGATGCTCGGCGGCCTGTTCCTGTCGTCGATGG
Source organism: Herbidospora daliensis (assembly GCF_001570585.1). Classification (GTDB taxonomy): domain Bacteria; phylum Actinomycetota; class Actinomycetes; order Streptosporangiales; family Streptosporangiaceae; genus Herbidospora; species Herbidospora daliensis. The sequence continues at coordinate 375,658 of NZ_BBXF01000004.1, read as the reverse complement.
CCGACCGGATCAGGCCCCGGGTGCTGATGGTCACCGGGGAGCTCACCCGGGTCGTGGTGTGCCTGGTCCTGGCGTTCGCCGGGCTGCCGGTGTGGGCGATGTTCGCGGTCGTGCTGGTCACCGGCGTGCCCACCGCCGTGTTCATGGCGGCCCGCAACGCGGTGCTGCCCGACATCCTCGACGGCGACCGGTTCGTGCTCGGCCGGGCCCTGTTCACCATGACGGGGGCCGGGGCGCAGATCGCCGGGCTCGCGGTCGGCGGGGCGATGCTCGCGCTGACCGGGCCCGAGGGGGCGCTGCTGATCACCGCCGGGCTCTCGCTGGCCGCCGTGCCGCTCATCAGGTTCGGCGTCGCGAACCGGCCGGCCCGCGCGGTCGCCGACGGGACCGGCGCGGTGCGCGCCACGCTGCGCGGCAACTGGGAGCTGCTGACCGACCGGACCATCCGGGGGCTGCTGCTGGCCGGATGGTTGCCGCTGATGTTCATGGTCGGCTCCGAGGCCGTCTTCATCCCCTACCTGACCGAGATGGGGCAGGCCGGGGCGGCCGGGTTCGTGCTGGCCGCGACGGCGGCCGGGATGGGCTTCGGGGAGTTCGTCGTCGGGCGCTTCGTCTCGCCGGCCGGTCGCGCCCGGCTCGGGCTGCCGCTGGTCGCGCTGATGGGCGTGCCGCTCATCGGGTTCGTGACCGCGCCGGGGCCGTGGTGGGCCGGGATCCTGGCGTTCCTGGCGGGGACCGGGCTGGCGTACCAGCTGATGTTGCAGCGGCCCTTCGTCGACGCGGTGCCGGAGGAGCGGCGCGGGCTGGCGTTCGGGCTGCAGGGGTCGGGGATGATGACCGTCCAGGGGCTCGGCGGAGTGGTGGCCGGGGGCCTGGCCGAACTGGTCGCCGTGCACCACGCCATCGCCGTGTGCGGCGGGCTGGTGCTGGTGTCGGGGGCGTTGTTGTGGCGGCCGCTCACCCCGCCCCGGGGTTAGGTCAGCGCTGGGTGGCGTGGAGGTCGGTCTCGATCTTCGCCACTCCGGCGCGCAGCGGGGGCAGCAGGTCGCGCCGGGCCGACTCCAGCGACGTGCGGCTGGCGTGCGACGACAGGTTGACGGCCGCGACCACCCGGCCGGCCCGGTCGCGGACCGGCACGGCGATCGACCGCAGGCCGTCTTCGAGCTCCTGGTCGACCAGCGCGTAGCCGCTGTCGCGGACCTCGGCCAGCACCCCGCGCAGGTCCGCCTCCGAGGTGAGGGTGCGGTCGGTCATCCGGACCAGGTCGGCCTTGGCGAAGTAGGCGTCGAGGTCGCAGGGGGGCAACCCGGCGAGCAGGACCCGGCCCATCGACGTGCAGTGGGCCGGGAAGCGGGTGCCGATCGCGATGGTGACCCGCATGATGCGGGTGGTGGGCACCCGGGCGACGTAGATGATGTCGGTGTCGTCGAGCACCGAGACCGACGCCGACTCGTGCACCTCGCCGACGAGGTGTTCGAGGTGCGGGAAGGCGACGTCGGGCAGCGACAGGTTCGACAGGTAGGCGTAGCCGAGTTCGAGCACCCGGGGCGCCAGCGAGAACAGCCGGCCGTCGGTGCGGACGTAGCCGAGGTCGACCAGCGTCAGCAGGAACCGGCGTGCCGCCGCCCGCGTGAGCTCGGTCTTCTTGGCGACCTCGCTCAGGGTCAGCTCGGGAGAGGACCCGTCGAACGCGCGGATGACCGCCAGGCCGCGCGCCAGCGACTGCACGAATTCCTCAGCCATAGTCCGGCACTCTAGCGCCTCGTATCGTTCCCATAACGAACCATTGTTCTCTATGCGAACAATGTGCCATCGTTCGCCAGGAGAACCATCGTTCGGATGACGAACTCCGCCCTCTGTGGAAAGCCGTGCGGATCCGAGCCGGACTGGAGGACCTGATCCTGGACAGATCACCATGCGGTGTCCGTGAGGAGGTCGTCGCGCTGCTCCGGGAGACGGGGCTGACCACGGTCTTCGCCGGCCACGGCGCGGCCCGGGTCCCGCCGCTGTCGGGCTGGCCCCCCGACCTGCGGCCGGTGCTGGCGCTGCACGAGAGCGCGGTGGTCGGCATGGCGACCGGCTGGGCCGTCGCCCGCGACGCCCCCGCGCTGGTGCTGCTGCGCGCCGCGACCGGGCTCGGCAACGCGGTCGGCGCGCTGGCCACCGCGCGGGCCAACCGCGCGCCCCTGGTCGTGCTGGTCGGCCGGCCGGGCCGCCGCCACCTGGCCGACGAGCCGTTCCTGACCGGCGACCACGCCGTGTGGGTGAGCGCCCCGTCGCGGGCGCAGGACGTCCCGGCCGCCGTCGCGCGGGCCCGCCACGAGGCGGTGACCGGGCGCGGCCCCGCGCTGGTCGTCGTGCCGGAGGACGACTGGGACGCCCCCGGCTCCGGCCTCGGGATCCCGGCCCCGCGGCAGGTGGTCAGGACCCGGACGGTCGGCGACGGCGAGCTCGCCCCGGTGGCCGAACTGCTCGACGACGCCCGGTCGCCGGCGCTGGTCGCGGGCACCGGCGCCGACTCCCCGGCGGCCTGGGCGGGGCTGGTCGCGCTGGCCGAGCGGCTCGGGTCGCCGGTGTTCCAGGAGCCGTCGGGCACCCGCGCCGGGTTCCCGCAGGACCACCGGCTGTTCGCCGGGGTGCTCCCGGCCGACCGCCCGGCGCTGGGCCGCGCGCTCGGCGGCCACGACGTGGTTTTGGTGGTGGGGGCGGCGGCGTTCCGCCAGCACCCCTACCGGGAGGGGTCGTCCACCCCGCCCGGCACCACCGTCGCGGTCATCTCCGACGACGCCGCAGAACTGCACCGCAGCTCGGCGGAGGTCGCGTTGCGGGCCGATCCGGGGGTGGCCGCCCGGAGGCTGGCGGAGCTGGTGCGGCCGCGCGATCCGCGCGCGGTCGACAGGGTCGTCCCGGAGCCCGGCGAGGGGTTCCGGGCCGCCCACGTGCTGGCGGCGCTGGCCGAACGGCTGCCCCCGGAGACGGTCGTGGTCGAGGAGACCCCGTCGTCGCGGCCCGACCTGCACCGGCTGCTGCCCGCCCGGCGTCCGCTCGGACTGGTCTCGGCCGCGACGGGCGGGCCCGGGTTCGCGCTCCCGGCGGCGACCGGGTTGCGGATGGCGCTGCCGGCCCGTCCGGTGGTGGCGGTCGTCGGCGACGGGTCGGCCATGTACGGCGTCCAGGCCCTCTGGAGCGCCGCCCACTACGGCGTCGGGGCGCTGTTCGTGGTGCTCTCGGACTTCCCCGGGATCAGCCTCGCGGGGCTGGCGCGGGCCCAGGGGTGCGCGGCCGTCGAGATCAGCGACCGGAACACCCTCGTCGACACCCTTGACGCGGTCATCCCCACCCTGACAGAACGGTCAGAACCTCTTCTTCTCGACATAGCAGTCACTCCGTAGGAGGTCTCATGTCCCTGCTGGACCCCAAACTCTGGACCGGCCGGATCTACAGCGACGGCTGGGTCGCCTCCCAAGCGGGTGACGCGGCCGTGGTCGAGCCCGCCACCGGCGGCGAACTCGGCCGGATCGGCGTCGCCGGCGCCGAGGACGTGCGGGCCGCCACCCGCCGGGCCGCCCAGGCGCAGAAGGAGTGGGCGGCGACCAACTTCGAGGAACGCGCCGCGGTGCTCCGGCGCGCGGGCGCCCTCTTCGAGCAGTACGCCGAGGAGATCCACCAGTGGATCATCCGGGAGACCGGATCCGTACCGCCGAAAGCCGGCCTGGAGACCCACGTCGCCGCGCAGGAGTGCTTCGAGGCGGCCGCGCTGGCCTCCGGGACGACCGGGGAGATCCTGCCCACCAACCGCCCCCGGCTGAGCCTGGCCCGGCGGATCCCCGTCGGCGTGGTCGGCGTGATCGCGCCCTTCAACGTGCCGCTGATCCTGGGCATCCGGTCGGTCGCGCCCGCGCTGGCGCTGGGCAACGCCGTCGTGCTGAAGCCCGACCCCCGGACCGCCGTCTCCGGCGGCGTGGTGATCGCCCGGGTGCTGGAGGAGGCCGGGCTGCCCGAAGGGCTGCTGCACGTGCTGCCCGGCGGGCCCGAGGCGGGGGAGGCGCTGGTCGCCGACCCGCTGGTGCCGGTCATCTCGTTCACCGGCTCGACCGCCGCCGGGCGCAAGGTCGGCGAGGCGTGCGGACGCCTGCTCAAGCGCGCCCACCTGGAGCTCGGCGGCAACTCGGCGCTGATCGTGCTCGACGACGCCGACCTCGACGCGGCCGCCGCGGCCGGGGCGTGGGGCTCGTTCCTGCACCAGGGCCAGATCTGCATGACCACCGGCCGCCACCTCGTGCACGCCTCGCTCGCCGACGAGTACGTCGAGCGCCTGGCCGCCAAGGCCGACCACCTGCCCGTGGGCGACCCGTTCACCGGGCAGGTCGCCCTGGGGCCGCTGATCTCCGAGGGCCAGCGCGACAAGGTGCACGCCCTGGTCACCGGCAGCGTCGAGGCGGGCGCGCGGCTGGCGGCGGGCGGCACGTACGAGGACCTGTTCTACCGCCCCACCGTGCTGGCCGGGGCGGGGCCGGCGTACGACCACGAGGTGTTCGGGCCGGTCGCCCCGGTCATGCCCTTCCACACGATCGAGGAGGCGGTGGCCCTGGCGGGCGACAGCGAGTACGGCCTCTCGCTCGGCATCCTCACCCGGGACGTCATGAAGGCGATGCGCCTGGCCGAGCAGATCCCCACCGGGATCGTGCACATCAACGACCAGACCGTCGACGACGAGGCGGTCGCGCCCTTCGGCGGACTGGGCGCCTCGGGCACCGGATCGCGGTTCGGCGGACCCCGCGCGAACGCCGACGCGTTCACCCACACCCAGTGGGTGACCGTCCAGGGTGACATCGCCGTTTATCCGTTTTGACCGATCTTGTAGGTTCGGGGGTCATGAGAAAGAACGGCTGGTTGTTGCTGGTCGCCGGGTTCATCCTGGCCGCCCTCAACCTGCGACCGGCGCTTGCCGGAGTCTCGCCGCTTCTGGGCGAGATCATGTCCGATTTGTCCCTATCCCCTGCGGCGGCCGGGGCCATCACCACGATCATGTTGTTGTGCCTCGGCCTGCTGGGCCCGCTGGGCCCGATCCTGTCCTCCCGCCTCGGTCTCGACCGCACGCTGATGGCGGGCATGCTGCTGCTCATCGCCGGAGTGGTGATCCGCAGCTCCGGCGGCGTGGTCACGCTCTACCTGGGCGCGGCCATGGCCGGCACCGCCATCGCGTTCATGAACGTGATCATGCCCGGCCTGGTCAAGCAGCACTTCCCCGACCGGGTCGGCCTGTTCACCGGCCTCTACGTCACCAGCCTGGTCAGCGGCGCCGCCCTCGGCTCCGCCGTGATGGTGCCGCTGGCCCAGGAGATGGGCTGGCGCTGGGCCGCCGCCACGACGGCGATCTTCGCGCTGGTCTCGGCGGTCGTCTGGCTGCCGCAGGTGCTGAAGCCCCCGACCCCGCCCCCTCCGCAGGCGCCGCGCCCCTTCCGCGCGCTCATGCGGCGGCGGGTGACCTGGTACGTCGCGACGTACATGGGCGTGCAGTCGATGACCTTCTACATCATGCTGGCCTGGCTGCCGACGATCTTCCAGGACGCCGGGCTCAGCGCCGACGACGCCGGATACCTGCTGGGCCTCACCAACCTGGCCCAGATCGCCGCCACCCTGACCGTGCCGATTCACGCGGGGAAGGCGAAGTCGCAGGTTCCGCACGTCATGTGGGCGGCCGTGATCACCATCGTCGGGTACGTCGGCGTGCTGTTCTGGCCGACCACCGTCCCGTGGTTGTGGATGATCGTGCTGGGCCTGGGCCAGGGCGCGTCGATCGCGCTCGCGCTGCTGATCATCACGCTGCGCGCCCCCGACCCCCGCTCGGTCACCGCCCTGTCGGCCGTGGCCCAGTCGACCGGCTACACCCTGGCCGCGATCGGCCCGGTCGTGATCGGCGCCATCTACCAGGTCAGCGGGAACTGGACGGTTCCCCTGGTCGTGGGGCTCGGCGTCTGCGGGGTGCAATTGGTGTTGGGTTATCTCGCCGCACGTCAACCGCACGGCACCTGATCTTCACCTCACCCCTTTACCGTCCGGCCCATGAGTCTCACGCGCAGAGGCGCGATCACCGTGCTCGCGGCCGGAACGGCCGCCGGCGCCCTGATGGGCACCACCCCCGCGTCCGCCAAGCGCCGCTTCGGCGACGTCACCGTGATCGGCCACCGGGGCGCCAGCGCCGTCCGTCCGGAGCACACCCTGCTCTCGTACGAGGCGGCCATCGCCCTGGGGGCCGACTACATCGAGCCCGACCTCGTCTCCACCAAGGACGGCGTGCTCGTCGCCCGGCACGAGAACGAGATCGGCGGCACCACCGACGTCTCCACCCGCACCGAGTTCGCGGGCCGCCGCACCACCAAGGTCATCGACGGCCGCCCGATCACCGGCTGGTTCACCGAGGACTTCACCCTCGCCGAGCTGAAGACCCTGCGGGCCACCGAGCGCATCCCCGACCTGCGGCCGAACAACGCCGCCTTCAACGGCCTGGCCGAGATCCCCACCCTGGAGGAGGTGATCCAGCTGGCGCAGCGCCACGAGGTCGGCATCTACCCGGAGACGAAGCACCCCACGTACTTCGACTCCATCGGCCTGTCGCTGGAGGAGCCGCTGCTCGACCTGCTCGGCCGCTACGGCTGGACCCGCTCCGGCGACCCGGTCATCATCCAGTCGTTCGAGGTCGGCAACCTGAAGGCGCTGCGCCCGAAGACCAAGCTCAAGCTGGCCCAGCTGATCGACGCCGCCGGCAAGCCGTTCGACACCGCGACCCTCACCTACGACCAGATGGTCACCCGCGAGGGCCTGCGCGAGATTCGCTCCTACGCCAACGGCATCGGCGTCAACACCCGCCGCATCCTCCCGGTCGGCCCCGACGGCCGCACCACCGCGCCGACCCGCCTCGTGCACGACGCCCACCGCGAGGACCTGATCGTGCACGCCTGGACGCTGCGCAACGAGAACTCGCAGCTGCCGGTCGACTACCAGTTCGGCAACCCGGCCAACCCGGCGTTCCCGCGCGCGGTCGGCAACGTCATGGGCTTCGCGGCGGCGCTGTTCGAGCAGGAGATCGACGGCATCTTCGCCGACGACCCCTCGATGCCCCGCGCCGTGCTCAGCTCGGACAAGTGACTAGTCGAGCGGGCGCAGCTCGTCGGCGTAGCTCACCGACTGGCGGCGCATCATGCCGTCGTCGCTGATCGAGTACTGACCGAGCCGCCACAGGGGCGGGGAGTAGGCGTGGATCGACACGCTGCCGTGCTCCGCCCCTGTGAGGCGGTGGATGTGGTCGGGGCCGAAGCTGAAGGAGGTCCCGGCGCTCACGCTGGTCTCCAGGTGCTCGCCGCCGATGCGCGGGTTGGCCTCCACCAGCGTGCCCTTGACCACGTTGACCGCGCCCGACGAGACGTCGTGGTCGTGCCAGCCCGTGTCGTCCTCGGGCCGCCAGCACAGCAGCCAGACGTCGACGTAGGCGTCGCGGTAGAGCGAGGCGTAGTGGCGGCCGCCGTCTTCCGAGCCCTCGAACGACAGGTGCTCCTGCCAGAGCTCCGGCTTCACGGCCAGGTCGTCGACCAGCTCCCGCAGCTCACGCCGGTCGAGTGCCCGGGGTGGCAGCGACTCGAAAGGGGCCGTGGGACAGGGGGCGGGCACCGGGAGGGTGGGCGTGCTCATGAGGACGGCTCCTTTCGTGTCAGCAATCTGGCGGGGTTCGCCACGGTGATGGCGTGCCGGGCGGCCGGTCCGAAGTCGAGGACGGGCGCTTCGGCGTAGGGACGGTCGGATCCGTTGACGACCACGTCGATGCCGAGTTCCCTGATCACCGCGTCGACGGCCCGGGGGCCGTAGGACGAGGTCTCCACGAACACGGCCGGATCGACCAGCCCGCGGCCCGAGCCGCCGCGGGTGATCTGGCGTTCGGCGTGCAGCGGCGCGAGGCCGGCCAGCAGCGCGAAACAGACCTTGAGCCGGGGGTGCCGGGCCCGGCCGAACGCCTGGAAGGCGTACCAGGCGGCGTGCATCTGCTGCACGTAGGGCACGACGGCGGGCCACCAGGGCGGGGTGCCGGGGGCCGAGGCCGGTCCGGGGTGGACGAACAGCGGGCGCTCGCCCAGGGCGTCGAGCAGCGGGGCGACGCGGGCCCAGCCCGATTCGTCCTGGATGGCGGTGGCCGGGAGTTGCAGGCCCAGGGCCCCGGCGGCGAGGGCTTCTTCGAGCTTGGGCACCGAGACGTCGGTCACCGGGGCCGAGGCCCAGAAGCCGAAGGGCTCGGGGAGGGCCGCCGCGCCCTCGTGGAAGGCGTCGATCAGCGGCCACGCCTCGCCGGGCGGCAGGTGCTCGACGCCCAGCGGGCTCGACAACGAGACGAGCGCGAGGTCGAGCGCGGAGTCGAGCTTGGCCCGTGCGGCCGGGTCGTGGTCGGCCGGGTTCACCTCGTAGGCCGGTTCGCCGTCGAGCAGCAGGGTCCAGCCGTCGAGGCGGGGGTTGGCGGTCCGTGATCGGAGCGCGTCGAGGAAAGGCGCAGGCCAGAGGTGCTGGTGTACGTCCACAGCCATCTCCGCCTCCTCCAACCCGAATTCCCTACTCATAATACAGGTATATCGATCTGAGGCTAGTGAACCGCTTCACTGATTCGCTTCAGTGAACCGTTTCACCCCATATGTGTCAAGTAGGCTGGATCGATGCCCCAACGGAAGCGAGCGACGATCCGTGAGGTGGCCCAGGCGACCGGCCTGTCCACCGCCGCCGTCAGCTACGCGCTACGGGGGCTCCAGGTCTCCGAGGAGACCATGCACCGGGTCCGCCGCGCCGCGGCCGAGCTCGGGTACGAGGCCGATCCCAACGCGCGGGCGCTGGCGAGCGGGCGTACCGGGATGATCGGCGTGCTCTGCGGCTCGCTGGAGGACCTCTGGCAGCAGTCGCTGGCGGTCGGCATCGGCCGGTCGCTGCGCGAGAAGGACCACTACGGCCTGATCCTCGACGCCGCCGGCGACCCCGACCGCGAACGCACCCTGGCCCGGCAGCTGCGCGGGGTCGACGGCCTGATCGTGCAGCCGGTCGACCCGGCCGCGCCGTTCTGGGCGGCCATCGCGGAGGACATCCCGCTGGTGACCATCGGCGACGCCCTAAAAGAGGCCCGGACCGCGGCCGAGGTGGTGTTCGACAACCAGAGCGGGGTCACCCTCGCCCTCGAATACCTGGCCGGTCGCGGGCACCGGCGGGTCGCGGTGCTGACCTCGACCCTGGCCGAGACCCCCGACCGTCCGGCCGACCGCCTGGTCACCGCCGAGGCCGCCCGGCTCGGCCTGGAGGTGACCGTGGCGACCTGCCCGCAGGCCCTCGGCCCGGCGGCCGAGACGGCTCGCGCGGTGTTGCGAGACCGGCCGAGCGCGGTGTTCTGCTTCTCCGACTCGATCGCGTACGGGGTGCTGAAGGCCGCCGGCGACCTGGGCCTCTCCGTTCCCGGCGACGTCTCGGTGATGGGCTACGACGACCACCCGATGTCGGAGCTGCTCGGCCTGACGACGGTGAGCTGGGATCTCGACACGATCGTGCGGTCGGCGGTCAGGCTGGTGCTGGGGGCGGCCGATGGCACGCTGCGCCGCCGCCGGGTCGTGCAGAAGCCGATGCTCCGCGAACGCGGGTCGGTCGGCCGGCGCTGACGCGGCCGGCCGCATGCCTTTCCGGCGGCCACGCGCCGCGGGTCAGTCGGCCAGCGCCGACCGGGCGGCCTCGATGTCGGCCTCCAGTGACCGGTCCGCCGGGTGGTCTCCGGCGCGGATCGCCAGGGCGCGGTCGGCGGCGACCAGCTCGCAGGCCAGGATGATCTCGTAGGGCTCGCGCGCCGCCAGGCAGGCCCGCGCGGCCTGGGTGCCGAAGCCCGCGTGGTCTTCGACGCTGCGCGACAGGACCGCGCCGCCCAGGGTCACCGGCGCGGCCAGCTGCCGGAGCGAGGCGAGGGCGTCGTGAGCGACGTACTCGAGGATGAGCGCGCCGGAGCCGCCGGGCGACCCGGCGAGGAAGGGGAGCAGGCCGGTGTAGGCCGGTTCCATCAGCGTGGCCAGGCGGGCGGTCGAGAGCGAGGCCGTCTGCACCAGCGCGGCCCGCAGGGCGTCGAGGGCCAGCGCGACCGGGGCGGTGTGGAAGTTGCCGTTGTGCCAGGCCGCCTCGCCCGCGATCAGCGGGTTCTCGGCGGCCGAGTTCATGTCGATCTCGACCGCGCGGCGGGCCACGTCGAGGGCGTCGAACGCCGCGCCGTGGACCTGCGGCAGCGCGCGGTAGCCGTAGGGATCTTGGAGACGGCCCGCGGGGGAGCAGTCGTCGAGGAGGGCGCTCAGCGCGGCGGCGACCCTGGCCTGACCGGGGTGGCGGCGGGCGCGCTGGACCTCGTACGCGAGCGGCTCGACCGACGCCCCGGCGGCGCGCCACGTGCGGGCGGCGACCCGCACCGACGCCTCCAGCAGGCGGGCCAGATCGGCGCAGGCCAGCGCGGCGTCGGCCAGGGTCAGGGCGTTGGAGCTGATGAACGGCAGGGCGTCGGCCGAGGCCAGCGGGAAGCGGGGGCCGGTCCACGGCGTCTCGCCGAGCAGGCAGAGCGCCGTGGTCGACAGGGCGGTGAGGTCGCCGGTGCCGATCGCGCCGTAAAGCCGGATGGGCGGGGCGGCCCCGCCGTTGATCGCCTCGGCCAGCACGGGCAGCAGCGCCGGGTTGATCCCCGAACCGCCCCGCAGGAGCTGGTTGAGGCGCACGGTCAGCATCGCGGTGGCGCGGGCCGGTCCGACCAGCGGACCGGCTCCCCCGGCGTGGCTGCGCAGCAGGTCGAGGCCGGGTTCGTGCACCTCGACGTCCTTGTTGGCCCCCACGCCGGTGGTGCGGCCGTAGACCGGGCCGGTCTGCTCCCGGGCGGCGGCGAAGGCGTCTTCGGCCCGGGACACCGAGCCCAGTTCGACCTTCGCCGTGCCGTAGCCGACCGCCCTGACCTCGTCGCAGGTCAGGGTCGAGCCGTCGAGCAGGACCGTCCTAGTCGTCAATTCCGAAGATCAGGTCGAGCAGCCAGGAGATCACGCCGATGATGATCGCTCCCCAGAAGGCCGCCCAGAATCCGACGACCTCGAACGGGAGTGTCAGCTGATCGGCGATCCAGCTGGTCAGGAGCAGCAGGCCGGCGTTCACGACGAGCGCGAACAGACCCAGCGTGAGGACATAGAAGGCGCAGCCGATCGTTTTGATGATCGGCTTCAGGAGGGCGTTGATCACCCCGAAGATCAGCGCGACCGCGAGGAGCGTGCCGATCTCTTTGGCGGTCGACTCGCCGCCGACCGTGATTCCGTCGACGACGCGGGTCGACACCCACAAGGCCGCCGCGACCACGAGGATCTTGACGATGTATTTCACGAGGGTGATCCTCGCATGTCCGCCCCCGTCTGAGCGAAGGTCGCGTGACTCTGACCCGTTGTTGGGCATAGGTGGTGATCGTCCCGGGAAATCACCGCTTGGGGGTGGGCCAGATCATGAACGTCGACCAGCTCGAACAGCTCTCCGCGAAGGAACTGCACGACCGCGCGGTCCGGTATGCCGTGCGCCACGGCGACTTCGGCTTCCTGTGGGACCTGCTGAAGGTCATCCCGGCCGCCCAGGGAGCCAGCGGCCGCGAAGAGGAGACCGCCAACGATCTGAGCCGGGTCTCCGCGCTGCTCAGCGACGCGATGGCCGCCGGCGAGGGCAAGCTGGGAGAGGCACTTCGCCCGGTCTACATCGAGTACCTCTCCAAACACAAGGACCTCGACGACTAGCTCGCCTTGACGTCGGGTCCGTACACGAGGAACCCCGGCGTGCTGGTCACCCGGCCGTCGAGCCCGGTGAGCATCACGTCGTAGGGGGTCGCCTGGGTGTCCTTCGGCAGCGCGATCTCCCGGGCGAACCGGCGGGCCCGGACCGAGCCCATGGCGTGCAGCGCCGTGGCGTACGCCCCTGCCGTCGCGAGGTCGGGCCCGACGACGGTCACGGAGGCCAGGTCGCCCTGCGCGCCCGAGCCGTTGGGCCGCTCGGCGGTGGCGACCGCCAGGTCGTGGGCGAACACGACCCGCGACACGGCCCCCTCGCTGGGGTCCTTGAGCCCGACCCGCCAGGGCACCCCCGGCCGCGCCGATCCCCGGACGCGGACGTCGCCGTCGGCGCTGACGCAGTGGTCCACCGCCCCGGCGGCGGCCAGCGCGCGGGAGACCCGTTCGAGTGCCCAGTCGCGCACGTACCCGGACCCGGCCGACTCGCCCGTCGAGCCGCCGAAGAACCCGTCGGTGATCCGGTCGAGCTCCGCGATCCGCTGGAGGACCTCGGTCAGTTCGGGCGCCGCCTCCTCGGGCGTGATCTCCTTGCGCGCCAGCCGGTTGAGCTGGCTGTCGGGCCGCCGGGTGCTGAACGTCTCCTCCACCCAGTGCAGCCACTGGAACGCGTCGTCGAGGAGCGGGCGCAGCTCCCGCTGCGGGAGAGCCGTACGGATGTCGATCCCGACATGCGATCCCATCAGGTCCTCAGCTCGGTGAGCCCCGGGGAAGCGGTCGATGCGGCGGGTGGTGGTGTCCGTAGAGGTAGTCATCGCACTCCTTCGTCTCCGAGCTGAGATACGCGCCGGAGCAGGGACGCGTTCAAGCCCGATAACGATTCAATCTCAGAACGTTCGTCCCTTTTAAGAGGTATGTCGGATTCTTTACTTTACTAAGCGACTTTTCATGAACCGGCGGCAGAATGTCCGCTGTGCCAGAGACCCGAGTGCTCGTCGTGGACGACGAGCCCGAAGTGCGGACCGCGATCACCCGCGCGCTCCGCGTCGAGGGCCACCGCGTGGCCAGCGCCGTCGACGGCGTCACCGCCCTCGCCGCCATCGCCGGGAGCTCCCCCGACGTGGTCGTCCTGGACGTGATGATGCCCGACATGGACGGCCTGGAGGTCTGCCGCCGCCTCCGCAAGAACGGCGACCGCACCCCCGTCCTGATGCTGACCGCGCTCGACGGCGTGGGCGACCGGGTGGCCGGTCTGGACGCCGGCGCCGATGACTACCTGGTCAAGCCGTTCGCCCTGGAGGAGCTCTTCGCCCGCGTCCGCGCGCTGCTGCGGCGCGCCGCCCCGCCCCCTGACACCTCCTTCGCCGACCTGCACCTGCTGCCCGACCGCCGCCAGGCCCGCCGCGGCGCCCGCGTCTTCGACCTCACCCGCACCGAGTACGCCCTGCTCGACCTGTTGATCCGCAACGGCGGCCAGGTGCTCACCCGGGAGGTCATCCTGGAGCGGATCTGGGGCTACGAGTTCACCCCCGGGTCGAACTCGCTGGAGGTCTACATCCGCTACCTGCGCCGCAAGACCGAGGCCGACGGGGAACCCCGGCTCATCCAGACCGTCCACGGCCTGGGCTACGCACTCAGGGAGCGTTCGTGAAACTCCACTGGCGGATGGCCCTGGCCTCGGCGCTCGCCGGGGCGGTCAGCGTCAGCGTGGTCGTCTACGCGGCGTACCGGATCACCTGCAACCGCTTCGAGTCGGCCATGGGCAGCTACGGCTACCGCCCGCCGTCGGGCGTGCTGGCCGGCCTCGCCGAGGTCACCGACCTCGGCTGGCCCTTCTTCGCCATCGCCCTGGGAGGCTTGTGCCTGTCGGGCGCGCTGGGCTGGATCGCCGCCTGGACGGGCCTGCGCCCCGTCGGCAAGTTCAAGGACGCCGCCCAGCGGGTCACCGACACCAGCGACCTCACCACCCGCATCGACGTCACCGGCGACGACGAACTCGGCAGCCTGGCCCGCAGCTTCAACACCATGCTCGACGCCCTCGAACGCTCGGCCAAGGCCCAGAAACGCCTGGTCGCCGACGCCTCCCACGAACTGCGCACCCCCCTGACGGCGGTCCGCACCAACGCCGAACTCCTCCAGCGCGGCCGCCTGCCCGCCGGCGAACGGGAGGAGGTGGCCGCCGCAATGATCAGCGGCCTGGAGGAGCTGACCGGCCTGGTCTCCGACATCGTCGAACTCGCCCGCGACGAGGAACCCCAGGCCCTGGTCGAGCCGCTGCGCCTGGACGAGATCGTCACCAGGGAGATCGCCCGCGCCTCCTCCCACTGGCCGCAGACCAGATACACCTCCGACCTGGACCAGGTCGTCGTCCTGGGGGTGGCCGACCGGCTCTCCCGCGCGGTCGGCAACGTCCTCGACAACGCCGCCAAGTACAGCCCCTCGGGCGCCACGGTCGAGGTCCTGCTGCGCGACGGCGTGCTGACCGTCCGCGACCACGGCCCCGGCATCGCCGTTGAAGATCTCCCGCACGTCTTCGACCGCTTCTACCGCGCCTCGGGCGCCCGCGCCCTGCCCGGCTCGGGCCTCGGCCTCGCCATCGTCCGCCAGGTCGTCGACAGCCACGGCGGCTCCGTCTCCGCAGGTCCCGCCCCCGGCGGCGGCACACTCGTGAAACTGGCCTTCCCGTAGGGTGCCTTTCATGGGAGATGTACGGGTTACCCGGACCCCGTCCGGTTTCGTGGCGACCAACGAACGGGGCGCCTCCGTCGCCCTCGGACACGGCGACGGGGAGTTCGGCGCGGTCGAACTGCTCCAGGTCGCGGTCGGGGCCTGCAACGCCATGACCGTCGAGCCGCTCACCACCCAGCGCGGCCTCCGGCTCCCCGAGCTTTCTGTGACGATCAGCGCAGAAAGGTCTGCTCCGACCCTCCTGGGCAAAGTGACGGTCAGCTACGAAATCGAGCTGCCCGAGGGCATGCCGATGGCCAAGTTCCACGAAATAGCCCAGCGTGTACACGACCGGCACTGCGTCGTCAGCCGATCCCTGGAAGCCGGGACCGAGGTCAAGCTCGACCTGCCGGACTCCTGAGACTTAGACCAACAACCGGCAGTGGCATTGCGCGGTCCTTAAGGTCGGTTCAGTAACGTGGAAGCAGGTCAAGGGGGCTGGAAAGCCGCCACACAAGCCTTTTTCCCATAAGGGCGCGGAGGGGGAACCGCGCCCGAGAGCGGGGGAAGCCGTCCAGATGCCTTTGGGGGAGGGCGTCTCGGCGGCACCGCTTGGAGTCGGGGCCGGCGCAGTTGGGGGACTGCGCCGGCCCCGACGTATGTTCGAAGGTTGTCGCGACTCTGTGCGACATTGGGGCTACTACTGGTAGCGTGCGGCCGAAAGCGCCAATGTCGCCGTCTCCGACACTGCGAGGCATCCCCCGTGCCCGATCGTGTGATCCTCTTCCTGGATCATCAGAACGTCTACAAGGGTGCTCGCGAGACGTTCCACGAGCCCTCGCTGGCTCCGGGAACGGACGGGCAGATCGATCCGGTTCGCCTCGGCGTCTGGCTGATCGAGAACAGCCCCTATGACCGCGAGTTGGTCGAGGTCCGCATCTATCGCGGGCAGCCGCACCCGTCGCGGGATGCCCGGGGGCATGCGGCCTTCGTCCGGCAGCGGGTCGACTGGGAGAACGATCCCCGTGTCGTCGGGGTCT
The DNA here is from genome assembly GCF_001570585.1 of Herbidospora daliensis. GTDB lineage: Bacteria > Actinomycetota > Actinomycetes > Streptosporangiales > Streptosporangiaceae > Herbidospora > Herbidospora daliensis. The sequence continues at coordinate 360,156 of NZ_BBXF01000004.1, read as the reverse complement.
TCCGCGACCTGCGGTATCCGCGCGGGTGGCCAGATCGGTGCGCGCCCGGACTCAAGCCCCAGGAGAAGGGCATCGACGTCGCCCTCGCGATCGACTACGTCAAGCTGGCGCTGGAAGGCCGATACGACGTCGGCATCCTCATGTCGACCGACAGCGACCTGAAGCCCGCGCTCGAAGTCGTCGCCGCCATGCGGCCGAACGGCGGTCCGCGGGTCGAGGCGGCAGCGTGGAAGGGGCCGGGGGCCAAGCGGCCGCTGTCGCTCTCCCAGCCGAAGATCTGGAGTCACCTGCTCGACAAGTCCTGCTACGACGCGGTGCGCGACGCGACCAACTACGGACTGCCCATCTAGTACAGGTTGCGATCAATGAGTGACTCCTGGTAGCGTTCGATCACTGTTCCCCGCCATCCACTGGATTGGCGGGGCTATTTTTTTGGTCCCCGAAGTCGCAGACGGCCGCCATGAATTCGTCGTGGTGGCCGTACCAGACGTGGTGGTCGGCGCCCTCGATCGTCACCGCCCCCGGCGTCTCCTCCGGCACGAACCGGCTCCCCTCCGCCCGGATCACCAGCCCCCGCCGCCCCGGCGTGTGATCCACCCCGCCAGAAGCCACCAGCAGCGCCACCGCCGTCTCCACGTCGAAGAGTTTCGCCGCCTCGGCCTCCGCCTCCCGGTCGAACGCGTCCCACCCCGGGTGCTTCTCCGCCAGGGCTTCGAGGGTGCGCCGGGACTTGGCCTTCTCGTACGTCCCCCGCCACGCCTCCGCCGGCATCCGGTGCCCCGCCCCCGTGGGTGCGTCCACATGAACCACCCGGTCAGGGGAGAGAGCCGCCCCCAGGATGAACGATCCCATCGAGTGGGCGACAGCCAGGTCGACCTCGGCGGGCACCGCCAGGCGGACGGCCTCGGCCATGCGTTCGACCGTCGCGTCGGGCATGGGGGCGCTGCGGCCGTGGCCGGGGAGGTCGACCGCCACCACGCGGTAGCCGCGTGCGGCCAGGTCGGGGCCGACCCGCCACCAGCAGCCCGAGTCCGACAGGATGCCGTGGATCAGGACGGCCGTCTTCGGGCCGGTGCCCCATTCGCGGACGTTCAGCATGCGGCTTCCTCTCTCGTCAGGGTCGTGAGCAGGTCGGCGAGGATCTCGACGCCGTTGCGCGTCAGGACCGACGCCGGGTGGAACTGGACCGAGGCGAAGCCGGGGCCCATGAGCGCGTGGACCTCGTCTCCTTCCCTGGAGACCGTGATGTCACCGAGGGCGTCGGTGGTGCAGCGGGCGGCGAAGGTGTTGTAGAAGCCGGCCTGTTCCATGCGGCCGAAGAACGGGATGGTGCGCTGGACGCCCTGGTTGGGGAACGGGTTGCGGGTGACGTCGAGGCCGAGCAGGGTGCACAGGACCTGGTGGCCCAGGCAGACCGACAGGAACGGGATACGGCGGTCGAGCAGTTCGCGGGTGGTGGCGCGGAGGCGGGCGATCTTCGGGTGGGTGACGTCGCGGGGGTCTCCCGGGCCGGGGCCGACGATCACCACGTCGTACTCGCCGACGTCGTACTCCTCCGAGTAGCGGGTGACCGTCACGTCGCAGCCCAGCGCGTGGATGATGTGGCGGGCCATCGCCGTGAAGGTGTCCTCGGCGTCGATGACCAGGACCTTCAGGCCGCACAATGCGGGGATGCGGCGGTCGCGGCAGTCGGGGCCCTCGAACCAGAAGCCCGCTAGCGGTTCGTTGCGGGACATCAGCGCCTGGTAGATGGCCGGGTGGCCGCCGACGTCGGCGGGGGCGTCGCGGCAGGCGCCGCCGCGGAGGGCTTCCAGGAGGCCCGCCGCCTTGGCTCTCGTCTCCGCGGCCTCCGAGGGCGGGTCGCTGTCGCGTACGAGGGTCGCGCCGACCGAGACGCGCAGGTCGCCGGAGGCCGCGACGTCGGCGGTGCGGATCAGGATCGCCGAGTCGAGGGCGCGGTGGCCCGCCGGGTCGCGGCCGATCAGGGCGACCATGCCGGCGTAGTAGTCGCGGCCCTCCGGTTCGAACCTGGAGATGACGCGGCAGGCGCTCTCCAGCGGGCCGCCGGTCACCGTGGGGGCGAACAGGGTCTCGCGGAGGATGTCGCGGACGTCCAGGGAGCTGCGGCCCTCGATCAGGTACTCGGTGTGGGCGATGCGGGACAGCTGCTTCAGGTGCGGGCCGAGGGCCCTGCCGCCCTGGTCGCAGACGCGGCCCATCATCTTGAGCTCCTCGTCGAGGACCATGTAGAGCTCGCCGGCCTCCTTCTCGTCGTCCAGAAAGTCGAGCACGCCGGGCAGTTCGGGGCCGCCGCGCGGGTAGCGGTAGGTGCCGCTGATGGGGTTCATCACGACGGTGCCGGCGTCGAGGGTGATGTGGCGTTCGGGGGAGGAGCCGACGAACGTGCGGGCGCCGGTCCAGATGACGAACGTCCAGTGCGCGCCGGGGTCGCGGCCCAGGAGGCGGCGGAAGCATGACAGGGCCGTGCGGGGGGACCAGCCCTCGATCGACGCCTGGTAGGTGCGTTTGATGACGAAGTTGGCGCCGGTGCCCGCGCCGATCTCCTCGGCCAGGATGCGGCGCACGACCGCCTCGTACTCCTCGTCGGAGGTGTCGAAGTCGCCGTCGCGCAGCTCGATCGGGTCGTCGGGGAGCACCTGCCACGCCTCTTCCAGGGAGAGGGTCGACTGGTCGGTCACCGTCATCGCCAGGAGGGGGGCGGCGTCGTCAGGGCAGGCGTAGCCGCGTTCGCGGATCTGGCGGTAGGGGAGCACGACCAGGGTCTCGTGGCCGGGGACCGGCTCGCCGGACAGGGGGATGTCGGCGATGCGGTCGAGCGCGGCGACGTCGCCGGACAGCACGTCGATGTCGGCCACGCCGGAACCGGGGCGGTGCAGCAGTGCGAACGGGGGCGGGTCCGCGTTTAGCAGGCGGGTCAGCATGTCGCCTCCAGTTCGTCCAGTACGCCGGCCGTCCGGATCGTCACGGCGCAGCGGGCGGCGGCGTAGTCGAGGGCCAGGCGGTGGAAGTCCGGCGTGAAGTCGGCGACCGCGTCGGCCACGACGAAGGTCTGCAGGTCGTTGGAGAAGCTCTCGTGGGCGGTCATCAGGATGCCCACGTGGGCGTACACGCCGCAGATGACCAGCTGGTCGCGGCCCTGCTCGCGGAGCCGGCGCAGCAGGTCGGTGCGGCAGAACGCGCTCGGCCGCCACTTGGTCAGCACCACGTCGCCGGGGGAGGGTTCGAGCGCCGGGACGATGGCCCGGTGGGCGGGGTCGGCGGTCATGCCGGGGCCCCAGAAGTCCATCAGCAGGCCCCGGTCCTCGGTGCTCATGCCGCCGGGCTGGGCGGTGTAGAAGACCGGCGCGCCGCACGCCGCGAACCGCTCCTTCAGCGCCGCGATGTTCGCCAGCAGCGCCGACGGGTCGGTGAACGGGCTGAGGAAGTAGTTCTGCATGTCGTGGACGAGCAGCGCCGCCCGCCGCGGATCCACCCGCCACGGGGCGATGTTGTCGGGGAGGTCGGTCGGCATCGGGTAGGGCTCGATCGCGGGGATCGCCATGACTCTCTTGCTCCTTTCAGACGCCGAGTGAGGCGCCTCCGTCGACCGTCAGGTCCTGCATGGTGATGTGGGCGGCGCGGGCGGAGAGCAGGAACGCGACCGCGTCGGCGACGTCCGAGGGGCTGGCCACCCGGCCCAGCGGGATGCCGACCCGGTACGCCCCGGGCGCGCCCTCGACCGAGGTGCGCAGCGCGTCCGCGCCGTTCCACAGGCCGGTCAGCATGGGGGTGTCGGTGGAGCCGGGCGCGACGACGTTGCAGCGGATGCCGAACTCGGCCAGCTCCAGTCCGAGGCACTTGGTGAACGCGGTGGCCGCGGCCTTGGAGGCGGCGTAGGCGGCCATGTTCTGGCGGGCGGTCTTCGCGGCGTTCGAGGCCACGGTGACGATCGCGCCCGAACGCCGGGGGATCATCCGCCGGGCGACCGCGCGGGACACGTGGAAGACGCCCGAGGCGTTCACCGCCAGGGTGTCGGCCCAGTCGGCGTCGGGCAGGTCGACGGCCCGGCCGGTGTGCAGCACCCCGGCCGAGTTGACCAGCGCCTCGATGGGGCCGGTCTCCTTCTCGACCCGGTCGACGAACGACTCGACCTGGTCGGGGGAGGTGACGTCGGCGTCCAGGCCGACCACCGTGTAGCCGTCGCCGGCCAGGCGCTTCGCCACGGCCGAGCCGATGCCGCCGGACGCGCCGGAGACGAGGGCGATCATGACAGCTCCACCCCCAGGCACCGGACCGAGAACGAGCGCAGGGCCTCCAGGTAGTCGGCGCGGAGGGTGTCCTCGTCGGCCTTGACGACCCGGCCGTTCACGATGACGGTCTCGACGTCGGCCGAGCCGCCGAGGGTCAGGAACGCCTCCAGCGGGCGCGGGTTGAGCAGGTAACGCCAGTCGTCGGCGCGGATCAGCACCAGGTCGGCGCGGTTGCCGACCTCCAGCGACCCGACGTCGGCGAACCCGAGGCCCTTCGCGGCGATCCGGGTGGCCATCGCGAGGGCGTCGCTCGGCAGCAGGGCGGTCGGGTCGGCGGCCATCTCCGTGTACGCCTGCCACGCCGCCGTCATGTTCTCGGCCATCCCCGGGACGGGCAACGACGCCCCGTCGGTCGACAACGACACGTCGAGCCCGGCGGCCCGCAGGGCGGGGATCTGCCGGGTCTCCGTCAGGGTCGACTCCCCGGCGGGGCCGTATTTGGCGGGCGAGTGGGTGACGTGCGCGCCGGCCCGCACGAGCAGCTCGCGCTCCTCGGCGGTGGCGAACGCGCAGTGGACGGCGGTGAACCGCTCGTCGAGCAGGCCGAGGTCGGCGAACCGGCGGACCGGGGTGACCCCGAAGTAGGCCTCCATGGCCATGGCCTCGTTCCGCAGCGCGCCGACGTGGGCGGCGAACGGCAGGTCGTGCTTCGCGCACAGGTCGCGCAGGCCGGCGCCGAGTTCGTCGGTCATGTTGGTGGCGTACACGGAGGTGGGTCTGACCCGCACGAACGCGTCCTGGAGCGCCATGAGCCCCTCGACGCGGGCGAGCGCCTCGGCGGCGTCGCGGGTGCGGCGGCCGCAGACCGCGTCGCTGACCCACGCCGACACCGACAGGCGCATCCCGAACTCGCGCGCGGCCCGCGCCAGCGCGGCCGGCTTGTTGACCGACCCGACGTCGCCGAGCGTGGTGACGCCGGACCGCAGCTGGGTCCAGAGCGAGTAGCGGGCGACGGCCAGGGCCTCGTCGTCGGTGAGGGCGTCGACCAGGCCGTGGAATCGGTCGAACGCGGTCGAGATGGCCGGGATGTCGCCGCCGTGGGCCATGAACGCGGGCTTGTCGCCCCGGTCGGACGCGGGCCGCAGGGCCCCCTTGAACGGGTAGCGCAGGGCGAACATCTCGTGCCAGTGCGGGTTCACGAACCCGGGCAGCACCAGCATGCCGGTCGCGTCGACGACCTCGGCGTCGGGCGCGTCGTCGAACCCGGCGATCACGCCGTCGTCGATCAGCACCGAGCCGCCGGGGGTGACGGTGTGGCCGGGGTCGGCCTGGTAGACGGTGCCGCCCCTGATCAGCAGGCGGCTCATGCGCTCGCCTCCTCCAGGCGGGCCGACCAGGCCGAGATGGTCGGCACGGCCGCGAGCTCGCGGAACTCGACCTTCAGGCCGGCCCGCCGCCACTTCGTGACCAGGCGCATCATCTCCAGCGAGCCCAGCCCCAGCACGACCAGGTTGTCGTCGTCGGCGAGGGACGCGGGGTCGGCGCCGACCAGATCGGCGACGGTGCTGCGCAGGTCTTCCTTGACACTCATGACTGCTCCTTCCAGCCCCGGGCCGCCAGCGGATCGGCCGCGGCGGCGGCCAGGGTCTTCTTGTCGACCTTGCCGAGGGGGGTCAGCGGGAAGGCGTCCACGAACTCGACGCGGTCGGGCAGCTTGAAGTCGGCCAGCCCGCGTTCGTGCAGGGCCCGCTTGAGGTCGGTCAGCGACGGGCGGACCCGGCGGCTGACCAGGAACGCGTAGATGCGCTCGCCGAGGAACTCGTCGGGCACCGGCACCACGGCCGCGCGGTCGACGTCGGGGTGGCTGAGCAGGTGCCCCTCCACCTCGCCGGCCGCGATCTTGTCGCCGCCCCGGATGACCACGTCCTTGATGCGCCCCTCGATGACGAGGTCGCCGTCGGGGGTGACCGAGGCCAGGTCGCCGGTCCGGTAGAAGCCGTCGCCGGTGAACGCCGTCGCGTTGTGCTCGGCGGCGTTGTAGTAGCCGCGCAGCGTGTACGGCCCGCGCGCCAGCAGTTCGCCGTCGACGATCCGGATCTCGTCGTACGGGGAGACGGGCCGGCCCTGGGTGTTGATCACCCGGTCGGCCGGGTCGTCGAGGCGGGACATCGACAGCAGGCCCTCGGCCATGCCGAACACCTGCTGCAACCGGCAGCCGAGCCCGGGTTCGATCCGGGCGGCCAGCTCCGGCTGGAGCCGGGCCCCGCCGATCTGCACCAGCCGCAGCGACGACAGGTCGTCGTCGAGGAACTCGCGGGCCTCCAGCCACAGGTGCGCGACCGTCGGCACCAGCGAGGTGACGGTGACCTTCTCGCGCGCGATCAGCGCGAAGCAGCCGTCGGCGCCCGGGTCGTCGGCCAGCACGACCGTGCCGCCCCGGCCCAGGGTCCCGACGACACCCGGGCAGCCCCACGTGAAGTTGAACTCGACCGGGAGCGCCGCCAGGTAGACGTCGTCGGCCTTCACCTTGCACAGGTCGGCGACGACGCGGGTCTGGTAGGCGTAGTCGTCGTGGGTCCGCGGGATCAGCTTCGGCAGCGCGGTCGTGCCGCCGGAGAGCAGGAAGAACGCCACGTCGGAGGGGTCGGCCGCCGGGTGCGCGACGGGGTCGCCGTCGAGGTCGTCGGGGGACAGGACGTGCTCAATGCCCAGAGAGCGGGCCATGTCGTGGTTCGGGCCGACGTATCCGACGGCGCCGGAGACCGACGCCAGGTGGCCGACCTCGTTCGAGCGGTGGGAGGCGAGCGAGAACACCGCCTTCACCCCCGCCTTGAACATCGCGAACGCGACGACCACGAAGTCGGGTGTGTTCGGCAGTTGCAGCACCACCCGGTCACCGGGTGCGATGCCGTGCCGGGCGAACCCGGCGGCGGTGCGGTCGACCCGGGCCGCCAGGTCCCGGTACGACAGGCGCTCCTCCCGCCAGACGAGGGCGGTGCGGTCGCCGAACTCGCGGGCCCATTCGGCCGGCAGGCCGCCCAGGGCGACGCCCTGCCAGACGTGCCGGGATCGGTAGTGGGCGGCCAGCTCGTCGGGCCACGGGGTGCAACCGGGCAACATCACGCGCTCCTTTCGGTGATCTCGACGACCGCGCAGGCCGCCTCCATGCCGGGGGCGGTGCCGATGAGCAGGACGTGGTCGCCGGGTTCGACGTCGCCGCGCGTCCACAACCACTCCAGGCCGATGAAGGGGTCGCCGGCCCCGGCGTGGCCGGTGGTCCGGGTGAGTTCCCAGGTGCCCTTGGCGGCGTCGACGCCGAGCGGGTCGAGGTAGATGGCGGTCAGCGGGCCCTCGGTGAAGCCGACGTGGCAGACCCGCTTCACGCGGTCGATCGAACTGCCGGCCTCCTCCAGCGTGCCGAAGGCGACCTCGGCGACGAGTTCGCCCAGGTGGCCCATGGGCGGGGCGACGCCCTCGGCCCAGCGGGCCCGCCACCAGGCGGTGCGCTCCTCGAAGTTGAGGCCGCGCGACAGGTCGGGCGGGAACAGCGTCTCGCCGCCCCGGTGCAGCTCCTCCATCGCGGGGTTGGACACCGCGCCGGCCGCCAGGACCTTCGCGAACCCGCCCCGCCGCGACGCGACGACGGCCGCGCCGCCGTCGGCCAGCAGGAACATCCGCGAGGCCCGCCACCGGTCGACGAGCGGGCTGCCGTAGTTGTCACCGCTGGTCAACAGAACGGCGTGGTTGCTTTTCAGGGGAGCGGCGTCGTCTTCAGCGCCGGGCAGACCCGCGTCGTCTTCGCTTTTAAGCAGCCCGGCGGCGATGCGGAGGCCGGACAACATCCCGAGGCAACCCTGGCGCACTTCGAGCGCCGTGATCGGGCGGTCGATCGTGTTGCGCAGCACGTAGTGGGGCGCGGACCAGCCGTCGGGGCCCTGGTGGTAGCTGCCGCTGTGCAGCAGGGCGACGAAGTCGTCGGGCTCGTGCCCGGAGCGCTTCACCGCGATGTTTCCGGCCTCGGCGGCCAGGTCGACGGCGGGCGTCTCGCCGGCCACCAGCACGCCGAGCATGCCCGACATTTCCCGATCTGCCGCGTCGTAGAGCCCGCGGGAGACGGCCTCGCTCGTGGTGACCGTACCGGGGAGGGCGGAGCCGACGCCGGACAGGTAGAGGTCGTCGAATCTCATGCCGCGCCCCTCACCAGGTGACGCGCGACGCTGTCGAGCTTCTCGCACGTCTCCTCGAACTCGCGTTCCGGCGTCGACTGGCCGACGATGCCGGCCCCGGCGCGCAGCCAGGTGCGGCCGTCGCGGCGGTAGGCCGAGCGCAGGACCAGCGCGGCGTCCATCTCGCCGGTGTGGTCGACGGTCATGACCGCGCCGCTGTAGAGGCCGCGGGCCTCGGGCTCGTGCGCCCGGATCGCCTCGTACGCGGCCTTCTTCGGCACGCCCGACGCGGTGACGGCCGGGAAGACGGCGCCGAAGGCGTCCCAGGCGCGCATGCCGGGCGACAGGCGGCCCGACACCCGGGAGGCCAGGTGCTGGACGCTGCCGCGCTCGCGGATCGCCATGAACTCCGGCACCTCGACCGAGTCGGGCTCGCACACGCCGACCAGTTCGTCGGTGCCGACCTTGACGGAGATGGCGTGCTCGTAGACCTCCTTGGCCGACCCGTAGAGGTCGGCCCGCAGGGCCGCGTTCACCGCCTCGTCAGGGGTCAGCGCGCGGGTCCCGGCGAGCGGCTGCGACACCACGTGCCCGTCGGCGGAGACCTGGACGACGATCTCGGGGCTGAACCCGGTCGCCGCCAGCCCGCCCAGGTCGAGCAGGAACGACCGGGCCGGGTTGTTGCCGCGCCGGCCGGCCAGGTAGGTGGCGGTCAGGTCGACCTCGCCGGGCACCTCGACCACCCGCGACAGGATGACCTTGTGCAGCTCGCCGGCGTTGATCGACTCGACGGCCAGCTTCACGGCCTCGCGGTAGGCGTCCTCGCCGGTCCCCCACACGTCCAACGGCGTCGGTTTCGCCGCCCTCGGCGAAGGAGCCTCCTGGATCGCGCCCAGGAGCGCGGTCAGCGTCGCGGTGTCCGCGGCGCGCAGCCGGGCGTGCCCGTCGGCGATCCGGGCCTCGGCCTCGGGGACGACCAGGTGCAGCAGCCGCCCGTCGCCCACGTGCTCCTCGGTGTACGACAACTCGAACGCCGCCCAGCCGTAGGCCCGCCACTCGGGGATCGACACGGTGTCGAGCAGCCCGGCGACCTGGTGCAGCGGGTCGCCGTTCCACGGCTCGAACACCTCGTCGCGGCCCTCGTGCCGGAGCAGCGCCCCGGACCGGTCGAGGGTCAGCTCGGCGCGGGCGCCGCCGGCGTAGGACCAGACGCCGCCGTTCTCGTAGACGACGTGGTCGGCGAAGAGGCCGGAGTCGGCGAGCCGGGCCGCGACCTCGACGGGGTCCTCGGTGAGGGGGACCTGGGTCTCGAAGTAATGCATGCCGTCCTCATTTCGCGGCGATGGCCAGGGCCATGCGCTCGATCGTCGGGTCGTCGAAGAGGTCGTCGATGTCGGCGTCGGTGGCGAACCGGGCGCGGATGCGGTCGGTCAGCGCGGCCGCGCGCATCGAGTCGCCGCCCAGGTCGAAGAAGTTGTCCTTGACGCCGATGCCGTCGAGGTCGAGCGTGGTCGCCCACATCTCGCGCAGCGTGTGCTCGACGTCGGTGCGCGGCTCCTCGTAGGGGCTGTCGACGTCGGGGCGCTCCTTGGGCGGCTCGGGCAGCGCGTTGCGGTCGATCTTGCCGTTGGTGGTCAGCGGGAACCGGCCGACGACGTACGCCGACGGCACCATGAACGACGGCAGCAGCTTCGCCAGGGCGCGCCGCAGGTCGCGGATCGAGGGGTCGCCCTCGACGTAGGCGACCAGCCGGGTGTCGCCGGAGGCGTCCTGCTTGGCCAGCACGGCCGCCTGGGCCACGCCGGGCTGGGCGGCGATGACGACCTCGATCTCGCCGAGGTGGACGCGGTTGCCGCGCACCTTCACCTGGTTGTCGGTCCGGCCGACGATCTCGATGCTGCCGTCGGTCCAGAACCGGGCCAGGTCGCCGGTCCGGTAGAGCGTGCCGACGTCGTGGGAGACCCACTTCTCGGCGGTCGCCTCGGGCCGGTTCAGGTAGCCCGATGACAGGCTCTCGCCGGCCACGCACAACTCGCCGACGACGCCGGGCGGGACCGGCTTCAGCCGTTCGTCCAGGACGTAGGTTCGCACGTTCGGGGTCGGGCGGCCGATGGGCGGCAGGCGCCGGGCCCGCTCGCGCTCGCCCAGTTCCCGGCCCAGTTCGGTGATGTCGCAGGTCGCCACGACGGTGGCCTCGGCCGAGCCGTAGAGGTTGAAGACGTGGAACGGCAGGTCGAGCGGCCACGACTGGACACGCTCGCCGCAGATGCGGATGTTGCGCAGCGCGGTCTCGGCCGGCCACTCCAGGCCCCACAGGCGCTCGCACATGGCCTTCATGAGCAGCGTGTGGGTGATCCGGCTGCCGACGAGCCAGTCGCGCAGCCACTCGGGGCTGGTCACGACCGACGGCTCGGGGATGTGGACGGGCGCCCCGGCGGCCAGCACCGAGAAGCACTCGACCTCGACCATGCCGTAGCCCGGTGCGGCCAGCCAGGTGCCCCGCGAGGTCGGGGTGACGCCGCAGATGGTGCGCATGGAGTAGATCAGGTTGCGGGCCGCGCCGTGGCGGACCATGACGGCCTTCGGCTTGCCGGTCGAGCCGGAGGTGTAGCAGATGTGGATCAGGTCGTCGGGGCCGACGGCCGAGTTGATCGGGGTCGCGGGCTCCTGCCGCCAGTCGTCGCCGTCGAGGGTCACCACGTGGCCGGTGACGACGTCGCGGTGGGCGTCCATGGTCAGGGTCAGCTTCGCCGCGCCGTCCACGATCATGAACTGGACGCGGTCGGCGGGGAAGTCCGGGTCGAGCAGGATCGCCGCCGCGCCGGCCTTGAAGCAGGCGAGCTGGGCGATCAGGCTCTCGGGACCGCGCGGGAAGCAGGTGCCGACGCGGTCGCCGCGCCGCACGCCCAGCCGGGTCAGGCGGTGGGCGAGCCGGTCGGCGTCGGCGTCGAGTTCGCGGAAGGTGAGCGTGCCGCCCGGCCAGACGACGGCCGGGGCGTCGGGGGTGGCCTCGGCGATCTCGGCGACGCGCTCGTGGAAGTAGGGCGCCGGGACCGGCTCGCCGGTCTGGTTCCAGGCGACCAGCAGACGCTCGGTCTCCTCGGCGGTGAGCATCTCCACGTCGCGGACCTTCGCCGCGGGGTCGGTGAAGCGGCCCAGGTGGGCGGCGTACTGGTCGGCGGCGTCGGCGTCGAAGTCGGAGCCGCGCATCCGCAGGGTGGTCCCGTCGAACGACAGCGGGCCGATCGTGATCGGCAACCCGGCCGCGATCTCGCCGACGGCCAGGTCGCCGGTGACGTGGCAGCCGGCGATCTCGGTCTCGCCGGTGTAGCGGTGCAGCAGCGCGACGAGGGCGCGGCCCGGGGCCTCGACCCGGCGCTCGTGCGTGACGGCCGGGTCCCCGCCGGGACGGGCCAGGGGAAGGGCGGTTTCCATGATCAGTCCTTTCAGGCTGCGACGGAGGCGGCGCGGCCGGCGGTGACGGCGTCGGCGAGCTGGGCGACCATGCGGGTCGTGCGGTCCCAGCCGACGCAGGCGTCGGTGACGCTCTGGCCGAAGACCAGCCGGCCGGGTTCGCCCAGCACGAGCTCCTGCCGGCCGGAGGCCAGGAAGCTCTCGACCATCAGCCCGGCGATGCCGCGTTCACCGGCGGCGATCCGGCGGGCGACGTCGGCGACGACGACCGGCTGGCGTTCGTGGTCCTTGCCGCTGTTGCCGTGGCTGGCGTCGATGACGAGGCGGCGCGGCAGACCGGCGCCGCCGAGGGCGTCGAGCGCGCGGGCGACGTCCAGGGGCCCGTAGTTCGGGCCGGACGCGCCGCCGCGCAGCACGACGTGGCAGTCGGGGTTGCCGCTGGTCTGGATGACCGAGGCCAGGCCGTCGTCGTCGATGCCGGGGAACACGTGGCCGTGGGAGGCGCAGACGATCGCGTCGATGGCGTCGCCGACCGCGCCGGTCGTGGTGTTCTTCATGCCGACCGGCATCGCCAGGCCGCTGGTCAGCTGCCGGTGCGTCTGGCTCTGCACGGTCCGGGCGCCGATCGCGCCCCAGCAGACCACGTCCGAGAGGTAGCGGGCCACGGTCGGGTCGAGGAACTCGCAGCCGGTGGGCAGGCCGAGGTCCAGCACCTTCGCCAGCAACTCGCGCGAGAGCCGGATGCCCTCGTTGACGTCGTCGCTGCCGTCGAGGTGCGGGTCGGTGACCAGGCCCTTCCAGCCGAGCCGGGTACGCGGCTTCTCCACGTACACGCGCATGACGAGCAGCAGCGTGTCGGAGACCTCCTCGGCCAGGTCGGCCAGGCGCTCGGCGTAGGTGAGCGCGGCGGCCGGGTCGTGCACCGAGCACGGGCCGGTCACGACCAGCAGGCGGTCGTCGGTGCCGTCGAGCACCCGGGCGACCTCCTCGCGGCCCTTGAGCAGGGTGCGGGCGGCGCGGTCGCCGAGCGGGACCTCGGCGCGCAGTTCGGCCGGGGTGAGCAGCGGTTCGACCGCGGAGATTCGGGCGTTCACCGGACGCATGGCGTGTCCTCCCTGGTAAGCACTGCCGCGGAGAAGGTGAAGCCCATGCCGGTGCCGAGCACCAGCACCGTGGCCCCGGGCGCGAGCAGGTCGTCGCGGATCAGGTGGTGCAGCGCGTAGAGGCCGTCGGCCGGGCCGAGGTGCCCGGTGGTGAGGCCCAGGTCGAGCAGGGTGTTCTTGGGCGTGTAGCCGTCGAAGGGGCGGATGAAGCCGTCGTGGTGGAGGGCGCGCCCCACGAAGGGGGTGACGAACCAGTCGACGTCGTCGAGCGACTTACCGGCTTCGCCGAGGGCCCGGGTCACCACGCTGCGGGTGCGGTCGGCCGAGCGCCGCCGCACGTCCTTGAGCGAGAGGCCGCCGTGGGCGAGGAACGCCCGGGTCCGGCCGCGCATGTCGGCTCCCGGCTGGGGCGCGGTGCGGAACGGCTCGTCCCCCCGCGACAGACCCTCGAGCGCGGCGTCGGTCTCCGACACCAGGCTGCGGAGCCGGAGCCGACCGCCTCCCCTGGCCAGCACGGCCGCCGCCGCGCCGTCGCCGAACACCATGCCGGGCGACAGGTACCACCGGTCGGCGGGCGGCGCGAACCGGTCGGCGACGGTGACCAGCGCCGAGGGGGTCTCGGGCCGGGCGGTGAGCGTGGTGGCCGCGATCTCCAGGGCGGCCAGCGAGCCGTTGGAGGCCGCCTGGACCGACATCGGCAGGCCGCGCAGATCGGTGCCGAGGAGCTCCCCGGCGATCCAGCAGGCGGCCGGCCACATGTCGACGCCCTGGAAGTGGCTGTGGCTGTGCAGGTAGAAGGTGTCGGGGCCGACGTGCGCGCCGCCGTCTTCGGCCGACTTGACCGCGCGGCGCCCGGCGGCGACCGCCATCTCGGGCGGGGCCTGCCGCGACATGGCGACCGAGACCTGCCCGGTGCTCTTCGCGGCGTCGGCCGAGTAGTCGCCGGCGGCGACGGCCCGCTCGACCGGCACCCGTTCGCCGAGCGTGCCGCCGGTTCCGGCGACCCAGATGTCATCGAACCGCATCGCTCGGGATCCTTTCTGCTAGATCGAAGGCGTGTAACCAGGCCACGTGGTCGTGCAGGTCCGTCTCGGACAGCGCGGCCAGGGTGGCGTTCCGGTCGCGGGCGGCGTCGCCCGCCGGGTGGTAGAGGTGCTCGCCGAGCCGGCGGGCGGTCAGCGTCGCCCTCGCGGTGCGCTCCCGCCGCAGTTCGGCGTAGGCGTCGAGGTCGGGGAAGACCCTGCCGAGCACGACCGCGTCCTCCAGGGCTGTGCAGGCGCCCTGGGCGGCGTACTGGAGCATCGGGTGGGCCGCGTCGCCCAGCAGGGCCACCCGGCCGTCGACCCAGGTCGAGACGGGGTCGCGGTCGCACAGCACCCAGGTGCGCCACTCGTCGCCGAGCTCCAGCAGAGCTCTGGCCGTGGCGCTGAGCCCCGGGAACCGGTTCTGTACGACCTCCCGCGCGACCGGCTCGCCCGCGACCTCCCGGGCGGCTCCGTCGTCGCGGGTGGCGGCCAGGTTGAGGAACCGGCCGCCGCCGATCGGGTAGTGCACGAAGTGCCACTTGGGCCCGGCCCACAGGGTGACGACGTTCCACCGCAGCTCGGGCGGGACCCGGTCCATCGGGATGACCGACCGGTAGATGGTGTGGCCGGAGACCCGGGGGCGGCCGTCGCCGACGAGCTGGGCCCGGACCGCCGAGCGGATGCCGTCGGCGCCGATCAGGTGGTCGGCCTCGAAGCTCGTCGCGGTGACGCGGCCGGAGACCTGCTCGCCGCCGTCGACGGCCCGGCCGGTCACGACCACCTTGGCGGCGCTCTGCGTGTAGCCGGTGACCGTGTGGCCCGGCAGGAGCTCGATGCGGCCGTCGGCGCGGCAGGCGTCCAGGAGCGGCTGGTAGAGGTCGCCCCGGGAGACGACGGCGTAGGGGTTGCCGAAGCGTTCCCGGTAGGCGCCCGTGAGGGGCAGCCCGGCGACGCGGTCGCCCGTGGTGCCGTCCATGAAGCGCAGTTCGTCGATGAAGACCGCGCGCTCGCGCACCCGGTCGCCCACGCCGAGCAGGTCGAGGGCGCGGAACGCGTTGGGCGCGAGCTGGATCCCCGCGCCGAGTTCGGCGAACCGGTGACCGCGTTCGAGCACGGTCACGCGATTGCCCTCGCGGGCGATCGAGAGCGCGGCCGCCAGGCCGCCGATCCCGCCGCCGGCGATCAGTGTGTTCGCCATGTCCGTCCTTTCGCTGTTACCGCTTACTACGCTATGGCGGTAACTACGGCCGAACAATGGCGCTGCGATTAGCGCTTGTTATGCAATAAAAAGAGCCGGCCCCCATGAAAGGGGACCGGCTTTTTCGCGAGTTCGCTCAGGCGTCGACCTTCTCCTTCTCCGAGGCCGGCGCGGGCTTCCTCGACGGCAGCACGGCGGCCGCGATCAGCGCGATCAGCACCGACAGGGCCGTGCTGATGCCGAAGGCGACGTGGTAGCTGCCGATGTTCTGCGGGTCGGTCGACGGCGCCGCCGCCGTCACGGCGACGGCCAGCAGCAGCCCGACCCCGAGCTGGCGCAGCGAGTTGTACAGGCCGCTGGCCAGGCCCATGCGCGGCCCGTCGACCCCGGTCGTGGCGGCCACCGCCGTGGAGATCATCATGACGGTGACGCCGAGCCCGATCAGCACGCCGCCGGGCAGCACGTGCAGCCAGTAGCTGCCGCCCACCGGCACCGTGAGCAGCCACGCTGAACCGGCGGTCAGGAAAGCCGCCCCGCCGATGAGCACGGGCCGGGGCCCGAGCCGCCCGGTCAGGTCGGCCACGAACTTGGCCGACAACACGGTGACGACCGCCTGCGGGAAGAACGCGACGCCGGTCTGGATGGCGGAGTAGCCGAGGCCGTGCTGCATGTAGAGGGTCAGGAAGTAGGTCGAGATCGACATGACGCCGCCCGACAGGAACGCGATCGAGTCGCCCGCGACCACGCCGCGGATCCTGAAGATCGACAGCGGCACCAGCGGGTCGGCCCGCCGGGTCTGCAGCACGAAGAACGCGACCAGCAGCACCGCCGCCCCGGCCAGCGGGTAGACGACGCCGGGGGCGCCCCAGCCGTGGTCGGTGGCGGTGGTGAGCGCGTAGGTCAGCGCGCACATCCCGGCCGTGACCAGGATCGCGCCGGGCACGTCGATCTTCTGGGTGCGCGCGGAGACGTGGTCGGGGGCCAGCCGGCCGACCGCCCGCAGCACCAGTGCGACGCCGACCGGGACGTTCACGAACATGACCGCCCGCCAGCCGAACAACTCGGTGAGGATGCCGCCGAAGAGCACCCCGCCGGTGAACCCGGCCGAGGCGACCGCGCCGAAGATGCCCATGGCCTTCGCGCGTTCCTTCCCTTCGGGGTAGCCCGCCGCGATCAGCGCCAGCACGGCCGGCGACACGGCCGCCGCCGAGAGGCCCTGCAGCGCGCGGGCGACGATGAGCACGATCGGCTCGGTCGCGACCCCGCCGACCAGCGAGGCCGCGGTGAAGACGGCCAGCCCGCCGACGAACATCCTCTTGCGTCCCACGATGTCGCCGAGCCGCCCGCCGATCAGCAGGAACCCGCCGAAGAACAACGCGTACGCGCCGACGACCCACTGCAGGGCGCTGTCGGTGAAGCCGAGGTCACGCTGGATGGAGGGCAGTGCGACGTTGACGATCGCGAAGTCCAGGACCAGCACGAACTGGGCCATGCACAGCAGTGCCAGGGCCGGCTTGCGGTTCTCCTGGAACATGGGTTTTCCTCCTCGTACTTGATTTGTTACCAGCGAACTGTCTTTACTGGTAGCCATGAAGGGTCAGCCGGGTGACAGGGAGATCGCGCCGGGTCCGCTGGCGCTGGTGCAGTCGTTCGTGAACAGCCTCAATTTGGAGTTCGGGCCCGACGAGTTCGCGACGACCGAGGCGGCCGGCCGCTGGCTCGCCCGCCACGGCTTCACGATCGAGGTGGGCGAACTCGACCGGCGCGACGCCGTCACCCTGCGGGAGGCGCTGCGCGCCGTGCTCCGCGAGAACAACGGCGCCGCCCCCGACCGCGAGGCCCGCCTGGCGATCGACCACGTGGCCCGCGACTGCCCGCTGGTGCTGTCGGGCGAGACCCTGGGCCTGCGCCCGGTCCAGCCCGACCTGCGCGGCGTGTTCGCGACCATCCTCGGCGCGGTCGCCGCCGCCGTGGCCGACGGCTCGTGGCCCCGCCTCAAGGCGTGCCGCGAACACCGCTGCGAGTGGGCCTTCTACGACCGCTCCAGGAACCGGGGCAGCCGCTGGTGCTCGATGGCCGTCTGCGGCACACGGGCGAAGATGCGCACCTACCGCCGGGGCGCGGCCGACCGGGCCGAGTTCCGAGCGGGCGATGGCGCCGATGCCGGACCGGTGGCCTGAGAGGCGGGTCACGGGGCGGCCTCCCGTCCGAGCAGTTGACGGGCGACCACGAGTTTGGTGGCGGCGGCGGTTCCGTCGGCCAGCTGCAGGCCGATGACGTCGCGAAGGCGCTGGGCCACCGGGCCGTCCTCCGACCAGCCGAGGTGGCCCATCGTGAGGAGCGACTGGTGCACGGCCTCCATGGCCGCCTTGGGGGCCCACCACTTGGCCATGTTCGCGGGCAGCCGGGGGTCGCGGCCGGCGTCGGCGGCGGCCAGGGCCTCGTAGGAGACCAGGCGGGCCGCGTGCAGCATCGTCGCGTGTTCCACCAGCGGGAACGCCACCGACTGGAACCGGCCGATCGGCTGGCCGAAGGCTTCGCGCCGTCCGGCGTGGGCCATGGCCTCGTCGAGGGCGGCCCGTGCGACGGCGACGGCCATCAGGGAGATCAGCGCCCGGGAGACCCCGAAGCCGCGCATGACCTCCACGAACCCCGCGCCCGGCCGGCCGACGAGGTCGTCGTCGGCGACCCGCAGGCCGTCGAGGCTGAACCGGCCCCGGCCGCCCGAGCGGCAGCCCAGGTCGGTGTGCAGTTCCCGGCGCACCCCGTGGAGCGGGGTGTAGAAGGCGCTGATGCCCCGGGCCCCGGCGCCGCCGGTCCGGGCGAACAGCAGCCCGTGGGTGGCGTAGGCGGTGGCCATGATGGACGTCTTCTCGCCGGTCAGCCGCCAGCCGTCGGCGGCGTGTTCCCCGACGGTCTCGATGGCGGCCGCGTCGGTCCCGTGGCCGGCCTCGGTGAGGCCGAGGGCGACGATCGACGTACCGGCGGCGATGCCGGGCAACCAGCGGGCCAACTGGGCGGGGCTGCCGTTCGCGGCCAGCACGCCGCCGACCAGCGCCGCGTTGAGCACCGGGTAGCAGACCGACAGGTCGGCCGCCGCGAGCTCTTCGAGCACGATGCCGGCGCTGACGGCGTCCAGCGCCTGGCCGCCGAACTCCTCCGGGACGCGCACGCCGAAGAGCCCTTCGGCGGCCAGGTCGGCCAGCAGGCCCGGACGGTATTCGGCCCGCCGGTCGCTCTCGGCCCGGAAGGGCGCGACGCGGTCGGCGGCGAACTCGCGCACCCGTTTGGCCAGCGTCTCCTGCTGGGGTGTGAAGTCGAAGTTCATCGCAGCCCCTCCCGCAGGGCGAATTTCTGGATCTTCCCGGACGGCGTGCGCGGCAGCGCCTCGACCAGCTCGACCCGTTCGGGCCAGTACTGCTTGGCCATGCCGAGCCCGGCCAGGTGCGTGCGGAGGTCGTCGAGCGTCAGCCCCGAAGGGGCGACCAGCACCGCGCAGGCCCGTTCGCCGAGCCGCGCGTCGGGGTAGCCGACGACCGCGACGTCGCGGACGGAGGAGTGCCGCAGCAGGGCGGCCTCGACCTCGACGACCGGGATGTTCTCCGCGCCGCGCATGATGACGTCCTTGGCGCGGCCGGTGATCCGGATGCCGCCGTGGCCGTCGTCGCGGGCCAGGTCGCCGGTGTCGAACCAGCCGTCGCCGGTGAGGCAGGCCCGGTAGAGGTGCTCGCGCCGGAAGTAGCCGGCGCACTGCGACGCGCCCCTGACCTGTAAGCGGCCCTCGGCGGTGATGCGCACCTCCATGCCCGGCACGACCGTTCCGTCGCTCTCGGCGGCCCGCATCGGCGGGTCCTCCGGCCGGGTGATGGTGACGCAGCCGTTCTCGGTCATGCCCCACAGGGCGTAGAGGCGGCAGCCGAGCACGTCGCGGGCGCGTTCGACCAGGTAGGGCGCGATCGGCGCGCTGCCGGTCGCGAACGTCTCCAGCTTCGCCAGGTCCCGGGGCCGCTCGGCCTGCGCCTCGATGAGGTCGGCCAGGAACGTCGGGGCGCCCATGAAGAAGGTCACGCCGCGTTCCTGGAGGAGGTCGAGCATCCGGTGGGCGTCCCACGACTCGACGTGCACGGCGGTGCCGCCCAGCAGCAGCGGCATGAACAGGTTCCAGGTGAACCCGGCCTGGTGCGTCGTCGGCGACCCCATGGCTGTGACGACGCCTTCGGTCAGGTGGAGCACGTCGGCCTGCGCCCGGTTCATCGCGTAGAGGCTGTCGTGGGTGTGCACGACGCCCTTCGGCTCGCCGGTCGTGCCGGAGGTGAAGGCGACCTGCGCCGGGTCGCCGGGACCCGACTCCTCGGCCCCGGCCAGGTCGGCCTCGGGCAGCTCCAGGTCGTCGACGAACAGGGTGTGACGCAGGTTCGGCGCGTCCACGGAGGCGATCATGTCCCGGTACGAGAACCCGCGGAACTCCCGGCGGGCGACGTACACGGGGCTCTCGGTCAGCCGCAGCATGAACTGGACCTCACGCCGCCGCATGATCGGCACCACCGGCCCGGGAACCGCCCCGATCCGGTAGCAGGCCAGGATCAGCGCCGCCAGCTGCCACGAGTTGGGCAGCTGCAACGTCACGACCTGGCCCCTGCCGACGCCGAGGCGGCGCAGCAGGGTGGCCGTCCGGTCGACGCGGTCGAGCAGCTCACCGTACGTCAGCTCCACGACCCCGCCGTCCTGGTGGCAGACCAGGGCGAGCTTGCCGGGGGGATGCCGGCGCAGGTCGTCCATGATGGTGGTCATCGCGGCGACCTCCCCAGCGCTGATCGGGCCTTGGCGGCGACCGCGGCCGAGGTGACGCCTCCGCGTTCGGTCAGATACCGCTGCCCTCCGGAGACGGGGACGAACGCGTCCGGCATCGCAACCCGGAGCACCAGGCTGGGCGTGATCTCGGCGAGCGACTCGGCGACGGCGGCGCCGAATCCGGCGTTGCGCCAGTGCTCCTCGACGGTCACGACGACGCCCGACCGCTGGGCGTGCGCGGCGATCGTGGCGACGTCGAGGGGCTTCACCGTGTGCACGTTCAGCACCGAGGCGCGGACGCCTTCGGCGGCGAGGGTGTCGGCGGCCTCCAGCGCGGCCAGCACGGGGTAGGGCCCGCAGGCGGCGATCGTGACGTCGGAGCCGTCGCGCAGCACCTGCGCCAGGCCGAGCGTGACCGGCGGCGCGGCGGGCAGTTCGGGCGTCGCGTTGCGGCCGAGCCGCAGGTAGACCGGGCCCTTGACGCGCAGCGACTGCCGGAACAGGGTCCCGGTCTGCGGGCCGTCGGCGGGCACGACCACGGTCATGTTGGGCAGGGTCCGCATCACGGCCAGGTCCTCCAGCGCGTGGTGGGTCGGCCCGAGGTGGCCGGCCGACACGCCCGAATGGGTCGCGGCGATGCGCACCGGCAGGTTGTTGAGGGCGATGTCGATCTTCACGGCCTCGTTGGCCCGCGACGACGCGAACGCCGCCATCGTGTTGACCAGCGGCATCCGGCCCGACTTGGCCAGCCCGGCGGCCGCGCCCATCAGCGTGTGCTCGGCGATGCCGAGGTTGAGGTAGCGCTCGGGGAAGGCGGCCGCGTCGAACAGGCCGGTGTCGGAGTCGAGGCAGACCAGCCGCTCGTCGCGGGGGAGCAGGTCGAGCACGGCGTCGCGGTAGACCTCGCGAGAGGACGCGGTCATGACGCGGCCCCCCTTCGCAGTGCGGCGAGGGCCTTGGCGTGCTGGCGCTCGCCGAGCTTGGCGTAGTGGCTGCGCGGCTGGTCCTCGACGAACGGGATGCCCTTGCCCTTCACGGTGTGCGCGATCACGACCGTCGGGCGGCCCGGGGCCGGCGGCTCGGTCAGCGCGGCCTCCAGCTCCTCGCAGGAGTGGCCGTCGACCTGGCGTACCGTCCAGCCGAAAGCCGACCAGCGGTCGGCCAGCGGTTCGAGCGCGTCGATCGTCTCGGTCGCGCCGGTGATCTGGAGCCGGTTGCGGTCGACGACCGCGACCAGGGTGTCGAGCCGCTGGGCGGCGGCCACCGAGGCGGCCTCCCAGACCGAGCCCTCCTGGAGCTCGCCGTCGCCCATGACGACGAAGCAGCGCCGGTCGGCGCCGTCGAGCCGGAAGCCGAGGCCGAAGCCGACCGCCAGCGCCAGCCCGTGGCCGAGCGAGCCCGAGGGCATCTCGACGCCGGGGATCTCGGCGTGCGGGTGGGCCATGAACTCGCCGCCGGGCCGGCCGTATTCGGCGAGCCGGTCGGCGGGGAAGAACCCGGCCTCGGTCAGCGCGGCGTAGAGCGCCAGCCCGCCGTGGCCCTTGCTGAGCAGCAGCACGTCGCGGCCGGGGGACGCCGGGTCGAGGGGGTCGACCCGCAGCACCCGTGTGTAGAGGGTGGCGAGGATCTCCGCGAGCGACATCGAGCCGCCCAGGTGGCCGCCCTCGGGGCCGGCGCACAGGTTGACGACGTGCTCCCTGATCCGCGCGGCCGTCCCGGCCGCCGGAGGGGCGTCGATGGTGGTGGTCATCGCTTCTCCTAGTTCGGGTGCAGGCCGACGAACTCCAGGCCCTCGCGCTCGGGACGGCCGTGGCGGATGTTCATGCACTGCACGGCGTTGCCGGCGCCGCCCTTGACGAGGTTGTCGAGGGCCGCGATCACGGTGACCGTGGTCGAACCGGCGTCGAGGGCGAAGCCGACGTCGCAGAAGTTGGAGCCGGAGAGGATCTTGGCGTCCGGGAACCGGTGCAGCCCGCGCCGGTGGGCGACCACCCGCACGAAGTGCTCGTCGGCGTAGCGGTCGCGGTAGGCCGACCGGATCGCGCGCTCGTCGGCGCCCCCGGCCAGCCGGGCCTTGCAGAGCAGCTGCACGCCGCGCACGGCCTCGACGCCGGTCGCCGTCATCCGCACCGGCAGCCCGGTGGCCTGGGCGATCTCGGCCTCGTGCCGGTGCCGGGTGGGCGCGAACACGCGCAGCGCGCCGCTGCGTTCGGCGTGCAGGTTCTCCGCCCCGGCGGTCGCACCGGCGCCGCTCGACCCGGTGCGGGCGTCGACGGTCAGCTCGCCGTCGATCAGCCCGGCCTCGGCCAGCGGGGTCAGCGCCAGGATGCCGGCGTTGGCCATGCACCCGGGCACGCTGATGCGGCTCGCCACCTGGAGTTCCTCGCGGTGCAGCTCCGGTACGCCGGTCGTGAAGCCCCCGATCAGCTCGGGGGCGGCGTGCTCGACGCCGTAGTAGTCGGCGTAGACCGCCGGGTCGCGCAGCCGGAAGTCGCCCGACAGGTCGACCACGGTCGCGGCCAGCCCGAGGAACTCGGGCATCCGCCGCATCGTCTCGCGGTGGGGGGTGGCCAGGAACAGCACGTCGTAGGGGCCGTCCTGGTCGAGCTCCTCGTCGGAGACGAAGGCGAGCCGGGTGCGGCCGCGCAGGTTGGGGTGGGCGCCGTCGATCTGCCGGCCGCGCAGCCGCCGTGAGGTGGTGGCCACCAGCTCGGCCGATGGGTGCCCGGTGAGGATGCGCAGGAGTTCGCCGCCGATGTAGCCGGCGCCTCCCACGACGGCGCATCGGATCATGCCCCGGCCCTCCTCAGCACGTAGGACGCGATCGCGTCGGCGACGTCGATCTCGTGGGCGTCCTGGAAGCCGCGGAACTCCACGCGGTCGTTGACCTCCAGGACGGTCAGGTGCCCGTCGGCGTCCTCCAGCAGGTCGACCCCGGCGATCTCGGCGCCGACCGCGTCGGCGGCGGCGACGGCGAGCTTCGTGTGGACGTCGGTCAGGTCGCACCGGGTCGAGACGGCGCCCCGGGCGACGTTGGTGCGCCACTCGTCGCCGCGCCGGTAGGTCGCGCCCAGCGCCTCGCCGCCGACGACCAGCACCCGGATGTCCCGGTCGGCCTTCTCGACGAGTTCCTGCACGTAGACGACGTGCTGCTGGGGTGAGGGCAGGGCCGCGACGTGTTCGAGCACGGCCGTGGCGGTGGGCCGGTCGGGCAGCGCGGTGACGAGGCGTCCCCACGAGCCGACCAGCGGTTTGACGACCGCCGGGTAGCCGATCTGGTCGAGGGCGTCGACGGCCGCCTCGGGCGTCATGGCCAGGGCCGTGCGGGGGGTCGGCAGGCCGGCGGCCAGGAGCGCCGAGGTGGTCAGCCACTTGTCGCCGCTGACGTGGGTGGCGGCGGCGCTGTTCAGCACCGTCGCCCCCGCCGACTCCAGCGCGCTCGCGGCGTAGAGGGCCCGGTAATGGCCGACCTCGCGGTTCAGCACGAAATCGGTCCGGGAAACGCCGTCGGCCACGACCAGAGACCGGGGATCGAGGTGGACGGAGGTCGCGCCGCGCCGGTCGAGCGCGGCCATGATCTGCTTCTCCTCGAACCGCACCCGGGACGCGAGCACGGCGAGGCGACGGCCGGACCGCATTACTCCCCCCAGTCCTCTTCGACCTCGGGGGCGAGGGTGAGGGACGGCGGCGTGACGGAGGAGATCTCCAGCTCGCTGCGGCAGTCGAGGCATTCGACGATCTCGCTCACCCGCGCGTCGGCGTCGATGGAGACCGGCGCCGCGCACTCGGGACACTCGGGGGCGTTCATAACCTTCTGCATGGCTCGTCCCTATGTCGTCGGGGAAATATCGGCGTTTCAACCGTAACCAGAATCGGCGTCGAACCGCCAATAAGGGTTGCCGATCGAAGTGAATTCCCGCGCTTATCGGGGGCCGTATAAACAGGCGGTTCACTGAGCATAAGCGCTCCTACTCGATTCGATGCGGACATTGTTTCGCGCAATTCATAGGCTCAATGGGAGTCGTATATCCCTAGGAGGGCTCAATGCGAGCGATCGCCCTGCAAGAAGCCCCGGCCGCCCAGTCGCCGGGCGAGCGGTTCGCCGCCGAGGTGGCCGCCGGGGCCCGCGAGGTCCCGTTCGGCCTGCACCTGCCGGCCGCGTTCCCGCTGTTCGCCTCCCGGCCGCGCTACACGGTCCGGCACCTGCTGAAGACCGCCGACGTGGCCGACGGGTCGGTGTCCTACGTCCACGAGCCGCCCCAGGGCCGGATCGAGGAGGCGGGCACCGCCTACGGCGCCACCCCGGAGGCCGCGTTCGCGCCCCGGCTGGCCAGGGCGCCGCTGACCGACCTGTCGGTCGAGGTGCCGCTGCCCGACGGCGTCGCCGGCGAGCCGGCGCTGCTCGCCGCCTACGTCGACTACCGGGTGCTGGTGCGCCTGTCGGTCGTCGAGAACGAGTCGCTGCTGCACGGCACCGCCGACGGCGCGATCACCGGCCTGCTGGGCTTGCCGGGCAGCCGTTCGGCCGAGAGCCACGACGACCTGGCGACCACGGTCACCCGGGCCGCCGGGGAGATCGAGGAGACCGGCGGGTCGTGCGACGGCGTGGTGGCGCACCCGGAGACGTACTGGAAGATGGTCCGCGACGACCTGCTGGTGCGGTTCCAGAACGCCGGCATCACCGTCTCGCGCACCCGCATGATGCCCAAGGACACCCTGCTCATGGGCGACTTCCGGGCCGCCTGCACGCTGCTCATGCCGGGCGTCGCGTCGATCGCGCTGGTCCCGGGGGCGGTGCGGGCCACGTCCAGGATCGGGCTGGCGGTGCACCTGCCGCAGCACCTGATGGCGGTGAAGTGGCATGGGTGAGCCGCGTGTCCTCTACATCACCGGCTGGTTGCGCAGCGGCAGCACCATGCTCGGCAACGTGCTGGGCGAGCTGCCCGGCGTGCTGCACGCGGGCGAGCTGCACTACCTGTGGCAGAACGGCATCCTGAAGTCCGGCACCAACTCGACCTGCGGCTGCGGCGCCGACGTGACCGCGTGTGAGCTGTGGTCGAAGGTGATCACCTCGTCCGAGGGCGAGGCGCGGCTGATGACGCTCCAGCAGCGGGCGCTGCTGCGCACCCGCCACACCCGCGACCGGATCGCCGAGTCGACCGGCCGGGTGCCGACCGCGCCCGGGGTGGCCGAGGCCGTCGGGCGCACCGCCGACATCTACCGCACCCTCGCTTCGCACGGCGGCGAACGGCTCGTCGTCGACGGGTCGAAGTTCCCGGCCGAGGCGGCCGCCCTGCTGGGCCGCGCCGACCTCGACGTGCGGGTGCTGCACATGGTGCGCGACCCGCGCGCGACCGCGTTCTCCTACACGAAGGCCAAGGACTACATCGACCCGATGAGCCCGGCCCGCAGCAGCGGCTTCTGGACCGGCTTCAACCTCGCCTCCGAACTGTCCGGCCACGCCGCCCCCGACCGCTACCTGCGGGTGCGCCACGAGGACCTGTGCCGCGACCCGCGCGGCACGCTCGCCCGGGTGCTGCGGTTCGCCGGCCTCGACGACGACCCGCCCGCCGACGCCGACGGCAACGTCACGCTGAGCGTGAACCACACGGTCACCGGCAACCCCGACCGGCTGTCGGCCGGCCCGGCGCGCATCCGCGCCGACGAACGCTGGCGCACCGGGCTGCCGGCCCGCGCCCGCGCCGCCGCCACGGCCCCGGCCCTGCCCCTGCTCGGCAGGTACGGCTACCCGATTCTGACCTGAGGGGACATGCCATGGATCTGCGCCTGAGAGGGCGGGTCGCCCTGGTGGCCTGCTCCAGCAGCGGCCTCGGCCTGGGCGTCGCCAAGGCCCTGGCCGCCGAGGGGGCCAGCGTGGCCATCTGCGGCCGTGACCCCGGCAAGCTCGCCCGCGCCCACGTCGAGGTGAGCGCCATGGGCGACGGCGACGTGCTGAGCGTGCCCGTCGACCTGTGCGACGAGCACGCCGCGGCCGCCTGGGTCCGCGACGCCGCCGCCACGCTCGGCGGCGTCGACATCCTCGTGACCAACTCCGGCGGGGTGCCGTTCGGCCCCGTCGACGCGTTCGGCGTGGCCGACTACCGGGCCGCGATCGACGCCAACCTGATCCCGCACATCGCCCTGACGCTGGCCGCCCTGCCCCACCTGAAGAAGGACGGCTGGGGCCGGCTGCTGATGATCGCCTCCGAGTCGGTCCGGCAGCCGCACCCCGAGAGCGGCCTGTCGTCGGTGGCCCGGCTCGGCCTGCTCGGCTACATGAAGGGCCTGGTCTCGGCGCTGGGCGCGAGCGGGGTGACGGTGAACGTGCTGGCCCCCGGCTTCCACCGCACCCCGATCCTCGACGAGCAGTTCGGCGCCTCCGTGGAGGAGGAGCTCGCCGCCGTCGCCCGGCGCATCCCGCTGGGCCGGATCGGCGACGTCGACGACTTCGGCGCGCTGGCCGCCTTCCTCGCCAGCGACCAGGCCGCCTATGTCACCGGCACGGTCTTCCTGGCCGACGGCGGCAACACCAGAGGAGTGTGAGAAGTGTCTGTTCTCGGTGAGGTCGCCACCACCCACACGGCGGCCCTCTACGTCATCAAGATCGGCAGTGCCAGCCTCGCCCACGAGAGCGTCTTCGACGAAGTGGCCCGCCTGCGCGGGCGCGGCGCGAGGATCCTCCTGGTGGCGGGCGGCGCGGCCGGCATCGAGTCCCACTACGCGGCCGCCGGCCGCCCGGTGCGCTCGCTCACCCTGAAGAACGGCTCCACGGCGCGCTACTGCCCGCCGGAGGAGATGGACCACATCGTGGCCGCCTACGAGCGGGTCACCCTGCCCCGCGTGCAGGCCGCGCTGACCGCGCGCGAGCTGACCGGCTTCACCTCGACCGCCCAGGCGGGCTCGCTGGTGACGGCCCGGCCCAACCCGCCGCTGAAGGCGGTGGACGACGGCCGGACGGTGGTCGTCCGCGACCACCGCGCCGGGGTCGTCTCGTCGGTGGACGCCGACTGCCTGGCCACCCTGCTCGACGCGTTCGACGTCGTCTGCCTTTCGCCTCCCGCCGCCGCCTCCGACGGCGGGTCGCCGCTCAACGTCGACGCCGACGTGCTGGCGGCCGAACTGGCCAACGCGCTCGACGCCGACCACCTGCGGCTGGTGACGGGGACGCCGGGCCTGCTGGCGGATCCCGCCGATGATCGTTCCGGCCTCTCCGACCTCGCCCGAGGCGAGGGGCTGCGCTACGCGAAGGGCCGCATGCGGCAGAAGGTGCGCGCGGCCGAGATCGCCCTCGACGGCAGCGCCGACGTGGCGATCACCGGCCCCCACTCGCTGGAGGTCGGCACCCGGTTCTGGCGGGCCCCCGCGCCCGCCGGAGACCTCACGCTGCTGTCGCGGGCCGTGGAGATCTCCTCGGTCTCCCGCGACGAGCGCGAGCTGGCCGGATACCTGGTCTCGTGGTGCCGCGACCGCGGCATCGACGCCGAGATCGACGCGGCGGGCAACCTCGTGGCCTCGAAGGGCTCCGGCCGCCGCCGCCTCCTCATGCTCGGCCACCTCGACACCGTCCCGCACCGCTGGCCCGTCCGCTGGGACGGCGGCACCATCTCCGGCCGGGGCTGCGTCGACGCCAAGGGCAGCCTGGTGGCCTACCTGGAGACCCTGCACGAGCTCGACGTGCCGCCCGACGCCCAGGTCAGGGTGGTCGGCGCGGTCGAGGAGGAGATCACCTCGGCGGGCGCGTTCTTCGTCCGCGACCACTACCGGGCCGACGCCGTCGTCATCGGCGAGCCGTCGGGCGCGGGCGCGCTGACCATCGGCTACTACGGCCTGCTGAAGGTCCGGGTGGCCGTCGCCGACCCCGTCGGGCACACCGCCGGCCAGGGCGTCACCACGGCGGCCGACCAGATGGTCGACGTGCTCGCCCGGCTGCGCGCCGCGCTGGCCGAGGCGGGGCCCGACGCCCTGCTGGCCGTGCTCGGCATCCACGCCGTCAACGGCGGCGACGAGCAGCGCGGCGAAGCGGTCCTGGACGTCCGGGTGCCGGCCGACCTGTCGGTCGACGAGCTGACCCGGCTGATCAGGAACGTCGCCCATCCCGTCGAGGTCGAGGTGCTGCGGGCCACCCCCGGCCACCTCACCGCCCGCACCAGCCCTCTGGTCAAGGCCTTCTCGCGGGCCTTCCGGGCCGAGGGCGTCGTCAACCGGTTCCTGGCCAAGAAGGGCAGCAGCGACATGAACACGCTGGCCACGACGTGGCAGGGCGTGCCGATGGTGGCGTACGGCCCCGGCGACGCCAAGCTCGACCACACCCCGCACGAGCACCTCGACGCGGTCGAATACCGGCGGGCCCGCGCGGTGTTGTCGCGCGCGGTCGCCGAGTGGATCGCGGCGGAGACCCGGCTCGTCGAGAGGGCGGCGTGATGACCACCACGACCTGTCTGGAGGCGCTGGAGGCCGAGGCCGCGCACATCATGCGCGAGACCGCCGGCGAGTTCGAGCGGCCCGTGCTGCTGTTCTCCGGCGGCAAGGACTCCATCGTCATGCTGCACGTGGCCGTGAAGGCGTTCGCCCCCGCGCCGGTGCCCTTCCCGCTCCTGCACGTCGACACCGGCCACAACTTCCCCGAGGTCATCGAGTTCCGCGACCGCGTGACGGCGGGCCTGCGGCTGGAGGTCGCCTCGGTGCAGGACTACATCGACCGGGGCGCGCTGCCGGACGTACCGGAGAGGAACGGCCTGCAGACCACGCCCCTGCTCGACGCCATCGAGACCGGCGGCCACGACGCCGTCTTCGGCGGCGGGCGGCGCGACGAGGAGAAGGCCCGCGCGAAGGAGCGGGTGTTCTCCCTCCGCGACGAGTTCGGCGGCTGGGACCCGCGCCGCCAGCGCCCCGAGCTCTGGAACCTCTACAACGGCCGCCACAACCCGGGCGAGCACGTGCGCGTGTTCCCGCTGTCGAACTGGACCGAGCTCGACGTCTGGCAGTACATCGCGGCCGAGGACATCGCGCTGCCGTCGATCTACTACGCCCACGAACGCGAGGTGTTCGACCGGCGCGGCATGTGGTTGTGCCCCGGCGCGTGGGGCGGCCAGGGCGAGCGGCTGGTGCGCCGCACGGTCCGTTACCGCACGGTCGGCGACATGTCGTGCACCGGCGCGGTCGAGTCGACCGCCCGCACGCCCGGCGAGGTCGTCGAGGAGATCGCGGCCTCGCGGATCACCGAACGCGGCGCGACCCGCGCCGACGACCGGCTGGCCGAGGCCGCCATGGAGGACCGCAAACGAGAAGGGTACTTCTGATGTCCGCACTGCTCAGGCTGGCCACCGCCGGCTCCGTCGACGACGGCAAGTCGACCCTGGTCGGACGGCTGCTGCACGACTCCAAGTCGGTCATGGCCGACCAGCTGGAGAAGATCGCCTCCCCGAGCGACCTGGCCCTGCTGACCGACGGCCTGCGCGCCGAGAGGGAACAGGGCATCACGATCGACGTCGCCTACCGCTACTTCGCCACCCCGCGCCGGAGGTTCGTGCTGGCCGACACCCCGGGCCACGTGCAGTACACGCGCAACATGGTCACCGGCGCCTCGACGGCCGAGCTGGTCGTGCTCGTGGTCGACGCCCGCAGGGGCGTGACCGAGCAGACCCGCCGCCACGCCGCCGTGGCCGGGCTGCTGCGGGTGCCCTCGCTGGTCCTGGCCGTCAACAAGATGGACCTGGTCGGCTGGTCGGAGGAGGTCTTCGCGTCGATCGCCGACGACCTCGACTACCCCGGCGAGGTGACCGCCATCCCGATCTCGGCCCTGACCGGCGACAACGTGGTGACCCCGTCGGAACACATGGACTGGTACGGCGGCCCGACCGTGCTGGAGTTCCTGGAGACGGCCGAAGCGGGTGAGGACCTGACCGGCCTGCCCGCGCGGCTCCCGGTCCAGTACGTCATCAAGACCCGCGGCCGCCGCGCCTACGCCGGCCAGCTCACGGGCGGCATCCTGCACGTCGGCGAACGGGTGGTCGTGCAGCCCGGCGGCCACTCCACGACGGTGGCCGGCATCGACGTGCTGGGGGAGCCGGTGGCGATGGCGTGGGCGCCGCAGTCGATCGCGGTCAGGCTGGCCGACGACCTCGACGTCTCGCGCGGCGCGCTCATCTCACCCGCCGCCACCGCGCCGGAGCCCACCCGCGAACTGCGCGCGACCGTCTGCCACCTGCACGAGAAGGCGCTGACGGTGGGGGAGAAGGTGCTGGTCAAGCACACGACCCGGACCGTCCACGCGGTGGTGGAGCACATCGGCGCGGGCGGCTCGCTGGGCGTCAACGACATCGGCGACGTGGTCGTGCGCACCTCCGCCGACCTCGCGGTCGACGACTACGCCGACAGCCGGATCACCGGCGCCTGCCTGCTGATCGACCCGGGCGACGGCGCGACCCGGTCGGCCGGGATGATCTCGGTCGGCTGAGTCACCACGTCTGCTCGGCGGCCCTGACCAGCATCTCGTTGACCGCGACCCGCCGCTCCCGGGTGACCACGTAGACGACGGCGTCGGCGACGTCCTCGGGGCGCAGCAGTTCCAGCGCGCCGATCTGACCGGCGACGGCCTCCCTGATCCCGTCGCGCAGGTGGGTGGAGAGCTCGGTGGCGACGGTCCCGGGCCCCACGATCCCGACGCGCACCCGCTTCGGCTGCAGCTCCTGCCGCAGCGACTCGGAGAAGGCGTTCACCCCCGACTTGGTCAGGCTGTAGACGGCCTGTCCGGCGCGGGCGACCCGGCCGGCGGTCGAGCTGATCGTGACCAGGTCGGCGACCCGCCGGGACGAGTCGGCCGCCGCGCCGACGAGGTGGGGGAGCGCGGCCCGGGTGACGTGCAGGAGGCCCTCGACGTTGACCGCGAGCATGCGGTCCCACTCGTCCTCGGGGGCCGCCTCGGCCGGGCCGACCAGCGCCAGGCCCGCGTTGTTGACCACGATGTCGAGGCGGCCGAAGCCGTCGACGACCCGGCCGACCGCGCGCCGCGCCTGATCGCGGTCGGCGACGTCGGCCGGCACGACCGCCGCCGTGCCGCCGCCTGCCCGGATCTCCGCCGCCAGCTCCGCGAGCCGGTCGGCGCGCCGGGCCACCAGCGCCGTCGCCGCGCCCTCGGCCGCCAGGGCGCGCGCCGTGGCCGCGCCGATCCCGCTGCTCGCGCCCGTCACCAGGGCGACGGTCCCGCTCAGTCTTCCCGTCATCGGTCCTCCTCGTAGACTCGATGTAAGCGGAGCGCCGTCCGCATACGTCCGACCATAAGCGGAGCGTGCTCCGTTTAGCAAGTTCGAGGAGGTCAGGTGGGCGACCGCCTGCGCGCCGACGCCAAGGCCAACCAGGATCTGGTGCTGGCCGCCGCCCGTGCGGCCTTCGCCCGCGACGGCGCCGACGCCTCGTTGCGGGAGATCGCCAAGGAGGCCGGGGTCGGCATCGGCACCCTCTACCGCCGCTTCCCCACCAGGGAAGACCTGGTCTGGGCCGTCTACAGCGGCGAGGTCGACCGGATCTGCGCGGAGGCCGAGGCGCCGGGCGCGCGGTTGCGCCCCTGGATGGAGGACTTCCTCGGCTTCCTGGCGGCCAAGCGCGCCATGGCCGACGCGCTGAAGGCCGTGCTCGCGAGCGACGAGGAGCAACGGCTCGCGATCCGCGCCCGGATCACCGGCGCGCTCGCCGCGCTGCTCGCCGCCGACGCTTCGGGCCGCGACGACGTCGCGGCCCTCGACGTGCTGATGGCGCTGGGAGGCATCTCCCTCATCGCCGGCGAACCCGGTCAGCGGGCCCAGGCGGGGCGGCTGCTCGATCTTTTGATGGACGGTCTGCGGCCGCCACCCGCCTGACGGCCGATCGTTTTCGGGCCGGGTGTTCCCATAAGATCGTCCGCGTGGACCTGGACGCCATCGCCGCCCGGCTCGGAGTTCCCCTCGACGAGGTCGAACGCGTGCACCGGCTCGCCGGTGACCTGCCGTCGGCCCCGCTGCCCGCCAAGGCCGACGCGCCGGCGATCCTCGACCGCCTCGCGGTCGCGCCCGACGACGTCGCCGAGATCATGGAGGGCTGGCCCGACCCCGGTTCCCCGTGGTGGACGCCGGAATTGCGCTGGCTGCTCGACCGCTCCGTCGCCCTAGTCCGCGCCGACCTCGGCGGTCCGGGCTGGCTCCCGCCCGGCCCGGAACTGCCTCGCGAGCGCAATCTCGCCTTCAAGCACCTGTACGTCTACGCCTACCTGGCCCTGGTCGACGTCGCCGTGAAGTTCCACCGCGACCACGGCGTGCCCGAAGACGTGACCTGGCTGAGCCTGTCCGACCTCGGCCGCAACCTGGCCATCGACCGGCGGATGAACGGCGAGGGCTGGCCGATCATGCAGAGCTGGCTGACGCTGCACGTTCGGGGGTCGGTCTACGAACTGGGCCGGCTCCAGTTCCACCGTGGGGGAGCAACCCTCGATCTGCACATCCCCGAGACGGGACCGCTGACCCCCGAGGCCATCGACGCCTCGCTCGACCTGGCCCGCGACTTCTTCCCCCGGCACTTCCCCGGCGAGACCTACACGGCGTTCGCGTGCGGTTCGTGGTTGCTCGACCCGCAACTGGCCGAATATCTGCCGGCCGACTCCAACATGGTCCGGTTCCAGCGCAGGTTCGAGCTGGAGCCCTATGAGGAGCCCGAGGGCATCGACGCCGACGTCGAGGTGCTGCGGTTCGTGTTCCGTACGCTGTCCACGCCGCTCGACCGGCTGCCGCGCCGCAGCGTCCTGCAGCGCGCGATCATCGATCATCTCCGGGCCGGTCGCCACTGGCGGTGGTGTCGCGGCAGCTTCCCGATCTAGCCGATCAGGAGATCTTGCGGCGGTAGACGGCCATCGCGAAGGCGTAGGCGACCACGAGGAGCCCGGCGCACCAGGCGATGGCGACCCAGATGCCCGAGCCGACCGGCTGCTCGGTGAACAGGTCGCGGATGGCGTTGACGATGGAGGTCACCGGCTGGTTCTCGGC
The DNA here is from genome assembly GCF_001570585.1 of Herbidospora daliensis. GTDB lineage: Bacteria > Actinomycetota > Actinomycetes > Streptosporangiales > Streptosporangiaceae > Herbidospora > Herbidospora daliensis. The sequence continues at coordinate 327,199 of NZ_BBXF01000004.1, read as the reverse complement.
GAACGCGCGCACCGGCCCCGGCATCGTGTCGGTCGGCACGAAGGCCGAGCTCAGGAACGGCAGGAAGATGAGCGGGTAGGAGAAGGCGCTCGCGCCGTCGACGGTTTTGGCGGTCAATCCGGGGATGACGGCCAGCCACGTCAGGGCCAGCGTGAACAGCACCAGCAGACCGGCGACCGCGAGCCAGGCGCCGATCCCCGCCGAGGTGCGGAAGCCCATGACCAGCGCGACGACGATGACGACCACCAGCGAGATCAGGTTGGCGACCAGCGAGGTCAGCACGTGGGCCCACAACACGGCCGACCGGGCGATCGGCATCGACTGGAACCGTTCGAAGATGCCGCTCTGCATGTCGAGGAAGAGCCGGAAGGCGGTGTACGCGATGCCCGAGGCGACCGTGATGAGCAGGATGCCGGGCAGCAGGTAGGAGACGTAGGAGTCGGAGCCCGATTGGATCGCGCCGCCGAAGACGTACACGAACAGCAGCATGAACATGATCGGCATCACGGTGGTCGTGATGATGGTGTCCAGGCTGCGGGTGATGTGCCGCAGGGACCGGCCGAGCAGGGCCGTGGTGTCGCCGAAGAAGTGCCTGGTCATCGTTTGTCCTTGCCGACGAGGGTGAGGAAGACGTCCTCCAGGGTCGGCTGCTTCTCGACGTACTCGACCTTGGCGGGCGGGAGCAGTTGCTTGAGTTCGGTGAGGGTGCCGTTCACGATGATCCGGCCCTCGTGGAGGATGGCGATGCGGTCGGCGAGTTGTTCGGCCTCGTCCAGGTACTGCGTGGTGAGCAGCACCGTGGTGCCGCGACCGGCCAGTTCCCTGACCGCCTGCCACACCTCGATGCGGGCCTCGGGGTCGAGGCCGGTCGTGGGTTCGTCGAGGAAGATGACCGGCGGTTCGCCGATGAGGCTCATCGCGATGTCGAGGCGGCGGCGCATGCCGCCCGAGTAGGTCGCCACCTTCCGGCCGCCCGCCTCCGTCAGGGAGAAGCGGTCGAGCAGGTCGTCGGCGATCTTCCCCGGGTCGGCGAGATGGCGCAGCCGGGCGACCAGCACGAGGTTCTCGCGCCCGGTGAGGATCTCGTCGACGGCCGCGAACTGGCCGGTCAGGCTGATCGACTCGCGCACCCGGGCCGGCTGGGCGGCGACGTCGAAGCCGTTGACGTCGGCGCTGCCCGCGTCGGCCCGCAGCAGCGTCGACAGGATGCGCACGACCGTGGTCTTGCCTGCGCCGTTGGAGCCGAGCAGGGCGAAGATGCTGCCCTTCGCCACCTCGAATTCGACGCCCTTCAGCACCTTCAGGTCCTGGTAGGACTTCTCCAGCGCCCGCACGCGGATCATGAGGCCCTCCGCTCGGCCTCGCCGGCGGCGCGGGCGACGGCGCTGGTGAAGCGCTCGCGCTCCTTGGCCATCCACCGCCCGACCGGGTAGTTCTGGATGAACGCCTCGACGAACTCGACCGGGTCGTCGCCGAACACCTCGCGGATCGGGGTCGCGTTGGCGGCGCTCTGCTCGAACAGGTCGGCGAGATCCTCGTACATCTCCAGCGCGAGGGGGCCGTCGGCCCGGCCGAAGAACATCAGGTAACGCTCCAGCGCGTCGTACGCGGTGCGGTAGTTCCCGGGCAGGCGTTCCATGCGGGCCTTGACCTGCCGGTAGCGCTTCTTGTCGTCGAGGGAACCGGTGAAGAGCTCCAGATATCGCCGGTAGCGGCTCTTCTCTTCGGTCGATTCGGGGGTCATGTCGATTGTTCTCCCTTGTGGAGGTGGTCGAGACGTTCGGCGAGGAAGGCCCAGTTCCGCCAGAACTCCTGCAGGTGCTCCCGGCCCCGGGGGTTGAGGGAGTAGACCTTGCGCGGCGGTCCCTTCTCGGAGGGGACCTTCGCGACGTCGACGAAGCCGCGCTGCTCGATCCGGACGAGCAGCGCGTAGACGGTGCCTTCGGCGATGTCGGAGAAGCCCTGGTCGCGCAGCCACGCGGTGATCTCGTAGCCGTACGCGGACCGGCCGGCCAGGATCGCGAGCACGATGCCCTCCAGCGTGCCCTTGAGCATCTCGGTGAGCTGCTTGCCCATGGTGCGCTCCTCGACTACTCAGCAATGCTAGCTACTGGTACATAGTAACGCTGAATAGCGGCGCCGCAAGTACCTGGCCGGTATACGCATAAGCATACGTATACCGTCAGGAGAGTGGCAAGCGGGGGTCAGCCGACGTGCACGACCGGGCGGCGCGACGGGTCGGGCTCGGCCTGGCGCAGCACCTCGCGGGTCAGCGGCGGGATGTCGCCGCCGCCGAACACCAGGTAACGCAGCAGCGCGCCGATCGGGTTGCCCTCGGCGGCCCAGTGGAAGTAGACCTGCGGCGTCTTGCCGGTCAGGTCGCGCAGGTGCAGCAGCAGCGCCGCGATCGAGTTGGCGACGGTCGTGCTCTGCATGCGCAGGATGCGGAACCCGTGCCGCTCCTCCCCGATCACCCGCAGCTCCCCGGCGAACTCCGAGGCGTCCGGCACGGTCACCTCCAGGAACAGCAGTCCTTCTCGGGTACGCAGGCGGTGCAGCTCCCATGCCTCGCGCGCCTTGTCGACGTACTCCTTCGCGTCGCGGTTGTTCGGCTCGTTGGCGATGAGGTGGATCTCGGCCGCCTCGTTGACGAACCGGCGGGCCGCGTCGTCGAGGCTGATGCGGGTGACCCGCAGCTCGGTCGAGCGGGTGGCCCGGGAGACGAGCGAGACGACCACGATGGCCAGCACGAACAGCAGCGCGATGACCAGGCCGTCGGGGCGTTCGATGATGTTGGCGACGGTGGCGTACCCGAAGACCAGGGTGACCGCGCCGAAGAAGAGCGCGGGACGCGTCCGGCCGGTCGTCCAGGCCGACAACGCGACCGCCACGGCCGCCGACAGGATCAGCGCCAGCACACCGGTCGCGTACGCGCCGCCCTGCGCCTCGACCTCCGCGCCGAACACGACGGTGATGACGAAGGCGATGCCGGTGAAGACCAGCACCATCGGCCGCGAGGCGCGCGTCCAGTCGGGCGCCATGCCGTAACGCGGCAGGTAACGCGGCACGATGTTGAGCAGACCGGCCAGCGCGGAGGCGCCCGCGAACCACAGGATGGCGATCGTCGACAGGTCGTAGGCGGTGCCGAACCAGTCGCCGAGATACAGATGGGCCAGGTAGGCCAGCGCCCGCCCGTTGGCCGAGCCGCCCTCGGCGAACTCCGCGGGCGGGATGAGCACGGTGGTCGCGAGGCTGGACGCGATCAGGAAGACGCTCATCACCAGCGCGGCCGTGGTCAGCAGCTTGCGCGCGCCCCTGACCCGCTCGGCGACGTCGCCCCTGACCAGCGGCATCACCGCCACCCCGGTCTCGAAGCCCGACAGGCCCAGGGCGAGCTTCGGCATCACGTACAGCGCGACCGCGACCATCGCCAGCGGGCTGGCGTAGTCGCTGTTCAGCGTCTGCTGCCAGTCGTGCACCTGCTCCGGCGCGGTGAGCACGTGCTGCACGGCGGTGGCGACCACGACCACGTTCAGCACCAGGTAGACGGCCACCAGCACCACCGCGACCGAGATCGCCTCGCTGAACCCGGCCAGGAACACCGCGCCCAGGGCCGCGATGAGCAGCAGCGTCACCGGCACCTGCCAGCCCGCCAGCGCGTGTGGCACGAACGGGTTGTGCAGGATGTGCGCGGTCGCGTCGGCCGCCGACAACGTGATGGTGACGATGAAGGCCGTCGCGACGAACCCGAGCAGGAACAGCACCAGCAGCTTGCCGCGCCACCCCGGCATCAGCCGCTCCAGCATCGACAACGAGCCGAGCCCGTGCGGGCTCTGCTCGGCCACCGCCCGGTACGTCGGCAGCGCGCCGAACAGCGTCAGCGCGACCAGCACCAGCGTGGCGACCGGGCTCAGCGCGCCGGCCGCCAGCGCGGCGATGCCCGGCTGGTAGCCCAGGGTGGAGAAGTAGTCGACCCCGGTCAGGCACATGACCTGCCACCAGGAGTGCTGGTGCTCGGGCGGCTCCTCGTCGTGGGTCCCGCCGACCAGACCTTCGGGCCGCTTGAGCCCCTTCAGCAACCATCGCCGGAGCGTGCCGGTCACCGAGTACCTCCGCTATCCGGGCAAATCAGACGAGTGGTCACGCTACTGACGGCACACGTCCGTGCCCGGGAACCGGGGCGTCAAGAAAACGTAAAAATATACGGTCGCTTTACGGCTCGCCGAAGCCGAAGTTGTCGTGCACGACGTTCGACCTCTTGGTCATGCGCGAATAGCCGGGCGCCTCAAAGATGATCTTCGTGTAGATCTCGTCGCCGAAGTCGAACGGCGGCTTGTCGTCCTCGTCGAGGTAGTTCACGCACGACAACTTCAGGTCGGACACGATGAACAGCCCGCCCCCGTTCCGATCGGAGATCGCGCTCAGGCTCGCCTTCGGCGCCTTGTAGACGCGGTTGTCGTAGATCGGGTCCTCGGCCCAGACCTCCACGCGCGCCGTAGCGCCGTTGTCGACCAGATATTGAGCCTGGGCGTTGGTCATGCCGACCTTGCCGACGGTGAGCACCCGGCACTCGCTGCCGCTCCCCGTGATGGTCAGCCGGGCGGTCAGCTTGCCGGCCTCGTCGGCCGCGAGGGCGGGGGCGGTCAGGGCGATCACGGTGACGCCGAACGCGGCGACCGCGCTTCTGAAGGAGGTCATGCCCCACGGTCGGCCGGTCGGCTTGCGACGGGCTTGACACCCGGCGACCGAACCACCCGATCACCGCCCTGACCTGCTCCTACGTGGCGGGCCACTCTCATTGGGCCACTTCGGGACGGGGGATGCGGCCGGCGACGAACTCCAGGCCGTCGAGCATTGGAGGGGTCAGCGTGATGCCGGTGAGGTCTTCGGCCCACGTGAAGACCGGGCCGTTGTTGATCTCCGGCCGGTCGGGGAACATCGTGTCGGAGCGGGCCAGGATCGCGGCGAACGATTCCGGCACCACGTCCCATCCCGCCGGCATGTTCGTGTCCGGGTCGCCGCTGATGAAGCCGTCCTCACCGTAGAAGCCGAACTCGATCCGGCCGTCTTCGACCCAGCGGAACTCGTAGATCCCCGTGATCTCCTGCAGATAGTGGGAGACCACCCGGCCGTTCAGGGACAAGGGCTGGATGATCTCGTTGATGACGCCGATCATGTGGTCGTCGACGGCCAGCGTCCAGTCGCCGATGGCGGTCACGGCCAGGAACGGCAGGGGCTTGTTCCGGCTGTAGCAGTTCCACGCCATGTCTTCGAAGCTCATGGGCGTGAAGGCCGCGATGTCACCACCCCAGCGGGCGACGAGGTCGGCGGGGGAGACGCCCCTGACATAGGTGAAAGTGATTCCGTCGGCCGACTCTGCCAGTTCGCGATACACGGCCCTCATGATCGCAGCATCAGGCGAACGGATAGTCCCGCAGCGCCTGCTGAATGGCGCGTTCCGCGATCGGCACGTATTCGGAATCGGTCGCATTCGCGGAAAGGGCCACGGTCACCGGCAGCGGGCCCGGAGCCGACGGGAGCGCGTTGCTCGCCGCGCGCGGCAGCCCCCACAACTCGTCGCCGTTGGCGACCAGGCAGGCGACCCCCAGCCCCGCTTTGGCGGCGGAGCGCAGCCCGACGAGTTCCGGCCCCTCGTAGGCCACCCGCCACGGCACCTCCGAGGCGTCGAGGGCGTCGACGATGCGCCGCCGCAGCGTGCACGGCTCGGTGAAGAGGGTCAGCGGGAGCGCGGCGCCCTCGCCGTGGGCCGGGCGGCCGAACCAGTCCATGCGCATCTCGCCCAGCTGGTGGGCGGGCGCGGAGACCGGCTCCGACTGGAGCAGCAGGGCCAGGTCGAGCTGCCCCGACGCCACCTGGTTCTCCAGCGACTCGCTCAACCCCGTCTGCACCCCGACCTGCACGTGCGGCAGACCCCGGTTCAGCAGCCGCAGGATCTCCGGCAGCGCCTCGGCGAGCTGGTTGACCACCCCGATCGTCAGCCGCGCCGTGCCCGACGGGGGCACGAACCGGCCCACCGCCTCGTCGTTCAGCGCGACGATCCGGCGGGCGTACCCGAGCAGTTCCTCGCCCTCGGTGCTCAGCTCCAGGCTGCGCCCGGTCGAGGTGAAGATGGGCCCCTTCACGAGACCGCCGAGCTGACGGATCTGCTGGCTCACCGCCGGCTGGGTCACGTGCAGCGCCTCGGCCGCCTTACGGAACCCGCCGAGCTCGACCACGGTCACCAAAGCCCTCAGCCGATTGATTTGCAGATCGTGATACATGCGGTTTCCCTCAATAAGGCAGATGGACGCCTGACGGCGTACGCGTGTCGATGTCCCGGACCGTCCCGGGCCGCGGCCTCCGGGGCCGGCGGATTCGAATACGATTCACGCGGCTCAGCCTAGAAGCGCTTACATCGCCGGGTCTTCATTCGGTTTCACGACCCCGATGTGAAAATCTCACACCCGGCTCGTGAATCGATGACTAGGGCCATCCGGCCCCTCTCCGGAGAATCGAATGCATGACCACGATGACTCACGCAGACGAAGACTGGCGTTTCGCCGAACTGGTGATGCGCGCGTGGACGGAACCCGAGCTGGCCGCCCGCTACGAAGACGACCCGGCCGGCACCCTGGCCCAGTTCGGCATCGACCTCGGCGCCGACGAGGCGCCCCCGCTGTCGGCGGGCGGTGACCCCCTGCACATCGCCGACCTGACCAAACCGTCCCTCACGTCGGCGAAATGGACGTATTGCGGATGAAAGTCGGATTCAAGCGGCACTGGCGGGCGCTGACCGTGCCCGGTGACGGGGTCTACCTGACCTCGGCGCGGGCCACCGTCGCGTTGCACGGCGACCACATCGAGGAGGTCGCCCCGCTGCTCGACGGCAGTCACGACCTGGCCGGGCTGCACGAGCGCACCGGGCTCGGCGCGGCCGACCTCGGGCGGCTGCTCGGGCGGCTGGCCGAGGCCGATCTCGTCGCGCCGCAGCCCGACGACGACGGCGTGCCGCCCGAGGTCGCCGCCTACTGGGACCTGGCCGGGCTGGACGTGCCGGCCGGCACGGTCGAGGTGGTCGGGCGCTCTCCGCTCGTCGAGCGGGCGCTGGCCGACCTGGGGTTGCGCGAAGGGACCGGCGGGCCCGTCGTGGTGGTCTGCGACGACTACCTCGACCCCGTGCTGGCCTCGGTCAACGCCGATCGGCTGGCCGACGGGCGGCCGTGGCTTCCCGTCGCCGTCAACGGGCCCGACCTGTGGATCGGGCCCGGGTTCCATCGAGACGACTCGGCCTGCTGGGAGTGCCTGGCGGCCCGGTTGCGGATCCGGCGGCAGGCGCCGCTCGGGCTCGCGCCGCGCGCCGCGCTGCCGCTCACGTCGTCGGTCGGCGCCCAGCTCGCGGCCCTGCAGGTCGCGCGGTGGCTGGCCGGCCGGCGGCTCGACACGCTGTGGACGTTCGACCCGCTCACCCTGGAGGGCGCGCACCACCGGGTCACCCGAAGGCCGCAGTGCCCGGCGTGCGGCGACCCCTTGGTGCGGAGCGCGCCGGTCGAGATCACGTCCAGGCCCAAGAAGCACGCCCACCGGGCGGCCGGGCTCCAGGAGACCTGGGACCGGTACGTCCACCTCACCGACCCCGTCACCGGCGTGGTCGACCGGGTGCGCCGCGATCCGCGCGCGCCCGGGTTCCTCCACAGCTACCTGTCCGGCCGCAACCTGGCGCTGCCCGTCTCCGGGCTGCGGGCCAACAGCGGCGGCAAGGGCGGCACCCCGATGGAGGCCAAGGTGGGCGCGCTCTGCGAGGCGGTCGAACGCTACTGCGGTTCCCGGCTCGGCGAGGAGCACGTCGTCCACGACTCCTACCGGGGGCTGGGCGAAGCGGCCGTGCACCCCGACGACGTGCTGCTCTACGACGCGCGCCAGCGGGCCCCCTTCGACGAGACCGCCGTGACCGAGTGGACGCCCCTGTTCACGCTCGACGGCCGCAGGCGTTACCTGCCGACCGATCTGCTCTACTTCACCGAGGGCGGCCAGGCCGACTCCAACGGCAACGCCGCCGGTTCGTCGATCGAGGCCGCGATCCTGCAGGGCTTCCTCGAACTGGTCGAACGCGACGCGGTCGGCATCTGGTGGTACAACCGCACCCGACAGCCGGAGGTCGTGCTCGACGACCCGTGGACCGCCGCGCTGCGCGACGACTACGCGGGGCTGGGCCGCGACGTCCACGTCCTCAACCTGACCACCGACCTGGGCATCCCGGCCATGGCCGCGGTGTCGACGAAGGACGGCGAGGAGGTCATGCTGGGCTTCGGCGCGCACTTCGACCCCGCGACCGCCGCCCGCCGCGCGCTCACCGAGCTCGGCCAGCTGCTGCCGGCCGCCCGGGACATCGACATGCGCCCGTGGTGGGGGCGGGTGTCGGCCCGCAGCCATCCGTGCCTGCTGCCCGACGGGGTGACGGCGCCGCATCCGTACACCCCGAACGACGATCTCAAGAACGACATCGACCTGATCAGGCCCTTCGACCCGTTGATCCTCGACCAGACCCGGCCCGACATCGGGGTGCCGGTGGTCAAGGTCGTCGTGCCGGGGCTGCGGCATTTCTGGCCGCGGTTCGCCCCGGGGCGGCTGTTCGACGTCCCGGTGGCACTGGGGCGGCTCGACCGGCCGACCGCCTACGACGACCTGAACCCGGTCGCCCTGTTCATGTGAGAGGAGCCGACATGCACGACTCGCTCCCCCCGTTCCCCCTGTGGTCGTTCCGCGAGGACGTCTTCGTCGAACCCGACCCGGACCAGGGTGTGATCGTCGTGCACTCGCGCTGGGAGGACACCGTCCTCCCGATGCCCGCGCCGGCCGTCGTGGAGGCGCTGCGCCGGATGAGCCTGGGGCCGATCTCGCTCGGCAACGTCATCAGGTCGGACGCGGACCGGCAAGCCCTCGGCGTGCTGCTCGACCGGCTCGGACATCTGATCGTGCGGTCGTTCGGCGTCGACCGGGAGCAGCCGCTCATCTCGGTCGTGCCGCTCACCCCGCAGGCGGGCTTCCGGCTGCCCGACCGGCCGCCGGTCCATCCGGTCAGGTTGTCGCGGTTCGCCGTGCTCACCACCGACGGCGGCAACTACCTGCTGGAGTCGCCGCTGTCGCACCATCGGGTGATCCTGCACCGCGCCGACGCGATCGGCCACCTGGGCACGCTGATGCGCCCGGCCCTGGCCGCGGACGCCGGGCCGGAGACCCGGTCGGTGATCTCCTACCTGATGGCGGCCGGCATGGTCGTCGAGGCCGTCGGCGGCGACCCGTTCCAGCGGGTGGAGTTCGCCGAAGACCACGATCCCGCGCTGACCGCGTGGACCCCGATCGACCTGATGTTCCACACCCGCTCCACGCTGGGCCGCCACGACCAGGACTTCGGCGTGACCTATCCGCTCGGCGAGCACGGCAGCGTCGAGCCGGTCGTGAAGGAGGCGGCCGACGGCATCGCGCTGCCCCGCCCGTCGTGGGACGACCTGGCCGCCGACCCGCCCTTCTCCGCCGTCGCCGAGGCCCACCGGCCGGCGCAGACCTTCTCCGGTGAGGCGATGACCCTGACCGACCTGGGGGCGCTGCTCTACCGGACCGCCCGGGTCCGGTCGCTGACCGGCTCCCCGTCGACCGAGGCGACCGCCACCACGAGCGACCGTCCGCATCCGACCAGCGGCGACTGCCACGAGCTGGAGCTCTACGCCGTCGTCGATCGGTGCGCCGGGCTGGCGCGCGGGGTCTACCACTACGACCCCTACCGGCACGCCCTGAACCCGCTCGACGGCGACCCCGACGAGCTGCTCGTCTCGGCCAACCTGGCCTCCCCGCCGCCGGTGCTGCTGATGGTCACCGCGCGGTTCCGGCGGTTGTCGTGGAAGTACAACGGGCTCGGCTACTCGCTCGTGCTCACCGACGCGGGCGCGCTGGTGCAGACCTTGTCGCTGGTCGCGACCGCGCTGGGGCTGGCCGGGCGCCGTCTCGACGGGCCGGACATCGAGGCGTCGGCGCAGGTGTTCGGGCTCGACTGGCGGACCGAGTCGAGCGTGTGCGGCTACGCCGTCGGCCACGCCGGGACCGGCTTCACCGGCGACGGCTATCCGGTCAACGACGCCGAGTGGCCGATGCTGGCCGCCGCACTTCTCGCATAAGCCGACATTTCCCGGTAAGTGAGGGCTCCGTGGTGTCGTTAGGGATACGCCCCGTACTGATGGCGCGTGGCGTCATCGGCGCCGTGCTGTTCGGCTACACCTTCAACGCCCTGATGTTCGTCTGGGACGAGGGCCTGCGCGGATGGTCGCTCGGCGCGTTCGCGGCCTGCCTGCTCCTGGGCTTCGGGCTCCAGCTCGTCCACTCGACCCGCGACGTGTTGTCGTGGCGGGCGCCGCTGAAGGCGGCGACGTTGTCGGCGCAGGCCGTCGTCACGTTCGCGCCGTTCGCCTGGGCCGGTCCGCAGGCCGGGTCCCTCGCCGGGTTCCTCGCCGGTTCGATGCTGCTCGCCGTCGCGGGCCCGCTGCGCTGGGCACTGTACGCCGCCGTGCCCGCCGCCATGTCGCTCGCGCTCACCTGGACGGGCCTGGCGACCGTCGACGTCGTCTACGGCGCCTACTTCACCGCCCTGACGGGACTGATGGTCTACGGCGTGAGCTCGCTGGCGTCGCTGGCGCTGACCGTGCACGCCGCCCGGGGCGAGCTCGCCGGGGTGGCCGTCGCGCAGGAACGCCTGCGGGTGGCCCGCGACCTGCACGACCTGCTCGGCTACAACGTCTCGGCGCTGACCCTGAAGAGCGAGCTGGCCTACCGCCTGCTGCCCGCCTCGGCCGAACGCGCCCGCCGCGAACTGCGCGACGTGCTCACGCTGTCGCGCCAGGCGCTCGGCGACGTGCGGGTGGTCGCGGGCGGCAGCCGCCCGATGTCGCTGGCCGCCGAGGCGCGCTCGGCCGAGTCGATGCTGATCGCCGCCGACATGGACGTCGAGGTCCGGCTGGCCCCCGGCCCGCTGCCGGAGGAGGTCGACACCGTCCTGGCGATCGTGCTGCGCGAGGCCGTGACCAACGTGCTGCGGCACAGCAAGGCGCAGTACTGCCTGCTGGAGACCGCCCGCGAGGGCGACCGCGTCGTGTTGCGGGTGGTCAACGACGCCGCCGACGTCGGCGGCTCCGAGCCCGGCGGGGGCGCGGGCCTGGACAACCTGGCGGCCCGCGTCGAGGAGGCCGGGGGCGTCAGCACCACGACCCTCGACGGCGAGTGGTTCACCTTCACCGCCGAGGTCCCGGCCGCCGGTCCGGCCCCGCAGGCCGCCGACGACCCGGTGACGTGGACGTTCGCCCAGATCACCGGCCAGCCCTGGCACCTGCGGGTGGCCCGCACGATCGCCGTCGTCGTGCTGCTCGGCTACGGGGTGCTGATGGTCGTGAACGTGCTCGGCCGGCATCCCCAGGCGCTGAGCCTGCTGGAGTTCGCGCTGTGCGTGGCCGTGCTGGTCGGCGTCCAGATCGCCGTCTCCCTCGGCTTCCTGCGCCGGGCCGCGCTGCCGGTCCAGGCGGTCGCCACCTACCTGCCGCTGCTCTGGATCGGCGAACCGTGGGGTTCCATGGGCGGCTTCCTGGCCGGCACGGCGCTGATGGTGCTGCCGGGCGTGTGGCGCTGGGCCTGCTACGCCGCCGTCGGCGTCAGCGTGGCGGGCCTGTCGGTCGTCCAGGGCGACACGGGGGAGTGGACCGCCTACCTGGCCCTCTCGACCCTGCTGACCGGCCTGGTCGTGTACGGCATCGGCGAACTGTCCGGCCTCGTCGCCCAGGTCGACCAGGCCCGGGACGACCTCGCGCGCGGCGCGGTCACCCGGGAACGATTACGCGTCGCCCGCGAACTGCACGACCTGCTCGGCCACGACCTGGCCGCCATGACGGTCAAGAGCGAACGCGCCTACCGCCTGCTCCCGGGCTCGGGCGACCGGGCCCGCGCCGAACTCGCCGACGTCCTGGACGTCGCCCGCCGCGCCGTCGCCGACGTCAGATCCGTGGCCAGCGGCTACCGCCACATGAGCTTCACCGCCGAACTCGACTCCGCCCGCGCGACCCTGGCGGCGGCCGGGGTGTGTGTCCGCGACGGCGCCTGCGACGTCCCGGCGGAGGCCGACGCGATCCTCGCGGTCGTGCTGCGCGAGGCGGTGACGAACGTGCTGCGGCACAGCGCCGCGAGCTCCTGCGAGATCACCTTCGCCGACGGCTCGCTGACCGTCTGGAACGACGGAGTGGTCACGCTGATGGCCCCTGCCGAGCCCGGCACCGCCCTTGATGACCTGGCCGAACGCCTCGAATCCATCGGCGGTTCGTTGAAATATGAACGAAGTGCCGGGACGTTCCTTCTTAAAGCCGACATCCCATAATGACGTTCTGTCAAGAATGTCGGCATTGCCTATTCGCGTAACCTCGGTACAAGATTCATTTTGACCTTGTGGACCGGCCGGGGGAATGGCGTGCTGACGTTACGGATCCTCCTCGCCGAGGACGTGCGCATCGTCCGCGGCGCCCTGGCCGCCCTGCTGGAACTGGAACCCGACCTCACCGTCGTGGCCCAGGTCGGCAGCGGCGCCGACATCGTGCCGGCCGCCCTCGAACACCGCCCCGACGTGGCGATCCTCGACGTCGACCTGCCCGTCGTCGACGGCCTGTCGGCGGCCGAGGAACTGCACGCCAAACTCCCGTCGTGCCACACGCTCATCCTCACCGGCCTGGGCCGTCCGGGCACGCTGCGGCGGGCGTTGTCGGTCTCGGTGTCGGGCTTCCTGCTGAAGGACACCCCGTCGGAGCGCCTGGCGCAGGCGGTGCGGGAGGTGGCCGCCGGCCGCCGCATCATCGACCCGCAGCTGGCGCTGACCGCATGGGACGTCGGCGACATCCCCCTGTCGGGCCGCGAGATCCAGGTGCTCCGCCTGGCGGCCGGGGGAGCGGAACCCCCGGAGATCGCCGCGCAAATGCACGTTTCGGTCGGAACGGTACGAAACTATCTGACCAAAATCGTCACCAAACTCAACGCGAGAAACCGGGTGGACGCGATACGCATAGCCACGGAAGCGGGCTGGATCTGAATTCCCGCCCCGGTTATTCTCGCCACGGGGTGATAGGCGATGACATATACGCTATTGCGCGGCAATTTCGTGATCAGATATCCCGATCTCCCGCGCCAGGGCCCCGAGCCCGACGGTGACACGATCAAGTTCCTCCCCGACACGCCCGCGCTGATCGAGGCGCTCCCGAGGCCGTCGGGCGCCTCGCCCGACCTGAACCGGCGCGGCGTCTCGGTCCGCCTGGAGGCGATCGACGCCCTGGAGACCCACTTCGAGGAGACCCACCAGCGGCTCGACTGGGCCTACGCCGCCCGCGACCGGCTGCTGGCCCTGCTCGGCTTCACCGGCGTCGAGTTCTTCGACGACCTCCCGAACAAGGTGAAGCGCGCCGACCAGGACTCGATCAGCGGCCACGTCCTGACGAACGGCGTCGACGCCAACGGCCGCCTGATCGCCTTCGTCTACGGCGGCGCCACCGACACCCCCGACGGCGCGCCGATCTTCCTGACGCCCGACCTGGCCGACGCGTCGGCCAACCGCGCCCTGCTGGCCGAGGGCCTGGCCTACCCGGCCTACTACGCCACCCTGCCGGTCGACCTGCGCGACCACCTGGCGGGCGTCTCCCGCGCCGCCCGCCCCGCCACCGGCCTGTGGCCCCACGCCGACGGCCACCCCGGCAACCCCGCCACGGTCACCCCCGAAACGCTCGACGAGACCGTCATCTGGCCGAAGTTGTTCCGCCGCCTGGTGCCCTACTTCGCCGCCGGCTTCACCGGCTTCGACCAGTTCGACACCTGGCTGCGCGCCGACCCGGTCCACCGCGACGACGCCGTCTGGCTGATCGGCCGACGGGAACACGGCAACCTGCACGACGTCGTGCGCGCGTCGGGCGACCAGATCGAACTGACGGTCTGGCCCGAGGACTTCGTCATCGCCCCCGACCCGGCCACCGGCCCGACCACCCCGCCGACGGCGGTCACCGGCGACCTGGTGATCGTGGCCGCCCTGCCCAACCCGGCCGGCGCCGACGCGGGCGCCGAGAAGATCACCCTCTTGAACGTGACCCCCGGCCCGATCGCACTCGACGGCTGGCACCTGCGCGACACCTCGGGCAACCGGACGGCGTTGACGGGCCCGATCGAGGCGGGCGAGGTCAGGGTCGTGAAGGTGGGCTGGCTCAACAACGAGAGCGACTCGATCATGCTGGTCGGGCCGGACGACGTGGTGATCGACACGGTGACGTACAAGAAGGAGCAGGTCCAGACCGGCCGGACGATCGTCTTCGGCCGCTGACCTCGATCAACGTCGTCTAGGGTGGAGCCGTGGCCATGGACATGGGAATCCTGCGGCTCGTCGTGCGTGAGCTGGCGGTTCCGCCCTACCACGTGGCGCGGGTGTCGGTCGTCCCCGAGTCGGTCGACCGCCGCGAGAACGATGCGGAACACTCCTTCGCCCTCGGACTGGTCGCCGTCATCGTCGCTCCGCTCGTCGACGAGAAGCTCGATCAGGGACTGCTCGCCAAATACGCCCTCATCCACGACCTGCCGGAGATCTACTCCGGCGACGTGTCGGTCTACGCCGACGCGGGCGACCTCGACAAGAAGGAGCTGCGCGAAGAGGAGGCCAGGGAACGCATCCGGGCCGAGTTCGGCGACCGGTTCCCATGGCTGATCGACGACCTCTACCGCTACAAGAGGCTCGACGACGCCGAGAGCAGGTTCGTCTACGCGCTCGACAAGCTGCTTCCCCACATGACCACGCTGCTGGGCGACCGCCATCCCGTGCGGCCCACCTGGTCGGCCTACAAGGTGACGGAGGAGGTGGCCCGGCGCAAGATCACGGCCACCTTCCCCGCCTTGCTGCCGCTCTTTGACGAACTGTGCGAGGAGTTCGCCCGCCGCCCCGAGTTCTTCGCCGGCGGGGTCACTTCTCTCCCCGTGAGATGACGACGGTCGACAACGCCAGCAGCACCGCCCCGGCGACCGCCGGCAGCAGCCGCCACTCGAGGGCGACCCCGCTCCCCAGCACGGCCGGCAGCGCCACCAGGATCGCTCCCAGCCCGCTCGCCCCAAGCCGCAGCGCGAGCCGCGACCGCGACCGCCGCACGACCACCGGGAACCCGGCGTTGGTCGTCAGCCGGTCGGCCGAGAGTTTGACCGTCACCCGGGCCAGCGCGTCGAAACTGAGCACCGCCGGCTGGAGCCAGAACTCCACCGAGTCGTAGCGCAGCGCGACGTCATAGGAGTCGTCGGAGGAGATCCGCAGGTAGGTGCCGTCGGTGGCGCAGGTGAGCTGCTTGGGGCTCTCGGAGTAGTCGGCGGAGAAGAAGTTCACCCGGATCTTCACCGGCTGACGGTCGCTCACGCTCAGTTGTCCGGAGGCGTCGAACTTGATCGTCTTTCCGCTGGGGGTCCGGGGTGGTTCGACCCGGACGAAATAGGACTTGGCGAACTCGTCGTGCCGGGCCAGCCGCCGGGCCACGCCGAGCCACGACTGCGGATCGGTCCCGACGGGCTCGTGGCAGTGCAGGTCGGCGAACTGGCTCGCCGCCGGGAAGTAGTGCTGCCCGTTGCGCTGGATCAGCGTGTCGACGAACCGCTTGCCCGCTCCGCGGATCTCGGTTTCGGTCGTCGGAAACTCATCGAGGCTCGGATAGTCCTCCACCTGCAGCCGGAAGAGCACGACGTCGGCGACCGATTCGGCGCTCACCACGGTCGCGAAGCGCACGGGCACCATGAACGGGGCGTCGGTCTCGACGTCGGCCACGAACGCGAGCAGGCAGCGGGTGGTCACCACCGTGCCGTTGGCGATCTTCTCGCGGAGCCGGGGCGCCACGTATTCGGCGTCGTAGCGGAACTGGATGACGGCGCCTCTCGGCAGGGCCAGGGCGCTGAGGATGTCCTCGGCGTACCTCCGCCTGTGGTTGGACGAGAGGAGGAGAACCTGGGGGCGGTCGCCGGGCATGCTCGATTTCCTCATTTGAACGTAGAACGGGCGGCGTCACCCTAACGCCGGGGCCCGAGCCTGTCATCGAGATCGAGGAATCGCGGCCATACCCGATCGGTGGGCAACGCGTCGAGCGGCAGTCGTGAGATCGGCTCGTAATGGATTCCGCGGGCCCGTAATTCGTCGTGGGGGCCCGTGATGATCCGTTCGGCGTTTCCCTCGGCCTGGTCGCCGGTGAGGTCGATGACCGTCCGGCGGGGGTCGTTCCCCTCACCGATCTCGACCCAGCAGTGGTGGTCGACGTCGCCGACACCGGCCGCATCGAAGCTGAGCCGCCCGAAACAGTAGGTGGGCTCGACCCGGAGATCGGTGCGGAGCCTGCGGGCCAGCCATACCGACGCCACTCCGCACTGGCCGCGCGGGTCGGCCTCTCCCCGGGGGATCTCGAAATACTTCGGATGGGCGGTCGCGCCGGACCAGTGGTTCTCCAGCAGGGCGCGGTGTTCGCACAACCATTGACTCCAGCCGGCCGACGAGAAATCGATCGCGGGCGGATTGATGGGGTCGACCCGGGAATGGACCTCGGGCGGAATCTCCACCAATCCGTCCAGCGTCGCGACCTCGTCTTTGGCCGCCGTCGGCACGCCCAGGACCATCAGCACGTTGTTCGGGGTGTCGAGTCGCTGCGGGAACAGTTTCCGGGAAATGCGCCGGGTCTGGAAGAAACCCCTCTGATCATAGGCGTAGGTCACCGGTGACGACGCGATGGCGCGGAATCCGGCGGCCCGGAACGAACGGCCGTCGAAACCCAGCATGGGGTTGAAGGCCGTGATGACGAATCTGGTGTCCGACCTGTCCTTTATCGCGCGGACGGCCCGGCCGATGGTCAGGCTCATCAGATTGGCCGGGATGCCGGCCAGCCCGTGCATGCGGGTGAGCACGAGGATCTCGTGAGGGGCTGCGGCCAGGCCGTGGCCGGTCAGGGCGTCCATGACGTACTGCCGGTCGCAGCGTGAGAAGGCCACGTAGGTCAGGGGCATGGTCGCGCCCGGCAGGTGGAGCCCGAACTGGTAGAGGGTGTCGGCGCGCTCGCTGCGCAGGTAGTGCAACCGCGATTGGATCCGGTGTCCCACGGCGGGCTTCACGTCGTCGAAGCGCAGTGTGGTCCCGTAGTCGTCGGAGAAGGACAGGCTGAGGTCCTTGCGCACCTTCTCGACGTTGAGCAGCACTGACGCGTGCGCCTGGTACGCGGCCTCGCGCGCTGATTGATGTTCTTCGGCGGCCCTGACGATCGCGTGCACGCGAATCGCCTCGTAGGCCTTTTCCGGGGAACCGAGCGCCGCCCGGTCGAGGCGAGGCAGGTGCAGTCGCACCTGGATTTCGAACGTCCGGACGGGAACACCGATCGTGTCGGCGTCCTCTTCGATGTGTGGCTGTATCGCCGCGATGAAATTCTCGATATCGCGATCAGCCAATGGTGCGTTCATGGTGATGTACACATTCATCTCCCGTATCCGCCCACCGGACCACAGGATAGAACGCGTCCCCGACCGTGTCAGGACGATATTCGAATCACCAAGAATGGCACCCGGTATTACGGGCGGGAAATATGGGCGAGGCCTAACGCAGAAGAAGCCCAGATCAGTTTCCTGATCTGGGCTTCTGCTTGGTGCGCCGCCAGGGACTCGAACCCCGGACCCGCTGATTAAGAGTCAGCTGCTCTAACCAACTGAGCTAGCGGCGCCCGCGAGGAAGACTTTAGCAGCTCCGAGCCCCCCTACGCACATCGATAAGGCTCAGCTCTTCCACGCGCCGGTCGAGAACGGCACGGGCGCCGCCTTGAGGCCGATCCCGTCGCCCCACTTGGTGATGTGGTATTCGATCGGGATGTGGCCGAAGCCGCCGTTGTCCTTCACGGCCAGCGTCGACATGTCGAAGGTGCCGCCGGTCAGCTCGGCGAAGGTCTGCCCGTCGAGGTCGAGCATGACGCCGCGCGACGAGGGGTTGCCGGGGCCGCGGTCGCCGACGAAGAACGGCTTCTTCACGCCCTTGTAGACGACGTAGCCCTCGGTGCCGAGGGGCCAGCTGGGGGAGGCGGCCATGCCCTTCTGCATGGGCTTGCCGCTGGCGGGCAGGCCGGTGTCGCCGGCGCGGCCGGAGGAGTCGTCCCAGAAGTAGGAGGCGGTGGTCTTGCCGGTCAGCACGGCCGGCTTGACGAACGAGGGCTCCTTGATCGCGGGCTTGACCGCGGCGGGCGCCTTCGCGAGGGGCTTGACGACGGCCGCCGTCTGCGGGTGGATCCGGACGTGGTTCGCGTGCGGAGGTGCGGCCAGGGCGGTGGCGGCGCCGGTGGTGCCCAGTCCAAGGACGGCCAGGCCGGCGGCGGTGAGCGCGGTGGTCACGGTCTTGTTCTTCAGGATGCCTTTGAGGGCGTACATGAAAAAGGGAGATCTTTCCGTACGACGACAGGACTGCCACGCGTTCATCAGGGGTGGCGTGTCCGGTGGGCCCTGCGGGGCCGCTCCCGGATCCGAAGGTCAAGCGCTGTCTCGTGGGTTGGTCAGCACTTGGCAACGAAAGCGACACTAGCCACCAAACCATGACATGGCAAACCTAAGACAGTAAAACATCTCAGATAGCCATGAAACGCCCATAAATAAGGGGATTCCGTGGTCACGCGTGCCGTTTGCCCTCCCGTGACCGGTCAGGTGTTGGACTTGGAAACGGTAAGGAGCCGAGGGATCGGGAGCCCTGGATGGAAAGCCTGCTGCAGGGGGCCACACGGCTGTTCGCCGCGCTCGGGTACGACGCCACGACCTTGAAGCAGATCGCCGAGGCGACCGGGATCGACCCGGCCCAGGAGGGGTTCGGGGGGTCCAAGCGGGACCTTTACCTCGCCGTCATCGAGCGGGCCTCCCGGATCGAGACCGAGGCACTCGAAGGCGTCGTCAACGACATGATGGCGGCCGACCACATCACGGCCGCGGCGGCCGTGCACGAGATCGTCGACCGCTACATCGACTTCTGCGTCGCCAATCCCGAGTTCCCGGCCCTGTGGATCCACCGGTGGCTGTACGACGCGGCCGACCTCACCGGCCTGGAGCGGCAGTACTCCCAGCCGCTGATCACCATGACGACCTCGGTGCTCGAGCAGGCCGCCGAGGCCGGGTACATCGACGCCACGGCCGACATGGAGTACTGCGTGTGGACGCTGATCTGGTGCGTCCACGGGTTCGTCCAGGGCGGCGTGCTCGACGAGGGAGGCGACCGTCTGGGGGCCGAGAACCCCGAGGTGCTCGCCCGGTTCCGGCGGCACCTCCACCGGCTGGCCGCACGGACCCTGAATCTTTCATAGGCATCCTGGCCCGATCCCGCCGAACCACGAAACATCCTGTACACCTCGGCGAAACGAACTCATGTTGGGAGCGCTCCCAATCGTGTATGCCGAGGAGAAGAGAAAGCTATGGGACCCCGATTGAGTTCCTGGCGCAGAGCCGCCATGGCGGCGGCGGCAATGCTGCTGGCCGTCACCGGCCTCGCCGTCATGCAAACCCCGGCGGGCGCCGCAGTCGCCTGCCAGGTCACGTATGCCAAGCAGTGGGACAACGGCAGCGGTTTCGGCGCCAACATCACGATCAACAACCTCGGTGACGCGGTGAACCCGTGGCGGCTCACGTTCACGTGGCCGGGGAACCAGACGGTCCAGCAGGGATGGAACGGCACCTGGAGCCAGTCGGGCCAGAACGTGACCGTGGTCGCGCCCTCGTGGGGCGGCAGCCTGGGCTCCGGCCAGTCGGTGCAGATCGGCTTCAACGGCCAGGTCAGCGGAACCAACACCAACCCGACGTCGTTCTCGCTGAACGGCACGGTCTGCAACGGCCCGATCACCTCGCCGTCGCCGTCGGCGTCGCCGAGCCCCACGCAGCAGGCCCTGGTCGTGTCCCCGACCAGCGTGAGCGTGCCCGAGGGCGGCACCGCCACCTACTCGGTGCGCCTCCAGTCGCAGCCCAGCTCCAACGTGACCGTGACCACGAGCGCCGGTTCGGGTGACAGCAACCTGACCGCGACCTCCGGCACCAGCCTCACCTTCACCAGCAGCAACTGGAACACCCCGCAGAACGTGACCCTGGCTGCGGCGCAGGACAGCGACTCGACCAACGGCTCGCGTACCTTCACGGTCGCCTCCAGCGGTCTGACCAGCGTCAACGTCACCGCCACCGAGGCCGACGACGACGGCACGCAGACCCAGTCGCTGGTCGTCTCGTCGACCGCCGTGACCGTGCCCGAGGGCGGCACCGCCTCCTACACCGTCCGCCTCGCGGCCGCGCCGAGCGGCAACGTGACCGTGACCAACACGGCCGGCTCCGGTGACAGCAACATCACCGTCAGCTCGGGCGCCAGCCTGACGTTCACCACGTCGAACTGGCAGACCCCGCAGACCGTCACCCTCGCGGCGGCGCAGGACAGCGACCAGACGGCCGGCACCCGGCCGATCGTCGTCGCCTCCTCCGGCCTGACCAGCGTCACCGTCACCGCGACCGAGGGCGACGACGACATCTCCAACCCGGGCCGCGTCGACAACCCCTACGCGGGCGCGGCCGGCTACGTGAACCCCGACTGGTCGGCCAGCGCGGCCTCCGAGCCGGGCGGCTCGGCCGTGGCCAACACCTCGACCGCCATCTGGCTCGACCGCATCGCCGCGATCACCAGCGGTTCGGCCGGCAACAACAGCAAGGGTCTGCGTGACCACCTGGACCTGGCCGTCGCGCAGGACGCCGCCAACGGCTCCACGCCGGTGACCATCCAGGTCGTGATCTACAACCTGCCCAACCGTGACTGCTCGGCGCTCGCGTCGAACGGTGAGCTCAAGGTCGCGCAGGACGGTCTCAACCGGTACAAGACCGAGTACATCGACCCGATCGCCTCGATCATGTCCGACACCGCGTACCGCAACCTGCGCATCGTCGCCATCATCGAGATCGACTCGCTGCCGAACCTGGTCACCAACCTCAACCTGGCCGCCTGCCAGGAGGCCAAGAACTCCGGCGCCTACGAGCAGGGCGTGGCCTACGCCCTGAGCAAGCTGTACGCCATCCCGAACGTCTACAACTACGTCGACGCCGGCCACCACGGCTGGCTCGGGTGGGACTCCAACTTCGGCCCGTCGGCCGTGCTCTTCGGCAGCACCGCGGCCCTGGCCACCGGCGGCAAGGCCACCGTCCACGGCTTCATCACCAACACCGCCAACTACTCGGCCCTGGTCGAGCCCTACTTCTCCGTCAGCGGTTCGGTGAACGGCCAGCAGATCCGCTCCTCGCGGTGGGTCGACTGGAACTTCTACATCGACGAGTTGTCCTTCGCGCAGGCGTTCCGCACGCGGTTGATCCAGGAGGGCTTCTCCTCCAACATCGGCATGCTGATCGACACCTCGCGCAACGGCTGGGGCGGTTCGGCCCGCCCGACCGGGCCCAGCACGTCGACCGACCTGAACACCTTCGTCAACGCGTCCAAGGTCGACAGGCGCATCCACGCCGGCAACTGGTGCAACCAGAGCGGCGCGGGTCTGGGCGAGCGTCCGAGGGCCAACCCGGCCACCGGCATCGACGCCTACGTGTGGGTCAAGCCTCCGGGCGAGTCGGACGGCTCCTCCGAGGCCATCCCGAACAACGAGGGCAAGGGCTTCGACCGGATGTGCGACCCGACCTACGGCGGCAACGACCGTAACGGCAACAACGCCACCGGCGCTCTGGGCAACGCTCCGCTGTCGGGTCACTGGTTCTCGGCCCAGTTCCGTCAGCTGCTCGCCAACGCCTACCCGCCCCTCAGCTAGCCCCGAACGTCGTGGTCCCGCCGAGGTTGGGGGTCCTCCTCGGCGGGACCACGGCTCTACACCAGATCTATGCCGGGTTCCCGGCAGCGCATCAGCAACATGGCCGCGTCGTCGGTCGGCGGGCCGTCGATGTGGGCGATCAGGTCGCGGCGCAGGGACTCCAGCGCCGCCTCCGGGTCGTCGTCCTTGAGCAACGGGACCCGGTCGGCCAGCGGATAGAAACGGCCCAGGGCGTCGCGGGCCTCGATGACACCGTCGGTGTAGAAGAGGATCTGGTCGCCCGGTTCGAAGGTGATCGAGTAAGGCGCCGGCCCCTCGGGCCCCAGGACCGCCAGCCCCAGCGGGGGCACGTGGTCGTCGGGGTCGGCGAACTCGATCTCGCCGCCCGCCCTGACCACCAGCGGCGCCGGGTGGCCGTAGTTGAGGAGCGTCATGGTCGTCTCCTCGATGCTGAACTCGGCCAGCACCGCGGTGACGAACTCCTCGCCGGACAACCGCCGGTTGAGCGCCTTCTCCAGCCGGGCGCTGACCCCTTCGAGATCCTTCTCGTCGTGGGCGGCCTCGCGGAAGGCCCCCAGGACCAGCGCGGCCGTCTCGACCGCCTCCAGGCCCTTGCCCTGCACGTCGCCCACGATGACCCGGACGCCGGTGGGGGCGGTGACGACCTCGTACAGGTCGCCGCCGATGTGGGCCTCGGCCATGGCCGAGGTGTAGGAGACGGCCACCCGCATGTGCCCGGCGCGGCGGGGCACCGGCCGCAGCAGCACCCGCTGCGCGACCTCGGCCACCGACCTGACCTGGGCCAGTTCGCGTTCCCTGCGCCGCCGGCCGACCGTCGCCAGGGCGCTCGCCGCCGTCACGCCGGCGATCGAGCCCATGGTGATGTACGCCCTGCGCAGCTCCAGGTCGTTGTACGCCGCCAGCCCCATCGCCAGCACCAGCGCGGTCACCCCGACGAGCATGGTCCGCCGGATCCCGCCGGTGAGCGAGGCGAAGGCCGGCCCCACGGCGAGCAGGGGCAGGAACCCGATCTCGGGGCCCGTGCTCAGATCGAGCACCGACACGAGAAGCATCATCAGGAACGGCAACACCGCCAGAGCGAGCGCCGTGCGGGCCCCGGCCGCCCGGCGCCGCCCCTTGCCCGGACGGAACGCTCCGGTGAGGCGCAACGGCATCCGGCGAATCCCCTCTAATCCCGTCTGGTATGCGCTTGCGACCATACTTCACGATCCCGCCTGAGATGCGAAGTCACAAAAACGAGAGGCGCCCGCATCCCCCTGGATACGGGCGCTCCCTAAAACAGTGGCTACAGGATCGAGCCCGACCAGACGTTGGCCGCCTGCTTGTAGACGCCGTAGGTCTCGCCGTCGAAGTAGGCCGAGACGGAGGTGTCGATGCGCTTGTTGCCGTCACGGTCGGAGACCGCGATGGTCACGCCGTTCAGGTAGCCGAGGCGGCGGGTGTTCTTGTAGCCCGCCAGCCACGAGGAGCCGATGGCGCCCTGGCCGGTGAACGACGACTTGATGCCGACGAGTTCCTGGGCCTTGATCGCCGACGCCGACGCGGCGAAGGTCTTGCCGTACGACCACTTGAGGGTGTTGCCGGAGAAGACGCGGTTGCCGTCGGGGTGGGCGCCGCTCGGGTAGCCGAAGACGTAGTGGGCCTTGCCGAGCTTCTGGTTGTAGGCCAGGCCCTGGCCGCCGACGTTGTCGCCGAGACGGCCGACGTTCTCGACG
Organism: Herbidospora daliensis; assembly: GCF_001570585.1. Classification (GTDB taxonomy): domain Bacteria; phylum Actinomycetota; class Actinomycetes; order Streptosporangiales; family Streptosporangiaceae; genus Herbidospora; species Herbidospora daliensis. The sequence goes on along the minus strand of NZ_BBXF01000004.1, from coordinate 303,600 downwards.
CCGCGGACGATGTAGTGGTCCTTGAAGTAGGCCTCGGCCACCGAGGTCTTGACCCACTTCTTCACGAACCATTCCTTCTTGAAGAACTGGTTCTGCTCGGTCTTGCGCAGCACGCCCTTGAAGTTGGGGTCGGCCTTCAGCTTGTTGTAGGTCGCCTCGTCGATCGGGTATTCCTTGCCGGAATCCGGCCCGCACCAGGTCGGGCACTTCTCGCCGTTCTTCATGGCGTTGGTGCCGGTGGGGGCGGCGGCGTAGGCGGCCGGGCTGACCGATTCGGTGGTCAGCTTCACGCCGTCGACGCCGTCGGTGTAGTACTTCTCGGCCTCGGCCTGGGTGAACGACGCCTTCGGCGGGTCGACCGGGGAGGTCACGGGCGCGAGGGTCTTCTTCCAGTAGGGGCCGCCCTCGGTGTACTTGGCCTCGAACTCCTCCTTGGTGACGACCTCGGAGAGGATCTTCTTCTGGCCTTTCCACGCGTCATAGGCCTTTTTGTCCACCTCCTTGTCACCCGTGAGCTTGACGCCGTTGTAGACGGTGACGAACGCGTAGTTGCGGTCGCCGTCCTCGTAGACGTCGTAGTCGTAGTGGGTGTAGGCGGTCTTGCCGACGTAGATGCCCCAGGGGGTCTTGCCCTGGTAGTAGCCGGGCACGAAGACCCAGTTGTTCAGGACGGGCTTGTTGCTCTCGGTGTCGTAGACGCACTGGCCGGCGGTGGCCACGAGGTTGCGGTACTTCGACTGGAGCGAGGTGCCCGAGCACCAGTGGGGCTTGCCGTCGGCGCCCATGAAGAAGACCTTGCCGCTCGTGCGCGGCAGGTTCACGTTCTTCGAGGTGGAGGTCGACTTCTTCTCGTCGCCGATCGCGGGCACGGTGCCCGCCTTGGTGTCGGCGGTGGGGCCGCCCGTGGAGATGTGCTTGGCCGCGACCGTCGTCTCGACGTTGTAGGGGGTCGCGTCCTGGAGCTGCGCCTTGTCCCAGAAGTAGGCGATGGCCTGCGCCTCGCTGGAACCGGCCAGCACCTCCTTCTCGATGTACTGGGGGGCGGCTGCGGCGGGGCTCGCGACCAGCGCGGCGGCCAGCAGTCCGATGGATCCGGCGAAGGTGCTGCCGATGAGGAGGGTGCGCTGCACTGCGGGGGTCTCCCTTGCTCTGCCGTGGGACGTCACTCGCGCCCCATCCGTCAGTAAATGGATTGGCAAGGACGTTACATGTGACGATTCGGATAGAACCCCCTGGTCGTTATAACTGTGACCCAGATCACATTATTTTCATGGAACCGGATCTCGTTGGACACCGTCCAATTCGCCTGTCCAGCGGTAGATCATCGCGGCATGTAACAAGTTCGACGCCCGTGGTTCACAGGGGAGGTGTGGTGTCGTACCGTGGTAGATAGGTGGGAGCGCTCCCAAATCAGACGGTGAAGGAGGACGCGGGCATGAGTGTCCCTTTCGCCGTCACGGCGCTCGACGGGCTCGACGACTTCGAGACCTGGTCGGCCGAGTGCCTGCTCCCCGCCGTCGGCGCCAGCGTCGCCGAGGCCCGCCGCCTGGTGCGACGTGAACTCACCAGCCGGGGCTGCGCCTCCTTCGTCGACGACTGCCAGCTGATCGTCAGCGAGCTCGTCACCAACGCCGTCCGCCACGCGGGCACCGCCTTCGCGCTCCGCCTGCGCGGCACCCGCGAATGGGTCTACGGCGAGGTCTTCGACACCGGCACGATGCCGCCCCGCCCGCGCGAACCGCGCGACGACGCCACCGACGGCCGGGGCCTGCTGATCGTCGGCGCCCTGGCGGCGTCGTGGGGCCACGCGCCGGGTGCGCGGGGCGGCAAGATCGTCTGGTTCGTGCTGGGGGACTCCTAGGCACGGCTCCGAGCTCCAACCCATCCACCATCGCGCCGCAAGCCGGCCTCCGCAGGATGATCTCGATCCCTCCCGGAAGGACGAGACATGCGGTTATGGAGTGTCCTGGTGTCGCTGACGGCCGTGATACTGGCCGGCGCGCCGCCCGCTCAGGCGGAGACCCCGAACGCCACGGTGGCGGCCGTGGGAGCGCAACCCCCCTCGCACACCGGCTCCTGCCATCCCGAGCCGGCGCGCATCATCCTCAGCGCCACGATCACGGTCGACGGCCCCCGCACCGTCGCCTACCAGTGGGGCACCGGCCGCGTCGAGCAGGTGGTCTTCGCCGAGGCCGGATCGGCGACCGTGACCACCACGAAGACGCACCACTGGGGGAACGGGCCGACGTCCACGACCATCCGCCTGGTCGGCATCGGCGGCACGGCGACCGTCGCGTACACCCTGGCCTGCGACGAGCCCATGCCGCACGCGCCGGAGATCCAGCCGGCGGCCGAGCACCTCGGCCCCTGCGGAGCCGGCGTCGTGCACACGGCCACCGCGCGGATCACCTCGCCGATCGCGCAGACCGTCCGCTACCGGTGGATCACCACCGACGGCACGGACCTGCGGGGCGCCCAAGGGGTGCACGAGGTGGTCTTCGCCGAACCGGGCACCAAGAGCGTGAGCACTCCCTTCCATCGCCTGCCGGTCGCCAATCCGCTGGGGGCCGACTGGATCTCGGTGCGGATCGTCGGCCCCGAGACCCACGCCGACGCGGTGGACTGGGGGGCCTACCGCACGACGTGCGCAGGCGACCACCGCATCGGCGCCGACTTCGCCTCCCTGACCCGCACCGCCGGCACGTGCGCTCCGTGGACGCCGTTCACCTACCGGTTGGAGGGCTACGCCGAGAGCAACACCTCCGGACAGCTCACCTACGCCTGGTCCCGCTTCACCGAGGACGCCGTGTGGGTGCGTGAGCCGTGGAAGAACGTCATGATCACCTCCCCGGCGGGCGGCCGCGCGCCCGTGCACAAGGTGGTCGGTTCGAGGTTGGGCGACTCGGCCTCGTGGCGTCTGGAAGTGGTCGGCGTCGACGGCGTCGTCACGACGGTGAGCCGCGGATACCGGACCTGCGCCGTCGACTGACGCCCTACCGGCGGAACGCCGCCAGCACCGCCGTCGTGATCTCGTGAGGGGTCGCCGTCGCGTCGGCCACGTGGTCGGCGACCTCCAGGAACTTCGGCCGCCGCTTGTCGCGCTGCGTCGTCAGCATGTGGACGAGGTCGGGCTCGAAGTGCGGCCGGTGGCTGCCCGACAACATGCGTTCGGCCAGCACCTCCACCGGGCCGTCCAGGAAGACCACGAACGACGAGGTCAGCGCGTCGCGCGCGGCCGGGTCCTCGACGGTGCTGGCGGCGGCCGCCACGACCACGGCGGGCCGGGCGGCGACCGCGTCGAGCAGGACCTCGGTCTCGCGGTCGTGCAGCACGTCGGCGCCGAGCGTCTCGTTCATACGGGCGGCTGTCTGCCCGTAGCGGGCCTCCAGGTCGCCGTCGCTGTCGCGCATCTCGCGGCCGAGCGCCTCGGCGACCAGGCGCGCGACCGTGCTCTTGCCGGCGCCCATCAAACCCATGATCACGACGGGGGTCTCGTTCATGACGGGCATTCTGCCCGGGTGGTGCGGTTTTGGTCCCCACGCGTTTGAGATTCGCTCACGGGATAGTGCACCGGTCGAAGGAGGAACGCCATGACCATCGCCGGAAGCATCATCCTGATCATGTTGGGCGCCATTCTCACCTGGGCGGTCGACTTCACCCTCGCGGGCCTCGACATCCAGGTCATCGGGGTCATTCTCATGGTGGGCGGCCTGGCGGGGCTGCTGTTCGGCCTCTACCGGCTGAGCGCCGTCCGCCGAGCCTCCACCGTCGTCACCCCGGTGGCCCCCGTCGACGACGTGCACACCACCCAGCGTCGCGTCTACGAGGAGCGCCGCTACAACGACCCCATCTGAGCCGCGTTCGAGGGCCGTGACCACGACGACGTGGTCACGGCCTTCGACTGTCTGCTAGGACAGGGTGTCCTTGACCTGGATCTGGCCGGCGTCCACGACGAACTTCTGGTTCACGTGGTCGAGGCAGGTCCAGAGGCGGACCTTGGTGTTGTTGGCGCGGCTGTTGGTGGTGTCGAGGCAGACCTCGCGGGCGGTGCCGATGGTGTCCTTGACCTTGATCTGACCGGCGTCGATCACGAACTTCTGGTTGGGGTGGTCGAGGCAGGTCCAGAGGCGGACCTTGGTGTTGTTGGCGCGGCTGTTGGTGGTGTCGAGGCACACTTCACGGGCGGTGCCGATGGTGTCCTTGACCTTGATCTGACCGGCGTCGATCACGAACTTCTGGTTGGGGTGGTCGAGGCACGCCCACAGGCGGACCTCGGTGTTGTTCGCCCTGCTGTTGGTCGTGTCGACGCAGACGGGGCTCGCGGCCCGGACCGAGGCCGCGGCCGGCAGAGCCAGGCCCGCGCCGATGGTGGTGGCGAGGACGGCGGCCGACAGCGTGCGGCGAATGATCGTCATGGTGGGTTTCCTTCGGAGAGGGTCGGTCAAAGCGTGCTCACCATTCCTCACTCTCCGTAGTGGATCAAGCACCTGGGGTCAAACGCCTCGTCAAGCCCGCGTGTGGCCGAGGGCCTCCTGAGACGAGCGCGCCGACCATGGGACGCATGCGTTCACTCCAGTGGTCCGCCGTCGTCCTGGCCGCCGGCCTCGCCCTCACGCCGCTCCAGCCGGCCGTCGCCGACGACGAGATCGGCGGGGTCAGCTGCCTGTCGGGCAGCCTGCACCTGCGCTACAACCCCGGGCTGACGTTCACCGAGAAGACCATCAGGGTGCGCGGCACCGGCGACCTGAGCTCCTGCCAGTCGGCGCGGCACCCGCGCATCACCCGGGGCGTGGTCAGGGTCAGGGCCACCGTCACGGGCAGGTGCCCGGGGCCGATCGACCCCGCCTCGGCCAAGGTCACGATCGCCTGGAACGACGGCACCCGGTCCACGGTCACCGAGTCGGCGTTCACCCGCGAGGGCAAGTCGCTGCACGTCGAGGGCGACGTCGCGGCGGGGGTCTTCAAGGGCGGGGTGGTGCGCGCCGACGGGCGGGCCGCCGGCAACTTCATCGCGGCCGCCGCGGCCTGCCTGACCGGCGGGTTCACCCGCAGCTCGATCACGGTCGACCGGTTCTCCGTCGGCGAATAGTCAATAGGGAAAGCGAGGGCCGGGACGCCATGTCCCGGCCCGGTCGTGCTCCGCGCGGCTAGCCGGCTTCGGAGCGCGGCCCGCCTCCCAGCGACTTCTGGCGGCGGGTGGCGACGTACATGTCGACGCCGATGGCGACCGCGGCCACGATGCCGACGATCATCAGCCACCACACGCCGCTGAGGCCGGCGATCACCGCCACGGCGACCGCGATCACCAGGCCGAACGACCCGAGCCTGACGTGGACGACGTCGCGCGGCGTCGCCGGCACCATGGGCTTGCCCCGGGGGTCGACCTGCTCTTCCGTCTTTCTCGGCTCTGTCATGATTTATCCCCTACCCTCCGATTTCGTGCACTATCGCCTTTCGACGACGCGGACCTCGCCGCCGAGCTCCCGCACCAGGCGGGCCTCCGGCAGCAGGTCGGGATGGCCGCCGCCGCCCTTGACGTAGACGTCGGGGCGGATGAGCTTCAGCAGAGACGCCGGGGTGTCGTCCTCGAGCAGCGTGATGTAGTCGACCGAGCCCAGCCCGGCCAGCACGGCCGCCCGGTCCTCGGCGGTGTTGACCACCCGGTCGGGGGCCTTCCTGCGGGCGGCGCTCTGGTCGTCGCGCACCCCCACGACCAGCACGTCGCCGAACCGGCGCGCCTGCTCCAGGCAGGTCACGTGGCCGGGCTGCAGGACGTCGAAGCAGCCGTCGGTGAAGACGATGCGGCGGCCCTGCTCCCGTTCGGCGGCGACCCGCTCGGCCAGCACCTTGGCCGGCATGGCCGGGCGCGGGCCCAGCTCGGCGAGCAGGTCGGCCGCGTCGCAGACCGCCGTGCCGGGGCGGCGGGAGACGACGTCGGCGCCCGCCTGGGCCAGGTCGGCGGCGGTGGCCGGGTCGGCCCCGGCGGCCAGGGCCAGCGCGAAGACCGCCGTGAAGGTGTCGCCGGCCCCGGCGCCCACGAGGTCGCCGGAGCCGGGCCGGGTCCGGTAGGCCGGGCGGCCGTCGCGGTGGACGACCGCGCCGTCGCCCTCGTCGGTGACCACTATGGGCGCGCAGTCGTCCGGGACGAGGTCGCAGGCGTCGTACCTGGCCAGCACGGCGGCCGGTTCGGCGTCGCGCCAGAGTTCGGGGTCGTAGGCGTCCACGACCAGCATCGGCAGCCCCGAGAGGGCCTGGCGGACCTCGTCGGTGCAGACGCCCGCGCCGGAGTCGCAGACGATGACCACGTGGGCCACGTCGGCGAGCTCGCCGATCTGGGCGACCAGCTCGCGCTCGACCGCGGCCGGGATGGGGGAACGGTCCTCCTCGTCGTACCGTGCCACGATCTGCCCGCCCGACATGACCCGCCGCTTCACGGCGGTCCGGCGGCTGCGGGTGACGATGGGCCCGTCCACCTCGTGGCGGAGGAGGGCTCCGATAAGCGCCGTCCCGGCAGGGTCGGCGCCGGCGACGCCGAGCAGGTGCACGCGGGCACCCAGCGCGGCGAGATTGGCGGCGGTGTTGGCGGCGCCGCCGGGGGCGTCCGCGATCTGCTCGACGCTGACCACCGGGACCGGCGCCTCCTGCGCCATCCGGCTGGCCTGGCCCTGGAGCCACGAGTCGAGCATCACGTCCCCGACGACCACGGCCGTGAGGCCGGGGAAGCGGCGCACTGTCTCTTCCGTCATGGGCATCCCTGCTGCCCGGGGGCGTGCCGGGAAAACCGCAGCGTGTTTGCTCATGGACCCCTCGGGTAACCGGGCCGGGGTACCGAAACCGAACCGATCGAAGGTCCTGCGATGAACCTCATCGTCGAGAGCGTCGAGCGGATCGCCGTTCTGCGGGCGACGGCCCTGGGTGACCTGCTGCTGATCCTCCCAGCCATGGAGGCGCTGCGCCGTGCCTATCCGGCCGCCAGAATCACTCTGCTCGGCCGCGAGTGGCAGGTGCCGTTCCTGCGCGGACGTCCCGGCCCGGTCGACGACGTCGTGCCGGTGCCTCCGATGGAGCAGTCGCCGGACGCGCCGCCCGACCTCGTCGGGCGCTTCGACCTGGCACTCCAGATGCATGGCGACGGCCACTACGCCAACGCCTTCGTCAACGGCCTGGGCGCCCGCGTGACGGCCGGCCTGCGCGGCGACGACGCCCAGCCGCTCGACCGCTGGGTCCCCTACGTCCCCTACCAGCACGAGACTTTGCGGTTCCTGGAGGTGGCGGGCCTGGTGGGCGCGAGCTCCGAGAACGTCGAACCGCGCATGCAGGTGACCCGTGACGACTACGCCGAGCTGCGATCAGTCCTGGGCGAGCTGCCGCGCGGCCTGATCGCCGTGCATCCGGGCGGCCGCGACGCCCGCCGCCGCTGGCCGGCCGCCTGTTTCGCCGAGGCCGCCGCCCGTCTGGGGCGGCCGGTCGCGGTGACCGGCGGGGAGCACGAACGCGATCTGGTGGAGAAGGTCGCGGCGCTGATCCCGAGGTCGATCCCGGTCGTCGGGGCGCTCTCGGCGGGCGGCCTGGCCGCCCTCTACACCGCCTGCGACGTGGTGATCGCCAACGACAGCGGCCCCCGGAGGCTGGCCGCCGCGACCGGCACCCCGACCGTCGGCGTCTACTGGTGCGGCGACCTGATCAACGCGGGCCCCCTCACCCGCAGCCACCACCGCCCCCTCATCTCGTGGACGACGCACTGCCCGACCTGCGGCGGCGCGGGCCTGCGCGAACCGGGCGGCTGCGACCACCCGGTGTCGTGGCTGACCGACGTGGGCGCCGAGGCGGTGGCCGCCCAGGCCGACGAACTGCTCAGCGCCTGACCAGGCCGTCGCTGAGCACCGCCGAGGCGGCCGTCAGCACCTCGGCGGTGGTCACGCTCGCGGGGTCGGCCCCGTTCCGGAGGGCCTGGTGGCGGGGGCGTTCCCGGGGCGGGCCCCACCGCTCGGGGCGCTCCGGGCCGAAGATCGTCACCGACGGGGTGCCGTAGGCCGTCGCCAGCTGGGACACCCCGGTGTCGGAGCTGATCACCAGCCGGGCCCCGGCCACGACCGCGCAGAGCTCGCGGAGCGAGGTCCGGCCCGCCAGCACGATCTGCGGCGGCAGCACCGCCTGGGTCGCCACCAGCAGCGCCAGCGGGCGCTCCTTGCGCGACCCGGTCACCACGACCGGCAGGTCCTCCCCGGCCAGCGCCCGCGCGACCTCGCCGAACCGCTCGGCCGGCCAGCGCCGCGACAGGCCGGTCCCGCCCGGGTGGATCACCACCGCGCCGGGCGCCGGGCTCGGCATCATCGGCGGGGGCAGCAGCAGGTCGCGGGGGTCGGCCTTCAGCCCGTACCACTCGACCAGGCGGCACCACCGCCGGGTCTCGTGCTCGTCGTCGTCCCACTTCGGGCCCGGGGGATAGGCCTCCTCCGCGTACGCCCACAACCTCCGGGGCCGCAGGTCGGCCAGCAGCTCCGTGGAGCGCGGCCCCCGGCCGTGCAGGTTCACCGCGATCTCGGGGAAGAAGGGCAGGTCGGAGTTGCGGTCGGTGAGCCCCGGCCACATGATCGGCTCCAGGCCGTACGCCGGGATGAGCCGGTCGACCACCCCGGTGAGGGCGGCCAGCTCGCTCAGCTCCGGCGGGCAGGCCAGGGCGATCCTGATGCCACTGCGGCGCAGGGCGCGCAGAGCCGGCACGGCCGTCAGCAGATGGCCGATGCCCTGCGCGCGCAGCACGAGTGCGGTCGTCATGCGGTCGCCTCCAACCGGACGCCGACCTCTCGATAGGCAGCGACCGTCTCCATCGCGATCCTGTTCCAGCCGTAACGCGCCCGGGCCCGGTCGGCCCCGGCGATGCCGAACGCGGTCATCCGCACCGGGTCGGCCAGCAGCCGCTGCACCGCCCTGGCCAGCGCGTTGGGCCGCTGCGGCGGCACCAGCACGCCGGTGATGCCGTTGACCACGGTCTCCTTCTGGCCGCCCACGCACGAGGCGACCACCGGCACGCCGCAGGCCATCGCCTCCAGCGCGACCATGCCGAAGGGCTCGTACCAGGGCACCGTGACGACGGCGGCGGCCGAGCGCAGCAGCGCGGGCACGTGCTGGCGGGCGACCTGGCCGGTGAAGGTCACCCGGTCGGCCACCCCGTTGCGCTGGGCCAGCCAGCGCAGCCGGGTCACCTCGGGGTCGTGGTGCAGCGCGTTGGCCGGCGGCCCGCCGGCCACCACCAGCTCGACGCCCTTGATCCCGCGCAGCGCCTCGATGATCGTCGCCACGCCCTTGCGCGGCACCAGGCGGCTGATCGACACCAGCCGGGGCCGGGCCGTGGGCGGCGCCGCGACGTGCGGGTTGAACCGGGCCAGGTCGACCCCGCAGGGCACGACCCGGGCCTGCCGGCGGGCCACGCCCATCCGGCGCAGTTCGTCGACCTCGTCGGTGCAGGTCGCGACGATGGCGTCGGCCTCGTTGCCGATCCGGGTCTCGGCCGCGATCCGCTCGGCCGGGCTGGTGTCCTCGGCGCCCTGGTGGCGGCGCTTGACCGAGCCGAGCGCGTGGTAGGTGTGCACGACCGGGACGCCCAGCTCGCGGGCGGCGCCGAGGGCGGCCAGGCCGCTCATCCAGAAGTGGCTGTGCACCACGTCGGGCCGGTCGAACAACCACTGTTCCCGCAACCACTTCGCGAAGTGCGGCACCCACGGGAGGATGTCGTCCTTCGGGATCTTCCGCGCCGGTCCGGCGGGCACGTGGACGACCGTGACGCGCGGCGCGATCCGCACCCTCTCGGGCACCGTCTCGTCGTCGCGCCGGGTGTAGACGACGACCTCGTGACCCAGTGCCGCGACCGCCCTGGCCAGGGCGTCGACGTGGACGTTCTGGCCTCCGGCGTCGGTGGTGCCGACGCAGGCGAGCGGGCTGGCGTGCTCCGAGATCATGGCGATCTTCATGGGGTTACCTCCGGGAACGGCTGGTCCCGCTCGCGGGCGGGATCGCGAGCGAACGGGAAGCCCGAGTCCGGGGTCACGGGAGCCGGGAGGAGAGCACGCCGGTTAGACGCGGCGAAAAGGGGGGAATGTGCGGTGAGCAAGGGACCTCCGGGACGGCATGCGTCAGCGAGGGAGGTGCCTGCTTCCTAGGCACAAATATTGCCTCCACTTTAACCTATGAAGTCGTCCAACAAACATCCTGTTTCGCCGGAAAAGGGGCGGGCAGGCGTTTTCTCTATGGACACACCGCACTATGTGGCCGCCCGCGTGCAGCAAGCCATCGCGGAGGACGGCCGGACGAACGAACTCGGCATCCGGGTCGACGTGCGCGGAGACCAGGTCTTCCTGCGCGGCCAGGTGACCGGCGACGACCAGCGTCACCTGCTGACCGAGGTGGCCCAGGAGGCCGCCCCCGGCCTGACCGTCCACAACGAGGTGACGTGTGTGGAGGTCCGCGACCCCGGCGAGGAGGAGCAGCTGTGAGCATCCGTGTCGCGGCCGTCGCCGACATCCACCTGGGAGAGGCCCAGCGGGGCAGCTACCGTCCCCGGCTCGAGGGCATCGAGGAACGTGCCGACGTCCTGCTGGTCGGCGGCGACCTGACCCGCCACGGCACCCTCGACGAGGGCAAGATCGTCGCGGAGGAGTTCCGCGGCCTGCCGATCCCCGTCGTCTTCGTGCTGGGCAACCACGACTACCACTCCGACGTGGAGGACGAGATCATCGCGGTCCTGCGCGAGGCCGGCGGGATCGTGCTCGACGACGACGCCCAGACGCTGCTCGACGGACGGCTCGGCCTCGCCGGCGGCAAGGGCTTCGGCGGCGGCTTCGCCGGCAAGTCGGCCAGCGAGTTCGGCGAGCCCGAGACCAAGGCGTTCGTACGGCACACGCGGGAGATCGCCGACCGGTGGCGGATCGCGCTGAAGAGCCTCGACACCGAATACCGGGTGGTGCTCAGCCACTACTCGCCGGTCAAGGAGACCCTGGCCGGGGAGCCGCCGGAGATCTACCCGTTCCTCGGCAGCTATCTGCTCGCCGAGGCGGTCGACGCCGAGGGCGCCGACCTGATCGTCCACGGCCACGCCCACGCGGGCACCGAGAAGGGCATGACCCCGGGCGGGATCCGGGTCAGGAACGTGGCGCTGCCGGTGCTGCGCCGGGCCTACGCCACCTACTGCCTGGGTTCCGAAGAGTGTTAGAACACGTAATGGCGGCCGGGCTTTCCGGCCGCCATTTTCGTGTTTTCATGATCGCTATACGTTGAAGATACTGACGCCGCCGGGCCCCACGAGGAACCCGAGGACGATGAGGACGATCCCCCAGAGGATGTCCCTACGAGCGAGGATCACGTAGATCCCGGCGATGACGAGTACAACCGCGATGATCCAGAGCAAAGTAGCCATGAAGCTCGACTGCCCTCCCGAAGCGGTCATTAACGTCAGGGAACGTGGGCAGGGGAGATTTCATGACACGTTTTGGTTACTTCCTCAGCTCCGAGGAGCACAGCCCGAAAGACCTGGTCAGGCAGGCCGTGCTCGCCGAGCAGGCGGGTTTCGATGGCCTGTGGATCTCCGACCACTTCCACCCCTGGATCGACGAGCAGGGGGAGAGCCCGTTCGTCTGGTCGGTGATCGGCGCGCTGTCGCAGGTGGTCTCGCTCCCGGTGACGACGGCGGTGACCTGTCCGCTGGTGCGGATCCACCCGGCGATCATCGCGCAGGCCGCGGCGACCGCGCAGGTCCTGCTCGACGGCCGCTTCCATCTGGGCGTCGGCACGGGCGAAGCCCTCAACGAGCACATCTTCGGCGACCCGTGGCCCCCGGCCGGCGACCGGCAGCGCATGCTGGAGGAGGCCGTGGGCATCATCCGCGAGTTGTGGGAGGGGAGCCTGGTCACCCACCACGGCGAGTTCTACGACGTGGAGAACGCGCGGCTCTACACGCTGCCCGACGAACCGCCGCCGATCTACGTGTCGGCCTTCGGCCCCGGCTCGGCCGAGCTCGCGGGCCGGATCGGCGACGGCTTCGTGTCGGTGCTGCCGGACGCCGACCTGCTGGAGGCGTACCGGAAGGCCGGGGGTGCGGGGAAGCCGGCGCAGGCCGGCCTGAAGGTCTGCTGGGGGACCGACGAGGACGACGCCCGCCGGCTGGCCCACCGCCTGTGGCCGACCGAGGGCATCGACGGCGAGGCCAACCAGCTGCTCCCGCTGCCGCGCCACTTCGAGCAGCTCGCCACACTGGTGCGGCCCGACGACCTGACCCTCCCGGTCGGCCCCGATCCCGAGGTGCACGTCGCCGCGATCCAGCAGTTCGTGGACGCCGGATACGACGAGATCTACATCTCCCAGATCGGCCCCGACCAGGAGGGCTTCTTCGAGTTCTACGAGTCGGCGATCCTGTCGCGGTTCCGCTGAAGCGTCAGCAGCGGCTGCACGAACCACAACCAGGTGCTCAGTAAGACCACTCCGGCCGCGATCAGGATGGCCGGGGTGGCGCCCAGGTAGACCTCGACGACCAGCCCGGTCGAGCAGGTCATCGACACCGCCAGGGCGATCCCCCCGACCACCGCCAGTTCGTTGGCCCGATGGAGCATCAGCTCCTTCAGCCCCGAACGGAACAGGATCCGGTTCTGCACGGCCGGGGCCAGCAGGCAGATCGACGCCACCGCCGCCGACACCAGGGCGGCGTAGAAGAGCCACTTGCCGAACTCGTCGACCCGGCTGAACCCGGCGGAGAACGGGAGGGTCAGCAGGAACGCGAACAGCACCTGCACCCCGGTCGACTGGACGCGCAGACCTTGGAGGAGTTCGTTCAGCTCCCGGTCGACCCGTTCCTTGGGGTTCTCCTCGGGGTTGGTCAGCAGGATCCGGTGCTCTTGTTCGCTCATTTCGCCACCTTGATCATTTTCGAGTACGCGAGCTGTAACCAGTCGGACACGGCGACGGCCGTCATCGTCGCGCCCACCATCCGGGTCACGCGGGGGGCGAAGACCATCCCCGCCGCGTAGCCGGTCGCGATCCACTGGGCCAGGCAGAACGGGCAGCTCAGGAGCTCGCCCACGGCGTGGCGGTGGCCGTCGCCCCGGACCTCCTCCTTCAGTTCGGAGGGGCCGGAAACCCCGACGTACCGCGTGAAGGGCGCCCTGAGCGGGCTGGTGACGGTGTCCTTCGCGATCGTCCGGGACAGGCGGTGGGTGGCCATCGACATCAGGGCGAGGTCCATGGGGGCGACCCGGTCGGGGGCCTGGCGCCCGGTCAGCTTCCCGGCGGCCAGGAGGGCGGCGACGGCCGTGCCGTACACACCGAGGACCCTGGCGTAAGAAGCCAAAGGACGCTCCTCGGAATACGCGTCGTTGATCTCTTTGAGGGTCTCGGTCATGGCGCGACGTATTACCCCGGATTGTTTGGGTCGAACGTTCCGGGGCAAACGGTGCGGCGTGGGTAGTCACAGTCACGAGGTAACCGACGCCATCCTGGACACGCTCAAGCGCGCGGGGTCCGGCCTCAAAGAGGTGGGCGTGCGCTTCGCCCTGGCCGGCGGCTGCGCCGGATACGCCAGGGGAGCGGCCCCGTCCCTGCACGACGTCGACTTCGCGCTGGTCGAAGAGGACGTCCCCCTGGCGCTGAAGACGCTGGAGAACATGGGCTTCCGGACCGAACGCCCACCGGAGGACTGGCTGGTCAAGGCCTTCGACGAGGAGGGCGTGCTGGTCGACCTGATCTTCCAGCTGGCCGACCGGCCCGTCACCCCCGAGATGATCGGGCGCGCCACGATGATCAACACCGCGGCGCTGAGCCTGCCGGTGCTGGAGGCGACCGACCTGGTGATCTCGTGGATACTGCCGCTGTCGGAGCACAGCTGCGACTACTCGGGCCTGCTGCCGACGGTCAGGGCGATGCGGGAACAGGTCGACTGGGACCGCGTGGCGGGCGTGGTGGAGCCCTCGCCGTACGCCTCGACGTTCCTGGTGCTGCTCGACCGCCTCGGCGTGATCGAGAAGCCGACCCCGGTGCCGGTCGACCGCTGGCCCTAGACCTCGGGAAGAAGGGCCCCGCCCCCATGGGGAGGCGGGGCCCTTCGCCGTCTACGCGATCCCGTAGGGGAACCGCTCGGCGTAGGGGCGCTGCGGCGCGTCGTCGGCCGTGATGAAGTCGGGCGCGTCGCTGATCTCCTTCTGGGTCCGGTCGACGTAGATCTTCCGGTGCGAGGCGTCCACCTGCGTGATCACGCTGGCGGGCAGGATGACGCGGTGGCCGAAGATCCACGGTCCGGTGTCGACGACGAGGTAGCCCTCGCCGATCTCGTCGCTGACGGCGTCGACGGTGCCGATCCGGCCGTCGACGGCCTCGACGTGATAGCCGATGAGGTTCACGGTGAGTCCGTTTTCGTCCATCGGCCTCCCCTACCCGGCAATCAGCACGACCTTCCCCCGTCCGTGCCCCGATTCCACGTCGGCGTGCGCCTTCGCCGCCTCCTCCAGCGGGTACGCCGCCCTGACGGTCACCCGCAGCTCGCCCGAGGCGACCAGGTCGAGCAGCTCGGCCAGCCGGGCCCGGTTCCGGTCGCTGCCGATCCACCGGCAGCCGAGCTCCCGCGCGAGCTCCCAGTCGGCGATCGAGCCGATCCGCGACCGGTCGGCGACCAGCGCCACCGAGGTGCGCAGGCTCCCGTGCCCGGCGGCGTCGAGCACGGCGTCGTACGGCCCGGCCTCCTTCAGCCGGTCGAGCTCGCCCCGGCCGTACACGACCGGGACCGCCCCGAGGCCGCGCAGGTGGTCGTGGTTGGCGGCGCTCGCCGTGCCGACGACCCGCACGCCCCGCCGCACGGCCAGCTGGGTGAGCATGGTGCCGACCCCGCCGGCCGCGCCGTGCACGAGCAGGGTCTCGCCCTTCCGCAGACCCAGCTGTTCGAGAGCGGTGTGGGCCGTCTGCCCCGACGCCGAGAGCGCCCCCGCCGACGCCCACTCGACCCCCTCGGGTTTCGGCACGACCTGAGTCTCCGGCGCCACCACGTATTCGGCGTGGCAGCGCATCACCCGGAACCCGACGACCTCCTCGCCGGTGCCCTCGACGACCCCGGCGAACTCGTTGCCGGGCACGACGGGAAACTCCGCCGGCGGCGCACCCGGAGGCAGCCACCCCGACCGCACCGCCACGTCGGCCGGCTGCACCCCGGCCGCCCGCACCCGGACCAGCACCTCACCCGGCCCCGGCACCGGCCGGGGCACCTCCACGATCCCGATCCGGTCCGCCGGCCCGAACTCGGCCGCTCCGGCCGCCCGCATGATTGCCATGGGTAGAGTCCACTTCATCAAGCGCACTTGACGTCAATGGGGAGACGAGGGTGATCGATCCCGACGCGGTCTGGCTCCGGCCCGGCCAGGTCGCCGAACGCGCCGGGGTGGCCGTCTCGGCCCTCCACTACTACGAGAGCCTCGGCCTCATCGAGAGCCGCCGCACCGCGGGCAACCGGCGCGAATACCGCCGCGACGTACTGCGGGTGATCGCCTTCATCCGGGTGGCCCAGCGGGTCGGCGTCTCGCTCGACCGCATCAAGGAGGCCCTCGACCGCCTCCCGGCCGAGGGCGTGCCCGGCAAACGCGACTGGGCCAGGATCAGCCGCGAATGGCACGACGACCTGACCCGCCGCATCGAGGAACTGACCGCGCTGCGTGACAACTTCTCCAACTGCATCGGCTGCGGCTGCCTGTCGCTGGTGTCGTGCCCCTACTCCAACCCCGGCGACGTCCTGGGCCGGAAAGGTCCAGGTCCGCACCGGTTCCCGTAAAGGCTCGGCCGGATCGGGGTCGCGACCGGGCCCGCGGGCCATGACTACGGGAGGGGAGAGGAGCCTCGCGTGTCGCATGGTCTGCCCGAGCTCGGTGACGACTACCTGCGGGATCCGCACGGCGCCTACCAGGCGCTGCGCGCCGAGGGGCCGGTCGTCCAGGTCGTGATGCCCAACGGGATCCGCATGTGGCTCGTCACCCGCTACGCCGACGCCCGCGAGGCCCTGGCCGATCCCCGGCTGCGCAAGGACGCCGCCGCCCTCCGCGAGGCCCTCCAGCGCGCCGTCACCACGCCGGACGCCCGCGTCCAGCCCGCCGAGCTGGCCTCGCACATGCTCAACAGCGACCCGCCCGACCACACCCGGCTGCGGCGGCTGGTCAGCAAGGCGTTCACGCCCCGGGCCGTCGAACGGCTCCGGCCGCGCGTCGAGGAGATCGCCGCCGGGCTGCTCGACGGCATGGACGGCGAGGTCGACCTCATCGACGCCTTCGCCTACCCGCTGCCGATGACGGTCATCTGCGAGCTCCTCGGCGTGCCCGAACGCGACCGCGACGACCTGCGGGCCCACCTGCGCGGCCTGCTGGAGCGGCCCTTCCGCGCCGGAGACGACCCCACTGAGCGCGACCGCCGCATCGGCGGCCTGGTCGACCGCTTCTCCGCGCTCATCGAGGAGAAGCGGGCCAGGCCCGGCGACGACATCCTGACCGGGCTGGTGCAGGCCCGCGACCAGGAGGACAAGCTCGACGACGTCGAGCTGATCTCGACCTGCTTCCTGCTGTTCCTGGCCGGCCACGAGACCACGGTCAACCTGATCGGCAACGCCGTCCTGGCCCTGCTCACCCACCCCGACCAGCGCGCCGAACTGATCGGGAACCCCGGCGTGATCGACGACGCGGTCGAGGAGTTCCTCCGGTACGACGGCCCGCTCAACTTCGCGCCCCAGCGCGTCACCGGTGAGGACGTCACGATCGCCGGGGTGACCATCCCGAAGGGCGAGCTGGTCGCGGTGGCTCTCTCGGCGGCCGACCGCGACCCGGCGGAGTTCCCCGAGCCCGACCGGCTCGACCTCACCCGCGACGACGGCCCCCACCTGGCGTTCGGGCACGGCATCCACTACTGCCTGGGGGCGCCGCTGGCCCGGCTGGAGGCCCGCATCGCGCTGGCCCGGCTGTTCGAGCGGTTCCCCGAGATGAGCCTGGCCGCGCCCGCGAGCGAGCTCAGCTGGCGGCCCCTGCCGCTGCTGCGCGCCCTCGACCGGCTACCGGTACGACTCGGGCCAGACGCAGGGTGAGGTCGCGGCCAGATAGATGTGGTCGCCGGAGCCCCAGGTCAGCGCGAGGATGAACTTGTCGGGCTCGGTGACCCCGCTGAGGTCGGGGTTGTCGGGCTGGGCGTTCTTGGCGATGACCTGGAAACCCTGGTCCTTCCAGTAGTCGGCGACCTGGCGGGAGACCACCATGTGCTGGTTGCGGCCGACGCCGCGCAGCCAGTAGGCGCGGCTGACCACGATCTTCTGCAGCGACTGGCTCTTGTCGAGGCAGGCCGTCGGGGTCACCGACACCGGGATGAGTTCGAGCTGCGGCCGGGGCGTCAGCGCCCCCGCCGTGTCGCGGACCAGCCTCTCCACCCGGTCGGTCGCCCGGAGCTCGCGCAGTTCGTCGTCGTCCGACATGCCACATCCCGTGAGCGTGAGAAGGAAGCAGAGCGCGAGCGTGGTCTTCATCGGGGCCCCGATCCGTTGACGATGGTGGCCACGTCGCGCAGGGCGGCCGACTCCGGCCGCCAGTCACCGTCGCCCTGTTCGAGGAGGATCACGTCGTCGGCCAGCCAGCCCCGGCCGGCCAGGGCCCGGTGGACGGTCAGCGCCCCGTCGCCGTGCCCGATCAGCACGTTCCTGGCCGTCGCCGACGGGGTGTGCGCGGCCCGCAGGCCCAGGCAGAACGCGGTCAGCGCCTGGCCGCCGAGCGCGGCGTTGCGGTCGGGGGTGAAGGCGCCGAAGTCGACCAGCGGGCTGTCGTAGCCGTCCCAGGTGACGCAGGCGACCGGGGTGCCGGCCATGGTCGAGGCCTGCCGCCACAACAACTGGGCGCGGGTGACGCTGGTCGTCGCGTCGGCGAGGCCGGTGTTCAGGCCGTGGACGAAGATCACCGTCGTCTGCGCGGTGTCGGGGTCGCCCCACGAGACGGTCAGCCGCCCCTGTCCGGTGACGTCGAAGCCGAGCAGCATCGGATCGGGGTAGCCGGGCACCGGCGCCGTCACCGTGCGGATCTTCTCCAGGCGTTTCAGCTGGACGTTCACCCGGTCCCAGCTGCGCGGCAGGTCGCGGTCGGACTGCCACATGACCGACGCGCCGAGCCGGTGGAGGTCGTGGGTGAGCAGGCCGTGCTCGACCTGGAGGAACTCACGGTTGGCGGAGTCGCGCACCACCGCCGGGAGGCCGTGCAGGCCGCCGAACGCGGGCAGGCCGAGCGAGGTGGACCTGACCGGCGGGTGCTGCAGCGTCCACCAGGCGGCCACCCGGCCCGCGAGGCCGGGGTCGGCGCAGCGGTGCTGGAGGCCCAGCAGGCTGTCGACCGCAGCGGGGTCGCCGTCGCCGATCCGGGTGAGCAGCGGGTTGGCCAGGGCGGCGTCGCCGGCGTGGGCGCCGAACACGCCGTAGGCGGCCAGGGCGGCGGGCAGGATCGTTCCAGGGGGCAGTTCGAGCAGCCGGGCGCGGATGTCCCTGGCCTGTTCGCCCGACCAGAACGCGATGTCGGCGATGACCCGCGCGGGGCGGTCGGACATCCCGGCCGTTTTCAACTCCTGGGAGAGGAATACGGCGATTTCCTCCAGCCCGCGGGAGGCGGCGCACAATTCACCGGCGAGGGTCGGCAGCACGTTCCGGGAGAAACCCGCGAACGTGCCCTTCGGCCGGGGGAGTTCGGGTATTCCGGCCGCGGGTTCGGGCGTACCGGAAAAAAGGGAAATCGATTCGGAGAGGGCCGCGTGCAGTGCGGTGCGCTGCTCGGTGAGCAGTTCGGCGAACGCCGAGGCGCCACCGCCGGTCCAGGCGATGGCGTGCACCAGGCGGGTCGCCTGATCGAGTGCCGTGTGGTGCTCGGCGACGATGGCGGTGACCCGTTCGAGGGAGGCAGTCTGGTCCACCATGACCGAGACAGGATCGCAGTCCGCTTTGCTCCTGGTCAGGCGCTTGTCGCTTCACCCACATTCATCCGAATAATCCGCGCTAAGATCGTCGCTTTGCGACCTGAAAACGGATGAATGACATGTCGAAACCGTTAGTTGCGGCAATTGTCGGCATTTATGGCGTGGTGCTGGTCTACTTCGCGTTCGTGTGCGACCTCCGGTCCCTGCACGCCGTGGCGACCGTGAACGGCTGGTGGGACGACGACGCCGGCGGCTGGTCGATGCGCCCCGGGCTGCTGGCGGTCGGCGCACTGCAGGCGTGGCTGTTCTGGACCCTGCTGCGCATGCCGCCGCTGACCGCCTACCGGGAGTTGCGGCTGGCCCTGATCGCCATGGCGGCGGGGAACACCTTCCTGTGGACGTTCCGGATGGAGTTGCCGGAGCCCGTCGACGCGCTGCTGGAGGTCTTCCTGGCGGCGGCCATCGCGATCCTGCTGCCGAGAGTGTTCACGGAGCCCGACCGGGCGGTGCGCAACATGCTGGTCGCCTTCGGCCTGGTCGGCTTCCTGCTGAGCCCGCCCCTGGCGATCGTCTTCGTCGTCTGGTTCGGGCTGGTGCTGCTGCTCCAGTTCGGCGACGGGCGGTGGAGCGCCTCCACGCTGCTCGTCGGGCTGCTCGCCCTGGGGACGCACGTGCTGGGGCAGGTCGTGCCGATGCCGCCGGGCTTCCTCGTCGAGGGCGACCCCGACTGGGCGGCCTACGAGGTGCTGCTGGAGGCCTCGGTCGTGGCCGACGCGCTCTGGATGACGCTCACCGCCCGGGAGCTGACGGAGCCCGGCCTACTGTCGACGGCGGCGACTCCGCATAGAAGTCGATCACTCGTACCAGGGCCCGCCTTCCCAGCGGCCGGGTGACGGTGATCGGCTCGCGCAGCGTGACGCGGGTGTTGGTCTGCGAGCCGACCGGCACGATCAGCCGCTCGCCGTCGACCTTCAGCGACGACTCGTAGCCGCGGACCGGGCCGGTGCTCTCGATCAGGCCGGCCGGCACCCGCACGTCGAGGTAGTGGCCCAGCCGGAGGCGGAGCTCGGCGTCGCTCACCACATGGGGCCGGACCACCCCCGAGGCGATCATGCCGCCGACCATGACCGTCCCGTAGACGCCCAGCGCCAGCAGCGGGACGCGCAGCGCCTCGGGCGCGCCGAGCCCCCGCAGCAGCAGCTCCACGCCGACCGTCTCGATCACCTGGACCACGAGGAAGACCGTGAGGAGCAGGTTCTGCCCCTTGGCGTAGGGCACCGCCACCGCCCCGGGCGGCACGTCGGGCCGCCGCAGCAGCCACCTGCCGACCGACACGAGCCCGTCGACCTCGAACCGCAGCAGCCGCACGATCACCGGTTCCGCTCCTTCGCCATCGCCATGACCTGGTGGAAGACCGCCGCCTGGGCGGGGGAGACCTCGACGCCGAGCTCGCCGAGCCAGCGTTCCCCGGCCTCCTCGCCGAGCCCGCCGAGCATCGACTCGGGCATCGTGCGCAGCACGTCGGCGGCCAGCGCGGCCACCCGGGGGTCGTCGGGCGCGGCGTCGTGGAGGGCGTCGAGGCGGGCGTAGAGGTCGGCCGCGCCCTCGACCATGGGGCCCAGTTCGGCCAGCACGTCGGGCGGGAGCAGCGACATCATCTCGCGGTCGAACCGGGCGAAGCCCTCGCCGGGCAGCGCCCGCAGCACGTCGGCCATCTCCGGAGAGACCACCGCGTCGGCGCTCAGATCACCCTCGATCGCCAGCAATCTGGACAGGCGCGCTCGTTTCGCCGCCAGCGCCTGCTGCTCGCGGGCCAGGTCGGCGTCGAGCTCCAGCAGCACCTCGCGCAGTTCCCGGCCCTCGTCGTCGGCCAGCACGTCGCGGATCTCGTCGAGCGACAGGCCGAGCTCGGCGAGCCGCCGGATGCGCGCCAGCACGACCGCGTCGCGCAGCCGGTAGTCGCGGTAGCCGTTGGCCCGCCGGGTGGGCTCGGCCAGCAGGCCCATGTGGTGGTAGTGCCGGATGGCCCGGGTGGACACCCCGGCGATCTCGGCGAGTTCCCCGATCCGCATGCCTCCGATTAGAAACGTTGCCGCTACGTCATGGTCAACAGCGGCGTGATCGCGGTCGTGGCGGAGTGCTGGAAGACGACCAGGGTCCGGAAGCTGACCGCCTCCTTGCGCTTGGCCAGGTGGTCGATGAGGAAGCCGTGCAGGCGCTCGTTGTCCTGGACGGCCACCCGGATCAGGAAGTCGTCGCCGCCCGCCACGACCAGCACCTCCAGCACCTCGGTCCGCGACTGGGCCCACTCGCGAAAGCCGTCGATGACGGTCCGGCTCGACGGCCTGACCTGCGCCGCCACGAGCGCCTGGACGCCGCGGCCGATCTTCGACAGGTCGAGCCGGGCGTGGTAGCCGGTGATGACGCCGCGCTCGTGGAGGCCGCGGACCCGCTCCAGGCAGGTCGAGGCGGCGATGCCGACCCGGCGGGCCAGTTCCCGGTTCGACTGCCGTGCGTCGAGCTGCAATTGGGCGATGATCGCCGAATCTATGTCGTCCAAATCCATGGATTCGAGGCTATCGCCGATCAAACGTTCGGTGAGAGGGGTTTCGGATGGCGCGATTGCCTAGAGTCGCCCATCAGAACCACTCGATTGATCGGAGTCCGATGCAGACCAAACTCGTCATGGTGCTCCGCGACGACCTGCCCGCCGGCCTGGCGGTGAACGCCGCCGCCGTGCTGGCCCTCAGCCTCGGCGACGAGCTGGTCGGCTGGCTGGGCGCCGACGGCAAGGACGCGGACGGGAACCTGCACCCCGGCCTTAACACCCACCCCGTGCCGATCCTGACCGCGTCGGGCGGCGAGCTGCGCGAGCTCCACGACGCCGCGCCCGACGAGGTCAGGGTGGTCGGCTTCACCGAGGTCGCCAGGAAGGCCCGCGAGTACGGCGAGTACCTGCGGACCCTGGAGGCGACCCCGGCGGCCGAGATCGACTACGTCGGCCTGGTCGTCTTCGGGCCGAAGGCGCCGGTCACGAAGCTGACCAAGCGCCTGGCCCTGATGCGCTAGTTCGGGTTCTTCGTGTGGGTGAGCGTCTCCCAGGCCACGAACAGGTAGTTCGTGCCGGCCGGGCGCTGGCGCTCGGTCAGGGTCTGGGTGTTGGTCATCGCGATGCCCATGCGGGTGTTCAGCGCGTTGAAGCCCACCTCGGTCACCGGGCCGAGGCCCAGCTTGAGCGAGCCGCCGCACAACCATGAAGGCGCGGCGGTGCCGAGCTGGTACTTCGCGTGGAAGCCCAGGGCGTGCCGGAGCCGGTCGGCGAGCTCGGGGTAGAGGTCCTGGCCCTGGATGCGGCTGGTCTCGGCGACGTGCGAGATGGCGCTGACGCCGTAGCCGGTGTGGGTGAAGTCGCGGCAGGTCTCCTGGCTCAGGCCGTCGACGAAGGTGGTCTGGCCGTGCCAGAAGCTCACCAGCTCGCCGTAGGTGTCGACGCTCCCCACCGGCGGATACTTCGGCTGGGGGCCGTCGGCGGCGACGTACAGGAAGGCCGCCGCGCGGGCCCGGAAGCGGGCGACGGCGCGGTCGTAGACGGCCTTGTCCTCCAGGAAGACGGCGATGCCGATCGTCGCCTCCATCATCGACAACTCCCAGTTGCCGTTGCTGGACGACCCGTTGACGACCTCGGGCAGGTAGACGTTGCGCAGCATGGTGGCGAAGCGCTGCATGTTCGGCCAGCCGCCGTTGTAGGTGTAGCGGATGATCTCCGCGGCCCTCGGCCAGGTGGAGGCGGCCCAGGCCGACTGGAGCGGGGCGTTGCTGTTGGTGTGGTCGCGCAGCACGGCCGACCAGGCGTCCATGATCGAGATGGCCTTGGTCGCGTAGCGCGCGTCACCGGTGATGTACCAGCGCAGCGCCAGCGTGTACGCGGCCAGCGCGTCCTGCCGTTCGTCGGTGCACCCGATGTTCGGGTTGGAGTAGGAGCCGCACTCGACGACCGCGCGGGGCGTCGGGTTGCGCGTCAGCGACGCGAACGGCGAGGCCGCCATCTGGTCGAACGCGGCCTTCCACGGCTGGGCGTTCGCCGCGACCCGGCCTTTGACGAAGTCGAGCTGGGCCCGGCTGACCATGACGCCCGGATGGGCGAACACGGCCGGGGCGGCCTGGGCGGGCGTGGCGACGAGGGCGGACAAGAGCACCAGAAGTGCGCATAACGAGCGTGCCATCGGCAGACTCCGTACAGAAAAGAGACGGGTGGGACGAGCGCTCTTGAGCGCTCATCAAACACAGTCCTGACAGTCCGGGTCAACCTGGTTAGGAAAGTTTCCTAAGAAATAAATCGGACGAAGAAGGCCCCGGGAGGCGTCGTGCCTGCCCGGGGCCGGGGTTGGAAGCGGGGCGTCCGCCTGGTCATGGGGTCTCCTCCCTAGGCGAGCACCTTCGCGACGAAGTCGTCGAGGTTCACGACCAGCCGGGCGATCCGGTCGTCGAGCGACAGCGTCTCGCCGCCCGCCAGCCGGTCGGTGGCCTTCTTGCCCCGGACGTACAGGGAGCAGGCCAGGTCGGAGCACAGGTAGGCGCCGACCGTGTTGCCCTGCCGCCCGGCCGCGCCGACGCGGGGCGCCACGAACAGCGCCACGCCGGTGCCCCCGTGGGAGGTCACGCAGACCGAGCAGACGGTGGTCTTGACGACGCTGCGCTTGACGCCCTGCGGGAACCGCATGACGATCCCCGTCGGCCGCCCGCCGTGGTCGGCGACCAGATAGCCCCGCTCGGGGGACTGCGGGTCGCGCCAGCCCAGGAAGTCGAGCGACTCCCAGTCGAGCTCACGCAGGTCGCGCGGGAGGTTGAGGCGCGAGGCCTCACCTTTGGAACAGTTCACGAACGAGGCACGGATCTCTCGTTCTACCAGCGGAATCACCCGGTGACGGTACCCGCCCCGACAGGCGGTTTCACCTGGTTTATCAGCGCCGGATCACCTCGGTGTGCTCCGGCACGCTGATGCGGTAGCGCACCGAGCAGTCGGAACAGCCGCCCGCGTCGATGGTCAGGGTCTGGCCGTTCCACGACTGCGACTGGTCGGGCCGGTCGCGGCCCCAGGTGGTCTCGCGCTCGATGACCACCCGGTCGCCCGGACCGTGCTCGATGCTGACCGGCACACCCGGGCCGGCGTGGTCGACCAGCACGAACTGCGACGTGTAGAGCAGGTATTCGTCGCGCACGGTCTCGGTGGTCCGGGTGTTCAGCAGGGCCGTCGGGGCGGCCGGTTCGTCGAGCACGGCGGTGGCGAAGCCCGCCGTGCCGAGCACCAGGACCCCGGCCGTGAAGACCGCGCCGGCGATGCGCCAGCGCAGCCGCGCCGCCGCGTTCACGACACCCTCAGGAATCGCAGCACGGCCAGCACACGCCGGTGGTCCTTATCGTCGCCGGCCAGGTCGAGCTTGGCGAAGATGTTGTTGATGTGCTTGCCCACGGCGCTCTCCGAGACCGACAAGGCCTCGGCGATGCCGGTGTTGGAGCGACCTTCGGCGATCAAGGCCAGCACCTCCTTCTCTCGGCGGGTCAGACGGTCGAGCGGGTCGCTGTGGCGGCGCACCAGGAGCTGGGCGACGACCTCGGGGTCGAGGGCGGTGCCGCCGGTCGCGACCCGGCGCAGCGCGTCGAGGAACTCGGGCACGTCGGCCACCCGGTCTTTCAGCAGGTAGCCGACGCCCGTGGTGGTCGTGGACAGCAGGGTGGCGGCGTAGCGCTCCTCGACGTACTGCGAGAGCACCACGATCGACAGGTCGGGCCACTGCCGCCGGAGCACCAGGGCGGCGCGCAGCCCCTCGTCGGTGTGGGACGGCGGCATGCGCACGTCGGTCACGACCAGGTCGGGCCGGTGCTCCTCGGCGGCCCGCAGCAGCCCCTCGGCGTCTTCGACGGCCGCCACGACCTCCATGCCGGCCGACCGGAGCACCCAGACGAGGCCCTCGCGGAGCAGCACGGAGTCTTCGGCGAGCACTACCCGCACGGCAGATCGGCCCGGATCGTGGTCGGCCCGCCCTCGGGGCTCAGGATGGTGATCACGCCGTCGACCGAACCGGCCCGCTGGATCAGGCCGCGCAGGCCCGAGCCCTCGGCGGGGTCGGCGCCGCCCCGGCCGTCGTCGAGCACCTCGACGACCAGCCGGTCGCCCTCGCGCCGCACGGTCACGAACGCCTCGTGGGCCTCGGCGTGCTTGGCGACGTTGGTCAGCGCCTCGGACACCACGAAGAACGCCACCGCCTCGATCGTCGGCGACGGCCTGCGGTCGACGTCGACCGTCAGCCGCACCGGCACCGGCGACCGCGCCGCCACCCCCGACAGGGCGGCGTCGAGGCCCTGCTCGTCGAGCACCGCCGGGTGGAGGCCGCGCACCAGGTCGCGCAGCTCCTTCAGCGCCAGCTTGGCCTCGTCGTGGGCCTGCGCGATCACCTGCCTGGCCGGTTCTGGCAGGTCGGTGAGGGTGGTGCGGGCCATGCCGAGGTTCATCGCCAGCCACACGAGCCGGCGCTGGGCGCCGTCGTGGAGGTCGCGCTCCATCCGGCGGCGCTCGGCGTCGGCCGCGTCGATCACCTCGGCGCGGCTCTCGCGCAGGCTCTCGACGCGCTCGGTCAGCACGTCGGCGGCGCTCGGCCCGAGCAGCGACACCGCGGCCACCTCGTCGACCGAGCAGATCAGCCGGGCCGCCCAGGGCCCGGCCACGGCCAGCGCCGCGGCGAGCGCCAGCATCAGCCCGCCCTCGACCTCGACGGAGCCCCGGTCGGTCCAGTAGTTGATGGCCACCGTGAAGGCGGCCAGCGCCCCCGACCAGGCGACGATCATGGCGAACAGCCCGATCCCGGTGATGAGGGGGGCGAGCAGGTGGTAGGCCAGCTGCCGCCAGGTGCGGGGGTCGCGGATCTCGGCGTAGAGGAACCGGATGGGGTTCCGGGTGGCGGGCCGGGGCCGGGCCGCCGGGATGTCGACCGACAGGAAGGCCGCGAAGCGCCCGCGCTGCAGCCCGGTCAGGCGTGGCAGCAGCCAGAACATCAGCGGCAGCGCGACCAGGGGGACCACGATGGTCCAGATGAAGATGATCGAGACGGTGGCCAGGCCGCCGATCACGGCCAGCGCCAGCAGCGCGACCGGCGCCCCGGTCACCACGTGGACGGTGCGCAGCCAGGCCGGGGCGGCCCAGTGGGACCGCAGCCGGTCCCAGGGGGTGAGCGTCTGGGTGAGGGCCATGGGGACAACCGTAGAGACCGGGCGGGGGGTGCCACCATCCACGAGGTACCCGGGAAAAAGGTGGTGCTGGCACCACCCCCGGCCCCGGCGTCGATGTGGCGGGCGCCGGGGATGAGTGAAAGAGTGGGGAATGTGGAGGATCATCGTCGTGCCGCCGAGCGTGTCCGCCAGGACCAGCGGCAGCGCGCCGCTCACCCGGCCGAACGCCGCTACGCCGCCGCCTATCATCTGGCGCATCTGGCGGAGTGGCGGGGCGGGGCCGACCTCCGCGAAGCCGCGCGGGCCGTTCTGGAGAGAGAGCGCGAATTGACGGCGGAAGACGACGGCGAGCCCGGTCTGGCGGGCCGCACCTTCCAGGTGACCGCCCACCGTCGTGGTGGCGACGTGATCATCGTGGTCCAGGGCGAGATCGACGCCCTGGCCGAACCGGCCTTCCACGACTACGTCCGGGAGCGTTCCGGCGACCGGGTGGTCTTCGACCTCTCGGGCCTGACGTTCATCGACAGCGCGGGCCTGCAGGTCCTCCTCGACGCCCACCGCCGGGGCCCGGCCGCCTACTGCGCCCTGACACCCCGGGTGGCCCGCCTGTTCGACCTGCTGGGCCTGCGCACCCGCCTGAAGGTCTACGACTCGGTCGACGCCGCCTTCGCCGGATAGCTCAGTCCTGCCGGAGGATCTCCTCCACGGCGGTCCGGTAGCGCCGCGCGTCGACCTCCGGCAGGCCCTTGGAGATGCGGAGCAGGACGTTGCCCACCCGGTAGGTGTGCTCCGGGGGCTGCGACGCGGCCGTCGCGATCCCCTTGGCGTGCTCGGCGGCGGCGTTCTCGTCGGCGAAGACCTGGATCAGGCCGCCGGTCACGAAGTCGCCGGGGCCGCCGCCCGGACCCGTGACGGCGATCTCGTCCGACTGGAACGAGGCGCCGCTGATCCCCTCCTCCTGGTAGATCGCGCCCAGGGTGGCGTTCACGCCGTGCGCGGGCAGCTCCCTGACGACGTCGGCGGCCCGCAGGCCGGTGTGCAGGGGGGCCGGCGGGGTGGTGGCGCCGCAGGCGGCGAGCGCGAGCACGGTGGCCGCGGGGGCGAGGGCGCGTAATCGGATCACGTCACAGGCATACAACCCGGGACGGTCCGGCGCAGCCCGATCGCCGGGTTCCGGCGCGAAGGGAAAAGCCCCATGACCGCCGTCATGGGGCTTCTCCGGCTCGGTCACACCGGGCAGGTGCTGCGGTACTCCTCGATCGCCAGGCCGCTCGGGCCGGGGCAGATGAACGGGCTGTAGCGGGTGTCCTCGTCGACCCAGCGCTTGAGCCAGGCGACGAACTGCTTGGCGAACGGGGTGTTGGTCGTCTGCGGGAAGAAGTGGCTGGCGCCGTTCAGCTCCAGGTACGCCTTCTCCGTCTGGCTGATGCTGTTGTAGAAGGGGCTGGCGTGCGTCGTCGGGGAGGCGACGCTGTCGCTCTCACCGGCCACGATCAGGGTCGGCACGCGCACCGAACCCCAGGTCTTGTCGAGGTTCCACGGCGCGATCGGCACGGCGGCCTTGAGGGAGGGGCGGTCTTCTGCGGCGTGCAGGGTGCCGCCGCCGCCCATCGAGTGGCCGGCGACCGCGAGGCGGTTGCGGTCGATGCGGCTGCGTACCGTGGTGGAGCTGCTGTTGACCAGGTAGTCGAGGGCGGCCAAAAGCTGGTTGCCGCGGCTGGCGGGCTGGTCGAGGGTCGAGTTGGTCTCGATGCCGATGACGACGAAGCCGTGCGAGGCGATGCGCGGGCCTAACCATTCGAGGCTCGACCACCGGGCGGTGTAACCGGGGGAGATGGCGATCGCGCCGAAGGTGCCCTGGCTGGTGTCGGTCGGGTAGTAGATGGTGCCGCCGCCGAAGCCCGAGACGAGCGACGAGACGCTCGTGGTGGCGACGGAGAACGGGCCGCGCGAGGCTTCGAGGATCGAGCTGGTGGGGTTCGGGCCGCGCTCGAACCCGGCGGCGTGCGCCGAGGGGGCTAGAGTGACGGCGGTCCCGGTCGCCAGGATGAACGCGAGGGCGGTGGTGGCGAGACGGGACAGCGGGGACGAGCGAGCGAGACGCGGGCGGCCGGAGCCCGGCCGTGTCCCGCGATCGGAATCTGCCGAGAAGAAACGTCGCAAGGGGGGTGTCTCCCGGTTCTCGGAAGAGCCGCTGTGTTGCGGGCGCGTTTCCGGCTCCGCACGACGGCCCTGTCGGAATTGCTGACTGCGTCATAGTCAGGAGCGAACCGGGGGCGGCGCATCGGCGAAATCACCGGTCGGGTCACGCCGGATGCGGGCAAAGAAAAAGGAGCTATCCTGGTGAGTTGCGGGCCCCTTGTGCTGCGCAAATCACATAGCTCCGTTGGAGAGGATAGCACTCGCGTGGCCAATCGTCAAGTGCTCGAATTGGAGCAGAGCCGGATCACCCAGCTCTACGACCGGCTCGACACCGTCCGGCGCCGGACGGCCGAGGCCCTCAAGACCGAGTACGCCAAGGGCGCCTCGGGCGGCACCCACCAGGCGCGGGTCGAGCGCGAGGTGTCGGCCAAGGAGCACGCCCGCCGGCTCGCCCAGCTCAACGGCGTCGAGCGCGGCCTGTGCTTCGGGCGCATCGACGACGTCCTGGAGGAGACCCTCTACATCGGCCGCGTCGGGCTGCGCAACGACGACCACGAGACGATCCTGGTCGACTGGCGGGCCCCCGCCGCCCGGCCCTTCTACGCCGCCACCCCCTCCTACCCGGGCACCCTGGTGCGCCGCCGCCACCTGCGGACCAAGGGCCGCACCGTGGTCGGCGTCGACGACGAGGTCTTCGACCTCGACCGCGAGGACGTCGACGGCGGCTTCGTCGGCGAGGCCGCCCTGCTGGCCGCCCTGCGCCGCCGGCGCACCGGCCGGATGGGCGACGTCGTGGCCACCATCCAGACCGAGCAGGACCGGGTGATCCGGTCGGGCCTGCACGGCACGCTCGTCGTCGAGGGCGGGCCCGGCACCGGCAAGACCGTCGCCGCCCTCCACCGCGCCGCCTACCTCCTGTACGCCTACCGCGAGACCCTCGAACGCCGCGGCGTCCTGGTCGTCGGCCCCAACACCACGTTCCTGCGCTACATCAGCCAGGTGCTGCCCTCGCTGGGCGAGACCGACGTCGTGCTGGCCGGCGTGGGCGACCTGTTCCCCGGCGTCACCGCCACCGCCGGCGACGAGCCGTTCCAGGCGGTCATCAAGGGCGACCTCGGCATGGTCGAGGCGGTCGCGCGGGCGGTCGCCGACCGGCAGCGGGTGCCCGAGGGCGACCTGGAGATCCACGTCGACGGCCTCGACCTGGCGGTCCCGCACCACCTCTGCGTCGAGGCCCGCGACCGGGCCCGCCGGTCGGGCCGCCCCCACAACGTGGCCCGCAAGCTGCTGGTGCTCGACCTGCTGCGCGCGCTCGCGATCGACGAGACGGCCAAGCTCGACCGGCCCGCCGACGCCGACGAGCTGGCGTACATCAGGAAGGTTCTGTGGCACGAACCGCCGGTCAGGGCGGCCATCGACGCCCTGTGGCCGGTCGTCACCCCGCAGGAGCTCGTGCGCGGCATGCTCGGCAAGTCGCCCGGCGACCCGTGGACGACCGGCGACATCCCCCTCCTGGACGAGGCCGCCGAGCTGCTCGGCGAGGAGCCCGCCCCGGCGCGGCGCGACGACGGCCGGGCCGAGCAGGAGCTGTTCGCCCGCGAGGTGCTCACCGTCACCGGGGTCGAGGAGGTCGAGGCGGCGCTGCTGGCCGACTGGAACGCCACCCCCGGCGAGGAGGTCACCACCGCCCAGCGGGCCGAGCGCGACCGCAAGTGGATCTACGGCCACGTGATCGTCGACGAGGCCCAGGAGCTCTCGGCGATGGCCTGGCGCATGATCATGCGGCGCATCCCGACCCGCTCGATGACGATCGTCGGCGACATCGGCCAGACCGGCTCCCCGGCCGGCGCGACGAGCTGGGGTGAGATGCTCGACCAGTACGTCACCTGGCGCGAGGAGCGCCTCACCGTCAACTACCGCACCCCCAAGGACGTCATGGACGCCGCCGCCGAGGTCCTGAAGGAGGTCGCCCCCGACCAGGAACCCCCGATTTCGGTCAGGCCCGCCGAGGAGCCGCCCCGCGTGCTCCGGGCCACCGGGGCGGAGCTGAACGACGTGCTCAGGGCGGAGATCGCCGCCGCGGCCGGCGATCTGCTCGCCGACGGGGAGGGCCGGCTGGCCATCATCACGTCCGGTGAACGCTATGCGGAAGTCGCGTCGGCGGTCCCGGAAGCCGTTACGCTCGATCCGCTGGACTCGCC
Source organism: Herbidospora daliensis (assembly GCF_001570585.1). GTDB lineage: Bacteria > Actinomycetota > Actinomycetes > Streptosporangiales > Streptosporangiaceae > Herbidospora > Herbidospora daliensis. The sequence goes on along the minus strand of NZ_BBXF01000004.1, from coordinate 273,088 downwards.
GGTGGCGCTGATGACCGTGACGACCTCAAAAGGGCTCGAATTCGACGGCGTCATCGTCTTGTGGCCCGAGGAACTGGCCGGTCGCGACCTCTACGTGGCGATGACCAGGGCGACCCGCCGCCTGGTGCTGATCCATGAGCGTGAGCTGCCGCCGCCGCTCGCCGGGCTCGCTAAATAGGACTATCCTTGTAGGAAATACCGGGAGGCGACATGGGGCGGACGGAAGCCGACACGCCGGTCACCGCGGCGATCCACGCCGCCCGGTGGATCCGCGAAGCGGCCGTCGACGACGACCACGGCCACCACTGGCTCGCCAACCCCGACCCCGGCGGCCGGTCGGCCAACGCCGGCCACTCGGCCACCCTCTATTCGGGCGCGGCCGGGATCGTCTTGTTCTACCTCGAACTGGCCGCCGCGACCGGCGACCAGTCTTATCTGGACGAGGCCCTCGCCGGCGCCGACCACCTGGTCACCGTCTCCGGCACCATCACCGACCCGACCTTCTACCACGGCCTGATGGGCCTGGTCTTCGCCCTGACCGAGTCCTACTGGGCCACCGGCGACGCCACCCATCAGGTCGCGGCCGAGCGCATCGCCGAGCGGGTGCTCGCCTCGCAGCGGCCGTCCAGAGAAGGACTGACCTGGACCGGCGACGTGTCGCAGCGCGGCGACGGCGGCATCGCTCTCGGCCTGCTCCACATCGCCGGCATGCTGGGCCGCGACGACCTCGAAGAGGTCGCCATCATGACCGGCCGCACCATCGCCGGCCAGGTCGTGCCCGGCCACCAGTTCGGCGCCGAGGGCGGCGACCTCCCGGTCGACGCGGTCACCCCCGGCTTCCTGTCCGGCACCGCCGGATCGGGCTTCCTGATGGCGCGCCTCTACGGCGTGACCGGCGACGGCATGTTCCTCGCGGCGGCCCGCCGGGCGGCCGACTTCGTCCGCATGGTCAGCTCGGTCAGCGACAAGTGCGCCCTGGTGCCCCACCACGTGCCCCACGCGCGGGCGCTCAACTACCTGGGCTTCTGCTCCGGCTCGGCCGGGGTGGCCCGGCTGTTCCACGAGCTCTACCGGGTGACCGGCGACCCCGGCGACCTCGACTGGGTCGAGCGCCTGGCCCGCGGCGTCATCAACAGCGGCGTGCCCGAACGCCGCAGCGAGGGCTACTGGAACGTGGCATGCCAGTGTTGCGGCGCGGCCGGGCTGATCGAGTTCTTCGTCGGCCTGTGGGCGGCGACGGGCACCAGCGAATACCTCGACGTGGCGACCGAACTGGGCGACGACCTGATCGAGCGGGCCACCCGCGACGACGGGCGCGGCATGCGCTGGTACCAGGCGTACCGCCGGCTGCGGCCCCATGAGATCACCGCCGACACCGGTTACATGGTGGGGGCGGCGGGCGTGGGCGCGGCGCTGCTGCACCTGGCCGTCGCCCGCGAGGGGCGCGACGCCCGCCGGGTGATCCTGCTGCCCGACAACCCGTTCCCGGCGATCCCGGTCCCGGCCGACTCCCTTTAGACACACGTTGACGCCCGGGGGGAGGGGCGTCCTCCCTCCTCCCGGGCGCCGGTCACGTGGTCCGGGCTACGAGCCGTACACCTCGAACTCGGACAGTTGCGCCGCCGGCCAGCCGGTGTTGCCGGTGACGTTCAGGCGCAGGTAACGCTGACTGCTCGCGGTGAACGTGATGGTCACCGTGTTGCCGCTCGACGGGTTGAAGACCCGGCCGGCCGAGGCCGAGAGGGTGCTCCACGTCGCGTTGTCCTGCGAGCCGAGGACCGACAGGGTCTGGGTGCGGGTGGCCCAGGCCGTGGCGGGGGGCAGTTTCAGGACCACCCGGCCGACCGTGCGGTTCTGGCCGAGGTCGACGGTGATCGTCTGGGGGAAGGCGTTGTTGGTGCTCTCCCAGTACGAGTTGGCGTTGCCGTCGACCGCGTTGCCGGGGCCGTAGTTCTGCGCGACGCCGCTGGCGGTCGCCGGGCGGCCCTGCGCCAGGTTCCCGGCCGGCTGGCTGGGAGTGGGCGAGGGCGACGGCGAGGGGGACGGCGACGGGTTCGTGCCCGGGGTGCCGAAGACCTCGACCGACGAGAGCTGCGCGGCCGGCCAGCCGGTGTTGCCCGTCACGACGACGCGCAGGTAGCGGACCGTCGCGGCGGTGGTGTTGATCGACACCGTGTTGCCGGTCGCCGGGTTGAAGGTGCGGCCCGCGCTGCCCGACAGCGTCGTCCACGTCGAGTTGTTGGTCGAACCCTCGATCGCGATGGTCTGGGTGCGGGTGTTCCAGGCCGACGCGGGCGGCAGCTTCAGTTCCACCCGCTGCACGTTGACCGGGGCGCACAGGTCGACCGTCAGCGACTGCGGGAAGGCGTTGTTGGCGCTCTCCCAGTACGTGTCGGCGCTGCCGTCGATCGCGTTCTGCGGGGTGAACGACTGGTTCTGGCTGGTCGCCGTGGCCGTCTTGGTGCAGGGCGACGGACTGGGTGACGGACTGGGTGACGGGCTGGGCGACGGAGACGGCGACGGGCTCGTGGGCGGGCTGGGCGAGGGGCTGGGGTTGCCTCCGCCGCCGCCCGGATAGATGTAGTTCGGGTTCGGCCAGGTGCCGGTGCAGGTCGTGCTGCCCGGCGACCAGCCCGAGTTGCCGCCCAGGTCGGTCATCGTGAACGAGCCGCCCACGCAGTTGTGGATCGCCGTCCCGGCGCCGAGGTAGCTGGCCCGCACGTTCTCGAACGTCGTCCGGGCACCAGACTGGGCCTGGATCATGTACGTGCCCGTGCCGGCGATGTTGACGTTCTTGAAGTTGACCGTCTGGGTGCTGCCCTCGATGAAGTGGATGGCGGCGTACGAGCTGTCGATGATGTCGGTGTCGGTCACGTTGATCGTGGCGTTGACCGGCTCGTTGAGGCCGGAGAACCAGATCGCGCCGACGCCGAAGCGCCAGTTGTAGTCGTTGTTGCCGGTCCGGATCAGGGTGTTCCTGGCGACCGTGTGGGTGCCCGCGACCGCGGTGCCCTGGCCGGAGTTGACCCCGGGATAGCGGTTGGCGATGTGGATGCCGCCGCCGTTGGTCAGCGTGTCGGAGACCACGTTGTCGGTGATCTTGATGTCGCGGCCGCCGTAGGTGACGATGTTGTTGGCCAGGATCGGCGCGATCACCGTGTTGAAGCTGAAGGTGTTGTTGACGTTCGCCATCCGGTCGGGCCACATGGCCAGGCCGTCGTCGCCGCTGTTGCGGACGAAGGTGTTGGTCACCGTCGAGTTCGTCACGCCGGTGTGGAAGTTCACGCCGTCGGCGATCTGGTCGACGATCCTGCTGTTGCGGATGACGAAGTTGTTCATGGGGCCGTCCATCCAGGCCCCGACCTTGGTGTTCTCCATCCAGACGTTGTCGACGACCGAGTCGGTCATCGCGCCGCCCATGGCGTTCACCTGGTCGTCGTCCACCCGCTCGCGGATGTCGCCGAGGATGTGCAGGTCGCGGACGACCACGTTGCGGCTGGGCCCGCCGGCCTCGTGGGAGCGGATGCCGCCCTGGTAGCCGCCCCCGGAGACGTACTTGCCGTAGATGCCGACCGCGCGGTTGCGCTGGGTCGGGTGGCGGCCGGTCAGCTTGGTGTACCAGGGGCCGGCGCCGCGCAGCGTGACGCCGTCGACGACGACGTGGTCCCAGAGGGTGTACGTGCCCTCGGGGACGTACACCTCCTTGCCCTGCGCCCTGCCCGCGTCGACCGCGGCCTGGAAGGCGGCGGTGGAGTCGGTCGACGAGTTGCGGGCGGCGCCGAACTCGTCGACCGACAGCGAGCCGGCCGGCCTCTGGATCGCCGAGGGGGCGACCTCGAAGTCGGCCACGTCCACCGTGATCGGGACGTTCGACTGGGCCTGGACGCGGATCTTGGTCCCGGCCTGGTAGGTCTGGCCGAGCAGGGTCTGGGTCTCGTCGTAGAAGTGGTGGGGGTTGGTGTCACCCGGGTTGTTGTTGAACGGGTAGCCGCCGTAGAACCAGCTGTAGACCGAGGTCAGGGACAGGTCCTTGAGCTTGGCGCCGCCGACGCGGATGTCGGCGTTGATCGTCTGGCCCTGGCCGCCGTTCGCGTCGGGGATGCTGTAGCGCACCGTCATCGCGTTGGCGGGCTTGGTCAGGGTGAACTCGACGTACTCGCCGGGGGAGTCGATCGTCACGGCCCGGCGGCCGGAGGCCTCGGAGGGCAGCGTCGTGTAGATGCGGCTGGGCCCGATGAGGGTGCCGTTGTGGGCGACGTCCTCGGCCTCGAACTCGGTGAAGGGGACGGTCGCGCCGCGACCGGGGATGCCCCACACGGAGTCGGCCGAGGCAGCCGCGGAGGCGGTGCCGGAGAGGGTGGGGACGGCCACCACGCCCGCCGCGATCAGGGCGGCGCTCGCGAGGGCGGCGGACAGGCGACGTGAGCGGATTACCGATTCAGGCATCGGCGGACCCTTCTGTCAGGTGCGGGCCCGCGCCGCCGCCGGGGGGTCGGCGGGCCACACGGGCCTGAGGGTGCTCGGCGCCTCCGTCGCGATCGGCGGTGTCGAGATGAGCACACCATAGGATGGCCAACAGAAGTCCGCAATATTTCAACTTGATTTCGCAAAAGCACTGGTCTGATGACGTCTGACAGGGCCTGACCTCTGCGGTCATGGCGTCCGGGACGTGCAACCCGCCCCTGCTTGCTCTCCCGCAGCCCCGCTGAGCTGGCCTTATGAGTAGTTCGAAGGGGCCGGTACGCAAACTTTCGGCCGACCGCCCACGGCCCGTTCGTCTGTAACGTTCATATGTCCCGGGCCCGGTGTAAAGAACACGTAAGCGCGCGTATCTCCTCGCAAACGATCGTTTTCCGGTCACGACCTGGAGCGTTGGCCGATGCGAGGTCATTCCATGATCGTGCGTCGATGGGTGGAAAACGCTCTCATGGCGAGATGGCATCGGGGGAATGCAAGCAGGTTGCGTTCCTTGGGCGTATGATTTGCGCTGTGACACGTCGACTTGCAGAAGTGGCGAAGAAAGTCGGAGTGAGCGAGGCGACCGTCAGCCGCGTGCTGAACGGCAAGCCGGGCGTCTCCGACGCGACCCGCGCGGCCGTGCTGACCGCCCTCGATGTCCTCGGCTACGAGCGCCCGACGCAGCTCCGGGGGGAGCGCGCCCGCCTGGTCGGCCTGGTCCTGCCCGAACTGGGCAACCCCATATTCCCGGCGCTGGCCGAGGTGGTCGGCGGCGCCCTGGCGCAGCGCGGCTTCACCCCGGTGTTGTGCACCCGCACGGCGGGCGGCCTCTCCGAGGCCGACTACGTCGAGATGCTCCTGGAGCAGCAGGTCTCCGGAGTGGTCTTCGCGGGCGGCCACTACATGGAGGCCGACGCCCCCCACGAGCACTACCTCCGGCTGCTCGACATCGGCCTGCCGGTCGTGCTGGTGAACGCCGCCAGCGACAACCTCGACTTCCCGCGGGTGTCCACCGACGACGCCGTCGCGGTGGAGCAGGCGTTCAGCCACCTGGTCTCGCTCGGCCACGAGCGGCTCGGGATAGTGCTGGGCCCCGACGACCACATCCCCTCGCGCCGCAAGCTGGCCGCGATCAACGCCGCCGCCGAGAAGGCCGGCCTGGCCGAGGTCGCGGTCGAGCACGCCATGTTCTCGCTCGAAGGCGGCCAGGCCGTCACCAACCGGCTGATCCGGCTGGGCGTCACCGGCATCATCTGCGCCTCTGACCCGCTGGCGCTTGGAGCGATCCGGGCGGTGCGCCGCATGGGCATGTCGGTGCCCGAAGACGTCTCGGTGGTCGGCTTCGACGACTCGAACTTCATGAACTGCACCAACCCGCCGCTGACCACGGTCCGCCAGCCGATCGAGGCGATCGGCCGCGCCGCCGTCACGCTGCTGGTGAACCAGATCGACGGCACCCCCGTCACGGCCGAGGAACTGCTCTACGAACCGGAGCTGGTCGTCCGGGGTTCCACCGGCCCCGCCAGGATCGGCGCCGGGGTCGGCGTCGGAGTCGCGGTCTGACCCCTCCCGTCCATCACCCGAAGCCCCGCCTTCCTCGGAAGTGCGGGGCTTCTGTGTTGTTCCGGTTCATCTGATCGTCGATTCCCTGCGTGCTGGCAGGAGCTTGTTTGCGGCTGATCCCCGGTGTTTGACTGGAACGGTCACGCCCCTGTCAGTCGTCCCCTCAAGCCTGACAGCGCCGCGAGAACGAGCGTCGAAGCAGGCCATCTCTGTGACCTGCGGGTTCGTGTTTCGTTAGTGTGCGCTGCGTCGCACTGTCACTTTTTTGCATCTTGAGTACATGACTCTTGCTAGCCCTTGTTCGTCTCTGTATGTTTCTCGCAACCGGTAACACGAAGCGGACTCGTAACTCCACCTTCATCGATCGGGCCTTCGGGGGGCTCGTTCCGGAACTTGCCAGACGGACAGGTGCTCTCAAGGTGTCGTGGTTGGCCACGGCAGGAGGGAATCATTGATGCAATCCCGTAAAATCGCGACGTTGCTGGCCGTGGCGGGGCTCGCCCTCGCCGCTGCGGCGTGTGGCTCGGAGGAGACCCCGGCCCCGGCCGCGAACCCCTCTGCCGGTGGTTCGGCCCCGGCCGCCGAGAACGCCCCTGTGACGATCAGCGTCGGCTGCCAGCCGCCGAAGACGAACCCGAAGGAGCGCGCGCAGTGGGACGCGGACGTCACCGCGTTCCAGGCGAAGTTCCCCTACATCACGATCGAGAGCAAGGACGCGTTCCCCTGCATCGTTCCTGAGACCTTCCAGGCGAAGCTCGCCGGCGGCCAGATGGAAGACCTGTTCTACGTCTACTACACCGACGCCGCCCGCATCATCGGGGCCGGTCAGGCCGCCGACATCACGCCCTACCTGAGCGAGGCCCCGCACTTCGCGGAGATCCGCCCCGACGTGAAGGGCGTCTTCGAGTCCGGCGGCAAGACCTACGGCGTGCCGCGCACCAACTACGCCACCGGCCTGGTCTACAACCGCGCGCTGTTCACCCAGGCGGGCCTCAACCCGGACATGCCGCCCAAGACCTGGGCCGAAGTCCAGGACGCCGCCAAGAAGATCGCCGGGCTCGGCAACGGCTACGTCGGCTTCGGCGAGTACTCCGCCGGCAACACCGGCGGCTGGCACTTCACCTCCTCCATCTACGCCCGCGGCGGCGCGATGGTGAGCGACGACGGCAAGATGGCCGCGTTCAACAGCGAGCAGGGCAAGGCCGTGCTGGAGAACCTCCGCAAGATGCGGTGGGACGACAACAGCATGGGCACCAAGCAGCTGCACCGCTGGGAAGACCTCATGCGGATGATGGGCTCCGGCAAGCTCGGCATGATGATCGGCGCCCCCGACGTCGTCCAGGCCGTGAACAACGACTTCAAGGGCAAGTTCGAGGACTACGGCGTGACCGCGCTCCCCGAGTCGACCCAGTCGCTGTCCGGCGGCGACGGCTACATGTTCAACGCGAAGGCCACCCCCGACCAGATCAAGGCCGGTCTGAAGTGGCTGGAGTTCAAGTTCCTCACCCCGGGCCAGGGCCAGTTCGACTACGCCCGCAACAAGGCCGACGGCCTGCCCACCGGCCTGCCCCTCACCGACCTCTACGGATCGGCCGCCCCCGGCGCGCAGATCCAGTCGGACCGTGAGGCCAACGCCAACGTCCCGACCGAGCACTTCGCCCCGTACGTCGACGGCACGAAGTCGGTGACCTTCAAGCTGGAGCCGCCGAAGGCCCAGGAGATCTACGCCATCCTCGACACCCCGATGTCGGCGGTCCTGACGCGCAAGGACGCCAACATCGACGAGCTGCTGGCGGACGCGGAGGAGAAGGTCAACAAGCTGCTGGCAGCGGGCTGACCTGAAGTTCGGGGGTCGGTCGCAGGGCCGGCCCCCGATTTACACGTTGAGATTGTGAGCGCAAACCGATGACGACTCTCTCCGCGAAGGACGTCCGGCCGCCCCGGCAGCGGCCCCCCGGAGCCCTGCGGCGCGCGGTGAGCCGGAACCTCACGGCCTACAGCTTCCTCTCCGGGGCGCTGATCTGCTTCGCGTTCTTCTCCTGGATCCCGATGGTCCGGGAGTTCATCCTCTCGTTCCAGAAGACCAACTTCGTGAACTCCACGGAGTGGGTCGGCCTGGAGAACTTCCGCACCGTGCTCGACGACCCGGCCTTCCTCTCGGCCTGGGTCAACACCGCGATCTTCACCCTGCTGGCGCTGGTCTTCGGCTACGTCGTGCCGTTCGTGTTCGCGGTCGTGCTGAACGAACTCCGGCACGCCCAGGGCTACCTCCGGCTGATCGTCTACCTGCCGGTGATGCTGCCGCCCGCCGTGGCGGTGCTGCTGTTCAAGTGGTTCTACGACCCGGGCGCCGGCCTGTTCAACCAGGCCCTGGGCCTGGTCGGCATCCCCCCGCTGAGCTGGCTCGACTCGACCACGACCGCCCTGCCCTCGCTCGTCATCGTCTCCACCTGGATGAACCTCGGGACCGGCACGCTGATCTACCTCGCGGCCCTCCAGAGCATCCCCAGCGAGCTCTACGAGGCGGCCGAGCTCGACGGCGCGGGCCTGTTCAAGCGCGTGTGGCACATCACGATCCCGCAGACGCGGCTGATCCTGCTGGTCATGCTGCTGCTCCAGATCGTGGCGACCATGCAGGTCTTCATCGAGCCCTTCCTGCTGACCGGCGGCGGCCCCGAGAACGCGACCGTGACGGTGGCCTACCTCATGTACCAGTACGCGTTCAGCTTCGGGAACTTCGGCGGCGGCGGCGCCCTCGGGCTGATGCTGATGCTCGTCCTCATCGTCTTCTCCGCCTTCTACCTGCGCGTCTCGCGCGACCGTACCTAGCCGAGACCGGCAGAGAGGAGGAACACCGATGTCGCAGAGCACCGTCCAGCGGCCCCCGAGGGCCGTCAAGGACTCCGCGCCGGCGCCCAAGCACGCGCGCCGGCGCCGGAAGACGAAGGAACGGCCGCAGCAGTTCCGCGGCCTGGTGTCGCCCCACACCTTGACCACCCGGCGCGGGAAGATCGTCTACTGGACCGTCCTGACGTTCGTGGTCACCGGCTTCACGCTCGCCTTCGTGTTCCCGCTGTACTGGATGGTCACCGGCGCGATGAAGTCGCCCGACGAACTCGTCGCGGTGCCGCCGACCTTCTTCCCGGAAGAGCTGAACTTCTCGGTGTACGCCGAGGCGTGGGACCTGCTCGACCTCGGCACCTTCCTGAAGAACACCCTGATCTACGCGGCCGGCGCCTGGTTCTTCACGCTGACCTTCGACGTGGCGGCGGCGTACGCGCTGTCGAAGCTGCGGCCGGCGTTCGGCAAGGTGGTCCTGGCGCTGGTGTTGTCGACGCTGATGATCCCCCCGATGGTGATCCTGCTGCCGGCCTACCTGAGCGTGGTGGAGCTGCCGATATTCGGATGGAACCTGCTGAACACCCCGTGGGCCATCTGGTTGCCCGCGGCGGCCAACGGGTTCTTCATCTTCCTGCTCAAGCGGTTCTTCGACTCGATCCCGCGTGAGCTGCTGGAAGCCGCCCAGATCGACGGCGCGTCGCCGATGCGTATCCTCTGGTCGGTGGTTCTTCCGGTGTCCCGGCCGATCCTCGGGGTGGTCTCCATCCTGGCGGTGGTCAACGTCTGGAAGGACTTCGTCTGGCCGCTGCTGGTGCTGCCGGACAGCGAGAAGATGTCGATCAGCGTCGGCATCTCCTCGCTTTCGGCTCAGATGCCGCAGAACGTCCTGATCGCGGCTCTCGTCATCGCGAGCATCCCGGCGATCCTGGTGTTCCTGGTGTTCCAGCGCAGCATCATGGCCGGTCTGACGGCGGGAAGCCTAAAAGGCTGACCCTGCCGACCACTCTCCAATAAAGCCTAAGGAGTTGTTCCAGCATGCCCGAAACGTGGTGGCGGGGGGCCGCGATCTACCAGGTCTACCTGCGCAGCTTCGCCGATGGAAACGGCGACGGCATCGGCGACCTCGCCGGTCTGCGCAGCCGCCTGGCCTACCTCGCCGACCTCGGTGTCAACGCTCTGTGGCTGGTGCCGTGGTATCCGTCCCCGATGGCCGACGGCGGCTACGACGTGGCCGACTACCGGGCCATCGAGCCGTCGTTCGGCGACCTGGCGGAGGCCGAGAGGTTCATCGAGGAGGCCCACGAGCTGGGCATCAAGGTGATCATCGACGTCGTCCCGAACCACCACTCCGACCAGAGCGAGTGGTTCAAGGCGGCGCTGGCGGCCGGTCCCGGTTCGCCCGAGCGGGAACGCTTCTGGTTCCGCGACGAGCCCGGCGACTGGAAGTCGATCTTCGGCGGCCCGGCGTGGACCCAGGTGCCCGACGGCCAGTGGTACCTGCACCTGTTCGCGCCCGAGCAGCCCGACTTCAACTGGACCAACCCGGAGGTCCACCAGGAGTTCCACGACGTGCTGCGGTTCTGGTTCGACCGCGGCGTCGACGGCATCCGGATCGACTCGGCGGCCGTGCTGGTCAAGAACTTCGAGGGCGGCGACCCCGACGGCTACACCGACCTGCCCGAGGTCCACGACGTCTACCGCAGCTGGCGGCGGCTGGCCGACACCGAGTACACCGACCGGATCTTCATCGGCGAGGTGTGGTTCCCCGACCAGGAGCGGTTCGCCCGCTACCTGCGCCCCGACGAGCTGCACACGGCGTTCAACTTCGACTTCCTGGCCGCCCCCTGGGAGCCGGCCGCGCTGCGCGCCTCGATCACCACGACGCTGGAGACGCACGCCCCGCTGGGCGCGCCGGCCACCTGGGTGTTGTCGAACCACGACGTGACCCGCGTGGTGACCCGCTACGGCCGGGAGACCACCTCCTGGGACCACGGCGCCCGCCGCGACGGCTTCCCGTCGGACCTGGAGCTCGGCTACCGCCGGGCCAGGGCGGCGGCGCTGCTGGCCATGGCCCTGCCCGGCGGCGTCTACATCTACCAGGGCGAGGAACTGGGCCTGCCGGAGGTCGACGACATCCCCGGCGAACTTCGCCAGGACCCGATGTGGGTGCGTTCCGGGCACACCGTGCCGGGCCGCGACGGCTGCCGGGTGCCGCTGCCGTGGTCGGGCCAGGAGAAGCCGTTCGGCTTCGGCGCCGGCGAGCCGTGGCTCCCCCAGCCCGCCGACTGGAACAAGCTGACCGTCGAGGCGCAGAACGAGGACCTCGGCTCGATGCTGAGCCTCTACCGCTCCGGCCTCAAGCTGCGCCGGGAACTGCTCGGCGACGGCACCCTGACCTGGTGCGAGTCGCGCGACGACGTGCTCGCCTTCCAGCGCGACTCGGGCCTGGTCTGCGTCGTGAACCTGGGCGCCGAACCCGCGCCGCTGCCCCCGCACACCGAGGTGCTGCTGGCCAGCGGCCCCCTGGAGGGCGACGAACTGCCCTCCGACACAGCCGTCTGGCTGCGCTAGATACCCGGGCCCGTGACCGCTCGTGGGAAGGCGGTCACGGGCTCGCGCCACCAACGGGGGTATTTCGATGGCACTGATCGAGGCCGAGAGGCTGGAGAAGAGTTATCCCGGGACCGACTTCACAGCCGTGGCCGGGATCGGGTTCCGGGTCGAGCGCGGGGAGGCCTTCGGCTTCCTCGGGCCGAACGGGGCCGGGAAGTCGTCGACGATGCGGATGCTGGCGTGCGTGTCGCAGCCCAGCGGGGGCAGCCTGCGCATCCTCGGCGACGATCCGGTCGTCCACGGCCGCGCGTTACGGGCCCGGCTCGGCGTCGTCCCGCAGGACGACGCACTCGACCTGCAGCTGACCGTCCGCGAGAACCTCATCGTGTACGGCCTGTACTTCGGCCTCTCCCTGAAGCACATGCGGGCCAAGAGCGCCGAGCTGCTGGAGTTCGCCCAACTGGCAGACAAGGCGGGCGAGCGCGTCGAACACCTCTCTGGCGGCATGCGCCGCCGCCTCACCATCGCCCGCTCCCTGGTCAACGACCCGGAGATCCTGCTGCTCGACGAGCCGACCACCGGCCTCGACCCGCAGGCCAGGCACATCCTGTGGGACCGCCTGTTCCGCCTGAAGAGCGCCGGCGTCACCCTGATCCTCACCACCCACTACATGGACGAGGCCGAGCAACTCTGCGACCGCCTGGTCATCATGGACAAGGGCCGCATCGCCGACGAGGGCACCCCCCGCGACCTCATCGACCGCCACGTGACCCGCGAGGTCGTCGAACTGCGTTTCCCGCCGGGGGAGCAAGAACAGGCCGCCGAGAAACTGGGCGGCGACGTGGAGGTCCTCCCCGACCGGTTGCTCTGCTACGCCGACGACGGCGACGCGGCCCTGGCTCGGGTGACCGAGGTCGGCTTGCGCCCCCTGACGGCCCTCGTGCGCCGCGCCACGCTGGAGGACGTCTTCCTCCGCCTCACCGGCCGATCACTGACCGACTGATGACCGGCCATGACAAGCGACGCCGCACGGTTCATGGCGTGGTCGCCGGAGGGCTGATGGCCGGTCATGTGAAAGGGCCTCGCACGGTCTATGGCGCGGTCGCGGGAGGATCGATGGCCGGTCACGTGAAGGGGCCTCGTCCGGCTCACGGTGTGGTCGGCGGTGGGCGGTGCGCTTCGGCTGAGGGCCGGCCCTCGCGGGTGGCCCGATGACCCGCTCGCTGGCCTATTGGCTGTTCCGTTATCGCCGGACCTGGCAGGGTACGGTCGTCGTCTCGATCGCCAACCCGCTGCTCTTCCTGCTGGCCATCGGCGCCGGGCTCGGCTCCCTGGTGCGGGGTGACGTCGAAGGCGTGTCCTACCTGCAGTTCTTCGCGCCGGGGGTGCTGGCCGCGGCCGCGTTCCAGAACGCGTTCATCGACGCCGGGTTCGGCGTGGCGACGGCGCGCGGCCGGGAGCGCGTCTACCAGACCGCCGTCGCCACACCGCTCTCGTCCGGCGAGGTGATGGGCGGGCACCTGCTGTTCGTGGCGTTGCGGGTGTTCGTGGGAGCGCTCGCGTTCGTGGTGGTGATGGCCCTGTTCGGGCTGTTCTCTTCTTTCGGTACGGCCCTCGCCGTCGTGCTGGCCGCCACGCTCACCGGGATCGCGCCCGCGACCGTCGTCGCCGCATGGGCGGTGACCGTGACCGACTTCCCGCGCCTGAACACCGTGTTCCGGTTCGTGGTCATGCCCATGTACCTGTTCTCCGGCACGTTCTTCTCCGTCGAACAGTTGCCCGCCGCCCTCCAGACGATCATGTACGCCCTCCCGCTCTGGCACGGCGCCGACCTCTGCCGATCCCTGGCCCTCGGCACCGCCACCCCCGGCATGACCCTCCTGCACGTCGCCTACCTGGGCGCCATGGCCGTCGCCGGGGTTTTGATCGGGCGGGTCACCTTCCGGAAGGTGCTCTATGTCTAGGCTCCCGGCCGCCGGCGGCGCCCACCTGGTCGTGCTGCGCAACGTGTGGGTGCACAAGGGCGGCACCCCGTGGACGATGGCCCTGTTCTCCGTCTACGAACCGATCCTCTACCTGCTGGCCCTGGGCGTCGGCGTGGGCGCGCTCGTCGGGGAGGTCCCGGGGATCGACGTCCCGTACGCCGCCTTCGTCGCCCCCGCCCTGCTCGCCGTGGCCATGATGAACAGCGCCCTGGAGGAGACCACCAACACGGTCTACGGAAAACTCACCTTCGACCGCTTCTACCACTCGCTGCTGGTCACCCCGATGACCGTGCGCGGCATGGTCGCCGGGGAACTCCTCTGGGCCGCCGCCCGCGCCCTGGTCACCGGCGTCGGCTTCCTGGTCGTGATCGCCGCGTTCGGCCTGGTCAGCTCGCCGTGGGCGATCATGGCCGTCCCGGCGGGCCTGCTGACGGCGTTCGCGTTCGGCGCCTTCGGCCTGGCGGCGGCCGGCTATGCGCGCGGCTGGCACAGCTTCCAGTACGTCCAGCTCGTGATGTTGCCCATGTTCCTGTTCGCGACGACCTTCTACCCCGTCACGGTCTACACCGACTGGGTGCGACTGCTGGTGGAAGCGCTCCCGCTCTACCACGCGATCGAACTCAGCCGGGGCCTGGCGTTGGGCGACGTCGGCCCGGGGCTGCTGCTGAACGCGGCCTACCTGGCCGTGTTCGGCGGCGTGATGCTGGCAGTGGCCCAAACCCGCTGGGCCACGTTGATGGCCAGGTGACGCCCGGGGCGCACCGCCTCCGCACCGGTCAAGGGCGCAGGACGAGGCGGATCGGGTCGCCTTCCTTGCGAGCCAGCCGGTCGAGAGCGGCCGGAGCCTGCGACAGCGGCAGGACGTCGCTGATCGACGCGGTCAGGTCGAGCCGCCCGCGCACGGCCAGCTTGACCAGTTGCGGCACGTGTTCCGGATGCGAGCCGAAGTGGCCGCGCACCGACTGGCCGAAGTAGGCCAGCGCGATGTCGCTGGGCAGGGCCAGCGGCTCGCCGGCCAGCCCGGCCACGATCAGCCGCCCGCCCTTGCCGAGCAGCGACAGGGCCTGCTCGCGAACCGGACCGATGCCGGCGAAGTCGAAGGCGACGTCCAGTCCCAGGCCGCCGGTCAGTCTGCGGACGGTGTCGGGCAGCCCGGGGTCGGCCGGGTCGAGCGCGTCGTCGGCGCCGAACCTGAGCGCCCGCTCCCTGGCCGCCGGAAGAGGATCGATCGCGATCACCGGGGCCGCGCCGATGAGGCGCAGCAGCTGTACCGCGTGCGTGCCGAGCCCGCCGACGCCCCAGACCGCCACCGCGTCACCCGGACGCGTGGCCGCCGTGACGGTCACGGCCGCCCACGGCGTGGAGACGGCGTCGGGGATGACGCACGCCTGCTCGAACGACAGGCTGCCGGGGATCGGCACCAGTGAGCGGGTGGTGGCCAGCGTGTACTGGGCGTAGCCGCCGTCGTAGTCGACGCCCCGGGTCTGGGAGACGCCGTGCCGGTCCCTGTCGAAGGCCTGCAGCACGACCCGGTCGCCCGCGGCCCAGTCGGTCACACCCGCGCCGAGGGCGTCCACCACGCCGGCCACCTCGTGGCCCAGCGTCACCACCTCGCCTTTCAGCAGCAAGGGTGTGAGCGTGCCGTCGGCGAGGTGCACGTCGGACAGGCACACACCCGCCGCACGCACCTCGACCCTGACCTGCCCGGGACCGGGCTCGGGCACCGGTACCTTCTCCATGCGCAACTCGCGGGAGGGGATGTGGAGCCGGGCTGCGAGCATCTCGGCCATGGTCACCTGCTTTCGTATCGGTCAGACAGATCGGCGGCCGCTGATGGCACGGACGTGCCCCAGCGCCGCGGCCGGGCAGGAGGTGAAACGAGGACTTCTCACCTGCTGCCCGGCGGGTGAGCGGGCGTGATCAGTAGAGGGCGCGGTCGACCCAGAACCTCTCCCAGACCCCGACGGAGTCGGCGCGTGCCCGGAGCAGGCCCATTCGGCGGAGACGTACCGGGTGCTGTTCTGGGCGCTGAGAGTGATGCTGGAACACGAGTCATCCTCGTAATTCCAGTCGGGCTGGATGGGAGGGGCCGGCGAGCTTCGAAGCGGAGGCGGAGGCCGTACCGGCGGGCGCCGACGCCATGGAGATCAGCGCGACCGTGCCGAGGGCGTTTCTGAGGTTCATCCATCCCCGCCTTCTGTGATCTTCCTGTTCTCTGTACGTCCGGCCACCGGTGGCCCGTACCGCTCATCTGCGTGCGCGGGTCCCAGACAAGATGCGCCCACTGGACGGAAAGTTCGATCCTCTGCTCGGTCGGTACGGGGAGCGTCGCGAATCCCGCAGTCGCAGCGGTCGCCGTGCAGAGCGGTGTCAGCTTGGGTCAGGCCGCAATGCCGACCGCGCAGTCGGCGAGCTCGTGCATGGCGATTCGCACGGTTTCGGTCGCCTGAGTGCGTACTTTTCCCTACTCGGGCAGGAACCCCGTCACCTGCCCTGCGCGCAGAATCGCCTCTGACGTGGGGTGATGGCTGGGAATCCTGTCTCCCCGCCGGTGCAGCGGGATTATGGGACGTCCGCCGCGGCCATTTCGTGTCATTAGCCTCGATGGCATGGGGGACGCCATAGTCACAGACGTCGATCTCGTTCATGGAGCCCAATCCGGCGATGTCGGCTCGCTCGGTCTGCTGCTGGCCAGGCACCAGGCGGACATGCGGGCGGTGGCGTTGAGCATGCTCGGATGCGGCCCCGACGCCGATGACGCCTTTCAGGACGCCGCTCTGATCGTGTTGCGCCGTATCGGGGAGCTTCGTGATCCCGCCGCCCTGGCGCCGTGGCTGAGAGCGATCGTGCGCAACTCCTGCCGGATGCGGTTTCGCGCTACGACGTCGATACCCGTCGAGAACGTCGAGGTACTGATCTCGACCCGCGGCGAGCCCAATGTGGAGGAACTGCTGGATGATCACGCCCTACGCGACTGGGTCTGGCACGCCCTCGGCGAGTTGTCGCCCCGCCTGCGTCTGGTGACGATGTTGCGCTACTTCACCGCGGCCTCCGCCTACGAGCACATCGCCCACCTGTGCGACATCCCGGTCGGGACGGTGCGGAGCCGGCTCAGCCAGGCGCGGGCCAAACTGTCGGAGGCGCTGCTGACGACGGCGAGCCTGGCTCACGACGACGTGGCCGTCCAGGAGAAGAGGTGCCGCCAGGAGGCGGAGGAAACGCTGCGGGCCGCCCGGCGCGGCAGGTTCGCGGAGGCGCTGACGAACCTCTGCTCGCCCGAGGTGGAGGTCACCACGATGAAGCGCAAACGCGTCCAGGGCATCGACTGGCTGCTGAAGACGATGGACCGCGAACTCGAGGCCGGCGTGCGGCAGAATTCCGCGAACGTGGTGATCGGCCGTGACGTGGTCATCTGGGAGAACAGCCTCATCACCCCGCCTGATGACCGTTATGACTGCCCGCCCACCGTCATCTGGATGAACTTCCTGCAGGCGGATCGTGTCCGCGAAATCCGGCTGTTCCACCCGCACCGCAACGAGAACGTCCCATGCCGATGCTGCCACGGCCATCGGTGACGCCAGCGGGATGATCTCAACCGACCGGGGCACCGCGGGTTACGACGGCTGACGGTGAACCTGGGTGACGGATGCCGGCATCACCGAACCTCTTCTCCGGCTGAACGCCGAGCTGCGACGACGGCCCCTCGCATGGCAGTCCTGGGCCTGATCCACCGCTGACACCAGGTCGGCAAAAACCGTGCAGGCCGGATCGTGCGGCGGTGGTGCATCATCCCGATTTCGTCCACCTCTTACCGCCGCCGCACCCATGCTCGCCTGGTCGCCGTGCGCTCCACATGCTTCCTCTGTGCTTGTCGTCACCGGCAGGCCCAAGGATGATCCGATCGTGAATCAGTCGGCAAGCTATCTGTGGCGGGGCCTGCTCGGTGCCGGCGCGGCTCTCGCTCTCTACGTTGCCGTGGCCATCCCCGTCTTCTTCCTGACGTTCAGCCTCGGAGTGCTACCGATCCTCATGTTCTGGTGCCGTTGGGGTTCCTGGTGGTCGGCGTGCTCAGAGTCATCGTCGTCTCGACAACCACCCGGTCGCCGACGACTCTGCCGTTCTGGTGCGGATGGACGCTGTCTCCAGGCACATACTTCGTGCTCCTCTTCACACTCTGACGCCGCACCCAGTGCGAAGAAGGAACTCTGCGAAGGTCCGAAGAGTGCCCCTGCCTGGAGGCCATCGCCCGGGACCACGCCCTCCGGCCTGGACGACCAGAGCCGGGTGCCCGGCCACGCCGGAGGCGCGGCTGTGATCAGGTGACGCGCCGGACGAAGTCGGCGGCCAGGTCGGCGATGGCGGCTGCTTCATAGGCGTGCCGGTTGTAGATGAGCTGGCCGCGCAGCGTCCCGTCGTGCGACTCGCTGATCAGGATTTCCGGCGGGTGCAGGTCGGGGTCGTCGTCGGGCAGCGTCCACTCCATGATCGGCCCGGCCGGGACGTCGAACTCCTCCGACGGCACCCCCGGCAGGTGGGCCGGGTGACCCCAGCTCTCGAACCGGAAGTACGCCGGGAACGGCACCGCCGCGTGCAGGTGCCCCCAGTCGTGGAACTGCCGCTCGGAGGCCGCGAGCGACTCCCGCCTCACGTGGTCGACCACGTCGGGCAGCGCGCCCGTGCCCGGCACGGTGATGAGGTTCCACCGGAACAGGCAGCCGACCGCGTTCTCGAACCCGGGCTTCGACCGCCCGCTGACCGGGGTGGCGAGCACGAGCTCGGGGGCCCGCGCCCACGCGCCGAGGGTCAGCGCCCAGGCCGCCGCCAGCGTCATCGACACCGTGGCCCCCCGGGAGCGGGCCAGTTCCCGGACGTCCGGAACCGGGAAACGATGCGCGTCGGCCAGGTAGCGCCGCACGTCCCGGGCCCGACCGGGGAGCCGTTCCAGCGACGCAGGAGCGTCGTCCAGGACGGCCTCCCACCAGGGGCGGTGCCGCGTCCATTCGAGGCGTTCCCATGCGACGACGTCGCCGTAGGAGACCGCCGGCGGCAGCGGCGACGGCGCGCCGTGCCGGAAGGCCGAGTAGAGCACGCCGAGCTCCCGCAGCAGCACCGTGGCCGACCCGCCGTCGAAGACCAGGTGGTGGACGGACACGACGAGCACACACCCCGTCGGCAACTCGATGACCTCGACCCGGAGCAGCGGCCCGCCCTCGACGTCGAACGGCGCCCGCACCCGCTCGGCCGCCAGCAGCGCCGCCTCCTCCTCGTTCTCCCGCTGGTGGACGCCGATCGGCACCTCCACCGACGCGACCACTCCGACGCCGGGATGCCGGAAGACCGTCCGCAGGCTGTCGTGCCGCCGGACCAGCTCCGCCACCGCCCGCCTCAGCACCCCGAGGTCGAGCCCGTCCGGGACCCGCACCGCGACATGGACGGGCGGCATGTGGCGCCGCTCTCCGGAGGCGTGCATCCACCGCCACCAGTGGGCTTGCACTCCGGAGAGGGCGCCGTCCTCCAGCACCACGTCACCGCCGTTGGAGACGGTGGCGACCGCGTCCCGGATCTGCGCGGCCTGCCGACCCAGCGAGGGCCGGTCGAACGCGAACGTCCCCTCGACGGGAACCCCGAACTTCTCGGCCACCCGCGCGGCGAGCTGGGCGGCCCGGAGGGAGTCCCCGCCGAGGGCGAAGAAGTCGTCGTCCGCGCTGGTGATGGGCACCCCGAGCACACCCGTCCACAACCGGGCAAGGGCCCGCTCCTCCGCGGACTCCAACGGCCGCCCGGCAGGCTTGGCGGCGGCGAACAACGCCCGAACCTCAGCCTTGACGACCTTCCCGAGCTCGTTCCGCGGCAGCGCGTCGACGAAGACATAACGCGACGGCACCTCATTACGCGCCAGCCGCTGATGCAGAAAAGCCCGCAACCGATCGGCGGTCAGAACATCACCACCGGACACAGGCTCTTCGGAAACATGGCCACCAGACTTAGAAGCCTCCAGTGCGGCGTCGCCGAGTATCCAACCTTTGGGGGCGTCATCGCCGGATCCCGGGGTTTCCAGAGCGGTGTCGCCAGACGCTGATGTCTCCGCCGCAGTGTCGGTAAAAGTCGAAGATGCTGATGCGGTGTCGACGGAACTCTCTGGCACCGTGTGGTCGGCGGGTTTGAGGGTTTCCCCGGCGGTGTCGCGCGCACATGGCTTCTCTGTTTGTGCCTGTTTTCGGACCACCGCTGCGGCGATCATCTGCCCCATCGTGGCGTGGGGTAGGCCGATCACGGCTGCGTCGGCGACCCACGGGTGTTCCCGGATCGCCGTCTCCACCTGTGGCAGTGAGATCTTGAGCCCGCCCGACTTCACGACGTCGCTCTCCCGGCCGACGAGGTAGAGATACCCGTCACCGTCGAGACGGCCGAGGTCGCCCATCCGGGTCCAGCCGTCCCGAAAGGTCTTCGCGCTGGTCCCCGGGTCGCCGTAGTAGGTCCGCTGAGCGGAGGCCGGAGCGCGCAGCCACACCTCGCCGACCTCGCCCGGGGAAACGGGCGTGCCCTCCTCGTCGGCGATCATCAGGTCGCCGCGGCTGGTCGCCCGCCCGACCGAGTCGGGACGGCGGGGGTCGACGATCATCGTCGTCTGCGCGGGGACCGCCTCGGTCGACGTGTAGTAGTTAACGATCGTGGCCCGGGGAAAGACGTCCGGCAGGCCGGCCGCCACCCTCGGCGGCAACGCGTCGGCCGAGGAGCTCAGCAGAATCACGCTCGACAGGTCGTGGGCGCGCCAGGCCCCGGAGTCGAGGAGTTCGGTCGCCATCGCGGGCACCACGAAGACCGTCCCGGCGCGGAACTTCTCGATCAGGCCGCAGAATTCGGCCGCGTCGAAGCGGGCCGCCGCCACCGCCGTCGGATGTGCTGTCAGGGTGTTGACCAGCATCATCTGCCCGGCGTTGGTGCCGATCGGGAACGCGTGCAGGAAGTGCGCCGAGTGGCCGAACGCCCGGAACGGCGGACGCTCGGCGTGGCCCCAGGCCAGGTTGGCGTGGGTGGCCATGACGCCCTTCGGCTGCCCCGTGGTGCCCGAGGTGTAGAGGATCTGGGCGGGATCCTGAGGGGAGAGGTCGACGTCGGGCACCCCCGCGCCCGACGGCGCCTCGGTCAGCACCCACCGTGCCCCGCAGTCGTCGGTCATCACCTTCAGGGCGGCCGCCGACTGCCGCGCGGACAGTGGAACGGCCACGCCGCCAGCGCGCAAGACCGCCATGCACGTGATGGCGAAATCGACCCATCGATCGTTATCGAAGAGCAGGCCGACCCGATCGCCTCGTTGCAAGCCCTTGCCGAGCAGGGCGCAGGCCCCGGAGCCGGCTTTCGCGTCCCATTCGCCGAACGTCAGCTCTCGCCCGTCTGTGCTGATCAGGGCGGTTCTGTCCGGTTGTTCGACCGCCCTCGCTCGAAGTAAGTGGGGGAGGGTCGCGGTCATGGGCCCACCTCTTCCGCGTCCGGCAGACGGCTGGAAGGGGAGTAAATCAGACCAGACGAATCCTCACAAGTATCTAGCAAGTGAATGCAATTTCTGGTCATACTCACGAAATAAGCGAAGCGTTGGGGCAGGTAATGTCACGAGTACCACTTTCGGTGCCGCAGAGCGGCATCTGGTTCAACGAACGTCTCGGCGGCGCGGGGGCCGTCCACCACATGCCTTTCGCGATCCGGTTCTCCGGTGACCTCGATGTGGACGCGCTGCGCCACGCCTGCGCGGGCGTGGTCACCCTGCATCCCGCCCTGCGGGCGGCCGTCCGCGAGGAGGGCGGCGCTCCCTACCAGGTCGAGGGGCCGCCGGTGCCCTTCGAGGTCGTCGAGACCGATCCCGACCGATTAGCCGGGGCCGAGAAGGAGGCGATCCTGCGGCCGTTCGACCTGGCCGCCGGGCCGCTGACCCGGATCACGCTGTTCCGGCTCGGCCCGGCCGAGCACGAGCTGCTGGTCGTGGCCCACCACCTGGTCTTCGACGGGCAGTCGACCGACGTCTTCGTCGCCGACCTGGCCCGCCTCTACGGGCAGGCGGTCCCGGTCGAGGCGCCGGAACCGTTCGACGTCGCCGCCGAGGCGCGCCGGGTCGCCGAAGGGTTGCCGGCCGCGCGGGCCTACTGGTCGGGGCGGCCGACCGAGTTCCCCGACGTGGTGCTGCCGGGGCTCGACCGGCCCGACGACGCGGTGCAGCCGGGGGAGGCGGTCGAGTTCCTCCTGACCGAGCCGATCCTCGAGAAGGCCGCCGCCCAGCTGGGGGTGACCCGGTTCGAGCTGGTCGTGGCCTCGGTGCACGCGCTCCTGTTCCGGTACGGCAACCGTCAACCGGTCACCGCCCTCGACCTCGGCACCCGCCAGGCCGAATCGGGCGAGCGCATCGGCGTCCACGTCAACGAACTGCCGTTCGCGTCGGACCCCCGGCCCGAGACGGCCTTCACCGACCACGCCCGCCAGATCCGGGCGGGGCTGCGCGAGCTCTACCGGGTGCGCGAGGTGCCCCTCGGCCGGGCCGCCCCCGGCACCCGGCCCGGCATCGCGCTGGCCCCGGTCTCCCTCACCTACCGGCGGCGCATCGCGCCCCCCGAGTTCCCCGGGCTGCGGGCCGAGGTGAGATGGGTGGCGTTCAACCACGTCGCCCGCAACGCCCTGCGGTTCCACCTGGTCGACGGGCCCGACGGGCTCGGCGTGATGCTCCAGTTCCCGCCCGCGTCGATGCCGCGCCCGGACGCCGAACGCGTCGCCGCCCACCTGCTCGACGTGCTCCGGCACGTCACCGACGACCCGGCGACGCCGCTGGCCGCGCTGCCGGTGGCCGAGGACCCGCCGGGCCTGTGGTCCCCCCGGGCCCACCCGGACGCGGCGGCCGTGCCCGACCTGGTGGCGGCCCAGGCCACCCGGACCCCGGACTCCGTGGCCGTCATCGGCGACCGGGCGCTCACCTACCGCGAGCTGATGGCCGAGGCCGACGCCGTCGCGGCCCGTCTCGGGAAGGCCGGGGTCCGCCCCGGCGACCTGGTGGCCGTCTCGGCGGCGCGGTCGGAGCGGCTGGTCGCGGGCGTGCTCGGCATCTGGCGGGCGGGCGCCTCCTACCTGCCGCTCGACCCGGCCTACCCGGCCGAACGGCTCGCCTACGTGCTGTCCGACAGCGGCGCGAGCGCCCTGCTGGCCGACGCGAACACCGACCTGAGAGGCCCGGTCAGAGTCCCCCTCGAAGGGAACGAGCCCGCCACCCGCGAGAACGAACCACCCGGTGACCGGGCCTATGTCATCTACACCTCCGGGTCGACCGGGCGGCCCAAGGGGGTCGAGGTCGGGCACGCCGCGCTGACGAACCTGCTGCTGTCGATCCGCGACGAGACCCGGTCGGGCCCTTCGGCGACCTGGCTGGCCGTCACGTCGTTGTCGTTCGACATCTCCGGGCTCGAACTGTGGTTGCCGCTGATCACCGGCGGCCGGGTGGTCGTGGCGACCGAGGCGCAGGCCGGCGACGGCGAAGCGCTGCGGGCGCTGGTGTCGGCCCACGGCGTCACGCACGTCCAGGCCACGCCGTCGACCTGGCGGTTGCTGGCCGACGCCGGGTTCGAGGCGCCCGTCACCGCCCTGGTCGGCGGGGAGGCGCTGCCGTTGCCGCTGGCGGCGCGGCTGCGGCCCAAGGTGGCGCGGTTGTTCAACGTCTACGGGCCGACCGAGACGACGATCTGGTCGGCCATCGCCGAGGTGCCGCCCGACCCCGCGCGGATCTCGATCGGCGGGCCGCTGGCGGCGACCGGGCTGCTGGTGCTCGACGACGACCTGCGGCCGGTGCCGACCGGGGTGCCGGGGGAGTTGCACATCACCGGTGCCGGGCTGGCCCGCGGCTATCTCGGCCGGCCGGCGCTGACGGCCGAACGGTTCCTGCCGTGCCCGTACGGCGACGCCGGGGCGCGCATGTACCGGACCGGCGACCGGGTCAGGGTCAGGGACAGCGGGCTGGAGTTCCTCGGGCGGACCGACGACCAGGTCAAGGTCCGGGGGCACCGCATCGAGCTCGGCGAGATCGAGGCCGTGCTGCTCGGGCACGCCAGGGAGGCGGCGGTGGCCGTACACGACGAGGAGCTCGTCGCCTACACGGTCGGGGCCGCCGGCGACCTGCGGCGGGAGGCGGCGCGGGTGCTGCCCGCCTACATGGTGCCGAGCGCCTTCGTGGCGCTCGACCGGATGCCGCTGACCCCGAACGGCAAGCTCGACCGGGCCGCCCTGCCCGCTCCCGTGCTCACGCAGGAGGAGGTCCACCAAGCGGGGGACGAGACGGCCGAGGTCGTGCGGGAGATCTGGGAGGAGGTCCTCGGGCTCGACCACATCGGCGACGACGAGAGCCTGTTCGAGCTCGGCGGCCACTCGCTGACGATCGCCCGGATCGCCGCCCGCATCCACGACCGGCTCGGCGTCGACGTGCCGTTCTACGTGTTCTTCGACGTGCCGACCGTGGCCGGGATCGCCGCCGACGTGGCCGATCGCCGGGCTGACTTGTGACTGCGCTGTCGGCCGGGCAGCGGCGGCTCTGGTTCCTGCAGCGCCTCGACCCGGCCGACGCGTCGTACAACATGCCGGTCGCGCTGCGGATCAGGGGCCGCCTCGACGACGCGGCGCTGGAGGCCGCGCTCGCCGCGATCACCCTGCGGCACGACGTGCTGCGCGGCCGGTACGCCGAGAACGACGACGGCGACCCGGTCAGGCTGGTCACCCCGGCCGGGCCGGCGCTGGAGCGGATCGAGACCGGCGACCCCTTGGCGGCCGTGGCCGAACGCGCCAACCGGCCGTTCGACCTGGCCGCCGGGCCGGTCGCCCGGTTCACCCTGATCAAGGTCGCCCCCGACGACCACGTGCTCTGCCTGGTCGTCCACCACATCGCGGCCGACGGCTGGTCGGTCGACGTGCTGCTGCGCGAGCTCGACGTGCTCTACCGGGGCGGCACGCTCCCGCCGCTGCCGATCACCTTCGCCGACCACGTCGCGCGCGGCGAGCGTTCCCATCCCGGCTACTGGGCCGAAGAGCTGCGCTGCCTGCCGGTCCTCGACCTGCCCGGCGACCGGCCCCGCGCGACCGGCGAGGGCGGCCAGATCTTCGCGACCCTGCCGTCCGACCTGGTCGGCGGGCTGGCGGCGCTCGCCAGGGCGGAGCGCGGCACCCTGTTCATGGTGCTGCTGGCCGCCTTCCAGGTGTTCCTGGCCCGGCACGCCGCCCAGCACGACGTCTGCGTCGCGGTGCCGGTGCTGGGCCGCGACCGCGTCGACACCGAGCCCCTGATCGGCTACTTCACCGGCCTGGCCATGCTCCGCGCCGACCTGGGCGACGACCCGCCGTTCACCGAGGCGCTGCGCCGCGCGCGGGGCGCCGTGCTGCGCTCGTTCGACCACGGCGACGTGCCCGGCGGGGTGCGCTTCCAGGCGATGTTCCAGTACACCCGGACCACCACCGAACGCCCCCGCCTGGGCGACCTCGACGTCGAGATCTACGACTCGGGCCTCGCCTCGGCCAAGTGCGACCTGTCCCTCGACGTCTACCAGGGCCCGGCCGAGACCGGGCTGGTCCTCACCTACGACCGGGGCCGCTTCGACCACGCGACGGCCGAGCGCTTCGCGCATCGGTTCCAGGCTCTCCTGTACGACATCGCTTCGCGCCCCCGCGAACGATGCGGCGACCTCGACCTCTTCTGCGAGCTGGACACCGCGACGACCCCGCCGGAGCCCGAGATCGACCCGCCGCCCGAGGTCGACCCCGGCTCCCCGGCCGTCGCCTGCGACGGCGTCGAGCTCACCTACCGGGAACTGGGCGAACGCGTCGCGACGATGGCCGCCGGGCTGGCCGCGCGCGGGGTGCGGCCCGGCGACGTCGTGGGCGTCGCCCTCGGGCGCACCCTCGACCTGGTGCCGGTCCTGCTGGCCGTCTGGCGGGCCGGGGCCGCCTATCTGCCGGTCGATCCGGCCTTTCCCGCCGCGCGCATTTCGACCTTGCTCCACGACGCCGGCGCGCGCATTCTGGTGACCGAGACGGTCACCGCCGATGGAATTGCGGCCGTGCGTCCCGGGGATTTGAGTGGGGCCATTCTGACAGAAATCCCCGACCATTCCTTACCCGCGTATGTGCTTTACACATCGGGGTCAACCGGTCTGCCGAAAGGCGTCATGATCGATCGTCAATGCGTATCGGAACGCGTTTCCTGGATGCGCATGGCCTATGACCTGCAGCCCGGCGACCGTGTGGCGCAGTTTTCCGAGCTGGGATTCGACGCCCACGTGGAAGAGATCTTCCCATCCTTGGAAGCGGGGGCTACGGTCGTGATGCTGCCCAATGGCGGGCGCACCCTGCCGGATTTCCTGACCACTTCCGAAGGGGCCCGAGTAACCGTGCTCGATTTGCCGACCTCCTTTTGGCATGCCCTCGTCGAGGAGATCGACGAGATCGCCTGGCCGCCGAATCTTCGGCTCGTCATCCTCGGCGGAGACCCCGTCGCGGCCTCGGCGGTCAAGCGCTGGCGCAGCCGTTTCGGCGATCGGGTCCGGCTGGTCAACACCTACGGCCCCACCGAGGCCACCGTCATCGCCACGGCCGCCGACCTCGGCGACGGCAAGCCGTCGATCGGCCGCCCGATCGCGGGCACCACGGTCGCCGTGCTCGACTCCGCCGGCCGCGAGGTCCCGCCCGGCGTGCCCGGCGAACTCGCCATCGGCGGCGCGGGCGTCGCATGGGGCTACCTGAACCGGCCGCGGCTGACCGCCGAACGGTTCGTGCCCGCGCCGAACGGCCGCCGCTACCTCACCGGCGACCGCGCCCGCGTCCGGGCCGACGGGGAACTGGAGTTCCTGGGCCGCCTCGACGACCAGGTCAAGATCAGGGGCGTGCGCATCGAGCCCGCCGAGGTCGAGGCCGCGCTGACCGCCTTCCCCTCGGTCCGCAGCGCCGCCGTGATCGCGCTCGACGGCTCGCTGGCCGCCTACGTCACGGGCGACCCCGACGAGGCCGAGCTCCGCGCCCACCTGCGGCGCACCCTGCCCGAGCACCTGGTGCCGGGCCACATCGTCCCGCTGCCCGAGCTGCCGCTGACCCGGAACGGCAAGCTCGACCGCACGGCGCTGCCCGCCCCCCGCGTGGCCGGAGAGGCGTACGTCGCCCCCCGGACCGACGCCGAGGAGCTGGTCGCACAGATATTCGGCGAAGTGCTCGGGGTGCCCCGCGTGGGGGCCGCCGACGACTTCTTCGCCCTCGGGGGGCACTCGCTGCTCGCCACCCGCGTGGTGGCGCGCATCCGCCGGGCCGTCGACCTGGTCGTCCCGGTGCGCACCCTGTTCGCCAGCCGTACGGTCGCCGAGTTCGCGGCCGCGGTCGACGAGATCCTGGAGGAGGCCGAGCGCTGATGCGCGACGACCTGAACATCCATTTCGCGGTGGTCGGTGCGGGGCTGGCAGGTTCGCTGCTGGCCGTGTACCTGGCCGGGCAGGGCCACCGCGTCGACGTCTACGAACGCCGGGCCGACCCCCGGGTCGCGCCGCCCGACGAGGGCCGGTCGATCAACCTGGGCCTGTCGGCCCGGGGCATCGGCGCGCTCCGCAAGGCCGGGTTGTGGGACTCGGTGCGCACCCACACCGTCCCGATGCGCGGCCGGTACGTCCACCCGAGGGAGGGGCGGCCGTTCTTCCACCCGTACGGGCGCGACCCCGGCGAGATCCTCCACTCGATCCGGCGCGACGCGCTCAGCAGGACGCTGGTCGAGCACGCAGAGAAGCTCGAAGGAGTGCGGTTCTTCTTCGGCACCCCGGTCACCGACGTCGACCGGGACGCCCCGTCGTTCCGGGCGGGCGGCGAGACGATCACCCCTGATGTGATCGTCGGCGCCGATGGAGCGTTCTCCGCGGTCCGTGCCGAACTCCTGCGCGGCCGGCCGGCCGACTTCCGGCAGGAGTTCCTGCCGTGGGGCTACAAGGAACTGCACCTGCCGCACACCGAACGGCTGGAGGCGCTGCACGTCTGGCCCGGCGACCAGGGCCTGATGGTCGCCCACCCCAACGTCGACGGGTCGCTGACCTGCACGTTGTTCATGGACCACCACGACCTCGCCCGGCCCGACCTGGCGGCGTTCGTCAAGAGCGTGCTCCCGGCCGCCGACCTGCCCGACCTGGCGGGGCAGCTGGCCCGCAACCCGGTCGGCCACCTGGTGACGGTGCGCACCTCGAAGTGGCACGAGGACGGCCGCGCGGTGCTGATCGGCGACGCCTGCCACGCCGTCTACCCCTTCTACGGGCAGGGCATGAACTCGGCGTTCGAGGACTGCGTCGTCCTCGCCGAGTGCGTCGAGGCCCGTCCCGGCGACCTCGGCGCGGCGTTCGCCGCGTACCAGCGGCGCAGGAAACCGCACACCGACGTGCTCGCCGACCTGTCGGCCGACAACTTCCTGGAACTCCGCGACCGGCTGCGCTCCCCGCTCCACCTGGCCCGCAAGCAGGTGGACACCGTGCTCAGCCGGCTGCTGCCCGACATGTGGCGACCGCTCTACACGATGGTCAGCCACACCACCATGCCGTACGGCGAGGCGCTGCGGCGTGCGCGAACGCAGGACCGGATCGTCCGCGCGGGAGGGATGACGGCGGCCGTGGGGCTGGCGGCCGCCCTCCTCTGGCGCCGCGACAGGAGGCACCCGAAGTGATCACCCACCCCGACGAGCCGACCTTACGCCTCTTCGACGTCAAGGACGTCGAGAGCGGACGACCCCTCCACCCGCTGGGCGCCATGTACATCCGCCAGCTCCGCACGGTGACCGCCTGGGCGCGCGAGTACCTGTGCCGCCCCCACCCGGAACTCGGCCGCCGGGGCCCGGTCTGCCCGTACGCCCAGGGCTCCATCGACCGCGGCCGGTTCCTGCTCGCCATCCGCCCCGGGCGGCCCGAGACCGTCGAGGAGGTGGTCGCCGCCGTCGAGCCCTACCGCCAGTGGTTCGGCGAACTCGCCCCCCGGTCGATCGCCGACTCGATGCACACGGCCGTGCTGGTGCTGTTCCCCGACGCGGGCCGCCGGCTCGACCTGATCGACGCCGCCCAGGAGATCCTCAAGGACCGGCACGTGCCCGCCGGGGTCATGGTCGGCGAGTTCCACGACGGCCCGCCCGACAAGGGCGGCCTGTGGAACCCGCTGCTTCGCCCGCTGGAGGCGCCGGTCCCGATGCTGGTCGTGCGGCACATGGTCAGCACCGACCTGCCGTTCCTGACCTCGCGCGACCAGCACGTGTCGGCGTACCGCGCCATCTTCGGCGACCGGATCCCGGCCCACCTGCGAGACGTGGTGCCCTCGTGAGCCGACTGTCCGAACGCATGGCGCGGGTCGCGGCCCAGCGGTCGGGGATCCCGCGCCGCGCCCCGGACGCCGACGCGCCGCTGGCCCCGTCGCAGGAACGCCTGTGGTTCCTCGACCAGGCCGGTTTCGACGGCGACCGCTACCTGTGCTGGGCGGCGCACGAGCTGACCGGCGACCTCGACGTGCCGCGCCTGCGCCGCGCGATCGACGCGCTGGCGGCCCGGCACGAGTCCCTGCGCACCGCGATCGTGGTCCGCGACGGGGTGCCCTACCAGCACGTCCTCGACGAGGTCGAGGTGCCCTTCTTCACCGAGGGCACCATCGAGCAGTTCCTCTCGTACGGATTCGACCTCGCCGCCGCCCCGCTGATGCGCGTCCTGGTCATCCCGCACGGCGACGGCCACGTGCTGGCGATGTGCTGGCACCACATCGTGTGCGACGGCGAGACCACCGGCATCCTGTTCGACGAGCTGTACGCCCTCTACCGGGGGGAGCGCCTGCCGCCCGTACAGGCGCAGTATCCCGACTACGCGGCCTGGCTGGCGACCCGCGACACCGGCGCGGCCGACCGGGCCTTCTGGAAGGAGCGGCTCGACGGCGTCAGCGGGCTGCTCGACCTGCCGCTCGACCGGCCGCGCCCGGCCCGGCCGACCTTCGACGGCGCGCGCCGCTCGGTCGTCTACCCCGACGGCTTCGCCGCCGAGCTGCGGGCGTGGGCGCAGGCCAACCGGACCACCTCGTTCATGGTCGTGCTGGCCGCGCTGAACGTCGTGCTGGCCCGGATGGCCGACACCGACGACGTCGTGGTCGGCACCCCGGTCAGCGACCGCGAGCTGCCCGAGCTCGAGCGCACGGCCGGCATGTTCGTCAACACGGTCGCGCTGCGCACCCGGCTGACCGGGAACCCGACGCTGCGGCAGGTGGTCCGGCTCGCCCGCGAGACGACCATGACCGCGCTCGACCACCGCACGCTGCCGTTCGACTCGGTCGTCGAGCTGACCGGCGGGCGGCGCGACCTCAGCCACAACCCGATCTTCCAGGTGATGCTGGTGACCGGGGAGCCCGGCGGGGCGATCGAGGTCGCGCCGGGGCTGACCGGCCGGGCCTACGCGTTGTCGTCGCCCCCGGCGCGGTTCGACCTGACAGTCGTGGTCGAGGGCGGCGGCGTCGACATCGACTACGCGACCGACCTGTTCGACGCCGAGTCGGTCGACGCGATCGGCCACCACATGGTCGCCGTCCTGCGCGCGACCGTCGACGACGCCGACCAGGGCATCTGGGACGTCCCGCTCCAGACCAGCTCCGCCCGCGCGGCGCCCTTCGACGCGCCGGAGTGGGAGATCCGGCCGTCCGACGAACCCGCGGTGATCACCGACGCCGAGACCGTGACCTACCGCGAGCTGCTGCGCCGGGCCGCCGAGGTGGAGGCGCCGCTGGCCGGAGCCGCACAGGGCAGCGTCGTCGGGGTGCGCCTGCCCGCGGGGCCCGACGCCGTCGCCGCCATCGCGGGCATCCTGCGGGCGGGCTGCGCCTACCTGCCGCTCGACCCCGCCCACCCTGACGAGAGGACGGAACAGCTGCTGGCGGCGGCCAACGCCGTGGGCGTCGTCGACCACGACGGCTTCCACCCGCGCGACCACGCTCCGGTGGAGCCGGGTTCGCTGGCGTACGTCATCTTCACCTCCGGTTCGACCGGCACGCCCAAGGGCGTCGCTGTCGGCCGCGACTCCCTGCGGAGATTCACGCAGGCCTTCGTGGACGCGCACGGCTTCACCGCCGCCGACCGGGTGCTGATGATCCCGCCGCTCACCTTCGACGCGTCGGTCGGCGACCTGTTCCCGGTGCTCTCCACCGGCGGCGCGCTGGTCCTGCACGACGAACCGGCCCGCCTCGACGCGGACGCCCTGCTGGCCTTCGTCGAGCGCCACGGCATCACCGCCGTCGACACGGCGGCCTCGCTCTGGCGTCGCTGGGCCGACGAGCTGGCCGGGCGCAAGGTCGACTGGCCGGTCCGGCTGATGATGGTCGGCGGCGAGTCGGTGCCCGCGTCGGCGCTGGAGACCTGGCTGGCCGCGACCGGCACCCCGCTGGTCAACCACTACGGCCCGACCGAGGCGACGGTGTGCGCGACCACGCACACGGCCGCCGAGCCCGCCGGCCTGCTGCACCTGCCCATCGGGACCGAGCTGCCGCACGTGCGGGCCCACGTCGTGGACGGTCACGGCGGTCTCGCCCCCGACAACGTCTACGGCGAACTGCACCTCGCGGGCGACTGCCTGGCCTGGGGTTACCTCGGGCAACCGGCGATGACCGCCGACCGGTTCGTGCCCGACCCGTTCTCAGGGGCGCCGGGCGCGCGCATGTACCGGACCGGCGACCTGGTCCGGCGGCGGCTCGACGGCAGCTTCGAGTTCGCCGGGCGCAAGGACCGCCAGCTCAAGGTGCGCGGCCACCGCATCGAACCGGGCGAGGTCGAGGCGGCGCTGACCGCGCACCCCGGCGTGCGCGACGCCCACGTGACCTCCGTCGGCGACCGGCTGGTCGCGTTCGTCGCCGGGGAGCCGGACCTCCGGGCCCACCTGCGGGAACGGCTGCCCGACTACCTCGTGCCCGACGTGTTCGTGCCGCTGGAGACGGTGCCCCGCACCAGCCACGGCAAGGTCGACACCGCCGCCCTGCCCGAGGTCACGGTCTCGGCCCCGTACGAGGCCCCGCGCACCCCGGCGGAACAGGCGGTCGCCGACGTCTGGTCGGCCGTCGTCGCGGGCGACCGGCGGGTCGGGCGGCGCGACAACTTCTTCGAACTCGGCGGTCACTCGCTGCTCGCGGCCCGGGTGCTGGCGGCGCTGAAGGACCGGCTCGGCGTCGCCCTCCCGCTGCGCGCCCTGTTCGAGACCGCCGACCTGGCCGAGCTCGCCGCCACGATCGAGGGCACCCACGCGACCTCCGGCGAACCCGACCTGCTCGCCGAGGCGGTGCTGCCCGACGACGTCCGGGTGACCGTCCCGAGGGAGCGGTCGGGCGTCACGGTGCTGCTCACCGGCGCGACCGGTTTCCTCGGGGCGCACCTCGCCGCCCGGCTGGCCCCCGTCTCCGAGCTGCTGTGCCTGGTCAGGGCCGACGACCCGGCCGCCGCCGAGGCGCGGGTGCGGGCCGCGCTGGCCGCGCAGGGGCTGCCGGAGGCCCGGGTCGTGGGCATCCCCGGCGACCTCGGGGCGCCCCGCTTCGGGCTGTCGGAGCAGGAGTTCCGTGAGCTCGCCGACCGGGTCGACGTCATCTGCCACAACGGCGGTCAGATCAACTTCGCGGAGCCGTACCACCGGCTGAAGGACGTCAACGTCGGCGGCACCCTGGAGGTGCTGCGGCTGGCGGCGCTCGGCGGAGGCGTGCCCGTCCACCACGTCTCGACGCTCGGGGTCCACCTGGGGAAGGCGTACCAGAACCGCCGGATCACCGAGGCCGACGTGCCGGAGGACCCGACCGGCCTGGGCGGCGGCTACAACCAGACCAAGTGGGTCGCCGACCGGCTCGCCGCGCGGGCGCGGGAGCGCGGCGTCCCGGTCTCGATCCACCGCCCGGCCCGGATCGGCGGCGACAGCCAGACCGGCTGGGGCAACGACGGCGACTACTTCAGCCGCCTGCTCGCCACCATGATCCGGCTCGGCATGGCCCCCGACATGCCCTACGACGAGGACGTCTCCCCGGTCGACCACGTCGCCGACGGCATCGTCCACCACGTGCTGCACGGCGCGGGGGAGGACCACCACTACTTCAACGAGGCGACGATCGGCTACGCGGAGATCGCCGAGGCCCTCGGGGTGCGGCTGGTGGCCTGGCCCGAGTGGCGGGCGGCCGTCCACGACGGGCTGCCCGACCTGCCGCTCGCGGCGTTCGTCAGCGAACTGCCCGAGGAGCGGCCGGTCTTCCCCCGGCCGCGGTTCGACTGCTCGCGCACCCGGAAGGCGCTGGCCGCCGCCGGGATCACCTGCCCGCCCGCCGACCGGGCGCTCATCCGGCGTTACGTGGAGGCGATGTGCCTGACCTCGTGAGATTCGGCATCGTCTGGTTGTCGTCGCTGGTCTCCGGCGTCGGATCGAGCCTGACGGGCTTCGTGCTCGGCGTCTGGGTCTACCAGAACACCCAGTCGACCACCCTGTTCGCGCTGGTCATGTTGTCGGGGCTGCTGCCCGCGATCCTGGTCGGCCCGTTCGCCGGGGTGATCGTCGACCGGTTCGACCGCCGCCGCGTCCTGATCATCAGCGACTGCGTCGTGGCGGCCAGCACCGGCGTGCAGGCGCTGCTGCTCTACAACGACGCGCTGCAGGTGTGGCACATCTGCATCGGCTCGCTGGTGGGCGCGGTCTGCGGCACCCTGCACATGACGACGTACCAGGCGATGACCCCGCTGCTCATCCCCGAACGCCACCTCGCCCGCGCCAACGGCCTCATGCAGATCACCGTGGCCACCCAGATCGCCGCCCCGCTGGCGGCCGGGGCGCTGCTCGGCGCGATCGGGATGACCGGCGTGCTGGTGCTCGACCTGGTCACGTTCGCGCTGGCGGTGACCACGCTGCTGGTGGTGAAGCTGCCCGCCTCGGTGGTGAAGGCCCCCGGGGCCGGATCGGCCAGGGCCCCGCTGGCCGACCTGTCGTACGGCTGGCACTACCTGCGGCGGCGGCGCGACCTGATGTCGCTGACGCTGACGTTCACGGCGTACAACTTCTGCTTCGCCGTGGCCGGGGTGCTGGTGCAGCCGCTGATCCTGTCGTTCGGGTCGCCGGCCGTGCTGGGCGCGCTGATGTTCGCAGGCGGGTCGGGGGTGTTCCTCGGCGGCCTGGTGATGGGCGTGTGGGGCGGGCCGAAGAAGCGCGTCCGGGGCATGGGCGTGTTCATGCTCCTCGGGTCGCTGTTCCTGGTCCTGCACACCGTTCGGCCCGACCCGTGGGTGGTCGCGTTCGCGGCGGCGGCGTTCCTGTTCACGCTGCCGGTCGTGCAGGGATCGGGCAACGCGGTGCTGCAGTCGGGCATCGAACCCGACAGCCTCGGCCGGGTGCTCGGCACGGTGCACTCGATCGGCGGCATCGCCTCCCCGTTCGCGTACCTGCTCGCCGGTCCGCTGGCCGAGCACGTGGCCGGCCCGCTGATGCGGCCCGACGGCGCGCTCGCCTCGACGGCGGGTTCGCTGATCGGCACCGGCGAGGGCCGCGGCATCGCGCTCGTCATCCTGGCCGACGCCGTGATCCTGCTGCTGGTCGCGGTACGGGTGCTGTTCCTGCGCGAACCCGCCCCGAAGGAGACCGAGGAGGTGCCCGATGCCGTTGCCACCGCATGACCCCGGCCCGTCGACCGACCTGATCGGCGCGATGTCCCTGTACGCCGCCGACGCGGCCGCCCGGCTGGGCGTCTTCGACGCGCTCCCCGGCACGGCCGCCGGACTGGCCAAGGCGACCGGCGCCGACGAGGAGGGCCTGGCCCTCCTGCTCGACCTGCTGACCACGACGGGCTACCTCGTCCGCGCCGACGACGTCTACACGGCCTCGCCGATGTGGACCGGCTCCGGCTGGGACACCCCGATCCGCCTGTGGGCCGCCATCGTCGGCGAGTTCTGGCGCGACCTGTACGACGGCCTGGCCACCGGCCGCCCCCGCGCCGACTTCTACCACTGGTTGTCGTCGCGCCCCGAGCCGCTGGCGGTCTTCCACCGGCTGCAGTCGGGCCTGGCGGGCTGGCTCGCCGAAGAGGTCGTCGGCCTGGTCCCGATGACCCCCGGCCGGCTGGCCGACGTCGGCGGCGGCCACGGCGTCTTCGCCAAGGCGTTCCTGGACGCCGTCCCCGGCCTCGACGCGGTGGTCGTCGACCTGCCGGGCACGCCCAGCGCGGTCCCGCTCGTGGCGGCCGACCTGTCGGAGCCGCTGACGCTGACGGGCTACGACCACGTGCTGCTGTTCAACGTCGTCCACGGCTTCTCCCGCGACCGCGCCCGCGGCCTGGTGCACGAGGCGGTGGCGTCGGGAGCGGACGTCCACATCCTGGAGACCACCACGACCCCGCGCGGCGGCGTGGCCGACCAGGCTTTCACCGAGGGCTTCGCGCTGAACCTGTGGCTCACCCAGGGAGGCCGCCTCTACACGGCGGGCGAACTGGAGGGCTGGCTCCGCGAGGCGGGCGCCGCCGACGTCACCCGAACCGATCTGACCCGTTCCCCCACGCACACCCTCATCACCGCAAGGAGCACGTCGTGACCCACCTGGTCGTCCGCAACGACGAGGAGCAGTACTCCCTCTGGCCCGCCGGACGGGAGATCCCCGACGGCTGGCACCCGGACGGTTTCGAGGGCACCCGGGAGGAGTGCCTGGCCCACATCGAGGAGGTCTGGACGGACATGCGCCCCAAGAGCGCCCGCCCGGCCTGACGAGACACGCGTCCGGGCGGGCCAAGCGCCGGCCCGCCCGGACGTGTCTTCTCAGTGAGCCGAGTGGTCGTGGCAGTGGCCGGGACCACAGGCGGCCTCGGCGCCGCAGTCGAGCTCGTGCTCGTGGTCGGCGTCCTCGTGGTCGTGATGCGGGTGGTCGTTCATCGATGTCCCCTCCGTCTGAACGATGATGGTTACGGAGAGTTATCGACGGTTCGCACCTCGATCAAACGTCTGAGCAAGTATTCACATGTCCTGGGCGCGGGCCGACCCCCGGAGTACGCGGTGGTCGGACAACCAGGGGCGCCAGCCGCCGCCGCTCGCCGTGAAGTGGGAGAAGTGGCCGCTCAGCAGGATGTAGTCGATCTTCAGGTCCTGTTCGGGGAAGGTCACCCGGGCCCTGGGGTCGATCTCGTGGAGGCGGCGGTAGAGGTTGCGGATCGGCAGGGTGCCGGGGCTGAGGTTGAGGTCGCCGCCGATGACGAGCGGGCCGGTCCAGCCCCGGACGACCGCGTCGATGTAGTTGACGTGCATCTCCCGGTTGTGGCCCTTGTAGTCGACGTGTGTGGTGCACAGGCGGGTCGGCCGGTGGGCGAGGACGGCGTCCACGCACAGCAGGGCGCGGGGTTCGTCGCGGTGCGGGTTCGGCAGTGCCCAGACCGCGCGGGCGAACGCCGGGCCTTTCACGAACACCGCGATGCCGAAACGGCGGTCGCCCCAATTCCGGCGGCATGACCTGTTCTTGCGCACGGTCACCACGTATTCGGCGTGGTACCGGCCGGAAAGCCGGTTGCGGAGGGCGTCGAACTGCCGGCCGCACAGTTCCTGGAGGAAGAAGGCGTCGGCGTCCTTGGTCTCGCGCAGCAGGGACGACGTCCACGACCGCAGCGAGAAACCGTTCTCGCACAGGCCGCCGCAGACGTTGAAGGTGAGGAATCTGAGCGGGTCGCCGATGGGCTCCAGATCCGGCGTGGTCACGGCCGCCGGATCCGGTGCCGGTGCGGGTGCCGGCGTGGGCGCGGGAATCGGCGCGGGCGCGGGCGCCGAGGGCGCGGGTGGCGGTGCCGGTGTGGCCGCGGGTGCCGACGCTGGAGTCGACAAAAGCCCCATTATGGTAATTACTCGTGTTATCACGCTTTACCTCCCCCAAAGGCACTTCTAATGGTACAGAAGTGCCTTTTTGGGCTGGTGGGAAGGTCTGCCCGGAGAAGCGCATGATCTGCCAGAGTTGGGGTCTGAGGAGGTGGGCGTGCTCGAAGCGACCAGCCTCGTCGAGCTGTCGATGAACCAGCTCCGCGAGGACATCCTGAGTGGTGCGCTCCAGCCGGGGGAGCGCCTGATCGAGGAGCAGCTCACGCGGCGCTTCGGCATCAGCCGGGCGCCGCTGCGCGAGGCGCTGCGCCTGCTCGACGAGCAGGGGCTCGTGGAGCACCTGCCCCGGCGCGGGGTCCGGGTGGCGCAGTTGTCCGAACGCGACGTCGACGAGCTGTTCGGGCTGCGCGACGTGCTCGAACAGTACGCCGTCGCGCTCTCCACCCCCCTGGCCGAGGGCACCCACGTGGGCGAGCTCGAAGACGCGCTGCACGCCATGGACGTCGCCGCCCGCAAGGGCGACCTCCGCGAGGAGAACGACGCCCACTGCCGGTTCCACATCGCGATGGTCGCGCTGGCCGGGCAGCGTCAGCTGCTGCTCGCCTACCGGCCCGTCATCCGCAAGCTCCAGCTCTACATGGCCGCCAACCTGCGGCGCGAGGTCGAGCACGTCGGCGACCCGGGCGACGGGGTGCGCCGGCACCGCAAGCTGCTCGACGCCGTCGTGAGCCAGGACGCGCCGACCGTGCTGGCCGCCCTCGCCTCCCACGGCGCCCGGACGTATATCGGGTAACCGGCCGTTAACGCGGCGCGGCGGCAGCGGATACATATTCTGTCGACAATCGACGAATGGACCGTCCGGCCGGTCTGGCGTCGGGGGACGTACCGGCCCTGGAATCACCAAGGAGCCGGCGTGCCCACTGTCGACGCGTCCCCCTATTCGTTCACGTTCGATCCCGAGTCAACCGCGCTGCTCGTCATCGACATGCAGCGCGACTTCGTCGAGCCCGGCGGTTTCGGAGAGACCCTCGGGAACGACGTCGGCAAGTTGCGGAAGGTCATCCCGCCGCTGGTCCGGCTGCTGGGCGCGGCCCGCGCGGCGGGGCTGCTGGTCGTCCACACGCGGGAGGGCCATCTGCCCGACCTGTCCGACTGCCCGCCCGCGAAGCGCAACCGCGGCGCGCCGTCGATGCGCATCGGGGATCCCGGCCCGAAGGGCCGGATCCTGATCAGGGGTGAGTACGGTCACGACATCGTCGACGACCTCAAGCCCCTCGGCGACGAGCCGGTGATCGACAAACCCGGCAAGGGTTCGTTCTACGCCACGAACCTCGGCGAGCTGCTCGCCGGCCACGGCGTGACCTCGCTGATCGTGACCGGCGTCACGACCGAGGTCTGCGTGCACACGACCGTGCGGGAGGCCAACGACCGGGGCTTCGAGTGCCTCGTCGTGTCCGACTGCGTCGGGTCGTACTTCGACGAGTTCCAGGAAGCGGGACTCGCCATGATCGCCGCGCAGGGCGGCATTTTCGGCTGGGTCACGCCCTCCGACAAGCTCATCGAGGTGATGTGAGATGACGTCCACCACAGAGCCGGTGAAGGTGCCCCGGTGGGTGCCCGGCGACACCAACGCCTTCTTCGGCCTGGGCTTCAACGTCCTGGTCAACGTGCTGACCCTGACGGCCCTGTGCGTCGGCGTGGTGCACATCTCCGAGGGCGACGTGTACGGCGTGATCCTCCCGGCCCTCGGCATCCAGCTGCTGATCGGCAACGTCTACTACACCTACCTGGCCAGACGGCTGGCGAAGAAGGAGAACCGCCTCGACGTCTGCGCGATGCCCTACGGTCCGTCGGTCCCGCACATGTTCATCGTCGTGTTCGTGATCATGCTGCCGACGTACCTCGCGACCAAGGACCCGATCGCCGCCTGGCAGGCCGGGCTCGCCTGGTGCTTCATCATCGGCCTGATCGTGCTGCTGGGCGCGTTCATCGGCCCGGTGATCAGGAAGTACACCCCGCAGGCGGCCATGCTCGGCACCCTGGCCGGCATCTCGATCGCGTTCATCTCGATGCGCCCGGCCGCGCAGATGTGGGAGGCGCTCTGGATCGCGCTGCCGGTGCTGGTCATCATCCTGGTCGGCTTCTTCACCGACCTGAAGCTGCCCGGGAACATCCCGATCGGGCTGGCGGCGCTGCTCGTCGGCTCGGCCATCGGCTGGATCGGCGGCTACATGGAGCCCGCGGCCGTCGGCGCGGCGGTCAGCGACATCGCGGTCGGGTTGCCGACGCTCAAACTCGACCTGCTGGTCAACGGGCTGAGCGAGGTCGCGCCGCTGCTGGCGACGGCCATCCCGCTGGGCATCTACAACTTCACCGAGGGCATGGCCAACGTCGAGTCGGCCGCCGTCGCCGGTGACACGTACAACCTGCGGGCGGTCCTGATCGCCGACGGCGCCGGCGCGGTGGTCGGCTCGGCCCTGGGCTCGCCGTTCCCGCCCGCCGTCTACATCGGCCACCCGGGCTGGAAGGCGGCCGGCGGCCGCACGGCCTACTCGATGGCCAGCGGCGTCGTGATCGCGCTGTTCTGCTTCCTCGGCCTGTTCAGCGTTTTGGCGACGCTGCTGCCGACCCCGGCGATCGTGCCGATCCTGCTCTACATCGGCCTGCTGATCGGCGCCCAGGCGTTCCAGGAGGTGCCGCGTGTCCACGCGGTCGCCGTGGTGATGGCGATCATCCCGAACATCGCGTCCTGGGCCGCCACCCAGATGAACAACGTCATCGCCGCCTCCGGCGTGGCGGTGACGCCCGACCAGATCGCGGCGGCCGGGACGGTCTACCACGGCACGGTGCTGCTGGGCGGCGGCGCGATCCTGGCGGGCCTGGTGCTGGGCGCGGTCGTCGCGTTCATCATCGACCGCAACTTCTACTGGGCGGCCGGGTACGCGCTGTTCGGCGCGCTGTTGTCGTTCATCGGGCTGGTGCACGCGGAGAAGGTCGGCTGGAACGTCGGCGGCCAGATCGCGCTGGGCTACGTCTTCGCCGCGGTGGTCCTGGCGGGCTTCGGGCTCTGGCGTGGACGCACCCCCGAGGCGGTCCCCGAGGCCAAGGAGGAGACCGCCGTCGAGGTCTGACACAAGCGAAAGGGGCCTCCCGCCGGCCGGTCGGGAGGCCCCTTTCTCCGCGCCCTGGATCAGGTGCGGTGCCAGCGGCTCTCGGCGAAGCAGTAGGCGGCGAACAGGATCAGGCCGATCGCCACGGCCGCGAGGAGCCAGGGGCCCATCGGGGTGTCCGAGAGGGACTTCAGGGCGTCGTCGATGCCGGCCGCCTTGTCGGGGTCGTAGGTGATCGCGGCCTGGCCGACCAGCACGCCGGCCGCGATGGCGACGATGCCGCGGGCGATGTAGCCGGCCTTGCCGAGGCGGACCACCGTCGTGCGGGCCTTCGGCTCGGTCACGTGCATGTCGCGCATGAACTTCTCGGTCCAGCCCTCGTGGATCCAGTAGACGCCGAGGGCGATGATGCCGAGCGCGAACAGGCCGACCAGGAACTGGCCGCCGGGCAGTTCGAACAGGGCGCGGGTGGCGTCCTGCGACTGCGAGTCGGTGCTGGTCGCCTCCTTGCCCTTGAGCAGGAGGCTGGTGATGGAGAACACCAGGGCGGCGTACACCACGGCTCGGGCGACCGACTCGACGCGGGCGCGCATCTTCGGGTCGCCCCAGATCGCCTCGCCGACCTGCCAGATCGCCAGGCCTGCCAGGCCGACGGCCATGATCCAGAGCAGCACGGAGCCGAAGGGCTGTGCCGCCACCATGTGGATCGCGCCTGACTTGTCGGCTTCTTCCCCGCTGGACCCGCCGAAGGCGATCTGTAGCGCGACCAGTCCGATCAGCGCGTAGAGGACGCCGCGGGCGGCGAATCCGACCTTCGCCAGCCTGTCGAGCAGCGGGTGCTGTACGGCCCTGCGGGCGGCGCCGCCGACCGTCTCCGTGGTCGTCATGGGAGGTCCCTTCGTTGAGGCTGGACCCCCTCTTCCTTCCAGGACGATCAGTAAACCAACGGCAAAGTTTTGTCGTGTTCTCTTACGGTCTGTCGTAAATGGGGCCTAATGTCCGGTTACTTCGATGTGACCAAAGGAGATTCCCCCATTTCCCCCATCACAGACTCGCTGCTCGCCGCGGCCCGGCAGGAACTGGGCTACCGCGCGCAGGAGGGTACGCAGAGCAAGTACGGCGCCTGGTATAGCGAGGGCAAAGACCCCGCCCTCGCCTCCGCCCCCTGGTGCGACACGTTCGTCTCGTACGCCGGCCAGTCGGCCGGGGTGCTGAAGCAGGTCGGCAGCTTCGCCGCCTCCACCGACCACGCCGAGTGGTTCAAGTCCAAGAGCGCCTGGACCTCGGAGCCCCAGCCCGGCGCGATCGCCTTCCTCAAGCACCACGGCCAGGTCGGCGTCGTCGAGAAGACCGCCGACGGCAAAGTCACCACGATCGAGGCCCTCAACGGCTCGGTCCAGCGGGTGACCCGGTCCACGTCCGATTTCTCCGGGTATGGCGTGCCGGACCTGGTGGTCCATCCCGTGTACGAAGGCTCGACCACCGCGTCCTACTTCTGGGACGACGGTTCGGGCCGCAACGGAGACACCGGCGCCCCCGCGTCGGGCAAGCCCATGCAGAAAGGACTGGCGGCCAGTCCGAGCTGGCCCATGGGCACCGAAGGTTACGTCATGCACGACGGCAGGAAGGCCCCCTTCTTCGTCGGCGACCGAGGGCCGGGCTCGCCGTCGAGCAACGGCGTCATGCTCGACCTCGACGGCAAGACCTTCGCCGAGCTCACCGGCGGCACCTGGAACGACGGCAGCCTGACCGTCGAGGGCAACGGCGGCGCCGGCCACATCGACATCGACTACGTCATCACCAAGTGGGGCGACGGCCTCGGCAAGAAGGGCGCGCCTGAGCCGTTCGCGTCGGGCGCGTACAACTCCCGCAGCGGCACCGACGAGGCCCCGCCCGTCACGTTCAAGCAGTCGGACGTCCAGGACGTCAACTGCATGCCCGACGAGGCGCCCATCGCGGCGCAGCCGGTCGCCCCCCAGAAGGCGGTCCCTCATGCGGTCGCCCCGCAGAAGGCCGTCCCCGAGAAGAAGGCCGTCGCCTCGCCGGCGGCGAAGCCGAAGACCATCGCCATCCCGTCGGCGAGCCACGTGGCCGCCGACACCACGACCCCGCGGCCGGAGACGCCCGTGCCGGTCCTCGCCTCCGGGCTGGTGGCCTGCGCGCTGGTCGCGGTCGGTCTGCGTTTCCTGATCGTCCAGGCCAGGAAGGGCAGGCACGAGAAGACCGGGGCATAAGGAAGAAGCGGGCCCCGAACGGCGATCCGCGCCCCGTCTCCCAGGGGGCGCGGATCGTCTCGCGTTCCGGCGCTGAATTCGCGGTGAATTTCGAGCTGCTCGAATCGCTTCGGCGATTTGCCTATTTCTGCCAATGGCGCGTTCCAGCGTCTCGGCGGCCTTGCGTGCGGGTGATCTCCGGTTGAGGATGACCGGTGTAGCGGCAATTCCCCGCGGAGCCACAGGAAAGGCAACACCATGAAAGTTCTGAAAAGGGCGTTCGTCGGTCTCGCCATCGCCGGAGCGGTTTTCTCCATGTCAGGAACCGCCCACGCGGAAAGCAAGTTCTACGGCGGTTACCCCGACTCGGGTAACTGCAATTACTGGCGGTCCGCCGTGAAGGCGGCCGGGTGGAATGTGTCGTCGTGCACCTACTCGACCCCGAACAAGTGGCACTTCACCGCGTGGCGGTAAATACCCCTGAACGATAAAGGGCCCGGCCGGTGAACGGCCGGGCCCTTTTCACGCGACCACTCCGGTGAGCCTTTCCGAGACGAGCCAGAGCCGTTCGGCGTCGCCTTCGCGCAGCGCCTTTCCCGGCACCCGGGCCGCCTTCGCCGGGCCGGTCAGCTCGCCGAAGCCGCCCGGCCCGTAGTAGCCGCCGCCGGTGGCGTCGGGGCTCGTCGCGGCGTACCAGGCGGGCAGGATCCCGCCGTCGACCTCCTGCCACATGCCGGGGATGCGGTAACTCACCGCGTTGACCACGCCCACCAGCCGGGTGCGCAGCCCCGAGGCCCCGTGGGTGGGCCCGGTGACCTGCAGGTTGGTCTTGGTCGCGCCGGGATGGGCGGCGTTGCTCAGCACCCCCCAGCCGTTGCGGCGCGAGCGGCGGTCGAGCTCCTGCGCGAACATCAGGTTGGCGAGCTTCGAGGTGCCGTAGGCGATGCGGGGCGTGTAGTTCCGGGTGCTCTGCAGGTCGTCGAAGTCGAGCCGCCCCCACCGGTTGGTCAGGCTGCTCATCGTCGTCACCCGCCCGCCGCGCAGCAGCGGCAGGAGCGGCAGGGTCAGCGCGAAGTGGCCCAGGTAGTTGGCGCCGAACTGCAGCTCGAAGCCGTCCTTCGTCTCGTCGCGGACCGGCGGGGTCATGATGCCCGCGTTGTTGACGAGCCGGTCGACCGGCCGCCCCTCGGCCAGCAGCCGCCCGGCCAGCGCCGCGACCGACCCCAGGTCGGCCAGGTCGACGAGCTCGACCCGCACCTTCGCCCGGGGGAACTCGTCTGTGATCCGGCCGGCCGCCGCGCGGCCCCTGTCGCCGTTCCTGACGGCCATGACGACCTCGGCGCCCTCGCGGACGAAGCGCCGGGCCAGGCCGTATCCGATGCCGGAGTTGGCTCCGGTGATGACTGCGTACATGCCGACCAGATTAAGAGACCGCCGGTCTGTTAGCAAGAGACCGGCGGTCTGCTATAAAGTCGATCAGGTGGACTTCCAGCGGGCGCGCAAGCCGGAACAGGTGGAGGCGCGCCGCGCCGCGATCCTCGGCGTCGCCCGCGACCTGCTGCGCGAGCGCCCCCTGGCCGAGATCAGCCTCAACGAGCTGAGCGCGACGGTCGGGCTGGCCAAGTCCAACGTGCTGCGCTACTTCGGCAGCCGGGAGGTGATCTTCCTGGAGGTGCTCGACGAGACCTGGCGCGCCTGGCTCGACCGCCTCGTCCTCGACCCGGGGGAGCCGGGCGGCGGCTACGTCCAGGAGGAGCGTGTCGCCGCCCAGGTCGCCGAGGCGGTCGTCGCCGACCCGGGCCTGTGCGAGCTGGTCGCCGCGATGGCCTCGGTGCTCGAACGCAACATGCCGCTCGACTACGCCCGCGAGTTCAAACGCCGGGCGAGCGCCAACACCGACCGCCTCGCGCTGGCGGTCGGCGCCGCGTTGCCCCATCTGGCCAAGCCGCAGGTCGGCCACTTCGCGGGGGCCGTCTTCGTCGTCACCGCCGGGTTGTGGCCCTACGCGACCCCATCGGAGACCGTGGCCCGGG
Organism: Herbidospora daliensis; assembly: GCF_001570585.1. GTDB lineage: Bacteria > Actinomycetota > Actinomycetes > Streptosporangiales > Streptosporangiaceae > Herbidospora > Herbidospora daliensis. The sequence continues at coordinate 229,486 of NZ_BBXF01000004.1, read as the reverse complement.
TGTCGGCCGAGATGGGCGTGCCCCCGGCCGCCGAGATGTTCGCGGCCGGGCTGCGCGAGGGCCTGGTCAACCAGCTCGTCGGCCTGTCGGCGCGGGCGGGCGCCGGCCGCTAGTCGGGGCAGTGCCGGGCGGAGGGCGCGGAGACGGGCTTGCCGCCGTTCAGGTTCCAGTGGCAGTCCGGCGGGGGCGGCGGGTCGTCCTCCGGGTCGGGGACCGGCGCGGGCGGCAGCGGGCCGGTCGGCGGCGCGACGCAGCGCAGCCGCCAGGGGATGCCGTTCTCGCTCGGCCCGCCGGCGTAGGTCTGGCCCCAGCCCACGTCGGGCACGCCGGTCTCCCCGGCGGGCGTGGTGCAGGGGCCCCAGGCGTACATGACCGACGGCTGCATGGACGCCAGCCACGCCAGGTTCGGCCCCGCCAGCTCCATGAACGCGGTGGGCCTGTTGCAGTCCTCGTGTCCCCAGGACGTCACGCCGACCTGCACGACCCGGCCGCGGGCGTGGTCCCAGACCGCCAGGGGGCCGCCGCTGTCACCCGAGCAGGTCGTCCGGGCCGAGCCGCCCGCGCCGATCATCAGGTGCTCGATCCAGTCGTCGAACCAGTACCAGGGGTTGTAGACGTCGTCCATCGCGTCGTCGCTGAGGATGGGCACGTCGGCGGCCCGGAGCACACCGGAGCCGGCGCCGCTCGGGGCGGTCGCGCCGATGCCCGCGATGGTGGCCGGCACCCCCGGCCGGTAGATCTGCGGGTTCCACGGCGACCCCACCTGGACCGGGGTCACCCCCACGGTCGCCGCCGGGTCGACCGACAGGATCGCCAGGTCGTAGACCCAGGGCTCGTCGGGGTCGAAGCCCGGCATCGCCGAGTAGACGGGCGACGGCGACGATCCGCCGTTGCTGAAGTGGGCGCTCAGCGGCCCGTAGCCGTCGACGCAGTGCTGGGCGGTGAGCACCGCCGTCGGCGAGATCAGGGTGGCGGTGCACCCGTTGGAGAGCCGGACGACGTAGGGGTAGGCCGACCAGGGGGACACCGTCCCGCCGACGATCGACTGTTCCGGCCCGGGGTCGGGCTGGGCCAGGGCCCGGCCCGACATCAGGAGCATCAGCACGCCTGCGGCCACCACGGCCAGCGGGCGGGTCCATCTTCGAGAATGGAACGTCACACCCGTTCGGCGTTCCGCCGGTGTTCCACGGCCGTTCCGGCCGGGGCTAGCCCTTCTTGCGGCCGCGCAGCGCCGAGGACACCCGGCGCAGCACCCGGTCCCAGTCGCTGCCGAACGGGTTCTCCGACACCAGATAGGTCCAGGTCGCCGACGGCCGCTTCATGCCCTGCTCGGCCAGCGGCGCGGACAGGTCGAGGGAGTCGAAGCTCGCCGTCGAGCGCTTCTCGATCTCTTCGAGCAGTTTCCGGTACGCCGGGAGCGCCTCCCGGTTGAACTCGTCGATCGGGCTGAGCCGCCCCAGGGCGCGCAGGTGGATGCCCTCGCGCAGGTCGGCGAAGTAGCCGAGGTGGTCGGTCCAGCAGCGGTCGAGGTGGAACAGCACGATCTGGCGGGCCGCCGTGGCGACGGCCTCCTCCGACGCCTGCTCGACCAGCTCCCGGTAACGCTCGGGACGGGCCTCGCGCAGGGCCTCGGCGCCCGCGTCGCCGTAGAGGATGCGGTCGCGGTGGTCGAGCAGCCGGGTCCGCTGCTCCTCCAGGACGCGGGTGTAGCGCCAGGTGTTGCGGTGGATCTCGGTGTTGACGCCCTCGGCGATGCGCTGGGCGTGGCCGACCAGGTAGGCGGCCTGCTTGTCGCGGATGCGGCCGTCCTTCTCGGCCTTCGGCAGGGTCTCCTCCGGCAGGTAGGCCTTGAGCAGGTCGTCCTCGCCGCTGACGAAGAACACCGACCGGCCGGGGTCGCCCTGGCGGCCCGACCGGCCGCGCAGCTGGTCGTCGAGGCGGCTCGACGGATGGCGGCCGGTGCCGATGACCAGCAGGCCGCCCAGCTCGGCGACCTCGGGGGAGCCGAGGCGGATGTCGGTGCCGCGCCCGGCCATCTGGGTCGACACCGTCAGCGCGCCCAGCTCGCCCGCGCGGGCGATGATGGCCGCCTCCTCGGCGTCGTTCTTGGCGTTCAGCACGACCGGTTCGAGGCCCCGCGAGCGCAGCTCCTTGTCGAGCGACTCCGACTCGGCGACGTCGAGCGTACCGATCAGGATCGGCCGGCCCGTCTTGTGCTGGGCGACGATCTCGTCGGCCAGCGCGATCTCCTTGTCGATCAGCGACGGGTAGATGCGGTCGGGCTCGTCCTCGCGGACGCACGGCCGGTTGGGGGCGATCACCGCGACCTTGAGCTTGTAGAACTCGCGCAGGTTCTCGCCGACCGCGACGGCGGTGCCGGTCATGCCGCAGATCTCGGGGTAGCGCGTCAGCAGGCCCTGGATGGTGATCGAGTCGAGGATCTCGCCGGTGTCGGAGGGGGCCAGCTTCTCCTTGGCCTCCACCGCCGCCTGGAGGCCGTCGGGCCAGCGCTGGAGCTGGGCGACCCGGCCGCGCGAGGGGTTCACGAGCTGGACCCGGCCGTCGCGCACGATGTAGTCGACGTCGCGCACCAGCAGCGCGTGGGCGTGGAGGGCGAGGTTGACCTCGGTGACGGTGCCGGGGTGGTCGTACAGGGAGATGCCCAGGGCGCTCTCGACGGTGTCGGTGCCCTTGGCGGTCAGGAAGACGTTGCGGCCCTCGTCGTCGAGCTCGAAGTGGTAGCCGCGCGACAGGCGGCGGACCAGCGCGGCCATCTCGGGCACCGCCGCGCCCGCGTCGGTGGCCCCGGCCAGCACGAGCGGCACGCGGGCCTCGTCGACGAGCACCGAGTCGGCCTCGTCGACCAGCGCGACCTGCGGCACCGGCTGCACGGTCGCCTCGGGGTCGGTGGCCAGGCGGTCGCGCAGCAGGTCGAAGCCGATCTCGCTGACGTTGGCGTAGGTGATGTCGCAGGCGTAGGCGGCGCGGCGCTCCTCGGGCGTGGACGCCTCGGCGATCCAGCCGGCCGTGAGGTTCATCGCGGTGTAGAAGGGCGCCATCCACTCGGCGTCGCGGCGGGCCAGGTAGTCGTTGACCGAGATGGCGTGCACCGACTTGCCCCGCAGCGCGAATCCCGCGGCCGCGAGCGCGCCCGCGAGGGTCTTGCCCTCACCGGTGGCCATCTCGACGACGTTCCCCGACAACATGGCGAGCGTGCCGACGAGCTGCACGTCGAACGGGCGCTCGCCGAGGGTCCGGTCGGCGACCTCGCGGACCGCCGCGCAGAACTCGGCCGAGCCGACGTTCCCGGCGGCCATCTCGCGCAACTCCTCGATCGAGAGGTCGCGCGCACGGTCGGCGAGTGCCCCGGCGGCGGCGACGGTGCGCTCGAACGGCGCGATGTCGACGCTGCCGGGCTTCTCCAGGAAGCGCCGGATCATCTGGGATATCGAGGCCACGCCCGCTCCAACGCGCCGCACGAGTAGGTCGTTCCTGGGCACCCCGTAGGAAAAACCCCGGAATGACCGATGCTAGACCCAAGGGCGGCCCTTGCGCTTTGACTGGTTATCCAGTCAGTGTTGATGGATGAACGAGATCGCCGCCCAGCTCGGCCAGGTGGGCCTCCCGGAACCCGTCAAAGACCTGGCGCGTCGCCGCTGGGACGTGATCGTGGTCGGCGGCGGCCACAACGGCCTGACGTGCGCCGCCTACCTGGCACGGGCGGGCAAACGGGTGCTGGTGCTGGAGGCCCGGGAGCGCCTCGGCGGCGCGTGCACCCTGGAACGCCCGTTCGAAGATCCCCGGTACGTCGTGAGCCCCTGCGCCTACGTCGTCGGGCTGCTCGACGAGACGGTCATCCGCGAGCTCGGCCTGAAAGATCGCGGCCTCGATTTCACCATCGCCGACCCGCAGCTCTGGATCCCCTTCGACGACGGCACCGCCTTCGCCCAGTGGCTCGACCACGACCGCACGGTCCGGGCCCTGACCGACCTCGGGCTGCCGCAGAAGGAGATCGACGGCTACTTCGCCTACGAGGACCTGTTCGACCGCATGCGGATCAAACTCCGCAAGGGCGCCAGGGACACCTGGGCCGGCGACTCGCCCTCCCGCGAGGAGCTCGGCGAGATCCTGGGCGACACCTATATGTCCGACGTCCTGTTCCACGCCTCGATCGCCGACGTGATCGACGACTTCGTCACCGACCAGCGCCTGAAGGACGCCCTGTTCGGCCAGGGGATCATCGGCACCTACGCCGGGCCGCGCGACCCCGGCACCGCGGCCGTCAAGCTGATGCACTTCATCGGCGAGCTCGACGGCGTCGGCGCGGTCTGGGGCTACGTGAAGGGCGGCATGGGCATGGTGAGCTTCGCCATCGCCGACGCCGCCCGCGAGGCCGGGGCGGTGCTGGCGGCCGGGGTGCCGGTGGCGCGGGTGCTCCCGGGCGAGGGGGTGTGCCTCGACGACGGCACCTTCATCGCCGCCGGCCGGGTCGTCTCCAACGCCGACCCCAAGCGCCTGATGACCATGGTCGACGCGCCGGACGACTACCGCCTGCGGATCGCCGAATGGGACGTGCGCAGCCCGGTCGTCAAGTTCAACGCCGCCCTGAGCCGTCTGCCCTCCTGGACGGCCGCCCCCGGCCAGACCTTCATGGCCGACGGCGTGGTCGACGTGACGACCGGCCTCGACGAGGCCCAGCGCGCCTTCGAACGCTGCCAGGCCGGCGAACCGGCGGTGGGGTTCGGGGAGATCTACGTACAGGACGGCCTGATGAGCGTCTTCGGGCAGTACGCCCCCTACGGGCTCAAAGGCGGCTGGGAGGCCCGGCGCGACGAGGTGGCCCGCCAGTTCATCGACCTCATCGGCCGGTACGCCCCCGACTTCGCCGACTGCCTGGTCGACTACGAGGTGCTCGGGCCGCCCGACATCGAGGCCCGCGTGGGGCTGACCGGGGGCCACATCTTCCAGGGGGAGGTGCGGCCCGACCAGATGTGGGACCGGCGGCTGACCCCCCGTACGCCCATGGACGGGGTCTATCTGTGCGGCGCGGCGACCCATCCGGGGGGCAGTGTGATCGCCCTCAATGGGCGGAATGCCGCAATGGCCGTTCTGGTAGATATGGGAGACTCGACCCGGGGAACAGGAGATTGTCCCTAAGCTGAATCGGGTGACCCGCACCCACGAATCTTCCGGAGCATGCCCATGACCTGGCTGGGGTTCACCATCGCCCTGCTCGGCGCGCTCGGATACGCGCTGGGCGCGGCCCTCCAGCAGTTCGAGGCCGTCGCCCAGGGAGCCACCCTACGGCTGGTCCGCCGGCCGCGCTGGTGGATCGGCGGAGTCATCAGCTTCAGCGGCGCCTGCCTCCACGCGGTGGCGCTCAGCCTCGCGCCGCTCATCATCGTCCAGCCGATCAGCGTCGCCACGCTCGTCTTCGCGGTGCCGCTCGCGGCCTGGCTGCACGGGCGCAAGGCCCACCGGGCCGAATACCTCGGCTCGCTGGCCGTCGCGGTCGGGCTGCTCTGGCTGATGCTGCTGGTCCCGGCCCACAACGTGAAACCGTCGATGACGACCGGCGAGGGCGTCGGGATGATCCTGGTGGTGGCGCTGATCGCGGCCGCCAGCTTCGTGTCGGCGCGGTTCTTCGCCGGGCCCGGCAAGGCGATCTGGATGTCGATCGGCGCGGGGGCGGTGACCGCGACCGTCTCGACGTTCGTGCGCGTCGTCGGCGGCAACTTCACCGGCGCGTGGGGCGACCTGCTGCACTGGTTCGCCCTCGCGATCCCCCTCCTGCTGGTCGCGGCCGTGGTGCTGCTGCAGAAGTCCTACGAGGTCGGCTACTTCGGCATCGCCTACGCGACCGTGCAGATCGTCGACCCCATCACCTCGATCACCGCCGGGACCGTGCTGCTCGGCGAGCCCCTGCCGGCCGGGGTCGGCCAGGTCGTGCCCGCGCTCATCGCGACCGCGATCCTCGTCTGGGGCACCATCACGCTCAGCCGCCTCGCGCCCGACCACTCGCCGGCGCCCGAGGCCAAGCCCGAGCCCGTCACGGTCTGACGGGCGGCCGCCAGCCCAGGATCGGGTCCATCTGGCGCAACATCGCCGTGGTGCCCAGCCGGCCGACCATGCTGATCATCGTGTTCCGCGCCGCCGCCGCGACCGGGTTGCGCCACGCGGTCATCCGGGCGATGGTCCGCGACCGCTTCACGATCGGCGCGGTGCGCGCCATCCGCACGGCCGAATAGCTCTCCAGATCGTCCGTGTACGCCAGCGTGACCGCGTCCTCGATCGCCTGGCAGGCCCCCTGGCCCAGGTTCGGGGTCATGGCGTGGGCGGCGTCGCCGACCAGCGCGACCCGGCCGGAGTGGAAGGCCGGGGGAGCGGTCTCCAGGCTGTAGATGTCGGTGCGGATGACCGCCGCCGGGTCGGCGCGGGCGAGCAGGCCGGGAATCGGGTCGTGCCAGCCGGCGAACAGCCGCCGCAGTTCGCCCAGCTCGTCGGGGCTGGTCAGGCCGGGGGCCGAGGGTGCGGTGGCGTAGGCGTAGACCCGTTCTCCGGCGAGGGGGGCCATGCCGAAGACCTGTCCGTCGCCCCACGACTCGGCGGGCGGGGCGGCGCCGTCGACGATCACCCGCCAGCTCGTCACGCCCGCGTAGACCGGGCCGGGCAGGGCCGGGAACAGGGCCTGCCGGATGCGGGAGCGGATGCCGTCGGCGGCCACCACGAGGTCGGCGTCCAGATCGCCCCTCGTGGTGGTGACCACGCCTTCGGGGGTGACCGACTCGACCGAGGTGCCGAGCTGGATCTCCGGGGCCTGCTCGGCGAGCAGTTCGGCCAGCACCGCCCGGTGCAGCAGCACGGTCGGGTCGCCGTAGCGCGCCTCGGCGGCCTCGGCGCTGGTGCGCGACAACCACTTGCCGGTCTTGGTCCGGATGCCGGCCGAGCCCTGGAACGCCGACAACGTGCGCACCCGGTCGCCCACCCCGATCACGTCGAGGGCGCGCAGGGCGTTGGGCGCCATCGCCAGGCCCGCGCCGACCGGCTCGATCGAGGCGGCCCGCTCCAGCACGGTCACCGCCCACCCCTGTTGTCTCAGCGCGGCTGCCGAGGTCAGACCGCCGATCCCGGCGCCGACCACCACGGCGTGTCTCATGATGCCTCCTTGGGAAACTACATCTGTAGTATGCACTACATGTGTAGTCTGCGGAAGTGAGCACTGAGCGAGTACGGCTCGTCGGCGACGCCGCGATCGAGATCCTCTGCGATCTGGGCATGCGCGGCCTGACCCACCGGGCGGTCGACGCGGCGGCCGGGCTGCCGCCCGGGTCCACCTCCAACCTGGCCCGCAGCCGGGCCGCGCTGCTGGAGCTCGCCCTCGCCCGGCTGACCGAGCTGGAGGACGCGCACTTCGGCGAACTGCTCACCCGGCCGCTGCCGGCCGACCGGCGCGCGGCCATGGCCGAGCTGCTGGCGGTGTCGACGCACAAGATGATCGAAGTCGACCGGCGGCGCAGCGTCGCCCGCTACGAACTGGCCCTGGAGGCCACCCGGCGCCCGGAACTGCGCGCCGTCTACGACGACATCGGCCGCCGCTACCGCGACCAGGGCGTCGCGATGTTCACCGAGGCCGGCACCGCCGACCCGGCGCGGCAGGGGCGCCAGCTGGTCGCGTTCACCGAGGGGCTGCTGTTCGACGCCGTCGTCGGCGCCGGGGGCGTGCCCACGCTCGACGACCTGCGGGCCGCCTTCGCCGAATACCTGTCGGCGGTGTTCAGGGACGCGTCACCGACCTGATGCGGCGGCCGGCCCCGGAGTCCTCGATCAGGGTGGCCAGGCGGCGCAGCCGGGTCTCCTCCTTCTTGGCGCTGATCACCCAGTAGATGGCGGTCCGGCGATACCAGGGGGCCTGGCCCTCGAACCAGTCCCAGGCGGCCTTGTCCTCCTGGAACCGGGCGGCGTACTCCTCGGGGAGTTCGGCGGCCTGGCGCTGCTCGTAGCTGTAGATCTCCGAACGGTCCTCGCTGCGCGACTCGAAGGCCGCCAGGCCCGCCTGGTGGACGACCCCCAGGTCGATCAGCTCACGGATGCGGTTGATGTTCACCGAGCTCCAGGTGCTGCGGGGTTTCCTGGGGGTGAAGCGGATGACATAGGACTCGGGGCCGAGGCTCTTGCGCACGCCGTCGATCCAGCCGAAGCAGAGCGCCTGGTCGACCGACTCGGGCCAGGTGAGGCTCGGCCTGCCGGTCGACCGCTTGTGGAAGCCGACCCACAACTCCGTCTCGGCGGCGTGGTTGGCGGCCAGCCAGGCGTAGAACTCGTCGGGGTTTTCGAAGAACGTCGGTTCCATGGGGAGTCACCCTAGGGTCGCGGGGGCTAGGCACATGTCCTGATATATCCAGAAAAGTCCTCTCCACTGCGGCTGTCACCCCCGAGTGTCGTCGACACTCATACCGGCTGGTCGGTATGCTCGCGAGCTGTGACAGTGCCCGGACTCGATCTCGACCGTCTCGCCGCCCGCCTCTCCGAGGCAGGTGTCACGCGCGGCCCGCTGACCGCCGAACTGATCGAGGGCGGCAAGTCGAACCTCACCTACATCGTCCGCGACGCCGACCGCACGGTCGTAGTGCGCCGCCCGCCGCTCGGCCACGTGCTGGCCACCGCCCACGACATGGGCCGGGAGTTCCGCGTGATGGGCGCGCTGCAGGACACCGGCGTGCCGGTGCCGCGCATGTACCACTTCTGCGACGACGCCGAGGTGGTCGGCGCCCCCTTCTACGTCATGGAGTACGTCGAGGGCACGCCCACCCCGCTCAGCCCCGAGGTGGGGGAGCACCTGGCCGACGTCCTGGCGCGCCTGCACCTGATCGACCCGGCCGAGGTGGGCCTGGGCGACTTCGGGCGGCCAGAGGGCTTCCTCGACCGGCAGGTCAAACGCTGGAAGCGGCAGCTCGACGCCTCGCGCAGCCGCGAGGTCGCCGGCATCGACGACCTGTTCGCCCGGCTGGCCGCCGACGTGCCGGCGTCGGGCCCGCCGGCGATCGTCCACGGCGACTTCAAGCTCGGCAACACGCTGATCCGCGACGGGCGGGTCGCGGCGGTGCTCGACTGGGAGATGTCGACGCTCGGCGACCCCCTCACCGACGTGGCGCTCTTCCTCCTGTACGCCGATTTCCCGCACCTCGACATCGGCGCCCTCGGCGGCGAGGTCGACAGCGCCGCGCTGGCCGCCCACTACGCGGCGCGGTCGGGCCGCGACACCGCCCGGCTGGGCTGGTACGTCGGGCTGGCCTGCTTCAAGCTCGCGGTCATCACCGAGGGCATCTACTTCCGCTTCACCCAGGGGCTGACCGTCGGCGCCGGGTTCGAGGACATCGGGGACATCGTCGCGCCGCTCGTCGAGCGCGGCCTTCGGGAGGTCTGACATGGATTTCGCCTTCGACGCGACCACACGCGACTACCGCGAGAAGCTCGAAGCCTTCATGGCCGAGCACGTCTACCCGGCCGAACCGGTCTTCGAGGAGCAGGCGCGGGAGAGCGGCTGGAGCGCGCCGCCGATCGTCGGGGAGCTGAAGGCCGAGGCCCGCAGACGCGGCCTGTGGAACCTGTTCCTGCCGGGCGAGGGCCTCTCCAACCTCCAGTACGCCCCCCTCGCCGAGATCATGGGCCGCTCCCCGGCCATCGCCCCGGTCGCGACCAACTGCGCCGCCCCCGACACGGGGAACATGGAGGTGCTGCACCAGTTCGGCACCGACGACCAGAAGAAGCGCTGGCTCGAACCGCTGCTGGACGGCGAGATCCGCTCGGCGTTCGCGATGACCGAGCCCGACGTGGCCTCCTCCGACGCGACCAACATCGCCACCTCGATCGTCCGCGACGGCGACGAGTACGTGGTCAACGGCCGCAAATGGTTCATCACCGGCGCGATGAACCCCGACTGCGCCGTCTTCATCGTGATGGGCAAGACCGACCCCGAGGCGGCCAAGCACCGCCAGCAGAGCCAGATCCTGGTCCCGCGCGACACCCCCGGCCTGACCGTCAAACGCGGCATGTCGGTCTTCGGCTACACCGACGGCGACCACGGCGGCCACGCCGAAGTGATCTTCGAGGACGTCCGGGTCCCGGCCGCCAACCTTGTCGGCGAGGAGGGCGGCGGCTTCGCCATCGCCCAGGCGCGGCTCGGGCCGGGCCGCATCCACCACTGCATGCGCCTCATCGGCATGGCCGAACGCGCCATCGAGATGATGTGCCAGAGAGCGCTGGCCCGCACCGCGTTCGGCAAGCAGGTGGCCCAGCAGGGGGTCGTGCAAGATTGGATCGCCGAGTCGCGGGTCAAGGTCGAGCAGTTGCGGCTGCTGGTGCTGAAGACCGCCTGGCTCATGGACACCGTGGGCAACCAGGGCGCGCACACCGAGATCCAGGCCATCAAGATCGCCACCCCGGTCGCCGTCGAGTGGATCCTCGACAAGGCCATCCAGGTCCACGGGGCGGGCGGCGTCAGCCAGGACTTCCCGCTGGCCGCCCTCTGGGCGGGCGCCCGCAGCCTGCGCTTCGCCGACGGCCCCGACGAGGTCCACAAACGCTCCCTGGCCTACCGGGAGCTGAAGAAGCACACGTGATTCCACCGATACCGGACGCGAGAGCCGGTGCGGTACGACTTTGGCACGACGTCAGACAGGGGAACCACGTGGTGGACGCGACGACGGTCAGGCAGCGCGCGGAGGCGTTCCTGGCCGGGCACGACCCTTCCGGGCTGAGCCCGCTCGACTGGCTGCGGGCCAGGTTCGACGCCGGGCTGGCCTGGGTGCACTTTCCCGAAGGGCTGGGCGGCCTCGGCGCCCCGCGCGACCTGCAGGGGGTCGTCGAACAGGTCTTCCGGGGCACGCCCGACAACCACCCCGGCCGCATCGGCATCGGCCTCGGCATGGCCGCGCCGACGATCCTCGCCTACGGCACCGAGGAGCAGAAACGCCGGTTCCTGCGCCCGCTCTGGACCGGCGAGGAGGTCTGGTGCCAGCTCTTCTCCGAGCCCGGCGCCGGGTCTGACCTGGCCGGGCTCGCCACCCGCGCGGTCCGCGACGGCGACGAGTGGGTGGTCGACGGCCAGAAGGTCTGGACGTCCAGCGCCCACCATGCCCGCTGGGGCATCCTGGTCGCCCGGCACGACCCCGACCTGCCCAAACACCGGGGCCTGACCTACTTCGTGTGTGACATGGAGGCCCCCGGGGTCGAGGTCAGGCCGCTGCGCCAGATCACCGGCGAGGCCGAGTTCAACGAGGTCTTCCTGACCGGCGTCCGGCTCGGCGACGACCTGCGCCTCGGCGAGGTCGGCGAAGGCTGGCGGGTGGCCCAGACGACGCTGATGAACGAACGTGTCGCCATCGGGGCGTCGGGGTCGCCGCGCCGCACCATGATGGGCGTCTTCACCGAGGCGTGGCAGGCCCGGCCCGAGCTGCGCGGCCACGACCTCCACCAGCGGGCCCTGGAGTTGTGGGTGCAGGGCGAGGTGATGCGGCTGACCGGCCAGCGCCTGCGCGAGCAGCTCCTCGCGGGCGAGCCCGGCCCCGAGGGGTCGGGCATGAAGCTGCTGTTCGCCCGCCACCACCAGGAGGTCTCGGCCCTGGAGGTCGAGTTCCTGCGCGAAGACGGCCTGGTCTACGACGACTGGACCTTCCGCCGCCCCGACGGCGTCGACTTCCTCGGCCGGGGCGCGGGCTACCGCTACCTGCGCGCCAAGGGCAACTCGATCGAGGGCGGCACCTCCGAGATCCTCCGCAACATCGTGGCCGAGCGGGTGCTCGGACTGCCGGCGGAAACCCGAACCGACGTCGCCGCGCCCTGGAAGGACCTGCCTCGATGACCCTGCTCTACACCGAGGTCGAGGAGGAACTCCGGACCGCCGTCCGCGACCTCCTCGCCGACAAGGCCCCCGCCGCCGCCGAAGGCGAGAACGCCGCGGCCTGGCACGGCCTGGCCCGCGACATCGGCGTGGCCGGCCTGCTGGCGCCGGGCGAGGGCGGCTCGGCCCGCGAGGCCGCGGTCGTGCTGGAGGAACTCGGCCGCGCGGTCACCCCGTCGCCGTTCCTGACCTCGTCGGTGCTGGCGACCCGGGTGCTGGTGGACGCGGGATACGCCGACATCTCCCGACTGGCGTCGGGGGAGGCGACGGCGGCCCTGTGCGTGTCGCTGGCGGCCTCGCCTTATCGCGCCGTTCCGGTCGCGGTGGTCGACGCCGATCGGGCGGCAGGACAGCCGGCGGTCGCCAACGCCGCGGTGATCCTGGAGGACGAAAGGGTGAGCGGGCGGTTCACCGGGGTCGCCGGCGCCGTCGGCGCGGATCTCTTCGTGGTGCCGCTCGACGGGGGCCGGGTCGCCGTGGTGGAGGGTGACCGGGCCCGGGTCGAGCCGGTGGTGTCGCTCGACGTGACGCGGCCGCTGGCCACGGTCACGTTCGAGCGGGCCCCCGCCCTGGTGCTCGACGGGGGGTCGGTGCCCGACGCGCTGCTGTTCGCGGCCGGGTTGCTCGCGTCGGAGCAGGTGGGGATCGCGGAGTGGTGCCTCGCCGCCACGGTCGGCTATCTGAAGGAGCGGCGGCAGTTCGCGCGGCCGGTGGGGTCGTTCCAGGCGCTCAAGCACCGGCTCGCCGATCTGTGGCTGGAGGTCGCGGGGGCGAGGGCGGCGGCGCGCAACGCCGCCGATCAGCTCGCCGCAGGGGCCGATGCCCGGGTGGCCGTGGCGGTCGCCGCCGCGCACTGCGGTGAGGTCGCGGTACGGGCCGCCGAGGAGGCCCTCCAGCTGCATGGAGGCATCGGGATGACCTGGGAACATCCCATCCACCTCTACCTGAAGCGGGCCAAGGCCGACGCGATCGCCTTCGGGACCCCCGGCGACCATCGCAACGCGCTGGCCCCCCTGGTCGGCCTGCCGGCCCCGGAGTAGCCGTCGCCCGGCGTGCCGGGAGCGGCCGGTCGGCGCCGGGTGCGGCGCGGGGCGGGGGCGGCGGGCGGGGCCGGGGTGGGCGGAGCCGTAACGGAAAAAGTATTTAAGGGGTGAGCGAGCGGAGGAGGAGGTCGGCGAAGTAGCGGCCGACCTCGACGCCGGTGAGCGGGCCGTCGGGGTGGTACCAGGTGCCGAGGTGGTGGACGGAGCCGAAGAAGAAGTCGACCACCATCTCGGCGGGCACGTCGCTCCGGAAGACGCCCTCCTGCTGGCCCTCGATCACGAGGTCGCGGAACCGTTCGTGGTAGCGGCGGCGCTCGGCGCGCACGATCTTGCGGGTGTCGGGGGCCAGCTGATGATTCGACCTGAAAAAGATCTTCGAATCGTCGAGGTTGTCGACTGTGGTGTTGATCACATCGGCGGCCGCGGCGTGCAGGCGCTCCGCGACGGTTCCCTCACCGTCGGCGAAACGCCGCAGGCGGTCCATCTGCATACGCAGGACCCGTCCGTAGATCTCCTGAAGAAGATCATCTTTCGAGTCGAAATAGTGGTACATCGCCCCTTTTGTGACGCCGGCGGCGGCTACGATTTCCTGGACGGACGTGCTCTCGAAGCCCTTCTCGGCGAACAGGCGCGTCGCCGCCGACAACAACCGCTGGCGTACCGGCTCTTCGACGGACGTGCTCAAACGCGCCATACCGGCCTCCTCTGATCGACGACCAGCATACCGACTGGTCGGTCAAGAAGAGGGTGTTTCCCCGGTGGTGGCGTAAGTGTGCTAGTTCCATCACCATCGGGGATCTGGGATTCCTGATCGGGTACGCCTTAGGCAAAGCAGTCCTAACTAACCGGGAGTGCAGGGTGCCCAACGGGTCCATCTATGTCCCGCGCGACGACAAGTTCACCGGTTCGTCGCCGCAGAACCTGTACTTGACCTTCTGGCTCGCCGGCCGGAAGAACCGCCTCCGGCTCCGCGCCGCCTACGCGGTCGCGGGTCTCATCGTCGGAAGCCTCCTCGCCAGCAGATTCGGCTGGAACGTCGTCGCCACCGGGATCGTCCTCGCCGGTCTGGCCGGCGGCACCGACGCCTTCATCGCCTGGCGGTCCCACGAACGCACCGCCGTCTGGCGCGGGAAACGCAGGGGAGAGGTCCGCACCGGCCGCCTCCTCCGGGCGATGCTCCGCCGCCGCGGCTACCACGTGATGGACGGCCGCGCCGTGCCCGGCAAGGCCTCGGTCGACCATCTGATCATCGGGCCCGGCGGCCTGTGGATCGTCGACAACGAGGCCTACTCACCCGACACGATCGTCGCCAAGCACGGCAAGCGCCTCTTCTTCGACGAGAAGTACGGCACCAGCGTCGCCAAGGGCCTCATCGGGGCCGCGACCGACCTGGCCGAGGTGCTGTCGAAGGAGACCGGCATCCCGGTCACCATCAGCCCGGTGCTCGCGTTGCACGGGTGCACGATCGCCAACAGGGCAGGCGTGGTCAGCGGCGAGGGCTTGACCGTGGCCTACCCCAGGCGCATCCCCGGCTTCATCCGGCGCAACCCCACGGCGGAACTGACGGCCGAGCAGGTCGAGCTACTCGGTCGCACGGCTGCGCGCATCCTCCGCCGGATGCGCTAGCAGCTCCTTCGCCAGCAGGGCGACCACGATCAGGGCCGTGACCAGCGTCGTCCACGGCCCCCCGATCACCGTCGCCAGCGGCGTCAGCGCCAGCACGAGCACCCCGGTGCCGGCGAACACGACCGGCTTCAGGTCGCGCCTGCCGTTCGCCAGCGCGTCGATGGCGGCGTACGCGAACAGGAACACCGCCACCGGAACGGCGACCGCCAGCGCGACCCCCCACTCGGGCAGGTGCACGCCGTGCCCGCCGACCGACCCGGCGACCACCGCGACCCCCGCCCCGCCGGCCGCGATGGCGGCCAGGATGAAGTAGTGGCCGTACGACCAGATGTAGGTCGTGCGCGGGTTGGTCGTCAGCGCCTTGTGGTCCATGTAGCCGAAGTAGAGCCACCAGATCGACAACGAGATCAGCAACGCCGCCACGGCCAGCACGATCAGTTCGAGCACGTGCCCCTGCGCCTGGAACGCCCCCTGGATGGCCAGCGTCGCCGCCGTGATCGACTCGCCGATGACGATCAGGGTGAACAGGCCGAACCGCTCGGCGATGTGATGGGCGTGGAACCCGCCCTGCTCGGCGTTCCACCCGGCGAACCACGGCACCGACAGGTCGACCAGGAACAACACGATGAACGCCAGGATCCGGTAGTCGTCCGGCAGCAGCAGCTGCAGCACCCACAGGACCTGCACGGCCGTGGTCCCCGCCGCCAGCTTGATCGCCAGCAGCCGGACCGTCGGATGCTCCCGCCCGGCCCGCAACCACTGCGCCACGTAGGCGATCCGCATGATGACGTAGCCGAGGACCGTCCACCGGAAGTCCAGATCGTTGAACGCCGCGGGCACCCCGGCGGCCAGCACGAGCGACCCGGCGATCTGCACGAAGGCCATGATCCGGTAGGGCCCGTCGTCGCAGTCGAAGGCGCTGGCGAACCACGTGAACGAGATCCAGGCCCACCAGATCGCCGCGAAGATCATCAGATAGCTGACGATCCCCTCGGCGGTGTGCCCTTCGAGCAGGGCATGGTCGAGCTGCGCCGCGACCTGCGCGACGGCGGTGACGAAGACCAGGTCGAAGAGCAGCTCAAGGGGCGTGGCGGTACGGTGCGGTTCGGACGGGTCGCGCGCGACCATCCCGGTCTTCCAGGGCATGGACCGCATAGTAGCCACGGTCGTCCGGCCTGATGCGCGCTGACGTCGACCGGTCACGACCGGTCAACGCCGGGCGCGGTCAGGCGGGCCAGAACTGGAAGACGAACGTCTCGTCTATCGGGTCGTCTTCTTCGTCGTCGTAATCATCCGGGACACCTGTGGGAGACCGGAGGACGCGCAGTCGCCAGGTGAGGTCGCGATGGCCCAGATCGAGGTGCTCGTAGACCTCGCCGCTGATGAGGAGGTAGGGCGCGACCTTTCCGGAGGCCAACCTGACGGACAGTTCGGCGATGTCCGCGTCGAGGCTGGTGTCGGCGGGCGGGGTCTCGTCCCAGCGCTGCAGGATGACCTCGGAATCGCGGGTGTTGAAATTGCTCAGCACCGTGAGGTTGCCGTCGGTCGCGCCCGCGAATTCGCCGGGGGCGACGAACGCCTCCTTGAAAGGGCCTTGCGTGTCCGCCAGGAGGAGCGTGCCGTTCCAGATGGGGATCACCAGCCTGAGCTCGTCCCGCACGTTCAGCCTCCGACGTCGGTCTCTTCGATGAACGCGGCTAGTTGGCGGACGTTTCTGCATTCGTACATCGGGATTATCGCGGCGTAGCCGCTCGCCACTGAGTCGCCCGTGTCCCACTGGTCTCGCGGCTCGGGATTGAGCCAGTAGGCGTGCCGGACCTTGCCCGTGAGGCGTTTCAGGGTCTCGGTGTTCGGCTGCTGGTAGTTGGAGCGGGCGTCGCCGAGGATGAGCAGGCTCGTCTTCGGGGTGAGGGCGTCGGCGTGCCGTTCTTCGAAGGTCCTGAGCACGTGGCCGTAGTCGGTGCGGCCGAATCTGGATATGTCGGCTTCGGTGGTCATGCGGGTGATGGCGTCGAGGACGTCGGCGCCCGGAGCGAAATACTTGGTGATCTCGTCGACGGTGTCGACGAAGGCGAACGCCCTGACCTTGGTGAACTGCTCCCGCAACGCGAACGTCAGCAGCAGGGTGAACTGCGCGAAGCCCGACACCGAGTCGCTGGCGTCGGTGACGACGACCAGCTCCGGCTTGTGCGGGCGGCGGGGCTTCAGGTGGGTGGTCAGCGGCACCCCGCCCGACTGCAACGACGCCCGGACCGTCCGGCGGAAGTCGAGCCGCCCCCGGTCGCCCTTCTTGTGCTTCATCGACAACCGGGTCGCCAGCCTGCGGGCCAGGGGATGGATCTCCCGCCGCATCTCCGCGAGCTCCGCCTTGGTGACCCGCAGGAAGTCGCGGCGGTCGATCGGCGGCCGCACCGCCGATCTGGTGATGCGTTCGCGGCCCTGTTCCTCCGCGATCCTGCGCCTGACGTCGGTGGCGACCTCGGCCTCGAAGGCGGCGATGTTCGTGGCGATGCGCCGGCGGGCCACCTTCTCGGGCAGCCCGCCGCGTTCGCCGAGCAGGCGGGCGATCAGGGTCTGCGGGGAGAGGGCGCGCATGACCGGATAGGAGAACCACGACTGGCGTCCGGGCCCGGCCTGCACCTGGCCGAACCGCTCGACCATGGCCTGCGCGAACGCCCGCAACTCGGCGGGATCGCCGTTGAGGAGTTCGGCGAGTTCGTCGCGCAGGTCTTCGGGGTCCTCGCCCCGGTGCTTGCGCGGGCCCTGCGTCGTGGACGGAAACCACAGGTCGAACAGGACGTCGAAGCCCTCCCGGTGCTGCGGCCGCTTCACGAGCGTGGCCGCGTAGGCCGCGCGGAGGGTCTCCCGGTCGGCGAGGTCGATGTGCCGCAGGGCGTGGGCGGCGTCGAGCCCCTCGGCCAGCGAGACCGGCAGCCCGGTCTCCCGCAGGGCGTGCACGAAGCCGATGTGCCGGTCGATCACCGCAGGCCCAGTTCCTTGGCCGCCCGCTGCTGGTCGGAGTGGTGCTTCAGGACGACGCCCAGCGTCTCGGCGACGGTCTGCTCGTCGAGCACCTCGCGGCCCAGCGCGAGCAGGGTGTGCGCCCAGTCGACGGTCTCGGCGATGCTCGGCGACTTCTTCAACTCCAGCGCGCGCAGCGTGGCCGCGGTTCTGGCGAGCTGCTCGGCGACCGTCTCGGCGATGCCCGGCACCTGCGCCAGGACGATGTCGCGCTCGCGTTCCGGGGTCGGATAGTCGAGGTGGAGGTAGAGGCAGCGGCGTTTGAGCGCCTCGCTGAGCTCACGGGTCGCGTTCGAGGTGAGGACGACGAACGGCCGCCGCGTGGCGGTGATGGTGCCGAGCTCGGGGATGGTGATCTGGAAGTCGGAGAGGATCTCCAGCAGCAGGCCCTCGACCTCGACGTCGGCCTTGTCGGTCTCGTCGATCAGCAGGACGGTGGGCCGCTCCGACCTGATCGCCTTGAGCAGCGGCCTCTCCAGGAGGAACTCCTCGGCGAAGATGTCGTCCCAGGCGTCGTCGTCGGCCTGGATGCGGAGCAGCTGCTTCTTGTAGTTCCACTCGTAGAGGGCCCTGGCCTCGTCGAGCCCCTCGTAACACTGGAGCCTGACCAGGTCTGCGCCCGTCGCCTCGGCTATCGCCTTCGCGAGCTGGGTCTTCCCCACCCCGGCCGGGCCCTCGGCCAGCAGGGGCTTCTCCAGTACGCCGGCCAGGAAGACCGAGGTGGCGATGGCGTCGTCGGAGAGGTATCCGGTCTGGCGGAGACGGGTGACGGCTTCCGACGGTGAGGCGAACCAGGTCACGTGGGCTTCCCCTTGGGCGTACCGAATGATGTTCTACTGTAGCCCGATTTGGTGGGGGTTCGGAGTCGCGGTAACCTACAAGGGCTTCAAGCGCCGCTAGCTCAGTTGGTTAGAGCAGCTGACTCTTAATCAGCGGGTCCGGGGTTCGAGTCCCTGGCGGCGCACAGCGAGAATCCCAGATCGGAACACCGTTCCGGCCTGGGATTTTCTGTTTGCCCGACCCCCTCAGAAGCGGGCCTTCTCGCGCCACGACGTCCAGATCGCCGCGTCGCCGAAGATCTCCAGGTCGCCCTCGCGCCGGTTCAGCAGCGCCAGGAACAGGTCGGTCGCCGGGCCCCTGACCGCCAGGTCGCCCTTCCCGTGGCCGAGTTCCCACACCACCCTGTCCTCCTCGCCGCGCAGCATCCACTCGCCCTCGGTGTCGGTGGTGTGCAGGTGGACGGTCACCTCGGGGTCGAGGGTCGGGCGGGAGGAGGCGACGGTGTCGATCCACTCCTCGATGCCGTCGGCGGCCAGGTCCGGGGCCAGGTCGTAGGGGCGGCCGAGGGCGAAGGACGCGTCGGCGCGGTGCATCGTCGCCTCGTGGAGGCGGCGGCGGACCCACCACTCGGCCGGGCGGGGGCCCGAGAACGTCCACACATACGTCTCCGGGCCGATCTCCTCGACGGCGTTCCGGAGGATGGCCGGGCCTTCGCGGAACCAGGCCAGGGCGCCTTCGACGTCGGCCGGGGGTTTGCCGTCGCGGACCTCGCGCGGGTCGAGGTATTCGCCGATCCGGTCGCCGATGATCTGGGCCGACCAGCGGTCGCCCCGGCCGACGTGGCGGAAGAGCTGCTTCAGGGTCCAGCCGGGGCAGGTCGGCACTTCGGTCGTCTCGTCGGCGCCGGCGAGCAGGTCAGCGAAGCGGGTGTTCTGGTCGATCAGGGCGCTCATGTGGTCCATGGGCACGATCATCCCCGGTCGGGTCGCCGTCCGACAGGAACAGCAGGCCCGGACCGGGATGCCGCAGCGTGGCGCGGATACGGCGGGTCAGCGCCGCCTCGGCCAGGCCGCCGACCTCGTCGAGGGCGACGAAGCGCACCTCGGCGATCTCCCCGTCGAGGAACCGGATCTCGGCCAGGTCGTCGGCGCCCAGCCGCCCGCCGTCGAAGAGGAAGGCCAGCAGCGCGCGGCGGTCGGGCCGGGCCGGCCGGACGTCGATGCTCAGCAGGTCGCCCACCGGCCGGTCGAGGCCGAGCTCCTCCCGCAGTTCCCGGCGGGCCGCCGCCGCGGGCGTCTCGCCGCCGCCGACCTCGATCACCCCTCCGGGGAGGTCCCAATCGTTCTTGTACGTCGTCCGCACCAGCAGCACCCGGCCGTCTTCGTCGGTGAACAGCACACCGGCGGCGGAGATGGCGACCGGGAGGGCGGCGTACCACGCGGGGAGATTCACCGGGCGATGCTACAGCCGCCGGGCGGGGTACACGCCGACGTTCACGACCGACCTGCCGCCCAACGGTTCGGAGAGTTCGACGGTGAAGGGCGTGGGCGGGTTGCCCTGGCAGGTCAGGACCGATCCCTCTCGTCCACGTTGCGGCTGGACCGCCACGACCAGCCGGACCTCCTGATCGGTCTCCTCCAGTTCGACCAGCTCGACCCGGTCTCCCGCAGGCTGGCCGCTCGCGCAGTCGCGTTCGGTGACCAGCAGGTTCAGGCGGGTGCCCGACGCCGACCCGAGGGCGACCTCGGCGGGACCGAGGCCGGGGACGGACCGCTTCAGATCGCAGCGGGTGGAGGTGCGCAGCCCCCACGCGTCACCCGGGAGCCAGCGCTCGATCAGCACGTAATGGTGGGTGCTCTCGCCGTGGTCCTGAGGGACGGGCTCATCGAGCTCGCGGATCAGCGCCACCCGGTCGGCGCTCTCCTCGACGACGTGCCACTTCTCGAGCTCCTCGATCCGCCCTTCGACCTCCTCCCCTTTCAGCGCGGCCTGGCCGTCGGGGCCAAGCCGCGTCGCCGGCGGGCCGGTCAGACCGGCCAGCGGGACGGGCTCTTGGTTGCACGCGTAGACATGGGCGGGGCCGGGGTCGGCGCAGGAGGCGACCAACAGTATGAGCGGCAGAATTCGCTTCATGACGTTCTAGACGTATCCGGGATGGGCGCGGACGCTGGTTCGCTCCAGATTTCTGGCATCCGCCCGGAACGGCTGCTCGGAACTCGCCGAGTGCGGGGACGGTGACCGGGCCCGTTCGAAATGCACGCCCACGCGGGAGAGCAGTGCGACTCTGTGGGCGAAATCGGAATCGGAATCCCGTTGCACGAACAGCCCTGGTCACCGTGGTTCTTCGGGATTATCTGACATGTGCCAATAGTCGCGGGTCGCGATGGCCAATCCCGCCGCGTCGAACGTCACGAAAACGCACCCCGCCAGGTCCCCTTCACGGGCCCGCACCCGGAACTCGATCGCCGCCGTGTCGCCGTCGACCAGCGGTTCCCCGAATCGCACGTCGAGCACGTTCTCTTCGGAGAACGACCACGTCAGATACTCCCTCAGCGCGTCGAGGCCCCGGTGGGGCTCGCGGAAGGGCATCGAGTGGTGGACGATGCCCGGGTCGTACAGGGAAAGAAGAAGGTCGACGTCGTGGGCGGCCCAGCCTGACTGCCAGGTCTGGGCGAAACGGCGGGCGATCTCCCTGGTGTTCACCCGCCGAAGCCTAGGCTGGGGTAATGCGGGTGGGAACGTCCGGGTGGCAGTACGCCGACTGGCGCGGGGTGCTCTATCCGCCCGGCGTGCCGCAGAAACGCTGGCTGGAGCGCTACGGCGAGGAATTCGGCACCGTCGAGAACAACGGCGCGTTCTATCGGCTGCCCCGGCGCGAGACCTTCGAGGAATGGCACGACCGGACCCCCGATGATTTCGTCATGGCGGTCAAGGCGAGCCGATATCTCACCCACGTCAGACGGCTCACCGACCCGAAGGAACCGGTCGCCCGGCTGATGGGGGTGGCCGAAGGGCTGGGGGAGAAACTCGGGCCGATCCTCATCCAGTTGCCGCCCACCCTCCGTTATGCGGAGGACGTGCTCGACGGCTGCCTGCGGTGTTTCCCGAAAGGCGTCGAGCTGGCCGTCGAACCGCGCCATGAATCGTGGTGGAACGACGCCACCCGTAGAACTCTCGAAAGCCATCGTGCCGCTCTGGTGTGGAGCGACCGGCGCGGGCGGCTCATGAGCCCGCTCTGGCAGACGACGACGTGGACCTATCTGCGTTTCCACGAGGGAACGTCGAAGAAGCACCCGCCCGAATACGGCGACCGGGCGATGAAGACCTGGCTCGAACGACTTCCCGGCGAGGGATACGTCTACTTCAACAACGACCCCACCGGCGCGGCGGTGCGAAACGCCCGCCGATTTCGCCAGCTGGCGACAAAATAGGGCATATGCGCACGATGACGCTGTGGCGTCCCACCGGCCCCGAGGAGCTGGAGCTGGTCAGAAGGTCGGGCTTCACCGCGTGGCCCCCGAGGCTGCCCGAGCAGCCGATCTTCTACCCGGTCCTGAACGAGGACTACGCCGTCAAGATCGCCCGCGACTGGAACGTCCCGGCCTCCGGCGTCGGCTACGTCACCCGGTTCGAGGTGGACGCCGAGTTCGCCGGGCGCTACCCCGTCCAGCAAGCAGGCGGCGAGACCATCCTCGAACTGTGGGTCCCGGCCGAGGACCTCGACGAGTTCAACCGGCACATCGTCGGCCTGATCGAGGTCGTGCACGAGTTCCGGCCCGAATGAGGCTGCTGGGCCCGGCCGAGCTGGACGCCTCCTCGGTCGTCGCCAACAACGCCATGAACCGGGGCCGCCGCCTGCGCGGCTACTCCCGCGAGCTGGGCTTCGACCTGGCCGAGGCAGTGAGAGGCAGATCGTGGCTCGACCTGTGCTGCGGTGAGGGCCACGCCCTGGCCGAGGCCGCGATGCTCGGCTCCGACGTCACCGGAGTCGACCTGGTCGGCCATTTCGCCGTGCCGCAGGGAAAGGGCCTGGAGCTGGTCGTGGCGTCGATCCCCGGCTGGCGGCCGGAGCGGCGATACGACCTGATCACCGTCGTCCACGGACTCCACTACCTCGGCGACAAGCTGAAAACACTCACCGACGTCGCCGGATGGCTCACGGAGAACGGCAGATTCGTGGCCAACTTCGACATCGCCTCCGTCGAGGCCGGATCGCGCAGAAAGCTGCTGGCCACGCTGAGAAGCCGCGGCTTCGCCTACGACCCGAGGAACAAACGCGTCTCGCGCACCGGCCCGGCGACGATCGAGTTCCCCTACGAATACCTGGGCGCCGACGACACCGCCGGGCCCAACTACACCGGCCAGCCGGCCGTCGTCTCCCACTACCGGGCATAGACGAACCCGTACCGGATCAGGAGGTTCATCGACCATGTCAGCGGCGACGCCTTACGGGGTGGAGGATCATCGCAGCGGTGTGCAGGCGGTGCTGGGCTCGTTGAGCCCGGCGGCCATCTTCATCGTGGCCACGATCAAGCCCACCGGGCACCAGGCGGTCAGGGACCTGGGCGAAGACCTCGCGGGGCTGCTGCGCACGGTCGGCTTCCGGTCGCTCGACCCCGGGTTGTCGTGCGTGCTGGGGTTCGGGTCGCAGTTCTGGGACCGGCTCTACCCCGGGTTGCCGAAGCCCGCGGGGCTGCACCCGCTCCAGGAGATCCGCGGCGCCCACTACGCCCCCTCGACCCCGGGCGACCTGCTGATCCACATCCGGGCCAACCGGCACGACCTCTGCTTCGAGCTGGCCGGGCTGATCATGGACCGGCTGCGCGACGCGGTCGCGAGCGCCGACGAGGTGCACGGCTTCCGCTACTTCGACGCTCGTGACCTGCTCGGCTTCGTCGACGGCACCGAGAACCCGACCGGCGACCTGGCCTACCAGTCGGTGCTCATCGGCGACGAGGACCCCGACTACGCGGGCGGCTCCTACGTCCTGGTCCAGAAGTACGTCCACGACCTGGCCACCTGGAACGGGCTCGCGACCGAGGACCAGGAGAAGGTCATCGGCCGCCACAAGCTCTCCAACGTCGAGCTCGACGACGACGTGAAGCCCCCGAACGCGCACAACGCGCTCACCGTCATCGAGGAGGACGGCAAGGAGCTGAAGATCCTGCGCGACAACATGCCGTTCGGCAACGCCTCGGCGGGGGAGTTCGGCACCTACTTCATCGGGTACGCCCGCACCTCCGGCCTGCTCGAACGCATGCTGACCAACATGTTCATCGGAGACCCGCCCGGCAACTACGACCGGATCCTCGACTTCTCCACCGCGCTGACCGGTTCCCTCTACTTCGTCCCCTCAGGAGCCTTCCTGGAAGACCCGCCGGAGCCCGTGCAAACGGGCCGGTTGATCATCGGTGACCTCAAGGGAGTGCCGCAAACATGAACAACCTCCATCGGGAGCTGGCCCCGATCTCCGACGCCGCCTGGGCGCAGATCGAGGAGGAGGCCGCCCGCACCTTCAAACGGCACATCGCCGGACGCCGGGTGGTCGACGTGCACGGCCCCGAGGGGACCGAACTGTCGGCCGTGTCGACCGGGCACACCACGCCGATCCAGCCGCCCGCGACCGGCGTGCAGGCGCGGCGGCGGGAGGTGTCGCGGCTGGTCGAGCTGCGCCGGCCGTTCGAGCTCGACCGCGAGGCGATCGACGACGTCGAGCGCGGGTCGAACGACTCCGACTGGCAGCCGGTCAAGGACGCCGCCGCCGCGCTGGCCATCGCCGAGGATCAGGCCGTCTTCGAGGGGTACGGCCCCGGCGACGTCTCCGGCGTCATCCCGCTCAGCGCCCATGCGCCGCTGGTGCTCCCGGCCGACGTGCGCGGTTATCCCGACGCCATCGCGCAGGCACTCGGCATCCTGCGCATGGCCGGGGTCGACGGCCCCTATTCGGTGCTGCTGTCGGCCGACGCCTACACCGGGGTGGCAGAGACGGCCGACCACGGCTACCCCGTGATCGAGCACCTCCGTCGGTTCGTGAGCGGCGACATCGTGTGGGCTCCGGCGATCAGCGGGGCGGTCGTGCTCACCACCCGGGGCGGCGACTTCGACCTGCACCTCGGCCAGGACGTCTCCATCGGATATCTCAGCCATACCGACACCACGGTGACGCTCTATCTCCAGGAGTCGTTCACCTTCCTGCCGTTCACGGCGGAGGCGGCCATTCATTTGACGAGCCCGTAATTGGTTCTTCGGCAATTATTGACAGCTCAACGGATACCCACCAGTATTGCCCGGACGGGGCGGGGGCCACAGCTTTAACACGGGGAGACATGCGGGTATTCGTCGTGGACGAAGATACTCAGACGGCGGCCGAGATCGAGGCGGCGCTGGCGAAAAGCGGATATTCGGTCACGGTCGGTTCCGACCGGACGGCCACTCTCGGATATGACGTCGTCTTTCTCGGCGTCCGGGGCGACGACGGGACCGAGGCGTGCCGCGAGATCCGGCGGGTCAGCGACGTGCCGATCATCGTGTTGTCGGCCCGCGACGACCGGGCCGAGCGGGTCCGCGGGCTGCGTGCCGGCGCCGACGACTACCTGGTCAAACCCGTCTGCATGGACGAACTGGAGGCCCGGCTGGAGGCGGTCCTGCGGCGCACCCGGGGCGGCAAGACCGACGTGCTGCAGGCGGGCGACATCCAGATCGACGCGCGGCGTTATCTGGTCTGGCGCGACGGCCGGAATGTGCCGCTCACGCCGAAGGAGTTCGCGTTACTGCGGCGTCTCGTGCAGACGCCCGGCGAGGTCGTCACCAAGCAGACGCTATTGCTGGAGAACTGGAAGGACCTGAGCCGGTCGGCGGCGCGTACTCTCGACGTCCACATCGCGCATCTGCGCGCGAAACTCGGCGAGCCGAATGTCGTGGAAACGGTGCGCGGCGTGGGTTACAAGCTGGTGCCCTGAAAAGACTGGCAGGAGTTGCCAGGAGCGTTCCAACGGCCAATGGGGTGTGATGTGCCCATGAGAAAGAAGCCGTTCCGGCTGTTAAGCGCTCCACTGCTCGCCCTCGCGATGGTCCTCTCCGTCATGAGCTCGCCCGCCAGGGCCGACTCCGACCCGCTGGTCGCCGTCCAGTGGGAGCTGGCCCGCACGACGTACAACCTGATCGAGGCCCTGAACCACCCCAACCCCGCGCTCGGCCGGGCCGCCCGGTCGCAGAGCATCTCGGTCGACATCGCCGCCCCGCGCGACGAGGTCTTCGGGATCTACTCGAACTTCGAGAACCACATCGGGGCCAACCCGCTGCTCCAGCGGGTGGTCGTGCACGCCGACACCACCTCGGGCGGGGTCCGGACGATCAACCAGACGGCGATCGAGAACACGCCGCTCCAGCCGGGGCTGCCCGCGACGCCGATCAACACCCACGCCCAGCAGCGCATCAACGCGGCGGGGTACTTCTACGAGGTCGACTCGTGGACGCTGCCCAACGTCATCACCCACCAGACGATCACCTTCGAGGACCTCGGCGCGGCCGGGACCCGGGTGACCGAGAACCTGACGTTCGAGGCCAGCATCCTGCTGATCGACTACACCGTCTCGCAGGGCGTGATGGCGCACCAGGGCATCCAGTCGGTGTTCAAGGACCGCATCGAGAACGGTTTCTACAGCTAGTCCTGCGGGTGTACCGCGAGGGCGCCCGCCGCGTTGCGGATCGCGAACGTCACGCTGCCGGCCCGGTAGCGGTCGTCCGACCACTCCGCCGGGCGCCCTTCGCGCGTCGTCGTCACCCGCCGCTGCCGCAGCAGCGGCCCGCCGCGCCGCACGCCGAGCAGGCGGGCGTCGTCCGTCCCGGCCGCGACGGCGTCGATCAGGTGCTCCCCGTACGCGAACACCAGCCCGCGCGACTCGTAGAGGGCCTGCGTGACCGAGTCGCAGTCGGCGGGTAACCGCTCGACCGCCGGGGCGAGCCAGCCGGCGTACACGGTGCGTTCGAGCAGGACCGCGACGCCGTCGAGGCGGCGCAGCCGCAGCACCTGGAGCACCGGGTCGCCGACCGCCAGCCCGAGACGGGCCGCCTCGGCCGCGCCCGCGGTGCGGTGGCGCTGCTCGATCACCTGGCCGGTCACCTCGTGCCCGGCGGCCCGCGCCCACTCCGCGAAACTGTTCAGCACCGCGAAGTTCTGGCTGCGTTCGCGGCCCAGCACGATCCGTCTGGCACCCTGGCGGGAGCCCACCAGCCCTTCGGCGGTCAGCACCGCGACGGCCTGGCGGATCGTCCCCCGCGCGACCTGGTGCCGGGCGGCCAGCACCGTCTCCGAGGGCAGGGGCGCGCCGACCGGGAGTTCACCGCCGAGGATGGCCGCCCGGAGTTCGTCGGCGATGCGCGCGTAACGCGGGTGCACGGGCGGCTCCCAGTTCTTGTGTACAGGTCCGGGCTCACCGTACGGTCCGCGAATCGTCCGCAAAAGTAGGTGTTTAGCCATTTGACGAATGGCCTCCGACTGTTCACCGGCAGGTCGGTGGCGGGCGATCTGGTGTCCCTAGCTTGTTTGAACAAGTTCTGGGCAATCCGCTCCATTGGGAGTTCACCGTGGTCTCTTCCCGAGTCCGTCTCACCGGCCTCACCGCCGGTCTGCTGATCGCCGTCGCGGCCTGTGGGTCCGCGCCGGGCACCGAGGCAACCTCCACGTCCTCCGCCGCCGCCCCCGGTGGCGCCGCCGCGGTCGACGCCCGTACCGCCACCTCGGCCGCCGACTTCGGCGGAATCGACAAGCTGTACGAGGCGGCCAAGGCCGAGGGCAAACTGCACGTCATCGCGCTGCCGCCCGACTGGGCCAACTACGGCGAGATCCTGGCCGCGTTCAAGGCCAAGTACCCCGGCATCGAGATCGAGGAGGAGACCCCCGACGCCTCCTCCGCCGACGAGATCAACGCGGTGAAGACCCGCAAGGGCCAGGACCGCGCCCCCGACGTGCTGGACATCGGCCAGTCGTTCGCCTACTCCGGCGCGACCGAGGGCCTGTTCGCGCCGTACAAGGTCGCGACCTGGGACAAGATCCCCACCGCGCAGAAGGACGCGAACGGCCTCTGGGTGAACGACTACGGCGGCTACGTCTCCATCGCCTGCGACGCCAAGAAGATCGCGACCTGCCCGCAGACCTTCGCCGACCTGCTCAAGCCCGAGTACAAGGGCAAGGTCGCGATGAACGGCAACCCGACCAAGTCGGGCTCGGCCTTCGCCGGCGTGTACGCCGCCGCCCTCGCCAACGGCGGTTCGTTCGACGACATCCAGCCCGGCATCGACTTCTTCAAGAAGCTCAAGGACGCCGGCAACTTCAACCCGGTCGAGACCACCCCGGCGACCATCGAGAAGGGCGAGACCCAGATCTCGATCGACTGGGACTACAACAACGCCGCCTACGCGCCGATCATGGCGCCGAAGGGCCTCGACTGGAAGACCGTCATCCCCACCGACGGCAAGTACATCTCCCTGTACGCCCAGGCCATCAACAAGGACGCCCCCCACCCGGCCGCCGCGCGGCTCTGGCAGGAGTTCATCTACAGCACCGAGGGCCAGAACCTGTACCTGAAGGGCTTCGCCCGTCCGGTCCTGCTCCCCGCGATGATCGCCGACGGGTCGGTCGACCAGACCGCCTCCGCCGCCCTGCCGCCCGTCGACGGCGAGCCGTCGTTCCCGACCGCCGACCAGGTCACCAAGGCCAACGAAGTCCTGGCCTCCGGCTGGGGCGCAGCGGTCGCCGGCTGATGTCCGGTCTCTCGTCTTCCCGGCGTCGCGGTGGCGGCGCCGGGTGGCTGGCCGCGGCGCCGCTGCTGCTGGTCACCCTGGTCGCGTTCGGCATCCCCGTGGTGGTGCTGGTCGTCGGCGCCTTCTCGGTCAAGGGCGGCGGCCTGGGGTTCGACAACCTGACGGCGACGATGAAGCAGCCGTACATCGGGGCGCTGGGGTCCAGCCTCAAGCTGTCGGCGGTCGTCGCGCTCGGCGGCACCGTGCTCGGCGCGTTCCTCGCGCAGGCGGTGCTGACCTCGCGGTCGGGCCTGCTGCGTGAGGCGGTGCTGACCGCCTCCGGAGTGCTGGCCAACTTCGGCGGCGTGCCGCTGGCCTTCATCTGGATCGCCACGCTGGGCAACTCCGGCGTGGTCACCGCCGCCCTCGGCCTCGGTTCGGGCGCGCTCTACAACTTCTGGGGCCTGGCCCTGGTCTACATGTACTTCTCCGTACCGCTGATGGTGCTCGTCATCGCCCCCGCGCTCGACGGCCTCAAGCCGCAGTGGCGCGAGGCCGCGCAGAACAACGGCGCGTCGACCTGGCAGTTCTGGCGCATGGTCGGCATCCCGGTGCTCGGCCCGTCGCTGCTCGGCGGCGCGGTGCTGCTGTTCGGCGGCGCCTTCGCCGCCTACGCGACCGCCGCCGCGATGGTCGGCGCGTCGGTGCCGCTGGTGACGCTCCAGATCGCCGACGCCCTCACGGGCAACGTCCTCATCGGGTACGAGAACATCGCCCTCGCGCTGTCCCTCGACATGATCGTGATCGCGCTGCTGGTGATGGCCGTCTACCTCCCGATGCAGAAGAGGAGCTCCCGATGGCTGGCGTGACGTGGCGTCGGGTGACGCTCGGCGTCGCCGGGGTCTACTTCCTGGTGCCGCTGGCGATCGCGGTCTGGTTCACCGTCTACAACGACACGCAGGGCTTCTCGCTCGGCGCCTACGGCCGGATCGTGTCGGCCCCCGGCTTCACCGAGAGCCTGCTCAAGTCGCTGCTGCTCGGGGTCGCGGTCATCGTGCTGGTCCTGCTCCTGGCCCTGCCCGCGCTGCTGGCGGTACGTCTCGGGGCCCCCGGCCTGCGTCCGGTGCTGGAGACCATCACGACGCTGCCGCTGATCGTGCCGCCGATCACCTACGTGGTCGGCATCGCCAACGCGCTGCGCGGCGGCACCGACGCCCTGGCGGCCACGCCGTTCTGGCAGACCATCATCTCCATCCAGGACGAGAACTTCCCCGTCGTCCTGGTGCTCGCGTACGTCATGCTCGCGCTGCCGTTCGCCTACCGTTCGCTGGACACCGGCCTGCGGGCCATCGACGTGCGCACCCTCGTGGAGGCGGCCCGGAACCTGGGCGCCTCGTGGCCGTACGTGCTGTTCCGGGTGATCCTGCCGAACCTGCGCTCGGCCGTGGCCGGCGCCTCGTTCCTCAGCCTGGCGCTCGTCATGGGCGAGTACACGATCGCGGCCCTGATGGGCTACCGCACCTTCCCGGTGTGGATCGTCACCGTCTCCGGCAACGACGGCCAGCTCTCGGTGGCGCTGTCGGTGCTCAGCCTCGGCCTGATCTGGTTGTTGTTGCTCACCCTCTCGGGGGCGGGAAGGAAGTCGAAATGACCGTGGAACTCCGTGAGCTGCGCCGCTCGTTCGGCGGCACGGTCGCCCTCGACGGCCTCAGCCTCACCATCGAACAGGGCGAGCTGATCGCCTTCCTCGGCCCGTCGGGCTGCGGCAAGACGACCGCGCTGCGCTGCGTCGCCGGTTTCGAGCGCCCCGACACCGGCGCCGTGTTCATCGACGGCGCCGACGTCACCCGCGTCCCCGCCAACCGGCGCGACGCCGGGATGGTGTTCCAGAGCTACTCGCTGTTCCCGAACCTGAACGTGCGCGACAACGTCGCGTTCGGCCTCCGGGTCCGGCGGCGGCCCACCGCCGAACGCCACGACCGCGCCGCCGAGCTGCTGGAACTCGTCGGCCTCGGCGGCTTCGGCGAGCGCTACCCGCACCAGCTGTCGGGCGGCCAGCAGCAGCGTGTCGCCCTGGCCCGCGCGCTGGCCCTCCAGCCGAAGGTGCTGCTGCTCGACGAACCGCTGTCGGCGCTCGACGCCAAGGTGCGGGTGAACCTCCGCGAGGAGATCCGCCGCCTCCAGCTCGAACTCGGCATCACCACCATCTTCGTCACCCACGACCAGGAGGAGGCCCTCTCGGTCGCCGACCGGGTCGCGGTCCTGAAGTCGGGCCGCCTGGAGCAGGTGGCGCCTCCGGCGGAGGTGTACGACCGCCCGGCGACCCCCTTCGTGGCGGAGTTCGTCGGCACGATGAACCACCTGCCGGGCCGCGTGTCGGGGGAGACGGTCGAGGTCTTCGGCCAGTTCCTCCCGCTCGACGGCACCGCCCCCGGCGAGGAGGTCGACGTGCTGGTCCGCCCGGAGGCCGTCCGGGTCGCCCCCGCCGACGACGGCCGGGGCTTCATCCTCGCGTCGTCGTTCCGCGGCTCCATCGCCCGGCTGCGCGTCCAGCTCGACGGCGGCGGCGAAGTGCTGGCCGACGTCCCGGGCCACGAGGCGGTCCGCCTGTCCCCGGGCCTGAAGGTCGACGTCACCCTGGTCGAACGCCCGGTCCTGACGGCTCCCCGCACCGCGGTGGCCGCCCCGGTCGAACCGGTCTCCTGACCCGAAGAGGCCGATCGCCCACACGGCGATCGGCCTCCCGGGCGGTCCGCGTCACTTGTGCACGACCATCCTCGTGCTGCGGCCGGGGAAGGTGACGAGCAGGTGCTGCTCGGCGCGCAGGCCCTCGACGGTCAGGTCGCGGGTGTAGACGCGCATGCGCTGCCGGCCCTCGCCGGTCGAGTCCAGGAAGTTCGGGTCGAGCCCGCGCAGCATCACGGAACCGTGGGAGAGCAGCGGGACCTCCACGACGCTCCGCCATCCGTCCGCCCGCAGCGGCGGCGGCCGCTTCAGCGTCTTGTGCGTCAGGCACACCCCCTGCACCCCCGCTCCGACGGCGACCGGCACCTCGTCGAGCCAGCCGGGCGTCCCGTCGCGCAGGCGGTGGGTGACGACCCGATAGCCCTCGCCGGGCTTCTCCAGCAGGTAGGGCACGGTGGGGAAGCCCTTGCGCGGCCCGACCCCCGGCCACGGGTCCTGGCACGCCGCGTGCATCGCGTCCACCACGGTCCGGCCGAACAGCAGCTCCGGGTCGACCACGCCCGCCGTCTCGGGACACAGGTAGACCAGTCTCCCCACCTCGTGGCCGTAGATCGGGTCGGCGGCACAACGCGCGCGGCCCTCCGCCAGGAGTGTCGCGTCGGTGACGCCGGGCCGTTCGTCGCCCCAGCGGGCCAGGCACAGGTAGGCCTTCTCCCGTTCGTGCGGCGGGGTGGTGACGTACTCCTCCCCGAGCGCCGTCCAGCGCTCGCAGCCGGGCATCGGATCGTCGAACTCGCCGGCGACCTCTTCGCCGATCGTCGCCACCAGCTCGTCGCCGGACACGATCTCGTTGACGACCGTCAACGGGGGACTCAGCACCACCGAGGCCGCCAGCCCGGCCACCGTCGACGCCAGCACGACCGCCGCCACCCGGAACACGATCGGCGCGGCGGGCCCGGCCGCGTGGTCGCGGCCCAGGTCGGCGGCGGTGCGCGCCAGCCACAACGCCTGGGTCACCGCGAAGGCGTCGGTCAGGAGCCAGACCGGGCTCAGGTCCGAGTACGTGACGAACTGGCCGGGCAGCACGCTCATCACGCCGACGTACACGAGCGCGATCAGGCCGAGCCACCGGGTGACCGGGCTCCAGCGACAGAACACCTGGAGCAGCACGACCGCGACGGGCCAGAAGACCGTCACCCCCGGGGGCATCGGCACCACGAACGGCAGGAGGCATACGGAGACCCCGACCGCCGCCACGATCACCCGGATCACCAGCGGCGCCTGCCGGAACACCAGGGGCAGCAGCACGAACACCGGCAGGGTCACCAGATAGCCGACGTAGACGC
This sequence comes from Herbidospora daliensis, assembly GCF_001570585.1. Taxonomy (GTDB): domain Bacteria; phylum Actinomycetota; class Actinomycetes; order Streptosporangiales; family Streptosporangiaceae; genus Herbidospora; species Herbidospora daliensis. The sequence continues at coordinate 197,345 of NZ_BBXF01000004.1, read as the reverse complement.
CCGCCTCCGACACCGCCGCCATCAGCGGGCCCAGCAGGAAGAACACGGCACTCAGGTAGAGCAGGAACCGCAACAGCCGAACCCACGCGGGCCCGCTGTAGGGAGTCCGCACCAGGATCATCCAGATGAGCCAGCCGCGTAAGCCCGCCGCGACCAGGGTGAGGAGCACCAGCACCGGATCGGCGGAGTCGTGGTGGTGCCAGACGGTCGCGAGGAAGAAGACGTGCCATTCCCCGGTGACCATCGCCCACACGAGAGCACCGGCCATGGCGACGAAATAAATGCCGACAATAACCGTCGCAATACGATTCGACACGTCATTCCCAAATGTCGGCAGCAGGGCGACGATCGTAGCGCGAATTTATCTGGACGAATGCCGCGAATTGAAACGGCCCGCGAATGCGGACGGAGAAAACGACACGATCCGCCCGCCCATTTTCCAACCGTCGCGACGGAGGATCCCAGTCGGCCACGGGTGGCAGGTGGTGAACTCGGCGCGGTCAAGGGCGGGGCCACTGCGGACCACGGTGAGCTCGATGCGGCCAGGGGCGGCCCCTGCCGTCGGCGGTGAAATCCATGCGGCAGGAAAGGCCCCTGTGGCCGGCGTTCAGGCCGGGTGGTCGGTTGGCCGTCAGCGGCCCGGTAGGCGGGTGGTGATCTCCTGGAGGTACCAGCCGTTCCCGTCAGGGTCGTCGAAGGACAGGAACGAGCCGTAGGTGGCGCGGTCGGGGGCCGGGCCTGAGACCCTGGCCCGGCCGCCGCCGTGGTGGAAGATGCCGCCCTCGTCGTGGAAGACCTCGCTCGGGTCGGCGCCCCGTTCGGTCAGCTCCGCGCGGGCGGCCTCGATGTCGTCGACGATCAGGTGCAGGCCCCTCGCCGAGCCCGGCGGGGCCGAGGTGACGCCCGTGCCGAAGATGATCGAGCAGGGGGAGCCGGGCGGGGTGAACTGGACGACGCGGAAGTCGTCTCCCGTGGCCAGGTCGGCGTCTTCGCGCCAGCCCAGACCCCCGTAGAACTTCTTCGCCCGGTCGACGTCGGCGACGGGCAGGACCACGACTTCGAGTCTCATGTCCATGTCAGCGGACTCCTCTCACCCGGAACTGGATGCTGATGCGCGGGCCCAGCGCCTTCGCCGACTTCGGGATGGCGTGTTCCCACGTGCGCTGGCAGCTGCCGCCCATCACGATCAGGTCGCCGTGGCCCAGGTCGTGGCGGATGGTCGGGCCGCCGCCCATGGGGCGCAGCAGCAGCGCCCTGGGGGTGCCGACCGAGACGATGGCGACCATCGTGTCCTCGGTCGAGCTCCTGCCGATGCGGTCGCCGTGCCAGGCGACGCTGTCGCGGCCGTCGCGGTAGAGGCACAGGCCGGCCGTGCGGAACGGCTCGCCGAGCTCCTCGCGGTAGTGGGCGTCGAGCATCGCCTTGGCCTGGTCGAGCAGCGGGTCGGGCAGCGGGTCGCCCTCGTCGTAGAAGCTGAGCAACCGGGGGACGTCGACGACGTTGTCGTACATGCGGCGGCGTTCGGCGCGCCAGGGGACGGTCTCGGCGAGGCGGGTGAAGAGGGCGTCGGCCCCCGAGATCCAGCCGGGGCGGACGTCGATCCAGGCGCCGTCAGACAGAAGGGTGCGGTGGACGTGGCCGCCGAGCGGCCCCGGCCCTTCGTGGTCGGCCGTCGCGTCGAGCAGCGACGGCTGGAACACAACGCTCATAACTCGTCAGGCTATCAAACACCTGTTCGATCATGAGGAGAGCCCGCAGGTGGCGGCCAGGTCGGGCGGGAGCGGGTAGGGGCGCTCCTCCGGGAGCTCAGCGGCGCGGGCGCCGGGGTCGAGGGCGCGGATCCGGTGGGCGAGGGCGGTCACGTCGTCGATGCCGACGATCCACTCGTCCAGGTAGCGGTCCACCGCCTCGCCCGACAGGCCCATCTGGAGCGAGCGGTGCGGCAGCGCGTGCAGGGCGGGCGAGCGTTCCGGGTCCCACTGGATCCTGACCGGCCGGTGCCGGGTCGCCGTCCACGCCGCGCGGTCGGGGTGGACGGCCGAGTCGAAGTGGCTGAGCCCGGAATGGGCCAGCGCCCATGCGAACCCCGCACGCGTGATCCGGATGGCCAGCACCCGCTCCTGGCCGGGCTTGGTCGCCCAGCCGGAGCGGTGCATCATCCACAGGAACGACGGCTTCACCCAGGTCATCCGGTTCCGGTGATAGGTGGGCGCGAACCGGCCGTGGGTCGCGGCGTACCCGCCGATCTCGGGGTTGTACGCCTGGTAGACGGTGATCGTGTGCTCGTCGTGGCGGGCCCGGATCTGCCGCGGCGGAATCATGCGGCACAGTCTTCATAACGGATCTTCCGCCCGCAATCGGAAATCGCGCAGCAGGCCGGCGTAGGGCTTCGGCGGGGGAGCGGCGTACTCGCCCCGTCTGCTGGTGGTGAGCCCGAGCCGCACGAGCGACTCGGCCAGCGTCACCGCCGCCCGCACCCCGTCGATGACCGGGGCGTCGATCCGGCGCGCGATCTTCTCCGTGTACGCCCCCATCCCCGCGCACCCGAGCACGATCGCCTCAGAACGGTCGTGCCGGAGAGCCGCCCCGGCGACCTCGGCGACCAGGTCGCACGCCGCGTCGTCGAGGTCGAGGACCGGGATCTCGCAGGCGTGCACGCCCCGGCAGGCCGCCGCGCAGCCGTAGCGGCCGGCCAGGTCGAGGGCGCGCTGGACGGTCCGGCCCAGGGTGGTGACCACGCTGAAGCCGCGGCTGACCAGGGTGGCGACGTGCATGGCGGCCTCGGCCACGCCGACCACCGGGCCGTCGGCGACCTCGCGGGCGGCGTCCAGGCCGGGATCGCCGAAGCAGGCGATCACGTAGGCGTCGGCGCCGTGCAGTTCGGTCAGGATGCCGGGCACGGCCAGCGCCTCGTCGTAGTGGCTCTCGATCGAGGCCGGGCCCATGGCGGGGCTGACCGCGGTGACGTGCTCCGCCACCTCCCGGGCGCACGCGCCGATGACCTCGGTCATGTCCCGGGAGGTGTTGGGGTTGATCACCTTGACGTGGATCACACGTGGATCCGGGGGTTGCGCCGCTCGAACACGATGAAGGCGACGAAGCCGAGCCCGCACCCGATGAACCACGAGTAGTCGGCGATCCACAGGCCCGACCCGATCAGCTTCGGCACGATCACCGACGCGATGGCCGGCAGTCCGCTCGCCAGCATGGCGTAGATCGCGTTCGGGTTGTAGCCGCCGCTGAAGAAGTAGCGGCCGGTCGGCGACATGGTGAACATGGCGTCGACGTCCACGAACTGCTTGCTGATCACGTAGTAGCCGGCGATCAGGATGCCGAACAGCGGCCCGATCAGCGCGCCGAGCACGCCGAGCGTGTAGTGGATGGCGTCGGGATTGCTGTACCAGTTCCAGGGTGTCAGCAGCACCGACCCGACCGCGGCGATCATGCCGCCCATCCGCCACGAGATCTTCTGCGGCGACACGTTGGAGAAGTCGAACGCCGGGGAGATGAAGTTGGCCACGATGTTGATCCCGATCGTGGCGATGACGAAGGTCAGCCCGCCGAGCAGGATCGCGAACGGCGTGTCGATGCGCTCGACCGTGTGGATCGGATCGGTGATCAGCTCGCCGAACACCGGCACCGTCGCCGAGGCGGTGATGACGGTCAGGATCGAGAAGAACAGGAAGTTCACCGGGAGCCCGAGCAGGTTGCCGCGCTTGACGGCGTCGAACGACCGGCCGTACCGGGAGAAGTCGCCGAAGTTCAGCATCGGCCCCGAGAAGTACGACACCACCAGCGCGATCGCGCCCAGCATGACCGGGATCGACTCGGCGAACCCGAGGCTCTCGCCCGCGCTCAGGTCGAGCGAGATGTTCTCCCACCCGGCCTCGCTGACCAGGTAGACGGCCAGCACGACCATGACGACGTACACGGCGGGACCGGCCCAGTCGATGAACCGGCGGATCGCCTCCATGCCCTTCCAGAACACGGCGGCCTGGGCGACCCAGAGGATGGCGTAGCAGATGTACCCGAGCGGCGAGAGGCCGAGGAAGGTCGTCTCGTTGAGGGAGGCCGTCGACGGCCAGAACTTGAGGAAGATGATCAGGAGCGACTGGGAGGCGAGGTAGGTCTGCACGCCGTACCAGGCGATGGCGATCGCGCCGCGCACGATCGCGGGGATGTTCGCGCCGAGCACCCCGAAGATCGCCCGGTTGATGACCGGATAGGGCACGCCCGTCACCTGGCTGGGCTTGGCGACCAGGTTGCAGAAGACCTGGACGATCACGATGCCGACGAGCAGGGCGAGCAGCACCTGCCACGACGCGAGGCCGAGCGCGAACAACGAGCCGGCGGTGACGTAACCGCCGACGCTGTGCACGTCGGACATCCAGAAGGCGAAGATGTTGTAGGACGACCAGGTCTGCTGCTTCAGCGGAGCGAGGTCCTCGTTGGCGAGGCGGGGGTCGTAGCCGGGTTTGATGAGGCCTGTTCGGACGTCGGTCATCGCGGCTTCCTCGGGGGGTATCCTGATGTTAAGTAATCACTTAACGCTCGACCCGTTTCGCACCTGTTAACCGCGCGTGACAATCGGTAAGGAGCCATGGACGCCGAGGCCCTCGGAACCGAACAGCTCGGGGCCCGGCTACGTGAGCTGCGCCGTCGATCGGGCCTGTCGCTGCGCGCCGTCGCCAGGGAGCTCGGCATCTCCCCGTCGGCCGTCTCGCAGATCGAACGCGGCCTCATGCGCCCGTCGGTGTCCCGCCTGATCGCCTACGTGACCGCGATCGGCGTCCCGCTCGCGGAGGTGTTCGACCCCGCCGACGTCGAACCGGTGGCCTTCGCCGTGCGGCGGGCCGGGGAGGTCGCGCCCCTGCTGCTCGACGGCGGCGTCACCTTCCGGCGGTTGTCGCCCTCGCCCACCCCCGACGTCGAGTTCTTCGAGTCGACCTATCCGCCGCTGTCGGTCTCCAGCGCCCACGGGCGGTTCCTCAAGCACGACGGCTACGAGGTCGGCACCGTCACGGCCGGGGAGCTGACCGTCGAGTTCGAGTCGGAGACCGTGACCCTCGGCCCCGGCGACTCGGTCACCTTCCCGTGCGACCGCCCCCACCTGATCGGCAACCGGTCGGCCGAGGTCACCGCCGTGGCGACGTGGCTGATCGTGCACCGCTGAGAACCTTTTCCGGCGCGGGCCGGTAGCAGGGGTATGACACGACGAATTCTGGCCGCCCTGGCGGTCGTCGCCGCGGTGTTCCTCCCGGCCGTTCCCGCGAACGCCGGAGCGTGGGCGGTGACGGAACTCGACACGTTCCCCCGGGAGATCACGCCGGGGACGACGTACACGATCGGCTACTGGGTCCTCCAGCACGGCACCCACCCCTTCGAGGGACCCGCGTCCGACATGGAGACGGGGCTGCGGCTGACCGACGGGGCGAAGGTGCTCGACTTCCCCGGCACGCGGCTGGCCGAGCCCGCCCACTACGCCGCCACGATCCAGGTGCCCGAGGGCACGTGGAAGCTCGAAGGGGTGCAGGGCATCTTCGAGCCGTACAACCTCGGCCTGCTCACCGTGCCGGGCGGCCTCGCGGTCGCGCCGCCGCCGTTCCCGACCAGCACCGGCGGGACGGCCACCGACTACTGGGGGCCGGTGAAGCCGCCGGGCTTCCCGTGGGACGCCGAGCACGTCGTGAAGGCGGGCACCACCGCGATGGCGCCCGCCCCCTCGCGCTCGGCCGATCCCGCCCCGGCCCCGGCCACCGCCCCGGCCCCGGCCGCCGCGACGGCTCCCGTCCCGGCGGACCGCGCCGACGAGGGCCCGCCGTGGGGCTGGGCGCTCGGCGGCGCGGCCGTGGGCGCGGTCGCGGTCTTCCTGGCCGGGCGGCTGCGGCGGCGGGAACCGGTTCCGCCGGCCGGCGACCAGGAGGACACGTTCGTCGTCTCCCGGAGCTGACCGGTCAGATCACGGCCGCACGGCCGACGCGGTGCCGACGGGCTTGGGGACCTCGCCGGCGGGCTTGTCCCTCGGCTCGGTCGAGATCTGGTCCGCGGGCGGGGCCTCGACCGTCACGGGCGTGCCGAAGCCGCTGAACTCCAGCACGTTCGTGTGGCCCTCGCTCAGGAAGGTCACCTCCAGGCGCCTGATCCGGTCCTGGTCGTCGACGTCGACCAGGCCGGAGATCTTGTCGGGCAGGGTGAAGGCGAACCGGGTGCCGGTCCACCCGTCCCCGGTCGCCGGGCCCTGCTCGGTCACCTCGGTCGCCGCGCGCAGTTTGCGCAGCGCCGCGGGCGGGTCGAGCGGCATCAGCTTCACCAGCCCGATGGCGGCCGGAGCGTTCGCCAGCTCCTCGTCGGGGCGCGGCCCGGTGAACCACGTCGTCTCGCCGGGGTCCTTCCCGTACACCGTGTCGCCGACGAAGCGGGTCTCGGCGCCGTCGTTCCTGACGATGACCCCCACCCGCCGCTCGGGGTCGAAGGCCCCGGTGAAGGTCTTCTCCCCGGACACCGTGTCGATCCGGTAGCTCTCGGCCGACGTCGTGTCGACCGCCGCCGCCACCTGGGCCTCGGCCGACGGCGTCGTCCCCGGCAGCATGAGGACCACGGCGGTCGCGGCGGCCGCCGCCGCGGCGAGCGGCAACCACATCCGGCGCGGGCGGGGGGCGACCGGCAGCAGCCGGAGCCCCGGCGGACGGTCGGCGCTGGCTTCGGCCAGCAGGGTGCGCAGTTCGTTCTCCGGCATCGCAGCCTCCTCGTGTCGAGCGTTCACCGGAGCACACTCCCGTCGTCCTCGGTCCGGTTGACCAGCCGCCGCATCGCCTTCAGCCCTCTGTGCACGTGCGCCTTGACGCTCCCGGCCGAGCAGCCCATGAGCTCGGCCACCTCCGCCTCGGGGAGGTCGGCGAAGAACCGCAACACCAGCGCGGTCCGCTGCCGCGCCGGCAACCGCCGGAGCGCCGCCCGCACCTCCTCGGCCACCGCCCGCGCCTCCGACAGGTCGCCGGGCACGGGCGCGTCGGGCAGCTCGGCCCGGGGGATCTCCCGCCGCCAGCGGGCCCGCCACCACGACCGGTGCGTGTTGACCATGATCTTGCGCAGGTACGCGTCGGGCCCGGCCGTGGTGTCGAGCCGGTCCCACACCGCCAGGAGCTTCCCGAGCGAGGTCTGCACGAGATCCTCGGCCGCGTGCCAGTCGCCGGTGAGCAGCACGGCGGTCCTCAGGTGGTGATCGCCCCGGCGGCGGACGAAGTCCGCGAAATCCGCATCCACCCGCGCTCCCTTCGTTTCTCCGGTTGTCTGCCGGGACACGCCGCGAGGCCGCCCTCAGGTTGACACCGGAACCTTCCGGTCCGAACGCGGGTATCAGGGACATGATCCGAAGAATCGCCGTGCTGCTGGGCGCGCTGTCGCTGCTGTACGCACCCCTCCCGGCCGCCGCCGGCGGGTTCGCGTCGACCGAACTCGACCCGATCCCCGAGATCCGGCCCGGCGTCGCCTACACGATCGGCTACTGGGTGCTGGCACTGGGCACCGAGCCCATCACGGACGAGGCGTTCGGCGAGACCACGCTCCGCTTCAGCCGCAGCGGGGAGCGCCACGACTTCACCGGCGTCCGGCTCGCCGAGCCCTCCCACTACGCCACGTCGATCATCCTGCCCGCCGGCGAGTGGAAGGTCGAGGCGCTGCTCGACTACTACGGGCACGACGAGATCGGCACCCTGACCGTGCCGGGCGGCCTGGCGCCCTCGATGCCGGAGTACGACCCGATGCGGGTCGCCGGCATGCCCGACCCGTGGGGTGCGATCAAACCGCCGGGCCACCCGTGGGGCACCCCGTTCCGGCCGGTCGCGGGGGTGACCCCGATCCCGACGACCATGCCTAGGGCTTCTTCAGGGTCGGAATTCGCGGGATGGCCTTACACCATGGGAGGGCTGGTGGTCGCGGGCGGGTTGGTGCTGCTCGCAAGGGCACGGTCCAAGCGCCGTGACGTCCGGCAGGCCCGTCCAGAGGCGATTTTCATTGTCGGAGATTCTGGGAGATGACTCTGTCCTAGAGTTCTGCCATGTCGTTGCTCCGCATGGCTGTCGAGAACTACCGGTGTTTTAAAGAACGTCAGGAGATCGAGCTCCGGCCCATCACCGTCATCCTCGGAAAGAACAACTCCGGTAAGAGTGCGCTGACCCGCCTGCCACTCCTTCTTGAGACCGGCATCAACAGCGATTCGTCGCTTCCGCTCGACCTCGACCGGCTGGGCGACGACCCTCCGGACTTTCTCGATCTGGTCTATGGCAACAGCCCTCACCGGCCGCTGCGGATCGAATTCAGCACCGAGGTGGCCGATGTAACGGTGACGATCCAGAACATCGCCGAACTCCACACTCAGGTGGTCTCCGAGTTTGCGGCCGAGTTCGCCGATGAGTCTTTGCGGGTGCTCTGGCAGCAGAACACCGGGCCGATCTCTCATCGCACGATCCGGAACGGCGAGCCGGACACCGACGGCCAAGCGTTCTTCCTCGGCATTCTGCCGAGGAACGAGAGGCCGGTTTGGGACATCGTGCACAGCCTGCCGGCGCCGTCCTATCTTGGCCCGTTTCGGCACCGTCCGCAGAGAATGATCCGGCTTCCCGCGCGCCCGATCACCGGCGTCGGTCCCATGGGGGAGCATGCCGCCGGCATGCTCGTCAGCGATCATGTGCGCGGCGGCGGTCTACTCATCGAGGGCGTCAACGAACTCCTGGGTGACGGCCTCGCCGGCTGGCAGCTCGCCGTCGAGTCACATGGGCCGGTCTATTCCGTCATCCTGCGTTCGACGACTGACCCCGGAGTAATCGCGCACTTGCCCGATGCGGGCACCGGCGTGACGCAGGTGCTTCCGCTGTTGATCCAGTTGCTCCAGCCCGCAGAAGGGCTGCAGGTCGTCGAGGAGCCGGAACTCCACCTACATCCGGCCTTTCACGCGATGCTCGCCGACCTGTTCATCCATGGCATGAATCTCAATTCCGGCCGGTTCCTCATCGAGACCCACAGCGAGACCATGCTCCTCCGCCTGCGCCGCAGAATCGCCGAGGGCGTGATCAGCCATGACGACGTGGCGATTCACTATGTGGAACACGCGAACGGCGCCTCTCGGGTTAGACAGATCTCGATTGACGAGTTCGGTAACGTCGGCTACTGGCCCGATGGAGTTTTCTCAGAGGATTTCGAGGAAACCAAGAAGCTTGCCGAGGCCCAAATGGCGCGGGAGGGCGAATGAGGGTCCGGGTGGCGGGCGACGCCTTCACCCTTGAAGGGTTCCACGAGATCATCCAGCTCATGGGGCATTTCATCGAAGGTCGCCATGAATGGATGGTCGACATCCGCGACGTCGGAGCGATCGAAGGCTACTTCCAGTCCCATGTGCCGAAGATGGCCAAGACATACGAGTTGATGGCCCGCAAGGCGATGGTCAGCGCCACGTGGTCTGGGCCTGCGGCAGTGGTGATCACGCGCGACAGTCTTTCCGATCATACGCACGATCTCGCTCGCCCCGCGAAAGTCGTCGTGGAGAACCAGGAAAGCGATCGGTGTTTTGTCGTGGCCGTGGCGCACATCTTGGGGGATCGCCGCCTGCTCGACGCCCATCGGATGGGCTGGCTGGAGTTCTCCCAAGGCGGCGGGAGCGGTGAACTGGCCAAGATCGTGCGAGCTGAGCGGGGGCGATTCAGAAGGCTGTTCCGGGTGACCTTCGTCCTTGACAGCGATCGGCTCACGCCCGACGGGGCCTCCAAGCACGAGGGCAAGATCGCGACGCTGATCAAAGAGGGCGTGCCGGGCCACCTGCTGCAGTTCCGTGAGGCGGAGAACTACCTGCCGACGAAGGTGCTGGCGGCTAGCAGCGGGGCTCCTTCGGAGAAATCGAAGAAGCTGGGGCACCTAAAGCGGCTCACTCCCGATCAGCGGGCGCATCTCGACGTCAAGAAGGCGTTCTGGAACGGAAAGGAGAAGCGATTCGCCGTTCTGCCCGAGCAGGTGGATCTCTACGACTCGCTGGAGCCTAAGGTGATAGAGGGCTTGGGCCAGGGGTTCGGCGAAGGACTGTGTGCTCTGTTCGAGCGACTGGCCGAAGCGGGTGCGCTGACCGAGGCCGATCTCGGTCCCGAAGCGACTGCTGACCTGCGGTTAATGCTCGAACTGTTACAGACGATCATCTAGGAAGCGGGACATGGAAGAGTCAGGGCTGGACGCTCCGGCGGAACTTAAGACGGAGCAGGGGGAGATCGGTGTCCGCCCCGACGTAAGCCTTCTCGAAGACTATTTGCGCCTCGTGAGCGACGGCCGCCTTAGGGTGCCGAAATTCCAGCGCCCGTTCGTCTGGCGGCCCGATCAGATGCTCGACCTCTTCGACAGCATCGAACGCGGCTATCCCATCGGCAGCATGCTGCTGTGGGAGACGCCCTCGCCGCTCGAAAGCCTCGGCGAGGTCGGCGGACTGACCGTTCCCGACCCCCCGGCCGGCCGGACCGCCACGTATATCCTTGACGGTCATCAGCGCCTGTCGACCCTCTACGGCTGCCTCTACCGCCCCGACTATGTCGAACTGGGCGCTGAGAACGAATGGATCTGGCGCGTCTACCGGGTGCTGGGATCCAACGACTCCCATGGCAACCGCTACGCCCATTGGAAGCAGGGCGGCCCGCCACCGGCCAACTACCTGCCGGTCCGGTCGGTTTTGAAGACCCTCGATTTCCTCGCCTACGCACGCAAACTCATGCACAGTTCGAGCCACGGGGAGCGGTCAGATGACCTCGTCGAGGAGGCCGAGCGCGTCGCCCAGCGCATCAAGTCCTACAAGGTCTCCGTGGTTACCCTGTTGGGCGGCACTCTGGCCCAGGCCGTTGAGGTTTTCGCCCGGATCAACAGCAAGGGCCAGTCGATGACCCCCGACCAGATGGTCTCTGCGCTCACCTACAAGGGCGGCGAAGAGGAAAGCCTGGCCGACGGGATTGCGACGGTCTTGGAACGCATCGCCGCCGAAGGGTTCGGACAGGTCGATTCCACCGCCGCTTTCCGGGCAGTGCTGGCGGTAGCCGGGGAAACGGAGGTCACCGGAGCCCGGTGGGACGTTCTGGCCCGACGGCTGGAAGGACGGGTCTCCCGTGCGGTCGCTCAGATGGACAGAGCGCTGACCTTGGCGGTGGCATTTCTACGCGACCGGATCGGGGCGCCGCTGGCGCGGCTGGTGCCGTACAACAACCAGCTCATTCTGCTGGCCCTGTTTTTCCACCTTCGCCCGGCGCCATCCGCCGAGCAGGTGGACACCCTGGAACGCTGGTTCTGGATCACCTCGTGGAGCGGATTCTTCGCGAGCATCAACTCCTCTAGCAGCCGCCAGTCGATCAGGGACATGGTCGATCTGGCGACGGAGGTGAAGTCACCGTCTGATTTCGTCGGCGGACAGGGCATGTTTGACTTCACCGACCAGCGAGCCAGGCCGTTTCCGGAGAAGTTCGACATGCGCAGCGCCCGGGTTCGCGCCTACATCTTGTGGGAGTTGCGGAGGCGTCCCGACGGCCACGCTTGGGCCGTCGACCAGATCAGGGCGCTTGAGGGCAATGCCTTTCGGCGGGTGTCCAACCGCGTGGGTCTGCCGAACGGGTCGAGCCCGGGCAACCGCGTCATGCTCGAAACCCCTATCGGTGTGAGCGTGCGGAACGCGATCCTCGACGGAGCCCAAGTGGGCATCTCTCCGGAGGCGTTGCGGCATCTCGCCTCCGGAGACGACGAGGCCTTCGTCAAGACCCGCGCCAACGACCTGGCTCAGGCCGAACGCCGGTTCATTGAGTCGATAACATCCGTCATCGAGCCCTACTTCATCGCTGAGGCCGCGATCGACACCGACTGATCAAACGTCTTCCAGCGGCAGCAGGACCCGGAAGTTGGTGCGCCCCGGCTGCGAGTCGACCCGGATGTCGCCGTGGTGCTTCTTCACCACGATCCGGTAGGAGATGTCGAGGCCCAGCCCCGTCCCCTCGCCGACCGCCTTGGTGGTGAAGAAGGGTTCGAAGATGTGCGGGCGGACCTCCGGCGGGATGCCGTGGCCGGTGTCCTCGACGTCGACGGCCACGTTGTCGCCGTCGCGGCAGGTCGAGATCGTCAGCGTGCCGGAGCCGTCCATGGCGCCGATCGCGTTGTCGATCAGGTTGGTCCACACCTGGTTCAGCTCGGCGGCGTAGGCCGGGATGGGCGGCAGCGCGCGGTCGTAGTTCTTCACCAGGCGCACCCCTTCGGGGATCTTCGCCTGGAGCATGGTCAGCGTCGCGTCGAGCAGGTCGTGCACGTCGACCGTCTGGTGCGGGGCGCGGTCGAGCTGGGAGTACTGCTTGGCGGCCGAGACCAGGCCCGAGATGCGGGTGACGGCGTCGTCGATCTCGTCCATCAGCAGCTCGGTGTCTATGGTGTACGTCAGCCACCGGATCGCCCCTTCGAGGTTGCCCTCGCCGACGCACGACTCGACGGTCTGCAGCCACTCGGTGTCGATCCCGCCCGCGACCAGGGTGGGCGCGATGTCCCACGACCCGGCGATGTCGTGGTCGTCGAGCCAGTCCTCCAGCTCGCTCTCGGCGTCGGAGGTCTGCAGGGCCGACAACTCGGGCGTCGAGGCGGCCCGCTTGACCGCGATCTCCTGCAGCTCGACCAGCTTGTGCAGACGGCCGCCGTCGATCTTCCCGTCGGCGATCATGCCCAGCTTGTGGCGCATGCCGGCCACGCGTTCGCGCAGGATCGAGGTGGCCCGGACCGCCGCGGCGGCCGGGTTGTTCAGCTCGTGGGTCAGCCCCGCCGACAACGCGCCCAGGGCGAGCAGCCGCTCGCGCTCCCCGACCACGGTCTGCGTGGTCTGCATGCCGACGAACAGGCCCTCCAGCAGGTGCATCGCCATCGGGAACCACGAGCGGGTCCACTGGGCGAAGGAGTCGGCCGGGATCTCGTACATGGTCACGTCGGTCAGCGCGAGCATCGAGTTGTTGTACGTCTGCTCGCCCGGCGTGCCCATGTAGGCCTGGGTCGCCCCGCCGTAGGCGCCGCGCTGGTCGCTGCGGAGGAACTCGACGTCGTCGCCGCGCACGCGCCGGCTCAGCGTGACCGTGCCGTCGAGGAGGACGACGAAGCAGGTCGCGGGGCCGCCCTCCTCGTACACGAGCGAGCCGGCGGAGTAGCGGACCACGACGCCGCAGTCGGCGATCAGCCGGAGCTGCTCGTCGTTGAGCGACTCGAAGAGGAACAGGCCGCGGAGATCGTCCGGGGTCAGAAGGTCGCTCATTGCGCCTCCAGATAACGGTGGATGAGGGAGACGGCCATGGCGCCCTCGCCCACGGCGGAGGCGACGCGTTTGACCGATTCGGAGCGCACGTCGCCCGCCGCGAAGACGCCGGGCATGCTGCTCTCCAGGTGATAGGGGTCGCGCGGCAGCGCCCACCCGGCGGGCCGCTGCCCGCCGCTCAGCAGGTCGGGGCCGGTCAGCACGAAGCCGTGCTGGTCACGCTGGACGACGGAGTCGAGCCAGGCGGTGCGGGGCTCGGCGCCGATGAAGATGAAGCACCACGTCGTGTCGGCCACCCGGATCTGACCGGTGCGGGTGTCGCGCAGCGTCAGCCGTTCGAGGTGCTCGTCGCCCTCGGCCTGGCAGATCTCGGTGTTCGGGTGGACCTGGATCGTCGGGTGGGCGGCGATCTGCTTGATCAGGTAGTTCGACATCGACCGTTCGAGGCTGTCGCCGCGGATCAGGATGTGGACGCGGGCGGCGTACCGGGAGAAGTAGACCGCCGCCTGCCCGGCCGAGTTGGCGCCGCCGACGATGTAGACGTCCTGGTCGAGGCACGAAGGGGCCTCGGTGGACGCCGAGCCGTAGAAGACGCCCCGGCCGGTGAAGCCGTCGAGGCCGGGGGCCTGCAGCATCCGGTAGGAGACGCCGGTCGCCAGCACCACCGTGTGGGCGGCGATCGAGGTGCCGTCGTCGAAGCGCAGCACCCGCGTCGACCCGCCCGCCTCCAGCGCGACCGCCTCGCGGGCGCTCAGCAGTTCGGTGCCGAACTTCAGCGCCTGCCTGCGGGCCCGCTCGGTCAGCTGCGCGCCGCTCACGCCGTCGGGGAAGCCCAGGTAGTTCTCGATGCGGCTGCTCTGCCCGGCCTGCCCGCCGGTGGCCCGCTGCTCGATCAGCACGGTACGCAGCCCTTCGGACGCCCCGTAGACCGCCGCGCCCAGCCCGGCCGGGCCGGCCCCGACGACCACCAGGTCGTAGAAGTCGCTGGCCGGCGTGGTCGTCAGGCCCACGTGGGGGGCCAGGTCGATCTCCGACGGCTGCACCAGCGACTTGCCGTCGGGCGTCACCACCAGCGGCACGTCGTTCTCGGTCAGCCCGGCGGCGGTCAGCAGGCGGCGGCCCTCGGGGTCGTCGGCCAGCAGCCACCGGTAGGACACCAGGTTCCGGGCCAGGAAGTCGCGCACCGCCCACGACTCGGCCGACCACCGGTGCCCGACCACGCGGATCTCGGTCGCCGGACGGTCGGGGGTGGCGACCCAGGCGTCGAGCAGCGCGTCGATGACCGGGTAGAGCTTCTCCTCCGGCGGGTTCCACGGCTTCAGCAGGTAGTGGTCGACGTCGACCAGGTTGATCGCGTCGATCGCCGCCTCGGTGTCGGCATAGGCGGTCAAAAGAATGCGCCGCGCCAGCGGAAAGAGATCCATGGCCGCTTCGAGGAACTGGATGCCGTTCATCTGGGGCATCCGGTAGTCGGCCACCAGGACCGCGACCTGCTCCCCGCGCAGCTTGATCTCCCGCAACGCCTCAAGGGCCGACTCGCCGGAGTCGGCCCGCACGACGCGGTAGCGGTCGCCGTAGCGCCGCCGCAGGTCACGGGAGACCGCGCGGGACACCGCGGGGTCGTCGTCCACCGTCAGGATCGCCGGATTCGCCATATGCCCCATAAAAACACGCTCGGAGGGTCATTGCTTCCAACGTACCTTCCAGGGCGTTTGGTAAGGGCGCTGACCTGGGGATTCTTCGCGAATGGAGCGTGTGCTGAGATTCCCTGAGACGCCCTTGCCGGGCGAGGTCCACTTCGTCGTGGTCGGTGATCGACCGGTCGGGCAGACCATGGGGGAGTTCCGGCCCACGGGGGAGATCCCCGTCCCCGAGGACGTCGAGCTGGCTTACGTCGCCGCGACGACCGAACGGCTGGCCGAGGCGCCCGAGACGACCGGACTGCGGCTGAGCGGCGTCTGCGACGACGACCTGCGGCTGATCGCCAAGCGCTCGGAGCTGCGCGACCTGGCGGTGACCGGGAAGTTCACCGACGAGGGGGTGCGCGCGATCCAGGGGCTGACCACCCTCGAAAGCCTGGAGTTGTGGTCGCCCAACATCACCGGCGACGTGCCGCTGCCGGAGAACAGCCCGCTGATCAAGGTGAAGCTCGGCGGATCGTCGATCACCGACGCCTCGTTCGGTCACATCGCCCGCACCTCGGCCGCGGTGGTCGCCGTCTCCGGGGGTGAGGTACGCGGCCACGGCCTCGGCGCGCTGGGCAGCATGGCCGGGCTGCGCTACCTGCGGCTCGGCACCGAGAACATGGAGAAGGGCTGCCTGTGGCGGCTCGGCTCGACCGAGTCGCTGGCCATCCTGTCGCTGGCCGGGCCGGTCGACTGCGAGGCGGTGTTGTCGTTCGCGCCGCCGCTGAAGGAGATCGACCTCGACCACGTCTCCCGGTCTGACTGCGCCCGCCTGCTCTTCCACGGCCTGGCCGTCAACGGCCTGTCGGGCCCGCCCCGGCTCGCCGACGCGTACGCGCGCATGCTCACCGGCCCCGACCGGCCGTCGCGGGTCGCGCCCCGGCGCCGGATCGTCACCGGGGAACGCGACCTCGCCTCACTGGTCATGGGGCCGGCTCCGGTGCTCCTCACCTTCACCGGAACCGACTGCCTGGCCAGCGAGTGGATCACTCCCGTGATCGACCGCATCGTCGCCGAGTACGACGACGAGCTGATCGGCGCGGTCGTCGACGTCGAGACCGCGATCGGCGCGGCCGCCTCGGTCGGCGTCGACCGGACCCCGACCGTGCTGCTCACCCGCAAGGGCGAGGAACTGCTGCGGCTGCCCGGGATCAGGTCGCACGCCGAACTGATCCGCCGGGTGACCGACACCCTCGGGCTGCCCATGCCGGGCGAGAAGCTGTTCCCGAAGGAGAACCGTGAGCCGCTCCTGGGCTCCGCCTGAGCGGCTCACGCCGGTACGCGATCAGATCTCCATCTTGTCCTCGATGGCCCGCAGGTGGTGCCGGGCCATCGCGAGGTTGGCCCGGCCGCGGTCGAGGGCGAGGTAGAGGAACAGGCCCTTGCCGCCCCGGCCGGTGATCGGGCGGATGATGTGGTACTGGCCGGACAGGGTGATGAGGATGTCCTCGATCGCGTCCTTCAGGCCCAGGCTGTCCATCGTGCGCAGCTTGGCCTTCACGACCTCGGTGTTGCCGGCCCCGGCGATCTGCAGGTCGAGGTCCTTCGACCCGCCCAGCACGCCCAGGCTCATGCCGCTGTTGTAGTCGACCACGGCGGCGCCGATAGCGCCGTCGATCGCCATCATCTCCTTGAGGGAGATGTCCATGTTCGCCATGTCGGGTCTTCTCCTGTCATTCGCGTTCGACGATGGCGGCGATCTTCGCCGCCGTCTTCCTGCCCTCGATCCGCAGCAGCCCGAGGTTGGCCCCCGGGACGGCCAGCACGGTGAGGACGAGTTTGGGACCCGCGGCGTAGTGGGCGGTGAAGCCGCGGGTGGCGGAGATCAGGGTCTCCTCGAGTTCGCCGATCCTGGTCAGGTCGGTCATCCGGCGGCTCATCGAGAGCACGGCCGAGGTGAGCGCCGCGGTCTGGTCGACGTTCTCCGCCAGGTCGGCGGAGACCAGCATGCCGTCGACGGTGCAGGTGAGGACGCCGGTGATCTCGTTCGTGCGACCTCTGAGGAGCAGCATCTCCTCGTGGATCTCGCGGCGCAGGTCCATCGGGATGCCCCTTCCGGCCCGTTTGAGCCACGGGCGGGTGATCACTGGAATGCCTCCAGCGCGTTGCGCAGCCTGATGAGCAGATTCACGTCCGTCGGGTCTCCGCTGATCTCGGGGTAGGACGACTGCGCCCGCCGGCCACCCCCGTCTCCGGGCATCGCGCGGGGAGCCGAACCCGCCACGCGCTTGGGGAGATCCGGCGGCTTCTCCGGGGGCGGCGGCGGCCCCGGACACTCCAGGAGACCCGCCGCGGCCATCTCGCGGACCGCGAGGAGCGTCGTGTACGCCGGCCGCCCGATCCGTTTCGCCAGCTCGGCGGGCGTGGTCTCGGCGTCCGCGTTGAGCAGGATCTCCCACTGGAGGGCGGTCAGCACCACGTGGTGCGAGCGGATGCGCCGCACCGGCACCACCGGGCGGCTGTCGAGTTCGGCCGATGGCCAGGCGCGGTCCAACCGGGCCCTCCTGCGGTGACATTCCCGGAAGAGGCCCGGCACGTCGAAGAACCAGTGGATCCCCAGCCAGTGCCGGTCGCCCTCGCGGAACTTGGGCTTCGGCACGGTCGCGCCGAACAGGAAGAAGGAGGCGTCCAGGGTCGCCCCGAGAACGCACAGCTGCAGCTCGCCCCGGCTGAGCACGCCCCGCCGGACCAGCATGTCGCCGCCGTCGGCGGTGGCCGCCGCGGTCTGGCGGGCCGTCCGCACCCCGGTGAGGGTGAGCCGGCCGGAGGCCGTCAGCAGTTCCTCGACGCTCGGGGTCCGCGCGCACTCGACGTAACAGATCCGGCCCTTGCTCAGGTAGACGGTGCCGCTCCGGCCCGCTTTCAGGGCGCCGGTCGCCCTGCTCTCCGCCAGGTCGGAGAGCATCTCGTCGATCGGCACCGGTCACGACGCGATCAGTTCGTGGGAGATGCTGTCGAGGCGCCGCCGCGCCAGGGCCAGGTTCGCCCGGTCGCGGTCGAGCCGCACGCAGATCAGCAGCGGCCCGTCCCACATCGTCTCCATCGGCTTGATGAGCTGGTAGCCGTGGTCGGTGGTGATGATCAGATCGTCGATCCGGACCGTTCCATCGGGGGACGACAGGGCCAGTCCGTCGAGCGTGGCGCGGAAGGTCTCGCTCAGCCCGACCGCCGACCGCTCCGGGTCGGGCAGGCCCTCCATCGCGAGCGCCGTCCCGCTGGTGTGGTCGACCAGGATGGCGCCGAGCGCTCCCGGGATGGCCATCGCCTCGGACAGGCAGTCTTCGATGCCGATCACCCGCAACTCCTCCGGTTACCCCCGCCAAGTGGTGGGTTCAAACCTTAGAGAAATCGGAGAATCACTCAGCGAAACACCATGTGTTGTCTTGTTTCCTGACATAGAGACTTTGTCAGTGGAAGGAGGAATCTGATACCCGGTGCAAACCGTGTTGCAAAATTGATGAGGTGGAACGAATTCTCGTCAGCGCCTGCCTGATGGGCCGCCGCGTGCGCTTCGACGGCCGCGCCAAGACCAGCGACGACACGATCCTCGCAGCCTGGCGCGCCGAAGGGCGGCTGGTCCCGTTCTGCCCCGAGGTCGAGGGCGGCCTCCCCGTGCCCCGCCCCCCGGCCGAGATCGAGGGCGGCGCCGGCGGCGCGGCGGTGCTCGCCGGAGCGGCCCGCATCCTCACCCCCGAGGGCGCCGACGTGACGGCGCACTTCCTCGAAGGCGCCCGCCAGTGCCTCGCGGTCGCCCGCTCCTTCGGCGTCCGGATCGCGATCCTCAAGGAGGGCAGCCCGTCGTGCGGCTCCCTGCGGATCTACGACGGCACCTTCCGCGGCCGCATGCTCCCCGGCGAGGGCGTCACGGCGGCCCTGCTGGTCGCCAACGGCATCGAGGTCTTCGGCGAGGACCGCATCGCCGACGCGGCTAGAGCTCTGCGCCGATGATGGCCTTCTCGTCGGGGCGGTGGACCAGCACGTTGTCGATGTAGCTGCGGACGGCCGCCGCGAGGCCGACGTCCTTGCCGGCCGCCTCCGACAGGAACCAGCGGTGCTCCAGCACCTCGTGGTACAGCTGGGCGCGCTCCAGCTTGCGGTGCAGCTCCGGCGGGATCGCGTTTATCACCGGCTGGTAGACCTCGGCGAGCCAGCGGTGGGCCACTATCGCCTCGTCCTCGTGGCGCAGGCCGTGGGTGACGGTGAACGAGTCGAGGTCGTTGAGCAGGCGGCGGGCCTGGTTCTCCTCGACGTCCAGGCCGGTCAGGCGCAGGAGGCGGCGCTGGTGGTGGCCCGCGTCGACGACCTTGGGGCGGACGATCAGGCGGCCGGTGCCGGCCTTGCGGCGGACCATCATCTCGGCGACGTCGAAGCCGAGGGTGTTGAGGCGGCGGATGCGCTGGTCGACCTTGTGCCAGTCGACCTCCTCGATGATCTCGTCGGAGTTGAGCTCGTCCCACAGGCGGTGGTAGCGCTCGACGATCTGCTCGGCGAACACCAGCGGGTCGATCGACGGGTGCAGCAGGTCGCCGGCCTCCAGGTCGAGCAGTTCGCCGTAGATGTTGACGTGGGCGACCTCGATGTCGTGGTGGCGCTGGCCCTCGCTGATCATCGGGTGCAGCTCGCCGGTCTCGGCGTCGACGAGGTAGGCGGCGAACGCGCCCGCGTCGCGGCGGAACAGGGTGTTCGACAACGAGCAGTCGCCCCAGTAGAAGCCGGTCAGGTGCAGCCGGACGATCAGCACGGCCAGGGCGTCGAGCAGCCGCTCCAGGGTCTCCGGGCGCAGCGCGCCCGACAGGACCGCCCGGTACGGCAGGGAGTACTGCAGGTGGCTGGTGATGAGGGCCGAGTCGAGGCGTTCGCCGGTCTTGCTCTCGCGGCCGGTCACCACGGCCACCGGTTCGACCGACGGGGTGTCGAGCCGGTTGAGGTCCCAGAGCAGGCGGTATTCGCGTTTGGCGTACCGCTCGCTGATCTCCTTGATGGCGTACACGGTGCCGTTGATGCGGGTGAACCGGACGACGTGGCGGGAGATGCCCCGGGGGAGGGCGACCAGGCGGTGCTCGGGCCACTCTTCGAGGGGGACGTCCCAGGGGAGCCGGATGAGATCGGGATCCGAAGGGGCGCCGGTCATCTGAAGTGGCACCTGGTTGCTCCTACTTTGGGGGGACCTATGCGAATAAGTGTCGCGGATGTCAGTCATTTGTGGCGACCGGGGTCGGGGGTAGGGTCGCCGCATGACGCTGCTGGACGAGTTCGTCGACTGGTATCTGAAGGACAATCCGGTGCGGGCGACCCTCCTCGGGGCCCCCGGGTTCGACCACACTCTGGGCGACTTCAGCGAAGAGGGGTTCATCCGCCGCGAGCGCGCCGCCGAGTTGTGGCTCGACCGCCTCTCCAACGCCGATCCCGGGCCCTCGCCCGACGACCGGATCGACCACGAACTCGCCCTGGCCCACCTGCGCGGCGACGTGCTCAGCGCCCGCTGGCCCGAGTGGCGGCGCACGCCCGCGCCCTACCTCGACGCGATCTTCGCGGCCATGTTCACCCCGTTCCAGCAGCGGTTGTCACCCGAACCCGAACTCGTCGAAGCGGCGGTCGCGCGGCTGGGCGAGGTGCCCGCCGTGCTGGCCGCCTGCCGGGCCAACCTGTCGCCCGACCTCGCCGCCGAACTCCTCGTCACCCGGGGGCTGGGCCAGGCCCGTACCGGCCGGCGGTTCCTCACCGAGACGCTGCCCGCGCAGGTCGGCGACCCCGCGCTGCGCGCCCGCCTGGCGGCGGCGGCCGAACCGGCCGCGCAGGCGTTCGACGAACTGGTCGCCTTCCTGGAGGGCTTCACCGCCCGCGGCAGCTGGCGGATGGGCGAGGAGCTCTACTCGGGCCTGCTGCGCGAACGCGAGCTGCTCGGCTACGGCGCGACCGAACTCCACGCCAAGGGCGTCGCCGAGTGGGAGGCGCTGAACGCCCGCATGAACGAGGTGGCCGGCAAGCTCGGCTTCGACGCCTGGCGGCCCGCCATGGAGTCGATCATGAACGACCACCCGCCCACCCTCGAAGCGATGCGCGCCGAATACGAGGCCGAGACCGAACGCGCCCGCCGCTACGTGCGCGACCGCGACCTGGTCACCTTCCCGGCGGGCGAACACTGCCAGGTGCTGCCCTCGCCGGAGTTCCAGCGGCCGATCATCGCGGTCGCCAACTACCTGGCGCCCCCGCCGCTGAGCACCGCCCGCGAGGGGGTGTTCTTCGTGCCGTACACCCCCGACGACTTCACCGAGGAGCAGGTCAGGCAGCGGCTGCGCACCAACTCGCGGCCGCAGATGCCCTCGATCGCCGTCCACGAGGCCTACCCCGGGCACCACTGGCACCTGGCGCACATCGGCGAGAGCTCGCGGCGCATCCGCAAGGTGTTCCGCACCCCCTACTTCGTCGAGGGCTGGGGCCTCTACGTCGAGAAGCTCATGTGGGAGCAGGGCTACTACGACACCCCCGAGACCGAGCTGGCCCACCTCGACTGCCGCATCTGGCGGGCCGCCCGCATCGTCGTCGACACCGCCCTGCACTGCGGCGAGATGTCGATCGACGAGGCCGAGACGTACATGGCCACCAAGGCGTCGTTGTCGCCCGGCACCGCCAAGGGCGAGGTGAACCGCTACTGCGCCTGGCCGACCCAGGCGCCCAGCTACCTGACCGGCGCGATCGAGATCGAGAAGATCAGAGACGAGTACACCGGCGACCTGAAGAGCTTCCACGACCGGCTCGCCGGAAGCGGCGGCCTGCCCCTCGGGCTGGCCCGCAAAGCCGTGCTCGGCTGAACGCGGCGACGGCGTGGCGCGTACCCTCCGGCGTGACAGCATCCGTAGACCTCGCGTTGCTGCGGAGCGACGCCCACAGCCCGTCGTACTTCGCCCTGCGGCGCGGGGCCGCAGGTGACGACCTGGTCGACTTCTGCATCCCGTGCAATCCGTACTTCCCGACCACGGCGATGTTCGACGACCTGCGGACCAACCTGGTCGACGTGCTCAAGTACTACCCGAGCGACGCCGAGACGATCACCAAGGAGCTGTGCGACACCCTCGACCTGAACCCCTCCACGATCGCGATGGGCAACGGCTCGACCGAGCTGATCACCTGGCTCGACCACCTGCTGGTCCGCGAGAGCCTGGCCGTGCCGGTGCCCACCTTCGGCCGCTGGACCGACCAGCCGCTGGAGACCGGCAAACGCTGCGACATGTTCCCGCTGCTGGAGTCGCAGCGGTTCCGGCTCGACGTGGAGAGCTACATCAGGTTCGTCCGCGAACGCGGGTCGCGGGTGGCGGTGATCTGCAACCCGAACAACCCCGACGGCGGCTACCTGCCCCGCCACGAGGTCGTGCGCATGCTCGACCGGCTGACCGACCTCGACCTGATCGTCGTCGACGAGTCGTTCATCGAGTTCGTGGACGCCGAACCGTCGGCCAGCGTCGCCGACGAGGCCGTCATCCGGCCCAACGTGGTGGTGCTGAAGAGCCTCGGCAAGAACTTCGGCCTGCACGGCGTGCGCTTCGGCTACCTGGTCGCCAACCCGCAGATCGCCGGGCTGGTCCGGCGCGTGCTGCCGAAGTGGAACCTCAACTCCTTCGCCGAGGTCGTGGTCTTCATGCTGAAGGCCCACATGAACGAATACCGGCACAGCCTGCGCCTGGTCGCCCACGACCGCGAGATGATGATCCGCCAGCTCGCCTCCCTCACCGGCCTGACCGTCTTCCCGTCGCAGGGCAACTTCGTGTTGTGCAAGCTCCCCGAGGGCCGCGACGGCCGCGAACTGCGCGACTACCTGATCCGCGAGCACGGCGTCTACATCCGCGAGTGCGGCAACAAACTGGGCTTCAACAGCCGCTTCCTGCGCCTGGTCGTGCGCCCCCACGCCGACGTGCAACGCCTTCTCTCGGGCATGTACGCCTACCTCTGCGCCGACCAGGAACCCCCGCGCAGGGGCCGGAGACGGGCCCCGGAGATCGAGCCCGCCCCGATCTACCGCCTGCCGGGCAGCGTGGCGTAAAACGGCAATGCGCCCGGCCCGGCGGAGCCGCATCATCGAGGCATGACCACCCGGTATTTCGTGAAATACGTGCTGTGGCTGTTCTGCGCCGCGGCCGTGCTCCTCGTGGTCGCCGGGTGGCGGTACGCCGACCAGACGTCCTTCGCCCGCCGCTCCGTGGTCACCACGGGCACGGTGGCGGACGTCATCCGGAGCGGTGTGTTCTACCAGGACGACGGCCCGGCCATCACCGACTACAGCGGCCGGGTGCACTACCAGGTGAAGGGCGCCGACGTCCTCAGCAACCGGCTGAAGCTGGTCTCCTGCTCCCTGCCGAGCTGCCCGGTGCCGACGGCGGGCCAGACCGTGACGGTCGCCTACGACACGCACAACTTCAACCGGGCCGTACGCTCGGGGCCCGGAGGGCTCCCGCACTGGCCGATGCCCAACGTGATCGTCTTAGTGTGCGGAGTGCTGGGCCTGGCCTTCCTGGCGGCGGTCGCGATCAACGTGGCCTGGATCTGGCCGGTGCTGCGCACCCGGCCGCGCAGGGGGGCGTGAACGGTGTCGCGTCATCAGGGAATGATCGCCACGTTCTTCCGGCAGCACGTGCTGCCGTGGACGCTCGGCGGCCTGGCCCTGCTCGGCCTCGCCGCCTGGTTGTACGCCGACCAGACCGCGTTCAGCCGCCGGGCGGTCGTCGCCGCGGGCAAGGTGACCGAGCTCCAGCGCGGCGGGGTGCAGTACAGCCATGACGGGCAGCCGGGCATGGAGTACCACGGCCGCGTGAGCTACATGGTCGACGGCGTCGAGGTCGTGAGCCGGATGAGGCTCGAATACTGCTCGACCACCCGGTGCGACCCGCCTCAGCCCGGCTCCGTCGTCACGGTGGCCTACGACCCGCAGCAGCCGGGCAGGGCCGTGCTCTCCTCGGCCGAAGGGCTGCCGACGTGGCCGATACCCAACCTGGTCAGCATCTTCCTCTTGGTGATCGGCCTGGTGTCCCTGGCCGCGGTCGTGATCAACGTGGTCTGGATCTGGCCCGTGGTCCGCGCCCGGCCCGTCAAACCGGGCTGAGCTTCGCCGAGCAGGGTGCGTAGCCCATGAGGTCGCCCGGGTAGGCGATCTCCGCCGGGCGGCGGCGGACGAGAGTCGAAAAACGGCCCGACACGTCGGTCGTGGCGCGTTCGACGAGTTCCGCCCGGCCGGCGTCCCGGGAGGTGAGCAGTACGGTCGCGCCCGCGACCGGGTCGCCCTCGGCCGTCGTGAGGCGTCCCGACGCGCTCGTCTCGCTCACGTCGAGCTCGGTCAGCCCGGTAGCCAGGCCGGCGCGGACCTCGATCGTGCCGCCGCCGATCGGGGTCAGCACGTCGGAGCCCGGGTCGGCGACCGTCGCGACGACGGTGACGACGTTGGGGGTGCGCCAGAGCTCGGCCTCCCGCACCCGGTCGGCGAAGGCGGGTTCGCGGGCGACGCACTCGACCATCACCTCGACCGCGCGGGTCTCGCCCGGCGCCAGCCGCACCCAGGTGTGCTCCAGGTAGGTGCGGAACCCGTCGAGGGTCTGCTCGGCGTGCAGGTTCACCCGCACCGGGCGGTCGGGGTAGGGGTTGCTCACCGTCACCGGGACGGCCTGCCGGTCGTAGGGCGAGGCCGCCGCCGTCCACACCAGCGTGAAGTTGGTCTGGGCCTCGTTGTCGGCCGTGCTTCGCTCGCCGGGCACCGGCTCGATCCGGACCACGACGCAGTAGTGGGCGAACGTGAGCGGCAGGAACCACAGGCCGCTCCGCGCGGCCGGCGGCCGCCAGTCCATCCGGAACGCCCGCTCGCCGCCCGCCGGCACGTCGCCCCGGTCCCAACCGAGGAAGGTCTCGGGCCCCGTGGCCGACACGCTGAAGTCCTTGACCCAGAACCCCACCTTGACCCCGGTCGCGTCCACGGCGCCCCGGTTGCGCACGGTCGCGACGATCACGTTGTCGTGGCCGGCCCACGGGAACGGCAACCCGGTCGCGTTGGAGATCGTCACGTCGGGGCTGCGCCAGTCGCCGCCGCCCGGCCAGGGGCGGATCGACGGGTCGGGCCCGTCCGGCCGCGGGACCACGCCGGGGGTCGGCCGGTACGTCACCCGCACCCGCGCCCGGTCGTCGTCGGCGGCCAGCACGTGGACCCGGAAGGAGGCGTCGCCGTCGGACTCCTCGTAGTCGGCGCCGGCGGGCAGGGCCGCGCCCTCGCCGTCGCCGTCGTCGGCCAGCAGCCGGATCGGGCGGCGGACCACCGGCGGGCGGTACCACCCGGCCACGACGTCGGTGCCCAGGACCACCCGGTCGGCCGGCAGGTTCTGGTCGGCGAGCTGGGCCGGGCCGGGGTCGGCGCCGTCGGGGTGCTGCCGAGAGCGGTACTCGAAGTAGTAGCGCCAGCCGTCGGCGACCTCGACCTCCAGCCCCGCGCGCTCGCCCGGCGGCGGGCCGCCCCCGGTGAGCCCGGCGGCCGTGAGCACGACCTCCTCGTCGACCGGGTGCTCCCGGGTGAAGTCGTAGCGGCGCAACCAGGCCCGGTCGGTCCAGCCGAGCACGACGCGGTGCGGCAGCGACAGGCCCGAATAGCGGGCCTCGTCGCTCATGACGTCCCAGCCGCCGATGTCGCGGGGGTCGGCGCCGTACATGTCGCCGAGGCCGATGGTGTGGCCGATCTCGTGGGTGAGGGTCTGGAAGGCGCGGCGGGTGCCCACCGCCTCCCAGTTCGCCGGCATCACCACCCAGGGCAGCGACTTCCAGGACCAGCCGAGGGGCCCGAGCGGGAGCTGGTACGTGCCGCCGGAGGCGATGGGCCAGCTGAACCGGCCCCGGCCGGGCGGGGCGACCACGAACACGCAGGTGTCGACCCCGCCGAGGTCGAGGTCGGCCTGGGCCCGCCGCATGGCCTCGCCGATCAGTTCGTGGGTGGCGGCCTGGCGTCCGTCGGCCGGACCGAACGGCTCGTGGTAGCGGTTCCACCGGCGCGGCAGCCGGACCGTCGCCTCGCCCGCCGGCACGATCTCCAGCGCGCCGTGGGAGATCTCGCGGAAGTAGTCGCGCGTGGTCTCCAGCGCGGTCCGGTAGGTCGCCGGGGTGGCGGGCGCGGAGGCCGAGTCCCTCGTGCCGACGTACACGATCGCGACTCTGCGCGGCCCCGACACGGGGGACGGGCCGTAGGTGAAGCCGGCAGGCCACATCGGGTTGAGCACCGAGCCCCACGCGCCGGAGCGCGGGTACATCGGGTTGGCCCCGGTGAAGGCCGTCGGTGGCCCGTCGTGCGGGGGCGGGTCCTCGGTGACGGCGAAGGCGGTCGAGGAGACCAGGCCGCCGCCGAGGTCCCTGACCTCCAGCGTGTACGTGCCCGGATGCGGCCCCGCGAGCAGCATCGCCTCGGCCGGGTCGGCTCCGGCGTCCGCCGACGCGGAGACGGCCGCGAACGCGGGCCCCTCGGCGACGCGTAACCGCACGTCCTGCCGGGCGAGCCCGCCCAGGTCAACCGGTACCCGGGCGTAGCCGCCCACGTGAATCGACACCATGAAACACCCTCCCGGGGCAACCGTGACACGGCGCCCGCGCCGGGCGCCCCGGGGAGGAGCCTGGGCGTGTCCCTAGCCGGCGCAGCCCGGGATCGCGGTCGGGCCGGCGCAGTTGTCGGGGTTGTTGTCGCGGACGCCCGAGCGGTCGAGCGTCACGGAGCCGCCCGGCAGCACGAGGACGCCGCCGCCCGCGCCGATCGACTTGTTCAGCCTGACCCAGGTGTCGCGCAGCGTGGTGGTGCCGGCGCTGGCGACGCCGCCGCCCGTCAGGGAGGCGCTCAGGTTGCCGTTGACGGAGCTGCGGACCACGCGGGAGGTGTGGCCGGCGGCGGTGAAGAGGCCCGCGCCCCGGTTGTTGAGGACGTTGCCGACCACGGTGCTGTCGATGAGGTGCAGGTCGCCGGCGTTGTGGATGCCGGCGCCGTCGCCGCCCAGGGCCAGGTTGGTGGCGAAGATGGAGTTGCGGACCGTGGCGCGGCCGGTGTTGGCCAGGCCCGCGCCGTTGCCGAGCTGGGCGAGGTTGCCCGCCACGGTGACGCGGCGCAGGTTGAGCCGGCCGGCGTTCCTGATGCCGGCGCCGTCGCCGCTGCCGATCAGGCCGTTCATGATGAAAACGTCCTCGACGGTCAGGTCGCCGGTGGCGAGCACGTCCAGGATCCGGAACGGCGCGGCCGCCAGGGCGCGCCTGATCGAGGTGTTGGCGCCCTTCAGCGTGATCCGGCCGCTGATCGCCGGGAGCGGCGTGGTCAGGTTGTACGAGCAGCTCGGCGCCAGCTTCAGCACCGCCGTGTTCGTGTTGGCCGCCGTGACGGCGTTGTGCAGCGCGCTGACGCTGCACGGAACCTTGATCGTGTTGATCGGGTTCGGCGCGGCGGCGGCGGGCGTCTGCGCGGCCGAGACCGCCACCCCGGCGATGATCGCGGCATTGACGAGCAACCTCATCGTGTCCCCCTATTGGCGAGAAGATCCGGAGGTCATTCGACCAATCGGGATCCCGCCTCGAAGGGACGACGATCAGGCGTTTCCCGAACCCTTACTCGCCCTTGCGATCACCGCGACCAGTTCGTCCTCGGTGAGCACGCGCGGGGCGCCGACGCCGAGGGCGCGGACGTACACCTCGCACAACCACTCCAGCAGCCGGGTCGCCTCGAACGCCTCCTCCAGGGTGCGGCCGATCGACACGCTCCCGTGGTTGGCCATCAGCGCCGCCTGCCGGCCCTCCAGGGCGCGGACCACGTTGGCGGCCAGCTCGGGGGTGCCGTAGGTGGCGTACTCGGCGACTCTGACCGTGCCGCCGAGCAGCAGGGCGTTGTAGTGGATGGCCGGCAGTTCGGTCAGGGTGGTGGCGACGACCGTCCCGAACACGGCATGGGTATGGACCACCGCCGCCGCGCCGGTCGCCCGGTAGAGCGCCAGGTGCATGGGGGTCTCCGACGACGGCGCGCGCGAACCCGAGACGATCTCGCCGTCGAGGGTCACGACCGGGCAGTCGCCGGGGGTGAGCGCGTCGAGGGCGACGCCCGACGGGGTGACCGCGACCAGGTCGCCGGCGCGCACGCTGAGGTTTCCCGAGGTGCCGATGACCAGGCCGAGGGAGGCGGCGCGGTGGCCGTACCGGCACAACTCCTCTTGGAGCTCCTTCATGGCGATCACATTATCTGGCAGCCGGTCTATACCAGTAGCCCCCTTATAGGGCATAAGATGCGGTAAAGCTCGGGTGTAAAGAGGGGATCGTCCCATGTTTAATATCCCCCATAAGCAGGCAAAACGCCGCGATCGGCTCACGAACCATCGCGGTCACGTCACAGGTTGGTCTAGACCGACCCCGACACCTTGACGATGCTTGGGCCTCGCTCGTACGTTCACGAACGTTTAGGAAACTTTCCTAATTGATCCCCCCGGTATCAGGAGAGTTGGATGACCATCACGCCCCGTGACATCACGCGCCGTCAGCTGCTGGCCCGCGTCGGACTGACCGCCCTCGTCGCCGGTCCTTTTCTGAGCGCCTGTGCCACCGGCGGCGGTGGCTCCGAGGCGGCCGCCCCCTCGGCCCCGGCCCCCTCGGCCGGCGGCGCGAGCGCCTCGGCGAACAACCCCTTCAACGTCAAGGCCGACGCCCCGCTCGAAGTCGTCATCTTCAAGGGCGGCTACAGCGACGAGTACGCCACCCAGTCGCACGAACCCCTCTACAAGAAGGCGTTCCCGGGCGCGACGATCAAGCACCAGGGCATCCAGACGATCGGGCAGACCCTCACCCCGCGCTTCGCCGGCGGCGACGTGCCCGACGTGGTCAACAACTCCGGCACCGACAACCTCGACGGCGGCGCCCTGATCAACGCCGGTCAGCTGCTCGACCTCACCCCGCTGTTCGAGGCCCCGAGCGTCGACGACCCCACCAAGAAGGTCAAGGACGTCATCGTGCCCGGCACGATCGAGTCGGGCCTGGGCGGCGACCCCGCCAAGCCGTACACGCTGAACTACGTCTACACCGCCTACGGCCTCTGGTACGACGCCAAGCTCTTCGAGAAGGAGGGCTGGACCCCGCCGAAGACCTTCGACGAGTTCAAGACCTTCGCCGAGGCCGCCAAGGCCAAGAACATCGTGCCGTTCGGCTACGCCGGCAAGAACGCGTCCTACTACGCCTACTGGATGATCCTGATCTCGGCCGCGAAGATCGGCGGCAACAAGATCCTCCTCGACATCGACAACCTGGCCGACAACGCCTGGAACAACGACGCCGTCAAGCAGGCCGCCGCCGCGTGGGCCGAGATCGGCAAGTTCATGGACCCGGCGTACGAGGGCCTGATCCACACCGAGGTCCAGACCCAGCAGAACCAGGGCAAGATCGCGTTCTACCCGTCGGGCTCCTGGCTGGAGGCCGAGCAGGCCAAGGACACCCCCGAGGGCTTCGAGTACGGCATGGTCCCGACCCCCTCGGTCACCGCCGCCGACCAGATGCCCTACGAGGCGATCCGCGCCGCCGCCGCCGAGGGCTTCATCGTGCCCTCGAAGGCCAAGAACGCGGCCGGCGGCCTGGAGTACCTGCGCCAGATGCTCTCGAAGCAGGGCGCCCGCGACTTCACCGAGAAGACCAAGTCGCTGACCGTCGTCATCGGCGCCACCGAGGGCCTGACCCTGTCGCCCGGCCTGACCTCGGTCGCCGCCGCGCAGACGGCGGCGGGCACCAACGTGGTCACCTTCTCCTCGTTCGAGGGCTGGTACAAGGAGCTCGAGACCGAGCTGCGCAAGCAGACCAACGCCCTGATGTTCGGCCGCATCAGCGCCGAGGAGTTCGCCACCAAGATGCAGGCGGCGGCCGACAAGACCAAGGCCGACTCCTCGATCATCAAGCAGACCCGGAACGTGTGACGATGCGGCGTGGCCGGCTGACGCCGGGCGCGGTCAGGAAGTGGGGCTTCATCGCCTCCTTCCTGGCCGCGCCGCTGGCGATCTACATCATCTTCTTCGTGAGTCCCAACCTGCAGGCCCTGCAGCTCGCGTTGACGAACTCGCGCGGAATCTCCCCGGACTTCCAGTACGTCGGGCTGGAGAACTTCACCCGGCTGTTCGAGGACGACGTCTTCTGGGCCGCGGTCCGGCACCACGGGCTGATCCTGCTGGTCATGCCGCTGGTCACGATCGCGATCGCGCTGTTCTTCTCGTTCCTGCTCAACCTCGGGGGCGGGCAGAAGAACGGGCAGCTGAGCGGCGTGTGGGGGTCGTCCTTCTACAAGGTCGTCTTCTTCTTCCCGCAGGTCCTCGCCGTCGTCATCGTCGGCGTGTTGTTCCAGGCGGTGCTCAACCCGCAGAAGTCGGGCATCCTCAACAGCGTCCTGGGCTGGTTCGGGATCGACCCGGTCGGCTGGCTGATCAAGCCCGACCTCGCGCTCTGGACGATCATCGGCGTGATGGTCTGGCAGGGCGTCGGCTTCTACGTCGTGCTGTTCAGCGCCGGCATGGCCGGGGTGCCCAAGGAGATCTTCGAGGCGGCGGCGCTCGACGGCGCCAACCGGCTCACGCTGTTCTTCAAGATCACCCTGCCGCTGGTGTGGAACACCGTCCAGGTCGGCTGGGTCTACCTGGGCATCGCGGCGTTCGACGCCTTCGCGCTCGTCCAGGTGCTCTCGATCGACCGCGGCGGGCCCGACAACGCCACGACCGTGCTGCCGCTGGAGATCTTCCGGCAGACCTTCACCTACTACCGGTTCGGCTACGCGTCCGCGATGGGCGTCGCGCTGGTCTTCCTGGTGCTCACGTTCGCGGCCCTCACCCTGCGGGTCACCCGGCGCGAGAGGATCGAGTACTGATGAAGACCCGGAAGCAGTCGGCCGGGCTGCTCGGCGGCGTCTCCCACGTCATGCTCGTGCTCTGGACGATCCTGACGGTGACCCCGATCCTCTACACGTTCCTCAACTCGTTCAAGACCAACACCGAGATCTTCGGCGACAGCCCGCTGGCGCTGCCGCAGCAGTGGGGCTGGGGGGCGTGGGGCCGCGCGTGGGAGACCTCGCGCATCGGCGAATACCTGGTCAACACCGTCATCGTGGTGGCCTTCTCCACGTTCTTCACGATGCTGCTGGGCTCGATGGCCGCCTACGTGTTGTCGCGGTACGACTTCCGCGGCAACCGCCTCATCTACACCCTGTTCGTGGCCGGGTTGTCGATCCCGCCCTTCCTCGCGCTGTCGGCCCTCTACAAGGTCGTCGACAACGTCGGCCTGCTCGGCACCCACACCGGGGTCGTGCTGGTCTACGTCGCCTACTCGATGCCGTTCACGGTGTTCTTCCTGGCGGCGTTCTTCAAGACGCTGCCGACGACGGTCGCCGAGGCCGCGATGATGGACGGCTGCGGGCACGCCCGCACCTTCTTCCAGATCATGCTGCCGATGGCCAAACCCGGCCTGATCAGCATCACGATCTTCAACGTGATCGGCCAGTGGAACCAGTACCTGCTGCCGATCGCGCTGCTCCCGGGCGACAAGCAGGACAAGTGGCTGATCACCCAGGGCATCGCCAACATCTCGACCAGCGCCGGCTACGAGGCCGACTGGGCCGGCCTGTTCGCCGCCCTGTCGATGGCGATCATCCCGATCCTGATCGTCTACGTGATCTTCCAGCGCCAGATCCAGACCGGGCTTACCGCTGGGGTGGGCAAGTAGCTCACACGCCGAGCACGTTGGCGAGTGCCGTACGCGAGGAGACCCCGAGCTTGCGGTAGACGTGCGCGAGGTGGTCGTCGACCGTACGGCTGCTCAGCATCAGGCGGGCGGCGATCTCCTTGCTGGTCAGGCCGGTCTTGGCCAGCTCGGCGATCTGCCGCTCCCGCTTGGTCAGCAGGTCGCCCCTGCGGGGGCCCCGCGCGGCCAGGCGGCGCTGCTCGCGTTCGGCCTCCTCGGCCAGCACGCTCGCCCCGACCTCGGCCGCGATGGCCTTCGCCGTCGCGAGCTCCTTGTGGCCGTCGTCGCTGAAGGACGCGGTCATGATCAGCGTACGGGCGACGTGGGGCCGGAACCCGGCGGCGCCGAACAGCTCCGCCGACCGGGCCGCGAACTCCGCCGCCCCGGCGAGGTCGCCCTCGGCGGCCCGCACACACGCCAGCGCGCGCGAGGCGAACGCGTGCTGGGCCGGGAGCGCGAGCGACCCGGCGGCGGCCAGCGCCGCATTGGCGGCGGCGCTGGCCCAGGCCACCTCGTCGCAGCCGAGCAGCGCCTGGGTGAGGGTCTCCAGCCACATCGGCCGGTAACCCGGCTGGCACTGCGGCATGCCGACGCCGCCGCCGATGCCGAGCAGCATCCAGCGGGCCCGGTCGGGCTCCCCGGCCGACAGCAGCACCTGCGCCGACAGGCAGACCGTGCTCGCCGACCACCAGCCGTCGACCCCGGTCACCGAGTCGGCCGCCCACGTGGCGAGGCCGACGGCCCGCTGCACGTCGGTGTAGACCACCGACTCGGCCAGGATCGACCGCACCAGCGCCAGCAGGATCGGGCTGCCCGACTGGCAGGCGACGTCCTCGGCCTCCTCGCCGAACCTGATCGCCTCCTCCAGCCGGCCGGTCCGGCCGCAGAGCTGGGTCAGCGCCATCAGCACGTCGGCCAGCAGCCCGCTGCGCGAGAGCGACCTGACCAGCGTCAGCGCGCGGCGGGCGTGGCGTTCGGCGTCGGCCTGCCGTTCGACGAACGACTCGGCCCACACCAGCCGGGTCAGCGCGGTCAGCTCGCGGGTGGCGGCGGCGTCGGTCAGCGCGTCGGCGGCGTGCGCGGCGGTGTCGACGGCCCGCGCCGCCGGGCCCGGCTCGCCCTCGTACGCCGCCGCGAAGGCGAGCAGCGAATGGCCGGCCGCCTCCTCCTCGGGGTTCTCCGCGGCCTCGACGGCGGCCGCGATGTCGGCCATCGCGGCGGGCACGTCGCCCAGGTGCAGCCGCAGGGTGGCCAGCTCGCGGTGCAGCCAGGCGCCCCTGCCCCCCTTGGCGGCCTCGTTGGTGAGCAGGGAGGCGGCTTCGGCGTACCGGCCGAGCAGGCGTTCGACGACGGCGCAGGCGGCGACGAGCTCGCTGCGGTGGCCGACCGGCAGGTGCGGGAGCAGTTCGTGCAGGGCCGCGCGGGCGTCTTCGAGGCGGCCGTCGTAGATGAGCGCCTGGGCGAGCAGCACGTGCAGCTCGACGGAGACCGGGTCGGTCAGGTCGCCGACCAGCGGCTGGGCCGCCTTCAGCCACTCGACCGCGGCGGCGGGCGCGATGTTGACGGCCTCGCGGGCCGCCGCCATCAGCGTCGGCAGGTCGCCGGGCTCGTGCCTGCTGGCGGTACGGGAGACGTGGTGGGCCACCTCTCTCACCGGCGCGCCCAGGGCCGACAACTCGCGGGCCGCGAGCCGGTGGGCCAGCATGCGCCAGGCGGGGTCGGCGCCCTCGTACACGAGCTGCCGCAGGAGGGGGTGGCGGAACCGGAACCGGCCGTCGCCGGTGTCGCGGATGAGGTCGCGGGCGGCGAGCTCGCCGAGCACGGCCGGGACCGGCCCGAGCATCGCCACGTCGTCGGGGGTGAAGGCGTCGCCGAGCACCGCCCCGGCCTGGGCGGCCCGTAACTCCATGTCCGACAGGCGGGCCAGTTCCCCGGCCAGCAGCCCGGTCAGCGTGGTCCCGGCCGCGCCGCCCGCCAGGCCCTTCAGGTAGAGCGGGTTGCCGCCGCTCTCGTCGTGCAGGTCGCGCAGCTCCGGCCGGTCGCCGACCAGCTCGCGCGCCTCGCCCAGCGACAGCGGCCCGAGCCTGACCCGGACGTGCGGGATCGCGGCCGGCCCGGCCTCGGCCAGCGCGCCGAGCAGCCGGTGGCCGGCCTGCCGGTCGCGGTAGGCGCAGACGACGAGCAGCTCGTCGGCGGGCCGCCGCACGAGGGAGGCCAGCAGCTCGCAGGACGCCGGGTCGGCCCAGTGGAGGTCGTCGAGCACCAGCGCCACCCGGCCGAGCTCGGCCAGGTGCTCGCGGACGGTCCGGGCCAGCGCCAGCCGGTCGCCGCCGCCCAGCGGGCCGATGGCGTCCTCGAAGACGCGGTGGGGGAGGTCGCGTTCGAACTCGGTGGCCACCCCCCGCAGCACCTTGACCCCGCGCCCGCCCGCCTCGCGGGCGAACTCGGTCAGCAGATGGGTCTTGCCGATGCCGGGCTCCCCGGTCACCTCGGCCAGCCCGCCGGTCTCCAGGGCCTCGGCCAGCGCGGTTGACTCCGCTTCACGTCCCACGAACACGAAAGACAGTAAAACCCCGCAATCCTACGGATGCTAGGAGATTGACCGGATGGCACGGTGGTAATCCGCCATTCGACGGCCCCCTCCGGGAGTTTGAGTTGATGAACGAGTTTCCCTTCCCCTTCTTCGGGGCGGGAGAGGCGAAGTACTACATGTGGGCCGAGGTCCACGTGCGGTTCGAGCGCGAACCCTCGAGTTATCAGCGTTCGGCGATCGAGTCCAGCTGCCCTGGACCGCTCCAGGACACCATCGACTGGGCCGACGGCCGCCAGCTCATGGTCGCGTCGGGCCTGTTCCTGCACGGCGCGCTGGCCCGCGCCTACCCGGCCAAACCCGGCGACGACGACTACCTGGGCGACGACGGCTGGTTCTACGCCGCCCACTCGCGGGTGGAACGGTTCAACTCGGCCATCGAGTCGTGGCTGGCCTACGCCAACGACCACTGTCCCGTCATGGTCGCCTACCGGCAGGAGGACGGCGACAGCGGCGGCACCCAGTTCTCCCGCTGGCACGACTGGAGCGTCACCCAGCTGCCGCGCCTGATGGCCGACCTGGAGCCGATCCTGGCCAAGTCGATCGCCACCCGGCAGCAGACCCACGCCACCCACATGGTGCGCGGCATCATGTCGATGGCCCGCCGCGCCCGCGCCAAGGCCGCGCCGACGCCCGGGGGGAGCTGGCCGCGCTTGTGAGACGGTGAGTCCATGGCATGGACGAAAGACGGCGAGACGCTCCGGCGCTCCATCGACGCCCCCGACTTCCCGACCGCGATCATGATCGTCGACCGGGTGGCCGAGGAGGCCGAGAAGATGAACCACCATCCCGACATCGACATCCGCTGGCGCACCCTGCACTTCACGCTCACCACCCATGACGCGGGCGGCCTGACCGACCTCGACTACCGGCTGGCCGAGCGCATCGACGAGATCGCCCGCTCCCACGGGGCCTGAGCGGGCACGTCAGCCGAAGACCGCAGGTGGCGGCACCGGCGCCGCCACCGGGTCTCCGTCGTGGATGGGCTTGGCGCCCGCGACGAACTTCACCAGGTCCTCGCCGGCCACGCAGCGCGCCTGCGTGAGCCCGCCCGCGGCCGCCCGCACCAGCCGGTCGAGCGGCAGGTCGCGGTTGGAGGCGACGACGATCAGGTTGCCGAACCGGCGTCCGCGCAGGACGCCGGGCTCGGCCAGCAGGGTCACGTGCCGGAACACCCCGCGCACGGTCGACAGCAGCCGCCGGGCGAACCGCAGCCCCTTGCCGTCGGCCACGTTGACCAGCAGCGTGCCGTCGGGCCGCAGGACCCGCGCCAGGTCGCCCATGTACTCGGCGGTGGCCAGCTCGATCGGCATCACCGCGCCCGAGAAGGCGTCGAGGACGACGAGGTCGGCCGAGGCGTCGTCGAGGGTGGTGACGCCCTCCCGGCCGCCGGTCGTGCGCACCTTGAGCCGGGGCACCGTCTTGAGGGCGAGCTGGTCCCTGACCAATTGCACGAGCGCGTGGTCGGGCTCGATGGCGATCTGGCGCGAGCCCGGCCGCGTCGCCGCGACGTAGCGGGGCAGCGTGAACCCGCCCCCACCCACGTGGGTCACGTCGAGCGGCCCCTCGGGCAGACAGTCGATCGCGATGCCCATGAGCTGGACGTACTCGAAGTCGAGATGGGTCGGGTCGGCGAGGTCGACGTACGACTGGGGCACCCCGTCCATGAGCAGCATCCACCCCGCCGGGTTGTCGAGGTCACGCAGCAGTTCGACCTCCCCGAACACGACGAGGTATCGGCCCGGTACCGGGTTCGTGGACTTCGCCATCACACATCTCTCTGCCTGTCGTCTTCGCGTGGTATATCCAGGAGTGCACTCCGACCTCCCAGGAGAACCTAATGCGCAGGCGGCCCCTGCTCGTTCTCGTCGCGGCGGTCGTCACCATGTTCGTCGCAGGGGTGGCCGGGCTGATCGTGAGTGGCCGGAGCGTGCCGCCCCCCGACCCGGTGACCACCGCGACGCCTGAGAGCGTGCCCGACGAGCTCGTCGAGCCCGAGAACCCCAACCGCAACACCCCCTGGGACGCCGGGACCGCCTACCTCAAGGAGTGGGAGAAGGGCGACCTCGCGGCGATGCGCGCGCTCGTCCACGACCCCCCGGAGGATTTCACCACGCTCCACCAGGCCGCCGACACCGCCCTCCAGCCGGTGAGCCGGGTCTTCACCCCCCTTTCCGTCGACGAGATCGACGACGTCACCGCCGACCTGTCGTTCACGGGGGAGTGGACGATGGCCGACGGCCCCCCGATGAAGCTGACCTCGACGGTCCGCCTCATCGTGGTCAAACGCGAGTGGCAGGTCGACTGGACGCCCGACACCATCCACCCCGACCTCGAACACGGCGACACCATCGAACGCCGCAACCTGCCCGGCGCCCCCTACCGGCTGGCCACCCGCGAGGGCGAGGCCCTGCCGCCGAACAGCTACGCCGACTCCTACGTCGACGACCTGGCCGCGCACGCCCCGCCCAACCCGTCGAAGGGCGGCTGGCGCGTGGTCATCGACAAGCCCTTCGACGGCGAGGTCGAGGAGGTCTACCGCCACGACCAGCCGGTCACCGAGGGCCCGGCCTTCGCCACCACGATCGACAAGTACGTCCAGATGGCCGCCGCCCGCGCCCTCGACCCGGTGCAGAAGCCGGCCGCGATCGTGGCGATCAGGCCCTCGACCGGCGAGGTGCTCGCGGTGGCCGACCGGCTCGGCGGCAAGGGCGCCTTCTCCTCGGCCTTCCCGCCCGGCTCGACCTTCAAGATCGTCACCGCGGCGGCGCTGCTCGCGGCCGGGGTCACCCCCGACCAGCAGGTGAGCTGCCCGGCGACTTACCAGATCCCGTTCGGGCGGGTCATCAACAACTTCCAGGCCCACGACTTCGGCACGGTGACCTTCCGGCAGGCGTTCGCCGAGTCGTGCAACACCACCTTCGCCCAGCTGGCCGTCGAACGGGTGCCGGCCGCGACGCTGACCGCCCAGGCGACGGCCTTCGGGTTCGGCGCGACCCTGTCGACCGGTGCGGGCGGCTCCTGCGGGTCGCTGACCGAGCCGCACAACCACGACGCGCTGGCCGAGGCGTCGTTCGGCCAGGGCACCGTGGTGGCCACGCCGTTGTGCATGGCGAGCGTGGCGGCGGCGGTGCAGAGCGGGGTATGGCGGGCGCCCCGGCTGCTCGCCGACGCGCCGGACCAGCCGGCCGAGGCGCCGCTGGCCCCCGGCGTGGCCGAGGGACTGCGCACGATGATGTCGTCGGTGGTGTCGGAGGGCACCGCCGAGAACACCGGCCTGCCCGCCGGGGTGAGCGGCAAGACCGGCACCGCCGAGGAGGCCGGGCAGGACGACCACGCCTGGTTCGTCGGTTTCCACGACGACCTGGCGTTCGCGGTCTTCGTCAAGAACGGCGGCACCGGCCGCGACGTGGCGATCCCGGTCGCGGCCCGGTTCCTCAACGCCCTCTGATCCTTGGCCCACATATGGTCTGAAAGCGGGATATTTCTGGACACATACCTCCTGATGGAGGTGGGTCACATGCATGATCTGAACGCCGACCTGAACACGGGCCTCCGCCCGGCCAGCCGGGACACCTGGTGGGTGCTGGCGGTCCGGGGCCTGCTGGCGGTGATCTTCGGCATCATCGCCCTGGCGTGGCCGGGCATCACCCTGCTCGCCCTCGTCTACGTCTTCGCCGCGTACGCCATCGTCAACGGCCTGTTCACGATCGCGGGCGCCTTCCGCGAGGTCAACAAGGGCTCCCGGGGCTGGATGATCTTCTCCGGCGTCGTCGGGGTGGTCGTCGGCATCGTCGTCGCCACCTGGCCCGCGATCACCGCGATCGTGCTGCTCTGGCTGATCGGCGCCTGGTTCGTGGTCACCGGCCTGCTGGAGATCATCGCCGCGGTGAACGCCCGCAGGCGGATCGACGGCGACTGGGGCCTGATGCTCGCCGGGGTGTTGTCGGTGGTCTTCGGCGTCGTGCTGGTCATCTGGCCGGCCGCCGGCGCGCTCTCGCTCGCCTGGCTCATCGGGGTGCTGGCGATCATCCTGGGGCTCTCGCTGTTCTACCTGGCGTTTCGGGTGAAGAACATGCCTGCGTGAAGATTTTCCGCGTATAGCGCCATAGGCCGGGAATATCTTCATCATGACGGTTCACGAGCGGCTCTCCCGGCACCTGCTCGTCGACGGCCTGCCCGTCGTCCTCGATCTGGCGCGCAGCTCGGGTTCCTGGCTCGTCGACGCCCGCGACGGCCGGAGACACCTCGACTTCTTCACCTCGTTCGCGTCGTCGCCG
Organism: Herbidospora daliensis; assembly: GCF_001570585.1. GTDB lineage: Bacteria > Actinomycetota > Actinomycetes > Streptosporangiales > Streptosporangiaceae > Herbidospora > Herbidospora daliensis. The sequence continues at coordinate 158,756 of NZ_BBXF01000004.1, read as the reverse complement.
CTGGGGTTCAACCCCTTCGACGACGACCCGGCCTTCCTCGCCCGCCTCGGGCGGCTGGCCGCCAACAAACCGGCCAACTCCGACCTCTACACCGAGGAACTGGCCGATTTCACCGAGACCTTCACCCGCGTCCTCGGCGACCCCGAACTGCCCCACCTGTTCCTCGTGGAGGGCGGCTCGGCGGCCGTCGAGAACGCGCTGAAGGTCGCCTTCGACTGGAAGAGCCGCTGGAACGAGGCCAACGGCCGCCATCCCGGCCTCGGCACCCAGGTCCTCCACCTGAGCCGCGCCTTCCACGGCCGGGGCGGCTACACGCTCTCGCTCACCAACACCGAGCCGATCAAGACCGACCGCTTCCCCAAGTTCGGCTGGCCCCGCATCGACACCCCCGCCGTCCACCTGGGAGACGTCGAGGCGGCCGAGGAGCACGCGCTCGGCCAGGCCGAGGACGCGTTCCGCAGGTACCCCCACGACATCGCCTGCTTCATCGCCGAACCCATCCAGTGCGAGGGGGGCGACAACCATCTGCGCCCGGAGTTCCTGCGCGCCATGCAGGACCTGTGCCACCGGCACGAGGCCCTGTTCGTGCTCGACGAGGTCCAGACCGGGGTGGGCGTGACGGGGTCGGCGTGGGCGTACCGGGGGCTGGGCCTGCGGCCCGACGTCGTGGCGTTCGCGAAGAAGATGCAGGTCGGCGGGGTGATAGCCGGGCGCAGGGTCGACCAGGTGCCCGACAACGTGTTCCGCGTCAGCGGCCGGATCAACTCGACCTGGGGCGGCGGCCTGACCGACATCGTGCGCGCCACCCGGATCATGGAGATCATCGAACGCGACGGCCTGATCGAGCACGCCGGCGTGCTGGGCGACAAGCTGCTCGGCGCCCTCCGCGACCTGGAGGCCGAGGGCCTGCTGCGCAACGCGCGGGGTCGCGGGCTGCTCGCCGCCTTCGACGTGCCCGACCGCGACGCGGTCGTCGCACGGTTGCGCGAGCGTGAGTCGCTGCTGGTCCTGCCCGCCTCCGAGGGCACTGTACGGCTCCGCCCACCCCTCAACGTCACCCCGGAGGAGATCGAAGTGGGGCTGTCCCGGCTACGGCGAGGGCTCGCGTCCTGACCACAGGTCGATGGCCGTCCCCCGGGAGGCGACGCCGAGCTTGGCGTAGATCCGGTTGACGTGGTTCTTGACCGTCTTCTCGCTGAGGAACAGCCGCTGTGCGATCTGGTTGTTGGAGTGACCGTTGGCGATCAGGTCCATGACCTCTGTCTCGCGCTTGCTGAGGGCCGTTCCGGTGGGGTCGTCGACTCGCATCTGGCCTCCGTGGCAGAGATCCATGGCAGAGAGTTAAGTCGCCGAGGGCCCCCGCGTCCGGCGTAGCGGTTGTGAGCGAGTTTAACTCGCGTGAAAGCCCTGTGGGGGTTGCTTCGTGGGCAAATCGCACCCGGCTACGTCACCGGAGCACGACCGGCCGCGCGGGCACCCCGCTGCGGACGATCTCCGTGACGAGATCACCGAGGTCGGCGGGGTAGACGGTCTCCGGCGTCGTCTCCAGCTCGCCGGCCGTCCACCACCGATACTCCTGAATGGTGTCAGGCTGGGTCGCCCGCGCGAGGTCCACATCGCCGGCGGAGAGCCGGGCCAGGTAGTAACGCTCGACCTGCCGGATCATCGCGCCCTCGAACAGGAACTCCTTGGCCCGCTCGGCCACCGGCCCGTCGACCGGGACCTCGCCGGTCCCGAGCTCCTCGCGCATCTCCCGGCGCAACGCGGCCAGATGGTCTTCGTCGCCGTCGAGCGCGCCGCCCGGAGTGGCCCAGAACCCGCCGTTCTCCTCGTAGCGCAGCAACAGCACCCGCCCGTCGCCGTCGAGCGCGACGACACGGACGGCGGTGCGGATGGGCGGGCTCGTCATGTGTGCCAGTGTGACGTGCCGGTGTGACAGGCGGGGAAACGATGAAGGGCCGGTCCCGAAGGACCGGCCCTTACGCTGGGTGAGTAATGGGACTTGAACCCACGACATCCAGGACCACAACCTGGCGCTCTGCCAACTGAGCTATACCCACCATGTGCGCGATCCCGCTCACCCGGTCTCGCGTACAAGCACGAGTGTAGCGGTATCGCGTGACAACTACGAACTACTAACGGCCTCCGCCGTGTCGCGTGCCGTCGCCGAGTCGGGACCGGGCTGCGGGACGAACACGGTGGCCCGGTAGTAGCGCAGTTCCCGGATGCTCTCCGTGATGTCGGCGAGGGCGCGGTGGCCGCCCTGCTTCTCGGGTGAGGCGAAGTAGACGCGCGGATACCAGCGGCGGGCCAGCTCCTTGATCGAGGAGACGTCGATCATCCGGTAGTGGAGGTGGCTGTCCACCACGGGCATGTCCCGCGCCAGGAACGAGCGGTCGGTGGCGATCGAGTTGCCGCACAGCGGAGCCTTCTTCGGCTCCGGGAGGTGGCCCCGGATGTATTCCAGGACGATGGCCTCGGCCTCGGCGAGGGTCACACCGCCCGCCAGGGCCTCGAGCAGGCCGGAGGCCGTGTGCATGGTGCGCACGATCTCCGACATCTGCTCCAGCGCCTCCGGCGGGGGCTTGATGACGACGTCGACCCCGTGGTCCAACTGGTTCAGCTCACCGTCGGTGACGACGCAGGCGACCTCCACCAGCGCGTCGCGCCCGAGGTCGAGCCCGGTCATTTCGCAGTCGATCCAGACCAGCAGGTCGTTCATGTCCTTAGCGTAGTGCTCCGGCTCAGTGCGTTTGGAGCGAGTCCAGGACATCACCGACCTGCTCGGACTTCAGGTTGTCGGGGATCGACACGTAGAAGAACGACGGCCGCTTCCCTTCGCCCATGTCGACCAGCACGAACGCGCCCGTCTCGGTGGTGAAGTCGTACTTCTTCTCCTTGGCCACCGCGCTGAAGTCCATTTTGTACTCGATGATCCAGGCGTCCCGGTCGCCGACCTTGATCGCCTCGTTCCGGAGCACCTGGCGTTCGTGCTTGAGCGAGTAGAAGACCGGCTCGTACGCCGACAGCAGGGTCGTGGTGACCACTTCCAGGTCTTCGACGCCCCGGTAGGGGAGCATCTGCGGAAGCTGGGCGGCCGCGACCGTGCCCATCCAGTCGACGCCCTCCTGGCCGTTGAAGCCCGGCTGGGAGACCGCGCCGTAGCCGCTGGTGAACAGCGGGTAGGTCGGGTCGCTGGGGGCGTTCATGACCTTCGGGTCGGAGACCTTCCAGGGCTGGCCCAGGTACTTGTAGCTGAGGCCGGACACCGCGTCGTTGATGCGGCCGTCCTCCGGCTGCGGGAACGACGTGATCGACGGCTGCGGGGGCTGCTGCGGCTGCGGCTGCTCCTGGTCGGGGACCGGCACCTGCTCCTGCGGCGGCGCCTGCTCGGTCTGCGGCGGCGGCGCCGGCTCGTTGGTCGCCGGGGGCCGGGCGATCGAGGGCTCGCTCGCGCCCTGGTTCAGGAACACGAACGCGCCGCCCACGACCAGCGCGATGACGAGCACGATGCCCACCCCGCCGAGCACCCACGGCAACGGCGAGGGCGGCTTCGGCGGCGCGCCGAACTGGGGCATCGGCAACTGGCTCGTGGCGCCCCACGCCTGCGACGGCGCGGCCCACTGCGGCTGCGGCGGGGCCGGCGGAGGGGCGAACTGGGCGGTGGCAGCGGCCGGCGCGGCGGGAGTGGTCGCCAGCGTCTCCTGTCCGGCGGGCTCCGGAGTCTCCGGGGCGTCCTGGCCTTCCAGGGCGTGGGTGGCGTCGGTCCACTGCGAACCGTCCCACCACCGCAGCTGCGGCGAGCCGTAGGGGTCCGGGTACCAGCCGGCGGGGGTCGTCGTCATGCCGTGCAGCCTAGTGAAGTCAGCATTTGTACGAGAAGCTCGCCTTCGCGGCTATGGGCTTCCCCTCGGCGGTGTGGTCGAGCACGCGGAGCGTTGCGGTGCCCTTGAATCGGCCCGGACCGCTCACCTGCCAGATCAGCGGAAGATCTACCGAAGTCGTACCCGATTCGACCCGCTGGGTGCCCTCGGTCACCCGGCCGTCGCTCTGCTCCCACTCGTACGTGAAAGTTCCACTCTCGCCGTTGGTGGTGACCACCGCCATGATCTTGGTCTTGGCGTCGCACCCCTGGGTCTTCTTCGGGGCGGAGACGCTGACCTTGGACACCGTGATCTCGGCGGGCGGCTGCATCCGCTGGTAGAGGATGAAACCGGCGATCAGCAGGCAGACCACCAGCGAGCTGAGCCACGCGCCCCGGCGCTTCGGCCTGGCCTTGCGGCGGCTCTGGGCCGTGGGGTCGGCGTGCTGGGTGGCGCCCTGCCGCCAGATCTGGGCGGCCGAGGTGTCGGCGGGCACGCCCGGTCCGAACCGCATGCCGCCCGACTCCGCCGCGGGCGGCGCGCCCGGGTGGCGGGCCGGGTCGAGCAGGGTCCGCAGTTCGCCGGTCTCGGGCAGCCGCGCGGGCGGCAGCGCCGCGGCCACCGGCGGCAGCGCCGACCAGGCGTGCAGGGTGCGCACCAGCGACTCGCGGGTGGAGAACCCGGCCGGGAGCAGCTCGCGGCCGTTCGTCAGGACGTCGCGGGCCGCCGCCAGCCCCCGGGAGGCGGCCGTCGAGGCGGCGTGGTCGAGCAGCTGCGCCTGCTGGCCGGTGGCCCAGCTCGCCGACAGGGTGCGGGCCAGGCCCTGCCAGGCGGCGATGTCACGTTCCGGCGAGGCGGGCTCGGTGCGCAGCGCCTCCAGCAGGCCGCGTTCGGCCAGCAGGGCCGAGCCGTCTTCGCCGATGACGACCGTGCCGGGGTGGACCGCTCCGTGGGCCAGGCCCGCGGCGTGCAGGCCCAGCAGGGTCTGGGCGGTCTCGATCAGGATCGTGGCGGCGCTGCCGGCGTCGGGCTGCCAGCCCAGCTGGCCGCCGCCGGTGAGCAGGTCGGCCACGGTCGGCACGGTGCGGCGGCCGACGATCAGCCAGACCTCGCCGTGGGCCGCCACCAGGTCGGCGACCGGCAGCAGGCCGTACTGCCCCGACTGGGCCAGCCGCCGATCAGCGGAAATGGCCGCCACCAGGCGCTCACGCGCGCCCGGGGCGGCCAGCAGGTGATCGTTGAACCGGAGCAGCCCCGACGGCGCGCCGCCGGGGCCTTCCGCGTCGTGCCAGGTGCCGACCTCGCTGACCCGCGTCCTGCCGGTCAGCCGATGGCCCGCGACAGTGCCCCCGTCATGCATGACTACTTACGCCTCCGCCGGTGCCTTCCCGCCATGGACCGCTTCACGGCAAGTGTGGCGGGCACGAGGCCGGTCGTCATCAGGCCGAGGGCGAAGAATCCGGCGGCGGCCGTCTCTCCGGTGGTCGGCTCGACGGTCGGTTCGGCCTCAGGGGTGGGCTCCGACGAAGGGGAGCCGGGGCCGCCGCCGCCCGGGGAGCCGGTGTTGCGGGTGATGGTCGGGTCGTTCGACGGGCTCGAAGGCGGCGGCGATGAGGGCTCGGACGACGTGGTGGGCGACGTCGGCGTGGTGGGCGTCGGCGAGTTGGTCGTCGGAGTCGGCGAGGGGGAGGGGGTCGGGGTCTCCTCGCCCGGCTCGCTGGTGGCCGTCGGGTCGCCCGGCTCCTCGAGGCCGCCACCGCCGCCGCCCGGCTTCTTGGTGGGCTTGGGGGTCGGCTTCTTGGTGGGCTTCTTCGTCGGCTTCGGCTTCGGCTGCTGCGTCGGCTTGGGCTGCACGTTCGACGTCGGCTGGGTGACCGGGGGCTGGTTGCCGTCGGCCTCCGGCGACTCGGTGACCTCGGGGGTCTCGGTGACCGGGACCTCTTCGATCAGGCCGTCGTCGACCTCCTCGACCAGCGGGTCGGGGGTCGAGGAGGTGTTCACCGGGCTCGGGGTGAGCTGGGTGGTGCCGGCCGACAGGGTCGCGCCGCTGATCGAGCCGACCAGCACGGCCGTGCCGCCCGCGATCACCGCCATGCCGACCACGGTCAGGCCGATCTTCACGAACGCCTTGCTGAAGAAGCCGCCCTTGCGCTCCTCGTCGCCGAAGTCCTCGCTGCCCGCGGCGAGCTGGGTGTCGGCGAGGTTGGTGTTGGCCTGGGGCACCGACGCGGCGAGCGGGAAGAAGGCGGCCAGCAGACCGGCGAGGGCCGCCAGGCGGCGGCGTCCGCGCTCCTCCCACTGCGGGCCGTACGTCTCCAGCGCCACCGACTCCAGTTCCTGGAGGAAGGCGTGGGCCGAGGCGGGGCGCTCCTGCGGGTGCTTGGACATGCCGCGCTCGATGAGGCCGCGCAGCTGGGGCTGGATCTGGTCGAGCGGGACCGGGGCGGCCTGGTGCTGGTGGGCCAGCGCGGCCAGGTTGCCCGCCTGGAACGGGCGCTGCCCGGTGAGGCACTCGAAGAACACCACGGTGGCGGCGTAGACGTCGGTCGTCGGCCCGGCCGGGGCGCCCGCCCACTGCTCGGGGGCCATGTACGACGGCGTGCCCGAGGCCGGCATGCCCTCGCCCGCGCGGGCGGCGATGCCGAAGTCGACGAGCTTGCTGTGGCCGTCGCCGTCGACCATGACGTTCTCGGGCTTGAAGTCCCGGTGCACCACGCCCATGTCGTGGGCGATGGCGAGGCCGATCAGGGAGCCCTTGAGCACCGCCAGGGCGGCCTCGGGCCCGGTCGGGCCTTCGGAGCGGATCATCGCGCGCAACGAGACGCCGTCGACGAGCTCCATCACGATCGCGGCGCCGTGGGGCTGCTCGACGTACTCGTAGAAGCGGGCGGCGTGCGGGTTCCGGTCCATCAGCGCGAGGAGACGTGCCTCGTGCCGGAACCGGGCGATGAAGTTGAGGTCGGCTCGGAGTTCCTGGGAGAGGTATTTGATCGCGACTAGCGTTCCATCGGCATCGTGCCTGGCCAGCACGACCTGTCCGGCTGCGCCGGTGCCGAGCTCGCGTAGCTCCGTATAGCCGGGAACCCGCCAGGCGCCGGTCTGGCCGTACATGCGGTCTCCTTATGTGCCCGGGCCCCCACCATGACGACCACAGAGCCTAACGGCGGGTCTACCTCGTGATGGGAAAAGTCATGAGATTGTAGTGACTCAGTGTCAAACGTGACTTTAGTGGTACAGGTGGGTAGTGCGGGGACGCCGAGTCCCGAAGCCGGGCTCTGTTCGGCCCGTTGACCAGGGCATAGTGTGACATCGCCATTCGGGAACCAATACTGCGCGGAGCGCCGGGTGATGCCCCGAAGGCATGATTTGGTGACGCTGATCACATCGGGGGACGCCTGCTCCGGGTTTCGGCCGGCCACTCCGGAGGCGTAACGGAGAAGAAAAAAGGCGACCCGGCCGCCCATGCGAGTCCCTTGCGGGTACTCGATGGCCACATGGGCGCCGGTCGCCTCGTGCTGCGTTAAGTAGACGCCCGATCGGGCGACCCGGTTGTCAAAGGTCATCTACCGGAGATATGGGCGGGAACCGGAATGTCCCGGGTCATCCTGGGGTCGGTCTCCGGGACGCCCCACGTGGTGACGACGGGCAGCACGCCCGCCCAGATCGGCAGGTCGTAGTCCTCGTCGTCGTCGCTCGGGCCGGCCGCGCGCATCTTGACCGACGCCTCCTCCAGCGACAACGCCAGCACGGCGGTGGCGGCCATCTCCTTGCGGTTGGGCAGCCGCGCGTAGTCCCACTGGCCGGGGGCGAGCTGCTCGGTGATGGCGGCCAGCCCGGCCATGCGCTCCTCCTCGTCGGTGACCAGGCGCGGCACGCCGTAGATCATCGCCGAGCGGTAGTTGACCGAGTGGTGGAAGACCGACCGGGCCAGCACGATGCCGTCGAGGTGGGTGACGGTCACGCAGACCGTGTCACCGGGGGCGATCCGCAGCGACCGCGCGCCGGTGGAGCCGTGGACGTAGAGGGTGTCGCCGATGCGGCCGTACCCGGTCGGGATGACCATGGGGGAGCCGTCGGCGATCACACCCAGGTGGCAGATCAGGCCGGCGTCGAGGACGGCGTGGAGCTCGGCGCGGTCGGTGCGGCCACGGGCCTTGGAACGGCCGAGGACGGTACGAGGGGTGCTGGACAGCTCGGTCATACGGGTACCGTAGGAGCCGAGTGGCCTGGAGGAACACGTCCACTTTCGCGGTGTTGAGGGAGACCACTTTGCGGGAGCAGCAGGTCGATCTGCCGGTGGCCGTCGACCGGGCCGCCCCGACCCCCCTCGTCGTCCAGGTGAGCGACCAGCTGCGCGCGGCCATGCGCGACGGCGCGCTGCGGGCCGGGGAGCGGCTGCCCTCCAGCCGGAGCCTGGCCGGTCTCCTCGGCGTCAGCCGGACCGTGGTCACCGAGGCCTACCAGCAGCTCTACGCCGAAGGCTGGCTCGACGGCAAACACGGCTCGGGCACCTACGTGGCCGACGTCCACGCCGTCGAGGGCGGTGCCGCCCGCCCGCCCGAGCCCGACCCCGAGTCCAATCCGCCGCCGCACGCCCCCGACCCCGGCCTGATCGACCTGCGGCCGGGCCGTCCCTGGGTGACGGCCTACGACACCGCCGCCTGGCGGCGGGCCTGGCGGGCCGCCGGCGACCTGCCGATGAGCGCGTGGCCCGACCTCTACGGCGACCCGCCGCTGCGCGAGGCGCTCGCCGACCACCTGCGCCGGGCCCGCGCGGTGCCCGCCGGGCCGAACGACGTGCTGATCACCCGCGGCACCGGCAACGGCCTCGACCTGCTGGCGGCCACCCTGCTGAAGCCCGGCGACCGGGTCGGGGTGGAGGAGCCGGGCTACCGGTCGGCCCGGCGCATCTTCGCCTCGCGGGGGGCCGAGATCGTGCCCTGCCCGGTCGACGGCGACGGCCTGATCGTCGACGACCTGCCCGACGGCCTGCGGATGATCTACACCACCCCGGCCCACCAGTACCCGACCGGCGGGCGCCTGCCGATCCCGCGCCGCGAACGCCTGCTCGCCTGGGCCCGCGCCACCGGCGCGCTCGTCGTCGAAGACGACTACGACGCCGAGTTCCGCTACGACGTCGCCCCGCTCCCCGCCCTCTACGGCCTCGGCCCCGAGAACGTGGTGCTGCTCGGCACGTTGTCGAAGTCGCTCAGCCCCGACGTCGGCGTCGGCTGGCTGGTGGCCGGACGGCCGCTGCTCGACCGGATCGCGCGAACGCGGAAGGAACTCGCCGACCGCACGTCGGGGCCGGTCCAGCGGGCGGTCGCGATCCTGCTCGACCGCGGCGACCTCGACCGGCACCTGAGACGCATGCGATTGGAGTACGCCCGCAGGCGCGAGGCCGTGGTGGCCGCCCTCGGCCCGTGGACCAAGGGCGACACGGCCGGTCTGCACGTCCTGGCGGAACTTCCGGAACACGTCGTGCCGGAAGTGGTCGCCGGAGCCCGTGAGCGGGGGGTCCTGGTCGACACGACCATTCGCCACCACCACGGCCCGCCCCGCGTCCACGGCCTGGTCGTCGGCTACGGCTCGGCCGCGCTCCACGACGTCCGCCACGGCTGCGGGATCGTCAGGACCCTGCTAGACCACGCTCTCCAGGAGACGTAGCTCCTCACGGGGACGGGGCACCTCTAAGTGAGGCGCGCTGTCTCCGATGATGCGGGCGACGTCGATGGCCCCCGGATCCCCCTCGGCGGAACCCGGAACCTGTGAGTGCCCGAAATGCCCCCCACGGGCCCAGAGACGGCGGTTGCCGTCCTGCACCAGCGAATGGGGCACGGGTAGGGGCGGACCGGCCGGCCACCGCCGGGGAACCTCCCACGAGTCGAGCCAGGCGAGGATCTCGTCGAGACCGTCGAGCTTGCTGTCGGTGAACGGTTCGTGCACCGACCCCAAGACCCTGATCTGGACGCACACCCGGCCCTGCCGGTTGAGGTCTCCGGTGAGGCCGCAGGCCGCGCGGGTCGGCGGCAACTGCTGGATGATCTGCCCCGTCACCGGGTTCCACACCAGGTGGGCGGGGCGGTTGAGCTGGACGAGCCGCTGGGCCACGGATTTGGCCGAGATCCCTTGTGGGTCTCCTGGCCAAATGAACCAGACCACCCTGGGCGCGCCCCCGATCATGGGGCCGGCGTCCTGGGGAGCGGGAATGCGACTGGCGACGGGTAGCCATGCCTGGGCCACTGTGCCCCCTCATGTCCTCGGTCGCCCTGTTTTCTCCCCTTATGCTCTTCGGGCGAAACGCGCGATTCCGTACCTGCCCCGGCGGACGACGGCGTAGCCACGGGTCAGCGCGCGCTCCCGGAGATAGACCAGCGGGAGCGCCCGGCCTTCCACGGCGCGGGCGAACCGGCCCGGCCCGGTGGTCCGGCTCACCGTCAGGCGGGGAACGGCCAGCATGTCGGGGGCGGGCAGGTCGGCCATGTCGTTGGCGACCGCGCACGCCGCCCAGAACCCGGCCCGCCGGGCCTCCCGGCGGACCCGGGCGCTGGAGTAGCCGTAGGGATAGGCCATCGTCGTCACCGGGAGTCCGAGTCTGTCCTCCAGGACCGCCTTGCCGCGCCGGAGCTCCTGCCGGAGTTCGGCGTCGGGCAACTGGTCGAGCTGCGGATGGCTGTGGCTGTGCCCGGCGATCTCGTGCCCCTGGGCCGCCGCCTCCCGGGTCTGCGACCAGCTGACCATGTGGTCGAGCGGCCGGCCGGCCGCCTCGCCGCCAGCGTCGGCCACCCAGCCCGTGGTCAGGAACAGGGTGGCCGGGAAACCGTAGCGGTCGAGGATCGGCATCGCCTCGGTGTGGAAGTCGGCGTAGCCGTCGTCGAAGGTGAGCACCACCGGCTTGGCCGGGAGCGTCGCGCCGGTGCCGTTCACGGCCGCGATCAGGCTCGCGAACGTCATCGGGGTGAACCCGTTCGCGGCCAGGTAGGCCAGCTGCTCGGCGAAGTCGCCCGGCCGCACGGCGAGCGGCCGGGTCTCCGCGTTGGGCCGGTCGGTGACCGAGTGGTACATCAGGATCGGCACCCGGTTCATCGGGGTGTTCATCGTCGTGCCTTCCCGACCAGGTAACCCCAGGTCGTCCAGGCCAGCCCGACGACGATGGCGGCGCTCGTCCCCCAGCGCAGCGTGACCAGCCCCTTCAGCGCTCCGAGCGGCAGGGTCCTGAACGTGTACGACCGCTCGCTCGCCAGCCCGTCGCCGCTGCCCACGCTCCGGGTGACCAGGGCCTTGGACAACCCCTCGGCGTAGCAGCGGGACCGGAAGTAGCCGAAGGTCTCCCGCGCCGCCGGGACCCGGTGGCCGATGCCCGCCGACGGCTCGAACAGCAGCACCGAGCCGGGCAGCCGCTGGGTGAGCCGGATGCAGAACTCGGTCTCCTCGCAGCCCAGCGGCCTGCTCTCACGGCCGTCGACGCTGCGGCCGATGCCGGTGGAGAACCCGCCGACCGCCCCGATCACGTCGCGGCGGAAGATCGCGTTGCCGCCCATCACGTTGCGGATCGGCGCGCGGGTCTCCGGCATGCCCCGGTAGGTGCAGCCGACCGTCCAGTCGAACTCCACCGGGAACCAGCGGGGCCGCCGGGTGGCCCACAGCGGGCGGGTGGCCCCGCCCGCGCCGACGACGCCCAGCTCCGCCATGGCCGACTCCAGGCCCTCGATCCAGCCCGGGTCGGCCACCGCGTCGTCGTCGAGGAACGCGACGTAGGCGCCGGTGGCCGCCTCGGTACCGGTGTTCTTGCCGCCCGACAACCCCCGGTCGTGCACGTTCTCCAGCACGATCGCGTCGGGGTAGGCGCGCTTGAGCCGCAGGTGCAGGTCGGGGTTGTGGTCGACGACCAGCAGCAGCTCGCGCGCGGGCACCGTCTGGGCCCGCACCGAGGCGACCGCGGCGGCGATGTCGTCCCAGCGGTCCTCGGTGTACGCGCAGATCACCACGGAGGTGTTCATGCCGCGCCCTGGTCGGCCGTGGCCGGTTGCGGCAGCGGCGCGGGGGCGGCGCGGCGGCGGCGCCACTCCCGCACGATCGTGCGCAGCACCCGCAGCCCGTCGCGGATCGCCCGCAGGTTCGACTCCCCGTGGATGCGGCAGCGTTCGTGACTGGGCACCTCGTGCACCCGCAGCCCCGCCCTGGCCGCCCGGATGTTCATCAGCGTCTCGACCTCGAAGCCCTCGCAGTCGAGGTCGAGCGCGGGCAGGTGGCGGGCCCAGAAGGCGTTGTAGCCGTAGCAGAGATCGGTGTACCGGGTGCGGTAGAGCGTGTTGACGATCGTGCGCAGCACGCTGTTGCCGGCCCGCCGGGTGACCGTGAGGTCGTCGCTGCCGCCGCCGGGCACGTACCGCGAGCCCTTGGCGAAGTCGGCCCCGCTGACCAGGGCGCTGACGAAGTGGATGATCTCGCGGCCGTCGGTCGAGCCGTCGGCGTCGATCATCACGATGATGTCGCCCGTGCAGGCCGCGAACCCGGCGGCCAGGGCGTCGCCCTTGCCCCGGCCGGTCTGGTGGACGATGCGCAGCCCCGGCCGCAGCCGCCGGGCCACCTCGACGGTGTCGTCGGTCGAGTGACCGTCGACCAGGACGACCTCGTGGACCCAGGTCGGCAGGGTGGCGAACACGTGGGGCAGGTTCTCGGCCTCGTTCATCGCCGGCACGACGACGCTGACGGTCGGCGAGACCGCGAGGTGGGGGCCGAGGGGCGTGTATCGCTCGACGTGCGGAAGCGGCCGCAGGCCGGTGATCTCGGGACTCATGGTGACGGAAATGTCCTTCCGGGCGGTCTGTCATGAGCGGAGACTGCCAGCGGACCGGCGCGACTGGACGAGATGGGTCAGGGGCTCGTCCCGGTCGTGGGGCAGAGGGTGGTGTGGGGTCGTCACCCGGGAGTTCTGGCGGGGGTGACGCGAGTGCGGGGGCGGTGAAGCTGGCGCAGGATCACCAGAAACGCGCTCACGACCGCGACGGTGGCCACGCCGGCACGCGGTGACCATGCGTCGAAGAGGAGCATCGCCTCGGCGAGAAGAACGTTGACAGCCAGACTGGCGGCCAGTCCCACGGTTAGTGCCGATAGGGGGTCACGATCACGCAACAACCCGGCGATGGCCACGCCGGGCGCCAGGAGCAGGAACAGGGGCGTCAAGATCAGCCTGGCGGGCGTCTGCACGTCGGCCAGCGCGAGCACGGCTCCCGCCACGCACAGCGCACCGACCACACCGATCAGGACGGTCTTACTGGTCCCCATGTCACTCTCCCGGCTGGTGGAGGCACTTCATAGGATCAACCGGGGACACGCGCGTCAATGGCGACGCTCTTCCGCAGCGCCCGGTTCACAAAGGACCAGGACTCTATCGGTAACGACTCGGCAACCGCCCGTGTTATTGCAGAGGTTGCTGGGGCCCCTCCGACACCTGGGTCGCCGGGGTCTCGCTGGGCGCCGAGGTCGGCTCGTCGGTCTTCGGGGGCGTCGGGGTCGGCCGGGGCGGGTTGGTCGGGTCGGGCACCCCGCCGCCGGGCGGGGAGTAGCCGTCGCCGCGCCAGGTGATCCGGCACGACGGGTTGCCGCCGGGCGAGGTGATCGCGATCGTGGCGCCGCCGGCCGACTTCGGGTCGACGATCGAGATCGTCATGCGCCCGCTCGCGCCCTTCTTCAGCACCCCGCGCGCCGGGGCGATCGAGACGTTGTCGCCCGCGCGGGCGCTCCAGGCGATTGGAGCGTTCCTGGCGGTGAGGTAGAGCACCCCGCCGGAGGAGTCGCCGACGTCTCCGGGGCAGGTCATCGACAGCGCGGCCGGGGCGGCGTTCGGCCGCCGGGTGGGCTTGGGGGTCCTCGCGGGCGTGCGGGTCGGCCGGGGCCGCGCCGAGGGCTGCCCGGCCGCCGTGGCGACCGGGGCGGGGGCCTGCGTGGAGGAGGTCTGCTCGGCCTCCACCGGCGTCGGGTCGGCCGCCGGGGTCTCCTCCGGCGGCGGGGGCGCGGTGTCCTCCTCGGTGGTCTCGTACTGGGGGGCCTGGACCACGTCGTCCGTGGGCTGCGGCATGGCCTCGATGCGGGTCGGCGCGCCGGCGACGGCCCCGTTGAGCCAGAACACCCCGCCCCCCGCGACCAGGGCCACGCCGAGAGCGGCCACGGCGGGCGTCGCGCGCCGGGACTTCTTCTTCCCCGCCGCCCGCCGTGACACTCCCCCCGCCCGGCGGCCCCGCTTCACTCGGGGCCGCCGCCCGACCGGAACGGGGAATCCGTTCCGGTCGAAGTGATCCCCGTCCCGCACGATGAGGATCTTCGTTTCGTCTCGTTCCGGGTGGGCGCAGGTGTCCACGACCCGGCGGCGCAGCGACAGCGGAGGGAACGCCACCGGCACCATCTCCAGCAGCTTCGGCGCAGAGACGTGCCGCTCGCGGCCCTCGGCGCAGACCTCGCAGCCCGCGATGTGGCGGCTCAGCCGCTGGCGCAGCAGCGTGCTCAGCGGGCCGTCCCACGAGTCGACCATCGCCGACAGGTCGGGGCAGTGGGCCCGGCCGGTGCGCGCCAGCACCACCGCGGCGGCCGAGTTCTCCAGGTGGTCGCGGGCCCGATCCAGCCGCGTCGCCGCCTGGCGGGAGGTCAGCCCCAGCACCGCGCCCGCCTCGGCCGGGGTGAGGTCGTGGCGTAAGGACAGCTCCAGCACCTCGCGCTCGGGCCCGCTCAGCTCGCCCAGCGCCTCGTGGACGAGCATGGTCATCTCGGGGTCGGGGCTGTCGGCCAGGTCGATCGGCGTCGTCGCCGTGCCCGGCGTCCGCGACGCGCACTGGAAGCGCACCAGGGCGTAGAGCCAGGCGCGCAGCTTCTGCGTCTCCGCCAGCCGGCCCACCGAGGCGACCGCGAGCACGAGGGCGTCGTGGACGGCGCTCGCGGCCAGGTCGAAGTCGCGCAGGCGGCTGTAGGCGTAGTCGTTCAGCCGGTCGGCGTACGCGTCGTACAGGCTGGCTGGTGCGTGCGCGTCGTCGCGCTTCAACGCGTCGAGCAGACGGTTGTCGTCGGCTCGGCCGACGGTCGGCCATCCGGGCAACGGAATTCCTCCCCGAGAACAGGACCTGCCGGTCCCCACACGAGAAGGACGCCCCTTTCCGGCGCCGCGTTTACCGTCTTCCAGGCCATGCTCAAGTGGCATGACCTGGGAAGACAGCGACTCCTGTGACTCAGGTGAAGATTATTTGGCGCTGGGGCAGTTGGGCGCGCACAACCGGCGGGCGATGCCCTGCAGGAAGATGTTCCTGATCTCCAGCACCGTCTCCGGGAAGTACGCCGTGCCGCCGGTCGCCTTGGCGATGTTCTCCATCTGGGCGCGGTTCTCGTCGCCCTGGGTGTTGAACGAGATGACCAGCACCGACACCGGCTTGGCGGGGTCGTACGCCGACTTGAGGCGCTTGAGGATGCCCCCGTTGGTGATGCCGCCGCTCGGGTCGTCGTTGCCGACGCCGTCGGTGAACAGCAGGATCGTGTTGATCTTGTCGGCCTCGTACTCGGCGGTCATCTTCTGGTACGCCGCCCAGAGCGAGTCGTTGAGGCCGGTGTTGCCCGTGGGGATCGCCTTGATCTGGGTCATCTGCTGGGCGATCACCTCGCGCCGGGTCACCCCGTCGATCTGCTGGGCGAGCGGCCCGACCGGGACCGTCTCCTTCCAGTCGACCTTCTCGCCGTTGAGGTTGTCGGAGAAGATCCAGGTCCCGATCTCGGTCTTGTCCGGGAACAGCTTCAGGCCCTCGGTACTGACCTGCGAGATGGCCTGCATGCGGGTGATGCCGGAGGAGTCGGCGGGCAGCGCCATCGTGCCCGAGACGTCCAGGAGCGACAGCAACTTGGTGCCCAGGCCGACGCGCTTCCACGACTGCGCGAGCTTGACGACGGTCTTGGCGTCGGGGATCGGCAGGGCCGTCGGGGCCTCGGCCCGCATGCCCGACTCGGGGGTCAGCACGCTGCCCTGGCCCTCGGGGGTGCGGAAGCCCAGGCCCTGGATGGTCTTGCGGGAGGCGGCCGAGGCGAGTTCGGTGGTGAACAGCTTGGCGGCCTGGGCGCTCTCGGGGTCCTTCGCCGTGGTGATGATCGGGTAGTCGAGGTTGACGGTGCCCTCGGCCGGATAGAGCGCCACGGCCGCGTTCTTGTTCGCCTTGTTGAACGCCCACACCGACTGCTCGGAGGTCACCCCGATCGGCACCCGGGTGGCGGCCTTCGACAGGGTCGCGAACAGGTTGTCGGGCGAGGTCACCTTCGACTCCGACAACTGCCGCAGCACGCCGACCAGCAGCTCCTCGGAGCCCTCGTCGCCGCTCTGCTGCAGGATCCCGGCCCCGGCCAGCAGCGCGCCGAGCCCGGCGGCGTTCTTGGCGGGGTCGAGCACGACCACGCGCACCTTGCTCGCGAGCCCGTCGGGGTTGGCGGCGTTGGCGGCCGTCATCATGCCGGTCCAGCTCGGCTCCAGCGACTCGGCCAGCTTCGCGGCGGCGGCCTTCGGCGCGGCCAGCACGATCGGCGAGGTCGCCAGGTTGCCGCTCACCTTGGGCGCCGACTTGGCCGGCATCTGCGACAACCACAACGACGAGTCGGGGATCCACAGGTCGGGCGCGGAACTGGCCCCGCCGGTCCCGGTCAGCGCGGCGGCGACCCCGTCGGAGTCGGCCCCCTTCACGGCCACGTCGATGCAGCTGCCGTCGACGGTCTTCTCCGCCTTCACGAACCGCTCGGCGATCTCGCTCACGGCCGGTTCGATGTCCTTGGCGACGGCGACGAACAACGACACCTTCTCGCCGGAGCACCCGGCGGAGTCCTTGTTCACCACGACGTACGCGGCCACGCCCAGCAGTACCGCGAGGGCCACGGCCCCCGCCAGCGGGACGAGCACCTTGCCCGGCCCTGCCGACTTCCGGCGGGTGGCGGGCTGCTCGTACGCGGGGTAGCCGCCCTCGATCTCGTCAGTGCGGTGACGTCCCACGATGGCCTCTTCGTCAGTCGATTGCTCTCCCCGCCAGGCAAAAGGGAGATTCTCCGTAATGCTTACGGAACCATAGTGGCAACCATTAGACCGGCAAAACGGTCCTTTTACTGCGATGATGGGCATCGCGATACATCTTGACTTCTCGATCTCGCGATGTATCGTGTTCGTCAAATCGGGCGAATAGGCACCCGGGGGGCTGGGATGCGTGACGGAGATCTCCTCCTGCTGGAGTTCAACCGCCCCGGCCTGCCGCCCTCGGCCAGAGAGGCGATGCGGGCGGTTCCGGGGCTGCGCGCGGTCCAGCTGACGGGCCGCCACGGCCGGGTCTGGACGGTCCCGGGCGGCGCCTCAGAGGTGATCGACGCCCTCCGCGACGCCGGCATGGACGTCGCCGTGCTCTCGCTTCAGTGGTCGCAGACGTGCCCGCGCCAGGCCCTGCCGCCCTCGAAGACGGCGATCGCCGCGAGCGAGAGCGCCACCAGCGGGTCGGCCCACCACCACCCGATCGAACCCGCCGCGAACCCGGCGAGCACCCCGGCGGCGGTCAGCCCGCAGAGCACGTTCTGGGTGCCCTCGCCCCTCGTCGCCGCCGAGGCCAGGCGGGCCCCGACCCGCCGTTTGGCCCATCCGAGGACCGGCATGCTGACCAGGCTGATCGTGGTGACCAGGACGCCGAGGGCGGTCGGCGCGGCCCGGTGACCGTTCTCCAGGTCGTGGAGCACGTGCAGGACGAGATAGGGCGCCAGCAGCCAGAAGCTCACCGCGACCATCCGGGTCGCGCGGAACTCGGCCAGCGGCGACACCAGGCGGGCGCCGGTGAAGCGCCACAACACGATGAGGCTGGCCAGCGCCTCGACCAGGGCCGAGAGGCCCCAGCCGAGCAGCGCGACCGAGTCGGCGGTCCAGCCGGCGTACACGCCGACCAGGCTTTCGGCGCCGAGCCAGCCGAGGGTCGCCACCGACAGCAGGCGCGCGCGGCGGGCGTCCCTCAGCCAGCTCTCGGCCGAAACGGCCGGGCGCGCGAGCGTCCGCTGGTCAGGCACCTTGACCCCCGATCGCCCTCGCACCGCCGGATACAGCGCTGAGTACTTTATCGGCCACGGACCGTCACGCCGGTTTGCCGTCGCCAAGGGGTGGCAAGGGTAGGCTTGCGTGATGGTCATCGAGCTCCACGACCCGGCTGACCCGCGCTTGACCGACTTCACCCACCTGCGTGACGTGGAGCTCCGCAAGAGCCTGGAGGCCGAGCACGGCCTGTTCCTGGCCGAAGGCGAGAAGGTCATCCGCCGCGCCCTCCAGACCGGCCACCCCGCACGGGCCTTCCTGACCACTCCCAAGTGGCTCACCCACCTGGCCGACGTGCTCGAAAACCAGGTCGTGTACGTCGTGAGCGACTCCCTCATGGAGCAGGTGACCGGCTTCCCGGTCCACCGGGGCGCGC
Source organism: Herbidospora daliensis (assembly GCF_001570585.1). Lineage (GTDB taxonomy): Bacteria > Actinomycetota > Actinomycetes > Streptosporangiales > Streptosporangiaceae > Herbidospora > Herbidospora daliensis. Next base: position 140,440 of record NZ_BBXF01000004.1, on the reverse strand, counting down.
TGGCCTCCTTCGAACGCCTGGCGCCGCCCTCGGTCGCCGCGCTGGCCCGCCGGTCCAGCCGGGTCATCGTCCTCGAAGACCTGGTCGACCACGCCAACGTCGGCGCGATCTTCCGGTCGGCGGCGGCGCTCGGGGTCGACGCCGTGATCCTGTCGCCGCGCTGCGCCGACCCCCTCTACCGCCGGGCGATCAAGGTCTCGATGGGCGCCGTCTTCGCCATCCCGTGGGCCCGCATGGACGACTGGCACGGCGGCCTGGCCGCCCTCGACGGCTACGACACCCTCGCGCTCACCCCCGACGCCTCGGCCGTGCCGATCGACGAGGTCAGGCTGGGCGAGAAGGCGGCGCTGCTGCTCGGCTCCGAGGGCGACGGCCTGTCGTCGCGCTGGCTCGGCCAGGCGACCGAGCGGGTCCGCATCCCGATGAGCCCCGCCGCGCTGAAGAACGGGGTCGACTCCCTCAACGTCGTGGCGGCCGCCGCTATCGCCTGTCACTCACTCGTTCGGCCCAGCTCAGCAGGTTCCGCGCCGTCGTGAACCGCCGCAGGTCTCCCGTGTCGCCCAGGATCACCCCGAGGTAGGTGCGTCCGTCCCGCCGCGCCGCGAACGCCAGGCAGTAGCCCGCCGCCCTGGTGAAACCGGTCTTCAGCCCGATGACCCCGGGCGTGGTGCCGAGCAGTTTGTTGGTGTTGGTCCAGGTGTGCCCGCCGGCCCGCGCGACCCGGGTCCGGGCGATCTGCGCCAGCACCCGGTCCTTCAGCACCACGCGGGTCAGCTCCAGCTGGTCGCGGGCGGTCGAGTACTGCCCCGGCGCCGGCAGCCCGTCGGCGTTCACGAACCGGGTGTCGCCCAGGCCGAGGTCGCGGGCGGCGGCGTTCATCCGGCCGACGAAGCGGCCCTTGCCGGGGCCGTAGGTGCGGGCCAGCGCGTTCGACGCGTCGGCGGCCGAGGGCAGCAGCAGCGCGTAGAGGAGCTGGCGGACCGTGAGCCGCTCCCCGGCCCGCAACCCGGCGTGGGTGGCGCCGCTGGAGTGGGCGTGGCTCACGTCGGCGGCGGTGATCGTCACCAGGTCGTCGAGGTCGGCCTGTTCCCTGACCACGTAGGCCGTCATCACCTTCGTCAGGCTGGCGACGGGCACCCGCCGGTTCTCGTGCTTGGCGAACGGGACCGTTCCCGTCGTGAGATCCACGACGTAGACCTCCTTCGCGGTCACCCGAGGGTCGGCGTGGGCGGGCGACGAAAGGAGGATTGCCCAGGTGAGGACGGCACTGAGAAGAACGGCGGCACGCATGCCCGCATGATCGCACGGGTAGGCCTGCGACGGCCGGACGGCATTCGGGGGGAACACATGGCGAGCAGATTCGTCATCAGCAGAGACGCGGCGGGGGCCTACCGGTTCCGGCTCGTCATGGGCAACGGGCAGACCATCGCGGTCAGCGAGGCGTTCACCAGCCGCGCGGCCTGCGTGAACGGCATCGAGTCGGTACGCCGCACCGCGCCGGAGGCGGTCCTCGACGACTCGGAGCTCTAACCCGCCTGGGAGGCCGCCGGCGTGTCGCGGCCGCGGCGGCGCCGCCAGACGTACAAGGCCACGAGGGCCAGTACCACGACGGCGAGCACGGCCGCGATCACCGGCGAGTCGGCGGCGAGCCCGAGCCAGGCCCAGATGACCGAATAGAGGCCGAACCACACCAGCGGCGCCCAGGTCAGGCAGCCCAGCGCGCTGGCGACCAGATACCAGCGGTAGTTGATGCGCAGCACCCCGGCCACCCAGGGCAGCGTGTGCCGCAGGCCCGGCACGAAGAAACACCCGTAGACCGCGAGCGCCCCCCACTTGCGGACGACATTCTCGACCTTGGTGATGCGCTCCTGCCCGATCTTGCGCCCGAGCCGCGACTCGTAGACGGCGTCGCCGACCTTGTGGCCCACCCAGTAGTAGACCTGGAAGGCGCCGAAGAGCGCGACCGTGAGGATCGCGCCGACGAGCCAGTAGGGCAGCCCGAACAACGGGTCCCCGAACTCCACCGTGTGCCGCCTCTTGCCGGGAATTAGGACAGCCTTACCTTAAGCGACGCATCGTGGACCGCGCCAGGCACCACACGCCCCTGCAAGCGGACGGCAACCACCGCTCAACCATGGCGTTCTACAAAAAAGGCATGAAATCCCGCAGCCTCGCCCCGGTCGTCGCGAGCGGCGGCGGAACCGCGCTGCGGCTCCTCGTCGCCACCCTCGCGGTCGCCGCAGCCTACTTCACCGGAACCGCCGTCACCGACGAACCGGCCCGCTCCGTCGCCCTGTCGTCGGCCCAGTCGGTGCCTGCCGAGAAGCGCCTCCCCGCCCCCGAACCGGGCGTGCTGACCGTGGACGACCTCGCCGACTGCGCCTACCGCGTCCGCACGGTCGCCGACTCGGGCGCCGTCTCCTACACCTGGACGCTCCAGCGCTACAGCCCGGCGGCCGAGGCGTGGCAGGACTACCTGTCGGGCACCGGCGGCTTCGACGGCGCCGCCCGCACCGTCGACTGGCGGGTCCGCGTCCCGGGCAACCCCGGCCTCTACCGGGCGGTCCTCGACGTGGCGGACAACCGGCTCATCAGCGAGAAGTTCCAGGTCGACTGCTGATTCATAGACCGGGATCTTCCGGGCGAGAGGCAGGGTGGGTCAGGTCAGGACCCACCCTGAGACCGGGGAGCACACCCATGTCCCACCACCTCGACTCGCCCCTCGCCCGCCAGGACCCGCGCCTGGACGTCTGCGACCTCTACGTCTTCCGAGGGGAACGCGGCACCGTCATCGCCGCCGACCACAGCCACTCCTTCGCCGGCCCCGACGCCCCGAAGGGCCTCCACCCGGAGGGCCGCTACGAATTCAAGATCGACGGCACCGGCGACGCCGTCGAGGACGTGACCTTCCGCTTCACCTTCGGCGCACGCGACGCCGAGGGCGGCCAGACCTTCCGCCTCCACCACGTGGCCGCCGGCGAGGAGAAGCTCATCGCCGAAGGCCGCCTGGGCGAGACCGTCGAACTCGACTGCGGCGGCCGCGTCTGGATCGGCCAGGCGGGCGACTCGTTCTGGATCGAACCCGACGTCCTGCACGCCGTCGGCCAGGCCTTCCAGCACGGCACCACCGTCGACCTGACCGGCTGGAACCCCGACAAGGCGGGCAACCTCTTCGCCGGCCACACGGTCTACTCGATCGTCCTGGAACTCCCCGACGACGAACTCCGCCCCGTCGCCGGCCCCGACGGCCACATCGGCGTCTGGGCCCAGACCTACCTCGCCACCGACAGCGGCGGCTGGCACCCGATCAACCGCTGCGGCCTCCCGATGATCCACCCGCTCTTCACCCAGTACGACGAGGACCTCGGCGACCGCCTCAACACCAACGATCCGGCCGACGACGTCCGCGTCCACGGAGAGGCGATCCGCTCGAAGGTCGCCGGGGTCGTCCGCGCCTACGGCACCGCCGCCGACCCGGACGCCTACGCGCGGACGGTCATGGAACGCATGCTCCCGAACCTGCTGCCGTACCGGATCGGCACCGAGGCGGCGTTCACCTTCGCGGGCTGGAACGGCCGCGCCCTGACCGACAACGCCCCGGACGTGATGTTCTCCTTCGCGGCCAACACCCCGGTGACCCTGGGCATCGGCCGCGAGTCGGTCACCCCGAAACCGAGAAACGAGTTCCCGTACGTCCCGCCGGCGGGACGACAATGATCGACATGCGATTAAAGATCCTCGTCGGGACGATCGCGGTCGCGGTGGTCCTGGCCGGAGTGACGGCGCTCTACGCCGCCGACCGCTACGTGGCGTACCTCTTCGAACGGGAGGACCCCGGCTGCGTCGCCGACAGCGCTGTGGAGATCGACCGGTTGACGCGGATCGTCGTGCCGGTTCTGCCGCAGCAGGGCCGCAGTCAGGTCGACGGCGACAGCGGCTGCGCGCCGCCGGAATCCGGGCCGTCGATAGCCGTGCACGTCGACGGTGCGTCCGTCCGCCAACTGACCGGCCGGTTCCGGTCCACGGGGTGGAGCCCGGTCTCGGCGGCCCGGGTGGCCGAGGAGACCGTGGAGGGCGACATCCTCGTCGCCGGCGTGGAAAAGCACGCCGGCGACCACCTGGTCGAGGTCTTCGTCACGAAGATGGCGCGTCACCCCGACACCGTGCTGGTCACCGCCTGGTTCGGCTGACGGTTCAGGCGCGGTCGAGGGCGATCTCCGCGTCGTCGACCCATCTCTGTACGCCGACCCGTCGGGCCACCGCCAGCGCCTTCTCGTAGTGGGCGCGGGCGTCGGGGTGGCCCAGTTTGACCGCCAGGTCGCCCAAGGTCCGGGCGACCGGCCACAACGCCACCACGCCCGTGCCCGCGCCCGCGATGCGGTCGTGGAAGGGGCGCAGGGCCGTGTAGGCCTCGGTCATGCGGTCGACGTCGTCGAGGCGCAGGCCCGCCAGGGCTCGCCAGATCATCGCGAGTTCGTAGAGGAAGTCGCCGCGGACCGGCTCTCGCGTCACGGCCACCGCCCGCGCGTCGCGCAGGTGGCCCGCTTCAGCCAGGGCGACCGCGTAGGCGTCGAGGGTCCACTTCGCGCCGCGGGTGTGGGCCTCGCCGAGGGCGTCGGCCATCTCGTCGGCCTTGCCCTGCACCAGGTGGAGGCAGAAGGTCGCGATCAGCGGCAGGTCTTGGCGGCCTTCGAGCATGCCCGCGCGGGCGGTCAGGCGGGCCGCGTTGCGGTAGGCGGTCTCGGCGCCCGCGTAGTCGCCTGCGATCATGAGGCGCTGGCCGGCGTACCAGGCGCCCACGGCGGCGGGGGCGGCCAGGCCGTACTGCTGGCCGAGGCGGTCGGCGCGGGCCAGCTGGCGGTCGGCTTCGGCGAAGTCGCCCCGGGCGGCCGCGCATTCGAGCAGCACCAGGTGGGCGAGGGTCTGTACGGAGATCTGGCCCGACTCGGCGCCCACCCGGAGCAGTTCGCGGCCGATGTCTTCGCGCTCGTCGACCTGGGCCAGCGTGTAGGACTGCCGCAGGCGGCCGCTGAGCGCCATCGCCAGCAGGTTGGGGTCGCCGCTGGCGCGGGCCAGCTCCTCGGCCTCCAACGACGCCTGCTCGCCGCGCGGGGTGGCGGAGCCTTCGAGCTCCAGGGCCAGGGTGGCCAGCAGGCTGGCGCGCAGCGAGTGTTCACTGGGCGGCAGCTCCAGCAGCGCCTTCTCGGTGACGTCGACGATCTCCCACGCGGTGCGGGTGAAGTCGCGCGCGATGCCCTTGTGGGGCACGGCCAGGGCGGCCGCCACCCGGGCGGTCAGTTCGAGGTCGCCGAGCGGGAGTGCGACGTCCATCGCGTCGCGCCGGTGGGCGCGGGCGGCGGTCATGTCGCCGGCCAGCGCCAGCGCGTGGATGGTGCGGACCTGGAGTTCGATGCGTTCCTTGACCTGGCGGCCGCCGGAACGGTCGTAGGCGTTGATCGCGCGTTCCCACTGCGAGGCGGCCTCGCGGTAGGCGTAGCGGCGTTCGGCCTGCTCGCCGGCCAGGCCCGCGTAACGCACCGCCTTGGCGGCGGTGTCGGCGGTGCCGGCCAGGTCGTAGTGGTGGGCCAGCGCGGCCACGTCGCCCGGGGTGCGCGACTCGATGACCGAGGCGACCGCCGCGTGCAGGCGGGAGCGGCGCAGCCGGGAGGCGTCGGAGTAGAGGGTGTCGCGGACCATCTCGTGGTCGAAGCGCAGCCGCCCCGCGCCGGGCTCGGTGACCAGGCCCGCGAGCAGGGCGGCCTCGACGGCGTCGACGACCGAGTCCTCCTCGCCCGAGATGTCGACCAGCACGTCGACGTCGACGTCGCGGCCGATCACGGCGGCCTGCAGCAAAATCTGCTGGGCCTTCTCGGGCAGGCGCGCGATGCGGCGGCGGAGCACGTCGCGTACACCCGAAGGAACCTGGGAGATGTCGGCCTCCGCCTCGAAGAGGCGGACCGTCTCCTTCACGTAGAACGGGTTGCCGCCGGTGCGCTCGACGATCGCGGCGACCACGTCGTGGTCGATCTCGCCGCGCACGAACGTCGCCCGCACGAGCTCGGCCGCCTGCGCCGGGGCCAGCCCGTCGAGCTCGACCCTGACCGGGCCGAGGCGGGCCAGGGCGGCCAGCACGTCTTGCTGCGGGTCGCTGAGCTCGCCCTCGCGGCAGGTCACCACGAGCAGCACCCGGCTGGCGGCCAGCAGGCTCGGCAGCGCGCGCAGCAGCGCGAGGGTCTGGTCGTCGGCCCAGTGGAGGTCTTCGAGGGTGATCAGCAGCGGCGCCTCGCGGGCCACGCCCGACAGGAATCCGCCGACCGCCCGGTGGAGGCGGAAGCCGCCGGAGGCGTCGTCGTCGTTGGGGACCGGCGCGTGGTCGTCGAGCAGCGGTGCGAGCAGCGCGCCGTACTCACCAGCGCCGCGCCGCGCGATCAGCGCCCGCAGCACCTCGACCCAGGCCCAGCCGGGCGGGGTCGCCGCGCTGTCGGGGCAGCCGCCCCCGGCGATGATCCAGCCCTGGCCTTCGAGGCGGCCGGAGAGCTGCCGCAGCAGCGTGGTCTTGCCCGACCCCGGGTCGCCGCCGACCATCGCGATGGCGAGGCGGCCCGACTTGGCCTGCGGAGCGGCGGCCAGCAGCGTGGTCAGCTCGGACTCGCGGCCGACGAACGGCTCGGGCTCCAGCGGCGGCAGCGGGCTCACTTCGAGCGGGCGCGGCGGCCAGGTCGGGGTGGTCTCGGCCCGGCGCGGCAGCGGGGTCAGGTCGAGCGCCGGGGCCTGCGACAGGATGTCGCTTTCGAGCTTGCGCAGGGCCGGGCCCGGGTCGATGCCGAGCTCGTCGTCGAGAATCGTGCGGGCGCGGCGCAGCGCGGCCAGCGCGTCGCCCTGCCGGCCGCAGCGGTAGAGGCCGAGCGACAGCAGCCGCCAGCCCTCCTCGCGCAGCGGGTGTTCGGTGGTGAGCGCCTCGAGGTCGGGCACGGTCTCGGCGTGGAGCCCGAGGCGCAGCCCGGCGTCGGCGTGGCGCTCGCGCGCCACCAGCCGCAGCTCGCTCAGGCGGGTCACCTCGGCCTCGGCCCAGGGCTGATCCTGGAAGTCGCTGTAGGGAGTGCCCTGCCACAACCCCAGGGCCGACTCGAGCCGCGCCCTGGCGGTCTGCGGATTGTCGTCGAGCCGCTCGCCGGCGGCCCGTACGGTCGCCTCGAACCGGAGGGCGTCGATCTGCTCGGGCGCGGCCCGCAGGGCGTAGCCGGAGGCGACGGTGACCAGCAGCCGGTTAGGCCCGCCACGGGGACGGTTGGGCTCCAGCACGCGGCGCAGCCGGGAGATGTACACCTGGAGGCCCGACTGCGCGCCCTTGGCGGCGTCGTCGGACCACAGGTCGAAGAGGAGGGTGTCGACGGGTACGACCTGGCCCCGGGCGACCAGAAGCCGGGCCAGGACGGCCCGCTGGCGGAGGCCGCCGAGATCGAGCTCGTTCTCGCCGTCGTACGCTTCGACCGGACCCAGGACCCGGAAGACCACCGTGCTCATGTCAGCCGCCACGCTATGCGCGCCGCCAAACGGTACACAAGACGTTCACCGGTCATCCTCACTTCGGGGAGAGTGAGGTCAATTGTCGCGCAAGATCATGATGCTTTCTCGCGGGTGACCGGTTCCGATTCCCGCTTCCCGTCGCGTTTGCGAAGAATCGCCCAACCTCCGAGGGCGAGCCCGCCCCACGGAATCTCGATCGTGTACGTCCAGAAACCGAACAGAATCGCGGCGGCGGTCGCCTGCGCCTCGCCCGCGCCGAACCCGATCAGCGCGAGCGCGGTGCCGGCCTCCATGAACCCCGCGCCGCTGGGCGTGGCCAGCGCGCTCGTCAGCACCCGCGACAGCGCGAACACCGCGATCGACTGGGCGGTCCCGACCCACGCGCCGGTCCCGGCCATGCAGAGCGCCAGGATCAGCCACTGGAAGCCGAGGAAGAACACCATGCCGAGCGACATCTTCAGCCAGCCCGACCGGACCACCCCGGCCATGTCGGCGCGCAGCTTGTGGATGGCGCCGGAGGCCCACCGCTCGGCCGGCCGGATCTTCTTCGGCGACAGCGCCACGAGCCGGTCGGCGCCGCGCCCGATGACGTGGGCCCCCCGGTCCCAGAACAGCGCCGCCCCGACGATCACGACGAGCGCCAGCAGCGACGCGGAGGCGGCCCACCCGGCCTTGGTGACCGTGGGGGACAACGCGGTCCCCGACAGCAGCAGGGCCAGGATCCCGACGGCGGGCAGCAGGAACCGGAAGATCATGTTCCAGACCCCGCTGACCAGCGTCGAGGCGACGATGGCCCCGACGGGGAAGCCCCAGCCCTTGGTCATCGCCATGGTCAGCGCCACCCCGGCGGCCCCGCCGAAGGGCAGCAGGTTGCTGACCGCGCTCCCGGCGGCGTTCAGGGTGAGAGCCTGGGTGTGCCCGAGGCCGGGCAGCGACCCGGTGAGCACGAAGGTGTAGGCGAGCAGGCTGGCCAGCCACACGACGGTCATCAGCGCGGCCATCTGCCAGGAGACGGCGGCGAACAGGTCGCCGATCTGGCCCCACGACATCGTCGCCCCGGTGAGCGACCCGATGATCGAGGGCAGGTAGACGATCAGCCCCGCGGCCAGCGCCAGCGACGCGACCGACATGGCGACCCGCACCCACCTGTTCATGCGCCCAGTCTGCCGGGCACCACGACCGCTTCGCTCATCCTCTGGTACGAACCAGGTGAGGGCCCCAAGTCTGATGTGTCGTGCGCCGGACGGCACCCTTGCCTCCCTTATAACGTCCGTGTTATGACTTGGGAGAGGTGGAGCTGGAGCCCGAGATCGACGAGTGGCTCGACTCGCTGAGCCAAGACGATCAGGAGACGGCCGTCTTCTACGTCGATCTTCTGGCGGAGCGGGGTGTGCTGCTCGGAGAGCCGTACACCAGGCAGTTGCGCGGGAAGCTGCGGGAACTCCGTTTCCATCTCTCTCGCGAGGCGGTGCGCATCACCTACTGGATCGCGTCGGGCCGGAGGATCATCCTGCTCACGGTGTTCAAGAAGCAGCGGATGCGCGAGCCCGGTGAGATCGAGCGGGCGGTGCGCGCCATGGAGCGCTGTATCGCCGAGGCGCACACGGCGGAGGAGAGTGCTGGCCATGGGTGAGCGCAGGGCGTGGGCCGACAAGCGGGCCGAGATCATGGGACGTCCTGGTGCCGGAGCAGCCCATGAAGCCGCCCGCCTCCGGTTCGAGTTGGGAGAGGCCGTGCGCCGGCGCCGCGAGGAGCTCGGGCTCACCCAGGCCGAACTCGCGCAGCGGGCCGGTCTCAAGCAGCCCGCGGTCGCCCGCTTCGAGGCGGGTGGCACCATGCCCACCATCCCCATGCTGGAACGTCTCGCCGAGGCGCTCGAAGTGCGTCTCGACGTTCAGTTCCAGCCGCTCCGCGAGGCGGGCTGAGTCAGTCGTCGAACGGGTGGGTCATCTTGGTGCCCGGGGGGAGGTCGCGGCGGACGTACCACTCGGTGCCGAAGACGTAGCGGTAGACCGGGGCCGGGATCTTCAGCAGGGCGGCCAGGGTGCGGTCGCCGTCGCCGCCGCTGGCCTGGGTCGCGTGGGCGGCCATCGACTGGCGCTTGACCGACGTCCACCTGCGGACGTTCACCCGGTGGGTGATGTCGGCCGAGGCGGAGTAGGCGGTCTCGAACGAGCGGATGTCGAGCTGGGGGTAGAACTTCGCGGCCAGCCGCACGCCCTTCAGCAGGGGGTCGCGGTTGACGGTGGCCTCCAGGAGGATCGGCGGGATCGCGGCGAGTTTCGCCGCGCGGGTGCCGACCCGGTAGACCTGCACGTGGTCGGGGTGGCCGTAGCCGCCAGAAGGGTCGTAGATGGTCAGGAGCTCGGCCTTCTCCTCGTCGAGGATCGCGGCCAGGCGGGTGGCTGCCTCTTCGATGTCGGCGTCCATGAAGGCGTCGGCGGGGCGGTCTTCGGCGCCGCCGCCGGCCTCCAGGCCCGAGTCGGCGTAGCCGAGGCGCACCACGCGGGCGCAGCCGAGGCGGGCGGCCGAGTCGTAGAGCTCGTTCATGCGGGCCTCGCCGAGCTCGTCGCCGTGGGGGAGTTCGGCCAGGCCGTGCTCGCCCGCCGTGGCCACCACCAGGACCACGCGGTGGCCCTCGGCCGCGAGCATCGCCATGGTCCCGGCCGTCAGCAGCGCCTCGTCGTCGGGATGGGCGTGAAAGAACACCGCTGTCTTCACCCGACACATGATCCCACCCTCCGATCGCGCGTTTGAGCCGGGTCCGGACCTCTGTCAGGCTGACCGGGTGCGCATCCTTCACGTGAGCGACTGCTACCTGCCCCGGCTGGGCGGCATCGAGGTGCAGGTCGCCGACCTGATCAGGAGCCAGCGCGAGGCCGGGCACGACGTCGAGGTGGTCACCGCCACGCCGGGGGAGCCGCTGCCGGGCGTCCACCGGACCACCGCGCGCATGCCGTTCGACCTGCCGGTCCACCCGCGCGGCACGGGCCACCTGATCCGGATCATGACGCAGCGGAACCCCGACGTCGTCCACGTCCACACGGGCGCGGTGTCGCCGTTCGCGTGGATGGGGGTGCTGGCCGCCCACCGGGTGGGGCTGCCCACGGTGGTGACCGTGCACAGCATGTGGGATCCGGTGACCGCCGGCCTCTACCGCGCGCTCGACGCCGCGAGTTGGAGCGAGTGGGGGCTGGTCGGCACGGCCGTCTCCGAGGCGGCGGCGCGGCACATCCGGCGGGTGGCGGGGCCGCGGACGCCCGTCCACGTCGTGTCGAACGGGCTCGACCTGTCGGGCTGGCGGCCCGAGGGCCCGGCCCGGGTGCCCTCCGACGAGGTCCACGTGGTCGCCGTCGGGCGGCTGGCGCCGCGCAAGCAGCCCGTGCGCCTCCTGAAGCTCCTGGAGGCCGCCAAGGCCAGAACGCGCAGGGGCGTCACCCTGCGGGCCACGATCGTGGGCGACGGGCCCGCACGGGGCCAGATGGAGCGCCATCTGAAGGCGAAGCGGATCGACTGGGTCGAGATGCCGGGCAGGTACACCCGGGACCAGATCAGGGGGCTGCTGGCGGAGGCCGACGTCTTCGTCGCCCCGGCGCCCCGGGAGTCGTTCGGTCTGGCCGCGCTGGAGGCGCGCGCGGCGGGGGTGCCGGTGGTGGCACGGTCGCAGAGCGGTGTGGCCGATTTCGTGAGCCCGGGCAAGGAAGGCCTGCTGGGGCGCACCTTCGACGAGCTGGCCGGTGCGGTGGCCCGGCTCGCGGGGGACCCTGCGCTACGAGGGGCGATCGCCGAGCACAATCGGTCGACGTCGCCGGTCAGATGCTCGTGGCCGGTGGTCCTTGAAGGGTTCGAGCGTTGTTATGAACGGGCCGCCGACGCTTCGTCGGGCCGGCGGTGAGACAAGGGCCGGGTCAAAAAGGGAGGACCCGCCCCGACGGAGTGCGTAGGTCGATGGGCAGCGGCTGCCGGGGCGGACGGGGGCGCTGGACGATCTGGACCCTTTTCACAAGAGGCTCTCCTCTCTCGTATTGGTCTCAGCCTTCCCAGTAATACGTAATGATCACGCCAACCGGGTCACTTCGACCTTTACTTCTTGTCTTCCCGCAGGTGGTCCTTGGTAAATACCTTTCAAAGGGGGTACGTCAGCGTAGTCTCTCCCGCGCGCTACCACTACATGTGTTTCGCCTACTTTTGAGCGATTTGTCGGGTCGAGCGCGTTCCACTCTCCGGCCCAGTACTCCACCCACGCGTGCGACTGCCCCGCGACCGGCTCGCCGACGACCGCGTCGGCCGCCGGATGGATGTATCCCGACACGTAACGGGCCGGCAGCCCGGCCGCCCGCATCAGCGCCACCGTCAGGTGCGCCATGTCCTGGCAGACGCCCTTCCCCTGGTCCCAGGCCTCCTGCGCGCTTGTGAGCACCCCGGTCGCGCCGGGCACGTACTCCACCCGTTCGTGCACGGCCCACGCGATGGCCTCGGCGGTCTCATGGGGGTCGCGGCCGTGGGCCTGGACGAGCCCGACCTCGCCGCAGCTGACCGTGGTCCGCTCGGTCGGCCGCAGCAGCTCGGCGACCGGGCCGCCGACGGCCCGCAGCACCTCCCACGGCAGCGGCTTGGCCAGCGGCCGCACGGGTGAGGTGTCGACCCGGGCCTCGGCCTCGATGGCGAGCGTCCGGTGGCCGCCGGTCACGTCGAAGACGCTGACGTGGGTGCCCCAGTAGTCGCGGTAGGTCCAGACCGGCGTGGCCGGCCGGACGACCAGGCTCCAGTCGAGCGTCGCCTGCCGGTGGTCGTCGACCGGGGTCATCCTGACCTCGTTGTACGACGACGCCGCCTCGCCCTCGTACTCCACGAACGTCGAGTGGCGGATCCTCACACGCCAGCCGGTTTCCACACCGCACCTCCCAGCGCCTGCACGCCCAGCTCCCAGCGCAGCGTCGAGGCGTGCTGGAAGAACCGTTCCGTCAGCCCCTCCGAGGCGATCACGCACGCCGCCTGGAGGGTGATCAGCAGCTCGGGCAGCTGCTCCTCGAGGCCCGCCGTGTCGGCGTACTCGAGCGCCATCCTGACCCGCCCGACGGCCGCCCGCGCCGGGTCGCTCATGCCCGCCCTGCCCTGGTTGGGGCTGAGCTCGGCCAGGCACTGCTCGGCCGTGGTGAGGGCGTGCATGACCGAACGGGGGAACAGCCGGTCGAGCAGCAGGAACTCCAGCACCCGTTTCGCGTCGCCCCGGTGGGTGCGGGTGAACGACTCGTCGGCCCCGCACGCCTCCAGCAGCGCCTTCCAGCCGATCGACTCCGCGTGCGGCGCGAACTCGCTGGGCAGCACCTCGCCGTGCACGGCCAGCAGGCGGGCGGTCATGTCGACCCGCTCCAGGCTGCGGCCGAGCACGATGAACAACCAGCCGTCGTCGCGGCTCATGGTCGCGTCGGTCAGACCCGAGAACAGGGCGGCGCGCTCGCGGACGTACCGGAGATAGCCGTGCGGGCCGAGCCGTTCGGCCCCGATCTGGCGGATCGGCAGCTCGTTCCAGGTGACGTTGAGGCACTCCCAGACCTCGCTGGAGATGATCTCCCGCACCCCGCGCGCGTTCTCGCGGGCGGCCCTGACGCACCCGGCGATCGAGCTCGGCGTGGCCGAGTCGTAGGCCAGCCGCTGGATCATCGTCTCGGTCGTCGGGTTGTCGCCGCCCTCGTGGCCGAGGATGGCCAGCACCGTCGACCAGTCCTCGTCGTCGCCGAGGGTGCGGTGCAGGGACACGTCGAGCAGGCGCGCGATGTCGTCGGAGCGTTCGACGTACCGGCCGATCCAGTAGAGGGTCTCGGCGATGCGGCTCAGGAGTTCTCTCACTGGTCGGTCTCCCCGTCCCAGGCCGCGTTGCGGCTCGGTTGCCAATGGGCCGGCGGCAGGTGGCCGCCGGTGACGACGTGCGGGATACGCGGGCCGGGCTCCGACAGCACCCAGGTGTCCTTGGAACCGCCGCCCTGGCTGGAGTTGACGACCAGCTCGCCCTCCGGCAGCGCGACCCGGGTGAGGCCGCCCGGCAGCAGCCAGACGTCGTCGCCGTCGTTGACCGCGAACGGCCGCAGGTCGATGTGCCGGGGCCGGGGCAGGTCGCCGATCAGGGCCGGGGAGGTCGACAACGCCACCGGCCGCTGGGCGATCCACCCTCGGGGATCTTTCTGCACGTTCTCCCGCAGCCGCCCCAGCGTCTCGTCGGCGGCCCGGGGGCCGATGACGATGCCCTTGCCCCCGGCTCCGTCGACGGGCTTGAGCACCAGGTCGCCGAGGTTGCCGAGCACCCATTCGAGGGTGTCGGCGTCCTCCAGCCGGTAGGTCTCCACGTTGGAGATGAGCGGCGTCTCGCCGAGGTAGTACTTCATCAGGTCCGGCACGTACGTGTAGAGCAGCTTGTCGTCGGCCACCCCGTTGCCGACCGCGTTCGCGATGGCGACCGTGCCGGCGCGGGCGGCGTTCAGCAGCCCCGGGCAGCCGAGGGTCGAGTCGGGCCGGAAGTGCAGCGGGTCGAGGTAGTCGTCGTCGACCCGCCGGTAGATCACGTGCACCGGCCGCTTGCCATGGGTGGTGACCATGTAGACCCGGTTGTTCTCGCAGACCAGGTCACGTCCCTCGACCAGCTCCACGCCCATCAGCCGGGCGAGCAGGGCGTGCTCGAAGTAGGCGGCGTTGTAGACCCCGGGCGTGAGCACGACGACCGTCGGGTCGGTGATCGCCGCCGGGGCGGCCCGCCGGAGCGCGGCCAGCAGCCGGGAGGGGTACTCGTCCACCGCCCGCACCCGCTGCTCGGTGAACAGCGCCGGGAGCGTGCGCATCATCGCCAGCCGGTTCTCCAGGACGTAGCTGACGCCGCTCGGGGTGCGGACGTTGTCCTCCAGCACCCGGAAGGCGCCCGCCTCGTCGCGGATGATGTCGACCCCCGCGATGTGGACGCGCACCCCGTTCGCCGGCCTGATCCCGTCGGCCATCCGGTGGAAGTGGGGGGAGCTGTGCAGCAGCCCCCACGGGACGACCCCGTCGTGGAAGATCTGGCGGCCGCCGTACACGTCGGCGAGGAACGCCTCCAGCGTGCGCACCCGCTGCCGGACCGCGCGGGAGATCAGGTCCCACTCGGCGGCGTCGATGACGCGGGGGATCAGGTCGAGCGGGAACGGGCGTTCCTCGCCCGCGTAGTCGAACGTGACCCCCCGGTCGGTGAACACCCGGGCCAGCTGGTCGGCCCGGAACCGGAGCTCGTCGGCCCCGAGGGGTTGCAGGGCCGCGAAGAGCCCTTGATACGGCGGCCGGGGCGTGCCCGGCCGCTCGAACATCTCGTCCCATGCGTCGGCCAGGGCATATGAGTCGAATATGTCCGCCATGTCCGGAGCGTAGGAAACCCATGTTTCGCGCGATGCCGCCGGATGTTACGGCCGGGCGTTCACGTAGCCCGGCCAGGAGCCGTAACCCGTGATGTCCAGGGCGTCCGCGACCGCGTGGGCCTCGCAGAGGAACCCGGTGACGACGGTCCCGTCGTCGAGCTCGACGGAGCCGAGCCCGAGCGGCGGCGGGATCTTCGCGAGCAGCTCGCCCAGCCGCGCCGTCTCGACGTGGTGCAGCTCCACCTCGATGGACGCCCCGCCGTCGGTCCGCACCAGCCCCGGCCGGTCGCCGAGGTCGTAGAGGCGGTAGGCGGCGGCCGTGTGGGCGATCCCGGCCGGATAGGCCCCGAGCGCGGCCAGCTCGGGATGCAGCGCGTGGCCGGTCCGGTGCGCGCCCACCACCGCCAGCAGCGGCGCGCCCTTCCTGATCCGGTACGGGGTGGCTCCCGCCCGCCCCGTCTGGAACCGTTCGGCTGCGTCCGCGAGCGGACCGTCGGCGCCTGCGGGGGCGAGCAGGGTGACGCCGTGCGGTCTGCCCGCGGACGTGAAGCCGGCCGGGACGGCGATCCCGGCCAGATCGAGGAGGTTGGCGAAGGTCGTGTAGGTGCCGAGGACGGAGTTGCGGCCGATCGGATCCTCGGCCATCTCGGCGAGCGTGAACGTGCGCGGCACGGTCGGCACGGCGATGGCGTCGACCTGGGCCCAGGTGCGGCGGGTTTGGGCCGTCAGCTCCCTGAGCCGGTGCAGGCCGCGGAAGGCGTCCGCCCCGGTGACCCGGCTGCCGCTGTTCAGCACCGCCGCGGTGACCGGGTGGAGGGATTCGGGGTGGCTCTCGACGAACGGCCCGAGCACGCTCCAGCGTTCAGCCACCCACGGCCCCTCGTAGAGCAGCCGCCCGGCTTCGAGGAACGGTTCGAGGTCGACGTCGACGAGTTCGTAGCCGAGGTCGCCGAGCCGGGTGAGCACCTCGCCCCAGTGGACGTCGCCCCGGATGACGCCGATCCTCCTGATCGGCTCCGTCCGGGGGGTGAGCTCCCGCGACCAGGGGTCGTCCGGCTCGTACCCCTGGATGACCTCCAGGACGGTCCGGGCGTCGGCGACGTTCAGCGCGAACACGCTCGGGCAGTCGAGCGACGCGCACGCCGGCACCACGCCCAGCGTGCTGACCAGCCCCTTCGACGGCTTGAGCCCCACGGTCCCGGTCATCACCGCCGGCACCCGCCCCGAGCCCGCCGTGTCGGTGCCGATCGAGAAGCCGACCAGCCCCGCGCTCACCGCCACCGCCGACCCCGACGACGAACCCCCCGAGATCAGCCCCTCGACCAGCGGCGACTCCACTGATCCGTAGGGGCTGCGGGAGCCCGACAGGCCCGTGGCGAACTGGTCGAGGTTGTTCTTCCCGATCAGGATCGCGCCCGCCGCGACCAGCCGGTCGACGATCGGGGCCGACCGCGCGGGCCGGTAGGCGTAGTCGGGGCAGGCGACGGTCGTGGGCAGGCCCGCGACGTCGATGTTGTCCTTGACGGCGAAGGGGATGCCGTAGAGGGGCAGATCGGGGTCGCCGGGCAGGTCGGCGAGGGTCTCCTCCTCAGGACGGAGGCTGATCCACACGCCGTCGTCGCCCCTGGCCTTGATCCTGCGGTAGACCTCGGCGACGACCTCACGGGGGTGGAGTCCGGTCGTGTACGCCGCCTTCAACGCCGAAATCTGCAGATCCACTCTGGAGGCCCTTCGTCGATTGTCGACAAAATAACCGACGGCGGATTCCGTGCATACCGTCACGTGTTAATTCCAGGTAGCGATAATCGAGTGTGCCGAAGATCGGGCGGATCATCGTTCTGGCGGTCGGCCTGATCCTCCTGCCGATCGTGATCAACTTCGCGACCAGCGGGGTCGCGCCCGCGTACACCTGGCCTCTCGTCGGCGTCCTCGGCGCGGTGGCCGTCGGTGTCGGCGTCCACGACCACCTGAGGCGGGGCGGCCCGAAGGCGCCGGGCCGGGTCCGGCCCGGCCAGTACGAACGCGCGTCCGGCAACGTCCGCCGCTACGTCACCCAGCGCCTCGACCAGTCGCTGGTCAGGATCGCCAGGGCCCGCCTCGACCTCGACGCGGTCTCCGGCGCCGTCGGCGCCCCGCCGCATTCGTGGCACGTGAGACGGGGCGAGGACGCCTGGCCCTCGTCGGCGGCCACGACGCCCCTCGACGTCTACGACCACCTCGACGGTTCGATGCTCATCCTGGGCGCCCCCGGCGCGGGCAAGACCACGATGATCCTCGAACTGGCCGAAGCCCTCCTCGACCGGCCCGACGCGCCGCTGCCGGTCGTGCTCGAACTGTCCGACTGGGCCCGGCCCCGCCGGGTGCTCTCCCGCCGCGTCCCCCCTGACGACCTGCGGAAATGGCTGTTCCGCCGGATCGAGAAGCTCTACGGCATCGGCGACGGGCTCGCCGACGCCTGGCTGGCCGACGGCCGGCTCGCCCTGCTGATCGACGGTTTCGACGAGGTCCCCCTCGACCACCGCAACCGCTGCGTGGCCGAGGTCAACGCCCTCTACGACAGCTATCCGCAGCTCTCCCTCGTGATCGGCAGCCGCGCCGACGAATATCACGAACTGCCGGAATCCCGGCGCTTCCGGCTGAGGGGCGCCGTGTCCATCCGCCCGCTCACCGCCACGCAGGTGGTCGGCTACCTCGCCGAGGGCGGCCCCCGCCTGCGGCCCACGCGAGACGCCGTCATGCGGGATCCCGGCCTGCTCGACCTGATCACCGCCCCCTTCTGGCTGTTCGTGCTGATCGTGGCCGTCGCAGAATCGAACCCGGGGACCGCCGGCTGGAACCGGGACGACCTGCTCGCCTCCTACGTGCAGCAGGTGTTCCGCGGCCCGCGGCGGCCCCTGCACCGCTTCCGCGAGGCGCAGGTGCTCCGGTGGATGCCCCAGCTCGCCCGCGTCGAGCTGGCGCTGAACACCCGCACCCTCCCCGGCCGCCGCCCCGGCCTCGGGTCGTTCGGCTGGTGGTGGGCGCTGCCGCCCGACCTGCGCTCCGGCCTCGGGGTCGAGGGGGTGGCGACGGCCATGGCCATCTGGTCGGCGGCGGCCACCGCCGTCCTCGTCGCGGCCGAGGGCGTCGGCTGGGGGGTGGTGGCCGCGCTGGTGGCCGTGTTCTGGCTGACGGCGGGGGCGTGGATGCTGGGCGACCGCGCTCCGGCGCCCCTGCCGGGCCCGGTCCGCCTCCGGTGCCGGTTGTGCGGCGCGCTGCTCGGCCTGGCCGGAGCCGCCCTCATCGTGGGCATGGGCTGGGCCGGGAGCCTCGCCGTGCCGTGGCCGGCCCGGACGGCGGCACTCTGCCTGCTGCTCGGCACGGCGCTGATGCTCGTCATGCGGGTCGGCGGGGCGCTGCGCAAGACGGCGACCTGGAGCCCGTTCTTCGGCGCCTGCCTGGCCGCCCACTTCGCCTGGTCGGGCACGCACCTCGTGCCCGTCTTCGTGGGGATCGCGCTCGGGCTCTGCATCGCGCTGCTGCTGGTGACGACCGACGCGGCCGTTCAGGAGCCGAGCGTCACGGGGTTCACCGCAGGGCTGCCGACTCTCCTGACGGGAGCGGCGATCGGCCTGCCGGCCGGTCTCCTGTGGGGGCCGGGAGAAGGGGGCTCGTACATGACGCCGACCGTCCTGCTCCTGTCGATCATGGGGACGGCCTTCGTGGCGGCGCTTCCCGTGACCGCCGTCGGCGGGCTGGTCGCCTGGCTCCTCCTCGTCGTGTTCGGCCTGCTCCCGGTCCGCCATCGGCGGTTCATGGAGCACACCGCCGACCTAGGGCTGCTCCGCCGTGACGGAAGGGGATACCGGTTCCCCCACCTGATCCTCACGGAGCACCTGGCTAGGGAAGCCGATCGGCCACCTCGGCGAAGCTCTCCAGCGTGAGCTCCCAGAACCGGGCCACATCGATCGACCGGGCCACGTTCGCGTTCGGCAGGCGGCCGCGCAGGTTGAAGTCGATCACCGTCATGCCCGAGGTGAACCGGCCCGCCGTCTCGACGTCGACCACGGCGGGGGTGAACTCGAACAGGCTCGGATCGGCCACGAAGGCGACCGCCAGGGCGTCGTGGACCGCCGGGCCGTCGTGGGCGGTCGTCATCCCGTAGAACTCCAGGCTGGGGATCAGCAGTTCGCTGCCGAGCCGGCCCAGGTCGCGCATCCGGTCGAGGACCGGGCCCCTGGCCAGGGCCGTCAGGCTGACGTCGAGGCCGATCTGGTTGACCGTCCAGCCCGCGCCGAACACGATCGCGGCCGCCTCGGGGTCGGCCGCGATGTTGAACTCGGCCGCGGGGGTGCGGTTCCCGCGCGTGTAGGACCCGCCGAGGATCGTGAAGTCGCGGGCCCACTCCATGATCCGGGGCTCCTTGCGCACCGCCAGGGCGATGTTGGTGAGCGGGCCGACGGCGACCAGGGAGATCTCGCCGGGGGAGGCCGCCAGCGTGTCGACGATGAAGTCGACCGCGTGCCCGCCGGCGGCCGGCAGCCGGGGTTCCGGCAGCACCGCCCCGCCCAGCCCGCCGAAGCCGTGCACCTCCGAGGCGTCGATCCGGCTCGCGACGAGCGCCCCGGCGGAGCCGGGCACCACGGGGACCTCGGGGAAGCCCAGGAACTCCCGCAGTTTGCGCGCGTTCAGCGTCGTCAGTTCGAGGGAGACGTTGCCGCCCACCGTGGTGAGGCCGACGAGGTCGAGCGCGGGGGAGCCGTGGGCGAAGGCGATGGCCAGTGCGTCGTCGATCCCCGGGTCGCAGTCGAGAAGGATCTTCTTTGGTGCGGGCACGCCTCAGAGCGTAACCCGCTGGCGAATCTTGAGAGCCGTGTCGATCTGCCGGTGCATGATCCGGGCCCGTTCGAACTCGCCGCGCTCGGCGCTCGCCTCGGCGAGATTTCGCACCACCCCCAGCACGGCCCCCGCGACTTCCCGCAACCGCGTTTCCCTGGCCCAGTGCGCGCTCATCGGATCGAGCCCCAGTACGTCGAGCATCGCCCGCACGTCGGCGCATTTCCGCGCCGCTTTGAGAACGTCGCCGGAATCGAGGGCCGCGTTCCCCTCATTGACGGCCGCGTGAATGAGCGAAACGGCCTGCGGGAGGTTCAGATCGTGGTCCATCGCCTCTCTGAACTGCGGCGGAAGCGCGCCCGGCGCCCCCACGGCCACCCGGTGAACGAAACGCTCGATGCGCCGGTAGGCGACCGCGCTCTCCTCCACCGCCCCCACCGAGAATTCCATCGGCGAGCGATAGTGGGCGGCGGCCAGATAGAAGCGCAGTTCGACCGGCCTGATCCGCCGCAGCAGCGTGTGCACCGCGAGCGGGTTCTCGGCCGCCTTGCGAATCTTCTCGCCCCGGTGGGTGACCGGTCCGTTGTGAATCCAGAACCGCGCGAAACCGTCGCCGGCGGCGCGTGACTGGGCGATCTCGTTCTCGTGGTGCGGGAAAATGAGATTGGCCCCGCCGCCGTGGATGTCGAATTCGGTGCCGAGATATTTACGCGCCATCGCCGAACATTCCAGGTGCCATCCGGGCCGGCCGTCTCCCCATCGCGCGTGCCAGACGGGTTCTCCCGGGCGGCCCCTTTTCCACAACGCGAAATCGCGGGGGTCGCGTTTGCCGTGGCCGGGTTCCTCGCCGCCGCGCATCTGGCTCGGCCGCTGCCCGGAGAGTTCGCCGTAGGAGGGGAAGGAGGAGACCGAGAAATAGACGTCGCCGTCGGCGGTGTACGCGTGCCCGGTGGAGAGCAGCTGCTCGATCAGCTCCAGCATCTCGGGGATGTGGCCGGTCGCCCGGGGCTCCACGCTGGGCGGGAGGCAGCCGAGGGCCTCGTAGGTGCTCTCGAAGGACCGGTAGACCGGGTCGGTGATCCGCCACCAGTGCACGCCCTCGGAAAGCGAGCGGCCGATGATTTTGTCTTCGATGTCGGTGACGTTGCGGCAGAAGAGAACGCGATATCCGGAATAGGATAACCAGCGGTGCAGAATATCGAAGTTCACTTGCGAGCGTATTTGCCCGACATGGGGCGGGACGACGACGGTGGGACCACAGAGATAAATCGATGCGATTCCCGGAATTCGGGGGGAGAAATCGCGGACCGACCGGCTGAAAGTATCGTAAAGGCGAAGTCCCACCTAGCCGAGGGTAAGCCAGAAATCCGCGTCCTGTCGATAGAAACGGGCAGACGTGGCGCGCACATCATGAATGCCACATTGTGAGACAGGTCAAACGGGTTGACAGGGTAATGAACCACGCGTCATGGCTAAGGGATCGGCTATGGACAAATCGGTCGGGTGGGGGTACGGCCCGCGCCCCGGGGTGGGTGGGCGTGGGCGGCCGGCGACAGCTGGTCCGGTTCGGCTTGTGGGCCGCGCCCCTCTCTTTGACGAGAGACGAGGCGCGGGTGCCGCCTGACAGCCGGCCGCCGGAGGCGCGGGCCATACCGGCTGAAGGGGTGTCCGAAACTATCGGCGGATCACGTGCAGAACCGAGGCGATGCGCTCGGCGGCGGTCACGACGTCGGAGGCGTGCCCGATGCGGCCGGCCCACGAGAGCCAGTACCACCACTCTCCGTCGTTGGCGTTGGACGCCAGCACGTCCTCGGCCATGGCGGGGGCCATCGGGTTCACCACTCGCAGCCGGGGGTAGAGGCCGGCCGGCGCCGACAGGCGAACCTGGAACGAGTGCGCCTCAAGTTGGGCGGCGAGCCGTTCGAGGTGGTCCATCGCCTCGCTGCGATCTGCCTTCATCGCCATGGTGGTCTCCAGGGGACGTTGCGACCTTTCTCCGGAAAGGGTGAACCTGGGATGACTGCCCGGCAATCGGGCGTACTACCCGAATACGTGCAATAACCAGGGAACCGGCTGGTATTAAGTGGAAGACACACGGTTCCGGGGCTACGAACCCATAACAGGGCTGGCGGTTGAGTGCTGGCCGATTAACGTGGTGGTAACACCCGTAATCGCCGAACCCCCTGCTTGAGGGCAGACTGGGAGCGGCGGGATGTCAGCAGCGGAAGGGCAGGCGGGATGGCCCGAGGAGAGCACTCTCCGGCATGTGCTCGTCGCTGGCGCGAGCAGGCCGAGGCACGACAGTGGTCGATGTGGCAGACGGTCCAGGCGATCCACGGCTGCTGCGGGGTCAGCATGCTGAAGGCGCACCGGCTCGGCCGGGGATGGTCCGCGCGACAGGCGATCGAAGAACTCGAATACCTCTGTGAGCAGCAGTCGCTCGGCCTGCCCAGGGCCAGCATCGACCTGCTCAACGCGTGGGAGAACAACCGGGCGCGACCCCGCCCGCAGACGATCGACCTGCTGGCCCGGCTCTACAAGGCCAACGCCGTACGCCTCGGCCTCGCCGCCGACTACTGCGACGACCCCGGCGTGAGCCAGAAGGTCGTGGTCGTGGCCAACGGGTCCTCCGAAGACGCCGTCCACGTCGAAGACCTGGCCGACGACGACACCGACCGGCGGGCCCTGTTCCACCAGGCGATGCTGATGGGCACCCCCAACGGCAGGTTCTTCGCCGAGGTCGAGGGCACCCGGCACGATTTGGACCGATCCCTGGCCACCACGACCGTCACCGAAGACCAGCTCGACCGGCTCGACGAGCAGGTGCTGCGCTACCGGCGCGAATACATGACCACCCCGCCCACGCCCATGTTGTGCCGGGTGATGCTCGAACTGGCCGACGTACGCAAACTGACCGGCGCCCGGCAGCCCGCCGGCGTGCAGCGGCGCCTCCTGACGGCCACCACGATGCTGGCCCTGCTGTCGGCCGACGCCCTGATGAAACTCGGCGACACCCGCCAGGCCCACGCCTGGTACGGCACCGCCCGCACCTCCGCCGACGACGTCGGCGACCTGCGCTTACGCGCCCTGGTGCGGGCCAACCAGACGATGCTCCCCTACTACTACGGCGACCTGACCGAGACCGTCCGGCTGGCCCGCGAGGCCCGCATGCTGGCCGGTTCGGCCCCCAGTTCCCCGGCGGCCCTCGCGGCGGCGGCCGAGGCGCGGGCGCTCGCCCGGATGGGCGACCGCAAGGCCGCCCGCATCGCCCTCGCCGAGGCGGAGCAGATCTTCGCCCGCATGCGCGGCATGAGCCAGGACGACCTCGCCTTCGTCTTCACCGAGAAGCGCATGAGCTTCTACCGCACCGGCACCCTGATCGAACTCGGCGACGACTCGCAGCTCCAGAACCTGGAGACCGACTCGGGGTTCCAGACGATCGACCCGGCGCTGATACTGCTCGACCAGGCCACCCACCTGGCCCGCCACGGCGACTACGAGGAGGCCTGCCGCCTCGCCGCCCAGGCGCTCAGCCAGGTCCCGGCCGAGCACCGCACCTCGATCGTCATCACCCGGGCGAAGGCGCTGCTGAACGAGGCCGATCCGCGGCTCCCCGCCGTCCGCAACCTGAACCAGGTCCTGTCGGAGTCGTCCCTCCGGCTGGCCATATGAGCGCCTCGCACGTGACGATCACGCACCTCGCCCGCACCACGCCCGCCCGTCCGCTCGCCGACGAGGCGTTCACCGTCCTGCGCGCGGTCTGCGACCGCATCGGCGTCGACGCCGGCGGGGCCAGGCTGATGCGGCTGCGCAGCAATGCCGTCTTCAAGCTCCGGGGCGACATGGTGGTCCGGATCGCCACCGCCCCCGACGCCCTCACCCGGCTCCCGGCCGTGCTGGCGGTGGCCCGCTGGCTGGCCGACCGGGGGTTCCCGACGGTCCGCCCGGTCGACGAGATCCCGCACCAGCCGATCGTCCACGGCGGCCGGGCGGTCACCTTCTGGCGGTACGTCCGCTCCAACGGCTCCCCGACCACCACCGAGCTCGGCCACGTGCTGCGCGATCTCCACCGCGAGCCGGTGCCGACCTCGATCCCGCTCCGGCGGCTCACCGACCCGCTGGCCGAGGTCCGGCACGCGGTCGAGCACCGGTCCGAGGTCCTCACCGCCTACCAGCGCCGCTTCCTCGGCGACCGCATAGAAGAACTGACCGATCGCTGGCACACCCTCGACTCCGGCCCGCCCGTCCTGCTCCACGGCGACGCCTGGATCGACAACCTGCTCCGCTGCCGCGACGGCAATGCGATTCTTTGCGATTGGGACGGCGTGGCGGTGGGCCCCCGTGAGTGGGACCTGGTGCACACCTACCACGGACAGCGCCGATTCGGTCTCTCGGCCGGCGACGTCGACGCCTTCGCCCACGCCTACGGCTCTGACCTGCGAGATTGGCCCGGCTACGCGACCCTGATGGAGATCAGGGACATGTACGCCGTCGGCATCCACATCCGCAACGCCCTCGGCGATCCGTTCTCCCGGCAAGAACTTCCACGCCGTCTCGACTCGCTGACCAGAGGCGATGGGCACGCGAGGTGGTACATGGCTGCCCCCGCGCTCGGGGTGCGCTAGGCTTGACGTGTTGCAGTGGTGTTTTGTAAAGAACGCCTCCGGCCAACCGGCCGGTAGCGGGCGTACTGCTTTTCCGACGTAGGCGGATGCAGGGCTGGTCCGCTAAGCAGCCCGTCTCGTTGACCTGACGAGACGGTGAGGCTCCGCATAAGGAGAAGCAGTTGTCTGAAGGCACCGTCAAGTGGTTCAACGCCGAAAAGGGCTTTGGCTTCATCGCTCCCGACGACGGCACCCCTGACGTGTTCGTGCACTACTCGGCGATCAACAGCGGTGGCTACCGCAGCCTGGACGAGAACCAGCGCGTCAGCTTCCAGACCGTGCAGGGCCAGAAGGGTCCGCAGGCCGAGAACGTGACGCCGATCTAGGTTCCATCCAGCACCAACCTGAAGCCGACCGATGCCTCGTGCAGCGGTCGGCTTTCTCGTGCTTGAAATGGGTAGGGGCGCTGCCCATGCGGCTGACCCAGACCTCCGAACTGTGGTGGAAGAACGCCATCGTCTACTGCCTGGACATCGAGACCTTCGCCGACGGCAACGGCGACGGGATCGGCGACTTCCGCGGCGCGATCCAGCATCTCGACCATCTCGACCGCCTTGGCGTGACCTGCATCTGGCTCATGCCGTTCTTCCCGACCCCCGACCGCGACGACGGTTACGACATCGTCGACTTCTACAGCGTCGACCCCCGCCTCGGCACCCTGGGCGACTTCGTGGAGTTCATGCGGGTGGCCCGCGACCGGGGCATCCGGGTGATCGCCGACCTGGTCGTGAACCACACCTCCGACCAGCACCCCTGGTTCCAGGACGCCCGTTCGTCCCGCGACTCCAAGCACCGCGACTGGTACATCTGGTCGGACAAGCCCGAGCCCGACGACCCCAAGGGCGTGGTGTTCCCCGACCAGGAGGACAGCCTCTGGCAGTGGGACGCCCAGACCGAGCAGTACTACTTCCATCGTTTCTACAAGTTCCAGCCCGACCTCAACACCTCCAATCCCGAGGTCCGAGACGAGATCGCCCGCATCCTGGGATTCTGGATGGAGCTGGGCCTGTCGGGCTTCCGCGTCGACGCCGTCCCGTTCCTGGTCGAACGGGTGCTCGAACAGGACGACGCGCTGCCCGACCCCCACGAGTTCTTCGCCGACCTGCGGGCGTTCATGAACCGCCGCGACGGGACCGCGATGCTGCTGGGGGAGGTGAACCTGCCGTACAAGGACCTGATGGCCTATTTCGGCGACACCCCGCTCGGCAACGAGATCACCATGTGCTTCGACTTCATCGGCATGCAGCGCATGTACCTGTCGCTGGCCCGGGAGGACGCCCGCCCGCTCGCCGAGGCCCTGCGCGAGCGCCCCGCGCCGCCGAAGGACAGCCAGTGGGCCTCGTTCGTCCGCAACCACGACGAACTGACCCTCGACAAGCTGACCGACGCCGAACGCGAGGAGGTCTTCGCCGCCTTCGCGCCCGACGAGGACATGCGGATCTACGACCGCGGCATCCGCCGGCGGCTGCCCGCCATGCTGGAGGGCGACCAGCGGCGCATCAGGATGGTCTACAGCCTGCTGTTCGCGCTCCCCGGCACCCCCGTGCTCTTCTACGGGGAGGAGATCGGCATGGGCGAGAACCTCGCCATCGAGGGCCGCCAGTCGGTCCGCACCCCGATGCAGTGGACGTCCGGCCGCCACGGCGGCTTCAGCACGGTCGAACCGGCGATCCCGATGCCCGGCGGCGACTTCGGCCCCGACGAGATCAGCGTCAGCGCCCAGCGGCGCGACCCCGACTCCCTGCTCTCGTGGATCGGCCGCCTGGTCGAGCAGTACCGCGAGGCGCCCGAGCTGGCCTGGGGCTCCTACGAGGTCATGGACGGGGGAGACGACGCCGTCCTGGTGATCAGGAACCAGGGCATCGTGACCCTGCACAACTTCGCCGGACGGGACGCGAAGGCGACCCTGAGCCTCGACGCCGACGGCAAGGTGCTGGCCGACCTGTTCTCCGACGACCAGATAGAGATCAAGGACGGGCAGGCACAGGTGGAGGTCGAAGGCTACAGCTGCCGCTGGTTCCGCGTCTCCGACCCGGAGACCGCCCCCTAGCTACGCGTGGCGGGCGGCCATGACCCGGGCGCGCAGGGCGTCGAGGAAGGGGCTGCCCGCTTCGAGCGGCAGCAGGTAGGAACTCGGGTCGGCCCCGAACCACGGGGCGTGCACCCAGACGCCGCCCTCGGCCGCGCGCAGATCGACCCCCGCCAGCCGCGCGCCCAGCCGGACCGACTCCCCGTCGGGCCGGACCAGCACGATCACGATCAGCGCCGGGGTGAGCACTCCGGCCGACAGGTTCGCGCCGCGGGTCTGGCAGCACATGACGACCCGATCGCCCAGATCGCCCAGCAGGTGCTGGTCGGCGTATCCGTCGACCAGCACCCGCAACCGGACGTCGAGGTCGTCGAAGGCGAGGATGGTCGTCTGGGTCATGCCGACACCCTAGGCGGTACGTGGACGTCGAAGTGGATCGAGGCCTGCCCGAGCACCGAATGGGGCTCCTGCCCCGGTTCGACCAGCCCCAGCTCTTCGAACACCCGGAACCGGGCGTACGTCGCCGCCAGGAACACCGGCTCCATGACGGGGTGCCACACGCTGTAGGTCCCGACCGACCGCCGCCCCCGATACCACCCCGTGGTCGGGTGGGTGAGCAGCGGCAACCAGCCCTCTCCCAGCCCATCGGGACGGTACCGCTGCACGCCCGCCGCCCGGCACTCCGCGTCGCCGGCGACGAGCTCCCATCGGGGCTCGGCGCCCCAGTCTCCGGTGATCCTGATGCGGGTACGCCGCCACGGCATGCCCCATAGGTGCCGGGGCACCGCGACGAGCGGGTGGTCGAGGGCGGTCCGGAAGAACCACACCCCGGGTTCGCCGTCGCGGGTGACGTAGGCGCGGTAGTTGATCTGGCCGCAGGCGATGGCGACGCGGGGGCAGAACCGGAAGTGGAAGTCGCGATCGCGGAACCCGACCGCTGACACGAGAGCGCCCGACCCTCCAGCCGCCCAGTCGAAACGCATAGGCGCGAAGCCGCGCGGCAGCAGGGCGGCCAGCCGCTCGGGGGGCACCCGGAAACTGACGATCACGAAGTCGTCGAGCTCGCTCTCGGCGTGGTGCCAGCGCAGGGCGGGACGGGGGGTTCCAGTGAATTCCATGGCGGGCCTCCTGCCGGTGGCATCTCATGTTCTCAGAACTCCTGGTACCAGATGTCTGAAATAGGCGTCTATATCATCTGATGGTGGACAGCCATCCCGTTAGAGTTGCTCCATGGGACCGGGTGATCTGACCAGCGCAGAAGCCGTCTTGGCGGCGATCGCCGAGTATGACCGAATTGGTCGCGACAAGTTCATCAAGAAGCATGGCTTCGGAAGATCTCGAAAATTCGTCGTCAAGCATGACGGCAAGGAGTACGATTCCAAGCCGCTCCTGGCCGCTGCTTATGGTTACCAGCACCCCGACCGTGAGCCGCTGGGAAACAGGTTCAGCGGCGGACAGCAGACCACCGCAATCTTGCGAAATCTCGGCTTCGAGATTGGGTCTCCCCGGGCGATGCCAGTGGACGTGTCCTTCTTCGAAGAGGACACCCGTATATTCGAGCGCTACTCCCAGCCGGTCCGGTGGAATAATGACGCTGTTCCGCAAGATGACCAGAAGTACTTCAAGGGTATTTGGGAGCGGCTGAAGATCCTCTCTTCCTGGCTGCAGGAGAATGCTGCCATCGACCTTGACATGCGGGCGACGACTAGCGGATATCAGGCAAATGCAACGACGGCCAGAGAGATCTGGTGCTGTATCTATCCCGCCGAAGTGCCGAATAAGTCGTATGCACTCCAAGTCGCGTTGATCATCTCTGCCAGAGGTGCGGAGATCTGCATCTGCTTAGGTGCAGGGAATTCTCAAGTTAAAGAGCCCGAGAAAATGCAGGCTGCCGAGCGATCCCTGGAGCATCTCCGTAACCGGCTGCTCACCGTCCCGCCTGACATCATTCAGCAGGTCGCCACCGCTCTTCCCGAAGGGGTGGAGTTCCGCGATTCGTGGCTCAAGGAACCAGGCGGTGACGAACTGGGGTCGCTGGAGAACTGGCTGGCCTTCGCAGGCAGGCCGGGCGCGACTCAAGCCAGCATGTCCGTCTATCTCGGTCCGGAAGAGCTGGAGACGGCAGGCGCCGACATCGCCGGCACGTTCCTGACCATGGCCAACGCGGCTGCCCCTCTCTTCGAGTACTGCTATGCGGGCGAGGTCATGACACAAATGGAACCACTGGCGACCTTCGACGTTGCCTCGCTTGAAGAGCTGACCCGCAAGCGAGGCCTTCACATCGCTCCGCGGACGTTGCGGTCGATCGTGTCTGCCATCCGCAGTGGCAAGCACGTCATCCTGACGGGCCCGCCCGGCACTGCGAAGACCACGCTCGCGGAAATCGTCTGCCAACTGGCTGAGCACTCTGGCAGGTGCGAGGGATACACCCTCACCACGGCGACGGCTGACTGGACCACTTTCGAGACCATCGGCGGCTTGCGGCCAAGCGGGAGCACCGGGACGCTGGAATTCCACGACGGCCTCTTCCTCACGGTCATCCGGAAGCGATACTGGCTTATCATCGACGAACTCAATCGATCTCAGTTCGACCGGGCGTTCGGCCAGATGTTCACCGTGTTGTCGAACCAGCCGGTCGTTCTCGGCCATCGGAGCAGAAGCGGCAAGCTGATAGCCCTCGTCCCGGAAAGCGCCCAAGGGCGGTATACGCCGGACGAATACGACGTGGTCGAGATCCCCGACTCTTGGCGCATCGTCGCCACGATGAACGTCTTCGACAAGTCGCTTCTCTTCGAGATGTCGTTCGCTTTGATGCGACGGTTCGCCTTCATCGAAGTCGCGTTGCCCGAGCAGCAGGGCTTCGAAGAGCTGTGGCAGCGCGAACTCGACGGACTGGAAACTCGTCAAGCGGCGCTCATCGATGACGTCATCAGGGGAATTTTCAAGGTCGTCGAGATCAAGCAGATCGGCCCGGCGACCTTCAAGGACATGGCGCGTTTCGCCCGTGAATATGTGAGCGGCGAGGACGTCACGCCCGAATTACAGCATGAACTCGCCTTCCAGCTCTTCTACAGCTTCCTCCTGCCCCAATTCGAGGGAGTCACTCTGGAGCAAGGCAAGTCGCTCTACCGTGAATTGCAGCCACTCATCGGTTTGGAGAACAGAAGCCGAATAGAACGTATGATGGCTGACATCCTCGGCCTGCCGCTCGGCCACTTCAATTCTGATGACATATAGGGTTTCGGCAGATGAGGAGCATTCCATGGGACCGCGCGTCCCGAATCGCCGAGGTGCGAGGCCTCATATGGTCTTATGTGACCCCGTCGTCACAGCTTGCCGGTTCTGGAGTACTGGCGGCCGCGGCCCTGTTGAAATGGCCAGAGGCCGAGGCGCTGCGTCTCGGAGAGCTGCAGTTCCTGCTGTCGCCTGAGGTGAAGACGTTCCTCAACGACTTGCCGCAACTGCTGCGGCGGTTGCCGACGGTGACGACACGGGAGCGGCGGTGGTCGGAGGACCGGATCGATGGCGCTATTCAGTGGGGGCCAACGGCGGCTGCTCGTGCGTCGTCTGGCAATTCAAGGCTCTACGTGTCCGAGTCGGCGCAACGCAATTACCAGGCGCCGGAAGGCGAACTGATGGTCGCCGTTCTTGATTCAGTCGTCCGGACGGCCCAGGAGACCGGCTGGGCCGACAAGGTTCAGCGTGGGTGGGCGAGCGTACAGGTTCGGAACCGGCTTGATACAGCACAGCGCCTTCAGGGCCATTCTGTTCTGGCGGGCATCGAGCGGAACAGGCCGGCTGACCGGGTCATCAGCAAGATCCGCTCGGGCCGTGACGCCGTGCGATTCGCCAGCTTGCTGGCGGCTTACGACAAGCTCGTGCGGCTGGTCGAGCAGGTTGACCGAGAGTCCATCCGAGAAGCGATCGAAGATGCTGGGCTGGTCACCAGCATTGATTCGACGCTTTTCGAGTTGCTCGTGACTTTTCAAGTGATCAATTGCCTGCGGACGAACAGCTGGACGATGCACCCCTTCTACACCTTTGGCGGGAAGGTGAAGAGCGAGGGGCGTCATCCCGATGGGCGTCAGCTGCAACTCTGGTATCAGTCGGCTCCCAAGCAGCTTCTCGGCGGCAACCTCTACCGGCAGATCCTCGCCTCTCATCGGGTGGCCCGTATTAGAGACCTCCGGCCTGACCTCGTCCTTCATTGGGACAGCCCTTCTGGGGACGAGCGCTGGCTGCTCATCGAATGCAAGCAGACCAGTGGGCAAGCTCAAAAGGTGGCCCGCGACGCGCTTACTGACCTGTTCACATATCGGCGCGTCTTCGATCCGGCGCTCGCCACCGTTCGAGCACCCTACGGCTTGGGCGTCATCTGGGGTGAGGGCCTTGATCCCGCGGTGAACGAGGAGATCGTGCTCTGCACCCCCGACACTTTGGCTCAGGCGGTTCGGCAGATCGTGGTCTGATCTCTCACTTCAGCAGGTTCTTGAGGGCGTCCTCGATGCCGCGGTGGAAGGTCGGGTAGGCGTACATCATCGAGCGCAGGGTCATGACCGGGACCCGGGCGTGGACCGCGACCGCCAGGGCGCCCATGATCTCGCCGCCCGTCGGGCCGACCGCCGTCGCGCCGACCAGGACGTCGTCGGAGGCGACCAGTTTGATCAGGATGTCCTTGGTCCCGTGGATCCAGTCGCGGGCGCCCGCCGTGGTGACGCCGATCGTCACGGCCAGGCCCCGGTCGCGGGCCTGCTTCTCGGTCAGGCCGACCGCGCCGACCTCCGGGTCGGTGTAGGTCACCCGGGGGACCGCGCGGTAGTCGGCGCCGGCGACCTCCTCGCCCAGGATGTCGAGGGCGGCGATGCGGCCCTGGTAGTTGGCGACGTGGGTGAAGCCGCCGTGGCCGGTCACGTCGCCGGCCGCCCAGACCCCGTCGGTCACGCGCATGTGGGGGTCGGTGGGGATGAACCTGCCGGTCTCGTCGACGCCGATGACCGACAGGCCCGTCAGGTCGGTTTTGCGGCCCGCCACCACCAGGAGGGTGTCGGCCTCGATCACCTCGTCGCCGACCGTCACGGCGAACCGGCCGTCGTGGCGCACCCGCGACGCGGAGGCCCCGGTCAGCACCCGGATGCCCTCGTCGCGGAAGACCTTGGCGATCAGCTGTCCGGCCTCGGGCTCCTCGCCGGGCAGCAGGGTGGGGGCGGCCTCCAGGAGGGTGATCTCGGTGCCGAAGCGGGCGAAGACCTGGGCCAGTTCGAGGCCGATCGCGCCGCCGCCGAGCACGATCATCGATTCGGGCACGTGCTCGGTGGCGACGGCCTCGTGGTTGGTCCAGTAGGGCGTGCCGGCCAGGCCGTCGATGTCGGGGATCGCCGGGCGGGTGCCCGTGGAGATCAGCAGGCCGCGCCGGGCGCGCAGCACCCGGTCGCCCACGGTCACCTCGCGGGGGCCGGTGACGACGCCCCGGCCGCGGACGAGATGACCGCCCTTCTTCTCGAAGCGGTCGGCGGCGGCCTGGTCGTTCCAGTCGTCGGCGGCCTCCGCGCGCACGCGGCGGGCGACCGGCGTCCAGTCGGGGGAGACCGTGGCGGCGCCCGCCAGGCCGGAGACGCGCCGGGCCTCGCCCAGCACGTGGGCGGCCCGGATCATCATCTTCGACGGTACGCAGCCCCAATAAGGACATTCGCCGCCGACCAGGTCGGCCTCGACCCCGGCCACGCTCAGCCCGGCCTCGACCAGCCGGCCGGCGGCGTCCTCGCCACCCGGGCCCATGCCGAGCACGATCACGTCGAATTCATCCATGCCCGGCTACCTGCCCATATGGCGTCAGATCAGGCCGAGCTCCCTGACCGCGTCGCGCTCCTCCTGAAGCTCCTTGACCGAGGCGTCGATCTTGCCGCGGGAGAAGTCGTCGATGTCCAGGCCCTGGACGATCTCCCACTGGCCGTTCCGCGAGGTCACCGGGAACGAGGAGATGATGCCCTCGGGCACGCCGTAGGAGCCGTCGGAGACGATCGCGGCGGAGGTCCAGTCGCCCTCGGGGGTGCCGTTCACCCACGAGTGGACGTGGTCGATCGCGGCGTTGGCGGCCGACGCGGCGCTGGACGCGCCCCGGGCCTCGATGATCGCGGCGCCGCGCTTGGCGACCGTCGGGATGAAGGTGTCCTTCAGCCAGTCCTGGTCGACCAGCTCGGCGGCGATCTTGCCGCCGACCTCGGCGTGGTAGAGGTCGGGGTACTGCGTCGCCGAGTGGTTGCCCCAGATCGTCATCTTCTTGATGTCGGTGACCGGGACGCCCAGCTTCGACGAGAGCTGCGACAGGGCGCGGTTGTGGTCGAGCCGCGTCATGGCGGTGAACCGGTCGGCCGGGACGTCGGGCGCGTGCTGCTGGGCGATCAGCGCGTTGGTGTTGGCGGGGTTGCCCACGACCAGGACGCGCACGTCGTCGGCGGCGTGGTCGTTGATCGCCTGGCCCTGCGGGCCGAAGATGCCGCCGTTGGCCGACAGCAGGTCGCCGCGCTCCATGCCCGCCGTGCGGGGCCGCGCGCCGACGAGCAGCGCGACGTTGGTCCCGTTGAACGCGTAGTTCGGGTCGTCGGTGATGTCGATGCCCTTGAGCAGCGGGAAGGCGCAGTCGTCGAGCTCCATCGCGGTGCCCTCGGCCGCCTTCAGCGCCGGAGTGATCTCCAGCAGGCTCAGCTGGACGGGCACGTCCGGCCCGAGCAGGTGCCCCGAGGCGATGCGGAAGAGCAGGGCGTAACCGATCTGGCCGGCCGCGCCGGTGACGGTCACTTTGACGGTCATGACGATTCCCCTTCGGGCGGTGTACGTGTCCTGCGGATGCTACTCGCCAGTCGAGCCCTGCTTATGCTCAGGCCACGGGTTTGCGGCAATTCATGGGGACGCGGGCCGGGCGGCGCTGCCCGCGCAAATCGGGCAAATATGGCGATACAGCTGAAACTTTCAGGTAACAAACCACGTTTTCGGCCGGTGACCGGGCGGCGTGTGCGCTGGTCGCCGGTGGTGCTGGTGTTGCGGGGCACGTCAGGGGGAGGCTGGGGGCCGACGGTCTTCCTGTACGCCACGGGACCGCGCACCTAAGGTCCGTGGGAGCGCTCCCAGCGCGCAGTGAATCATCGCAGGAGGACCCCCGCAATGAGATCCACCCCCCGATCCGGAGCCGCGCGC
Source organism: Herbidospora daliensis (assembly GCF_001570585.1). Lineage (GTDB taxonomy): Bacteria > Actinomycetota > Actinomycetes > Streptosporangiales > Streptosporangiaceae > Herbidospora > Herbidospora daliensis. Next base: position 106,838 of record NZ_BBXF01000004.1, on the reverse strand, counting down.
TCCCGACTGCGCCGCGGCCTCGCCGCGGTCGCGGTGGCCGCGCTCGGATCCACCATGGCCGTCGTCACGGCCACGTCCGCGCAGGCCGCGGTCACGTGTGACGTGACGTACACCACCAACGACTGGACCACGAGCCCCGGCCAGGGCGGCTTCACCGCGAACCTGACGGTCCGCAACACCGGCGACGCCCTGTCGAGCTGGAACCTCGGTTTCACGTTCCCGAACTCGGCCCAGCGCGTGAGCCAGGGCTGGTCGGCGAACTGGACGCAGAGCGGCTCGAACGTCACCGCGTCGAGCATGCCGTGGAACGGGAGCGTCCCGACGGGCGCCACCCTGAGCCTCGGCTTCAACGGCACGTGGAGCGGCAGCAACCCCAAGCCCACGTCCTTCACCGTGAACGGCGTGACCTGCGGCGGCGTGACCCCGTCGCCGTCCCCCTCGCCTTCGCCCTCCCCGTCGCCGTCGCCGAGCCCGTCTCCGAGCCCGTCGCCGTCGCCTTCCCCCTCCCCGTCTCCGTCCCCGTCTCCCTCGCCCTCGCCGAGCCCGTCCCCGAGCCCGTCGCCTTCCCCGACGCCGTCGCCCGGACCTCGGGTGGACAACCCCTACGCGGGCGCGGACGGCTACGTGAACCCCGACTGGTCGGCCAGCGCGGCCTCCGAGCCGGGCGGTTCCGCGGTGGCCAACACCTCGACCGCCATCTGGCTGGACCGGATCGCGGCCATCACCAGCGGTTCGGCCGGCAACAACAGCAAGGGTCTGCGTGACCACCTGGACCTGGCCGTCGCGCAGGACGCCGCCAACGGCTCCACGCCGGTGACCATCCAGGTCGTGATCTACAACCTGCCCAACCGCGACTGCTCGGCGCTGGCCTCCAACGGTGAGCTCAAGGTCGCGCAGAACGGCCTCAACCGGTACAAGACCGAGTACATCGACCCGATCGCCTCGATCATGTCGGACTCGAAGTACCGCAACCTGCGCATCGTCGCCATCGTCGAGATCGACTCGCTGCCGAACCTGGTCACCAACCTGAACCTGGCCGCCTGCCAGGAGGCCAAGAACTCCGGCGCCTACGAGCAGGGTGTGGCCTACGCCCTGGGCAAGCTGTACGCGATCCCGAACGTCTACAACTACGTCGACGCCGGCCACCACGGCTGGCTCGGGTGGGACTCCAACTTCGGCCCGTCGGCTCAGCTGTTCGGCACCACCGCGGCCCTGGCCACCGGTGGCAAGGCGACCGTGCACGGCTTCATCACCAACACCGCGAACTACTCGGCCCTGGTCGAGCCGCACTTCTCGGTGAGCGGCAGCGTCAACGGCCAGCTGATCAGGTCGTCGCGCTGGGTCGACTGGAACTTCTACATCGACGAGCTCTCGTTCGCCCAGGCGTTCCGTCAGCGGCTGATCCAGGAGGGCTTCTCCTCCAGCATCGGCATGCTGATCGACACCTCGCGCAACGGCTGGGGCGGTTCGGCCCGGCCTTCGGGCCCGAGCACCTCGACCGACCTGAACACCTTCGTCAACAACTCGAAGGTCGACCGTCGCGTCCACGCTGGCAACTGGTGCAACCAGAGCGGCGCGGGTCTGGGCGAGCGTCCGAGGGCCAACCCGGCCACCGGCATCGACGCCTACGTCTGGGTCAAGCCTCCGGGCGAGTCGGACGGTTCGAGCACCGCCATCGACAACAACGAGGGCAAGGGCTTCGACCGGATGTGCGACCCGACCTACGGCGGCAACGACCGTAACGGCAACAACCCCACCGGCGCTCTCGCCAACGCCCCGCTGTCGGGCCACTGGTTCTCGGCCCAGTTCCGTCAGCTGCTCGCCAACGCCTACCCGCCGATCAGCTAACACCTGAAATACGCGAGCCCCGGTGTCGGAAGGCGCCGGGGCTCTCGCGTTTGCGGTGGGGGGTTTCAGTTCGGGGTCACGACCAGTCGGGCGACTTGCTCTTGCCGCGGGTCAGCTTCATGACCCCCATGACGGCGAGGCCGATGACGCCGAGGATCAGAACCCACTTGAGGAGGCCGAAGACGAGCCCGATGAGCCAGCCGATGACGAAGAAGGCGGCGACCGCGATGACGGCGTACAGAAGAATGCGTCCCATAGGCTTCACGGTAAGTCTCATTTGCCGAGAAATCGCGGGTCAGGCGGCAACATCAGGGACAACTCAGGGGCGTCTCAGGGGCGGCCGTTGACCCTCACACGGTGTCAGCCGATAGACCCGGAGGCGTCATGTACACCATCGGAGACTTCGCCAGGATCGGCCGGGTGTCGGTGCGGATGTTGCGTCACTACGACGCGCTCGGCCTGCTCACCCCCGCCCGGGTCGACCCCCTGACCGGCTACCGCTCCTACGAGGCCGCGCAGCTGAGCCGCCTCAACCGGATCGTGGCGCTCAAGGACCTCGGGTTCAGCCTCCAGCAGGTCCGCCAGATCCTCGACGAGAAGGTCGGCGTGGCCGAGCTGCACGGCATGCTCCGGCTGCGCCGAGCCGACCTGGAGGCCCGGGTCGAGGCCGACCGGGCCCGGCTGCGCGGGGTCGAGGCGAGGATCCAGATCATCGAGAAGGAGGGCGTCTTGCCTGCCGACGTCGTCGTGAAATCGGTCGCGGCCGTCAGGGTCGCCGAGTTGTCGGCCGTGGCCGAGAGCTACGCGAGCGAGCACATCGGGCCCGTCATCCAGCCGCTCTACCCCGAACTGCACGCCCGGCTGGCCAAGGCCGGGGTGGACCTGGCCGGGCCCGGCATCGCCTACTACGAGGAGGACCCGGGAGGCGGAGTGAAGATCCACGCCAGTTTCCCGGTCAACGTCGCGCCCGACCCGGCGTACGACTTCGACGTCGTCGACCTGCCGGCGATCGAGCGGGCCGCGACGATCATCCACCACGGGCCGATGGACGGGGTCGACGCGACCATCCAGAACCTGCACCGGTGGATCGAGGACCACGGGGAGCGGAGCCTCGGGTTCAGCCGGGAGGTCTACCTCGAATACGGCATGGGCGACCCGGAGAACTGGGTCACCGAGATCCAGGAACCGCTGGCCTGAACCGGCCCGTGGGCGGCGCCGGTGGGGCGCCGCCCATCGGGGCTAGTCGTTGGCGTGGAGGGCCGCGTTGAGCTCGACCCCGCCGCCCTTGCGGGCCTTGACGACGACCGCGCCGGTCACCGAGTCGCGCAGGAACAGCAGGCCGTTCTGGCCCGACAGCTCCTTGGCCTTGACGACCGCGCCGTCGGGCAGGGTCACCTTGGTGCCCGCGGTGACGTAGAGGCCCGCCTCGACGACGCAGTCGTCGCCGAGGGAGATGCCGATGCCGGCCTGGGCGCCGATGAGGCAGCGCTGCCCCACCTGGACGATCTCCTTGCCGCCGCCCGACAGGGTGCCCATGATCGACGCGCCGCCGCCGACGTCGGAGCCGTCGCCCACGACGACCCCGGCCGAGATGCGGCCCTCGACCATCGAGGCGCCGAGCGTGCCGGCGTTGAAGTTGACGAAGCCCTCGTGCATCACGGTCGTGCCGGACGCCAGGTGGGCGCCGAGCCTGACCCGGTCGGCGTCGCCGACGCGCACCCCGGTCGGCAGCACGTAGTCGACCATGCGGGGGAACTTGTCGACCGAGTAGACGGTCACCCCGCCGCGGGCCCGCAGCCGGGCGCGGACGTTCTCGAAGCCCTCGACCTGGCACGGGCCGTGGTTGGTCCACACGACGTTGGCCAGCAGGCCGAAGATGCCGTCGAGGCTGGCCTGGTGGGGCTGGACCAGACGGTGGGACAAAAGGTGAAGCCGCAGGTAGACGTCGTAGGTGTCGGCCGGCGGGTCGGACAGCTTGCCGATCCCGACCGAGACGGCCACGACCTCGACCCCCCGCTCGGGGTCTTCCCTGACCAGGCTCGCCAGGTCGCCCACCTCGACCGCGGCCAGGCGCCGGACGCCCGGCTCGCCGGGGTCGCCCAGGGCGGGGTTGGGGAACCAGACGTCGAGGACCGTGCCGTCGGGGGTGACGGTCGCGAGCCCCACACCGTGAGCACCGGATTCGATGAAAGTCACGGTTCAAGAACCTACCGCCACCGCCACCGCCCAAACGACGCGGGAACCGGCCTGTGGAAAACCGGGCTTGTCCACAGGTGGACGCGCCGCGCCCGGCCGCCGACCCTCGTCGTGGTCACCTTGGGTGACCGTGCTCGCGCATGGTCGGCAACCGGGATTCACACGGCGTCAACGGGGGTTCGCATGCGTCGGTTACCGTGCTTCCACACCCTGCCGGAAAGATCGCTCACAGAGGGTGATTAGGTGGACTGGGGGAGATGCCGGGCAGGGAGGACATCTCGGGCATCGGGCGTTCACTGGAGGGTCGCGGGAATGTCGGAGGGCGTCGTTAGGCTCGGTGGGGTGACCGATTTTCCGCCCGATCCGGTGATCGTGGCCGGGCTGCGAAGCGGCGACGAAGAGGTCTTCGCGCTGCTCCTCGACGAGTGGTCACGGGGGATGTTGCGGCTCGCCAGGTCATACGTGTCGACGGCGGCGTCGGCCGAGGAGGTCGTCCAGGACACCTGGCTCGCCGTGATCCGGGCCGTCGGCACCTTCGAGGGCCGGTCGTCGTTGCGCACGTGGGTCTACCGCATCCTGGTGAACACCGCCCGGAGACGGGGGGAGCGGGAGAGCCGTACGATCCCTGTGAGCAGCGTCGGCGGCGAGCGTCCTGACGGCGTCCCGCCCGGCGAGGGCGGTCCCGAGGGGGCGGCGCTGGCGGGCGAGGTCAGGGAACTGATCGACAAGGCGGTGGGCACCCTCCCGTCCCGGCAGCGCGCCGTGATCACGCTGCGCGACATGGAGGGTTACGGCGCCGACGAGGTCTGCGAGATCCTGTCGATCTCCCCGGCCAACCAGCGGGTGCTGCTCCACCGTGCCAGGTCGGCCGTCCGCGACCACCTGGCCGCCTATTACGACGGGAAAGGAGGGCCATGAACTGCGACGAGTTCGCCGAACTCGTGACCGCCTATCTCGACGACGCGCTCGACGACTCCTCCCGTCCCCTCTTCCTCGACCACATGGCCCAGTGCGCCGGCTGCACCGGCTACTACGGCCAGTTCACCTCCGCGATCTCCGCCCTCGGCGCGCTCCCCGCCCCCGGCCTGTCCCCGCAGACGCGATCCCATCTGCTCACGGCCTTCCGCGAAGCGAGTTCAGAAAAGCCCGAGTGACGTGTAACGCCGGGGCCGGTCGCGGATCTGAGTGGTCATGGCCGATGTGCTGGCATACGCGGAAGGCTGTTTCACCGGGAGCCCCGGCGATCAGGTCGGAGTCGAGCTGGAGTTCCTCGTCCACGATGTGACCGACCCTGCGCTGACCGTCCCCATCGCGCGCACCACCGGAGCCCTCGGCGGGCTGACCCTCCCCGGCGGCAGCGTGATCACCTTCGAACCGGGGGGACAGGTCGAGCTGTCCGCCCCACCGGGCTCCCTCCCGGCGGCCGTGGCCGCGCTCCAGGAAGACGTCGATCGAGTACGTTCCGCGCTCGCCGCCGCCGGCCTCACCCTCGGCCGGTCGGGGCTCGACGGCCACCGGCGTCCGCTGCGCCAGCTCCACACCCCGCGCTACGACGCCATGGCCGCCTGCCTGGGCGAGCCCTACGGGGCGCTGATGATGTGCTCGACCGCGTCGATCCAGGTCAACCTCGACTTCGGCGCCGACCCGGTCACCCGCTGGCGGCGGTCCCACCTGTTCGGGCCGGCGCTGGTGGCGGCGTTCGCCAACTCGCCGGGGCCGGTGCCCTGGTTCGGCTCGTGGTTGTCGGGCCGGCAGGCCGTCTGGCTGGCCCTCGACCCGTCGCGCACGGCACCCGTCGGGGCGGCACACCTGGCCGTCGACGGATCGGGCGGCCATTCGTGCGCCGTGTGCGACGGGTCCGGCGGGTCCGGCGGAAAGGCGCCCGGCCGCGGGCATCCGTCCGCCGACTGGGCCGACTACCTGCAGACCGCGAAGCTGATGCTCGTCAAGGAGATCGACGGGTCCTGCCGGCAGACGGCCGACGGACCCCGGTTCCGCGACTTCCGGCAGGTGGCGGGGCGTGCGCCGACCCCCGACGACCTGGCCTACCACGCCACCACCCTCTTCCCGCCGGTCCGGCCGCGCGGGTTCATGGAGATCCGCTACCTCGACGCCCTCGGGCCGGTCGCCTGGCCGGTCGCCGTGGCCGTCGCCTACGCCCTGATCGTCGACGACGAGGCCGCCTCCCTGGCCGCCGCCGACGCGATGGCCGTCGCCGGGCAGTGGTCGGAGGCCGCCCGGTGCGGGCTCGCCGCCCCGGCCTTCCGGCAGGCCGCCGTCACGGCCTTCCGGGCCGCCGCCGCCGCGCTGCCCCGGTGGGGCGCGCCGTCCAGCCTGATCGACCAGGTCACCGACTACGCCGTGCGGTTCGTCGAACCCGGCCGGTCCCCGGCCGCCGACCTCCTCTTGGAGACGCGATGAAGGAACAGATCGCCGCCCAGCTTCTTGCCGTGCGCGACCGATCTCTCAGCTACACCGACGCCGACGACCACCTCCTCGTCCGCCAGCACTCCCCGCTGATGTCACCACTGGTCTGGGACCTCGCCCACGTCGGCAACTACGAGGAACTCTGGGTGCTGCGCGAGGTCGGCGGCATCACGCCGCTGCGCCCCGAGATCGACGACATCTACGACGCGTTCAAGACCCCCCGCCGCGACCGTCCGTCGCTGCCGATGCTGGGCCCGGCCGAGGCCCGCAAATACATCGAGGGTGTACGCGGCCGCGTGCTCGACGTCCTCGACAAGGTCGACTTCGACGACCCGAACCCGCTGAAGTCGGGCGGTTTCGTGTTCGGGCTGGTCATCCAGCACGAACACCAGCACGACGAGACCATGCTGGCCACCCTCCAGCTGTCCCGCGAGCCCGGCCTCGTCGGCGACGGCGACCTGCCCGCCGGGCGGCCGGTGGCGGGCGAGGTGTTCGTCCCTGGCGGCCCCTTCACCATGGGCACCGACCTCAACCCGTGGGCCTACGACAACGAACGCCCCGCCCACACGGTCGACCTGGCCGCCTACTGGATCGACCGCGTGCCCGTCAGCAACGGCGACTTCTTGGCCTTCGTCGAAGACGGCGGCTACCGCGACCCGCGCTGGTGGCACCCCGAGGGCTTCCGGCTGGGCTTGCAGGCCCCGCTGTTCTGGACCCGCGACGACGGCGGCAGCTGGTGGCGCACCCGCTTCGGCCGGGCCGAGCTGATCCCGCCCAACGAGCCGGTCCAGCACGTCAGCTGGTACGAGGCCGACGCCTACGCCCGCTGGGCGGGCAGACGGCTGCCGACCGAGGCCGAATGGGAGAAGGCGTGCGCCTGGGACCCCGAAACGGGCCGCGCCCGCCGCTACCCGTGGGGTGAGGAACCGCCCGCCCCCGGCCTGACCAACCTCGGCCACCGCGCCGCCCGCCCGGCGCCCGTCGGCGCTTACCCGGCCGGGGCGAGCGCCTACGGCGTCGAGCAGATGGTCGGCGACGTCTGGGAGTGGACGTCCTCGACGTTCCAGCCCTACCCGGGCTTCCGCGCCTTCCCCTACCGGGAATACAGCGAGGTCTTCTTCGGGCCCGACTACCGCGTGCTGCGCGGCGGCTCGTGGGCCGCCGACCCGGCCGCCGTCCGGGCGACCTTCCGCAACTGGGACTATCCGCAGCGCCGCCAGATCTTCTCCGGGTTCCGCTGCGCCCGCGACGCTTCGCCGGGGGAGGCTCGCTGATGTGCCGCCACGCCGCCTGGCTCGGCGAACCGCGCCCGCTGTCGTCGCTGATCCAGCAGCCCGACCACGGCCTGCTCAAACAGTCCTACGTACCGAGACGGCAGCGCTGGGGCACCGTCAACGCCGATGGTTTCGGCATGGGCTGGTACGCCCACGACCGCGTCATCCGATATCGCCGATCCATCCCGATGTGGGCCGACGCCAACCTCGAAGGCCTGGCCGCCTCGGCGATCTCCGGCTGCCTGATCGCGGCGGTGCGCTCCGCCACGGTCGGCATGCCGATCGAGGAGACCGCCACCGCCCCCTTCATGGAGGGGAAGTGGCTGTTCAGCCACAACGGCCGCGTCCCCGGCGAGGCGCTGAGCGGCCTGAAGGCCCACGAGGCCGAGAGCACCTGCGACTCGGCCAAGCTCGCCGCCGGCGTGTTCGCGCTCGGCCGGCTGGGCTGGAGCCTCGGCGACGCGATCGCCGAGGTCACCATGGCCGCCGGGGGCGCCGACGCGGAGGCGAGGGTCAACCTCCTCGCCACCGACGGCCAGACGATCGCGGCCACCACCTGGGGCGACACGCTCTTCGTCCGGTCACTCCCCGAGGGGGTGCTGGTGGCCAGCGAGCCGCTTGACGACCGGGACGACGGCTGGGTCAGCGTGCCCGACCGCACGCTCGTGCTCGTCACGCCCGACGGAATCGACTGGAGGGACCTGTGAACCTGATCGACGCTGACTACCTGCGGCAGGCGCTGGAGCACGACGTCCGCGCGGGCCTGACGGCGGCGCCGAAATGGCTGCCGCCCAAGTGGTTCTACGACGCCTGCGGGAGCGAGCTCTTCACCAAGATCACCCGGCTGCCCGAGTACTACCCGACCCGGCGCGAGCTGGCCATCCTCAAGGCCCACGCCCGCGAGATCGCCAAGGTCAGCGGCGCCGCCACCCTGGTCGAACTGGGTTCGGGCACCTCGGAGAAGACCGAACTGCTCCTCGACGCCCTCGCCTCGGCCGGGACCCTGCGCACCTACATGCCGGTCGACGTCGACTCGGTCACCCTCAAAGCGGCGGCCGACCGCCTGTCGGAGCGCTTCGAGGTGGTCGGCGTCTGCGCCGACTTCGAGAACCACCTGTCACGGCTGCCGCAACGCCAAGACCGGATGGTCGCCTTCCTCGGCGGCACGATCGGCAACCTCGAACCGCCCGCCCGCGAGGTCTTCTTCAAGGAACTGCGCTCGACCCTGACCGACGGGGAGACCTTCCTGCTCGGGGCCGACCTGGTGAAGGACACCTCCCGGCTGATCGCGGCCTACGACGACTCGGCCGGGGTGACGGCCGCGTTCAACCGCAACGTCCTGCGCGTGATCAACCGCCGCCTCGACGCCGACTTCGTGCCCGCCGACTTCGCCCACGTGGCGATCTACGACACCGACAACGACTGGATCGAGATGCGGCTGCGGGCGACCAAGGACATGGTCGTCCACGTGCGGGCGCTGAACCTGACGGTGATGTTCGCCGAGGGGGAGGAGATGCGCACCGAGATCAGCGCCAAGTTCCGGCGGTCGGGCCTGACCCGCGAACTGGCGATGGCGGGCTTCGAGGTCGAGCGGTGGTACACCGACCCCGACGACGACTTCGCCCTGGTGTTGTCCCGGGCGGTGCCCCGCTGACCTTTTCGGGACGAAGCCAATCAGCGCGGCCGGCCGATCATCGGGCGGCCGCGTGGCTTTGCCCGATAACGGATAATCGGCGAATATGAGCGGCGCGCATATTCATGAATCTGAGCCCAGCTCAACAATCGTCATTGTCGAGAAATTCAAAGCCGGTCAGGCCGGGTTCTCGTCGATCGTCGGGGTCAGGCGGGTCCAGTCGATCCGGGCCTCGGCCGTGTTTCCGCCGCGGGTGCCCATCACCCAGTGGCTCAGTTGCGGGGTCTCGCCGCTGTCCTGGATCACCCATGTCACGCCTGTGTCGGCGCCGTCGCGGAACAGGCGGGCCACGCCCGCGCTGTCGGTCACGACCTTCCACACCGCCGGACCCGACGAGGTCGCCAGGATGCGTTCCCAGGTCGAGGAGCCCTTGCGCATGGTCCAGACGCCGCCCTTCTGGACCGTCAGCATGAGCCGCCGGGCCCCGTTGCACACCTTCGTGCCCAGGCAGACGCCCTGGCCGGTGGCGGGGTCGAGCGCGCTGTCGTCCACGACCTGGCCGTGGAACTCGACCGTGAAGTCGCACATCTCGGCGAGCGGTCTGCGGGCGCCGACCGCCTTGGCCGTCGTGGAGCGCAGGCGCAGGCCGCCGTCGGAGCCGAGCGTCGCGCCCGCGTCGAGGGTCCAGCGGCCGGGGGCCAGGTCCTTGGGCAGGGGGGTGGTCAGGGTCAGGCGGGCGACCTTGATCTCGATCTGGTTGTGCTCCCAGACGACGGCGAGCACGCCAGGGGAGATCTCGGCGGCGCTCGGGTAGACGTCCCAGCCGCGCGCGGTGGTCCTGGTCAGGCGGGGGCCGTCGGCGAACAGGCGGCCGGGCTGCCAGGGTTCGCCCCGGTCGGCGACCTTGTAGTGGAGGACCTCGCGGAAGCGGTCGGGGCGGGGTTCCCTGATCGGGCCGGCGAAGGTGTTGTAGAGGGCGATCTCCCGGCCGGTCGAGTCGATCATGAAGAAGGTCTTCACGTAGTAGTTCGGCAGGTCGGGGTGGAGCCGCATGGGTGCCCAGGTCAGACCGCCGTCGGTGCTCGTGGTGGTCGCGCAGTGGGCGGCCGAGACGCGGTAGTGAGGTTCGCGGTCCTCCGGCCGGGCGCGGCGCACGAGCGCCCGGGTCACCATCACCAGCGTGCCGTCGGGGCGCAGGCCGATCTGGGGTTCCTCGACGCCGACGCCGGGCGGGTTGGGCGCGAGCGCGCCCGCCTTCCAGGTCTTCAGGTCGGTCGAGCGCAGCACCGCCGCCTGCGACGCGCCGGCGCCCTGACGCCAGAACGGGACCGTCCACACCTCGCCCACCTTGACCGGTTTGCCGGCCACCACGACCCCCCGGGTGTTGGGCGGCACGTCGACCGTGATCGGCTGGTCGGCCCAGGTCGCGCCGCCGTCGGGGGAGCGCTTCAGGGTCAGGTGGACGGGGAATCCGTCCACCTCCGACTCCTCGCGGTCCTCGGCGACGGTGATGCGGCCGAGGAGGGCGTACACGAAGGAACCCTCGGTGAAGAGCATCGCGTAGTGGTAGCGGTGGGTGTCGGTCGCCGCCGCGAGGGTGCCCTTCCGCCAGGTCGCGCCGCCGTCGGCGGTGACGGCGAACCTGATGGCGCCCTGGTCGGTGGGGGTGCGGTCATGGGGGTCCGGTAGGCCGGAACGCCAGCACACGATCCACCGGCGCGCGTCGAGGGCGACGATGTCGGGCACCCGGTTGCCCTCGCGGGCCAGTTCGCCCGCCGCGTCGCGGACCACGGTCGCGTCGACGACGACGGGACGGCTCACGCCCGCGCCCACCATTTCACTCATGGCACACCACCGAAGCGAACCGTTTGGCCGCTTTCAATAGACAGAAGATGAAATATGGGGCTTCGACCTGCTGATCAGTCGAGCGGCAAGCGAACTGCAAGCGATACCGAATACAACTAACTCACGCGAAACACGCTTTATCGGGGGATATTGACATGCGTACCACCCGGCTCATCCTGCGGCGGACCGATCTCCACGACGGCCCGCGCCGCGACGAGGAGTTCGACCGGACCGGGGAGTTCCGCCGCCCCTCGACCGACCACCGGCCCAAGGGAAGTCGGCGCGTTCGCGATTGATCGTCGGTGGCCCGGGAACTGGTCGGTCCCACGGTCAGTTCCCGCGCCTACCGCACGGGAACCAACGGGTAACAGGTATACCGTCCCGCCACCCGCGGGTGGACGGGATGTCGCGGATCTCGGCGAGTTTGGCGCACAGCTCGCCGAGATCCACCCGTTTTCCCGGGCTTCTCGTGGCCCGACCGTAGGGCCCTGTTCAGGTGATCAGTGGTGGCCCGCCGGGATCGTGCCCAGCCGGCCCGCCTGGAAGTCCTCGAACGCCTGCTTCAGCTCCGCCTCCGTGTTCATCACGAACGGCCCGTAGTGCGCCACCGGCTCGCCGATCGGCTTGCCGCCGAGGATGATCACTTCCAGGTTCGGCGACCGGGTGTCCTGGGTCTTCGCCGCCGTCAGGGTGATCGTCTCGGCCTGGGTCGCCCCGAAGCCCTCGTACACGGCCAGCCGGCCCATTTCGAGAGGCTGGCCGTCGCTCCCCGCGGTGCCCCGGCCCGACAGGACGTACGCGAGCGCGTTGAAGTCGGAGCGCCACGGGATCGACAGGCGCGCCCCGGGGGTGATGCTCGCGTGGATGAGCGTGATGGGCGTGTGGGTGGCTCCCGGGCCGAGGTGGCCGGCCACGTCGCCGGCGATCACGCGGACCAGCGCGCCGCCGTCGTGGCTGCTCAGCAGGACCACGTTGGATCGCCCGATGTCCTGATATTTCGGCGCGAGCATCTTCGACTTCGAGGGCAGGTTCACCCAGAGCTGGATGCCGTGGAACAGGCCGCCCTTCTGGACGAGCCACTCCGGCGGGGCCTCCTTGTGGAGCAGGCCCGACCCGGCGGTCATCCACTGGGTGTCGCCGTTGGTGATCGTTCCGCCGCCGCCGTGGGAGTCGGTGTGGTCGAAGACGCCGTCGATGATGTACGTCACCGTCTCGAAGCCCCGGTGCGGGTGCCACGGGGTGCCCTTGGGCTCGCCCGGCGCGTAGTCCACCTCGCCCATCTGGTCCATCATGATGAACGGATCGAGATACTTTGGCTTGATCGTGGCCAGCGCTCTCCTGACCGGGAATCCCTCGCCCTCGAAACCGGTGGGCGCGGTGGCGACGGTCAGGACCTTGCGCTCGTGCACGGCCGCCATGGGCTCGGGCAGCCGGGGGAGGGTGAGCGGGTTGTCCACGGTTACGGCGGGCATCTGGGGGCTCCTTCCTGCTTTCTTGGCTATGGACCCACAACTTGGTTGAGCTTTCAACTATTCCGGAGGACGTTCCCGTATGACCCCTCACGAGGCCCGGAGCAGGTTCCGGGCCGGGCTGAAGACGCCCACCGCAGGGTGGTGTCCCGGGTACGCCCAGGCCAACCTGCTCGCCGTGCCCGCCGACCTCGCATACGACATGCTGCTCTTCGCGCAGCGCAATCCCAAGCCCTGTCCCATCCTCGAAGTCGGAGATCCTGGGGCCACCAGTCTGCCGATCTTCGCGGGCGACCTGCGCACCGATCTGCCGGGATACGTGGTGTACGAGAACGGCGCCCCCGTCGCCGAGGTGACCGACGTGACCCGGTTCTGGCGCGACGACCTGGTGCCGTTCCTCATCGGCTGCAGCTTCACCTTCGAAGACGCCCTGGTCAAGGAGGACATTCCGGTCAGGCATCTGGAGGCGGGCTCGAACGTGCCCATGTACCGCACCTCGGTGCCGTGCCGGCCCGCCGGGCGGTTGTCGGGGCCGCTGGTGGTGTCGATGCGGCCGATCCCGGCCGGGCGGGTGACCGACGCGGTCCGGGTGTCGGCGCGTTATCCGGCGGTGCACGGCGCGCCCGTCCACATCGGCGACCCGGCGGGCCTGGGGATCGACGACCTCGACGCGCCCGACTTCGGCGACCCGGTCGAGGTCCGGCCGGGGGAGGTGCCGGTGTTCTGGGCCTGCGGGGTCACCCCGCAGGCCGCGGTGATGGCGGCCGGAGTCCCGTTCGCGATCGGCCACGCGCCGGGGCACATGGCGATCACCGACGTGCGGGACTCCGCCTACCAGGTGTGACTCACAGGCCGTAGGCCTCCAGCAGGCGCAGCCAGACCTCGCTCACCGTCGGGAACGACGGGACCGCGTGCCAGAGCTTGTCGAGCGGCACCTCGGCGGTGATCGCGATGGTGGCGGAGTGCAGCATGTCCGCCACCGCCGGGCCCGCGAAGGTCATGCCGAGGATCACCTTGCGGTCCTCGTCGATGACGGCCTTCGCGCGCCCGATGTAGTTCTCGGCCGACAGGTAGGCGCCGGTGATGCCGCTCATGTCGTACTCGACGGAACGGACGTTGATCCCCCGCTCCCGCGCCACCTGCTCGGTGAGGCCGACGGCGGCCACCTGCGGGTCGGTGAAGATGACCTGGGGCACGCCGTAGTGGTCGGCCTGGTCGCGCATCGAGGGCAGGTCGTCGGGGCGGCGGTTGGCCCGCGCCGCGATCACGTCGCCGCAGAGCCGGGCCTGGTACTTGCCGATGTGGGTGAGCAGCGCCCGGCCGTTGGCGTCGCCGACCGCGTAGAGCCAGTCGTGGGCGACCGAGCGCATGCTGTCGTCGACCTCGATCGGGCGGGCGTCGGGCAGGCCGACGGTCTCCAGGCCGATGTCGGCGCCGATGGTGCGGCCGGCCGCGACGAGGATCTCGTCGGCGGTCAGCGTCGTGCCGTCGGACAGATGGGCCACGACCTCGCTGCCGGTCCGCTCGACCCGCTCGACCCGGGTGCCGAAGCGGATGTCGATCCCCCGCGCCACGAGCGCGTCGGCGACCATCGTGGCGGCGAACCCGTCACACCGTTCGAGCAGGCGGTGGCCGCGCACGACCATGGTGGTCTCGGTCGCGCCCAGCGCGTGCAGCGCCTGGGACATCTCGCACGCCACCACGCCGCCGCCCAGCACGATCAGCCGGCCCGGCACCTTCTTCACGCCGGTGGCCTCGCGGTTGGTCCACGGCTTGGCCTCGGCCAGGCCCGGGATCGGCGGGATGGTCGCCAGGCTGCCCGTCGCCACCACCACGGCGTGCCGCGCGGTCAGCACCCGGCCGCCGACGTCGACCTTCCGTTCACCGGCGATCCGCGCCCGGCCCCTGATGTACGTCGACGGCAGCGACTCCAGCCAGCGCGCCTGGCCGTTGTCGCTGTAGTCGTTCACCGCCCAGTCGCGCCGCGCCAGCACCGCCTGCACGTCGATCGGCCCGGCCGTCAGGCCCGGCGCCCGCTCGACCTCTCCGGCCAGGTCGACGGGGCGCAGCAGGGCCTTGCTCGGCACGCACGCCCAGTACGAGCACTCACCGCCCGCGAGCTCGGCCTCGATCACGGCCACCGACAGGCCGCCGCGTACGGCCCGGTCGACCACGTTCTCCCCGACCGGCCCCGCGCCCATAACGATCACGTCGAAGACGTCAGCCATCTCTTCCTCCCGTTGATCTCCGCTCTGACCGTATCTCGCGGGCCGCTAGATCCGATCTAGCACGCCGTCTCGCGCCCAAGGGGCATGACAGACACCGCGATCGAGACGAACGGTCTCGTCAAGGTCTTCGGCGACAACCGCGCCGTCGACGGGCTCGACCTCACGGTCCCGGCCGGCGCCGTGTTCGGCGTGCTCGGCCCCAACGGCGCCGGCAAGACCACGGCCGTCCGGATGCTGGCCACGCTGCTGCGTCCCGACGGCGGCTCCGCCCGCGTCTTCGGCCACGACGTCGTCGCCGAGGCCGACGCCGTGCGCTCCCTGGTCGGACTCACCGGCCAGTACGCCTCCCTCGACGAGGACATGACCGGCCGCGAGAACCTCATCCTCATCGGCCGCCTGCTGGGCTTCCGCAAACCGGCCGCCCGCGCCCGCGCCGACGAGCTCCTGGAGGCCTTCGGCCTCACGGCGGCGGCCGAGCGGCAGGTGAAGAACTACTCCGGCGGCATGCGGCGGCGGCTCGACATCTCGGCGACGCTGATGAACACGCCCCGGCTGCTGTTCCTCGACGAGCCCACGACGGGCCTCGACCCGCGCAGCCGCAACCAGGTGTGGGACATCGTCAGGGCCGTCGTCTCCTACGGCACCACGGTCCTGCTGACCACGCAGTACCTCGACGAGGCCGACCAGCTGGCCTCCCGGATCGCCGTGATCGACCACGGGAAGCTGATCGCCGAGGGCACGCCGGGCGAGCTCAAGTCGTCGGTCGGCGCGGGCACCGTCCACGTGCGGCTGCGCGACCCGGGCCAGCGGGCCGACGCCGAGAAGCTGCTCTCGGCCGCCCTGGGCGCGGCCGCGACCCCCGACCCCGACCCGCGCCGGGTCGTGGTCCGGGTGCCCGGCCACGGCACCGAGAGCGGCGCGGCCGAAGACGCCGCCCGCGCCCTGTCGGAGCTGGCCGCCGCCGGGATCGTCATCGACGACTTCTCCCTCGGCCAGCCCTCGCTCGACGAGGTCTTCCTCGCTCTCACCGACCACCCCGCCAGCGAAAAGGAGGCCGCGGCATGACCACCACCGTGACCGAGCCCCAGGAACAGACCTACGTCCCGGCCGCCGAGACCATCGGCGCGGTCCTCGACCCCCGGGAGCGGCCCGCCCGGCCGAGCGCGTGGTCGGCGTCGATGACGTTCGGCTGGCGCGCCGTCCTGAAGATCAAACATGTGCCGGAGCAGCTGTTCGACGTGACGGCGTTCCCGATCATGATGACGCTGATGTTCACCTACCTGTTCGGCGGCGCGCTGGCCGGGTCGACCGGGGAGTACCTGCAGTTCCTGCTGCCCGGGATCATGGTGCAGAGCGTCGTGATGACCACCATGTACAGCGGGCTGGCGGTGAACATCGACATCGCCAAAGGCGTGTTCGACCGGTTCAAGTCGCTGCCGATCTGGCGGCCGGCGGCGCTGGTGGGCAACTTGCTGGGCGACGTGCTGCGTTACGTGCTGGCCTCGGTGGTGATCACCGTGGTCGGGCTGATCCTGGGCTTCCGGCCCGGCGGCGGCGTGATGGGCGTGGCGGCCGGCATCGGGCTGCTGGTCGTGTTCTCGTTCGCCTTCTCGTGGATCTGGACGATGTGCGGCCTCTACCTGCGCAGTGAGAAGTCGGTGATGGGGGTCAGCATGCTCGTGCTGTTCCCGCTGACCTTCCTGAGCAACATCTTCGTCGACCCGTCGACCATGCCGGGGTGGCTGCAGGTGTTCGTCGAGGTCAACCCGATCACCCGGCTGGTGGCGGCGGTGCGGTCGCTGATGGCGGGCACCCCCGACATGGGCGAGCTCATGTGGGTGTTCGTCGCCACGGCGGCGCTGCTGGCGATCTTCGGGCCGCTGACCATGCGGGCCTACAACCGCAAGTAGCCGCTAGAGCCGCCAGCGCACCGGCGAGGGCGGCCGGTAGCCGCACGACGAACCGGTGCTGATCGACTCACGCAGGTGGGAGGCGAGAGACGGATGGCGTTCGCCGAGCTTGCGCAGCGTGTCGCGGATGCGGGCGGTCACCGTCTTGCGGGCCCGCTCGGCCTCGTCGCCCAGCCGCCGGTCGCGTCCGGCCAGCCCGGCGGCGGCGCGCAGTTCGTCGAGCAGGGCCTGCCGCTCCCGGTCGAGGGCGGCGGCCCGGTCGTCGTCGCCCAGCCCGGCGGCCCGGTCGATCTCGTCGTCGAGCCGGGCCAGGTGGCGGCGGTAGCGGGCCTTGGCCTCGTCGTCGAGCACGGCGTCGCCGCCGAAGCTCCGCGCCGCGACCACCTCGCGGCCCCCTTCGGGGTCGAGCATGCGCACCGCCGGGACGTCGGTGCCCGGCGAGCCCAGGAGCAGGTGGAGGTCGCGCAGGCCCTTGGCGTCGGGCATGCGGACCACCAGGTCGTCGTAGGCCAGCTCCCACACGTCGCCGTCGCGGCGGAACGTGGGCGCGAGCCGGGCGGGCCGCGCCGGCACGTCGATCTGGGCCGGCCGGAGCTCCGCGACCTTCCGGCGGATGTGCCGCATGCCCAGCTCGGCGGCCTCGGCCGCCGCCTCGTCGAGCACCACCCCAGCCTGCATCGGCTCGCCGGCGGCCACCAGCGCCCGGCCCAGCCCCACCCGCGCCTCGACGACCCACGGCCGGGCCTGGAACGCCACCGCGGAGTCGCGGGCGGCGGTGAAGCGGGCGACCGCCTCCTCCCACCGGCCGCGCGAGGCGGCCAGCACGCCGAGCCAGTGGTCGACCGGCCCGGCGATGTCGCACCCGCCGATGCTGACCAGCCAGCCGCCCGAATGGGGGGTGAGCGTCTCGGTCGCCCACTCGGCCAGTTCGGCGTCGGCCGACTCGGCCGCCGCGTGGGCGATGAACCGCAGCCCGAGCGGGGCGAAGCTGCGCGGATAGGCCGCGACGCCGTCGTCGGGCAGGACGGCCATCGCGGTGGCGAGGTCGCCGGCCTGCAGGGCGGTGATGCCCCTCAGCAGCTCGACCTGGGCGTGGCCCGACGACTCCAGGCGCGTCAGCACCGCCGGGATCTCGCCGAACCGGCCCTGGTGCAGCAGCGCCGCCCACAACACGTGGTCGCTCATGAAGCCGAACATGTCGCGGCTGTCTTCGGCGATCACCTCCATGGCGCCGCGCAGGAACTCCTCGGCCTCGGCGAACCGGCCGGCCAGGGTCATGATGATCGACTGGTCGACGCGGGCGGCGAAGATCATGCGTTCGCCGCCGACCCGCAGGGCGAAGGCGGTCGACTCGGCGAACTGGTCGAGATAGGCGGGATCGCCCGCCTCCAGCAGCGCCACCCAGCGCAACGAGGCGGCGAAGTGCTCGGTGTCGGTGTCGGAGGCGCGCCGGGCGACCGTCTCCATCTCGCTGGTCAGCTCGATGCGCTGGGCGGCCGTGCCCAGCCCGAACAGCACGTCGTGGCGGGCGGCCAGGCCGAAGGTCAGCGCCTCGTGGTCGTCGCCCGCGCGGGCGACCGCCGCGATGTGGACGGCCAGCCGGTCGGCCATCGCGTCGGTCGTGGCCGGCGGGCCGCCGATCAGCGCCCGGTAGGCCTCTTCGACGACCTCGGTGCTGCGGCCGCCGGCGAGCCTGCCGGTCATGCTGGGGCCGTCGATCCGGTAGTAGCTGATCGCCACCCGGGCCAGCACGTCGGCGTCGCCGGTCTGCCGGGCGAAGGTCCAGGCCGATTCGAGGGTGGCGCGGGTCTCGTCGAGGTCGTCGAGGTGGAACAGGCAGGAGCTCAGCTCCATCGCGATCATCGCCCGGCGGCGCGGTTCGAGGCCCTCGCCCCGGTCGGCGGCCCGCCGCAGGTGGCCGATCGACTCGTCGATGGCCATGCGCCCGTGGGCCTCGCCGGCCGCCGACAACAACCGCTCGACCGCGACCGACGGCGGCAGCTCGCGGCCCGCCTGGTAGGCGTGCCGCGCCTGGTCGGCGGGCAGCAGGTGGGCCGTCAGCGCCGGGTCGGCGTCGAGGGCGGTGATCACCCGGGCGTGCCGCGCGGCGGCCTCGTCGCCGAGCGACTCGTAGAGCGTCTCGCGGACGAGATCGTGGGCGAACGCCAGCCGTCCTTCGGGCAGCTGGACGACCAGCCGGGCGGCCACGGCCTGCCCGAGCAGCCCGTCGACGCGGGCGGCCGGCAGCCCGGCCAGCGCCGCCAGCACGTCGCGGTGGAACTCGCGCCCCAGCACCGACGCGTCGGTCAGCAGGCCGGCCACCTGCGGCGGCAGCAGCGAGACCCGTTTCTGCAGCGCGTCGCGCACCCCGGGCGCGATGGCCGTCACCGACCCGCCGCCCTGCCAGAGCCGGGTGGTCTGCTCGACGAAGAACGGGTTGCCGCCGGTCCGCCGGTGGACCTCGTCGACCAGCTTCGGTTCGGGCACCCGCCCGGCGGTGCGGGCCATCAGCGCGCCCACCTCGTCGCGCGCCAGCCCGCTCAGCGAGATGCAGGTGGCCTTCGCCACCAGCGGCATGATCAGCGGCGCCAGCGGATGGCCGGGCGCCTCGGCCTCGACGTCGCGGTAGGTGCCGAGCAGCAGCAGCCGCTCGAACCAGGTGTGCTGGGCGGCGAACTCCAGCAGCTTCAGCGACGCCGTGTCGGCCCAGTGGAGGTCGTCGAGCACCACCACGACCGGGCGGCTCTGCGCCACCGCCACCAGCGCCGTCGTCACCGCGTCGTAGAGCCGGAAGCCGTCGAGCACCTCCTTGCCGCCGCCCGACCGCTCGCCCAGCAGGATGGCCAGCACGTCGGCGGCCTCGGCCCCCACCGCCGACCACTCGCCGGCCCGCCGCAGCGCCCGGATGACCTGCACCCACGGCCAGTAGCCCGGCGCGCCTCCCGACTGCCAGCACGACCCGCCGAGCACCAGGGCCCCCGCCCGTCTGGCGTCTTCGACCCCGCCGGTGACCAGGGTGGTCTTGCCGATCCCGGCCTCGCCGGTGACGAGCACCAGACCGCCGTGGCTGTCGAGGGCCCGGCCGATCTCGGCGCGCAGCACCCCCGCGGGATGGTCGCGCCCGATGAGCTGAGAGTCCATCAGATCCTCCGGACGGGGAGATCGGGAGCGGGCGGGCGGGAGAAACCGCCCCCTACGGGGAGCGGAGGAGTAGCTCCTCTACGCTATCGACCGACGCCGACATTTTGCGTTGTGAAACCAGTCCGGGGATCATGCAGAATGAGGCACTGAGCGCCCTTAGCTCAGCCGGATAGAGCAGTGGACTTCTAATCCCCGAGCCGTGCCAGTTGTGCGCACCTGGGGTTTCCCATCTGCGACAGATATCGTTGCCCGTGAAATACTCTTCTGAGTTTCTTTGCAGGTCAGAGCCGGGTTGGCCCGGGGCGGTTAGGCGAACCTGCCGGTAGGGCCATCATTTCCAGTTGTGCCGATAGCGGGCTGACAGATGCCCGTAATGCGGGTTACGATCCCCGGGCACCGTCGCAGGCGAGGGGACCGGCCGCACTGTCGGTCTGACCCACCAGGCGAGACGCCGGCGGTGCGGCCCCTGTGGGGGAGGGGTGGCCCCGGGCATTGCACGTGCCCGGGGTCACCCGTCAAGACGAGGTACTCCCGCCCTCGCCCTGCTCATCGTGACCAACCAGAGCGACCCTGTCTCCAGGGAGAACCTCTGGCTCTTGGCCCGGCCGCTCCACCACGAACACCGGCACCCCGGGTCCGAGGCTCATGGCCCGCTTCTCCAGGTCTGACGGCATCCGCGTCGTCGCCCGGACGCCTGGGCCCATGACGACTTCTGCCACCCGGGGCTGGCGTTCTCTGACCTGCGTCCCCCTGCGGGTGGTCACCACGCGGCCCTCGTTGCGGAGGATGTCGATCGCGCGGCGCACCGTGGCGCGGCCGACGCCGAAGACGTGCTCCATGGCCGGTTCGGTCAGCAGGTACTCGCCCGGCGCGAGTTCGCCGGCGTCGATCTGCGCGCGGATCCGGTCGGCCACCTGGTGGTAGCTGGGGACGCCGCTGTGCGGATCGATCATGGTTTTGGACCGTAGTAGGCACGTGTGGATCATCCGAACGTGCGCACGTACGCATCATGCGTATGTAGTCGACTACGTGCAGAAACACACGAAGGGCCGCCCTCCCCGGCGAGGGGAAGACGGCCCTTCGGCGGTCAGCTCACTCCTGGTCGTCCGGCGGATCGATACGCCAGCCGTAGACGAGCTCGAACAGATCGGCCGGCATCACGATGCTGGCCGTCTCCACCGCGCCCTCCTGGTCGGAGACGTAGGTCCGCTTGATGGTGAGCATGACGCTGCCGGGCGGCTTCTCCAGTCGCTGGCATTCGTCCGCGGTCCCGAGCCGGGCGCCGACGATCTCGTCGGTGCCGTCGATCCGCACCCCGATCGCGAGCATGCGCTCGACGACGCCGCGGCCAGCGTGGGGGCCTTCTTCGGGGAGGACGATCGCGGTTCCCCGGGTGAGGCGGAGTGGCTCCCAGCTCGTGGCGAGCATGACCGGGTCGTCGTCGGCCCGGTAGGTGTAGATCGTGCGAAGTGTGTCGGGTACGTCGCGCTCGGGGTCGTCGAGGCCGAGTCGTTCGCGGATCTCGGCGGGCGCCTGGGTGGTGCTGGAGTCGTAGTCCCAGCTCCCTCGACGGCCTTGCGCTTCCATTTCGGCGGCGAACGGCGACCCGGCGCGGCGGGCACGGTCCCAGCAGCGCGTGAGGGCGCGGAGCTGTGGCCGGGGCCGAACGCGTGTGCCTGATCCGGGCCTGGTGGCGACGAGGCCTTCGGCGACCAGTGTGCGGATAGCGGACTGGGCGGTGCCGTTGGTGACGCCGTGGGTGCGCATCAACGCAGGGATGGACGGCAGCTTGTCGCCTTCGGCTAGCTCGCCGGATGTGATTTTGCGCCGGAGGTCGTCGGCGATGCGCTGATAGGCGTGATCCACACGCCATAGCTTGACGTGCTTACCCCTAAGGTTGCAAGCTTGCCCCAATGCAGACAAGCCTTACGCCTAAGGTTGGTATCCCCTGTGAGTGAACCACCCGCCGCACTGGCCTCCTACAACCAGACGCTCCCCGGGACCGACGCCGCCCCCCGCCAGGCCGCCCAGTGGATCCGGACGATCGCCGAGCACGAGCAGCCCGACCTCGCCGACCGGGCCGCCGAAGTCGTCTACGCCCTCGTCGCATCGGCCGCCCGGCACACCCACGAGCGCGACCAGATCTCCGTCCGCGCGCAGATGCTCGACGGTGGCCAGCTGCGCGTCGAGGTCCGCGACCCGGCTGGCCGGCCGACCCGGCCCGGTCCCGCGGTGTGGGACGACGTGTCGCGGAAAGTGCGTGGTTTCGGGGCCCAGACGACCGGCTCGGAGCACCTTGCGTGGGTTGAGATCGGGCCCGAGGTGCTCGCGGTGAGGTCGCGATGACCACTCGCCGCACGTTCGGCCGCAGCCCGATCGCGACCAGCCGGCCGCCTATCCAGCCGCCCCGCCCCGACGCCAGCGAGCTCGACTGGCGCAAGGCGGACCTGTCCGCCGAGGTGCGCGTCGTCGACACCGCCTCTCCCGCCGACGGCACGGAGTACGAGCTGTGCGCCTCCCACGACACCGGCGAGCCGCTGCTGCGGATCCGGTGGCGCACCAGCACCGGCACACGCACCGACCGCCTGAAGGAGACGGCGCCCGCGCCCGAACCCGAGGTCGCCCTCCTGTGGGCCGACCTGCTGGCCGGGCGAGCGCGGTGACGGGCACCCGCTACGTGCAGGCCGTGATGGTGGGCCAGCAGCCGCTCCTAGCGCATGCCGCGTCGGAGACCGAGTTCAGGAACGCCATCAGGAACGCCCAGCACTCCGCCGACATCACCGCCGCCTTCAAGCCCGACTCGCTGTGCGGTGTGCAGGTCCTCGTGGACCACATCTCGTACCCGAAGACGTGGCACCCGGGCGTGGAGAACGCCTGCATGGCCTGCGTCGCCGCCCTCCCCTGAACCGCGTGGCCCCCGTCGCGGAGGCAGGCCGGGGTCCGGTCTCTGTCTTGGGAGAGCGGAGACCGGACCCCACCAACAACCTCAACCAGGAGACCGACATGGACCACGTACGCCGCCTCCCCCCGACCGCTTGGCGGCTCACCGTCGCCGCCTCCACCCTCCTCACGGTCGCCGCCACGGCCGGGTTCGCCATGAGCGACACGTGGGCCTGGCGCATCTACGCCGTCGCCGCGCTCACCGCCGCGGTGCTCGCCCTCCGGTGGCTCGACAGGAACCGGCCCCGCAAGCGCACCGCCTGAACGTACGACGGCCCCGTCTGAGCGATCGAAGCGCCAGACGGGGCCGGGCCCCAAGGACCACACCCCTACTCAGCAGGGATGCTCGATGACACATATTGAGGCCGCCGCCATCACGGCGCCAGTCCCCTTCGGCGTGCCGCTCCCGGCGGTCATCGTCGCCGCGATCCTCCTGATCGTCGGACTGGCGCTCGCCCCCCGCATCGCGGCCGCGATCCGCGCCCGCCGAGCCCGCGTCACCGCCGCCCCGTCCCGACTCGCCAGCACCGGCGAAATGGCGGTCGCGTCCCCCGCGATCCGGTGGGCGACGCTCGCTTTGGTGATCACCCTGGCGGGGGTCGCGTTCTTCGTCTCGTACCAGCACCTGTACGACCTCGCCATCGCCTACGGCGAGCCGCCACACACGGCACGCCTGTTCCCGCTGACGGTCGACGGGCTTATCATCGTCGCCTCGCTGATCATGATGTACTGCGCCCGCGCGGGCCTGGCTGTACCGGCCCTCGCACGGCTCGCCCTGTGGCTCGGCATCGCCGCCACCATCACCGGCAACGCGGCACACGGGTTCGCCTTCGGGTGGCAAGGCGCGCTGGTCAGCGCCGCTTCTGCGGTGGCGCTGGTTATCGCCTACGAGCTGCTGATGTGGCTCATCCGCACCATGCGGCACGCCACCCCGCCGCCCGTGCCCGAGCCCGTCGAGAAGGTCGTGTACCGCGACCGCCCGGTCACCGTCGAGGTCGAGCGCGAGGTACGCATCATCGCCCGCGACCGGTACGACGGCGCCCGCTGGGCCTACGAGGAGAGCCGCCAGCCGGGCCACCGGAAGATCGGGCGAAGAAGCCTGGCGACCCAGTGGGGAATCACCGAGCGGGAGGCAGAGCAGATCCAGGCGGACGTCGACGCCGAGCTCGCCGCCGCGAACGCCCCGGAGGCCCCTCTTCAGGGTGTCCTCGTCCCGGTCGGCTCCGTCAACGGATCGGAGGCGCCGTGATCGCCAACTTGCTCGTCCTCCTCGCCGCGCTGATCCTTCTATCCGCCCGCCCGGCCACCGCGTCGGCCCGCACCGGCCGCCAGCTCGCCGCCGCGGTGCGCGGTACGGGGTGGGCGCGGTGCGCCGGCCGGACCGTGTGGGCGGTGACCGTGGTCGTACTGCTGGTGCTCGCCAGCGTGGGCGCCGGGACCGGCCGGGCCGTCTACGCCGCGGCGTACGCGGTCGGGCTGGTCGGCGTCGGCCTGGCCGGGCTGGCTGTAGCCCGGGAGGTGGGGGCGTGAGGCGAGAGCACCCTCACCTTCAGCCCGTCCGCGAACCCGAGGACGCCCCCGAGCTGCCCGTGCTGCTGCCGCACGACCACGGCACCGACCTGGAGCCCGACGTCATCGACGGCGAGCTCGTCGACGAGCAGGAGACGCCCGAGGAGCCGTCGCGCCTGCCCGAGCGGATCGTTGGCCAGGTCGTGCGCCCGGCATCAATGTCCCGCCGGCTGCTGGAGTTTGCGTGGACCGTCGGGCTGGGCGCGCACTCATGGTGGGTACGGGCCTGGACTGGACGCAGCAGCGGGGTCGCCAAGCGGCAGATCCGCGGCGCGGAGGCCGCCGGTGACCTGGAGCGGCTGGACGCCTGGTGGGATCGCCAGCAGGCGGCGGCCCGGGACAGACACTCCCGGTCGATGGATCTGCCTCAGAAGGTGCTGGGCCGGGTCAAGGTGGCGGTCGGCGTCGTGCTCTGCGTGCTGATCGGCGTGCCCGCACTGCTGTCGGTGCTGTCGGGGGTGCTGGTCATGGCGGGTGCGGGCGATCCGGCCGCGCCGTGGCGGTGGGCCGGGTGGGTGATCCGGGCGGTCGTCGTGCTGGTGGAGATCGCCTGGTGGGCGGGAGTCGCCCTGGCGCCGGTGGTGCTGGTGATCGCCTTGTATCGGGAAGGTCGGCGGCAGCCGGGTACGCCGACGTGGCTGGTCGAGCCGTTGGAGCCGGTCGAGGACCGGGGCCCGATCCCGGACGAAGGGGCGATCCTGGCGGCGCTGAAGAATCTGGGGCTGGCGCCGCTGAACAAGGCCGCGAAGGACGGCTGGCGGCCGAGGATCCCGTTGCCGACGCAGCGGGACGGTGAGGGCTATCGGACGCAGCTGGTGCTGCCGCCGGGCGTCACCGTCGAGATGATCACCGAGAAGAAGAAGGTCCTGGCCCACAACCTGCTGCGCTTCCCCGTGGAGGTGTGGCCGACCGAGCCGCGCGACGCCCCGGGCGTGCTGGACCTGTGGGTCGCCGACCAGGGCTCCCTGTCCGGGCCGGTGCCGGAGTGGCCGCTGCTGAAGGCCGGCCAGGCCGACTACTTCCGGGGCGTCCCGGTCGCGGTGAACCTGCGCGGTAAGCCGATCACCGGGCGGCTATTCCAGGCGAACTACGCGCTGGCCGGGATCATGGGCAGCGGCAAATCGTCGCTGATCATCAACCTGTTGCTCGGGGCGATGCTCGATCCGCTCGTCGACATCGACGTGTTCGTGATGGCGGACAACGCGGACTACGACCCCATGCGGCCCCGGCTGCGGACGCTCATGTCGGGGCCCGGCGACGACGTGGTCGAGGCCTGCATGGACACCATGGACGACCTCTACGCCGATCTCACGGTGCGCGGCCAGGCGCTGCGCGACCACGGGATCCGCATGGCGACCCGGAGCGTCGCCGAGGTCGACGCGCGGCTCCGTCCCCGCGTCGCAGTGGTCGACGAATGCCAGGCGCTCTACCTGCACGACAAGCTCGGCGGCCGGGCCATCGACACCTCGGTGAAGCTGCTGAACGCGGCCCGGAAGTATGCGATCACGCTCATCCTCGCCACCCCCGAGGCGTCATCGGACTCGCTGCCCCGCAAGCTGATGGCCGTCTGCAGCTGTAAGGCGTGCTTCGCGATCGGCGACCAGACCAGCAACGACGCCGTGCTCGGCACCGGCAGCTACCGGGCCGGCATCTCCGCAGTGGGCCTGGAGCCCGCCACCGAGGAAGGCCCTGGCGACGTCGGCAAGTTCATGGCCCGCGGCTTTGAGCCGAAGCCCGGCCTGCTGCGCGGCTACTACGTGAACCAGCAGGAGGCCGGCGCGGTCGTCGAGCGGGCGATGCGGCTCCAGCAGCAGCACGGGCCCGGGGCGAGCTCCGGCGGGCGAGACCTGCTGGCCGACCTCGATGAGGTCCTCGGCGCCGAGCGCGTCCGGGTGGCCGACCTGCCGGGGATGTTGCGGCGGTTGGCTCCCGACTGGCCGCCTTATCAGACCATGACCGGCAGCTCACTGCGAGACGTCCTGAGCCGCGAGTACGGGGTGCGGACGACGAATGCGAAGAACGTTCTCCGGCTCGACCCGGCCGATCTCCGGCAGGCGCGGGCCCGGCTGGAAGCCGACGGGTGAGGTGCCGGCGCGGTCCGCGAAACCGCGCTCTGGGGCCGTCGCGAGGCCTCGATCTAACCCGCTTAACCCAGCTAACCCCGCCTGTTTTCGCAGGTCAGAACGACTATCCCTCGGGTTAGCCCCGAGGTGAGATCACTAACCCGGTTACCGCCCGCGCTAACCCCTCAGAGCGGGCGCTGCGGACGCGCGCTGGTGGCCAACGCGCGCGTCCGGAGCACCTCGCTCCACGCCATCCGGAACGAACCGAAGGAGCGTCATGGCGACGAACGAAGTCAGCGGCGACGACACCCCGATCATGGTCGGGCGCGTGCTGGACAAGTCGCGGCAGCAGATCGACAACGAGCGGCAGAAGCGCGAAGCCGAGAAGGCGGCCAGCGGCGGCACCGGCAAGGCGAAGAACGTCGTCACCGGCAACTCGACGGTCGGCCGTCAGGCTGACGAGATCCACGGCGGCGTCACCCAGACGTTCTTCGGGCGGCAGCGATGACCGGCCCGGAGGTGCTCGACGGCATCGACTGGCCCTCCCGCCAGGCCCGTGCCGCGATCCCCTACGAGGTGATCGACGGCCTGCCCGTCAACCCGGCCCGGCCCGACCTGCCCGAGGGGCGCGGCGACCTGTGGGTGTGGGGCGAGCAGCAGGCCGCCGACGCGCTCGTCATGGCGTGGGTCGACGGAGTTCGGCATGTGCTGCTGGTGCTGCGCGGCGACGGCCACGGCTGGGCGATCCCCGGCGGGATGCTCGACCCGGGCGAGACGCCCGAGGCGGCCGCCCGCCGAGAGCTGCTCGAAGAGACGGCGCTGGACCTGTCGGGGCATCCCTGCCAGGTCGACGAGCCGCAGTACATGGACGACCCGCGTGCCGGCCAGGCGGCGTGGGTCGTGTCGTCGCTGGCCGTGTTCGACCTCGGCGTCGTCGAGGAGCTGCCCGTGGTGACGGCGGGCGACGACGCCGCTGCGGTGGCGTGGGTGCCGGCCGACACGTTCGAGCAGCTGGTCGGCAAGCTCGCCGACGTGGGCGGGGTCGTGTTCCCGGCTCACGTCGCGACGCTGCGCTATCTGCTGGGCTGACGCTGCGGATCCTCGCCCGACCTGACCGGGCGGGGTGTCCGGGGCAGCCAGCCCCAGAACCCAGTAGGAGATCACGATGGGCAAGATCACCGACCTGCTCAAGAAGAAGACGCCTCCGCCGACGACCGTCACCCGGCCGTGCGGGTGCCAGACCGTCGATGGCCTGCCGTCGAAGCTCTGCCCGACGGACATGAAGGCGCTGGACCGATGAGCGGGAAGAAGGCCACCGCCAAGGCTGTGCGGACGGCGGCTCGCAGGACCGCCGACCGGAAGGCGGCGTCGGCGCCTCCCGCGCCGGCGCCTGAGGTGCGGGTCACCTGCAAGGGCTGTAACGGTGCCGGGTTGGTCAAGTCTGACCACAGCGGCAAGCCGGAGAACCGGCGCGTCTGCGGTCCGTGCAACGGTGCCGGCCAAGTGACGCGAGCCTGAATGGAATCGCGCTGAACCGCCCCGTCACCTGTTGGTGGCGGGGCGTTCCGCTGTCCGGGCGTCGCGGCGGGGCACGCTCGTGTAGTCGACGCCGGGCAGCTGTTCGATCTCGTCGGCGGGGATGGCGCGGACGTCGACGACGAACGGGTTGGCGGAGTGGATGAGGGTGACGTGGGGGTAGATGGCGTACCAGCCGTCGGGGCGGCGTTCCCAGGCGATGAGCCTGGGAACCCGCCGATCTTGCGTCGGGCCATGGGGCCGTCCATCGGCGGATCGCTCATGTGTTCGATAGTAGCCAGGCGGCCCACCACGGCGGCGGCGGGGGCTCCTCGTCCAGCGCGGCCAGGTAGGCGAGGCGCTCCCCGGGCGACATGTCGTCGAGCAGCTTGGCGGGTAGGGCGGCGAGCGGGTTGATGTCCATGCCTGTAGGAGGCGGCGGGGTGCCCGTTCAGATACATCGGGCGGGCCTGTGACGCCAGGAATCGCGGTGATTCCACAGGTCAGACGTGGTGTGGCAGAACGGTCGATAATATCAGCGCTCTCACTACAGCATGATCACTTGCCGACCCGGCCCAGGAATGACGAACGCCCCCCGCCTCGCCGCTCAAGTGGCCAGAGAATGACCTGCATGGCATCTGTCCTGGACGTAGCCGAATACATCCTGACCGGGCGCGGCCCGATGACCGTCATGAAGCTCCAGAAGCTCTGCTACTACGCCTACGGCCACCACCTGGCGTGGGAGGAGCGAGCCCTGTTCCCCGAGCGGTTCGAAGCCTGGGCCAACGGGCCCGTCTCGCCCGCCCTCTACAGCAAGCACCGGGGCCGCTTCGAAGTCGGACCCGGCGACATCCAGGGCAACCCCGACACGCTCGACGACGGCGAGCGCGAATCGGTCGATCTGGTGCTGGCCAGCTACGGCGGCTTCAGCGCCAACCAGCTCTCCCAGATGACCCACAACGAAGCCCCGTGGGTGTGGGCGCGTAGCCGCTCTAGCGTCTCTTCGATGGAGCGCAGCACGGAGGAACTCGCCGACTCCGACATCTTCGAGTACTTCGACGCGTTGACCGCGTCCAACCCTTAGGAAATCCCTAATAGTTCGCGAAGCTGTGCGCCAGTGCGCCCTCATGCGCCTGCGGCGGACTGACCGCTCAGGTTGGCCGGGCAACTATTTCCAAACTGGAAATAGTTGCCTCCTCGTCTTTATCGGTCGGGGCGTCCAGCTCCCACATCGGATCGTCCGATGAACCGATGATCTGCGCCAGCGCCCCCAACATAACTCAGATTATGTTGGAAGATCATCCGACCTTGATCCACGTCCCACACCGCCGCGACGTGAACCCCTCACCCTCCCGGACCGTCACCTTCACGCCCTTCGGCGCGTTCGTCACGAACTCGTTCGCGATCGTCTCCCCGCCCGGCGTCGACCGCTCCCAATAGCAGCGCGTCACCCGCCCGCCCGTCGTCTTGTACGTGCCGGCCGGGAAGTCCTCGCCTACCGTGTAGACGCCGTCGTCGAACGTCTCGCGCGCCTTCTTCATCGCCTGCTGCGCCTCACGCCACACCGGCAGGTACTGCGGGCACAGGTGGGTGATCGTCGCCTTCCACTCGTCGCCCTGGTTCTTGTCGGCGCCCGCCAGGATCGCCTCGACGGTGGGCGGCTGGCGGCACCAGTCGTAGCCCTGGTCGAGGTAGGCGGTGTCGCTGATGTCGCCGTATTCGGCGATGTAGTCGGCGAGGGCTTCACGGATGTCGGCGATGTAGCGGGCCTCGGACTTCGCGAAGGTCGGCCCGGGTGACGCGGTGGGCGTCGGCGTCGGCGTGGCCGAGCTGGTGGCCGCGATGGGTAACGCTGGCGGGTCGGCTGGTTGTGGGCTCTCGGCGGCGGGGGCGCATGCGGCAGCGGCGAGGAGGACCAGGGCGAGGGTGGTGGGGCGCATGGGGGCTCCGGCGGCGGGTGGTGTCAGGTCGCCGGTTAGACGCGCTACGTGGTGGTGTGGTGCACATGCGGGGAGTGATCACCCGTTGGGGTGCTGGTCAGGCGGCGATAGCTGCGCCGACCTGCGCGCCCAAGCGGTGGTAGCAGCGGGTGCCCTTCAGCCCCGCGTAGCATCCGCACCCCTCGGGGGTGACCGAGTAGTAGGTCTCGCCGTCGCTCGAGATGGCGACCCAGATGCCGGGCTTGCCGGTGGTGGAGAGGCCGTTCTGCTCGAGCAGCTCGCGGGCCTTCTCGATCTGGGCGGGCTTGTAGTCGTCGGCGACGTTCAGGGTGATGACCCAGCGGCCGTCGCGCTTGGTGGCGTTGAGCTTGCCTGCCTTGGCGCGGCGCTGGATGGTGCGGATGGAGACCCCGGCGGCCGAAGCTGCTTCGCGGGTGGTGACGGTGATCTCCATCTAATTTCGCTCCCTGTTTTGCGCTTTGCTGTTGCCCACCACGTTAGGCCTAACGCGTTGGGCAGTCAAGCACGTTAGGCCTAATAGACATGGCCTAACAGGAATGGCAAACTTGAGTCATGACCGAACCCATGACCGACGACGAGATCCGCGCCATCGCGACCGACTACGACGCCGCCCTTGAGCTCGCCATGAACCAGCGCGACCAGCGGCTCCGCGACGCCATCACCTCCGGGCGCAAACAGGCCGACCTCGTCCGCATCACCGGCATGAGCCGCGAGGCGATGCGACAGGCGCTCAACCCCGAGGCGCGCGAGGCGGTCAGGCAGGCCCGCGCCCAGCGGAGCAGCGGCCAGTGACCTTACGCGGGCACAAGGGGCCGACCTCGAAGACCTGCACCCATCGGAAGTACCAGCTCACCTGTGAGGACTACGACGCCTTGGTCGCCCACCACCACGGGCGATGCGGCGTCTGCGGGATCGCGGCCGACACCGCGCCGATGGGGCTCTTCATCGACCACGAGAGTGTCGTCGGCGACTGGGCCGTCCGGGGCCTGCTCTGCAACCGGTGCAACTCCAGCCTCCACCACATGAGCAGCCCAGAGGCTGCCGCCTACTTGGCCAGCCCGTGGTACCTGACCGCACTCCCCGCCAAGGGACTACGGCTGAAGGCAGAGTCGGAGCCACCCGACGGGGCCGTCGTCCACCTACCTGCGCAGAACCTGACGTGGGAGCGGACGGGACGGCACTGGCACTGCACCAACAATGCGAGGCGGCGGAACCCCTTGAGTTGGAGGGAGCTCAACCGGAGGTACGGCCCCTTCAACATCCGCGTCCTCTCGACGTAGCTGCACACGCGAGCGGCCCCGGTCCGCGCCGAGACCAGGGCCACCCACCACGTGCTGGCTCTCAGGACCAGCACGAACCACTACCGGCCGGTCGTGAACCCCGCCGTCTCCGGGTCGCCAGTCGAACCCGCCACCAGCGACTTCAACAGGCTGACGATCGCCGCCATACCCGCCACCGACCCGATCGCGCCCCAGTCCACATCCAGCACACCCAGGCCGTTCGCCGTCAGCAGCGCCAGCGACGCCGACGCCGCAGCGCCCACCGTCCGCTCGACCGCATCGACCCAGAACAGGCCAGACACCAGCTTCCTTGCCATTGCCCCTCCTTGGAGCAGCCCGCCGTGGACCGGCGGGGACGACTAAACCCGAGAGAACTGCACCCCGTCCAAGGACAACCACCCAGCCGACGTCACCGCCCGGCCGATCGTCACGTTGCCGGACGTGTCGATGAACCCGTGAATCGCCGTCGACTGCCCGTTCGCGAGCGAGATCCGGACCGTCTTCGACGGCCGGAACTGCGACGGCAGCACCGTCATCACGTCGTTCAACACGGTGTTCGTGACCGTGAAACGGCCCCTCATCTGCACCGTCTCATTCGCCGGGCCCACCAGCCGAACGGCGGGCTGCCACTCGGCGTGGTTGGCGTCGACGGCGGTGTAGTCCCCGTCATTCGAGGTCAGGACTGTCCACGCGCCGTTCGCGCCCTGGAAGCTCCCGGTGATGACGAGGTTCCCGTTCGGCTTCACGCAGGCCAGCACGGCCGCGTTCGTTCGGGTGTCGAGCACCTGCCAGATGTCGGCGGTCTGCCCCGACAGGCCGTACCAGCGGGCCGCAGCCTCGTCGATCTTCGCGGCCTCACCCCGGACCGACCCGTTCTCGTTCCACCAGGTCTTCTTGACCCCGTTGTTGAAGATCCGGAACAGGTCGGGGCTATCCGACGGGTCGGTCTCGTAGTTGACGTGCCACTCAGCGACCGGCGCGGCAGGCTCGACGCTGGCCGTGTACGCCTTCGGCAGATAAAGCGACGCCGCGTTCGCCCGATCCCCATGCGGGTCCGACGCACCCGCGTGCGCCGACACCTTCGCCGTCGCCCCGCTCGTCGTCTCCAAGGCCGCCGTGTTCGCGATCCCATGCACGTCAGTCGTGTCGCCGGCGTGGGCCGACACCGCCGACGCGGCCGTACCCGCAGGATCAGCGGACACATCCCCGGCATCGAGCTCGACCACACCCGTCTGCCCATTCACCGACGCAACCGCACCACCCTCACCCCCGCCCGCCGACGCGTCCACGTACGCCTTCGTCGCCGCGTGCAGGCTCTGCGTGGGCGGGCCGGACAGGGTGAGCGCGCCCGCCATCGTCCCGCCGGCCACCCGCAGATACCGCTGGTCGTACGTCTCCACGTCCTCCGGCTCGGCCACCGGGGCGAGGTCGGCTAGATCCACCGTGCTCGGCGACGCCGGCAGCTCGATCGAGTAGAACCGCGGCGCCTGGCCCGTGATCTCCTCCACCACCGCGTACGTCCACGGCGTCGGCTCCAGATCAGCGTCATCCGTAGCCGCCAGCACCACCGAGAACGCGC
Organism: Herbidospora daliensis; assembly: GCF_001570585.1. Lineage (GTDB taxonomy): Bacteria > Actinomycetota > Actinomycetes > Streptosporangiales > Streptosporangiaceae > Herbidospora > Herbidospora daliensis. The sequence continues at coordinate 73,960 of NZ_BBXF01000004.1, read as the reverse complement.
CCGAGGTGTTGAGCAGGGCGACGACCGGCGCCGGAGGCATCACCACCGGCGGGGTCGTGCCCGGCCCCGTCAGCGTCCTGCTCGGCGTAAAGGTGACCTTGCCTCGGCACGGCTGACCATCACCGCGGATGAACCGCCCCGAGACCGTGACCGACGAAACGCCGGCGGGCAGCGCCACGGCTACGCCACCCGCAGCAGCTTGGCCAGCGTCTTCGGGCCGACCTCGCCGTCTTCCTTGAGCCCGGCCGCGCGCTGGAACTCCTTCACCCGGGCCACGAACGGCGGCGAGTAGACGGTGTCATCGACACCCTCGGGGATCGCGTAGTCCCGGGCGGCCAGCAGGCCAGCCACGGTCTTCACGTCCCATCCCTTGGCGCCGGGCTTGATGAGGGGGAACGTCTTCACGAGGTCCTCCGTCCAGTTCGATGACGGCTTCGCCGCCGCAGCGGGCAGGTTGAGGTAGGCCGGGTAGCCGAACCCGGCGATCGTGGACATGGACCTCTCGCGGCGCATGACGGCGTTCAGCGTGTTGCCCTCGATGGTGACGATGGTCGAACCGCGCACGGCCTCGACGACGCCGACGTGGTCGATCGCGGGGATGTTCTTCGTGCCGGCCCAGTCGAAGAACACGACCGCGCCCACGCGCGGGACCAGGCCCCACTGGTCGCGGGCGGCGAACCAGGCAGCGTGGCCGGGCGTCCATGCCGAGTCGCCGACAACATCGGTGAGGCCGACCCGGGCCGCGCCCCACGAGATGAACATGTCGCACCAGGCCGCCCGCCGCCACACCGCGGGCTTGTTGTGGCGGTCGGACCACCACTCGGCGAACTTCGTTGAGCCGTCGGGGCGTTCGCGGTAGCCGAGCTCGCCGCGGAGCACGTCGAGGAGGGCTTGGTCAGCTCGTTTCTTCGCCATCGTCTTCCTCGATCACTGCGGAGCCGGGCGCCTGGGGGAGGTCGTCCTGGGGCGGGTCTTCGGGGGTGAGGCCGGCACCTTCGTAGGGGGTCGGCGGGAGGGGGTGGGTCATGCTGTGCCTCCGGCGGTGTCGATCTTTCGTTCTACGCGGGTGAGCCGGGTGGACACGGCCTCCACGGTCGTGGCGACCTGGGCTGACTCGGCTTCGAGGGCGGCGATCCGCTCGGGGAAGCCGGGGCGGGCGGGCACTCCGGGACGTGCTGGTTCGCCGTTCCAGTCGTCGAGGAAGTCCTGTATCCGTCGGATGATGCGCATGAGCCACGTCCCTCCTTTCCAGAGCAGGGCGATGGCGCCGCCGATGATGCCGACGACGACGAAGACGTCCACGAGTTCGATGCCGGTCATGGCTGGTGGGTCCCCCTTCAGCTGGCGCGGGTGGTGCTGGGTGGTCGGGCGGGGGCAGGGCCCGGGTCAGGGTGGTGCGGGGGAGAGTTCCCATATGACCACCCACTTTCTGAGGCCGTCGGAGAAGGCGTGGCCGATGGATTCGATGAAGAAGTCTTGGTCGACGCCGAGGCCGCTGTTGTAGTTGGCGATCAAGCGGATGCGGTCGCCGACGCGTCTGAGCTTGGCCTGGGCGCGGTAGGCGGCGCTCTTGGTGGCGATGAATGAGATGGCGACGATGGGCCGGTCGGTGGAGTGTCGGGTGAGGACGCGTCCGGCGTATTCGAGGGCGTCGGCGCTGTTGGCGAACAGGGCGCTGCTGGTGCGGTAGGAGCGGATGGAGCGGTGGCGTTCCTGGGATTCGACGTCGTCACTCTGGACGGAGATGTCGTCGCCGGGGGCGAGGACGATGCCGCTGACCTGGATGTTGGTGTGGGACTGGTAGTCGCCGCCGATCTCGTCGTCGTAGGCGATGGTGAAGGTGCCGTTCGTCCCGGCCGGGGTCTCGCCCGTGACGGGGATGGGTGCGGTCGAACCCCGGACCGCGATCGTGACAGACAATACAGAGTTGGCCACGGCGGCGCTGTTCACGCTGAACGTGCCCGGGTTTTCCGTCGTCGCCACACCGACCCGTGTCGCCGACGCGATCCATCCCAGAACAGACGACGGCTGGCGGGTGAACACGCCGTTCGAGTAGGACGAGGGGTAGCTGTTCAACACCGGTGTGCCCGAAAAAGCGAGGTTCGTGCTGCCCCCCACTGCGATGAACAGCGTGGGGACGGCCCCCCATGCCGGGCTGATCGCCGGAGGGTTCGGGTTGACCGCCTGGCTGAACAGGGTCGGCGTGCACTGGATGCCGTCGTCGATATCGCCGTACCAGTCGGTGATGTGATAGATGTGCGCGACTCCGTTGAGGTCGCCGCCGGGGGTTATCCCAAGGTCGAGAGTGTCGCCGGGTTCTTCTTCTCCATCGCATACCCGGGCGAAGATGCAGTAGATGTAAATCGGCAGCGCGTCGTCGCCCTCGGCGGATATGAGCTCCCAGCCTGATGGGGTGCTCCCGTCCCAGTTGCGCATCAGGGCGGCTACGAGGATCAGGTCTCCGGCGTCTGTGGCGTCGGGCAGTGGGACCTGAAATTCGGTGGCGAACGTGGTGGTAATTCCGGCGAGCGACACGCCGGATGGTGCGAGCGGTGCGGAGATGCTGCGGCTGTGGCCGGTCCACGCGGTCACCACGCCCTGGCCCCGGTAGGACGCGGCCAGCGTGACCGACTCGCCCTCAGCCAGGACGTACGGGCCGGGGTCGGTGTAGAGGACGGCCTCGTCCTCGATCGCGTACGGCGACACACCGGCCACGACCCGGTTGAAGACCTCGCGCCGCCAGTCCTGCGGCGTCACGTCGATGTAGCCGAACTGCGCCCCGGGCTCGTCGGAGAACGTCACCACGGCCGTCGAGGCGTCGCGGGCCGACCGGGACTCGAACGCGATCGGGCCCTCCGGCAACTCGTACAGGAACCCGAACTCCGCCTCCTCGATGGCCCTGGCCACGGCCCGCGCGGTGGTCGACCGCATCGCGAACGGGCCCGTCGTCACATCCCCGGGCGCGATCGGGCCGGGAGGGTGCAGCAGCAGACACTCCGCCAGCACCGCGCCCAGCAGCTGGCCCGTCTTCCGCCCCGTGATGCTCGTCGGCGGCGTCACCTGCAACGCGGCCATGTTCGCCAGCCACCCCTCACCCGACAGGGAGGCGACCCGCTGCGGGCCCGGCATCACCGACGGCACCACGTCGGCCACGTCCCCGGTCCACAGGATGCCGTCGACAGCGACAGGTAACCGGTCCCAGGCGTAGAAGTTGTCGAACACCGGACGAATGTCCGTGCTGCCCCAGCGGGCGTAGATGCCCGCCGTGGTCGAGCTGGTGTTCGGCGCGGTGGCGGTCAGGTAGGGGATGCCGTCCACGTAGGCTGTCACGCTGGTCGAGGAGAGCAGCACGCCGAGGGTGACGCCCGAGTAGACCTCGATCGAGACCGACCCTCGACCGTTCTCCACGCCGCTGACCACGTCGATCAACTGGAGCGACTTCGCCGACGCACTGATCACCGCGAGGCTGTAGTCGTTCGAGTCGACGTACCGGTAGCAGAGCCCCACCCGGTTCGTCAGCGACCCCAGACCCGCGATCAACGCCTGCAAGTAGTAATCCGCCGCGCCGATGTCCACCACCGCCAGATGCGGATCACCCTCACCCGTCGCGGCCGCCATCTCCGACGTGATCCGGAAGTCGTCCGAGAGCGGCTGCACCCACGTCGCGCCCTCCTCCTCGAACCCCAGACTCGTCGAGTCCGCACGCCGAAACCGATCCCGCGCCAACAGAGTCGAGTCCGGGCTGTCCGTCGCCTCCGACACGCGCAGCCGCAGCAGCCGGCCGGTGTGCAAGCTGAACGGGTCCTGGTTCAGCGGAGAGTCCTGCTGGAAGTAGTTGAACCAGTTCCCCGAGTTGTTCAACATCGCCCGCAGGCGGCCGGCCGACGCCGACCCGGTGAGCTGGGAGGGCCAGTCCCGACCGGTGAAGGTTTCGAGGGACTGTACGAGCGGGGTGATGTCCTCGACCGGCTGGTCGAAGTCGCCGTCGTTGTCGAAATCCCACGTCAACCTGACGTTGGAGGGGACCTGCGGACCGTGCTTGAAGCCAGGGTTCGCTGTGCCGCCGACGACGACGCCGCCAGAGCCGGTGATTGCCGCGACCCGGTGCGCTGCCGAGATCGTCGCCGACCCGCCGATGACCACGCCGCCGGAGCCGGTGATGGCCGCCAGCGGGGGCGGGACCGGCTCGGTCGGGGGGATCCACCGGCGGATGCGCCGGGCGATCGGGCGGCGGACGAACTGGTTCGGCATCGGTCAGCTCAGCTCAGCCTTCGTCGATCCACAGGGTGCCCGCGAACGTGAAGTCGTCGGCCGCCGTGGTCTGGAGACGAACCAGCAGCGCCTCGCCCTGGATGGCCTTGGGCTGGAGCCGGTCATCGGGGAACCACACCTCATACGGGCTGTTGCGGATGTTCCAGCCGAGCTCGTCGATGACCTCGGTGTCACCCGAGGTGGTGGCCACGGTGGCGTTGTTCGTCTCGCAGGAGAACCCCGGCGTCTGGTTGCTGCGGGAGACGTCCTCAGGCGCACCCGCCGAGCCGCCCGACCCGGAGGTGACGGTGGCGCGCATCCGCAGGATCGAGACGCGCAGCCCCTCCTCCATCGCGTCGCCGACCTCGGAGATCTGCCCGAGCCGGAAACCGAGGATCTTGCACGGGAGGTCGTCGCCGGGGAGGACCTCCCACAGGTCGGCGTTGCCGCCCGAGGCGGTCACGGTTCCGGTCCACGGGATCGCCCAGATGCCCATCAGCGGGGCCTTCCTTTCCAGATGCGTGCAGGTCGAGAGGTGAACATCGGGACCGCATTGGACCCGGCGTGAGTGATCGTCAGCTTCGGATCGTGCGTCGTCCCCGTGTCGTTCGCCGACGCGACCCCAATAGCCTCCGACGTGCCCGCCGACGGCGTGTTGTTGCCGCGATGCCGCGAGGAGCACAGCAGCATCGCGACCGTGCCCGTCTTCAGGTTCGTCGCGGACAGGAGCGCGGTCTCGCTGGTGAGCGTCTTGTACGCGCCGTCCGCGCCGATGCCGGAGGTGTTGATCGACGCCAGCAGGGTCAGGCTGCCGAGCGAGGCTCCGGCCACCCAGTCGGCCGTCGTCAGCCCGCCGGACGTCCACGCCGACTGGCGGGCCTCCAACGTGAAGTCGGTGGTCGACTCGTCGGAGAGCTGCCACAGCGCGAGCGCGATGGCGGTGACGTTGTCCGTGTCGGGGATCGCGGAGGTGTCGAAACTGAGGAAGCCCTCCGAGATGTAGTACTCGCCGCCGAATTCGCCTTGGCCGATGAACAGGTCGGTGTTGCTGGTCGTCGCGGCGAGGTTGCTCCCGGAGCGGGCGGTGGAGTAGGTGGCGTTGCTGGAGTCGATGGTGCCGTCGCCGGTGTCGGCGAACACCGTCGTGACGGTGCCGCGCGTCCGCCACCCGCGCGCGTTCGGGGTGCCGACCACGCTGTCCTCGACCACCCGATAGAACGCCTCAGCCGGGTCCTGTGCGCCCTCGTGGACGGTCGGCGGGTTGACGATCCGCCGGTGCGGGTCGATCCGCACCTCGCGCCCCGCACGGTCGAACTGACGCACCCACGCGTCCACGCCGACCACGTCACCGCCCGGCCCGTAGATCAGCTCAGGCTCGCGGTCCACCACCAGATGCCCGCCACCCAGCGGCCGGGCCAGGCGTTCACGACGGTCCCGCCGCCATGCCGACCTCGTGGCCTCCAGCACCTCTGCGGCGCGCCCGGCGCGCATCAGTCTTCCTCGTCGCGGAGGGTGAACCTGGGCGTGACCTGGATGTACTCGCCGTCGAACTCGATCCCAACCGGGTTGTTGAGGTACTCGAACCACTGCAACCGGCCGCCCGACGTACGGGTCACGTAGTAGCCGTAGACCGTCTCCGGAGCGCCCGTCGCCGTGCGCGGGAAGTTCTGCGTCGAGTAAGAGGCGGCGGCCGGATTCCCCGGCGTCGTCGTCCACGACCCGCCCGTCAACGCCTTCGCGCTGTACCCGGTGAACGTCGCCTCAGTGAAATCCGACTCATCCAACGCGTCGATCTGCGACTGCGTCAGCCCGGCCGCCGCGTCGTTCGTGAACAGGTGGACCGTGTAATTCACGGCCGCCAGGGCGTCGATCATGTCCTCTTCGCCCTGGTTGACGATGACGATCGTCACTGCAACACCCCTCCGAACCCGCCACGCACGATCTCGTTCCTGATGACCCCGACCAGGTCACGCTCAGCCCGGATGCTCCCCTGCACGTACACGTTGATCGTCAGCCCCACCGCATTGCCGCCACCCGTACCGCCGCCACCACCCCAACCGCCGCCCCCACCGCCGCCGCCGGAGCTGCCGCCCATCCCCGGATACGCGTACGCCCCCACGAACCCCCACGGATCCTCAACCGGCTGACCATTCGGGCCCAGCACCGGCAGCTGCGGCGCCGCCTTCCCATCCGGCCGGTTACGAGGGATCAGCAGGGTGTTGGTGTCCTCGAAGCCGACCGACGGCGTCGACGGATCCACACCCCCGCCGCCACCCGAACCGCCGCCCGGCCAGCCGCCACCGCCGCCACCGCCGCTCGAACCCGCGTAGTCGTTCGGCTTCACCACACTCAGCTCAACCCGAGGCACCGTCCCCGGCGGCACGCTGTTCCCGTACTCGTCGATCGCCAGCGCATCGCCGATCTGCACCCCAGGCCCCGGATTCCCCCACAGAGGCGGCGTCGGCACATACGCGCCATAGCCCGGATTCCCCCACGTCGACGGCACACCCGAACCGCTGTTACCGCCCGACGAGAAACCCCGGATGATCCCGTCGCCCTCGCTGAGCATCTGCTGCGTCTGGCCTGCCGGAATCACCGTCGACCCGTACGGCAACCGCACCAGCTCCGGGCCCGCCTCACCGACCAGCGCCAGCGCGCTACTCGGCCGGGCGAGCGACGCCCGCGTATTCCCCCCATCGGCGTACGCCGGCACATTGCCGCCGTGCGCCAGCGGATAGCCGCCGCCGTGTGAGGTGTTGATGTCGGCCCGCACCTGCCGGACGGTGACCGTCACCGTCTTGTCCCGCAGCGAGTCCAGCGCACGCTGAGCCGCCGCGACGGCCGCTTCGAGGGCCTTGATCTCGGCGTTGATCTTCGCGCGGCGCTCTTTGGTGAGGTTCGGATCATCCAACCGGGCCCGCGCGTCCGCCAGACGGTCCTTCAGCTGGTCAATGTCGCCCAGCACCTTGACGGTCTTGCCGTCGGGCAGGATCTGGATGGCCTTACCCATCTCGTCGATCGCGATAAACGAGTCGTTCGCCCCCGCGACGAGTTCAACCCCCAGCGACTGGGCCAGGCCCAGGATGAGGTTCCGGCCCTCCTCGCTGCCCCGCGCCAGCTCCACCAGCTTGGGCAGCTGATCCTCGAACGTCCGGCTGGTCTCCTCGGTCGACTCCGACAACGTCGACTCCGCGAGCGCCATCTCCCTCAAGATGTTGTTCTGGCTGAGCAGCGCCTGCTCCCGCTCCAGCAAGGACATGTTGCCTTCCTTCATGTCCTCCGCGAGCTCGGCCTGGGCCTCCTTCCACTTGATCGACGCCTCCAACGCCTTCGCCGCCGGGTCGTAATGCTCCTTGAACGCCGCCGTCACGTTCTCGATCGAGTCCGACAGCGCGTCAGCGCCCGTCGCCACCAGCCCGTAGCCGATCGCCAGCTCAGCGGCCTTACTCGCCGCCGCCTGCATCTCCGCGCCGGAGTTGTCGAGGTCGGCCATGAAACGCTCGGTGCTCTCCTCGGCCATACCCCACCCGGACGCCCAGGCGTTGCCGAGATCCTCGACGTCCCCCATGACCTCGTCCCAGGTGTCGGCCAAGCCGCCCATCGCCTCAGTGGTCCAGGAGAAGCCCTTCGTCATCCCCTCGAAGATCGACGCGAAGTCCTGCGCGTGATCCCGCGCCGTCTGCCCCAGAGAATTCAGGCCGTCGTTCAAGTTCCCGAAAATCTCATCGCCCCGGTCGCCCAGAGCATCCATGACCGCAGCAGCGCCATCGGACAACGGCGTGAGATCCATGTCGCCGATGGCGTCCATCCAGCTCTTCGCGAACCGTTCGACCGCCGGACCCAGAGTCGCAAAAGACGACTCAAGCTCCGGCTTCAGGCTGGCGAACGCCCGCTCAGCATGCGCCGGCAGCCGCGACATCGCCTCCTCGAACGGCCCATCGATATCCGCCAGCTCATCCGACAAATGGTCGCCCAGGTCACGCCACTGGCCCTTGACCTCCTCGCTCTTGAGCGCGCTCGTCGCACCCAGCTGCGCCAGCCCAGCACCGAAACCGAGCACGATCGTCGAGGCCGCGACCTGACCGATCGGCCCCGCCAGCAGAATCCCCGCCCCGATCGCCGCACCCGCGCCAGCACCAGCCATCCCCGCGTCAACCTCAAGCCGGTCGAACGCCCCCGACCACATGTCGATCAACCTGTCGGGGCCGCCGCCCGACCCGCCCGACCCGAGGCCGTCCCACAGGCTGTCGCCGATGTCCTTCCCCGCGCCCACGAACCGGCCCCGCGAGTCGCGAATCCGGCCCTCAGCCGCCGTCGTGAACCGCTCGCCCGCCTCGTCACCGGCCCGCTCGGCCGACTCAGCGAGGCCGTCGAACGCCGAGGTGTCCGCGTCGAACGTGAACGTGTGCGCCGACTTCAGCCGGGCCAGCGAACGCTCCAGTGCCGACCCCGCGCCGTCGACCCGGGCCGCGAACCGCTCGGCCTCATCCCCACCCTTGCGGAACGAGTCGCCGACGGCGCCGACGTCCCGCTCCGACGAGGACTTCATCCGGCCCGTCGACTGCGACACCGACGTCGACGTCTGCTCCATCGACCGCTTGAAGGTCTGGGCCCGCCCCTCCAGCGACGACCACAGCCGGTCGGTCTTATCGTCGCCGATCGCGACGATGCGGACCTCGTTCGACACGGTCACCTCCTACGCGGCGCGGGGGCGGGGGCAGGGCCTCCGCCGAGTTCTTCAATCGCGAGCAGCTGCATCAGGCCGGCGTCCTCGTCGAGGAGCTGCGACGGCAGCACCCCGAACTCCCGGCATCTGGCGAGCACCCAGCGGGCGTCGGCCAGCTCCCGGGGGACGGCTACAGCGGGGTCATGGGGATCGACCCCGGATCGATCGAGGGCGGCCCGCCACGCGGCGAGCTCGGCGACAAAGGGGCCTTCACCTCCGCCACCTCGTCCAGCCACGCCTTGTACAGCGCCTTCGTCGCAGCGATGTCCAGACGGCGCAGGCCCGCAGCCGTGGCCGGGACCGCCTTGCCCTTCTCGTCCTCGTAGTTCCACGAGACGAGCGCCGAGGTCAGCTCCTCAAGCGCTTCCTGGAGGTAGGGCCGCTCCGTTGCCTTGGGCTTGTCGAGGTAGTAGCCCGTCGAGATGCGCTTGCAGACGGCCTCGAAGCCGTGCAGCTCATGCTCGGGCGGGAAGGCGACGGTGACCGTCGCGGCGCGCTGAAATCCCATCAGGAAGCGCCCCACGTCGGCACAGCGCCGTCCGCCAGCACGCCCGGCGCGGTCCAGACGAGCGACCCGTCCGCGCCGCGGTTCAGCGAGTAGTCCGTGAACAGGCACTCGGCCGCGAGCGTCTGCCCGGACACGCCGATCGACACGCTCCGGTGCGCGGTCGTCGACGGGACGGTCCGCAGCACCGCGTGGCTCTTGTCGGCCTCGTCGTTGAAGACGCCGTTCAGCGTGATCGAGAAGTCGGCCAGCAGGAGGAGTCGCTCCATCGCGCTCTTGTCCAGACCCGTCACGTCCTGGACGGCGCGCGGGGTCGCCAACTGGAAGTTCGTGATGTCGTTGCGGATGTCCTTGGCGGAGCCGCCGCTGTCGTCGACAGAAAGCGTGGTCCACCCCAACCCGGACTCTTTCATGAGCCGCTCCTTTCGTTAGCCGCGCGCCTGGGCGTCACGGAGTCGCTGCTGGTTCAGCCCGAAGTCCTCGACCCAGTCAGCCGGCCGCGAATGCCGCCGCGGCTGGCCGAGCGCTGTGGTGAGGTCGCCGGGGCGGACGAAGTAGATCTCCGGCCGGGTGTGATGGTCGGCGAAGCACCGCTGGCCGGGCTCGAACCGGAACACCGTCAACCCCGCCGCCCGGGACTCGCGGAAGGTCCGGGCTGAGTAGGTCCTGATCCATGCCGCCTGTGAGGCACCGAGGGCCGTCTTCTCGTCGATGACGGACTCCCAGCCCTTTCGCCACGCCACACAGCCGACCTGCGGACACGCGGCTTTGACCAGCCGGTCGGCGGGCGCCGCGATGCCGAACGTCTGGTAGGCCCGAGGTGGCAGACCCTGGCGCATCAGAACCCCGGTTCGATCTCGTTACGGCAGATCAGGACGGCGAACGTGACGGCCGAGAACGTCCCGGTCGTGACGACCCGCAGATAGCGCTCCACCGCCAGATCGTTCGCTGTGGCGATCCGCTGCGACGTGACGCCGGTCGCCGCGGTGAACCCGCCGCCGACGACGTCAGTCCACGCGTCGGCGCCGCCGTTGTCGGAGGACTGTTGCAGCTTCACCGTGACCGACGTCCCGGTGAAGGAGAAGACGTGCAGGTAGGCGGACAGTCCGTGAGCGGATGAGGCGCTGTCGTCGATGCTCGCGCCGTTCGTCGCCGTCGTGTCCGACCGGACGCCCGCCGTGCCTTGCCGACCCCACTCCAGGCCCCACCCGCCGGCCGACTGCGCGGAGATGGCGAACGTGATCGAGCCATCCTGCCCGCGCGTCGGGTCATAGTTGACCTGCTTGGCGACAAGCCCGGCGCCGGGGCTACCGAGGCCGGTGCCTCGGCAGTAAGAGAGGAGCTGGTTGCCGGTCGGCAGCAGGGACAGGCGCTCGTGGGCGCGGCCCTCGTCGGGGTTGAAGAACCCGTTGTACTCGATCGCGCCGTCGATCAGGCCGCCGATGCGCTCCTGGCCGGACTTGTCGATGCCGGTCACGATGAGGGGCGTCGGGCCGCCGCCGATGCGGCCGATGGAGCCGATGTCGCCGCTGTAGTTGTAGCCGCTGACGTAAAGGTTGTCGCCGAGGCCGCTCTGCTTGCCCACGTCAGGCCTCCTGTGTCCACACGTCGTTGAAAACCAGCGGGATGACGATCGAGGCGATCCGCGACTTCTCGCCGTTCGGCTGCGGGAGATAGCCCAGCTCGGACTCCATCGCGATGCCGTGCGCGGCCAGAAGGTCGATGTTCGACACCGTGCCGCCGAGGTTGTAGTCGCCCGTCAGGCGGCCGATCAGGTCGGCGCACGCGTTGCCGACGAGCAGGTCGATGTCATCGGCCGGGGCTTGGATCGTTGAGGTGTAGATCCGCGCGAACATCAGCACCCGCGCCGAGGTCACGTTGAGGCCGGAGGCCTTGGCGATGGGCTTGATGTGGTGCGCCCACACGCCGATCGTCAGCCCTGTGCGTGGCGCGCTGATGGGTTCGTGGCCGAGGACGCCGTCGTATAGGCCGGATTGGGCGGCGTGGTCGAGGATGACCTGGCGTGCGGCCTTGATGTCGAGGTTCATTGCATCCTCGCCAGGTAGGGCACGAGGGTGCGCTCGGCGATCGGTCCGGCGACGCGGTCGAGGGCGACGGCGGCGTCGCGGAAGCTGTGGTAGCCGGGGAACTGGTGCCGCCGGTCGCGGCGTTCGGGCACGCCCTCCAGCCAGAAGCTGTAGATGATGTCCTGGTCCCAGACCATGACTCCGCCGCCGCCGCGCTCGGTCGTGACGTGGTCCTGGTAGTTGCCAGTGGGGTTGCGCAGGTTGGCGTCGAGCTCGCGGTGGACCTCGGTCTCGCCCTGCTGGGCGACGTCCCATTCGGCGGCGCGCAGGAAGTCGTGGACGGCCTGGCGGGCGCGGCCGTCGAACGCGGGGCCGCTGATCTCGACGTGAAACCTAACGTCCATCCGGCACCGCCTCGGACTGCCGGAGAACGAGGCCGGTGGCCCGCTCCATGCACGGCGTCGCTGCGTCCCGAACCCGCTCGGGCGGCCCGCTGATCGTGAGGCCGCAGCTGCACACGAAGGTCGACGTGGCGATGGGTTCGCGGACAACCCATTCAGCTCCGTCCGGGGTGACGTCCTTCGTCAGCCGGATCTCCTGGAACGACTCGCAGCTCATATGGCCCTCGCCCTCAGCCGCCGGCCGTGAGCCCGGATGCAGTCCTCGCGCAGCTTGGCGAGGCCCCGGCCGCCGTACTCCTTGGCGTTCTCCCCGGAGCCACTGGTGCGTGCGTAGCCGCTGGACTCCTGGAGCAGCTGGTTGACCGCGCCCGCGAGCGACAGGTCCCGAACCAGCGGAGGCGGCGTATGCCGGGCGATCGGCGTAGCCGACGCATGTGTGGCGGCGGTGGTGCCGAGAACCCCGCGGGCGACGGTGAGGGAGCGGGGGGCGTAGATGTCGGCCGTGGAGTGCGCGGCCAGCACGCTGCCGTCGAACGCCCGCTTCACCACGAGGTTGTCCCCGGCGACGTCGAGCACCATCATCCGCTCGGCGTCGATCAGCAGCACCTCGCCGGGCGCGAACACGGCGCCGTCGGCGACGGCGAACATCGTGTCCGCCGCCGAGGCGGTGAGCGCGGTGCCGAGGTCCTGCCCGGTGTCCGCCAGCCGCCGATCCGTGACGATCATCCGCTCGTCGTCGACACGCAGCAGATCACCCACACCGACGCCGCTGCCGTTGGCCACGGTGATCTGCGTCCCATCGGTCGTAGCCACCGCGCCGGCCAGAGACCCGGCCAGCACGGCCGCCGACCACGAACCCCAGGTGCCGTCGATCAAGATGGCCCGCTGGTGGGTGGAGCCCGCCGACCAGGCCCCGCCCTGCGACAGGTCGATCTCGATGTGCGTTGCCGGGCCTTCGCGCCCGTCGCTGCGGCGCAGCAGGTATTCGGATGGGGCCAGGGTGACGCCGCCGGACGTGATGGAGTGCGCTTCGAGTAGTTCGTTGCCGTCGAGCCAGAGCCGCCACGACCGGCTGTAGGGCTGCGGCCAGTCGAACGCCCGCACCTCACGCAACGGGTAGAACCGGCGGTGGCACAGCGCCTCGACCGTGCGCGAGGACGTCTCGATGGCGCGGCCGACCTGGGCGTTGGCCTGGGCCGTCTCCTTGATGTCGGGGGCGGCCACCACCGCCTCCCGGGTCACGTACCACACCTCGGTCATGACGCCCGCCAGCCGTCGAACGAGCAGCCCAACACACCAGCGCCGTTGGAGACGAGCGGCTCCCCGTCATTCGGGCACGCCACCGGAGGCGCCGACCGCTCCGCCTCACGGACCGCCGACGCCTCACGCGCGATGTCGGAGAGCTGCTCCCAGCTCACGCGCCGGCCTCTCCGAGGTCGTCCTCTTCGAGACGCTCGATGAGGTCCCGCTTGTTGCCCGACGTCGGCAGCCCGCGCTCCTTCAGCTCCGCCTGGAGCTGGGCCACCGTCATGTCCGTGTAGTCCGGGGCGGGCAGGCCAGACACCTCGACCGACGTCTCCGCGCCCTCGGAATCGCCCGGGACGTGCAGCGTCGGGCCGGGATCCCAGTCCACCGGCGTGGCCACGGTCTCGGACACCGCCGCGTCGGCGTCGGGCACTCCTAGGTCCGGCCACGGGTCACGCGTCGTCGTGTCCGACCACGCCCCGCTGATCCCCTGCGGACCCGCGATCGACGGCCCACCATGACGTGTGATCTTCGGCATCCCGCCGTCCTCCTCGCACTCCGTCGATGAACAGTGGGGGCACGCCGGGAGCCCCACCGCATAGGCGGTGGAGCACCCCCGGCAGCGCCACAACGACACGTCAGGCCGCCGCCACGGACGCGCCATCGGAGATCGGCACGTACAGGCACCGCCACAGCACCGTGCCGGCGTCCGCCGCCGTCCCCTTGTGGTTGATCACACCCGGCTGGAAGAACGCCTCCTGCGGCCTCGGCGCATACGCCGTCCCCGGCACCGTCGTCCCCGACGACACCAGCAGCGTCGTGATCGCCGCACCCAGGTAGGAGTAGACCGTCCCCACCTCATCCGAGGTCACGACCGTCGCCGCGCAGATGTCCACCGCCGCGCCGATCGTCGGATCGTGCGTGAGGTTCAGGCTCGTCGTGGTGCCGTCGAACGCGGTCGTGACCACGCCGACGATCGCCCGCACGAGCACGAGACCCGACACCGTGAAAATCGGCGTGCTGCCGTTGACCGTGGCACCCGACGACTTCTCGACCTTGATGCCGAGCGTGACCGCCCGGACCTCATCACCCTTGATGATCGTCGACATCAGACCACGCTCCGGGCCAGCAGCTCCGGCTTCCGCTGCGTGTTCAGGTCGTGGATGATCGCGATGACCGGGTTGCCGCCGTCGTTGGTCAGCTCGACGCAGTTGAACCCGTCGGACAGCTGACTCGCGGACACGTAGATCGCGATCGCGTCGTTGGCGGTGTCGTCCGCCAGGTCGAACGTCGCCGCCGCGTTCTGCGTGACCTTCGTCCACACGCCGCCGACGCCCGGGCCCTTGTACACCTTCGAGATCACCGCGAGGTTCTGCTCCGACAGGCCGTCGGCGCTCTCCTTCAGGGTGACGATCTGCGAGCCGTCATCCTCAAAGCAGATGAACGTCACGCCACCGGCGTTCTTCAGCGGGATGTGAACCCCGTTTGCCTGCGGGACGACGTTGAACAGCCGCCCCAGCCCTTCCATTGCCATGGCTCTCCTTCTCGGGGGCGAGGGTTAGCGGGCCGCGATCTTCACGAACGGGGACAGGGTGTTGCTGCCGGTCTTCGGCGTTACCGCCGACTTGATCCACGGGGTGCCGTCCACCCGCTCGATCACGCGCAGCGCCGTCTTGTCGTTGCCGAACTTGAAGTGCGCCGACGTCTCCGACTGCATCGTTTGCCGGTCGCCGATCAGGTAGTAGCCGAAGTCGACGAGGTTGATGTCGCCGGCGTCGCCGACGGTGGAGACCTTCTCGGTGAAGATGACCGGCCGGCCCAGGATCCGCATCGGGGGTGCGGCCTCGCCGCCGCCGTCGCCGATCCACACCGCCGAGCCGCCGGTGCCGACAGACAGGGCCATGGTGGCGAGCTCGGGGAAGGTGTCGAGGTTGGCGACCCACACGGCGCGGCTCATCGAGCTGGGCAGCATGCGGGCGTACATCTTGACCAGGTTCTCCCACACGATCGTGTCGGCGGCCTGGCCCGCTTCCTTGGCGACCGAGACGGCGGCGGGGGCGTTGAGGTAGCCCAGCGGCTGGCCGACACCGTTGCCGGAGGTGAACGCGACGTCCTCGAACCAGGCCAGCGCCTCGGGGTAGGACTCGTTCATGAACTGGATCAGCGTGATGAGCGAGTCCTGGAACAGCTCGTTGGGGACCTCGCTGTAGAGGGTGAGCTTCTTGGCGAGCAGCTCGACGCGGCCGAACGACGGCGAGGAGTCGGTCAGCGCGCCGCCCTCTTCGGTCCAGTAGCCGAGGACTCCGCCGTAGACGCTGCTCGCGTTCGACGTGGAGTCGATCATCGGGTAGGGGACGGTCAGGCTCTCCATGGGGACGACGCGGGCGCGGGACCGCACCACGGCCATCTCCAGCGCGACGCGCAGCAGTTCGGCCCGGAGCGTCTCGGGGATGAGGAACCCGCCGTCGGAGGGGACTGAGGACCCGAACGCGTTCTGGATCCGCTGGATCTTGTCCTGGGCTTCCATCGCGGCCGCGCCCTTGGCGCCGTCCCACGTCGCGGACAGGTAGCCGCCCCAGTCGGCGAACTCGGCGTCGAGCTTGGCCCCGGGTGCCTTCGGGTTGTAGTGCTTGGACCTGGCGGCAGGTCTGCCGGTGGGGTCGAGGTTGAGCCGGTTGATGTTGTTGATCTGGTCGCCGCGCAGGGCCCCGCCGAACGCGCGCTGCACCTGCTCGGTGATCTGCTGCTCGATGCTCTCATCGCTGCGCGCCTGGTCCTGCGCGTAGGCGAGGACGAAGTCCTTGAGGCTGTCGCGGCTGGCGGCGATCTGCTTGAGGCTGGCGGTGTCGCCGAGCGCCTCTTCGAGCTCGTCGGCGTTCTTCGGGCGCGGCAGTGCACCGGCACGGTTCATCACCTTGCCGACGCGGTGGAGCGGGATGCCGAGGCTGGCCAGGCGGTGGCGCTGCCCCGGGGTGAGCGTGGTCGGACGGGTCACAGCAGTGCCTCCGTGAGGTCAGCCCATGTCGGGGCGTCGGTGAGCAGACCGGCCGTCAGCGCGGCCCAGTCGTCGTGGTCGGCCAGCAGGCCAGCTGTTGCGGTGGCCCAGGCGTCCGGCGCGGCTGCCTCGGCGGAGGGCTCGACGCCCTCGGGTTCTTGGGGTTCGGCCGGGGTCTCCTCGACCTCGACCGGCGGCTCCTCGACGGGCTCCTCGACGGCGGGCGGTTCGGTGGCGGCCTCGGCACCCTCTTCGACCTCGGCCGCCACCTCCTCAACCGCCGGACCTGGGAGAACAGCGGGAGCCTCAGGAGCCTCCGGCTCAGCCGGGGCGGTCGTGTTGAGCACCAGGCCGGCCAGCTCAGCGCGGGCGGCCGGGGCGTAACGGGCGGCGGCCGAACGGCGCACGCGCTCCTCCGGCTCCTCCTCGGCCTCGTCGTCGTCCTCGTCGAGGCCGTCGGCGAGTCCGGACGCGACCGCATCCGGGCCGTTGTGGTACCAGGTTTCGGCGCGCATCAGGGCCCGCCACTCCTCGGCGGTGCCGCCCGCGCGACGTGCGTAGATGTCGGCGATGTTGTCGGAGGCACCATTGAGGAGCTCGACCATCTCGGCCATGTCCTCGGCGTTGCCGATGCACATCCCGGACGCGTCATGGATCATGATCACGGCGTTCGGGGAGATCAGCACCCGATCCCCGGCCTGCGCGATGAAGCTGGCGGCCGAGGCGGCGATGCCGTCGATGTACACGGTCACGTTCGCCGGGTGCTTGCGGATCGTGTTGTAGATCGCCAGACCCTCGAAGACATCCCCGCCAGGCGAGTTGATGTGCAGGTCGATGTTCGGCGCCGCGATGGACGCGAGCTCGCGGGCGAAGTCGGCGGCGGTGACGCCCCAATACCCGATCTCGTCGAAGATGTAGATCGCCGTCGTGTCGGGGGCGACGAGGTTCTCGATGCGGAACCAGGTCTGCGGCTGCTCGACGGGGGTAGGGGCCGTGCGGATGGCGGCCCGGGCCGTTCTACGTGCCTGACGCCTGCCGCGCACTACGCGCCTCCCACCGTGGCTCTACGTTGCCGCGGCAGTGAAGCTCGCCGAGGCAGTGAACGTAGCCACCCGTGGGGTAGGCCTTCCTCGCAGTCTCTATATCAGGGAACTGCGTTCCGTCAATCGTGCCACATGGTTTGCACGTTGAGCGATCATCCTCTTCGACTGCTTCGAGGTGATCCCAATCCATCCGGGCGAGGATCTCCCACCGCGCTTCGCCCTCCGCCTGCCACAGCGCCCACCCGAGGTAGCGGCGCCGCTCCGCCGGAGACATGCCTGCGAGCTTGGCGTCGACCTCTGCGGCGACGTCAGCGCCGGATTCGCCCTGTCCCCAGTACCACCACGCCAGCCGGGCAGCGGCAGCAGCGAGCGAGGACGCGAGCAGCAGGACCAGCAGCAGCGCGGCAGCGGCCAGCGCGGCGAGCAGCTCCTCACCGCCGTCCTCCTCGGGGTCGATCGGCTCGACCTCCTCGCCGGCCTCGGCCGCCATGTCGGCCATCCGCTGCTGCGCGGCCTTCGCCTGCTCGACCATCGCCGCGAGCAGCGCCGCGTGGGCGTCATCGGTCGGGACGGTCAGGGTGGCGAGCGCCTCGGGGTCTCCGCCGTCGACGATCTCCTCGATCTGCTCACGCAGGGCTTCACGCTGCGCGGCGGTGATGTCCTCCCAGTCGGCGAGCAGCTCGTCGAGGAGGTCCTTCCAGTCCGCTCGGGCCTCCTCCTGTTCGTCATCGGACGCGGCAGCGCGCGGCCGGCGCGGGCTGCGCGTGAGGCGGGCGCGGGCGCGGGCAAGGACGTTCTCCGGCGTCTCGGGCACGACACCCGGGCCGGGCAGCCCCTGGCCAGGGATGCCAACGACCGGCCGCGGCGTGTGGCCCATCTGCGGGAGCCCGACCACGTCGAGCACGTCGGCCGCCTCGAACCCTGCGGCCACCAACGTGGCGGCGGCGCCGGCCTTCGTGGTCAGCTCGGCGTTCCGGGCCTCGGCGTCCGGCGGCACGGGGTTCTCATAGTCGAACTCCAGGTCGCGGGCGCTCGCGCCGAAGAGGGGCAGGAAGTCGTTGTTGAGCGCGCCCTTGATGCGCTCCAGTCGGGGTACGGTCAGCATCTCCGCGAACCACGCCTTGCTGGCCTCGGCCGTGGCGCGGTTGACGTCGTCGACGTCGCCGAGCGCGAACTTCGGCATCCCGAACGCCTCGCGGATCACGTCCCGGGAGACGCTCCGTAGTTCGGCGAACTGCATGTCGGCCATGCTGTAGGAGCGGTCGACCCACTTGGCGCCGTTCTCCAGGATGGCGACGCGCCACGCGTTCGACAGCCCTTGGTGGGACTCGCGCCACCGTTCGACCATCTCGTTGTACTCGTCGTCGACGAGCTGCGTGTCGATCTGGATGAGGCCGCCGGGCAGCGCCGAGTTGCGGAAGAAGTTCCGGTTCCAGGTGGCGGCGGCCTGGTAGGAGTCGAGGTCGGTGAGGATCGTTTGCACCGGCCCGAGCCCGCGGTAGGGGTCCATGGGGTTGGGCATGCGGAGCTGGATGACGTTCTTGACGTCGAGGGTGATCTTCTGTCCGTCGGGGGTGGAGTACTCCCACTCCTTGAGGAACGTCTTCGGGTCGGGGACCGGCGTCATCCGGTCGGGGCGGACGGGCCACAGCTCCATCGGCAGGGTGGCGACGCGCGGGTCGTAGGCGACGACCCAGTAGCCCTCGCCGGTGAGGTCGACGTGCTGCTGTGTGGCCTCGACGTTCTCCTGGCGGGTCATGAACGGGTTGGGCTTGTTCCAGATGTCGAGCGCCAGGTGGGATGTGATCTCGACGCGGTCTTCCTTGAGGCCGCTCTTGGCCTTGCGCCACAGCTTCCAGTCGACCTGGGCGGTCGCGTTCGAGGTGCGGGTGACGATCGAGAACAGGGTTCCGACCGCGCCGAACGCGTCCATCTGGGTGGCCGGGGAGACGGCAGCGGCGCCGAGGAGACCGCCCAGGCCTCGTGCGCCGGCCCGGCTGACGTACGGCACCGGGGCCTGGTTGGCGACGGCAGGGGCGAGGGGGTTGCGGAGGGACAGGCCGCTCATCGCGACGCCCACTCGGTGTAGAGGCAGGCGAGGCCGGTGGCGGCGAGGCCCGCGATGGTGTTCCACGTCCAGGCGGCGGCCACCAGGCAGCCGAGACCGGCGAGCACGAGGACCGCGCCGGGCTTGATGAGGTCGAAGATCGATCGCTTCACGTGTGGGGCTCCCTGTGTACGCTGCGAGGCACGAGTGGCGCGCGTTACAGGGCGCTGGGGTCCCGGGCTGTGACGAGCCTCGGGGCCCTGCTCATTTCATGACACGAATGCTGGGCTTGTTCCGCGGGTCGCGGTGCAGCACCAGGTATCTCATGGCGTCGCAGCCGTGGTCACCATCCTTGAGGGGCTGCTCCTTGGGGTTCTTACCCGCGCCAACGTCCCACACATACCCGGGGATCTCCTCCTCCGTACTGGTGGGCTTCTTCGCGTCCGCGAGCTCCTGATCCCGGGCGACGCGGGAGTCGCGCAGGAGGAACAGACGCGGCCGGCCGTCGGAGGCGACCTTCATCCGCTGCTGCACGGCCTGGATCCCGTCGAGCACGGCCTTCTTCGCCGCACGCGTCGAGCGGCCCAGCTCCCGTTCCAGCACGGCGCGCCCCTCGGCGTCGTGGTCGGCGAGGATCAGCCGCGGCATGGGCTCCGTCCACTCGCCTCGCTTGCGATGAGCCGGCACATGCGACCCATCGCGGGGGGCGACGAAATCAGGGTTCGGCTTCGTGACGGTTTCGAGAATGGCCTCGGCCATTTCGTCCACGGTCTTTTTCGTCGAATAGTGCTCGCGGTACATGAACAGGCGGCCGTCCGGATCCTCGGCCCACATCTGGCAGACGAAGGCGTTCACGTAACCGAAGTCGACTGTCCAATACCTGGTCCAATCGTCCGGCACCACGAACCGGTCAACGACGTGGACACTCGGGTCCCAGCCCTCGTAGATGATCCCCTCGTTGGCGACCCACTTGCCCCAGCGCATCCGGTGGTAGCGGGCGCCGGTGAGCGACTCCAGGCGGGTCAGGTAGTCGCGGCCGTATTCGGTCCATTCGGTGCCGTCGTGCATTCGGGGGTTGTCTTCATGCTTGGAATACAGCATGACGGCGCGGCCTTCATCGGCGCGGATCTTCAGATGGTGGGTAGGCGGGCCGGGATTGGTCGCCATGATCAATTGTTGGTAGGACAACCGCCCATTGCGCAAACGGGTGACGATCGTGTCGATGTCCTCTTCGGTGCATTCGATCGCCTCGTCGATGAAGCACAGGTCGTACTCGGTGCTGAGCAGCCGCGTCGCGCGGTCGAGCCCGCCGACCACGACCACGCTGCCGTTGCGGAACTTGAACGAGGCGGGCTCGGAGCCGGAGCCGCCGTACCAGCGGACGTACCCGTGCTCGATCGCCTCGGCGGCGATCTTCTCCCGAAAGGTGACGAGGGTCGAGGCAGTGAGGGAGGCGTGCGTCTTGCGAACGATCAGCGCGCGGACGCGAGGAGTCATCAGGCAGGCGAAGAAGACCTTGTACAAGGCTCCGACGCTTTTGCCGGTGCCGGCCGCACCAGACAGCAGCAGCTCAGGGTCGGTGCGAGCGAAGGCTTCCTTGGCGGCGCCGCGGGGTTCGAAGCGGATGACGGTCTGGGTGGTCATTTCACGACGTCCGCGTCGACTCCGACGATCTCCCAGCGGATGCCCGCGTCGACGGTGAGTTCCTGCTTGACCGGTGTGTCGAGGCCGAGGAGTTTCGCGCGCCGTTCCTGGATCTTGAGAAGCCGGTCGACGGCCTGGAGGATCGGGGCGTCGTCTTCGATCGGCACGAGCTTGCCGTCTTCGTCGGGGAGCTGGACGACCTTGCCATTGGAGACGGTCAGGTGCTTGCGCTCCAGCACGCCCTGAACGGCCTGCCACATGCCGTCGAGCCGCTCCAACTCCAGGGTGCGGACGGCCTCGGCAGGCTCGGCGAGGGTGTCGGCCAGGGCGCGCTTGACGGCTTCGTAGGCGCTCTGCCGGGAGATGCCGAGCTGGTCGCCGATCTGCTGGTAGGTGAGGGATCGGGCCCGGAGGGCAGCGGCCTGGGCGTCGCGTTCTGCGACGGTGGGGTCTCGGTCGTAGCGGCCTTTTCCGTCGCGTGCCCTGCTGGCCATGTTGTCAGGGCGGGGTTCGAGCTCATCGGACATCGGCAGCCTCCTGATCGCGGATGACGGCGCGGTCGGCTCGGACGACGGCGAGTTCGGCGACGTTGTTGACGATGACGAGTTCGACGTCGGACCAGTTGTCTTCGAAGTGGTCGATCAGCGCGGTCTTGGTCTCGTCGTCGAACTGGCCAGCGATGAGCACTCGGTCACCAGGTTGGATGACGAGGGCCTGGCCGGTGACGTTGATGGTGATCGGGCTGGTTTTGGGCTGGGTGCCGGTGTTGCGTTGGGCGGCGCGTCGGAGGCCTTCGAGGTTCACGGCTACCAGTCCTCGTGGTTGAGGTTGATTCCGGCGATCCAGGATCCGGCGCGGAGCCTGAGGTTGGTCCATCGGTCGCCGAGCTTCCAGCGGAGTTGCCGCCAGCGGGAGATCTTGGCGGTGGGCGGGGGCGCGTAGCCGTCGGGGGCGAGGCCGTAGTCGGCGAGGAGTTCGTTGGGGATCTTGACGTATCCGGTGAGTCTCCTGATCGGGATGGGTGTGGGGGCGTCGGGGTTCGGGTCTGGGGGGTAGGCGGTGTGGAGGTCGTCGAGGGCGCGTCGGGTGGCGTCGTTGAAGGGGCTGGTCATGTGCTGGCTTTCTCGGTCGGGGCTGGTGCTTTGTCGGTGAGTGCGATGCGTCGGTAGCTGCGTCGTCCGGGTCGGCGGATGGTGGTGCTGGTGAGCCATCCGGCTCGGGTGGCGGCGGTGAGGACGTCCCAGGCTTCTTTTGCGGTGCATCCGGTGGCTTGGGTGGCGCGGTGGATGGTGGCTTTGTGGGAGCCGTGGTCGCGTCCGGTGAGGTTGGTGTGGATGGCGGCCCAGATGGCGGCGCGGTCGGTCACGGGTGGCGGCGTCCTCGGACGTACTCCAGCCGCCAGATGGTGCCGTTCGGGGCATCCTCGAAGCTGCCGGATTCCAGCCGCAGGTGGTTCCTGACGCCGCGCAGTGGAGCACTGCGGGTCGCGAGGGCGAGAGCTCGGCGGGCGACGTACGGCAGGGGGACGCCGCGCGGTTTGACCGAGACGTCGATGACGATGCGGCCGGGGCCGGGGCCGAAGCTCCATCGGTAGAGGCGGATGCGGGGTCTGCGTCGGGTGGTGCTCATGTGGCCTTCCTGGGCTCTGTGGCGTTCTGTGGCGGGCGTTCAGCGCTGGCGTGTGGTTCTGGTGGGGTGCGGCTCAGTTTCGATCTGAGGGCCGCACAGCGGTGATCGTGCGGGTGCGGACTGCGGGGGCGGGCTGGTTGGCGCAGACGCCGCAGAGGTCGCGTCCGCCGGGGAGTCCGACCTTGCAGTCGGGGTTGGCGGTGTCGCGGGCCGCTCGGGCGGTCTTGGCGGCGTTGATGATCGTGAAGCAGGCGTCGCAGATGAGCGTGACCTCGACGCTCATGAGGCGAGTCCGGCGCGCAGGAGCGGGGTGGTCTGGTGCTGGTCGTCGTTGAAGTTGCCGGTGACGATCAGGTAGCCGCAGTCGAGTCGGGCGCATTCGAGGAGGGCTCCGCCGGGGGCGTCGTGCCAGATGAGGGGGCCGGGGCACTGGTTCACGTGCTGGTCCTTTCGGTGTGGTGGATGACGTAGCTGGCTCCGCACCGCCCGTTGACGACGCGCGTCGCGCCGGGTGTGTGCCAGTGGAGGTCGCCGCACTTCGGGCAGACGACCCGGGCGAGCTGGTGCATGAGGCGGCCGGCGATGGGGATGCCGTCGGTGAGGTAGGCGGTGACGTGGTCGCGGATGATGCACACCTCGACGAGCACGCGGGTCTTCGGGCGTTCGCAGATGACGGCGCACGGGTTGCAGAGGCCGTAGCCCTCTTCGCGTCCGCAGGTGAGGCAGGTCGGGGCGCACGGCCCGGGTGCGGGTTTCCGGGGGAGGTCGAGGACGTGGCGGCTGCGTCGGACTTTCAACTCGGGGTTGATGGTTGCCGGGGGCGTCGCTTCGGGCTGGGCGAGGTCGAACAGGCCGGGGTGGTCGAGGACCTGGGAGCGGCGGGTCATGCCTTGACCTCTGGGCCAGGTTCGACGAGGTAGCCGGTCAGCTCTGTCCGATCGAGCATGTCGTCGATCCGTTCGATGCTCGGAAAGGTGCGCTGGAGCCTTTCGACGAGGCGGTTGATCGGGGCGATGTCCCCTTTGATCTCGGAGGCGGTCAGAGCCCGTTGGGCAGCCTCGACATGGGTCCGGCGGACGTTGACGCCCCGGTAGCGGGAGTTGCCGATGCCGGTGAAGGTCTCCTGCTGGCAGCCGTCGGCCCATAGCCAGAAGATCGAGACCTGGTTGAGGAAGTCTGTTGCTTCGAGGATCGAGCTGGGGGTCAGCCACCACTGCCCGCAATGGTGCAGCCGGTCGACCAGCTCGTCGCGGTTGATGCCGACGTAGAAGTGGTCGCCTCGGTCTTCGGTGTCGAGGTAGGCGCCGTTGGAGAGGGGGCGGTGCTCCCAGCGGGGCAAGGCGTCGTCGATTCGGCCGGCGATGTTGTGGCGGGGGTTCTCGGTCTTGATGGCCTGGAGCTCGGCGGCGAGTGCGGCCTCACGGGTCGGGTGGTGCTCGATCGTCATGGAGGCGACGTCGCCCCACCAGGGCTTGTCGGAGCGGTGCTGTTCGAAGCGGCGGCCGGGGTTGCCGCCGATGCCGACGTAGAGCAGGGAGCCGTCGGCGGCGAACAGTCGGTAGAGGCTCGTGGGGAGGGTCATGGCGTCTCGCCGTGCTCGAAACGGGCCGACCGTGCGGCGGTGACAGCCTGAACGAGCCCTTCGCCGAATGACTCGGTGAGGCCGCGCTCGTCGTGGGTGAACTTGAGGACGCCGGTCGCTTCGTCCAGCTCGACCGTCTGGAACCAGTACTGGTCGGCGGTCGTCAGCTTCCGGCCGTAGTCGTGGAAGAACGCCGCCGTGAATGAGCTGGCGGACAGGCCTGGCGTGAACTGGTGATAGAGCCGATGGGCGGGAATGCCCGTCAGCAGCAGAACGGGCAGCTCTGCCCCATCAGCGAGAGCGCGGCACAGGTCGACGTGCTCGCCTTCGTGCTCGCCGACATCGGCGTTCTTGACCTCGGCGAACACGCGTTCGCCAGTCGGCAGAGTGATCCGGAAGTCAGGCAGGTACGGGCGCCCGCTGACGACATAGCCCTGTGGCTCGTACTCCCATTCGAGGCCAAGGCGGTCGAAGAAGACGGCCCACCGTGCTTCGAGGCGGGAGCGGAAGCGGTGGCCGGCGTATGTGGTCTCGATGGGGGTGATCACGTGGTCGCGCCTTTCTGGGGATCGGGCTTCGCGTGGGTCTTGGCTCGGAGCTGAATCAGCTCGGCTGCGGCGTAGAGATCGCCTCCCGGGGGCTTCATGAACTCCCCCAAATTTCGGGACAGGGGCTGCCCGTCCCATCCCTGTCCTCTCTTACGAGAGGAGAGGACAGGGACAGCAGGACGGACGCCTTGCCCGCACCTTGATCGTCTGCCTGTCCGCGACCTGTCCGGGACAGCTCCGACCTGCAGAAACGCGAGACGCACGGACAGCTTCCGGACAGGTCCGAGAGCCCCGAAATACCTGAGGGGGGTATCACGACCTGCGAAGCGCCGCTACCTGCGACGATGCCGCCAGGACAGCCGGTCCCGGACTGTCCGCCGAACTGTCCGGGACAGCTCGGACAGCAGGTCAGAGCACATCCGACATAGGCGGCAGGGGGTATCTGGGAGCCCTGTCCGGGCACCTGTCCCGGACAGTTCAGGTCCTTCACAGCCCCGCC
This sequence comes from Herbidospora daliensis, assembly GCF_001570585.1. Lineage (GTDB taxonomy): Bacteria > Actinomycetota > Actinomycetes > Streptosporangiales > Streptosporangiaceae > Herbidospora > Herbidospora daliensis. The sequence continues at coordinate 48,818 of NZ_BBXF01000004.1, read as the reverse complement.
TTACGGGCCGCGATCGCCGCCGAAATCGTCTCGTTCGACGCCTTGATCCCCGCCCCGTGAAGCTCCTCACGGACCGCGTCCCGGCCCGCCTCCTTCGGCACGCCAAGCTCCTCCAGGACGTCCACAACCTGCTGCACGCGCGGCGGTAACCCACCGGTCGCCAGCTCGTGCCGCAGCGGGTAAGCGCGGCGCCGGAGCTCGATCAGCGGCACGCCGTGGTTGGCGCGGCTCATCTCCCGCTTCAGGTACAGCGCCGTTTCGCTGATCTTCACCATCAGCCACACCGCATCCACGTCGGCGCCCTTCGCGGACGAGCCGCGCTGCCCCTTCTCCAGGTCCTTGCCGGAGTGGTCGAGCCGGATCACCGCCACCCCCATCCCCTTCAGCGGGGCCAGAGCGTGCCGGTAGAGGTTGGAGAAGGTGTCGGCGTCGTTCTCCGACCCCTCGATCACCCGGGAGACGGTGTCGATGACGACGAGCACGGCCTCGTGGTACTTCACGAGCGCCATGAGGTGCTGGCCGCCGGCGGCGCTGTCGAGGACGGGGAGGCTGGGGAAGCTGTAGTAGACGAGGTTGCTCAGGTCCTCCGGGCCGTAGCCGAGGTTGGCGAGGCGTTCGGTGACGTCGTCGATGGTGTTCTCGATGTCGACGTACACGACCTTCATCGGCGGCTTGGCGGCCTGGCCGAGCACGGGGCGCCCAGCCGCGAGCGCGGCGGCGATCTCCAGTGTGAGCAAGCTTTTGCCGGTCTTGGGCGGGCTGTAGATGGCGATGGAGCGGCCGGCCTCGATGAGGTTCTCGACGAGCCAGGGCACTTCGGCGGGTTTGCTGGCGAAGGCGATCTGCCAGTCGAGGGGCTGGTAGAGGCTGACGACGGGGTTGGCGGCGCTGGTGGTGGCGGTGATGTCGCCGAGCGCCTTGTCGATGTCGTCGCGGACGAAGGAGAGCGCGCCTTGGACGTCGTCGGCGCTGCCGGGGCGGCGGAGCTGGTCGAGGGCGCGGACGAGGGTGGCGGTGGCGCGGTTGGTGGCGGCGTGCCGGGCGACGATCTCGACATGCTCGGGGTAGTTGGCGATGAACCGGCCGTGCTCGAAGACCTCGAAGACGTAGGTCGGGTCGGGGATTTGGCGGAGTTCGTCGGTGCGCCGGAGGTAGTCGGTGACGTTGATGGGGTCGGTGGCGTTTCCGGCGTCGGACAGTGCGAGCAGGGCGCGGTAGATGACGCGGTGTTGTGGCCGGTAGAAGGCGACGGGGTCGGTGAGGGTTTTGCGAACGTCGTCGACGATCGCGGGCGCTTCCATGCAGGCGCCGAGAACCGCTTTCTCTGCGTCGAGGTCGTACAGCGGTTCGTAGGTGGTGGTCACCGTGCTCCCCATGGTGCGTGTGCTGGTTGGTGGGCTGGGGCGGGGTCTGTCAGGTCCGTATTCGGCCTCCTGCGGGCATGCCGAATAGAGCCCGTGGCGGGCTGTCTTCGCAGGTTGGGCGACTCTTACGGTGTCGCGACACCATCCTAGCGGGGGTGTCGCGACACCTCAATGTGGAAGTACGCTTATCGGTGTCGCGACACGAAGGGAGCAGCCGATGCCGTCCAAGGGCACGCCTCGCCAGGCGTTCCGCGTCGAGCCGTCCCTGTGGGAGCAGTTCGGCCAAATCGCTGCCATGTCGGGTAGCGACCGGGCGGCCCTGCTCCGGGCCTTCATCCGCTGGTTCCTCGACATGCCGGGCGCGGAGCTGCCGACTCGCCCGTCCCGCACCGACCGCGACTGATCGGCCGGCCCCGCTTGTCTGCTGTGTTCGGCGCGTCCGCCGCGCGGTCACGGTCACGGCTCCCGCCTCGCGGCCACTTCGCGATCCGCGAGCAGGCACTCCCGGTGGTCGGCGCACCAGTGCTGCCCGAACGCGGTCACGCCTCCGGGAGCGAAGGCCAGGCAGGCGAGGCCTCGGGCCAGCGCGGTGAAGGTCTCCCCGGCGCCCTTGCCGCCGTACAGCAGGACGTCGCCTTTCTCGCCGAGCAAGGTCGCGGACGCGCGGCCGGTGTGGTGGGCGATCTGGGTGGCGCGGAGTTCGTCGTCGACGGCGCGCAGGGCGGCGATCTCCAGTTGGACGGCGGCGGAGAGCGCGGGCAGGAGCGGGTGGCGAAAGTCGGTCAGTTTCACGCCATCCCCGCCTTCGTCCCGGCAGGCGCTCTGCGGGCCTCACGGCAGATCCGGCAGATGATCTGCTGTTTCGGCTTCCCGCCCCGCATGGTGTGCTTCACGTACGAGGTCTCGTCGGTCCGCTCATGGCCGGCCGGGCACGTGGGCGAAGGGTCCTTGCGGCGCCGGTCGCGTCCCCACGCCGGCGACGGTGTTTCGCCTTCGTGCCAGAGCTCCTTAAATCGGCCGCGGCCCTTGTGGGCGAGCTGGTGGAGCGCAGCACGCGAACGGCCGAGGGCTTGGGCTGCGGTGTCGATGCTGCCGAACGTCGCCAGAGCGGTGAGCGCTTCCTGCTGGCCGGCGGTGAGCGCAGGCCAGATCTGGTCGACGGCGAATCGCTCGACGATGCCGTTCTCGGGGCTGCCCGCGTACCGCTGAACCTCGTCCCAGTACAGCCAGAACGAGGTGCGAGTCGTGCCCTTGTGGCGGATCCGGTCGCGGCCGTGGTGGCGGGCTTCGTCGGCGCTGGCCTGGGAGATGGCGTTCCAGCCAACAAAGATCAGGTGGGTGGGTGTGGGGCGATCGATGCAGGCGTACAGCTCGGTCGCGATCGCTGACCAGGCGATCTCGTAGCGATCGGCGCGGGAGAGCGCGTATTCGCCGATGCCGCGGGACACGGCCATGCGTGCGAGGCGGTCGAGGTCGGAGGCGAGGTAGCCCCAGCGGAGGCCGTCGCGGGCTTCAGCGGTCTCCTGCTGTTCGATGCCGTTGGGTTCGGCGTCGGTGGCGAAGTAGGTCAGTTGCGTCACGCCTGCCGCCCTTCGGCCTCAGCCGGGCCGCTGTTGAGGACCTTGCTGATGGCGAACCGGGCACGGTCGAGTTCGTCGGCCCCGGCGAGCATCCGGGCGCACTCGATGTCGGGGGCGGCGCCGGAGGCTGCGGCCATGTTGGTGGCGCGGTGGGTCCATTCGGCGTTGAGGTTGTGGAGGGCGGTGCGGAGGCGCTGGTTCTCGGCCTCCGCCTTCTCTGCGCGTCGAAGGAGGGCTTCCTGGCGCATCCCGCACCCTCCATGTGTGAGGGCGTCTGCCGCAGTCGAGGAGACGGCCGCTTTGAGCGCCTCTATCTCCTCGTCGCGGACGGCGAGCACGGCACCGGCGATCTCGTCGGGTGAGGTGCGGAGGATCATGTTCCGGCCGATGGCCTCGGCCACGCGCTTGCGGTAGTCGTCGTTCACGCGTCAGTCCTTTCAGGGGTGGTCCACCAGCGGTCGCCGAGCCGGGGCCTGCCCGCCGCGCATCTCGCGCCGACGATGTACGGCCGGGTGTCGGTGCGCGTGCGGCCGGGAGCCCCGCACCGGCCAAACAGGCGCGATACGGGGCGGGCGGCGGGCTGGCCGGTCAGCGGTAGCCCCGGTTGGTGAGCTCGGCGAGCTGCCGGTTCGCCTGGTCGGCTCGCGCGGTTTCGCGCAGACACTCCTCACGGGCCCGCAGGCACAGCCGGGCCGGGACGTCGACCTCACGGCCGAACTCGTTCACGCGCGCCTCAGCCGTCCCGGCGATCTGCTTCTCCAGGTCGCCGATGCGCTGCTGGGCGTCGGCGAGGTCGGCTGCGAGCTCGTCGGCGGTCGGGTCGTCGCTGTGGTCGAGGTCGACGGCGAACGGGTCTTCCCCGACGGCGAGGGTGAGTTCGCGGCGCCAGGAGCGGGCGCGGCCGGCCAGGTAGCCGACGAGCAGCAGGCCGAGGCCGATGAGGAGGTCCATCAGAACGGCTCCTCGTCGTCATCGTCGTCGTCCGGCCCGGCGGCGTCGGCCTCGCGCGGCGGCGGGGTCAGGTCCTCGGGCGCCGCGTCGGCCAAGTCGCTATTCCAGGGCGAGGCGGCGAGCACGCTGGCGGGGTCGTCGTCGAGCGTGACCGGCGTGATCAGGCCGATCGTGTCCTCGGCCAGCACGAGGACCGGCCGGGCCCGGCGCGGCACGAGAGGCCGCTCCTCGTCTTCGGCGATGAACAGCCGCAGCGGCGTCCCCTGTGGGGCGGCCTTCGCCCAGCGGGCCATGAGCTGGGCGCTCATGCCGAGCATCGGCCCGGCCGGGGTGAGCGGGCGTGCGAGCGCGTCGGCGATCATGCCGCGCCAGTTCGGGTACGCGGGCGGGGTGCCGTCGCCCCAGCGGAGGGAGCCGAGCACCATCCTTTTGTCGTCTTCGGAGTCGACGCGCAGGCCGAGGCGGCGTTCGTCGCCGATGGTCATCTCTTCGATGAGGATGCGCAGCTCGGGGTTGGTCTTCTTCGTGAACTTGAAGATCTTGAGGAGGTTGGCGGCGTCCTCGCGGAGGATGCTGATCGCGGTGTTGTCGGCTCCGTCGGGGATGGGGTGGCGGCGGACGGCGATGGTGTAGCGGTCGAAGCCGACGGTGTAGAGCACGTCGTGGCGGATCTCGAAGCGGACGGTGTTGAGGCCCTTGATGTCGTCGGGGTCGGTGGAGGCGTGCGGGAGGACAGGCACGAGCAGGGCGTGGAGTTCGCTGGTGAGCATGTCGATGCGCGGCATCAGGTTCCTTCGGGGCGTGGGGGCAGGGTGCCGGTGTGGGCGGTGAGCAGGAATCCGGTCGCCCGCGCCTGCGGGTCGGCGGCCCAGGCGATGGCGTGGATGCGGCCGAGCGGGACCGCGTACCGGACGCCCGACAGGGCGGCGCTCCAGGCCTGCCAGTGGGGGTCGTGGACGACGACGGTCGCGTCGGGGTGGAGGAGGTAGCGGGCGTTGAGGTGGCCGCGCTGGTAGATCCAGGGGGTGTCGGTGACGGCGGTCCGGGGCTGCTTGTCGAGCAGCGGGAGTGCCTGGCGGGTGATGGTTTCGGGGTTGAACGCGCTCGTCGGGCTGACGTTGGTCAGGTCGCCGTTGGAGGTGATCAGGTAGGTGCCGGGCTCGGGGTATCCGAGCCGGTCGACGAGCGGGTCGGGTAGCAGGACGCAGCCGTGTGACCAGCCGGCGTAGGTGTGGCCGTCGTGGCGGGCGATGGTCAGCGTGGCCTTTCCGTGGCCGGAGGCTTTGGCGAGGCGGTAGAGCGCGGCGGGCTTCACGCCGCCACCCGGTGGACGGGCTGGGGGACGATGCCGCGTTCTTCCTGGATGGCGCGGCGTTGTGCGCGCGAGTGGCCGCCCCAGACGCCGTCGAGTTGCCAGTGGAGGGCGTATTCGAGGCAGGCGTCGAGGACGGGGCAGCTGGCGCAGATTTTCTTGGCGTCGTTCTGGATGACGCGGTGGTCGGACATGAACATCTCGGTGTCGGCGTCGCGGCAGGCGGCCCGGCTGGTGTCGGGGAAGGCGGGGCCTTGGACGGCGGCCGGTGTGGGGTAGCGGCGGGCGATGGCGAGGAGGTTCTCGACGGTTTTGGGGGTGAGGTGGAGGGTGGTGGCGATTTCGTGGTGGGTGCGTCCGAGGTCGGCGAGGCGGGCGGCGCGGTGGGCTTTGGCGAGGGTGGCGGGCTTGGGTGCCATCAGCGGGCCTCCGCCATGGGCCAGAACACCTTGTCGAGCGCCTCGCGGTGCAGCGCGGGGACTTCGACGACGGGGCTCCCGAGGCGGGCCAGGCCCATCGCCTGAAGCCACCAGGCGTCGCACTCGTCTTCGGTGGGGAACTCCAGTCCGGCGCGCTTGAGCGCGGCGGTGGCCATCTCGCTCTTCGTGGCGCCGCCCTTGCCGGTGGCGTACTGCTTGAGGTGCTTGACGTTGACGAGGGCGAGCGGGGCCCCGGCGCGGTAGCAGGCGAGGCGGACGACGCCGCTGATCTCGGCGAGGCGGTGGGCGGCGGCGGAACGGATACCGGGTGCGTAGTCCTCGATGACGACCAGCTGCGGCCGGTAGTGCTCCAGGAGGTGGGTGACGGCCTGCTCGGCGTTGCTGAGTCGGTTGAGGTCGTCGCCGAGGGTGCGGGTCTTGCCGGCCTTCTTGGGGGCGGTGATGAGGCCGGTGCCGTCGGGGTGGGCGACGCCGCTCTGTTCGGCGGCGAGGTCGAGCCCGATCACGTGGTGGGTCATCGTGTGGTCCTGATGAGGTCTGCGGCGATGACGCCGGCGGCGGTGGCGAGGTGTGCGCCGAGGATGAGGGCTCGCGCCCACGCCGCCCTGGGCGCCGCGAGGGACGTCAGGGCGAGCGCGGGCGCGGCGAGGATGACGAGCTGGGTCACCGGGGGCGGCCTTCGATCTGGTCGGCGATGAAGTAGCCCTCGGCGAGCATCTGGTCGCCGATGTTGCGGAGCGCCCGGCGGAGCCGCATCTCGTCTTCGGTGACGACGACGGTGGGGGCGTCGTCGGGCCAGAGGATGCGCGCCACCTGGTCGGCTGTGCGCTGCTGGCCGGAGCCGAGGAGGGTGGCGTGGAGGGTGAGCAGGCCGCCGATCAGGTCGTTGCGCTTGCGTTCGGCGGCGTTGGTGAGGGCGCGTTCGCCGCGCACCTTCCGCATGGCGGGGATGCGGCCGGCCAGCCAGCCGACCACGGTGGCCACGACGGCGGCGGCGATCGTCAGGGCGATCACTGCGCCTCCTTGGGCTGGTAGTCAACACACGCCGGCCACCACGCCCGGCAGTCGGTCGCCGCGCCGTTGCTGAACCGTCCGGGGATGTCGCACTTGGGGTAGCGGTGGCCGTTGTGGGCGGCGTGGGTCCGGTGGGCGCAGCCGCCGCAGCGGTGCCCGTCCGCGTGCGCGTCGTCGGCGGGGGCCGCCCCGTCGTGGAGACGGAGCGGCCGGGTGAGGACGAGCGACAGGGGGTGGTGTCCGGCGGCGAGGGCTTCGCGCTGGCGTCGGGTGCGGCTGACGCCGTCCGACTCCTTCGGAGCCGCAGGCGGGGGCGGCGGGGTGTCGACGTGGAAGAGGGCGTCCATCACGCCTCCCCGAGGAGGGTGCGGGCGATCTCCAGGACCGAGCAGCCGGGCGTGCAGTACGCGGCCCGATGCTCGTCGAGGACGCGGGCCAGCGGGCCAGCCAGCGCGGGCGACATCATCGCGATCCAGTGGGCGCTCTCCTCCGAACGCGGGTGCGCGTCGGGGAGTGGCGACGGGATGAGGGCGAGGGAGACGCGGTCGGGGTCGCTGATGGTGGACGACGGCTGGACGCCGTCGCCGGTGAGTTCGGGGCCCCACCAGAACGGGCCGTCGACGTTCCACGGGCCTGGGGCGGCCTTCTCGGCGCGCTCGCGCAGCTTGGCGACGGCGGCGAGGATCGTCTCGGCGGGGGTGCGGTCAGCGGCCATCGGTCGCCTCCTCCTGGCTCGCGCGGGCGTTCATGCGGGCCTTGATCTGCTCCTGCGTGGGCTGCACGTACTGGTGGCCCGGGAGCGGGTTGCCGTGCTCGTCGGTGGTGGCGTAACGCGTGTAGTGGGTGCGCTCCTCGACGCCGCAGTGGCGGCAGCCGGACGGGACGATCAGTGCGGGCTCAGCCATCGGTGGCCTCCGGCGCGTCGAGGTCGGACGGGCCGTCAGCGGGCGGGATGACCACCCACCACTCCTCGACCTGCACGACCCGCGTGTGGCGCTCGACCGGCGTGAACACCGGCTCGTCGTCCTCGAACGGCTTCGGACCCAGACCGTCAGGGTCAACCAGATACGAGGCCCTGAAGTGGCGGCCCGCCTCGTCGCGGATGACGAGGTGCCACCACCGCATGTCCCGGCGGGCCTCACCCTCGGAGTTGGCCACGACCGTCCAGCCGTTGACGGACACATCCGGGTTGGGCTCCCGCTGGGCCAGCTCCCGGGCGACGTACACGGGCAGCGTGACCGGCTCGGTGGCGACCGGGCCGGGCTTCTCGACCGCGAACACGTGCGCCTCGAAGTGCTCGGACGCCTTGCGGTCCGGCCGGACAGCGTCCCGGACGGGGATCATCCGGATCTCGACAACCGGCAGGTCCTCCACCCAGGTCACCTCGGGCAGGGCCACGCGCTCGTTGTCGTCGTCGAACGAGTAGGTCCCGTTGTGGGCGGTGAGGACGCTCGCGGCGTCGGCGGGGGTGAACAGGCTCATGAGGCGCTCCGCAGGTCAGGGGTGGGGGTGTAGCAGGCCCGGTTCAGGTCGGCCTGCTGCTGGCGGGCGGCGTCCACCACGCGGGCCAGCGCAGCCCAGCCGGTGAGAGTCCCGTGCCGCTCACGGCGGCCCAGCAGGCCGGAGAGCCGCTCCGGGGCCGGGCCCGGCCGCTCGTGGCGGCCACGACGGCGGCTCACTGCTGCACCTGGCCCTGCTGCACGTACGGCCGCTGGTACGACGGGTGCGTCACACCCTCCGCCCGGTCCTGCTCGTCGTGCGCCTCGTTGATCCGCTCCAGCGCCGCCTCCTGGCCCGGCTCCAGCGTCGGCGGGTAGTGGCGGCGGTCCGGCGGCAGAAACGCCGACAACGTCGGCTCCGGCTCCGCGAACGCCCCGAGCTGCTCGACGGCCGCCCGCATCTCGAACACGGTCCGGGTCTGCTGCGCCCGCAGCGCGTCGATCTGCTGCTGGAGCGGTGCGACCTTGGCGTCCACCTCGTCGGCCAGTGCCTTGATGTCGTCCTCGACCCGGCCGGCCATCCGGTCGATGGTCGTCCGCGACAGAACCAGCGGGACGGGCTGGGGGATACTGGGGTGAGACATGTGCTTCCTTCAGGGAGTGAGGGCCCCGCCGGGCATGGCGGGGCCCGAACGTGTTTCAGGGGGAAGTGAGGGACTTCCGGCGCAGGCGTTCACAGACGCGGCACTGGAACCCACCGCTCTTGCGAGGCCGGGCGTTCTCAGGCGTCCGCTCGTGCCCACGGGCGCAGCGGCCCCCGTTCCGGGGACGTCGGTTCTTCGCCTGCTCCGAAGGGGTGGCCCATCGGCAGTTCTCTGGGCTGTAGGGGCCGTCGTTGTCGATCCGGTCGAGAGTCATCCCGGCCGGCCGGGGCCCCATGTCGGCGTAAAAGGTGGCGAAGTCCAGCCAGCGCTCGCACACCGTGATGCCGCGGGCGCCATAGCCTGCGTAGGCGGCGACTCGGGGATCGGTGCAGCGGCGGATCATCATGTGCCAGCTGAAGTAGTCGCGGGTGCCGGTCATCGCGTGAGAGGTATTTGCGGCGACGGTCCGCTCACGCTGTAGGCAGCCGCACGAGAAGCCCCTCTTGCCGATGGAGGTCATCGGCACCAGGACGCTGGCGGTCCCGCAGGAGCATCGGCATTCGACATGCGTCTCCGGCGGGTTGCGCTGCTTGATCACGGTGAGGCGGCCGAACACCGCACCGACGGGGACGATCCGGGGGCGGCCCATCAGAACGGCACCTCCGTCCGCTCCACCAGCCCAGCGGCCTCGCGGTCGGCGTCGACGTCCCACGGCCGCCGAAAGTACGTGCGCCGGGCGATCTCGCAGCCCGAGCACTTGCACTGGGCGACCGTGTCGACCGCACCGGTGGCGGTGTAGGCGAACGTCTGGTGACCGGCCAGGACCTCGGCGAAGACCTTCTTGGCCTGCTCCTCGTCCGAGCGGTACTCGTTGATGCGCTCGCCGAACTCGGCCTCGCGGCAGTCACAGGCGGTGCGGTGGCTGGCACAGGCGAGCCAGCGGGGGTCCATCGTGTTCTCCGGAAGCGGCGCCGACAGCGGCAGCACCACACCACGGAAGCCGCCGAACCGGGCCACGTGACGGATCGCGATCTCCTTCGAACCCGTCACTGAGAACCTCCCGGCACGAACACGTCGTCGCTGGCGTCCACCAGGTCCAGCCGGACCTCGGGCTTGCCCGGCTTCACCGGCACCGGCCGGCCAGCCGCCGCGTAGTCCTTGCGGATCTGCGTCCCGTCCAGCCGCTCCGGCGACGTCACCGTGAACCGGATCGCCTTGCCGAACCCCGGAACCGCGACGTGCTCCACGCCGGCGTCGTTCGGGCGCAGCGCATCGAGAGCGCCCCGGGCGGTCTTCTCGTCGGACTCGGCGGCCTTCTTGCGGGCGCGGGCGTCCTCCAGCTTTGCCGCCCACCCGGCGGCGTCCGGGTCCTCGACGTACAGGACGCTGCGCGGGTCGCGGCCGTCGACGGCGCCCTCCCAGCAGGCGTCGCGGAAGGGGCAGTGCTCGCACCACGGCGAGTCCGGCTGAAAGTCGCGCGGCAGGTAGTCGAGCTCAGTCGAGCGGACCTCGGCCACCCACGCCAGCGCGTCGCGGACCACCTGCGGGTCGAACCTGCCGACGTAACGCCACTGCTCGCCGGTGTCGCGGGCGAGGTAGTCGATGACGATCCGGCGCACCGGCAGGCCCTGCGAGATGAGCGCGGCGCCATAACCGTGCGTCTGCCACAGGTGGCCCCGGTCCGGGCCCTGGACCTTCAGCTTGTCGAGCCGCCGCTGGGAGGTCGTCTTGACGTCGATCAGCGACGCCGTCGCCTTCTCGTAGCGGTCGAGGTGGCCGAGGATCCCGGCGAACTCGACCTCGTGCTCGACGAGGTCGTCGGCCGGAATGAGCCCGTCGGCCTGCATCTGCCCGAATACCGTGGAGACGGCCTCGTGGATGCCGGTGCCCATGATCGCCGGGAGCGACCCGCCGTCGTTCGTCGGCTCGACCCCGGCCAGCCGGTATCCGGCGCGGCGTCGGCAGCCGCCGAGCTCGCTCATGCCGAACTGGCGCTGCCGGGAGCGGGGCCGTCGTTTGTCCCACTCCAGCAGCAGGTCGGCGGTGGTCAGCGACTTCACGCGCCACCGTCCGGGCAGTCGCTCTCGTCGTGCGGGCCCATGCAGATGGTGCAGGTGAGCGGGCCGCCGTCGGCCGAGCCGGAGGTGTGGGCGTTGGCGATGCCGAGGATCTCCTCGCGGAGTGCCTCGTCGGGGGTGTCGTCGACGATCTCGCCGTCGGCGATGTCCTCGGCGGGCGGCTGCGCGGCCGGGGTAGTGCGGGCGTCGACGGCGCGGGCCAGCGACACCTCCGGCGGCGGGGGCGGGGCGTCCTCGTCGGGGAGTTCGGAGCCGAACCCCATGGCGACCTCGGGGCAGATGCCGGTGGCGCAGTTGGCGACGGCCCGCCACAGCAGCATCCGCTTCGGGTGCTGCTTGTAGGTGTCCTTGCCGAGGAGGCCCGCGAGGCGGGCGTCGTCGATGGTGAAGGTCTCTTCCCAGTCCTCGCCGGTGTCGCCGCGCGTGATGCGGATGGTGCATTCCTGGGCGGTGTGGACGACCTTCTCGACCTTGTGCCCGGCGGACCGGACCTTCGCCAGCCACAGGCGGCCGGAGAGCTGAGGGCGGCCGTTGACGACGTAGATCTCCTGGATGGACTGCATCGGCGCGAGGCCGAGCTCGGCGCCGTAGAGCAGGATCAGGGTGACGTTCGCCTGGGTCGCCTTCGGGTTCTTGGTGAGGCTGGCGGGCAGCAGGTAGGACTGCATGAGCGCGCCGGCGAGCCGCCACGCCTGGTCAAGGTCGGACAGGGGGGCTCCGAGCGGGACCGGCGCCTTGGCCATGGGCGGCTGCTGGGGCGCGGGGACGGCCGGCGTGTTCCCGTTGGTGTTTTCGACGTGCTGAAGGGTCACGGGTTGGTCCTCCGGTCGGTGGTCTTGAGGAGTGCGTTGAGGGCGTCGGTGACGCGCCCGCGTGCGATGTCGGCGGCGGCGTCGCTGGGGTCGGGCCCGGCGAGGTCGGGCTCGATCTCGGTCCAGTGGAGGAGCCCGGCGTCGAGGAGGTCGCGCTGTTCGACGGCTCGGACGAGGTCCTCGAACAGGGCCCAGGTCTGCGCCTCGGTGCGTCCGGCCCCGGCGAGGTGGTCGACGGTCTTGTGGATCTCGTAGAGGTTGCCGTCGGCGTGGTCGCGGGCGAGCTGGAGGAGCTGGTCGCGGGTGGCGGTGCCCGCCGCGCTGGTGTGCGCGGCGGGGGCCAGAAGGCGAGCGGTCACGAGGTGCGCCCCTCGATAGCCCTGTTCCAGTCAGCCGCTCCGGGCGACAGGAACGCGGTGGTGTCCTGGTTCGCGATCGTGGCGGTCGCGGCGGTCAGGGCGAGCGTGGCGACCGTTTCGGGCTTCCAACGGGACAGCCACGTGATCGCGGCCTTGTCCTCGTCCGTCAGCTCCAGGCCGTCGAGCGCCTTGGTGACGGTGTGGATGTTCCTCGACCGCCAGTCCGAGGTGGCGTACGCGCTGCCCATCAGACGTCACCGCCCGGCCGCTCGTCGCGCCAGATCAGAGCCATCGGGCCGAACTCGCGGTTCACGCCGTACAAGTCGTCGTGCGTGGGCCGACGCCCCCACCGGCTCGTCTGAGCGGGGATGAGGATCACGTACGGCTCACCGGCCGCGTCGTCGGTGTCGACCGTCTGCGCGAACCACATGCCGCCGCTCGCGTCCCGCCAGACGTCGCCCGGCTGGGCGTCACCATCGGCCGGCAGAGTCCGCTCGATCGTGAGGGCCGTTTCGGCGAAGTCGAGGCGGGTGAAGAAGTCGTCGCCCATGTTGCCGGGGACGCGGAGGTGGACGGTGCCGTCGTCGTGGGCGTCGTGAAGCTTGGCCTCGAAGCTGATTCGCACGGTCTCGCCGCGCTGGTAGGTCGTCACAGCGCACCGCCCGGCCGCTCGTCGACCGTGATGGTCCAGCCGTCGGCCTCCAGCGACGCCCGCTTGGCGTCGATCCGGGCCGGCTGGACGTACTCCGACCCCGTCGACTTCCCGTTCACCTTGTAGACGACGACGTGCGTCGGCCCGCCCAAGTCGTTGCCGGGGATCCAGTTGATCGTCACCGTCTTCACCGGCACGGGTTCGTCGGCCAGGTCGACCGGGACCGGCGAGTCGCACCGCTGGTGCCCGTACATGCTCACCAGCTCGTCGCACCGCTCGCAGTGGTAGTGCGACGTCCGGCCGGCCGCCTCCCGGCAGCACTCCCGCAGCGGCGGGATCGCCGGGAGGCCCTGGTGCTTGCGGTGCAGCTTCTCCAGGTGGACCCGGTAGCCGTAGTCCCAGCGGGTCGGCTCGTAGATCGGCCGCACCTCCAGCTCGGCGAGCTCGGCGGCGACCTGCTCCGCCGTCAGGGCGTCGGCCTCGGCCATGTGCCGGATGAGGTCGGCGTCCTCCTGGGCGTCCCGCTCCCGGCGGCGCTCCGCCCGCCCGCAGGCGGTCAGCGCCGCCCGGATCTCCCAGCCCGACGCCCGGCCCTCCCAGGCGTACACGGCGTCGGCCGGCTCCGTCGCGGACTCCTCGACCGACAGGCCCAGGTGGGTGGCGAGCGCCTCGTACACGTCCTTGCCGGACCCGTCGGCGGTGGCGGTGACCGCGCCGGCGATGTTGCCGCCCGGGTGGCAGTCCATGTAGGTGAGCACGTCGAACACGCGCATCGACAACGGCTTCATGAAGCCACCGCCTCAGCGGCCGCAGCGGCAGCCAGCAGCGCCTCAACGACCTGCTTCGGCGTCGTCTGCCGGGCGTCGTGCCAAGCCGCCACGTCACCGTCGACGTGCGCCTCCGACGTGTCGATCCCCAGGTGCCCAGCCAGCACCAGCCGGGGCTGGTCACCCGCGTCCGGGAACGACGCCGGGGCCCCGCCGGCGGCGATGTCGATCGCGCCGAGGACGCACACGCGGCACTCGCTGACCGGGACGCCCTCGCGCTCCTGCTGGGCGTTGTAGTACGAGCCCTTGTGCGCGCCGTTGCGCTGGTAGACCTCGGCGGCCCGGCGCAGCACGGCCGGGACGGACATGTCGAGGTTCGTCACGACGCCACCGCCGCGAGCTCGTCCTCGACCTCGACGGCCTCGCGGGCGCAGATCGCCCGACCGGCCGCCTTGATCAGCTCGTCCGTCCGCGCCGACGCCGCCCGGAACTCCGGCGCGAAGCTGCCCTCGTACCCGAGCCGCACCGCCTCGGCGGGGCTGAACCCGGCGGCGGCCAGCTGAGCCACCATCAGCATGTTCTGCGCCGAGTGGCCGTACGGGTACTCCACCGCCCACTCGGCCAGCGCGGCCAGCACGCGGTCGACGACGGTCTCCGGCGACGGCTCGGCCAGCTCCTTCACGCGGCCGGCCACGTCGGCGTCCACACCACACGCGACCAACGCCGCCTGGAAGTCCAGGCCCTCGCCGTGGCGGAGCTCCCCGTTGAGCGCCTGGACGCTCCAGCGCGAGACGAACGGGGCGCGCGGCTTGCGGATGATGATCTCGTGGTGGTCGACCAGCAGCGCTTCGACGATGGGGCCGACGTCAGCGGCGGCGAGCACCTCCCGGGTGCTGCGCGCGTCGATCTCAGGGATGATGGACGTCACGTCCTGCTCTCCTTCTGTGAAATAGGGGGATGGAGCGGGGCTCGCGGGCTCCGGGTGCCTCCGGGGCCCGCCTTTGTTGTCAGGAAGCGCGCTTCGCGGCACGGGCCTGGCGGCCGGCGCGGGTGAGGCGGGCGTAGAAGGCGGCCTTCGCGTTCCCCGCGGCCTTGAGGCGGTCGGCGTCGGACATGACGCCGTCGGGATCGACGCGCTTGAGCCAGTACTCGATCGAGCCGGGCCCGGCCGCGCGGGCCGCCGACGTGGCGGCGGTCCGGTCGCGCTCGCGGGCCCAGCGCTCGTTGGCGGCGATCCGGGCGAGTTCGCGCCGGTCGGCGTTGGACACGGGCATTAGTCGTCCTCCTGGTCAGTCGGGTCGGTGACCTCGACCTCCTCGACCTCGAAGAGGTCTTCGAACTTGAGTTCTTGGTGGGCCAGGAGCACTGCGGCGATGAAGCGCTCGCCGGGGGCGATTTCGTCGCCCTCGATGCGGCTGACGGTCCATCGGCTGACGCCGATGTGGTCGGCCCGGCTTGCGCTGGTGGTGAGGCCCTTTGCGTTCATGCGCCGGTCCCACTCGCGACGTCGGAGCCTGATGACGGCCCGGCGTTTCGTTGTGGTGTGCATGTACGCACTACATCACAGGTGAGCGCGTGCACGCAACAGTTGTGCGGAGATGAGTGCGCGCACGCGACGGGCTTGACCTGCCTCTGTTAATGCTTGTTTCATCGGGTACACCGTCTGTCACGTGCGCGCACCGTGACCGCTTGGGTAAGAGGGGGATCACCTGCGATGGGGTAAGTAAAGCCGCGTGTTATGGTGCGTGCGTGCACACGACAGAGTGGGACCGCGACTCCCTCCGCCGCGCGCTCATCGCCATCATGACCGCCACCGACCTCAACCAGTCCGACCTAGGGGAGATGGCAGGGCGAGACCGCACCGCCGCGAACCGCTGGCTGAGCGAGAAGCCGACCCGACCCGGGCATGACGCCGCAATGCGCCTGGCCACAGCGCTCAGGGCCCGGCATCCCGAGGTGGGTGATCTCGTCGACGACTTTCTGCGCGCCGCCGGCTACGCCTCGCCCGCGCCGGGCGACCAGGCCGCCCCCGATGCCGTTGTCTCCACGGTCCGGGCCACAGCCCGCGCCGAGGGCAAGTCGGTGGGCGAGCTGCTGATGGAGCATGGGGTCAGCGTGGATGAGCTGCTCGTCCCTGACGCCCTGCCTCCGGATTCGGTCCTGCAGCAGATCCTTGCCGAGATCGAGGTGTCCGACCTGTCAGAGGAGGCGAAGATCGCCATCATCCGGATGCACCTGAAAATCCGGGCCGGCCACATTGAGCAGGCACGCAAGGACGCTGAGAATCGCCGCAGGCCGGGCAAGGGATAGTCCTCGCCCGGCCTGCCCGTCTTAGTAGGCCCTTCTTCTGAATGCGGAGAAGGGGCCGGTGTCGTCGGGTGCGGCTTCACGCAGCATGGCGGCGTCGATCTTTGCCGTCGCCTCCGACTTGGCCCCGAGCGCGAACCACCGGTCGAGGGCGAGTACGTGCTGTCGTAGTTGTTCGCAGTGGCCCGCCAGGGCGGACTTCAGTTGTTCGCAGTGGGCCGCGAGAGCGGCTTTGAGCTGTTCGAGGTGCTCGCTGGCGGTCCTCTCCGCCTGTTCGGCCTGAGCCACCCGGGCCCTCTCGACGCGCTCGTAGTGCCAGGAGGCGAGGGCGGCGGCGGCCGTTATCGCCAGCGTGGTGAGCGCGACGGCGAACCCCTTTCCCCCCATGAAGCCCAGTCCGAGGTCGGCGATGATGAGGGCCCAGATTGCCCAGGCCAGGCGGATAAGGCGCACAGATTTCAAGGTGGTGCCTTTCTGGCCGTGTGCATTCCCCGGGACGGCCCGTTCGCGATTCGGTTCCAGGCGAGACGCGAAGCCTTCACTTTAGGTGCGTACGCGCACGGTGTGAATGGCGATATTGGACCGATTTAGCCGAAGGATCTCCTGGACGCGCCACCTCGCCCCGTAACATCCCGATTCCTCCCGGATCCACGCCGAAGGGAAGAACAGGAAGGACAGCCTTTCGTGGCCGACCAGCTATATCCGGTCGCCCGGAGAGAGCCGAGCATGCGCGGCCCACGCCCGGCGGTCCGCCGCCGCCCGGCCGTACCGGGCCGCCATCTCCACCGACTTCCAGCCAGCGATGCGCATCAGGTCCTGCACGTTCCCGCCGGCATCCAGCCACGCGTCAGCGAAGCCATGCCGGAACCGGTGGGCGTGGACACGCTTCAGCCCGGCCCGCTCGCCGCGGCGGCGCAGCATCTGGTGGATGCCGGACGTGGTCATCCCGCCGCGTTCGCCGAGCCACAGCCATCCGGAGTCCGCGTGGGGGTGGGCGGCGCGCTCGCGCAGGTAGCGGTCGAGCGACACGGCGGCCTTCTTGCCGATGGGCACCCAGAGGCGGGACCCGCCTTTCTGGCGGATGCTGATGAGCTTCTTCCGGAGGTCGAGGTCGGAGGCGTCGGGGTCGTCGGGGTCGAAGCGGATGCCGGCGACGGAGTGGATGCGCAGGCCGGTGTCGATGAAGACGCGCATGATGGCCAGGTCGCGGCGGTCGGTGAATGCCCGGCCTCCGCAGCTGTTGAGGAGCGCGGCGAGTTCGTCGTCGGTGAAGAGCGCCTCGGGGTCGTCGGGGACTTCGATGCGGCTGACGGTGGCCATGGGGTTGGCGCCGGTGAGGATGCCTTCGGCGATGAGCCAGCTGAAGTAGGCGCGGAGGTTGCGGCGGTGCTTGTCGACGTTGCCCGGCTTGCTGGGTTGGAGCCGGCATGTGCAGGGGTCGAGGTCGCATCCGGTTCGGGCGGTGAGGAGGAAGCGGCGGATGGCTTCGGCGTCGATGGTGCCGACGGCGTGGGGGAGCTGGTGGGCGTTGAGGTAGGCGGCGAGGAGGCGGATGGTGTGTTCGTAGGAGCGGATGGTTCCGGGGGAGCGGTTGGCGGCGTCGAGGGCGAGGGTGTAGGAGTCGAGGAGCGCTAAGAGCGAGGGTGATCTATCCTGTCTTCGGCGGGTCATGGCCGCGAATACTATGCTCAGCATCCGTTGTGCATCCGTGGTCGTGTCCAAGATTTTTTAACGCCTCCCTGTTCAGGGGGACGTTTTGAGCGCCCTTAGCTCAGCCGGATAGAGCAGTGGACTTCTAATCCACCGGTCGGGGGTTCGAATCCCTCAGGGCGCGCGCATCTCCCCTAAGCCGACGACTCCTCCTCGGGCTCGTCGGCCGGTTCCTCCCTGCCGAACAGCAGGGCCAGCACCTTCAGGGCCCTGGCGCTGTGTTTCTCGGAGAAGGTGGCGGTCGACGCCTCGACGACCAGCAATATCGCGAGCACGGCCGCCACTCCGAGCGCGACCGCGAGGAACAGGCCGGTGGAATCCTCCGGGGCCATCGCGAATGACCCAGCGGCGGCGGCGCTCGACGTGGGCACGACCCACCTGGCGTTCACGGGAGAGACATTTCGTGTCCGGGTCCCTTCGCTCAGCAGAGACTCGACAAGATCAAGCCCTTGCTTGCCGCGAGCCTACCCGACGGTAGTCACGCTCCGTAGCAGGTCGTGGGTGGTTTTTCCAGTGCCGTCCCGGTCGTGCTTCCGCTACCCTCAGTCCGCATGTTCGTTGTGTCGCGGGCCGACGAAGTCCCGCTGTCCGGCGGCGACGTCACCGAGGGTGTGGTGCGGGTCGGTGACACGGTCCGCCGCCCGTTGAAGGCCACCTCGCCCGCCGTCCACACCCTGCTCCGCCACCTTGAGGCCGTCGGGTTCGACGGCGCGCCGCGTGTGCTGGGCATCGACGAGCTGGGGCGCGAGGTGCTGACCTTCGTGCCCGGCGACGTGCCGGGGCGGCCCTTTCCGGCCGGCGACGACGTGCTGGCCGAGCTGGCCCGGTTGCAGCGGCGTTACCACGAGGCGGTGGCGGGGTTCCGGCCCGCGCCCGGCCTGGTCTGGGAGACCGGGTCGGCCGACGACGCCGCGCCCGAGGTCGTGGGGCACTGCGACGTCACCCCGGAGAACGTGGTCTTCCGCGACGGGCTGCCGGTGGCGCTGATCGACTTCGACATGGCGCGGCCGGTGTCGCGGCTGTTCGACGTGGTGACCACGTTGCGTCACTGGGCGCCGATCGCCGATCCGGTCGACCGCGACCAGCCGGGTCTCGACACCGGGCGGCGCATCCGGGTGTTCGCCGACGCCTACGGGCTGACCGCCGCCGAGAGGCTGCGGCTGCTGCCGACCGCGCGGTTGCGTCTCGACCGTTCGTACACGGCCATGAAGCGCAAGGCCGAGACCGACGGCGGCGGGTGGGCGGTCATGTGGGAGTCGGGCATCGGGCAGCGTATCCGGCGGGCCGCCGCGTGGCTTGATGCGAATGAGGATGATCTGCACCGTTTTCTCCAATAGGAGAGAATGCGGGCGTGATGGGGGAAGAGGCGCGGGGCATCGCGCTCGGGGTGGTTCTGGACGCGGTCATCGGAGATCCCCGGCGCGGGCATCCGGTGGCGATCTTCGGCACCGCGGCGACCGCGCTGGAACGGCGGGTGCATCGCGACTCGCGTACCCGGGGGGTGCTCTTCACCGCCGTCTGCGTCGGCGCGGTGACCGCGCTGGGGGCCCTGCTCCCCAGGAGGACCGCGGTGACCGCCGCCGCCACGTGGGCGGTCCTCGGCGGGACCACGCTGGCCCGTGAGGGCGCGCACATGGCCCGTCACCTGGCCGACGACGACATCGAGGCGGCCCGGCGCCGGTTGCCGCACCTGTGCGGCCGCGACCCGAGCAACCTGGGCGAAGCCGAACTGGCCCGCGCGACCGTCGAGTCGATCGCCGAGAACACCTCCGACGCCGTCGTCGCGCCGCTCTTCTGGGGCGCGGTCGCGGGCGTGCCCGGCCTGCTGGCCTACCGGGCGATCAACACCCTCGACGCGATGATCGGCCACCGTTCGCCCCGCTATGAGCGCTTCGGCTGGGCGGCGGCCCGCCTCGACGACGCGGCCAACTACGTTCCCGCCCGTCTCACCGGGGTGCTCACCGCGTTGTGCTCCGGCCGTCCCCGGGCCGCGCTCAGATCCATGGTCCTGTACGGCTCCCGCCACCCCAGCCCCAATTCGGGCCAGTGCGAGGCGGCCTTCGCCGGAGCCCTGAACGTGACCCTCGGTGGCGTGAACGACTACGGCGGCCGCCTGGAACACCGCCCCGAACTGGGCGACGGCCCCCGCCCGGCCACGCCCGACATCTCCCGCGCGGTGACGCTGGCCCGGCGGGTGGCCTGGGCGGCGGCGGCGCTCGCGGTGCTGGCGAGGCGGCGATGACGGGCGCGCTGCTGGTCGCCGGCACCACCTCCGACGCCGGGAAGAGCGTCGTCACCACGGGCATCTGCCGGTGGCTGGCCCGCCGGGGCGTGCGGGTCGCGCCGTTCAAGGCGCAGAACATGTCGCTCAACTCCTTCGTCACCGCCGACGGCGCCGAGATCGGCCGCGCGCAGGCGACCCAGGCCGCCGCCTGCGGGATCGAGCCGACGGCCGACATGAACCCGGTCCTGCTCAAGCCGGGCAGCGACCGCCGCAGCCAGGTCGTGGTGAAGGGCCGGCCGCTGGCCGACGTCGACGCGCTGACGTACCCGGACCTGAAGAAGCACCTGAAGTCGGTGGCGCTGGAGTCGCTGGCCCGGTTGCGGGCCGACTACGACGTCGTCGTGTGCGAGGGGGCGGGCAGCCCGGCGGAGATCAACCTGCGGGCGAACGACATCGCGAACATGGGGCTGGCGCGGGCGGCCGGCCTGCCGGTGATCGTCGTGGGCGACATCGACAGGGGCGGCGTGTTCGCCCACCTCTACGGCACCCTGGCGCTGCTGGAACCCGAGGACCAGGCGCTGATCTCCGGCTTCGTGATCAACAAGTTCCGGGGCGCGGTCGAACTGCTCGAACCGGGGCTCGACATGCTGCGCGGGCTCACCCATCGGGAGGTCTACGGCGTGCTGCCGTGGCTCGACGGGTTGTGGATGGACGTCGAGGACTCCCTCGCGCTCGACAACCGGCCCCCGGCCGACCACGCCGACGGCGCCGTCGACGTGGTCGTGGTGCGCTATCCGCGCATCTCCAACTTCACCGACATCGACGCCCTCGCCGCCGAACCCGGGGTGAACGTCCGCTTCGTCACCTCGCCGGGCGACGTCGCCCGCGCCGACCTGGTGGTGCTGCCCGGGTCGCGGGCCACGGTGAACGACCTCGCCTGGCTCAGGGAACGCGGCATCGCCGACGCCCTGGTCAGGCGGCGCGGGCCGATCGTCGGCATCTGCGGCGGCTACCAGATGCTCGCCGAGACCATCCACGACGACGTCGAATCGCGGCAGGGCACCGTGCCGGGGCTGGGCCTCCTGCCGGCCACAGTCCGGTTCGGCCCGGAAAAAGTGCTGGCCAGGCCGACGGGCGCGGCATACGGTCACCGGGTGGCCGCGTATGAGATCCACCACGGCGTCGTCACCCCCGCCCCGGGTGCCGAACCGTTCCTCGACGGGTGCCGCCGGGGCGAGGTCTGGGGCACCACCTGGCACGGGGCCTTCGAGAACGACGGGTTCCGCCGTGCCTTCCTGGCCGAGACCGGCCTGCCGGTCGAGAGCGACGTCGACTTCGCCGCCCTGCGCGAACAGCGCCTCGACGCCATCGGCGACCTGGTCGAACACCACATGGACACCGACGCGCTCAGGGAACTGATCGACGGGGGCGCGGGCGCGCCGAAGCCGGTCATCCCCCCGGGAGGCCCCGCGTGGTCGTGATCGCGGCGACGGCCGCCGTCGCCGCCGTCGGGCTGCTGGTGGGAATCGCCCTGCTCACCACGGCTCGCCGGCACCACAGGCGACGGCCGCCGCACGACTGATCGCCGCGCGGGCGCGCCGGTCAGCCGCGTCAGGGTGTCTCGGTGTTCTCCGCGGTGGCGGCGTCCTTCTGGGCGCTGATCCACTTGTCGATGGCCGTCCACTGGTCGAAGAGCCAGGAGATCTGGGCCTCGCGCTCCCTCGGCACGTCCTCGGCCGCCCAGCGCCACCACTTCGCGGTGATGCGGGCCTCTTCCGGCAGGTGCCGCCACACGTCGCCGATGGTGATCAGGTCGTCGAGGCCGGTGTGCGCGACGAAGATCACGTCGGCCTCGGGGCAGGCGGTCATGGCCGCGATCGCGCCGTTGGGGCGGGGCGGCAGCAGGTGGGCGAGGCGTTCTGCGCGGGCCGCCTCGGCGCGCAGGCCGCGTTCGCGCAGCCGCCTGATCGCCCGGAACCGGCGGGCCGGGGTGAAGTTGCCGCCCTCCGGGAAGATCACCAGGGCGTCGTCGGCGTCCATGTCGGCGGCCAGGCGGGAGATCTCCGTCACGATCCCGCTCTCGGCGGTCTTCTTCGGCACGAACGCGTTGGGCAGCCGGTTGATCACCACGTCGACCGACGGGTCGAACTGCAAAGCCGCCTTCATCACGATGCGCGGCCGCCGCTGGTAGCGGGCCAGCAGGTGGTAGACGAGCAGGAACGAGTCGCCGGGCCCGGCGTGCCGCGACAACACGATGATCGGCCGGGTCAGCCGGCGGGCGGCCTCCTCGCCGGTCAGCGCGGGCTCGTCTATCGAGACCGACAACCGGAAGATGGCCACCGCCGCGCCGTAGACGTTCGTCAGCAACCAGCGGATCAGGGCGTAGTGGCGTTCCTGGTGGCTGGCCTCGCTCAGGCGCCCCCCGAAGCCCGACGCCACCCACAACTCCAGGCTGGCGATCAGCGCCGCCGACTCCAGCGCGAGCCACACCACGGCGAACACCACCAGCCGCAGGCCCCGGCGGCGCGGCGGCGGCAGGCGCAGCCCGACGATGAAGCCGAAGACGAGCCACACCGGCAGAGTGAGGATGACGGCGACGGTCAGCACGATCACCAGCGGCGCGAAGATCAGCCGCCGGACGATCCGGGGAGGGAGCACGACCGGGCCTCCTTAGTTCATAGGTCTGCCAAATAGGCGGCGGAGGCCTCGTAGGCGCGGCCCGCGTGGCGGGCGATCCGGGAGGCGTCGCGGTAGCGGAGGTCGGACAGGCCCGGACGGCCCCCGAAGGCCGCCGGCATCACGTGGACCTCGATGTCGTCGGACAACGCGGCCATCTCCTCGGCGAAACGGTGGCGGCGGGCGATCTCGAAGGCGACCAGGCCGACCTCCCACGGCTTCGCCGGGGGTTCGAGGGGCCGCTCGATCCGGCCGACGTGCAGCACGAAGATGCGGGTCGCCCCCAGGGCCACCGCGCGGCCGACCGGGATGCTGTGCACCAGCCCGCCGTCGACGAAGTGCTCGCCGTCGATGCGGACCGGCGGCAGCAGCCCCGGCACCGCGCAGGAGGCGAGCACCGCGTCGGCCAGCGGACCCTCGGTGAACCAGTGGGCGCGGGCCTTCTGGATCGACGCCGCGACGCACTGGAAGGGGACCTCCAGGTCTTCGAACGTGTCGGGGAGGTGGCCCCCCAGCAGGCGGCGCAGCGGGTCGATCGGGTGGAGGTGGGTGCCGGTCCGGGCCAGGGTGGACAGGCGGGTCATCCACGAACCGGCGAACGCGGTGCGCACGATGTGGGTGCTCCACAAGTCGCTGAGCCGTTCGACGGCGTCGACCGGGTTGGCCGCCAGCACGACCCCGTTGAGCGCCCCCACCGAGGTGCCGACGATGAGGTCGGGCTTGATCCCGGCCTCGGCGAGGGCGCGCAGCATGCCCACCTCGTGGGCGCCGAGGACCCCGCCGCCGCCGAGTACGAACGCCGTCTGGTTCACGTCTTCCAACCTAGTCAAGGGATGAGGAGCAGTTTGCCGGTCGTCCGGCGGCCTTCCAGGTCGTCGTGGGCCCGCTTGGCGTCGGCCAGGGGGTAGCGGTTGTAGACCGCCACGTCGAGCGAGCCGTCGGCGACCCAGCCCAGCACGTCTTCGGCCCGTTCGAGCAGTTCGGCGCGGGTGGTGACGTAGTGGCCCAGGGTCGGGCGGGTGAGGAACAACGATCCGGCCGCGTTCAGCCGCTGGGGGTCGAACGGCGGGACCGGGCCGCTGGCCGCGCCGAAGAGGGCCAGCACGCCCCGGGGGCGCAGGGCGGCCAGGGAGTCCTCGAAGGTGGCGGCGCCGACGCCGTCGTACACGACATGGCAGCGTTTCTGGACGGCGGCGGCCACGTCGCCGTAGCGCAGGACCTCGTCGGCGCCGGCCGCGCGGGCCAGCTTCTCCTTGGCGTCGGAGGACACGGTGGCGATCACGTGGGCGCCCCGCATCTTGGCGGTCTGGGTCAGCAGCAGGCCCATGCCCCCGGCGGCGGCGTGCACCAGCACGACGTCTCCCTCGCGCACCACGTGGGTCGCGTGGGTCAGGTAGTGGGCCGTCATGCCCTGGAGCAGGACCGCCGCCGCCAGGTCGAGGTCGAGGTGGCCGGGGACGGGCACCAGCCGCTCGGCCGGCACGATCTGCTTCTCGGCGTAGCTGCCGACGATGTTGGCCCAGGCCACCCGGTCGCCCACGGCGACCTCGGTGACGCCGGGGCCGACGGCCAGAACCGTGCCGGCGCCCTCGGAGCCCGGGACGAACGGGGTGGGCAGCGGATAGCGGCCCTCGCGGTAGTAGACGTCGATGAAGTTGACGCCGCTCGCGGCGACGCCGACCAGGGCCTGGCCCTCCCCGGGGACGGGGTCGGGCACCTCCGCGTAGCCGAGAGCCGAAGAGTCGCCTGGTGTGGTGACGATGATCGCTTGCATGGGGCCTGTCCTACCCGTCCAGTTGTCCTCTGAGTATGAAGTTGTCGAAGGCCAGCCTCATCGACGACTCCCCATCGGGCTGGACGCGGCCGATGGTGCCGATGTCTCCGGTGGGCAGGCCGTTGGTGTCGGTGTGCGACAGCACCTGCTGCCCGTTGACCCACATGTTCAGCACGACGGACCTGCCCTCGCCGGGGTCGCAGGAGACGTACAGGTTGAACTTGTCGGTGAGCCCGTCGACGGTGCCGCTGGCGATGATGCCCCCGGAACCGCCGGCGACCCGGCGGATGCGGGCCTCGCCGGTGCTGGTCAGCAGGAACTCGTAGCGGTTGTCCTTGTAGTTGTCCTTGGACGCGCGGCAGAAGAGGCCGTATTCGCCGCTGCCGACCAGGTCGGCGGTCTGGACGTCGACGCCGACGGTCACGCCGAGCGGGGTGACCGGGGTCGGCGACGGGCCGGGGGTCGGCTCCTGCTCCGCCACGAACGGGATCGGCGCGGGGGTGACGTTCTCGGGGCTCTCGGAGTTCAGGTCGACCGCGTAGGTGCCCTGCGGGGTGTAGCCGAAGCCGTAACCCGAGCCGGGGTCGTAGGTGCCGGGCCAGTCGCCGTTGGTGGTGAAGTCCTCCTGGTAGAGGGTGGCCAGGTTGACCGGCGGGCCGCCCGGCCCGGCCAGCGCGCGCACCCCGATGACGCCGGCCGTCACCGCGACGGCCGCCGCGACGGCGACCCCGGCGATCAGCCGGCCGCGGTTGTCCGTGCTGCGGCGCAACGGCGCGCTCTGCTTCCAGGTCTCCGCCACCGTGTGCTGGGCGATCTCGGGGCTGACCCGGCCGACCATGTTGTCGAGGAGCTGCTGGGCGCTCGGGCGGTTGCGCGGCTCCTTGTCGAGGGCGGTCCGCACCAGGTCGCGCATCTGCGGTTCGAGGTTGTCGAGCACCGGCTCGGAGTTGAGCACCTGGAAGATCACGGCGGGCAGCGCCTCGCCGTTGAACGGGGCCCGGCCGCTGGCCGCGAACGCCACCAGGCAGCCCCACGAGAACACGTCGCAGGCGGGCGAGATCGCCTCGCCGCGCAGCACCTCGGGCGCCATGTAGCGGGGGGTGCCGACGAGCTCGCCGGTGTGGGTGACCCCGCCGAAGGTGTCGAGCGCGCGGGCGATGCCGAAGTCGATCACCCGGGGGCCGACGGGGGACAGCAGCACGTTGGAGGGCTTGAGGTCGCGGTGGACGATGCCGGCGGAGTGGATGGCGGTCAGGGCGGTGGCCACGCCGACCGCCAGGGCCTCCAGGCTCGACCCGGTCAGCGGGCCCGACTTCTCCACGGCCTGTTCGAGGTTGGGGCCCTCGACGTATTCGGTGACGACGTAGAGCTGCTCGCCGTCGAGGTCGGCGGCGAGCACGGCGGCGGTGCAGAAGCGGCGCACCCGCTGGGCCGACTCGGCCTCGCGGCGAAACCTCACTCGGAAGTTCTCGTGCTGGCTGTACTCGGCGTTGATCACCTTCACGGCGACCTTCCGGCCGGAGTCATCCTGGCCGAGGTAGACGGTGCCCATGCCGCCCCGGCCGAGCCGGCCGGTGATGCGATAAGGCCCTATCTGCTGAGGTTCGTTCGCCACGACGACCAACCGTACAGAAACCAGGGGAAATGAACTACGTCATACCCTGACGTTCGAACTTGCGTTCAACGTCCTGAGAACATATGTTCGAGTACAGCACCGCCCGCCCTTCCCCCGGGTGGCGATCGCAGGCAACTGGGAGCCATCGGGAGAAGGTCCGTGAGCAGACTGTATGGCGATCCGATCGAGGTGTGGGTCCGCGACGGCCGGCCCGTCAGGTTCGTCTGGCGTGACCGGCTTTATGTGGTCCGGCAGATCCTCGACCACTGGGTGGTGGCCCGGGAATGGTGGAAGACCTCCGCCACCGACCCCGGCGAACGGCGCTTCTGGCGGGTGGAGGCGCAGTCGGGCACCTACGAACTCCGCTACGACACCGCCACCGACGCGTGGCTGCTGCTGCGGGCGTGGGATTGATGGGACCGTTCCAGCACCTCCACGTCGCCTCCGCCTATTCGCTGCGCTACGGCTCCGCCTTCCCGCCGGCCCTGGTCGCGCGCGCGGTCGAACACGGCATGGACGCCCTCGCGCTGACCGACCGCGACGGCCTCTACGGCGCGATCAAGCACGTGAGGGCCTGTCACGAGGCCGGCATCGGCGCGGTCGTCGGCGTCGACCTCGCCATGTCCGACGAGGACGACCGGATCGTGGTCCTGGCCCGGCGCGACGGCTGGGCCGACCTGTGCCGCCTGGTCACCGCCGCCCACTACGCGGGCGACCGCGGGCAGCCCCGCGTCACCATGGACCTGGTCGGCCGCCACGCCGCCGACGGCCGCCTCATCGTGCTGCTCGGCCCGCGCTCCGAGGTCGGCCGCGCGGTCGCGGCCCGCCGCGACCAACAGGCCCGCGACCTGCTGCAACGCTGGCGCGCGGCGGTGCCGGGCACCGCCGTGGAGATCGTCGACCTGTACGGCTACCGCGACGTCAACACCGCCACCCACCTGCTCGCCCTGGCCGACTCCCTCGGGCTGCCCACGATCCTCACCAACGCGGTCCGCCACCTCGACCCGGCCGACTACCAGGTCGGCAACGTGCTCGACGCGGCCAGGAAACTCGTCCCGCTGCACGGCCGCCACGTCGAGTCGTCGTCGCACGCCTACCTGAAGAGCGCCGAGGAGATGGGCCGCGTCGCCCTGCGGGTGTGCGGCGGTGACCGGGCGCGGGCGAGCCGGCTGCTGGGCGTGACCCGGCGCGCGGCCGAGGCGTGCGTGCTCGACCCGGTCGAGATCGTGCCGCTGATCGACGAGGTCGACCCCCGCCTGCACCTGCCGGAGATCGGCGGTGACCCGGTGCCGCTGCTGCGCCACCGGTGCGAAGACGGCCTGCTCGACCGCGGCCTCGGCCGGTCGCGGGAGGCGCGCGAACGGCTGGCCGCCGAACTGGCGATCATCGAGAAGAAGCGCCTGTCGGGCTACTTCGTCGCGGTCGCCGGCATCACCGACATGATCCGCGGCATGGGCGTCCGCTGCGCGATCCGGGGCTCGGGCGCCGGCAGCCTGGTCAACTACCTGATCAAGATCGGCGAGGTCGACCCGCTCGAACACGGCCTGCTGATGGAGCGTTTCCTGTCCGAGGGCCGCGTCGGGCTGCCCGACATCGACGTCGACGTCGAGTCGGCCCGCCGCCTCGACTGCTACCGGGCCATCCTCGACCGGTACGGGGAGTCGCGCGTCGCCTGCGTGTCGATGATGGAGACCTACCGGGCCCGCAGCGCCATCCGCGACGTGGGGGCCGCGATGGGCCTGCCGCCCCACGAGATCGACGCCATCGCCAAGGCGTTCCCGCACGTCAGGGCCAAGCAGATCCGCGCCGCCCTCGACGACCTGCCCGAGCTGCGCGACAGCGGGCTCAACGACCGGGCCCTGGAGACGGTCTTCCGGCTGGCCGAACGCCTCGACGGCCTGCCCCGGCACATCGCGCTGCACCCGTGCGGCGTGCTGGTCGGGAACATGGGCCTGCGCGGCCGCACCCCGGTCGAACGCAGCCTGCTGGAGTTCCCCATGTCGCAGTTCGACAAGGACGACGTCGAGGACGCCGGGCTGCTGAAGCTCGACGTCCTGGGGGTGCGCATGCAGTCGGCGCTGGCCTACGCGCTCACCGAGATCAAGCGGGTCGACGACGCCGACGTGGCCCTCGACGAGGTGCCGCACGACGACGCGGCGACGTACGACATGGTGCGCGAGAGCCGGACCATCGGCTGCTTCCAGATCGAGTCGCCCGGCCAGCGCGAACTCGTCGCCAAGCTCGAACCCCGCACCATGCACGACCTGATCGTGGACATCTCGCTGTTCCGCCCCGGCCCGGTCAACTCCGACATGGTCACCCCCTACCTGGAGTCTCGGCACGGCTTCCGCGCGGCCGTCTACCCCCACGCGGAACTGCGCGCCGCGCTGGCCGAGACCAACGGCGTCGTGGTCTTCCACGAACAGGTCCTGAGGATCGTCGACGTCATGACCGGCTGCGGCCTGTCCGAGGCCGAGAAGGTCCGCCGCTCGTTGTCCTCACCCGACGGCCGCGCCCGCGTCCGGGCCTGGTGGGAGCTGAACGTGCGCCCCGAGTTCGACGCCGCGACGGTCGAGGCGACCTGGCGCGTGCTCGACGCGTTCGGCGCCTTCGGCTTCTGCAAGGCCCACGCGGCGGCCTTCGCCCTGCCGACCTACCAGTCGGCCTGGCTGAAACGCCACCACACGGCCGCCTTCTTCGCCGGCGTGCTCACCCACGAACCGGGCATGTACCCCAACCGCGTCATCCTCGACGAGGCCCGCCAGTGCGGCGTGGAGGTCCTTCCCCTGGACGTCAACCGCTCCGCGCGCGACTGGCGCGTGGAGAAACTCGGCCCCGCCCTCGCCGACCCGCCCCTCTTCGGCCGGGGCTACGGCCTGCGTGTCCCCTTCTCCGCCATCAAGGGCATCAGCGAGGCCGAGGTCGACCGCATGATCGCCGGCCAGCCGTACGTGTCGATGGCCGACTTCTGGGAGCGCGCCCGCCCGTCGCGGCCGGTGGCCGAACACGTCATCGAGGTCGGCGGCCTCGACGCCGTCCACGGCCTGCGCCCGGGAGAACCCCGCTGGCGTCCCGGCCGCCTCACCCGCCGCGACCTGATGGCCCAGGTGGGCGCCCTCGACCGGGCCGGCGGCCAGGGCTCGGGCCAGCTGCCGATGAACTTCGCCGACCACGTGACCCCCGGAGAACTCCCGGAGATGAGCGAAGCGGAGGCGGTAGAGGCGGAACTGAGCGTCCTGGGCATGGACGTCACCCGCCACGTGATCGCCTTCCACGACGACTTCCTCGACGCCCTGGGGGTGATCCGCGCCCGTGACCTGCTGAAACAGCGCAACGGCGCGGAGATCCTGGTCGCCGGGGTGAAGGTGGCGACCCAGACCCCGGCGGTACGGTCGGGCCAGCGCGTCATCTTCACGACCCTCGACGACTCGACCGGCCCGATCGACCTGACGTTCTTCGAGTCGGTCCAGGCCCACACGGCGGCGACCGTGTTCGGCTCGTGGCTGATGGTGGCCCGGGGGGTGATCCGGCGTACCGGCCGGAGGGGCATCTCGATGCGCGCCCTGCACGCCTGGAACCTGACCGACCTCGACCGGTTGTGGCGGACTCGCGGCATCGAAGCGGTCAGGGAGATCCTGTCCGAGAGACCGGAGGAGGGTCGCGGGGTCATCGGAGGCAAGAAGATCACCTACGAGAACGGCTACGAACTGTCGCCGTACGCGGACCTGGGGGTGAAGGAACCGCAACGGGTGTTGTGGCACGCCAGCATGGGCAGCTCGGGCAAGGTCGCCTGATCAGTGGATTTGCCGCCATTGCATATGGTGATCGCTAAACTACCGTGAGTGTCGAATGATGAATGGGACATCTACGCGGTAAATGAGGTCCGTGAATGGATCTTCGCCCTCGATCGTGAAACCCGTAAGCGAGTGGTGGAAGCGATCGACGTGCTCGCCGCTTGCGGCCCCGGGCTTGGGCGGCCGCTGGTTGACGTCATCTCTGGTTCGAGCCTCCGTAATCTCAAAGAACTCAGACCAGGGACGGTACGTATCCTCTTCGTCTTCGATCCATGGAGGGCATGCATCTTGTTGGTCGCCGGGGAGGGATCGCGAAGAGGAGCAGCGGCGATGAGCGGATATGCGCGGTGGCAGGACATCCGGGCCGATCTGGTCGAAGGGGTGGGGGGAGAAGAAGCGGTGGCCCTGGGCAAGCAGCGGCTTCTGGCTGAAGTGCTCGGGCACCGTCTCGCGGAAATCCGCCAGTCGCGTGGGCTCTCCCGGCAGCAGGTCGCCAACCGGATGGGGGTCACCGAAGAGCGGATAGCGGAGATCGAGCAGGGCTCGATCTCGGGACATGATGTTCTCGTGCGCTATGCCGCCGCACTGGGCGGGCGATACCACCAGTCGATCTACTTCGACGACGGGGACATCGCGGCGATCGCCTGACGGGGGAGGCGGACGGCGCGGGGGGACGAGACCTCCCAGATCGTCGCCGCGCACAACAGCGCCGTCACTCCCGCCGCCGTCAGTTCGCGCAGGCCCAGGCCCGTCAGGTTGGTGTGGGCGGTGGCGCTCTCGACGATCAGGGAGATCGTCGTCAGGCCCGCCACCCACCACGCGCTCACCAGCACGAGCCAGCGCAGCCGCGACTCCTTGGCGCGTTCCCGCCACGCCTGGTCGGCCAGCAGCACCGGGGCGACCAGGTTGACGACGGGGATCAGCCAGGCCGCCGTCGCGGTCAGCTTGCGGACGCGGGCCGCAGAGGCGAGCCAGCCGAGGTAGGTCGCCGCCGCCGCGATGGTGGTGACGACCACGGCCATCACCAGGACCGCGAAGACGGTCACGTCGCCGATGACGGCTTCGGCTCCCGGGGCCTTCGGGTCGCCGCCGAAGGCGGCGATCTGCAGGGCCAGGTCGCGGCCGCGGAGTTCCTCGAAGGCCACCAAGGCCGCGAGGGAGGCGATCTGGCTGGTCAGGGCGGCATAGACCCCGAACGCGGATCTCTGTGGCATGCGCACGGAACTCTCCCCCCGGTGTTACCTGACCCCTTCGTTTCCAGGGAGAACCTCCGCTAATCCGGTCAACTCACGACACCGGACTCCCAGGCCCACGCGGCGACCTCGACGCGGTTCCGCAGGCCCAGTTTGGTCTGGACGCTGGCCATGTGCGTCTTCACCGTCGACAACGAGACGAACAGCTCGGCGGCGACCTCCTGGTTGGTCCGGCCCCGGGCGACCAGCCGGACCACGTCGAGCTCTCGGTCGGTCAGCGATTCGGGCGGGCTGACCGGCTGGCGTGGACGGGCGAGGTGGGCGAGGAGCCGTACCGTCACCGAAGGGGAGACCAGCGCGTCGCCCGCGGCGGCGGCGCGGACCGCCTCGATGAGCAGGGCGGGGCCGCTGTCCTTGAGCAGGAAGCCGCAGGCTCCGGCGCGCAGCGCGCCGTAGACGTAGTCGTCGAGGTCGAACGTGGTGACGATGACCACGCGGAGCGGGTCGGGCACGCCCGGACCGGCCAGCAGGCGGGTGACCTCGATGCCGTCGAGCTTGGGCATGCGGATGTCGAGCAGGCACACGTCGGGGCGCAGGCGGCGGGCCTCGGCGACGGCCGCCGCGCCGTCGGCCACGGTCGCCACGACCTCGATGTCGGGCTGCGCGTCGAGGATCATGCGGAAACCCGTGCGGACGAGCTCCTGGTCGTCGGCTATCAGCACCTTCACGCCCGAAATGATGTCATGTGTAATCCGGGCTCCACTGGCGGGACTACTGGGTGTGGACGATCCAGAGACACGATTCACCGACCTCTACGACCGGCATTACCGGGCCGTCCTCGGATACGCGCTGCTGCGTGCCGACCGGGCGGCGGCCGAGGACGTCGTCGGGGAGACCTTCCTGATCGCCTGGCGGCGGTTCGCCGACCTGCCGCCGGAGCCGCTGCCGTGGCTGCTCGGCGTCGCCAGGAACCTGCTCCGCAAACAGCGCGACTCCGGCATCCGGGCCGAACGGCTGCTCGCCTACCTGCCGGTTCGCACCACCCCCGACGTCGCCGACCAGGTCACCGAGCGCGAGGCGGCGCTGATCGTGCTCGCCGCGATGGCGGAGGCCGACGCCGAGGCGCTGATCCTGACCAGCTGGTACGGCCTGACGCCCCGCGAGGCCGCCAAGATCGCCGGTTGCGCCGCCGGCACGTTCGCCGTCCGACTGCACCGTGCGCGCCGCCGCCTCACCGAGGCGCTGCGGCCCCGAACCCTCCAGGAGCAATCATGATCGACGACCTCGTGCGGAGCCTGCGGCCCGACGACGTGACCGAGGAGTCCCACCGGGCCAGGCGGGCCGACGACCTGGCCAGGGCGTTCGCCGAACGGCCCGCGCGCAAGCGGCCCCCGACCCGGCTGCTGGCGGCGTCCGGACTGCTCGCGGCAGCGGCGGCCGCCTTCGTGGTGTTCGCGCCGTCGACGACGGTCGTGACACGGCCCGACCCGGTCCCGGTGGGCACCCCGGTGCTGACCGCGCGCAGTGTGCTGCTGGCGGGGGCCGAGACGCTGGAGCGGACCCGGCCCGAAAAGGGGACGTACTGGCACGAGAAGATCCGCACCTTCACCTCCCCGCTCGACGGCGTGACCGTCGCGTCGACGGCCGAGACCTGGTACGACGGCCGCGACGGCAGGATCGGCGCGACCACCGACGTGCGGACCACGTTCACCGGCGACCGGGCCGAAAAGACCTGGCGCGCCGAGGGCCGCCCCGGACTCCCCGAAGCGACGAAGGACCAGTCGTTCACGGGCCTGGTGCTGGCCTGGGGGATCGGGACGAAGCAGGTCAGGCAGGCCGACCTGAAGAAGC
This sequence comes from Herbidospora daliensis, assembly GCF_001570585.1. GTDB lineage: Bacteria > Actinomycetota > Actinomycetes > Streptosporangiales > Streptosporangiaceae > Herbidospora > Herbidospora daliensis. The sequence continues at coordinate 16,262 of NZ_BBXF01000004.1, read as the reverse complement.
TGCCCGCCGATCGCGCCGCCCTGCAGAAGTGGCTCGACGACGCCCGCCCGCGCGGCGAGGACGCGGGCGCGTTCGCCTTCGCCGCCGCCCGGCACATCCTGACCTCGCCGGCCCCCAACGCGACCCGCGCCACGCTGCTGCGCATCCTCGCCGACCAGGGCGGCCTCCACCTGGACGACGACGCGACGGACCCGGTCGGCAGGCCCGGCCTGGCGATCACCGACGCGACCGGCGACCACACGCTCGTGGTCGACCCGGCCACCGCCACGCTGCTCGCCTACGTCTACGACGGCCCCGATGAGCGGCCGGTCGACACCCCGCCGGGCACCACGATGATCCCGATCCGGCAGGGCACCGCCTACGCCTACCTGGAGTCGGGCTGGTCCGACCTGCCCGGTTAACCCACGAGTTCGCGGATCGTGCGCAGTTCGTCCTCGGTCCGCGGGCCCATGACCAGCAGCGACGTCACCGGGCTGGCCCGCCACGGGCCGAGGCGTTCCTTGATCCGTCCGGGCGGGCCGATCAGGGAGATCCCGTCGGCCAGGTCGTCGGGGATGGCGGCGAAGGCCTCCTCGCGGCGTCCGTCGAGGAACAGGCCCTGGATGTGGGCGGCCTCCTCGGCGAACCCCATGCGGCCGATGATGTCGGCGTGGAAGTTCCTCTTGGACGACCCCATGCCGCCGATGTAGAGGCTCAGCATCATCTTGACCATGTCGAGCCCGGCCCGCACGTCGTCGGTGATCAGCGTCATGACCATTGCCGCGATGTCGAAGTCCTCTGTACGGGCGGCGAGCGCGTCGCCGTACATGGACTCGATCTTCGACGGGAGGGCGAACAGGGGCAGCCAGCCCTGCCCGATCTCGGCGGCCAGCGCGACGTTCTTCGGGCCCTCGGCGCCGAGGTAGACCGGGATGTCCGGGCGCAGCGGGTGGGTAATCAGCTTCAGCGGCTTGCCCTGGGGCAGCGGCAGCGGGTAGTGCGGGCCCTCGTTGGTAACAGGTTCCTCCCGCCGCCAGATCTTGCGCATGATCTCGACGTACTCGCGGGTCCGGGCCAGCGGGCGGGCGAACGGGACGCCGTACCAGCCCTCGACCACCTGCGGCCCCGAGGCGCCGATCCCGAGCAGCAGCCGCCCGCCGGTGAGGTGGTCGAGCGTCATCGCGGTCATCGCGGTGGCGGCCGGCGTACGGGCGCTGAGCTGCACGACCGAGGTGCCCAGCTTGATGCGGGAGGTCCGGGCGCCATACCAGGCCAGCGGGGTGAAGGCGTCGCTGCCGTACGCCTCGGCGGTCCACACCGAGTCGTAGCCGAGCCGTTCGGCGGCCTGCACGAGAGCGGTGGCGTCGGAGGGGGAGCGCTGCCAGTAACCGAGGTTCAGACCCAGCTTCATGAACGAAAACTAGAACACGTTCTGGGTCAGTGAAAGCCCCGGGTAGGCGCGGGCGAGGTGGGCGGTCACCGCCGCGACGGCCTCGGCCGCGTCGCCCGCCTCGATCGCCGCGTGGATGCGCCGGTGGTCGGCCTGCAGGTCGCCCGTGTGGCCGAGCCTGCGCACCGCCTCGACCGCGTTCGACACCAGCGCGTCGCGCAGCGCCCGCAGCACCGCCGACAGCAGCCGGTTGCCGGCCGCGTCGGTCAGCGCCACGTGGAAGGCGATGTCGTGGGTGACGAACTCCTCCGGCGACCCCGCCGCGTCCATGGCGGCCAGCGCCTCGGTCATCGCCGCCGGGGCCGACGTCACCCGGGCCGCCGACCAGCGCTCGATCATCAGCCGGGTGTCCAGGACCTCGCGCGCCGACATCGTCGCCAGCCCGAGGTTCAGCCGCAGCAGGTCGGCCAGCGTGCCGTCGGGCCGCGAGATCAGCACCGCGCCCGCGTCGGGACCCCGCCCCACCTGCGACGACACGACCCCGAGGGTCTCCAGCACCCGCAGCGCCTCCCGGACGGACGACCGCCCGACCCCCAGCTGCTCGGCGAGTTGCCGTTCCCCGGGCAGCCGGTCGCCGACCGTCAGGCCGTCGGCCGCGATCCGCTGCTCGATCTGGGCCAGCACCGTTTCGAAGGTACGCACTCCTGTCCCCTCCGCCGGAAAGGTGTATGGTCTGACCATATTTGGTCTGACCATACCTGCGGGAGTCCCGGTGCGGGTCGCGCTCTTCATCACCTGTGTCAACGACACGCTCTTTCCCGGCACGGGGAAGGCGACCGTCGGGCTGCTGCGGCGGCTCGGCGTCGAGGTCGACTTCCCCCTCGCCCAGACGTGCTGCGGCCAGATGCACCTGAACACCGGCTACCGCGACGAGGCGGTCAAGCTGGCCGGCCGGTTCGCCGAGACGTTCGCCGGCTACGACGCCGTCGTCGCGCCCAGCGGCTCGTGCGCCGCGATGGTCCGCGAGCAGTATCCCCACCTCGACATCGAGAACATCCCGAAGGTGTACGACCTGTCGGAGTTCCTGGTGGACGTCCTGAAGACCACCGACGTGGGCGCCTACTTCCCCCACAAGGTCACCTACCATCCGACCTGCCACTCCCTGCGCGGCCTCAAGGTCGGCGACAAGCCGTTCACGCTGCTGGAGAACGTCCGGGGCCTGGAACTCGTCCCGCTGCCGGGCGCCGAGGAGTGCTGCGGCTTCGGGGGCACCTTCGCCGTCAAGAACCGCGACGTCAGCGCGGCGATGTGCGCCGACAAGATCGGCAACGTGATGAAGACCGGCGCCGAGGTGCTCTGCGCCGCCGACAACTCGTGCCTGCTGCACATCGGCGGCACCCTCAAACGCCAGAAGTCGGGGGTACGCGTGCTCCACCTCGCCGAGATCCTCGCGTCGACCGAGGAGGGCGCCGAATGAGCGGCGTCTACATCGGCATGCCGGCGTTCCCGCAGAACGCCGCCAAGGCCGTGCAGAACAGCCAGCTGCGCTTCAACCTGCGCAAGGCGACCCACACGATCCGGGGGCGGCGCGCCGCCGTGGTGGGCGAGCTCGCCGACTGGGCCGAGCTCCGCCAGGCCGGCAAGACGATCAAAGACCACACGCTGCGCCACCTCGACCGCTACCTGATCGAGCTGGAGGAGAAGGTCACCGCGGCCGGCGGCGTCGTCCACTGGGCCCGCGACGCGGCCGAGGCCAACCGGATCGTCGCCCGCCTGGTCAAGGACACCGGCGAGACTGAGGTCGTCAAGGTCAAGTCGATGGCCACCATGGAGATCGGCCTCAACGAGGCGCTCGCAGAAGAGGGCATCGAGGCGTTCGAGACCGACCTCGCCGAGCTGATCGTGCAGCTCGGCGACGACTTCCCGTCGCACATCCTGGTCCCGGCGATCCACCGCAACCGGGCCGAGATCCGCGAGCTCTTCCTCAAGAAGATGGCCGGGGCGCCGAAGGACCTCACCGACGAGCCGCGCGCGCTCGCCGAAGCGGCCCGGCTCTACCTGCGCAAACGCTTCCTGGAGGCCAAGGTCGCGATTTCGGGCGCCAACTTCATGATCGCCGAGACCGGCACGCTGGTGGTGCTGGAGTCGGAGGGCAACGGGCGCATGTGCCTCACGCTGCCCAAGACCCTGATCAGCGTGGTCGGCATCGAGAAGCTGCTGCCTGCCTGGCAGGACCTCGAAGTGTTCCTCCAGCTGCTGCCGCGCAGCTCCACGGGGGAGCGCATGAACCCGTACACCTCGATGTGGACCGGCGCGACCGAAGGCCAGGAGTTCCACCTCGTGCTGCTCGACAACGGGCGCACCTCGGTCTTGGCCGACAAGGTGGGCCGCCAGGCGCTGCGCTGCATCCGCTGCTCGGCCTGCCTGAACGTCTGCCCGGTCTACGAACGCGCCGGCGGGCACTCCTACGGCTCGGTCTACCCGGGGCCGATCGGGGCGATCCTGACGCCGCAGCTGCGCGGCATGGACACCGAGCTCGACCGGTCGCTGCCCTACGCGTCGTCGCTCTGCGGGGCGTGTTACGAGGTCTGCCCGGTCGCCATCGACATCCCGTCGGTGCTCGTCGACCTGCGCGCGAAGGCGCGGCACCCCCGGACCGAGAAGGCGGGCATGGCCGCCGCCGGATGGGTCTTCAGCCGGTCGAAGCGGCTGGCCAAGGCGCAGCGGTTCGGCGGGCGCATGCGCAGGCTGGTGCCCAAACGGCTGCCCGGCCCGCTGTCGGGCTGGACCGACACCCGCGACATGCCGGAGATCCCCGCCGAGTCGTTCCGCGACTGGTGGGTCAGAGAGGGGAACAGATGAGCGCGGCGGCACGCGAGGTCATCCTGCGGCGCATCCGCTCGGCCGTCGAGGGCGCGCCCGAGGCCGGGATCGAGCGCGGCTACCGGGGCGCCACCGGCGAACGCGGCGACGTGGACCTGTTCGCCGAACGGGTCCGCGACTACAAGGCGATCGTGCACGTCGTGCCGCGCGCCGAGGTCGCGGCGACGCTGGCCCGGATCACCGAGGGCAGGGTGCTGACCGTTCCAGCAGGCTTTCCCTCCGACATGTACGCCGCCTCCGAAGGCGAACCCGACGGAGTGATCTCCACCTGCGCCGTCGCCGTCGCCGAGACCGGCACGATCGTCCTGGACGCCGACCCCGGCCAGGGCACCCGCGCGCAGACCCTCATCCCCGACTACCACCTGTGCGTGGTCCGCGACGACCAGATCGTGCCGAACGTCCCCGACGCGGTCGCCCGCCTCGACCCGGCCCGCCCGCTCACCTGGATCAGCGGCCCCTCGGCCACCAGCGACATCGAGCTGAACCGCGTCGAGGGCGTGCACGGGCCCCGCACGCTCGAGGTCGTCATCGTCATCGGGTAGTCGTACGGTATTGGGCGTGTTCGACGAGCGCCTGTCCATCGCCACCGACCGGCTCGTCCTGCGGAACTTCCGCCCCGCCGACCACGACCAGGTCCGGGCGATCGTGCAGGACGGCGCCCATCCCACCGCGCTCCCGCCGGGAGCCCCCGGTTACGCGGGCGGGATCGTCTCGTGGCTCGTCAACGGCGTGCACGAACTGCGCCGGTCGAACCAGGGCATCCACCTGGCGATCGAGCGCCACGGCCGCATCGTCGGGGCGATCAGCCTGTTCAAGACCCATTGGGGGGCCGGCACGACCGAGGTCGGCTACGGCGTGCACCCCGCCCACCGGGGCAACGGCTACGCCCCCGAGGCCCTCGGCGGGCTGGCCGCCTGGGCGCTCGGCACGGCCCGGCTGCGGCGGGTCGAACTGCGCGCCATCGCGGGCAACGCCGCCTCGATCAGGGTGGCCGAGAAGGCCGGGTTCACCCGCGAGGGCCTGCTGCGCGGCGCCGGGTTCGAAGACGACGGGCCCCACGACGTGGTCGTCTTCGGGCTGCTGAAGGGCGACCGGCCGGGCGGGTTCCCGGCGCGGCTGGCGGGCGACCGGCTGGAGCTGCGGCCGTTCGCCAAACGCGACGCGTTCGACGTGCTGGCCGCCGTGCGCGACGACCCCGAGATCGCCCGCTGGATGCCGTGGGCGGTCGACTACACGCTGGAGAAGGCGCTCGACTGGACCACCCGCCTGTCCCACACCGACCGGCGGCAGAGCGTCACCTACGCGCTCGAACCGGTCGAGGGCGGCCGGCTGGCCGGGGCGGTCTCGGTGGTGCGCACCGACCGCGAACGCGGCGACGCCGAGATCGGCTACTGGATCTCCCCGTGGGCCCGGCGGCAGGGATACGCCGTCGAGGCCGCCCGTACGCTCACCGCGTTCCTGTTCGCCCAGGGGTTCGCGCGGGTGCAGCTGATGATCGCCGAGGGCAACACGGCGAGCCGGAAAGTGGCCAGGAAGGCCGGTTTCGCCGAAGAGGGCGTGCTGCGCGGGGCGATCCCGATTCCGGGCGGCAGAGCCGACACGGTGGTTTACGGTCTCTTGATCGGTGAGCTCTGAGCTGGGCAAACCTAGGAAGAATGCCCCATTGCACGACAAGCTCGGCTATCTTTGCGGAGCAGGTCAAGCCAGGGGAGATCGTTGACATGAGACCGCCGCTGCTGCTCATCGGGCACGGCACGCATGACGATACCGGCGTAGCCGAATTCGGCCGGTTCGTTCACCGGCTCCGCTGCCGCCTCGACGGCGACGTCGCGGACGTCTCCGGTGGCTTCGTCGCGGGAGCCCGCCCACCGCTGACCGAGTCGGTCGCCTCGCTCGTCGCGCGCGGCCACCACCACCTCGTCGCCCAGCCGCTCAGCCTCACCGGCGACCGCGCCGCGCTGGGCGACATCCCCGGCACGCTGGCGCTGGCCCAGGAGCTCCACCCGACGCTCGGATACGACCTGGGCCGCCCGCTCGGCCCCGACCCGCGCATCCTGGAACTGCTGGCCGAACGCCTCGCCGACGCCGCCGCCGACATGCCCACGTTCGTGCGCGGGGCCTTCGTCGAGGAGCCCGAGCCGATCGCGCTCGCCGACACCGCCGTCGTCCTGGTCGGCCACGGCTCGCCGAGCACCGCGGCCAACGCCGAGGTCCACCGCGTGTCGCGGCTGTTCTGGGAGACCCACGCGGCCGACTACCTGACGGTCGAGACGGCCTACGTGTCCCACGCGCGGCCGGGCGTGCCCGGCGGCCTGGAGCGCTGCCGCCGCCTGGGCGCCAAGCGGGTCATCGTGCTGCCCTACGTGCTGTTCGCCGGCGGCGTCCTGGAGCGCATCTGGGCCCAGGCCCTCGCCTACGGCGCCAACCACGAGGGCCTCGACATCCGCTGCGCCGAGGTCATCGGCGACTGCGAGGGCCTGGCCGACGTGGTGATCGACCGCTACGAGGAGGCCCTGGCCGGCGCTGCCGCCACCACGGCCCGCCAGCGCTATTCCCAGGCCCTGGCCACCGAACGGCTCCAGGAGATCTTCCCGGTCCCGGCCCGCGTCTGATGCCCGTCGATCTCCGCCACCACGGGGACAGCGAAGTCGGACCGGGCCTGGTCGACCTGGCGGTGAACGTCCGCCAGGGCATGCCCCCGACGTGGTTACGCGACCTCCTCGTAGCGTCTTTGTCGGAAATCTCGGCATATCCCAACGCCGACCATGCCACCCGGGTCGTCGCCGCCCACCACGGGCGGGACCCAGAAGAGGTCCTGCTCACAGTGGGCGCAGCCGAGGCGTTCACGTTGCTGGCCAGAGTCCTCGCCGGACGCGAGCACGTTTTGACCGAGCCGGCCGAACCCGGGCTTGCATTGTCCAAGCCCGGTTGGGCCGAGCGCGCATTGTCCGAACGATCACTGGTCGGGCTGCCCGTGTCGCGGCCGGTTGTGGTGCATCCGCAGTTCACCGAGCCCGAGGCGGCGCTGCGGGCCGTCGGGCTGGTGCCCGATCGGGTGTTGTTGCCCGATCCGTTCGTGCTGGACGCCTCGCTCGTCCCCGACGACGCCGATCTGGTCATGATCGGGAATCCGACCAACCCCACGTCCGTGCTGCACCCCGCCGCGACGATCGCCTCGCTCGCCAGGGAAGGCCGTTATCTCGTCGTCGACGAGGCGTTCGCCGACTGTGTGCCCGGTGAGCCGGAATCGCTCGCTTCGGCCCGGTTGCCCGGTCTGGTGGTCATCCGCAGCCTCACCAAGACCTGGGGGCTGGCCGGGCTCCGGATCGGCTACGTCATCGGCCCGCCGGAGCTCATCGCCGCCATGCGGGAGGCGCAGCCCCTGTGGGCGGTCTCCACGCCCGCGCTGGCCGCCGCCGAGGCGTGCGTCTCGCCGCGTGCCCAGGCCGAGGCCGCCGCGTGGGCCCGGGAGATGGCCGACCGGCGGCGGGTGCTCGCCGACGGCCTGACCGATCTCGGGGGCTATGTCGTGCCGGGGGCGCAGGGCTCCTTCCTCTGTGTACGCCTCCCGCACGCCCTCCGCCTCAGAACGCTCCTGCGGGAGAGGGGATTCGCGGTCAGGAGGGCCGACACCTTCCCGGGCCTGGGCCCCGAATGGTTGCGGGTGGCGGTGCGCGACGATGAGACGACGGCCGCCTTCCTGGCGGCCCTGAAGGAGGCCCGCGATGATCTCCCCGCTTGACCCCGCCGCCATGGCCGAGGCCAGGGCCCACCACGACCGCCTGACCAAGCCCAGGGGCGCGCTCGGCGCTCTTGAGGACGTGGCCGTGCAGCTGGCGGGCATCGCGGCGGTCTCCCCGCCGCCGCTGCCCGAGCCGGTGGCGTTGGCGATCTTCGCAGGCGATCACGGCGTACACGACCAAGGGGTTTCGCCCTGGCCCCAAGAGGTGACCCAGCAGATGGTCGCCAACTTCCTGGCCGGCGGCGCGGTGGCGAACGCCTTCGCGGGCCAGGTCGGCGCGTCGGTGACCGTGGTGGACGTGGGCGTGAACGGCGACCTGCCGGAGGCCCCCGGCCTGGTGTCGCGCAAGGTCAGGAGGGGCACCGCCGACCTGTCGCTGGGCCCGGCGATGACCGGTGAAGAGGCCGCGCGGGCCCGGCAGGTCGGCGCGGAGGTGGCCGAGCAGCTGGTCACGCAGGGAGCGCGGTGCCTGGTCACCGGCGACATGGGCATCGCCAACACGACGGCCTCGGCGGCGCTGATCTGCGCGTACACGGGCAAAGAGCCGGGCGAGGTCACGGGACGCGGTACCGGGATCGACGACGCCATGCTCGCCCACAAGATCGCGGTGGTCGCGCGGGCCCTGGAGGTCAACCGCGGCGAAGACCCGCTGGCCGCCCTGGGCGGGCTGGAGCACGCCGCCATCGCGGGATACCTGCTGAAGGCGGCGGAGCTGCGCGTCCCGGTCATCCTCGACGGCGTGATCGCCGGATCGGCCGCGCTGGCCGCCGCCGCGATCGAGCCCGACGCGGCCGGCTACTGGATCGCGGGCCACCGTTCGGCCGAGCCCGGTCACACCGCCGCGCTGGCCCATCTCGGCCTGCGCCCGCTCGTCGACCTGGAACTCCGCCTCGGCGAGGGCACCGGCGGCCTGCTGGCCCACCCGATCGTCGTGGCCGCCGCCCGTGTGCTGCACGAGGTCGCCACCTTCGACGCCGCGGGCGTCACCGACAAGGAGGCCCTCGCATGACCCGCTACGGCCCGATGTACGGCCCCGACATCACGTTCCTTGGCGTCGACCGCTGCGACCTGACCGACCCGGCCTCGCTGGAGGGCGTCGACGTCGTCATCCTGGGCGCCCCCTTCGACGGCGGCACCAGCCACCGCCCCGGCGCCCGGTTCGGCCCGTCGGCCCTGCGCCAGGCCTGCTACCTGGCCCACGACGGTTCCCGCCCGAGTCTCGCCCTGCGGGTCGACGGCCTGCGTGACCTCACGGTCCGCGACGCGGGCGACGTCGAGTGCTTCTCGGGCGACCTGGAGACCTCGATCCGGGACATCGAGGCGGCCGTGCACACGGTCGCCGCCTCCGGGGCCATCCCCGTCGTCCTCGGCGGCGACCACTCGATCGCCCTGCCCGACGCCCGGGGCGTGGCCCGCCACCACGGCTTCGGCCGGGTCTCGATGATCCACTTCGACGCCCACGCGGACACCGGCGACATCGAGTTCGGCCACCTCTACGGCCACGGCCAGCCCATGCGCCGGCTGATCGAGTCGGGCGCCATCCGAGGCGACCGGTTCCTCCAGATCGGCCTGCGTGGCTACTGGCCCGGCCCCGAGGTCCTGTCGTGGATGGCGGCGCAGAACATGCGCTCCTACGAGATGACCGAGATCGTCCACAGAGGTCTCTCCGAGTGCCTGACCGAGGCCTTCGCCATCGCCCTGGACGACTGCGACGGCGTCTTCCTGTCGATCGACATCGACGTCTGCGACCCGGGCCACGCCCCCGGCACCGGCACCCCCGAACCGGGGGGCCTGTCGGCCAGGGAGCTGCTCGATTCCGTCCGGCGCATCTGCTACGAACTGCCGGTCGTCGGCCTGGAGGTCGTGGAGGTCGCGCCGCCGTACGACCATGCCGACATCACCGCCCTGCTGGGCAACCGGGTCGTGCTGGAGGCCCTGTCGGCGATCGCCCGGAGGCGGTCGGGCGATCCCTGGGACCCCCGCCGGCCCCTGCTCGACGGGCGCTGAGGGATTACCAGCCGCCGCCGTGCAGCTGGCCGCGCACGGCGCCGCCGGGGAACTCGCTGGTGTGCAGGTTGGTGTACCAGTTCTTCGGGTTGTTCTTGATGCCCTTGGCCACCGACGACGAGGCCTTCCCGGTGCCGGCGATGCCGTTGATGCCCGCCGGGAGGCCCGAGGGGGCGGCGAGGAAGTCGACGACGACCGGGCCGTTCTTGCCCTTGGGCGCCTTGTGGATGTGCGCGAGGGTCGGCTGGGCGATGTTCTTCCACACGGTCGCGAAGTGGACCTTGGTGCCCTTCACCCAGACCAGCCAGACGGCCTTGCCGTTCTTGTCGCCGACCTTCGTGCCGGGGGCGGGCACCTCCTGCCTGCCGTCGGCGATGGCGGTGAGCGTCGAGCGCGAGCCGTTGGCCAGGACGGAGTCGAGGTTGACCGGCCGGATGCGCTGGAGCTGGGCGCGCACGGCGCCGCCGGGGAACTCGCTGGTGTGCAGGTTGGCGTACCAGTTCTTCGGGTTCCGCTTGATCCCGTTCAGCAGGCCCTTGTCGTCGACCTTCACGACGCCCTTGACGGCGCTGAGGGTGGACGGGAGGGCGGCCCCGAAGAACGGGATCTTCACGTCGCCGTTCTTGCCCTTGACGCCCTGGTGGATGTGGAAGGCGCTGGGGGCGGCGGTGCCCGCCCAGCGGATGGCGTACTCCATCTGGTTGCCGTGGATGCGGAAGACCGCGACCGCGATGCCGTTCTTGTCGCCCACCTTGGCGCCCGGCGCCGGGACCTCGTTCTTGCCCAGCAGCGTCGCCGCGAAGTAGGTGTCGCCCGCCTGCGGGGTCGAGGGCAGCTGGACGGACTCGGTGGTGGACTGCCCGCCGGCGGGCGCGCCGTGGCCGTGGCCGTTGCCGGGGTGGGCGGAGGCGGGGGCGGCGGCGAGGGCGGTGACGGCGAGGGCGAGACCGGGGACGATCAGCTTGCGCAGCATTTCGGGTAACTCCTGTTTGTTCGCTTCTGGGTGCTTGCGATGACAGTAGGAGTTGCGGATAGCCCCGTTCTGTGGTCAATTACCCACTCGGCAACGCTGTGACCGACGTCACTCCTTTGGGTGCGACAAGACCGATACCGGCGATCTCTTGAGTCGCGTCACAGGTCAGCCGGTAGGTTTACTGCCTAACGAAACCTGTGCCACAACGAGGGAGAAATGGCCCCCTATCTGCTCGGCCTGCGGCTCGACGGGCGGCGGGTGCTGGTCGTCGGCGGCGGCCGGGTCGCCCAGCGGCGCATCCCCGCCCTGCTCGACGCCGGCGCCGCGGTCACCCTGGTCTCGCCCAGCGCGACGCCCGCGCTCGACGACCTGATCGCCGACGGCCGCGTCACCTGGGAACGCCGCCGCTACCAGGCGGGCGACGTCGACGACGCCTGGCTGGTCCACGCCTGCACCAGCGACCGCGCCGCGAACGCCGCCATCGCCGAAGAGGCCGAGGCCAAGCGCATCTGGTGCGTCCGCGCCGACGACAAGGACGCCTCGGCGGCCTGGACGCCGGCCAGCGGCCGGGTCGACGAGATCGGCGTCGCCGTCACCGCCGGGGGAGACCCCCGTCGGGCGGCCGGCATCCGCGACGCGGTCGTCGACGCCCTGCGCGACGGCGCGATCGACGCCCGCCGCCACCGCGACAAGCCCGTCGGCGTCGCCCTGGTCGGCGGCGGCCCCGGCGACCCGGGCCTGATCACCGTCCGGGGACGCCAGCTTCTCGCCCAAGCCGACGTCGTGATCGCCGACCGCCTGATCCCTCGTTCCCTCTTGGACGAGCTCTCCGCCGACGTCGAGCTCATCGACGCCGCCAAGGTCCCCTACGGCCGGTTCCTGGCCCAGGAGAAGATCAACGAGCTGCTGGTCGCCCGCGCCCTCGAAGGCAAGTTCGTGGTCCGCCTCAAGGGCGGCGACCCGTTCGTGTTCGGCCGGGGCGGCGAGGAGATGCTCGCCTGCGCCGAGGCCGGGGTGCCCGTGACGGTCGTACCGGGCATCACCAGCGCCGTCGCGGTGCCCGCCGCGGCGGGCGTGCCGGTCACCCACCGGGGCGTCAGCCAGGACTTCCACGTCGTCTCGGTGCACGTCGCCCCCGGACATCCGGCCTCGACCGTCGACTGGAAGCTATTGGCGGGATCAGAGGGAACCCTGATACTGCTGATGGCCGTGGAACGCATCGCGGAGATCGCCGACACATTGCTGCGTGAGGGACGTTCACCGGAAACTCCCGTAATGGTGGTACAGGACGGTACTCTTCCCACCCAGCGGGCGGTGCGCGCCACCTTGCTCGACGTGGCTGAGCGCGTCACCTCCGCGGGCGTACGGCCACCGGCGATCGTCGTCGTCGGCGACGTCGTCAAGGTCGGTCAGGAGATCGAGATGGTGCGAGCGGAGCGAGCCCGATGAAGGCTGCCAACCAGACACCGCGGTCCGAACCCGCAGACGAGGCCGCCATGCCCGAGGAAGAACCAGAGTCGCCCGGCGAGCAGACACTCAGCTTCCGGGCGATACGAGAAGACGAGCCCCCCGAAGAGGAGGCGGCTCCCGAGGAGGACGACTCCTACGAGGAGGAGTTCGCCCTCCCCGAGCAGGTGTCGGGCGCCCTGACCGACGCCCTCAGCCAGCTCCGCGAGGCCGTCACCGGCCTCCACCTGGGCCTCGACGTCCCCGGCGCCGACGAGGCCCGGAAGTCCCAGGCCGCCGTGCTGGCCCAGCTCGACGACTACGTCATCCCCCGCGTCCACATGAGCACCGCCCCCGCCCTGATCGTCGTCGCCGGATCGACGGGAGCCGGGAAGTCCACCCTTGTCAACACCCTCGCCGCGCAGGCCGTCAGCGCCACCGGCGTACGCCGCCCGACCACCGGCACCCCCGTCCTGGTCTGCAACCCGGCCGACGAGCGCTGGTTCACCAAGGGCACCCTGCTGAGCGGCCTCAACCGGATCGCCGAACCCGGCGAGGGCCCCGGATCCGACTCGATCGTGGTCGCCTCCACCAAGTGGCTGCCCCACGGCGTCGCCCTCCTCGACACCCCCGACATCGACTCGGTCGTCGAGGAACACCACGACATCGCCCACCGCATGCTCGACGCCGCCGACCTGTGGGTCTTCGTCACCAGCGCGGCCCGCTACGCCGACGCCCCCTCGTGGGGCCTGCTCAAGCTGGCCAAGGAACGCGGCGCCCGGCTGGTGATCATCCTGTCCCGCGTCCCGGCCCGCTCCCGCGAGGTCGTGGCCAAGCACTTCACCCGCATGCTCGACGAGTACGGCCTCGGCGAGGTGGAGCGGTTCATCATCAACGAGACCACCGTCACCAACGGCCGCCTGCCCGACGACGAGGTGGCCGACCTGCGCATGTGGTTGTCTGAGCTCTCGGTCGACGAGCAGCGGCGGGCGCTGGCCGTCCAGGCGACGCTCAACGGCGTGCTCAACAGCTTCCGCGCCCGCGTCCCCGCGCTGGCCCGCCACCTGGAGACCCAGGTGGCCCTGCGCGCCGACCTGCGCTCCGACATCGACGCGGCGTTCTCCGGAGCCCTGGCCGAGATCGAGGAGTCGACCCGCGACGGCTCGTTGCTGCGCGGTGAGGTACTGGCCCGCTGGCAGGACTTCGCCGGGTCGGGCGACCTGATGCGCACCCTCCAGATCCGCCGCGCTAAGAACCACGGCCCCGAACGCATCGGCGCGCTCCGGGGCGCCCTGCGCAGCGGCCTGGAATCGGTCATCAGCACGGCCGTCCACCGCGCCTCCGAAGAGGTCGTCACCCGCTGGCGGCAGCGCGCCGGCGCGGGCGACCGCCTGGCCGCCCTCCCGGGCCTCGGCCGCCCGGCCGACGACGTCGACCGCCGTACCGCCCGCATGGTCGCCTCGTGGCAGGACCACGTGACCGAGCTGGTCCGCACCGAGGGCGTCACGAAGCGCTCGGTCGCCCGCCTGGTCTCCTTCGACGTCGAGTCGCTCGCCCTGATCTTCACCGTCGGCCTGCTCGGCTACGGCACCGGCGACGCCCCCGGCGGCAACGGAGCCCTCCCGCAGCGGCTCCTGCGCGGCCTGCTCGGCGCCGAGTCGCTGCGCAGCATCAGCGCCAAGGCCCGCTCCGACCTGCGCGCCCGCGTCGGTTTACTGTTCGACGACGAGACGCTGCGCTACGTCGACGCCCTCGACGGAGCCGGGATCCCCGACGAAGCCGCGGCCACCCGGCTCTACCAGGCCACCTACAACCTCGAGGTCGCCCGATGACGATCACCGCCGAGCCCAGGCACGGGCTGGGCACACGGCTGGCCGCCCTGACCCGGGTGGTCGATCTCGGCCAGGGCCGCGAAGACGCCGACCTGCTCACCGAGGCGACCCAGCTGATCATCAGGGCCGGCAACCGCCTGAAGCTGTCGCCCGACCACACCGTGGTCGCTTTGGCCGGCGGCACGGGCAGCGGCAAGTCCTCCCTGTTCAACGCCATCTCGGGCCTCGACCTGTCACCCACGGGCGTCCGCCGCCCCACGACGGCCCGCACCCACGCGTGCGTCTGGGGCCTCGAAGGCGCCGCCCCCCTGCTCGACTGGCTCCAGATCCAGTGGCGCCACCGCTTCTCCCGGTCGAGCGCTCTCGACAAGGGCGACGGCCAGCTCAACGGCCTCATCCTGCTCGACCTCCCCGACCACGACTCCATCCGCGCCCTGACCGACACCGAAGCCGACCGCCTCATCACCTCGGCCGACCTGATCGTCTGGGTCCTCGACCCCCAGAAGTACGCCGACGCCTCCACCCACCGCCGCTACGTGACCGAACTCGCCGGCCACGACGCCGTGACGGTCTTCGCCCTCAACCAGGCCGACCGCCTCACCCCGGAGGAGGTCGAGGAGTGCCTCACCGACCTCCGCGACCTCCTAGGCCGCGAGGGCGTCGACAACCCCCGCGTGGTCGCCACCTCGGCCGTGACCGGCGGCGGCATCGACGACCTGCGCGTCGAACTCGCCGAGTCGGTCAGCGCCCGCAAGGCGGGCTACCTGCGCCTGGAAGCCGACCTCGACCGCCTGATGCTCCGCCTGGCCAAGGACATGCCGGCCCTCCTCAAGGTCGACCCCACGATCGACCCCGCCCGCCGCGCCGGCCTGACCGACGCCTTGTGCGACGCCGTGGGCGCCCCGGCGGTGGGCGAGGCTCTAGAGAACGTCTACGGCACCCGCTCGATCGACTGGGTCGGCTGGCCATGGGCCCGCTGGGCCAGTCGTTTCCGCGGCGACCCGCTGAAGCACCTGAAGCTCGGCGACGTGAAAGACGAGATCCGGACCCTGGTCTCCGACTCTGTCCACGCCCAGCCGGCCGAGGTCGACAACGCCGTCCAGGCCCTGTCCGACGGCCTGACCCAGGGCATGCCCGAACCCTGGCAGGACGCGGTCCGCGACGCGGCCCGCTCCCGATCGGGCCAGCTCCCGAAGGTGCTGACCGACGAACTGGCCGAGATCGCACCGCCGTTGGACCGGGTACCGGGCTGGTGGCGGCTGGCGAAGACGTGGCAGCTCCTCCTCGTCCTGCTGTTCGTGGCAGGACTGGGGGTGACCGGGTCGATCGTGGCCTACGGGATCTTCAAGGTCGGCGAGCCTCCCGCCGAGCTGCTGGGCGACGTGGCGGCGCTGCCGTGGGTGCTGCTGATGATGGTCAGCGTGCTCGGCGTGGGCCTGCTGTCGGCCATCGCCAGCCGCAACTTCGTGGTGATGGCGGCGGGGAAGGAACGCGACCAGCTGGAGCGGGACATGCGCCGCCGGGTGGCGGGCGTTGCGCAGGACCTGGTGATCGAACCGGTCGAACGCGAACTGACCAGATACAACGACTACTTCGCGGCCCTCGGCACTTCACGCCGCTAGCTTCGACCCCGGGCGGTCGGTAGACGACACCCCAGCAGCTGGGGTCGATGCCGTCGTCATAGTCGACCCAGCGCACAAGTGGGCCGATGGCTGCCATGCTCAGCTTGGACAGCGACTCCAAGAAGAGCCGGGACCGCAGCCGCCGCTACCGGCCGACCCGCAAGTGCGCCTCCGGCACGACGTGATCGGGCTGCCCGACGTGTGCGGCCCGGTCACGGCCGACCTGCAAGTGCGCCTGCGGTACGTCGTGATCGTGCCGCCCGACGTGTGCGTCCAGGTCACCGCGATCCGCAAGTGCGCCGAGGGCAGGCGTGATCGGGCTGCCCGTCGTGTGCGGCCCGGTCACGGCCGACCTGCAAGTGCGCCTGCGGTACGTCGTGATCGTGCC